>NZ_JARIXO010000001.1:0-2094318 GCF_029269135.1 Pseudomonas sp. 1928-m | reverse complement strand
CTCGGCGGCATCCACCAGCCAGGAGTCGATTTCAAAGCCCGCACCAGCACAGCTGCGACCGAGCAACAGACCATGCAACTCGGCAGGGGAAATGGTGTGGCCGCTGTTGGCAAGCAGGGCGGCAAACGCGGAGTACGGCGAATTTGAAGTTGGCATAGCCTTGCTGGGCGATGCCATGGATTTCCAGCCAGGTGGCGTTGATGTTTTCCCACATATCAGCAGTGATCCGCCCGCGCACGGCGTGGGCGTTGCTGCGCGCGGCTTGCAGGCAGCAGTAGATGCTCGCAGGGTTAGTCGCGTCGAGGGCGAAGAAGTGCAGCATGCGCTCGGCGTGCAGCGGACCGTGGCGCTCCAGGTAATCGTCGAGGGTGCCGGTAATCAGCAGCGGCAGGGCGAGCTCTTCCAGGCCATCGCCACGGCCGTCCTGCGGCATCAGCGACAGCGAATAGCTGACTTCAAGCATGCGCGCGAGGTTTTCCGCGCGCTCCAGGTAGCGCGACATCCAGTACAGATCAGAGGCAGTTCTTGAAAGCATGGTTAGTCCTCCACCACCCAGGTGTCTTTGGTGCCGCCACCCTGGGACGAGTTGACCACCAGCGAGCCTTCGCGCAGCGCGACGCGGGTGAGGCCGCCGGGGACGATGCGCGTTTCCTTGCCGGACAACACAAACGGCCGCAGATCGATATGCCGAGGCGCGATGCCGCGCTCAACAAAGGTCGGGCAGGTCGACAGGCACAGGGTCGGTTGGGCGATATAGGCCTCAGGGCGGGCAATCAGCCGGGCGCGGAAGTCTTCGATTTCGGCCTTGGTGGCGGCCGGTCCGACCAGCATGCCGTAGCCGCCGGAGCCCTGGGTTTCCTTGACCACCAGCTGTTCCAGGTTGGCCAGCACGTGGGACAGCTCGGCCGGCTTGCGGCACTGGAAGGTCGGCACGTTTTTCAGGATCGGCTCTTCGCTGAGGTAGAAGCGGATCATGTCGTCGACATAGGGGTAGATCGATTTGTCATCCGCCACCCCGGTGCCGATGGCGTTGGCCAGCACCACGTTGCCACTGCGGTAGCAGGCCAGCAGACCGGGCACGCCGAGCATGGAATCCGGGTTGAAGGCCAGCGGGTCGAGGAAGGCGTCGTCGAGGCGCCGATAAACCACGTCCACCTGCTTGGCCCCGGCGGTGGTGCGCATAAACAGCTTGTCGTCGCGCACGAACAGGTCAGCGCCTTCGACCAGCTCCACGCCCATTTCCCGGGAGAGGAAGGCGTGCTCGAAGTAGGCACTGTTGAAACGCCCCGGCGTCAGCACCACGACGTTGGGGTTATCCAGCGGGCTGGAGGATTTCAGCGTATCGAGCAGCAGATTCGGGTAGTGATCAATCGGCGCCACGCGCTGGGCGGCGAACAGCTCGGGGAACAGCCGCATCATCATCTTGCGGTCTTCAAGCATGTAGCTGACGCCGCTCGGGGTGCGCAGGTTGTCTTCCAGCACGTAGTAGCTGCCGTCACCGTCGCGCACCAGGTCAACCCCGGCGATATGGGCGTAGAGGTCGCGGTGCAGGTTGAGGCCCTGCATGGCGATCTGGTAACCCTCGTTGGCCAGCACCTGCTCGGCGGGCACGATGCCGGCCTTGATGATGCGCTGATCGTGGTAGAGGTCGGCGAGAAACATGTTCAGCGCCTGCACGCGCTGGATACAGCCACGTTCGACGATGCGCCATTCGCTGGCGGGGATGCTGCGCGGGATGATGTCGAAGGGGATCAGCCGCTCGGTGCCCTGATCGTCGCCATACAGGGTGAAAGTGATACCAGCGCGGTGGAACAGCAGGTCGGCTTCCCGGCGGCGCTGGGCCAGCAGTTCATCCGGCGTATCCGCCAACCAGCGGGCAAAGGCTTGATAGTGCGGGCGGACAGCGCCACTCGCGTCGTACATCTCGTCATAAAAGGTGCGGGCCATGCCGTACTCCTTGTCACCCGGACATGGAGACAGCTTTGCAAGGCCCGCGCCATACAATAAAAATGTTTTAAATCAGCAACTTGGCTATTTACGATGCGAGCAACGCACCAAGCCAGGGCGCAATCGTGACCGCTAGGTCGCAGGGCGCGCCATTTTAAGGCGGCCAATCCGTAGGGTGGATAACGCTCTGTTTATCCACCACAGCACCGTAGGATGGATAAAGCGCCATCCACCCTACTCGGGCATCAGAGCCCGGCCAGCTGCAGCCAATGGCGATAGAAGCCTTCGGCCACGCGGTTCAACTCCGCGACCTTGGCGGGCAGTTGGTCGAGCATTTGCGCCCTGCTCTGCTGGCTGGGTTGGCTTTCATCCAGCAGGTGATTCCAGTCACCGAGCCATTGGCGCACCAAGGCTTCGTCCATTTCCGGGTGGCCTTGCAAGGCCAGCAGTTTGTCGCCCCAGGCAAACGCCTGGTTACTGCACCATGGGCTGCTAAGCAAGGGCTGCGCGCCCTCGGGAATGGCAAAGCTGTCGCCGTGCCACTGGAAGACCGGGAACTGTTCAGGCAGGTGCTGCAACCAGGGGCTGGGCGCCGCCTGGTCCAGACGGGTCAGCGGCTGCCAACCGCTTTCGGTGTAGGGCATGCGGCTGATTTGCGCGCCCAGCGCCTTGGCCAGTAGCTGGCCGCCCAGGCAGTGGCCGATCAGCGGAATATCGCGGCGAATAAAATGCTGCAGCGCGGCCACTTCGGTCTGTAGCCAGGGCAGCGGATCGTTGACGCTCATCGGCCCGCCCATGATGGCCACAGCCTTGGGTCGGTCTAGATCAATGCCGTCCAACTCGCCCAGATCAGCGCGCAGCACGGTAAATGAGTGGCCAGCCTGCTCCAGCACCTTGCCCAGGTGGGCCGGCGGGCAGTAATCGATATGGGTAAAAATCAGGATGTCGGTCATGCGCCAAGTCTGAAGCAAAGCGCAGGCTGGGGTCGAGGGGCGATTGGCTGGGCGCGCGTCGGCGAGGTAGAAATGACACGGGCCAGCTTATGGCTGGCCCGTGTTTGGATTGCAGAACCTGTTTACGATCTCGCGAGCTAGAGCCATGCAAGGCAAAAGCAGGCGAGGAAGCGGAGTTTACGGTTGTAAATGAGCATTCCGAGCCTGTTTTTAACGCAGCAGGGCCGACGCGCAGCAGACCGTAAGCAGGTTCTCAGGGCTGCCTTACCTCCTGGGTTACGCCCCACCCATCCAGTTTGCCGCCAAGCGGCGCCACGACCGACTCCAGGTCATGCTCGAAGTCGTCGATGCCGTGGTATGTCGCGAACATTACTTTACTGACTTGCAGGTGCCAGACACCGTCATCACGCTCGGTCACCAGGGCGTGTAAAGATTCACCTCGAAATTTGCGGGTGGCCATACGGGCCCGCTCCTCATCCGGGAATAAGGCGTAGAACTCGATGGGATGGAAGCTGGCAAAGTCGAAGCCACCCTCCTTCATCCGCCGTAAAACCCCGTTACTGACATCATCGTGCAAGGCTGTGCTCATGAAGTGACCTCCTCAGGCGATGGACAAATTTACAGGACGCTAAAGAACCAACTGTGAGTCGATACTGCAGTGCAACGACCTGGTAAACGCTTTCCCATTGCGACCGCCAGAGCATCAGCGGTGTTGCGGCACCGATTGCAGTGCCGCCCGAGAATCAAGCGATGTGCTGCCTGATATGTCATAAGCCAGACCTGAAACCAGGGCTGGTCAACGCAGGCTTGTTCAGAGCGAACAAGTCAGAAGCGTCAGTTGCAGACTAGTCCCATCGCGCGGCGTTTGCCCAGCAAAAGTTGTTTCAGAAACACATCCAGCCCCTCAGTCGCGCCCTAGCCAGGCCATGATGCGCCGGGTCAGCCAGGCTGGCGTCAGTTGGCCGGACCAGTACAGCAGCTTAAATTGCAGGCTGACCGGCCGGTGTACCGCCCTGCTGCGGCTTTGCGCCCAGGCGGCCTGGGCCACGGCTTCGGCCTCAAGGTTAACCCCCAAGCGCTTTAGCACCGGGGCCTGGAAGCGTTGGTTGTTAAGCATCGGCGTACTGACAAACGGTGGCATCAGGTCGCCGACGCGGATGCCGTGCTTGGCCCATTCCAGATCCAGCGCCTCGGTCAGCCCGCGTACAGCGAACTTGGAAGCCGAGTAGCTGGCCAGATGCGGCACACCATAAACACCCGAAGCCGAGCCCATATTGATCACCTGGGCGTCGGGCGTGGCTTGTAGATAGGGAAAGGCCGCATGAGTCATATTCAGCAGGCCCTGCACGTTGATTTGCAGAATGCGCGCATGCTCGCTCAGTTCGATTTCCTCGAAGTGCCCGCACTGCAAAATCCCCGCACTGTTGAACAGCAGGCGCAATTGGCCGCCATGCAAGGCGCAGAAATCCGCCAGGGCGACCTTCACCGCCGCCGGGTCGCTTACATCCAACTCGGCATGCCAGACATTACCCAGCTCACCGGCCAGCTTGGCCAGAGCCTGGTGGTTGATATCCAGCAAACCGACCTGCCAACCATGCTGATGAAACAGCCTGGCAGTGGCCGCACCGATCCCCGAGGCGGCGCCGGTAATCAGAATATTGTTCACTCAGCAGCCCCGCTCACGCAGAAAGCTCACCACTTCAGCCAGGGCAAAATCGGCGGCCTTGAGCATGCCGGCATACGCCTGGAACACATGCCACAAATCCGGATACCGCTGCAGGCGCACATCCACACCGGCAGCCTTGGCCTTGTCGGCAAAGCGCAGGCTGTCATTGAGCAGAATTTCGTCTTCGCCCACCTGAATCAGCACAGGGGCCAGGCCCTGCAAGTCGGCAAACTGTGGCGACAAACCTGGATCGTCATGTGCCAATCCAGCCGGGCAATACAGCGCCAGCGCCTGCTCCACCCATTTGCGGTGGATCAACGGATCACCGGCGGGCGGCTCGTGCAGCTGCGTGCCGGTAAAGTCGGTGACCGGGGAGAAGCACACCAACGCCGCCGGTTGCGCCAAACCCAGGTCACGCAAGCGCAAACTGGTGATCAGGCTCAGGTTGCCGCCAGCCGAATCGCCGCCAATCACGATCTGCTCGGGCTTGTAACCTAGATTGATCAACTCCTGAAACGCTGCCAACGCATCCTCGCGGGCCGCCGGGTATTGATGCTCCGGCGCCAGCCGGTAGTCCAGCGCACACACATCCATATGCCCGCGTTTGGCCAGGTTGGAGCAGATCGCCCGGTGAGTGTTCGGCCCACCGATCAGGTAAGCGCCGCCATGCAGGTAGAGCAACACCGTGCCGCGTGGACTCTGCGGGCGATGCCACTCACACGGCCGGCCGCCCAAGGTGCCAGCGCTACGGGCAATGCCACGCGGTGCCGGGCTGGCTGCGGTCAGCAGGCGCAGCACCGCACGCTGCCCAGCAATCGGCATCGGTGGGCGCACCAGGCCACGGAACAGCAGGCGCAGGCTGGTACGCAAGACGCTGCGTAGCAGCGCCTGGTCGGCCGCTGGAGCAGTGAATTCAACGGGTGCATTCATAGTCATCGGGCTCCGGTGCGCGGGTCTGCTGGCGGTAAGTGAAGGTATAGCCCGGCCAGTTATTGGTGCTTTTGCCGGAGGCGGTTTTGTACCAGCTTGAGCAGCCCTGCTCCCATATCGTTCGATGTGAGCTGGCTTGCACCTGCTGGTTGTAGCGCTGTTGCACCGCAGCTTTTACGTCGAGGTAGCGTACGCCCTGCTGGCGCAGCAAATCGATGCAGCCGAGCACATAACGGAACTGGCTTTCGAGCATATAAATGATCGAGTTATGCCCCAGGTTGGTGTTCGGCCCGTAAAGGATAAACAGGTTGGGAAAACCGCTGACGCTGATGCCCTTGTAGGCTTCGGCGCCGTCGCGCCAGGCCTGGTTCAGCTCCAGCCCGCCGAGACCGCGAATCTGCATCGGCGCAAGAAAATCCGTGGCAGCAAAGCCGGTGCCGTAAATCAGCACATCGCACGGGTGTTCACGGCCATCGGCGGTGATGATCGCCGTTGCGCTGACGCGGCTGATCGCCTCGCTGATCACCGTCACATTGGCCTGCGCCAGGGCCGGCAGGTAGTCATTGCTGATCAGGATGCGCTTGCAGCCCATGGGGTAATTCGGCTGCAACTGGGTGCGCAGCTGCGGATCACTGATGTGCTGCGTGAGATGACGCTCGAAGCTGAAGCGAAACAGCTTCATCAGCCACGGCATGCTGATAAACGCCAGGCCGCGCACCTCGTGTTGCAGGTACTTGAGGCCACGATCAATGCGCTGCAGCCAGGGCAGCCGGCGCATCACCGCCAGCTCCCACGGCCAATAGGCGCGATCTGGCTTGGCCAACACATAGGCCGGCGAGCGCTGGAACAGCTGCAGCTGCGCCACCTTGGGCTGAATCTGCGGGACAAACTGAATCGCCGAGGCGCCGGTGCCGATCACCGCCACGCGCTTGCCGGAAAGATTCAGATCATGCCGCCAGCGCGCCGAGTGAAAGGCCTCGCCAGCGAACTGCTCGATCCCCGGCAATACCGGATAGGCCGGTTGGTTGAGCTGACCGCAGGCGCTGATCAGCACCTCGGCGCAGAGTTCTTCGCCATTGCTCAGGGTCACCCGCCACAGCGCTGCCCCCGCATCGAATGCGGCCGAGGCCACCTCGGCATTGCAGCGAATACGCGGCCGCAGCTGGTACTTGGCCACGCAATGCAGCATGTAAGCGTGGATTTCCGCCTGGGGCGCGAACTTGCGGCTCCAGTCGCTTTTCGGCTCGAAGGAAAACGAATACAGGTGCGACGGCACATCACAGGCCGCCCCCGGGTAGCTGTTGTCACGCCAGGTGCCGCCGATATCGGCGGCCTTCTCCAGGATCAAAAAATCCTCGATACCGGCCTTCTGTAACTGAATGGCCATGCCCAAGCCGCCAAAGCCGCTGCCGATAATCAGCACGCGCAACGGGGCCTGGTTCTGGGAAGTGTTGTGCATTGTTCTATCCCCAACCGCAAACAGTGCGGATGCGAGGATGCTACTTGCCTGGCCCCTGGCCGGTTATGGCATAGTCGGCCAATCGATTGTGACTTTCGGACAGCCCACCTGAGCACGGAGGCTAAGGCTCTAGCAGTAAAGGTAAATGTCCGAGTAACCGGAGCACCCACAGTGTTCGAGCCAGTAATGGCAAAGTACGCCGATCAACACTCGGTGGACGTGGATGTGTCCGCAGCGACTACCAGAACTTCCACCAGCGTTTGGGCCGCGTCATGCGATTGCCGGTATAGGCTTTCTGCGAAAACTTGGGAAACTCGCCAAAAACTTCGGGTAGCCGGTAGTTGTTCAGGCTATAGCCATTTTCCAGCGCCTCCTGATAATAACGCTCGAAGAGGCTCTGCAGATCCTTGCGCGGATGCGCCATGACCTGACCATCGAACCAGTGCTTTCGCCCTTCCCCGGCCAGACGCGGAACCGAGAGATAGTGTGAGAACTGGGTGCCCATATCCGAGTAGTGAAGAATCTTAATCTGCTCGATCGGGCTGTTCTCACCGTCGATGTTGTTGTACTGGGTGTCGAATGGCTGTATCACCCCAGTGTTGACCTTATAGTACTTCTTGAGTTGCTGATGCATCTCCGGCCGACTCTTGATCTCCTCAATCGCGGGCAGGTGCTTTTCAGCCGCGGCGCAGTCCCACATCGACACGCAGAACCGCCAGGATTCCTGCCCACCCTTGGCCATGACTACCTTGCCGGACTCAAATGGTAGCTGCCAGAGTTCGGCTAGGTCGCACAGGACGATAACATCCGTGTCCATATAAATGGCCTTCCCCTGATAGTCGCAGTAGGCCGGAATGCCCCAGCGAAAGCCCGAGAACGGCGTGGTCCAGGCTTCGGTGCGCCAGCCCTGCTGCTGTTCTGGACTGGAATGCCAGAAGCTCTGCGGGTCGCGGGAAAGCTGCATCCAGTGGATCTCGACCGGCATGGAACATTGTTTGCGGATGCTGTAGTCCAGCACCATCATTTGCTCCAAATCGCAATCGTTGGGGTCGCAGCCAACGAATACCTTGATTACTTCCTGCATCCTCCTGGGCTCCTATATCCCTACCTAACTTCGTTAAAATCTGACGTGCGTCATCCCTTAAAGCCGAACGCAAATTTCGGCGTACGCTAATGCTTTGCTACTGGCAGATCAAGCGCGTAGCTGCTGCATGGATTGATAGCCGCCTGGATCACCTTCGCGCAATTGCAAAGAGCTGTGGCATAGTCGACGCCTCTATTGTGGCTTTCGGACAAGCTCATGTCAGTCGTCTTTTCCCGGCCGCCACGGCGCAGCATCACCAGTATGCAACTGCTCACTCAACTGGGCATCGACCACGGCCTGAGTGTTGAACGCTGCCTGCACAACACCGGCCTCAGCCCCCTGCAGTTGGCCGAGTTGCACAGTGAAATCGAAGGGGCGCAGGAGCTGCAGCTGATCCGCAACCTGATCGACGCCCTGCCCGCACAGTACGATCTGGGCCTGCAGGCTGGCCTGCGTTATCAGCTGACCACCTACGGCATCTGGGGTTACGCCTTGCTCAGCAGCCAGTCGTTCCGCCAGGCCGCCGACCTTGGCCTGCGCTACCTGGACCTGACCTTTGCCTTCAACCGCATCACCTTGCGTGAAGACGCTACAGAGGCACACCTGGAGCTGGACGGCAGCCATTTGCCGGACCAGCTGCGCGATTTTCTCCTGCTGCGCGACGCCGTGGCGGTGATGGTGATTCAGCGCGAACTGACCGGCGCCAAGGTGCCGCTGAGCCGGGTGCAACTGAGCATGCCAGCGCCCGCCGATCCGACGCGTTTTATAGAACAGTTCGGCCTGCTGCCGGAATTCGCCTGCGCGCAGAACCGCATCAGTTTTTCCCGTCATCTGCTCGACCTGCCCCTGCCCCGCGCCAACCCACACAACGCACAACTCTGTGAGCTGCAATGCCAGGCCCTGCTGGCTAAACGCCAAGTGCGCAGCGGCCTGGCTGGGCAGATTCGTGATCGTTTACTCAGCACACCTGGCCGGCTGCCGGATATGGAGCTGATTGCTAGTGAGCTGAATCTCAGCAGCCGCACCTTGCGTCGTCGCCTGGAAGATCAGGGCAGCAGCTTTCGCCAGTTGCAGGAGGAAGTGCGTCAGACCCTGGCCGAAGAACTGCTGGCCATCGCCAGCCTGAGCCAGGAGGAGATTGCCGAGCGCCTGGGCTACAGCGAGGTGTCGAACTTTCTGCATGCCTTCAAACGCTGGAAAGGCCTCACGCCAGGGCAATATCGACAAACACTGGCCTGAAAACGCGACTGACAAGTCGTCGGCACAGATGGCACTTTGCTATTTCATCCGTCAAATTGGCAGTTTCCACCCTCAAGCCGGCAGGCATTTGCGCCGATACTGCTGAACAACCAACTGACTGGAGTTTTCATGCGACAGGGTTTCCTTGGGCAGTTCCTGCCACATGATTTGACCGACCAGGCCAGCATCCTGTTGGCCCGCACCCTGGCCTTCAGCGCCTTGTGCAGCGTGGTGATCGGCCTGTACAGCTGCATCAAATGGGGGCGCATGGGCAACGATGCGCTGATGTATGGCTCGTTGCTGCTGGTACTGGGCATGCCACTGATGCTGCTGGTGTTGCGCAGCGCCGTGCTGCCGCTGGCCGTGGCGGCGAATATGGCCCTGGCCTGCATGGCCAGTTACTCGATGCTGCTGATCTACCAACTGGGCGGCCTGCATTCGGCGCATATCTACTGGCCAGCGGTAATCATTGTCTTCGCCTACCTGCTGGCCGGCGCACGCAGCGCCATGGTCTGGAGCCTGGTGCAGGTGCTGTTCGTGTTCTGGCTGATCCGCCTGGAGCGCAGCGGCGCGAGCCTGCCGGTATTCGAGCTGAGCCCGCGCGATGCGGCGGTGAACACCTATTCCGGGTTTATCCTGCCGGTGCTGACCGTATGGCTGGCGCAGTGGTACAGCGCACAGCTGCGCAACCAGGCGCTAGCCGATGCCGAGCTGGCGCTTAGCGAGTCCCGCGAGTTCGGCCAGCGCGCTGCACGTAATCAGGAACAACTTGGCGGCATCGTCGATGAAGTACGCAGCACCGCCAGCGACCTGCTGCAGATGGCAGGCCAGCTGCAACAGACCCTCGGCGGCATTCGCCAGCGTTGCCAGAGCATCGACACCGATGTGCAACAGCAGGCCGATGCCATGCATCAACTGGATCTGGCCCTGCATGAAGTGCTGGACAGCCTCGCCTCCAGCACCGACCACATGCAGCAGCTCAGCCAGGACACCCAGCACAGCAGCAGTCAGGTCAATGCCTGCGCCCAACGTATGGAGGATGCCCAGGCCAGCATGCAGGCGATTCAGCAGAGCAACCAGCGCATCGCCGAATCCATGCAGATGATCAGCGCCATCGCCCAGCAGACCAACCTGCTGGCGCTAAACGCTGCCATCGAAGCAGCCCGCGCCGGCGATCATGGCCGCGGCTTTGCCGTGGTTGCCGATGAGGTACGCAACCTCTCGCGGCGCAGCAACGAAACCGCCGATACGGTGCAGAACGTACTGGGCCAGTCGCAGCAAATCATCGACACTGGCGCGGCCCAGGTCAGCGATGTTGGCACTGCGCTAAGCAGCAATGCCGGGCTGACCGACAACCTGTCTAGCTCGATCCTGCAGCACAGCCAGGCGCTTACCCACGCGCACCAGCAACTGCTGCATGTGCGCGACAACAGCGCCGCGCAGCGTGACGCCAGCCAACGCCAACGCGCCGCCAGCGCCGAACTGCTGGATGCCCAGGAGTCACTGGTGCAGCTGGGTCAGCAGCTGGAGCAGTTATCGCATCAATTACATCAGCGAGTGGCCAGCGCTTAGCTATTCAGCGCCCCTCTCCCACAGCTGGGAGGGGGTAAAAGCCTCAACCACTGCAGTTTGAAAGTCAGTTCTGCGCTGACAGCCAGCCAAACGACGGTTATTGTTCGGCCATGAGCCAATCACCCCACACCCTGCTTCTGAGCTATCAACCGCCCTGGCAGTGGCAACAATTCCATGCCCACTTTGCCCTACGCGCCCTGGCTGGGGTGGAAAGCCTGCAGCCGCACAGTTACGCACGCAGCGTGCACCTCGCTGGCCAACGTGGCTGGTTCCGCGTGCAAGCGCTGGATAATCAGCACGCGCTGCAGCTGCACTACAGCGAATCGCTGCAGCCCTGTTTGGCGACACTTACCGCGCGGGTGCGCAAGATGTTCGATCTGGACTGCCAGCCGCTGCAGATCAGCACGCATTTTGCCAACGATGCGCAGCTCGGGCCGCTGGTTGCGCGTAACCCTGGCTTGCGCCTGCCGACAGCCTTCGAGCCGTTCGAGCAGGCGGTGCGCGCCATTGTTGGCCAGCAGGTCACGGTCAAGGCGGCAGTGACCATCACCGGCCGCCTGGTTACGCGCCTGGGTGAGGCGCTGCAATTTGCCGATGCGCCAGAGATTCAACGACTGTTCCCTACGCCCGCAGCCATTGCCGAAGCCAATCTGGACGGCATCGGCATGCCCGGCAAGCGCGTGCAGACCTTGCAGCACTTCGCCACGCAGGTGGCCAACGGCGACCTGCGCTTGGATCTGCAGGCCGGCTATACGGCCTTTGTCGAGCAGCTGTGCGCCCTACCCGGCATCGGCCCGTGGACCGCGGAATATATTGCGCTGCGCGCCTTTGGCGAGGTCGATGCCTTTCCCGCCAGCGACCTGGGCCTGCTCAAAGCGCCGGTGTGGGGTGCGGATGGCATCGACGCCAAACAACTCAAGGCCCGTGCCGAAGCCTGGCGACCCTGGCGCGCCTATGCCGCCGCACACTTGTGGCACAACTACTCGGAGGGTTGAGGCGATGTTCTACCGCTATCACGACAGCCCAATCGGCCGCCTGCTGTTGGCCGCTGACGCAACCGGCTTGCAGCAATTGCTGATGGATATCGACGGCAAGCCCTGGCATATCGGCGAACACTGGCGCCGCGCCGCCGATGAACTGGATGAAGTGTGCCGACAGCTGGATGAGTATTTTGCCGGGCGGCGGCAGCGCTTCGAGCTGCCTCTGGCACCGCAGGGCACGGCGTTTCAGCAGGCCGTGTGGCAGGCGCTGCAGACCATTCCGTTTGGCAAGACCAGTTGCTACAGCGCCCTCGCCGCCGAGATCGCACGGCCCAAGGCGGTGCGCGCGGTCGGCGCAGCCAATGGCGCCAATCCGATTGCCATCATCATTCCCTGCCACCGGGTAATTGGCCGTGACGGCAGCCTTACCGGTTATGCCGGCGGTCTGCCACGCAAGGCGCTGTTGCTCAAACTGGAAGGGGCGCAGCTACCGGAGCAGCGCTTGCTGAGTATTTAACCGACGCCGCGACTCAGGGCTTAACGCGCGCCAGCACACGTGCCGGAGCCTCTAGCGGTAACGCCAGAATCAACCCTTCGCCAGACGCCGGGTAGATACCGGTCAGCGCGGTGATATTGACCTGATGGGAGACCAGCACCAACGACGCGCCACGGGCTTGCGTATTGACCTGTTCGATCAGCGCGGTGGTCTGCTCGCGGGCGGTGTTGGGTGTTTGAAAGAAGGAGTCCAGGGCTGGCAGCGCTTCGACTGCGCCCAAGCCCATTTCGCGGGCCGTGTCCTGAGCGCGGCACCAGCGGCTGCTGAGCAGGCGCGGCTCGATCCACTGACTACGCAACAACTGTCCCCAGCGCTGCGCCTGCTCACGACCAAGCTGATTGAGGTTGCGTTGCGTGCGGCAATCACTTAGCTGGAAATTCGCCGGATCACCCGTGCCGGGCGCTGTGGCATGGCGCAACAGCAGCACGGCGCGGCCTTCACGCAACGCGGTCCAGGCTTGCTTATCGCTAGCTTGAACCGCGCCGCTCAGCAGATACAGCGCCAACAGCCACGCGCCGTATTGCCAACGCCGGTAGTTTTTCAACGGCCTGCTAGAACTTGACCGTGCCACGCGGGCCCATCAATGCCCAGATAATCAGGCCGATCACCGGCAGCAAGACGATCAGCAAGATCCACAGCACCTTGATGCCCGTTTCGGCATTGCTTTTGATGACGCTGAGAATCGCCCAGATATCCAGCGCCAGAATGACCAGCCCCAGCAAACCGTTGAATGTTGAACCCATAATTTGACGCTCCTATGCGAAGGTTTCGCCTTCGTAGGATAGCCGCTCGCTACAAGAGTTCAGCAGTTTGCTTGTTCAGCAGTCATCCAGCCCGGCAAACGCGGCGGCAAAATCACCCGCCACTGGCACAAAACCCGGCACCTGCGGGCTATCGAACAGACGCAATACGGCAAAACGCGGATGCTCACCGCCATCGAACCAATGCGCCGTGCCGGCCGGCACCAGCAGCAGGTCGCCCTTCTCGCATAGCAAGCTGTAGACGTACTCGCCAATATGCAGCGCCAGCTGGCCACGCCCGGCCAGGTAGTAATGCAGATGGGCCGGCTGACAGCTTTGCTCCGCGCGCAGGCTACGAGCCAGCTCACTGCCCTCACCACGCTCATCACACAGGCTCAGGACCTCGGCACTGGTGTAGCCATGCGCGGTCATCAGTTGGTCGATCTGCACACGACTGGCCGCCAGCAGCTCATCACTGGCGCCACCTGCGGTAACTGGCTGCGCTACCTGCACCTGACTGAACTGCACACCGACGGCGGCCAGGGTGCTGGCGATGTCTTCGAGGTGAGTCAGCAGCTTGTTCGGGTACTCGGGCGAGAACTGGTGGTAGACGGTCAGGCTGCTCATGGTCAGGGCTCTCGTACGGTTTTAATTCAGGTGTTCAATTCGGCAAATAAAAGCTAGGGCCGCTCATCACGCATATAGCACGCGGTAATCAGCGCAGCCGCCAGGGCAATCAGGCTGGCGATGGCAAAGGTCCAGGCGGCGCCGAGGCTGTGCCAGCTGTAACCGGAATACAGCGCGCCCAGTGCCCCGCCCACTCCCGCCAACGCGGCATACAAGGCCTGGCCTTGCCCCTGCTGGCGGTCGGCAAAGCTGCGCTGAACAAAATGCATGGCCGCTGCATGGAAACTGCCAAAGGTTGCGGCATGCATCAACTGGGCAAACAGCAGCACCGGCAGATGCCCAGCCAGGTTACCCAGCAACAGCCAGCGCACGGCGGTAATCAGAAAACTCGCCAGCAGCACGGTACGCAGGGAGTAGCGCGCCAGCAACCGGGCCATAACCATAAACAGCACGATCTCGGCCAGTACGCCCAGCGCCCATAGCTGCCCGATCACCCCGCGCGAATAGCCGAGTGCTTCCAGGTGCAAACTGAGAAAGGTGTAGTACGGGCCGTTGCTCAACTGCATCAACCCGGCGCTTAAGTAAAAGGCGAGAATCCCCGGCCGTCGCAACTGTTGCAGAAAGCCGCCCTGTTCCAGGGTATTCGGGCGCATCTGCGGCTGGGCATTGGGCACCCACCAGCTGCTCAGCACGATGCCGCTCATGATCAGGATCAGCGCCCAGGGATAGGCGTCCAGGCTGAGCACCTCGAACAGCTTGCCCAGCCCCACCACCGCGACGATAAAGCCGATGCTGCCCCACAGGCGAATCTGGCTATAGCGCGCCGCCTGTTCCTTGAGATGGGCAAAGGTGATGACTTCAAACTGCGGCAGCACCGCATGCCAGAAGAACGCATGCAGCGCCATGATCAGCGCCAGCCAGGCATAGCTCTGGCTGATAAAGATGCCGGCAAAGCACAGCAGCGTGCAGATCGCACCAAAGCGCACGATGGCCAGCCGGCGCCCGCTGTAGTCACCCAGCCAACCCCAGATGTTCGGCGCGATGCAGCGCATCAGCATGGGAATGGCGATCAGCTCGCCGATCCGCGCGGCAGAAAACCCCAGGTGGTCGAAATACAGCGCGAGAAACGGCGCGGTGGCGCCGAGAAGCGAGAAATAGAAAAAGTAGAAACCGGACAAGCGCCAGTAAGGCAATGCCGGGCTCATGCTGGGCATAAACCCGGCAGCGTGCTGCGGGACGCGCTTGGCCGCGCAGCAGCGCTGATCACAGCTGCGGCAGCACCGGCGTGCTGACCCGTACATCGGCATTCTGCGCGCGGTGGCGCAGCAGGTGGTCCATCAGCACGATGGCCATCATCGCTTCAGCGATTGGTGTAGCGCGGATACCCACGCACGGGTCGTGACGGCCCTTGGTGATGATATCCACCGGGTTGCCGTGAATATCAATCGAGCGCCCCGGCGTGGTGATGCTAGAGGTCGGCTTGAGCGCCAGGTGGGCCACAATCGGCTGGCCACTGGAGATACCGCCGAGGATGCCGCCGGCGTTATTGGAGAGGAAACCTTCAGGGGTCATCTCGTCACGGTGCTCGGTGCCGCGCTGCGCCACGCTGTCAAACCCCGCGCCGATTTCCACGCCCTTGACCGCGTTGATGCTCATCAGCGCGTGTGCCAGTTCGGCGTCCAAACGGTCGAAAATCGGCTCGCCCAGGCCTGGCATCACGCCTTCGGCAACCACGGTGATCTTCGCCCCGACCGAATCCTGATCACGGCGCAGCTGGTCCATATAGGCTTCCAGCTCCGGCACCTTGTCCGGATCGGGGCTGAAGAAGGCATTCTGCTCGACCGATTCCCAGCTCTTGAACGGGATTTCAATCGGCCCAAGCTGGCTCATATAGCCGCGAATCACGATGCCCTGGGTGGCCAGGTACTTCTTGGCGATGGCGCCAGCGGCCACACGCATAGCGGTTTCGCGCGCCGAGCTGCGGCCACCACCACGGTAGTCACGCACGCCGTATTTATGGTGATAGGTGTAATCGGCGTGGGCTGGGCGGAAGGAATCCTTGATCGCCGAGTAGTCCTTGGACTTCTGGTCGGTGTTGCGGATCAGCAGGCCAATCGAGCAACCGGTGGTCTTGCCCTCGAACACCCCGGCGAGGATTTCTACCTCATCGTCTTCCTGGCGCTGCGTGGTATGACGGCTGGTACCGGGTTTGCGCCGATCAAGATCACGCTGCAGGTCTTCCAGGCTAATCTCCAACCCCGGCGGGCAGCCATCGACAATGGCGACCAACGCCGGGCCATGGCTTTCGCCAGCGGTGGTGACAGTGAACAGCTTGCCGTAGGTATTGCCGGACATGTGCAAAACGCTCCGCGAAAATCAGCTCCGAGGCTACGCCAGCCGGCGCAAAACCCCACTTGAGTAAAGGCGGCGAGTATACCCGCGGCGTCCGTACAGATCATCCTCGAACCTTCAGGGCGGATAAACGTCCAATCGACTCACCCCTGGCAGTCCCTATCCATGACCCGAGTTCTTCTGTTGCCCCTTCTTCTCTGTAGCGCCCTGTTGCAAGCCGCCCCCGGCGTCGCACAGAGCAGCACCGCACACAGCAGCGTGCAGCAACCCATGCGCTTGCAGACAGGCCAGGGCACCCTGCATGGCACGCTGCTCAAGCCCAGCACCACCACGCCAGTAGCCGTGGCGCTGCTGATTGCCGGCTCCGGCCCCACCGACCGTGACGGCAACAACCCCGAAGGCGGCCAGAGCGACAGCCTCAAGCGCCTGGCGCAGAGCCTGGCCAAACAGGGCATCGCCAGCCTGCGTTACGACAAGCGCGGGGTAGCCGCCAGCCGCGCCGCCACACCGGATGAACGCGACCTCAGTGTCGAGGGTTATGTCAGCGATGCCGTGGCCTGGGCGCAGCTGCTCAGGGCTGATCCGGCATTTGACCGGCTAATACTGATCGGCCACAGCGAAGGCGCGCTGATTGCCAGCCTGGCTGCCGAACCGGCCCAGGCCGATGCCCTGGTGGCGATTGCCGGCAGCTCACGGCCGATTGATCAGCTGCTGCGCGAGCAACTGGCCGCGCGCCTGCCGCCGCATCTGTTGGCGCAGAGCAATCAAATACTCGACCGCCTGCTGGCGGGGCAATTCAGCCCCAAGGTACCCAAAGAGTTGCAGGTGCTGTTTCGCCCCAGCGTGCAGCCCTATCTGATCTCGCTGCTGCGGCAGAACCCAGGCGAGGCCTTTGCCCGCTTGCAGATCCCGGCGCTGATCGTGCAAGGCAGCCATGACATCCAGGTCAGCGTCGCCGATGCCCAGGCGCTGCAGGCGGCCAAGCCGGATGCCGAGTTGCTGATCATCCCCGGGATGAACCATCTGCTGCGCATCAGCGCGCTGGATTTACCGGCGCAACTGGCCAGCTACGACAATCCTCGGCTACCGTTGGCACAGGGGCTAGGCGAGCAGATCGCCCAGTTCATCCAGCGCAGCGGCAAAAAGCCAGCCTCCAGTTAGCCGAGCGGCGGCCGATAAGCGCATCAGGCGACACCTGAAGATGTCGCGCACAGGATCGCCGCGAATGACCGACAGCCCAGAGCCACAAACCGATACCGACGCCGCCCCGCAGGAGGTTGTCGAGCAGGCCCATCCCTGGGCTGAACTTGCGCCCGAACACTTTCGCTTATTGCGCCTGGCCGCCCTGCCCACCGACCGCCATACCGGCGCACGGCCCTTGCGTTTTATCCAATTCGGCCGCGTCGAGCGCCTGGGCAAGCAGCACAGCCTGCTGCGTCTGACCTTGCAGCTACCCGGTCAGCGCGTGCGCAAGGAACAAAATATTCTCGAAGTCTGGGCCGATCACGAGCAGCGCCTGCTCAGTTTCGGCCCCGACAGCGCGCTGCAGGTGCAGCCGGAAAACCGTGGCCTGGGGCGCTTTATGCTGGCCCAGGGGATTAGCTGGGCACGCCAGCACTTCGCCCACTATCAAGTGGCCAATACCACACTGCCCAGCAAGGACGCCTTCAGTGAAGAGGCCCGCGCCCGCCGCGACCACTGCCTGCAAGCCCAGGGCTTTGTCGTCGAATACCTCGACCCACTGAAGATCAAGGCCCAGTGCGGCGCGCCCCGGGTCAGCTCGCTGCATGGTGACTGGCATACGGAGAAGGTGCAGATCGTCGAATTGCTGGATGCTGCCAGCATGCTGCAACAGGCCGATCAAAGCCTGCGCGAGCTGGAAGTGAAGGTGCGCAAGCTGGAAGAACGTATCGAAGTGTTCAAACGCGAAGACGGCGGCTTGCGCTTTACCATCACCTGTCTGGTGGCCTTCTGCGTGTTTCAGGCGGGGTTGCTGATCTGGATTGCCACGCGCTAGCTAACAGCGCTGGCTTGACGATACTGCCCTGGCGCCACGCCATAAGCCTGCTTGAACTGCCGACTTAGATGGCTCTGGTCGGCAAAACCCAACTGCATCGCCACACTCAGCGGCGCGCAGCCATTTCTTAATAACGCCCGCGCCTGCTCCAAGCGGCGCTGCATCAGCCAGCTGTGCGGCGGCAGGCCGGTAGCGCGGCGAAACACTCGGGCGAAATGAAAGGGCGACAAGCCCACAGCCTGCGCCAGTTGCTCCAGTGATGGCGGCGCCGCCAGCTGGCTGCTGAGCAATTCCTTGGCGCGGCTGACGGCGCGCGGTTCATGCCCCGGCACCAGGCCCTGTGGCAAACGCGCGTGACGCTGAAACAGCAGCAGAATCGCCTCACGCCAGGCGGTTTGCAGCTGCAGCGCTGACGCCTGGCTGTCCAGCAATTGGTGCAGGTTGCCGAATTGGCGATGCAGCTGCGGGTCATGCAGCACGCTCAGGGCGAATGACGGCATGCCCTGCTGACCCAATTCCAGCTCCGCCAATACACCACACACCTGCACGTTGTCCGGGTAGAAGCCGCGGTAGTGCCAGCCCTGGTCATGGGCCTTGGAGCCGGTGTGCAGCTCATCCGGGTTGATCAGCACCATGCTGCCGGCCGGCGCCAGGTGCTCGCTGCCACGGTGGCGAAAGCGCTGGGCACCCTCCTCGATCACCGTGAAAACGAAGCCTTCATGCACATGGGGCGAAAAGCGCTGCTCGATATAGTGCGCGTGCAGCAGCTCAATACCGCCCAGCTCGCGCGCCTGCCAGAATCGTGTCTGTTCGCCACCCGCCTGCGCCATGCCTTAACCGCTGAAACGCGCCTCCAGCTGCTGCTTGATGGTCGGCCAATCATGGTCGGTGATGCTGTACAGCACGCTGTCGTCCAGACGGCCATCGGCCAGGCGGCGGTGATTGCGCAACACACCTTCACGCTGCGCGCCGAGCTTTTCGATGGCGCGTTGCGAGCGCAGGTTGCTGGCCGCAGTTTTCAGCTGCACACGAACCAGCCCCCAGTGCTCGAAAGCATGCTTGAGCATCAGGTACTTGATGGTGCTGTTAAGGCCCGTGCCGTGCTGGCTGCGATCCAGCCAGGTCCAGCCGATCTCCGCCGCCGGCAAGGTATTCATAAAGTCGCCGAAACGGGTGGTGCCCACCAACTGCTCGCCCAGGCGAATGACAAAGGGCAAGGCCCGCCCTTCACGCTGTTCGAGCAAGCCCTGGCGATACCAGTCAAGGCGCTGGCTGCCACTCATATAGATCAACTCCTGGCGATTGGCTTCGGCCAGACTGATCAGGGCGGGAATATCGGCGTCGACCATTGGCTCGATGCGCAATCCACCACGTTGCAGGGTAATCAGTTGCGGCTTGAACATAGGGTCCCTCCTCGGACAGAGTCGCAGGCGCGACACGCTAACAGGGCCGGCAAGTGTGCACAATCCACAACAGCAACATGTTCTACACCAGTGCGACCTTGGTCGTGCCTGACGCACCGTCACTTTGCTGCGAGACTGATCAGCAATCATCTACCGTGGACGCTGATGCGGTAGGCTTTGGGCAGCCGCTGCGCTGCCAGATATGACCCCGGCAGCCCCCTATAGTTTGTTTTCGGAGTTTGCATGACCCTGTCTAGCGGGCTGATCGCCGCGGTTGCGCTGATTTACATGGCCATTCTGTTCGCCATCGCCTTCTACGGCGACCGCCGCGCCGCGCCCATGCCGCCGAAGATCCGCGCTTGGGTGTATAGCCTGTCACTGGCGGTGTACTGCACCAGCTGGACGTTTTTCGGCGCGGTGGGCCAGGCCGCCGAGCAGCTCTGGTCGTTCCTGCCGATTTACCTCGGGCCAATCATCATTCTGGTCTTCGCGCCCTGGGTGCTGCAGAAGATGGTGATGATCAGCAAGCAGGAAAACATCACCTCGATTGCCGACTTTATCGCCGCCCGCTACGGCAAATCCCAGGCCCTCGCGGTGGTGGTAGCGCTGGTTTGCCTGGTCGGCGTATTGCCCTATATCGCCCTACAGCTCAAAGGCATCGTGCTCGGGGTCAATCTGCTCAGCGGTGCCGGCGCAGGCGCCAACGGCACCGGCGCCCAGGACACCGCGCTGATCGTCTCGCTGGTGCTGGCGCTGTTCACAATATTGTTCGGCACGCGCAACCTGGACGTCACCGAACACCACCGCGGCATGGTTCTGGCGATTGCCTTCGAGTCGCTGGTCAAGCTGCTGGCCTTCCTCGCCGTCGGCGCGTTTGTCACCTATGGCTTATACAACGGTTTTGGGGATCTGTTCAGCCAGGCCAAGGCCAGCGCCGAATTGGAAGGTTTCTGGGCAGAAACGGTGAACTGGCCAGCGATGATGACCCAGACGGGCCTGGCGATGATCGCCATCATCGCCCTGCCACGGCAGTTCCATGTGACCGTGGTGGAAAACATCGAGCCCAAGGACCTGCGCCTGGCGCGCTGGGTGTTCCCCGCCTACCTGGTCCTCGCCGCATTGTTTGTGGTGCCCATCGCCCTGGCCGGACAGATGCTGCTGCCGGCTGGTATCACCCCGGACTCCTTCGTGATCAGCCTGCCGCTGGCCGAAGCCCATCCTGCGCTGGCCATGCTGGCCTTTATCGGTGGCGCATCGGCGGCCACCGGCATGGTGATTGTTGCCTCGGTGGCGCTCTCCACCATGATTTCTAACGACATGCTGCTGCCCTGGCTGCTGCGCCGGCAAAACACCGAGCGGCCGTTCGAAGCCTTCCGCCACTGGATGCTCACTGCTCGCCGAGTAAGCATCGTGCTGATCCTGCTGCTGGCCTATGTGTGCTATCGCCTGCTTGGCTCCAACGCCAGCCTGGCGACCATCGGTCAGGTGTCTTTTGCCGCCATCGGCCAGCTGGCTCCAGCGATGTTCGGCGCGCTGGTGTGGAAGCAGGCCAATCGCCAAGGCGTGTTTGCCGGACTGTTCTTCGGTGCGCTGATCTGGTTCTACACCCTGGTCATGCCGCTGGTGGCGCGCGGCTTGGGCTGGCCGGCGGATGCCTTGCCGGGGGTGCAAACCTTGCTGTACGGGCCGATTGGCTTTCAGGTCGACCCGCTGACCCGTGGTGTGGTGCTGTCGCTGGCTGGCAACTTCCTGCTGTTTGCCTGGGTCTCCTACTTCTCGCGCACCCGCGTGGCCGAGCACTGGCAGGCCGGGCGCTTTATCGGCCATGACCTGGGCAACAAACCCAGCAACCGCAGCATGCTCGCGGTGCAGGTCGGCGACCTGCTGCTGCTGGCCAACCGCTTTGTCGGGGAAGACCGTGCGCGACAGAGTTTTATGCGTTTCGCCTACCGCCAGGGCAAGGGCTTCGACCCCAACCAGACCGCCAACAGTGAATGGATCGCCCACACCGAACGCCTGCTGGCCGGTGTGCTCGGCGCCTCATCGACCCGCGCGGTGGTCAAGGCAGCCATCGAAGGCCGCGAGATGCAGGTCGAGGATGTGGTGCGCATCGTCGACGAAGCCTCGGAAGTGCTGCAGTTCAACCGTGCGCTGCTACAAGGTGCCATCGAGAACATCACCCAGGGCATCAGCGTGGTCGACCAGTCGCTGCGCCTGGTGGCCTGGAACCACCGTTATATTGAGCTGTTCAACTACCCCGACGGTCAGGTGTATGTGGGCCGGCCGGTGGCCGAGCTGATTCGCTTCAACGCCGAACGCGGCCTGCTCGGCGGCGGTGATATCGAGGAGCACGTCAGCAAGCGCCTGTACTGGATGCGCCAGGGCACTGCGCACACCTCCGAGCGGCTGTTCCCCAACGGCCGGGTGATCGAGCTGATCGGCAACCCCATGCCCGGCGGCGGTTTTGTTATGAGCTTTACCGACATCACCGAATTCCGCGAAGCCGAGCGTGCACTCAAGGACGCCAACGAAGGCCTGGAACAACGGGTCAGCGAACGTACCCAGGAGCTGTCACAACTGAACCAGGCGCTGACCGAAGCCAAGGGCGTGGCCGAGGCCGCCAACCAGTCGAAAACCCGCTTTCTCACCGCCGTCAGCCATGACCTGATGCAGCCGTTGAATGCCGCGCGGCTGTTTTCCGCCGCCCTGTCCCATCAGGACGACGCCCTGCCCGCCGATGCCCGTGAACTGGTACGCCATTTGGACAGCTCGCTGCGCTCAGCCGAAGACCTGATCAGCGACCTGCTGGATATCTCACGCCTGGAAAACGGCCGCATCACCCCGGACCGCCACGCCTTTGTGCTGAACAACCTGTTCGACACCCTCGGGGCGGAATTCAAGGTGCTGGCCGCCGAACACGGCGTGGACTTCCGCCTGCGCGGTAGCCGCCTGCGGGTCGACAGCGACATCAAATTGCTGCGGCGCATTCTGCAGAACTTCCTGACCAACGCCTTCCGCTACGCCAAAGGCCGCGTGCTGCTCGGCGTGCGCCGCAACGGCCAGCAGCTGCGTTTGGAAGTCTGGGATCGCGGCCCGGGTATTCCCGACGACAAACGCAAGGTGATTTTCGAGGAATTCAAGCGCCTGGACAGCCACCAGACCCGCGCCGAAAAAGGCCTGGGCCTGGGCCTGGCGATTGCCGACGGCCTGTGCCGAGTGCTTGGCCACCAGCTGGAAGTGCGCTCCTGGCCAGGCAAGGGCAGCGTATTCAGCGTCACCATTCCCCTGGCCGTGCATGCCGAGCCGCCCGTGCTGGTCAGCCAGCCCGAGCAGCATGGCGAGGCGCTGGCCGGCATCCAGGTGCTGTGCATCGACAACGAGGACAGCATCCTCGCCGGCATGCACAGCCTGCTATCACGCTGGGGTTGTCAGGTCTGGACGGCGCGCAATCGCCTGGAGTGCGAACACCTGCTGAATGAAAACGTGCGGCCGCAGCTGGCACTGGTGGACTTTCACCTGGATGACGGCGAAACCGGCACCGAACTGATGGTCTGGCTGCGCACGCGCCTGGGCGAGCCGCTACCAGGCGTGGTAATCAGTGCCGACGGCCGCCCCGAGCTGATCGCTCAGGTGCATGCCGCCGGCCTCGACTTCCTGCCCAAGCCGGTCAAGCCGGCCGCTTTGCGCGCCTTGCTGAGCCGGCATCTAGTGCTGCGCTAATCAGCCATTCAGGCGCTGACGAAACAGCGCCTGGTGCTCGCGGCATTGCGCGGCGGCGAGCAGGAATACGCCGTGACCGCCACGCTCGAATTCCAGCCAGGTGAAATCGACTTCCGGGTACAGCGCCTCGACATGCACCTGGCTATTGCCGACTTCGATAATCAGCACGCCCTTTTCAGTCAGATGATCCGCCGCCTCGGCGAGCATGCGCCGCACCAGGTCCAGGCCATCGTCGCCACAGGCCAGGCCCAGCTCAGGCTCGTGCTGGTATTCGGCCGGCATATCGGCGAAATCCTCGGCATCCACGTAAGGCGGGTTGGAGACGATCAGGTCAAAGCGCTGCCCCGGCAGCCCGGCAAAGCCATCACCCTGTACGGTGTACACGCGCTCATCCAGGCCATGGCGCTCGATGTTCTGGTTAGCCACTTCCAGCGCTTCATAGGACAGATCGCCGAGCACCACTTCGGCATCCGGGAACTCGTAGGCGCAGGCAATGCCGATGCAACCCGAGCCGGTGCACAGGTCAAGAATCCGCGCAGGCTCCAGCGCCAGCCAGGGCTCGAAATGCTGCTCGATCAGCTCGGCAATCGGTGAGCGTGGAATCAGCACACGCTCATCGACAATAAACGGCATGCCGCAGAACCAGGCCTCGCCCAACAGATAGGCGGTCGGTACGCGCTCGTCGATACGCCGTGCGAGCAAGGCGTGCAGGTGCGCATGCTCGTCGTCTTCCAGGCGGCAATCGAGGTAGCTGTCGGCAATTTCGTAAGGCAGATGCAGGGCACCGAGCACCAGCTGGCGGGCTTCATCCCAGGCGTTGTCGGTGCCGTGGCCGAAGAACAGCTCCTCGCCATGAAACCGACTGACCGCCCAGCGAATGTAGTCGCGCACCGTGCGCAGGCGGGTTGGGTAGGTATGTGTAGCGTCGGTCACGGCAGCTCTCCGCAGAAAAAGTGCGCCATTCTAACAGCCTGGCGCACCAGCCCGCGCCGGGCGCAGCGCTTGTTTAGCCGCACGACGCATCGCTGACCATAAAGGCCGCCACAGTCACAAAGTAGGCCTGCCCAAGCATCATGCGCATCAGTATAATTTTGTTACTAATTTCCAAACCCTTCCCTCCCTTCTCAAGACATCCCTAAAAATGGTCATAGATCCCTTCTCGATCACGGGCTTGCTCGTGCTGGCGATATTCCTGATTGGCATGACGCTGATTGTTTTTGAAGCACAACTGGAGATGGATAAGTTCAAGCCGGCGATGTTCATGATGTCCGGCCTGATCGTTATCGGCGCCCACTACGCGTTTTACGACCCCAACGGCTTTCAGTACTTCCTGCATGCGCAGAGCGAGATCAAGGAAGAGCTGTTTGGCCTGATCGCCTTTATGGCGTTTATGTGGATGGTGGTCGAGCTGCTTAATGAGCGAAACGTCTTCACCGCACTCAATGGCTACCTGATGCGCAAGGGCCTCGGCGCACGCGGTATGTTCTGGGCCACCGGCGCGCTGTCGGCGCTGCTCTCGCCGTTTCTCAACAACATCACCACGGCGATGATCTTCGGCAAAACGGTGAAAAGCATCTCGACCAATCAGCGCTACACGCATATTTCGCTGTGCAACATCGTGGTCGCCTCCAACTCCGGGGTGTGGTTTCTCGGCACCTCGACCAGCCTGATGGTGGTACTGGCCGGCAAGATCAGCATCGCCGGCCTGCTGTTGCTGATCCCCTCGGCGCTGATTGGCTGGCTGCTGTTCGCCGCCACGCTGCATTTCTTCTACCTGCGCAAACTCGATGGGCAGAGCCTGATTGAGGTGGCCGACCAGGCCGAATCCGCGCTCAAACCCGGTGGCGCGGGCCTGGCGATAGTCGGTTTCTTCGCGGTATTTGGCGCGGTGCTGTGCAATATCGTGCTGAAAGTCAGCATTGAGTTCGCCATCGGCATTGGCCTGGGCATCGTCGCCCTGTATGCCTGGCTGCTGATGCGCCGCGGTATCGAGCTGCCCTGGCAGGATCAACTGCAAAAGGTCGAGTGGAACGCCCTGCTGTTCTTTATCGGCATCATCACCTCGGTGGCCTGCCTCAACCACGTCGGCTGGCTGTCGTATATCTCGCGGCTGTTCGAAGTGCTGCACCCCACTGCGGTCAACGTGGTGCTCGGGGTGGCATCCGGGGTAATGGACAACGTGCCCGTGGAAGCGGCGGCGCTGATGTCCAACCCGCAACTGGGGCTCAATCAGTGGGCACTGAATGCGCTGATGGTGGGGATTGGCGGCTCGCTGACGGTGGTCGGCTCAGCCGCAGGGATCATGGCGATGTCGCTGGACAAGACTTACAGCTTCGCCGTGCACCTGAAGTTCCTTCCAGCCATTCTGGTCAACTTCTTCGGCTCGCTGGGTATCTGGTACCTGCAGTTCGAACTGTTTGGCCTGTACTGAAACGCAAGCGCCAGGGCATAGCCTGGCGCTTGTCGATGACCGCGGCTGTGAAAGCGTCGCCACTAGTCTCGTTTAAGGTGCAGTTCGCGCAGCACAGCGATGGAGATCGCCACGGCAAACAACAGCCAGAAGTGTTCGGAAAACAGTGCAATCAGGCTCATATTGCAGCTCCTTTGCTTGAGATCGCCGTTCCTCGGCAGCACCCCGATTCTGCTCGCCGCATAGGCCGCATGCAAGATCATCGACCACAAAGGTTCACAGCAGCGCAGCACAGGCGGACAATGGGTGGACTGTCCATGCCAGCCTGGAGTTCCTGCCATGTCCCCCCCTAAAACGATGTTCGCCCTCACTGGCCGCAGCCATGCGCCCGCCAGCCTGAGCAATGCGACCTTGCTGGTCATTGATGCGCAAGAGGAATACCGCAGCGGCGTGTTGCAATTACCAGGGCTGGATGCCGCGCTGGAAGAAATCGCCAAACTGCTGGCCGCCGCCCGTCACCTGGGCAGCGCCATCGTCCACGTCAAACACCTGGGCATTCCCGACGGCCTGCTCGACCCACGCGGCCCGCGCGGCCTGCACCTGCCGGAAGTGGCGCCGCTGCCTGGCGAGATCATCGTCGAAAAGCGCATGCCCAACGCCTTCAACGGCACCGACCTGCATGAGCGCCTGCAGGCCCTGGGCCACCTGGACCTGATCGTCTGCGGCTTTATGACCCATTCGAGCATCAGCACCACGGTGCGCGCCACCAAAGACTATGGTTACCGCTGCACCGTGGTCGATGCCGCTTGCGCCACCCGCGACCTGCCAACGCTCGACGGTCAGGTGATCAGCGCAGCCGACATGCACCGCGCCGAGATGATCGCCCTGGCCGACAACTTTGCCGCCGTGGTGCCTTGCGCCAGCGCCTTGATCTGATCAACCGCCAGCGCGGCGCAGTTCGCAACTTGCGCAGGGGCTATTGGGCGCAGTTGAACCACGCCAGCCCACACCGGTCATACCGCCGATAGCCACCGAGGAAATTGGCATGAGGAAATCGGAATGAAGCACTCCGATGGTTTTGATGCACGCCGCCTGCGCCCACGCAATGCCAGCAACTGGCGCCTGCGCCTGGGCGCTGGCCTGGCGGCGCTGTTCGCCACATTCGGCGTGCTGCTGACAATGGCCGGCACCGCCACCCTGCTCGGCCAACCCGCTGCACTCGGCCCGTTGAACGAATCACCAGGCGCGGCCGGCGTATTTATCGTTATCGGCCTGCTGTTGCTGTGCTTCGGCGTGATGCTCTGGCGCCGCTGCCGACGCCGCCTGCGCCGCCCCAGCGACCTGAGCATGGCCCCACATCTGATGAAAAAGCGCGACTAGATCCAGGCAAAGCTTGGGTACACTAGCGGCCTTCGCGGAGGCCTCAATGCAAGACGACGATTTTTCTTTATTTAAAGCCGAGTTGCGTGGCGTCAAACCAATCAAGCATGACCGCGCCGACACCGGTAAACCGAAACCTAACCGTGCCCAACTGGCCACCCTGCGCCAGGCCGCCACGGCGCGCGTGGATTCGGTCAAGGTCGATGGATTGTCCGACCAGTTTGTCATCGATGTCGGCGCCGAAGACCCGCTGTACTGGGCCGCCAACGGCGTGCAGGAAGGCCAGATGCGCAAGCTCAAGCTAGGCCAGATCAGCTTTGAAGGCAGCCTCGACCTGCACGGCATGAGCGTGGAAAAAGCCCGTGACACCCTGTGGGAATTTATCGCCGAGGCCAACAAGCTGGAGGTGCGCTGCGTGCGCATCACCCACGGCAAGGCGGTGCGCATGGACGGCCGCAAGCCGATGATCAAAAGCCACGTCAACACCTGGCTGCGCCAGCACCCACAGGTGCTCGGCTTCACCTCCTGCCTGGCCAAACACGGCGGCACCGGCGCGGTGTACGTGATGCTCAAGCGCACCATGATGGATGGCCGCGACGAATAAGCTCATGCCGCTGGCGGGTTGCGCACTTGCCAGCCCGAGCCTCGCGGCCTAACCTGCGCCCTTTAGAAAGACCTACGAGATTGTCCATGTCCCTGGAACAGAACTACACCGCGATCCTTGGCCAACTTGGCGAAGACGTATCCCGCGAAGGCCTGCTCGACACGCCCAAGCGCGCCGCCAAAGCCATGCAGTACCTGTGCAAGGGCTATCAGCAGACCCTCGAAGAAGTCACCAACGGCGCGCTGTTTAGCTCCGACAACAGCGAAATGGTACTGGTGAAGAACATCGAGCTGTATTCGCTGTGTGAACATCACCTGCTGCCCTTTATCGGCAAAGCCCATGTCGCCTATATCCCCAATGGCAAGGTGCTCGGCCTGTCGAAGGTCGCGCGCATCGTCGATATGTACGCGCGCCGCCTGCAAATCCAGGAAAACCTCAGCCGGCAGATCGCCGAAGCCATCCAGCAGGTCACCGGTGCCCTCGGTGTGGCGGTGGTGATCGAAGCGCAGCATATGTGCATGATGATGCGCGGCGTGGAGAAGCAGAATTCCTCCATGGTCACCTCGGTGATGCTCGGCGAGTTCCGCGAAAACGCCGCCACACGCAGTGAGTTCCTCAGCTTGGTCAATAACTGAGCAAGCCTGTGCGACACCCAAAACCGGCCTAGCGCCGGTTTTTTTGCGCCTGCAGGCGATCAAGTCAGGCGGCGACAATCCGCCAAAAGCCTCGGTAAAACCGCCCAAACATGGCGAGATCACGCCACCCGAAACAGGCAAAACGCCCATCCCTCTGCGGCAGCACGCCGCAGCTTGGGGCTGGTGTGCTGCGGGCATGCTTCTTGCGATAAGCCTGACAACGGCAGTCGCCCCACGCCTTGCAACGCTTGCGCAGTGCTTCGCCAGCTGCGCCCTGAGCCATTGCCGTTACGCACACGACGCCCTGTACACCTGCCCTGTGCCTGTCGCCCGCCGACGGGCATGCAGGCTATTGCCACACGCCTGATCCCGTGTCGCCCAGGTCGTCATTTTGACTTCACCGATAAGATGGTTGGTTTAATGAAAAAACTCCTGTTGACCCTCCTGTGCCTGAGCGTGATCGGCTGCGCCAAGCACCCTGAGCCAGAAAAAACCGTGGACGTCCTTCTGGTTGGCGGCGGCATCATGAGTGCCAGCCTGGGCACCTACCTCAATGAGCTGGAGCCGGGCTGGAGCATCGATATCTACGAGCGTCTCGACCGCGTCGCCGATGAAAGCTCCAACGCCTGGAACAACGCCGGCACCGGCCACTCGGCCTTCTGCGAGCTGAACTACACCCCCGAGCTGGCCGATGGCAGCATCGATATCAGCAAGGCGGTGGCGATCAACGAATCCTTCGAGATTTCCAAACAGTTCTGGGCCTATCAGGTTGAGCGCAAGGTGCTGAACAATCCGCCTTCGTTTATCAACAACGTGCCGCACATGAGCTTTGTTTGGGGCGATGACAACGTCGAGTTCCTCAAGAAGCGCCATGCCGCCCTGCAGGCCAGCTCGCTGTTTCGCGGCATGGAGTATTCCGAAGACCCGCAGCAGATCGAGCAGTGGGTACCGCTGGTGATGCAAGGCCGCGAGCCTGGGCAGAAGC
The DNA here is from genome assembly GCF_029269135.1 of Pseudomonas sp. 1928-m. Classification (NCBI taxonomy): domain Bacteria; kingdom Pseudomonadati; phylum Pseudomonadota; class Gammaproteobacteria; order Pseudomonadales; family Pseudomonadaceae; genus Pseudomonas; species Pseudomonas sp. 1928-m. The sequence continues at coordinate 2,065,059 of NZ_JARIXO010000001.1, read as the reverse complement.
TTGCCGCTACCCGCGTATCGATTGGCACCGACGTCAACTTTGGCGAGATCACCCGTCAGCTGTTCGACTCGCTGAGCCAGCAGGACAACGTCAGCCTCAACCTGCAGCATGAAGTGCGCGGTATCGAGCGCAATGCCGACAACACCTGGAACGTACGGGTGGCCGACCTGAGCAACGGCGGCGCCGAGAAAACCATCAACGCCAAGTTTGTGTTTATCGGCGCCGGCGGCGCCGCGTTGAAACTGCTGCAGATGTCCGGCATCAGCGAGGCCGAAGGCTATGCGGGCTTCCCGGTTGGCGGCTCGTTCCTGGCCACCAGCAACCCGGAAATCGTCGCCCAGCATCAGGCCAAGGTGTACGGCAAAGCCTCGGTCGGCTCGCCGCCGATGTCCGTGCCGCACCTGGACACTCGGGTGATCGAGGGCAAAAAGGTGTTGCTGTTCGGACCGTTCGCCACCTTCTCCACCAAGTTCCTGAAAAATGGCTCGCTGCTCGACACCTTTAGCGCCCTGACCACCGACAACATCCTGCCGATGACCCACGCTGGCATCGATAACTTCTCGCTCAGCACCTACCTGATGGGCCAGTTGATGCTCAGCCAGGAAGACCGCATGGATTCGTTGCGCGAGTACTTCCCCAATGCCCAGTCAGAAGATTGGGAACTGATCCAGGCGGGTCAGCGCGTGCAGATCATCAAGAAAGACGCTGAACACGGCGGCATCCTGCAGTTCGGCACCGAAGTGGTCAGCGCCGCCGATGGCAGCCTCGCCGCCCTGCTCGGCGCCTCGCCGGGTGCTTCGACGGCCGCACCGATCATGCTTTCGGTACTGGAGAAAACCTTCAAGGACAAGCTGCAAAGCCCTGAGTGGCAAACCAAGCTGAAAGAAATCATCCCGTCCTACGGCCAAAAGCTGAACGACGACCTGGCGCTGACCAATCAGACCCGCGCCTGGAGCAGCGAACGCCTGCAACTGGAGTTCGTTGAAGTGCCACCGCTGGCCCTCACCCCAGAGGTCAGCCAGGCGCAGTAAGCCGCCTGCTGCGCAATGCAGATTGCCAGAAGCACTTTTTACCGTCGCCTCGCGCGACACAGCCTGCAGCCATGGATGGCACGCAATAAAAAATCGGCCACAAGCCGGTCAATGCACGCCCCACACACCCTGCCAAAGCTAGCCTTTCGCAGGGTGTTTTTATTCAGGGCCGTAACCCTGCAACCAGCAACAGCAATCGATATCGGTCAGCGCAGACGCAGCGTTCATCTGCACGCCGCATCTTCGATACCAATCGCGGGTTCATAAACCAAGCAAAACCATTATCAACTGGCACTGCTGGCCAGCAGGCAATTGCAGCTGAGGCATGTAGAGGCACGGGGCATCTCCATGCGGAACAATTTGCGCCCACAGCTCTAGTCACTCGAAGCAGCTACCCAATAGCTAGATTAAGCTGGGAGGTATTGGCGGAAAATTATCCATATAACGCCAGTCTCTCTGGATGCAACTCATGGCCTGTCATTTATCTGCGCAACGCGACGTGCATGGTTTGCACCCTGTAACAGGCCACAACCAGCCGGAGGCAATCAGTGGCAAATGCCATTTCATCTGTCTACCTAGCACTATGCGACGCCATAGGCTGGGCGATCTGCTCCAGCGCACAGCCACTGCCCAGGCATTCACTGCCCACCGCCAATCGCAATCCGCTGGCAGCCGCCACAGTGCTAAAGCGCTGCCAATACGCCACTAGCAACCTGCGCCGGGTCAGTAGCTTGGTGGGTCTAAACCTTGTGCTGATGCATGGCATGGCGTCAGCACAGACAATTGAATTGTCGGCTGCCGACTTCTTGGCACCGCAAGTACCCGCAGTGGAGGCATTGTTGCGTAAGGCCGGCTTTGAGCCGGCAATAACGCTCGTGCCAGCTGCGCGCTCGCTGCTTATGCTGCAGCGCGGTGAGGTCGATGCCGAGTTCTTTCGTCAGCCTGGCGCAGTAGCGTCCTTTCGTGAGCAGGTACATCTGGTCGGACCGCTCAGTTGCTCAACAAATTACGCCTTCGTGCACAGGGACAGCCGCTGGGTAATTAACACTGCAGAGGACTTGCGTGATTTACGTGTCGGCATACTGAATGGCAACCAGCTGGCCACAGACCTGTTGGATAAGCAGGGCATACAACACGACAAGCTCATCAGTCGCGAAAATATGTTCCTGATGCTGGAGCGTGGTCGCCTGGACATCGTCATAGAGCCCGAACGCAGCGGATTGACCTCACTGCAGCAGAAAGGGCTGAGTAAGACCCTGGAGCGTCGTGGGCCTGCGCTCACCAACCTGCCGAACTATCTGGTTCTGCGCAAACACGTGGAGCAGTGGGGACCGCGCCTGGACCGCGCAGCAGCTCAGGCATTACGCAGCGGGCAATGGCATCAATGGATCGAAGAGATAAATGAACAACTGGGCATTCCCAAACATGTCGGCCTGGGCTGCCTACCAAAGCCCGATGCAGAACTGCCCGACAAACGACCTACTGCCCCTTGAACGGCACCCGCGGTTTGCTGCGTAACGGGTCGAGCAGGCCCGACAGGCCGTTGTGATCGATCTCCTGCATCAGCGCCAGCAAGCGGCCGATTTCGCCCTGTGGAAAACCTTCGCGGGCAAACCAGTTGAGGTAGTTACCCGGCAGATCGGCGAGCAGACGGCCTTTGTGTTTGCCGAAAGGCATCTCGCGGGTTACCAGCAACAGCAGGTCTTCGGGTTTCATCGCAGGCTCGGCAGGGTTCGGCAATCGAGCACGGATTATGCCGTTGGGCGCAGAGCCAGACCAGCGCCGACGCCAAGGCGGAAAAACTCGGGTAAGCTGCGCGCCCCTGTTTATCGACCCAAGGTTTGCCCCGCATGATTATCAAGGCACTGCGCATCGGCCTCGGCCAGTTGATCATCTTCCTCGATTGGATCAGCCGTCCGGCCAAGCTCAAACGCACCCCAGAAGCTCAGGCTGCGGTCGAGCAAAGCGCCGCGGGCCTCGCGCTGTACCAGTTCCACGCCTGCCCGTTCTGCGTAAAAACCCGCCGCGCCCTGCACAAGCTGAATGTGCCGGTGGCCCTGCGCGACGCGAAGAACGACGCTCAGGCACGCAGCGAGTTGGAACAGCAAGGCGGCAAGATCAAGGTGCCGTGCCTGCGCATCGAAGAAAACGGCCAGAGCACCTGGCTGTACGAGTCCAAGGCGATCATTGCCTATCTCGACGAGCGCTTCGCCGCAGTCTGAACAAACAACCGGGGTCGCTAAGCGGCCCCGGTTGTTTCAGCGTTATGGCTGATCACTCAGGCCAACGTATTCAGTTAGCCAGCACCCGCACCTTACCCACCATACCGGCCTGGTAGTGGCCGGGAATCAAGCAGGCAAAGTCGAACTCACCTGCGCGGTTGAAGGTCCAGATAAGCTCCTCGCGCTGCCCTGGGGCGACATGGGCCATATCCGGCGAATCGTGTTGCATGCTCGCGGATGTCGCCATCATCGCAGCATGCTGCTGCAACTCAGCCTGAGTGCCGAGCACGAACTCGTGCATGACCTGCCCCTCGTTGCGATGAACAAAGCGGATGGTTTCGCCCTGCTTAACTTCAAGCTGGTCGGGGCTGAAACGCATCTGATCGTTCATGCTGATTTCGATGGTCCGGCTGACTTGCTCCGGCTCGCCGGCGATGCCCCAGGCTTTCTGCTGTTTGGCCGGCGCTGACGCGTGGTGCGTGCCGTGATGTTCGCCAGCGGCCAGCGCAGCACTGGCGCCCAGCAACAGGCCCAGGCTCAACAGCAAGGCAACGGAATTTGAAGATGCACTCATGGTTAGGTTCTCGAATTCGAAACTGAATAAACGCTGCGGGCCAGACGCAGCAGAGCTGCTGACCGCACACAGCAACACACTGTTCAGACAAGAACTAACCGCGGGGGACGTTCGAGGGGTTCGCCGATAAAGCCCACAAACTGGTCAAGGCGCGCCAGGGATGGCTCACCGGCTTGCAACGGTGCATCGCAGCCCTTCACTGAATTCAGGGTTACCGCACCCACACAGAACGCACAAAGGCTACACAGGCTTTTATCCAAATCCGCTAGCACATTGCTGGCGTTATCGCCGGCGTGATGCCCGCCGTGTGCAGATTGCTCAGCAGCCTGAGCCGTGACCATCATGCCTGGATGATGCGCCGTCATCTGTGCATCAACCTGCGCCGTCGCGCTGCCCTGCTGGGTTAGCGCGCATAACTGCATGCTGAGGGCGACCATGCCCTGCGCCGGGAGGGCGAGCATCAGCATGCAGATCAGGGCAGTACGCAGTGAGCGCATGGTAGCGGAGGTGGTCTTGAGCAATGGCATGGAGGCGGATTATCCGCCCAATAACGGCTTTGTCCACACCCGAGCATGGGCAAAAGCCCCCGCAGCTGGCTATGATCGGAGCCCATGACCAACACCCCACCCTTGCGCCAACCCTGCCCACCCGGCGCCTGCGATTGCGGGCGCGAGCAGCTGTTGCAGCAAGCAAACAGCGATGTGCGCATCCTGTTGCTCACCCGCAACGAGGAAAAGCGCCTGCTGGAGCGCCTGGAAAACCTTGAAAGCCTGGCCGACCTGGAAAAGCTGCAGCGGCGCATCTATGAGCAGCTCGGCGTGCGCGTCAAGGTTGCCCCGGGCTTCAACGAAGTACGTAGCATGCGCGGCATCGCGGTTCAGATCGATGAATTGCCGGGGCTGTGTCGCAAAACCCGCCAGGCCATCCCCACCGCCATTCGCCGCGGCCTGGAGAAACGCCCGCAGATCGCCTACGACCTGCTTAACGCACACGACCTGTTTCGGGATATTTAAGGAGCTGGGTGAGTTGGTCGTGAGCGGCAGAAAATCGCTAGAAGCGGGCAGTCCTTATGTGCCGATAACCGCGCGGTTGACAGTCCGGTAAAAATCAGCAGAATCGCCGCCCCTTTTCCACGGATGGAAGTCCCTCGTGCAACGGATTGTGATTTTGGGCAATGCTGGCAGCGGCAAGTCCACCCTGGCGCGGGCCTTGAGCAAACGCCTCAGCTTGCCCGTCGTGCACCTGGATACACTGTTCTGGGAGCCTGGCTGGGTCGAGCCCGACGCGGCGCAGTTCCGCGGAAGGGTCCGCGATGCGCTCACAACGGATGCCTGGATCTGCGAAGGCAACTACGCCCGCCGCACTTTCGACCTGCGCCTGCCCAACGCCGACCTGATCATCTGGCTGGATACGCCGCGACTGACCTGCCTGACGCGCGTTATCGTGCGTAGCGTCTTAAACCGACCTCGCCCCGACCTTCCGGCTGGCTGTAGAGAGCAACTCGACCGGGCATTTCTGGACTTTCTTAAATTCGTCTGGCAGTTCGACCATGGCTACCGCCAAGGTATCGAGGCAGTACGCATGGCCATAGGCCCGGCGGTGCCAACAGTGCATTTACGAGGCCGTAGACAGATTGCCGCCTTCCTTGATCGGTTGCCCGCAACACCTGCAACCAGGCCCTGTTCGATCAACTGACGACCCGAATAAAGGGATTATTACTCGTGGCAAAACACTTTATTCGCCCGCTCGCACTGTGCATTTTTCATCATCAGGGGAAAATACTGGTCAACCAATTCCACGATGCCGTGGAAAACATGACGCTCTTTCGCCCCATTGGTGGCGGCATTGAATTCGGCGAAAGAAGCCACGACGCCATCGTCCGCGAAGTGCAAGAAGAACTGGGCCGTTCGATCAGCGATATTCGCTTGATTGGCACTTTGGAAAGCATCTTCACCTACGCAGGCAAGCCGGGGCACGAGATTGTCCAAGTCTACGATGCCAGGTTTGACGACGCAGAGGTCTATGAACAACCTTGGCTAGACGGCCACGAAAGCGATGGCGCGCCGTTCAGAGCCGCGTGGCACTCCAGCGCCAGCTTCACCCCGGCATCACCGCTAGTACCCGAGGGGCTTTACGACCTGCTCAAGCGAGCATTGCTGCTTTGACGGCGCAAAGGTAGGCCGGGGCTGGCCGTATGCCAATTAAGGCGATGTTGGCATAGGACGCAATTTTCAAACTCAAGGATCAGGCAGATGGCATTCCTGGTAGAGAAAGCGCCCATTACTAAAGCCCTGATGGAGGCTGACTTGAAAGATGCTTGTGACCCCAACCTGCTTGCGACAAAAGCATGCCCTGTGGTTGTGCGGATGATTGACGGCATGGAGTACCTGCTGGTGTTCAAACATCCACTATCGGGTTACCAACTGGTGAAGGGCACCATTGAATTGGCTGAGCGGCCTGCCCATGCAGCCGTGCGCGAGCTTGCTGAAGAATCGGGCATTTGTAATGCCCAGGCAGTAAGGGATCTAGGCAGTTGGAATGCCGGGTACGAGCAACAGATTTGGTCGTTTCAGCTTTGTGAGGTCGCAGAGTCGCTACCCCAGCAGTGGCGCTTCGACACACATGATGATGGCGGACATGTCTTTGAGTTCTTCTGGCATCCGTTGAGTGCTGGTTTTCCCACGCCTTGTCACACGCTGTTTCAGGCAGCCTGGGCACAGATCAGAAATCGGCTTTACGCCACGGACGCGGACACACATAGCCCTTACAGGTGCTAACAGCAGCTCATCGATCCTCCCAAAAGCTGACCTGATTCACACCGAATACACCCGCAACCTGCTGCACGATGCGAAGCACGTGCTACTTAGGCTGCTTCAAGCGTGGACAATTAGGGCAAAGCTCCACCCCTGGCAGCACGTAGCGAATGCAGCACAAACGACGCTGGCGCCAGGGCCGTACCTGGCCGTCAGCGTGCTCGATATCGATATAGCTGATTGGCGCATACAGCGGGTTGCGCGAGCCATCCGGACGTTGCGCAGCGCTCAGTAGGCGCGGGCCATCGAGCAATAGCTCAGGTTGCTCGCTGCGTTTTTGCAGTTGCCCTAGCCAGGCCTCGAAGTAGTTGCCGGCATTGCTCCAAAGCACCTTCGCCGATACACCGGTATGGGCGCAGAGCGCCTGGACAAAGGGCTGCAAATTGTCATCGAGCAGGTGAGCAAAACGCTCGAAGGGATTCTGCGGCGCCGGCAGCGGCTCGCACGGCCCTGGCAGCTTGAACACCAGCGGCAAGCCTTCACCATCGACGATGATCGCCAGCTGTTCGAGCTGCAGCGGCATGCGTTGGTTCAGCAGCAGCGCCGCACTGATCACCGGCGGAAACAGGCGCATAAAGTACTGATTGGCCCAGATCGACGCCAAGCCGCGCTGGTCGGCCGTCGCGAATTGCGGACGGAAGCGCGCCATCAATTCACTCAACATCTGCGGCTGAAGAAACTCGGCGCCATTGATGGCCTCGCGCGAATCATCCGCCGCCACAAAAACATTGCGATAACGCGCCAGATCGCCACTGAACAGCGTGGCCAGCTCGGACAGCATCTCTCCTTCCACGGAGGTATCCGTTGATGCCGCTAGAGCTGCGGTTGCAGGCAAATTCGGCGCCTCAGCAGCAGCGTTCTTCTTGGGAAAATCCTTGGCGTGCAATGCCGTCATCCGTCACAAAAAGCCAATACTAACGCTAACGATTAGCGTTTGCGAAATACTGATTCATTACTTAAGATGCAGCCCGCGCCCAATCTAGAGCGGTTATGCACATGGATGATGTAGGACACTCGAAAGCAGCCGTGCATCTGGCGATGCTGATCAACCTGCTTTCCATCGGCAGCCTGATGATGGTGATGCCCCTGGGTCCGGATCTGGTTCGTCACCTCGGCATGCAGGCCAGTCATGTCGGCTATATCAGTGGCGGTGCCACGCTCGCCTCTGCCCTGAGCATGGCTTTGGCGGCGCCCTGGCTGGATCGCCTGCAGCGCAAACAGGCGCTGGTGATCCTTCTGACCCTGCGCTTCGCCCTGCTGATGGCCTGCGCCCTGACCAGCAGCGCCGAGCAGCTGATTCTCCTGTTTGTACTCTCCGGCCTGGTTGCCGGGCCCATGGGCGCGCTGCTGATGGCAAGCATGCTCGACATCATTCCGCCGGCCGAACGCGGGCGAAAACTCGCTTATATCGGCATGGGCTTTTCTCTGGCAGCCATTGTGGTGGTGCCCCTGGCTCTGGAACTGGCGTTGCGCTGGAGTTGGCAAGCGCCCTTTATCGTTTTCGGCGGCCTGGGCCTGGCGCTGGCGTTGTTGTGTCACCTGCTGCTGCACATCCAGGTCAGCGCTTCGCGGCCCAGCGGCTCGGTATTACCGCTGTTGAAATCGCCGCTGTGCCTGGGCGCACTGGCGATCACCGCGCTGCAGATATTCGGTCACTTTCTGCTGGTGCCGCATTTCTCCAACTACTTCCAGTTCAACCTGAATTTTCCACGCGAGCAGATCGGCCTGCTGTTTCTCTGCGGCGGCCTGGCCAGCCTGGCCGCCATGCGCCTTGGCGGTATCTGGATCGACCGGGGCCAGGCATTGACGGTGATTCTGCTCAGCAGCTTCGGCCTGGCACTGACCACGCTACTGGGTTTCGCCACGCCGATTGGCCTGTCGATCTACCTGGTCTTCGTGCTGTTTATGGCCGCCAGCGCGGTGCGCACCAACAGCAGCATGACCATTGCCGCAGCGATCCCGCCTCCGCACCAACGCGCCGCCTTTATGGCGTTTCAGGGCACCGTCAGCAATATCGCCGCCGGGCTCGGTAGCCTGTTTTCGGCGCTCTACCTAAGCACTGGCGCAGATAACCAGCTTCAAGGCTTCAACCAGTTGAGCGGCTTTTACGTGGTCGTCGGAATACTCACGGGGGTGGGTATGTGGTTGCTCCAACGCGGTATCCGGCGACGCGACGCCGCCAGCCACACCGCAGGCATAACAACACAGGCGGGCTGAAACCGCCGATCACCAGTGATCAGCTGTAACGCGTCAACACTTACTCAAAATGGAACCTGTCATGTCTTTTGTCAGAAACATCAATCGCCGTCGCGCCATCTCGGTGGGCGTACTGGGTGGTCTGCTGCCTTTCGCGGTACTGGCCGACAACAGCGTCACCCTGGAAGACAGCATCGTCACGGCCTCGCAAACGGCCCACAGCCAGTTGAGCGTGCCCGCCAGCGCCTCGGTCATCACCCGCGCTGAACTGGAGAAGATGCCGGTCTATGACCTGGCCGATGCGGTAAAGCGCCTGCCTGGCGTGCACATCAATACCTCCTCGGCCTATGGCCGCAAGGAGATCAAGATTCGCGGCATGGACTCGGACTACACCCTGCTGCTGGTCAACGGCCGCCGCATCAACTCGCGTGACGCCCTGACCTCCAACTACGCCAACGACTTCGACCTGTCCTCGATCCCCATGGCAGCGGTTGAGCGTATCGAAGTGATTCGTGGCCCGATGTCTTCGCTGTATGGCGCCGATGCCCTGGGCGGGGTGGTCAACGTAATCCTGCGTCAGCCAACCAACAGCACCAAAGCCGGCGTGGCCGCCAGCTATGAAAGCCCCCGCAAGGGCGATGAAGGTGACAGCCTGAAGACCAGCGGCTACCTCAGTGGCGCGCTGATTGAGGACAGCGTGCTTGGCAATCTGATTGTCGAGTCCACCGACCAGGAAGCCTGGCAGACCGACCAACTCACCTTGAAGGGCACCGATGCTGCGGAAAAACGCCGCGGCAACAACATTTTGGGCTCTCTCAGCTGGCTGATCGACGAACAGCAAAGTATCGACCTGGATATCAGTCACCGCGAAGAAGCACGCAAAGCGCGCTGGAACAACTACGGTGCGTTGATTACCAATGTCCAAGACATGGATCGCACCACGTTCGGCCTGGCACACAACGGCAACTGGGACAGCTTCAACTCCCGCGTGCGCTACTACTACGAAAAGGTCGAGCTGACCGACGACTCGCAGATCATGACCGCGCTACGCAAACGCATCGGTGAGGTGGAGCAGAATAACCACACCGTAGACGGCCAGATATCGACCACCTTGGGCAGCCATCTGCTGACCGCTGGTAGCGAGCTGCGTCGTACCACCCTGGAGCATAACCAGAACCTCGGTAAGGAAACCGAAGTCGACCAGAAAGCCATCTACCTGCAGGACGAGTTTTCCCTCGGCGACCTCGATATCACCCTTGGCGCACGCTGGGATGACCATGAGGTATTCGGCGGCGCATTCAGCCCGCGCCTCTACGGCATCTACAACCTAACCGACAACTGGGTGCTCAAGGGCGGTGTCGGCAAGGCCTTCAAGGCACCGGATATTACCCAGTCCGACGAGAGTTACAGCGTGTTGGCCTGCCGAGGCATGTGCCAGATTGTAGGTAACCCAGACCTGAAGCCGGAAACCTCGGTCAGCTATGAGCTGGGCACCCTGTATCAGAACGAGCGCCTGCAAGCCGGCATCATGTTCTTCAACAACGAGATTGAAGACATGATCGTCAGTGACAGCTGGCGAGCTGGTTACCGCCCTGCAGTGATGACCTACACCAACGTCAGCAAAGCGCGCATCCAAGGCTACGAATTACAGGGCCGCTACGCCTTTACCGACGCCTTGGCCGCACGCGCTAATTACACTTACTCGGACGCCGAAGATCGCGACACCGGCAAACCGCTGAACTACAGCCCGCAACACATCGCCAATATCGGCTTCGACTGGCAGGCATTGCCAAAACTGGGCCTGAATCTGGACTACCAGTACACCGGCAGTCAGATGCTGGTCGTACCAGCCAAATCCGCCAGCTTCGAATCGGGGGCCTACTCCACCCTCAGCCTGGGCAGCAATTTCCAGGCAACCAAAGAACTCACACTCAAAGCCGGTCTGAACAATCTGACCAACACCAAGCGTGATGACGTCGCTCAATCCATCGATCACATCCTGATGGGCCGCACCGTCTACGTAGGCTTCAGCTACGACCTGTAACACCCGTACCCCGGCGACACCTGTCGCCGGGGTTACCCGAATTCTGCCCAGTAGAACCATGAGCCAACTAACCCGCACGCTTCACATCCAGCAACGCCACGTCTTGCTCGCCGGCAGCCTGTTGCTGCTTGGTCTGCTGGCGCTATCCCTGGCCACCGGTGCCGGGCAATACGGCGCGGCGGATGTGCTCGGTTTTCTGCTGGGCAACCCCAGCAGCCTGGCCGATGACAAACTGGCCATGGTGGTTAACAGCCTGCGCCTGCCACGCACTCTCGCTGCACTGCTGGTCGGCGCAAGCCTGGCGTTGGCCGCCACCCTGCTGCAAAGCGCAACGCGCAACCCGCTGGCCGAACCCGGCCTGCTCGGGGTCAATGCCGGCGCGGTGCTCGGCCTGGTAATCGGACTGATCTACTTTGGCGTCGAGTCTACCCAGGGCTATTTGCTTTGGGCCGGTGCCGGAGCGCTGCTGGGCAACTTGCTGGTGCTCGGCATCGGCGTAATGCTTGGCCAGGCCAGCCCGCTCAAGCTGATCCTCGCCGGCATGGCGCTGGCCGCGGTATTTGGCGGCATCGCCAACTTTCTACTGCTCTCCACCCGGGTGGCGCTGGAGCAGTTTCGCTACTGGAACCTCGGCTCACTTTCGGCTTCCGAGCTGTCTGCCGTGATCACAGTCAGCCCGCTGGCGCTGCTCGGCTTGGTGCTCGCGGCCCTGCTCTGCCGGCAACTGACGCTGATGCAGATGGGTGACAGCCAGGCCCGCGCCCTGGGCATCTCGACCACTTGGGTGCGCGTTGGCGTATTGCTCGCCGCCACCCTGCTGACCGCCTGCGCCATCGCCCTGGCCGGGCCGATTGGCTTTGTCGGCTTTCTGGCTGCCTACTGCGCCCGCCTGCTGGAGCCGGTGGGGCTGCTGCGCCAGCTGTTGTTTTCCAGCCTGTTCGGCATGCTGTTTCTGCTCGCCGCCGACATCCTCGCGCGCTGGTTGGTGCAACCCTTTGAACTGCCGGTCGGCACCCTGCTCGCTGCGCTCGGCGCGCCGGCCTTGATCGCCATCGTCCTGCGCGGCGGCTTCCGTTCGCTATTGGCGGTGAAATAAGCATGCCCAGCCATCAACCCTCCGGGCTCTGGCATCTGCGTCTGGGTCAACTGAACCTGTTGCTGCATCGGCGCACCTGGCTGCTCAGCTTACTGGTGCTTACGGTGCTATTGGTGCTGGTGATCGTGGCCATCAGCCTCGGCTCCGGGCGCATGGGCGTACTCGATGTGCTGGCCACGCTGAGCGGCCAGGGCAGCAAGCTCAACGACATCATGGTGTTCAAGATCCGCATGCCGCGGGTCGCCGCCGTGGTGGTCGCCGGGCTAGCCATGGGCATGGCCGGCTGCCTGATCCAGACCCTGGTGCGCAACCGCCTGGCCACCCCGGATATGGTCGGGGTTAACGAAGGCGCATCGCTGGCAGTGATCGGTTTTGCTCTTTATTTGACTGTTGGCAGTTGGCCCTGGTGGGCCTCGCCACTGGGTGCGGCGTTGGCAGCGGTGGCGCTGTTCGTACTGTGCCGCCGACCGGGCGAACAGGGTTATCTGTTTATTGTGATTGGTATCGCCCTGTCGGAGCTGCTCGGCGCCATCGGTGATTTTATGATGGCCACTCAACCGTTGGTGCACCTGGGCAGCATCTACCTATGGACCATGGGCCATTTCGCCGGAGCCAGCTACCAGACGGTCACACCGATTGCGTTGATCCTTCTGGCACTCTGCCCGCTGCTGGCATGGCTTAACCGCCCGCTGGCGCTGCTGCGCTTCGGCGAGGCGACGGCGCAGAACCTCGGCATCAAGGTCGCGGCGCTGCAACTGGCAGTGCTTGGCGTGGCGATTCTGGTGGCGGCGCTGGGCACCGCCATCGGCGGCCCGGTGATATTTATCGCAATGGCCGCGCCGATCATCGCCTCCTGGCTGGCCCGTGATCACCTCGCACCGATCTGGCTAGCAGCGTTATGTGGCGCGGTGCTGCTGGTGGGCAGCGACACCCTGGCACGCCTGTTGGCGCAGCCCGAAGAAATTCCCACCGGGATCATGACCCGCCTGCTTGGCGGCGTTCTGCTGCTGATTCTGTTGCTCAAAGACCGCAAAGGCTCTGATTAATGACGCTGTTGTCCACGCCAATACCCCCGACCCGACCTGCACAGTTGCGCGCGCACAACCTGAGCTTTGCCTACCAGGCCAAGAGCGTGCTGCAGGACGTCTCATTCGAGCTGCCCAAGGGCAAGCTGATCGGCATTGTCGGGCCCAACGGCAGCGGCAAATCTACCCTGCTCAAGCTGCTGGCGCGGCAACTGCCATTGCAGGGCGGCCAAGTCGAACTCAACGGCATACCGCTGCAACGCTACGCAATGAAAGCCCTGGCCCGCGAGCTGGCCTTTCTGCCGCAGCGCCCAGTGATGGCCGAAGGCATTCGCGTCGAGCAGTTGGTGCAATACGGCCGTCACCCGCACCAGGGCTGGTTCAACCAGTGGAGCGCGGAAGATGCCCGTCAGGTCGCACGTGCCCGCGATGCCATGCAGCTGCAGGATATCTGGCAACAGGTGGCTTCATCGCTGTCCGGCGGCCAGGCACAGCGTGCCTGGTTGGGCATGATTCTGGCGCAGAACACCGACCTGGTGCTGCTTGATGAGCCCACCAGTGCCCTGGATATCGGCCACCAGGCCGAGGTTATGGAAGCGGTGCTGAATATCGTCGGCGAGGGCCGCACCGTGCTGATCGTGATTCACGACCTGGGCGTGGCCGCGCGTTATTGCGATGAAATCATCGCCCTCGACAACGGCCGCATCGCCGCCATGGGCCCGGCCCGTGAGGTGATCAACAAGACCCTGGTCGACCAGCTCTACCACACCGACGTGGACATCCTCGCGGCGCCCGATGACGGCGCCCCGGTGGTGGTGCCACGCCGGCGCAAGCCCGCCCACTCTCAACAGGACTAATCCGATGACTACTCTATTGCGCTGGAGCCTGCCCCTGCTGCTCGCCAGCCAGCTGTTAAGCGCGGCCGCCATGGCCGACACCCGCCAAATCGAAGATGCCTTCGGCAACCAGGTTACTGTGCCGAGCGCGCCGAAACGGGTGATCACCTTGAGTGAACTGGATCTGGATGCGGCGCTGGCCCTGGGCATCACTCCGGTCGGCACGATTAACGGCCGTGGCCAGGCCGCGCCGCCGCGTTACCTCGACAGCCAAGCGGTGGCCGGGATCAAGGTGGTCGGCGATATCGACAACCCCAACCTGGAAACCCTGCTGGAACTGGAACCCGACCTGATCCTCACCGGCCCGGTAAAACCCGAACAACTGGCGATCCTCAATGAAATCGCCCCCACAGTGATCACCTTCGCCTGGGCCAAGCCCTGGCAGGAAAGCCTGCAACGCACCGCCAACGCGCTCAACCAAAGCACTGCCGCCGAAGCGCTGCTGGCACGCTACAACGCCCGTGCGACTGAGGCCCGCGAACGCCTAAAAGCGCATCAGGGTGAGACCTTCAGCATCGTGCGCTGGAACCCCAAAGGCCCGTCCTACATGTTCAAGGATGCCTTCGCCAGCAGCGTGATCAGCGACGTCGGCCTGGTTCGCCCGAGCTACCAGCAGGACCCCGGCCACACCCACTCCATGGCCCTGAGCCTGGAGTCGCTGCAACTGCTGGATGCCGACTGGCTGGTAATCGGCACCCTGAGCACCAGCGGTGAAGCCGTGGAAGCCCTGCAACAGGCCGAACAGACCCCAGCGTTCAAGCAACTGTCGGCAATCCAGGGCAAACGCTTTGGCGCAGTCGATGGCTCACTGTGGACTTCGCTCGGCGGCCCGCAGGCCGCCTTGCAGGTGATTGCCGATATCGAACAGCTGCTCGGCAAGGCCGACGCGCAGCCGATCAAGAACTGAATTCGTAGCCCGGATGCAATCCGGGGAATCGCGACTTCCCGGATTACATCCGGGCTACGTACAACTTATTCCGGGGCTGGCAGGCGCTTGCGATCCAGCTTGCCACTGGCGGTTTTCGGCAGGCTATCGAGCAGCAGAATGCGCGCCGGAATCATGTAGTGCGGCAGCCGTTGCTGCAGCGCGCGGCGAATGCTCATACGGCCCAGACCAGCGCCCTCGCGCAGCTCCACGTACGCCACCAGACAGGCCTCATCGCCGCTGCCATGCAAGCGCACCGCCGCGTCCTGCACGCCGTCGGTACACCGTAGACAGACTTCGATCTCGCCCAGCTCGATGCGAAAGCCACGTAGCTTGATCTGCTCGTCGCGCCGCCCCAGATAACGGTAGGCATCCTCGCCGACCCGCTGCACGCGGTCACCAGTGCGATACAGCTGGCGGCCTTGCCAGCTAATAAAACTCTGTGCAGTCAGATCCGCCCGCGCCCAATAACCACTGGCCAACGACGGCCCTTCGATACATAGCTCGCCCTCGCCGCCAATGGCCAAGGCTTCACCCGCCTCATCCAGCACCCAGTGACGGTAGCCATCGAGGGACTGACGCAGCAATACGCCCTGCTCGCCGAGCGGCAATTGCACCTGCGCCATCAGCGACCAGACCGTGGCCTCGGTGGGGCCGTAGCAATTCCATAGCTGGCCGACCAGCGGGGCCAGGCGCTCGGCCAGGGGCGCATCCAGTGCCTCGCCGCCGCATAGTGCAGTCATCCCGGCGCGGCCCGGCCAGCCGGCCTTGAGCAGCATGCGCCAGAACGCCGGGGTGGCTTGCAGGGTGTTGATTTCGGGATGCTCGGCCAAGAGCCTGAGCAGCGCGTCCGGGTCCTTGTGCGCCGGGTTACCGACCACTTCCAGCGCGCCACCGGCCCATAGCGGGCCAAGCATTTCCAACAGGGAAATATCGAAGGCCGGAGTGGTGATAAACAACCAACGGGTGGCGCTAATCAGCTCCAGCCTGCGGCTGGCAGCACTGAGGAAATTGGCCAGTGCGCGGCGGCCGATCACCACCCCCTTGGGCCGCCCGGTGGAGCCCGAGGTAAACATCATATAAGCCGGCAATTGCTCATCCAGCGCCGGCCAACTCAGCTCCCCTCCTTCACCGTCTCGCAGGTGCAGGCTCGGCATGACAAAGCGGCCTTCGCCCCCGGCATCCTGCAACACCAGCGCCAGTTCGGCGTCGTCGGCAATGCCCTGCAAGCGTTCAAGGGGGAACTCCGGGTCCAGCGGCACGAAGCACAAACCGTTATGCAGACAGGCCAGCGTCGCCGCCAGCAGGTCGGCCGAGCGCTGCAGGTACAGACCGACCCGTGCGCCAGGCGGCACGCCCCGTGCTGTCAGTTGCGCAGCAATCACCGCCGTGCGCGCGGCCAGCCGCGCATAGCTGTAACTGTCGCCAGCCCAGCCCAGCGCTGGCGCGCCGGCATGCTCGGCGAACACCTGCGCCAGGTGCGTGCCCAGCAGTGGCACGCCGAGGTTCTGTTGCATCACTGTCATGGCTGCACCGCCACGGCCAGCTCGGCCAGTTCACTCAGGTGCTGACGCAGACGCTGAAGCAACTGCTCGCTGAGATCGCCGCGCAGGCAGCCGATCTGCCGCAGGGTCAGGCGGCCATCAAAAATCCCGCCGTGCAGGCTGATCAGCTCCGCCGAACGGTTGTCCGCCGCACTGGGCCGACCCGGTGCGATGGGTAACGGCTGCCAGTCGCCCTGGCCACTGCGCGCACTGCCCAGGTAATTCAATGCCACGGGCGGCAGCGGTAAAGAGTTGGGTTCCTGCAGGCTGGCGCGCAACGGCATATAACCGACGCCGTTATCCGGTACCTGGCGCAGCTGTTCGGCGCACTGCGCAATCAGCTGCGCCCAGTCCGCCTGATCATCCAGCACCAGCGGGTACATGCTGGTAAACCAGCCCAGGGTGCGGCTGACATCCAGGCTTGGGTCAATCGCCTCACGACCATGGCCTTCCAGCAGAATCCACTGGCGCTGACCGAGGCCCATCTCGCGCAGAGCCCGGGTCAAGGCAGCCAGCAACAGACTGCGCACCTCACAGGCAAATACCTGGGTGGCGTGCTGGCTAAGTTGCTGAGTTAGCGCCGGTTCCAGCTCAAGTAGATGCACCTGGGTCGGCTCGACGCTGATCCAGTCGTCCGCGATTCGGTAATCCATCGCCGCCATGCGCTCGCGCCAGAAGCGCAGCTGCGCGCCGGCTTGCAGCACATAGGCGAGCAAGCCCTGGCCCCACTGGCGATAGCTGCTGGTCTTGGCCGGCAGCGCTTCGCCACGGTGCAGCCGCGCCAGGTCATCGGCGAGGATGCGCCAGGACACCGCATCGACCACCAGGTGGTGGCAGGCGATAAACAGCCCGCGTCCCTGCGGCAGGTTTTCCACCAGCGCCCAACTGAGGCTGCGCCCCAGCATCGGCTCGAAGTGGCTTTGCAGCTCGGTCAGCGCCGCTTGCAAACCGGCTTCGCCCAGTTCGGCGTAATCGAGGATTGCTGGCGCTGCCAGCGGCAGATTCTCCAGGTAACGCTGACGGCTCGGCGTCACCGCCAGGCGCAGGGCATCGTGATGCTGCAACAGCTGCTGCAGATAACCGCGCAACTGCGTCACCGCAACGCCCGCAGGCAGGCGCAGCAATACCCCCTGGTTCCAGTGCTGCGGGGTGGCCAGGGGCTGCTCGAAGAACCAGCACTGAATCGGCTGCAAGGGGAACTCACCGGTGAGCACGCCCTGTTCGGCCTGCACCGCGACCGCTTCGCGCTTGCGGCCCAGCACCCGGCACAGGCGGCGCACGGTCTTGGCCTCGAACACTTCCTTGACCGAGCAGGGATAGCCGGCATCGCGCAGGCGTGTGGTCAGCTGGATACTCAGAATCGAATCGCCGCCCAACTGGAAGAAGTCGCTCTGCACACCGAGCGGCTGATTCAGCACGGCCTGCCAGATGGCGAGGATCTCGGCCTCGAGCGGGTTGGCCGGCGGCGTATGCTCACCGCCAGCCGCCAGGTCGATCTTCGGCAACTGGCGCAGGTCGAGCTTGCCATTCGGCGTCAGCGGCATCTGTTCGAGCAGCACCAGGCTGCTCGGCACCATATATTCCGGCAGGCGCTGCGCCACGTCATGCAGCACCGCCTCGACCGCAGGCTGCGCCTCACCGGGTTTGAGTGCCGCATAGGCAACCAGGGCCTGGCGCTGGCCATCGCGCAGCACCAGCACCTTGACCTGTTGCAGCGCCGGACAGCTGAGGCTCAGCTGGGTTTCAATCTCCCCCGGTTCGATGCGGTAACCGCGCAGTTTGATCTGTTCATCCAGCCGGCCCAGGTATTCATACTCACCACTGCCCAGCAGCCGCGCGCGGTCGCCGCTGTGGTACAGGCGCAGGGTCACGCCAGCCACGCAGTGTTCGCGGAACACCGCTGCCGTGCGCTGTGGCTGGTTCAAATAGCCGCGCGCCAGACCGAGGCCGGCCAGGCACAGTTCACCCGGCACGCCGATCGGGCAGAGGTTGCCCAGCTCGTCGAGAATCAGCGCCTGCATACCGTCGATGGGCGTACCGATGGTCAGACTGCTACCGGACTGCAGGTGCTTACACAGCGCGGTCACCGTGGCCTCGGTCGGCCCGTACATATTGATCAGACGCACGCGCCCGGCCCAGCGCTCGATCAACCCGGTCGGACAGGCCTCACCGCCGAAGCCGATGGCCTGCAAAGCCGGCAACTCACGCTCGGGCAGGGTCGCGAGCAAGGCCGTGGGGCAGATCATATGGCTGCTGGCGCTGCGTTCGAGCTGCTCCAGCAGACCCTCGTCCGGGTCGCCCCAGACCAGGCTCGCACCGTGGGTCAGCGGCAGCAGCGCACACATATTGCCGGCGTCGAAGGACAGCGACATGCAGTTGAACATGCGTGCCTCGCAGCCCAGTTGCAGGCTCTGGGCGTGGTCCTGCAGCAGGTTGACCAGGCTGCCCTGTTCGACCATCACGCCCTTGGGCAAGCCGCTAGAGCCGGAGGTGTAGATCACCTGGGCGAGCTGCTGCGGATCGTGGCCGAGCGCCGGGGTGGTCGGTGGCATGCCGTCCAGCTGCGCCTGCAGACTGGCATCCTGCAGATCGACCCAGCGCACGCCAGCATCCAATGCGAATGGCGGTTGGCCCTGGCCGACGATCAGCTCAATGCCGGCATCGCCGAGGATGTGTTGCAAGCGTTCGCGCGGGTAGGCCGGGTCCAGCGGCACGTAGGCGGCGTTGATTTTCCAGATGGCCATGACCGCCACCGCGAAGGCATTCTCGCGGCGCGCCAGTATGCCCAGCAGCGTACCTGGGCCGCAGCCCTGGCTGAGCAGCCAATGCGCCAGGCGGTTGGCTCGCGCATCCAGCTCGGCATAGCTTATCGCCTGCTCACCAATACCCAGCGCCGGGCGCTGCGGATGCAGCCGCGCCATGTCCTCGAACAAGCCCAGTGCCGTGCGCCGATTGGGATATTCGCGAGGCAACGCGGCCAGACGCGCGGCGGTTTGCTGCACCAGTGGCTGATCGAGCAGCGGCAGCGCCCAGATATCCATCTCGGGCTGTTCGACCACCGCTTCCAGTAGCAACAGCAGGCGCTCGGCATAACGCTCGACCGTGGCGTGCTCGAACAGCGCCGTGGCGTACAGCCAGTCAACCCGCACAGAGTCCATCAATTCGGTGACCTTGACCGAGATATCGGTCTTGGCCGGCAGCACCGGCGAGGTTTCCTCGACCGCCTGGCAACCGGGAATCAGGTCGTTGAAATCGACCCGCGCCTGGTATACCAGCATGATCTGAAAAATCGGGTTGATCGCCGTGTGGCGATCCATGCCAAGCGCCTCGCTAAGTGCCTCGAAGCGGTACAACTGGTGGTCGAAGGCCTCCAGATCATCCTTGCGACAGGCCTGCAGGTAATCGCTAAAACTCTGCCGCTCGGGCAGCTGGGTGCGCAGCACCAAGGTGTTGACGAAAAAGCCCACCAGCCCTTCGATATCCGGGCGTTCGCGGTAGGCCAGCGGCGTGCCGATAACAATGTCGCGCTCACCACTGTGGCGCGCCAGCAGCAGCGCGAACAGCGCATGCAGGCCAATAAAGGGCGAAGTGTTGTGGCGCTGGCAGAGCTGCTTGAAACGCGCCCACAGCGCGTTGTCGATGGTCGAGAAGACCAGCTCGCCGCCACTGGCCTGATGCGCCGGACGCGGCTTGTCCAGCGGCAGGCTGTGCACATCGGCAATGCCGCGCAGGCGCTCGACCCAGAACGGTTTGAACTGCTCGTGGTAGTCACGAAACAGCGGCGAATTGAACCAGCTGGCGTAGTCGATGTAGTTCAGCGCCGGCGCTTGCCAGCTCAATGGCTGGCGATTCTGGAAGGCCAGAAACGCGGCTTTGAGGTCGGCAAACATGTTCTTCACCGACCAGCCGTCGGAGATGATGTGGTGCTGGGTGATCAGCAGCACGTGCTCACGCGCGCCGAGGCGCAGCAGGTGCACGCGGGTCAGCTCGCCCGTGGTGAGATCGAAGGGCCGGTTGATCTCCTCGCGCACCCGTTGCGCCACCTGCGCTTCACGGGCTGGTAACTCGAGTGCGGACAAATCCTCAACGTCCAGTTGCAGCGGCCGCTGCGGCAAAATCTGCTGTTCGCCACGGCCCTGGGCATTACGCACAAAGCGCGTACGCAGGCTGGCGTGGCGCTGCGCCAGCGCATCGAAGGCAAACGCCAGCGCCGGCACATCCAGCTCGCCGGTCAGGCGGAAATACACCGGCATGTTGTACAGGTGCGAGCTTTCCTCGTACTGCTCGATAAACCACAAACCGCTCTGCGATGACGATAGCGGGCCACTTTCGGCATGCTGCGCCTGGATCGGCGCGGCAAAGGCGTTGGCGGCGGCCAAGCAGGTGACGATGGCGTCGCGGTTAGCGCGAATCTGCTGGCCCAACTCTGGGGTGATGGCGTCCTTGCTCGACTGGGAAACCAGCTGGCCCTGGGCATTCAGACTCAGCTGCACGCCCTGGCGGGCCAGCTGGTTCAGCAGGCCGATGATATTAGTGTCCATTAACTACCTCTTAGTCGGTCAGGCTTGCGCCGCCGTCAACCACGATGTCTTGCAGGGTGATGTGGCTGGCCAGGTTTGATGCCAGGAACAGCACGACGCTGGCGACCTCTTCCGGGGTGGCGATCTTCTGCAGCGGGATGCCCAGCTTGAACTGCTCGGGAAAGCCGGCGATGGTGCGCGCCGGCGCGTCACTGCTGTGCCACATGCCGCGCTGCATCGGTGTGTCAGTGGAGCCCGGCGACACCAGGTTGCAGCGCACACCATGGGTCGCCAGCTCCAGGCCGGCGGTGCGGATCAGGCTGCTCAGCGCCGCCTTGGACGCGCTGTAGGCAGCCATCTGCATGCGCGGCACATGCGCCGCGTTACTGCTCACCGCCACCACTGCGCCACGCCGCCAGGCCTTGAAGCGTGGCATCAGCTGACGCAGCAGGTAGAACGGCCCGGAGACATTCACCCGCAGGCAGGTATCCCAGTCCTCCAGCGCCAGCTCCTCAATAGGCGCCAGACGCAGCACGCCGGCGACACTGGCCAGCACATCGATCACCCCGTGGGCACCCAGCAGCTCAAAGCAGGCCTGCTGCACCGCCTGGGCATCGCCGATATCCAGCACATAGCGGGTAAAGCCGTAATCCTGCTCGGGGAAGCTCAAATCGAAGCCGATCACCTGCCCGCCCAACTGGGCAAACCCCTCCGCCACGCTGCGGCCAATGCCCTGGCCGGCACCGGTGACCCAGATGGTCTGACCGCTGAAATCCATTTGTCTGTTCATCTACATGCTCCTTAGAGCCTGTTCACGATCTCGCGAGCTAGAGCGATACAAGGCGCTACGTAGTAACCGCCTCCGGCTGGTCAAAACGGCAAGGAAGCGGAATTTACGAGCGGTAAATGAGCATTCCGAGCTTGTATTTAACGCAGTAGCGCCAACGCGCAACAGATCGTGAATAGGTTCTTACCAAACCTGTTCCACCTGCGCTTCGCTCTGCAGCACGCGGCTGTCGAGGAAATGGCAGAAATCCGCCAGACGCGGGTGATCGAAAACATCGGAGACCTTCACCGCCGTGCCGAACTCACTGGCCAGGCGGTTAACGATCTGGATGGTCTGCAGCGACTGCCCGCCCAGCTCGAAAAAGTTGTCGCCAGCCTGAATCGAACTGACGCCGAGAATCTGCTGCCAGATGCTGCGCACCCGTTGCTGGGTCTCATCGTCCAGTGCCTGCTCGCGGGAGCCTTGCAGGTACTCGGTCTGCATGCGTTTGCGGTCGAGCTTGTTGGTCGCGGTGCGCGGCAACGCCGGGTAGTGCCGGTAGTCGGTCGGCACCATGGCCGCCGGCAGCAGCTTGCTCAGTTCCTGGCGAATGCCGCGCACGTCATCCCGCGGACCACTGATAAAGGCCACCAGCCGGCGCAGCCCACCGCACAGTTCCAGGCCCTGCACGCAGGCCTCATCGACGCCACTCAAGGCCAGCAGGCGCGACTCGACTTCGCCGGGCTGGATGCGATAGCCGCTGATCTTGAACTCGTTATCCAGACGGCCGAGGTAAACCAGCCGGCCTTCCTCTATCCGTACCCGGTCACCAGTGCGGTAGACCTGTGTCTGTTGCGCGCCAATCAGCAAGCTGGCAAAGGCTTGCGAATCGCTGCCAAGGTAGCCGTTGGCTAACTGCGCGCCGCACAGCACCAGCTCGCCCTCCTCGGCCGGACGTTCGCCACGGCCCAGCACCAGCGCCGTGACGGCGGCCAGCGGCTGACCAATCGGCAGGTTGGCGCTACTCGTTAGGCTATCGCTGGCCAGCGCAACACCTTGCAGATCGCAGGTAGTCGCCACCACCGTGGTTTCGGTCGGGCCATAGGTGTTGATGAGGCGAATCGCTGGCGGGGCCATGCGCTGCCAGGCCGTCAATTGTTCGGGATAAACCGCCTCGCCGCCGATGATCACGCTCTTCAGCCCACCCGGCACCTGCACCAGGCCAGCGCGCAAGGCCACCACCCACTCGTTCCAGAACGCGGTCGGCAGGTCGAGCACGCTGATTGTCAGTTGCTCGAGACCCTCGACAAAAGCGCTGATCGACTCCAGCAGCGCATCAGTACGCAGCACCAGCGTCGCGCCGGCGCTGAGACTGACAAATACCTCCTCGATGCTGGCGTCGAAGTTGAACGGGGCAAACTGCAGCATGCGGTCCGAGGCATCCACGCCATAGCGCAGGCGCGCCGCCTGGATAAAGTGGTCCAGCGCGCGGTGGCTGATCTCCACACCCTTGGGCGTACCGGTAGAGCCGGAGGTGAACATCAGGTAGGCCGCCGCCTCGCCCTGACGTGGTGCGCAGAGGCGCTTGGCGCTGTGCAGCACACCAGCCAGTTCGATCGGGCCGCTGTAGCTATCGGCCAGGCGATGGCGGAACGCCGCCTCGGTGACCACCAGTGCCAGCTGCGCAGTGGTGCAGAGCAGCCGCTGGCGCTCGCCAGGCTGCTCCGGATCAAGCGGCACATACACCGCCCCCGCCAACAGCACGCCGAGCTGCACGACAATCGCCTCGGGGCTGCGACTGAGCATCACCCCGACCCGCTCGCCCGGCTGTACGCCACGTTCACTCAAGGCGGCGGCGATGGTTTCGGCCTGCGTTTGCAATTCGCCGTAGGTGAGTTGGCGCTCGCCCTGGCACAGCGCCAGGTGCTGCGGCTGGCGTTCGGCCTGGGCGCGAATGGCCTGTAGCACACTGCCGACCTCAGCCATGGCGGCCTGCTCGCTGGCCGGCGCGCTAAGCAAATGTTGCGCGCGGTACTGCGCACTCCAGGCGCTCAGCAGCTGATCACGCGGTTGCTGCGGGGCCTGCAACCAGGCGGCCAGCAGGCTGAACAATTCCTCCTGCAGCGCGCGCACCTGCGCCTGGCTGTAGCACGCCGGGTTGGCGTCGTAATCCAGCAGCGGCACACCGTTAGCCCCCAGGTGCACTTCCAGAGTCAGGTCTTCCACCGGGCCGGCGCTCAGGCTCAGGGTGCGCGTCGGACAGTCACCGAAGGTCTGCGGCCGGTCGAACGGCATGATATTGATCAGCGGGCCAAACAGGCGCTGCTCGCCACCAACCCGACCGAGGTCGCGACGCAGTGACTCGTAGCGGTAGTGCTGATGTTTGCGGCTGCTGCGGCGCAGCTTGCCGATGCTCTGTGCGGCTTCGAGCAGATTGGCCTGATCGCTCAGATCAAGGCACAGCGGTACGATGTTCATCTGCATGCAGGGCACGTTGAAGGAAGCAGAACCCATGCGGTTCATCACCATCAGACCGAGCACCTGGGCGGCGCTGCCACTGACCTGGCGCAACTGCGCCGACAGTGCGGCCAGCAGCAAGTCTGGCCAGCCGAGCTTGTTGGCCTCGGCCAGTTGATTAAGGGCCTGCCACAGCGCCAGCGGAAACACTGCCGAATGACGAAGGAAGGTCGCCGAAATCGGCGCGACACGCTCGCTAAAGCTGACTGCCTCGGGCAGCGCACCCAGCTGTTCACACCAGTAGTCGCGGGCTGCAGCCGTGCGGCCCTGGCTTTCGCGCTCGGCGTCTTCCGCAAGTACTGCGGCGTAGTCGCCGAACTCGCAAGGCGCGGCTGGTTCACCGCGCGTTGCCGCGCCATACAGCTCGGCAACGCGCTGATAGAGCAGGTTGCTGCCATAGCCGTCGAGGGCGATGTGGTGAATGCAGCCGTAGAGAAAATCCACCTGCTCGCCCTGCAACAGAGTGAAGCGGCATGGCAGCTCGCGTTCCAGATCGAACGGCTGGCGAATCTCGGCCATGCCCCACTGCTGCACCCAGGCCTGGGCATCGATCCCGGCCGGTATTTGCACCTGCGCCACACTGAGCGGCAGCTCGGCAGGGTTGAACCACAGCTGCTCGCCATCGACCACGAAATGCCCGGATAGCGCTTCGCACTCGCTGACCGCCTGGCGCAGCGCGGCGAGCAGCGGCGCAGCCTGGATCTTGCCGGCGAAGGCGATGCATTCGGCGGTGTTGAACATGGCGCGGTCTTCATTCAGCACATAGCCGTGCCACAGGCCCTGTTGGGCGACTCCCAAGCGCCTCATGCGGCACCGCCGTGTTGTTCGATCAGGCTCCACCAGCCGTTCAGCGTCGGCGTCTTGGCCAGGTCGGTAAAGCTCAGTTCCAGCCCCTGTGCGCGCCACTCGCTGAGCAGCGCCATCACCTGAATCGAGTCCAGGCCGTAGTCGAGCAGGTTCTCGTCGGGATCGAAGGGTTCGTCCAGTTCATCCAACAGGCTCAGCAGGCGCGCCTGCAAGGCGGCGCGGGTCAATGCCGGCGCCGCCGCACGGCCCAGGCTGAGGACCTCGGCGCAGCGAATCACCTGGCCGCAGCGGGTCGCCACATAATTCAACGCCATCTGGTGGTCGGCCTGGTTAAAGTCGGCCACGCCATCGGCCAGCAGGAACGGCTGGATGTCGCGCATAAAGGCGTCGCAGGCGGTCATCAGGCAGCCGATATGGGCGTAGATGCCGCCGATGATCAGTTGGTCGCGCCCCAGTTCCTTGAGCATGTGCTCCAGCGGCGAACGCTGAAAGGCGCTGTAGCGCCACTTCACCAGTACCGTATCGTCGGGCTCCGGGGCCAACCCGGCGATGATCGCCTGGCGCTTGGGGTGCTGGGTAATGCCCGCCCCCCACATGTCGTTGAGCAAAGCCCGCTCGGCGTCGCTTTGCACGCCGGGCTGGGCGGTGTAGACCACTGGAATGCCCAGCGCCTTGCACTGCGCACGCACTGCTGCCAGACGTTCGACCAAGGCCTGAACGAAGGCGCTATCGGCCTCCCAGAAGTCGGCGAAGTACGCCTGCATATCGTGAATCAACAACACCGCGCGGGCCGGATCAAGCGTCCACTTGACCTTGTTTGGCGTCCATTCGCTGGGGATGCTGTAGGGCTGCAGAGCCGGGATAGCCATGAGGGGATTTCCTTATTCAGTAGGAGCTAATTCAGTAGGAGTCAGATGCGCCGCAATACGCTGGCGCAGACGGGTCTTGTCGACCTTACCGACGGCGGTCATGGGCAGCCTGTCAAGGTGTTCGAAACGGTCGGGCAACTTGTAGTCGGCCAGGCCCAGGCCACGTAGAAACTTGCGCAAGGCGATGCTCTTGAGCGCCGGGTCACGGCTGACCACGAAGGCGCAACTCTTCTCGCCCAGCGCCGTGTCGGGCATCGCCACCAGCGCCGCATGGGTGATTGCTGGGTGCGCCATCAGCAGGTTTTCCACTTCTTCGGCGGCGATCTTTTCGCCACCGCGATTGATCTGGTCCTTGATCCGCCCGACCACCTCCAGATAGCCATCGGCGCGCAGCCGCACCAGATCGCCGGAGCGGTAGAAACCCTCGGCATCGAAGGCCTGGGCGTTGTGTTCGGGGCTCTGGAAATAACCGCGAATGGTGTACGGGCCACGGGTCAGCAGCGCGCCGATCTCACCGACCGCCACCGGGTTGCCGGCGCGGTCGAGCACGCGCACTTCGTCGGCCGGGCTCATCGGGCAACCCTGAGTGCCATAGACGTGCGCCTCGTCATCATCGAGACGGGTGTAATTGACCAGGCCCTCGGCCATGCCGAACACCTGCTGCAGGCGACAACCCAGTTCGCTGCCGATGCGCTGTGCCTGCGCCTCAGGCAAGCGCGCGCCGCCGACCTGCAACAGTTGCAAGCTGGCCAGCTCTGCCGCTCTCCCACTAGCGGCCTGCAACCACAGCGACAGTGCCGGCGGCACCAGGGCGCTGACATTTACCTGATGACGAGCGATTAGCGGGAAGCAGGTCGCCGGCCCCGGATCGGCCGCCAGCACCACGCAGCCGCCGGCATGCAATACCCCCAATGCGCCGGGCGAACTCAAGGGAAAGTTATGCGCCGCCGGCAGCGCGCAGAGGTAGCGTGTGTCACGGTCGAAACCACAGACCTCGACGCTGCGGCGCACGCTGTAGGCGTAATCGTCATGGGTGCGCGGAATCAGCTTCGGCGTACCGGTGCTGCCGCCAGACAGCTGGAAGAACGCCACCTGATCGGCTGGCGTCGGCGCATAGGCACGCTGCGCGGCGGCCGGCTGCAGCCAGGCGTTTAGTGACCGCGCAGGATCGGCATCGCCCTCGAGCAGCAGCGTATCTAGTTCAGGGATAACGGCCTGCAACTCATCGAGAAAACTATCATCGACAAACAGCGGATGCTGACGGCTGCCAATAAATAGCCGTGGGCGCACCTGCCCGGCGTAGGCCATTAGCTCCAGGCGGCTATGGCTGAACAGCGCGTTGACCGGCGCAACTCCCGCCTTGAGCAGGGCAAAGAAAACGATATAGAACTCAGCCTGATTACCCAGCTGCACCAGCGCCCGATCACCCGGAGCGAAGCCCTGATTGGCCAGGCGCTGAGCCAGATAAGCGGCCTGCCGATCCAGCTCGGCATAACTCAGCTGGCGTTCGCCACAGATCAGCGCAATCGCCTCGGGTTGCGTCTGCACCTGGGCTTCAAGCAGTTGCGTCAGCGGCTCACCGCGCCAGTAGCCGGCCTGGCGATAGCGCGCGGCAAATTCCGCCGGCCAGGGCGTGAACGGCACCAGACTCATAGTGCCTCCCGTTCCAGACCGAAGGCCGAGAGCATGGTGCCGAGCTTGTTGCCGGTCTCCAGCCACTCCGACTCCGGGCAGGACGCGGTAACCAGCCCCGCTCCGGCAAACAGACTGACCCGCGTGTGTTCGACGATGCCGCAGCGGATCACCACCGCCCATTCGCCGTTGCCATCGGCATCACTCCAACCGACGATGCCGCCAAATACGCCGCGATCAAACGGTTCCAGTTCGGCGATCAGGCGTTTGGCCGCCGCCGTCGGGAAACCGCACAGCGCAGGCGTTGGGTGCAAACGACAGGCCAGGCTCAGCGCGGACGCAGGCGTATCCAGCTCGCCAGCGATCTGCGTCGACAGATGCCAGAGCCGCGCGGTTTTCAACAACGAAGGCGCCTCGGCCACGCTCAGGCTGCGGCACAGCGGGCGCAGCTGGCGATCCAGCTCCTGGATCACCAGACGATGCTCGTGCAGGTCCTTGGTCGATTGCAGCAGCGCCTGCGCCACCAACGCATCAGCAGCCGGGTCAGCCACACGCTTGGCAGAGCCGGCCAGTGGATTGGAGGTGAAGTGCCGACCGTGTTGACGCAGCAACAGCTCGGGGCTCGCGCCGATCAGTACGCCGCCATCCGGTAAATCCATGGAAAAGTGATAGGCCTCGGGGTTCTGCTGGCGCAGCCCCTGGAACACCGTGGCGGCGCAGGGTGCGTTGTCGAATTCGAGCTGCAATAGCCGCGACAACACCACCTTGCTCACCTGGCCGCCACGCAACACTTCGACGGCACGGCCTACGGCCTGTTTGAAGCCAGCCTGATCCGGCTGTTCGGTGCATTGGCGGGCCTTACCGCAGGGTAAACCGCAAACCCTGGTCGGCGGTGCGACTGGCAGCAGGCGCGAAACGTGACGCGGGACAAACAAACTGGACGGCTGTTGCTTGTCGAAGGGAATCACCCCGACCACCATCGGCTGATTCAAACCCGCCGCCTTGGCCTCAGCAAAGGCAGCCTCTACTGCCCGCTCAACACCGTGACCATCCTCGCCTGCCGGCGTCTCGATGGCCTTGAAACAACCGTTGGCCTCAACCCCGCCCTCGGGGGAATAGAACCTATAAGTGGGTGCATAGATATCGCTCCAAGGGGAGCCCCCACGAGCGACACGCGTCAATGCATTCACTCCAACCTCCATATTTAACGCTAATACGAACAATTAGCATTTACAGAAAGGAGGCAAAACTAACCACTCGCAGAAGTTGCGTCAATTTATTTCTAAGGCTCTAGCCCAAGGGTTACTGAGACAAAACGGTGGGATTTGCAGCCATCCGCAGCGAACCTGCAGCCCCCGTGCGGCTTTGGCCGACAAGTGCAGCGATCCCGCCTGGGTGAATAAGCAAAAGTGATTTAGCCAATCTGCCAACGACATCGCAGCGCTGACGCCGGCGGGAACTTCTACTTGCCCCGCCCCGCCAGGATGCGCGTTGCACCCTGGGCTTTCTGGCAGTACCAGAACACCCGGCTAACCCCGCGGGTGATGGCCACGTAGGCCAGGCGCAGGCTTTCATCCTGCATGGCCTGGTCGTAGCTGTTGCTGAAAAAACCCGAGTAGGCGTACAGCGCATTGCGCAGCGGGTGCGGCTCGGGCGGCAGGCAGTCGTCGAGAATGATCGCTACTTCGGCCTGAAGGCCCTTGGCGCGGTGGATGGTGTAGGCCTTGACTGGCAGTTTCTTGTCCAACTGCGCGGTGATGGCCTGCAGCGGCTCGTTGCGCCGGCTGAGCAGCAGCACCGCATTGCGCTCACGGCTGTTGCGTTCGGCCGCGTAGGCGCATTGCTCGCTGATCTGCTTGAGCAGCTCCGGCAAACGCGCCTTGCTGTCGAAACGCTGGATCAACCGCACGCCATGCCCGCCCGGTTGCGTAGGTTTGATCGCCTGACTGGCCTTTGCCTGCTTGTGCTGCACGCCGCCGAGCAGCGCTTCGGCATCACGGATAATCGGCTCAATCGAGCGGTAGTTGTTGGCCAGGGTCAGCACGGCGCTGCGCTTGGCTTTGCCTTTACCGGGAAAGTGCCGGTCGAAATCGATAAACAGCTCCGGCGAACTTCCGCGCCAGCCGTAGATCGACTGCCAGTCATCGCCGATGGCCATCAGGCTGACCGCTGTGCCCTGCCTGGCCAGCGTACGCTGCACGGCCTGCAGCCACTGGACGATCTGCGGTGAGATGTCCTGAAATTCGTCGATCAGCAGATGGCTGAACGGCGCCAGCAGCTGTGGCGCAACACTCTGCTCGCCGGCATTCAACCGTGCGGTCAGCTGGGCAAAGGCGGCATTGAAGGTCAGCAGACCCTGCGCCTGCAGGCAACGCTGGAAACAGGGCCAGAACAGCAGCAATGCCTCAAGGAACTCACGCACGGGCGCCGCAGTGTCGAGGTTCTGCGGCTGCATAGCCGACACATCAATGCCGATGCTCTCGGCAAAACCGGCCTGGGCGTAGAACGTCTCATACAGCGGTGCAGCGCTGAATTCGCCTGCCAGCTTGTAGGCATCCAACGGCGCCTTGGGCAGGCGCTTACCCGTATCGGCTGGCGGCGGCAACTGCAGCAGGCTGTGCACCTTTTGCCGAAACGCCGGCTGCTCGGCATAGCACTGCTGATAGGCCTGTTTGAGCAGACGCTGCTGGGCAGGTCGCAGGCGGCCGGCACTTAGCGGGTGATCTAACTCGCGGCTCGCCGCCTGTGGGTCATCCAGCTGTTCGAACCAGCGCGGGTTATCCAGCAGGCTCTTGGCCACGCTGCCCATAGCCGAGTGGAAGGTGCGCACGCACTGGCGCGCCTGAGCGGCATCAAAGGGGTAGTTGAAAAACCCCAGCACCTTACACAGCTGTTCACGCAGCTCGGCGCAGGAGGCATTGGTAAAGGAAATCACTGTCAGTTGCTCGGGCTTGATGCCCAGATGGCAGAACATAAATGCCACACGCAGCACCAGCGTGGTGGACTTGCCCGAACCGGCACCCGCGAAGATGCGCGTCAGCGGATGATGGCTGAGAATCATCGCCCACTGCTCATCCGATGGCGCGCTAAGCAACCCAGCTGTCACTGCCCGCGCCACCTGCTCGCGCATGGCCTGGCTGTGCGTGGTATCGACCGCCAGCATGGCCGGCCCGTAAATACCTTGAGTGCTTGGTTTACTCGCAGCGCGGCGTGGTTTAGCCGGCGACTTCGCGCTAGCAGATCGACCCTTGGCAGGCGTTTTTTTCGCCCGTGGTGCAGGCTTGTTTAGCTGCACCGCCGCTTCACGCTCGGCGCGCAGATAGGCTGTGGTATGGGGGAAGTAACGCGCCAGAGCAGCGGAGAAGAGCCGCTTGTAGCGCTGAACAGCAGTTGGCATTCGCGACCCAGGCAGAAGATAGATCGTTGAATGATAAGTGCTTTTTACGGCGAGCTGGCGACTGAGCAGTGAGAAAGCGCAGCGCCTCTCACCGCTCTGCTCATCTGGCAGCTATCAGTCGAGCATGCCGATATAACGCGGATGACTGGCAACCCGCGCCAGCCAGGTGCGGATGGCCGGATAGGGGGTCAGATCAAAGCCGCCTTCGTCCGCCACATGGGTGTAGGCATACAGCGCGATATCGGCAATCGAGAAATTCTCGCCAACCAGATAGGGCGTGCGCTGCAGCTGCTTCTCCATCACCTTGAGTGCCTTGTGACCGCGCACATGGCACTCTTCGTACTCGTTGCGACGCGCTTCGGGCAGACCCTGGTACAGCTGGATAAAGCGCGCCACCGCGACATAGGGCTCGTGGCTGTATTGCTCGAAGAATTGCCACTGCAGCACCTGGGTACGCAGGCGCGGTTCGGTTGGCAGAAACGCGCTGCCATCGGCGAGGAAGTTGAGAATGGCATTGGACTCCCACAGACAGGTGCCGTCGTCCAGCTCCAGCACCGGGATCTTGCCGTTGGGGTTCTTGGCCAGGAAGGCGTCGCTCTGGGTCTCGCCCTTGAGGATATCAATCGGTATCCACTCATAAGGCTGATCTAGCAGGTGCAGCATCAGCTTGATCTTGTAGCAGTTGCCCGAGCGGTAATCGCCATAAACCTTGTACATATCGCCCTCCTCCCGAATATTTCTGAAACCGCTCAGCTAGCTCGCTTGCGCCTGACGAATCACCTCGGCCAGGCGTTTGAGGCCTTCGCTCAAACGCTCCGGTGCGACGTGGCTGAAGTTAAGTCGCAAATGGCCCGGATGAGCGTCCGGGTCGATAAAGAACGGCTCGCCCGGCATAAACGCCACGTTCTGCGCCAGCGCCGGAGCCAGCAGCGTGCGAGTGTCCAGCGGCTGCTTGAGGGTCAGCCAGAAGAACAGCCCGCCCTGAGGAATCTGCCAGTCGGCCAGGTCGCTGAAATGCTCTTCCAGCACCGCCTGCATGGCATCACGGCGAATGCGGTAGAAGTCGCGCAACTCGGCCAGGTGGCCGCGGTATTTCTCGCTGCCCAGCCACTGCAGCGCCTGCCACTGGCCGATGCGGTTGGTGTGCAAGTCCGCCGACTGCTTGAGGCGCAGCAAATAGGGGAACAAATCCGGGGTGGCAATCAGATAGCCAACGCGCAGGCCTGGCAGCAGGGTTTTCGACACGGTGCCGGTGTAGATCCAGCTGGCCTTTTGCAGACGGCTGACAATCGGCGTGGCACTACCTTCGTCGAACACCAGCTCACGGTAGGGTTCGTCTTCGATCAGGGTCACGCCGAACTCATCCAGCAGCGCCGCCACCGCGTCGCGCTTGGCTTCGCTGTAGCGCACCGCCGAAGGGTTCTGAAAGGTCGGGATCAGGTAGGCGAAGGCCGGTTTGTGGTTTTCCAAGCGCTGACGCAGAGCATCGATCTGCGGGCCATCGGCTTCTTGCGGCACAGCAATGCAATCGGCACCGAATAGCTGGAAGGCCTGCAGCGCAGCCAGGTAGGTCGGCGCTTCGAGCAGCACTTCGGTACCCGGGTCGATAAACAGCTTGCTGGCCAGATCCAGGGTCTGCTGCGAGCCGCTGACGATCAGCACCTGGCTGGCATCGCAGGGCACGCCGAGGGCACGGGCTTCGGCGGCGATGGCTTCGCGCAACGCCGGCTCACCTTCACTCATGCCGTACTGGCCCATGCTGGCCGGCATGTCAGCCCACTCGACCTTCGGCAACATTGGTTCGGCAGGCAGGCCGCCGGCAAACGACATCACTTCCGGACGCTGCGCCGCGGCGAGAATTTCACGGATCAGAGAGCTTTTCAGGCGGGCAACACGTTCGGAGAAGGCCATGGATATCACCGGTAGCAAAGGCAAATAAAAATAGGTCAAACTGTTTGACCGAAATTATGTTTGCCTGAAACTACGACGATCAACCCGAATACGTCAATAGGCTTGACCTTAATGCTTGACCTCAAGAGCACAACCACTCAGCAGACGGCCATGGAAGCCTTCTTCTTCGGCTACCAGGCGTTTACCGCCAAAGCCGATGAGATGCTGGCGCGCCGGGGCCTGTCGCGGGTGCATCACCGTATTTTGTTCTTTATCGCCAAGTACCCAGGCCTAAGCATAAAAGAGCTGTTGGGCTATCTGGATGTGAGCAAGCAGGCGCTGAACACTCCACTGCGTCAGCTGCTGGAAATGGATCTGGTACAGAGCCTTACCGCCGAAGACGACAAACGCAAACGTCTGCTCGGCTTTACCGCCGAAGGTGCCAAGCTGGAGCAGGCACTGCGCCGCGAACAGGCCAGGTTGCTACAGCGGACCTTCGGCGAAGTGGGTGACGACGCAGTGCAGGGCTGGCTCAAGGTCAACCAGGCGTTGGCGGGGCGCTAAAAACACGCCTAGCCCAGGGTAGCCCGGATGCAATCCGGGGCGCATGTCGGGCCGCTTGAGCGGTCCCGGATTGCATCCGGGCTACGGACTGTACTGCTGCACCGGCAAAACTGTACCGGTATTATCCAAAAACACTTTAAAACTGTTACGCCCAATGCCCGCCTCGCTGTACCGCGACGGCCTGCCCATCTGCCCCTAGGCTGATCAGCACTGCCCCTGAGTGCTGCGCCATGACCACCGAACTGCTGCTCGCCTTTATCGCCTTCGCCTTTGTCACCTCGGTAACACCGGGCCCGAATAATATGATGCTGCTCGCCAGCGGAGTTAACTTCGGCCTGCGCCGCAGCCTGCCTCATATGTTCGGCATCAGCCTGGGCTTTATGTTGCTGGTGGCCTCGGTCGGCCTTGGCCTTGGCCAGTTGTTCGAGCAAGTGCCACTGCTCTACAGCGTGCTGCGCTATCTGGGCGCAGCCTACCTGTTGTACCTGGCCTGGAAAATCGCCAACTCCGGTGCACCGGACAGCCAGAACAACGCCGCCGGCAAGCCGTTTAGCTTTCTCCAGGCCGCAGCCTTTCAGTGGGTCAACCCGAAGGCCTGGATCATGGCCATCGGAGCCATCACCACCTATACACCGCAAGAGAACTTCGTGGTCAATGTGCTGCTGATCGCCGCGCTGTTCGCCCTGGTCAATTGCCCCAGCGTCGGCCTGTGGACAGTCGCCGGCAGCCTACTGCGCAACTGGCTGAGTAACGCGCGGGCCTTGCGCGTGTTTAATATCGGTATGGCCCTGCTGCTGGTAGCCTCGCTGTACCCCATCTTCGCCGACACTGGATTGCTCTGATGCACGACCTGCCGCAAGCCCGCCTACGGCCGCTGGCCGACACCTCGACCTCGGCGGTAGTCGCCGGGTTTATTGCCATGCTCACCGGCTACACCAGCTCGCTGGTGCTGATGTTCCAGGCCGGCCAGGCCGCCGGGCTGACTAACGGGCAGATTTCCTCGTGGATCTGGGCATTGTCGATTGGCATGGCGCTCTGCTGCATCGGCCTGTCGCTGCGCTATCGCGCGCCAATCATGATCGCCTGGTCCACCCCCGGCGCAGCCCTGCTGATCACCAGCCTGCCCGGCGTGCCCTATAGCGAGGCGATTGGCGCCTATATCTTCGCCTCCGGGCTGATTGTGCTGATCGGCCTGACGGGCACCTTTGACAGCCTGATGCGCCGTATCCCCGCCTCCATCGCCGCCGCGCTGCTGGCCGGCGTGCTGTTCAAGATCGGCCTGGAAATCTGCGTGGCCGCCGAGCAGCAGCCGCTGCTGGTGGTGGCCATGCTGGTCGCCTACCTGCTGGGCAAACGCCTGCTGCCGCGCTACGCGGTGTTGGCAGCGTTGATCGTCGGTAGCGTGCTGGCCGGGATCTTCGGCCTGCTCAATTTCGAGCACTTCGAGCTGCAACTGGCGGTGCCGGAATGGACTACGCCGAGCTTCTCCCTGGCGGCGGCCATCAGCATCGGCATTCCGCTGTTTATCGTTGCCATGGCCTCGCAAAATCTGCCAGGCATGACCGTGCTGCGCGCCAATGGTTATGACGTGCCGGCCAGCCCGCTGCTGACTACGACCGGGCTGACATCCATGCTGCTAGCCCCCTTCGGCAGCCACGGTATACATATGGCGGCCATCAGCGCCGCCATATGCGCGGGCCCGGAAGCCCACGAAGACCCTAAGAAACGCTACACCGCAGCCATCTGGTGCGGGGTGTTCTACGGCATTGCCGGTATCTTCGGCGCCACCCTGGCCGCGCTGTTTGCCGCTCTGCCCAAGGCATTGATCCTGTCCATCGCTGCACTGGCGCTATTCGCCTCAATCATCGGCGGACTGACCCAGGCCATGAGCGAGCCGAAAGAACGCGAAGCGGCGCTGATCACCTTTCTGGTGACCGCCTCAGGCATGACACTGTTCTCGGTGGGCTCGGCGTTCTGGGGGATTGTCGCGGGCCTGCTGACCTTGGCGACTCTTAACTGGGGCAAGCGCGACGCTTGATTGACGGGTATTGCTGGACTCGAAGCTACGTGGGGGGCTTTAGCCGCGACAACAGCGATAAAAGCTCGCCGCTAAAGCGCCTCCTACATATCGGCAGGTCGTCCCCAATAAAAAACGGGCTTATGCATAACGCATAAGCCCGTTTTTGTTACAGCCGGTGCAATCAGCCGCGTTGACGCTTCGGCAGCACATCCTTGAGCTTGGCGTGCATACCGCGCAGGGTTTTCTCGGTGCTTTCCCAGTCGATGCAGGCATCGGTGATGGACACGCCGTACTTGAGCTGGCTGAGGTCCTTGGGAATCGACTGGTTGCCCCAGCCCAGGTGACTTTCCACCATCAGGCCGACGATCGACTGGTTGCCTTCCAGAATCTGGTTGGCCACATTGTCCATTACCAGCGGTTGCAGAGCCGGGTCCTTGTTGGAGTTGGCGTGGCTGCAATCGACCATGATGTTCGGGCGTATGCCGGCTTTGGTCAGTTCCTGCTCACAAACGGCAACACTCACCGAGTCGTAGTTCGGCTTGCCGTTGCCACCACGCAGCACCACGTGACCGTAGGCATTGCCTTTGGTGGTGACGATGGACACGCCACCTTCCTGGTTGATGCCGAGGAAACGGTGCGGGCTGGAGACCGACTGCAGGGCGTTGATCGCCACGGTCAGGCCGCCATCGGTGCCGTTCTTGAAGCCCACCGACGAAGACAGGCCGGAGGCCATCTCGCGGTGGGTCTGCGATTCGGTGGTGCGCGCGCCGATGGCCGACCAACTGATCAGGTCCTGCAGGTACTGCGGGGAGATCGGGTCAAGGGCTTCAGTGGCAGTCGGCAGGCCCATTTCAGCCAGGTCACGCAGCAACTGGCGACCGATATGCAGGCCATCCTGAATCTTGAACGAGTCGTCCATAAACGGATCGTTGATCAGGCCTTTCCAGCCGACGGTAGTACGCGGCTTCTCGAAATACACGCGCATAACCAGATACAGACTGTCCGAGACCTCGGCAGCCAGCGCCTTGAGGCGCTCGGCATACTCGTGGGCGGCCTTGATATCGTGGATCGAGCACGGCCCGACCACCACGAACAGGCGATGATCCTTGCCATCGAGAATATTGCGGATTACCTCACGACCGCTGGCAACCGTGCGCAACGCAGCATCGGTCAGCGGAATTTCACGCTTGAGCTGTGCGGGGGTTATCAGAGTCTCGTTGGAGGCAACGTTCAGGTCATCAATCGGTAAATCAGCCATCGTGCTATTCATCAGTCAGAGTCATCAGGTCACGGGTGCCGGCCGCCAGCGATCCCCGTGTGGCGGAGCACAGCAATATGAGCACAGCGGGGAAGCCGAACCTTAGCGCGTAAAGGCCTGGCTCGACAATGGGCTTGGCGGCTTAAGCGGCGCCGATGGGAGGATTCGACTAATTCAGGCTGGCGCGGGAGAACTCGGCGGCATGCTGGCTGATCCACTCCTGCGCCACCACCTCGACCGGCAGGCTGCAGCCCAGTTCCTGCTCGCGCTGATGGCGATAATGCTCGATCTGGCAGACCTGCTCGACCATGCGCGCGCGAAACAACGTGTCCTCATCGACAAAGGCGATACCCACCAGGTATTTGCCCTCCTGCTTGCGGCACCAGGCCACCAGCCCCGGATAGCGCGCATGCTCGCCGAACAGCGGAATACGCAGTTCGATGGCCGTACCACGGCGAAAAGCGCGGTTGGAGTTGCAAGCCACGCCGCCGAGGCTGATATTGTTGAGCCGCTCTTTGGGTACAAATGCCTGTTTGCGCAGCACTAATTCAACCGGCATATCACTGGGATGACGCAGAAAGTGACGCATCTATGACTACCTCGGATGCCATCAATTTGATACCACATTGGCCAGTATAGTGACTGAACTGGAACTGACCGATTTAGATGCAGATCGCCATCTACTCGACTTGCCTGGCACTTCACTGCTGATATTTACCAGCATAGGCTGTGCCAGTTGCCGTTGGGCGCGGCATGAGCTGCCTAATTTGCCCCTGCCGATACAGCGCCTGGCCTGGGTCGACGCGGCCAATAGTGGCGGTTTAGTGACGCGTTATGAGGTATTTCATCTACCCGCGTTATTCGTGATACGCGATGGTCATTTTTATGGCGCTTTGCAGAGCCGCCTGCAAACTGCCGAACTTACTAAGGCGCTGGACACTGCCCTGTCGCGCCCCGCAGAGGAATTACCCTGATGAATGCAGCACCGCGTATCGGCATTATCGGCTCCGGCGCAATTGGCGGCTTTTATGGCCTGATGCTGGCCCGCGCCGGCTTTGATGTGCACTTTCTGCTGCGCAGCGAATTCGCCGCTGTCACCAGCCAGGGCCTGCAGGTCAACAGTGCGCTGCACGGCAATCTGCACCTGCAACCGGTGCAGGCCTACCAGTCGGTTGCCGATATGCCGCCATGCGACTGGCTGCTGATCGGCGCCAAGACCACCAGCAACGCCGAACTCGCCCCGCTGATCAGCCAGGCCGCTGCGCCCGGCGCCAAGGTGGTGCTGATGCAGAACGGCCTTGCCGTAGAAGATGAGCTGCGCCCGCTGCTGCCGGACTCGCTGCACCTGCTGGGCGGCCTTTGCTATATCTGCGCCCATCGCAGTGCGCCGGGGGTGGTCGAGCACCAGGCGCTGGGCAGCGTCAATCTGGGTTATCACTCAGGTCCGGCGAGCGATGCCGCTAGCCGTCAGCAGATCCTCGAACAAGGCAGCGCGCTGTTTCAGGCTGCGGGGCTGGACTCCACCGCAATGGCCGAACTGAACCAGGCGCGCTGGCAGAAGCTGGTGTGGAACGTGCCCTACAACGGCCTGGCCGTGCTGCTGAATAGCGCCACCACGACGCTGATGGGCAATGCCGACAGCCGTGCGCTGATCGAAGCAATCATGCAGGAAGTGGTGGATGCCGCTGGCGCCTGCGGCTATCAGCTACCTGCCGGGTTTGCCGGCAAGCTGCTAAGCGCCACCGACCGCATGCCGGATTACCTGCCGAGCATGTACCACGACTTTGCCCTGCAGCGCCCGCTGGAACTGCACGCCATCTATGCCGCGCCGTTGGCCGCTGCAGCCCAGGCTGGCTGCGCCATGCCGCGCACCGAGATGCTTTATCAGACCCTGCAGTTCCTCGAACAACGCGCGCAATAGGACACAGCCATGAGCAAGGGATTAGGCGACAAACTGGTACTGGCAATCTCCTCACGGGCGCTGTTCGACCTGCGCGACAGCCATCAGATTTATGAAAGCCAGGGCGTCGAGGCCTATCGCCAATACCAGATTGAGCATGAGGACGAGATCCTCCCGCCAGGGGATGCCTTTCCGCTGGTCGAGAAGCTGCTGGCGCTGAACACGGCCCTCCAGCAGCAGCGCGTCGAGGTGATTCTGGTCTCGCGCAACAGCGCCGACACTGGCCTGCGCGCGTTCAATTCAATCCAGCACTACGGCCTGGGTATCTCCCGCGCGGCTTTTGTCGGCGGGCGCAGCCCCGACCCTTATCTGGCCGCATTCGGCTGCCATCTGTTTCTCTCCACCCACGCCGAAGATGTGCGCAGCGCGCTGCGGGCCGGCTTCGGTGCGGCGACCATTCTCTCGGGCGGCGCTCGGCGAGCGGCAAGTAACGAGCTGCGCATCGCCTTCGACGGCGATGCCGTGCTGTTTTCCGATGAGTCCGAGCGGGTCTATCAGCAGGCCGGGCTGGAAGCCTTCCAGAGTCACGAGCGCCAGTCCGCCCGTGAGCTGCTCGGCGGCGGTCCGTTCAAGCCGTTCCTCGCCGCCCTGCACCGCCTGCAGCAGGAGTTCCCCGAAGAGCAGTGCCCAATTCGCACGGCGCTGGTTACCGCTCGCTCGGCCCCGGCCCATGAGCGAGTGATTCGCACGCTGCGCGAGTGGAATATCCGTCTGGATGAATCCTTCTTCCTCGGCGGCCTGGAAAAAGCCGCGATTCTGGAAACCTTCGGCGCCGACGTATTTTTCGACGACCAGACCGGCCACTGCGAAAAAGCCAACAAGGTCGTACCCACCGGCCATGTGCCACACGGCATCAGCAACGAACCGCAGCTCTAGTCCCCACGCGAGGGCGAGCAAACGCCCTCGCCGCTCAACCCTTTCCCTCGTATATAACCATTCGTCCTCAAAACCCCGGCTTTCTTTGACTTGTCGATGGCGCTGCTAAGCTCAGATCAGGCCCGCCAGTCAGGCAGTCAAGGAGGCCGCATGATTCGCTCGATTCTCTATGCCACTGATCTAGGCCTATACGCCCCCTACATCCTGCAACACGCCCTGGCCCTGACCCGCTCCTTCAATGCCAGCCTGTATGTGGTGCATGCCGTAGAACCCATGGGCCTGTTTGCCGAGTCGGTGCTGCAGACCTACCTGGACGAAGAACGCCTCAAGGATTTGCGCAGCAACGGTCTGAGCACGGTGATGGCGAGTATCGAGCAACGGGTGCTGGAGGGCTTTCGCGATGAGATCGGCGAAGCCCTGCATGATCTCGACCTGATCAAGGCGGTGCGCGTGGTACAGGGCGATCCACCGCTGGTGATACTCGATGAAGCGCAGCAACTCGGCGTGGATTTACTGGTCCTAGGTAGCCACAGCCACGGCACGGATATGGACATTCCGCTGGGGCGCACCGCATCGCGCCTGGTGCAGCTTTCCGAAGTGCCGGTGTACCTGGTGCCGATGCTGCAGCATCGCAGCCGCGGTGATCTTTAAAAGAAGCGCAGCACTTTTTAATTTTTGGTCTAGATTTAATGCTTCAATCATCATTATGGTTATATAAAACGCCGGTAACCTGAACGGCTGTCTTTTTGCTTTGAGGGATTTTTATGAAGCTTCAGCAACTGCGCTACATCTGGGAAGTCGCGCATCACGACCTCAACGTTTCTGCCACGGCACAAAGCCTCTACACCTCGCAGCCCGGCATCAGCAAACAGATCCGCCTACTCGAAGACGAACTCGGCGTTGAAGTATTCGCCCGCAGCGGCAAGCACCTGACCCGCATCACCCCGGCTGGCGAGCGCATCATCAATACCGCCGGGGAAATCCTGCGCAAGGTCGAAAGCATCAAGCAGATCGCCCAGGAATTCTCCAACGAGAAAAAAGGCACCCTGTCCATCGCCACCACTCACACCCAGGCGCGCTACGCCCTGCCGCCGGTGATCAGTGCGTTTATCAAGCAATACCCCGACGTGGCCCTGCATATGCACCAGGGCACACCGATGCAGATTGCCGAAATGGCTGCTGATGGCACCGTGGACTTCGCCATCGCCACCGAAGGTCTGGAACTGTTCAACGACCTGATCATGATGCCCTGCTACCGCTGGAACCGCTGCGTAGTGGTGCCCCAGGGCCATCCGCTGACCAAGCTGCCAAAGCTGACCCTGGAAGCCCTGGCCGAATACTCCATCGTCACTTACGTGTTCGGCTTTACCGGCCGTTCCAAGCTCGACGAAGCCTTCAGCCATCGTGGCCTGACGCCGAAAGTGGTGTTTACCGCCGCCGACGCCGACGTAATCAAGACTTACGTACGCCTGGGTCTGGGCGTGGGCATCGTGGCCAAGATGGCAGTTGATCCCAAACTCGATCCGGACCTGGTGGTGCTGGATGCCGGCGAGCTGTTCGAAGCCAGCGTGACCAAGATCGGCTTCCGTCGCGGCACCTTCCTGCGCGGTTTTATGTGCGACTTTATCGAGAAGTTCGCCCCGCACCTGACCCGCGACATGATGGCCAAAGCCGTGCAATGCCACAGCAAGGTCGAGCTGGAAGAGCTGTTCGAAGGCGTTGAACTGCCGCTGCACTGAGCCAACCTGCAGATATGAAAAAGCCCGTCCAAGCGACGGGCTTTTTCATACTCGGCCATACCTATTCAGTGGCTTTCAATTCTTTGCCATGGGCAAAGTTCACCCACCAGCCGAAGGCCGCTGCGGTAAAGAACATGATGATGCTGTAGATCGCCGCCGGGATCGACATGGTCGCGTTATTCAGCAGCATCGGACTCAGCGCCAGAGCAATCGCCAGGGTGCCGTTGTGGATGCCGATTTCCATGCCAATGGCAATCGACTGGCGCAGGCTCAGCTTGCACAGGCGCGGCACCCAGTAGCCCACCGCCAGGCTAATCAGGTTGAAGGCCAGCGCCGCGCCGCCGACCAGCGGTGC
Source organism: Pseudomonas sp. 1928-m (assembly GCF_029269135.1). Classification (NCBI taxonomy): domain Bacteria; kingdom Pseudomonadati; phylum Pseudomonadota; class Gammaproteobacteria; order Pseudomonadales; family Pseudomonadaceae; genus Pseudomonas; species Pseudomonas sp. 1928-m. The sequence goes on along the minus strand of NZ_JARIXO010000001.1, from coordinate 2,023,523 downwards.
GTAGTCGACAAAAGTCTGCCAATCCTTGACCACCGCCAGAATGATGATGATCAGCAGAAACAGCGCGGAGATGATCTTCACCGGTTTCTCCATCCGCTCCGCAAACCCGGGGAAACGGCTGCGTATCCAGATGCCAATGGCCACCGGGCCGAGCACGATGACAAACACCTGCACCACCTTGGTGAACTGCAACGGCAGGGCCTGATCGCCTTCCATAAAGTAGGCCAGCGACAGGTTGACGATCAGCGGCATGGTCAGCACCGCAATCACCGAATTGACCGCCGTCAGGGTGATATTCAGCGCCACATCACCATGGGCCAGGTGGCTATACAGGTTGGCCGTGGTGCCGCCTGGTGAAGCTGCCAGCAGCATCAGACCAACCGCCAGCGCCGGGGCCAGACCAAAGGCCTTGGCCAGGAAGAAACACACCACGGGCAGCAGCAACAGCTGGCAACTCAAGCCGATCAGCACCGGCTTGGGAAACTTCACCACCCGGGCAAAATCCGCCAGGGTCAGCGACAAGCCCAGGCCAAGCATGATGATGCCCAGGGCGATAGGCAGGAACAGGGTCAATAACGGGTCAGCTGTCACGGCTTGCTTACTCCTTGATCAAAGCGCTAGGCGATCTTGAACAGCGGCGTAGAACACTGCAGTGACTTTAGTGGCCAATCGTGTGAAAGAAATGGCGAGGTATAAAAAAAGCGCCCAGATGGACGCTTTTTTATCGCTGAAGGAAATCAGATAGCCGTGGCGCCACCATCTACCGCCAGCGCCTGGCCGGTGGTGAACGCCGCGTTATCGCAGCACAGGTACAGCACTGCGGTGGCGATTTCCTCGACCTTGCCGATGCGCCCGACCGGATGCATAGCAGCGGCGAACTCGCCCTTCTTCGGGTCGGCTTCATAGGCGCGGCGGAACATGTCGGTGTCGATCACCGCCGGGCACACCGCGTTGACCCGCACTTTCTTCTTCGCGTATTCGACGGCCGCCGATTTGGTCAGACCGATCACCGCATGCTTGGACGCGGCATAGATGCTCATCTTCGGCGCCGCACCCAGGCCGGCCACCGACGCGGTGTTGACGATGGCACCACCGCCTTGAGCCAGCAGCAGCGGAATCTGGTGCTTCATGCACAGCCACACGCCTTTGACGTTGACGCCCATGATGGCGTCGAACTCACCTTCGCTGCCCTCGGCCAGCTTGCCTTTCTCGATCTCGATACCGGCGTTGTTGAAGGCATAGTCCAGGCGCCCGTATGCGCCCAGCGTACGCTCCATCAGCACCTTGACCTCGGCATCGCGGGTCACGTCGCAGCGCACAAACAGCGCATCGCCACCGGCGTCACGGATCAGCGCAACTGTCGCCTCGCCGCCCGCCACATCGACATCAGACACCACCACCTGCAGGCCTTCGTTGGCGAATGCCAGTGCCGTGGCACGACCAATACCAGCAGCACCACCGGTGACCAAGGCAACCCGGCCGGAAAAGCTAAAGCTCATCTGCGTGTCCTCGCAAGGATTAGAAACTGCCGCGAGTCTAATCAGCTCGATGATTCCAAGGCAGCACTATCAAACTGCTGGTGATGCCCCCATCCAAATGAGTGATTAACACCCCAGGGCACCCATCACTCGAATGGATTAACAACCATTCGTCCCATGGGCAAATCTTGCCCATGGCGCCACTACGGGCTATCAACAGTCTTTCCGCTCAATGAGTACCTGCCATGACTGCCCCACTCAATCGTCAGTTCCTGCTTGCCCAACGCCCGGTCGGCCTGCCCAGCCGCGAGACTTTCAGCTATGTGGAAAACAGCGTCGGTGAACCCGGCCCCGGGCAAATTCTGGTGAAGAACGCCTACCTGTCGCTGGACCCGGCCATGCGCGGCTGGATGAACGATGCCAAGTCGTATATTCCGCCCGTTGGCATTGGCGAAGTGATGCGCGCACTCGGTGTGGGTGAAGTGATCGCCTCGCAGCACCCGGACTTTGCCGTGGGCGACCATGTAAACGGCGCGCTCGGCGTGCAGGATTATTTCCTCGGTGAGCCCAAGGGCTTCTACAAGGTCGACCCCAAGCGCGCGCCGCTGCCGCTGTATCTGTCGGCGCTGGGCATGACCGGCATGACCGCCTACTTCGCCCTGCTTGATGTCGGCGCGCCGCAAGCCGGTGAAACCGTGGTGATATCCGGCGCCGCCGGCGCGGTCGGCAGCATTGCCGGGCAGATCGCCAAGCTCAAAGGCTGCCGTGTGGTCGGCATTGCCGGTGGCGCGGACAAGTGCAAGTTCCTCATCGATGAACTGGGCTTCGACGGCGCCATCGACTACAAGAACGAAGACGTGATCGCCGGCCTCAAGCGCGAGTGCCCGAAAGGGGTGGACGTGTATTTCGACAACGTCGGCGGCGACATTCTCGATGCTGTGCTCACCCGCCTGGCCTTCAAGGCGCGGGTGATCATCTGTGGCGCGATCAGCCAGTACAACAACAAGCAAGCCGTCAAAGGCCCGGCCAACTACCTCAACCTGCTGGTCAATAGCGCGCGCATGGAAGGCATGGTGGTGATGACCTACGCCCCACGCTTCGCCGAAGCGGCTGCGGAGATGGGCGGCTGGCTGGCCAGCGGCAAGCTGAAATCCAAGGAAGATATCGTCAGCGGCCTGACCACCTTCCCGGAAACCCTGCTGAAACTGTTTAGCGGTGAGAACTTCGGCAAGTTGGTGCTTAAGGTCGACTGACACGATCTCGTAGGAGCAACTGTCTTAACCAGTCGTTTGTCGCCACTCGGTATCGTCGCGGATCATGGCATTCAATCGAACCACCAGCACTCGCATACAGGCGACTAATGCAACCTTTGCACACTTGCCTCGCTCGCGCAGTGCCAAGTAACGCGTATTGAAGTCGGCCTGGTAACGCACAACTGACCACGTCGCCATATACAAAATGCGTCGGATGGAAGCTCTACCTCCTTGCGTCCGACGCTTTCCTTTCTGTTGCCCGCTGTCGCAGTTATAAGGCGCTATTCCTACCAGCGCGGCGATTCCCTTACGATTGAGCTGCCCCAGCTCCGGCAAATAGGCCAGCATGCTTGCCGCTGTTATCAGGCCGATACCTGTCACCTTTTGCAATCGCATGGCCTTTGTTTCATCGACCTGGGCCACCGTCTGTGCGATTTCTTTCTCGAGTAGCTTGATCTGTTCCTTGAGGTGCTTGATGCACGTTTCCAAGCTTTCCTGCACCCTGGGCGAGTGAGCCTGGGCCTTGCGCCGACGCTCGTCATCGCGCTGCTGGACTAGTTGCTCACGACGCTGGACCAGGTCACGCAATATCTCCTGCTCTTCAGATAAAACCTGACTATCGGGGGCTTGAATTACCTGTGCCAGATGCGCCAGAACAGCTGCATCAATGGGGTCTGTTTTAGCCAGTTTCCCCATCGCAGTGGAGAAGGCTCGTGCTCGTCGTGGATTGATGCAAACCACTGAGTAGCCAGCCCGTTGCAGTCGAGCTTTAACAGCGCGCTCGTAACCGCCTGTCGCCTCCATCAGTACCCGCTCTACCGCCCAAGCAGACAAGTAATTCAGCAGCAATTGATGCCCTTCAGCATCGTTGGACGTATCAAATGCCGCGCCTTGCGGACGAACCGAAATACTCAGCGTGGCTTTGGAAATGTCGACACCAACCCATGAAGTCATTTCTATACCCTCCTACACTAGATAAGGAGAGCACTCTGGCCATAGCCCACGCTTGTGCATTTCGAGATGGGCCTCGGTCAACTGTTCGGGCTTAAGGCCAGAGGCGGACGGCCAGCAGCTTGAGCTCCTACACGTGCTTCAAGCACACCGGCCACTCAGCTTGCTGTCCGTCGCTCTCACCCCCAATTTTATCGTGGGGGCAAGACACAAGCGGCGGGGACGCCAAGTCCATGCCCGCGATGTTTTCAGCCCGCGACCCGGCTATTTCGCGGGCATGGCCCGCCCCTACGTCAATCAGCCTGTAGCCCGGATGCAATCCGGGGAGATTTATTGCCTGCCACACTGCTCCCGGATTACATCCGGGCTACGCCGCAGCACTCTCTAACGCGTCCTGTTTAATCGGCCGCCAGCGGCGCAGCAGCATATACAGGGTCGGGATCACAAACAGGGTGAAGAAGGTGCCGACCAGCAGGCCGCCGACAATCACCATGCCGATCTGCTGGCGGCTTTCCGCCCCTGCCCCAGTGGCAATCGCCAAGGGCAGCGAACCCAGCACCATCGCCCCGGTGGTCATCAGAATCGGTCGCAGGCGCTGTACCGACGCCTCAATCACCGCACCGCGCAACTCATGGCCCTGACGCAACAGCACGTTGGCGAACTCGACGATGAGGATGCCGTGCTTGGTAATCAGGCCGATCAGCGTCACCAGGCCGATTTGCGAATAGATATTCAGGGTACCGCCGAACAACGTCAGCGCCAGCAAGGCGCCGGCCATCGACAGCGGCACGCTGAACAGGATGATCAGCGGATCGGTAAAGCTCTCGAACTGCGCTGCCAGCACCAGGAAGATAAACGCCAGGGCCAGGGCGAAGATCAGCGCAATGCCGGCGCTGGACTCCTTGAAGTCCCGCGAAGTGCCGGTGTAGTCGTACTGGGTCTCCGCCGGGAACACCGTACGCGCAGTATTTTCCAGATGCGCCAGGGCTTCGCCCAGGGTGTAGCCGGAGCCGACGTTGGCGCTTACCGTTACCGCGCGCAGCTGGTTGAAGTGGTTAAGCTCGCGCGGCGCCACGGTCTCGCGCACCTCGATCAGGTTGGACAGCTGCACCATGCTCTCATCGCGGCCACGCACATAAACGCGGTCGAGATCCTGCGGGTTGCTACGGTCCACACCCTGCAACTGCACCAGCACGTCGTACTGCTCGCCGTTCTGCTTAAAGCGCGTCACCTGGCGGCTGCCAAACAGGCTTTCCAGGCTGCGGCCGATGGTTGCCACATCAGTGCCCACCGCCACGGCCTGCTCGCGATTGACCGCAACTTTCAGCTGCGGCGCGTTGAGTTTGAGGTCGCTGTCCAGGCTTTCCAGCCCCGGATAATCACGCAGCGCGTTGAGCAACTCGTCGACATAGACCTGCAGCTCGGCGTACTCCATGGACGAGCGAATCACGAAATTCACCGGCTGGTTACGCGCACTCTGCCCGAGCGGCGGCCGGTTGACCGGGAAGGCGCGCACCCCGGCGATATCCTGCAGTTTGGGCAACAACTCGTTGCGAATCTCGAACTGGCTGCGCGAACGGTCGGCCCAGTCTTCCAGCTTCATAAAGGAAATGCCCTGGGCCACCGTAGGGAAGCCGGCGATGACCATATAGCGATTGGTCTCGGGGATGCTGGCGTAGGCGGCCTCGATCTCGCGGGCATAACGCCCGGTGTAATTGATCGTGGCGCCATCCGGGCCGTTGAACACGCCGATAATGGTGCCGGTGTCTTCGGTCGGCGCCAGCTCGGATTTAAGCCCCGAGAACAGCAGCACACAGGCCACCACGGTGAGCAACAGCACGCCCACCACCAGCACCCAGGCACTCAGCGCCTTGGCCAGCAGGTGCTTGTAGCTGTAGGTCAGCCCGTTGAGAAAGTCTTCGATCAGGTTGTACAGGCGGTTGTGCCGCTCGCCGGCCTGATGCGGCTTGAGCAACAGCGCGCACATCATCGGCGTCAGGGTCAGGGCAACAAAACCCGACACCAGCACCGCGCCGGCCAGGGTCCAGGCGAACTCGGTAAACAGCTTGCCGGTGGTGCCCTGCATAAAGCCGATGGGCGCAAATACGGCAGCCAGGGTCAGGGTCATGGCGATCACCGCAAAGGCAATCTCGCGGCTGCCCTTGAGCGCCGCCTGCAGCGGCTGCATGCCCTCCTCGATATGCCGGTGAATGTTCTCCAGCATGACGATGGCATCGTCCACCACCAGGCCGATAGCCAGCACCATGGCCAGCAGGGTCAGGGTGTTGATGGTGAAGCCCATCAACGACATCAGGGCAAACGCACCGATCAGCGACACCGGAATGGTCACCAGCGGAATGATGGTGGCGCGTAGCGAACGCAGGAAGATAAAGATGATCAGGATGACCAGCCCCACCGCTTCCCAGATAGTGACAAACACGTTATTGATCGACTCGCGAATAAACAGCGAGTTGTCGTTGGCCACCGCCATGTGCATGCCTTCGGGTAACAACTCGCGCACATCCGGCATGGCTGCCGCTAGGCCATCGGAGATGTCCAGCGGGTTGGCGGTGGCCTGCTTGATCATGCCCATCGACACCGCCGGCTGGCCTTTGTAACGGACGATACTGCGCTCGTCCTTCGCGCCGATTTCGGCATAACCAACATCCGCCAGACGCAGCAGGTAACCGCGCGAGTCATCGAGAATCAGCTGATTAAACTGCTCCGGGGTGTTCATGTCGGTTTCCGAGAGCACGGTGAATTCGCGCTGCTGCGACTCGATGCGCCCGGCAGGAATCTCGACGTTCTGCCGGCGCAGGGCGTCTTCCACGTCCTGCACGGTGAGGTTGTGCGCGGCGAGCTTTTCCGGGTCCAGCCAGATTCGCATGGCGAAGGTGCGCGCGCCGCGAATCTGTACTTCGGAAACACCGGGGATGGTCTGCAGGCGATCCTTGATCACCCGCTCCAGCACGTCGGTGATCTCCATGGCGCTGTAGCGCTCGCTGTAGAAGGCGATCCAGATTACCGGCTGGGCGTCGGCCTCAACCTTCTGCACGATGGGCTCGGCGATTTCATCCGGCAGCAAACCGCGCACGCGGCCCAGGCGGTCGCGCACATCGTTGGCGGCTTCATCGGAGTTGCTGCCCAGGCGAAACTGCGCGGTGATCTGGGTGTTTTCCGAGCGGCTGATGGAGCTGACGAAATCCAGCCCATCGATGCCCGACAGCACATCTTCAATCGGCTGGGCGACCTGGGACTCCATGATTTCCGGGCTGGCGCCGGGATAAGTGACGTTGACCGTGACAATCGGCACATCGATATTCGGGTACTCGCGCACCGCCAGGCGGTCGTAGGCCATCAAACCGAGCAGCACCACAATCAGCGACAGTACGGTGGCAAATACCGGCCGGCGGATGCAGATGTCCGACAGGGTCATGGCGTTTGCTCCACCACCTTGGTGCGTACCGGCGCGCCGGCCCGAACCTTCTGCCAGCCGGAGCTGATCAGGGTTTCATCACCCAGCAGGCCTTCCAGTACCTCGACCTTGCCAGCCAGGCGCTTGCCCAGCTTGACCTCACGCAGCTCGACCTTGCCATTCACCACCAGGTTGACCAGCAGCTTGTCGCCCACCGGCATGATGGCTTCTTCGGGAATCACCAGAGCATTCGGCCGCTCGGCGAGAATCACCGAAACCCGCACGAACTGCCCAGGGCTCAAACGGCCATCGCTGTTGCTGATATGCGCGCGAATCGCCTGGCTGCGCCCGGCTTCGTCCAGGCGCGGGTTGATGGCGAAAATCTCGCCAGTGAAGCGCTCGCCCGGATAGGCATCCAGGCTGATTTCAATCACCTGCTTGAGGCGGATCTGGCTGACGGCTTTTTGCGGAATGCGGAAATCCACCTTGAGCGGGTCGAGCACTTCCAGGTTGATGATGTCCTGACCTTCGCTGAGGTAATCGCCAGGGCTGACAGCGCGCAAACCCAAGACCCCGTCGTAGGGCGCGAGGATGCGGGTCTTGTCCAGGCGTGCCTGGGACAACGCCAGGCTGGCACGCGAGGCCTGCTGCACGGCACTGGCTTCATCCAGCGCTTGAGCGTTACTGGCACCGCGCTTGAACAGCATCTGCGCGCGCTCGAAGTTCTTTTCTGCCAGGTTCAGGTTGGCCCGCGCCTGGGCAAACTCGGCGCGGGTGATCGAATCATCCAGGCTGACCAGCAGTGCACCAGCTTCGACACGCTGGCCTTCGCGAAAATGCAGCTGCGCCACTCGCCCAGCGATTTCCGGGCGGATCATCACCGACTCGTCGGGGCGTAGTGAACCGAAGGTCACCAGCTCGTCACGCACCAGGCTTCGCTCAGCCTTGACCACCTCAACCAGCGGCCCTTCATTGGCGTGCGCTTGCACAGTGACAAGCGAGCACAACAAAAAGACTGTTCCGAGAAGAGCAGGCGCGCGGGCAAACATATACAACCCCTAATTCTTTGTAGAGGCTGAGTCTAACGGCCGAGCCGCGCAGATCAGCCGTTAAAAATGTTTCCCGATGTTGGTTACCGGCTACTGACGCATGCCCCGGCCACTGACCAGCAAACGAATGCACACGCCATAGAGCACGGCGGTGGCAACCAGCATAAAGCCGATGGCCACACCGATGCGGATATCGGAAACGCCGAGAATGCCATAACGGAAGGCGTTGACCATATGCAGCACCGGGTTGGCCAGCGACACCGTCTGCCAGAACTGCGGCAGCAGGCTGATCGAGTAGAACACCCCGCCCAGGTAGGTCAAAGGCGTCAGCACAAAGGTCGGGATGATCGAAATATCATCGAAGTTGCGCGCATACACCGCGTTGATAAAACCGCCAAGGGAGAAAATCGTCGCGGTCAGCAGCACCACCAGCACCGTCACACCGAGGTGATGCACCTGCAAGTGAGTGAAGAACAACGACAGCAGCGTGACGATAAAACCCACCGCCAGGCCGCGCAGCACCCCGCCGACCACATAGCCGGTGAGGATGATATGCGGCGACACCGGCGAGACCATCAGCTCCTCGATGGAGCGCTGGAACTTGCTGCCAAAGAAGCTTGATACCACGTTGCCGTAGGAGTTGGTGATCACCGACATCATGATCAGCCCCGGCACGATGTACTCCATATAAGTGAAGCCACCCATATCGCCAATCTGGCTACCGATCAGATTGCCGAAGATCACGAAGTACAGAACCATGGTGATCGCTGGCGGCAGCAGAGTCTGCGGCCAGATACGGGTAAAGCGGCGGATCTCGCGGTAAACAATGGTGCGCAGCGCCACCATGTTGGCGGTGAATTCGGAGTTCAGATAAGCCGTGCTCATACCGCCACCTTCGCCAGGTTCTTCTCGACCAGGGAGACAAACAGCTCTTCCAGGCGATTGGTTTTATTGCGCAAGCTGAGCACCTCGACATTCTGCAGAGCCAGCTGACGGAACAGCTCGGTAATGCCCTGGGCCTTGTCCACCTGCACTTCCAGGGTGTGCCCATCGAGCAATTGCGCTGGGTAGCCGATCAGTTGCGGCGCAACCAGCAGCGACTCCTTGAGGTCGAGCAGGAAGGTCTCCACATGCAGCTTCTTCAGCAGATCCTTCATGCTGGTGTTCTCAACAATCCGCCCGTGGTCGATGATGCCGATATTGCGGCAAAGCTGTTCGGCCTCTTCCAGGTAGTGGGTGGTCAGGATAATGGTGATGCCCTGCTCGTTCAGCTCGGTGAGAAAGCTCCACATCGAGCGGCGCAGTTCGATATCAACCCCAGCCGTCGGCTCATCGAGAATCAACAAACGCGGCTGATGCACCAGGGCGCGGGCAATCATCAGGCGGCGCTTCATGCCGCCGGACAGTTCACGCGACGGCACGTTGTGCTTGCCCCACAGGCCGAGCTGGTTGAGGTACTGCTCGGCGCGCTCCTTGGCGATTTTCGCTGGGATACCGTAGTAACCGGCCTGGGTCACGACGATGTCGAAGGCTTTCTCGAACTGGTTGAAGTTGAACTCCTGCGGCACCACGCCCAGGCAGCGCTTGAGCGCCGAGGGCTGCTTATCCAGGTCGTGACCGAACACATTTACCGTGCCGCTGCTTTTGGTGACGAGGGTGGAAAGAATGCCGATGGTGGTGGATTTGCCGGCACCGTTGGGGCCGAGCAAGGCGAAGAAATCGCCTTCAGCCACGTCCAGGTCGATGCCATGCAGCGCCTGGAAGCCGTTGCCATAGGTCTTGGTCAACTGGCGAATGGACAGAGCAGTACTCATAAAAATGCGCACACCTGATCAGATAAAAAGAAATTCGAGATGGGCTGCGCCACGCAGCGCGAAGTGGCCCAAGTCTAGCGCCTGGAACCTCGCCACCACAGTATCTTTGCGCAAAACTGCCGCCCCCACGGCTGGGCAGCAGCCTACCAGCGCCAGGCGCAGATTAAACCCGGCAGTTTCCGATGGTGCTTATCAGCCCTGTCGATACATCAGCCGGGCACGGCCTCGGCGGCGAAGTCGCCACTGAGCGATAGCGCCTCCTCGGCAAACAGATGCGGGTAGCAAGCGGCCAGATGGCCGAAGAACAGCTGCTCCGGCACGTCGGCAAATTGGCCGTGGTCGTGCAGGTATTCCATATAACGCTCGCCCTGCTGGTTGAACGGGTGAAATACGCTGTCGCTCAGGCCATCGAACTCCAGTGGCGCCACCTTGAATACCCGGCACAGCGCCAGGTTGAACGCCGGCGTGGCCTTGACCCAGCGGCCCTCAAGGTACAACTCGGTGTAGCCGTGCATGGCGAATACTTCGCTGCGCAGCATCTCCAGCAGCCGTGGTGTGGCCAGATGGTTGCGCACATCGGCCAGGCCGATACGCGCCGGGATGCCGCAATGGCGGGCGCAGGCGGCGAGCAAAGTAGCCTTTGGCACGCAGTAGCTCTCGCCCGCCTGCAATGCGTGGCTGGCCTTCAACGTGTCGGCGTCGCGGCTGAAGACATAGGGGTTGTAGCGAATTTCATCGCGCACCGCGTAGTACAGCTTGATGGCCTGCTCACGCGGCTCGCGACTGGCCCCGCGAAACTTTTCTGCGAACTCCACCAGCGCTGGGTGGTCACTATCGATGAAGCGGCCGGGCTCGAGGTATTCACGCATCAGGGTTTCTCATGATTGAAAGCCAATGACTGAGAAACCAGTCTAACGATGCGAGTCCGGCCAATGTCACGACGATTCGGCCAAGCTCACCGCTCTTGTCGCCATCAATGACGACTACGCTCGTGATGGTGCGTACAAACGCATTGTCATCATGGAGGATTCTGCATGCTCGCTCTCTGGTTACTCGCCCTGCTGCTTGGCACGGCCTTTCTCGCTCACCGCCGTACCGCGCCCCTGCCCGCCCTAGGCATAGTGGCTGGCCTGCTGATTCTGATGGGCGTGTTCAGCCATGCACCGGTCTGGCTGATGGGCCTGTTCTGGTTGCTACTGCTAGCAGTGGCCTTGCCTCTGCTACTGCCCGAGCAACGCCGTAGCCTGTTCACTGCACCGCTTTTTACCTGGTTCAAGCGCGTGCTGCCGCCGATGTCGGCAACCGAACGCGACGCCATCGAAGCCGGCACGGTGTGGTGGGATGGCGAGTTGTTCAGCGGCCGCCCGGATTGGGACACCCTGCTCGCCTACCCCAAGGCGCAGCTCACCGAAGAAGAACAGGCGTTTATCGACGGCCCCACCGAAGCACTCTGCGCCATGGTCAGCGATTGGCAGATTGGCCAGCAGATGGACCTGCCTGTCGAGGCCTGGGCACATATCAAGAGCCATGGCTTCTTCGCCCTGATCATCCCCAAGCAATACGGCGGCAAGGGCTTTTCTGCCTATGCCCACTCCCAGGTGGCAATGAAGCTGGCCACCCGCTCAGGCGATCTGGCCTCCACCGTGATGGTGCCCAACTCTCTCGGCCCGGCCGAACTGCTGCTGCACTACGGCACCGACGCCCAGCGTGACCATTACCTGCCGCGCCTGGCGCGCGGTGAAGACATCCCCTGCTTCGCCCTCACCGGCCCCCTGGCGGGCTCCGACGCTGGCGCCATGCCGGACACCGGGATCATCTGCAAAGGCCAGTGGCAAGGTGAGGAAGTGATCGGCCTGCGCCTGAACTGGGAAAAGCGCTACATCACCCTCGGCCCGGTCGCCACCCTGCTCGGCCTGGCCTTTAAGGCTTACGATCCTGAGCATCTGCTGGGTGAAGAGGAAGACCTCGGCATCAGCCTGGCTCTGGTGCCCACCGACACGCCCGGCGTCGAAATCGGCCGCCGCCATCTGCCCCTCGGCGCCGCCTTTATGAACGGCCCGAACTCCGGCAAGGATGTGTTTATCCCGCTGGACTACCTGATCGGCGGCGAAGAAATGCTCGGCAAGGGCTGGATGATGCTGATGAACTGCCTGTCCGTGGGCCGCTCGATCTCCCTGCCGGCAGTCGGTACCGGCGCGGCCAAGTTCACCAGCCTGACCACCGGCCAATACAGCCAGGTCCGCGAGCAGTTCAACGTGCCGCTGTCCGCCTTCGAAGGCATTCAGGAAGCCCTGGCCCGCATCGGCGGCAACGCCTGGCTGATGGACAGCGCACGCATCCTCACCGCCAACGCGGTGGATCTGGGCGAGAAACCCTCGGTGCTCTCGGCCATCCTCAAGTATCACCTGACCGAACGCGGCCGCGAATGCATCAGCCACGCCATGGACGTGCACGGCGGTAAGGGTATCGTCATGGGCCCGAACAACTACCTGGCGCGCTCCTGGCAAGGTGCGCCGATCTTTATCACCGTGGAGGGGGCCAATATCCTCTCGCGCAACCTGATGATCTTCGGCCAGGGCGCGATTCGCTGCCACCCCTATGTACTCAAGGAAATGGCCCTGGCCGGTCGCGAAGACCAGGACCAGGCACTGCAGGAATTCGATGAGCTGCTGCTGCAACATATCGGTTTTGCCGTCAGCAACGCCGCCAGCAGCCTGCTGCTCAGCCTCGGCTTTGGCGTCTTCAGCCAGATGCCCGGCGACCGCATCAGCCGTCCTTACTTTCGCGCCCTCAACCGGCTGGCAGCGTCCTTCGCCCTGCTCGCAGACACCAGCATGATGCTGCTCGGCGGCGAACTGAAACGCCGCGAACGCCTCTCAGCGCGTCTCGGTGACGTGCTCAGCCACCTGTACCTGGCCTCGGCGGCGCTCAAGCGCTACCACGACCTCGGTTACCCGGACCATTCGCAGCCCATGTTGCGCTGGGCCGTGGAGGAAAGCCTGGGCAAGGCCGAACAAGCACTGGAAGAGCTGCTCAGCAACTTCCCCAGCAAACTGCTCGGCTGCGCCCTGCGTTTGCTGGTATTGCCGCTGGGCCGCCGTCACAAAGGCCCAAGCGATGAACTGGACGCCGAAGTGGCCGGTATTATCGGCCGTAACAGCGGTGACCCGGCGCTGGAGGAACTGCTCGAAGGCTGCTACCGCCCACAAGCCGAACAGGACCCGGTGGGCGCCCTGCAATACGCGATGAACCTGCTGCAGGACGTACAGGGTCTGCAGAAGAAACTGTACAAGGCCGTCAAAGCCGGCCAGGTCCAGGAACTGCCAGGGCAAAGCCTGATCGATGCAGCGCTGGCTGCTGGGGTTCTCAATGCCGAAGAGGCACACAGCCTGCAGCAAGCCGAAGCCGCGCGCCGGGTGGTGATCGATGTCGACGACTTTGCCAAGGAGGAACTGACCTTGGGTGCGGGTAAAGTCCGCTAAACCGACAGGACAGCGGGCGACGCGAGCCTTATACTTGCGCGCCCGTTTTACCTACAGGATTGCCCCATGGCCAACACCCACATCGACCATCACCTCGCCCTGCTGCAGCACCTGCGCACCATCCTGGTCGCCCTGGGCGAAGCCGAGCAGATTCTCGATGACAGCCACGCCATGTACCTGGAGCGCTATGACGAATTGCTCAGCGACCTGCCGAGCGATCCGGAAGCCAGCCTCTACCTGGGCCAGGACCTGATCAGCCAGATCTTCCAGCGCTACCCGCAAATCGCCCACCTGGTGCCGCGCGACCTGCTGTGGTTCTTCGGTGGTGACTGCCTGCACTTTATGCCGGACGAAGAAATCGAGATGTACCAAACCCTCGAAGAGCGCCGCTTCTACGCCGAAGAAAACGACGAACCCTTCGACTGGAACCAGGAAAAGCAGCTGCTGGCCATGCCCGCTCAGGGCGGCACACACTAAACCTCAGCCAGAAACAAAAAAGCCCGCACGGCATAACCGGCGGGCTTTTTTTGTAGGCAATAAAAACAGCAGAAACAAAAACGCCGCTCAGTGAGCGGCGTTTTCGTTTATTTGGAGCGGGAAACGAGACTCGAACTCGCGACCCCGACCTTGGCAAGGTCGTGCTCTACCAACTGAGCTATTCCCGCAATACAGCTTGGTACTAAAAATGGCGTCCCCTAGGGGACTCGAACCCCTGTTACCGCCGTGAAAGGGCGGTGTCCTAGGCCACTAGACGAAGGGGACCTTGGAACTTGTCGGCTACCTGCCTAAGCAGATCACCTGAATCTGGAGCGGGAAACGAGACTCGAACTCGCGACCCCGACCTTGGCAAGGTCGTGCTCTACCAACTGAGCTATTCCCGCATACAACTTGGTTTTTTGCAGCACACTTCATTAAGAAGTGGCGTCCCCTAGGGGACTCGAACCCCTGTTACCGCCGTGAAAGGGCGGTGTCCTAGGCCACTAGACGAAGGGGACGCAGCCCGGAAACTACAACTTCTATCCGGCTTCTACACGTTTTGCCGTGAGGCATTGCGCTACGAAGTGGCGCGCATTCTATGGAGCCTTGCAAGGCCCGTCAACCTCTGTGTAAAAATTTTTATAAATCAAAGACTTCAGCTCCGAATGTGAGGCAGCCCTATCAGCCTCCCGGCTAAGGCACTACACTCGGACGAAAAACCGGTGATCGAGAGGCTGCACCCATGTCCCCACTCGTGATTACCATATTGATTGTTTCTGGCATCGTCGTTTTGATCGCCATTGCCTACATCAATCATATGGTCGAGAACAACAAACTGGAGAAGGCGCGCATCAAGGCCGACCTGAATGATCGCCTGCGCCGCTGCACGGACCTCGCCGAAGCCCTCCCCGGCCAACTGATGACGCCAGCACTGAAGCTGATGCTCAGCCGCCTGCAGTTGCACTTCAGTGAACGCATGCTGCCGCTGGACAAGGGCAATAACGCCCTCAAGGCGCGCATTGAAGAGCTGCGCAAACTGATCGCCCAGGGCGAGTCGATTGCCGTAAACAACCCGCCGCAACCCATCCTCAATGAAGCCAAGGCCAAGGAAGTACGCTTCCAGCTGGAAAACCTCCACGGCCAGCTGACCCGCTGCGCCAAAGACGGGATTATCCCGACCAACGAGGCCAAGCATTGGCTGAAAGAAGTGCGCCATATGCTGACCCAGGTGCATATCGAGTTTTTCGGCAACCTCGGCCAACAGGCCCTGCAGCAAAACCAGCCAGGCCAGGCACGCCTGGCATTCGAGCGCGGCGTGCAGTACCTGCGCAAACAACCTGATCCAGCGCCGTACCAGAACGCCCTGAAGAAATTCGAAGAACAACTGGCGCGCGCCAATGCCATGGTTCTGGAAAGCAACAAGCCGACCACTGATCAAGCCAGCGAACTGGATGCCGGCCTGGAGTCGCTCGGCGGCGATGACGAATGGAAGAAGAAGAACATCTACGACTAACCCCTCCAGCGCGCAGCGTGCGCGCTACCGCCCTGCCCACGAGTGCCGCACATGAGCCTGACCGTATACGGTGCCCCGCTGTCGCCCTTCGTCCGTAAAGTCCGTCTGTTTCTGGCTGAAAAGAACCTGGACTACCAGCTGGAAATCATCCTGCCGTTCGGCCAGCCAGCCTGGTACCGCGAGCTAAGCCCACTCGGGCGGATTCCTGCCATGAAAGATGGCGATTTCACCCTCGCCGACTCCAGCGTGATCTGCCAGTACCTGGACGACAAGCATCCAGATCGCCCTAGTCTGCTGGGCCAGAACGCCGAACAACGCGCGCAGGTGCGCTGGCTGGAGAAGTACGCCGACTATGAGCTGGCTCCGCTGTGCACCTTCAGCGTGTTTCGCAACCGCGCACTGAAACCCAGCATGGGCCAGAGCTGCGACGAAGCAGTCGTACAAAAAGCTCTGCAGGAAAAGCTACCCGCGCATTTCGACTACCTGGAACAGACCCTTGGTTCAGCTGCATACCTGGTCGGCGATAGCCTAACCCTGGCCGACCTGGCCCTGGCCTGCCAACTGATCAATATGCAGCACGGCGATGAGCAACTGGACGCACAGCGCTGGCCCAACCTGAGTGCGCACTATGCGCGAATCACTGCACGCGACTCGGTGCAGGGGGTATTGCCAGGCGAGCTGAAGATGCTCGCCAAGATGGCCGCCAAAGCCTAAGCAATCGCTAACCACCCAACAAACAGCCCGGCGATTGCCGCAAGGCTGCTCACTTAAGTGGAGCAGTTTTCCGATCCACTGAGGCCGGGCTTGAAGTCTTGGGCAGTGGTTCAGGCCGTAGGATGGGTGCTAACCCATCAGCCAATTGATGGGTTATCACCCATCCTACGGTCCTTTAACACAAAAAATGCCGCTTCCCTGGCAAGGGAGAAGCGGCATTTTTCTTATGTGAACAGCATTACCGCGATTGTCAGATTTTTTGCTTGGCCTTGAAGGCTGTCTCAGCAATCGGTCAGTTCGACAAACACCGCGACCAGCCGCTCGATACCGGCCTGATCCGCCGCACTAAAGCGCGCCAGTGACGGACTGTCGAGATCGAGCACACCAAGCAAGCGGCCGCCCTTGAACAACGGCACCACCAGTTCGCTATTGGACGCGCTGTCGCAGGCGATATGCCCGGCAAAGGCATGTACATCCTCAACGCGCTGGGTCTGCCCAGTGGCCGCTGCGGCGCCGCATACGCCACGCCCAAAGGGAATCCGCACGCAGGCCACTTTGCCCTGGAACGGCCCTAGCACCAGCTCCTCACCACGGGCCAGGTAGAAACCCGCCCAGTTCAGGTCGCTCAGTTCCTGAAACAGAAACGCCGAAAACTGCGCCGCATTGGCAATAAAATCGCGCTCCCCGGCCAGCAGTGCCTGCAGCTGCGCCACCAGTAAGGGGTAGCCATCGAGCCCCTGCCCGCTCTGTTGTAGATCAATCATCGTGCTTACTCAGTAATTGCAGGCCCACCCAGTCACGGGCGAATTGATAGGCGCAGCGGCCGTTGCGGTTACCGCGACCCAAGGCCCAGCGTATGGCCGCTTTTTCCAGTTCGTCATGCCATTGCCAAGCCAAACCGGCCCGGCATGTACCTCGACCCAGTGCCTGACCACGTCGAGGAAGTGTTCCTGGGTGAATGGATAGAACGACAGCCACAGGCCGAAGCGGTCGGACAGCGCAATTTTGTCTTCCACCGCCTCGTTGGGGTGCAGCTCGCCATCGACTCGCTGCCAGTTTTCGTTAGCGCTCTGCTTTTCCGGCAGCAGATGGCGGCGATTGGAGGTGGCATACAGCAGCACATTGTCCGGTGCACGCTCCAGGGAGCCGTCGAGCACGGTTTTCAGCATGCGGTAGTCACCCTCGCCGGCCTCGAACGACAGGTCATCGCAAAACAGCACAAAGCGCTGCGGTAGCTCGCTCAGCTGTTCGACGATGCGCGGCAGATCGGCCAGATGATCACGTTCGATCTCAACCAGGCGCAATCCCGCCGCCGCATGTTCGGCCAGCAGAGCACGCACCAAGGATGATTTACCCGTACCGCGCGCGCCCCAGAGCAAGGCGTGGTTGGCCGGCAGGCCCTGAATAAACTGCTGAGTATTGCGCGCCAACTGAGCACGCTGGCGATCCACGCCGATCAGATCAGCCAGCCCCACATCCAGACTGACCTTGAGCGGGGCGAGAAAGCCGCTGCGACCATCACGCTGCCAACGGGCCGCCAGGCTCTGCTGCCAGTCGATAACCGGGCGCTGGGCTGGTAGTAATGGCTCCAGGCGTGCCAATACAGCCTCGGCGCGCAACAAAAAATCACTTAAACGCGAATCCACAACACACTCCAGGGTTTTCGGGCCGTTCTACCACTGCCGTCCGGCAAAACAGATGGGCTATGCTTGGCAGGCGATTCAACACGAGAACAACCGGCCCATATGGATATAGCGCTAACCCAACGCCTGTCATTCAAACAGGCCGGCTTGACCGTATTGGTAGCCTTTATCCTCGGCACGGCGCTCAGCTTTATTCAAGTGGGCATCGATTATGCCAGCGAAGATGCCTCCATCAACCGCGAGATTAACGCGCTGATGGAAATCAGCCACAACCCGGCTGCGCGCATCGCCTATAACATCGACGCCGAGCTGGCCCAGGAACTGGTGCTCGGCCTGCTGCGTTCACCAGCGGTGATCAGCGCACAGATCATCGACAACAACCAGCTGACCCTGGCCAGCGTCAGCCGTCCGGCTCTGGAAAGTCGCTACCGGGTGCTCAGCGACTTTATGTTCGGCAAACGCCGGCACTTCGAAACCGCGCTGTTCGTCAGCCACTCGCCCAGCGAAGCGCTCGGCAAACTGAGCCTGGAAGTCGACACCTACGCCTTTGGCAGCCACTTTCTCAATCGCTCGCTGCTGACCCTGCTCACCGGCTTCGCCCGCAGCCTGCTGCTGTCGCTGATCCTGCTGGTGATGTTCTATTTCATGCTGACCAAGCCGCTGACCGGCTTTATTCGCGCCCTAAGCGAACGCGACCTGCGCAGCCCCAACAACGCCAAACTGCCCTACCCGCCCAACCATGAACGCGACGAGATCGGCGTGCTGGTCGATGTGACCAACCGCCAACTGAGCAGCATCGCCAGCGAGATCGAGCAGCGCCAGCAAGCCGAAGCCCGCCTGACCCGCTACCTGGCCGAACTGGAAGACATGGTCTCGGCGCGCACCGAGCAACTGGAGGCCGCCAACAGCCGCTTGCTCGACTCCAACCGTGAGCTGGAGCAAGCCAAACGCACAGCGCTGGACATGGCCCAAGCGCGTTCGGCTTTCCTGGCCAATATGAGCCACGAGATTCGCACCCCGCTCAACGGCCTGCTGGGCATGCTTGCGCTGTCGCTGGACGGCCCACTGAATAACGAACAGCGCCAACAGCTGTCGATTGCCCACGACTCCGGCAAGGTGCTGGTCGAGCTGCTTAACGACATTCTCGACCTGTCGAAATTCGAGGCCGGACAGTTGGAGCTGGAGCAGATCCCCTTCGACCTCGGCAGCATGGTCGAAGACACAGCCAACCTGCTGTCGCAAAACGCCGCACCCGGCGTCGAACTGACCAGCCTGATTGATCCACAACTACCGAACCAGCTGCTCGGCGACCCGACGCGGGTCAGGCAGATTGTCAGCAACCTGCTGTCCAACGCTTTGAAATTCACCCGCTTTGGCCGCGTCGATATCAGCGTCAGTGCCCAGGCCGGCGGCGTCAGGATCATCGTGCGTGATACCGGCATCGGCATTGCCGAAGACGCCCAGGCGCGAATCTTCCATCCATTTGCCCAGGCTGGGGTTGGCATCACCCGGCAATTTGGTGGCACCGGCCTGGGCCTGGCCCTAACGCGCCGCCTCTGCGAAGCCATGCACGGCCAACTGAGCCTGGAGACACGGGAAGGTTTCGGCAGCACCTTCTGCGTCGACCTGCCGCTGCCCGGCCAGACCAACGCTAAGCAGCTGCCCTTGTTGCACGGACGCATCATCGGGCTCAGCCCAGCAAGCTCCGGGCTCAGCGAACAGCTAGCAAGCCTGCTGCCGAGCTGGGGCCTGCAGTATCAACACCTGGACGCCGATGCCGCGCTGGGCACGCTTGATGCGGACCTGCTGATAAGCGATTGCCCGCAGCGTTTGAATGAGCTGCGTACGCTCTGCAACCTGCCGATTCTGCTGGTCAGCGCCTATGGCAACTTTCTCAGCAGCGAGCAGGTGGAAAAACTTTCGCCTATCGAACAACTGGCCCGGCCGCTGTCACGCCAAGCGCTGTTGCAAGCCTTGCGCCGCACCCTTGGCCAGGACGAGACGCATGCAGCCGAGCAACACAGCGAGCCGCAACGCAACCGCCAGGCGCGCGTACTGCTGGTGGAAGACAACCCGGTCAACCAGTTGGTAGCCAAAGGCATGCTGGGCAAGCTCGGCTGCGAGGTGCTACTGGCCAATCACGGCGGCGAAGCCCTGAGCCTGTTGGAGACCCAGGCGGTCGATCTGATTCTGATGGACTGCAATATGCCGGTCATGGATGGCTATGAAACCACCCGGCGGATTCGCCAGAAAGCCGAATTCGCCGAGCTGCCGATCATCGCCCTGACGGCCAACGCACTGTCCGATGAACGCGAGCGCTGCCGCGCTGCGGGAATGGACGACTACCTGGCCAAGCCCTTCCGCAAGGATGAGCTGGCGGCTCTGCTTGATCAGTGGTTAAGCGCCATAAACTGATCAAGCAGCACACCGACCTGGCTACGCAACGCAGTGACCTGATCGAGATCGATGCCGCGCTCACAGAGCAGCTGGCTTTTCAGCGGCAACACCTGCTCGCGCAAGGCGCAGCCGGCCGGGGTCAACGCCAGATGCACCTCACGCTCATCACTGGCCGAACGCTTGCGCTGCAGCAGACCTTGCTGCTCCAGGCGCTTGAGCAGTGGGGTCAGCGTGCCGGAGTCGAGCAACAAGCGCTCACCCAGGGCCTTGACCGTCGGCAAGGCCGGCGGTTGCTGCTGCCACTCCCACAGCACCAGCATGGCCAGGTACTGCGGGTAGGTCAGGCCGAGCTGATCGAGCATCGGCTTGTAGGCGCGGATCACCGCCCGTGAAGCGGCGTAGAGCTTGAAACACAGCTGGTTGTCCAGCTGCAGCCCGTCATCCGCGTGCAAGCTGGCCTGGGTCATTTCAGCAGTGCTTCGATCTCTGCAGTCAGGTCTTCAGGCTTGGTGGTCGGGGCAAAACGCTTGATCACCGTGCCGTCGGCGCTGAGCAGAAACTTGGTGAAGTTCCACTTGATGCCCTGGCTACCGAGCAGGCCTGGCGCGCTCTTCTTCAGGTTGACGAACAGCGGATGGGCATCGCTGCCGTTCACATCAACCTTCTTGAACAGCGGGAAGCTCACGCCGAAGTTCAGCTCGCAGAACTCGCTGATCGCACCCTCATCACCTGGCTCCTGCTTACCGAACTGGTTGCAGGGGAAGCCCAGCACCACCAGACCTTGGTCCTTGTACTGCTGCCAGACGTTTTCCAAGCCTTTGTACTGCGGGGTGAAGCCGCACTTGCTGGCGGTGTTGACCACCAGCACCGCCTTGCCGCCGAAATCGGCCAGGGTCTTCTGCTCGCCCTTGATGGTGGTAACCGGAATATCGAAAAGTGCGTTGCTCATGCTGGTCATCCTGATAAGTGGGAATGGACGCAAGATAGCGAGCAATTAAATTGCATGCAATTTAATTAAACCAAGATAAGGCCCGCTAATGCAGGCCTATGCAATGGCATTAAGCCTTCGGCACCAGCTTGAGCGATGCCGAGTTGATGCAATAACGCAGACCCGTCGGCGCTGGCCCATCGGGGAACACATGCCCCAGGTGAGCATCGCACTTGGCGCATTTGACTTCGATGCGGTGCATGCCGTGATTGAAGTCATCCAGGCTGGTGATGGCTTCGCTGCTGACGGGTTGGAAGTAACTCGGCCAGCCGCTGCCGGAGTCGTACTTGGCATCCGAGTCAAACAGCTCGGCCTGGCAACAGGCGCAGTGGTAAATACCCGGCACCTTGCTGTCGTGATACTGGCCGGTAAAGGCGCGCTCGGTGCCGCCCAGGCGACATACATGAAACTGCTCCTCAGAAAGCTCTTCGCGCCAGGCTTCCAGGGGTTTTTCCAGCTTGTCCACAGGCAGGTCTCCTCTATGTGAAAAAATCGCCGGGAGCGATTTTTAACGTCGCGCAGCGACGGCCCGAAGGGTGGTGGCCATGGATGGCACACCATAAAAAAGCCCAACCAGTACCTTTGCCAAGGTCGGGCTGCCACGTATCATTCGACCCCAGTCTGTCACCGGCGTTACAACCTGCCAAGGCTCGTCAGATCGCGTCTTTTTGCAGAGTAATTCAGAGGGTGTTTACAAAAGTAGCGAGCGATGGCAAGGCAAGGCGAAAGCAGCCGAAAAAGCGGAGTGTACAAGTGTACATGAGCATTTTGAGGCTGCTTTCAACGCTGCATGGTCGAGTGCAGTAATTTGTAAACACCCTCTCAGCGGCGTTCCACCATTCGGGATCACTTAATATGCAGTTCAGCAAATCGAACAAGCTCGCCAACGTCTGCTACGACATTCGCGGGCCGGTGCTCAAGCACGCCAAGCGCCTGGAAGAGGAAGGCCATCGCATCCTCAAGCTGAATATCGGCAACCCGGCACCGTTCGGTTTCGAAGCGCCTGAGGAAATCTTGCAGGACGTAATCCGCAATCTGCCGACAGCGCAGGGCTACAGCGACTCCAAGGGCCTGTTCAGCGCGCGCAAGGCGGTGATGCAGTACTACCAGCAGAAGCAGGTGGAAGGCGTTGGCATCGAGGACATCTACCTCGGCAACGGCGTCTCCGAGCTGATCGTGATGGCCATGCAGGCGCTGCTGAATAACGGCGATGAAGTGCTGATCCCGGCGCCGGATTACCCGCTGTGGACCGCTTCCGTAGCACTGGCTGGCGGCAAACCGGTGCATTACCTGTGCGATGAGCAGGCCGGCTGGTTCCCTGATATCGCCGACATGCGCGCCAAGATCACGCCGAACACTAAGGCCCTAGTGCTGATCAACCCGAACAACCCCACCGGCGCGGTGTACTCCAAGGAAGTGCTGCTGGATATCGTCGAACTCGCGCGCCAGCACAATCTGGTGCTGTTCTCCGACGAAATCTACGACAAGATCCTCTACGACGAAGCCCAGCATATCTGCACCGCCTCCCTGGCCCCGGACGTGCTCTGCCTGACCTTCAACGGTCTGTCGAAATCCTATCGCGTGGCCGGTTTCCGCTCCGGCTGGGTAGCGATTTCCGGGCCCAAGCACCGCGCGCAGAGCTATATCGAAGGCATCGACATCCTTGCCAACATGCGTTTGTGCGCCAACGTGCCGAGCCAGCATGCGATTCAGACCGCGCTGGGCGGCTACCAGAGCATCAATGACCTGGTGCTGCCGCAAGGCCGTCTGCTGGAGCAGCGCAACCGCACCTGGGAGCTGCTCAACGACATCCCCGGGGTCAGCTGCGTCAAACCGATGGGCGCGCTGTATGCCTTCCCGAAGATCGACCCGAAAGTCTGCCCGATCCATAACGACGAGAAGTTCGTGCTGGATCTGCTGCTCTCGGAAAAACTGCTGATCGTTCAGGGCACCGCGTTCAACTGGCCGTGGCCGGATCACTTCCGCGTGGTCACCCTGCCGCGCGTGGATGAGCTGGAAATGGCCATCGGCCGTATCGGCAGCTTCCTCAAGACTTACCAACAGTAATCGGAGCAAGCCATGAGCCAGGGCAAACGCTATCTGCTGACCGGGGCCAGTTCTGGCATCGGCGCCGCCCTGGCCCGTGAGTTGGCGGCCAAGGGTTACGACCTGGCGCTGGCCGCACGCCGCGAAGACAGCCTGCATCTGCTGGCTGCCGAGTTGCAGGCGCGCTTTCAGCGCAAGGTGGTGGTGTTGCCACTGGATGTGACCGACTACGAAGCCTGCCAGGATGCCGTGGGCCTGGCTGCCAATGCCCTCGGCGGACTGGACGGGATTATCGCCAACGCTGGCATCGCCCTAACCGGCAAAGCCGGCGGTGGCCACTTCAAGCGCGCCCGACTGACCGTGGAAACCAACCTGATCGGCGCGATTGCTTGCCTGGATGCCGCCTGTGCGCTGTTCCGCCAGCAGGGCCATGGCCATTTGGTCGCCGTCGCCTCAGTCGCCGGTAAACGCGGCCTACCGCACACGGCAGCCTACTCCGCGAGCAAGGCCGGCCTGATCAGCTATATGGAAGCCACCCGCGCCGAACTACTGGGCAAGAACATCGACACCACCCTGTTGCTGCCGGGTTTTATCGACACGCCACTGAACAGCGATATGGCCAGCCGGCCATTCCTGATTGGCGTGGAGCGCGGCGCGGCGCTGATCGCCAAGCACATCGACAAACGCGCCGTCAGTGCCTATGTGCCTGGCTGGCCCTGGGCGCTGCTGGGCCGCGTGCTGCCTTACCTTCCAACCTCAATGATTGGCAAATTCTGATGGACCTGCAGATCGACGACTTCTACAAGGATGCCGCCGCCGGCATGCTGACCCTGTACCAGGCGTTCCCCAGTAAAGCCGCGCTGTATGTCGAAGACCTGATCGGCCGTGAAGAGCCGGATGAATTCGGCCTGCCCACACCACGCCATCAAAGCTGCCTAGGCGCCCTGCTGTGGCTCGCCGAGGAAGGCTATATCCGCTTCGACACCACTATCGGCTACGACGCCCTGGATCAAGCCGTACTCAGCGAAAAAGGCTTTCTGCGCCTGACTCGCGGCGTACCTCACGCCCTGCGCGAGGGCGACGCCTTGCCACCCAGCGTGCGCCGCGTGCACGCCACGCTGGCCTTTCAGCTGCGCGAAGCACTCGGCCAGCGCCATGGCGAACGCGTCGCCCGTCTCACCCGCCTGCTGTTCGAATCCAACCTGAACGGCGCAAGCGACATAGTTTGAAATAGTCGCCAGGTTGAAGTGCCGGGGGGTGCGCCCTTATATAGCCGTCATAACCAATAGTGGCCGTTGAAAACCAGGCGAAGCAGCCAGAACAGGGTTTTCAGCGGCCTGATAGATGTTTCCCGTGAGGAGTCTCAATACACCATGATGCGCATTATGCTGTTCCTGGCCACCAACGTTGCGGTGTTGATCATCGCCAGCATCACCCTGAAGTTGCTCGGGGTCGACCGCTTTACCGGCCAGAACTATGGCAGCCTGCTGGTTTTCTGCGCCGTGTTCGGTTTCGCCGGCTCGCTGATTTCGCTGTTCCTGTCCAAGTGGATGGCGAAGATGAGCACCAAGACCGAAATCATCACCCAGCCACGCACCCGTCACGAACAGTGGCTGCTGCAGACCGTGGAAGAACTGTCCCGCGAAGCCGGGATCAAGATGCCAGAAGTGGGCATATTCCCGGCCTATGAGTCCAACGCCTTCGCCACCGGCTGGAACAAGAACGACGCCCTGGTAGCGGTCAGCCAGGGCCTACTGGAGCGTTTCTCGCCCGACGAAGTACGCGCCGTACTGGCCCACGAAATCGGTCACGTAGCCAACGGCGACATGGTCACCCTGGCGCTGATCCAGGGCGTGGTGAACACCTTCGTGATGTTCTTCGCGCGGATCTTCGGCAACTTCGTCGACAAGGTGATCCTGAAAAACGAAGACGGCCCAGGCATTGGCTACTTCGTCGCGACCATCTTCGCCGAGCTTGTACTGGGCATCCTGGCCAGCATCATCGTTATGTGGTTCTCGCGTAAGCGCGAATTCAAGGCCGACGAAGCCGGTGCTCGCCTGGCCGGCACTGGCGCGATGATCGCCGCCCTGCAGCGCCTGCGCGCCGAACAGGAAGTGCCGGTCACCATGCCTAACAGCCTGACCGCCTTCGGCATCAACGGCGGCCTGAAGGGCGGCCTGGCTGGCCTGCTGATGACTCACCCGCCACTGGAAGTGCGTATCGAAGCCCTGCGTCAGCGCGGTTAAGCTCAGCAGCAACGTAAAAGGCGGCCCACGGGCCGCCTTTTTCTTTTCAGGTTTTAGGCCTTACACAAGCGATACACCCGCTCATCCAGGCGCTCAAGACCGCGCTTGAGAAACTTCCAGTTGTCGCCCAGCACATCGCCGCATGCCAGTTCCTCTAACTGCCAATCGGGCGCAAACAGCCGCTGCACCTCATCATCCGCCACAGCGAAGGGCGGGCCGTCCATCTGCGCCTGGTCATAGTCCAGGCTCACCAGTAACCCCTGGCTGCCGCTGGGTAAAATCTGCGTCAGGTGCGCCACATAACGCGCGCGCATGTCCGGCGGCAATGCGATCAGTGCAGCGCGGTCATACAGCGCCACGCAACCAGTAAGCTGCTGCGCGGTCAAGACGAAGAAATCGCCGCAGTAGATCTCCACAGCGCCAGCCCGATAAAGCCTGAAAGCACCCACTTCGCTGATCACCGGCTGCAGCTTATGCTCAGCGAAGAAGTCCTCCACCGCACGCTGCGCCAGCTCGACACCCACCACCTGATAGCCCTGCCCCGCCAACCAGGCCAGGTCCAGGCTCTTGCCACACAGCGGCACCAGCACCCGCGCACCTTGCGGCAAAGCCAGCGCCGGCCAGTGCTGTTGCAGGTAAGGATTGACCTCGGGCAGATGAAAGCCGATTTCACTGCGCGCCCAACGCGACTGCCAGAATTCTGCGTGCATAAATGCTCCTGTAAAGATTCAGCTGAAGATCGTGCCGCAACACAGCTAATAAGGCCAAGGGATTCGCCCACACAAACCCATCTATTAAAGCGATCAAAACACCTTAGCTTTTGCGCTTTTATGCACAGATTGGTTGATAGAAGATGCAAGCAACCCATCAGGAGTCTGCCATGCCACTGCCCAGCCTATTTATCTCCCACGGCTCACCCATGCTGGCCCTGCAACCCGGCGCCAGCGGCCCTGCCCTCGCCCGCCTGGCCAACCAACTGCCCAAGCCGCGCGCGATTGTGCTGGTTTCCGCGCACTGGGAAAGCCGCGAACTGCGGGTAGGCAGCGCGGCGCAACCGCGAACCTGGCATGACTTTGGCGGTTTTCCTGCCGAGCTCTATCAAGTGCAATACCCGGCGCCCGGCAACCCAACCCTGGCGGCGGAGATAGTCCAACTGCTGGCCGCAGCCGACCTGCCCGCGCAGCTCGACGCCGAGCGGCCGCTGGATCACGGCGCCTGGGTACCGCTCTCGCTGATGTACCCACAGGCCGATATTCCCGTGGTGCAGGTATCCCTGCCCAGCCAGCAGGGCCCGGCGTTACAACGCAAGGTTGGCAGGGCCCTGACCGGCTTGCGCGCACAAGGCGTGCTGCTGATTGGCTCCGGCAGCATCACCCATAACCTTGGCGAACTGGACTGGCACGCAGGCCCGGATGTCATCGAGCCTTGGGCACAAGCCTTTCGCGACTGGATCGTGGAGAAACTAACCGAGCAGGATCACGCCGCTCTGCAGGACTACCGCCGACAAGCGCCCTTTGCGGTGCGCAACCACCCCGGCGACGAACACCTGCTGCCACTGTTCTTCGCCGAGGCCGCTGGCGAGCAATTCAAGGTCGAGCACAGCGGCTTTACCCTGGGCGCACTGGGGATGGATATTTACAGCTTCACTTAAGCCATACGCCCGACAAACAACCGAAATAAAAAAGCCCCGCACTAGGCGGGGCTCCTTTAATTCAGCGAAGCATCAATCTTCGCGATAACGACGCAGCTTCAGTGGCTTGCCACCGACGCGGGTGTCTTTCAGCTTGGTCAACAGACGCTCGAGGCCTTCTTCCGGCAGCTCGACCAGGCTGAAGCTTTCGCGCACCTGGATGCGGCCGATGGCTTCGCGGACCAGGCCGCCTTCGTTGAGGATCGCGCCGAGCAGGTTCTTCGCGGCGATACCGTCGCGAGCGCCCAGGGCGGTACGGCAACGGGCACGGCCTTCGGCCAATGGCACTGGCGCACGACGCTCACGGCTGCCTTCGCGATCAGGACGCTCAGGACGGTCACCGCGCTCGCTACGCTCACGTGGGCCACTGCTGTTTGGTACCAGCGGCTGGTCACGCTCAACTTCAGCCAGGGTCAGCGCTTGGCCATTGGTGGCCTTGCGCAGCAGGGCTGCGGCCAGGGCACGCGGGCTGCAACCGATGTCGGCAGTCAGACGATCAAGCAGATCACCGTGGCTGGCTTCGGCATCAGCAACCAGCGGAGCCAGGCTGTTGGTGAGTTTCTTGATGCGTGCGTCCAGCACCTGCTTGGCGTCTGGCAGTTTGACTTCGCCAACCTTCTGCCCGGTGACACGCTCGATCACTTGCAGCATGCGGCGCTCACGCGGAGTCACCAGCAGCAGGGCGCGACCGGTACGCCCGGCACGGCCAGTACGGCCGATACGGTGTACGTAGGATTCCGGATCGTACGGCATGTCCACGTTCATCACGTGGGTGATGCGCGGTACGTCAAGGCCGCGAGCGGCAACGTCGGTGGCGATGACGATGTCCAGACGGCCATCTTTCAGCGAGTCGATCACGCGCTCACGCTGGTTCTGCGCGATGTCGCCGTTCAGTGCAGCGGCCTTGTAGCCCTTGGCTTCCAGCGCGGCGGCCAGATCCAGGGTGGCTTGCTTGGTACGCACGAAACCGATCAACGCGTCGAACTCTTCGACTTCCAGCAGACGCAGTACGGCGGCGTGCTTCTGGTCGGCGTGAACCATCAGATGCACCTGCTCGATGGCAGTTACGGTCTGGGTCTTGGTTTCGATCTTGACGTGCTTAGGGTCACGCAGGTGTTTTTCGGCGATGGCACGGATCGAGTGCGGCAGAGTGGCGGAGAACAGCACGCTCTGACGGCTTTCCGGCATGGCTTTGAAGATGACTTCGAGGTCATCCATAAAGCCCAGCTTGAGCATCTCGTCGGCTTCGTCGAGGACCAGGTGCTGAATGGTCGACAGGACTTTCTCGTCGCGACGCAGGTGGTCAACCAGACGACCCGGGGTGGCCACAACAATCTGTGCGCCATTGCGGATGGCCTTGAGCTGCGGGCCCATCGGCGCGCCGCCGTAAACGGCGATAACACTGACGCCCGGCATTTGCTTGGCGTAGGTTTCAAAA
This sequence comes from Pseudomonas sp. 1928-m, assembly GCF_029269135.1. Classification (NCBI taxonomy): domain Bacteria; kingdom Pseudomonadati; phylum Pseudomonadota; class Gammaproteobacteria; order Pseudomonadales; family Pseudomonadaceae; genus Pseudomonas; species Pseudomonas sp. 1928-m. Next base: position 1,994,929 of record NZ_JARIXO010000001.1, on the reverse strand, counting down.
GCGGTGGCAACCTGCAGCGCCAGCTCACGGGTCGGCGCCAGGATCAGCGCTTGTGGCTGACGCTTGGCCGGGTCGATACGGCTGAGGATTGGCAGGGCGAAGGCAGCGGTTTTACCGGTGCCGGTCTGCGCCTGGCCGATCATGTCGTGGCCGGCGAGGATGACTGGAATCGCTTGAATCTGAATAGCCGAAGGCTCTTCATAGCCAGTGGCAATTACAGCAGCGAGAACATTGGGATGTAGATCGAGAGCGGCGAAGCCGCCGGTTTCCTGGGTCATGGGTCTGCCTCTAGTGCATCCGCAAAGACCCATGTTCCAAAGCTGCGCATGCCGTGTAAGACCCGAGAGTCACCCTGGCAGCCATGTCGGCGGGGATTTGCGAAAACGTGTGATAAATGAATCGTCAAGGATAGTCCGCAAAACGGACTAACTGCCAAAGTAAACCTTCGGGCGAGTTGTACTACCTGAACGTGGCCAAGAATTGACCGGCGCGCACTATACCGGAAAACCTGGCCAAATGTACTGGTTTTTCCTGAAATAGAGCATATGGCACGCCAAATGGTCATCCTCTGATAGCCTGCAGCTGCCATGCTGTAACGGCTTCACGCCCCAGTTCACTAACCTGCGCACAAGGACTCCCCGCCATGACCCAAAGCACCAGCGGCCGCGTCAGCCGTGAAAAACGCGGCCAGATCATGTTGATCGGCCTGGACCGAGCGAGCAAACGCAACGCCTTCGATATGCCCATGCTCGACGACATGTGCCTGGCCTACGGCGAGTTCGAGCGTGACAGCGAAGCGCGGGTGGCGCTGGTATTTGCCCATGGCGAGCACTTTACCGCCGGATTGGACCTGGCCAATGTGGCCGCGCAGTTTGCCGCCGGCTGGAAGATACCTGACGGCGGCTGCGACCCCTGGGGCGTATTCGGCGGGCCACGGGCGAGCAAACCGGTAATCGTCGCCGCGCAAGGCTACTGCTACACCATCGGCATCGAGCTGATGCTCGCTTCGGATATCAACCTGTGCGCCAGCAACACCCGCTTCGCCCAGATGGAAGTGCAACGCGGGATCTTCCCCTTCGGCGGCGCCACCTTGCGCATGCACCAAACCGCCGGCTGGGGCAACGCCATGCGCTGGCTGCTGACCGGCGATGAGTTCGATGCTCACGAAGCCTATCGCCTGGGCTTTATCCAGGAAGTTGTGGCCAGCGAAGAGTTGCTGCCCAAGGCGCTGTGGCTCGCCGAACGCATTGCCGCCCAGGCGCCACTGGGCGTGCAAGCGACTCTGGCTTCGGCGCGCCAGGCCGTGGTCGAAGGCCCGGCAGCCGCAGCCGCCAGCCTGCATCCAACCGTGACCCGCCTGATGGCCAGTGAAGATGCACAGGAAGGTGTGCGAGCCATGCTGGAACGTCGGCCGGGCGACTTTAAAGGACGTTAAGCCTGGTTATCCGGCTGCCTGATCAGGTGGCCGGCCGCACTGCCTTAATCAACGATTCCAGCGAATAACCGAACTGCGGCGCCAGTAGCTCATTACGGCGGCGCAGTTCGGCAAAGTCGATCTCCTGATCAAGATCCGCCGGCACCAGCAACACCACATTGCCCTCTTTTACCGGGCACTCCCAGTAATGCCGGTGGTAGAGGCCGCGCAACAGCGGCGCGCCCAGCGGCTTGCCGTCGTTGCCGGCCCACTGGTTGATAATCAGCCAGCCGCCGGGGTTGAGCTGCTTCTGGCAGTTTTCCAGAAAACGCCAGGCCAGATGCCCAGTCGCCGGGCCATGGTCGGTATACAGGTCGACAAACAGCAGGTCGGTCTTTTCCGCGCTTTCCAGCAGCTCCAGAGCATCGCCGATGCGGATAGTCAGGCGCGGGTCATCGACCAGGCCCATATGTTCCATGGCCAAGCGCGGCACATCGGCGCGCAGCTCGATCACTTCGACATCTTCCAACGGCAGAAAGCGCAGACAGGCCTGGGTCAGGTTGCCGGCACCGAGGCCGAGAAACAGCGCGCTTTCTGGATGTTCATGGCACAGCGCGCCAAGCAGCATGGCGCGGGTGTAGTCGTACTCCAGCCAGCTGGGGTCCGGCATATACACGCAGCTCTGCTCAATCGCCTCGCCGAATTCGAGAAAGCGGTAAGCGCCCATTTCGACTACCTGGATCACCCCGAAGGCATCGTGCACTTCGGCGATCAACAGCGGGTCCGGCATCTGCCCAACCGGGGGTAAACCTGGCATCCACCACTCTCCACCGTGACATCCCCGACCATTTCGGCCAGAGGAAAGGCGCTAATTGTCATTGAGGCACCCTCCCCTGGTCACGCGATAATTTGCCGCAGTCGGGGGCGCCGAGTTTATCGTTCTGCGACTACAACAATAAAAACGATTATCGAGGTTTGCCATGTACGCCATTATCGGTGCCGGCCCCATGGGGCTGTGTACAGCACGTCAACTGCACAAGCACGGCATCGACTTTGTCGGTTTCGAACTGCACGCGGATGTCGGCGGCCTGTGGGACATCGATAATCCGCACAGCACCATGTACGACTCTGCGCACCTGATTTCCTCCAAGGGCACCACCCAGTTCAGCGAATTCCCGATGCGCGACGAAGTGGCGCCTTACCCGCATCACAGCGAGATGCGCCGCTATTTCCGCGACTACGCCAAATATTTTGGGCTGTATGCGCACTACCAGTTCAATACCCGCGTGGTGGAAATCCAGCGCTTGGACAAAGGCTGGAAGCTGATCAGCGAGCAGGACGGCGTGCAGCGTGAATGGCTGTTCGACGGCGTGTTGATGGCCAATGGCACCCTGCATACGCCCAATCAGCCAGCACTGCCCGGCGAGTTCAGCGGCGAGCTGATGCACTCCAGCGACTACCGCTCGGCAGCGGTGTTCGACGGCAAGCGCGTGCTGGTGATCGGCTGCGGCAACTCGGCCTGCGACATCGCCGTGGACGCCGTACACCGCGCCGCGTCGGTGGACCTGTCGGTGCGCCGTGGTTACTACTTCCTGCCCAAGTTCACCCTGGGCCGTCCCACCGATACCCTCGGCGGTGCGATCAAGCTGCCGCGCCCGCTCAAGCAATTTCTCGACGGCCTGCTGGTGCGCGCACTGGTCGGCAAGCCGTCGCAATACGGCCTTCCCGACCCGGACTACAAGCTCTACGAGTCGCACCCAGTGATGAACTCCCTGGTGCTGCATTACTTGGGACACGGTGATATCCAGGCGCGCCGCGATGTGGCCAAGGTCGATGGCCTGCAAGTGACCTTCAGCGATGGCGAACAGGCCGAGTACGACCTGATTCTGCAAGGCACCGGCTACAAGCTCGACTACCCCTTTATCGACCGCGCGCACCTTAACTGGCCGAGCAATGCCGGGGCGCCGCAGCTGTACCTCAACGTGTTCCACCCCGAGTATGACGACCTGTTTATGTTGGGCATGGTCGAAGCTTCGGGCCTCGGCTGGCAGGGCCGCGACGAGCAGGCCGAGCTGGTGGCGCTGTATATCAAGGGCCTGCAGGCTGGCAGCCAGGCGGCCAAGGACTTCCAGACGCTCAAGCGCGAACGGGCCAGCATGCGCCTGGACGGCGGCTACCAGTACCTGCAACTGGAACGCATGGCCTACTACGTGCACAAGGACAGCTATCGTCAGAGCATCGCGCAGCACAGCAACAGCCTGCGCGCCGGCCTGGCGGCGCTGCCCGCTGTCGCCAGCCGCACTGCCGAAGGAAGCCTGTGATGGAGCCGGTGAATATCCAGTTCGACCCCAGCAGCCTGGTGCTGATCAACATCATCCTCGCGGTGATGATGTTCGGCGTCTCGCTGGACCTGCGCCTGGACGACTTCAAACGCATCGCCCGCGAGCCCAAGGCGCCGCTGATCGGCCTGCTGGCGCAGTTTGTCCTGCTGCCGGCGCTGACCTGCCTGGCCTGCTGGGCATTTCGGGTCGACCCTATGTTGGCCCTCGGCATGATGCTGGTGGCGGCCTGCCCCGGCGGCAGCTTCTCCAACATCATGACCTGGATGGCCCGTGGCAACGTCGCGGTATCGGTGAGCATGACGGCGGTATCCAGCCTTGCGGCCAGCGTGCTGACGCCGCTGAACTTCGGCTTTTACGCCTGGCTTAACCCGCTGACCCGACCACTGCTGACGCAGATCGCCATGGACCCGGTCAGCCTGCTGCTGTTGGTGCTGCTGGTATTGGGCCTGCCGCTGATTGTCGGCATGTGGGTTGGCCGGCGTTTTCCTGGCCTGTCACTCAAGGTGGAAAAGCCGCTACGGATCTTTGCCCTGCTGGTGATGCTGGCCTTTGTCACCCTGGCCTTTAGCCGCAATTTCGACCAATTTATCGCGCATTTTCATCTGTTCTTCTGGCTGGTGGTGGCGCACAACGCCCTGGCGTTGGCGGTGGGTTACGGCTGCGCGCGGCTGTCCGGGCTGCCGGCGGCGGATCGTCGAGCGATCACCCTGGAAGTCGGTATTCAGAACTCGGCCCTGGGCCTGGTGATCATCTTCACCTTCTTCCCCCAGGCCAGCGGCATGCTGCTGATAGCCGCGTTCTGGGGCTGCTGGCACCTGGTCAGCGGCCTGACGCTGGCCTTTATCTGGTCCCGTCGACCACCCGCAAGCCTGCCGCTGACACCTGCGGCCCTGGCCAGCGCTGGAGAAAAATAATGCCCACCATCTTGATCACCGGGGCCGCCAGCGGCCTCGGCTGGCAGCTTGCGCGCGCCTATCACGGCCAAGGCTGCAACCTGCTGCTCACCGATATCAACGCAGACGGCCTGAGCGCACGGGTAAATGAGCTGGGCGCCGAGCGGGTAATCGGCCTGGCCGGCGATATCACCGACCCACACCTGCATCAGCAATTGCTGCAGGCCTGCAGCGAGCGTTTTGGCCGCCTTGATGTGCTGATCAATAACGCCGGCATTACCCATCGCTCGCCTACCTGCCAGACCGATCCAGCGGTTTTTCGTAAGGTCATGGCCGTCGATTACCAGGCCCCCGTGGAACTGACCCTGAGCGCCCTGCCGTTGCTGCGCCAGAGCCGTGGGCAGATCATCGCCATCGGCTCCATGGCCGGCTGGATGCCGGTGCTCGGCCGCGCCGGTTATTGCGCGGCGAAAAGCGCCCTCGGTCAGTTCTTCGAGGTGCTGCGCGCCGAGGCCGCCCGTGACGGCATCAAGATGCTGCTGGTGTACCCAAGCTTTCTCGACACGCCCATCGAACAGAACGCCCTCGGCGGCGACGGCAAGCAGGCGCAACACGGCCGCTCGACCGTTGGCCAGATACGCGGCGCCGACTGGATGGCCGCGCAGATTCTCCAGGCGCAGAGGCAAGGCCGCGAGCGCCTGTTCCCCGACCGTGGCAGTTGGCTGGCCAGCCTGCTCTGGCGAGTCGCCCCCAGTTTCTACTACCGCAAGATGAGCGCGCGCTTCGCCGGGGAGATGGGCTGATGGAGCTTATCTGGCTGGCCCTCGCCGGTTTTATCCTACTGGCGTACACCCTGGAGGCCATCACCGGCTTCGGCAGCATCGTGATTGCCCTGTCACTGGGCGCCCTGCTGCTGCCCATTGATCAGCTGCTGCCAGTGCTGGTGCCGCTAAATATCTGCATGACCGGTTACCTGGTCTGGCGGCATCGGCAGATGATCGACCGCCGCCTGCTGCTGGGCATGATCCTGCCTGGCATGGTCGCGGGCACGCTGATCGGCTATGCCCTGCTGCCCTTTCTCGACGCCGCCCTGGCCAAGCGCCTGTTTGGCGCGTTGGTGCTGTGGTTCGCTGCCCGCGAGCTGTGGCGCCTGCGTCATGCGGCCGTGCAGCCCGTGCGCCCCATGTGGCTCAGCCGCCTGCTTAGCCTGTGCGCTGGCGTCAGCCACGGCCTGTTTGCTTCCGGCGGGCCGCTGCTGGTATTCGCCCTGGCCGGTACGCAACTGGACAAGGCGCGCCTGCGCGCCACCCTGGTCACGGTGTGGTTCACCCTCAACAGCCTGCTGACCCTGGCCTTTCTGCTCGACGGCCGCCTGCTGCCCGCGCTGCCGCAAGTCGCCAGTTACGCCCCGCTGCTACTGATCGGCGTGTGGCTGGGTGAGCGCCTGCACCAGCGCTTCAACGAACAGCATTTCCGCATTGCCATCTACCTGTTGCTGCTGGTCACCGGCGGCCTGCTGCTCGCGCCCTGGAGTCTGCTATGAGCCACGACATCATCATCAAGAACGGTCTGTACTTCGACGGCAGCAACCAGCCAGGGCAGCTGCGGCATATCGGCATCAAGGACGGACGCATCGATGTGCTGAGCCTCAGCCCGCTGGATGAAAGCGGCTGCCCCGAGGTGCTGGATGCGGCCGGCAAGTGGGTCACGCCGGGCTTTCTGGAAATCCACTCGCATTACGACGCCGAAGTGATCGCCGCCCCCGCATTGAAGGAGTCGGTGCGCCACGGGGTGACCAGCGTGACCATCGGCTCCTGCTCGATCAGCATGGTGCTGGCCGAAGCCGAGGACTGCTCGGACTTGTTCACCCGCGTCGAGGCAGTGCCGCGCGAATACGTGCTGCCGATCCTGCAGGAGAAGAAGACCTGGCGCGACGCCGCCGGCTACCGCGCGTTCTACGATCAACAGCCGCTGGGGCCGAATGTCAGCTCTTTCCTTGGCCACTCCGAACTGCGCGTGGCGGTGCTCGGTCTGGAGCGCGCAACCAGCAAGGTCAAACCGACGGAAGCCGAACTGGCGCGCATGGAACAGCTGCTGGAAGAGGCGCTGGATGCCGGCTGCATCGGCCTGTCGGTAATGACCACCAAGCTCGACAAGATGGACGGCGACCGCGCCTGGTCCAGCCCGCTGCCCTCGACCTTCGCCAGCTGGACCGAGTTCTCGCGCCTGTTCGCCGTGCTGCGCGGGCGTGGCGCAGTGCTGCAGGGTGCGCCGGACGCGGTGACCAAGGTCAACGTATTCGCCTTCCTCTACCAGGCCCACGGCTGGCTGCGCAAACCTCTGAAGTGCTCGATGCTCACCGCCCTGGACCTGAAATCCCAGCCGCTGCTGCATTACTTCACCCGCCTCTCCGGCTGGCTGGCCAACCGCGTGCTGCGCGGCCACTTCCGCTGGCAAACCCTACCGGCGCCCTTCACCCTGCGCCTGGAAGGCCTCAACGTAAATGCCTTCGAGGAGTTCGGTGCGGGCGAGATCCTGCGCAATATCAAGGACCCGGACGAGCTGTATGCCAAGGTGCTGGAGCCGGAGTTCCGCGCGCTGTTCAAGAAACAGGTCAAGGCCGTGCTGACCAAGGGCCTGTGGCACCGCGACTTCTCCGACTGCTGGGTAACGGAGTGCCCGGACGCCAGCCTGGTTGGCAAGAACTTCAAGCAGCTCGGCGCTGCTCGCGGCCTGGACCCGGTGGACGCCTACTTTGAGCTGGCCTGCGAATACCGTGAGGCGCTGAAGTGGACCACCTGCTACGGCAACCAGCGCGAGGCGGTGATGCACAAGTTGCTGTCCAGCCCCTGGACCCAGCCGGGCTTTGCCGACTCCGGCGCACACCTGCGCTCTATCGCCCAGTACAACTTCCCGCTGCGCTTTCTTAAATACGTGCGTGACGCCGAACTGGCTGGCACACCCTTTATGGACATGGGCCGCGCCATCCACCGCCTGACTGGCGAGCTGGCGGACTTTATCGGCGTCGACGCCGGCACTATCCGCGTTGGCGACCGCGCCGATGTGGTGATCGTCAACCCGGCTGGGCTGACCGATGAACTGGACGAGATGCATGAAGCGCCGATGGAAGTGCTTGGCCTGGAACGGGTGGTCAAACGCAATGACGCGGCGGTGGATGCCACCCTGATCAACGGCCGTATCGCCTACCGCCGTGGTAGCGAGTTCCCTGAGGCGCTGGGCAGGCAGCCAGGTTTTGGCCGCTTTCTACCGGGGCGTGACGTATTGCCACGCACAGCGAAGGTGCTGGACTTAAAACCAGCCACCGCCTAAACGTAGCCCGGATGTAATCCGGGAACAGAGCCAGCAGCCCCCGGATTACATCCGGGCTACAAAAGCTGAACCATGCAGCGGCTCTATCGCGCCTATCGGCTTGCCGGCGATGGCTTATCGGTTACCATGCCCGTCCGCCTAAATTGACTTAAGCCGAGAGCCGCAATGTCGCAACCCTGGAGCCCTGAAAGCTGGAGAGCCAAGCCGATCCAGCAACAACCGCAGTACCCGAACGCCGCGCAACTGGCCCAGGTTGAGCAGACCCTGGCCGGTTATCCGCCGCTGGTGTTTGCCGGTGAAGCCCGCGAACTGCGCCGCCAGTTTGCCGAGGTCACCCAGGGTCGCGCGTTTCTCCTGCAGGGCGGCGATTGCGCCGAGAGCTTTGCCGAGTTCAGCGCAGCGAAAATCCGCGACACCTTCAAGGTGCTGCTGCAGATGGCCATCGTCATGACCTTCGCCGCCGGTTGCCCGGTAGTCAAGGTCGGTCGTATGGCCGGGCAGTTCGCCAAGCCGCGCTCGGCCAACGATGAAACCATCGACGGCGTGACCCTACCCGCCTACCGTGGCGATATCGTCAACGGTATCGGCTTTGACGCCGCCAGCCGCGTACCGGACCCGGAGCGCCTGCTGCAGGCCTACCACCAGTCCACCGCCTCGCTGAACCTGCTGCGTGCCTTTGCCCAGGGTGGCTTCGCCGACCTGCACCAGGTGCACCAGTGGAACCTCGACTTTATTGCCAACTCGGCGCTGGGCGAGAAGTACAGCCAGCTGGCCGACCGTATCGACGAAACCCTGGCCTTTATGCGCGCCTGCGGCATGGACGGCGCGGCGCAAGTGCGTGAAACCAGCTTCTTCACCGCCCACGAAGCGCTGCTGCTGAACTACGAGCAAGCCTTTGTGCGCAAGGACAGCCTCACCGGCGGCTGGTACGACTGCTCAGCGCATATGCTGTGGATCGGCGACCGCACCCGTCAGCTGGACGGCGCGCATGTCGAGTTCCTGCGCGGCGTCGGCAACCCGATTGGGGTGAAAGTCGGCCCGAGCATGGACAGCGAAGACCTGATCCGTCTGATCGATATCCTCAACCCGGACAACGATCCCGGCCGCCTCAACCTGATCGTGCGCATGGGTGCGGACAAGGTCGAAGCCGGTCTGCCGCGCCTGATCCAGACCGTGCAACGCGAAGGTCGTCAGGTGCTGTGGAGCAGTGACCCGATGCATGGCAACACCATCAAGGCCTCAAGCGGCTACAAGACCCGCGACTTTGCGCAGATTCTGGCCGAAGTGAAGCAGTTCTTTGCCGTGCACCAGGCCGAGGGCAGCTACGCCGGTGGTATCCATATCGAGATGACCGGGCAGAACGTCACCGAATGCATCGGCGGCGCGCGGCCGATCACCGAAGACGGCCTGTCGGACCGCTACCACACCCACTGCGACCCACGGATGAACGCCGACCAGTCGCTGGAACTGGCCTTCCTGATCGCCGAAACCCTTAAACAGGTACGCCGCTAACGACTGTTGTTTCGCGGGCATGGCCCGCTCCTACGCCTTACAGCGGTTGTAGGAGCGGGCCATGCCCGCGAACAATCTCTGGTCCAATCAGGCAATCAGGCAATCAGGCGTTCACGCAAACGCCCGAGCATGCCGAGCAAACTGCCAACCTTCTCCCTATCCCGCTCTTCACGCGGCTGCTGCGCCAGGCGGGTGACCACCTGCGCCGGCTGCGCACGCCAAATCTGCGCCTGCTCGGCCGCTGCCAGCAAACCCTTGTCGAACAGACCGCGCCGAATCGGCTTGGGCAGGTAACGGAAAATCTGCGCCTCGTTGATCAACTTGAGCAGCGCCTGGGTATCGCAGAACGGCGTCACCACCAGACTGAGCAACCGCGGATGGGCCTGGGCCAGGCTTTTCAGCAGCGGCGCGGTGTCTTCGCCTGCCACTTGCAGGTCACTGACCAGCAGATCAATCGGCTGACTGTTCAGCAGTGCCACCGCCTCACTCAGCGATGCCGCGCGCAGCAAGCGATGGCCGCCGGCCACACAGAACTCGGCCACCACAGCCAGGGTCGGCGCATCCTCATCCAAGAGCAGTACATTGAGCGCCGCCTGCGGTATGGCTGCCGAGACTTTCGGCGCTTGCAACTGGCGTGCGGCAATCTGCGCGGCCTGGCGCAGGGTGAAGGCCATTTCCTGCTGATCCCAGGGTTTGGTCAGGTAACGGAAGATGCCACCACTATTGAGCGCCTCCACGGCGGCATCCAGATCGCTGTAGCCGGTCAGCAGAATGCGCAGGGTATCGGGAGCAATCTCACGCGCCTGAGCCAGCAGTTCGGCGCCGCTCATCTGCGGCATGCGCTGGTCGCTGACGATGATCTGCACGCTTTCGCTTTTTAGGCGCTCCAGGGCGCGACGCGGGTCGCTCTCGGTAAGCACTTCATATTCACGGCGAAACTGCAGGGCCAGGCTGCGCAGAATGCGCTCTTCGTCGTCGACAAACAGAATACGAATCGGCTCGCTCATATCAGGCACTCCGTTGTAGTGGCAGCGCCTGCGGGCGCGGCAGGCGAATCAGAAAGCGTGTACCGCGCCCGGGCTCGGACGCTGCACGAATCTGCCCGCCGTGGTCCTGGATGATTTTGTAGCTGATCGACAGCCCCAGCCCGGTGCCCTGGCCTACCGGTTTGGTGGTGAAAAACGGATCAAAGATGCGCGCCAGCACCTCTGCGGGCATGCCGCGCCCGGAGTCCTGCACGGAAACAAACACGGCGCTGTCATCGGCCCAGGTTTTCACCAGAATCTGACCGAAGCCATCAATGGCCTGGGCGGCGTTATTGAGCAGGTTGAGCAGCACCTGGTTGATCTGCGACGGCGCGCAGGGAATGCGCGGCAACTCGCCGAGCTGCAGGATGGTTTCGGCCTTGTCCTTGATGCCGTTGCGGGCAATCACCAGGGCGCTGCGGATGCACTCATTGAGGTCGACCTCCTCGCTCATGGCGCGGTCCAGGCGGGCGAAATCCTTCAGCCCGACCACCAGTTCGGCAATCTGCTCCAGGCCATAGAGGGTGTCGCTGAACAGCTGGGTAAAGTCGTCCACCAGCAGTTCCGGCGCGGCCTTGACGCGCGCCTCGGCGGCAGTGTCCAGGGCCATTGCCAGCCGCGCCTCATCACAGGTCGGATCATTCAAGCAGTCGCCCAGCACAGCCTGCGCCTCGGCCAGTTCGAACAGCGGCGCACTCAGTTCGCGCAGCAGCTGCACGTTGTTTTTCACATAGCCCAGCGGCGTGTTCAGTTCGTGGGCGACGCCGGCGACCATCTGCCCAAGCGAGGCCATTTTTTCTGACTGCACCAGCTGGGTCTGCGACTCCTTGAGTTCCACCAGCGCCTTGCGCAGCACCAGATTGCGCTGGGCGATGCGCGCCTCCATGGCCTTGAGCAGATCGAGCACGGTGCCCAGGCCGCGATACAGGCCCTGGTCGTCGACCAGGATAAAGTCTTCGGTGATCGGATATTGCAGCTGCCCGGTGATCTGCTTGGCCGCATCCTCCAGGCTGGTCTCCAGGCTAACCACCAGCGGCGCCGGATTCATTACCTCCTGCACCGCATGGCGGCCGCGCAAGTCGCGGCCGAAGCGCTGCATAAAGATGTCCTGCAAGGTGCTGCGGCTGACCAGGCCCAATGGCCTGCCAGCGTTATCAACAATTGGCAGCGAGAGGAAGGCTTTGTGCTCCGGCGTCAGCAGACGATCCGCCACATCGGCGATGCTCATGTCCGCAGCCAACGGCGTAACCGGCTTGAGCAAGCGCGTAAGCGCGCTGGCAGTGGTCATGGGCAAACTCCCTGTGCGTTGGAAAGCCGCCATTCAACCAGCGCCAAGTTGCTGCCATGTGACAGTCATCACAGTCATTTACCCCGCAACAGAGCGCCGCGCGCTCCACGGCGGTACGCTGTTGCCGTTTAATTGCCGGCCGCCGCAGGCTATGGTGGCGGCTCAACCCTGCAAGGATGGTGTTATGACCTGGTATATCTGGCTGCTGATGCTTCTGGTGCTGGGCTCCATCGTGGGTGGCCTGATGGTGCTGCTGCGCACTGCCAAACCGCTGCCGCTAAGCGAGGAACAGCTGGAGAAGATCCGCCAACGCCAGCTTGAGCAAGAAGCCAAGGACGCCCGCGAGCCCTAACCGCGAACGACAAGGACGTACCATGCCATTGCATCTGCGCCTGATGCTGCCAGCCCTGTGCCTGGCCACCGGGTTTGCCCTGGGTTATATCCAGCTGCCGGGGTTGGCCGCCGGGGCCGCTCTCTGCGCATTACTGCTGTATGCCGACAAGCACCTGCCCAACGCGTTATGGACAACCCTGAGCCTGCTGGCGTGCATCGCCTTCGCTGCGCACCTCGTCCCTGGCTTTAGCGCCACACCCCTGTGGCCGCCGCGCCAACTGAGTGCCGATGCCGCGCCTTACGCCCTGCGTTTGTCCTGGGACAAGCTGCTGGTCGGCGTCACGCTGCTGGCCTGGTGGCTGGGGCAAAAAACGCCGAGCAAAACACTCTCAAAAAGCGTCTGGCTGACGGCGGCACTGACGTTGCTCGGTGTACCGCTGCTGGCATTGGCGCTGGGTCTGGTCGGCTGGCAACCGAAATGGCCGGCGCAGCTATGGCTGTGGTTGGCGGTCAACCTGGGAGTGGCCGTGCTGGCCGAGGAACTGCTGTTTCGCGGTTTGCTACAGAGCCGCCTGGTCAGCTGGCTCGGAGCCTGGGTGGGGATTGGCCTGACGACGCTGCTGTTTGCCGCCGTACATGTGCCTTTCAGTCCGCTATTCGCTGTGGTCGCTGGTATTGCGGGCCTGGGTTATGGACTGATCTTTCATTTCAGCGGGCGGATTAGCCTGGCCATCGCCTTGCATTGTGCGGTCAATCTGCTGCACCTGTTGCTATTGAGCTATCCGCTGCGGGTGGCATGACGGCAACCTGGTAGCGGCTAAAAATCTTCTCCAGCTGGCCGTTCTCACGTAGCGGTTCATAGATCGCCATAAACTGCTCCGACGTAATCGGCGCCTGCGGGCGAAACAGCACATGATGGCGATAGCGCTGATCGGCGCGTTCGGATATCAGCAACTGCCCGGCGTACTGCCGATTGCGTTCGAGGAAGTCGCCGATATAGGAGCGCGTTACCAAGGCGATTTCCGCACGCTGATGCAGCACCATCAGCAGGTTGCTTTCGTGAGAATGGGTCAAGGTAGCGTTGAAGGTCTTGCTCAGGTATTCCGGCGAAGAATTGAAGCCGGCAAAGGCATAGTGATAACCATGGCAGAGCGCCAGGCGCTTGCCTTCGAGCGAGTCGAAATAACGCTGATCGCGGCCCGGCTCAGCACGGGTGACAAACACTTCGGAATCTTCCAGACGCATATCCAGCGCCTCGTGCGGAATGTCCTGCCAGCCCCAGCCTGGATTCTCGAAAATCGCCAGGTCGATGCGCTGCTGCTCGAAATCACGAAAGCGGCGCTTTACCGAGGTTGGCACCATAACAAAGCGATAGTCCGTCTGGGCCTGGTTCAGGGCCGTTACCAGCTCTTCGAGCAAACCGGTGGCCTGGGTCTGTTCAGTCTTGAACACATAAGGCGGGAAATACACAGCGGCCACGCGCACTTCCTGCGCAGCCATAAGCGGCCCGGCCAGCAGCAACGCCAGACTCATGCCGAAAAACCTGCTTACCCCACGCCTGATGAATCCCATTTGACGCCAACTTCCCTATTTTTCGGATAACCGCAGCCTACCCTAGGCAAATCTGACCGAACAGAGCATTTTCAGTCATTTATCAGCACTGATGCGTCACGCAAATGGTAGCGCCCCAGCAGTTTATCCAGCTGTTTGTCGCGATTGAGCTGTTTGAGCAACTCGGCAAAGGCTTGCGGCTGCAGCGCAGACTCCGGACGGAACAACGCCTGGTGCTGATACACCTGGTCAACTCGCTGGGAAACCAGCAAGGCGCTGCTTTGCTCCGGGTAACGCTGCTGATAAGCGCGCAGGTAAGAGCGCGTGACCACCGCTACATCAGCCCGCCCGCGCAGCAGCATGACCAGGTTGCTGTCGTGGGAGTAGGTCAGCACCGCGTTGAACCTATCGGTGAGCAACTGCTTGTCCGAGTTGAACCCGGCAAAGCCGTAGTGATAGCCGCTATAAAGGGCCATGCGCTTGCCTTCGAGCGAGTCGAAATACCGCTCGTCACGGCCTGGCTGCAGGCGTGCGACATAGACTTCGGCATCTTCGATATGCAGATCCAGTGCGGTATGCGCGGTGTCTTGCCAGCCCCAGGCTGGGGATTCGAACAGAATCAGGTCGAAACGGCCGCTTTGCAGATCGCGATAACGGCGCATGGTCGAGGTCGCGACCAGGGTAAAGCGATAGTCGCTTTGCAGTTGATTGAGTGCCTGCAACAACTCCGGTAGCAGGCCACCTGGGCGCTCGCTTTCCGGTTTAATCACATAGGGCGGGAAATGATAGGCCCCCACTCGCACCTCTTCCGCGGCCTGTGCAACGCACACCACAGAAAACAGCAAGCCGAGCAGTAAACCTCGTAACAGCGTGGCCAAACGGCGAACCTCAGAACAAAACGCAGCGACTTCTTCCGTGACCTGAAACGCTCGCAATCCGTTGGCGCCAAAATACTATCAATGTGCCACCCTAGCGTAGCTGAATTTCCTCAAGCGTCCTTGAGCACCAGCGACAGCGCCTCCTCGGCCAGCTGGTCGAGGGTCATCGGCCCTTCTGGGCGGAACCAGGTGGTGGTCCAGCTCAGCGCGCCAGTCAGCAGGCGACGCAAAATAAAGGGGTCAGCCTTGAAGTAGCCGGCCGCCTTGGCCTCACCCAGCACCTGCAGCCAGAGCTGTTCGTAGTTATCGCGCAGCTCCAGGATAAATTCGCGGCCCGGCTCCGACAGCGAACGCCACTCGTATACCAGCACCGCCATGGCCTCACCCGTGCCGCCCATGATCGACTGCAATTCGCAGCGAATCAGCGCCAGCACGCGGCCGCGCAGGTCGCTGGCTTCGGCCAGAGAGGCCTGCATCAGCGCGGTGTTGTAGCGAATGGTCTCCTCCATCACCGAACGCAGGATTTCGTCCTTACTCTTGAAGTGATGAAAGATGCTGCCGGACTGAATGCCCACGGCGCTGGCCAGGTCGCGCACTGTGGTGCGCTCATAACCCTTGCTGCGAAACAGGTGCGCGGCGGTTTGCAGCAGCTTGCCGCGCGCGCTGTCCGGGTCGGTGATCTGCCCGCTGGCCACCAGTTGCTGCATCACCGCCTGCGCTTGTTGATCATCCACGCTAAGTACTCTCCAACTCTCTTTATGCCTCGGGCCAAGCGGCCCAGTGTGCAATTGCACGCTGGTTCTCAGCTGGTTTACCCAAGTGCTTGTCGTTATTAGTGAAATTTATGCTGCGCCAGCCACCCAAGCAAGCGCTTGGCCACACTTTCGGTTAGAAAGATTCTCTCCAGGGCTTTTCAACCAAGCGCTTGCTTGGTAGCCTTCAATTCACCTTATTCATGTGTTGCGGACCTATTCCAATGACTAAAACCGTACGCATCGGCTGCGCTTCCGCCTTCTGGGGCGACACCAGCACCGCCGCCGCCCAGCTGGTAAAGGGCACCGAACTGGATTACCTGGTTTTCGACTACCTGGCCGAAGTGACCATGTCGATCATGGCCGGCGCGCGGATGAAGAAGCCCGACGCCGGCTACGCCACCGACTTTGTGGAGACCCTGGCGCCGCTGCTGGGCGAGATCGCCGCGAAGAACATCCGCGTAATCAGCAACGCCGGCGGGGTCAACCCCAGCGCCTGCGCCGCTGCCCTGGCCGCTGCCTGTGAGCAGGCCGGAGTCGACTTGAAGATTGCCGTGCTGCATGGCGACAACCTGCAACCCAAGCTCGGTGAACTGGCCAAGGCTGGCACCGTGGAAATGTTCAGCGGCGCGCCGCTGCCGCCCTTCTGCGTTTCGGTCAACGCCTACCTCGGCGCACCGGGCATTGTCGAAGCGTTGAAGCTCGGTGCAGATATCGTGATCACCGGCCGGGTGGTCGACAGCGCCGTGGTCAGCGCCGCCCTGGTGCATGAATTTGGCTGGGCCTGGAGCGACTACGACCAGCTCGCCCAAGCCGCATTGGCCGGACATATCATCGAATGCGGCGCGCAGTGCACCGGCGGCAACTTCACCGACTGGGAAAGCGTGCCCGACTACGAACACATCGGCTTTCCCGTAGTGGAAGTGGCAGCCGATGGCAGCTTTGTCGTGACCAAGCCGGAAGGTTCCGGCGGCTTGGTCACGCCTTTTACCGTGGGCGAGCAGATGCTCTATGAAATCGGCGATCCACGGGCCTATTTCCTGCCCGATGTGCTCTGCGATTTCACCCAGGTGCAACTGAGCCAAGTCGGCGACAACCGTGTGGAACTGAAAGGCGCACGCGGCCTGCCGCCGACTGATCAATACAAGGTCAGCGCCACCCACCCGGACGGTTTCCGCTGCACCGCCAGCTGCCTGATGGCTGGTATCGATGCGGTAAAGAAAGCCCAACGCGTCAGCCAGGCGATCATCAACAAGACCGAGGAAATGTTCGCCGAGCGCGGCTGGGGGCCTTACAAGGAAGTCAGCATCGAGCTGCTGGGTTCCGAAGCCACCTACGGCCCGCGTGGCCAGCGCACCGACACCCGCGAGATCGTGATCAAGATCGCCGTGCGCCATGCCAAGAAGGAAGCGCTGATCCTGTTCTCCCGCGAGATCGCCCAGGCCGCGACCGGCATGGCACCGGGTTTGACTGGCATCGTCGGCGGCCGCCCTACGGTTTACCCGGTGATCCGCCTGTTCAGCTTTCTCGCCGACAAAAGCGCCTGTGTACTCGAAGTGGAACTGAACGGCGTACGCACCCCAGTCGCACTGCCGCAAATTGCGGTGCTGGATAGCGCACAGATCGCCGCCGACACCAGCGCCCCACTGCCACCTGAACAGGCCGACGCCTGCGTACCGCTGATCAAGCTGGCCGTAGCGCGCTCCGGCGACAAAGGCAACCACAGCAATATCGGTGTAATGGCCAGAAAGCCCGAGTACTTGGCCTGGATCGCCGCTGCGCTGAGTGAGGGTGCCGTGGCCGAATGGATGCAGCACGCGCTCGACCCGCAAACCGGCAAGGTCAGCCGCTGGTATCTGCCCGGCAGCCATAGCCTGAACTTCCTGCTGGAAAACGCCCTGGGTGGCGGCGGCGTCGCCTCCCTGCGCATCGATCCGCAAGGCAAGGCCTTTGCCCAACAGTTGCTGGAATTCCCGATACCGGTGCCCAAGGCGCTGGCCGTTAGCCTCGAACAAGGACAATAACAATGAGCTACGACTCGGTATTTAAACCCGGCCTCTTTAGCGGCCAGACCATCATGGTCACCGGTGGCGGCAGCGGCATTGGTCGTTGCACCGCCCATGAGCTGGCGAACCTGGGTGCCCATGTGGTGCTGGTCGGACGCAAGCTGGAAAAGCTTGAAGCCACCTGCGGCGAGATCATCGAAGACGGCGGCAGCGCCAGCTTTCAGGTCTGCGATATCCGCGATGAAGAAGCCGTCAAAGCCATGGTCAAAACCGTGGTCGCCGGGCGCGGGCAGATCCATCACCTGGTCAATAATGCCGGCGGCCAGTTCCCCGCGCCGCTGATCGGCATCAACCAGAAAGGCTTCGAGACCGTGGTGCGCACCAACCTGGTCGGCGGTTTTCTGATCGCCAAGGAAGTGTTCCTGCAGAGCATGAGCAAACATGGCGGCAGCATCGTCAATATGCTCGCCGACATGTGGGGCGGTATGCCCGGCATGGGCCACTCGGGTGCCGCACGTGCAGGCATGGAGAACTTCACCAAGACCGCCGCCTACGAATGGGGCCACGCCGGGGTGCGGGTCAACGCCGTGGCACCAGGCTGGATCGCCTCCAGCGGCATGGACACCTACCCCGAATCGATGAAGAACATGATCCGCTCGCTCAAGGATCATGTGCCGCTGCAACGCATTGGCAGCGAATCGGAAGTGGCCGCCGCCATCGTCTTCCTGCTCACGCCAGGCGCCAACTTTATCAGCGGCAACACCATCCGCATCGACGGTGCGGCGAGCCAGGGCACCCGTGCCTGGACCCTGGGCAAGGCGAAAAACAGCGAAACCTATAACGGCTTCCATCGGGCCTACGTGCCTGACGTACTCAAGGGCGAGGAGTAACGCCATGCCGGTTATCCACTCCGAAATTGACGTGCATGGTGAGGACTTCGCCAAGAACCGCGAAGCCATGCTCACTGCCGTCGACAGCTTTCGCCAGATCGAACAGAACTGCCTGAACAAGGCGCTTGATGCCAAAGCGAAATTCGAAAAGCGCGGCCAACTGCTGCCCCGTGAGCGCCTGAACCTGCTGCTGGACCCCGGCGCGCCCTTTCTCGAACTGTCGTCCCTGGCCGGCTACAAGCTGCACGACGACAAGGACGGTACCCAGGCCGGCGGCGGGATTATTTCCGGTATCGGTTATATCGCCGGGGTGCGCTGCCTGGTCACTGCCAGCAACAGCGCGATCAAGGGCGGCACCATCTCCCCTACCGGCCTGAAGAAAACCCTGCGCCTGCAGCAGATCGCCTTCGAGAACAAACTGCCGGTGGTGGCGCTGACCGAAAGCGGCGGCGCCAACCTCAACTACGCCGCCGACATCTTCGTCGAAGGCGCACGCGGCTTTGCCAACCAGGCGCGCATGTCGGCCATGGGTTTGCCGCAAATTACCGTGGTGCACGGCTCCAGCACCGCCGGCGGCGCTTATCAGCCAGGGCTGTCGGACTATGTGGTGGTGGTGCGTGGCAAGGCCAAGATGTTTCTCGCAGGCCCCCCCTTGCTGAAAGCCGCCACCGGAGAGATCGCCACCGATGAGCAACTGGGCGGCGCCGAGATGCACGCCCAGGTCGCCGGCACCGCCGAGTACCTGGCCGAGAACGACGCCGACGGCGTGCGCATCGCTCGTGAAATCCTCGCCATGCTGCCGTGGAATGCTCAACTGCCGGCACGCCCAACCAAGGCCTACAGCGAGCCGCTGTATCCGGTCGACGAACTGCTCGGCCTGGTGCCGTTTGATGCCAAAAAGCCCTACGACGTGCGCGAGATCATCGCCCGCATCGCCGACGGCTCGGCCTTCCTCGACTTCAAGAACGAGTTCGATAACCAGACCGTCTGCGGCCACTTGCAGATCGAAGGTCAGCCCTGCGGTTTTATCGGCAACAACGGTCCGATCACCCCGCAAGGCGCGGCCAAGGCGGCGCAATTTATCCAGCTGTGCGAGCAGAGCAACACGCCGATCCTGTTCTTCCACAACACCACCGGTTTTATGGTCGGCACCGAGTCGGAACAGCTCGGGGTGATCAAGCACGGCTCAAAAATGATCCAGGCCGTGGCCAACGCTACGGTGCCGAAACTGACCATTGTTGTCGGCGGCTCGTATGGGGCCGGCAACTACGCCATGTGCGGCCGTGGTCTGGACCCGCGTTTTATCTTCGCCTGGCCCAACAGCAAGACCGCCGTGATGGGCGGTGCCCAGGCCGGCAAAGTGCTGCGCATCGTCACCGAGGAAAAACACCTGAAGGAAGGCAAAGAAGCCGACCCGAAGATGCTCGACATGCTGGAAACCGTCACCGCGCAGAAACTCGACAGCCAATCCACCGCGCTCTACGGCACCGCCAGCCTGTGGGACGACGGCCTGATCGACCCACGCGATACGCGCAAGCTGCTCGGCTACCTGCTGGATATCTGCGCCGAAGCTGCGGTTCGTCCGCTTAAAACCACCACTTTCGGCGTAGCCCGCCTGTAACCCTTCGGAGAATAAAAAATGATCTTCACCCAAGAACACGAAGAGCTGCGCCGCACGGTCCGTAACTTTGTCGACAAGGAAATCAACCCGCACGTCGAACAATGGGAAAAAGACGGCCGCTTCCCCATCCACGATATTTTCAAGAAGGCCGGCGACCTCGGCCTGCTGGGCATCTCCAAGCCGGAGAAGTTCGGCGGCATGGGCCTGGACTACAGCTACTCGATCGTCGCCGCCGAAGAGTTCGGCACCATCATCTGCGGCGGCATTCCCATGTCCATCGGCGTGCAGACCGATATGTGCACCCCGGCCCTGGCGCGCTTCGGCTCTGATGAGCTGCGCGAAGAGTTCCTCAAGCCGGCGATCACTGGCGAGATGGTCGGCTGTATCGGCGTCTCCGAAGTGGGTGCCGGCTCGGATGTGGCTGGGCTGAAAACCACCGCCAAGAAAGACGGCAGTGACTATGTGATCAACGGCAGCAAAATGTGGATCACCAACTCCCCTTCCGCCGACTTTATCTGCCTGCTGGCCAATACCTCGGACGACAAGCCGCACGTCAACAAGTCGCTGATCATGGTGCCGATGAACACCCCAGGCATTTCGGTCAGCCCGCACCTGGACAAACTCGGTATGCGCAGCTCGGAAACCGCTCAGGTGTTCTTCGACAACGTACGCGTGCCGCAGCGCTACCGCATCGGCCACGAAGGCGCAGGTTTTATGATGCAGATGTTGCAGTTCCAGGAAGAGCGCCTGTTCGGCGCAGCCAACATGATCAAGGGCCTGGAGCACTGCATCAACGCCACCATCGACTACTGCAAGGAGCGCAAGACCTTCGGCAATGCGCTGATCGACAACCAGGTTATCCACTTCCGCATGGCCGAGCTGCAGACCGAAGTCGAGTGCCTGCGCGCCCTGGTTTATCAGGCCACCGAGCAATACGTGCGCGGCCGCGACGTGACCAACCTTGCCTCGATGGCCAAGCTCAAGGCCGGCCGCCTCGGCCGTGAAGTCACCGACAGCTGCCTGCAGTACTGGGGCGGCATGGGCTACATGTGGGAAAACCCGGTGGCTCGCGCCTACCGCGACGTGCGCCTGGTGAGCATCGGCGGCGGTGCCGACGAAATCATGCTGGGCATTATCTGCAAGCTGATGGGCATTCTGCCTGGGAAGAAAAAATAGCCGGGAGCTATTTTTAACGTCGCGTAACGACGGCCCGAAGGGTGGCCGCCAGGGATGGCGGGCCATAAAGAAGGGCTAAGAACGGAAAAACGTAGGGTGGACGTCGCTTTTTACGTCCACCGTGGCACCGCTCGGTGGGTCGATAAAACGTGACCCACCCTACGGCCACCTTCCCCTTGCGCATACATCAAGGAGCCGCCATGGCCGACCTACCGAACTGCGAAACTCTGCTGCTAAGCCTCGATGCCGGCGTGCTGCATATCACCCTTAACCGCCCGGACAGCCGCAATGCCATGAGCCTGGCCATGGTCACTGAGCTGCGCGGCGTACTGGAAAGCCTGCGTAATGATCTGAACGTACGCGCCATTGTCCTGCGCGGTGCCGGTGGGCATTTCTGCGCCGGCGGCGACATCAAGGACATGGCCGGCGCGCGTGCGGCTGGTGGTGATGCCTACCGCAACCTTAACCGCGCCTTTGGCAGCCTGCTGGAAGAAGCGCAGAACACGCCGCAGGTGCTGATCGCCGTGCTTGAAGGCGCAGTGCTCGGTGGCGGTTTCGGCCTGGCCTGCGTGTCGGATATCGCCCTCTGCCAGCAGGACGCCAAGTTCGGCCTGCCGGAAACCACCTTGGGCATTCTGCCCGCGCAGATCGCACCCTTTGTGGTGCGGCGCATCGGCCTGACCCAGACCCGTCGCCTGGCTCTTACCGCCGCCCGCTTCAATGGCAGCGAGGCCGAGCGCCTGGGCCTGGTGCATTTCAGCGAAGTCGACAGCGAACACCTCGACGTGCGCTTGCAGCAGGTGCTCAGCCAGGTACGCCAATGCGCGCCGCAGGCCAATGCCCAGACCAAGGCGCTGCTGCTGGCCGCCGAGCAAGAAGCACTCGCCCCCCTACTGGACCGCGCCGCCGAGCAGTTTGCTGCTGCCGTTACTGGCGCCGAAGGCATCGAAGGCACCATGGCGTTTGTACAGAAACGTGCGCCGAAGTGGGCTGCTGAATAACCCTGTGGGAGGGGCTTTAGCCGCGACTGGTATCGCTTTTCGCGGCTAAAGCCCCTCCCACGTACGCAAGAACACCGTAGCCCGGATGTAATCCGGGGATCGCCCCACAGGAGCACGAAGATGCCCGCCTTTAACAAAATTCTGATCGCCAACCGCGGGGAAATCGCCTGCCGGGTGATGCGCACCGCCCAGGACCTCGGCTACCGCACCGTGGCCGTCTATTCGGAAGCCGATGCCGGCGCACGCCATGTGCAGGAAGCCGATGAAGCCGTGTGCATCGGCCCGGCCCAGGTCAACCAGTCCTATCTGGTGATTGAGAACATCATCAACGCGGCGCAGAAAACCGGGGCCGACGCGATCCACCCTGGCTACGGTTTTCTCTCGGAAAATGCCGAGTTCGCCCGCGCCTGTGAGGCCGCCGGCATCGTGTTTATCGGCCCGACTGTGGAAGCCATCCACCTGATGGGCAGCAAGCGCCTGTCGAAGATCGCCATGCTGGAAGCAGGCGTGCCGTGTATTCCCGGTTTTGAGGGCGCAGCCGAGGACGACGACACCCTGAGCCGCGAGGCCGAGCGTATCGGCTACCCGCTGATGATCAAGGCCAGCGCCGGCGGCGGCGGTCGTGGCATGCGCCTGGTACATGAGTCCAGCGAACTGCTGGCGCAAATCCGCACCGCCCGCTCGGAGGCACAGAACGCCTTCGGCTCCGGCGAACTGATTCTCGAACGTGCGGTCATCCAGCCGCGCCATGTAGAAATCCAGGTGTTCGGCGATCAACACGGCAATATCGTCTATCTCGGCGAGCGCGACTGCTCGGTGCAGCGCCGCCATCAGAAGGTGGTCGAGGAAGCGCCCTGCCCGGTAATGACGCCTGAGCTGCGCCAAGCCATGGGCGAGGCGGCGGTGAAAGCGGCCGCCTCGGTCAACTACGTCGGCGCTGGCACCGTGGAATTTCTCCTCGATCAGAGCGGCGAATTCTTCTTTCTGGAAATGAACACCCGCCTGCAGGTTGAGCACCCAGTCACCGAACTGATCACCGGCCAGGACCTGGTCGCCTGGCAGATTCGCGTGGCTGAAGGCCAGCCGCTGCCGCTTAAACAGGACGAGATTCGCCTGACCGGCCACGCCATGGAAGTGCGCCTGTACGCCGAAGACGCCACACAGAACTTCCTCCCGCAAACCGGCAGCGCACTGCGCTGGGAGCCGGCGCTGCGCGACGGTATCCGCATCGACCACGGTCTGGTTGAAGGCCAGGCCATCACGCCGTTCTACGATCCCATGCTGGCCAAGGTTATCGCCTATGGCGCCACCCGCGAGGAAGCGCGGCGCAAGCTGGTGCGTGCGGTTGAGGATTGCGTGCTGCTCGGCGTCAACGGCAACCAACGCTTTCTCGCCAACCTGCTCAGCCACCCTGAATTTGCCGCCGGCAATGCCACTACCGCGTTTATCACCGAGCATTTCGCCGATGACCCGAGCCTGAGCCCGCGGCCGCCAAAAGCCAGCGAACTGGCTGCCGCAGCCGCCCTGCTGTTCCAGCAATCGGCCAATGCCCGCGCGCACCAACCGGGGCTCTCCGGCTGGCGCAACGCCGGCAGCGCGCCCTGGCGCTTTCTGCTCAAGCAGGGCGAACAGGCATTTACCGTGGAGCTGGAAGTGCTGGGCGACGGCCCACAGCCCAGCCTGCTGGCCACGATTGGCGAACAGCAGGTCAGCCTTAAGCTGCTGGCCAGCGACGGCCGTTGGGCCACCCTGGAGCTGGATGGCATTCGTCAGCGACTGGCCTATCACCAGGCTGGCGAAAACCTCTGGCTGTACGGCCATAACGGCAATCTGCAGCTGACTGATATCACCCACCAGCCGGTCAGCA
Organism: Pseudomonas sp. 1928-m; assembly: GCF_029269135.1. NCBI lineage: Bacteria > Pseudomonadati > Pseudomonadota > Gammaproteobacteria > Pseudomonadales > Pseudomonadaceae > Pseudomonas > Pseudomonas sp. 1928-m. The sequence goes on along the minus strand of NZ_JARIXO010000001.1, from coordinate 1,971,050 downwards.
GCGCTGCCGGCGCCGGCTCGGGCAGCGTCAAGGCACCGATGGACGGCGCGATTGTCGAGGTATTGGTGGAGGAAGGCGCTAGCGTCAGCAAGGGCCAGCTGCTGGTGGTGTTGGAAGCGATGAAGATGGAACACCCGCTCAAGGCCAGCATCGACGGTGTGGTACGCCGCATTGGCGTCAGCCGTGGCGATCAGGTGAAGAACCGTCAGCTGCTGGTGGAAATCGAAGCCAGCGAAAGCTGATCGCATCCCGTGGGAGGGGCTTTAGCCGCGACTAATTAGTTACTTGTCGCGGCTAAAGCGGATCGCCGCCCGGCCCCTCCCACAAAAACCATAACAATTCGAGAGCACGCATATGTCACTGCAAGACAAAACCCTATTTATCACCGGCGCCAGCCGTGGCATCGGCCGTGAAATCGCCCTGCGCGCCGCCCGTGAAGGCGCCAATATCGTGATTGCAGCGAAAAGCGCCGAGCCTCATGCCAAGTTGCCTGGCACCATTTACTCTGTAGCGGCAGAAGTTGAGGAAGTGGGCGGTAAGGCCCTGGCCCTGCAGGTCGATGTGCGTGACGAAAGCGCAGTGAAAACTGCCATGGCCCAAGCCGCCGAGCACTTTGGCGGTATCGACGCGCTGATCAACAATGCTGGCGCCATCAAACTGGTGGGTGTGGAGAAACTCGAGCCCAAGCGCTTCGACCTGATGTTCCAGATCAACACCCGCGCGGTGATGGTCTGCAGCCAGGCAGCGTTGCCCTACCTTAAGCAGAGTAAGGGCCATATTCTCAGCCTGTCGCCGCCGCTTAACCTCGACCCCAAGTGGTTCGCCAACTACGGCCCCTACACCACCACCAAGTACGGCATGAGCATGCTCACCTTAGGCATGCATGAGGAATTCAAGAAGTACGGCATCAGCGTCAACTCGCTGTGGCCGAAGACGGTGATCGCCACCGCCGCCATCGAGTTCGAGGCAGGCGGCCTGGCGGTGATGAAGGCCGCACGCCTGCCGGCGATCATGGCCGATGCCGCCCACGCCATCCTGTCCAGCAGCGAACGCAGCATCAGCGGGCGCCTGCTGATCGATGAGGAAATCCTGCGTGAGCAGGGCCAGAACGACTTCGAGCAGTACCGCTATGACCCAACCGGAAAACTGATGAACGATCTGTTTGTCGACTAAACCGGCAGGCCATACCAACGCCCGCTCACCTTAGAGCGGGCATGGGCGCAGAGCATTAAGCGCCTTACTTAAGCCGCCAAGGCGGATTCAGACGGTTTTCGCCGGCGTGATACAAACACAGCGGATTGCCATCCGGGTCTTGCAGATAGGCTTCGCGCCACAGCCAGGGCTGATCGGTCGGCAGCATGCTGAACTCGACGCCCTGGGCCTGTAGGCGCGCGACGGTCTGATCCAGTTCGGCGCATTCGAAGTAGATCAACGTCTGGCTCGCCGGCACCTGGGCAACCTTGCTTAGGGAAAAGCTCGCCTGGCCATCCGGGCAACAAAACCGCGCATAGTCCGGCAGACTCTCGACAATCAGTTGCAGGCCCAGGCCCTGATAAAAGCGAATAGATCGCGGCACATCGCTGACCGCCACGGTGATTTGGTTCAGGTTCATTGCCCCTCCTGGTTCTGTACGCCATCTCGCCAGCATGCCGAGCTAATGCCACAGCCCAGGGCTCGCTGGCAATACACAGCTGCAGCGCTATTTGCCGATCCGCCCGGCCAGGCTTGCGCCAGAGCCATGGCAGGTGTGCATGCGGGCGACTAGAGTTGACCTTCGCCCCCGCATAACAACCATAAGCGCGAGAGCCATGAGCCAGACCGATCTGATTTCCCCGCTGCGTTTCCTTGCCCGTCTACCCCAGCACCTGCCGCGTGTGCCGCGTATGTTGCGCGGCCTGTATTACGCCGGTATTCGTAACCGCGAGAAGAACCTGTCGCTGGCCTGGGCGCTGGAGCGCACTGTGCAGCAGCACCCCGACCGGCCAGCGCTGCTGGATGAGTCGCGCAGCCTTAGCTATGCCCAGTTCAACGCCTGGGCCAACCGCCTGGCCTGGGCCTTCAAGGCGGAGGGCGTGCGCCATGGCAGCGTGGTGGCGGTGATGCTGGAAAACCGCCTGGAGCTGCTGGCTATTCTCGCCGCGCTGAGCAAGCTCGGCGCGGTCGGCGCGCTGGTCAACACCACCCAGCGCGGCAAGGTGCTGGCGCACAGCCTGAACCTGGTGAAACCGGGTTTTATGCTGATCGGTGAAGAACTGCTCGCCGCCTTCAATGAGGTCGCCGAGCAGCTCGATAAACCGCAGACGCCACGTTACTGGGTGGCCGATCAGGATTGCCTAAGCGATCCCGGCCAAGCCCCCGACGGCTGGACCAATCTGATGCAACTGGCGCGCAGCCAGGCCAGCGATAACCCGCCCGACAGCGCCAAGGTGCAGATGAAGGACCCTTGTTTCCTGATCTACACCTCCGGCACCACCGGCCTGCCCAAGGCCTCGATAATGAGTCACGGCAAGTGGATCAAGGCCTATGGCGGCTTCGGCCATTCCGGGCTGACCCTGAACAACCAGGACGTGCTCTACCTGACTCTGCCCTGCTACCACAACAACGCCGTGACCGTGTGCTGGAGCGCCGCCCTGGCCGGTGGCGCGGCCATCGCCCTGCGCCGCAAGTTCTCCGCCAGCGCCTTCTGGCCGGATGTGCAGCGCTATCAGGCCACCTGCTTCGGCTATATCGGCGAGCTGTGCCGCTACCTGCTTAACCAGCCCGAGACGGCCGCCGAAAAGAACAACAGCCTGCGCTGCATGATCGGCAACGGCCTGCGCCCCTCGATCTGGGCCGAGTTCAAGGCCCGCTTTGGGGTCGAGCAGATCACCGAGTTCTATGCCTCCAGCGAAGGCAATATCGGCTTTACCAACGTATTCAACTTCGACAATACCGTGGGCTTCTCCCCCGCCACCTACGCCATCGTGCGCTACGACCTGGAGAACGACTGCGCGATGCGCACCGCCAAAGGTTTTCTGCAGAAAGCCGACAAAGGCGAGCCGGGTTTGCTGATCAGCGAAATCAGCGCCAAGTGGCCATTCGACGGTTACACCGACCCGGCCAAAAGCGAGGCGGCGATCCTGCGCAATGTGTTCAAGAAGGGCGATGCCTGGTTCAACACCGGCGATTTGATGCGCGATATCGGCTGCAAGCACGCGCAGTTTGTCGACCGCCTGGGCGATACCTTTCGCTGGAAAGGCGAAAACGTCTCCACCACCGAAGTGGAAAACGTCCTCGGTGCCTTCCCCGGCGTCGAGGATGCGGTGGTCTATGGCGTGGAAATCCCCGGCACCAATGGCCGCTGTGGCATGGCTGCGCTGCGTCTGAGTGAAGGCCAGCAACTGGATAGCGCCGCCCTTGCCGCGCACCTGGATGCCGAGTTGCCGGTGTACGCCGCGCCGCTGTTTATCCGCCTGCTCGGCGAGGTGGAAACCACCGGCACCTTCAAATACAAGAAAACCGACCTCAAGCAGGCCGCCTACAACCCGGCAGCCGTGCAGGAGCCCTTGTGGGTACGTTTACCGGGCGAACAGCGCTTTACCCCACTGGATCAGACGCTGTTCGCCGCCATCGGCGAACAAGCCTACCGCTTCTGATTGCCGGCAGCAGGCGGGCTATCCACGCTGCCTGCTATTGCTTGAATTCGAACTGCAGCTGCGCGCCCTCGACCGACTCCCAGTAGTCATCGCCGCGCTCATTGGTAATCAGCTTGCCATTGAGCTGGAAGGGCCCCTCAATCTTGTCCTTGTCGCCAAACATAGGCGGCAATAACGGGACCGACAGGTCGCTGAGCGGTGCCACCGGCTGCAGGGGATCAAACACATTGGTATGCAGGCTCAGATCCAGCGGTGCTTTCGGCTCTGCGGGTTCGGCCTTACGCGCAACCACAGCAGGTTTCGGCTTGGCTTGAGCCTCTGGCACAGGTTTGCTTTCAACAGCGCTGGGCTTATTTACGACGGGCGCCGGCTCGGTCTTGGCCGCTTTGCTAGGCGCTGCGGCTGGTGCCGGTTGCACCTTGACGGTTTCAGCTTTGGGCTTGGCAGGAGGGTTGGTGCTTTGCTCGCAAGCTGCCAGTGACAAGACAGTCAACAGCAGCGCGAGGTTTCGAATAGGCAACATGGGCAGGTACAAAGGCAGTGACACAAGCCGCTATGCTGGCCTCTGCCCCGTACTCTGGCAAGCACGCAATCGGTACGGCAGGTTACAGCGCGGCGCTCTAGCCTAAGGATCAGCCAACAGCCACCGGGATCGATGGCCACCAGCGACTGACCCATGCCGTCTTATTCATCCTGCTGCAGTAGCTGCAGCTGTGCGTCGATATCCAGCTCCGGGTGCTCACGCATCAGTTGCAACAGCAAGGCATCGGCCTCATCCGTCCAGCCATCGCGACGAAGCTTGAGCAAGCGTTGCAACTCGCTGTGCAGCTGCTGTTCGGCCTGAATGCCTGCGGCTTGTGCCGCTTTTTCAGGGGCTGACACGGCAGGCACGGCGTCGTGCAACGCATCGGCCGCCACCTCTTCACGCAGCAGCTGATTGGACGCCCCCACAGAGAGCTTCTTCTCAGCCTTGGCGGCATCGGCGCTGTAGCCCTGGATCACTGGTGCAGGCTGCGCGGCCCGTGAGCGTTCTGCCTCATCACTAATCGCCGCGGATTCCGCCAGTGGCGCGGACATCGGTGCCGATTGTGGTGCCATCCTCGCCGCAGCCGGCGCCATCGGCGCGCCGCTCGGCACGGCGTCAAAGGCATCGGGCGCCTGCTCGAAGGTACGCCAGGTCAGGCTTACCCCAATCCCCAGGCAGGCAACCCCAGCCAATGCCACCGACCAGCGTTGCCGGCCACCAGCGCCGAACAGCCAGTTGTGCAGGCGCGCGCCCAAACCGGGTTTGGCCTTATCTGTGGCCACGTTGCGCACGGCGGCAGTGGCAGCCGCGAGAATCTGTGCATCCAGCTGCGCGCTGGGTTCACCGCTGCTGTGCTGGCGGAAATGCTCCAGCATCTGCCGTTCCTGCTCATCGAGCCTATGTTGATCGTGGTTCATACGGACAACTCCTCGGCGGCCGAGTCAGCCAGCAGCCGACGTAACTTCTGCAGGGCATAGCGCAAACGGCTCTTTACCGTCTCAGCAGGTATCTGGGTCAGCTCGGCGATCTCGGCCAGCTCCAGGTCGCCATGGGCGCGCAGCAGAAACACTTCGCGCTGCTCTGCCGGTAAATCGGCCAGGGCGGCCTCTAAACGCTGCTGATCGCGGCTCAGGCTGAGCTGTTGCTCGGGACCGGGCTGCGGGTCGTGCGGGGCATGCTGCTGTTCATCGTACTCAGCATGCCCCGCCTGGTGCCGACCATGCTTGCGCCAGGTGTCGATCAACCGGTTACGGCCGATCTGGTACAGCCAGGTCTTGAACAACACGCTATCGCGCTGCTCACTCTGGCTGCGGATCAGGCTCATCCAGGTGTCCTGAAACACCTCCTCGGCCAGGGCGTGGTCGCCACACAGGCCGAGCAGAAAACGAAACAGGCCGAGCCGGTGGCGCTGGTACAACTCGGCGAAAGCCGCCGCGTCACCGCGGCGGTAACGCCGCAACAAGGCGGCGTCGTCATCCGTGAGGGGTCGATTCACTGCTGTACTCGTGCGGTAGTTGAACGGTTCGTCGCAGTTTGCAGACTCTGCGCCAGTTCCACCAGCTGCACGAACTCGCCACGCAGACCGAAGCGGTCATCGCCCTTAGCGGCACGCGCCAGCTCGGCGCTGTCAGCCAGGCTGAAGCGCCCGGTGTAGGTATCGCCTTTAAGCTGCTGAGCAAACGCAGCCACGGCGGCGGCAAAGCGCAGGTCTTCGCTGGCCTGGCCGATAGCAGGCACATCAGCGGCTTGAATCGGCTGCTCCAGCAGTTTGCTAACGTTCTGCCCTGGCGCCTTGTAACGGATACGCAGCCAGGCCAGCTCGCCTGTCTTGCTGTCAGTTTTCGCAGTCTGATAGCGCAGCGGTTCCAGCCAACCCTTGCCGCCCACCGGCACCACTTCATACAGCGCGGTTACCGTGTGGCCCGCGCCGATTTCACCGGCATCGACCTTGTCGTTACTGAAATCCTCACGCTTTAGTGCACGGTTTTCATAACCCAATAACCGATATTCGCTGACCTCGGCCGGGTTGAACTCGACCTGAATCTTCACATCGCTGGCGACCGTCGCCAGGGTCGAGCTGAGCTGATCGACCAGCACCTTGCGCGCCTCGCGCAGGTTGTCGATATAGGCGTAGTTACCATCACCAGCGTCGGCTAGCTGCTCCATCAACTGCTCGTTGTAGTTATCGGTGCCAAAGCCCAGGGTGGTCAGGGACACACCGGTCTTGCGCTTGTCGGCGGCCAGTTGCTTGAGGCTTTCGAAGTCGCTGATGCCGACATTGAAGTCGCCATCGGTAGCCAGCAGGATGCGGTTGATGCCGCCGTCGATAAAGCCCTGCTGCGCCTGCTGATAGGCCAGCTGAATGCCCGACTCGCCCGCCGTTGAACCGCCCGCCGTCAGCTGATCGATGGCCGCGCGGATCTTGGCTTTCTCACTGCCGGATGTTGGCTCCAGCACCACGCTGGATGAGCCGGCATACACCACCAGCGACACCTTGTCCTGAGCACGCAACTGCTCGACCAGCAGCTTCAAGGTACTCTGCACCATGGGCAGCCCTTCGCGGCGGTCCATCGAGCCGGAGACATCCACCAGAAACACCAGATTGGCTGGCGGCAGCTCGTCTACGCGTAGGTCCGAAGCCTTGATGGCGATACGCAGCAGGCGGCTTTCCGGGTTCCACGGCGTGGCCGCCAGTTCAGTGTGCACGCCAAACGGCACATCGCCCTTGGGCAGCGGATAGGCATAAGGGAAGTAATTGACCAGCTCCTCCAGGCGCACCGCATCCTGCGGCGGCAACTGACCGCTATTGAGGAAACGCCGCACATTGGCGTAGCTGCCGGTATCCACATCGATGCTAAAAGTCGACACCGGCGTCTCGGCCACGGCATGCACCGGGTTGCCCGCCAGTTTCTGATACTGCTCGCGGTTCTCGTCACGATAGCCCGGCGGCAAGGCATCGGCCTGTACCGACATCGGCATCGGCGCATAGGCCACACTGGGCATCACGGCGCCGCCCATCACCTGGTTTTTACGTTGCAACTCAGCGGGGGCAGCGGCCAGCTGTTCATGCAACTCGGCACGTTCACGCTTATGGGCCTGATCGCTCAGCTGCGGGCTGCCAGCCTCGGTAGCCGGCGCCTCGGGGTTAGCGGCGCTGCACGCACCAAGGCTGATCAGTACACCTGCGGCGAAACCGGCAAGCAGAGGACGGGTAAGCAATACGGGGTAAGCAGACATGGGCGCATCTCCTGAGCGATCGGAACAAACCATTCGCTCAGGTAGACGCAGAGGTATCGGCAGACGGGTTAACCGCTCGTAAAAATGCCCCCATCAGCCGTAAAGGGCAGCGGAAGCATACGGAGAAAGGTGGTTCTCTGTATTAGGGTGCCTGGACATCCGAGAGCCCGTATTTGCTCTTTAAGCGTTGCAGCAGGTGGGATTCGTCCTGCAAAAACTGGTTGAACTGAGCAATGATCTGCGGCTGCGTGCGCGTGGACAGAAAAAACTGCGGTCGATAGTGCGGCAAGCGTTCGTTCAACACGAGCCTGTCACCGGCCGGGGTATCGGTCGTGTACTGATACCAGTTGAGCGCACTTGCTTCGTAGAAGATGCCGCCCACCCGACCTTGCCGAGCCAGCGCCACGAGGCTGTCCTGGGTGTTAGCGAATTGCAGTTCGATAACGCCATTAGCGATGTCGACTTTGTAAGGCCAGGCATCGAACCCTCTCACAGTGGCAATCGCCGCAAGCTCCGCGAGCGATTTGTCACGATTCGCCGGCAACACAAAGAGACCCTCGATGGCCTGGTAGACAGTATTGCTGTAGGTGACGGCCTTGTCCTTGCGCATATCGCGCTGCCAAAGCGGATTATCGGGGAATTTGAAATCCAGTTCGTCGGTGCTGAGGAAGTTGCGGTAAAGGCGCTTCACCGGCAAATGAACATAGCGGAAGTTGTAGCCGTATTTGCTGGCGAAATGATCCAGCACATCCCGACCATAGCCGCGGTAGTGAGCCGCCGTACCGTCGTAGATCGGGTAGAAGTTGATCGCTTCTGCCCCCACAGTGAAGTCGGCTCCACGAGCACTCTGTTCGCCCAGCAACAGGCAGAGTAACGCAACAATCGTCCGCACCGGTTTCCCTGCCTTATGTGTCCTACTGGCGATAGTAGAGTACTGCGGCGCAGGCTGATACGACCAGACACAACCTCAGGAAACGGTGACACCCTCCTGACACAGCTGCCCGGCCAGCATGCCCAACGTCATCAACGCGCGCTCAGCTTCGCGGTTCCACGGGATGCCGCAGTTCAGGCGAATGCAGTGGTTGAACTGCTCGGTATTACTGAAGATCAACCCCGGCGCGATGCTGATGCCCTGCTGCAGGGCCCGTACGTGCAGATCTTTGGTATTGACCCGCGCCGGCAGACTGACCCAGAGAATAAAACCGCCCTTGGGCCGGCTCATCTGCGTGCCTTCAGGGAAGTACTGCTGCACCGCCAGCTGGAAGGCGCTGAGGTTCTTGCGGTATTCCTGGCGGATAAAGCGCAGGTGGCGGTCGTAACCGCCGTTCTCCAGATACGCCGCTACCGCCATCTGCGTCACGCTGCAGGCCGAGTGGGTGCTGAAGGTCTGCAGGCGCTGAATTTCATCCTGATATTTGCCGGCGACAATCCAGCCGATACGCACACCAGGCGACAGGGTCTTGGAGAAACTTGAGCAATACACCACCCGCCCTTCACGGTCATGGGATTTGAGTGCCTTGGTCGGGCCCTGCTCGAACATCAGTTCGCCGTAGATATCGTCTTCGATGATCTGAATATCGTAATCACCGGCCAGACGCAGCAACTGGCGCTGACGCTCTTCGGGAATGGTGCCGCCCAGCGGATTGCTCAACCGCGCGGTCAATACCAGGGCTTTGATCGGCCATTGGTTGGCCGCCAGCTGCAGGGCTTCCAGGCTGATGCCGGTGGTCGGGTCGCTAGGAATCTCGATAACTTTCAGGCCGAGCAGATCCGCCAGTTGCAGCAGGCCGTAATAGGTAGGTGACTCGGCAGCGATCAGATCGCCCGGCTTGGTCAGCACGCGCAGGCTCATCTGCAGCGCATCCACGCAGCCGTGGGTGATCACCACTTCAGTCGGGTCGACCACCACGCCGGCATCGCGCATGCGGATCGCCACTTGGCGCCGTAGCGGCTCAAAGCCCGGGCTGAACATATAGCTAAAGGCCCGCGCGCTGTGAAAGCGGGTGACCTTGGCCAACTGCTGGTGCAACGCGCGCACCGGCAGGTAATCCACATGCGGCACTGCCGCACCTAAGGGGAACACTCCCTCGCGGCGCGACTCGGTGAGCACCTGATTGATGATACTGCTGCGCGTCACCAGACCAGGGCGCTCTACGCGGGCGATATCCGGGGTTGGTGCAGTCAGAGCCGGGGTCTGGTGCACGTAGAAGCCGGATTGCGGGCGGGCACGGATCAAGCCCTGATCCTCCAGATTGGCGTAGGCCTGCAGAACAGTCGCGTGGCTGACGCTCAGCTGCGCACTCATCTTGCGCACCGAAGGCACACGCTCACCGGGCTGGTAAACGCCGCGGCGGATGTCTTCCGCCAGTTGCTGGGCAATACGCTGATAAAGCAACAGATTGGTCATAACCGCGTTCCTGCTTGACTGAACCGTAACAGTAAACCGGGCTTTTACAATTGCACCGGTACAGCTTACTGAATTGTGGGCGATACAGTGCCAACTAGCCAGGACTGTAGCGGTTCAATTAACAGGTGTAAGGACTGTGCGCCGATGCCTAACGACTACCCGCAGGCTGCGCCGCTCTGAATAAAAGACAATAAAAAGCCCCGGCTAACCGAGGCTTTTTAACGGTGCCAGATTTAACGCGACGAGCCGAGATTGCCTTGCTCATCGGAGAACACGATCTCTACCCGACGATTCTGCGCCCGGCCTTTGGCCGAGGCATTTTCGGTTACCGGGAAGCTCTCGCCATGGCCCTGCACTTCGATGCGTTTGCTATCGATGCCCAGATCGACCAGTACATCAGCCACTGCCTGAGCGCGAGCGCGGGACAGTTCGAGGTTCTCCTGGGCATCGCCACGGCTATCGGTATAACCCTCGATGCGCACGATGCGTCGGGGGTTGAGTTGAAGGAACTGCACCAGCTTTAGCACCGTGCGGTTGGCTGAAGCCTTGAGGTCGCTGTGACCGGCATCGAACAGCACATCGCCCAAGGTCATCACCAAGCCGCGCTCACTCTGGCTGGTGGCCAGGCTGACCATCTGCTCTTCAAGCCAGCTGCTCTGATCCTGCACGCTGAGCAGCTTGGCCTCACGCAGAGCCAACTGCAGACGCTGTCGCTCCAGCTCCAGCTTGACCGCGCGTTCCTGATTCAGGTTAAGCGCGCTCTTCTGCCCGGCAATCGCACTGTATTGCTGGCTGAGATAGGCATAGTGGCTGACATCAGCGGCGCTGCCCCAGTAGCTCGACAGGCGATCAGCCTTGGCCAGCGATTCGCCTGCGCGAATCAGGTCTTTGGGCGCGCTGCGCAGCACATCACCATCTTCCTTGACCTGCTGGAAGGCGGCGTGCGCCCCCTGCAGCGCCTGGTCGCTGGAGCTGTGGGATGAAGCGCAGCCGGTCAACAATACAGCCGCGAAAATCGCCAACAGGCTGAGCTGAGCATGCTTCATTGCAAGCCTCCCAGCTGTTTACGCAAGCGATTGATGGCGTTGCTCAGCTCGGCCAGTTGCTGCTGGCTTTTTTCGGTCAGGTGCTCGGCTTCGGCCAGCCGTGCATCCAGCTCGGCCTGCTCGGCATACACCCGCGCCTGTTTGTAATCCTCGTCCTGCATGGCCGTTTGCGCTAAAGCGAGTTTTTCCTCAGCCAGGCGCAGCGAGGCCGATTGCTCAGCGGAAATACCCAGCGCCTTGGCCTGGCTGAGCGCCTGTTCGGTCAGGCGCAGTTGCTCATTGGGCGCAGGGTCGGATGCACAGGCGCTGAGCATGAGCGGCAGAAAGGCCGCACAGATACGTCGATAAATCACAGATTTTCCCTACTGTTCAGCGTCACCGCTGGGTGTGAGCTGTTGATCTTTCCAGCGCTGCAGATTGCGCTGCAGCAAGTCATCCGGCAAACCGCTGGCGATTGCTTCGTTCATTTTCTTCGCCAGCATGCCGCGCAGCCAGGCATCGTTGCAGGCCGAGTTATGCGACAACGTCAGGTACAGGCCTTCACTGGAGATAGGCGGATCGAGCACCAGCAGATCGTCCTGCATACCCAGGCTATCGGCCAGCGCCTGCCCCGGATAACGCTCATACAGCACGTAGTCGGTACGCCCCAGCAGGAGTTTCTGGAACGCCTGAGTCAGGCTGGCAACGCCTTCCAAAGTCAGGTTGCTCTTGGCGTAGGCATCAAAGGCCTGACCAAAACTGTTGTTGACCAGGGTGTCGCCGGTTCGATTGCGCAGGTCATCCCAGCCGGCGTAGGGGAACTCGGCACCACGATGCACCCACACCACACTTGGGGTGTAGAAAAACGCCGGATGCACGTAATCCATCACCTCCAGGCGCGGCAGGGTCAGGAAGGCACCGGCAATCAGGTCGACACGGCCGGTGCGCACTTCATCCTGCGCCCGCGACCAGGGCCCGGTATAGATAATGTCCACCACCACACCCAGCTCTTTGGCCAGGTGCTGCAGCAGGTCGGCATTGGCACCGATCAATTGCTGAGGATTCTGCGGGTCGCGCCAGAGGTATGGCGGATACTCCGGATTACCAGTCGCCACCAGGCGCTCGCACTTGCCTGCGGCAACGGCTAAAGCCGGCATCAGCAGCGCTGCGAACAGCAAGAGAAACGACCTATAAAAACCACGCTCAAGCATTGGCGACTTCTCGACTTAACCTTGGATGGGCGTCTGCGGCCACACATCGGGAGACTTCTGGATCATGCTAGCTTAATACGCATCCATACGAATTCGCGATAAAGACTAACCATGAAAAAACTGATCGCAGCATTGATGCTACTGCTCGCTGGCAGCGCTGCCCTGCTCTACCTGTCGCCCGCGACTCTGTTGACGAGCATACAGTTGGTAGAGCGACAGCGCGCCGGGCTGAGTCTCAAACAGATCAGCGTGGGCGATCTTAGCATTCATTACTACGAGGGCGGCCCAAGCAGCGCACAAACCATCCTGATGGTGCACGGCTTTGCCGCCAACAAGGACAACTGGCTGCGTTTCGCTCGCCACCTCAGCCAGGATTATCGGGTTATTGCCCTCGACCTGCCGGGCTTTGGCGCCAGCGACAAACCGGCCGGCAGTTACGATGTAGGCACCCAGACCGAGCGCCTGGCCAGCGTGATTGATGCACTGGGAATCGAGCAGTCGCACCTGATCGGCAACTCCATGGGCGGGCATATCAGTGCGCTATATGCCGCGCGCTATCCACACAGAACGCTGTCTCTAGCACTACTCGACAATGCCGGTATCACATCGCCGCAGCCTAGCGAGCTGATGCAACGGCTGCAGCGCGGCGAACCCAATCCGCTGGTGGTGAAGAGCCCCGAGGATTTTCAGCGCCTGCTCGACTTTATCTTCGTGCAGCCGCCTTACCTGACGGAATCGCTCAAGGGCTATTTCGCCGAGCAGGCCATCGCCAATAGCGCACACTACGACCAGGTATTTGCCCATTTGATCGAACGCTATATCCCGCTGGAGCCTGAGCTACCGAAGATCCAGGCACCCACGCTGATCATCTGGGGCGCAGAAGATCGGGCGCTGCATGTCTCCAGCGTCGAGGTCATGCAACCGCTGCTGCGCAAACCCAGCGTGGTTATCCTGGCGGATACCGGCCATGCGCCGATGATTGAACGGGCGGAGCTGACCGCGCAGCACTACTGGGCCTTTCTCCAAGCATTACCGGATTAGCACCAAAATGTAGGCAATAAAAAACCCGCTCAGTGAGCGGGTTTTTTCTGCACTAGGGAAGCCGGCTTAAACCAGTTTCTCCAGCTCAGGTACTGCTTCGAACAGATCAGCTACCAGACCGTAATCGGCTACCTGGAAGATCGGCGCTTCTTCGTCCTTGTTGATCGCAACGATCACCTTGGAGTCTTTCATGCCGGCCAAGTGCTGGATCGCGCCGGAGATACCGACGGCGATGTACAGCTGTGGCGCAACGATCTTGCCGGTCTGACCGACCTGCATATCGTTCGGTACAAAACCTGCGTCAACTGCGGCGCGCGAGGCACCTACAGCAGCGCCCAGCTTGTCAGCCAGAGCGTACAGGTGCTTGAAGTTGTCACCGTTCTGCATGCCGCGGCCGCCAGAAACGACGATCTTGGCAGCGGTCAGTTCAGGACGATCGGACTTGGCCAGCTCTTCGCCAACGAAAGCCGATTTGCCAGCGTCAGCTGCGCCGCCCACTGCCTCAACGGCAGCAGAACCGCCTTCAGCAGCAACCGGATCAAAACCGGTGCTACGCACGGTGATGACTTTAACGGCAGCGGAAGATTGCACGGTGGCGATGGCGTTACCGGCGTAGATCGGACGCTTGAACGTGTCAGCGCTTTCAACAGCGATGATTTCCGAGATCTGATCAACGTCCAGCGCAGCGGCAACGCGCGGCAGGATGTTCTTACCGTTGCTGGTGGCGGCAGCCAGGATGTGGCTGTAGCCCTTGCCCAGTTCAGCTACCAGTGGCGCGACGTTTTCAGGCAGCTGGTGCGCGAAAGCGGCGTTGTCAGCAACCAGCACCTTGGCCACGCCAGCAATCTTGCCAGCAGCTTCGGCAGCAGCGCCGCAAGCGGAACCTGCAACCAGAACATGGATGTCACCACCGATTTTCGCGGCAGCGGCAACAGTGTTCAGCGTGGCAGGCGCCAGGGCGGCATTGGTGTGTTCAGCGATAACCAGGATAGTCATTTAGATTACCTTCGCCTCGTTCTTCAGTTTCTCGACCAGTTCAGCCACGGACTTGACCTTGATGCCGGCGCTGCGGGTAGCAGGCGCTTCGACTTTCAGGGTTTTCACGGTGGAAGCGGTGGAAACACCCAGGTCGCCCGGGGTAACGGTTTCCAGCGGCTTCTTCTTGGCTTTCATGATGTTCGGCAGCGACGCATAGCGCGGCTCGTTCAGACGCAGGTCGGTGGTCACGATAGCCGGCAGGCTCAACGCAACGGTCTGCAGACCGCCGTCGATTTCGCGGGTTACGTTGACCTTGTCGCCAGCCACTTCAACCTTGGAGGCGAAAGTGCCCTGGCCGAAGCCAGTTAGCGCGCCAAGCATCTGGCCGGTCTGGTTGTTGTCGCTGTCGATGGCCTGTTTGCCCATGATCACCAACTGCGGCTGCTCTTTGTCGACCACTGCCTTGAGCAGTTTGGCCACAGCCAGCGAGTTCAGCTCCTCGGCCGACTCAACCAGGATGGCACGGTCAGCACCCAGTGCCAGCGCTGTACGCAGCTGCTCTTGAGCAGTGGTCGGGCCGATGGTTACGACAACGATCTCGCTCGCCACGCCTTTCTCTTTCAGGCGTACAGCTTCTTCCACGGCGATTTCGCAGAAAGGGTTCATCGACATCTTGACGTTGGCAAGATCAACGCCGCTGTTGTCCGCTTTGACGCGAACTTTGACGTTGTAGTCGACCACTCGTTTGACAGCTACAAGAACCTTCATGGATTCCTCGTTACTCTCCGGTGAATAAGAATGTCGCCAGAAGCGAACATGGCGGGAACTGCAGACCGGCCGGAACCGGGAGTCGACCAATAACGGCAGACACAAAACCGCCCGTATCTTGACCGCACGACCTAGACTGGTCAATACAACGAAGCGGCCAATCGTCAGCGATGTAGTAAGATTCTAACAGCCCTACAGAAAATTCAAACAAACGTTTGTATTGGCCCATCCGAAGGGTCTGGATATAATGCGCCAGCATCGCTCACGGAACGAGCTCGATCGCCAAATAAAATTAGAGAGCCCTGAGTAGGAGATAGCCTGTGGAACGCGAATTTATGGAATTCGACGTCGTCATCGTCGGCGCCGGCCCTGCTGGTTTGTCCGCCGCCTGCCGACTGAAGCAGAAAGCCGCCGAAGCCGGCAAAGAAATCAGCGTCTGCGTGGTCGAAAAAGGCTCCGAAGTCGGCGCGCACATTCTTTCCGGTGCGGTGTTCGAGCCGCGCGCATTGAATGAACTGTTCCAAGACTGGAAAGAGCTCGGCGCCCCGCTGAACACTCCGGTCAAGCGCGATGACATCTACGTGCTCAGCAATGCCGAGAAGGCCACCAAGGTTCCGGACTTCTTCGTACCCAAGACCATGCACAACCATGGCAACTACATCATTTCTCTGGGCAACCTGTGTCGCTGGCTGGCGCAGCAGGCGGAAAACCTCGGCGTAGAAATCTACCCAGGCTTTGCTGCTCAGGAAGCGCTGATCAACGAAGAAGGCGCGGTCTACGGCATTCTCACCGGTGATCTGGGTGTCGACCGCGAAGGTCACCCGAAAGAGGGTTATTACACCCCTGGCATGGAACTGCGTGCCAAGTACACCCTGTTCGCCGAAGGCTGCCGTGGCCATATCGGCAAGCAGCTGATCAAGAAATTCGACCTCGACTCCGAAGCCGACGCTCAGCATTACGGCATCGGTATCAAGGAAATCTGGGACATTGACCCGGCCAAGCACGAGCAAGGCCTGGTGGTGCACACCGCCGGCTGGCCGCTGGATATCGTTGCTAGCGAAAACACTGGCGGCTCCTTCCTCTATCACCTGGAAAACAACCAGGTAGTAGTCGGCCTGATCGTCGACCTGTCGTACAGCAACCCGCACCTGTCGCCGTTCGATGAGTTCCAGCGCTACAAGCATCACCCAGTGATCGCCCAGTACCTGGAAGGCGGCAAGCGCGTCGCTTACGGTGCTCGCGCACTGGCCAAAGGCGGCATCAACTCGCTGCCGAAGATGGTTTTCAACGGCGGCGCCCTGATCGGTTGCGATCTTGGCACCATGAACGTGGCAAAAATCAAGGGCAGCCACACCGCCATGAAGTCCGGCATGCTCGCCGCTGAAGCCGTTGCAGATGCACTGTTTGCAGGCAAGGAAGGCGGCGACCAGCTGACCGGTTATGTCGACGCATTCAAGGCCAGCTGGCTGTACGACGAGCTGTTCCGTAGCCGCAACTTTGGCCCCGCGATGCACAAGTTCGGCCCCCTGATGGGTGCAGGCTTCAACTGGCTCGACCAGAACATCTTCGGCGGCAAGCTGCCCTTCACCCTGCACGACACCAAGCCGGATTACGCCTGCCTCAAGCCGGCTGCAGAGGCGCAGAAGATCGGCTACCCGAAACCTGACGGCAAACTCAGCTTCGACAAACTCAGCTCGGTATTCCTCTCCAACACCAACCATGAAGAGGAACAACCCTGCCACCTGAAGCTCACCGACCCGAGCATTCCGCTGAGCAAGAACCTGCCGATGTACGACGAACCGGCACAGCGCTACTGCCCGGCCGGCGTTTACGAAATCGTCACCAAGGAAGATGGCGAGCAAAAGTTCCAGATCAACGCGCAGAACTGCGTGCACTGCAAAACCTGTGACATCAAGGACCCGGCCCAGAACATCAACTGGGTGGCCCCTGAAGGCACCGGCGGGCCTAACTACCCCAATATGTAAGACGCAAAAAAGGCTCCTTCGGGAGCCTTTTTGTTTGAAGTGCAGCGTTCGGTTTCCCGAGTGCTGGTCATGCCTTTTTGTAGCCCGGATGCAATCCGGGACCGATCTTGAACCCGACCAGCCGAGCCCCTGGATTTCATCCAGGCTACGTACTGTTATTCCGGCAACGGCCCGATAGGGAAAAACTCTCCACTGCTCCACACACCCAGCCAGGTTTTGCCATCGATCTCGCGCGGCACCGCCAGCTCGACCAGCTGATAAAACACATTGCGATGGATCAGCGCCTCGAGATTAGTCCGCACATGCACATAAGGTGCGGGCTCCTCGGTCAGGGCGTCCAGTTCAACCCGCAGCGGGTGCTCGCTACCTGCCACCACTTCATCCTCGACATTGGTGACAAAGCGCAGCACCTGCGCCTCGCCCTCACCTTCCACCTGCAGACTGACCGCTACAAAGGGCGCGTCATCAACCTGGATGCCGACCATCTCCACCGGTGTTACCAGCACGTATTTATCGCCATCACGGCGAATAATGGTGGAGAACAGTTTAACCATCGGCTTGCGGCCAATCGGCGTACCCAAGTAGTACCAAGTGCCGTCGCGGGCGATGCGCATGTCGATATCACCGCAGAACTCCGGGTTCCACAGGTGCACAGGCGGCAAGCCTTTGCCCTCACCTTTGGGTATCTGCGCCAGCAGGTCGCCGGCCTTGCCTGTATCAGTCATCAATCAACGCCCCAAGCCCAATAAACGCCGCGCGTAATCCTGCAGCGCCGGACCGATCAGGTCCTCAGGCTTGGCATCATAAAGCGTGAGGAAGCCTCCGCGGCTACGAATGCGCGTGGTATCGACCAAATAGCGGGTATTGGTCTCGATCAGCATCAACTGAATCACCCCGCGATCGGTACCCAGACGATCCAGCGCCTCCTGATCCTCCCATTCCTCCACCGTACCGATCCGGTCATCGGCATAGGCAAAGCGGCTGTACAGCAGGTAATGCGCACCGGCTTCACGGGCCTCGGCCAGCGACTCTTCCAGGCCTAATGGCGCCTTGGCGCGACGCACCATGGGGAAATACTCGATAAAGCCCTTGTAGGCCTCCTCCGCCACCACATTGGGCCGTGGATAGGCTGAGCCCGGCGGCACAAAATGGCCTTGAGCGATATAAATTAACGAATCGGCCTGCAAGCGCCAAGGGCTGGCGCGGCGCGTCTGGCTATGGTCAAGCACGCCGACATCGCGCAATTGATAAATCGCCTCATCTGCCAGATCACTGGCCTTCATGCAGCCGCCCAGCAGCAACACACTCATTATCAGCAACAGACTACGCATCATGCCTCTCCCGCAGCCGGTGACAAAAAACCGGCGGATAGCGCCTAGATGCAGGTTTCACGCCACCTGCTGCGCATCAAAGGCCGCGCTGCCACTCCTGACGTAACCGCGCCTGTTGCGGTTGCTCAATGGCCTGCCGCACCTGCGCCAGCAGACGCTGCTTGTCAGCGCCAAGAGTGCCCTTGAGCACCAGATAGTTGGAGGCATGATCACTGCGAAATACCGTATCGTGCAGCTCGAGACCACTTAGCAAACGCTCCACCTCGACAAATAACTGCTGCTGATTGAGCGCCTGAAAGCCAGCAAAACCCTGGCGAAACCGCGCCTCACCAGTCGGAAAACTTACCACCAGGGTCGAGAGAAATTCCGGCTGCGACTCATTCATCAGGCGCGCCGAATTATCCGCATGCTGCTCACTCAGGGTTGTGCCGCCCAGGCCATTGAGGATCATCACCGAACGGGTGATGCCCGCCTCACCCAGCTTGTTCAGCGCACTCAGGCTAGACTCGTAGGTTTCGCCTTTATTGACCCGCGCCAGCACCTCGTCATCACCGGATTCGCCCCCCACATACGCCATGCGTAAGCCGGCATCGGCCAGCTCCTTGAGCTCATCCACCGACTTCTTGCGCAAATTGCGCGGCAAGCAGTAACTCGATACTCGCTCGACTTCCGGCATGTGCTCGCGAATCGCCTGCAGAATGGTCAACAGGCGCCGAGTCGGCAGCACCAGGGCATCGCCGTCGGCGAGAAACACCCGCTGCACGATCATCCGCTCACCGGTCAGGCGAATCTCTTCAAGCACCTGCGCCTCATCACGGGCACGGAATTTCTTCTGCTCCTGAGTGTACATTTCACAGAAACCACAATGGTTCCAAGAGCAGCCATTGGTCACCGGCAGAATCAGCGAATGGGCTTCACTGGGTGGGCGGAACACCGGTTCGATATAGCTGATGGGGAAATCTTGCATGCTCTTCACTCAAGGCAAACGGCGGTCTTAGCCGCCAATAATCTTCATCACCGTCGCGCCGCCGGAGAACGCTACAGCCTGTTTGTCGCCCAGCGCCTTGACCAGCAGGCCCTGCAACGCAGGCAACGCCTGGTGGCGCGGTTTGTCGAGCAGGTCGCCGATGTAGTGGCGATTGCTTGAGGACAGGCAACCATGCAGCCAGCCGGTTGAGGACAGGCGCAGGCGCGAACAGGTGCGGCAGAACGGTACGCTTTCATTAGCGATCACGCCGAAATGGCCAACGCCGGGGATGGCGTAACGCAGCGCGGTGGCGTCCAGTGCAGCATGGGCCTGGACATAGTCGTAGCGGCTGCCGATCAGCGCCAACAGCTCGGGCATACCGATAAACTGACGCTGAAAACCGTTGCCGTCGCGGGCTAGATGGCCCATACGCATCAGCTCGATAAAGCGCAGCTCGAAGCCATTGGCCAGGCAGTAATCGAGCAGCGGCAGCACCTGATCAAGGTTCTGCCCGCGCAACGGCACCATATTGACCTTGATCTGCATCCCCGCCGACCGCGCCTGCTGCAGGCCATCGAGCACCGTCGTCAGGTCGCCGCCACGGGCAATGCTGCGGAATGTCGCAGCGTCGAGGGTGTCCAGGGAAATATTCAAACGGCGAATGCCGCATTCGAGCAACAACGGCAGCTTGCGCGCCAGCAGCTGACCGTTGCTGGTTAAGCTGATATCGGCCAAACCGAGCTGACTGACGCCGCGCAAAAAAGCGTCGAGTTTGGGGCTGACCAGCGGCTCACCGCCAGTGATGCGCAACCGTTCGATGCCAGCGGCTTCGATCAGATAGGCCACGCCGCGCAGCATGGCCTCGGCGGATAACTCATCCTGCGCAGCCACCAGACGTTTGCCGTCCGGCACACAGTAGGTGCAGGCATAGTTGCAAGCGGCGGTCAGGCTGACGCGCAGATTGCGAAAGCGCCGGCCCTGGCGGTCAACGATCATGCGCGTCTCCAGCAAAGGTAGGCGCCGAGTATAGGGGCGCCGCCAACGCAGCAGAGTGCTTATCCACGCGCTGAATACCTCAGCTGGCCGGAGTGTCACCCTCACGCTTGCGCTTGTTGCCCATGCGCACGCCGATGTCCATCAGGAACTGGAAGAAGCCTTCCTGATCTTCCAGCACATTGCTCCAGAACGGCGAGTGATACAGCGCTACAGCGCCGTGCACCAATGCCCAGGCAGCGCAGTAATGGAAGTACGGCGGCACGTCTTCCAGCTTGCCTTCGGCGATGCGACCCTTGATCAGTTGGGTCAGACGCTCGAAGTTGGAGGCGCGGATCTTGTGCAGCTGCTCGACCATCTCCGGCACTTGATTGCCCTTGACCACCTTCTCTTCCAGGCGGTCAAACAGCCGGTAGCGCTGCGGGTCGCGCATGCGGAACTCGAAGTAGGCGCGCGACAGCGCTTCCTTGTCCCGGTCGACATCGGCCGAGTGCAGCAACTCGTTGAGATCGCGCTCGTAGTCGAGCATCAGGCGCAGATAAATCTCCGCCTTGGATTTGAAGTGTTTGTAGATGGTGCCTTTGCCAATACCAACCGTGTCGGCAATCATCTCCACAGTCACGCTGTCTTCACCCTGGTCGAGGAAGAGTTTCAGTGCTGTGTCGAGAATTTCCTGTTCGCGGCGGCGAAACTCACGGACCTTGCGGGGTTCTTTATGCATAAAAGGACTACGGGGTCAAAAAAACGAAGGCGCGTATTATGCCTAACTAACGGCAAATTGCACGGATCATCCGACCATGTACGCAGTTCATGACGAGTTTCCGCAACTTCCCGGTCTGCGCTATCTGAACCACGCAGCCGTTTCCCCCTGGCCACAACGGGCCGTCGATGCGGTCAGCCGCTTTGCCATCGAGAACGCCCGCACAGGCGCCCGCGACTACCCGGCCTGGCTGCAAGTCGAGCGACGCCTGCGTGAACGCCTACAGCGTTTGCTCAACGCGCCCTCGCATAGCGATATCGCGCTGGTGAAAAACACTTCGGAAGCCTTGTCCTTTGTCGCATTCGGCCTGGACTGGCGAGCCGGCGATCAAGTGGTGATCAGCGACGAAGAATTCCCCTCCAACCGGATTGTCTGGGAAGCGCTCGCCCCGCAGGGCGTCGAGGTGGTGCAGGTCAATCTGCATCAGGGCGATGCCGAAACAGCCCTGCTTGCCGCCTGCGGGCCGCGCACCCGGCTAATGGCGATCAGCGCGGTGCAGTACGCCAGCGGCCTGCGTTTGGATCTGCCGCGCCTAGGTCAGGGCTGCGAGACGCGCGGCGTGCTGCTGTGCATCGATGCGATCCAGCAGCTCGGTGCCCTGCCCTTCGATGTGCAGGCCAGCCAGTGCGCCTTTGCCATGGCCGACGGCCATAAATGGTTGCTCGGCCCGGAAGGGCTCGGGGTGTTCTACTGCCGCAGCGATCTGCGTGCACAACTCAAGTTGCATGAGTACGGCTGGCATATGCTCGAGCATGCCGGCGACTACCAGCGCACCAGCTGGGAGCCCGCCCGCAGCGCTCGGCGTTTTGAATGCGGCAGCCCGAACATGCTCGGCGCGATGGCCCTGGAGGCCAGCCTGTCGCTGCTGGAAGAGGTGGGCATGACTGCGGTCGAAAGCGCCCTGCAGGAGCGCATGCAGTGGCTGCTCGATGGGCTGGGGAAAATCCCTGGCGCGCACCTGCACAGCGCCGTGGAGCGTCAGCAGCGCTCCGGCATCCTGACTTTCAGCTTGGATGGTTGGGACAACTCGGCCTTGTTCAGTCAGCTGAAACAGCAGCAAGTGATCTGCGCGCAGCGCGGTGCAGGTATCCGCCTGTCGCCGCACTTCTACAGCGAACCCAGTGCTATTGAAGAGACACTGGCGCTGCTGCGGCAGCTGGCGACTGCTTGAGGACTCAGCAGCGCACTCTGTATTCCAAATCCGTTTAAGAATGCCGGTAAACCGCCTGGACGTTCGCCAATCTTCACCAATACTGAGCAGTACTGGTGTGCGGCGTATCCCCCAAGCGCCCCGCCAGGCAAGGTACCGTGGACCGCGTACCTTGATTTACTCCTAATGGTCTTAACCCGGTCTCATCCCCCAGAGCCCGGGTTTTTTTTGTGTTCGACTTTTCAGGAAAGCTTGATCAAACCACCCGAGCCAGCGGGAATAGGCGCTTGAAATTGGCGCTGGTCTGTTCGGCCAACTGCTCGAAGCTCACACCACGCAGCACTGCCAGGTACTCGGCCACATCACGCACGTACTCGGGCAGGTTCGGCTTGCCGCGATGCGGGATGGGCGCCAGGTAAGGCGAGTCGGTTTCCACCAGCAAGCGATCAGCTGGCACCTGGCGCGCCACTTCACGCAGCGCTTCGGCATTGCGGAAGGTGACGATACCGGACAGCGAGATATAGAAGCCGATATCCAGCGCGGCCTTGGCCATTTCCCAATCTTCGGTAAAGCAGTGCAGCACGCCGGCCTGCGGCAACGCCGCTTCACGCAGCAGCGCCAGGGTGTCGGCACGCGCCTCGCGGGTATGCACGATCACCGGTTTGCCGGTAATCCGCGCCGCATCCAGGTGCAAACGGAAGGATGCCTGCTGCAGTTCCGCAGACTCCGGCTCGTAGTGATAATCCAGGCCGGTTTCGCCGATGGCCACCACCTGCGGGTGATTCAGCTCACCGAGCAGCCAGTCCAGCGCTGGAGCCGCGCCCGGCTCAAGGTCCAGCGGGTGCACACCGACCGAGCAATCGACATCGGCATAGCGCTCAGCCAGTCCTTTGACCGCGGCGGCATTATCGGCACTGACGCCGATGCACAGAAAATGACCAACGCCGCGCGCGCGCGCAGCATCCAGCGCCGCGTCGAGCGAACCGCCATGGGCGGCCAGATCGAGGCGGTCAAGGTGACAGTGGGAATCAACCAGCATGGGGAACAATCACTTGAGAATCGGTGCCGCAGAGCGGGCACCGTAATACGGAGGAAAAACCACTTACATGGTGTGCGTCGGGCGATCCGAAGTCAGCGCACCGGCCAGGTAGGTTTCGATCTTGTTGCGCGCGGTGTTGTCGCCATCATTGAACTGCACGCCTACACCGGCAGCGCGATTGCCCTGAGCGCCCTTGGGGGTGATCCAGACCACCTTGCCGGCGACCGGAATCTTTTCCGGCTCATCCATCAGGTTGAGCAGCATGAACACTTCATCGCCGAGCTTGTAGCTCTTGTTGGTTGGAATAAACAGGCCGCCGTTCTTGATAAAGGGCATGTAAGCGGCATAAAGCACGGATTTGTCCTTGATTGTCAGCGACAAAATTCCGTTACGCGGGCCCAAGTTAGGAGGCAGACTCATGCGGCATTCCTGATTTTATTCACTTAATGGCCGATTCTAGCCCGGTCCGGGCAAGCTTGCCCACTGCACCAGCAAGGCTTCGAGAAGCAAGACACGGTTAAGGTTAGCCTTGCCGAGAACTTTCTGACGCTGCGCCAGCAACCAATCCTGCATGTTCAGCACTTTCGGCTGCGGGGTTTTCTCCGCCAGGTACTGCACCACCTTGCGCATATCGGCTTGCCCGAGGCCGTTTTCATCACGGGTCAGTTGGTAGCGCAGCATCAGTTGCGACCACTGGCAGAACCAGTCAAACAGCAACTGCAGGGACACCGCATTCCAGCTTTCGGCCAGCTGGCTGGGCGCAATCTGCTGTTTGAGCAGCTTCTTCACCCCCTCAACCACCTGCGCGCGCTGAGCGATAACGCCCTGCTCATGCATCTTAACCGCCGCCAGCGGCGAGCCTGCGGCAAGGAACAGCAGCTCGCGATGCTCATCGGCGCTACAGCCAGGCAACGCCTGCTGCAACCACGCCAGACTCATCGCCTCGCTTGGCAATGGACAGGCCTGCTGCACGCAGCGGCTTTTCACCGTCGGCAACAGGCGGCTGGGCTGATGGCTGATCAACAGCAACACGGTATTGCCGGATGGCTCTTCCAGGCTTTTCAGCAAGGCGTTGGCGGCGTTGACGTTCATCGACTCGGTCGGCTCGACCAATACCACCTTGCGCCCAGCCAGTTGCGCGGTCTGCACCACAAAACTGACCAGCTCACGCACCTGGTCGACCTTGATCGCCTTGTCGGCCTCTTCCGGCTCCAGAATGTAGTTATCCGGATGGGTGCCGGCCGCCAGCAGATGACAGGACTTGCACTGGCCACAGGCATCCAGGCCAGCGGGCTGCTGACACAGCAGGCGCGCCATCAGCCGCTCAGCCAGCGCGCGCTTGCCGATGCCAGCGGGGCCGTGCAGCAGGTAAGCGTGAGCATGCTGGCTACGGCCAGCCAGTTGTTGCCAAAGCGAATCCTGCCAGGGGTAAGCGTCAGCCACGCTGCAGCTCCAGCAGTTGTGGCAGCAGCTGATCCAATGCCTGCTGCACCTCGCTCAAGGATTGCGAGGCATCAAGGATGCGGTAGCGCTGCGGCTGCTCAGCCGCGCGGCGCAGGTAGGTCTGGCGTACGGCGTCGAAGAACTGCCGGCCTTCCTGCTCGAAGCGATCCAG
Source organism: Pseudomonas sp. 1928-m (assembly GCF_029269135.1). NCBI lineage: Bacteria > Pseudomonadati > Pseudomonadota > Gammaproteobacteria > Pseudomonadales > Pseudomonadaceae > Pseudomonas > Pseudomonas sp. 1928-m. Next base: position 1,946,382 of record NZ_JARIXO010000001.1, on the reverse strand, counting down.
CCGACCTCGCGCCGCAGCGCGGGCCAGCCCCACTTCGACCGGCAGATCGAACACCAGGGTCAGATCCGGGCGTAACGCCCCCTGCACGAACTCTTCCAACAAGGCGATACGCACCTCGGAGAGCCCCCGACCGCCGCCCTGGTAGGCATAAGTTGCATCAGTAAAGCGATCACAGAGCACCACAGCGCCGCGCGCCAGGGCCGGACGAATCACCTGCGCCAAGTGCTGGGCACGCGCGGCAAACACCAGCAGCAGCTCGGTATCAGCCGCCATCGGCTCATCACTGGGCGCCAACAGCAGTTCGCGCACCCGCTCAGCCAGTGGCGTGCCACCCGGCTCACGGGTCAGCAGCACATCGATACCCTGCTCGCGCAAGCGCTCGGCCAGGTAGTCTCGGTTGGTGCTCTTGCCTGCGCCTTCCGGGCCTTCCAGGGTGATAAACAAACCGCTCACAGGCTGTCCTTACTGATTATTGGGCGCGACTGGGGCCGGGCTCGAACGATAGTCCGCGCGGCGCTTGAGCTGATACTCACGCACGGCGCGATTGTGCTGTTCCAGGGTGTTGGAAAATACGTGACTGCCATCGCCACGGGCGACGAAATACAGGCTGCTGCCGGCCACCGGGTTGAGCGCTGCATGGATCGCCTCACGGCCGACCAGGGCGATGGGCGTCGGCGGCATGCCATCGATGGTGTAGGTGTTATAAGGCGTCGGCTCGCGCAGGTCGTTGCGAGTGATGCGGCCGTTGTAGCGTTCGCCCATGCCGTAGATCACCGTTGGGTCAGTCTGCAGACGCATACCGATGCGCAGACGCCGCACAAATACCCCGGCAATCTCGCCACGCTCTTGCGGCACGCCAGTTTCCTTCTCAATCATCGAAGCCATGATCAGCGCGTCATAAGGCTCTTTGTAGGGCAGGTCCTTGGCGCGCTGCGCCCATTCTTCAGCCAGCACCTGCTCCAGTCGTGCATGGGCCTGCTTGAGCAAATCAAGATCGCTCATGCCACGCACAAAACTGTAGGTATCGGGGAAGAAACGCCCTTCCGGGTTCAGGCCCGGCAGACCAAGCGCCTTCATCAGTTCGGCATCGCTCAGCTCGCTCAGGGTCAGCTCAAGGCGTGTTTCACGCGCCAACGCCGCGCGCACCTGGCGGAAATTCCAGCCTTCAACCAGCGTCAGGTTGTATTGCAGGACTTCACCGCGTCGCCATTGGCCGAGCATATCCAGCGCTGTAGCACCGGGGATCAGGCGATACTCGCCACTGTGCAGCGGTTGATTACGCAGATTGAAGCGCCAGTAAAGGCGTAGCCAGAAGGCCTGATCGAGGATGCCATCGGCCTCAAGGCGATTGAGCACACCACCCGGCGTCGCGCCTGCCGGCACATCCACCAGGTACTCTTCAGTCAGGTTCAGCGGCTGATGCAGCGCCGTGTGTTGTTGCCAGGCGGCAAACGCAACCAGCAGGCCAGCCAGCAACACACCGCCTTCCAGCAGCAGCAAAATTTTGCGTATCACGAATCAGCAGTCCAGTAGATCGCGGGCAATGGCCTGCAGTTTACGGGTGAGCGGGCCGACCGGCCAGTCGTGTGCAAGCAAAGCGCGAACTGGCCACACGCCATAGACGCTGTTGCACAGCATGACTTCGTCCGCCGCCAGCAACTCGGCGTAGCTGATATCGCGTACCTGACACTCAATCCCAAGCGCGGCCGCCTGGGCCAGCAACTCAGCGCGCATCACACCAGCCACCCCACAACGCGACAGGTCAGCGGTAATCAGCACGCCGCCACTGACCAGCAACAGGTTGCTGTAAACGCCCTCGATCACCCGACTGCTGGCATCCAGCATCAGGCCCTCGGCATGTTCGGCGTCCTGCCACTCGCTACGCGCCAGCACCTGTTCCAGTCGGTTGAGATGCTTCAGGCCCGCCAGCAGCGGCTGCTCGGCCAGACGCGTAGCGCAGGCAAACAGGCGTACGCCCTGCTCGGCATAGGCTGCGGGATAAATCGGTTTTGCAGCCGCCTGCAGCATCACGCGAGGCTGGGCGGGCTGGGGCGGCGCATAGCCACGCTGCCCGTCGCCCCGAGTGAGGATGAGTTTGGCCACCCCGTCACCCAGCTGCTGACTAAAGGCCAGCAACTGGGCACGCACGACGGCTAGATCGAAAGGAATTTTCAGCCGTACACAGCCTTCGGCCAACCGGGTCAGATGGCGTTCCAGCAGAACCGGCTGCCCGGCATTTACGGCGATGGTCTCAAATAACCCATCGCCGTAGGCCAGGCCGCGATCCTTGACGGACAGCAACTCGGCCGGCTGGCCATCGACCCAGCTCAGCATCAACCGGCGAACCGGCGGAACACCAGCGAGCCGTTGGTGCCACCAAAGCCAAAGGAGTTGGACAACACTACGTCCAGCGCCATGGCCTTGGCCTGGTGCGCGACGAAGTCCAGATCACAGCCTTCGTCCGGGTTATCCAGGTTGATGGTGGGCGGTGCCACCTGATCACGCAGCGCGAGGATGCTGAAGATCGCCTCCACCGCACCGGCAGCGCCGAGCAGGTGGCCGGTCATGGATTTGGTCGAGCTAACCGCCAGCTTGTAAGCGTGCTCGCCGAACACCGACTTCACCGCCGCCACTTCGGCTTTGTCACCCGCCGAGGTCGAGGTGCCATGGGCATTGATATACTGCACCTGCTCAGGATTTACGCCAGCATCGCGCAGGGCATTGGTCATGCAGCGCGCAGCACCCGCGCCATCTTCCGGTGGCGATGTCATGTGGTAAGCGTCGCCGCTCATGCCAAAGCCGATCAGCTCGGCATGGATGGTCGCGCCACGTGCCTTGGCATGCTCCAACTCTTCCAGCACCAGCGCGCCAGCACCATCGGAGAGCACGAAGCCATCGCGATCTTTGTCCCACGGGCGGCTGGCCCGGCCCGGCTCATCATTGCGGGTCGACAGCGCACGAGCCGCACCGAAGCCGCCCATACCCAGGCCGCAAGCGGCCATCTCGGCGCCGCCGGCAACCATCACATCGGCTTCGCCGTAAGCAATATTGCGCGCCGCCATGCCGATGCAGTGCGTACCGGTGGTACAGGCTGTGGCGATGGCGTAGTTAGGTCCCTGCAGGCCCAGATGGATCGACAGGAAACCGGAAATCATATTGATGATTGAGCCAGGCACGAAGAACGGCGAAATACGCCGCGGCCCTTGCTCATGCAGCGATTTGCAGTTGTTTTCGATATTGGTCAGGCCGCCGATGCCGGAGCCCATGGCCACACCGATACGATCACGGTTGGCGTCGGTGACTTCCAGGCCAGAGCTGCGCACTGCCTGAAAACTGGCAGCGAGGCCGTACTGGATAAACAGATCGAGCTTGCGCGCCTCTTTGGCGGACAAGTATTCCTCGACGTTGAAGCCCTTTACCGCGCCACCAAAACGCGTGGAAAAAGCGGAAAGATCCATGTGCTCAAGCAGGCCAATGCCACTGCGGCCAGCCAAAATGCCCTGCCAGCTACTCGGCACATCGTTACCCAATGGCGACAGCATGCCCATACCGGTAACCACGACGCGTCTACGCGACACAGCAATCTCCTTTTCTAGTTATCAACGCCTGGAAAGCGCTTAAAGAAAAGCCGCACGCCTGATGAAGGGAGTGCGGCTTTTCCGAGTCGGGATCCGACGATTACGTTTTACGCGTGAGCGGTAACGTAGTCGATCGCTTCCTGAACGGTGGTGATCTTCTCGGCTTGTTCGTCCGGGATCTCGGTCTCGAATTCTTCCTCGAGAGCCATCACCAGCTCAACGGTGTCAAGAGAGTCGGCACCCAGGTCTTCAACGAAGGAAGCGCTGTTGGTTACTTCCTCTTCTTTGACGCCCAGTTGCTCGGCAACGATTTTCTTGACGCGTTCTTCGATGGTGCTCATACGTTGTTCTCACTCCTAATGGGACAAATCTTGGCCACTGTTCTGCGGCCAAGTGTATAGAAAGGGTTTTTAGCATTTCAAGCTGAATGCCGGGGTGCCCCACAAACACTTCAACGACCTGCCTACAAACCTGTTGCAGCTTTATAACGGATTTTAGACAGCATCTATGACAGTTTTCTGAAGCCATCCGTCACATTCAGCTCATGTACATCCCGCCGTTCACAGGGATAGTAGCGCCTGTGACGTAAGCCGCGCCATCAGAAGCGAGGAAAGCGACCACTTTTGCGATCTCTTCGGCCTGCCCCAAACGGCCCAACGGAATCTGAGTCAGCAGCGCATCACGCTGCGCTTCCGGCAATTCACGGGTCATATCAGTGTCGATAAAGCCCGGTGCCACGGCGTTCACGGTAATCGCCCGCGAACCCACCTCACGCGCCAATGCACGACCAAAACCTTCAAGACCAGCCTTGGCAGCTGCGTAGTTGACCTGCCCGGCGTTGCCCATGGCACCCACTACCGAACCGATATTGATGATGCGCCCGTAGCGCGCCTTGGTCATGCCGCGCAACACGGCCTTGGTCAGCCGGTACAGGCTACTCAGGTTGGTGTTGATGACATCGAACCACTCGTCATCTTTCATCCGCAGCATCAGGTTATCGCGGGTGATGCCGGCGTTATTGACCAGAATCAACGGCTGACCAAGATGTTGCTGGATATGTTCAAGGGTGCTGGCGACCGACTCGCTGTCGCTGACATCCAGCACCAGCCCCGCCCCTTCAATGCCATTAGCTTTCAGGGTTTCCGCGATACGCTCAGCGCCCGAAGCAGACGTGGCGGTGCCGATAACCACCGCACCCTGACGCCCCAACTCCAGGGCAATCGCCTGGCCAATGCCACGGCTCGCGCCAGTGACCAATGCAACTTTACCTTGCAGGCTCATAACGTTTCTCCTTAATCAGACCAGGGCCGCGTTCGCAGCAGCGAAAGCGTCCGGGGTGTCCAGGTTATGGGTATTGATGCCTTTGACGCAGCGCTTGTTCAAACCAGACAACACCTTGCCCGGACCGCACTCGACCAGATCAGTCACGCCTTGCGCAGACAGGCAGACAATCGACTCAACCCAACGCACCGGGCTGTAGAGCTGAGCTAACAGGTCACGCTTGAGCCCTTCCAGATCCGTCACTGCCGCAGCACTGACGTTCTGCACCAGAGCAATCTGCGGGGCCTGCCAGTCAATCGCCGCTACTGCTTCAGCAAAGCGCTCAGCCGCAGGACGCATCAGCGCGCAATGCGACGGCACACTGACCGGCAGCGGCATCGCACGCTTGGCGCCACGCGCCTTGCAGGCCTCAATCGCGCGCTCGACGGCAGCAGCGCCACCGGCGATCACCACCTGGCCCGGGGCATTGAAGTTCACTGCACTGACCACTTCACCCTGCGCAGCTTCGGCACAGGCAGCCAATACATCGGCATCTTCCAGGCCGAGAATCGCCGCCATGCCGCCCTGCCCGGCTGGAACCGCCTGCTGCATCAGCTGACCGCGATGCTCCACCAGCTTAACCGCAGCAGCCAGCGACAAGCTGCCCGCCGCTACCAACGCCGAGTACTCACCCAGGCTGTGGCCAGCAACAAAAGCCGGCCGCGCGGCGCTCTCGGCAAGCCAGGCGCGCCACAACGCAACAGAGGCAGTGAGAATCGCCGGCTGGGTTTTGTCAGTTTGGTTGAGTTGCTCTTCAGGACCTTGCTGGGTCAGCGCCCAGAGGTCATAACCAAGGGCTTCGGAAGCCTCGGCGAAGGTTTCGAGAATCAGCGGTCGTTGTGCACCATGCTCGGCGAGCATGCTCAGCGACTGGGAACCCTGACCCGGAAAGACGAATGCGAGAGATGCAGACATGGAAACCTGTTCCTAATGATCGTGATCGTCGGTATTACGCGCTCAGCCTAGCCAAGCGCAAGAAACTGACAGTTGGATGACAGGCTGTTCGCTGCGGTCACATTCTAAAGCAGGTGTTCACCCAGGCGACCATGCAAACGCTGCGGCAGATTTTCTTCAATCTCCCGCAATGCTCGGCGAATAGCGCTTTTAAAACCATCAGGCCCGGCCGCACCATGGCTTTTCACCACAATGCCCTGCAGCCCGACAAAACTCGCACCATTGTGCTGTGCCGGGGCCAACTCACCCTGCAAACGCCGCAACAGCGGTAACGCCAAAGCGCCCACCAGACGCGCAGCCAGGCTGGATTTGAACAGCGCCTCAATCCGCCCGGCAATCATTGCCGCCAGGCCTTCGCTGGACTTGAGCAGGATATTGCCGACAAACCCGTCGCACACCACCACATCGGCCTCACCGCGATACAACCCATCACCCTCGACAAAACCGATGTAGTTCAAGCCTTCCGCCTGCTGCAGCAGACTGGCTGCCAACTTGACCTGCTGGTTGCCCTTGATGTCTTCAGTACCGACATTCAGCAGCGCCACGCGCGGACGCACCGTACCCAACGCTTCAGCGGTAACCGAGCCCATCACGGCAAACTGGTACAGATGCTCGGCACTGCAATCGACATTGGCGCCCAGATCGAGCAGATGGCAAAAACCCGCCTGCGTCGGAATGGCGGTGACCATGGCCGGACGATCAATGCCGGGCAGGGTTTTCAGTACGTAGCGCGACAACGCCATCAGTGCCCCGGTATTACCGGCACTGACGCAAGCCTGCGCCGCACCACTGCGCAGCAATTCAAGACTGATACGCATCGACGAATCTGGCTTGCCACGCAGCGCCTGCGCTGGCCGCTCGTCCATGGTGATAATTTCGCCAGCATGCTCAACGCGCAGACGTGCACGATCAACGCCGGGATAGCGGACAATCAGAGATTCAAGCAGAGAGGATTGGCCGACGAGGACCAGGTGCAACGAAGGGTATTCAGCCAGGCAAGAGATGCAGGCTGGAACAATGCAGTGGGGACCGAAGTCCCCACCCATTGCATCAATCGCGATGATCGGAGCGGACAAGATTTACTCGTCAGCGCCCTTGTCGATCACTTTACGACCACGGTAAACGCCTTCTGGCGATACGTGGTGACGCAGGTGGATTTCACCGGTGGTTTTCTCGACCGACAGAGTGCTGGCCTCGAGGGCATCGTGCGAACGACGCATGTCACGGGCGGAACGGGATTTTTTGTTCTGCTGAACAGCCATAACTAATTAACTCCTAAACGTTTGGGTCACGCTTTAACTGCGCCAATACACTGAACGGGTTGGACCGCGTTACCTCGTCCTCGCTCGACTCGGGCTCTTCGAGGCCGGTCGGCTGCTGGCAATCTTTAGGGTCATGAGCCGGGACAATGGGCAAGGCAAGCAGAAGCTCCTCCTCAACCAGCGCCAGCAGATCCAATGGGTCTTCACCCAACTCAATCACGTCATAGCCTTGCGGCACTGACTGGGTATTCGCACCCTCTTTCACCACAGCGTAATCACACGCGCTATGGATCGGCAAAGTGACCAGCTCCAGACAACGCTGGCAAACCATCTTGACTTCAACCTCAAGCTCGCTGTGGAAAACTACAGCATTGCGCTCGTCGCGCTCGAAGAAGAACTTCGTACGCACCATGCCTTGGTTATCGGCAAGCGGGCCGCAGAGTCGCTGCAAATCGGACAGTTGCAGCTCACCTTCGAGGGTGGCACTGCGATCAGCTAATTTGCGCGGATCAACGTGAGGTGGAATCGGGCCATTTGACATAGGCGCCGCATTTTAGGGATGCAACCCGCCGCTGTCAAAGGAAATTCGGCCTGTCCAGCATATGGGCCGACAGCTAGAATCGCCCACCCTCTGCAAACTCTTATATAGAAGGAAATCGCCGTGCTGCCTCTGGTGCTCGCCTCCAGCTCACCCTACCGCCGCGAACTGCTCACCCGCCTGCGCCTGCCCTTTACCTGGAGCGCCCCGCACATCGATGAAACACGGCGCCCCGATGAGGACGCAGACACCTTGGTGCGCCGCCTGTCATTGGAAAAAGCCCAGGCACTCAGCGCAACCCACTCCCAGCACCTGATCATCGGCTCGGACCAGGTCGCGGTACTCGGCACGCAGATCCTCGGCAAACCACACACCCTTGAGCGCGCCCGCGAACAATTACTGGCCGCCAGCGGCAATAGCGTGACCTTTCTAACCGGCCTCACCCTACTTAACAGCACCACCGACCAGCAGCAAACCGACTGCATCCCCTTCACCGTGCATTTCCGCCCACTCAGCGAAGCGCAAATCATGCGCTACCTGACCGCCGAAAAACCCTTCGACTGCGCCGGCAGCTTCAAGGCCGAAGGCCTGGGCATCAGCCTGTTTCGCAACACCGAAGGCAGTGACAGCAGCAGCCTGATCGGCCTACCACTGATTCGCCTGGTGGACATGCTACTGGCCAGCGGTATCGATATCCCCTAAAAGCAACAAGCCCGATCAATGACCGGGCTCACCTTCAACAGACTCAAGCGTTAGCGCAGCGCCGCCCCCTGAAAACCCATCCACAGGGCAATACGCTCAGCCATGCTGGCGCCCAGGGTTTTCGCGAAACGATCAAATGGCGACTCCTTCACGGTGAAGTCAACAATGTTTTTCTCACCAACCACTTCTCGCGCCACATAGCTTGTATTGCCCAGCGCATCGATCAAACCCAACTGCAAGGCCTGCTCGCCCGACCAGACCAAGCCCGAGAACAACTCAGGATGCTCGGCATCCTTCAAGCGCTCACCACGACCCTGCTTGACGCTGGCAATAAACTGACGATGGGTGGTTTCCAGCACACCCTGCCAGAACTTGGTTTCTTCAGCCTTTTGTGGCTGGAACGGGTCGAGAAATGCCTTGTGCTCACCAGAGGTATACACACGGCGATCCACACCCAGCTTCTCCATCACCCCAACAAAGCCGAAGGTGGCCGCCGTTACACCGATGGAGCCGACCAGACTGGCTTTGTCGGCATAGATCTCATCAGCCGCACTGGCGATGTAATAAGCACCCGAAGCCCCCAGATCAGTGATCACCGCATACAGCTTGATCGCTGGGTATTCGGTGCGCAGACGACGAATTTCGTCATAGATGTAGCCCGACTGCACCGGACTGCCGCCCGGGCTATTGATGCGCAGGATCACACCCTTGGTATTGGCATCCTCAAACGCCGCACGCAGGCTGCTGACAATATTATCGGCACTGGCCGATTCCTGATCGGCAATCATCCCGCGCACGTCGATTACCGCAGTATGACTGCCGGTAGTCGCGCCTTTTTTCATCGCCAGCATGGGCGAGAACAACGCCAGCGCGCCGAAGATATAAATGAAGGTCAGCAGCTTGAAGAAAATCCCCCAGCGACGCGCGCGCCGCTGCTCCTGCACACCGGCCAGCAGGGTTTTTTCCAGCAGCTGCCAGCTTTTTCCGTCACCATCAGCCGCTGCCGACGCTTTCCATTCATCTGCCATGCAAAACCACCTCAAACTGACTGATTAGACGCACGCCGACCCAGCCAGGCGCGCAACTCGGTAAAACATTCTATTGCCATTGTTGGCTGACACGCACGCAGCGCCTGCAACGGCTGCGCGCCATAACCGACCGCCACACAATCCATGCCAGCGCGTTGTGCCATCAACAGATCGAAGGACGAGTCGCCGACCATCAGCGCCTGACTGGCTGCAACACCGCTTTGCGCAAGAATCTCATGCAGCATCAGCGGGTCCGGCTTGCTCGCCGTTTCATCGGCGCAGCGGCTGTAGTCGAAATAGTCTAGCCAGCCACGATCAGCCAACACCCGCTGCAAGCCATGCCGACCTTTACCAGTCGCCACCGCCAGACGATAGCCCTCGGCACGAAACGCCTCCAAGCCCTCAGCCACACCATGGAACAGCGCCGACGGCTCGGACTCCAGGGCCAGGTAGTTTTCGCTGTAGCTTTGCCGCAAACGTTGTGCGCGAGGCGCATCACGCATATCCGGATACAGGCAACGAATCGCCTCAGGCAAACCCAAACCGATAATGCCGCGCACCTGATCATCGGTGCAGCGCGGCAACTCACAGGCATCGGCAGCCAGGTGCATCGCCGCAACGATCCGACCGATGGAATCGACCAAGGTGCCATCCCAATCGAAGATCAGCAGCTGGTAGCGACGCTCCTGACAATCACGCACCTGAGAATCAGGCACCGAGACGCTCCAGGGTTCGCGCCCACATTTCATCGACTGGCGCGGCAAGCTTGAGCTGACCACCCTCAGGCAGCGGCACGACCAACTCATAGGCATGCAAAAACAGGCGCTTGCCGCCTAGATCGCGAATTTCCTTAGTGAAGTCGTCATCGCCGTACTTGCTGTCACCGGCAATGCAGTGCCCGGCATGCTGCGCATGTACACGAATCTGGTGGGTACGCCCGGTCACCGGCTTGGCCTCGACCAGAGTGGCGAACTCGCCGAAGCGGCGCAGCACACGGAAAATAGTCAAGGCCTCCTTACCTTCAGGATTGACCTCGACCATGCGCTCACCGGAACGCAGATTGCTCTTAAGCAGCGGCGCATTGACCTGTTTTTTCGCCGTAGCCCAGTGGCCGCGCACCAGCGCCATATAGCGCTTATCCACGCCATCGCCACGCAAGGCTTCATGCAGGTGACGCAGCATGCTGCGTTTCTTGGCAATCATCAGCAGACCCGAGGTGTCGCGATCCAGGCGATGCACCAACTCCAGGTCCTTGGCGTCCGGGCGCAACTGACGAAAGGCTTCGATAACCCCGTAATTCAGGCCACTGCCGCCATGCACAGCAATGCCTGCGGGCTTATTCAGCACGATCAGCGCCTTGTCTTCATAGACAATCGCTGCCTCAAGGCGCTGCAAAAGACCTTGAGCTAGCGGCTCGGGCTCATCGCGCTCAGCCAGGCGCAGTGGCGGCACACGAATGATGTCGCCGGCCTGCAGCTTATATTCGGGCTTGATCCGACCTTTATTCACACGCACTTCGCCTTTACGCAAAATCCGGTAAATCAAAGTCTTGGGCACGCCTTTAAGCTGGGTGCGGAGAAAGTTATCGATGCGTTGGCCGGCAAGTTCCGGCGCAACCTCGAGCAGCTGGACGCCGGAGGTTGGAGGGGAAGGATTTGTCATCGCGCAATCATAACAATTTTTTATGGAATTGAAGCACTTAATCATTGCTGCTATAGTCGGGAACGCCGCCAAAAGCGGCCTGGTTTGCGGATGATCGCCAAAACTGCCATCCCCAACCAACGCAACCCATTTGGGACGTGAGGCCGTCCGACGGGTTATTCAACGAAAGAAAAGCCTCCAAGGCTGTGAATAACTCGGAAATAAAGCCTATAAGCCATGATGCGCAGCCTGCCCCTTTGGACGGTTGCGGTAATAGTTAACCCGCTGCGGATTTTCGCGAGCGGCACCCGAGTTTCAGCGATACGTGTAGGGTGGAGATGTACAACTGTTGGTCCGCGTAGCAGCTCGCTTTACCAAGACGCCTCATCTCGTCCGCTACCAACAGCTGATTCCTCCTCCTGACTTAGTGCTTTCTGTTATCACAGCGAGCAGGAGACGTCCGTCGCGGCCCAGCACAATTGGCTGACCGCCGCTAGACACTGGAACGCTTTACGACCGTTCCTGACGCACCTGACACCGACCCCTGAAGTCGTGTGTGCCGAACGCCGCTTCCGCCAGCACCGGAAACCGACGGTACTACATGAAAAGAATGCTGATTAACGCAACTCAGCCCGAAGAGTTGCGTGTTGCCCTGGTAGATGGGCAGAAACTCTACGACCTGGACATCGAGTCCGGCGCCCGTGAGCAAAAAAAATCCAACATCTACAAAGGGAAAATAACCCGCGTAGAACCTAGCCTCGAAGCTGCTTTCGTCGACTTCGGCTCTGAGCGCCACGGTTTTCTGCCGCTCAAAGAAATCTCCCGCGAATATTTCAGCAAGGCTCCAGAAGGCCGCGTCAACATTAAAGACGTGCTCCGGGAAGGCCAGGAAGTCATCGTTCAGGTCGAGAAAGAAGAGCGTGGCAACAAGGGCGCAGCCCTGACCACCTTTATCAGCCTCGCTGGCCGTTACCTGGTCCTGATGCCGAACAACCCGCGCGCCGGTGGCATCTCGCGTCGTATCGAAGGCGAAGAGCGTAATGAACTGCGTGAAGCACTGAACGGTCTGGTCGCGCCAAGCGACATGGGCTTGATCGTGCGCACTGCAGGCCTTGGCCGCTCCAGCGAAGAAATGCAGTGGGACCTCGACTACCTGCTGCAACTCTGGACCGCTATCAAAGAAGCCTCGCTGGACCGCGCTGCCCCCTTCCTGATCTATCAGGAAAGCAACGTGATCATCCGCGCCATCCGCGACTACCTGCGCCAGGACATCGGCGAAGTACTGGTCGACAGCATTGAAGCGCAGCAGGAAGCCCTGAGTTTCATAAACCAGGTGATGCCGCAGTACGCCAGCAAGATCAAGCTGTATGAAGACAGCGTTCCGCTGTTCAACCGCTTCCAGATCGAAAGCCAGATCGAAACCGCCTTCCAGCGCGAAGTGAAACTGCCGTCCGGTGGATCCATCGTGATCGATCCGACCGAAGCCCTGGTGTCCATCGACATCAACTCGGCCCGCGCGACCAAAGGCAGCGACATCGAAGAAACTGCCCTGCAGACCAACCTGGAAGCGGCTGAAGAAATCGCCCGTCAGCTGCGCCTTCGCGACATCGGCGGCCTGATCGTTATCGACTTTATCGACATGACCCCGGCGAAGAACCAACGCGCCGTGGAAGAAAAAGTCCGTGAAAGCCTGGAAGCCGACCGTGCCCGCGTACAGGTGGGTCGCATCTCGCGCTTCGGTCTGCTGGAAATGTCGCGTCAGCGCCTGCGTCCGTCCCTGGGTGAAAGCAGCGGTATCGTCTGCCCACGCTGCAATGGTCAAGGCATCATCCGTGACGTTGAATCGCTATCGCTGGCCATTCTGCGCCTGATCGAAGAAGAAGCCCTGAAAGACCGCACTGCTGAAGTTCGCGCACAAGTGCCAATTCCAGTTGCCGCCTTCCTGCTCAACGAAAAACGCAACTCGATCACCAAGACCGAACTGCGTACCCGTGCGCGCATCGTCATCGTGCCGAACGATCACCTGGAAACGCCGCACTTCGAAGTCACCCGCATCCGTGACGACAGCCCGGAAGCTCAGTCCACTCAATCCAGCTATGAAATGGCGACCATTGAAGTGGAAGAAGAGAAGCAGGCCGCCGCAACGCGCACCCTGGTTCGCCAGGAAGCCGCAATCAAGACCGCGCCGCAGCGCACTGCACCAACCCCGGTTGAAGCAGTAGCCGCACAGCCTGTAGCTGCTGCCGAGCCAAGCCTGTTCAAGGGCCTGGTCAAGTCGCTGGTCAGCCTGTTCGCCAGCAAGGAAGAAGAGAAGCCTGCTGTCGTCGAGAAGAAAACCAGCGAACGCCCACAGCGCAGCGATGAGCGCCGCAACGGTCGCCAGCAGAACCGCAGCCGCGGTGGTCGCAACAACGAAGAGCGCAAGCCTCGCGAAGACCGTGGCCCACGTGAAGAACGCGCACCGCGTGAAGAGCGCCAGCCTCGCGCAGCTCGCGAAGAGCGTGCACCGCGTGAAGAACGCGCTCCGCGCGAAGAGCGTGCGCCACGCGAGGACCGCGCTCCGCGCGAAGAACGCAGCCCGCGTGACGTCGTAGAAGTTCGCGAGCCGCAGGAAGTGCGTCAGTCGCGCCCTCCGCGTGAAGAGCGCCAGCCACGCGACCGCAAGCCACGTGAAGAGCGCCAGCCACGCGAACTGCGTGAGCCACTGGATGCCGCACCTGGCGATAGCGCAACGGTCAGCGAAGAAGTCCGTGCCGAACGCCCACAACGCGAACCGCGCCAGCCGCGCCCACCGCGTGAAGAGCGCCAGCCGCGTACTGAACAGGCTGCCGCCGCCAGCGACGAAGAAGCACTGAATGCTGAAGAAGCGCTGCAGGACGATGAACAGGAAGGTAGCGAAGGTGGCGATCGCCCACGTCGCCGCTCCCGTGGCCAGCGTCGTCGCAGCAATCGTCGTGAGCGCCAGAACGATGCCAATGGCAACCCGATTGAAGGCAGTGAGGAAGGCGCAGAAGCCCCAGCCGATGCCGACAACGCAGTAGTCGCTACAGCAGTGACCGCCGCCGTTATCACTGGCGCGGACGAAGCAACCCAAGCGACCACTGAAGCCGCACCGGTAGTTGTCGAGCAGGAGCAGCCACTCGAAGTCGCTGCAGCTGAAGCGCCACAAGCCGTTGTTGATACCGTAGCTGTTGAAGCTGTAAGCAGCCCAGCTGTCGAAGTCCGCGAAGCGCCTGTATATGCCGCCGAAGCGGCACCTGCTGTTGTAGAGGCGCCAGCGCCGGCCGCAGAGGTCGTTGAAGCACCTGCCGTGGTTGCCGCTCCCGAGCCGGTTGCGGAAGTTGCAGTGGCTGAAGTTGTGGCAGCCGAAGCTGCACCCGCGGTCACCGTCAGCAGCACCGGTCGCGCACCCAACGATCCGCGCGAAGTGCGTCGTCGTCAGCGTGAAGCCGAGCGTCTGGCCCGCGAAGCCGCCGAAGCACCAGCTGCCTCCGTACAGGTTGAAGCTGCTGCACCGGTGGCCGAAGAGCCGGCTGCAGAAGTGGTTGCCGAAGCCGTAGTTGAAACTGCAGCCGAAGCACCTACGAGCATCGAAGCAGTCGAGCCCAAGGCCGAAACCGCAGTGCACGCAGAAGCAGAAGTAACCCAGGAGCCGCAAAGCTCGCTGTTTACTGAAGTAGAAGCTGAGGAGCAGAATAAAGAAGCGGTCAAACCGCAGATCTGATCCGCTAGGCAATAAAAAAGGGGATGCTTCGGCATCCCCTTTTGCGTTCTGGCTGTCCCGTTCTGAATAAGGTTTACACCTCCCATCCCGAATTTCCGGAGATCTAGATGGAACAAGGTGTAAAGCGAACACAGTGTGATTACTCGCTGGCCTTTAAATTGGCTGTTGTCGATCAGATCGAAAAAGGCGAGCTGACCTACAAGCAGGCCCAGGAGCGGTACGGCATTCAAGGGCGATCAACAGTGCTGGTATGGTTACGTAAGCACGGTCGGCAGGATTGGAGTCAGGGGGCATCAGTCCGAGTCGAGAGGAGCCTAGTGATGTCCGATCCCAAGACGCTGACTCCAGAGCAGCGGATCAAGGAGCTAGAGCAGCAGCTTGAGTTGATGAGTCAGAAGGCCGAGTTCTTCGAGACCGTTGTTGGCGTGCTGAAGAATGATTACGGCGTATCTCTCGTAAAAAAGCGATCCGGCAAGTCCTCTCGCAAGGCCAAGTCAAAGGGCTAAGCGTGGTCAGGGCTTGTCGATTTCTGGGCATTAGCCGACAGGCGTATTACAAACGTAATCGAGTGGCAGACGGCAAGGAAAGGCAGGCAGAGCAGGTGGCTCAGTATGTTCGCCATGTTCGTATGCGACAGCCTCGGCTAGGAACGCGCAAGCTGCATTATCTCCTGCACTGTCAGCCTGACAGGCAGCTACAAATTGGTCGTGACCGATTGTTCCAAGTGCTGGGAGAGCGCCGCCTGCTGGTGTTGCCCAAACGGGCGTATCACAAGACAACACATAGCTTTCATCGATTCTATCGCCATCCCAATTTACTCAAACCTGGCCCTGGGCAAATTGTCCCGACAGGTCCTGAGCGTGTCTGGGTGGCCGATATCACTTACCTCCCCGCTCGTAGCGGCCCGCTGTATCTGAGTCTGGTAACGGATGCCTACTCTCGAAAGATCGTTGGCCACCATGTGCACGAAGGCATGCATGCTGAATCTGTAGCCACCGCCTTCAAGCAGGCGCTGCGAAAGCGATGCCGGAACAACACCTTGGTTCATCACTCGGATCGTGGCATCCAATACTGTTCAGCGCTTTACCAGTCGCTGCATGAGCGCCATGGCATCAGCTGCTCAATGACCGACGGATACGATTGCTACCAGAATGCGCTAGCTGAGCGAATCAACGGAATCCTCAAAACCGAGCTGCTCTTGAGTAGCCCAGAAGATTTGCACCAAGCCAGGAAAATGGTGGAAGAAGCGGTGCAGATCTACAACACGGAACGGCCCCACATGGCCCTGAAAAAAAAACGCCCGATGCTGTGCATCGGGCGTTTTGAGGTCTGTTGACCTACCTGGAAAGGTGTAAACCTATTTCAGGACTAGACAAACACGATTCAATCAGCTGGCCAGCACGCGCGCCAATACGGCCTTGACCGTGCCCATGCCTTCTTCCAGAGCGCGTTCGATTTCCGCCATGGTGATCAGCGCGCGGGACTTGCCGGCCGCCGGGTTTACCACCAGCGCCAGACAGGCGTAGGGTAAAGCCAGCTCACGGGCCAGTACTGCTTCCGGCATACCGGTCATGCCGACGATGTCACAGCCATCACGCTCCATCCGCGCAATCTCGGCAACGGTTTCCAGCCGCGGCCCCTGGGTGCAGCCATACAGGCCGTGATTGCTGAACGCACAGTGTTCGGCAGTCAGGGCATTGGCCAGTTTGGTGCGCAACCCTGCGTCGTAGGGATGGCTGAAATCGACATGGGTGACATGCTCCAGCTCGCCCTCGAAATAGGTGTGCTCGCGCCCCGAGGTGTAATCGATGATCTGGTGCGGCAGGCAGAAATGCCCGGTGCCCATGGCCGGATGAATACCGCCCACCGAGTTGACCGCGATAATCGCCTTGGCCCCCGCCTCACGCAGCGCCCAGAGGTTGGCGCGGTAGTTGACCTGATGCGGCGGGATGCGGTGCGGATGCCCGTGGCGGGCAAGGAACAGCACTTCACGGCCGGCATAGTCACCCTTGAGCACCGCCGCAGAGGGCGCACCATAGGGCGTATCGATATGCAGCGCGGCCTTGATGGTCAGACCGTCCAACTTGGTCAGACCAGTACCACCGATAATCGCGTAAACCGTCATCCATTACTCCTCAGTCGATTAATTGCGCATCGCGCAAGCTGCCAAGTGCCGCCAGCCAACGCGGATTCTGCCGATACTCAATACCCGGGAAGGCCTGCCGACGCATCCGCGCCAGACCTTGCGGCGGTTCCACCTTGAGGCGCTGCAAGGCGCTCAAGGCCAGCTCTGCCGCTGCCCGATCATTACACACCAGGCCCATGTCACAACCTGCCACCAGCGCTGCCTCGATACGGCAAGCCGCATCGCCGACCACATGGGCGCCGGCCATGGACAGATCGTCGCTGAAAATCACCCCATCAAAAGCCAGCTCGCCACGCAGAATGTCCTGCAGCCAGCGCCGGGAAAAACCGGCCGGCTGACTGTCCACTTGAGGGTAGATCACATGGGCGGGCATCACCGCAGCCAACTGCCGACTCAATTGCGCAAAAGGCTGTAAATCGACTGCGCGAATCTGTTCCAGGCTGCGCTCATCCACCGGGATGGCCACATGGGAATCCGCCTCGGCCCAGCCGTGACCGGGGAAATGCTTACCAGTGGCGGCCATGCCCGCAGCGTTCATCCCACGGATAAACGCGCCGGCCAGTAAAGTGGCGCGCTGCGCATCACCCTCAAAAGCGCGGCTGCCAACCACCGCGCTGCGCTGATGGTCGAGATCCAGCACCGGGGCAAAACTCAGGTCCAACCCGGCAGCCAGCACTTCGGTGGCCATAACCCAGCCGCACTGCTCAACCAGATGCTCGGCATTGGCGTTATCGGCCAACGCACGCATCGCCGGCAAGCGCACAAAACCCTGACGCAGACGCTGTACGCGGCCGCCTTCCTGATCCACCGCCAACAACAGATCCGGGCGCAGCGCGCGAATGGCCGCAGACAGCTCGCGCACCTGGCGCGGGTCTTCGATATTCCGCGCAAACAGAATCAACCCGGCCACCTGCGGCTGACGCAGGATCTGCCGATCCTCAGCCGTCAACCAGGTGCCGGCGATATCCAGCATCAATGAACCTTGCATGGGTGAACTCACAACTCTTCCTTAATTAAGCGGCGCAACCGCCCACTCAGGGCAGGCGGCCTCGTCAATCTGTACCGCACATTGAACCGGGACACGCGCAAAGAGCTCCAGCAGGTCGCTGTTGCGCAGGCGCACGCAGCCATGCGACAGCGCCACGCCCATGGGCTCGCTGTCCGGCGTACCGTGTATGTAGATATAGCGGCGAAAGGTATCGACAGCGCCCAGACGATTGCGCCCAGGCTCACAACCACTCAACCAGAGAATGCGCGTAAGAATCCAGTCACGCCCGGGAAATTGCGCGTGCAATTCAGGCGACCAGACCTCGCCGGTCCAACGCCGCCCGCGCAGCACAGCGGCATTTGGCAAACCCTCGCCAATCTTCGCCCGCACCTGGTGTAAGCCACGCGGCGTACAGCCGGAACCATTGCGCTCACCAGCGCCATTCAGCGCAGTGGAAACACTCAGGCGCAGCTGCAGCTGCCCGTTAGCGAAGCCGTACAGGCACTGATCAGCGAGGGAAATATGCAGAAAATCGAGAGCAACCATGGGCGGCTAGCTTAGCGGATAGCATCCACCAAGCCCACCCGCCGAGGTCAAACTTTGCTGGGGACGGCTGGCGTTTTGGTGCGCGGCTTGAGCTGTGCGCTGGCCAGGGCTTCATCGGTCAGACCGGTTTCCGAACGCATGCCGGCAGCCAGAAACGGCACCATCAGGCGCATCACCTGCTCAATCGAGGTATTAACGCCGAAATCGGTTTCCGACATGGCCCGCAGGGCCTTGATCCCGGACATGCTGAACGCTGCAGCGCCGAGCATAAAGTGCACACGCCAGAACAGTTCCAGTGGAGGGATGCGTGGAGCGGCCTCATGCACCAGCTGCATATAGCGGCGGAACACCTTGCCGTACACCTCTTCGAGGTACTTGCGCAGGTGCCCCTGGCTCTGGCTAAAAGCCAGGCCCAGCAGCCGCATAAAGATTGACAGGTCATTACCACTGCGCGGCTTTACTGCCAGAGCCTGCTCAACCAACAACTCAAGCAGCTCTTCGAGGCTGACCTTGGTTTCCGGCTTGGCCTGACGGCGATCCAGTTCACGCTCCAGGCTTACGCAGAAAGGCCCGAGAAAGCGCGAGAACACTGCCTGAATCAGGGCCTTCTTCGAGCCGAAGTGGTAATTCACCGCAGCCAGGTTTACCCCTGCCTTGCTGGTGATCAAACGCAAAGAGGTTTCTGCGAAACCTTTCTCCGCAAAAAGCTGCTCTGCCGCATCAAGAATGCGTTCAACGGTTTCCGACTGGGCCATGACTCTTTTCATCTGAACAAACACTTGTTTGAAACATACGTTTCAGCCGCCCGCCTTGTCAAGCCGGGCAAACCATCTTGTGGCCGGGTGGTCACAGACATCCGCTGAAGGCACAGGTTAACCCTAGCTAGACGCCCCGTGAGAGACCCGAGTAACAGTGCGCTGCAACAGACGACATAAAGGTCAATTGAGTAGAGATCAGAACACAAGGATTGCCAACCGCTGATCACTGTATATAATCCCAGTCACTGTACAAAAAAACAGAGCCGACCATGCTAAAACTGACGCCGCGCCAAGCTGAAATTCTTGCTTTCATCAAGCAGTGCCTTGAAGACAACGGCTACCCGCCTACCCGAGCGGAAATCGCCTTGAAACTGGGTTTCAAATCACCTAACGCAGCAGAAGAGCACCTCAAAGCCTTGGCTCGTAAGGGTGCAATCGAAATGACCCCTGGCGCTTCACGCGGCATTCGCATTCCAGGCTTCGAGCCCAATGCCGAGGAAGACGAAGGCTTGCCGGTGATTGGCCGCGTCGCCGCAGGTGCGCCGATCCTGGCGCAGCAGCATGTCGAAGAGTCCTGCAAGATCAATCCAGACTTCTTCCACCCCAAGGCCGACTACCTGCTGCGCGTACGCGGCATGAGCATGAAAGACATCGGTATTTTCGATGGCGACCTGCTGGCCGTGCACACCACCCGCGAAGCCCGTAACGGGCAAGTAGTAGTGGCGCGCCTCGACGATGAAGTGACCGTCAAACGCTTCAAGCGCGAGGGCAACAAGGTTTGGCTGATTGCCGAAAACCCAGAGTTCGCGCCGATCGAAGTAAACCTGGAAGAACAGGACCTGATTATTGAAGGTTTGAGCGTCGGCGTTATCCGCCGCTAGCAGGCCGTTGAAAACGTAGGCGACGACTGCATGGATGCAGGAGGTAGAGCGAAGCAGGAAGCCCGAGCCGAGGCAGGCGAGACAAGGAAAAAATGGCCGAGGAAGCGGAGTTTACGGCTGTAAATGAGCATTACTCGTTCCACTCGCCCTTCGGGCCGCGCTGAAGCGCGTTAACCGCAAGCGGTTTGCCGAGGGCATTTTTAACGCAGTATCGACAACGCAGGTAGTTTTCAACCACCTGCTAGTGGAGGATCTATGCAGTTCCCACATTCACTGAACCGTACACAACTGCCTTTGTTCGATGCATTTCTGGCATCGACGGTGACGCCATTACTTGCCGATAGCGCTGAGCTGCCTTGGCAGGATGATGGGACAGAGGCGTTCAGTGAACTGTCGCTGCGGGGCGCAGCCGGGCACTGCCTGAACCTTCTCGCGCCGATTCTGCGTGAGCTTAGCGACAACCACGACGCACGCTGGCTGACCCTGATCGCGCCACCCTCAAGCCTTACCCAGGCTTGGCTGCGCGAAGCAGGCCTGAACCGCGAACGTATCCTGCTACTGCACCCACGCGGCGAACAAAGTGCGCTGGAATTGGCGCAACAGGCACTGACGCTGGGCCGCAGCCATACCGTAGTCAGCTGGCTACACCCACTGGAACGCCAGGCGCGGCAACAGCTTGAGCAGGCCGCACGTTTGGGCAAGGCGCAAAGCCTGAATATTAGTTTGGGATAGTTGGCCAAAGGTCACGCACAAGGAATGTGCGTATCAGCCAGTAAAAACCTGATGCAAGAAACAGCTATGGCGAGCAGAACGCTCTAGCTCAGAGCCAAACGCGTGCTGCAATCAATGCAGAACCCGCGGTCCCTCTTCCTGCTGGAAATTATTTTCGGCCAGCCGCCCCGCCATCTGCACACCGACATTGAGCATGGCCTTGGCCACCTCGACGTGCTGCCCCTGCAGAAATGCCTTGGCATCGGCAGAGAAATCCAGCACCACCAGTGACTCTTCATCCTCTGCACGACGCAAGGCAATACGCCCGTCGGGCAATTCAACAATTTCCAGGAATGATGTAGGCATTGGCTTAGCTCTCCACGAAAGGCCGACAGTGTAACAGCCGACCCGGGCTCACCCTAGTCCGCCGGTCCAATCAGCCTCTTACCATTCACTCAGGGTTTGCCGAAAGCGCTGTGCCAGAGCCTTTACCTGCTGACGCCAGGCCTCAAGCGTCTCGTGCGCCAGGGGCGCGACCTCTTCATCCAGGCTGACCGCAGTGATCAACGGCGTAGCAGGATCGACCTTGGCTTTCTTACCCGCCTGCGGCGGCTGAAACAGCCCGGCATAGGCCTTGAGCAGCTGAGCAACCCAGCTGTCAGCGGACTGTGCCAGCTCGACCAGCTCACCCAACTCCTGGCTCGGCGCTGCCTGCAACACTTCCTCAGTAAGAAAGCGCTCGGCCTGCGGAGCAGCGCTGTCCGGCAAGCGGTAGTAACCGGCAATCTCATGACACAGGCCGAGCAAGGCACCGTACAGATGAAATAACGCAGCCTCGCGCTCAGCCTGGATCAGGGCCAGGGCATTCATGCTCTGGCCTTGCTCAGCCTTGCGCCAGGACTCCAGCGCCAAGCCGGCATAGAAAATTTTCTGGTTGGTACGGGTATAGAGTTCATTGGCCATTGCGGCGCCCTCCATAACGGATTGGATAAGCATACGCGCGCCGGCCAGCGGCAGACGCGCGTTGTGCTAAATCAGCTGTTGATCAGCTCTTGTCTTCGACTTTCCACTTACCGCCATCAAAGAACGCACGCCAGCCAGTCGGCTTGCCGTCGACTTCGGTCTGTACGTACTGCTCTTTAGTCTTGCGGCTATAGCGGATCACCGCTGCGCGACCTTGTGGGTCTTTCTTTGGTGCGTCGCAGAGGAAGTGATACTTGGGATCGATCTCGTCGCGATGCGGGATCAGCTCCAACACCAGCGGCGCGCGGGTTTCGCGGTTTTTCGGGAACTGGCTGGCAGCCAGAAACAGACCCGAAGCGCCGTCACGCAGGATGTAGGTGTCGTTGACCTTCTCGCACTTGAGCTCCGGCATCTTCACCGGGTCCATTTTCGGCGGCGCCGCTTCACCGCTTTTCAGCAGTTTGCGGGTGTTCTTGCACTCGCTGTTGGTGCAACCGAAGAACTTGCCGAAACGACCGGTTTTCAGCTGCATCTGGCTGCCGCACTTATCGCAGTCCAGGCTCGGGCCTTCATAGCCCTTGATGCGGTACTGGCCCTGCTCCACTTCATAGCCACTGCAATCCGGGTTATTGCCGCAGATATGCAACTTGCGGGTTTCATCGAGCAGGTAGGCGTCCATCGCGGTCGAGCAGATCGGACAGCGGTGCTTACCGAGCAGCACGCGCGACTCCGACTCACCCTCGTCGTCCGCAGCAATTTCGTCGCCCGGCACCAGGTTGACGGTGGCCTTGCAGCGTTCTTTCGGCGGCAGGGCATAACCGGAGCAACCGAGGAATACGCCAGTGGAGGCAGTACGAATGGTCATTGGCCGGCCGCAATCACGGCAGGCGATATCAGTCAGCGTCGGTTGGTTGGCGCGCATGCCGCCCTCACCTGCCTCAGCCACTTCAAGCTTCTTCTTGAAGTCACCATAGAACTCATCGAGCACGTGCTTCCACTCGCGCTCGCCCTGGGCCACATCGTCCAGATGCTCTTCCATGCCGGCGGTAAAGCCGTAGTCCATCAGGTTGGAGAAGCTTTCCGCCAGACGCTCGGTGACGATGTCGCCCATCTTCTCCGAGTAGAAGCGGCGATTGTGCAGCGCCACGTAGCCGCGGTCCTGGATGGTGCCGATAATCGCTGCATAGGTCGACGGACGACCGATACCGCGTTTTTCCATTTCCTTGACTAGGCTGGCTTCCGAGTAACGCGCCGGCGGCTTGGTGAAGTGCTGGCTTGGGTCGAGCTTGACCAGCTTGAGCACTTCGCCCTGGTTCATTTCCGGCAATACATCGTCATCGCCCGGCTTGCTCAGCTGCGGCAAGGCACGGGTATAACCGTCAAACTTGAGGATACGACCCTTGGCGCGCAGTTCGAACTGCGCAGCCGTCACAGTAACTGTGGTCGACAGGTATTCAGCAGGCGGCATCTGACAGGCTACGAATTGGCGCCAAATCAGCTCATACAGGCGCTCGGCGTCACGTTCCATGCCCGACAGCTGGGTCGGCTTGAGGTTGACGTCGGAAGGACGAATCGCTTCGTGCGCTTCCTGGGCGCCTTCCTTGCTGCTGTAGGCAATCGGGTTGGCCGGCAGGTACTTCTTGCCGAACTCGCCTTCGATAAAGTCGCGCACCATGCTCACGGCATCGGCCGAGAGGTTGGTCGAGTCGGTACGCATATAGGTGATGTAGCCAGCCTCATACAGACGCTGGGCCATCATCATGGTCTTCTTCACCCCGAAGCCCAGGCGGTTGCTGGCGGCCTGCTGCAGAGTGGAGGTAATAAAGGGTGCCGAAGGCTTGCTGCTGGTCGGTTTGTCTTCGCGCTTGCTGATGCTGTAGCTAGACGCTTTCAGCGTGGCCAGGGCCGCCATGGCCTGGGCCTCGTTCAGCGGCTTGAAGGCAGCGCCGTTCTCACGGGCCACTTCAAAACGCACATTGGCGCCTTTGGCGGTGCCCAGATCGGCGTGCACTTCCCAGTATTCTTCTGGGACGAAAGCGCGGATCTCTTTCTCGCGCTCGACCACCAGCTTTACCGCTACAGACTGCACACGGCCGGCAGACAAACCACGGGCGATCTTCGCCCACAGCAGCGGCGAGACCATATAGCCCACTACACGGTCGAGGAAGCGCCGCGCCTGCTGGGCGTTGACTCGATTGATATCTAGCTCGCCTGGCTTGGAAAACGCTTCCTGGATCGCCTTCTTGGTGATTTCGTTGAACACCACGCGCTTGTAGCGGCTGTCGTCACCCCCGATGGATTCGCGCAGGTGCCAGGCAATGGCTTCCCCCTCGCGATCCAAGTCGGTTGCGAGATAGATGGTGTCGGCATCCTTGGCCAAACGGCGCAATTCCTCGACGACCTTCTCCTTGCCTGGAAGGATCTCGTACTTGGCTTTCCAGCCGTGTTCGGGATCAACCCCCATGCGCGCAAACAGCTGACGCTTGGCTTTTTCCTTGGGCGACAGCGCCGGCACTTCACCTGCAGCGGCTTTACCACGCTTGACCGGCTCTTTGGCGGTACTCGCCGAACCACTGGTGGGTAGGTCACGGATGTGGCCGATGCTCGACTTCACCACGTACTCGTTGCCCAAGTACTTGTTGATGGTCTTGGCCTTGGCCGGGGATTCCACGATGACCAGCGATTTGCCCATGGATTGGAAAATTCCTGAAATTCGGTAAATAAATGCGGGAGGCGCTGTACTGCCTGCTAGCGCGGCACCGCTATATATAGTGGTGGTCCGGCCGAGGTCAAGCGCAGCAGTGGCCCGATGTCAGCTCAAGGCCGAGTAAACAGTGCGGTTTCAGCCTGAATCAAAGCAAAGCGTGGAACCGTCTCGCCGTCCACCTCAACGCTTTCACAGAACATCTCCAGCGGCCTCACCCATAGGCCAAACTCGCCGTACAGCGCCTGATAGACCACCATCGCCTGTTCCGTTTCGGAATGCTGGGCTACGCCAAACACACGGTATTCAGGGCCTTTGTAGTGGCGGTAGAGGCCGGGCTGTAGCTGCATGGGTGAATTCCTTGAAGATTTTCTGCTGATAAACAAAAACCGGGGCACTGGGCCCCGGTTTTTTCCATCTCTTACACCGGTGAAGCTTAGAGGCGTTCGAAGACGGTGGTGATGCCTTGGCCGAGACCTACGCACATGGTCGACACACCGAAGGTGCCGCCATTTTGCTTCATCACGTTCAGCAGGGTACCGGAGATACGCGCACCGGAACAACCGAACGGGTGACCCAGGGCGATCGCGCCGCCGTGCAGGTTGACCTTCTCTTCCATCTTGTCGAGCACTTTCAGGTCCTTCAGCACAGGCAGGGCCTGGGCAGCGAAGGCTTCGTTGAGCTCGAAGAAGTCGATGTCATTGATGGTCAGGCCAGCACGCTTGAGGGCTTTCTGAGTCGACGGTACTGGACCGTAACCCATGATCGCAGGATCAACACCAGCAACGGCCATGGCGCGAACCACTGCCATTGGCTGAATGCCGAGGTCTTGGGCGCGCTGGGCGCTCATGACGATCATGCAGGAAGCGCCGTCAGTGATCTGCGAGGATGTACCTGCAGTCACGGTGCCGCCTTTCGGGTTGAACGCTGGCTTCAGCGCAGCCAGGCTTGCCAGAGTGGTTTCCGGACGAATGGTTTCGTCGTAGTCGAAGACCTTGAGGAAGCCGTTCTCGTCGTAGCCTTGCATCGGGATGATTTCATCCTTGAACTTGCCTTCGACGGTAGCTTTGTGGGCCAGACGGTGCGAACGCTCACCAAACGCGTCCTGCTGCTCACGGCTGATACCGTGCATCTTGCCAAGCATTTCAGCAGTCAGACCCATCATGCCCGAGGCCTTGGCCGCGTAAAGCGACAGGTGCGGGTTTGGATCGACACCGTGCATCATGCCAACGTGGCCCATGTGCTCCACACCGCCGATGACGAACACGTCACCGTTACCGGTCTGGATCGCCTGCACAGCAGTGTGCAGAGCGCTCATGGACGAACCGCACAGGCGGCTTACAGTCTGGCCAGCAGCTGTGTGCGGGATCTGGGTCATCAGCGACGCCATGCGCGCGATGTTCCAGCCCTGCTCCAGGGTCTGGTTAACGCAGCCCCAGATCACGTCTTCCACTTCAGCTGGGTCCAGCTTGGTGTTACGTGCCAGCACGCCGCTGATCAGGTTGGCCGACATGGTCTCGGCACGGGTGTTGCGATGCATGCCGCCCTTGGAACGACCCATCGGGGTACGACCGAAGTCGACGATGACTGCATCTCTAGGATTCAGGCTCATAAATTCACTCTCGCTCTAGTCTGTCCGCGATTAACCGAAAAACTTCTGGCCGTTAGCGGCCATTTCGCGAAGCTTGGCAGTCGGGGTGTACAGCGCGCCCAGCTCGGCATATTTGTCGGCCAGGGCAACGAACTCGGCTACACCGACGGTATCGATGTAACGCAGCGCACCACCGCGGAACGGCGGGAAGCCGATGCCGTAGATCAGGCCCATATCGGCCTCAGCTGCGGTATCAACGATGCCGTCTTCCAGACAACGCACGGTTTCCATGCACAGAGGAATCATCATGAAGTTGATGATGTCTTCATCAGTCACTTCACGCTGCTCGGTCACGATGGACTTGAGCAGGTCGTAAGCCACTGGGTCAGAGACCTTCTTCGGCTTGCCGCGCTTGTCCATTTCGTAGGAGTAGAAGCCTTTGCCATTCTTCTGGCCCAGGCGATCTGCTTCATACATCACGTCAACCGCAGTACGGCCTTCAACAGCCATGCGATCCGGGAAGCCTTCAGCCATTACGTCACGGCCGTGGTGACCGGTGTCGATACCGACCACGTCGGACAGGTACGCCGGGCCCATTGGCCAGCCGAACTTCTCCATGACCTTGTCGATACGCACGAAGTCCACACCGAAACCGAGCAGCTTGGAGAAGCCACCGAAGTACGGGAACAGCACGCGGTTAACCAGGAAGCCTGGGCAGTCGTTGACCACAACCGGGGTCTTGCCCATTTTCTTGGCGTAAGCAACGGTGGTAGCCACGGCTACGTCGCTGGACTTCTCGCCACGAATCACTTCAACCAACGGCATCATGTGCACAGGGTTGAAGAAGTGCATGCCGACGAAGTTTTCTGGACGCTTGAGGGCCTTGGCCAGCAAGTTGATGGAAATGGTCGAGGTGTTCGACGCGAGGATGGCGTCTTCTTTAACCACGCCTTCCACTTCAGCCAGCACGATCTGCTTGACCTTGGGGTTCTCGACCACAGCTTCGACAACGATGTCGACAGCGCCGAAGTCGCCGTAGGACATGGTCGGGCGAATCGCGGTGAGGGCTTCAGCCATCTTCGCCGGGGTCATACGACCTTTGGCAACGCGACCGCCGAGCAGCTTGGAAGCCTCGGCCAGACCCATCTGGATACCCTCTTCACGGATATCCTTCATCAGGATCGGGGTGCCCTTGGAGGCCGACTGATAGGCGATACCGCCGCCCATGATGCCAGCACCGAGTACGGCAGCCAGTTTCACGTCTTTGGCGATTTCGTCGTACTGCTTGGCTTTCTTCTTCAGGTCCTGATCGTTCAGGAACAGGCCGATCAGGCTGGCAGCAACCGGGGTTTTAGCCAGTTTGACGAAGCCAGCAGCTTCCACTTCCAGCGCTTTATCGCGACCGAAGTTGGCGGCTTTCTGAATGGTTTTGATCGCTTCAACCGGCGCCGGGTAGTTCGGGCCAGCCTGACCTGCAACGAAACCTTTGGCGGTTTCGAAGCACATCATCTGCTCAATCGCGTTGAGCTTGAGCTTTTCCAGCTTCGGCTGACGCTTGGCCTTGTAGTCCAGCTCGCCAGAGATGGCGCGCTTGATCAGGTCCAGGGCAGCGGCTTGCAGCTTGTCAGCGGCAACCACGGCATCCACTGCACCCATTTTCAGGGCGTCAGCCGCTTTGTTTTCTTTACCACCGGCAATCCACTCAACGGCGTTATCGGTACCGATAACACGCGGCAGACGTACGGTGCCGCCGAAGCCTGGGTAGATGCCCAGTTTGACTTCTGGCAGGCCAACTTTGGCGCTTTCGGCCATGACGCGGTAATCCGCGGCCAGGCACATCTCAAAACCACCGCCCAGGGCGATGCCATTGATCGCGACAACAGTCGGAACATTGAGGTCTTCAAAATCACTGAAGATCTTGTTGGCTTCGAGGTTGCCAGCCACCAGTTCTTCGTCCGGCAACTTGAAGTTGTCGACGAACTCGGTGATGTCGGCGCCGACGATAAATACGTCTTTGCCACTGGTGACAATCACGCCCTTGATCGAACCATCGGCCTTGATCGCATCAACGGATTGACGCAGTTCATTGAGGGTAAGACGGTTGAATTTGTTGACGGATTCACCCTTGAGGTCGAATTTCAATTCGACGATGCCACTCTCAAGAGCCTTAACCGTGATGGCTTTACCTTCGTAAATCATCAACTGATCTCCACGGTATGGAAGCTGAACAGTACACATCGGAGCCAACCAGCAAGCTACTCCACGGCATAGCCGTCTCAGAGTAGCCCCAATCAGCCTGGCACACCCACCGACGCGATAATCGGGCTGTAAAGGCGGTGCCTTTGAAGGCAAACGCTCAATTCATACGCCCGTTTGATTTGGGTGTGCACACCTTCAAGGAAAAGCCCCTACTTGTCAATTGGCCTGTAGTGACTACAAAGGCGTACAAAAAATTACGTTCAGGCTTACAGCAGCACGCCGGTGACTCTGCAGCGAACAAGCGGTGATCCGCAGCGATATACGGTTACTTCGCCAACTCTGCAGGCAGAAGTGTGATCCAGTGCATACCTAGCAAAATGATTTGGCTGCAGGTACAGTCGTCTCAATACGGCCGTTTTAGACCGCCCGTAGCCAAAACAAAAACAATTAGAGCCCAATCAAGGGCGCACGGAGTTTCCCCCATGTCGAGCCGCATGCTTGCCATTGTTTTGAGCACCCTGCTCGCGATCACCCTCCCCCTGTTCAGCGCCGCGACCCAGGCTGCAGATGCCGCCACCAGCTTGCTGAAGCTGCACCAGCTACGCCTCGCTGCACAAAAGTCCCTGGGCGACTTCTATATGTTCAACGGCATGGAAGGTGATCAACGCTATGCGCGGATGATCAACGACTCGCTGAGTGAGGTGAATAACCACCTGACGGCGCTGACGGACATGCCCGGCGAAGGTGCGAAAGCGCTGCGTTCGCAGCTTGATCAGCAATGGAAGGGTTATCAGATCGACCTCAACAACCTGATCAACGCCCTGAAGAGCCAAGGCTTTACCGACCTGCAACCGGTAGCCGACCTGGCTGCGCGCAACCAGCAGCTGATGACCCTGAGCCAGGAGCTGTACACCAAGATCCAGCAAGAAGGCAGCTACAGCGTACCGACGCTGACCCAGCGCAGCCGCGAACAGAGCCTGCTGATGCAAGGCATTGCCGTGGATTACGCCTCGCGCAGCGCCTCGGTAGGCGCCACCTTTATGGGCGGCGGCGATGCGCGACCGATTGAAGAGCTGATCAGCGAGTTCGCCAGCAAGATGGCGGCACTGGAGAAAGACCCGAAGAACACGCCGCAACTCAAGCAATCCTGGGAAGGGGTCGCCACCAAATGGCGCTATATTGAAAAGTCGCTGATCAACTACAACGAGAACAGCGTGCCATTTCTGGTCAACAAGTATTCCAACACCATCATCCAGGGCATTGAACAGATTTCCGGCCAGTACGCAGCCACCAACCTCTGATCGCGACCACTGCCATCCGCATTCGCTTTACCGGCCTGCCTGGCCGTACTCCGGCCCAGTGCTTGCACTGGGCCTTCTTTTTATGGCCTGCCATCCATGGCGGCCACCCTTCGGGCCGTCGCTACGCGACGTTAAAAATTGCTCCAGACAATTTTTGCTCAGGCTTTGGCCTGCAGAAACGCGACAATTGCCTCCAGCGCCTCCCCAGCGCCCCGCTCACCCCAGCAGACCGACAGCATTTGATCGGTCGCCTCGACCTTGAATGCATCCGCCGGCAACGCCTGCAGTTGCGTCAACAAGGCCTGATCAGCGCAGGGCTCGCGCCATTTATTCACCCATTGCCCCGGCTCCAGCTGCCAATAGCACCAGCTATCAACCTGGCCGCGGCGGCGTGCGCGGTGGTATTGCGGACAGGCATGCGGCGGCTGACGCAGCAGCCAATGCGGCCACTCCTGGCGCGACAACTGCATCGCCACGCCCATACGCCGCGCCTGCAAGCGCACATCCATCTGCCCCCGCTGGTGGCGCGAGGGCACCAGCCAGGCCAGCGGGCTGAGCAAAAAGGCCAGGAGCAAAAGCAGAAACCAAGGACTCATATCGTTATCTCACCGGCAAAAGCCTGTCATCAGCGCTCAGGACGGCCATACTAAAACCATTGAACCACTTGCAAGGAGAGTTACCCATGCCCTACCAGCACATTCTGGTCGCCGTCGACCTTACCGAGGAATGCGACCCGGTTATGCACCGCGCGCAGAAACTGGCCGCCAGCAGCGGGGCCAAATTGTCTGTGGTGCATATCGTCGAACCCATGGCCATGGCCTTTGGCGGCGATGTACCAATGGACCTGTCGATGCTGCAACAGCAACAGTTCGACCAGGCCCGCGAGCGCCTGGACAAGTTTTCCGGCAAATACCCCGACCTGAGCACCGAGCATCGCCATCTGGCCTACGGCCAGCCGCGCCAGGAAATCCATCGCCTGGCAGAAGAACAGCAGTGCGACCTGATCGTCGTCGGCAGCCACGGCCGTCACGGCCTGGCGTTGCTACTGGGCTCAACGGCCAATGACGTACTGCACGGCGCACCCTGCGATGTGCTGGCCGTACGCCTGAAAAAAGCCGAGTAACGCGAGCGGTGGGTGAATAACGCGGCTTGCGTTATTCACCGCTATCGGGTGAGCTCATGACCAGTGGGCGAATCTTCTGCAGCTGGGTTTCCAGCGAATAGGTCATGCTCGAGGCCATGGAGAAGAAAGTCAGGAACGCCTTGAGATTGGAATCACCCTCGCAGGTGGCGTGAATCCGCTGCCAGAACGCCTGATTAACCAGCTGCAACTGCTGGAACATACGAACCAGCCCCTTCAGCTCCCAGTCAGGAGTACGCCCTTCGCGCAGGTTGAAGTACTGCTGCGTCAGGTACAACGACACCGTGCGCAGGATAAACTCCTGGCTATTGGCGAACGGCAGATGATGCTGCGCCATGGGCTTGAGCTTACCCAGCACCGGGCAGGCACTGGTGGCCATGATCACCCCAAGCAGCGCACGCAGGCCCTCTTCCAGCCCCACCTGCTTGTTGTACTCGCGCTCAGGCGTACGCACCCACACAGCCACCTTCTTGAATGCCGGCAGACCCTGGAAATCCTCGATTACCCGGTGCAGATCGACAGCCGCCGGGCAATGACTGAAATTGTCCTTGCTCAGCGGGCAATTGCTGCACTGCTGGTATTCAAGACGCGTCCAGGCGGGTGCGCTTTGCGCAGTCTCTGCCTCATACACCCGGTCCAGCTCGATCCTGTAGCTGAACTGATGATTGTCGTCGAGAGTGATGCGGTACTCGATGGCCATGTCTGTCTCCGCCAGAAGTCTCAAAATCCTGTTTGAGCGCGTTACCTACTTAACACATCGGGTTTAGCCTTCCAGCTCGGCCCAACGCTCGACCAATTGCTCCAGCTCATGCTGTACGGCCTGCAGTTTCGCCAGCACCTCAGCGGTCTTTTCCGCAGGCTGCTGATAGAAACTCGACGAACCGATCTGCTCCTGCAAGCTGGCCACCTGCCCTTCCAACACATCGATTTGCCCTGGAATAGCCTCCAGCTCGCGCTGCAGCTTGTAACTGAGCTTTTTCTTGCTGGCCACCGCTGCAACGGCCGCCACGGGCTCCGCCGCAACTGGCGCCGGGACCACTGCTGAGGCTAGTTCAGGCTTGCCGGCTTTGCTTTCACCCACCCCGAGCAGACGCGGCGAACCGCCCTGACGCAACCAATCCTGATAACCACCGACGTATTCGCGCACGCGCCCTTCGCCTTCGAAGACCAGAGTGCTGGTCACCACGTTGTCGAGGAATGCCCGGTCGTGGCTGACCATCAGCACGGTGCCCGGGAAGGTCAACAGCACTTCTTCCAGCAATTCCAGGGTTTCCACGTCGAGGTCGTTGGTCGGTTCGTCCAGCACCAGCAGGTTGGCCGGCTTGCTGAACAGCTTGGCGAGCAAGAGACGTGCCCGCTCACCGCCCGACAGCGCCTTGACCGGGGTGCGTGCACGCTGTGGGCTGAACAGGAAGTCGCCCAGGTAGCTCAGTACATGGCGGTTCTGCCCGTCGATCTCGATAAAGTCGCGGCCTTCGGCGACGTTGTCGATCACGGTCTTTTCCAGATCGAGCTGGTGACGCAATTGGTCAAAATAAGCCACATCGATGCGCGTGCCTTCGGCCACTTCACCGCTGGTGGGCTGCAAACCACCAAGCATCAGCTTGAGCAGAGTGGTTTTGCCGGTGCCGTTGGCACCGAGCAGGCCGATGCGGTCGCCGCGCTGCAGCACCATGGAGAAGTCCTTGATCAGGAACGGCCCACCTGGATGCGCAAAACTGACGTTTTCCAGCACCATCACCTGCTTGCCGGATTTCTCTGCAGTTTCCAGCTGAATATTGGCCTTGCCGGTGCGTTCACGGCGCTCGCTGCGCTCAACGCGCAAGGCTTTGAGGGCGCGTACACGGCCTTCGTTACGGGTGCGGCGAGCCTTGATGCCCTGGCGAATCCACACTTCTTCCTGGGCCAGACGTTTGTCGAACAGCGCGTTGGCGGTTTCTTCGGCGGCCAGGGTGGCTTCCTTGTGCACCAGGAAGCTGGCGTAGTCGCCATTCCAGTCGATCAGGCCGCCACGGTCCAGCTCAAGGATGCGCGTGGCCAGGTTCTGCAGGAAGGAACGGTCGTGGGTAATAAACAGCACCGCACCCTGGAAATCGGTCAAAGCCTCTTCCAACCAGGCAATCGCGCCGATATCCAGGTGGTTGGTGGGCTCGTCGAGCAGCAGCAGATCCGGCTCGGACACCAGCGCCTGGGCCAGCAACACGCGGCGACGCCAGCCACCAGAGAGCTCAGCCAGGGTCTTGTCGGCCGGCAGTTGCAGGCGGCTCAGAGTGCTGTCGACCAGTTGCTGCAAGCGCCAGCCGTCACGGGCTTCGAGGTCTTGCTGGACATGCATCAGCTTGTCCAGATCGGCTTCGGTGACACAGTTCTGCGCCAAGTGGTGGTACTGCGCGAGCAATTCACCCACACCGTCCAGGCCCTGGGCGACCACATCGAACACGGTGCGATCATCAGCCTGGGGCAATTCCTGCGGCAATTCGCCGATCTTCAGGCCAGGTGCGCGCCAGACGGCGCCGTCATCGGCCTTCTGGTCGCCCTTGACCAGCTTCATCATGCTCGACTTGCCGGTGCCGTTGCGGCCAATGATGCACACCCGCTCGCCACGGGCGATCTGCCAAGACACCTTGTCCAATAGCGGCATTGCGCCGTAGGCCAGGGAAATATCGGTGAACTTGAGCAGGGTCATGGCACGCCTCAACAAAAAACGACGGGTGAACGCTGGTAAAACCGCGGCCGAGCAACGGGCTTCGTTGCATCCAGTGCACAGCGGCAACCTGAAACACCCAGAAAATCATCTGCAGCTGCCCGAGGCACCCGCAAAACAGGGCGCGCATTCTAACCGAGAAGCGCGCCGACCAAGCAGGCAATTTCAGCGGCAGGCGCGCTAAATTCTGCCCTGGCCACCGGCTGCCCAGGCGGCAAGCGCTCTAGCACGCTTGCCAAGGCTCAAGCGGCGATTAGTGCCGACAATTACGCGTTGAAACGCTTTGCGCCTTCACCGCCCATAGGCAAACGACTAAGCTAGGGCCATACGCACTATTTGCCTGGAAGTGTCATGCGCGGTCCCCTGTTCAGCCTGCTGTCCTGCCTGTTGGTTTCCTCCCTGAGCGTCTCTGCGGCCCAGGCCGCCACCCTGACGCAACAACGTCAATATTACGACCAAGCCAAAGCCGCACTGGCCAAGGGCGATAAAGGCCCTTACCAGCGCTATGCCAGCGCCCTGCGTGACTATCCGCTGGAGCCGTACCTGGCGTATGACGAGCTGACCGCCCGACTGAAATGGGCGAGCAATGACGAAATCGAGAAATTCCTCGCCGAACATGGCGATCTGCCGCAAATCAGCTGGATGAAGCTGCGCTGGCTGCGCTGGCTGGCCGAGCGCGGCGAGTGGAAAACCTTTATCAATTACTACGACCCGGCGCTGAACTTCACCGAGCTCGACTGCTTGTATGGCCAATACCAGCTGAGCCATGGCATGCGCGCCGAAGGCAGTGCCACTGCCGAGAAACTCTGGCTGGTGGGTAAATCCCAGCCCAACGCCTGCGACCCGCTATTCGCACTGTGGGCCGCTGAAGGCCAGCTCACCGAACAGAAGCGCTGGCAGCGCGCCAAACTGGCGGCCGAAGCCCGCAACTATGGCCTGGTCACTCACCTGATCAAGACCATGCCGACCCTGGGTAATCACGGCAAAAGCCTGCTGGAAGTGGCGCAAAAACCAGAACTGTTAAAACAGACCACCCGTTTTACCCAGACCGACCCGGCCATGGCCGATGTGGTAGGCCTTGGCCTGCGCCGCCTGGCCCGCCAGGACCCGGAAAGTGCGCTGAAACTGCTCGATGGCTATGCCCAGCGCATGAAGTTTTCCAGCGAGGAACAGGTCGCCATCGCCCGCGAAATCGGCCTGACCCTGGCTAAGCGCTTCGATGCCCGCGCCCTGCAAGTCATGGCCAAGTACGACCCTGAGCTGCGTGACAACACCGTCAGCGAATGGCGCGCCCGCCTGCTGCTGCGCCTTGGCCGCTGGGATGAAGCCAACCAGCTGACCCGGAAAATGCCGGCCGAGCTGGGTAACACCAACCGCTGGCGCTACTGGCAGGCGCGCAGCCTGCAATTGGCGCAGCCCAATAGTCAGGAACCGAAAGCGCTGTACCAGGCACTGGCCAAGGAGCGTGACTTCTACGGCTTTATGGCCGCCGACCAGGTGCAAGCGCCCTATCAGCTGAATAACAAGCCACTGGCGCTGAGCCCGCAGACCATCCAGAAGGTGCGTAACTCGGCAGCAATTCGCCGTGCCCTGGAGTTCCACGCCCGGGGCCAGGTCGCCGATGGCCGCCGTGAGTGGTACAACGTCAGCCGTCTGTTTAGCCGCGATGAAATGGTTGCCCAGGCCCGCCTGGCTTATGAGATGGGCTGGTACTTCCCGGCCATCCGCACCATCAGCCAGGCGCAGTACTGGGACGATCTGGATGTGCGCTTCCCGATGGCCCATCGCGAACACCTGGTGCGCGAAGCGAAGAACCGCGACATTCACTCCAGCTGGGTGTTTGCCGTCACCCGTCAGGAAAGCGCCTTTATGGCCGATGCCAAATCCCACGTCGGCGCCATGGGTCTGATGCAGCTGATGCCGGCCACCGCCAAGGAAACCGCCAAGCGCTTTGGCATTCCGCTGTCATCACCACAGCTGGCGTATCGCCCGGAAATCAATATCCAGCTGGGCGCGGCCTACCTGAGCCAGATCTACGGCCAGTTCAACGGTAACCGTGTGCTCGCCTCCGCCGCCTACAACGCCGGCCCAGGCCGTGTACGGCAGTGGCTGCGCGGTGCGGACCACCTGTCGTATGACGTGTGGATCGAGAACATCCCGTTTGATGAAACCCGCCAGTACGTGCAGAACGTGCTGTCCTACTCGGTGATCTACGGCGAGAAGCTCAACGCGCCGCAGCCACTGGTGGCCTGGCATGAGCGTTACTTCGACCAGTAACAGCTAAACAGGCACGCTCAACTGCAACAGTTGAGCGTGCATTGCCCGCCTATTCCAGCACCTGCACCGGCATATCCAGACGCAATTGCCCTTCGCCACAGGCGATCAGGTTCTGCCCGAAATACACCGCGCCTTCACGCTCACGGTAGGTTTTCAGAGTGGTCAGCGGTTCGCGATCCGCACTGCGCTCGCCTGTTTGCGGGTCGAGGGTGGTCATGATGCAGCGCGAGCAACCCTTGACCACGCGAAACTCCAGCTCACCGATACGAATACGCTTCCAGCTGTCTTCGGCATACGCCTCGCTGCCACTAACCACCAGGTTAGGGCGAAAACGCAGCATCGGCAACGGCCGACCGACCCGCGCCGACAGATCATCCAGCGAGGCCTGGCCAATCAGCAGCAAAGGGAAGCCATCGGCAAACGCCACCTTGTCGCCCGCCTCGGCATAGGCCGTATCGACCTGCCGTGCGCGCGACTCCGATACCTGCACCAGGCGACAGGTACGGCCGAGAAACTGGCTCAGCCACTGCGCGGCCTGATCACCGGCATCCGGCACTTGCAGGCTGTCGCGCCAGATCGTCACACCGCGCAACGGCGCCTGCTCATCCGGCACGGCTACCTGCAGATCAGCCATGCCCGGTGCACTCAGCTGCAGGTGCGTGCCGCCCAACCAGCGCGCCTGCAACTGAGTCATCTGCGCCAGCAAGCGTTGCGTAAGGAAGCGCCCGCTTTCAGCATCGACTACCATCCAGCGACGATCACCCTGCACGCCCAAGGCGTCCAGCGCCGTTTCACGCAAGGCCTCGCCTGCCGCCGACTTCAGTGGATAACGGTACAACCCGGAGAGATGCAACATGAGCCCAGCTTCCGTTTGGCAAAACGCACTTATACGAGCAACCCGCCGTACCTACAAGCCCGCCTTAGCCCTGCCGCTGCTGGTGCTGCTAAGCGCCTGCAGCGGCACCGCGCCGGATAACCTGGGCATCCATAATGGCCAACTGAGCGCCTGCCCGGATTCACCCAACTGCGTAAACAGCCAGGCCAGAGACGCGCGACATGCCATTGCGCCGCTGCCGCTGAAAGGCTCTGCTGAAGAAACCCAAGCACGCCTCAAGGCGCTGCTCAGCGAAGAACCGCGCGTGACACTGGTGGAGGAAGCGCCGGGGTATTTGCGCGCGGAATTCAGCAGCAAGCTGATGCGCTTTGTCGATGATGTGGAATTTATGATCGGCGCGGCCGGAGTAGATGTGCGCTCGGCATCGCGCCTGGGCTATGCGGATTTTGACGTCAACCGCGAACGCATCGAGCAGCTGCGCCAGCGCCTTGGCGAGTAGCGCAGCCCTGGCCAGCGCTACTCCTGCGGGTGGATCAGCGCCAAGCGCTCGTGCACCACGTCCACCAGTTTGTCCGGCTGGAATTTGGAGAGGAAGTTGTCGCAGCCGACCTTCTTCACCATGGCTTCGTTGAAGCTGCCGGACAGCGAGGTGTGCAGCACCACATACAAGTCCTTGAGGCGTGAGTCGTTGCGGATTTCGGTGGTCAAGCGGTAGCCGTCCATCTCCGGCATTTCCGCATCGGTGATCACCATCAGCAGCTTCTCGTGCACATCAACCCCGGCGTCGGCCCAGCTTTTCAGCAGGTTCAGCGCGCGCAGGCCATCACTGGCGGCGTGGCAACGAATATCCAGCTGCGCCATGGTGCCCTTGAGCTGACTCATGGCCACGTTGGAATCGTCCACCAGCAGCACTTCGCGGCCCTTGGCGTATTCCAGCAGCGGATCGGCGAGTTTTTCTGGAGAGACCTTGGTGCTCATCGGGCTGATTTCCGCCAGCACCTTTTCCACGTCGATGACTTCGACGATCTGGTCTTCAACCTTGGTGATGGCGGTCAGGTAATGCTGGCGTCCGGCGCCACCGGGCGGCGGCAGGATGGACTCCCAGTTGAGGTTGAGGATGCGCTCGACCCCACCAACCAGAAAGGCCTGCACCGAACGGTTGTACTCGGTGACGATGATAGTGCTGCGCTCATCCGGCACGATGGGGCGCATGCCGATGGCCTGGGACAGGTCGATCACCGGCAGCGTTTGCCCGCGCAGATTGACCACGCCACAGACAAACCGGTGCCGCTGCGGCATCAGGGTCAGCTTGGGCATCTGCAGGACTTCCTGCACCTTGAACACGTTGATCGCAAACAGCTGCCGCCCCGTCAGGCGGAACATGAGAATTTCCAGGCGGTTCTCACCCACCAGTTGGGTGCGTTGGTTCACTGAGTCGAGAATGCCGGCCATCATGCGCTCCTGTTCACTTATCGATCTAGCCTAGCTCAAATAGCCATGCCCTGGTGTATCGGCCATCTGCCGCGCATCTGAAGGCAGATAGCGCAGCGCCATCATGCGACAAGCGCAGCGGCTAGACCAGCCAGGCAGCAGGAACCGTTTGGCTTACTCCACCAGCAACGGCGAATTTTCCGGCAAATGCACGCGCAGCGCGTTCGGCATTGCCGCAAAACGCAGTTTGCGACTTTCCATCGGCTCACCATCCAGATTGAGATCCAGGCCTTGCGGTGCCTCGACCTCCAGCCAAGGCAGCCGCGCGCTCAGGGCCACGCTCTGCAAACCGTTGATACCGCCAGACAGCAACGTACCCAGGGTGCCGACCACATCGGCCGCCGCCGGCACGATGCAGATATCCAGCAAACCATCGTTGACCCGCGCCTGCGGGCACAGCACATGCCCGCCGCCGGCCTGACGACCATTGCCGATGCCGAGGGCAAGAAACTCGCCTTCCCATTGAAAATCCGGCCCGGTAAAGCGGCCGAACGACGACTGCACTTCGGCAAAACGGCTCAGCCCGGTCAGAAAGTAAGCCGCGCCGCCGAGCACGCGCTTGAGGTCTTCCGGCGTGTTGGCGGTGACGTTGGAACCAAAACCGCCAGTGGCCATATTGAGAAACACTTGACCGTCGACTTCGCCCAGATCAATTGGCTGCGCCGGCATATCCAACAAGGTCAACGCAGCCAAAGGCTCAAGCGGCACGCCGGCGGCACGGGCAAAATCATTGGCCGTACCCAGTGGCAACAGCGCCAGGCTGGCCTGGGTTTTGGCCAGCGCCATGGCTTCGGCCACTTCGCGCAGGGTGCCATCGCCACCGCCGGCAATCAGGGTCAAGTAACCGGCCTGCAGCGCTTCATTGACCAGACGCTGCGCATCGCCGCCTTCCCAGGTAACCCGCACATCCAGTTGCCAGCCCTCTTCACGGCGCGCCTGCACGGCAGCACGCACCTCGGCATTGAGGGCTTGCTTGCCATGCAGAATCAGCAGCGCTTTACGTTCTTGCATTCCCGGCATCCTTTTCACGCTCTAGGTAAAGACTCAGCGACACCGCTTGAGGTTGCGCTCGTCTATCTAAGACGCGCACATAAACATCAAATAAGTAGATTATTAGGCTCAATATTTACGAATTTTTAATCGCATTGATTTATTGGATCATCTGTTCATCGCCACTGAACACCGCTGCTGAAAGCCGGTGTTCCTCAATGAGGATACGCAGATGATCGAAGTACGCCCCTTCGCCGAGCTCGGCGGTGCCCACCATGGCTGGCTGAATGCCCGTCATCACTTTTCCTTTGCTGAGTACTATGACCCGGCGCGCATGAGCTGGGGCCCGCTGCGGGTCTGGAACGATGATGAGATCGCGCCGCACACCGGCTTTCCAACCCACCCGCACCGCGATATGGAAATCATCACCTATGTACGCCAAGGGGCCATCACCCACAAGGACAACCTGGGTAACCACGGTCGTACCGAAGCCGGTGATGTGCAGGTAATGAGCGCCGGCACCGGGATTGCCCACAGCGAATACAACCTGGAAGACACCACCACCAAGATCTTCCAGATCTGGATTCAGCCCAACCAGTCGGGCCTGCCGCCTTCCTGGGGCGCCAAGCCGTTCCCTAAAGGTGAGCGCGCCGGCACCTTCGTCACCCTGGCCAGCGGCTTTGCCGAAGACCAGGACGCCCTGCCGATCCGCACCAACGCGCGGATGGCGGCCGCTACCCTGCAAGCTGGGCAAAGTACCGAGTACCCGATTGGCGCGGCGCGCCGGGCTTATCTGGTGGCCGCCAGCGGCAGTATCGAGGTCAACGGCGTAAGCGCCCAGGCTCGCGATGGTGTCGCGGTTAGCGATGTAGAAGTGATCCGGGTGACGGCTATCGAAGATAGCGAAATCATCTTGGTGGATGTGGCCTGACAGCGGTGATGGCTTAGCAGCGCAGCAAAACCTGCGCGCCGCTAAGCCGCTTTACGCGGGATAACCGGTGATTTTACGGATAGTTTGGTAGAGCGGCTTAAGCTGCTTATACATGCGCTGATAAACCTGCGTGTACAGCTGCTGATAGGTGCGCTGCGCTTCTGGATTGGGCGTAAACACCTGACCGACCCGAGTCATAGCTTTAATCGCTGTCGGGTAATCCGGATGCAACCCCAGGCCCACCGCGCAGTTGATTGCCGCGCCCAGGCCGCTGGTTTCATACAAATGCGGACGCTCGGCAGGCAGGCCAAAGATATCGGCCGTCAGCTGCATCGCCGCATCGCTCTGCGAGCCGCCACCGGAGACGCGCAGGCGGGTAATTTTCGTTCCCGAACGCTTCTCGATCTTTTCCTTGCCCTGGCGTAGGGCATAAGCCAAGCCTTCAAGAATCGCCCGGTAGATATGCGCACGGGTGTGTACGTCGCCAAAACCGATGATCGAACCCTTGGCCTCCAGCCCCGGTTCGCGGATACCCGGCGACCAGTAGGGCTGCAGCATCAGGCCCATGGAGCCGGCCGGTACGCTGTTGACCAGCTCATCAAACAGCGCCTCAGGCTCCACACCCAGTTCCTTGGCCCGCTGCATCTCGCGCAGGCCGAATTCCTGCTTGAACCAGCTGACCATCCAGAAACCGCGATAGATCATCACCTCGGTGTTGAAGTGATCGGGAATCGCCGACGGGTATGGCGGAATCAGCGGAATGGTTTCCAGGTACTTGCTGCGCGTAGTGTTGATCGTCGCCGTAGTGCCGTAGGACAGACAGGCCGTGCTCGCCTCGACACCGCCGGCACCAAGTACCTCACAGGCCTTGTCGGCACCGGCGGCAATCAGCGGCAGGCCTTCGGGAATCCCGGTATGCCGGCTGGCGGCTGCCGTGATATGGCCGAGTAGCTCACCCGGTTTGCACAGCTCCGGCAACTGCTCGCGGCGCACCGGCATGGCCTGCCATTTCCAGTCACCGGGTTTGGCCCACTGCAGGCGTTTGTAGTCGAACGGCAGGTAGGCCACGCAGCTGGTCAGCGAATCGACAAACTTGCCGCACAGCCGGTGAGTAAGAAAACCCGAGAGCAGCAGCACCTTGTGCGTATTGGCCCAGATTTCCGGCTGGTTCTGGGCGATCCAATTGACCTCGGCCTGAGCGCGAAAGTAATCCACCGTGGCCTGCAAGCCCGCGAGTTTGAACAGCCAACCCCAGGGCCCAGTGATCCGCCCTTCGACCTTGGCCTGCCGCTGATCGAGCCAGAGCATGGCCGGGCGCAGCGGTTGGCCCTGCTGATCCACATTGATCAGGGTGCCGCGCTGGGTAGTCAGTGACACACCACGGATTTTGCTGCGGTCGATATCCACCTGCTGCCACAGCTGCGCACAAGCCTCACCGAGGCTGGCCCAGTAATACTCGGGGTCCTGCTCGGCCCAGCCGGGCTGTTTGGAGTAGTAGGCCTCAAGCTCCACCTTGCCCTTGCCGAGCAGGTTGCCCTGAAGATCGAACAACAGCGCCCGGATACTCTGGGTGCCGTTGTCGATGGCCAGCAGGTAGTTTTTATCGCTCAAGGCACAACCCTTTCTGTAAATACACAACGTAGCCCGGATGTAATCCGGGAGGCCGCACCCGGATTGCATCCGGGCTACCCATCAGGCATTTGTTGGCAGGCTGTAGCAGCGCTGCCACAACGCCAAATAATCCGTTTCTTCCTTCTGCCAGCGCGCATCACTCCAACCCAGACGGGCCTGACACAACGCACGCACATTCGGCAGCGCGGCAGCCGCGCCATGGGCCAGCAATAGACCCAAACGGGTGCGGCGCAGCAGCAGATCATCCAGGTGCAGCACCAGCTCCTGCTCGGCCGCCCAGGCCAGTTCGGCCCACAGGGTGTCCGTGTCGGCCACCTGTTCGACACCCAACTCATAGATCAACGCCAGCAGCTGCGGCAGCGCCCGGCCATAACGGCCGATCAGGCGTTTCTGTTGGGCAGGGCTCAAATGCGGCATAGGCTGAACGGGTACGGCTGCAAAGGTCGCCGCGCCCTGATCATCCACAGTACGCCCGACCATCGGCGCACAGGCCTGCAACACCTCCAGCGCCAGCAGGCGGAAGGTGGTGAGTTTGCCGCCGGCCAAGGTCACGCAGCCGGGCTCAATCCAGAGTGCATGCTCGCGTTTCTCATCCGAAGGTTTGCGCCCTTCACTGCCATCCGTAACCACTGGGCGCACCCCGGCCCAGGTCGACAGCACATCCGCCGCCTTGATCTGCGCCGCAGGAAACTGCTGAGTGCAGGCGGCCAGCAGATACTCCACTTCATCTGGGCTGATTCGCGCTTCTTCGGCCAATGGCGCCGGGTGATCCAGATCGGTGGTGCCGATTACCGTCGCGCCTTCCCAGGGGAAGACAAACACCGGACGCTTGTCCGCCACGTGCATAAAGCTAAAGGCATGGGCCACCGGCAAGCGCCAGGCGGGCAGCAACAGGTGGCTGCCACGCAGCGGGCGGATATGTTCCAGCCCGGTTTTCTGCCGCAGCTGATCGGCCCAGGCTCCGGTGGCCTGGGCCACGGCGCGAGTCTTGAAGCGATAGTGCAGGCCGCTTTCAACATCTTCGGCAAGTAGGCCGGTGACCCGCCCATCCTCGCGCAGCAACTCGACTACACGTATGCCATTCAGCGCTTCGCCGCCTTCGGCACGGGCCTCGCCCAGTACGCGCTGCACCAGCCGCGCATCATCGGTCACCGCATCGAAAAACCGTGTGCCACCGAGCAGGCCATCTTCCTTGAGACCCGGCGCCAGATAGCGCAGTTGCTGCAGCGGGTAGTACAGATGATTGCGCTTGCCGGCCAAGGCGTCATACACCGCCAGCAGGCCGCCGAAAACTCGCGGGCCGGGAAAGCCGCCCTGGTAATGCGCCATAAGAAAACTTAGCGGATCGACCAGCCCCGGCGCTTCCTGCAACAGGCGCTGGCGCTCGCGCACCGAATCGCGGGTCAGAGCAAACTGGCCCTTGGCGATATAACGCAGCCCGCCATGCACCATCTTCGAGGAGCGACTGGACGTGCCCCAGGCAAAGTCGCGCTGTTCCAGCAGCAGGCACTTCCAGCCACGCCGCGCTGCTTCACGCAGAATCCCGGCACCGCTGATGCCGCCGCCGACCACGATCAAGTCCCAATCGCGTGCGGCCAGCTCAGGCAAGGCCTGTTCGCGCCAGGCGGCGTTCCAGTTGTTCATCATCAATCCTGAATCAGCACGCCAGGTGCCAGGCGCTGCTCAGGGTCGAAGTGCCCGGCCAGCGCTTTGAGCGTGGCCATGCCCAGCTCGCCCTTCTCCACCGACAGGTAAGGCGCGTGATCGCGGCCGACACCGTGTTGATGGCTGATGGTGCCGCGATTCTCGGCGATGGTCAGGCTGGCGGCATGTTTGAGCTTCTGCCAGCGCGCCATGGCCTCGGCGTAGCTATTGCCAGGGCGGAACACATAGGTGGTGTAGATGCTTGAGCCTTCGTTGTAGACGTGGGACAGGTGAGTAAACACATGCACCTGCTCACCCTCCTCGCTCAGGCCGGTGCGCAGGCTGGTTTCGACCTTGTTCAGCAGGCTGTCGACGTTGCTCCAGTCGGTGGCGGTTTCCAGGGTGTCCACCGCGTAGCCGGCGGCCCACAGGCCGTGGCGCAGATAAGGGAAACGGAAGCGGTTCTCTGCCCACTTCTTGCCCAGCAGGGTGCCGGTAAATACACCACCAAAACCTTTCAGCAACTTCTTCGCCTGTTTCAGCGAAGCGGCGTTCTGTGTGCGGCTGCCGGTGACGCCAAAGGTCAGCATGCACTTGCCCTCACGGGCGCCGCGCAGGGCCAGGTATTTCTCCAGCCAGGCGATCTGCTGGGGATGGCCGGCCAGGGCAAGCTGGGTTTTGGTTTCGATGGCGTTGGACAGGCGCAGCATCGACAGCGGCACCCGCGCCTGAGCCAGGCTACGAATGGCGCTCAGCGCCTGCTGCCAGTTGGGCAGGAACACCGCATAGAAGTTTTCCTGCTCGGCCAGACGAGTGATGCGCACCTTGACCTCGGAAATGATGCCGAAGCGCCCTTCCGAGCCCATCAGAATTTCGCGCAGATCAGGGCCAGCGGCAGAGGCCGGGAAGGTCGGAATCTCCAGGGTGCCGGCAAAGGTCTCGACCTTGCCGCCGGCAAACAGCTGCTCAATGCGCCCGTAGCGCAGCGACTGCTGGCCGCTGGAACGACTGGCGACCCAACCGCCGAGGGTCGACAGCTCCCAGGACTGCGGGAAATGGCCAAGGGTGTAGCCCTGGGCACGCAGCTGGCTTTCCACCTGCGGGCCATTGGCGCCAGGGCCGAAGGTGGCGATCAGGCTGTCGTGGTCGATCTCGATCAGCTTGCCCATGCGCTCAAGCGACAGGGTCAGCACCGGCTTGCTACTGGCCTGCGGGTTGATATGCCCAGCCACCGAGGTGCCACCACCGTAGGGAATTACGATCAGGTCCTGCTGGCTGGCCCAGGCCAGCAACTCGCGGAT
Source organism: Pseudomonas sp. 1928-m (assembly GCF_029269135.1). NCBI lineage: Bacteria > Pseudomonadati > Pseudomonadota > Gammaproteobacteria > Pseudomonadales > Pseudomonadaceae > Pseudomonas > Pseudomonas sp. 1928-m. Next base: position 1,901,901 of record NZ_JARIXO010000001.1, on the reverse strand, counting down.
CTGCGCAGCGCTTTCCGGGTAGGCCACGCCATCGGGAAACACGCCAAAATCGCCGGAACGCATCGCCAGCCAATCTGGCAGGCTCTGACCACGGGCATGGCGCACGCGATCTTCGGCATTCAGACAGATCAACGGATGGGCCTGCAGGCGCGAAGCCGGCACCTGGGCCAGCACCTGTTCCAGGCTGGCATCGGCAAGCAGCTGGCCAGGGCCGACCAGTTCGGCCAGAAAAGCCTCGCCATGGGCCGGCAGTTCCACCACTGTTGCTTCATCACCCCAGCCGTTCCAACGTCGCATCTGTGTCTCCCGGATATTTCAGTCACCCTCGATGGCTGCCTATACTAGCTGGCCGCTTCAGGGCGTCACTGTCGTATCGAGCCAGGCGTTATCGCCAATCAAGACATTCAGAATAAGAACAGTTCATGGAAAACCTCGGCTATACCTCCGTCCCCTCCCTGCTCAAGTACCTGCGCCACGCCGAGCAGCTGGGCCTGGATATCGATCAGGCGCTGACGGCCGCCGGCATCAAGGCCGAGGACCTGGCCGACAATGGCAAGCGCATCCCCAGCGAAACCCATGAGCGCCTGCTTGCGCACCTGCTGCGTGTGTCCAATGACCCGCTGTTCGGCCTGCACTGCGCGCGCTTTGTGCAGCCGGGTTCGTGGAGCGTGCTGGGCTATATCACCATGAACTGCGCAACCCTCGGTGAGGCCATGAGCCGCATCGTGCCCTATGAAAAACTGGTGGGCGATATGGGCGTCAGCCGGGTCGAAGCGGGCAGCGACCACGTTCGCTTGATCTGGACCTGTCGCCATCAGGCCGAACCGATCCGCCGGCATATGGTGGAAAACGTGCTGGCCTCCTGGCTGCTGTATGCACGCTGGATCTCCGATTCGGACAGCTCGCCGCGGGAGGTGTGGTTCGAGCATGCCCTACCTGAGGGCGTCGATCTTGGCGAATATGAAGCCATCTTCGGCTGCCCGATCCGCTTCGAACAGAGCTGCAATACGCTGATCGTGCCGCTGGAATACCTCGCCGTGCCGCTGCGCCAGGCCGACGCCAACCTGCTGCGCACCCTGGAAGAACACGCCCTGACTCTGATGGCTGGGCTGGACGACAACGAGCCGCTGCCGCAACGGGTGAAGAACGCCCTGCGCCTGCTGCTCAAGGATGGCCTGCCACGTAAGGAACGCGTGGCGGAGAAATTCAATATGACGGTGCGCACCCTGCAGCGTCATCTGCAACTGGCCGGCACCAGCTACCAACAGATTCTCGATGAACTGCGCCAGGAGCTGGCCGAGCACTACCTGCTGCGCAGCGACCTGGCGATACAGGATATCGCCAGCTACCTGGGCTTTACCGAATCGCGCTCGTTCCACCGCAGTTTCAAGAGCTGGACCGGACAGACGCCTGGGGAGTTTCGCGAGAGCCGGCGTAATAGCTGACCACTTGGTGGATGGGTGAAGCGCCATCCACCCTACTCACTCCAAACGTAGGGTGGATGACGCTGTTTTCATCCACCATAAAGCCAGCCAGGTCCTACCCAAGAATCTCGCTAAGCGGAATAAACCTCAGGCTATCGCCTTCGGCCAGCGTGGTGTTTTCCAAGACTTCAGCAAAACCCTCGGCCCAGGCGGCGCTGCGCAACACCCCGGAGCTCTGGTTCGGGTAAGGCACCACGCGGCCGTTTTCCAGACGCGCGCGCAGGTATTCGCGGCGATTGCCCGGCTTGCTCCAGGTAAAACCCGCCGGCACCGGAAAGCCCAACGGCTCGACCCGCTGCACGCCCAGACGGCGCAACAGATATGGCCGTGCGAGCAGGCCAAAGGTCACCAGGGTCGAAGCCGGATTACCCGGCAGGCCGATTACCGGCACGCCACGGAACTGCCCGCAGGTCAGCGGTTTGCCCGGCTTGATCGCCAACTTCCACAGCGCCAGCTCGCCCTCTTCGCGCAAGGCCATGCCAAGGAAATCCGCCTCGCCCACCGATACGCCGCCGGTGGAGAGAATCAGGTCAACGTCGCTCAATGCGCCCAGCGCTGCGCGGGTCAGCTCCAGATCATCGAGCAGAATGCCGCCGTCCACTACCTCACAGCCCAGACGCTGCAGCCAGGCGATCAGTAAACGGCGGTTACTGTTGTAGATCTGCCCAGGGCCCAGCGGCTGACCCGGCTCGACCAGCTCATCGCCCGTGGACAGCACAGCAACGCGCGGCTGGCGGCGTACGGTCAACTCGGCGCAACCCAGGGACGCAGCCAGGCCCAATTCGATCGGGCCTAGACGCGTGCCGGCCGGCAATACCGAATCGCCGATACGGGTTTCCTGGCCCTGGGCGCGTACGTTCTGCCCGAGCTTAAGCGGCTCGCTAAAGGCAACGCGGCCATCCTCGCCGAGCATGGCGTTTTCCTGCATTTCTACGCTATCGGCACCGGCTGGCAGAGGCGCGCCGGTAAATATCCGCGCGCAGGTGCCGGGCTGTAACGGCTGCGGCGCGTTACCGGCCTGAATACGCTGACTGACGACCAGAGGCTCACCCGTCCAGTCGGCCAAACGTAAGGCGTAACCGTCCATGGCGCTGTTGTCCCAAGGCGGAAGATCCAGCTCGGCAAGCAACGGCTTGGCCAATACCCGGCCAGCGGCGTCGCTCAGTTTGACCTGCTCGGTTTCAACAATCGCGCTGGCCTCGGCCTGCGCCAGCAAGCGCGCCAACGCCGCCTCAACGGGCATCAATCCCGGCTTGTCACAGCAGCTCATCCACGGCTCTCGCAGACGGCCACCGATTTCAGATGCGGGACGAAATTGCACGGGCGATGACGGTTATCCAGCTGCTCACCGAGGATGCCATCCCAGGCGGTGCGGCAGGCATTGGTCGAACCCGGCAGACAGCACACCAGGGTACCGTTGGCGAGACCTGCCAGGGCTCGGGATTGAATGGTCGAGGTGCCGATATCAGGTACGGAAATCTGCCGGAACAGCTCGCCAAAACCATCGACCTGTTTATCCAGCAAACAGCTCACCGCTTCTGGTGTGCTGTCGCGGCCAGTGAAGCCGGTACCGCCGGTAATCAGCACCACCTGCACCTGATCTTCGGCAATCCAAGTGGCGACCTGGGCGCGAATCTTGTACAGATCGTCCTTGAGCAAAACCCGGGCGGCGAGCTGGTGACCGGCGGCCTGTAGGCGGTCAACAAACAGCTGGCCGGAGGTGTCGGTTTCCAGGCTGCGGGTGTCGCTGACGGTCAACACCGCGATATTCAAGGGCACGAAATGTGCCTCGGCCTTGTGGTTCATGGCAGGCTTCCAGTTATGGGCGATAATGCCCGCCGTTATATCACAGGCCTGCTTTTGGAGACTGCGCATGCCCGCTCCCGCCACCCTGCCCCGCTGTTCTGTTTTGCTGCTTGCTGGCGGCCGTGGACAGCGTATGGGCGGCGCCGACAAGGGCCTGCTCGACTGGCAAGGCCGTCCGCTGATCGCCTGGTTGCACGAGCTGGTGCGGCCGCTGACCGACGACCTGATCATCTCCTGCAACCGCAACGCCGAGCGCTATGCACCCTTCGCGGATCGCTTGGTCAGTGATGACGAGGCGGACTTCCAGGGCCCGCTGGCAGGCATTCGCGCCGGCCTGCGCATCGCGCGCCAGGCAAATCTGTTGATCCTGCCGTGCGATGCGCCGCAACTCGACAGACCGCTGCTTGAGGCGCTACTGAGCCTGGCCGGTGAGCGCGCAGTCGTGGTGCGCCAGGGCGAGTTTCTCGAACCGCTGTTCAGTGTTATTCCCCGTGCACTGCATGCCGACCTGGAACAAGCCTGGCAAACCGGTGAACGCAGCCCACAACGCTGGCTACGTGGCCTTGACCCATTGACAGTCGAGTGCCCGCCCGGTGACCCTCGCCTGGCCAACCTCAACACCCCAGACTTGCTGACGACACGCGGATAAACGCCAACAAGGGAACTTGATTGGCAAAATTTCGTCACAAGCTGGGTAAAAACCTCTATCAATCAAGGAGAAACCCATGTCTCAGCGGATTATTCCAGCATTGCTGCTTACCTTGGGCCTGGTCGCGCTGACTGGTTGCGCATCCCCATCGGTAATCACGCTCAATGATGGCCGCGAAATTCAGACCATCGACGAGCCGGATTTTGACGAAAGCTCAGGCTTCTACGAGTTCGAACAACTCGATGGCAAACGCGCCAAGGTCAACAAGGATCAAGTGCGTACCGTCAAAGAGCTGTAAGAAAGTGACCCAGGCGTGCCAGGTACTTTTTTGCCTGGCGCCTGGGCTCTGAGCGATACATTCAAAGCGCTTGGCTAATAGAAAAAATTAAAAGCTAAACCCTTGTGCGGCAATACTTTCTCAGTAAAATCTTGACCCATTCGGAGTGTAGCGCAGCTTGGTAGCGCGTCTCGTTCGGGACGAGAAGGTCGCAGGTTCGAATCCTGTCTCTCCGACCAGATCACATAAAAAGCCCGCTTAATTGCGGGCTTTTTTATCGCTGTGAGAAAGGCTATTGCAAGCTTTCGAATGCGTGCACCAAGGCCTTGCTCAGGTCTATGGTGGAGAACTTGGTCAGCACGTCATTGGCACCCACTGCCTTGGCTTTTTCGGTGTTCATGGTGCTGTCGAGCGAGGTGTGCAGCAGCACATAGATCTGCCCGATATCCGCTTTCTTGCGCAGCGTGCGCACCAGGTCGTAGCCGTCCATTTCCGGCATTTCGATATCCGACACCAGTACTTCGATGGGTTCTCCGGCATCAAATTGCTTCTGCAGTAATTCAAGCGCGTCGGCGGCGCTGCGTACCATCTGACAATCCAACTCCAGCTTGCGCAGGGTAATCATGGTCTGGTGCAACGCGACGTGGGAATCATCCACCACCAGCACGCGACGGCCCCTGAGCAGCGCGCGCTCGCGCTCTGAGAGCAGCTGCTCATCCAGCTCCTCGACAATCATCGGCGCGAGTTCGTGCAAGACTTTTTCGATATCGAGAATCTGCACGATCTTGCCGTCGATCTGCGTCACTCCGGTGATAAAGGCTTTGCTGCCGGAACCTGCCGGTGGCGGACGGACATCACGGGTGTAGCACTGCACGATGCGCTCCACGCTTTGTACATGCAGGCCTTGGCGCGAGCGACTGAGCTCGGTGACGATCAGGCAGCCGTCGTTGTTGCCAGGCACGCCCTGCTCGCCGATGGCCTTGGCCAGATCGATCACCGTCAGCGCCGAACCGCGCAGAGTGGCCACGCCACGCACATGGGGATGGCGACTGGGTAGTTTGGTCAGCGCCGGGCAGGGAATGATTTCCTGAACCTTGAGCAGGTTGATCCCCAACAAGCGACCGCTGTGCAAACGAAACAGCAGCAGCGACAAGGCGTCTCCAAGCACCATGCTCATTGATCTTCTTCCTTCACTAAATCATTGACCGCCGCGCACCCATCGAGCATCAGGCGCTACGCAGAAATTCGACAATCTGTTCGGCTTCGAATGGCCAGTTCAACTCGGCGCCGGTATCGCTGCGGCGCAGCACCGGAATGCGCAGAGCATAGTCTTCGACCCAGTGTTCATGCTCGGCGATATCGATCAGTTCAACCAGCAGGCCGTGCTCGACAAAAGGCATCAGCAACGCTTCGGCCACCTCGCACAGGTGGCAGCCGAGCGTACCGAATAATTGACATTCCGGGAGCATCTGCGCACCTCCACTGACTACTGGAGGTGCAGTTTAGCACTGCCCCGGGCTCAGGCGTCCGTGGACTTGCTGCTGTCTAGGGCGGGGTTGAGCAGGTTCTGCAGGCCATCGAGCAGACGGCTGTTGAGCTGCTCGGCCTTGTCCAGGCGACCACTGTCGAAACGCTCATCCAGCGAGAAGCCGCCTTTGAGCAGATCCAGCAGGCTGGTTTTAGCCGTGCCTTCTTCAGCCACCTGATTGGCGCTGCGCAGTGCTTCGAGCAGGCCCTGGGCGTAGTCGATCAACGAGTTGTTGACTGCGCTGGCAGCCTGACCGCCATCTTGCGCCACAGCGCTGTAGGCATCGGTCGCCTGGCGCACAGTGGTCTGGGTCAACCGCAAGGACATGGACGCTAATTGCTCGCCATCCATTTCCAATGCCATGGCACGATCGAAGGCGCCGGACAGATCGCCAGCGTAGAACTTGTTGGACAGCTCCTGCACCTGGCCGAAGAGTTTTTCCAGGGCGGCGCGCTCCTTATCATCCAGCTCGCCTTCGACGCTGACCTGCCAGGCGCCAATCTGCAAACTGCCGGACTGGCTACTGGCAACTACCGAACTGCCGTTGCCATTGCTGCTAGCGACAACGCCGCTCTGCGACCAGTTGGCCGAAGCCTGGGCAATGGAAATACGCAAGCGATCACCATCACGGGTGGTCACTTCCATTTCAAAGGTTTCGGCTTTGGCGGCAAAGCGTTCGCTGTAGGCAGCGATCTTGGTCGAGCCCTCAACCAGCGCCGCGTCCGGATTAAAGCGCTTATTCAGGTCGCTGAAACCGTCCTGAATCTTCTGGTAGGTGTCGTCGATATCGCTCGCCACCTTGCCTTGCAAAACGCCCATACCGTCGAGAATCTTGCGCGCTTCGGCAAAGCCCTTTTCCACGCCGCTGCGGGCCTGGTCGAGAAGTTTTTGCAGCTTGCCGGTATCGGCACCGGCGGCTTGCTCGCTTTGCAGACGCTGCTCGATAAAGCTGAGGATGCGCCCGGCGACTTTCTCCGGGGTGTAGTCATTGGCCTTACCAGCCAACGCACCCGGCTCCAGCCCAAGGCGTTCAGCCAGGCGGTTGGCCAGCGTCGCCTGCGCATCAGCAGCATTGCGTACAACCGGCTGAGCGGTAACGGAAGTGGGACGTGAAGCGGAGGATAAATTTGAGGCCAGGGGGTTCATGGCAAAGTACCTAGGCGGTGTATCTGACTGGTTGGCGGCCGTGTGGGATAAAACTTTAGCCTGATTAGGGATAACCCGATCAACGGTGCGCGATGCATGCTAGAGCGATTGCGGCAGCAACCGCTGCACGCCGAGCCGGCACAGACCTTGCCCGAGCAGACCAAAGTCTAAAAGCCAAGCATAAGCCCCCATGCTTTATTGCGCCTCGCTGTAACAGATCGGCCACAAGCCGACCCGCACACACGAGGAGCTAACAATAATGACTCAATCTCCCCTCGCCCGCGCTGTGGCACTCGCCACACTGGGCACCTGCCTCACCCTGCCATCGCTGGCCCAGGCAGAGTTTATCAAGGACAGCAAAGCCACCCTTGAGCTACGCAATTTCTATATGAACCGCGACCTGCGTAACAGCACCGCAGCGCAGCAATCCAAACGCGAAGAATGGGCCCAGGGCTTTATCCTAAAAGCCGAGTCGGGCTTTACCGAAGGCACCGTGGGTTTTGGTCTGGATGCCTACGCAGGCCTGGGCCTGAAACTCGACTCGTCCGATGAGCGCGCAGGCACCGCCTTGCTGCCAAACAGCTTTGGTAATGAGGGGCCGGGGGAGTATTCCGAAGCCACAGCAGCAGCCAAAGTGCGTATCTCCAAGACCGTTGGCAAAGTCGGCGGCCTGATGCCCAAGCTGCCTATCGTGGCGTCCGGTGATTCGCGCCTGCTGCCACAGGTGTTTAACGGCGCGATGATCACCTCCCAGGAAATCGACGGCCTGACCCTCAACGGCGGCCAGTTACGCGAAGTGAACTTCCGCAGCTCCACCGACAGCCAGGACATCACCGCCAGCAACGTCGGCGGCGTGAGTGACCGTTACAACTTCGCCGGTGGCGACTACAAATTCAACGCCGGCAACACCACCGTAGGCCTGTGGTATGGCGAGTTGGAAGATATCTACGACCAGAAGCTGTACAACCTGATCCACGTACAACCCATCGGCGACTGGAAGCTGGGGGCCAACCTGGCCTACTTCGATTCCCAGGACAACGGCAACAAACGCGGCGGCAAGCTGGACAACGACCTGACGTCGGTCAACCTCTGGGCTGGCACAGGCGCACACACCTTCCGCCTGGGTTACCAGAAGGTCGGCGGCGACAACGCCTTCCCGTTCCTCACCGAAACCGATCCTTACATCGTCAACTACCTGCAAATTCTCGACTTCACCCGCAAGGACGAGAAATCCTGGCAGGCACGCTATGACATCAACTTCGCCACCTACGGCGTACCCGGTCTGAATGCCTTCGTGCGTTACGTCACCGGCGATGGCTTCGATGGCGCTGGTGGCCGTGATGGCAAGGAATGGGAACGCGACTTCGATGTCAGCTACACCATTCAGGAAGGCACCTTCAAGAACCTGGCATTCCGCTGGCGGAATGCGATGGTGCGCAGCAACGCCGCAGCAACCGGCGGCGACCTCGACGAGAACCGCCTGATCGTCAGCTACACCCTGCCGCTGTTCTAAGCCTCACACTTAAGCAGTTGCAATAAAAAGGCCCGGACACTGTCCGGGCCTTTTGCATTAGCACTAGCCATCAATCCTGGCTGACGGCGCCAATTTTGTGTACCGAGAGGTCGGCACCGTAGTACTCCTCCTCCTGGCTCAGGCGGATACCCACAGTGGCTTTCAGCACACCGTACACCAGCACACCACCAAGCAAGGCCACCACCACGCCCAGCGCGGTTCCGATAAACTGGCTGGCCAGGCTGACACCGCCCAGACCGCCCAGCGCCTCTTGGCCGAAGATGCCGCAGGCAATCCCGCCCCACACGCCGCATAGACCGTGCAGCGGCCATACGCCGAGCACATCGTCGATCTTCCACTTCACCTGGGTTGCGGTAAATGCCCAGACAAACAGCGCACCGGCAATCGCGCCAGTCACCAGCGCACCGACCGGATGCATCAGGTCGGAACCGGCGCACACCGCCACCAGGCCGGCCAGCGGGCCGTTGTGCAGAAAGCCCGGGTCATTGCGCCCAACAACCAAGGCCGCCACCGTACCGCCGACCATCGCCATCAGGGTGTTGACCGCCACCAGGCCGCTGACGCTGCCCAAGGTCTGGGCGCTCATCACGTTGAAGCCGAACCAGCCGATGATCAGAATCCACGAACCCAGTGCCAGGAATGGAATATTCGACGGGGCAAAGGCCACCAGACGGCCATCGCGGTACCGCCCATTGCGACGCCCCAGCAGAATCACCGCGCCAAAGGCCAGCCAGCCGCCCATCGCATGCACCACCACCGAGCCGGCAAAGTCGTGGAAGGCTGCGCCGAACTGCGCTTCCAGCCAGGCCTGTACGCCGTAATTGCCGTTCCAGATCATCCCCTCGAAGAAGGGGTAGATAAAGGCCACGATCAGCACCGTGGCACACAGCTGCGGGCCGAACTTGGCGCGCTCGGCGATACCACCGGAAATAATCGCCGGAATGGCCGCAGCAAAGGTCAGCAGAAAGAAGAACTTCACCAGCGCATAGCCGTGGCCTTCAGTCAGCACACTGGCCGGTTCAAGGAAGGTCACGCCATAAGCGATCCAGTAGCCGACAAAGAAATAGGCCAGGGCCGATACGGCAAAGTCGGAGATGATCTTCGACAAGGCGTTGACCTGATTCTTCTGCCGCACCGTGCCTACTTCGAGAAAGGCAAAACCGGCGTGCATGGCCAGCACCATCACGGCGCCGAGCAGGATAAACAGGGTATTGGAGCCGTGAATCAGGGTTTCCACAGCACTGTTGATGTTTTCCATCTGCGAAGAAAACTCCGTCGCGGGGAAAAAGCACCAAAGCGGATCACAAACCAATAAATACGCACCATATGGTAGCATTTATCACGAACCACCTTGCCGAAGCAGAGCCTGTGCAGCACCAAGCCGGTGCTGAGCAAACCTTACATCGAAGTACTTATTCCATAGTTATTAATAAGTTATTGATGCACCACGGCGTCCTGGCCAGAACCCTTGCAGCCCCATAAAGGAGCGTATTAGCAAGAGCGCGCACCAGCGCAATGCAAGCGCTGTACCAGCCGATCAGCCGGCAGCATCCGCCGCGCACCAAAGAAAAAAGGAACCACTGCCCCGCAGGGGACTCGAACCCCCTACACTGCCCCGTCACAAGGAGAGACACCATGGCTCGTAAGACCCCCGTATCATCCAGCTCGGATCAGTTACTCGACGAATTCCAGGCGCTGGTACGCGACACCGAAAGCTTGTTGCAGCACTCCGCCAGCCTCGCCGGCGAGCAAGCCGAAGAGCTGCGCGAGCAGATTCGCAGCAGCCTGGGCCGCGCGCGCAGCACCCTGCACAACGCCGAAGACGCCCTGCATGCACGCGGCAAGGCGGCTATTGAAGCCACCGAAGGCTATGTGCAGACTCACCCATGGCAGACCCTCGGTATTGCTGCCGCCATTGGCTTGCTATTGGGCATGCTGATTACCCGGCGCTAAAGAGAAACCTTAATGGATGCAACACCGCCCACCCCGCCAAGTCGCGGCAGTTCGCCACGGCGATTTGCCAGCGCCTTGCTGGGGTTATTGCAGGGCCATATCGCGCTGTTTGGCGAAGAGCTCAAAGAACAGCAAAGCCATACCCTCAGCCTGTTGGTACTCACCAGCCTGAGCCTGCTGTTCGGCCTGCTGCTGGTTATCGGGTTGTCCGCCGCGCTGCTGATTGCCTTCTGGGAGACGCACCGCCTGCTGGTTATCAGCGCCCTGTGCGCCTTCTATGCATTGGCCCTGCTGGGCGCCCTGATCACGCTGTTGCAGCGTGTACGCAATGCCCCTGCGCCTTTCAGCGCCAGCCTTGAAGAACTGGCCCGCGACCGTGAGCAACTGCTGCCATGAATATGCCCGAGCTACCCGCCAAGGCCTCGCGCCGCGAACTGCGCAAAACCTTGCTGCGCATGCGCCTGGAAATGCACCGTCAGGAACTGCGCCACGAAACCCTGGTCATGCTGCAGCCACTGCGGCAAGCGCAATACTGGCGCAACCACTGGCGTGAGGAATTGGGCAATAGCAATGCACCACTTTGGGTCGCCGGCGGCGCACTGCTGTTGGCCACCGTAGGTATCCGCCGTGGCCAGTGGCGACGCTGGCTGCGCATCGCCCTGATCGCCTTCCCGCTGCTCAGGCGCAACCCGCCGCGGCGCCCGGACACACCGGCAGACTCGACTAAAGATACCCGCGCAGGGGATTGAGCTGGCCACGATCTTGCTTAGCCACCTAGCTACGCCGCCCACTGGGGCGTCTTGCCTGGCTAAGGAACTGCGCAGTGTTCAACGGTCAACCGCTTGCTGTATTCCAACCTTTTATCGATACCGCCACCGGACGTATTGCCGGTGTCGAGGCCTTGGCACGCCTGCGCAGTGATGATGGCCGGCTGCACTCGGCAGGCCCCTTGTTCAGTGACCCGAAAACCCCACCTACCGCACTACGCCGCCTCGACCGCGAGGTGCGCGAGCAAGCCCTGACACGCTTTCATGAAGCCCCGCAGGACTGGTTCCTCAGTCTGAATATTTCCCCACGCTGGATCAGCCGGCTGCGCCCCGAGCAAGCCTTACCCAGCCTCAAACAGCTGCAACGCAGCGGCATCGACCCAGCGCGCATCGTCTTTGAAATCACCGAACTGGGCGGCGCCAGCGCGCGCCTGCCGGGCGTGGTGGAGCGCTATCGCGAAGCCGGTGCACGCATTGCCATCGACGACTTCGGTGCAGGCTACTCGCAGCTCGACCGCGTGCTGGCCCTGCAACCGGACATCCTCAAGCTGGACATGCGCCTGTTTCAGCAGGCCGCCCGTGGCGGACCGAGCAGCGAAGTGGTCAAGGCCCTGGCACAGATGGCGGAAAAGACCGGCTGCTGGATCATTGCCGAAGGCGTGGAAACTGAAGCAGAGCTGGACTTTGCCCTGGAGTGCGGCGCGCGCTATGTGCAGGGCTACCTGTTTGCCAAACCCGAAGAAACCTTCTTCAGCAGCAGCGCCTTCGTCAAACGCTTCGCCCAGCTGCGCGACCACTATGTGCAGCAAAAACTCGCCGAGCGCGCACGGCTGATGACCCTGCGCCAGCAGCTTGGCGAGCTGATGAACAGCTTCAAGGCCTGGAGCGAAGGCGGCTCCCAGCCCGAGCAACTGCCGCAACCGCACGCTTACCCCTGGCTGCTACGCATCTATCAATGCGACCGCCACGGCACCCAACTGACCGCCAACCTGGAATGGCGCGAGCATGCCTGGCACAGCGATGCGCGTTACGTCGGGCATAACTGGTCCTGGCGGCCGTACTTCTATCAGCTGCTGGCCGAAGGCTGGGAAGAACGCCGGCTGATTCTCTCCAGCACCTACCGCGACGCCACCACCAATCAGTACTGCCTGACCGCCGGGCAATTTATCGATAACGGCAAGCGGCTGCTGCTGATCGATATCGACGCTGCCGGTTTCTAGGCTCGCGCGAGCGTCCCAGGGCATTGACGAATGCCCTGAGGTGGCCACAATCAAAGAAGGACATGCAACGCAGAGTGCAGCCCATTGAGGCTGCCGGGTGTTCCACCGCCCACGGCGACTCAGCATCATGCAAGCGGCCATCCGCAACTTACTGCTTGTACTCTTACTCCTGCCCCAGACGCTCAAGGCCGAGGGGCCATCCGCTCTGCGCCTGTGCTACCAGCTGCAGGATCATCCGCCGTTCACCCTCCCCGCGAACAACGCACAAACGCCTGGTCCCGGCATTCTGCTGGAACTGATCCAGGCTGCCGCGACCCAGGCGGGGCTGACCATCGACTGGCAACGCCAACCCTGGAAACGCTGCATCCTGGCCCTGCAGAGGGGCGATGTGGATGGCATCTTCCCGACCATCTGGCAGGCAGAGCGCGACACCTGGGGCCAGTTCCCCGGCCGCGATCCGCAAGCTGGCCAGCCAGTACAGCGGCAGTATCGGCTCTGGCAAGTCGACTACCCGATTGCCACTCGCCGCGACACCCGCCTGAGCTGGGATGGCCAGCGTTTCGCCAACCTCAAGTACGGCCTGAGCTCGCCCCTGGGTTATCTCACCCACCAGCGCCTCGCCGAACTGGGCGCCCTGGCCAGCGTTTCACTGCAACCCGACAAAGGCCTGCAACTGGTAGCCAGCGGCCGCCTGGATGGCTTTGTCATCGAACGCAATATCAGCCTGGCGCTGATTGCCCAGCTACACCTGCAGGAACAGTTGCAGTTGCTCCCGCAGCCCTTGTTGCAAGCGGACTGGCACCTGCCCCTGTCGCACACGTTCTACCAACACCACCCGCAGCTAGCCGTGCGCTTCTGGCAGGCCCTTGGTCAACAACGTGAAGCGCGTGAAGCCGAATTGCGCCAGCGTTATATGCCTTAGGTAACGACAGCAAAAGAGCGGCCGTGATCAGGGTATAAATCGTCCAACTGCCTGCCGCACGCCTTGCATCAGCGGCTTAGAACCCCGAAGCTAGCTGGCAAAAGCCAGGTAACGGCGAGGATCTACCTTGGATTGGCAAACCCTGCTCAACCGTGAACGACTCGGCAAGCCGACGCACAGCGTCGCCGAACTGGGCCGCACCCCGTTTCATAAAGACCATGACCGCATCATCTTCTCTGGCGCGTTCCGCCGCCTGGGGCGCAAGACCCAGGTGCACCCGGTGTCGAGCAACGACCATATCCACACGCGCCTGACCCACTCGCTGGAAGTCAGTTGCGTCGGCCGCTCCCTGGGTATGCGCGTCGGCGAGATGATTCGCGATGCCCTGCCCGCCTGGTGCGAGCCAAGTGACCTGGGCATGGTCGTGCAGTCCGCTTGCCTGGCCCACGACATCGGCAACCCACCCTTTGGCCATTCTGGTGAAGACGCCATTCGCCACTGGTTTCAGCAGGCCGCCGGGCGCGGCTGGCTGGATTCGATGAGCGCGGCCGAGCGTGGCGACTTTCTCAGTTTCGAGGGCAATGCCCAGGGTTTTCGCGTACTCACCCAGCTGGAATACCACCAGTTTGATGGCGGCACCCGGCTGACCTACGCAACCCTCGGCACCTACCTCAAGTACCCCTGGACCGCGCGCCACGCCGAGGCCCTGGGCTACAAGAAGCACAAATTCGGCTGCTACCAGAGCGAGCTGCCGCTGCTTGAGCAGATCGCCAGCAAACTCGGCCTGCCGCAGCTGGAAGAACAGCGCTGGGCGCGTCACCCGTTGGTCTATCTGATGGAGGCGGCCGATGACATCTGCTACGGCCTGATCGACCTGGAAGACGGCCTGGAAATGGAGTTGCTCGATTACAGCGAAGTCGAGGCGTTGTTGCTCGACCTGGTCGGCGATGACCTGCCGGAAACCTACCGTCAGCTCGGCCCGGACGACTCCCGGCGACGCAAGCTGGCGATCCTGCGCGGTAAAGCCATCGAACACCTGACCAATGCCGCCGCCGAAGCTTTTGTCGAGCAGCAGGATGCCTTGCTCGCTGGCACCTTGCAGGGCGATCTGGTCGAGCATATGCACGGCACCGCCAAACGCTGCGTGCAGAGCGCCAAGGACATGGCCCGGCAGAAGATTTTCCAGGACAAGCGCAAGACGCTGCATGAGATCGGCGCCTACACCACCCTGGAAATTCTGCTCAATGCCTTCTGCGGCGCCGCGTTGGAACAGCATGGTGGGCGTACGCCGTCGTTCAAGAACCGGCGCATCCTCGACCTGCTCGGCAATAACGCACCCGACCCCAACTGGCCGCTGTACCGCTCCTTCCTACGCATGATCGATTTTATCGCTGGCATGACTGACAGCTACGCTACTGAAATGGCCCGCGAGATGACGGGCCGTTCAAGCCCGGTATAAGCCATGAATAGCCTACTGCGACAAACCTTCAGCTGGCATGCCGGCCCGCCCGCCTGGGGCCCGGCGATGGTTGCCGGCTTCGGCTGCGCGCTGCCGTTGCTGCTCGGGCTGTTCAGCGCTCATCCGGGGTTTCTCTGGGCCTCGGCCGGTGCCTTCCAGGCGGCCCAGGCCAACCCGCTGCACCGTCTGGGCATGCTGCGTATGTTGATGCTCTGCGGCCTGGGCGCCTGCAGCGCCGGGTTGGGCTTCTGGTCGGCCAGTCATCCTTATGCCAGTTTGTTGGTCTTCGCCCTGTTTGGCTTTCTGCTCGCCTGGTTGCAACGCTTTGGCAGCGAAGCCGGCAAACTGGGCATCGGCTTGGCCATCTGCCTGTGCCTGGGCCAAGGCCAGCAAGGCCTGGGCTCGCTGAACAATCCCTATGCCATCGCCATGCTGTTTATCCTCGGCGGGCTTTGGGTGATGCTGCTGGCCTTCGGCCTGCGTGGCATGCATGGCCTGCGCATGTGGCCGTACATGCCGCGCTTTATCAGCATTTTCAAGGTACTGAAACGCCACGCCAAACGCCTGCCACAACAGAAGTGGCGCCTGCATGCGCTGGGCTGCACCCTGGCGTTTGCCCTTTCCGGCTTGATCGTCAACCTGGCCGAGCTGCACCGCGGCTACTGGCTGACGCTGACCGTGGTCACCACCTTGCAGCTGGATTTTCAAGGCAGCCTGGTGCGTGCCGTGCAATCAATCGTCGCCAGCCTTGGCGCCGCCGGGTTGCTGATTCTGCTCGGCCATAGCATGCAGAACCCGGCGCTGATGGTCGCCATATTGCTACCGCTGATCACCCTTAGTCGCGCCCTGCAAGCCAACCATTACGGCCTGTTTGTGCTGCAGACCACGGTGTGTTTCGTGTTGCTGGCCGAAAGCCTGGCGCATGACTGGCAACTGCCGCAGGTGCGTCTGTTCAACAGCCTGATTGGTGTAGCCCTGGCCTTGCTGGTCGCGCTGCTGGTGTATGGCCTGGAACGCTGGCTGGAACATCGAAACAATCTGCAAAAAATCAAGCACAGCACAGGCCCAATCTAGAGCTGTTGCAGCGTAAAAAACCTGCATCCACGCAACGGCAAAGCGCGAAAGGCTCCACTATGCTTGGCGCTTAGCCAAGGCATACAAGGGCATGCGCGGATGCAGCAGACAGTAAAGTCCCAAGCAAGGTCTAAGGAACGACGTTTTCCGCTGCATATCCATATCAGCGTGCTGTTCACCCTGCTGCTGCTGGGCTCAGGGGTGGTGCTGGGGTATTTCAACTACCAGCAAACCAGCAACATCATCCTCAGCAGCAGCGACCAGCTGTTCAGCCAGATGCGCAAGGAAGTCCAGGCGGATCTGCGCAATACCTACCAACCGATTCGCTACATGATCAACCTGCTGGCGCGTAACGAGCAGATCAACGGCCGTGACCGCCATGAACGCATGATCATGCTGCCGATTTTCAGCCAGGCGCTGCGCGACAACCCCAAGCTGGCGTCAATTTATGTCGGCTATGGCGATGGCAGTTTCTTTATGGTGCGGCCGCTGCGCAGCGAGAAACTGCGGCAGATTTTCTTTGCCCCCGAAAGTGCCGAATATCAGGTGTGGAGCATCGACCGCATCAGCGAACAACGTCTGGATTCCGAATACCTGTTCTTCGATGCGCAGCTGCAGCCGATCAGTCGCCGGCAGAACCTCAAGGAAACCTACGACCCGCGCAGCCGCCCCTGGTACAACAGCGCACTGCAAAGCCAGGAGCACTTCACCACCGCGCCCTATGCCTTCTTCTCCACCCAGGAAATCGGCACCACCATTGCCCGCAAGAGCAGCGAAACCACGGTGGTGGGCGCTGACCTGACCCTCGACGATCTGTCCGCTACCCTGGCCGAACACCGCCTGACACCCTCCACCGAAGTGGTGCTGTACAGCCCCGATGGCAGTGCAGTCGCCTACCCGGACAGCACACGCCTGGTAATCCCCGGGGAAAAGCTGCAACTGGCTCAGGTCAAGGATCTCAGCCCGGTGCTCGCCGATTTTCTCAGCCTCGGCCTGAATGAGGATCGTCAGGGTGCCGTGCGCCTGAACAAACAACGCTGGCAAATCTCCTACAGCCAGTTCAGTGAAGGTGGCCCGCAGGGGCTGCGCCTGGCTTTGCTAGCCCCGGAAAGTGAGCTGCTGGCCGATGCTTACCGTATCCGCTGGCAAGGCGCGATATTGACCCTGGGCATCCTGCTGCTGTGCATCCCGATTGGCTGGTTGCTCTCCAATATTCTGGTCAAACCGCTGCGCCTGCTGGTGGGTGAAGCCGAAGCCATCCGCAGCTTCAACTTCGATTACCCGGCCAGCGGCCGCTCCTTCGTCAAGGAAGTCGACCAACTGGCGGTATCGATGGGGCGGATGAAGGAGACCATCTCCAGCTTCCTCGATATTGCCGCCACACTCTCTGCGGAAACCCGCTTCGATGCCCTGCTACGCCGGGTGCTACGCGAAACCGTCGACCTCAGCGAAGCCAGCGGCGGCCTGCTCTATCTGCGCGACAGCAGCAGTGGCCGCCTGGAGCCGCACGGTCTGTTTATCGACGAGCAGCAGCACAACCTGGAAGAACACCGCATCCCGAGCTTCGACCCAAACGATCCGGCCCTGCCCAGCTGGCTCGCGCAGACGGCAACCGGCGGCTCCAGCGTCACCGTGGCACTCGGTTTCGAGCATGCCCAGGGCTTCCAGAGCCTGTTGCACACCCTCGACAGCCCGCGTGCGCACCTGGTCTGCACCGGTTTGCATAACCGCCAGGGCCAGACGCTGGGCGTACTGCTGCTGCTGCACCGCGACACCGGAGATGAAGCCGACCTGGCCATGCTGCGCCCCGAGCGCATCGCCTATGTCGAGGCGGTTTCCGGTGTGGCGGCGCTGTGCATCGAGAGCCAGCGCCTGCTCGATCAACAGAAGAAACTGCTCGACGCCTTTATCCAGCTGATCGCTGGCGCCATCGACGCCAAAAGCCCCTACACCGGCGGTCACTGCCAGCGCGTGCCGGAAATTACCCTGATGCTCGCCCGCGCCGCTGCCGCCAGCGAGGACGCCGCGTTCAGCGACTACCAACCCACTGACGAAGAATGGGAAGCCCTGCATATCGCCGCCTGGCTACACGACTGCGGCAAGGTCACCGTGCCTGAGTACGTGGTGGACAAGGCCACCAAACTGGAAACCATCTGCGACCGCATCCATGAAGTGCGCATGCGCTTTGAGGTGCTCAAGCGCGATGCCTGGATCAGTTACTGGGAAAACCTCAGCCAGGGCGGCGAAGCGGCCAGCCTGGCTCAGGTGCGCGACGAACTGCTCGCCACCCTGGATGATGAATTCGCCTTTATCGCCCGCTGCAACCTGGGCGGCGAGGCGATGGCCGAAGCTGACCTGCAGCGCCTGCGCAGTATCGCCGCGCGCACCTGGACGCGGACATTGGATGATCGCCTAGGGGTGTCCTGGGAAGAGAACCTGCGCCAGTCGCGCACCCCCGCGCAGCCATTGCCGGTGCAGGAAACACTGCTCAGCGACAAAGCCGAACACTTGATCGAGCGCCCCGAAAGCGAGCTGATCGCCGAGGACAACCCCTGGGGCTTCAAGCTGGAAGTGCCGCATTACAAACACAACCGTGGCGAGGTCTATAACCTCAGCATCGGTCGCGGCACCCTGACCAACGAAGAGCGCTTTATCATCAATGGTCATATGGTGCAGACCATCCGCATGCTCAGCCACCTGCCCTTCCCCGCGCACCTGGCCAACGTCGCCGAGATCGCCGGCGGCCACCATGAAAAGATGGACGGCACCGGTTACCCAAAACGCCTGAAACGCGAGGACATGAGCCTGCCGGCACGGATGATGGCGATTGCCGATATTTTCGAAGCACTGACCGCGGTGGATCGCCCCTACAAAAAGGGCAAGCTGCTGTCCGAATCACTCAACATCATGGCGGGTATGTGCAAAGGCGCGCACATCGACCCCGAGCTGTTCGGGCTGTTTGTGCGGGAAAAGATCTATCTCAGCTACGCCGAACGCTTTCTACGTCGTGAGCAGATTGATCAGGTCGATAACGCTGCGCTGCTGGCCAAGGCTGGCCTGAGCGACTAACGAGGAAGTACAGGAGGGAAAAGCAACAGGGCATGCGCGATGCATGCCCTGCTTACAGGTAAAGAGCCGATTCACGATCTCGCGAGCTAGAGTCAGGCAAGGCGAGAATGGCCGAGGGAGCGGAGTTTACGTAGGGTAAATGAGCATCCCGAGGCCATTTTCAACGCAGCCTGGCCGACGCGCAGCAGATCGTGAACGGGTCTTAGGCCTGATTGATCGCGTTGTCTGGGTACCAGACGTCGATCAGCGGGCTGGCGGTGAAATCCACCAACTCATCACGGCCTTTCAGCCAGGCTTCAACGGCAGCGCGCTGCTCTTCGTTGACCGAGCCACGCTTGGACAGGCACACCAGACCGAAGTCATCGCCGCCGACATAGCCCAGGCCGTTAACGGTCATGGCGTCACGCAGGAACTGCTCAAGAAAGCTGTCGATGGCCTCATCAGCCAAGTCTTGCTTGAAGTTCAGGTTCAGCTCAAAACCCAGCTCCTGGAATTCATCCACGCAGAGTTTTTTGCGCAGACGGCGGGAACGGTTAGTAGCCATGGAACAATCCTCAAAAGTGATAACGCGCGGCACTCTAGCAGTTTCGCGGCCTGCGCGCCCGCCTGGAAGACGACAGGTCGGCCGATAGCCCGCAGAAAAGCCCGGCCGATGGTATTTACTGCCACTCAGCAGGCCCCGTATTGGGGCATAATTGCCAACATTATCCCAACCCGCGACGGAACCTCTTTACATGCCTCGCGTCACCTTTGTCCCTCAGCTGGAGGGTAGCCGCCCATGATCAAAACCCTACGCCAACTGGCCATCGCCGGCCTGCTGCTGCCTGTTTGCCTGCCGCTGGCGGCCGCCACGAGCGGTATTTCCAACAAGGTTCAGCAATCGCTGAAAGCCAACAAGATCAGCAGCCAGTCGCTGTCCGTGGCCACCGTGCCGCTCAACGGTCCTGGCAACAGCAATTTCTTCAATGCCGATATTTCCGTAAATCCAGCCTCCACCATGAAGCTGGTCACCACCTATGCAGCGCTTGAGCTGCTCGGCCCAACCCACCAGTGGAAAACCGAATTCTTTACCGACGGCCAACTGAAGAACGGCGTGCTCAACGGCAACCTCTACCTCAAGGGCGGCGGCGACCCCAAGCTGAACATGGAAAAGCTCTGGCTGATGATGCGCGACCTGCGCGCCAACGGCGTGCTGCAGGTGACGGGCGATCTGGTGCTCGACCGCAGCCACTTCGTGCAGCCGCAGCTACCGAGCTTCAATGACGACGGCGGCGACGCCAACAAGCCGTTCCTGGTGGCCCCCGACTCGCTGCTGGTCAACCTCAAGGCGCTGCGTTTTATCGCCCGTACCGAGGGCGGCAAGGTGTATATCGCCGCCGAGCCGCCGATTGCCAATATCCGTATCGACAACCGCGTCAAAGCCCTGCCTGCCGCCAAATGCCCAGGCTGGCCGGATGTACGCTACAACCCGGTGACCGAGTTCGATGGCACCACGGTGATTGTCAGCGGCCAACTGGCCGAAGGCTGCAGCTCGCAGACCTACCTGTCGCTGCTCGACCACCCGAGCTATGCCGCCGGCGCCATCCGCGCCATCTGGCAGGAACTGGGTGGCAGCATCATGGGCAAGGACCGCCTCGCCCCGGTGCCGGAGAAAGCCCGCCTGCTGGCCCGTGCCTACTCGCCGGACCTGACCGAGATCATCCGCGACATCAACAAGTACAGTAACAACACCATGGCCCGGCAGCTGTTCCTCAGCCTCGGCGCGCAGTTTCGCAACTCCGCCGACCAGGACGACAGCAAGGCCGCACAACGGGTGATTCGCAGCTGGCTGGCGCGTAAAGGCATTACTGCACCGCACCTGGTGATGGAGAACGGCTCCGGCTTGTCACGTGCCGAGCGGGTCAGCGCGCGGGAAATGGCCACCCTGCTGCAGGCAGCCTGGAAGAGCCCTTATGCGGCCGAATTTATGGCTTCGCTGCCGCTGGTGGCGATGGACGGCACCATGCGCAAACGCCTGCACCGCACCCCGCTGGTGGGCGAGGCGCGAATCAAGACCGGTACATTGAACAATGTGCGCGCCATCGCCGGCTTTAGCCGCGACAGCAACGGCAACAGCTGGGCCGTGGTGGCCATTCTCAACGACCCACGCCCGTGGGGCGCCTCGTCGATTCTCGATCAGGTGCTGATCGATCTGTACAAGCAGCCCAAGCTCAGCGCCCAGCGCTAAGCCTTCGTCAACCCCGCGCTTTCCCGGGCGCGGCGGCTCTACTCCATCTCTCCACACAGCTGCGCCGCGCGTAACAACGCGGCGGTCAGGCTGTGCCGTTCCCACTCCTGCAGCCCGGCAAAACGCTCGACAAACTCCGGCGGCAGCAGGCTCGGCGCCTGTTTCAGCAGGGTGCGGCCCTGCTCGCTAAGCAGCAGCCACTGGCGGCGCCGGTCCTGATCGTCGCGCTGGCGTTGCAGCAGGCCCTTTTCCTCCAGCCGGTCAAGCATGCCGGACAAGGTTGCAGCCGTGAGGCTGACCCGACCACTCAAGTCACTGGCCGTCAGCCGCGTCTCCCCCGCCAGCACCTGCAGAATCAGCAGCTGCATCGGCGTCAGCCCACCAAAGCGGCCGAGGCGTTTGGCATGCACTTCACCGGCCTGCTGCAAACGCCGCAAGGCCTGAAACAGCGGCAGCTCGAAGGCTGAAACAGATGACAAATCTATTTCAGTAGAAACCTTTTTATCAGCCATATATGCCTTTTAATTCGATATAAAACTTTGACATGAAATCATTATTTTGTTTTGGTGTAAAAGGTTCGGCAGCCCCGAACCACTCCCCAACGGCAATACCGGTAAGGAATTATGTGCGCAATCGCTGGAGAATTACGTTTTGATCAACGACCGGCCGACCTGGCTGCAGTCGAGCGAATCACCCACCATATGGCCGCCCGCGGCCCCGATGCCCACGGCTTCTTCAGCCAGGGCACGCTAGCCCTCGGCCACCGCCGCCTGAAAATCATGGACCTGGCCGAAGCCTCCGGCCAGCCGATGATCGACAGCGAGCTGGGCCTGACGATGGTATTCAACGGTGCCATCTACAACTACCCGGAACTGCGCGAAGAGCTGAAGGCCCTCGGCTATCGCTTCTTCTCCGCTGGCGACACTGAAGTACTGCTCAAGGGCTATCACGCCTGGGGCACCGACCTGCTGCCCAAGCTCAATGGCATGTTCGCTTTTGCCATCTGGGAGCGCGACAGCCAACAACTGTTCATCGCCCGCGACCGCCTCGGGGTCAAGCCGCTGTACCTGTCACGCACCGGCGAACGCCTGCGTTTTGCTTCCAGCCTGCCGGCGCTGCTGGCCGGCGGGGATATTGGCAAGACCCTCGACCCCGTCGCCCTCAACCACTACCTGAACTTCCACGCCGTGGTGCCTGCACCGCGCACCCTGCTGGCCGGCGTGGAAAAACTGCCGCCTGCCAGCTGGATGCGTATCGACGCCCAGGGCAACTGTGAACAGCAGACCTGGTGGAACCTCACCTTCGGTCCGCTGCGCGAGGAAATCGCCTTCGGCCTGGAAGAATGGCAAGAGCGTGTGCTTGATGGCATGCGCGAGGCGGTATCGATCCGCCAGCGCGCCGCCGTGGATGTCGGCGTGCTGCTTTCCGGCGGCGTCGACTCGAGCCTGCTGGTCGGCCTGCTGCGCGAAGCTGGCGTGGAAAACCTGTCGACCTTCTCCATCGGTTTCCAGGATGCCGGCGGCGAGCGCGGCGACGAGTTCCAGTATTCCGACCTGATCGCCGAGCACTTCGCCACCCGTCACCATCAGCTGCGTATCGGTGAGCACGAGATTCTCGAACAACTGCCGGCGGCCTTTCGCGCCATGAGCGAGCCGATGGTCAGCCACGACTGCATCGCCTTCTACCTGCTGTCACGCGAGGTGGCCAAGCACTGCAAGGTGGTGCAGAGCGGCCAGGGCGCCGATGAGCTGTTCGCCGGCTACCACTGGTACCCGCAGGTGGACGCCGCCGAGGATGCCTTCGGCGCTTACCGCGCGGCGTTCTTCGACCGTGATTACAACGAGTACGCCGCCTGCGTACAGCCCGCCTGGCTGACCGGCGACATGGCCGGTGACTTCGTCCGTGAGCATTTCGCCCAGCCTGGCGCCGTGGCGGCGGTAGATAAGGCACTGCGCCTGGACAGCACGGTGATGCTGGTCGATGACCCGGTCAAACGGGTCGACAACATGACCATGGCCTGGGGTCTGGAGGCGCGCACACCGTTCCTCGACTATCGCCTGGCCGAGCTTTCGGCGCGTATTCCAGGGCGATTCAAGCTGCCCGATGGCGGCAAGCATGTGCTCAAAGAAGCCGCGCGCCAGGTAATCCCCAGCGCGGTAATCGACCGGCCCAAGGGTTACTTCCCGGTGCCCGGCCTCAAGCATCTGCAAGGCGCAACCCTGGGCTGGGTGCGTGATCTGCTGCTCGACCCCAGCCAAGATCGCGGCCTGTTCAACCCGGCCATGCTGGATCGTTTGCTGAGTGACCCGCACGGCCAGTTGACGCCTTTGCGCGGTTCCAAGTTGTGGCAACTGGCGGCGCTCAACCTCTGGCTCAACGAACACGGTCTGTAGACCTCGGCAACACCGCCGTAGCCCGGATGCAATCCGGGGGTGTTGCGGCTCAAACCCACAACCTGGCACAGCCCAGGCCAAGCGAATGAGCAAAGGACTCCTCCAATGCGTGCCACTGCCTTTAATCAACGCCTGCTGCGCGGCCAAGCGCCCTCCTACGAGCGCCTGCAGGCGCGCCTGGCCGAGGATCACACCGCCCGGCCCAGCGAGCCGCAAGCCGTGCACTGCGGCTGGGGGCGCCTGCTGCTCGGTCACACCTACCCGGATGCTGCCGCCCTGGCCAGCGACCTGCTGACCGAGCAGCCCGGCGAGCGCGATATCGCCCTGTATGTGGCCGCGCCGCACCAGGTGCTCGCGCAGGCGCCGCAGCAGCTGTTTCTCGACCCCTCCGACACCATGCGCCTGTGGTTTACCGACTACCGCCCGGCACGCCGGGGCTTTCGCGGTTACCGCGTGCGCCGCGCGCAGAATGCCGAGGACTGGCAGTCAATCAATCAGCTGTATCAACTGCGCGGCATGCTGCCGATCGAGCCCGAGAAACTCACCCCGCGCCACCTGGGTGGCCCGGTGTACTGGCTGGCCGAGGATGAAGACAGCGGTGCGGTGATCGGCAGCGTTATGGGCCTCAATCACCACAAGGCCTGCCAGGACCCGGAGCACGGCAGCAGCCTGTGGTGCCTGGCGGTCGACCCACGCTGCAGCCGACCCGGTGTCGGCGAGGTGCTGGTGCGCCACCTGATCGAACACTTTATGAGTCGCGGCCTGAGTTACCTCGATCTGTCCGTGCTGCACGACAACCAGCAGGCCAAGGGGCTGTACGCCAAGCTGGGCTTTCGTGAGCTGCAGACCTTTAGCATCAAGCGCAAAAACGGCATCAACGAAGCACTGTTCCTCGGCCCAGGCCCGCATACACCGATGAACCCTTATGCGCGAATCATCGTCGATGAAGCGCTGCGCCGCGGCATCGAAGTGCAGGTCGACGATGCCGACGCCGGCTTGTTTACCTTGAGCCATGGCGGCCGGCGCATCCGCTGCCGGGAATCGCTGAGCGACCTGACCAGCGCGGTGAGCATGACCCTGTGCCAGGACAAGCGCCTGACCCATCGCGCCCTGGCCCGCGCCGGCCTGCACCTGCCGGCCCAGCGCCTGGCCGGCAGTGCCGAAGAAAACGCCGCGTTTCTCGCCGAACACGGCAGCCTGGTGGTCAAGCCGGTGGATGGCGAACAGGGCCAGGGCGTAGCGGTAGACCTGCGCACGCCGCTGGATGTGCAGGACGCCATCGAGCGCGCCAGCAGCTTCGACAGCCGCGTACTGCTTGAGAGTTTTCACCCAGGCCATGACCTGCGCATTCTGGTGATCGGCTTTGCCGTGGTCGCCGCCGCCATTCGCCGTCCGGCCGAGGTAATCGGCGATGGCCAGCACAGCATTGGCGAACTGATCGATGCACAGAGCCGCCGCCGGCAAGCCGCCACCGAAGGCGAAAGCCGTATCCCCAAGGACGCCGAAACCCTACGCACCTTGCATGCCGCAGGGGTCGACTACGACAGCGTGCTACCCGCCGGCCAGCGCCTGGCCGTGCGCAAAACCGCCAACCTGCACACCGGCGGCAGCCTGGAAGATGTCACCGAGATCCTCCACCCGGTGCTGGCCGATGCCGCAGTCAAAGCTGCCCGCGCCCTGGATATCCCGGTGGTCGGCCTCGACCTGCTGGTGCCTGCGGCCGATCAACCCGACTACGTGTTTATCGAGGCCAACGAGCGCGCTGGCCTGGCCAACCACCAGCCGCAACCCACCGCCGAGCGCTTTATCGACCTGCTGTTTCCGCTTAGCCAGGTGGATTGAACCAGCGCCGCGCTGCCTGTTCCCGGATTGCGCCAAGGCCTATCCGGGCTACAGCTCACCGTAGCCCGGACAAGCGCAGCGCAGTCCGGGAAGCAAGAACCGCGTAGCTAGCCGACCAGGTGGCCATTCAGACACTTTTCGCAAGGAGACACCATGCAACAACTCCCCGAACCCGACCTCGTCTATCTGCAAAAAGTACTGCTGGAAATGCTCGCCATTCCCAGCCCCACCGGTTTCACCGACACCATCGTGCGTTACGTCGCCGAACGCCTGGAGGAGATCGGCATCCCCTTCGAAATGACCCGGCGCGGCACCATTCGCGGCACCCTCAAAGGCAAACAGAGCAGCCCGGACCGCGCGGTTTCAGCACACCTGGACACCATTGGCGCGATCGTCCGCGAACTGCAGGACAACGGCCGTCTTGGCCTGGCCGCCGTCGGCTGCTGGTCGAGCCGCTTCGCCGAAGGTAGCCGCGTCAGCGTGTTTACCGATCAGGGCGTAATTCGTGGCAGCGTGCTGCCGCTGATGGCCTCGGGGCACGCGTTCAATACCGCCGTGGACCAGTTGCCGATCAGCTGGGACCATGTCGAACTGCGCCTGGACGCCTACTGCAGCACCCGCGCCGACTGCGAGTCGCTGGGCATTTCCGTGGGTGACTTCGTCGCCTTCGACCCGCTACCCGAGTTCACCGAAAGTGGCCATATCAGCGCCCGCCACCTGGACGACAAGGCCGGCGTCGCCGCCCTGCTCACTGCGCTCAAGGCCATCCAGGAAAGCGGCCTGGAGCCGGAAATCGACTGCCACCCGCTGTTTACCATCACCGAGGAAGTCGGCTCGGGCGCGGCCGCGGCCCTGCCCTGGGATGTCAGCGAATTTGTCGGCATCGATATCGCCCCGGTTGCGCCGGGCCAGCAATCGAGCGAACACACCGTCAGCGTGGCCATGCAGGACTCCGGCGGGCCTTACGACTATCACTTGTCGCGCCAACTGCTGCGCCTGGCCAGCGAGAATGAAATCCCGGTGCGCCGCGACCTGTTTCGCTACTACCACAGCGATGCACAGTCGGCGGTCACCGCCGGCCACGACATCCGCACCGCCCTGCTGGCCTTCGGCTGCGATGCCACCCACGGCTATGAACGCACCCATATCGACAGCCTCAAAGCACTTAGCCGCCTGCTCGCCTCCTACCTGCTCAGCCCACCGGTATTTGCCAGTGACGCCCAGCCGGCGCAGGCCTCGCTAGAGCGCTTCAGCCATCAACTGGAACACGATGCGCAGATGGAAAGTGATACCCGTGTGCCCACTGTCGACAGCCTGTTACGCCCCCGCGATCAGGACGCTTGAAGGGCTGCGCGCATCCGGGCAAAGTGACGGCATGACGCGGGGCCGGATCAGGCCTCAAATAATAATATTGAGGTCGGTGAATGCCTCGGATTTGGCTGGCGGTGGTGCTGTTCTGGCTGTGCGGATCGGCGTGGGCGCTGCAGCCTGCAACGCTGGACAACGCCGACCTGCGCCTGTCACTCGGCCCGTCCATGGCCTACCTGGAAGACCCGCAGGGTGAGCTGAGCATTGAGCAGGTCGGCGCCCTGAGCGATGAGCGCTTTACCCCAGTGAAGGGCGAGCACGCCAACCTCGGCAAGAATGATTCGGTCTGGTGGTTCAAGGTACGCCTGAACAACAGCCTGGCGCAGAACCTGGCCGGCTATTTGGAGGTCAACTACCCGCTGCTCGACCACCTGCAGGTGTTTCTGGCCGGCGCCGATGGCCAGTGGCAGATGCAGGAAAGCGGCGACCGCTACGCCTTCTCCCAGCGCCCGGTGCAGGTGCGCAACTTCTGGTTTCCGCTTGAACTGACACCCGGCGAAAGCACTCTGCTGGTGCGGGTCGAGACTACCAGCACGATCTTTATGCCGCTGTTCTTCAGCACCTACCAGGCCAGTGCCGCCGCCCAGGAAAACCTTATGGGTTTCAACGGCGCGTTCTACGGCGTGCTGTTTGCGATGTTCTGCTACAACCTGTTCCTGTTTATCTCGCTACGCGAATCTGCCTACCTCTGGTACCTGGCCTACAACCTCAACGTCGGTCTGCTGGCCGCCTGCTTCGATGGCATGCTGTTCAAACTGCTGCCCGAGCATGTGGCATTCCAGTCGGTGAGCATCTACATCCTGATGTACCTGCACTGCCTGACGGCCATCCAGTTCAGCCGCCACTTCCTGCATGCGCCGCAGTACTTCCCACGCCTGGACACTGGCCTACGCCTATTGATGCTGGCCTGTGCCGGCTGCCTGCTGTCGGTGCCGCTGATCGGTTTCGCGGCCTGGAATATTCTGGCCAGCGTCACCGTCTCGCTGGTTTCACTGATCCTGCTTCTCACCGGCCTCTACGTATGGCGGCGCGGCGTACGTTACGGCTCTTATTACACCCTGGCTTGGGCCATTCTGCTGTTCGCCTTTATCCAGGCCACCACCGGCTCGTTGGGCCTGGAAGTGCTGGGCGTGTTCGGCGCCACGGTGGTGAAGATCGGCGTAACCATAGAACTGATCACCCTGTCGATTGGCCTGGCCGACCGCATCAACCTGCTCAAGGAAGAAGGCTTCCAGTCGCGCCGCGCCGCCGAACAGGCAGAAATCGAAAACCAGGCCAAGAGCCGCTTCCTGGCCAAGATGAGCCACGAGATCCGCACCCCACTCAACGGCGTGCTGGGCATGCTGCAGCTGCTCAAGGAAACCCCGCTGGATCGCAGCCAGCGTTTCTATGTCGACACCATTTCCAGCTCCGGCAGTTCGCTGATGGCGGTGATCAACGACATCCTCGATTACGCGCGGATCGAATCCGGCAAGCTCAGCCTGGAACATATCGAGTTCGATCTGGAAGAGCTGATTTCCGACACCCTCAGCCTGTTCACCGGGCAGGCCCTGGACAAGCGCCTGCGCCTCTACGTCAGCCTGGAAAATGGCGTGCCGCGCCGCGCCCAGGGCGACCCGACGCGGCTTAAGCAGGTGCTGATGAACCTGCTCAGCAATGCCCTGAAATTCACTGCCGAAGGCCATGTGGCGCTGAATGTCTGCCGACGCAATGATTCCCAGGGCAAACCGCATTTGGTGTTCGCCATCAGCGACAGCGGTATCGGCATCAGTGACAAGGCCCTGACCCAGCTGTTCGAATCCTTCGCTCAGGGCGACTCCAGCACCACCCGTCGTTACGGCGGCAGCGGTCTGGGCCTGGCGATCAGCAAGGAGCTGGTGGAAATGATGGGCGGACGTATTGAAGTGCAGAGCACCCCTGGCCAGGGCACACGCTTCGCCTTTGATATTCCGCAAGGGGATGACGCCCTGCCCGTCGACCCGCTGCACGAACTGCTCAAGGGCCGCACCGCGCTGCTCACCTCCCTCGATGGCCTCGGCCTGGATGCCTTGAGTCGCCTGCTCGGGCGCTGGGGCATGCGCACCGAACGCTGCCAGAACCCGGAAACCCTGCTCGGCTACCTGGAGGATTTCGCCGCCCCGCCGCTGCTGGTGCTGATGGCGCCATGGCCGGGCAGTATTCAGCACTGGTTGGACTCACTGCGCCCGCTGCTACAACCCGGGCAACGCGTGCTGTTGCTCTGCGCGCCAGAGCAATGCCAGCAACTGCCCAGCTCTGGTGGCCTACGCCTGCTCGGCCTGCCGCAACCGCTGGCAATCAATGCCCTGCGCAGTGCGCTGCTGGAACTCTACGAAGAACCGCGCGCGGCGGAAATCAAACCGCTGCCAAAAACCTACCACGACACCGGCAGCACGCCGTGCATCCTGGTGGCCGAAGACAACCCGGTGAATCAACTGGTGGTGCAGGGCTTTCTGAAAAAGCGCGGCTACAACGTACGCCTGGTGACTAACGGCCTGGCCGCGCTCAATGAATACCAGCGCGACCCGAGCGCCACGCAACTGATCCTGATGGACTGCGAAATGCCGGAGATGGACGGCTTCGAAGCCACCCGACAGATCCGCCGCCTGGAACGTCAACACAACCTGCCGGCCGTGCCGATCATTGCCCTGACCGCGCATATTCTCGATGAGCACCGCCAGCACGGGGTCGAATCCGGGATGAATGACTTCCTCGGCAAACCGCTGGACAGCGCCAAGCTGTACAGCACCCTGGAAATCTACCTGCAACCGGCAGAACCGCCCGCGCAGTAACGGCGCAGCAAACATGGCCAGCCAGGGCTGCGCGCGTTAGCAGGCCGTTGAAAAATGTAGGCGAGGCAGGCAAGACAAGGCGCTACGTAGTAACAGCCGAAGGCTGGTCAAAGCGCCGAGGAAGTGGAGTGTACGAGTTGTACATGAGCATTCCGAGGCCGTTTTTAACGCAGTATTGCCAACGTAGGTAATTTTTCAACGGCCTGCTAGCATCCGCGCTGCGCTCTGGAGGCCTTACCGTGCTGATTCCTTATCACCTGCTCGAAGCTGAAACCCTGACCCGTCTGATCGAAGATTTCGTCACCCGCGACGGCACCGACAACGGCGACGAAACCCCACTGGATACGCGTATCGAACGGGTACGCCACGCGCTGAGCAAAGGCCAGGCGGTGATTGTGTTTGATGCGGAGAGCCAGCAATGCCAGCTGGCACTGAAACGCGATGTGCCGAAAGAGTGGCTGGATGCGCTTGAGGAATAAACGCCGCAGGGTAACCTCATCCTCGTAGGTTGGTGCTGAGCGCAGCGAAGCCCAACAAGGCAACATGTTCGTTGGGCTTCGTCGCTGCGCGCCTCAACTCAACCTACCCGCGCAGGCCGCCTTCGCGCTCCCAGGCGCAGCGCACGCGCAACTCACCTTCCTGCGGGCTGTGAAAGCCGTTATCCGACTCCCAGCGAAAGGTGTGCGTGCCGTTCAGCTCGGTTTCCAGATGCACCACCGCGCTGGCCCAGTACAAGCGCTTAAGCAGCGCCTCGAACTGCTTGATCCACAGGCTCCACTCATACTCCACCGTGCGGTAGCTGGCGCCGAAGTGGATCACCTGGGTCTGGTACAGGCCGTCACCCGGCTGCTCGCAACAGGCAAACATCTCCCGCCCGAGAAAACTCCAGGCATCGCCCGCCGGCAACTCATCGAGCACCTGCCGATTGATTTCACGACGCAGACGGCTTTCCGCCGGACTGTCCGACGGCCAGTCACGGATGCAACCATAAACGATGGATTCGGACTCCACGCAGGCACTCCAGCAAATCAAGGCTGCCTTCTATCACAGCCGCCCAGGCCAAGGAAGGAACTGCTGCCAAATAAGCGTCAGCACAGCGCCGCAACGACGCCTGACCGGCGTCAGTTATGGGCGCTTCGGGCCGCGGCGCATCATCCAGGCCAGCAGCGTCATCAGCACCGCAAGCCCGGTGAGCACCATAAACGGCAACTGGTAGTTACCCGCAAGATCGCGCGCCAGACCGGTCAACACCGGGGTCAGACAGGCAATGCTGTAACCCATGCACAGCATCATCGCCGTCCAGCGGCTGACTGCCAGGGGCGAGCCCGCCTCGTATAACGGCAGCACCAACGACAAGGCAAAGGAGCCGCCCAGGCCAAAGCCGATGGTCACCGCCCACAGTTCAGGCAGCACAGAAGGCTGGAAGGTGATCATCGCCAGGCTGATCGACGACAACAGCCCGCAGCCCACCAGCAGCAGGTAGCGATTCTTGAAACGCTGCGCCAACCAGGGCAGCAAAAATGCGCTGGGCAGGCCCATCAGCATCGACACACTGAACAGGCTGTTGCTGTGCATCAGGCTCAGACCCGCTTCGTGATAACGCGCTACAGCCCAGGTGGCGAGGGCATAAAACAAACCGGCCTGAATGGCAAAAAATGCGCTGATCAACCAGGCACGCGGCTGCCGCCAGGGCAGCCCCATGCCGCCCTCCTCACTCTCGCTTTCGACCCGGTTCGGCAGGCACAACCAAAGCACTAGCCCGACTACAGCCGGCAGTGCCCAGATGGCCAGACCGTAGGTCCAGTCATTACCCAGCCACTGCGTCGCCGGGATGGTAAGCACCGCACCACCGGCACCACCAATCGCCATGCTCAGCGAATACCAGCCCACCACACTGCCCATACGCCCGGCAAAGTGCCGCTTGATAAAGCCCGACAGCAAGGGCCCAGCAACCGCGATGGCCGCGCCCAGCAGTACCGCACTGCCAATCAGGATCGCACTGGCATGCCCTACTGCACGTAGCAGCAGCGCCACTGCGATCACCGCCATGCACAGGGCGATGGTGCGTTCGAGACCTAGACGCACGGCCAAACGCGGCGCAAAAGGTGCCAACAAGCCCATGCACAACACGGGCAATGCAGTGGTGAGGCTGATCAGGCCGCGGCTCAAGGCCAGCTCTTCGGCAATCCGTTCGATCAACGGTGCCAGGGAGGTGATACCGGGCCGCAAGTTGATTGCGGCCAGGATCAGGGCCAGCAACAGCATGGCCCGCGGGAAAGGTTTCACAGTAAATCCATCAGTTTCGCGGCCATGCCGACATGACCGCAAACCTTAGAGCGCAAGCTCATCGCAGACAACCCCGAACGGCGATTAAGTTGACCTTTAAATCAACTAACTCACGTCACCACGGCCTGTCACTTGGCGCGCGGCGCACGCATCTTGTCGGCCATGCTGGTCATTTCGTTGTACAGCAACTGCGGATTCTTCTGCTTCAACGCCCAGGCCATACGGCCCTGCTCATGGGGCAGAATCATAAATTCGCCTTTACCGATTTCCTGGTAGATATAGTCGGCAATATCCGCCGCACTGATCGGCGAGCTTTCCAGCAGTTTGCCAACTTGCGCCTTCATCGCCGGCGTCGGGCCGCGGAATGAGTCCAGCAGATTGGTCTGGAAGAACGATGGGCACACCACATGCACGCTGACTTCATGCAGCTTCAACTCGATCAACAGGCTTTCCGACAACGCCACAACACCGGCCTTGGCCACGTTGTAGTTGCTCATCGCGGGACCCTGCATCAAAGCCGCCATGGAGGCGATATTGACGATCTTGCCTTTGCTCTTTTCCAGCAGCGGCAGGAAGGCCTTGCAGCCCTTGACCACGCCCATCAGGTTGATCGCGATCTGCCAATCCCAATCTTCCAACGACAGTTCGCTGAAGAAACCGCCGGAGGCAACGCCGGCGTTGTTGACGATCACGTCGATGCCGCCAAGCTTCTCCTCACAGGCCTGGGCAAACGCGGTCAGCTGGCTGTAATCACGCACGTCGCAGCGTTGGGTGAAACCATCACCACCCGCCTCACGCACCATCTGCAGGGTTTCCACCAAGCCCGGCTCGTTGACATCCGACAGTGCCAACTGCCAGCCCTCACGCGCCCAACGCAGGGCAATCTCACGCCCCAAACCCGAACCCGCGCCGGTGATCATCATGCGATTTTGCATAGGAAAGCTGCCTTGTAATGCGGTGATTGATGGGGCCAGTGTAGCCGGGGAAATTATCTTGCCTGCACACCATCATCCATCTGAATAAGGCGGCCTAAGCTCAACTCACGGCCGCCGCCAGCGCTGCCAGAGCAATCCACCATATATCAGCGTATTGAGCAGCAGGACGAACAGCCCCAAGCCAATCTGAATCTGCGGCGTCAACCCAGCCGGGTAAATGATCGGCAGCAAATAGTGCTCAACAAAACCGCCGCTGTACCCCGCCTGCCCTGCAGCCAGACGCAGGCTGTGCTCCAGTGGCGTCAGCGGACAGGGCCAATGCATCAACTCCACCAACACACCCCACAAGGCCGCCGGCACATGCAACCAAACCAACCCGCGCCAACGCCACACCAGCAACCCGCCCAACACCGCAAATAGAATAAACAGCAGATGCACAACTACCACTCCATCTGCCGCCACAGCCAACCAAAACATAAATTGCCTCGTTGTTAATCCCTGACCTTATTACAAGCGCATAACACGCACAGTATTCAAAAAACGATCGCCAGAATGCAAAAAGGCCGGTTAATAACCGGCCTTAATTAAAACAACTGAGCGCGTCAGTTAATACTCAACTTGTCGCGATTCTTCTCCAACGTTGCCTCGCCAATACCCTTGACCTCCAGCAATTCATCCACTGAAGCAAAGTCGCCGTGCTCATCACGATAAGCAACAATCGCCTGCGCCTTCACCTCACCAATCCCCAACAACTCACGCTGTAAAGTGGCCGCATCAGCCGTATTGAGATTGACCTTACCGAGCGGAGCCACTTCAGCTGTTTTAACAGCAGGAACTGGCTGGCTCTGCGTTTCAGCAGCAGAAACCGCCAGGGACATGGAAGCAAGAACAGCGAACAGCAGAGAAGACAGTTTGGCTTTTAGCATACGAGAATCCTTTCGTTAGATTTTTTCAGAGCGTGGGACTTCCTTCTCCACGCCCTTCAAAACTAGACGCTGCTACGCTACTGTCAAATCACTCAAGCCAAAATCGAAAACCTGATGCAATTGTGCAAAGTAAAAACACTTCAGGGCTCCATTCGGCGCTGCTGATGAATCAAATCTACTATCTCACCTTCAGGCTGATAGCCTCGAACAGTTGCTCGTAAAAGCTGACGAACGTGGTCGTAGTCATCACGAGCTACTGCGGCCAGTAACTCAGTCAGCGTACCCTTCAAATCCTCCCAGGAGAGATGCTCTTCATCGGCACGCATGATCATCGGATGCTCGGTGGGACTGACGTTATCGCCGATCAGCAATTCCTCATATAGTTTCTCTCCAGGGCGTAAACCGGTGAACTCAATAACGATATCGCCGTGCAGGTTCGCCTCTGAACGAACACTAAAACCACTGAGATGAATCATTTTCTCGGCCAGCGCAGCAATTTTTACTGGTTCCCCCATATCGAGAACGAACACATCACCGCCTTCCCCCATAGCGCCGGCTTGAATCACTAACTGTGCCGCTTCAGGAATCGTCATAAAGTAACGGGTAATATTAGGATGGGTGACAGTAACAGGCCCACCTTTGCGGATCTGCTCATGAAACAACGGAATCACCGAGCCAGAAGAACCAAGAACATTGCCAAAACGCACCATGCTAAAACGAGTCTTGTTGACCTGACGCAATGCCCCATCACTCTCAAATAGAACAGGCGCTGCCTCGCGACTCAAAGCTTGTAAAACCATCTCGGCCAGACGTTTGGTACTGCCCATCACATTGGTCG
Organism: Pseudomonas sp. 1928-m; assembly: GCF_029269135.1. NCBI lineage: Bacteria > Pseudomonadati > Pseudomonadota > Gammaproteobacteria > Pseudomonadales > Pseudomonadaceae > Pseudomonas > Pseudomonas sp. 1928-m. The sequence goes on along the minus strand of NZ_JARIXO010000001.1, from coordinate 1,867,388 downwards.
GGCGAACCGCCTTGTCAGTGGAAATCAACACAAAATGCTCGACTCCCGCCTTGATAGCCGCTTGGGCGGTATACAGTGAGCCCAACACATTATTCAGCACGCCCTCAGCAATATTGTGCTCAACCATTGGGACATGCTTGTAAGCGGCAGCGTGATAAACAGTATTTACCTTCCAAGTACGCATCACATCCAGCAGCCTGTCGGCATTGCGAATAGAGCCTAGAATCGGCACCAATCGCAGAGGCAACGATTCTCGCCTGGTGCGCGCCTCCAGCTCGCTGTGAATACTGTATAGGTTGAACTCGCTGTGTTCGAACAGCAACAGAGTCATCGGCTTATTGACTAGGATCTGCCGACATATCTCAGAGCCGATTGACCCGCCTGCCCCAGTGACCATGACCACTTGGCCACGAATACAACGCTCGAAAAGGGCTTGCCTCGGCGGCACCGGATCGCGCCCAAGCAAATCAGCAACATCCACTTCCTGCACGTCCTCAACCTTCACCCGACCACTGGCCAGATCCATAAAGCCGGGAATGCTGCGCACATGCAGTGGATAAGGCTCTAAAGCCTCTAGAATCTCCCGCCGCCGCCCGCGTGAAGCGGAAGGCATGGCCAATAGGATTTCATCGGCGCCGGTTTCCTCGATCATCTGCTCAATGTGCTTGGGTGTGTAGACGGACAGGCCTGCAATCGTCCGATTAGCAATTCCAGAGTCATCATCAATAAAAGCCACCGGCCGCATGACCCGCCCCAAGCGCAACGCTGCGACCAGCTGATTACCGGCTGCGCCAGCACCATAGATCGCAACTTTAGTTCCCTCCAAAGAGTCAGCTTGTGCATGCCCAACATTCGGTTCAAACCAGCTGCCAACAAAATACTGGCGCATGGCAAGACGTAAGCCGCCAAGCAGCAACAAGCTCAACCACCAATAGTTGAAAACCATTGAACGCGGCACCAGCGCGGTAGGCCCACGATACCAATAAGCCGCAAGGGCCAGCACTAGGGCAGAGAGGGTTACAGCCTTAGCAATGGTGATCAGCGCATCACTACCCACATAGCGCATGACGGCACGGTACATGCCCAAGCGAATAAAGATCGGCAGCGCAATGACGGGCGCAAGTAAGAATAGCCAGCCATGACCGGCAAACGGTTTGGCTGCGTAAAAATCACCCAAGCGCACGGCAAAAGACAGCCACAGAGCAGTCCAGACCAATAGGGTATCAGCCAACAGCTGAATCAGACGCTTCTTGCGCCTCGGCAGCTTTAACAACCACCGACGTAATCCAATCATCAAAACCCAACCATCAATTCTCAGGAACACAACACGAAACATGTAACTGGAGTAAAAAGTGAACGCTAAGTGCTCAGTTGCAAAACGCTTACAAACGCATCAATTGGCAACACGATCACCATTCCCCTTCCCCAGAACCGTCTGCAGCAATAATTTGAAGTACAGGGGCACAGACATCGACCGAATCATCGCAGCATCGGTTTGTGCCAACAGGCGAGGCGTAGACATATCGATGTGATTGATCTGCGCAACACCCGTAATACCAGGCCTAACGGCATAAATCCCAAGAGAGTCTCGTTCGGCAATCAGCTCCTGCTGGTTGAACAGATTAGGTCGCGGCCCCACCAGACTCATCTCACCCTTGAGCACATTCCAGAGTTGCGGCAATTCGTCCAACTTGCTCTTACGCAGAAAGCCACCCACCCGCGTGATGGAGGCTGACGATGCCAAATGGCTGGCTACCGACGCGGTATCTAGCGCCATGGTTCTGAATTTGACCAACGTGAAGGGCCGTTTATTTCTACCGACACGCTCCTGAAGAAACAGGGGAGAACCGGTATCTAAAAGCCCGAGCAGATATATCAACAACAAAACCGGAAAGCCCAAAACCAACCCCAACGAGGAAAACACAACGTCAAAAAAACGAATCATCCGATATCCACATATCCAATTTTAAAAAATGAAATCCCAACCGAAGACCGGTAGAGGAAAACACGGCCAACGACTCAAGCTGTCTCTCCACTAATTAATGACGACAAGCATACAGCCTTCCACTTTCCAGCAACGCTTCATGCATATCGTTGGGCGCCTGCCACCCCAAAACATCCCTGGCTTTCGAGATATCGACCCTCAAGGACTCGCATAACTGCGTATAGAGGATCTGCTTACCAATTAGCCGCGCCCCCAAGGCAAGCAAACCGACCGGCATAGGCAACAGATGCGCTTTGCGACCCATGCCCTGCGCCAACAATCGCACCAGATCTGCAGTCGAAACATCGCCATCATCGGCAGCCAGAAACAGCTCTCCTGCGGCCGATGGATGCCGCAGACAGACCTCAAGCAGGCTCACCAGATTACTCAACGCAATCATGCTGCGCCTGTTATCTAGGCTAGCCAGAGGCAATGGAAAACCGCTGCTAACCAGTTTCAGCAAGCGCGCGAAATTCCCCGGTGCATGGGCAGCATAGACCAGTGCAGGCCGGACAATGACCAACTCCATCGACTGCCCCCGCAGCAGGCTGCGTAACCCTTGCTCGGCCTCAAGCTTGGATTGCGCATAAGGAGAATGAGGGGCGGGCAGATCGGTTTCGCGGAAGGCCCCTGCACTGACCGCACCATTGACCCCGATCGAGCTGATAAATACGAAGCGCCGAACGCCAACCGCCAAAGCCTGCTCGGCCAAGACAAGGGTACCCTCGACATTAACCCGGCGCAGTTCAGTCAACGGATCATCAAGCTGCTCACGCAGCACATGGGCGCGAGCTGCAGTATGCACAACCACATCGCAACCCTGCAGAGCCTGACGCCAATCCGTATCGGCATCGAGAGAAGCCACCTGAACCCAGTCTCCGGGGGCATGACAGGGCTGCCGTAGCGCCCCCCTGACTCGCCAGCCTTGAGCTTGCAAATGTTCCACCAGTGCCGAGCCAATAAAACCATTGGCCCCGGTTACCAGGCAGCGTGAGAGGCTCCCGGACGGCATATCCAGCATCGACTACTCCTTTAATCCTGTCCGCCGCCAATCCAGCGCAAGTGCTTCAGACTTTGTAAAACGCCCGATACCAGTCAACAAAACGCTGTATACCCTGCTCTACCGGCACATTTGGTGTGTAGCCCGTATCGCGCACCAGATCCGCCACATCGGCATAGGTGTGCTCAACATCGCCAGGTTGCAGTGGCAGCAATTCCTTAGTGGTGGTCTTACCCAGGGCCTTCTCGATAAATTCGATATAGGCGAGCAGCTCTACCGGCTCGCTATTACCGATGTTGTAAACGCGCCAAGGCGCCTTGCTGCTGGCCGGATCCGGCTGCAAGCCAGACCACTCGGCATTGCGCTCAGCGACACGATCCAGACAACGCACCACACCCTCGACTATGTCGTCGATATAGGTAAAGTCACGACGGTGTTTGCCATGGTTGAACACCTTTAGCGGCGTACCTTCAAGAATCGCCCGGACAAACAGAAACGGCGACATGTCCGGCCGGCCCCAAGGCCCGTAAACGGTGAAGAAACGCAGTCCTGTGGTCGGCAGACCGTACAGATGGCTATAGGAGTGCGCCATCAACTCATTAGCCTTCTTGGTTGCGGCGTACAGTGACACTGGATGATCGACGTTGTCATGGGCGCTGAACGGCATGGTTTCGTTGGCGCCGTATACCGAGCTGGAGGATGCATAGACCAGATGCTCGACCACCGCTTGACGACAACCCTCAAGCACATTGAGGAAACCCAGCAGATTGCTATCTGCATAGGCATTCGGGTTTTCAATGGAATAGCGCACACCGGCCTGGGCCGCCAAATGCACGACTCGATTGAAACATTCGCTGGCAAAAAGCGCCGTCATGGCTTCGCGGTCGGCAATGTCCATGCGCACGAAGCGGAATCGCGCCTGCGGCTCCAGCTCTGCCAGCCGGGCATGCTTGAGTTCGACTTCGTAATAGTCATTGAGGTTGTCGATACCGACAACCTCGTCTCCGCGTTCGAGTAAATAGCGGCAGACATGGAAGCCGATAAAACCAGCGGCTCCCGTTACTAGGACTTTCATAGCATCAGCCTACGATCAGAGAACGGGTTGCAGCGAATCGGCACGGCCGATGGCGTAGTACATCAGGCCGGCCGCCTTGACTGTTTGCGGATCGAACAGATTACGCCCATCCACCAGTACAGGACTCGCCAGTTGGGCCTTGAGCCAACTGAAATCAACGGTGCGGAATTGCTTCCACTCGGTACAAATCACCAAGGCGTCGGCACCCTGCAGGGCGGCTTCGCGGCTGTTAACCAGGTGTAGGTCGCTCCGCTCGCCATAGATGCGCGCGGTTTCCTTCATCGCTTCGGGGTCGAACGCCTGCACTTTGGCACCCGCGGCCCAAAGCGACTCCATCAGCTCACGACTGGGCGCCTCACGCATATCGTCGGTGTTGGGCTTGAACGCCAGGCCCCACAAGGCGATGGTTTTGCCCTCCAATTGGCCATCAAAAGCGCTACTCAACTTGCTGAACAGTACGGTCTTCTGTCGGTCATTAACCGCTTCCACGGCGTTGAGTAGCTCGGCCTCATAACCGATTTGCTGCGCAGTACGCGCTAGGGCCTGCACGTCTTTGGGGAAACAAGAGCCACCGTACCCACATCCTGGGTAGATAAAGTGGAAGCCGATACGTGGGTCGGAACCAATTCCCAGGCGCACCTGCTCGATATCAGCGCCCAGGCGCTCGGCCAATTGCGCCATTTCGTTCATAAAACTTATTTTTGTCGCAAGCATTGCGTTGGCTGCGTACTTGGTCAGCTCGGCTGAGCGTACGTCCATGAAAATCAGCTTGTCATGGTTACGGCTGTAGGGCGCATAGCACTCGCGCATACGCGTGCGCACGGCTTCGGAATCAGTACCCACGACAATGCGCGCACCCTTGGTGAAGTCCTCGATGGCCGCACCTTCTTTGAGAAACTCGGGATTGGAACAAACATCGAACGGCAGGGACTGACCACGCCGCTCCAGAATCTGCCCGATCGTAGCCTTGACCTTGTCGGCCGTGCCCACGGGGACTGTGGACTTATCGACCACTACTTTATAGCCCGTCATATGGGTAGCAATGGTCGTGGCCACGGCAAGCACATATTTGAGGTCGGCCGAACCATCCTCATCTGGCGGAGTTCCCACAGCAATAAACTGCACCTCGCCGAAGGCTACGCCCGTTGCGGCGTCGGTGGTGAAATGCAATCGGCCTTCGGCGTGGTTACGGGTAACCATCGAATCAAGGCCTGGCTCGTAAATTGGCAAAATGCCCTGTTTGAGCCCTTCGATCTTGGCCTGATCAACATCCACGCACATAACCTGATGGCCGACATCGGCTAGGCAAGCGCCGGTAACGAGGCCAACGTAACCCGTGCCGAAGACAGTGATATTCATAAAAGACTCGCCCCACCTGAAAAAATGCGGCAACGATACCACAGCGCTACTTTAAGACGGCAGCAAAGCTTACCTTGCTATTACCTTGCGACATGATAAATAAGCTGTTTCAAGCGACTAGGCGCAACCCGCAAAATAAAGCGTGCAGTGACATTCAGCACATAGTCGGACCATCCCAGCAGGCCAATCTCGCGCTGGAAACGCAACAGTCTCAATTCATTAAGAAAGTACTGATAACCTCGACGGGCCATCAACCCTTCGCCCGTTCTCATCCACAGCAAACACTCCGCCTGATTTGCAAAGCGATAGCCACGCACGAGCATCAACGACCACAGTGCATAATCCTGTGCCCGTTGAAACAGTGGATAACCTCCCACAGCGAGCACCGCAGCCTTGCGAAACACGACCACAGGATGACTCATTGGACTGCGACGCTTGGCAAAGCGCTTGATATCGGCATGCGCGCACGGCACTTCACGCAATGCCAATACTCGCCTCATGCTGACATCTCGCTCTTCAATACAGGCGCCCAACACATCGACATCAGGATGCTTGGCAAGGAACGCAGCCTGCACAACAAAGCGCTCGGGCAAGGCGACATCATCACTGTCCATCCGCGCCACCCAATCATGCCGGCAAAATTTAAGGCCTTCATTCAAAGCAACTGCCAACCCCTGGTTCGTCGACAGGGCACAAATATCCAAAGGCAGGCGCCCAACAAAGGACTCAATAACGGCCTCTAGCTCTGGAGTTAGCGGCCCATCCTTTACCAAGACCACCTGCTCGGCAGGCTCAAGCTGTCCAGCAAGACTGTGCAGGGCTGCATCTAGAAAAGCAGGCTGCTCACGAGCATAAACAGACATCAGAACGGAAAAAGCCACACTCAAGATTGCAGCTCCGCATAAAGTGCCTGGTATTGAGCCGACATATGCGCAGCACTGAAACTACTTGCCACTATGGCGCTCGCAACACCCCTTGCTTGCTCATAAGCCTCATCGTTCAAGCCCGCCAGACATTCGGCCAACGCCGCAGCCTGGCCCGTTGCGAAAAGCATATGTTGCAAACTGGAACCTGCGAGGATTTCACGATGCTCGGCGATATCGCTCAACAAACAGGGCAAGCCACAGGCAAGCGCTTCCAACACAGCATTCGGCAACCCTTCGGCCAACGAAGCAGAAATAAAATAATCGCTGGCTTGCAGGTGCTCCTGCACATTGGCAACCCGCCCAAAAAACCTTACCTGCCCAGATTGGCGATATCGGCTTTTCAATTCCTCACGCATGGTGCCATCGCCCAGCACCAAGAACTGATCACTCTGGCGCGCTGCAGCCAAGAAGCCGTCAATAGCAGTAACAGGATCCTTCCGGGGATCGAGGTGTCCTGTCGAAACAAATAATCGAGCGTGCAACGGTAACCCAAGACGGTTTCGCAGGGCATCACGCTCAGCACTATCAACTTTGTAGTAGCGGTCTACATCCACCCCATTTTGTATCACTCGCGCTTGCTCTAAGCGCCCATCGAGCATTCCATAGATGGCGTTGGATACCAAAGCAACTGCATGTACCCGACGTAAATTAAACAGATGCCAGCGCGCCATTAGCCCGCCCTGCCCCCGCCCAAAAGACATCACATAATCCTTGAACGGATAATTACGCAGCGTCGCGACATGCACCACAGAGGGCGGTACAGCCCAAACACATAGGCTGTCCGCACGAATGCCCTGACTATGGATCAATACAGGCTTAATTACAGCCAAGCGAGCGCGTAGTGCTCGCCCCCCCATCAACACACCCGCCACACGCCCCAAACGGAGTGATTGCACGTCAATTCCGAGCGCAACAAAATCGCCCCAGCGCGACTCACTCGGCTCAGGCGAAAGAGTCAATACGACAGGCGTGAAACGTGAGCGATCAAGATTCTTTATTAATCCAAACAGCTGATTCGTAGGGCCACAACGCTTCAGGGTTGAAACAACATATAAAATAATCAACTCGCGTCTCCAGCAGCCATGATTGATTGGTAAAACATGGGGGTTAGCAACTTCGAACCACGTTCACTCAAGTGACCACCATCAAAATAGATAGGCATACCGTCGCGTACTGGTACGCAATAGCCTTGCGGGCAAAGGTGCGGAAGAGGATCAAGGACTTGAACAGCGCACTGTTCAGCCTTTGCAAACTGCTCAAAAGCAAACGCCTGTTGCTCCCGATACTGCGTAAAAGATTGCGCCAAGCTGCGTTCCAACTCTGTCAAAACGCCACCTTTCATGAGTTCATGTGCTAAGTAGTCAGGAATTTCTTTGTCATAAACCGGAACAGGTGCCATGACATGCACGCGCTTGCCAGCAGCGGCCAGTTTACACATCAAGCCGGAAAAATCCGCTTGCCCCCTCTGATACTTCTCGGCAGCCCAACGCGCAGCTAGATAAACGTCAGTTACTGAGGCATTTTTAACGATACGTTCATAAGCTCTCTGGTTATATTCCAGACACTCACTCAAGTCATCTTCATCATCACCTTCAACCACCTCTTGAAACAACGCGGGGCCACAACCTGATCGACCATAGTAAATAGCACTTTTACCTGCCCGACCCACCGCATCAGCAAAACCAGTAAACGTCGCATCAGAGTGTGAGTCGCCCCAGAAAACCAACTGTGGTTCATCGCTTGATGTGCCCATGCGACATTCAGGGAACTCCAAGCGTTTACCAGGTCGGAAACACTCATCACGCCTCGGGTTCTTGCTTTCAGCCTCTTCAGCAATCGCAACAATCTGGTTTGATAAGCGAATAGGTAAGCCATTAGTCCAGTAAACCAAGCCAGCACAAAACGCAACCGCCCCCCCAACAGCAAGAATCGCCCAATCACGGCTCAGTAGTGGAAATCTGAAGACGGAAGCAGCTCCGGAGGCTCGACGGACTCGCTCCTCCACCAGATAGAAAGATAACGAAGCTAGTACCAGTGAGCAAAAAAACAGTATCGCCTGGGTGCCTGCCTGCAATTCAACGCCCAAATAAACAGCAGCAACCAATACTGGCCAGTGCCACAAATACAATGAGTAAGACGTCTTACCCAGAAACTGCATCAGCCAATTATCCAATAACGGTGAACGCACAGCCGAGCCAATCACCAAAGCCGCACCCAGCACTGGAAGCAAAGGCCAAAAAGAGGGGTAGTCCAGCGCTTTGGAATAGAGCAAGGTACAACTTAAAATCAGCAATAAACCTATATACAAGAATAGCGAGCGAGCCAGCCAACGCAAACGTGCAGCATGCACATAAAGCAAAGCGCCTACCAAAAACTCCCAGATCCTTGTCGGCAACAAATAAAAAGATGCCGCCTCAAAATATTGCGAGGCTATTACGCACAAACCCAACGACCCTGCAAGAGCCATCCACAATAGCGGAACAAGATAACTACCAGAGCGCCAACGTATTACTAGAACAAGCAGCAATGGAATAACAAGATAGAACTGCCACTCTACTGATAGAGACCAGGTATGCAATAACCATTTATCGAGCGCATCCTCATCAAAATATCCAGATTCGCGCCAATACAAAACATTAGAAAACACCAAAATAGAAGAAAACGCATGCAATCCTAAATCATCATATTCAACCGGAAGCAGAATAAACCCTGTAAAAATCAGCACCACCGCAACCATAGCAATCAGCGCCGGAAAAATCCTCCGCACTCGCGCCATATAAAAATCGTAAAACAAAAATCCCCCTTGTGCACAACGCTCACAAATAATCTGAGCCATTAAATAGCCAGATATTACAAAAAACACGTCAACACCAACAAAACCACCCGAAAACCCAGGCACAGAAAAGTGAAACAACACCACAATCAGAACAGCAACTGCTCGCAAGCCATTTATGTCATAGCGAAAATTCATCACAAAAGCCTCAAATCACTTCAACATCTGCGAACGTATAAATGCAGAAAAACCAGCCGCCATTTTCTCTGACTGGTAACGAGTAATATGATGGCTATCCATCATCACATAACGCCCTGAGTCGTCAACAACATCTACGTATCCTGTTGCAGGATAGATCAAATCGAACGGATCCCAATCGTAAACATCAGCAGAACCAGAGAGCAAACGATCATACACGAAGTCCAGCCGCTGCCTTGTATGCAAATCCTGTTCTTTAGACACCCGACATACACTTTCACCCAAGAAGCGAATCTGTAATTTACACGCCTCACTTTTTGCAACAACCGACATAAGCGGCGTATCCCGGATCAATAAAACCTTGCCTCCCTTTGCGAGTATTTTTTTAATGTACAGAGCGGCATGCTCTTCAAAAAAACCAGCTCGTTCATCTAACTCAACAGATTCAGATAAATCAATATGCCTATCCCGATCATGATTCAAACGCCCGCGGTGCATCGCAATAGCAACAACATCACCTGGGCGCAGCACTTTTACTACATAATCCAAAGTCGGGGCACTGGCTTTGCCAGACAAAAAGCTTCGTGGAAAATCGTCATCACTTGCATTGTGAGCAAAGCGCACAGAGTAAGGCATATGTTCAACAGCCTTATTGAACATGAAAGTCAACTGTGCAGCGTGAGAGTCACCCAAAAGAAAAAAAACATACGGCCGCTCAACTGTTCGTTCAGGTTTCAAGCAAACACTGAAAAAAGCCTCATCATTCCCAGCTTGATTATCTCCATGGCATGGGATTGTCCCAGCCCAAGACGGCGCAGTCTCAACGCCCATAAACGATGCCAGATTTAATCCATCGACACGCATCTCAGGAGCCTCACGAACAATAAAGTAGGCGCCGGGCAAAACCAAAATAACAACAAGCAGCAGCGGCCGAATTTTTCCAGCCAAGAGCGCTGAATAACGCATTGGACGCTCAATGAAATAGTAAGAAAACAAAGCGAAGACAATAACAATTAAAAGCAGTATTAAAGACGCTAACCATGAGCCACCCAATGTGTAACGTCCTAAAACCAAAACACTCCAATGCCACAGATACAACGAATATGACAGTCCTCCTAAATACAAGAACGGTTTTGAACACAGCATGCGGAAAACAAATTTTCCAGAGCTCGAAAGTGCAATCAACCCTGCCGACAAAAGCACGGCAGAGATCGTAGTATAGAGCTGATACTCAACAGGAACAAAAAACAACCCGAGCAAACCAAAAAAGAATAGTGACAGCAGAGTATTTTGCCACTGCCCACTCAATCCAATAGACTGCTGTTTGCTTATAAAGATAAATACAAATGCCCCAAAGCAGAACTCCCAAAATCTTGCCGGCATAGAATAAAATGAAACCACCGGATGACTAAAAAATAAAAAACAATACAGCACAAATGAAATTAGCGAGAATACCGCAAGCACCTTAAATGTTCTCGACCATGCACGATCGGCTTTGACCAAGGTAAGACCACAGAAGGCAATTAACGCTGGATATATAAAATAAAACTGCTCCTCAACACCAAGTGACCACGTATGGGTAAATGGATTAAGGTGAGCATCAATAGAGAAATAATCACTTGCAATCTTTAACAAATACAGGTTAGACAACCCCAAGAGTGAAAGCCCACCCGTTACAAAAATTTCACGCTGCGGGTCAACCGTAAGAAAAATAAATAAAAGTGCAGTAACCACCACGCAAAAAATTAAAGCCGGCAACAAGCGCCGAACTCGCTTAGCATAAAAATCTGTCAAATAATCAACCCACCCCCCACTTTTCATGGAGACCAAGCTCTGCGTGATTACATAACCAGAGATCACAAAAAAAACATCGACCCCCAAGAACCCTGACGGCATAAAACCAGCATAAAAGTGGTTCAAGATTACCGCGACGACAGCAATAGCTCTTAGACCATCAACATCGCCACGATAATTAGCATGTACATTGCCGGACATCATGCACCTTAGAAGTTAAGAATTTGTGCACTGTATATCTAAAAAAAATTTATTCACTGCCGAGCACGCTGAGTCACCTGAAAAACCAGCAATCCGATTAGCATGTATTACCGATATTTGCACTGGCACTTCCCGCAAACCAAGTGCCCGTGCAATGGCAAATCTGTGATTGCCATCATCCGTTTTCATCAAAAGACCGTCACGAGAAACGGCACAATTAATTTCCCCACCGAAAGCACAACGACCCAGCTCAGGTTGGGTCATGAGTCGCCCGGTATCTGCAATGCGACGATAGAGGCTCTGCAAGCCCTGCATGTATTCGTAGAGCTGCGCATAACTTTTCATCCCACGCGCTTCACCGCGCTGCTCTAGACGGGAGAGTAACTGACGAAACTCCAACAATTGCTCTATCGGTGTAGTGCCATCAAGCAATTCACGACAACTGATATAGCGGGGATCTGTTGCCTCAACCTCTGCAAAGGTCTTACGCCGCAAATCCCAATCACCACCGCGCACGAGCGTTCTTTTAGTCTGAACCGCACCACGCAGATTACATTTGAATTCGACTTTAAGCGGGTCGATATATATGCAAGGCAATAACTTCGCGTTGGGTACACGAAGGTATTCAAGTTTAGCAAGCTGATCGCCGTGAATAACCTGGAACATCCATGCATTGGCGAACGCGTCCAAACAGGCCAAGCGGTTCTTCAGTAGCGCCTTCAACCTTCATCCCCAGCAAGCGTGGCCAACAAAATTGAGGCCCGGCAACTCCAGCTGTACATCTCCAGCAAATCGGCATGTGCCCGCTCAGCCAAGCGCTGCGCCAAAGCGTGATCATCACGCAAGCGGCGTACCGCCTGCGCCCAATACTCTGGAGAATCGGCTGTACACAATAAGCAGTTCACCTCATGCAGCAAGACCTCACGCAATACCGGCAAATCCGAAGCCAGAATCGGCTTTCGTGCGGCCATGTATTCGAAAATTTTCAAGGGCGAAGTCCAGCGCCCTATATCACTGCCACCCACACCTTTAACCACGCGCTGGTTCGGAGCCAACAGCACATCCATATCTAGCATGAACCTGTGCACATCGGCTGGCGGCATAAAGCCATGGAACCTCAGATTTTCGAGTCCTGCGGCCTTACCTCGCCAATCGCGCAACTGCGCATCCGATCCCCCTACGACATGAAAATCGACATCTGCAAGTAACCGGGCCAGGGGCAGCACGATTTCCATACCCTTGCCTTGATGCAGGCTGCCCACATAACCAACGTTGAAACGCGCAGTCTTTGCGAACCCATAAACTGCACCCGTCGTACCAGATACTGGAAGCTCAGCACCATCGGGAGCTACATGAATCAGATCGGCAGCAAGCAAGCCCTGCTGCACGTGCCAATCCTTGAGGGCCTTAGTAATCACGACAAGACGCTGGAAACGCTTGTGCCGAACAATCCACTTGAAGATCAGCCCCTGCAAAAAGCCTGAGTCACGCATAGACTGATGGACTTCCAGCACCACATTGGCGCCAGCCAGCAACGCGCTAACAGCGCCGAGCAAAGAACGAGAAAATACCAAGTCAGGTAATTGCCGCGCCTTTAGCAACCGCGCCCAAATCTGCCATGCGTAGGCATAGGACGGTTTTAGCCAGGCAATGCGAGAAAGCCAGCAGATCTCAAAACTGGGTGAAACGCCGTAGTAATGGCATACATCCACAGCATTCGCTGGTGCTTTTCTTGCAGGCAACCAGAGGCTTACCTCGCAACCTTGTGCGGAAAAGGCATCGCACATTTTCATCACATGGATACTATTGGCGGCCTGAGATGGAATATCAGACTGTGCGAGATAAAGCAGCTTCACACATACACCCCACAAACTAAAGATTCAGCTTTACCCACAAGATCGAGTCTCAGAACCTGCTCCTCGCGCACTCAAGATGTGCTCGGCTCAGGCATAGCGTGCCTCAACCCCTGCAATCAAATCACGAAGAGCAGGCAGGTTATTGGGAACGCGTTGAAGATGGTCAGAATGGATGACCGCAAGGTGCACGGGAACCGCTTTCAGCCCCAAATAACGTGCCGCGGCAAAACGATGATTGCCTGCATTGATTTTGAGCAGATTACCCTCACGATCCAAGGCACACTCAATCTCGCCCTGGTATCGGCTGCCGCCCAACACAGCCTGACTCTTGTAACCATCGCGCTGCATCGCCCTATAAAAATCCTGTCGGGCCTTAATATGATGCAACGCGTCAGCTGCATTGCGGCAGCCTCGATAGCTACCTTGCTCGCGGATGGCAGCCATAATCAAAGCGTACTCAAGCGTGTCCTCAAGGCCGACATCACCATCAAGTAACTGCCGACATGACACGTACTTGGGATTATTGGTTTCAATATCCTGCAATGACTGACGCTGCAAATCCCAGTCACCAGACAAGAACAATGCGTTCCCTTTTGCCGGTTTGATCGCCACGCTGGTGGCATAAAGAATTTTGTTCGGGTCGATGTAGATGACCGGAGCCAGTAACAGGTTAGGAAGCCTGATTGCGGAAATATCCTGACGTCCAGCCAATAGTTGTTCGATCGTATTTGCACCAACCAAACGAAGCACACGCCAGCGGCGCACTATCTTTTTTAGCAACATGTACAGCCCCACTCTCAAACCGACAGCTGCTGCAAAGCGCGCAGAATATTATCAGGGCCCTGGCATGAACCAGCCCCTCCTCCTACACTCGCCAGCCAGCCAGGGTGAATATGCCGAACCAGCACAGGCACACGTTTAACACCCACCAATTGCGCAATAGCCAGGCGGTGGCGACCTTTCTCTTCCTTGATCAAGCGGCCATCGCGCCCGACCATCACACAAATAGGATCGAGAGCCTTATCGGCCTTGTACCCTTCAGCCGCCATGCTTTTGAACACCCGCACGTAGCCATCGAACAACTGTTCAATAGCCTGTTCAGAGTCCAAGAGCAGAGACTTATATGAGCGCTGCTTGCCTGCCTGCAGGTCAGACAGCAGAGCACGGTAAAAATGCGTGCGTTGGTAATCGAACGCGCACGCCTGTAGATCGGCAAGAAATGTATAGACCGGCGTGCTGGCAAAAGGCATACAGCCCTGATCCCAATTACCCGCCAGTACAAGCGGAGCACCGCCCTTGATCAATGGGTACACCGGGTTTTTCTTCATCCACCGGCGTAACCAAGGCGCACGGACGTGCTTGTAGCGGACATACCCAGGCAGCGCATAATCACGTACAGAGGCAGGATCAACCTGAATCTGCAATGCATCAGCCAGCGTTTCACGGAGTGGATCGCGCCCTAGAACAGCGAGCCAATTTCTTATATTTCCCACTGCCCGCTACACCTCATGGCAAAAGCACAACATTTAATCTGGACGGCACAGCGACGCTGCGCGGATAAAATCATCGGCATCCAGAGCCGAGCCTAACTGACGTAAACGCCATGTACGCTCAACAAAACTGCGTGGAACACTGATCTCGCCGAGAGATAAGGGAATCTCACTTTTCAACAACGAGTTTTGTGCATCGAGAATCCAGCCGGGACCAACCCCCAGTAGCTCATTGTCAATAATCACCCAACGCCCCGTTTCACGTTCGCGGATCAGGTTCGCCGCGGAAAGGTCCGGATGACTTAAAAAATGCGGGATGACCTCTGCCGACTGTAAAGCCTGGTACTCACCACTCCATTGCTGAATAAAAGTGCCTACCTCATCCCAGTAACGCCAAACACCCAAACGCTTCAGCAGATAATCATTTAGATAGCAAAAAGAGCCGGCGTATTCTCGCGCCAGCGCCAATAGCGCAGGATCAGTCTGAACACTGATTAGGAATGAGGACACCGCATCGGCTGCTTCGAGGCGCTGAGCATCTGGTAACGATGCAACAGCCTCCCCTTCAACCCAAGCCTCAACAATCAAAAGCCCATCGGTTGCGATGATTTGCGGAAATGCACAACCGGGAAAAGAATGCTTCTGCACAGCCAAGCGCAACGCGACCTGAGCCGTGGAGAACGCGCTGTAAACTTTGACCTTGCGTCCGTCACACAGGCCTGCAAAAGACAAACGCCCGGCTTTGGTTACACCTGGCTGACGATACCCACCCAAGGGTTTTAGTTCAGTAACCTGATAGCCTGCCACACGGACCGTACCCGGGAAGGCAGACAAGGCACGCCGACGTCCGAGCGACTGCAAGCGGCCGCCGAGTTTGCTCAATACTGTTGCAAGAAGATCTGCCACGTGCACGCTCTGATTTGCTTATCTAACGCCCTAGCAATACCAGCAAGCGGCGCTTTATCAACACCTTGAGTGCTCGGTACAACTCGGCGGCGCGCATATTACGCCAGTGCTTCTTGAAAAAAACCCAATTTCCCATCGCCAGGCTATGGCGAGCACGACCACCGGCATGATCACACAGAATCGCAACCGCGCGCGGCTGTGAAGCCAGACGCTTACCCGCAAGCAGCATACGCGCGGCAAGATCACGATCTTCCGAAGCCGGCATGCTTTCATCAAAGCCGCCAAAGGCAAGAAAGACCTCACGTCGAATTGTCAGGTTCTGCCCGCCAAACCCCGGATTGGAGTAAAACACCCGACGCTGCTGCTCAGCCGCATCGGGGAGCACCTTATAGGGTTGAGCCTCCTGCCCCACTGGCTGACGCATCAACTGACCCAGCACAGCATCGGCTGCTGTTTCCTGAAAGCGCTCGATAACGCGCTCAAGATAATCAGGCTGCCACAGGTCATCATCATCGAGAAAAGCCACCAGCTCACTCGAAGCGGCCTGCGCACCGATATTGCGAGCGCGCCCAGGGCCAATACGCGGCGCGGTGCGAATAACCCGAACCCGCTCATGCAAATTCTGGGTATGCGCATCTTCACGCCCATTGTCGACCAGAATGACTTCTGCAGCCGCAATGGTCTGTGCCAGGACGCAGTCGAGTGAACGCTGCAACAAGGCGCCGCGATCGGCAGTGGGGATAACGACTGTTACGGCGAAGCCATCTGTACGAGGTGAAATCATTTCAACCTACTTTCCTAGCTTCAATCGTGATAAAGGAAAACTGCTCTGTACGATGCCTATAAGATCGACTCACGATCTCACTGTACTGCACCTCAAAACCGGCCTCGACCAGCATCTGCTCATACTCTAAAGGGTGAAGAAAGCGGAACGGGTAATGATTACCCGAAAAAGGGGAGTTTGGCCGATAAATTCCGGACAACGTGTCGCTATCAAGCATGCGAGCAGGCCGGTGATTGGTGTAAGCATCAGAAGTCTTAGCCGGAAAATAGGAAAAGAACATGCCATCCTTCGCCAAAACACGCCTAACGCTATTAATGAACAATTTAGCTTGCTGCGCATCCAAGCAGTAAGAAGAAAACACATCAACAACTACCTGAAAGAATTCGTCGTCGAACTCCAGCTGCGTCATATCAGCAACACTCAACGACGCACAAACGCCATAGCTCTCAAGCATGCGCTCAGCAAGCAATAGGGACTCTCGGGACAAATCGACGCCAAAGGCATCGAAGCCTTCACGCGCGAGCATCCAAAGATTCGAACCGCTGCCACACCCGACCTCAAGAACACGCTTGGAACTTTTCTCAGCATTGGTGAAACGTGAAAAATTACGCCCTACAAAGCGGCATAGCTCTTCATTTGGGTATTTACGTTGAGCCGAAAATCCTAAGCTCGCATAACTTTCATCATAAAATTTCTTAACACTATCCGTCCCCATAACGCACCACCTTTCAGTTCATTAGGTGCGGATAGTCTCAACCTTCAATTTCTATAACATTGAAGTCGATCTCATTAATTGCCCCAGTAAAATTAGGCAACAATTTTTTTGCCACATGAGCTACCTCAGGCAAATGGATGCCTCCAGACATCTTTCGCTGTGCTTTAGCTAATTTCTGAGGCGCATAGCCCCAACCACGCTCTTCGCGATACTCATTCACACGCCCCCATAAAAAGCGAATTTTTCGCTTCCAGCCTGGCAAGCGAAAAGCTGGCTCAGTAGCCACAGCAAACGCCTCTAAAGAATTTACTATTTTATGGCAGGCCAACTCATCATCAATATAAAGCTTACGGCTTACATCAACAGAAATAGCCGGTTTAAAATCACCCGCCATTATCTCCAGGCAAGACTTCTTGATATCTTCATACTTCTCTATTGAATATGAAACCTGATAGGACAACGTCTCATTTTTTATAGCGGAGCGCCCCCCAAGCCAATATAAAACCGGAGTTTTACCTACATAAGCTTGAACTGCTGTGGTGCATCCGCGATGCATAAGACCGCTAGAAGCATACAGCCATGGACTGATTTCCCCCTCAAAGAGCACCTTCACACGACGAAGCGCACCAAGATGCCTGTGCCAGTGACGAATGTCCTCGGATGGGTGAGGCCGAATAATCAGCGGCGGGAACTCCAGGTCAGCGTCTATGCGTTTAACTAGCTCAACAAAATCAAGAAAGTCCGCATAGGCTGAGCGCATTGAATTTTCATGATAGTCATATTCATCCGGTGAGGATTCGACTAAATGTAGGCGTGTCATTTCCTGAGCAATCGTCTGCTCAGACAGAATACCAAAGTCCGAGGAGAACAAAATAAATCTGCCGAAACGCGCTTCTAAGCTTTGAATTTCGTCTGCATGAAGCGCCTTGAAGTCTTCACGCCATAAGTCAACGCGCGGCCACCCTGTCACTTCAACTGCTCCCAACAACTCTGGACGCACATGAGCAATCACATCTTTATGAACATCACCAATGACATACAACTTGTCTATTAATGCTTCAGTACCTGGATAAATCCGACGCTTATAGGCATATTCAAGATCCTGCACCGCAGGTCCTAGCTCCTCATCCAGCACCACAAATCGCTCAGTGCGCTGCTTGATTGCCTGCAAGTCTTTTGCAGCTTTGCCACCTTTGTAAAAATAAATCCCGCCGTTGCCTGATTTCTCTCGAACAAGCCGGTCAATTGACACCTTGCTGCCGAGATACACTCGAAACCCCTGGCGAGCGGCAATCATTGCCAACAGCACCTTGGCCTTGAACTCTCGAGCCTTGATTTCTACCGGCAAGTAAATCGTCGGCTTGGCTTGTTTCACGTCGCTCACGCCATTGCCCTCAGTCGAGCCATCAAAGCCATACTGGAGTCGGTATAACGACTATCGCTCTGGGGCTCATAGCGCGGCTGAACCTGAGCACATTGCAAGGCAATTTCCAAGCGTTCGAGCAACTCCGGAGTCGCGAGGCTCAAGTCACCCTGGCAAATCTCTGCCTGCTGCCCCAGCACAGCCGAGCAAAACTCGCGCACTTTGGGATGACGGTTAAGCGCAAAGAAAGGGGTTCCGGACAGATAGGCGGTAATCACACCATGTAGGCGCATGGACAGATAAAAACTGCAGGAAGCAATTTTTTCAGCCGTAGCCCGGACATCACCAACATAATCATGCAATTCAACCAGCCCCGGCTGCGTGGCGGCCTCACGCAAACGCTGATGCAAGCGGTTGTCCGCATATTTTTCGCCGGAATAAAGAGATGCCAAGAGCACCTGATGCCCAGCAGCAGTAAGGTAATTTATCAACGCCAACATCTTGCTGAACTGCTCGCGCTGCTCCTCCTCTCCCAGCTTCGGGCTTAGGATAAAAGAAGCACCGATGCGCTCTCGTTGTTTTGTCACCGCGAACATATCAGGGCGCAGCGCTCGAACCGAGAAGGCCAGATCACGCCCTTCAATCACCTCAGGTCCATTGTGAATCTGTCGTGCAAAGTCAGCTGATAGCGCATCTCGGCAATGCACCACATCCAGCTCTGCCAGAAAGGCTTTTGCTTGCCGCTCAGCCTGAACGTCAGGGAAGGGGCCAAGCGATACGCCAACCGCCGCCGAAAGCAACGCAGCGCTTGATCGCCCGGATCTAAAATGTCGTAAAAGGTCGTGTTTCCAGGCAATGCTATTAGCTGAGTGCAAGACCGATCCACCACCGAAAAACAGACTGTCATAGGCAGAACAGGATTGCGTATAGCGCTTGTAAAGCCTTACCCAGCGTGACTGCCCTGCAACGTTGCAGGCCTGAATGGGAGCATCATCGGGGGCACGATAAATTGAAGATATGCCTTTCTCGTAGTAGCTCACCGAGGCCACGGCAGATGCCTGATAAAGCTCCAAACGCAGCCCGTAGGAAAGCAGCTCATCACCAAAATTACCGCGGCCAACCCAGGCACTCACCAGCGGGGAAATCGTTTTCATGCATTAACTACTCTGACTGCTGTTATGCACGGAGGCTCAGGCCTGAATAAAGGCTTTGTGCAATTCAATACGCGGAAACATATGGCTGGCAAAGCCCTGTTTGAAATCCGCGATGGAGAGTTCCTTGGCCGATGGTTGAGGCTCATCCCCAGGAAACACCCGATTTCCGAGCTTGTACCAACGTAGGTGGCGATTTTTCATTTCCAGGATGGCGTGGTATTGCACCACATGCCCCAGAGGCTTATCGAATAATGCTCGGTCGTAAGCTGCTACGGCATACAAGCCCTCATCACGAGTAACATGAAAGAGACCAGCGCCAACCATGCGCCCATCAGGATCACGCAGATAAACCAGAAATGCCGCACGCGTTGCTATTGCCTGCAATTGCGCCTCCCAACTTTGTAAGGAGCGAGTGGCCCGCCCAGCAACAGCAAGGTGCAACAAGCGAAACTCGTCCCAAACTGCCGGCTCGTAATCCCGGCAGACGGTAACCTGCCAGAGTTTCTCCCCCGAGGAAATCAGCGGTTTGTAGCTCTTGCGGAAATGCCCGCGAATCTCATTCAGATCGGGGCGCAGATCAATATAGAGATCATGCCGAACTGCTTTTGGACGCGCGTCCTGCACAACTCGCGAATACCACTCACTGAGCCCGAGGCTATCTCGAAATGACTCCTGGTACAGCGCGTCACACTCCATCTGCGCGGCAAATGCGTTCAACAGAGCGTGGCATGCAGTTACTAACGACTTGACGCTCTTGTTTGATAACCGCTGACTGAACAATGGGCCGAGGATAGCGTCGCCGGCACTGCTGAGACGCCACTGCACCCCATCAAAAGCCAAGCTCAAAGGCCAAACAGCGCATGCCTTACGGTCATTGAACAAAACCAGTGAACAATCCTGCCATGCACTACCCTGCCCGCTGTAATAGGCCCCCTGGTAATCGAGCATGGCTTGGGAATAAAACACCGGAACATAGGCCGCCTGTTCAAGCACCTGATCCCATTCAGGAACACTTGCCGCTCTTAAACTGACATGCAGCTCGTGCTCGCTTGCCAACTGCAGCAGTATCTCCTCAGGCTTGCTCTGAGCCCGTGTATTAACCTGCTCCGCCGTCACAGTAGCGCCTCATGGGTTACCGGCATCCCATAATGCACATCGCGGCTTAAACGCTTGCCAACAACCTGATCCAGCATCTTCGGTGGCAGCCCAAAACCAGGTCGCACACTGCGCACCATATCAGCGGTAATAAGATCACCGGCCTTGCCGGTTGCAACGAAGTACAGCGAACGGCGGAACTGGGCGTTACCCTGTTCGCTGGACTTGCGGCCATAGTCCACTCGCCCGAGCGCTTGCCAGGCCGTACGGCTGTCGCGGCACAGCGCAGCCAGCTCTGAAGGCTCCAGAGAGAAGCTGTCATCCGGGCCACCGCCACTGCGATCCAGTGTGAAGTGCTTTTCAATGATTGACGCGCCCAGCACAACGCTGGCGACAGCCGTGGTGTTGTCCAGGGTATGGTCAGACAAGCCGGTAACCAGACCAAAACGCTCAATCATGTCCGGTAATGTGCGCAGGTTGTAATCTTCGGCAGGTGCCGGATAACCGCTGACGCAGTGCAGAATGGCGAGCTCTTTACAACCACCGGCACGCGCTGCATCAATGGCTTCACTGATTTCCTCGGCATCGGCCATGCCTGTGGAAATAATCATCGGCTTACCGGTGGCGGCAGCGTATTTGATCAGTGGCAGATCCACAGCTTCGAATGAGGCAATTTTGTAGGCTGGCGCGTTGAGATCCTCAAGCAGATCCACTGCGGTTGTATCGAACGGAGAGCTGAAGGTGGTGATGCCCAGTTGCCGAGCATGCTCGAACAACACCGCATGCCATTCCCAGGGCATGTGGGCTTCTTCATAGAGCTTGTAAAGCGTCTTGCCGTCCCACAACCCACCATGAATCTGAAAATCACTAGAGTCACAATTCAGGGTAATGGTATCCGGACGATAGGTTTGCAATTTGATCGCATCGGCACCCGCCGCCTTGGCAGCGGTCATGATGCGCTTGGCAGTATCCAAGCTGCCGTTGTGGTTCGCCGACAGTTCGGCAATCACATAAGGCGGCTCATCCAGACCAATACGTCGCCCGGCAATACTGATAGAGGGATGCACTGACATACTCAACTCTCCGAAGCGCCCCTGCACCACTCATTGGCCAGGAGCCCGAAACAATGAACGGCATGATACCGGCTGCCGTCAAAATAGTGATCACGCAGTATGCCCTCCTGCTGAAACCCCAGGCGCTCATGAAAGCGACGCGAGCGCTCATTAAAGCCCAACGCCTCGGCACACACCTTGTGCAGATTCAGCGTAGTGAAGGCGTAATCCAGAGCTGCACGCCCTAGCGCATGCCCCGTCCCGCGCTGAGCATCCGGAGCTAAGTAGAAGCCCCATTCAGCGATAGCTGAAGCACGCACGCGATGAAAACTAACAAACCCCTGAGGCGTACCATCAATCTGATAGATCAGCAGTGCACGTTGCGGGTCCTGTGAGGCACTGGCAAACCAACGTGCATGTTCAACCGGACTGATCTCGTGCTGGCTATACATAAACTGGCGCACGTCAGGATGGTTACGCCATGCCAGCACGAGAGACAGATCCCCTTCCTGCATGGTACGCAGCAGCGGCAACAAATCACTCACAGAGTCGACCTCACACCTAGAGCCTGGACAACCGCCTGCACGCCCGCGCCATCGGTGATCTGGCTAGCAGCTGCGGACATTGCCTGAATACGTTGTGGCTGGTTCAGGAACGCTGCAAACATACCTGGTAGCTGGTCACGAATAGCATCGACACCGGCAATCACTTGCGCAGCACCTGCAGCATGCAACCCGGCTGCGACTGTCCGTTGGTTGTCCGCCAATATCACCATGATGCAGGGCAGACCAAGGCAGCAACGCTCCCAGGCCGTCGAACCCGCCGCACCAATTGCAAAATCGGCCATTGCCATCAGGTCGGCCATATCATGCCGGTCAACTAACACGTCAACCGCAAATGGCAATTGCAGAACTTGCTGACGTACAGTTTCCAGCCAGGGAGCCTTAGCTCCCATCACCACGGTGACCCTTAGTTCTGCCACATGTGCTACACCAGCTAGCGCATCAAGCACTGCGGCTGTCGCATTAGCCTGATCAACACCGCCCATGGTAATGAGTACGTGCTTGATCTCGCGCTGCTTGGCGCGACGGGCAAGGCTATCAAGACGCCGCGCAGCAAAATCGGGCCTGAGCAAGGCAAACCGAGAACCACAAAGCATCTTACAATTCTCGGGAACCAGCGCTTGGTAATCCGCTGCATGACGGCCAAAGGTTTGATCAAGCAGCAGATCGCAGTCATGTTCGCGATCTGCCAGATCATCAATCACCATCAGGCTCCTGCAAAGTGCTTGCAATTGCCGATGCCAGCAAGCATCCAGCGCATAGTGATCAACCACCACCCAATCGGGCCGCAGACTTTGCAGGACATCAATACTTTGCTGGGCATCCTCTAACTGCGACGCACCCAGCCAGGTTGCATGGGCCAGAGTTCCCTGCTGCGTCTGAACAACAGCAGAGTTCTCGGCTAGCGCAAGCGGATGGACATGATGACCTGCGGCCCGAATCTGCACGAGCATATTTCCCTGGTGCTCACGACAGAGAAAATGACACTCAGTGCCCATAGCGCGCAAAGCCTTGGCCAAGGTCAAGCAACGCATGACATGCCCGCTGCCCATTTGCAGCGAGGCATCCACTCGGAAGGCAACCTTCATCAAGGTCAGTTCAAGCGCTTGAAGCCGCCATGGCACACTGGTCCTTTGAGCAAGCTCTGCACTGAACGGCCTTCTTCACACTCCTTGATCAAACCGAAGATAGGATCAAGGGCAGCAAAATAGCCATCCACCACCTCAGGCGTATGCTGGGTACAGACATACACACTAGTGCCCGCCAAATAGCCCTTACCTAGCATTTCTTGGGTAATCAGGGTTTTGTAGGCCAGGTTTTCAGGGCTGTTGAAGGCAAATCCCGTTAATGCTGGAAGGCCACTGGTGGTGATGGAGAGTTCATGCTTTTGCGCCAATGCCTGCCATTTGGCAGTGATATCAAGGCCGGCCTGGGTGATACTTTCCCATGACTTCACGCGCTCCATGACCTCCAGGGTTTTCAGCGCAGCTGTCGGCCCGATGCGCTCGGTCCAGAAGGTACTGCTGATAAATGTACTTTGCGCAGCCTCCATTACCTCGCGTCTACCAATAGTCGCGGTGAGGGCATAACCGTTACCCAACGCCTTACCAAACATGGCCATATCTGGTTCGACACCATATATCTTATGTAAGCCGCCGAAGGTCTGGCGGAAACCGGAGGTGCACTCGTCAAAGATCAACACAATGCCGCGCTCGGTTGCTAGCTGCCGCACCTTGTGCAGGAAGTTGTCTTCTGGACCACGGTTACGCGACACTTCCATCTTGATCACCCCAATATCATGGGCGTCGACCAAGGCCAGCAGCTCGGCAAAGTTGTTGTAGTTGAACGGAAAAACCGTACCGCGCAGGTTCGCAGGCACACCTTTTGGCTCAAGCCCCGGCAACAGATGACCCGCCAGGTTCTTGTCATCACCCAAATTGGCAGATAGATACCAGTCGTGCCAACCGTGATAGCCGCAGATTGCAACCTTATCGCGGCCCGAGGCGGCTCGAGCAATACGAATGGCAATGGCATTCGCTTCACCACCGGAACGAGCAAAGCGAACCATGTCAGCCCATGGGTGCAGTTCGATCAGCTTTTCAGCCAGATAGACTTCTTCCGGGCAGTTGAATGTCGACATATTGCCGCTATCGATAGTACTGCGCACCGCATCATCAACCTCTGGATCGCCATAACCCAACGTATTGGTGCCGATCCCCATAATGAACATATCGGTATATTCATTACCGTCCAGGTCCCAAACCTTGCAGCCTTTGGCCTTGCTGAAATAGGCCGGCCACTGCTCCGGCAGGAACATTTCCGCGCGCTTGGAGAGAAGCATATTGCCGCCAGGAATGACCTGCTTAGCACGCTTCCACAGTTTCTGACCGGTACCCATCACCGCTCCTTCATTTCGTTTCAATTGATGGTTATCTGCAAACAGTTGCGGCTGTGTGCGCTGCAGTTCAAGCACCTGTTGCCAGGTAAAGTGTCTATCCGGAGTAAAGTGCGTGAACACACGCTCAATCACCACAAAGTCAGCCGGCTCATCAACAGTCCAGCGCAGCCCGGACAGATCTTCTGTGTGCTCAATCGAGGCTTGGGTGAAGCGTCCTGACTCACGCAGATAAGGCGTGACATGTTCATGGTCGAATGCCAAATCAGTTTCTTGCGCTGCCTGTTTTAGGGCGGAAAACCTAAAGACCTCGATATCCAGACCATCAGGGAAGGTTGCAGGTTTAACGTTGCTCAAGTAATCAACATCAGATGTCAGAAATTGGCTAACTGCCTGATCAACTAGGACGGGGTCAACTAGGGGACAATCCCCAGTAATACGCACAATTACATCTGCTGTGCTTTCTTCCCCAGCCAGCAGATAACGTGTGAGTACGTCATCCTCGCTGCCCTGTACGCATCGATATCCCAAAGCCCTAACATACTCAGCCAAAGGTAGATTGCGCGGGTCAACGGAAGTTGCCACGACGATTTCATCAAGCTGTGCAGCACGTGCAAGGCGTGTCAGCAGTAGCTCGATCATAGGTATATCGCCGATAGGCTTCATCACCTTATTCGGCAAACGAGTCGAGCCCATACGGGCCTGCACAATAGCAACGACTTTCATAGCTGATTCCAGCGCGAAGGGTTCAATAAATCGGGATCAATGCTGCGCAGTGTATGGGGAATTGTGGGTATAGGACCATTAGCCGCCGATGCGATTTCCTGCAGCTGAACAGCCGTATCAACCCCAACAACCACCCGAGATATCTCATTGAACAAAAGCGCATGACGCAAGCAAGCTTGAACAGGCGTTACTCCACTCGTGTCTAGCCAGCTATGCCATTCCTGCCAAAGTGCACTCCAGCGCGAAAACTTGTTTGGCCGCTCTGCCGCCGTCATCAACAGAAGTCCCTGCATAAATACCGAGCGCACATGAAGCTCTGTACCACGTGCAGATAAACGTTGAAGCCAGCCAGAGTCGGTAAGGCGGGTGTCCAGAATATTGAAAGGTGCCTGCACCAGATCAAAGTCCATCGCCGCAAAAAGCTTATCTAACTCCTGCGGTTCATAAATCGAAATGCCAATCTGCTCTACCAGACCTTGGGCTTTCATTTCAGCGAGGCCGCGATAGAGTTCGGCACCTTTTGGGCCAAGCAACTGCTCCGGTCGATGTAACAACAAACCTTGCATAGCACCGCAGTGTAAACGCTCTAACGAGCCCACTAATTGCTCTTCGACCCAACCGGCAATATCCGCACAACTGTCGGGTAGCGCCGGGAGCTTGGTAATTACCTTGAAACCCTCAAGGTCGACCTGACCTAGGGTCGACTCACTCTCACCGTATGCAATAGCGGTATCTAATGTGTCTATACCGGCATGGCGTGCGGTTTCAATAATGCTTTGCGCCCGAGCGAGGTCTACTTGCCCCTGCTGATTGGCTACCCCGTAGTTCATGCCAAACTGAACGGTACCGAGAGCGAGCCTCATGGGCAGAGAACACGCTTAAGGACAGCGACCACTTCATCCTGCTGCGCATCGGTCATCGTTGCGTAGATAGGCAAGCTGATGGCTTCAGAGTAATAGTGCTCTGACTCAGGAAAATCACCCTGCGAAAAACCTAGGCGCTGATAATAGGGCTGGGTGTGTACTGGAATGTAGTGCAGGTTGACACCAACACCATGTTCTCGAAGTGCCTGGAAAGCCTGAAGGTGACTATTGGCAATCCTGTCCAGCTGCAAACGGATGACGTAGAGATGAAGACCAGAATAACTATCTGGATGCTGCCAAGGGCAGCGAACTGGCAGTTCAGCTAATAGCTCATCATAACGTCTGGCGAGCTCATGGCGACGTTGCACATACTGATCCAGACGCTGCATTTGGCTAATGCCCAATGCTGCCTGTAACTCGGTCATACGATAGTTGAAGCCAAGATCAATCTGCTGGTAGTACCACGGGCCATCGGCAGCATGCGTCATCTGCGCTGGATCACGGGTGATGCCATGGCTACGCAGAAGTGCCATACGTTCAGCTAGCGCAGCATCATTGGTTAAGGCCATGCCCCCCTCAGCGGTGGTAATAATCTTGACCGGATGAAAGCTGAAGACCGTGATATCACTATATTTGCCGTTACCGATAAACTCGCCCTGATATTTACCACCAATAGCGTGTGAAGCATCCTCGATAATCTTGAAGCCATACTGCTGTGCCAACGCGTGAATAGCTTGCATGTCACACGGCTGCCCGCACAAGTGAACGGGTATCACCACTTTAGGCAGTTGGCCCTCACGCTCGGCCTGTTCCAGTTTACGTGCTAGCGCCTGAGGACAAAGGTTGTAAGTGCGCGGGTCGATATCCACGAAGTCAACTTCGGCTCCGCAATAGAGCGCGCAGTTAGCCGATGCAACAAAGGTGATCGGCGTTGTCCACAAGCGGTCACCAGGGCCAAGCCCCAGCGCCAAACAAGCAATGTGCAGTGCCGAAGTGGCGCTGTTTACCGCAAGGGCGTGGCGAGCACCGATATGCTGCGCAACGACCTGCTCGAAACGAGGAACCATAGGCCCCTGAGTGAGAAAGTCTGACTGCAGCACTGCAACAACTGCATCAATGTCGGCCTGGGTTACATCCTGGCGACCGTAAGGGATCATGAATTAGATGCTCCCGATTTTTTCACGATTGAGATCAATCCAACTCTGCAGATCGTCATCGCTCATCCACTCGGCGTTGTTATCGCTGGCATAGACAAACCCTTCAGGCACCCTTTTGCCATCCTTGATTCGCTTAGGGCAGGTGGCCCAACCATGAATGGTGGGTAAAATCTTGAAGTGCTCGGGGTATTCGTAGGTGTAGTACGCATCCTCCGCACTAATCATCTGCTCATGCAATTTTTCACCCGGACGAATTCCAACCACTTCTTGTTTCGCATCGGGGGCCACTACACGAGCTAAATCGGTGACTTTCATGGATGGGATTTTTTTAACGTAGATCTCTCCACCTTCCATGTCCTCGAAAGCGTGCCAAACCAGTTCGACGCCCTCCTCCAGAGAAATCATAAAGCGGGTCATACGCTCGTCAGTAATCGGCAGCACGCCTTTGTCTTTGATCGACATGAAGAACGGAATAACCGAGCCACGCGAGCCCATGACATTGCCGTAACGCACCACGGAAAAGCGCGTTTCATGACCACCGACGTAGGAGTTTCCAGCGACGAACAATTTATCCGAAGCCAATTTGGTCGCGCCGTACAGATTGATCGGACTGCTGGCTTTATCAGTTGAAAGCGCCACCACACCCTTAACACCTTTATCAATGCATGCATCTATTAAGTTCATGGCGCCATTGATATTGGTTTTCACGCATTCAAAAGGGTTGTACTCAGCAGTCGGAACAATCTTCGTTGCCGCCGCATGCACCACATAATCGACACCATCCAGCGCGCGATATAGACGATCCTTATCGCGCACATCACCGATAAAGAATCGCACACGATGGTCGCCCTCGAACTTCTTCGCCATATCCCACTGCTTCATCTCATCGCGGGAGAAGATGATAATTTTCTTGGGGTTGTATTTGGCGAGAGTCATGGGCACGAAGGTATTACCGAAGGAGCCGGTACCGCCTGTTATGAGAATAGTTTTGTCATTGAACACTGCTGCTGCTCCCGCTCAGGAATTGGCGCTAGTCAGACGGCCGAAGGCGCTGCTGTTTAGCATTAATTCGTTGTATGTACCACTCGCGCATAACTTTCCATGCTCAAGCATAAAGATGGTGTCACAACGCTCTACAGTGCTTAGCCGATGAGCAATCAGAATGATAGTTTTACCGCCTCTCAGCTCATTGATTGCCTGCATGACCAACGCTTCTGTCGCATTATCCAGGGCACTGGTAGCCTCATCAAAAACCACGACCTCAGGATCATGGTACAGCGCCCTTGCTATACCGATTCGCTGACGTTGACCGCCAGAAAGTCGCACCCCCCTCTCTCCTGTAGAAGTCTGATAGCCTTCAGGGAGCTCACTGATAATAAAGTCGTGCAGGCGCGCCGCTTTTGCGGCCTTTTCTACTGCTTGCATATCGATTTCGTGGGAGGGGACCCCAAACGCTATATTTTCAGCAATAGATGCATCGGCTAGATATATGGCTTGAGGTACATAACCAATATTGCGCTGCCACGCTTTTAGGCTTTCATCTTGTAAAAGATGCCCCCCTACACGCATACAACCTGCACTTGGCTCAAGCAACCCAAGGATCAAATCGACGACAGTGCTTTTCCCAGCACCCGTTGTCCCTACAAACGCCACACTGGTACCTTTTGCAACAGAAATCGATATATCTGAAAGGGAATTACTTTCTGCACCTGGATAACGATAACAAATACCAGACAAGCTAATATCACCACCGAGTCTAACTTCACTGTGCGGTCCAACTTTAGCGACAGAAGCTGCCGACAAAGCCAGCAAGTCTTCAGCCAGACTATCCAAAGCGGCATCATAAAAGCGCAACTGAGTAATATTTTTGAAAACTTCTTGAAACGCAGGCAATAGACGATAACCTGCAAAAGCGTAAAGAGCGATCACAGGTAAAGCACCTTGCAACCCTCCATGCACCCCCATCAGATAAAGAACTAAAACTAAAACCCCACCAAACGCGATAGACTGAATTGCAAAATGCGGCAAATCACCAATCGCTTTACTAACAGTAACATCTTTAGCAAAAGACTTCGAAACCTGAGAAAAGCGACCAAGATAACTACCCTCGCGCCCCATCAATTTTAACTCTTTAATTCCGCTTAAGGCTTCAGAGGCTAGAATAAATCTTCTTTCATTGGTATAGACACGACGCTCCCCTAATCGACGCAACAACCCCCTTGTTGAAACGTACACAGCTACAAACGCCCCCCCCAAAACAACGCCGACTAACACAGAAAGCAATGGCTCAACCGCAAGAAGAAGAACGCTGATCATAACGGCAACCAAGCCTCCTGAGACTACTTTCATCGCAGGAATCAGAGCACCATTTATGACCTCGCCCACTTCGGAAAATATTCGTTTACTCAATTCAGCAGTATTACGCCCCAGAAAAAAGCTGTATGGCCGATGCAGGTATCCCTCAAGAAGACGAAAGGAAAAACTGTGCGCCCGCATATTAGAAAATCGTAAAACCGCATAGGTGGTGAATGCTTTAAGAGCAAGACTAAATACAAATAATAAAAGAACAGCCCCGCCAAGCAAGATCAAAAAACTATTGGCATCAGTAAAGCCCATAGCATCGTAAACAAACCTTAAGTACTCGTACTTCTCTACCGCTTGAGAGTCAGCAAGAACAGCTACAAACGGCATTATAGATGCCACGCCAATCATTTCTAAAAAAGCAGTACCCAGCATTAATAAGAACACTAGAAAAGCTCGCATCCGCTCACTGACGCTAAGCAAATTTTTCAGCTTTTTAAAAACCTGAAGCATCAAAATATCTCATAAGTAAAAATGAAAAACCTGAAGAATAGCAGACCTGACACATGGCCCACTAGTAGATCATAGGTGATGGGAAACGCTGGCAGCGCAATAGGCACGCACCATTCCAATGCGGGATATTTTACACGAGACGAGCGCCACCGCTTCAAAAAGGTAAAGCAGTAGCCTCAACGGAGATAAGCAACCGACTGAGAGCAAGCATCGAAGGTGAGCGAGACCAAGATCGCAGGATCACTCATCCTCATTCACCCTATCACGCAATTCCTTCCCAGGCTTGAAATGCGGCACAAACTTCCCATCCAGCCTGACCGAATCACCAGTTTTCGGGTTACGCCCTACACGCGGCGCGCGATAGTGCAGTGAGAAGCTGCCAAAACCGCGGATCTCGATACGATCCCCCGTCGACAGCGCCTGCGACATTTGCTCAAGCATGGTCTTGATCGCCAGCTCGACATCCTTGGCCGAGAGCTGCCCCTGATGGGTAACGATGCGCTCGATCAATTCCGACTTGGTCATGGTTTTCCCTTCTTTTTCAAGCGGCTAGATCACTAGATAGAAAGGTTTTAGCACGCCTCGCCAGATTTGAACAGCCTATAAAACAACACCTTAGCGATTTTCAGGTACAAAAAAGGGCGACCGAAGTCGCCCTTTTTCTCTGGGCAAACCGAACTTAGTTCTGTTTTTCCATTTGCGCGCGGAGCAGATCACCCAGGGTGGTCGGACCAGCAGTTTCAACTTCCTGCTTGCGCATTTCTTTGATGGCTTCTTTTTCGTCTTCAACGTCTTTCGACTTGACCGACAAGCTGATTACACGGCTCTTACGGTCAACGCTGATGATCTTGGCTTCGACTTCTTCGCCTTCTTTCAGAACGTTGCGCGCGTCTTCAACGCGGTCACGGCTGATTTCGGAGGCTTTCAGAGTGGCTTCGATGCCGTCGGCCAGGGTGATGATGGCGCCTTTGGCGTCAACTTCTTTAACGATACCGCGCACGATGGTGCCTTTATCGTTAACAGCAACGTAGTCGGAGAACGGATCTTCTTCCAGCTGCTTGATACCGAGGGAAATGCGCTCACGCTCCGGATCAACGGAGAGGATAACGGTTTCCAGCTCGTCACCCTTCTTGAAGCGGCGTACAGCTTCTTCGCCGACTTCGTTCCAGGAGATGTCGGACAGGTGAACGAGGCCGTCGATGCCGCCATCCAGACCAATGAAGATACCGAAATCGGTGATCGACTTGATGGTGCCGGAGATTTTGTCGCCCTTGTTGAACTGACCGGAGAAATCTTCCCACGGGTTAGTTTTGCACTGCTTGATACCCAGGGAAATACGACGACGCTCTTCGTCGATATCCAGAACCATAACTTCCACTTCGTCGCCGACGTTAACGACTTTCGAAGGATGGATGTTTTTGTTGGTCCAATCCATTTCGGACACGTGCACCAGGCCTTCCACGCCTTCTTCCAGCTCTGCGAAGCAGCCGTAGTCGGTCAGGTTGGTTACGCGCGCAGTAACACGGGTGTCCTGCGGGTAACGCGCCTTGATGGCAACCCATGGATCTTCGCCCAGCTGCTTGAGACCGAGGGAAACACGGTTGCGCTCGCGATCGTACTTGAGGATCTTGACATCGATCTCATCGCCAACGTTGACGATTTCCGACGGATGCTTGATACGCTTCCAAGCCATGTCGGTGATGTGCAGCAGGCCGTCGACGCCACCCAGATCCACGAACGCGCCGTAGTCGGTGAGGTTCTTGACGATACCTTTGACTTGCTGACCTTCCTGCAGGGATTCCAGCAGAGCTTCGCGCTCGGCGCTGTTCTCGGCTTCCAGCACGCTGCGGCGGGAAACGACAACGTTGTTGCGCTTCTGGTCCAGCTTGATGACTTTGAATTCGAGCTCTTTGCCTTCCAGGTGAGTGGTATCACGCACCGGACGGACATCAACCAAGGAACCTGGGAGGAACGCACGGATGCCGTTAACGTCGACAGTGAAGCCGCCCTTAACCTTACCGTTGATAACGCCCGTAACCACTTCCTCAGCGGCGAAAGCTGCTTCCAGAACGATCCAGCACTCGGCACGCTTGGCTTTTTCGCGGGACAGCTTGGTTTCACCAAAGCCATCTTCAACCGCGTCCAGGGCAACGTGAACTTCGTCACCGACCTTGATGGTCAGCTCGCCAGCGTCGTTGTGGAACTGCTCCAGCGGGATGAGGCCTTCAGACTTCAAACCAGCGTGAACGGTTACCCAACCAGCTTGGTAATCGATGTCGACGATGATAGCGGTGATGATCGAGCCAGCCTGAAGATTCAGGGTTTTTAGGCTTTCTTCAAACAGTTCAGCAAAGCTTTCGCTCATTTTAATTCCTGTTGATTCAGGGCAGGGAATCCGCCCAAACCACACTCCAGACAATGTGGGTACGTTCATATAAAAAGAGGCAAACGGGACGAGGACTGGGTTCCCGTACGCCTCCTTGCGAGCCGGTCAGCTTAAAGCAGCTGTGGCTCTGATCATCCGGCGAGATCGCGATTGGCGACTTCACTCAGAATTCGTTCAAGCACTTGTTCGATGGAGAGTTCAGTGGAATCCAGCTGGATCGCATCGGCTGCCGGCTTGAGCGGAGCCACTGCACGCTGGGTATCGCGCTCATCGCGCGCCTGAATCTCATCAAGAAGACTCGCGAGATTAACATCATCGCCCTTGGCCTTCAACTGCAAGTAGCGGCGACGGGCACGCTCCTCGGCGCTGGCGGTGAGGAAAACCTTCAGCGGCGCATCGGGAAATACCACCGTACCCATGTCGCGACCATCGGCGACCAGACCCGGCATTTCCTGGAATGCCTGCTGACGCTGCAGCAGCGCTTCACGCACGGCAGACAGCGAGGCTACCTGCGAAGCACCGGCACCGACCTGCTCATTGCGGATCAGATCAGTGACCTCCTCACCTTCAAGAATGATGCGCTGACCATGGCCATCACCCGCGGCGATGAACTGCACATCCAGATGAGCGGCGAGCAGCTTCATCGCTTCTTCGTTGGTCAGATCAACGCCGTGATTACCGGCGGCAAAGGCCAGCAGGCGATACAGCGCGCCAGAGTCCAGCAGATTCCAGCCCAGTTGCTTGGCCAGCAGGCCGGCAATGGTACCCTTGCCCGAGCCGCTCGGCCCGTCGATGGTGATAACCGGAGCGACGATCATGACTTGCCCTCCTCGGCTACACGGATACCCACCTGAGCCGACAGCGCCAGGAAGTTGGGGAACGAGGTGGCGACGTTGGCGCAATCATGAATGCGGATCGGGGCCGTGGCGCGCAGCGATGCCACGCTGAACGACATGGCGATACGGTGATCACCGTGCGCCCAGACTTCGCCGCCACCGATGCTGCCGCCTTCGATAATGATGCCATCCGGCGTTGGCTCGGCTTTGACGCCCAACGCAATCAAACCATCAGCCATCACCTGAATCCGGTCGGACTCCTTGACCCGCAGCTCCTCGGCGCCGCGCAGCACGGTGCGACCTTCGGCTACCGAAGCAGCGACGAAAAGCACCGGGAATTCGTCGATAGCCAGCGGTACCAGATCTTCCGGAATATCGATGCCCTTCAGCTTGGCGCTGCGCACACGAATATCGGCCACGGTTTCGCCGCCGACCTCACGCTGGTTTTCCAGGGTGATGTCGCCGCCCATCAGCTTGAGGATGTCGATCACGCCCGTAC
This sequence comes from Pseudomonas sp. 1928-m, assembly GCF_029269135.1. Lineage (NCBI taxonomy): Bacteria > Pseudomonadati > Pseudomonadota > Gammaproteobacteria > Pseudomonadales > Pseudomonadaceae > Pseudomonas > Pseudomonas sp. 1928-m. The sequence continues at coordinate 1,833,424 of NZ_JARIXO010000001.1, read as the reverse complement.
GGGTCGGATTGATCCCAACATGCTCCAGCACCAGTTCCGAATCTTCGGCAATGCTGCCGGCCACCAGGAAGAACGCGGCCGAGGAAATATCCGCCGGCACTTCGATATGGGTCGCGGTCAGCTTATGCCCCGACTCGACGCTCGCCGTGCTGCCATCCACCGTAACCGGGTAACCGAAGCCGCGCAGCATACGCTCGGTGTGGTCACGGGTTGGCGCAGGCTCAGTCACCGAGGTGCGGCCTGCAGCATAGAGACCGGCCAGCAACAGGCAAGATTTGACCTGGGCGCTGGCCATGGGCATCTCGTAGTCCATGCCAGTCAGGCGCTGACCGCCCTTGATCATCAGCGGAGGACGGCCTTCCGGAGCGGTTTCTATCACGGCACCCATTTCGCGCAGCGGCTTGGCGACGCGGTTCATCGGCCGCTTGGACAGCGAAGCGTCGCCAGTAAGCGTGGTGTCAAACGGTTGTGCCGCCAGCAGACCAGAAAGCAGACGCATCGAGGTGCCTGAGTTGCCCATGTACAGCGGGCCAGCCGGCGCCTTCAGGCCATGCAGGCCTACCCCATGAATGGTCACGCGACCATGATGCGGGCCTTCGATGACCACACCCATGTCGCGAAATGCCTGCAGCGTTGCCAAGGCGTCTTCACCTTCCAGGAAGCCTTCGACATGCGTGGTGCCTTCAGCCAACGAGCCGAGCATGATCGAGCGGTGGGAGATGGACTTGTCGCCCGGAACGCGAATACGCCCGGAGAGTTTGCCGCCAGGGTTAGCCAGAAAAACCAGATCGTTCGAGTGCATAGCGTCCACATAGGCCCTGCGGGCCAGAATTTTGCCGAAATGCTCACGGGCCACGCGGGCGCGGGTGAATACGCCCAGCAATTGATGCCCATCCCCAGCGTCGACCGCGTCGCGCAAGGCGTCGAGGTCGTCGCGAAATACGTCCAGCGTGCGCAGCACCGCCTCGCGATTGGCGAGGAAGATGTCGTGCCACATGACCGGATCACTGCCGGCAATCCGCGTAAAGTCGCGGAAACCGCCGGCGGCGTAACGAAAGATCTCCAGGTTCTCACTGCGCTTGGCAAGTGAGTCAACCAGGGTAAAGGCCAGCAAATGCGGCAGGTGACTGGTCGCGGCCAGCACCTGATCGTGATGCTCGACCTCCATATGCTCAACATCCGCGCCCAGCTCGCGCCACAGCACATCGACCAGCTCCAGGGCAGGCTCATCGCTCTGCTCGCAGGGCGTGAGGATGACCTTGTGGCGGCGGAACAGTTGCGCATTGGACGCTTCCACCCCGCTCTGCTCGGAGCCGGCAATCGGATGCCCAGGCACAAAGCGCACCGCCTTACCGGTAAAGGCCAGGCGTGCCGCGCGTACCACGTTGCCCTTGGCACTGCCGACATCGGTCAACACCGCCGTGCCCAGTTCAAGCTTGGCCAGCTCGGTCAGCAGCTTCTCCATGGCCAGGATAGGCACCGCCAGCTGGACCACATCGGCACCCTGACAAGCGGCAGCCAAATCAGACTCACAACGATCGACCACCCCCAGCTCGACGGCCAGCCGGCGCGACTCGGGGTCCAGATCGACGCCAATCACTTCGCGAAACAAGCCGCGTTCACGCAAGCCCTTGGCGAAGGAGCCACCAATCAGGCCCAGGCCGATAACCACCAGGCGGCCGAGCTTAGGGGCAACAGGTTGCACCTGAGTGACAGCAGATTTGGCCTCACTCACGCGCTCAGCACCTTGGCCAGGGCCTCGAGGAACCGCTCATTTTCAGCCGGCAGGCCAATCGATACGCGCAGGAAATTCGGCATGCCGTAACCGGCAACCGGACGCACGATCACACCGGCGCGCAATAGCGCCTGGTTGATCGCAGCGGTATCACGACCAAAGTCCACGGCAATAAAGTTGCCTTTCGATGGGATCCAGCTCAGACCCAACTCGCGCAGACCAGCTTCCAGCTGTGCCATGCCGGCGTCATTGAGCTGACGGCTTTGCGCCAGGTAATCGGCATCATCCAGCGCCGCGCAGGCGGCCGCCAAGGCGAGGCTGTTGACGTTGAATGGCTGGCGTACACGGTTGAGCACATCGGCGATCTGCGCCGAGCTGAGCGCATAACCGACGCGCAGCGCCGCCAAACCATAGGCCTTGGAGAAGGTGCGCGAGACCAGCAGATTCTCATAGCGCGCCAGGTATTTGAGGCCGTCCGGCAGCTCATCACCTTCGGCGAACTCGATATAAGCCTCATCCAGTACCACCAGCACATTACTGGGTACGCGCGCGAGAAAGCGCTCCAGTGCGTCGGGGCCGAACCAGGTGCCAGTCGGGTTGTTCGGGTTGGCGATAAACACCACGCGGGTGTTGGCGTCGATGGCCGCGAGCATGGCTTCCAGGTCGTGGCCGTAATCCTGCGCCGGCACCACTTTGCCCTGGGCACCTACGGCCTGGGTCGAAATGGGGTAAACGGCAAAGGCATACTGACTGAACACCGTATTAAGGCCGGGGGCCAGATAGGCACGGGCGACCAGATCGAGAATGTCGTTGGAACCATTGCCCAGGGTGACCTGATTGATCTGCACGCCGCAACGCGCAGCCAGACGGCTTTTCAGCTCGAAACCATTGCCATCAGGGTAACGGGTCAGCTCCGAGAGCTCGCTGCGAATCGCCTCCAGCGCCTTAGGGCTTGGGCCCAGCGGATTCTCGTTGCTGGCCAGCTTGACGATACTGGCCGGGTCCAGATCCAGCTCACGGGCCAACTCATCCACCGGCTTACCCGGCACGTAGGGCAACAGCTGCTGTACGCCTGGCTGGGCCAGGGCGAGGAAATCGGTCATAGCAAAGCCTCACGCTTAAAGCCGCAAGCCTCAAGTACAGCCCGGCGTCGATGCGCGTGTAGCTTGAGACCTGAGGCGTGCCGCAGCAGTTTTAGAGTACCGCTTTCGGGTAGGAACCCAGCACCTTGAGCGCCACGGCTTCCTGATTGATCTTTTCCAGCACGTCCTTGATCAGCGGGTCGCGGTGGTGACCCACGAAGTCGATAAAGAACACGTAGGTCCACTTGCCGCTGCGCGACGGGCGGGTTTCGATGCGGGTCAGATCGATGCCGTTGTTGTGGAACGGCACCAGCAGCTCATGCAGGGCGCCCGGCTTGTTGCGCATGGAGACGATGACCGAGGTCTTGTCGTCGCCGGTCGGCGGCACTTCCTGGCTGCCGATGATCAAGAAGCGCGTGGAGTTGTCCGGACGGTCTTCGATCTTCTCCGCCAGCTTAGTCAGGCCATACAGACTGGCCGCCATATCGCCGGCAATCGCCGCGCTGTTCCACTCGCTTTTCACCCGTTTGGCTGCATCGGCATTGCTCGACACTGCCACGCGCTCAACGTTGGGGTAATGCGCGTCCAGCCACTTGCGGCACTGCGCCAGGGACTGGGCGTGGGAATAGATGCGAGTGATCTTGTCGGTTTTGGTGGTTTCACCGACCAGCAGGTGATGGTGAATGCGCAGCTCGACTTCACCACAGATGACCATGTCGTGTTCGAGGAAGCTGTCGAGGGTGTGGTTGATCGCGCCTTCGGTGGAGTTTTCCACCGGCACCACGCCGAAGTTCACCGCACCGGCAGCCACTTCGCGGAACACTTCATCGATAGCCGCCATCGGCACGCTGATCACTGCGTGACCGAAATGCTTCATCGCCGCGGCCTGGGAGAAAGTACCTTCCGGGCCGAGGTAAGCGACCTTAAGCGGGTTCTCCAAGGCCAGGCAGGAGGACATGATTTCGCGGAACAGCCGCGCCATTTCCTCGTTGCCCAGCGGCCCCTGGTTGCGCTCCATAATGCGTTTGAGCACCTGGGCTTCGCGCTCAGGGCGATAGAACACCGGCTTCTCGCCTTCCGGCAAGGCCTTCATCTTTACCCGCGCGACTTCTTCGGCGCAGCTGGCGCGATCACTGATCAGCGCGAGAATCTTCTCATCGAGGTTGTCGATGCGCAGGCGCAGGGCCTGCAGTTCCTGCTCGGAAATTGGATCGGTCATCAGCCGTGCTCCTTCTCGAACTCAGCCATATAGGCCACCAGCGCTTCAACCGCATCCAGGCCCACGGCGTTATAGATGGAGGCACGCATGCCGCCGACCGAACGGTGGCCCTTGAGGTTGAGCAGGCCACGCGCATCGGCACCGGCTAGGAACGGTTTATCCAGTTTCTCATCGGCTAGGCGGAACGGCACGTTCATCCAAGAGCGGGCGTTATGGGCAATCGGGTTGCTGTAGAAATCGCTGGTATCAATGGCCTTGTACAGCAGGTCTTTCTTGGCGCGGTTGATCCGCTCCATAGCGGCCACCCCGCCCTGCTCTTTCAGCCACTCGAACACCAGGCCGGACAGGTACCAGGAGAAGGTCGCCGGGGTGTTGTACATCGAGCCGTTATCGGCAGCGATCTTGTAATTGAGCATGGTCGGGCAGACGCTGCGGGCACGACCAAGCAGGTCTTCACGGACGATGGTCACCACCAGGCCGCTAGGGCCGATGTTCTTCTGCGCGCCGGCGTAGATCAGGCCGAACTTCGACACATCGATCGGGCGCGAAAGGATGTCGGAAGACATATCCGCCACCAGCGGCACGTCACCGACTTCGGGAACCCAGTCGAACTGCAGGCCACCGATGGTTTCATTGCTGGCGTAGTGCAGGTAGGCGGCGTCTTTCGACAGCTGCCACTCGTTCTGCCCGGGAATGGCGAAATAGTCGTAGGCCTTGGCGCTGGCGGCGACATTAATATTGCCGTAGCGGCTGGCTTCTTCGATGCTTTTCTTCGACCAGATACCGGTATCGATATAGTCGGCGACGCCATCTTCGGGCAGCAGGTTGAGCGGGATTTCAGCGAACTGCTGGCTGGCCCCACCCTGCAGGAACAGCACTTTGTAGTCGGACGGAATTTCCATCAGGTCGCGCAGGTCCTGCTCGGCCTTTTCCGCGATGGCGGTGTATTCGTCGCTACGGTGGCTCATCTCCATCACCGACAGGCCTTTACCCTGCCAATCGAGGAGCTCCGCCTGGGCGCGTTGCAGAACAGCTTCAGGAAGCGCGGCCGGGCCGGCGCAGAAGTTAAAGGCTCGCTTGCTCACATCCACTCTCGCTCAAAAATGGTGGGCGGGCTGACCATGACTGCTCAGCCGCCAAATCCTACGCCGTCAGGGGCGAGTGCACTCGCCCCGACAGATCACTCTTCGCCGATTGGGCTTTCGTCAGCGGCAGCTTCGGGTGCATCACCTGCATCCTCAACTGTGCCTTCAACACCCTCTTCGCCTTCCAGCAGCTCTTCGTCGTCTTCCGCCGAAGGCTCTTGCACGCGTTCAAGACCAACCAGGGTTTCATCCTTGGCCAGCTTGATCAGGGTCACACCCTGGGTGTTACGACCGAGGCTGGAGACTTCGCTGACGCGGGTACGCACCAAAGTACCCTGGTCAGAAATCAACATGATTTCCTCGCCTTCCAGCACCTGCACGGCGCCGACCAACTTGCCGTTACGCTCGTTGCTGACCATGGCGATCACGCCCTGGCCGCCACGACCGCGACGCGGGAACTCGGCCATCGCCGTGCGCTTGCCGTAGCCACGCTCGGAAGCGGTGAGAATCTGCGCATCGGCTTCAGGAATCAGCATGGAGATGATTTCCTGGCCTTCCGGCAGACGCATACCACGCACACCGCGAGCGGTACGGCCCATGGTGCGCACTTTGCTTTCCTTGAAGCGAATCACCTTGCCGCCGTCGGAGAACATCATCACTTCGCGAGCGCCGTCAGTTACGGCAGCGGAGATCAGGGTGTCATCTTCGTCCAGTTTGAGGGCGATCAGGCCCGAGCTGCGCGGACGGCTGAACTGCACCAGCGGGGTCTTCTTCACAGTGCCTTTGGCCGTGGCCATAAAGATGTAGGCACCGGTCGGCTCATCCGGGGTTTCGTCGTCGGCGTCATCGCCTTCAACCAGGTCTTCAACTTCTTCAGCCTCGACCACTACGCCTTCGATATCGTCCTGCTCGTCGCCTTCCGGAGCCTGCTGACGCAGCGCTTCCAGATCGACCTGGAGCATGGCGGTAATGCGCTCGCCTTCGTCCAGCGGCAACAGGTTGACCAGCGGACGACCGCGGGCGGCGCGCGAGGCTTCCGGAATTTCGTAGGTCTTCAGCCAGTACACCTTGCCCTTGCTGGAGAACAGCAACAGCGTGGCGTGGCTGTTGGCGACCAGCAGATGCTCGATGTAATCCTCATCCTTCACGCCGGTAGCCGACTTGCCCTTACCGCCGCGACGCTGCGCCTGGTAGGCATGCAGCGGCTGGCTCTTGGCATAACCACTGTGGGAGATGGTGACCACACGCTCTTCTTCGGTGATCAGGTCAGCCAGGCTGAGGTCCAGACGGTTGTCGAGAATCTCGGTGCGACGCTTATCGCCGAACTCGGCCTTGACCGCTTCCAGCTCTTCGCGGATCACTTCCATCAGGCGCGTGGCGCTGGTGAGGATGCGGATCAGCTCGCCGATCTGGGTGAGAATTTCCTGGTATTCGGCTAGCAGTTTTTCATGCTCAAGACCGGTCAGACGGTGCAGACGCAGCTCGAGGATGGCCTGGGCCTGTTCCGGCGAGAGGAAATACTTGCCGTCGCGCAGGCCGTACTGTAGATCGAGATCGTCCGGGCGGCAGGCGTCAGCACCCGCGCGCTCGACCATGGTTTCCACTGCACTGGATTCCCAGGGCGTGGCAATCAGCGCCAGCTTGGCTTCGGCCGGGGTCGGCGAGGCCTTGATCAGAGCGATGACCGGGTCGATGTTGGACAGAGCAACCGCCTGGCCTTCAAGGATATGGCCACGCTCACGGGCCTTGCGCAGCTCAAATACGGTGCGGCGGGTGACCACTTCACGGCGATGCAGAATAAAGGCTTCGAGCATGTCCTTGAGGTTAAGGACCTTCGGCTGGCCGTCGATCAGCGCCACCACGTTGATGCCGAACACGCACTGCATCTGGGTCTGGGCGTAGAGGTTGTTGAGTACCACTTCCGGTACTTCGCCGCGACGCAGCTCGATCACGATGCGCATGCCGTCTTTGTCGGACTCATCGCGCAGCTCGGTGATGCCTTCGAGCTTCTTCTCTTTAACCAGCTCGGCGATCTTCTCGATCAGGCGCGCCTTGTTCAGCTGATACGGCAGCTCGCTGACGATGATCTGCTGACGGCCACCGACCTTGTCGATGTCTTCGATAATCGCCCGGGCACGCATATAGATGCGGCCACGGCCAGTGCGGTAGGCCTCGATGATGCCGGCGCGACCGTTGATGATCGCCGCAGTCGGGAAGTCCGGACCGGGGATGTATTGCATCAGCTCATCGACAGTCAGCTCGCCGTTGTCGATCAGCGCCAGACAACCATTGATCACTTCCGTGAGGTTGTGCGGCGGAATATTGGTGGCCATGCCCACGGCGATACCGCTAGAGCCGTTGACCAACAGGTTGGGGATCTTGGTCGGCATAACCGCCGGGATCATTTCGGTGCCGTCGTAGTTCGGCACCCAGTCCACGGTTTCTTTGTGCAGGTCAGCCAGCAGCTCATGGGCCAGCTTGGTCATGCGCACTTCGGTGTAGCGCATGGCGGCCGCGTTATCGCCGTCCACCGAACCGAAGTTGCCCTGGCCGTCGACCAGCAGGTAACGCAGGGAGAATGGCTGCGCCATGCGGACGATGGTGTCGTACACCGCGGTATCACCGTGCGGGTGGTACTTACCGATTACGTCACCGACCACACGGGCGGACTTCTTGTATGCCTTGTTCCAGTCGTTGCCCAACTCACTCATGGCAAACAGCACGCGGCGGTGCACGGGCTTCAAGCCATCACGTGCATCCGGCAGCGCGCGCCCAACAATTACGCTCATCGCGTAATCGAGGTAGGACTGCTTGAGTTCGTCTTCAATATTGACCGGGAGGATTTCTTTGGCCAGTTCGCCCATGAGTAGCCTTGTTCCTTTTTCTGGTGAAACTCCGCGCCGCTCGTCCTGAGTGGTGTGGAGCCTGTCGCCGTGCCTTGAGGCTCATAGCGACTCACGACAAATCAATAAGTTATGCCATGTATCTGCGCAGGATAAGAGGCCCATAACGGGCACCCCCGAAAACCGCCGGAGCTTACCACAATCACCGCGGCGCACCTATCCCCAGCGCCACCCTACCGACTAGGTGCGCGTACCCGCAGAAAAACTCAGTGCAGGCGCTTGCGGCACATCAATTGCGCCATTTTCTCGGCATCCGGACGATCAACCACACCCTTCTCGGTGACGATAAAGTCGATCAGGTCCGCCGGGGTCACATCGAATACCGGATTGAGCGCTTCGATTCCGCCGGCGATGCGCTTGCCGCCCAGTTCCAGCAGCTCGCTGGCATCGCGCTCCTCCAGCACGATGTCGTCACCGTGCTCCATGGCCATATCGATGGTTGAACTGGGCGCCACCACCATAAAGCGCACACCGTGGTGCATGGCGTTCACCGCCAACTGATAGGTGCCGATCTTGTTGGCCACATCGCCATTGGCAGCAATGCGATCCGCCCCGACTATGACCCAGGTGATGCCACGGGTTTTCATCAGGTGCGCAGCAGCCGAATCGACATTCACCGTCACCGGAATGCCGTCAGCCGCCAGCTCCCAGGCAGTCAGACGCGAACCCTGCAGCCAGGGCCGGGTTTCGTCGGCGTATACCCGCTCAAGCAACCCATCATGAAAAGCGGCGCGAATCACCCCCAGCGCCGTACCAAAGCCGCCCGTGGCCAGAGCGCCGGCATTGCAGTGGGTCAGCAGGTTCTGCTGATTACCTTGATGTTTGCGGATCAGATCAACACCCAGCTGGGCCATGGTCAGGTTGGCTTCGCGATCACTTTGATGAATGCCGATGGCTTCAGCCTCCAGCAGCGCCAGCGGATCGTCGCGGCTTTTCAGCCGAGCCAGCCGCTCACGCATGCGCTCAAGCGCCCAGAACAGGTTGACCGCGGTCGGCCGCGAGGCCGCCAGCAGGTCGAAATCTGCCTGCAACGCCGCACACCAGTCGCCGCCATCCTGCAAACGAGCCCGGGCAGCCAGGACGATTGCATAGGCCGCAGTGATGCCGATGGCCGGAGCACCGCGCACCACCATGCTGCGGATCGCCTCAGCGACATCCGCCGCCGAGTGGTAGCTCAGCCAGGTTTCCTCGAAAGGCAGCGCGCGCTGATCAAGCAGGTGCAGAGCGCCGTCACGCCACTCAATGGCCCTGACCTTCTCTGCCGCTAGCAATTGCTCGCGCATTACACACCTCCGCCGGAAAAAGCCGACCATTATACGCACACCGCCCGGCGCATCGCGCCAGCAGCCCGCCAGATAAAGCCTGTGCAGCTTCAAGCCTAGGGCGTTCCCCTATAAACTCGCCACTTTATATCTGTCGGAAGCGTCGCCATGCCCCAAGCCCCACTCGACCTGCTGTTGCTGCCCACCTGGCTGGTCCCGGTCGAGCCTGCTGGCGTGGTGCTGCTGGAACACGGCCTGGGCATCCGTGACGGGCGCATCGCGCTGATCGCCCCGCGCGCTGAAGCACTCAAACACGCAGCCCTGCAGGTGCTTGAACTGCCCGGCCGGCTACTCACACCCGGCCTGGTCAACGCCCACGGGCATGCGGCAATGACCCTGTTCCGCGGCCTGGCAGATGATCTGCCGCTGATGACCTGGCTGGAGAAGCACATCTGGCCGGCCGAGGCCAAGTGGGTCAACGAGCAGTTTGTCCAGGACGGCACCGAGCTGGCCATCGCCGAACAGCTCAAAGGCGGCATCACCTGCTTCTCCGACATGTACTTTTTCCCGGAAACCGCCAGCCAGTTGGTGCACAGCAGCGGCATCCGCGCGCAAATCACCATTCCGGTGCTAGATTTCCCGATTCCCGGCGCCCGCGACGCAGACGAGTCGTTGCGCAAGGGCCTGGCGCTGTTCGACGACCTCAAGCATCACCCGCGCCTGAGCGTGGCTTTTGGCCCACACGCGCCCTATACAGTGAGCGACGACAAGCTGGAAAACATCCGCATGCTCGCCGAAGAGCTGGACGCCGGCATTCATATGCATGTGCACGAAACCGCTTTTGAGGTGCAGCAAAGCCTGGAGCAGCGCGGCGAGCGGCCACTGGCCCGCCTGGCGCGCCTCGACCTGCTCGGCCCGCGCTTCCAGGCCGTGCACATGACCCAGATTAATGATGAAGACCTGGCCCTGCTGGTGGAAAGCAACAGCAGCGTGATCCATTGCCCGGAATCCAACCTCAAGCTGGCCTGCGGCTTCTGCCCGGTGGAAAAACTCTGGCAGGCCGGAGTCAACGTGGCCATCGGCACCGATGGCGCAGCCAGCAACAACGATCTCGACCTGCTCGGCGAAACCCGTACTGCAGCCCTGCTGGCCAAGGCCGTGGCCGGCTCGGCAACGGCACTTAACGCCCATAGCGCGCTACGCATGGCCACCCTGAACGGCGCACGCGCCCTGGGTCTGGACGAGCAGATCGGCTCATTGGAGCTGGGCAAGGCTGCAGACATAGCGGCGTTCAACCTCTCCGGCCTGGCCCAGCAACCGGTCTACGACCCGGTATCGCAGCTGATCTACGCTGGCGGCCGCGCCTGCGTCGAACACCTATGGGTTGGCGGCAAGCAATTGCTCGACGCCGGCCAACTGACGCGCCTGGACGAACAACGGATCATCGCCAACGCCCGCGCCTGGGGGAAAAAGATCGCTGGAAGATGATAGGTAGCCCGGATGAAATCCGGGAACAACCGCGCATCTGTTGCGCCCACCCCGGATTTCATCCGGGCTACACAGCAGACACTGCGACAAACTGACATACATTGGCCGCATAACAGGCGTCCAATCCACCCGGCGAAACTGGCAACATGAGCACCTTGCGCTCCCATTCTCGCCGCAGCCTGATTCAGGGATTTATATGAGCAACGTCGACCACGCCGAAATCGCCAAATTCGAAGCCCTCGCCCATCGCTGGTGGGACCGCGAAAGCGAATTCAAGCCACTGCACGACATCAACCCATTGCGGGTCAACTGGATCGACGAACGCGTTGGCCTGGCCGGCAAGAAGGTATTGGACGTCGGCTGCGGCGGCGGCATCCTCAGCGAATCCATGGCCCAGCGCGGCGCCAGCGTCACTGGCATCGACATGGGCGAAGCGCCGCTGGCCGTGGCCCAGCTGCATCAGCTGGAATCGGGCGTCAGCGTCGAATACCGGCAGATCACCGCCGAAGCTCTGGCTGAAGAGATGCCTGAGCAGTTTGATGTAGTCACCTGCCTGGAAATGCTGGAGCACGTGCCCGACCCGGCGTCGGTGATCCGTGCCTGCTACCGCATGGTCAAGCCTGGCGGTCAGGTGTTCTTCTCCACCATCAACCGCAACCCCAAGGCCTACCTGTTCGCCATCATCGGCGCCGAATACCTGATGCGCCTGCTGCCGCGCGGCACCCATGACTTCAAGAAATTTATCCGGCCGTCCGAACTGGGCGCCTGGAGCCGCGAAGCGGGCCTTGAGGTCAAGGACATCATCGGCCTGACCTACAACCCGCTGAGCAAACGCTACAAGCTGGAAGCCGATGTCGACGTCAACTACATGATCCAGACCCTCAAGGAGGCCTGATGCGCTTGCGCGCGGTTTTATTCGATATGGACGGCACCCTGCTCGACAGCGCGCCGGACTTTGTCGCCATCAGCCAGGCCATGCGCGCCGAGCGCGGCCTGCCGCCGATTGCCGACAAGCTGATTCGGGATCAGGTCTCCGGCGGGGCGCGCGCCATGGTCGCCGCCAACTTTGCCATGGACCCCGAAGCCGAAGGTTTCGAAGCCTTGCGCCTGGAGTTTCTCGAACGCTATCAGAACCACTGCGCGGTGCTGACCCGACCATTCGATGGCATGAATGAGCTGCTCGATGACATCGAACAGGCCAAGCTGATCTGGGGTGTGGCGACCAACAAGCCGGCGCGCTACGCCGAACCGATCATGCAGCAGCTCGGTCTGGCGCAGCGCTCGGCGGTGTTGGTCTGCCCGGATCACGTCAGCCGCAGCAAGCCCGACCCGGAGATGATCCTGCTGGCCTGCGCGAAGATGGGTGTAGAGCCCGCCGCCACCCTGTTTATCGGCGATGACGAGCGCGATATCGAAGCCGGCCGCGCCGCCGGCTGCAAGACCGCCGCTGTCACCTACGGCTATATCCACCCGCAGGACAACCCACGCAACTGGGGCGCTGATGTGGTGGTGGACCACCCGCTAGAACTGCGCGCCGTACTCGAACGAGCCCTGTGCAGCTGCTGAAAATCGCCTGCCAGGCGCGCGCCGACGCCACCCGTTTTTGAATTAATGAGGCTTTACCCATGCATGACTATTCCGCCCGCCCCGACCTGCTCAAGGGCCGCGTGATTCTGGTGACCGGTGCCGGCCGTGGCATTGGTGCAACCGCCGCCAAGACCTTTGCTGCCCACGGCGCCACGGTGCTGCTGCTGGGCAAGACCGAAGAAAACCTCAGCCGCGTGTATGACGCCATCGAAGCCGCCGGCCACCCGCAGGCCGCAGTTATCCCGTTCAACCTGGAAACCGCCCTGCCGCATCAGTACGACGAACTGGCGGCGATGATCGAAGCCGAGTTCGGCAAGCTCGACGGCCTGCTGCACAACGCCTCGATCATCGGCCCACGCACACCGCTGGAGCAGCTGTCCGGCGACAACTTCATGCGCGTGATGCAGGTCAACGTCAACGCCATGTTTATGCTCACCAGCACCCTGCTGCCGCTGCTCAAGTTGTCGGCAGACGCCTCGGTGGTGTTTACCTCCAGCAGCGTCGGGCGCAAAGGTCGCGCTTACTGGGGTGCTTATGCCGTATCGAAGTTCGCCACCGAGGGCCTGATGCAGGTACTCGCCGATGAGATCGACGGCATCGCCAGCGTGCGCGCCAACAGCGTCAACCCAGGCGCCACGCGCACCGATATGCGTGCCCAGGCCTACCCCGGGGAAAACCCGCAGAACAACACGCTGCCTGAAGCGATCATGCCGGTCTACCTGTACCTGATGGGGCCGGACAGTAAGGGCGTCAACGGTCAGGCATTTGACGCGCAATAAGTCATCACTACTGCCGCCGGTTTTCCGGCGGCAGCCAGATCACCTGGCATCAAATTGCCAGCAGCCACGCCAGTTAACCGGCAAAGCCTTGCCGCACACCTGCCCGCTGAAACACTAAACCAATGAATTAAAAGCACTTTTTAAGTGATTTTGAGATTGGCACGGAATTCGCTCTAGCCCAGTTATCGTCGCGTACTGCGCTAGAGGTAGAGCTTCATGGCCCCGCACAACCAGTCCAACACCATCGATTTCGACGCTGCCAAATTGCAGCGTCTCGGCTATGCCGGTCGTCTGCAGAAAAACCTCAAGCCGGTCAGCCTGGCACAACTGCGCCAGCAACTGAGCCTGCGCCTGCAGACCTCGCTGGAAGCCGAACGCATTCTTGAGCTGTTCTACAGCGAAGTGCAGCGCCTGGTACCGCTCAGCGCCCTCAGCTACCAACTGGCCTCCTGCGATCTGCGCCTGGAGCTGGGCGAGCGCGGCAACCACTCGGCCGGCTACCGCTTGAATCACGATGGTGAATTCCTCGGTGAGCTGACATTCCGCCGTAACCAGCGCTTCAGTGAGGATGAGCTGGGCCAGCTCGAATCGCTGCTCGCCAGCCTGCTATTTCCGCTGCGCAACGCCCTGCTCTATCGCGCAGCCGTACAAAGCGCACTGCGCGACCCGCTGACCGAAACCGGCAACCGCATCGCCATGCAGCAAACGCTCAAGCGCGAAGTGGATATTGCCCGGCGCACCCTGCAGCCACTGTCGGTACTGATGGTCGACATCGACCACTTCAAGCGCATCAACGATACCCACGGCCATCTGATCGGTGATCAGGCACTGAAAGCCGTTGCTACAGCGCTGAAAGACAGCCTGCGCAACGTCGACATGGTGTTTCGCTTCGGCGGTGAAGAATTTATGGTGCTGCTCTCCAACACCAACCGTGAAGCCGCGTCCATGGTTGGCGAGCGCCTGCGCATGGCGGTTCTCGGCATCCAGTACCTGGTGGAAAACCGCGCCATTGAGCTGTCGGTCAGTCTCGGCTGCGCCACCCTGCTGCCGGGCGAATCGATGGAAAGCCTGCTGCGCCGCGCCGACAACGCGCTGTACGTATCCAAACGCGATGGTCGCAATCGGCTGTCGATGGCCGGGTAAAACGTCCGACCATAAAAAATGGCCGGGAGCCATTTTTAACGTCGCGCAGAGATGGCCCTCAGGGTGGCCGCCATGGATGGCAGGACATAAAAAAGGCGACCCGAAGGTCGCCTTTTTTACATCTGCCGAAATGCTTTACTCCGGCTTAGGACCGCGACCGAAGCCCGGGCGCTGACCTTCGCGGGTCGGCTGGCTGCGACGCTTGACCGGCGCACCGGCCGGCTTACGCGACGGACGATCAGTCAACTCAACGCCTGGGCGCTGCGCACCCGGCTTGGCCGGACGCTTCTTGTTGACATCGCTCGGGCGCTCGGCAACTGGTGTGCCTTTGCCTTGATCGACACGCGGAGTGCGTACTGGACGCTCGCCACGCTCAGCACCTTCACCACGCGCAGGACGCGAACGGCCCTGGTCGCCAGCCGCTGCCGGACCGCCACCATGGGCCGGACGCAAAGTCCGCTCCGGACGGGCGGCACGACCCACCGGCTTGGCCGATTTACGCTGCAGACGGTCAATCTTGTCGCGGGCTTTTTCCTTCATATCCGGCAGGGCCACCGGCTTGAGGCCGACTTCTTCACTGAGGATATCCACTTCGCGCTGGCTCATTTCGCGCCAGCGGCCCATGGTCAGGTCCGAGGTGATAAACACCGGGCCGAAACGCACGCGCTTCAGACGGCTGACCACCAGCCCCTGGGACTCCCACAAACGGCGCACTTCGCGGTTACGGCCTTCCATCACCACGCAGTGATACCAGTGGTTGAAGCCCACGCCGCCTGGCGCGACCTTGATATCGGTGAACTTGGCCGGGCCGTCTTCGAGCATTACGCCGGCTTTCAGGCGCTCGATCATCTCTTCGTCGACTTCACCACGCACACGCACGGCGTACTCGCGGTCCATCTGGAAGGACGGGTGCATCAAGCGGTTGGCCAGCTCACCGTCAGTGGTGAACATCAGCAAGCCGGTGGTGTTGATGTCGAGACGACCGATATTGATCCAGCGGCCATCTTTCGGCCGTGGCAAACGGTCAAACACGGTCGGACGGCCTTCCGGGTCGTCACGGGTGCAGATCTCGCCTTCGGGTTTGTTGTAGATGATTACGCGGCGCACGCTTTCGGCGGCTTCTTCGCGGCGGATCACCTTACCATCGACGGCAATCGCATCGTGCAGGTCGACGCGCACGCCGAGGCTGGCGACTGCGCCGTTGACCTTGACGCGACCAGCGGTAATCCAGGCTTCGATTTCACGGCGTGAAGCCAGGCCCATGCGCGCCATGACTTTCTGCAGCTTTTCGCCTGCGGGGCTGTATTCTTCGATTTCTTCACTCATCTGGGCACCTCCCGGTGTTTTCTTTAGTGATTAGGACGATTCAGGCCAAGCCTATTCGTCGAAGGGGCGCGGAGCATACGCGAAAGCCGGCCGATTAGCACGACTTGAGGCTAGCTTGCAGACGAGAAGTCGTCAGCCTTTGCGACAATCGGCGCCTATGTGCTAGCCCGCTACCGTAGCCCGGATGAAATCCGGGGAACTGCCGTCCCGGATTGCGCCAAGGCTTATCCGGGCTACCGTTGATCGGTGGCCCCCCATCCTACGGCCCTCAGTCAGAGAGCTGTTCTTTATCCAGGGTTTCGTGAAGCTCTTCGGCATCGTCCTGCTCATCGTCCTGCTCAGGTAAGTCGTCGAAGTCGGTTTTCAGCCCCTGCTCCATCGAGTCGAGTTCAGCCAGCAGGCTGCTGAAGCTGGTTTCCTCACCCACTTCCACCGCAGGCTCATCGGCCAGGGCCAGGTCAGCACGCGCCTGCAGACTTTGCGGCGCCTCCAGATCATCCTCGAAGGCCAGCACCGGCTCCGGTTCCAACTCGCGCAGGGCCGCCAGAGGCGGTAATTCATCGAGGCTTTTCAGGTTGAAGTGATCGAGAAAGGCTTTGGTGGTGGCAAACATTGCCGGTTTACCCGGCACATCGCGGTAACCGACCACGCGAATCCACTCACGCTCCAGCAGGGTTTTGACGATATGGCTGTTGACCGCCACACCGCGCACATCCTCGATCTCGCCACGGGTAATCGGCTGGCGGTAGGCAATCAGCGCCAGGGTTTCCAGCATCGCGCGCGAGTAGCGCTGCGGGCGCTCCTCCCACAGCCGGCCGACCCAAGGAGCGAAACGCTCACGCACCTGCAGGCGGTAACCGGAGGCCACTTCGATAAGCTCGAAGGCGCGCCCTTCACAGGACTTGCCCAGGTGCGTCAGGGCCTTCTTGAAGACCGTTGGCTCCGGCCGCTCAGCCTCTTCGAAGAGTTCGAATAGACGCTCCAGCGATTGCGGCTTGCCGGATGCCAGCAGAAAGGCTTCGAGCAGGCTGGCCAGCTCACGAGGTTCGTTAAGGTTCATGCTTATTCAGCTCGCGCACGCACATGGATTGGCCCGAAAGCCTCATTTTGCACCAGTTCAACCAGGGATTCCTTGATCAACTCGAGCACCGCCATAAAGGTCACCACCACCCCGAGCTTGCCCTCTTCGGCGCTGAACAGGCTGACAAAGGGCACAAACGCGCCGCCCTTGAGGCGTTCGAGCACT
Source organism: Pseudomonas sp. 1928-m (assembly GCF_029269135.1). Taxonomy (NCBI): domain Bacteria; kingdom Pseudomonadati; phylum Pseudomonadota; class Gammaproteobacteria; order Pseudomonadales; family Pseudomonadaceae; genus Pseudomonas; species Pseudomonas sp. 1928-m. The sequence continues at coordinate 1,816,569 of NZ_JARIXO010000001.1, read as the reverse complement.
TCGCTCATGCGTTCGCGGGTCGACAGCGCTTCACGGGTGACCTGGTGGCTTTCAAACATATCGGCGCGGCGCAGCACTTCAGCCATCGACAGCAGCACCTCTTCCAGGCTGACATCCGGCAGCAGCTTGCGCGCCCGCGCTTCGGGCGCGTCCAGACGCGGCACGGTAACGTCACGCCCAACCCGGCTAAGGCCATCGATACCTTCCGCTGCGGCCTTGTAACGCTCGTATTCCTGCAGGCGGCGGATCAGCTCGGCGCGCGGGTCGTCTTCCTCGGCTTCGACCTCACTGGAACGCGGCAACAGCATGCGCGACTTGATCTCGGCGAGCATGGCCGCCATCACCAGGTACTCGGCGGCCAACTCCAATCGCACCGACTGCATCAGCTCGACATAACCCATGTACTGGCGGGTGATTTCCGCCACCGGGATATCCAGCACATCAATGTTCTGCTTGCGAATCAGGTACAGCAGCAGGTCCAGCGGACCTTCGAAGGCTTCAAGAAACACCTCTAGCGCATCCGGCGGGATATACAGATCCAGCGGCATTTCGGTGACCGCCTGGCCATATACCAGGGCAAATGGCAGCTCCTGCTGGGCATTGGCCTGATCCTGGGGATGGCTGTCGGGATGTTCCTGGGCTGGCACGCTGGACATGGTCATTCTCGAAATTAGATTCAGCGTTAGCTTCAGCGGTAATTCAGGCCGAGGGCCAGGCGCACTTCACTCAGGGTTTCCCGCGCTTCGGAGCGCGCACGCTCGGCGCCATCGGCGAGAATCTGCCGCACCAGATCAGGGTTGTCCTGATAATCCGCAGCACGCGCTTGCAACGGCTGCAGTTCCTGCTGCAGCGCCTCGACCAAGGGTGCCTTGCACTCCAGACAACCGATGCCGGCGCTGCGACAGCCTTGCTGTGCCCAATCGCAGGTTTCATTGCTGGAATACAGCTGATGCAGCGACCACACCGGGCAATTCGCCGGGCTGCCAGGGTCATCACGATGCACCCGCGCCGGATCAGTCGGCATACGGCGGACCTTTTCTTCGATCACCGCAGCGCTGTCACGCAGGAAAATCGCGTTGTTGTTGGATTTGGACATCTTGCCGCCATCAAGCCCGAGCAGCTTGGGCGACTCACCGAGCATGGCCTGCGGCTCGATCAGCAGAATCTTGCCGCCGCCCTCCAGGTAACCGTAGAGGCGCTCTTTATCACCCAGGGTGATGCTCTGTTGGTCCTTGAGCAGCGCCCGCGCGGTTTCCAGCGCCTCGGCATCGCCCTGCTGCTGATAGGCCTTGCGCAGGTTGTTGTAGAGCGTCGCGGTTTTCTTGCCCAGCTTGACGATCGCCGCCTCGGCCTTTTCCTCGAAGCCTGGCTCGCGGCCATACAAATGGTTGAAACGCCGCGCCACATCGCGGGCAAATTCGATATGCGCCAACTGATCACTGCCCACCGGCACCACGCCGGCGCGGTACAGCAGAATGTCTGCGGCCTGCAGCAGGGGGTAACCGAGAAAACCGAAGGTGCTCAGGTCCTTGCCGTGCAGCTGTTCCTGCTGTTCCTTATAGGACGGCACGCGCTCCAGCCAACTGAGCGGGCAGATCATCGACAGCAGCAGGTGCAACTCGGCGTGTTCAGGGACTTGCGACTGGATAAACAGCGTCGCCGAACTGGGGCTGACGCCGGCCGCCAGCCAGTCCACAGCCATGTCCATAACGCGCTGGGACAGTGGGCCGACATCGTCGTAATCAGTGGTCAGCGCGTGTAGATCAACGATGCAGAAGAAGCATTCATAGGTGTGTTGCAGCTTCACCCAGTTCTTCAGCACGCCCTGGTAATGTCCCAGGTGCAGCAAACCACTCGGGCGCATGCCAGACAGCACGCGGCGTTCAGCGTCAACAAGACTCAAAACGGATTACCTGAAAACTCAAAGGAAAACGATTATAGCCAGGATCAGATGTCATTCGTAAAAGGCGACGGATCACCGCAACCCACTCGAAACACCTCGGGCTCATCGTTAAGCAGGCTGACCACGGTGGAGGCCTCCAGCCCGCCAAAACCACCATCGATGATCAGATCGACCTGATGCTCAAGGATCTGACGCATCTCGTAAGGGTCGCTCATCGGCAGCGTTTCACCCGGCAGAATCAAGGTCACGCTCATCAACGGCTCATCCAGCTCGGCCAGCAAGGCCATGGCAATCGGATGGCTGGGCACACGCAGACCGATGGTGCGGCGCTTGGCATGCAGCAGCATGCGCGGCACTTCACGGGTGGCGTTGAGGATAAAGGTGTAAGGCCCCGGGGTATGGCTCTTGAGCAGGCGAAAGGCGGCGGTGTCGACCTTGGCAAAGGTGCTGAGCTGCGACAGGTCGCGACATACCAGGGTGAAGTTGTGTTTATCGTCCAGCTGACGCAGGCGGCGGATGCGCTCCACCGCGCTCTTGTCGCCGATATGGCAGCCGACGGCGTAGGAGGAATCGGTCGGATAGATCACCACCCCGCCGCTACGGATAATCTCCACGGCCTGTTTGATCAGGCGCGCTTGCGGGTTTTCCGGATGAATCTGGAAGAATTGGCTCACGCTCGGTTCCTGGTCAAATTGCAGTAGGCTGCTGGACATGCTGAAACCGTGCCCACAGGGGCGGTAGATCCTCGGGCACCGGGCGATAGACGCCCAGCTCAGACCACTGGCCTGGCGCGTGGAAATCACTGCCTGCGGTGACAAACATGCCGAACTCCCGCGCCAGAATCGCCAGACTGCCAACCTGCTCGGCTGGCTGCATACCGTTGACCACCTCAAGTGAATGGCCGCCGGCACCGACAAAATCGGCGATCAATTTGCGTCGTTTACTCCGAGTAAAGTCGTACTGCCAAGGATGCGCCAGACTGACCCAGGCATTGGCGCGGCGCAGGGTATCCACCGCCTGAGCCAACTCTGGCCAGTGCTGTTTGACATCACCCAACTTGCCCGAGCCCAGCCACTTGCGAAACGCTTCGGCGCGGTCCTTGACGTAGCCACTGCGTACCAGAAAGTCGGCAAAGTGCGGACGCGCCGGGGCATTGCCGCTGTCGCCCAATTCCTGCTGCATGGCCCGCGCACCTTCCAGCGCGCCCGGCATGCCTTTGGCTTCCAGGCGTTTGCTGATTTCCGCAGCGCGCAACCAGCGCCCTTCATGCAATTCGGCAATCGCCTGCTGCAAGGCCGGCGCATCGCGGTTGAAGGCGTAGCCCAACACGTGAATGGTCGCGCCACCCCAGGTACAGGACAGTTCGATACCGTTGACCAGCTGCATACCCAAGGCTTGCGCTGCGGCGCCGGCTTCATCAAGGCCATCGAGGGTGTCGTGATCGGTCAACGCCAGCAAACGCACACCGCGCTCAAACGCCCGCGCCACCACCACAGCCGGCGCAAGGGCGCCATCTGAAGCGGTGCTGTGGCAATGCAAATCAACATCCATAAGGGGCGCTTTCCGAGTCATTTATGTTTGTTATTATGCCGCCAGATGTGGATTCTTGCTGGCTTGCGCCAATATTTCCTCGACTTTGCCTGACCAGGCTGCTTTTCTCCCCAGGCAGCGGCCTGCGCCGACGACCTTATTAAGGATTGAAATGCTCTACGCGATCATTGCCACCGATGTGGAAAACTCCCTGGAAAACCGCCTGAATGCCCGCCCAGCACACCTGGCGCGCCTGGAGCAACTGAAGACTGAAGGCCGTTTGATCCTCGCCGGCCCACACCCGGCCGTCGACAGCAATGATCCAGGCCCAGCGGGGTTTTCCGGCAGCCTGATCGTCGCCGAGTTCGAATCGCTACTGGCCGCACAACAATGGGCAGATGCCGACCCTTACCGCGCCGCCGGGGTATATGCCTCGGTACTGGTAAAACCCTTCAAGCTGGTCTTGCCTTGAAGCCATCCCTTCGCTGAACAACCCATAACAACAATTACAAAGATAGGAGTTCCGATGCGTACAGGCCCGCTGTTTCTACTCTTGACCCTGTGCTTGCCGGCCGTCACCCAGGCCGAGGAAAGCCCGCCGCAGCCATTGGCAGAAGCCACTTCGGCGCAGACGCAGATCGATGAACTGGAGCAGCGCCTGGCGCTCAGCGAAGAACAGCGCGCAGCCCTCAGCGCTGAACTGCAGAACAACAGCAACGAACGTGACACCGTACAACTGCAGCGCCTACGCCAGGAAAACCAACGCCTCAAGCTGCAGCTGAAGAAAGCCCAGGCCAGTGCCCCGCAGCCGCTGATCAGCGAACAGCAAATGTGGTTCGCCACAGGCGCCGGCGCCGGTTTGCTCGGGGTGATTATCGGGGCGTTCCTGCGCCGTGGTCGCCGCTCACGTAGCGAGTGGCTCAACTGACCCATGAGTGATCTGCTGTTAATCGACGACGACGTCGAACTCTGCGAACTGCTGACCAGCTGGCTGACCCAGGAAGGCTTTCAGGTCAGCGCCTGCCATGACGGCCACAGCGCGCGCAACGCCCTCGCCCAGCACAGCCCGGATGCCGTGGTGCTGGACGTGATGCTGCCCGACGGCAGCGGCCTGGAACTGCTCAAGCAGTTGCGCAGTGACCACCCAGAACTGCCGGTGCTGATGCTTTCAGCGCGCGGCGAACCGCTGGACCGGATTCTCGGCCTGGAGTTGGGCGCCGACGATTACCTGGCCAAACCCTGTGACCCCCGCGAACTCACCGCACGCCTGCGCGCCGTCTTGCGCCGCAGCTTGCCGGCCACGCCCAGCAGCCCACTCGACCTCGGCGACCTGCATTACAGCCAGGCCCGCGGCACCGTAACCCTGGGCGAACAGGAAGTGCTGCTGACCCTCTCGGAAAGCCGCATCCTCGAAGCCCTGCTGCAACAGCCGGGCGAGCCGGTGGATAAACAGGAACTGGCGCAACTGGCCCTCGGCCGCAAGCTGACCCTGTATGACCGCAGCCTGGATATGCACGTCAGTAACCTGCGCAAAAAACTCGGCCCACATGCCGACGGCCGCCAGCGCATTCTGGCCCTGCGTAGCCGCGGCTACTACTACAGCGTCTGAGCCGTGGTTGTGTAAATCCGCAGCACCACGCTCTTTACCTAAGCTTTACCTTGCCCTGACGGCCCTTGACCTTGACCGCCCTAGACTGGGCTCATCCGGTGTTTACCGGTTTCAGACAAGGAGACACACCATGCGCAAGACCCTTACCGCAGTACTGCTCGCCCTGACCCTGCCGACCCTGGCCATGGCCATGCCCGAAGGCGGCCCACGGCACGGCGGCGGCGAGCACGGCTCCCGCATGTTCAAAGAGCTCGACCTGAGCAAAGAGCAGCACCGCGAAATCCGTAAGCTGATGGGCGAGCAGATGAAAGGTCGCCACGACATCACTAAACGCTACCTGGACAAGCTGCCGGCAGCCGAACAGAAAGCCATGCAAGACGAATTGCAGGCCGCCAAGGACAAACAGCACAGCGCCATCCGCGCCCTGCTCAAGCCTGAGCAACAGAAGGCCTTCGACGAGCATCAGAAAAAGATGGAAGAGCGCCGCGCGGAACGTCAGGCATTCAAAGCCTGGCAGGCCGAGCAGGCGAAAAAGAACTAACCCGGGCACTGTTGCCTTTACGCCCATCAGGCTGCAAAGCCTGATGGGCGTACGCATTTCCACCACAGCCATTACCACTAAGGAGCCACCGTGCGGTCACTGTTCTGGCGCATCTTTGCCAGCTTCTGGCTGGCTATTGCCCTGGTTGCCGGGCTGTCCATGCTGCTTGGGCGCATGCTCAATCAGGACGCCTGGTTGCTCAGCCAGCACCCCGGCATGGATGACCTTGCCGAAAAGTGGACGCAACGCTACGAAAAGAAAGGCCCAAGCGCCGCCCAAGACCTGCTCGAACAACGCAAACGCAAGTTCCGTATTGATGTGCAGGTGCTTGATGACAGCGGCCAAGCCGTGGTCAAAGGCACCTTCCCCCCCCGCGCGGCGGCCTTTGAAGCCCGCCACCGCAATGAGAAACGCCTGCCCTGGCGCCGTCTGAGTGTCGATTACACCAGCCCGTACAGCGGTGAAACCTACCTGTTCATCTACCGCATCCCGAACCCCGAGGTCGCCGCCTGGCAGCGCGAAAGCCTGCTCTGGCCGCTGAGCGCACTGGGTATCGCGATGCTGGTGCTGACCCTGTTCAGTCTTTGGCTGACGCTGTCCATCACCCGTCCGCTGAATCGCCTGCGCGGCGCCGTGCATGACCTGGGGCAAACCGCTTATCAGCAGAACAGCCTGGCCAAACTGGCCGAACGACGCGATGAACTCGGCGTGCTGGCGGCCGACTTCAACCGCATGGGCGAACGCGTACAAGGCCTGATCAGCAGCCAGCGCCAGCTGCTGCGCGACGTGTCCCATGAGCTGCGCTCACCACTGGCGCGCCTGCGTATCGCCCTGGCGCTGACCGAGCGCGCCGATGCTGCCGAACGGGAAAAATACTGGCCGCGCCTGAGTCAGGAGTGCGACCGCCTGGAGGCGCTGATCAGTGAAATCCTCGCCCTCGCCCGCCTCGATGCCGAGCCAGGCGCGGCGCAACCGATCAATCTCGGAGAATTGCTACACAAATTGCAAGACGACGCACGGCTGGACGCACCGGAGCAACAGATCAAGATTCAGCTGGAAAGCGACCTGCAGTTCAACGGCTGGCCGGACATGCTGCAACGCGCGCTGGATAACCTGCTGCGCAACGCCCTGCGTTTCAACCCGGTTGGCCAGGCCATTGAACTGACGACCAGGACAGAGGCCGAGCAGCTATGCCTGAGCGTGCGTGACCACGGCCCGGGCGTTGCGCCTGAGCTGCTGACGCGCCTTGGCGAGCCCTTCTACCGCGCGCCTGGCCAGACCAGCAGCGGTCACGGCCTGGGCTTGGCCATTGCCCGCCGCGCCGCCGAGCGGCATGGCGGCCAACTGGAGCTGAGCAACCACGCGCAAGGCGGCTTTGTCGCCACTCTGCGCCTGCCGCTTACTCCGCCGAATCAGGCGCAGGCCAAGCCCTGACAAAGTCACTGACCTGTACCTGCGGCACCGCGCGCAATTCACGCTCTGGGGTGCCGAGGTAGAGGTAGGCAATAACCTGCTCATCTGCGCTCAGCCCCAAGCCGGCAGCGACCTGCGCGTTGTAGGCCATATCGCCGGTGCGCCAGACCGCGCCAATACCCTGGGCATGGGCAGCCAACAGAATCCCGTGAGCGGCGCAGCCGGCAGCCAGCACCTGCTCCTGCGCCGGTACTTTCGGGCTGGCCTGCACGCGAGCAATCACCACCACCAGCAACGGCGCACGCAGCGGCATGGCGCGCGCCTTGGTCAAAGCTTCGGGGCTGGCATCGGCAGGCAGTGCTCGGGCAAACAGTTCGCCCAGCTGCGCCAGCGCAGCACCTTCGACGGTGAGAAAACGCCAGGGCCGCAGCTGGCCATGGTCAGGCGCACGCAAAGCGGCGCGAAACAACAGCTCGCGCTGCGCAGCATCGGGGGCCGGCGCTATCAGGCGCGGCGCGGAAACACGGTTTAGCAACGCATCAAGAGCGTCCATCAGCCACCTCGGCAATTGAAACAGACGGCCATTCTAGTGCTTGAGCGCAGCGGAGGGGCAATCCGCACAGTTCTCAGGCTACCCGCTCAGGCGAAACACTCGGCAATACCGGAGGCATCAACGGCGGCAAGCCGTGTGCACTGCGCGCCGCATCGCAATGCGGGTTGTGCTCGCCGTTGAACCAAGAGGCCTCGAACTCGCGGCAGGTGCTGGAGCGTTGCTCATACAGCGTGCAGCGCACGCCTTGGCCGACTTCACCGAGCAGGGCCGTGCAGCGCACGGGCTTTTGCTCCGTGCCGCGCATGGCGACTCGGTGTGGGGTGATCAGCACCACCTGATCATCGGGCACCACACCGCCCGCCGATTGGCACTCACCCCAGAAAAATGACACACGAAAATGCGCGCAGCAGGCGCCACAGCTTAGACAAGGATTGCTATCGGACATGATTTGGCGGGCTCAGAAACCGGCAAGGGCCGGCACCTGGCGGCTATTCTATGCAGCGCCAAGCGCTTGTAAAGCGCGCATTACGGCGGCTGTACAGCGGCTGCAGCGCGCGTAGAATAACGCCCCTTTGCCCCACAGAGCCTGAGCCGAATCCATGTCATTGCCGACACTGCGCATCATTGCTTTTATTCTCGGCATCTTCCTGATCACTCTGGCCGTCAGCATGCTGATCCCGATGCTGACACTGCTGCTGTATTCGCGCACCGACGATCTCAATGCCTTTCTCTGGTCCAGCCTGGTAACCGCCGCTGCGGGCATTGCCATGGTCATCCCCGGCCGGCCCAAGGATGCGCAGCTGCGCCCGCGCGACATGTACCTGCTGACCACCGGCAGCTGGCTGGTGGTGTGCATCTTCGCCGCCCTGCCGATGGTGCTGATTCACCATATCAGCTACACCGACGCCTTCTTCGAGACCATGTCCGGCGTGACCACCACCGGTTCAACCGTGCTCTCGGGCCTGGACCAAGCCTCCCCCGGCCTGCTGATCTGGCGCTCGATGCTGCAGTGGCTGGGCGGTATCGGCTTTATCGGCATGGCGGTGGCAATTCTGCCGCTGCTGCGGGTCGGCGGCATGCGCCTGTTCCAGACTGAATCCTCCGACTGGGGCGAAAAGGTCATGCCGCGCTCGCATATGGCGGCCAAGTACATCCTGTTTATCTACCTGAGCCTGACCCTGAGCGGCTTTCTCGGCTTCTGGCTGGCCGGCATGACGCCCTTCGATGCGATCAACCACGCGATGACTTCGATCTCCACCGGCGGCTACTCGACCTCGGACGCCTCCCTGGCCAACTGGAGCCAGCCGGCCGTGCACTGGGTCGCCGTGGTGCTGATGATCTTCGGCGGCCTGCCTTTTACCCTGTATGTCGCCACCCTGCGCGGCAACCGTAGAGCGCTATCCAAGGACCATCAGGTACGCGGCTTTCTCGGTTTTCTGCTGGCCACCTGGTTGGTATTCGGCACCTGGCTGTGGCTGCACTCGGACAACAGCTGGCTGGATGCCTTTCGCATCGTCGCGGTGAACGTTACTTCGGTGGTCACCACCACCGGTTATGCCCTCGGCGATTACACCACCTGGGGCAGTTTCGCCGTGCTGCTGTTTTTCTACCTGACCTTTGTCGGCGGCTGCTCGGGCTCCACCTCCGGCGGGCTGAAGATCTTTCGCTTTCAGGTGGCCTATGTGCTACTCAAAGCCAACCTGCAGCAGCTTGTACATCCGAGGGCGGTGATCAAGCAGCAGTACAACAAGCACAACCTCGATGAAGAGATTGTCCGCTCGCTGATCACCTTCTCGTTTTTCTTCACTATCACCATCGGCGTAATTGCCCTGGGCCTGACCCTACTTGGCCTGGACTGGGTAACCGCGCTGACCGGCGCGGCGACGGCGGTGTGTAACGTGGGCCCCGGTTTGGGCCCGATCATCGGCCCGGCGGGAAACTTCTCCAGCCTGCCGGATGCGGCCAAATGGCTGCTGACCATCGGCATGCTGCTCGGCCGCCTGGAAATTCTCACCGTACTGGTACTGGTTACTCGGGCATTCTGGCGCCACTGAGTGAAATCGGCCGGGCGATCAGCCCGCCCGATAACCTAGACTCCCGCTACTAATGCAATGGAACCGCTTAAATGGCTTGGCCGACCTTACGGATCATCGCGTTTATCAATGGCATCTTTCTTCTGACCCTGGCGATCAGCATGGCCGTGCCCATGCTGACCCTGGTGCTGTTTGCGCGGCCTGACGAACTCAACGCCTTTCTCTGGTCCAGCCTGATCACCTTTATCGCCGGCATCGCGATGATTGCCCAGGGCCGGCCCAAGGATGTGCAGCTACGCCCGCGCGACATGTACCTGCTGACGGTATCCAGCTGGGTGCTGGTGGGCCTGTTTGCCGCCCTGCCCTTTATGTTCTCCCAGCACCTGGGCCTGACCGACGCGGTGTTTGAAAGCATGTCGGGCATCACCGCCACTGGCGCCACGGTACTGACCGGGCTGGACAGCATGTCGCCGGGGATTCTGATCTGGCGCTCGCTGCTGCACTGGCTCGGCGGGATCGGTTTTATCGCCATGGCCGTGGCGATTCTGCCGATGTTGCGCATCGGTGGTATGCGCCTGTTCCAGACCGAATCTTCGGACCGCTCCGAAAAGATCATGCCGCGCTCGCACATGGTCGCCAAGTACATGATCGCGGCCTACCTGGGCATCAGCCTGCTCGGCTGCCTGGCCCTGTGGACGGCGGGCATGGGCGGGTTCGACGCAATCAACCACACCATGTCGGCCATCGCCACCGGCGGTTTTTCCACCTCGGATCAATCGCTGGGCAAATGGAGCGAGCCGGCCGTGCACTGGGTCACCATCGTGCTGATGATTCTCGGCAGCGTGCCGTTTGTGCTGTTTGCCTCGATGCTGCGCGGCAACTACAAGGCCCTGATCCGCGACCAGCAGGTACGCGGTTTTCTCGGCATTCTGCTGAGCACCTGGCTGCTGCTCGGCACCTGGTATGTCATCAGCACCGACCTGCACTGGCTGGAAGCCATTCGCCACGTCGCGTTCAACACCACCTCGATCATGACCACCACCGGTTTTGCCCTCGGCGATTACACGCTATGGGGCGGCTTTGCCGGCATGCTGTTCTTCTACCTGGGGTTTATCGGTGGCTGCTCGGGCTCGACGGCAGGCGGTTTGAAGATTTTCCGCTTCCAGGTGGCCTACGTGCTGCTCAGGGCCAACCTGATGCAGCTGATTCATCCGCGTGCGGTGATCAAGCAGCAATACAACCGCCACCACCTGGATGAAGATATCGTCCGCTCGATTCTGACCTTCTCGTTCTTCTTCACCATCACCATCGCCGTGCTGGCCCTGGGCCTGACGCTTTGCGGCCTGGACTGGATCACTGCACTCAGCGGCGCAGCCAGCACCGTCTCCGGCGTCGGCCCCGGCATGGGCCCGATCATCGGCCCGGCGGGCAACTTCTCCAGCCTGCCGGACACCGCAAAATGGCTGCTGACCTTCGGCATGCTGCTCGGTCGCTTGGAAATTCTTACCGTGCTGGTGCTAATGCTGCCGGCGTTCTGGCGACACTAAGAATCTATTTACGACCTGCTGCGCGTCGGCCCTGCTGCGTTAAAAACAGGCTCGAAATGCCGCTTGCGGCTAACGCGCTTTAGCGCGACCCGAAGGGCGAGTGAAACGAGTAATGCTCATGTACAAAAGTACACTCCGCTTGATTCGCTGCGCTCACCCTGCGGGCCAGCCGTTGGCTGTTACTCCGCTGCGCTACGTTTCTCGCCTGTTTTTGCCTTGCATGGCTCTAGCTCGCGAGCTCGTAAACAGATTCACGGACGTAATTACAGACGCGCGCGGTATTCACCCGGAGTGGTGTCAAACCAGCGGCGGAAGGCGCGAAAGAAGTTGCTCGGGTCGGAAAAGCCCAACAGGTAGGAAATTTCCAGCAAAGTCAGGTTGGCCTGGCCCAGGTACTGGCCGGCCAGTTCGCGGCGTGTGTCATCCAGCAGGTGCTGGTAGCTGGTGCCTTCATCCTGCAGACGCCGCTGCAAGGTGCGCTCGGACAGTAGCAACGCCTGCGCCACGGTTTCCCGCTTGGGCTCGCCCTGAGGCAGCAGGCGGCATAACACCTGGCGCACCTGATGGGTCACCCGCGTACCGGTAAAGCGCGCCAGGTAATCGCCGGCAAACCGATCATGCAGCTGCGCCAGCGCCTCGTTGGCCGATGGCAGCGGAGCATCCAAATCGGCCCGCTCAAACAGCAGCGCATAGTGCTCGGCATTGAATTTCAGCGGGCACTGGAACACCTCGTTATAGGGCGTCAGGTCTTCTGGCGCAGGCCCCATCAGGCTGACCAGCTGCGGGCGCAGTGGTTTGCCAGTCAGCCAGCGGCAGAATGCCAGTGAATGTGCCAGCGAGGCTTCAGCGCTCTGCCGGGCCGAGGGCAGCCGGTCACCGTGAATAGCCAGAAGCATTTCATAGCCTTCCGGGGTGGGATGAAAACTGAGGTCGGCGCCCTCGCCAATAATCCGCTGATAGCGCACCAGGCGGGCAAAACCTTCCTGCAGGTTGCGGCTGCTCATCACCGCATAGCCAACCACGTTGAAGGACGATGGCCGCAGAATCTTCGCCATATTCAGGCCAATCGCCGGGTTGCCGCTGGCTTCCACGGCCATGTGCCACAGCCGCGTCATGCCGTCCTGGGCAAAGCGCGCATCGGGGTCGCTCAAGGCGGCATAGTCGAGGCCCAGCTGGGCAAACAGGCTGCGGCAATCAACTCCGCCAAGCTCCAGAGCCGCAACAATGCCCGAGGCCCAGCTGGATGAAGTGGTACGTTCGCTCATGGCGTTTTCTTATTTTGAGTCAGCAAAAAGGGCGACAGAAGGATACTAAACTGGCACCTAATGTCAGTGGCCCAGCGCGTCAGTCGACCTAGACTGCAAGTAAGCCGCCACAGCCGCAAGCCTGGTGGCACTCAAAAGAATAAGAGGAGGCCCCTGATGAGCACTGAAACCCACGAACGCTACAACAGCTTCGCCGAGTTCTACCCCTATTACCTGCAGGAGCACAGCAACGCCACCTGCCGTCGCCTGCACTACGTCGGCAGCCTGCTGGTACTTTGCGTGCTGGGCTATGCCCTGGTCACTCAGCAGTGGCTGTGGCTGCTGGCCATACCGCTGATTGGTTACGGCTTTGCCTGGATCGGCCACTTTGTCTTCGAAAAGAATCGCCCCGCCACCTTCGATTACCCGCTCTACTCGCTGATGGGCGACTGGGTGATGCTCAAGGATGCCTTTACCGGGCGCATCAAGTTTTAACCGCCCGCCCCGGCGACCGCTGACACAGGCGGCACTGCCGTTCGGCTGCCGCGCTTGGCGGTTGCGGTGGGCTTGGTTATGATCCCTGGCTTATTTTGCGCAGCCGGCACGGTGCGCCACCCAGGTGCCCAGCAGAGGTGCCAGACGAGCAGCAGGGATTGTCCCATCGGATGAATGTCAAAAGCGCCCCCCGAATTTCCGCACTGCCGGCTCCGCCGCTGCGTGAGTACTACTCCCGCGTTTTGGCCTATATCGCCATCGCTGCCAGTATTGCCGCTGGCACCTACACCCAGCATTTCGGCTACGACATTCTCTGGATGGTGCCCTACGCCCTGCTCTACCCGCACCTGGCGCACCATCTGAGCCTGCGTTTCAAACGCGAGCATCCGCAACGTACCACCCTCAGCCTGCTGTTTATTGACGCGGTGCATGCCGGCGGCGCGCTGGCGCTGCTTGGTTTTTCGGTGGTTCCCAGCCTGATGTCACTGCTGATTCTGCTGTTCAGCGCGCTGGTCATCGGTGGCGTACGTCACCTCGCCCTGGCATCGCTGATTGCTCTGAGCGGCGCGGTGTTCTGTGCGGCGCTGTTCCAGGTCAAGCTGAACATCAATACCCCACCGCTGGTGGCACTGGTCAGCATCTTTTTCACCACCCTGTATATCTGCATCACCGCCTACTTTGTGCACCAACAAGGCCTGCGCCTGGCGCAGGTGCGCAGCGAAATCACCCGCGAACAGGAAAAAGCCGCACGCCTGGCGCGCAACCTGGCCAAGTACCTGTCACCGCAGGTGTGGGAATCGATCTTCACCGGCAAGAAGAGCGTGCGCCTGGAAACCCAGCGCAAGAAGCTCACGGTGTTTTTCTCCGACATCAAGGGCTTTACCGAGCTGTCCGAAGAACTGGAAGCCGAAGCCCTGACTGATCTGCTCAACACCTACCTCAATGAAATGTCGAAGATCTGCCTGAAATACGGCGGCACCATCGACAAATTCATCGGCGACTGCGTGATGGTGTTCTTTGGCGACCCCAGCAGCAAAGGCGCGAAGAAGGATGCGGTGAATGCCGTGTCCATGGCCATCGCCATGCGCAAGCATATGAAGGTGCTACGCCAGCAGTGGCGCGCCCAGGGCATCACCAAGCCGCTGGAAATTCGCATGGGCCTGAACACCGGTTATTGCACGGTGGGCAACTTCGGCGCCGATACGCGCATGGATTACACCATCATCGGCCGCGACGTGAACCTCGCCAGCCGCCTGGAAAGCGCCGCCGAAGCCGGTGAAATTCTGATCTCCCACGAGACCTATTCGCTGATCAAGGACGTGATCATGTGCCGCGACAAGGGCCAGATCAACGTCAAGGGTTTTACCCGCCCGGTGCAGATCTATCAGGTGGTGGATTTCCGCCGCGACCTGGGCGCCACCTCCAGCTATGTCGAGCACGAACTACCGGGCTTTTCCATGTACCTGGATACCAACGGCATCCAGAACTTCGACAAGGAAAAGGTTATCCAGGCCCTCAGTCAGGCAGCCGATAAGTTGCGTGACAAGGTGATCATGTAGCGCCCACCTGGGCCTGCAAACACAGCTCACCATCGAGCAGCGGCTGCTGCGCCAGAAACTCCAGCGCCGAAGCCCGCCAGGATTGCCGCGCCGCCAACTCGGCGCAACGCGCGCGATCCAAGCTCAAGGCCGCCACACAGGCCGCACCCAAGTCCTCATGCATGACCCCGCTGACGCCCGCCTGCAGCACATCCAACGGCCCGGCTATCGGAAATGCCGCCACCGGTGTGCCACACGCCAGGGCTTCGAGCATCACCAAACCATAGGTATCGGTGCGCGAGGGAAACGCCAGCACGCTGGCGTTCTGAAACGCCTCGGCCAACGCCTGGCCATGCTGATAGCCGAGAAAGCGCACCTGCGGATAAGCCGCCTGCAATGCCTCACGCTGCGGCCCATCGCCGACCACCTGCTTCTGCCCCGGTAGATCGAGGGCGAGAAACGCTTCGATATTCTTCTCCGGGGCAATCCGCCCGACATACAGAAATACTGGCTCAGTCAGGCTTGACGGCGTTACGGCTGGGCGAAACAACCGCGTATCAACACCCTTGCGCCACAGCACCAGGCGTTTGAAGCCCCAGCTGGCAAACTCCTCACGCATGCGCTCGGTGGTCACCAGCACCGCCTGGCTGGGCCGATGAAATGCGCGCAGAAAGGCATACCCCCAGCGCAGCGGCACCCAGGGCCAGCGGGTGTGCACATATTCGGGAAAACGCGTATGGATCGCGCTGGAAAACGCCAGACCGCGCTTGCTCAGCCAGCGTCGCGCTGCCCAGCCCAGCGGGCCTTCGGTGGCCAGGTGCACGCAGTCCGGCTGAAATGTGCGAATCGCCGGGCCAACCCGCCAGAGGTTCCACACCAATGGAATCTCTGGATAACTGGGACATGGCAACGCGCGAAAATCCGCCGGAGACAGCAGCTTGACCTGATGGCCGAGGCCACGCAGTTCGCTGATCAACGCCTGCAGACTGGTAACCACACCATTGACCTGCGGTGACCAGGCGTCGGAGACGATCAGAATCCTCACAGGGCCGGCTCAGCGGCCACAACCGGGGCTGCTTGCAGCTGACGCGCCTGATCATCGGCCAAGCGATACAACTCGATGCTGCCATCCAGGTGCTCAATCAGCGCCGTGCAGGACTCCACCCAGTCGCCGCAATTCATGTACTCGACATCGCCCATCGGGCGGATTTCCGCATGGTGGATATGCCCGCAGACCACGCCGTTGAAACCGCGCTTGGCACACTCGTGGACGATGGCTTCTTCAAAATCGCTGATAAAGTTCACCGCCGTCTTGACCTTGTGCTTGAGGTAGGCCGACAGCGACCAATAGCCATAGCCATAGCGGCTACGCCAGTAATTCAGCCAGCGATTGAGGGTCAGGGTGAACTCGTAGGCCGAGTCGCCGAGAAAGGCCAGCCAGCGGTGATAGCGGGTGATCACATCAAACTGGTCGCCATGAATCACCAGCAGGCGGCGGCCATCGGCGGTGATGTGCTCGGCCTCGTCGACCAGCTGAATATTGCCGAGCATCAGGCTGGAGTAGCGCCGCAGAAATTCGTCATGGTTACCGGTGACGTAGATCACCTCGGTGCCGCGTTTACTCATGGTCAGCAAGCGGCGGATCACGTTGCTGTGTGACTGCGGCCAATACACACCGCTGCGCAGCTTCCAGCCGTCGATGATGTCACCGACCAGGTAGATCTTGTCGGTTTGGTAGCGCTTGAGAAACGCTGCCAGGTGTTCGGCCTGACAATCCCGGGTGCCCAGGTGCACATCGGAAATCCACAGGGTACGGACACGTTGCTTGCGGCTGGGCTTGGCGAGCTGGGCGCTGGTCATGGACGACCTCCGGCTGGGTTTGCTCGAGTCTGCGCAGGCGTGGTGAAAGGTGCATGACAGCGCCGTGGCAATTCGGTGACATGCCCCAAAGGGTATAAACTGGCTGGCCGAACAAGGAGCCCACCATGTCCTCGCTGCTCTCGCTGCGTCACTACCGCCATGAACTGCTCAGCCACAGCCATGACCACGCGCAGCTGGTGTTTGGCCTGAGCGGCCTGCTGGAGTTCGAAGTGGCCGGCCAAGGTAGCCAGGTCAAGCGCCAAACCCTGGCCGTGGTGCCTAGCGATGCGCAGCACGCCTGCGGCAGCAAAGATGGCAGCCACTGCCTGGTGCTCGACGTACCTTGCGAAGGCTGGCTGCAACAACAGCTGGGCCGGCATCTGGATGCCACCCGCCGCCTGCTGGAAAAACCCGCCGCTGTCAGCCTGAATCCCGCGCAGAGCCAGTTGGTCAGCTGGCTGGCCGCCAGCCCGATCAATGACCCGGTGATTGCCCAGCAAGGCGCAGCATTGCTGTTGGCCAGCCTGGCCAATGCCGAGCTGCCCACCCATGCAACCAGTTGCCTGCCGCTAACGGCGCTGGATGCGCATATTGATCAACATGCCGCACACCCGCTGCAGGTGGCCGACCTGGCGCGCCTGGCCGGCCTCTCGGCTGCGCGTTTTCACGCACGCTTTCTCGACGAGACCGGGCAAACGCCGATGGACTATGTGCGTAGCCGTCGCCTGCAGCTGGCGCGTCAGCTGCTGCAAGGCAGCAACCTGGCAATTGGCGAGATCGCTGCACGGGTCGGCTACAGCTCGCAAAGTGCCTTTAGCGCCGCCCTCTTGCGGCATCTCGGCGTTACACCTCGGCAACTGCGCCGCGCTGACTAATTTGCCGGCACTCGCTTGCGAGAGCCTGGCGACAAAACCCGCGACTCCTGAGACAGACAAGGCCGCAGGCAGACACCTAGACTGCCCGGCAGAATCGAGGAGTCGCCTATGCACAACATCGAATGGCAGGATTTCGTCAAACCACTACCCAACGGCGCGCGCCTGGCATGAATCAACGTAATGCCCTCTGGGCCATCCACCTGGGCGCCCTGCTGTTTGGCCTATCGGGCATCTTCGGCAAGCTGGCCAACACCACCCCGCAGATGATCTCCGCCGGCCGCGCCATCTTCGCCGTAGCGGCCTTGTTGCTGTTCGCTAAGCTGATCAGTAACGCGCGCCTGGTCCGCCTCGGCTTACGCCAGACAAGCCTGCTGGCCCTCGGCGGTTTGCTGCTGGGCGGACACTGGTGGAGCTTTTTCGAATCCGTGCATATCTCCGGCGTTGCCATCGCCACCCTCGGCTTTGCCAGTTTCCCGGCCTTTACCGTGCTGCTGGAGGGCCTGCTGTTCAAAGAGCGCACCCGGCCGATCGAGTACGCCATGGTGGTTCTGGTATGCCTGGGCCTGGTGCTGGTCACCCCACATTTCGACCTGAGCAGCCAGGCCACCAGTGGCCTGCTCTGGGCGGTGCTGTCTGGCCTGCTGTTCGCCCTGCTGTCACTGCTCAACCGCGCCAGCACCCGTGGCATCGAGCCGGTGCAAGCGGCGCTGTACCAGAACCTCACCGTGCTGCTGGTATTCCTGCCGCTGGCCTGGCCGACGCTGCCCAGCGTGCAGGCACAGGACTGGTTGTGGATGGCCATGCTCGGGATCTTCTGCACGGGCCTGGCGCACAGCCTGTTCGTCGCCAGCCTGCGGGTACTCAAGGCGCGCACCACGGCGGTGATTTTCGCCCTGGAGCCGATCTACGGAATTGCCTTCGCCTGGCTGCTGTTCAGCGAAGTGCCGACCTTGCGCATGCTGGCCGGCGGCCTGCTGATTGTCAGCGCGATCTTTCTTTCGGCGCGGATGGCCAAGTGATCAATGGCTACGGTCGTTGTGGCCCAGATCCCGCGCCGGGTCGATCTGATCGCGCAAGCGCTGCTTGAGCACCTTGGCCTCGGGGAAACCACCATCGGCCTTACGTTCCCAGATCTGCACGCCATCGCAGGTAATGCGAAACACCCCGCCCGTGCCCGGCTCCAGGCAGACCCTGGACAGATCATCGGTAAAGCTCGACAACAGCTCCTGCGCTAACCAGGCGGCGCGCAGCAGCCACTGGCATTGCGTGCAATAGGTGATGACCACTTCGGCTTTGGGGCTGGACATTGGCAGGCTCGCGACGGCTGAAAAGCCGATGATAACGCGCAGCAGCCTGGCCTGGCGCAGCAAGAAAAACGCCCGCGTACCAGAGGCACGCGGGCGTTGAGCGACAGCCTCGTGTATCAGGCGATTTTAGCCAGTAGCTGACGCGCCTCCTGCTTCTGCTCTTCATCGCCCTCGTTGATCACTTCATTGAGGATCTGGCAGGCACTGTCCAGGCTGCCCTGCTCGATATAAGCCAGAGCCATGTTCAGTTTGGAGAGGTTTTCGCGGTTGCCGGCCAGATCATCCAGGTCATCCAGAAGCTCCACGTCGAGCACGTCACCGCCCCAGCCATCGTTGGAGGTTTCCTCCACCAGCATCGACTCGGCAAACGGGCTGCGCGCATCGCGGCTGCCTGACAGCTCAAAAATATCCGAGGTCTTGCGCTTGGCCGCAGCACTGCTCTCGGCCTTGTCCGCCAGTTTTTTCGGCGCAGTCGGGGCAAAGGGGCTGACCAGATCCCAGTCGGCATCCAGCGACATATCGTCCAGATTAAGCTGGCCATCATTGGCAGCCTCATCCAGCGGTTGCGCCTCGACCTCATCCAACTCCAGCACCACATCGTCCAACAGGCTGGCCGGCGGCGCGCTGAACAGCTCGGCATGCCGCGCTTTCAGTTCGTCAATCCGCGCCGGAGTAAAGCCGGATGCCCGGACCAATGCTTCATGGGCGATAAAGCCCTGGGTATCACCCAGCAAAGCCAGAATTTCCAGCAGGCGGAAGCCGATATCGCTGCGCTGCGGCTGGGCGTCCCAGGCTTTGCGCAAGGTACTGGCGGCCTCACTCAAACGGCCATAGGCGATATACACGTTGGCACTTTGCAGTGCATCTTCACCCGCAGCGGGCCATACCGGCCCCGTGCGCGGCACCTCACGCACATTCAGAGCCACTGCAGCTGCCGGCGCGACCGCTACAGCCGGCGCAACACTTGGCGCCTTAGGCATGGCTGGCGTCAGCGCAGCTGCTACCGCAACAGGCGCGGGTTCAACGGGTTTTCTGCTGCGCCAGAACAGCCCGGCCACGCCCGCCAGTAACAACGCCAGCAGACCGGCGATAAGCGCCAGCCAGTTGCTACCTGATTCCACTGTAACTGGCGCGGCTGCCGCGACCGGCGCAGGCACAGGTGCTGCGGTTGCTTCGGCACTCGCCCGGCGTGCGGCCAACTCGGCCTGCAGGCCGGCAATCTGCTGATCCCGCGCCTCCATCTGTTCCTGCAACTGCTGCACCTGCAGGCCCAGTTGCGCCAGGCTCTGCTGCAATTGCAGGGTCTCGCTAATCTGATTGGCCAGTTCCTGCTCGACGCGGGCCTGCTCCTCAATCAACAGCTCGGCCGGCGGATCAACCGGCAGCTGAGCACTTGGGGCAGCTACAGCCTCTGGCGCAGCCGCTGTGGCAACAGGTGCTTCGGCTACTGCCGGAGCAGCACTGGCGAGGCTATCGGGCAAAAGCAATTGCGCACCAGCACGCAGGCGATTGATATCGCCATTGATAAAGGCTTGCGGGTTAAGCGCATGGATATCGTTCATCAGCGCCTGAGGCGTCACCTGCCCGGTATCGGCGGCCAAACGCGTGGCAATCTTCCACAGGCTGTCGCCGCTGACCACGCTGTAGCGATTCCCCTGCTGCGCGGCGGGCATTACCGCCGGGCGCACAGGCGCGGCAGGTGCTACACGCGGCGTAGTGGCGACAACAGCGGGCGCGGCAGATGCTGCAGGTGCAGCCAGGCTGCGATAGGCGGCCGAACTGGGCGGGTCGAGCAGCACGGTGTACTCGCGGTACAGCTGGCCATTGGGCCGCAGCACTTCGACGATAAAATTCAGGTAAGGCTCGCGCACCGGCTGGGTCGACACCACGCGAATCACGCTCTTGCCGCCGCGCAGCAATGGGGTGAAGCGCAGGTCATTGAAGAAATACAGGCGATCAACGCCGGAGCGGCTGAACACGTCGGCGGGCGCCAGGCGCACGCGCATGTCTTCAGCGGTCAGGTCGCCCACATCAAACAATTCGATTTCGGCATCCAGCGGCTGACTGAGCGCCGAATGCAGGGTGATTTCGCCCAGGCCAAGGGCCGGAACCAGCCCAGAATACAGGGCCGAGCTGGATGCTAGACCAATGAGTAACTGACGAACCTTTGCCATAAAAAACGCTCCCGGTGAATCCGCCCCCTGTGCCTTCGCCACTTCACGTCCAAGACGTGCGCTTCCAGCGCTTGCGAAAGTATAGAAGTCGGCAAATGTTGCCTTGGGAAGATACGTTCCGTGTTTAACCCGGCTGGTGCATGGCAATAATTACGGCGCACTGAATAGACAAATGCCAACCGCCGTTTGGCAAAAAGCCACCACAGGTGCAAGCATAGGCCTGCAGTCAAGAAAATGACAACTCCGTCACACTACCGTTTAGCTGTCAGCGTCTTGTCGATTTGACGCCCCAGGCCGCCAAAACCGTGATCGCGAACACTCCGGCCACCAGCCAGAAACTCTGTTTGAAGGCCAGCATCTCGGCGAGGTGATCGCCACCTTCAGCGCTGTGCCGCCATTCCAGAAAGAAGGTCAGCAGATTGACCCCGAACGCGCCGCCGAGCTGACGCACGAAGGTGATGGCGCCTGCGCCCTGGGCCAGCTCCTCGGGGCTGAGGATATCCAGTGAACCGGTACTCAAGGCCGGCAGCAACACGCCCAAGCCAATGCGCCCGACGCAAGCCCAGAAGCACAGCTGGATAAACGAGGCGCCCTGCTCGACCCAGGCCAAGCCCGCCGCCGACAGCGCAAAAATCAGCAGCCCGGCACTCAGCAGCACGGCCGCAGACAGCCGATCACTGAGCCAACCACCGAGAAAGGACGCCATGCCCATCAATATCCCGGCCGGTAACAGCAGCAGCCCCGAGCGCCCGGCGCTGAAGCCTTCGACAGTCTGCAGATACAGCGGGATCAGGTAAGTCGAACCATACAGGCCCAGCCCCAGGGTCAAGGCGACCCAACTGGCGCTGCGAAACCCGGCATGCCGCCACAGCGCCAGCGGCAGCAGCGGCTGAGCGGCGTGCCGACTGCGTAGAATAAACCCCGCGCCCGCCAGCAGTGCCACACAGCCCGGTAACCAGACCCTCGGCGCCGACCAGGCAAAACGCTGCGCTTCAGCGAGAAAACCCAGCGCGGCAAATATCGCCACACAGAGCCAGGCAAAGGCCTGAATATCCAGGCGCGGCGTGCTGCGCTCACGCTCACTGGGCAGCAACCACTGCCCGGCGAGCATGGCCAGCAGACACATTGGCAGCGGCATCCAGAAGATCGACGGCCAACCGAAATGATCGACCAGATAACCGCCGATCCCCGGCCCCAACGACGGCGCCAGCATCACCCCCAGGCCGTAGATGCCCAGCGCCATGCCGCGGCCGCCATCGGCGAAGACACGGAAGATCAGCACCATGGCCAACGGCTGTACGATGCCCGCGCACAGCCCCTGCACGATGCGCAGGGCAACCAGCTGCCAGGCAGCGTGCGCCACCAGCGCCAACAGGGAACTGAGAATAAACAGCAGCAGGCCGAATTGCGCCGTACGCCGCGCGCCAAAACGCGCCTGCGCCCAGGCGGCCAGCAGCAGGCCGGCGGTCATGGCCGCGAGAAAACCGGTGGACAGCCACTGCGCCAGGGGCCGGCCGATGGCGAAATCCGCCATGATCGCCGGCAAGGCGACATTGATACTGGTGGAGGCCAAGACCATGGCCATGCTGCCGACCATCAGCAGCGCCAGCAGCCACTGCGGGTAACGCGGACCGAAGCGTTGCTGCAGGCTCTGCAGGTCGTCACGCATCAGCGTTTTTCCAGGTTACTCAACACCTGGGCGTGGACCTTCTGGCAGCGGCGCAACTCGTCTTCATCGATGCCGGCGAACACTTCCTGGCGCAGTTGCGCGGAGATCGCTTCGATCTTTTCAATCAGCGGGCGGGCCTGTGGGCTGAGGGCAATCTTTTTCGCACGGCGGTCTTCCGGCACCGCCTGACGGCTGACCAAACCCTGGGCTTCCAGGCTGTCGAGCAAGCGCGCCAGGGTTGGCCCTTCAACGCCGACGCTCTGCGCCAACTCGCGTTGGGTCGGCAATTCGGCAAAGCGTCCCAGGTGCAGCAGCACCAGCCAGCGGGCTTGGGAAAGCCCCAGACCGACCAGACGGCGATCCAGTTCGGCGCGCCAAGCGCGAGACAGTTGGGCAACTTGCATGGCAAAACGGTGTTGATCGGTATGCGACATGGACAACGGCTCTTAACTATAAAAAACTAATTATTAGCCAGCTAACCATAACCCTTTTAACGAGGCAAGCCTGCAAAAGGTTTCACCACTTTACATACTGATCTTCAACAAAGCCCCACAGGTTGTCGATGCGCACCTCGGATCGGCCAATGGGCCGCAGCACGCCAGTGAACTGGCCGAAAATCTGTTTGAAGTTGCTCGCCAGCAGCCCCACGTTCAGCCGCTCCTTGTGCAGGCCACGCCCTTCGAAACGCAGCTCGACCTGACCGTCATAGGAGTTGATCAACCAGGGCTTCAGCGGCTGATCACGATCAAAGGCAAAACGCACGGTATCGACCTTGAGCAGCTCGCCATCTAGCCAGAAGCAGTTCTCGGTAAAGCTGCTTTCATTGACCCCGCAGGACAGGTTCAGCCCGACCCGCTGCTCACCCGCCAGGCCGGACAGGCAGGCCCAGTTCCAGTGGGTTTCAGGCCGCATATAACCGGCCGACCAATCGTGGTGAGCGAAAGCACCGATCTGCGCCAGGTCGAAATCCCCCAGCGCGCTGCGCACCTGCCCTGTGCAGCGCACCCCCGCCACTTTCTGCGCATAAACCCAGCCATTGACCGCCGTCGGCGTGTTGATGCACATCGGCTGAAAAGCAGGCTCTGCCTCGGAGAAACAGGCATCGATGCGGGTGCCGTCATCCAGCTCTACCAGCAGACGCTTTTCCTTCGATGCGGCGCTGTTCTCCAGGCGCAGCAGATTGCCGCCGCTGCGCACCTCACACACGCCCTGATCTGGGGTCTGCGAGAACTGGCTGCCAAAGCCCAACGGCAGCTTGAACTGACGCTCAATCATCCGCCCGCTGGCCGGGTGGAACAGGTAGACAAAGCCCACACCCAGCAGGCTCAGGTTGGCCAGCGCACAGCCGCCGATCAGCTCATCGCTGATCAGGCCGAAATACTGGAACTGATGAAAGCGCCGCCATTTGGCCAACGCGCCCAGCTTGCGGCCCATGGGCGAGCGGAAATCAAAATCGCGGTAATTGATCAGCCCCGGCGCGGCGGGAAAGATGCCGTAATGCGGCTGGCCGTTGGCCTGAATCAGTCGGTCCATCGCAGCAATCACTCAAGGAAAAAACCTCAGCGATGCTAGCACCGCGGCTTCACCCCGAGCATTCACCGCAGGCGCCAAGCGCAGCGGCAAAATCGGCCACAACTGTGTAGGTTAGGTTGAGCCCCGCGAAGCCCAACAGCGGCGTCCGGTCTGCCCTCGGCGTAGCGTCCAGC
Source organism: Pseudomonas sp. 1928-m (assembly GCF_029269135.1). Lineage (NCBI taxonomy): Bacteria > Pseudomonadati > Pseudomonadota > Gammaproteobacteria > Pseudomonadales > Pseudomonadaceae > Pseudomonas > Pseudomonas sp. 1928-m. Next base: position 1,792,572 of record NZ_JARIXO010000001.1, on the reverse strand, counting down.
ATTGCCCGTTGGGCTTCGTCGCTGCACTCCTCAACCCAACCTACGCCACGACCTGATTACGGCCAAACGCCTTGGCCTCATAAAGCGCGCGATCCGCATGCTCGTAGAGCTGCGCCAACGCCCCACCTGCGGCAGGCTGGATGCAGGAAATGCCAATCGACATGGTCAGCATACTCGCCGTATCCGAGCCGGCATGTTCGATATTCAGGGTCTGCAGGGTTTGGCGCAGCGCTTCGGCGTGATGCCGCGCTTCGGCTTCGCCTATGTCATAGAGCAGCACGGCAAACTCTTCGCCGCCCAGGCGCACGGCCATGTCCAGCGGGCGCCGCGCGGCGTCCTGCAGCAGGCTGCCAATACGCTGCAACACGTTATCGCCGGCCTGGTGGCCGTAGTGATCGTTGTAGGCCTTGAAGTGATCAACATCGCAGAGCAGCAACGCCAGGCCACGATGTTCGCGCTGCGCCTGACGCCACAGGCGCTCGAACTGCCGGTTGAAACTGCGGCGGTTGTGCAGGCCAGTCAGGCTGTCGTGATCGGCCAATACGCGCATCAGTCGGCTGATCAGAAAGTGCTCGCGTGATTTGAACTCCAGCAGGTAACAACCCACCGCGCCCATCAGGTTGCCGAACAGCAGAAACAGGGTGTTATTGATCAGCCGAGGCACCGGCAAGCTGGCCACCAGCAGTTCGACGCAGACGTAGACCAGCAGCACCAGCAACGAGCAGCACAGCGCCTCGATCAGACGTAAACCCGCCAGAAAGTAAGCGGCCATACAGACCAGCAACAGCCCCTCATAGGGGTAGCTGGGATCAACTCGATGGGCAATGCCAACCACAAAGGAGGCTGCCGCGCCCAGCGCCAACAGACTGACCAGACTCAGCGGTTGCAACAGATGGATATGCTTGCGCTGAATCAGCAGCCCGCCGAACAGGCACAGCAACACTAAAACGGCGAGGCGAATGGCCAGCATCCACCACACCTCGGGCGCCTTGATCAGGACAAAATCGAACGCGGCAAAGGCCAGCCACACCAGAATGCCCACGACCAGGGCAATACGCTTGAGGTCGAAGGTGTCGTCACGCACATAGTTGCGATACTCCCGCTCCAGCGGCCGCGAAAAGCGCAACAGGCGAAAGCCCAGGGCGAGCTGATCGGCATAGGGGCTGGGGCGAACATCGTCTAACCAGGCATGGGAAAGCGGCACCGGAACCTCTGCAGCTGGGTGGCTGAAAACACCTTAGTCGCTCGTACCCGGTGCCACAAGATCAACCGGCTGCCAGACCGCGATCACTCAGGCCTCGAACTCCGCCTGCAAGGCCGCTCGCACGCAGTGCAGAATGCCCAGCTCAACGCGCCCGGCAAACTGCTCGCTGATCGCCGCTACCGGCGGCAACTCGCCCTCGCCATCGAGAAAGGCATCCTGAATCTCGCCGAGCAATGCCTCGGGCACATCCAACGCCTGCTCCAGGGACAGCTGCTGACGACCAATGGCTTCAGCCAGCAGGCCGTAGACATTCTTCTCGCTGCAGCTGAGCTGACTGGCGATCTGCGCTGGAGTCATGCCGGCACGGGCCAGGCTGACCAGTTCATGGCGCAAGTCGACCACCGCACGCGGCGCCTCATCATCCGCACCAAGCACGGCCAGGAAGGCCTCGCCATAGCGCTCCAGCTTGCGCGCGCCAACGCCACTGACCCGCGCCATCTCGGCCAGGGTACTGGGCTTGCTGCGCAGCATCTCCAGCAAGGTGGCATCCGGGAAGATCACATAAGGCGGCACGCCATGCTCTTCCGCCAGCTTGCGGCGCAAGGCGCGCAGCGCTTCCCACTGGCCGCGCTCTTCACCACGCACCAACTGACTGGCCGCGCTGCTGGAGGCCTTGGCGCTTTGCTGCGGTTTCAGATCGCGGCGCAGCTGCAGGCTGACCTCGCCCTTGAGCAAAGGCCGGCAACTGTCAGAAAGTCGCAGGCCACCAAAGCCTTCGAGGTCGACATCGGCCAGGCCGCGCGCCACCAGCTGACGGAACAACGAACGCCACTCACCTTCGGCCAGCACCTTGCCGATACCGAACACCGCCAGGTGCTGATGGCCGACGCCGCGGATTTTCTCGTTATCGCGGCCAAGCAGCACATCGACCAGGTGCCCCACGCCATAGCGCTGGCCGGTGCGATAGATCGCCGACAGCGCCTGGCGCGCCGGCTCGGTGGCATCCCAGGTCTGCACACCGTCGATGCAGTTGTCGCAATGACCACAGGGCTGCGGCATGTCTTCGTCGAAATAGGCCAGCAGCGCCTGGCGCCGGCAGCGGGTTTCCTCACACAGGGCGAGCATGGCATCGAGCTTGTGTTGCTCGACGCGCTTGTGGCGCTCGTCGCCTTCGGAGTTGTTGAGCATCTGCTTGAGAAAAATCACATCCTGCAGGCCGTAAGCCATCCAGGCATCTGCTGGCAAGCCGTCACGGCCGGCGCGACCGGTTTCCTGGTAATAGGCTTCCAGGGATTTCGGCAGATCGAGGTGGGCAACAAAGCGCACGTTGGGCTTATCGATACCCATGCCGAAGGCGATGGTTGCGACCATGATCAGCCCTTCCTCATTGAGAAAACGCTTCTGGTGATAAGCACGCAACTCGTTGGCTAGGCCGGCGTGATAGGGCAAGGCTGGGAAGCCTTGCTCAGAGAGGAAGGCGGCAACCTCCTCGACCTTCTTGCGCGACAGGCAGTAGACGATGCCAGCATCGCCCTTGCGCGCTGCGAGGAAATTCAGCAGCTGCTTACGTGGCTGCTCCTTGGGCACGATGCGGTAGAAGATATTCGGTCGGTCGAAACTCGATAAAAAACGCTCGGCATTCTGCAGATGCAGACGCTGAACGATTTCCTCGCGCGTACGCATATCCGCCGTAGCGGTGAGGGCAATGCGCGGCACGTTGGGGAACAGCTCGGCGAGTTGGCCCAGCTGCAGGTATTCCGGGCGGAAATCATGCCCCCACTGCGACACGCAATGCGCTTCATCGATGGCGAACAGGGCAATCTCGAGGTTCTGCAGAAAGCTCAGCATGCGCGGCTGCACCAACCGCTCGGGGGCCAGGTAGAGCATCTTGACTTCGCCGCGTTTGATCCGCTCGGCGATCTCGCGCTGTTCATCGGCGCTCAGGGTCGAGTTCAGTGCCACTGCAGCCACGCCCAGCTCATCGAGGGTGGCAACCTGATCATCCATCAGTGCAATCAGCGGCGACACCACCACCGCCAGGCCTTCGCGCAACAGGGCCGGCACCTGAAAACACAGCGACTTGCCACCACCGGTGGGCATCAGCACCAGGGCATCGCCGCCACTGGCCACGCGCTCGATAATCGCACCCTGACGGCCACGAAAGCTGTCGTAGCCGAATACGTCTTTGAGGATGCGTTGCGCGTGCTCGAGCATGAAAGGTCTCCGAAACAAGCCGCGCATTATACGCAAGTGCCGCTTGGGCACGCGCAGGCATGGCGGAGTTTGATCCGATTTTCGCCACCCATGGCCTGCGGCTATGGCCGCTGTGGCTGCGGTCGACTAGAATCGACCCTCGTTTACTCCTTCAAGGTAGCCCCCGATGTCCTTCGCCGAGCAACTCTCCCGCCTGCAAGCCTTCCTCGATGCCGATGAGCTGCATGAAGAGGCACTGGACTACATCGCCGCCCACGGCTACCTGACCGCTCTGTCGATCTGCCCACAGCCGGTGCCGGAGCGCGAGTGGATTGACGCGCTGTTCTCCGAGGCCCCGCATTACCGCAGTGACGCCGAGCGTGAAGAGATCGAAGCCACCCTGATCCAGCTGCAAAGCCATATCGCCCGCCAACTGGCCAGCGACGATGAACCCGACGTGCCCTGCGATCTCGACCTGGGCGAAGAGCCAGATGATTCTGACCTGCGCGGCTGGTGCATTGGCTTTATGGAAGGGGTGTTCCTGCGTGAAGCGGTGTGGTTCGACGACGCTGAAGATGAAGTCAGCGAGCTGCTGCTGCCGATCATGGTCGGTTCCGGCCTATTCGACGAACAGCCTGAATTCGCCGAGATCGCTCGGGACCGCGACCTGGTCGACAGCATGGTTGAGCAAATCCCAGAGCTGCTGACCGCGCTGTTTCTGCTGTGCAATGCGCCGGAGGAAAAGCCGGCCCTCCTGAAGCCTCGCCACCACTAAGCACGCGCCATGGCGCGTGAGATTCCGGTGCCGCCCGTTCAAGAGCAGCGCAACCCCGTCATTCGCTACGTTCTGCTGGCCATCGGCTGGCTGAGCGTGGCGCTGGGGGTCATCGGTATCTTCCTTCCCGTGCTGCCCACCACGCCTTTTCTGCTGTTGGCTGCCGCCTGTTTTATGCGCAGCTCGAAGCGTTTCTACCTGTGGCTGGTCAATCACCGCCAACTTGGCCCGTGGATCGTCGACTACCTCGAAGGCCAGGGCATCCCGCTCAAGGGTAAGGTCTACGCCATCAGCCTGATGTGGCTGAGTATTGGCCTGTCGTGCTACCTGGTGCCGCTGTTCTGGGCCAGGGCCTTTATGCTGACCAGCGCGGTGCTGGTTAGCCTGTATATCCTCAGCCAGAAAACTCGAAACAAAGCCTAAGCACCACGCCAGCCGACATTCGGTATATTCAGCGCGGCAAAAATCAGCAGCACCACCTAGACTTTCCCAATCTCCGGCCGAGGCGCGGTACATGCCACCCCGTCAGCTCACTCATGGATGGTTCAAGCGCCTCAACCGAGCGTTGCTGGGCGGCTGCATCCTGCTGATCGCTCTGGCCAGCGCCCTGGCCAACTGGGACTTCGGCGTCATCCTGCAAAATGCCGAAAGTCGCTATGGCAACCTCGGCGCAGCCAAACAGCGAATTCAGGCCTGGGAGGCGCAAATCAAGGCCAGCGCCAATAGCAGCGAAAGGGACAAACTCACCGAGGTCAATCGCTTCTTCAACCGGCAGATCCGCTTTGTCGACGATATCCGCCTGTGGAAACAGAACGACTACTGGGCCACGCCCATCGAGATGCTGGTCAAGGGCGCCGGCGATTGCGAAGACTATTCCATCGCCAAATACTTCACCCTGCGCCGCCTCGGCATCCCCAGCGACAAGCTGCGCATCACCTACGTCAAAGCACTCAATTACAACCAGGCGCATATGGTGCTGACCTACTACGCCAGCCCCGGTGCCGAGCCATTGGTGCTGGACAATCTGATCAATGAAATAAAACCCGCCTCGCAGCGCAAAGACCTGCTGCCGGTCTATGCATTCAATGCCGAAGGGCTCTATCTCGCTGGTTCCAATAGCAAAAAGAGCGATTCCAAAAAGCTCTCGCGCTGGCAGGACATCTTGAAAAAAATGCGCACGGAGGGCTTCGCCATCGGCGAAGGCTAGGAGGAACCTATGTCTCTACTCAAGCAGCTATTTCTCGCCATCTGCCTGTTCCTGGTAGTGGCCTTTACCGGCAGTTTTATCGCCGGGGTGGAAAGCTCGCGTGAGCAATTGCTCAGCCAGCTGCGCTCCCATGCCCAGGACGCCGCGACCGCGCTGGGCCTGTCGATGACCCCGCACGTGGATGACCCGGCGATGATCGAGCTGATGGTCAGCTCGATCTTCGACAGCGGCTACTTCACCAGCATCCGCGTGGTGCGCATCCCCAATGACGAGGTGATTGTCGAACGGCGCAGCGACGATGCCAGCACCGAGACCGTCCCGGCCTGGTTTAGCGAGCTGGTGAACCTGCAGCCCCAGGGCGGTGATGCGCTGATCATGCGTGGCTGGGAACAGGCCGCGCGGGTCGAGGTGCTCAGCCACCCACAATTCGCCCTGGCCAAACTCTGGGACAGCGCCATCGGCAGCCTGATCTGGCTGCTGCTCTGCGGCCTGGTCAGCGCCATACTCGGCGGCTGGCTGCTGCGCACCCAACTGCGCCCGCTGGACAACATGGTGCAACAGGCCCAGGCCATCACCCGCCGCGAATTCCTCACCCTGCCAAAAGTGCCGCGCACCCCCGAGCTCAAACGCGTGGTCACCGCCATGAACCAGATGGTGGAAAAGCTGAAAACTCTGTTCGCCGAAGAAGCCGCGCGCAGCGAAAAACTGCGTGAAGAGGCCTACCAAGACAGCATCACCGGCCTGGCCAACCGCCGCCTGTTCGATATCCGCCTGGCCCATCAATTGGTGGTCAGTGAACAGAACGCCGAAGGCTATCTGCTGCTGCTGCGGGTCAATGACCTCGGCGGGCTCAACCAGCGCCTCGGCGGCCAGCAGACTGACGCCCTGATTGCCGCCATTGGCGAGCTGCTCAAGCGCCTGCTCAACCAGACCAACCGCTCAGACTGGCTGGCCTCACGCAGCCGGGGCGGCGAATTCAGCCTGCTGGCCCCCGGCATTGGCAGTGAAGAAGCCGACCTGCTCGCCGGCGAGCTGCACACCGGCCTGGAAAGCTTGCGCCAGACCGGTGCCAGCGACTGCACGCCGGTGGCCCACATGGGCATTGCCGCCTTCCGCCCGGGTGAAGAGCCCGGCCAAGTCATCGGCCGCGCCGATCAGGCCCTGGCGCAAGCGCAGAACGACCCGAGCCGCCACTGGGTGCGCCTGGACGACTACAACGCCCAGCCGACTCAAGGCCTGCACGACTGGCGCACCTGGATCGACGACGCGCTGAACAAGCGCAAGCTGCAACTGTATTTCCAGCCCGTCACGCAATGCGCGGATCGCAACCGGCTGCTGCACCACAAGGTGCTGGCACGCCTGCTTGATCCACAGGGTGAAGCGATTGCCGCCGGGCGCTTCCTGCCCTGGATCGAACGTCTGGGCTGGACCGCGCGTTTTGACCTGGCCATGCTTGAGCACAGCCTGGCGCACCTCAGCCAGCATGCGGCGCCACTGGCCCTGAGTCTGTCGGCCGCGACCCTGCGCGATACAGAAACCCTCAAGCGCATGTTCGACATCCTCAGGCAGCACCCGCAGCAGGCTAGCCTGCTGACCCTGGAAGTAGACGAGCGTCACCTGCCGCCTGCGGCCGAGCTGGAAGCGCTTAGTCAGGGCATCCGTGACACCGGCTTCAGCCTGGGCCTGCAGCACTTCGGCGGACGCTTCAGCCTGATCGGCAACCTGACCCACCTGGGCCTGGCCTACCTGAAACTCGACGGCACCTATATCCGCGCCATCGATCAGGAAAGCGACAAGCGCATGTTTATCGAGGCAGTGTTCCGCGCCACCAATAGCATCGACCTGCCGTTGATTGCCGAAATGGTGGAAACCGAGGGCGAGCTGGCGGTGCTCAAGGAGCTAGGGCTATACGGCGCCATGGGCCGCCTGCTGGGTGCGCCAGAACCTTGGAAAGACTGATCCGCCAACGCAAACGGGGTAGTCCGATTTACGGCCTACCCCGTTATCAGGTACAGCGCTTAGCGAGCTGTAGGGTGGATGACGCTCTTTTCATCCACCATAAGGCCTCTGTTGGTGGATGGGTAAAGCGTCATCCACCCTACGCCTGATCTCGAGTGCTCGTGCAACCCGGGGCTCAGCTGGCAAATAGATAGCCTTCCACATCCATCCCGGCATCACGCATCTGCGCCAGTTTATAGCGCAAGGTGCGTGGACTGATGCCCAGGCGCTCGGCAGCTTCCTTGCGCCGGCCGCGCTCGGCGCGCAGGGTATCGATGATCATCTGAAACTCATGCCGGCGCAGGTCATCGCCCAAGGCACCCGCCTCTGCCTGCGAGGCGTCCTGCGGCGCAGGTGCGCTATTGACCACCACCGCCAACAACGGTTGCGCAGGCGGTGTTACGGCCGAACCAATAGGTGCCAGCAGGCAAAGGTCCTGCGGCTGAATCAGCCCACCCTGTTGCAGGATCAGCGCGCGCTGAATGGCGTTATCCAGCTCACGCACATTGCCCGGCCAGCTGTGACTCATCAGGCTCATCTGCGCCTGCGGGGAAAGCCGAATCGGCGCGTGGTTCATTTTCTTCACGTACTTGGCCAGCAAGCGCTCGGCCAGCGGCACGATGTCCGCCGGACGCTCACGCAGCGGTCGCCAAGCCAGCGGAAACACCGACAGGCGATAGTAGAGGTCTTCACGGAAGCGCCCCGCCGCCACTTCTGCGGCCAGGTCGCGGTTACTGGTGGCCAGCACACGGATATCCAGAGTAATCGGCTTACGCGCGCCCACCCGCTCCACCTCACGCTCCTGCAGCACGCGCAGCAGCTTGGCCTGCAGGCCCAGTGGCATCTCGGAAATTTCGTCGAGGAGAATGGTGCCGCCCTCGGCCAGTTCGAACTTGCCCGGCGCACTGGCAATCGCCCCGGTAAATGCGCCCTTCTCGTGGCCAAACAGCGTGGCCTCGAGCATGTTGTCCGGAATCGCCGCGCAGTTGATCGCGATAAAGGGTTTGCTGCCACGTGGCGACTGCTGGTGGATAAAACGCGCCAGCACCTCTTTACCGGTACCCGATTCACCCGTGATCAATACCGTGGAATCGCTCTGCGCCACCCGTGTGGCCAGGGCCAGCAGTTGTACGCTGGCCGGTTCCTCGGCGACCGGACCGTCCTGTTCGCTGGCAGAAACCCGGCCCAACGCATGCCGATCAACCAGCGTCAGCAAGGCCTTTGGCTCAAAGGGCTTGACCAGGTAATCCACCGCGCCTTGGCGCATGGCATCCACCGCCCGCTCCACCGCGCCGAACGCAGTCATCAGCAGCACCGGCAGTTGCGGCTGGCGCTGACGAATCTGCGCGAGCAACTGGTGGCCATCCATGCCGGGCATGTTCACGTCACTGACCACCAGGCCAAACGGCTCTTCGGCAATCGCCAGCAGCGCCGCTTCGGCGCAGTCCACCGCGCGGTAATCATGCCCACCCAGCGCCAGGGTATCGGCCAGTGCCTCGCGCAACGCGCGGTCATCTTCGACCAATAGAATTTTGCTCGCCATGGATGGTTACTCCTGAATCAAAGGGTGCGTAGCACCAAGCAGCGGCAAGGTGATAATGGCGCAGGTACCACGCCCCGGCCGCGAACGCAGCTGCACATCGCCCTGATGGGCGCGCGCCACTGCCTTGACCACGGCCAGGCCAAGCCCGGTGCCGGTGGTTTTGGTGGTAAAGAAGGGTTCGCCAAGCCGCGCCAGCGTCGCGCTGTCGATGCCTGGGCCGTTGTCGCTGATGCACAGGCGCAGCGTTTCACCGCGCTGATACAGATGAATCTTCAGACGCGCCTCACGGCCGCCGGCCTGAATCGCGTTTTCGATCAGGTTGAGCACGGTGCCGACCAGGGTGTCGCGGTTGCACAGCAACTCGCCGGCGCGGCTGTCGCATTGCCAGCGCACCTGCATATCCAGCACATGGGGTTCGGCGGCGCTGCGCAGGGCAGCGAACAACGCCTTGGGCGCCAGGCGGTCCGGCAGCGGTAGCTCGCCACGGGCAAAGATCAGCATGTCGCGCACCTGATGCTCCAGCTCGTGCAGACGCTCTTTCAGGCGGCCGGCAAAACGCTGCTGCTGCTCAACTGGCAGCACTTGCTCGGTCAGATGGCTTGCATAGAGCAGTGCAGCGGAAAGTGGCGTACGAATCTGATGAGCCAGAGAAGCGACCATGCGGCCCAAGGCAGACAAGCGCTCGTGGCGGGACAATTGATCCTGCAAGCGCCGGGTTTCTGTCAGATCGGTTAAAAGCACCAACTGGCCGGGCTCGGCATGCAATGAACGGGTGGCAATCGACAGGCGCCGGCCATCCTTTAGGGAGATCTCATGGCCGTCATCCTCGCGCGGGGCAAAGTTGCGCGCGATCACCTGGCGCCAGAGCATGCCCACCAAAGGCTGGCCGAGCAGATTACGCGCCACCGGGTTGGCCTCACGCACCACGCCCTGGCCATCAATGACGATCACCCCACCGGGCAGCAGATCCAGCAGGCTCTGCAGACGATGAGCCAGGCGCTCTTTCTCGGCCAGCTCCTGCATACGCTGGGCACTGACCAGCGCCAACTGTCCCTTGAGTTCAGTCACCCGCGCCTCCAGCATGCTGTAGCTGGTGCTGAGCTGAGTCGACATCTGGTTGAACAGGGCAAAGGCCTGTTCGAGCCCGGCACGGCTGGCCTGCTCCACGGGAGCAGGCGCTTCGGATTCTTCAGGGCGTTGGGCGTTAGCGTTCATGGTTCTCTCTCGCGCAGCGAGCCGTCATAAGACAGTCAGTTGCAAGAGAGATAGCAATACCCGTGCCTGAAAAAATATCCTTTTAAATCAATGCTATAAAAAATAAAGCCGAAGGTTTCGTCAAACCTTCGGCTTTATTGGAGGGGCAAGCGCCAAGTCACTGACGATTGCCTGACACAGAAAGGTCAGTCATCCAGCCCTTCGTCATCACGCCGGCTCATACCGTACTTGCGCATTTTCTCGACCAGGGTGGTGCGTCGAATGCGCAAACGCTCGGCAGCACGCGCCACCACACCGCTGGCATCATCAAGTGCCTGCTGAATCAGGCCCTGCTCAAGGTTGCCCAGGTAATCCTTCAGGTCCAGGCCTTCCGGCGGCAACATGGCCATCGAATCCACGCCCGGTAGACCGGCCAGGATAGTCGCGCGCTCATCCAGCTCATCGCGCAGGCTGGCCACCATGTTCTCGTCTTCATCGTCAACATGACGGAATTTCTTCGGCAGCTCGCCCACGCCAATAACGCCGTAGGGATGCATGATCGCCATGCGCTCGACCAGGTTGGCCAGCTCGCGCACGTTACCCGCCCAGTCATGCCGGCACAGCGACATGATCGCCGCCGAATTGAAGCGGATAGAGCCGCGCTTCTCGAACTCCATGCGCGAGATCAGCTCATTCATCAGCAGCGGGATGTCCTCGATACGCTCACGCAGCGGGGCCATCTCGATCGGGAAGACGTTGAGGCGGTAATACAGGTCCTCACGGAAGCTGCCGTCTTCGATCATCTTTTCGAGGTTCTTGTGGGTGGCGGCGATGATCCGCACATCGGCGCTCTGGGTCTTGTTGCTGCCCACCCGCTCGAAGGTGCGCTCCTGCAATACGCGAAGCAGCTTCACCTGCATGGGCAACGGCATGTCGCCGATTTCATCAAGAAACAGCGTGCCGCCATTGGCCAGCTCGAAACGCCCGGCCCGGCTGGTGATGGCGCCAGTAAACGCGCCCTTCTCATGGCCGAACAGCTCACTCTCAAGCAACTCGGCAGGAATCGCACCGCAGTTGACCGGCACAAACGGCGCTTCACGGCGCTTGGAGTGGTAATGCAGGTTGCGAGCGACCACTTCCTTGCCGGTGCCCGACTCGCCAAGGATCAGCACGCTGGCCTCGGTATCGGCCACCTGCTGCATCATCTGCCGCACCTGCTGAATGGCCCTGCTGGTGCCGACCAGACTGCGAAACAGATTAGTCTCGCGCTGACGGCCACGATCACGGGCCTGGTCGTACATCTCGCGGTACACCTGAGCGCGGTGCAGGGAGTCGAGCAGCTTGTTGTAGCTCATCGGCATTTCCAGCGTCGCCAGTACACAGCGGCGCTGTTCTTCCGGCCACTCGGCAGCCACCTGATCATTAATCAACAGCGTTGGCAGGAACTCATCCCAGGCAGCTAGCTGCTTGAGCATGTCCAGTACGCCGCCTTTGGCCTTCACTTCGCCAAGCACCACACTAAGCACTTCACGGCTGGACGCCAACTCCGCAACGCATTGACGCCAGTTCTGGCTATCGCTGGCCAGATGATCTTCACCGAGAAAATTCAAGATCACCGTCAGGTCACGACGGCGCTCGCTGTTATCGTCAATCAGGAGGATTTTGGTTTCACGCCACATAATTTATTTACTGATCCTGGAGTGAAAAACGCGCCCGCCGCCCAAACACCACTCGATCCAGCGCCGGCAATTGGCCACTAGTTAAGTCAATTTTTTGTTAATAGTCAATTTTATGGCGTGCTTTTTTATTGCGTCCGCCAAGCAGACTAAGCAGCTGTTTAACAAAGAAGGGGAAAGATCGGGCAAAACGCAGACATTTACCAGAAGGTCGATACCGGACAGCATCGACCGAAAACAGTTAATCAACCGAACAGCTGATAGACCTTGGCGCCTTGTTGCGACTGATTCAACTGAACGAGCTCATTGGCCAAGCGCTGCTGCTCGGCTTGGCAAACGTTAACCAGCTCGCGATAAAGATCCAACAACTCCTGCATACGCGCACGCAGGGTTTCTTCATCACTGGCAGACTCGACCATAGCCTCATCAACGGCCTGGCGGCATTGCAGATCCAGCTCGCCAATGGCGGCCCAATCCTGGGTAGCCAACGCGGTACGCAAGGCGCTACCGGTTTCTTCTAGACGCTGCACGGATGAACTCATAAACAATTCCTCAGGCGGGAAACAGCATCACTCAGCGATGGCATCCCAGCCAGCTTTTACATTACGCAACAGGCCTGCAACTTCATCCAGCGGCGCTATTTCATTCTGCACATTGGCGTCAACCAAACGTGTGGCCATGTATTCGTAAAGGCTATCCAGATTGGCAGCGACTTCACCGCCCTGCTCCAGATTGAGGCCTTCGCGCAAGCCACCAATGATGCCGATGGCTTTGCTGATCAGCTCTCCCTTAAGGGCAACCTGATTACGCTCCATGGCGCCGCGAGCTTGAGCCAAGCGAGTCAGCCCGCCCTCCATCAACATCTGGATCAATCGATGCGGGCTGGCTTCAATTGCCTGAGCCTGGGTGTTGACGGTTTGATACTGCTTGAGGGCCGCCATCGCGTTCATCGTTGTTCTCGCTGTTCTGTTTGCTGGATACCTTGGGTATCGGCGCTACAGAGCAAAGCTTTAGCAACGAAATCAGTTTCCTACAGCCGGCTCAACCTCTGGGCCGATGGTATCCCAAGCGCTCTTGATCTGCTCAAGCAGCGCCTGAACTTCATCCAGAGTACGCGGTGTACTGTCGAGCGCTACACCGGCCAACCGGCGCGTCATGTAGTCGTAAAGCGAATCCAGGTTCTCGGCAATTTCACCACCCAGTTCTTTGTCCAAGCTGGCCTGCAATACGCCGAGGATGGTGATAGTGCTGCCAACGGCCATGCCGCGAATCTCGGCATCCCCCTCAACCTGAGCATGCTTGGCCAGCATTACCCTTTGCAGCGCCCCCTCAAGCAGCAGTTGAACGGTGCGATAGGGCGAAACATCGTGGCTGGTATTGACCTGCTTGTAGGTATCAATCGGTTTTTTGCTCATTACTTATCCTTTCTCACGAAACCTGGCAGGCTGGCGAGTTGATTGGCCAGGCTTTCACTGGTTTGTTTTAACCGGCCGACAAGGGAGTCCATGGCGTTGTACTGAGCATAAAGACGCGTCTGCAGACTCTCGACTCGAACAGCCAATGCTTTGCGCTGGTCATCAACACCCTTCTTGGTAACCTGCAACGCGTCAGTACGCTGCTTAAGCACACCAGTGTCCCCTACATATGCGCCAACTGATTTGGACAGACGCCCCATCAGTCCATTATCGCCTGCAAGGTAACCAGCAACCTGATCGAAATTACCATCCAGGGCTTTAGTCAGTTTTGTGTCATCAATCTTGAGCTGACCGGTTTTCCAATCAGACGTAATCCCCAAATCTGCCAGTGCACGAACCCCGCCCTCACCGGTCATATTGACCATTTCATTGCGCAAACTGGACAGCACATTGCGTATAGATGAGTCACCGAGCAAAGGGCCCGTTACCGGCTTACCACCATCGACCGGCACAACGGCGGTCAGCTGAGAAGTCGTACTGATCAACGCGTTGTATGCATCAACAAACTTCTGCAGGTTGGTTTTCACACCGCTTTTATCGACTCCAACAGTAACGCTGATGGTTTTTCCATCAGCCAAATCTGTAGAGCTCTGCGCCGCAGTGAGATCAAGCGTTACGCCCTCTAGCGCGTCCTCAATGCGGTTGGTGTCGCGAACCAATTCCAAACCATCAATGGATATCTTGGCCGACTGGGCCTTGGTGATAACACCACCAGCCCCCGTAGTGGAGTTGGGCTTAAGGAAGGCATCGGCATTGCCGGGGTCAACCGTTGGAGTAAACGCCTGAGACGTCAACGCGTTGGCTCCAGTCGTCACATTGTCTTCGTTGGCCACGACCTGAATGTCATTGCCCGCACCACTCTTGGTGGAACTCAGGACCAGCCGCGAACCTGAATCATCGGTGATGATTGTGGCACTCACACCGCTGCTTTTACCGGCTTCATTGATTGCGTCGCGCATACCGGCCAGGGTGTTATTGCTGGAAGTAATGTTGACGTTGAAGCTCGAGCTGCCCGCAGAAATAGTCAGCGAACCGCTGTTAAATGTAGCGGCGTTTCCACCAGTAACCGACTGCAGCGCTACCTTGCTGCTGGTCGCCAGCTGCTTGACCTGAACATTGTAGTTGCCTGCAGGGGCAGTGGTTGCGGCAGTAACCTTAAGGGCACTGGTGTTGGATGAACTCGCCGTTCGCGACTCGAACAAGGAAGCCTTATTCAGCGAGTCGACGGCGGTTTTGAAGGTATTCAGCGCGCTGGTCAGCGAGCCAACAGCCGAGATGCGCGCAACAGTGGTCTTCTCGAGATTGTCCAGCTGATTGGTCTTGGGTGCCCTTTCGGCATTGACCAACGCAGTGACGATTTCGTCGATTTTGATTCCTGAGCCAATGCCCGTAATCCCGACCATGCTTCACCTCGCCAAAATAATGACTGCAACACGCTAGATAAGCGTTAACAGTCAAAAGCTGTGCCAACCTTGTTGGCTAGGCCTCAGCTTTGAATAACAAACTACGAACCTCCGAAAGATTCTCTGCCAACTGCAGCGCTTCTTCAGAAGGGATTTGCCGGATTACATCACCCGACCCTGCATCGGTCACCTTGACCACTACTCGCCCACTGCCCTCTTCAAGGGAGAAGTTCAAGCTACGACGAACCGATTGGACAAAGTCCTGAATCGTCGCAACTGCAGCTTCGACCTCTTCGCGAGAGGCCGCGGAGCCATTTTCAACCTTTGTGGCACTAGCGGTTGCAGCGTCTTCAGAAGGCTTACGCTCAACAGCATCAACCACAACTTTGGCAGAGCCATTTGGCGCACGCTCTGCTTTGGAAGCAACAGCGGTGGATGCAGACGAACCTTGAATAGAACCAATGTCCATAACTTTCTCCTCAGAATGAGGGAACGGGGAGAAGAGCTAAGCCCTTCTCCCCGCAGTCTAGCGCTTTTACCCTTAACCGAGCAGGCTGAGTACAGCCTGTGGCAACTGGTTAGCCTGAGCCAAGATCGCGGTACCGGCCTGCTGCAGGATCTGATTTTTGGTCAGTTCCGAAGTTTCAGCAGCAAAGTCAGTGTCGCGAATCCGGCTGCGAGCAGCAGCAGAGTTCTCAGAGATGTTCTGCAGGTTCGAGATAGTGTTCTCGAAACGGTTTTGAACAGCACCGAGCTGGGCACGCTGGCTATCGATGTTGGAAATCGCACCGTTGATGATACCCAGAGCGTCCTGAGCACCCGTCGCCGTACTGATGTCGATGCTGTTAACCGCATCCAGCTCACTGAAACCATCAGTACCTAGACCACCAGTCAAGCCATTCACACTGAAGGCATCAGCAGCTTCGAGTTGAACTTGACCGTCTGCGCGCGCACCACCACCAGCCACGATAGTTGCAGCAGTACCCACATCAGTTTCACCATCGAAGCTCTTCGCTTGCAGAGTAGCACCGCCGGAGCCTGCAAAGTTACTGATGCTGATGGCATCACCACGGGAGCTAACCAGTTCAATGGTGCTGCCTTTCGATACTGCAGAGATACCAGTTTTACCAGTCTCGCGGTTGATCGCATCTGCCAGCGAGGACAGGTTTGTAATGTCATCCACTACTGCTGATACGGAGGAAGAGTCTGTAACAAGCGACTTGCTGGTCAGGCCAGACAGGTCGAAGGAAACAGTACCCGAGGCAGTAATACCACCCAACGTAGCAACGGTACGAGCGTTGGCAGTTACGCCAGTTTCATCGCTCTTGGAGTTGATTGCACGAGCCACTTCACTCGCCGAGCCGCTGGCTGCACCAGCAATGGCTACGTCGCCGTCGGACAGTTTTGAGTTGATATTGAAAGACGCACTGCCGTATGCACTGCCCGAGGTAGCACTGAACGCAGCACCCGAAGCAGTAGCAGTAGCGGCTGCACCATCAGTGGTAAAACGGTTGATACCGATACGGTCAGTTGCAGCAGAACCGATCGAAACGCTGATAGTTTCGTATGCGTTAGCACCAACCTGGAAAGCTTGAGAGCCAAAGCTGCCGTCAAGAATCTTACGACCACCGAAGCTGGTGGTTTCAGAAATACGGTTCAGTTCTTGTTGCAACTGCGACACTTCGCCTTGCAGGGCCGCACGCTCAAGCGCACCGTTGGAACCGTTAGCCGATTGCAGGGCCAAGTCACGGATACGTTGCAGAATGCCAGTCGACTGCTGCAGTGCACCTTCAGCGGTTTGCGCCAGGGAGATGCCGTCGTTGGAGTTACGGGTCGCAACGTTCAGACCGTTGATCTGGCTGGTCAGACGGTTGGAAATCTGCAAGCCGGCGGCGTCATCCTTGGCACTGTTGATGCGGAAGCCTGTGGACAGGCGCTGCAACGAAGTATCCAAGCCTTTGGATGAGCTATTGAGGTTACGCTGAGTGTTGAGTGACGCTACGTTTGTGTTGACTGTAAGGGCCATGGTGTTTGCCTCCAAAGGACCGTGCTACTGAGATTGTCTGAGCCTGCGAGCTTCGGGCCTGCTTTGCTCAGACGCCCCATAAAGTTCGCATTCGATCTTTATATCGGCGGCCTTAGGAGCAGCTTTAGCAACTCGTTCTATTTTTTTTTCCACAAATAGAACAATTACTTAAGCAGCAAAGCCGAGAAAAACTTGGTATCTGCCGACATCCCGACGGCAAATACCGAGTTCTTCACATACAAAAACAGCCCATTCCTTCAGCCTGAACCCTCGCTAGCACTTTGTCGGCATCAATCAGGCAACCATGAGGCTCTCCACACCTCAAGATTTTCCCCGTCGAGCATCCAGCCGCGCTGCACCTGCCTGCGCAGCTCATCACCCATCCTAGCGCTCGCGTCCAGATCGCTGATGTGCATGCGAATTGCGTCGACCCAGTCTTTGAAGCGATTTTTCACCCGGGTTACCGGCAACGCCCCCTGGTAACACACCAGATCACTGCAGATAACCGGGAAGCCACAAGCGCCGTATTCAAGAAGACGCAAGTTGCTTTTGCATTCATTGAACAGATTCTGCTCGACCGGAGCCAAAGCAAGGTCCAGATCCAGGCTGGCCAATGCGGCCGGGTACAGATCAATTGCAACGCCCACATGCATCTCATGCACGTAAGGACGGATTACTTCCGGGCACATGCCCATAAACACCCACTCGACCTCACCTGCCAGCTCCTTGACCACATCAGTGATCAGTTCCAGATCACCGGTGTGGCTAACGCCACCCGCCCAACCGACGCGAGGCTTCCTTCCTCGCCGCCGCATGGACGACAGGCCGCTCCACCAATCCAGCGGCAAGCGGTTCTCAACCACCCGAATGTCGCCATGCAACCCGGCAAAGGCCTCAGCCAACGGCGCAGTGGACACCGTGAAGCGATCAACAAAGCTCAGCCCCTTGCGCAGCGACTTGAGTATGTCCTTCGGCATCTGCGGACGATGCACACTCTTGAGCGGCAGGTTGGGCAGGTAATCATCCAGCTCATAAATGGTGAATGCCCGCGAGAATTTCTTGATGCGGCGCATGGCGTCCAGGCGCTCGTCACCAATCTGGCGCTGCAGCACGATCACGTCCGGGTCAAGGCGCTCCAGGTCCGGCACCTGCAACAGCCCGATAGACATCATGCCATCAGCCATACCACTCTCTTTAAGCGCCGAGAACGGTTTGATCACACGGTAGTTACCACAACCAAAGGGGTCCGCCGGATGCGCCAATACCACTGGCAGCGGGCGCCAGCTCAGTGGACGCCAGGTCAGACCAGAGTCGACTTCCAGATCAAAACCGCGACCACTCAACGCCAGATTACGGTTATGGGCAGGGTCACGCGCGATGTCGGCCAGATGACGTTCGTAGAGGGCGTCCTGCTCGGCCACATCAGGCTCTCGATATACATGCTCATGCATCAGCACTGCATGGGCAGCCCATACGGTCAGGTAGCCCGCAGCACGTACCCGCAGACAGAAATCGACATCGCGGTAAGCATTCAGCGTGGTATCCAGCCCGCCGAGCTGACGAAAGATCTCAGCGCGCACCATCAGACAGGCATCACTCACGGCGCTGTAGTTCTGGTCGACCTGCAGGCGTTGCAGATAGCCTGCACTGTCCATTGCCTCACCGGCGAATGCCCGGCCAGCAGGCCCCCGCAACCCGAGCAGTAAGCCGGCTTGATCAATACGTCCATCGCCGCTCAACAGTTTGCCGCCAACAACACCGACTTCAGGGCGTTGCGCATGATTGAGCAGCTCGTCCAGCCAGGCTTCACTCACCGCAACCGACTCAGCAGACAGCAGCAGCAGGTATTCACCTTGAGCGGCCATGGCTGCCTGGTTCTGGGCCTGAACGATATCGCCCGTCGAGACAACCCTGAGCCGGGCATCAGCCAGACCAGCAATACCCTGCAACCACACTTGAGTATCCGCATCCAGTGCATCGTGGGCACCGAACAGAATCTCGTAATGTGCGTAACGGGTTTTCTCGAGCAGACTCTCCAGACAGCGCTGCAGACAGGCCAAAGAGGCGTCAATCGCGATGATGATCGATACCAGCGGGGTATTCGAATGGCCGTAATCGATGCGGTAACGTGCAGGTAGCCCTGGAATAACCCGCGCCTGATAACCGCGCTGGGCCAGATGACGCTCAATCACTCGCCGCTCATCTGGGTTATCCCGCAGCGCAGGCGCATCGGTGATCAGCAGTGGCTCATCAACATGCCCCAGCCCAAGCAGACCCTGTGCCTCAATCAGCCTGGTGAGCAGGTCGAACTCCAGGGCTTCGGCAAACTGCGCATCAAAACCACCGACAGCCAGAAACACATCACGCCGGAACAACCAGTGCCGCGCCATGACCAGTGGGAAGCTAAGCAGCAGATCCAGGTTGAAGCTCGGCAGAAATACCCCGCCCAGGCTGCCATCAGGCAAGCGCTGCAACTGGTCACCATAAATTGCACGGCACTCCGGATTTGCCGCCAGCTCCAGCCCTGCGACCATCAAGCCACTCGGGGTGAACTCATCGCCGGCGCGGGCCAACATGAACCAGGAGAAATCGCTTTCACTCACTACGTGGTTAATCTGTGCTGCCAGGCTTGCGTCGCTCAATTGAACGAAGTGCAATTTATCCCCCGCAGAGGTCTTCGGTACATCAGCGCTACTGGTCAGCACCACGATCTTCAGGGTGGCATACAGGCAGCGCTCGCCGATCAGGCTCTTCAGGGTTTGCATCAACGGCGCTGATTGCCCATCCAGATCGAGCACGATGATGCCGATCAGCGGTCCGCCGTCATGTTCTTGCAGGTACTGATTAATTAAGCGGTTTTCCGTCTTGGTTGGCAGGCGCTCCGCCAGCCAACGCTGCAGGGTGGGAACATCAGTACCTCTGTCTACCGAGATACCCAAACGCTGCAGCATATCCCCGCGCTCACGCGTCAATACCTCACTGTCAGAACCGGGGTAACGCTGATACAGCAGTTGATAGAGCGCCGGGAAGTTCTTCCGCTCCCGACCCAGCATGTGATCGTCACTGGTGCTCTGCTCGCGCGTATGAACTTCGCTAGTCACAACCGGCACATGGACAAAGGGGTAGCGCGTGGCCAGACGAAGGAGCATGTCCCAGTCTTCGAACGCAGCCAGCCCAGTATCAAATTCGCCGACTTCACCTAGCATGCTGCGCGGGTGCGCCCAGGTATTGACCGGGATGTAGTTCTGCGTAAACAGACGGTCGCGATCAAACACCTCGTGCTTGAACGGCTGGCCACGGCCTAGCTCGATGCGCTGGCCGTTCTCCAGCTTTTCGTTAACGTACTCGACGCCGGTATAGATAACGCTGCCCGGATGCTGTTCGAAGGCCTCAGCCAGCACGGCCAGGTGATTGGGTAGGTATATATCGTCGTCGTCGAGATAGACGACATAGCGTCCGCGCGCCTGTTTAAGACCGGCGTTACGCGCGGCCGACAGGCCCTGATTGCGCCCCTGACGGATATAGGTGATGGGGAAGTCGTAGACCGCCAGCAGGTGCTCAACCGGCTCCCCATTATCGTTGATCAGGATGACTTCAAAATCGCGCAGCGTCTGGCTGCCAACGCTTGCCAGAGCATCCTTCAGCAGATCGGGACGGTTGTAGGTGGTGAGAATTATCGAAAACAAACACTGTGCGACCGAATCATCGGCACTCTGCTCCAGCAGCGCGCGGCGTATGGCATCAATGCGCGCTTGCAGCGGCGCCCTGACCTCCGCCGAGTAGGCCTCGATACGCTGACGATAGAGTTGCCAGATAGGTTGCGCGGCGTCCCGCATGCGCACGCGGGTCGCCGTGTCATCCAAGCACAGCTCGAGAATTTCGGTGTGCTCACGCAGCGGTCGGTCGCTGCCATAGAAGCTCTTGGAGATCTGCCCGCCATGTACTCGGTAGCCGACGCTGGGCTGGCGCAAGAAGACGAAGTCGGGCGCCACGTGAGCCAGGCGAATCCACAGCTCCCAGTCGCCGGCGAGCATGTCGTGGCGGTGGATGCCACCTTCTGGCAGTGCGACGAGGTGCAGCGAGCTACGGCGCAACATGGCGGCAGAAGGCGTGATGTAGTTGTCGAAGCACAGCAGATCGATTACTTCGTCGCGCCCACCGCAATACGATGCGCGCCGATGCCCCGGGTGGTCCGCGTACTGCTGCCGCACACCCTTCTCGTCGATCCAGTAGCACTGGGTATAGCCCAGCGCAGCCTGCGGACTGGCATCCATGGCTTCGACCAGTGAGGCAAGGTGACCTGGGTAGAGCACGTCATCGGAACCCAGCACCACCACATAACGCCCGCGTCCAGCCGCCACGCATTTGTTGTAGTTACCGGTCATGCCGAGGTTCTGGGCGTTGACTTCGAAATGCAGACGCGGCTCGCCGGCATAACGTTTCAGCACGTCCAGGCTGTCATCTTTCGAGCAGTCGTCGTAGACCACTACCTCAAGCCGCACACCCTCCTGGGCCAGGATCGAATCGATGGTCTGGGCCAGGAATGCGGCGTTGTTGTAGGACATCACCGCTACGGTGACGTCGACGCCCTCTTCCTGCGGCTCGGCAGGCAGCGGTTCGGGCAACGTTCTACGGCGCCGCCCTGCGAGTTCACCCTGCAGAGTCGCGACGCCCAGCGGCTGCTCCGGCAGCCCCTGGCTGGCGCGCTGCGCATCCTGCGCCAGCCATTGGCGCAGTGCCTCGATGGGGATTTCCACGTTCAAGTGGTAGACGACGCTGTGGGTGCCAGGCAATCCCTTGACTGGGTGATAGACCAGACGCACCCCCACGGCAGCGGCCAGGGCGTGGAAGAACCAATACCACATCTGCGGGTTGTCCTGGATCAGCATAACCAGCGTGCCGCCCCGGGGCATCCATAGAAGGTTGGCAGCCGCCGCACCAGAGCCCAGAATCGCCAGTTCGCAGCCCGCAAGCGCGCGCACTTGCGAGGCGAAATCGCGCACCTCCGGCTGAAAGGCTTGGAAGCCTTCGCCATTGAGCTTGCGGATCAGCTCCTGTTGATTGACGATGGTGCGGCCATTGCCGCCCGGCGGCCGGATCAGATAGGCCCTGTCCCGGCCATCGAGCGCAGAACAACGGGTCCTGACCCGGCTGGCCATCCAGGCGATGGCCGGCGGATAGAGATGATATTCGTCACCGCGATAGACGTAGCCTGCACGCGGCTCCCAGATATCGGCGGTGTCGGAGAAATGGTGCAGCACGTCCACCTGACAGGCGCGCCCCGGCTGTACACAGACCGTACGCTCGCGCGGCCAGAACAAGGCCAGAGCGTCCATGATAGAGGCAGGCAAGCCGGCCTCGACCAGTACAACGGTGTCCTGCGGCAGGTCGGCCTGTTCGATCCAGTAGAAACGCCCGAGTTTCTCGCTCAGCCAGTGCGCATAGTTACCGTTTTCCCAGCCGAAGAAGCTGATGGCACTGGCCACCTGCAACGGCTCGCCCTTACCACTGAAGAATTCGCAGGCACCGCTGTCATCGAGACGCAACCCGTGCTTTTCGTACCAGGCGTTATTCAACCGCCCGAGGTTGTCGTAGACACCATCGCAGACATACTCGCCATGGGCGATGTCGCCAATACCGGCCATGCCAGCGACTAGGCGCACGTCATGAAAACGCCCGCGGTACTGCGCCAGCATGCGTTGCCGAGCCTGGCGCACGCTCTCAGGCAGGGAGAACCCCACCATCTCCAGCGGCGCTGGCGACCAGCTCTCGGCAGCAGCCAGCTCGGCCAGATCGGCACAACCCTTGGCGCTCCTAGCAGGAACGACCCTGGCGCTGACCACTGCGTCTGACAGATGACTTCCCTGGGGCATGCAGAAAACTCCGATCAAAAAAAGTAAAAACCGGCCAACCGGACCATGGCGACGGCATGCGACGGCGAAGGCTTACTTGCCGTTGGCCGCCAGGGAGAACTGGTCGTAGTCGCGGAAGTAGTCGTCTTCGCTGTAGTGCTCGGACGCCAGCACCATGCACACCGAACCACTGGAGAAGTTGTCGATCTCGCGCCAGATCATTGGCGGAATATAGAGCCCGTAATAGGAACGATTGAGGTGGTACTTAAACTTGGTTCGCCCATCGTCCAGCAGAATGTCGAAACTGCCCGACATGGCGATCAACAACTGATGCAGCCCCTTGTGCGCATGGCCGCCGCGGTGAGAGCCGCCGGGTACATCATAGAGGTAGTACACGCGCTGGATGTCGAAGGGAATGTGCCGCCCACCCTCGATGAAGGTGAGATTACCGCGCCGATCCTCAATGATCGGCAGGTCGATGATCTTGCAGTGCTGAAGAGACATAGAGCGCTCCAAATACGCTGGTGAAACCCATTCCTAGCTGCCTCTCGATCACACCCAGGTAACCGAGCCCCATGCAGTTACTGCGTCAAGAAAACATGATTGATAGGGTGTTGTAGCTCCGAAGCAAAACTCGAACCACCTTCTCTTCAGACGCTGAAAGCGTTGCATGCCTCGATGGTCTGCTCGACCCACTCGTCCGCCATCCCCGGATATAGCGGCAAGCTGAGCACCTCGCCAGCCAGGCATCGCGAGAGTGGCAGATCCAGATCGGCGAACTCGGCGTACGCCGCCTGGCGATGGATGGGGATCGGATAGTGGATCAGACTCGGCACGCCATTGCGTTCGAGATGAGCCTGTAAGGCCTCTCGCTGTTCGCAACGCAGGACGAACTGGTGCCAGACATGGCTGCCGGACACCTGCGGAGCCTGAGGCAAATGCAGGTGCGGATTGTCGATCCCAGCCAGGTAACGCGCTGCCAGGTCACGTCGCGCCTGGGCATCGTCGGCCAGGCGCACCAACTTCACCCGCAACAGCGCGGCCTGCAACTCGTCCAGACGCGAGTTGACGCCCTGCAGTTCGTGCACGTACTTGCGACTGGAGCCGTAGTTGCGCAGCTTACGCACCTGTTCGGCCAGCGCATCGTCGCCGGTGGTCAATGCACCGGCATCGCCAAGCGCGCCGAGGTTCTTCACCGGAAAGAAGCTGAAGCCCGCCGCATCGCCGAGAGCGCCAGCCGCCCGCCCCTGGGCGTCTACCGCACCATGTGCCTGAGCCGCATCCTCAATCAGTAACAGACCGTGCTGGTCGGCTATCGCGCGTAGGCGCTGCATGTCGGCCAGGCGCCCGTATAGATGTACGGCGATGACCGCACGCGTGCGCGGACTAATGGCGGCCTCCACAGCGGCTGGATCAATGTTGAACGTGTCCACATGGGGCTCCACCAACACCGGAGTGAGCCCAGCTTCGCTGACAGCCAGCGCAGTGGCGATGAAGCTGTTGTCAGGCAGGATCACCTCGTCACCCTCCACCAGACGCCCCAGCTGCCGATAGCCCCGCAGGATCAGGGTCAGCGCATCCAAGCCGTTACCCACGCCGATGGCATGCGTCACCCCGCAGGCAGCCGCGTACTCGGCCTCGAATGCGGCGACCTCGGCGCCGAGCACATACCAGCCGGAGCGCAACACCCGCTGAAACGCCTCGGTCAATGCCGCTTCATCGCGCCGGTTGATCCCGGCCAGATCAAGAAAAGGAAACATGTCACTCATCCAGGTAACGCACGATACGTGCAGGGTTGCCAACCACCAGCGCGCGCGGGGGAACGTCGCGGGTCACCACCGCGCCGGCGCCGACCATGGCACCAGCGCCGATGGTCAGGCCGGGCAGGATGACCGCCGCGGCGCCAATGGAGGCCCCGCGCTCGATCACTGTCTGCGAGAAGCTTTCGGGGTATTGTTTGGAGCGCGGCAGTCGGTCGTTGGTGAAGGTGGCATTGGGGCCGATGAAGACATCATCGCCGACACGCAGACCATCCCACAGATACACGCCACATTTCACCGTAACCCGATCACCAAGCATCACATCGTTCTCAATAAAACAGTGGGCGTTGATGTTGCAGTCGCGGCCGATGCTCGCCTGCGCGAGGATCACCACGAACTGCCAGACAGAGGTGCCCTCGCCGATCGATTGGCTTTTGACGTCCGCGGACGGATGGATCGATGCCATGTATGGACTGCCTTTGGAAGAAGTTTCGAGCGTAGCAAGCCTAGCCTAAGGCGTCACGGAAGAAGCGTCTCAACCACCGGTTAATTTCCAGTAACATGGCGCATCGGTAATCGCCAGGACTGGACGGCATGGCTAGAGAATTCGAACGCTTCGGTTTCCTGATTCACAACCCTGAGATGTTCAATCACTATCACGCGGTCTGGCAGCATCTGCCGGCAGGCAGTGTGGAGATCGCCGTCACCGGCAAGACGCAGCAGGACATCGACGCAGTGGTCGCCGGTTGCCAGCAGCACCGGCTACCGTGGCGCGACGCTCGCGAAATGCTCGCCAACAAGGAACGCTACACCACCTTGGTGTCAAACTTCCCACAGCATTACCTGCGTGGCCCCGACTCGCCCTATCTGCCCAAGTCCATTGGCCGTTACAACCTAAGGTTCATGTACGCCAACGGCAAGGCCGGCTGGAACTTCCAGCCCTGGAACCAGGTGTACGACAGCATCCTCTGTTTCGGCCCCTATCAGGCTGAACATCTGGAGTTCTGCCACGACACGCTGAAGATTCAGATGGGCTACCCGCGCTTCGATCGTTTCTTCAATCAGCCGCTGGATTGCCCTGCGCGGCTAACCGAGCTGCAGCTCGACCCCGGCCGCCAGACCGTGGTGTGGCTGCCAACATGGAGCACGCTGAGTTCGATAGACCTGTTCGCCGCTGCCGTCGCACGTCTACAGGCGCGCTACAACGTGATCGTCAAACCACACCCGATCACCATCACCGAAGAACCAGCGCGTATGCACGAGCTGGAGCGCTTTGCCTGCGTGATCCGCGAACACATCGACAACGTCGAACTGTTCCAGCTTGCCGACTTCCTGCTGTGCGACTACGGCGGCTCTGCCTTCGGCGGCATCTACACTGATCGCAACGTGCTGCTACTCGACCTGCCCAATGCCGAGGCCGACCCGTTGATGGGTGAGGACTCTTCGGACATCTGGCTGCGCAAGTACCTGCCGCACCTTGGCGCCCAGCACAGCGGCCGTCTCGAAGAATTGCTGGAGGATGCCAGCCTGTGGGAGGCCCAGCGGCCGATCCGCAAGACCCTCAGCCAGTACTACTTCGCGCCATTCTACGGTTATGCCGGCCAGGTCGCCGCCGTGGCAATCGCCAACAGCGCCCGTTCCCTGGCAGGGAGAGGCTGATGGTCATCTGGCTGATCGGCCTGTCCGGTTCGGGCAAGACCACGCTCGGACGCGAAATAACCCGCCAATGGAAGCTGCAGACGCCCAATACCCTGCTGGTGGATGGCGACGAAGTTCGGCGCATCTTCCGCCAGGACACCCAGGCTGCGGACTACAGCCTGGCTGGGCGACGCCTCAACGCCGAGCGCATCTTCGAACTGTGCGCCTGGCTCGATGCGCAGGAAATCAATGTGGTGTGCAGCATCCTGTCGGTCTTTCCGGATCTGCGCGAGCTGAACCGTACGCGCTTTCGCCACTACTACGAGGTCTACCTCAATCCACCCATGCAGACGCTGGTCGAACGCGACACCAAGGGGCTCTACCGCAAGGCGCTGGCCGGCGAGATGAGCGACATGGTGGGCGTGGACATTCCCTTCCCGCCCCCCACCGCAGCCGATCTGGAAATCGATACCAGCCATCCGGCCGACATCGCCGAACTGGCACGTGACATCCTCCAGCGGGCACAGGGATCGGTGGCATGAGCGATATCGACTACCCCTATAGCCAGGGTGATCGGCTCGAAGAACGCAACACCTACTTCTACAGCCAGTACCACGGCGCGGCCTTCTTCCCGGCCTGGCGCGCGAGCCGTCAGGCAGCACTGGAGGAGTTACCGTCAGCGCGCGTGGTACCGTTACCGGTAGCGCCCAAACACGGCGCAAACACTCAGGATACAGCCGAGCTGCTGGCCGAGCTGCTGCATGCGGCCGCGGATGCGCCCGGCAAGCGGCGTCTGGCCGAACGCCTGCTACAGCGCTTCGAAGTCAGCAAGCGCCTGCATCGTCGCTACGATAGCGATTTCAAGGCCGTCGCCGACAGCGGCTATGACGACCTGAATCTCTACCTGCAATTCGCCGCACTGTGCCTACATCAGGCCAAACAGCCTGGCGCCCTGCCCTTTCTTAATGGCCTGCTCAAGGTCATCGATAGCCTGATCTCGATCCAGCCGCGCCTGACCCCGGCCCATGGCGCTCAACTCGCCTGGCTGATCGCCGCCGAGCAGGACTGGGTCACTCGTATTGCCACGCAGGCCAACGTGGAGATCGCCCCATGACCCACCTCGACGACGTTCTGCTGATCGCGGCACACAGCGCACGCAGCCAGGCCTACGTGCAGACCCTGGCCGCCCACGGGCTGATGCCATCCCATGCGTTGCTGCTCGGCGAGGCGGCACCAGCCTGCACAGCACCGAGCGAGCCGGCCCGCGAGCTGATGGGGGTTCTGCTGCCGGATCTGGGTATCCCCCTCAGCCGCACCCTGACCGACTGCGCTGTACCCGTCACTTATCTGGAAACGCGCGACATCAACGCTCAGCAGGTCATCGAAGCCGTGCGTGAACGGGCGCCGCGCCTGGTGATCTTCTCCGGCTATGGCGGGCAGATCGTCAAGCCGCCACTGATTGAGCTGGGCATACCGCTGCTGCACGTACACAGCGGCTGGCTACCCGAATACCGTGGCAGCACGACCGTCTACTACAGCCTGCTGGAGGAAGGTACTTGCGCCGCCAGCGCCATCCTGCTCGACACCCACATCGACACCGGCCCGGTACTCGCCCGCAAGCGCTATCCGGCGCCGCCGCTGGGCACCGACATCGACCGCCGCTACGACACGGCGATCCGCGCCGACCTGCTGCTGGAGGTGCTGCGTGGCTATCAGGCCAGCGGCGAGTTGGCGGTGGTACTGCAGCAAGATGCCGAACAGGGCAACACCTATTACGTCATCCATCCGGTGCTCAAGCACCTGGCGCTGCTGAGCCTGCCCGAGGCCTGAACCTGCCTGACCGGTTCAGGCGAACGGCTCGCCCTGATAGCTGTATCGCTGGCGAGCTTGCGGGAGGTTCATGCAGCGCTGAACGCAAGGGAGCACCTCTGGGCGCCGACGCAGAACGACAAACAACTTATCGATGTCCTGACTGGGCACGAATGCCCGCGTCATCTTGGAGTCCTGCAGCTCGAAATAACGCTCCATGATGTCGAACTTGCGGTCCAGGTCACCGTCGTCGCCTGCCGCGCCAGTGCCTGCGCCGAACACATTGTGACTCTCGAACAGCAGCCAGCCATCGTCCTGCGTCAAACACCAGAGTTTGGCCACGAAGTTCTCGAACTCGACGGCCAGGTTTCCGTCGATGGTGCAGTGGTTAGCGAACGAGAGAACCACGTCATAGCGCCGGTTCGGCCTCCAACTGCTGAAATCTGCGACCTGGAAATTCACATTGTGCTGGCCCAGCGCTTCAGCGGTGATACGGCCGATCTCGACGAGAAAGGGGTTGTATTCCACCGCATCGACGAGACCCGCCCGGCTGGCCAGTTCGATGGCCATAAAACCGTTGTTACAGCCGATCTCCAGCACGCTCATTCCCTCGTTCAGCCAGGGCATAAAAGCGTAGCCGTCCAGGCGCTCCTCGGTCGGTTTGACGCCGGCAATGCCGATTCGGGCATAGCCCTGGTAGGCGTATCCGCCGCAGTAGGGCTTACCCCACTGTTTGTTTTGCATATCCAGCAAAGCGAAAACGCGATCAACCAGATCGATGCGCTCGGGCGCAACCAGTTGCGTCACCAATAGGTCACGCCAGGTGTAGTAGCGCGCCAGGAAGGCAAAGGGGGTACCGGCGTTCGGGTTGCCGCTTCTGAGGTAAGCAAGCAGGCGGTGCATCAGGGTGTCGTGCTGCTCGGCATCCCCCTGCTCCAGCACCCACTGAGCACTGTCGTTCTCCGTCTGCACGCGGACATCCGGCACCCAAAGCCGTTCCTGCAAGCGTTGCAGGAGCTGGCGCATTTCCGGATGCTGCACACAGGCGTCAGGCCAGAGCGCCTCTAGGTACACAGGGTTGAGAAGCACCCTCAGGCACAGCTGTTCCCAGAGCGAGTCGGCTTCCTGCGCCTCCATCGTCCTCAAGCGCTCCAGCGCCTGCTGCTCCAGAGGATCGGCAGGACGGGGAAAACGCTTGAGAATGGCCAACACCGTGTCGATGGGGAAACATAGTGGCATGAAGGCAGCTCCAGAACTCAGGGGGCAATTGCAGCGAGAGGCATAATCCGATGATAGAGCGCCAGGTCGTCGGCGGCGTCCACCTCCCCCCACGGCCCTTGCACCGGCGACACGGCAATTGACATACCAGCCTGCAACAGCAGCCGCAGCAGGCTGGTCATGTCCAGGCGATCCACCGCGTCGTCACCGAGTCGCTGCAGCAACTCACGCACCTGTGTCCAGCCGCCCGGAGTGAACTTGAGCAGGCCCATGTACTGCCCCTCGATCTCGGCGGCGCTTTGGCAGCGCTCGCCAATAGTCGCCAGATTGCCATTGGCATCCAGACGAAAACTCTCAGCATCGGCCAGCGGATCCGCGAAACGCTGCGACCACAGCGCATACCAGTGCGGGTCGTAGGCAATCGCCAGGTCCGCCTCCACCCTGCTCAGCGCGGCCACGGTGGCGGCGCTGTAGAAGATGTCGCTGTAACTGACGATGCACGCCTCCGTTGCCAGCCAAGCGTCGGCGGCCAGCAGCGTGCGCACCATATTGCTCTGTTGCCAGCGCGGGTTCTCGAAATAGGTTAACGGCTCGTCGAAGCATTCGCCGCGATAGCCCCGCACCAGGCCCAGGCGCTCGATTCCAGCGCCACGCAACGCGCCCAGCTGCCAGTCCAGCAGGCGGCGACCGTGCAGGCGGGCGAAACACTTAGGCTGCTCGGCGGTTAGCTCGCCCATGCGACTGCCGCGCCCGGCGGCAAGGATAATGGCTCGTGTCATGTAACGCTCATTCCTTGTTCAGACAGCGATTCAGAAGCAGACCATCCAGCTCGGCGAAAGGCATTTCCCGCTCGGGGTGCCACATCACGCCAAGCAGCGGCAGTTGCGGGTGAAAGAAGGCCTCGATTACGCCATCCTCGCTGCATGCCAGCACTTCCAGTGGCGCGATCAGCGAACGGCAGCCCCATTGGTGGTAGCTGTTGACCTCCACCTTGCGACCGTCGATCACCAAGCGGTGACGCGTACCAACATGCCCAGCCACCCGTTCGAGACGATTGCCAAAGGCATCAAGCAGCAGTTGCGCCCCACGGCACAGGGCAAACAGCGGCACCCGCTCGGCCATGGCTCGCGCCAGCAACGCACGTTCGACAGCGTCACGCTCCGGAGCATCGCCACCGTACTCGGCAAGATCGTTGCCGCCGCTGAGCACCAACGCGCAGGGCTTCAGCTGCGTCCACAAGGCATCCACTCGTTCAGGGCGGTTGGGCACCGGCACCGGTAACAGTCCATGGCTCGCCAACCAGTCCGGCAAGCGCTGATCCAGCGCATCCCGCCGCTCGCCCCGGTCGGCCAGCACATCTACGCGCTGGCTGACCAGCACCACCCTCACCGCAACACCTCGACGCGCCGGTTGGCGCAGTCGATGTTGAGCATCTGCGCCGCAGCCCACTTGCGGTAGAGCACCTCTCCTGCCCCGATCACGGCCGGCAGACCGAGTTCGTTGGCGCGGATGGCCATGTGCGAGTTGGTGCCGCCATAGGCGGTAATAAAGCCGGCGATAGAGTGGGAGAAGATCCAATCGAACCCAGGATCGGCGCTGGGGATCATGACGATAGCGCCCTGCAGCTGATCGCGCTGGTGGTAGTCCATCACCGCGCCGGTCACCTGACGCTGGGTGATGAAGTTCGGCTCGGCCTGCGGCAGGTGGAAACAGAAAGCGTCCTCGGCGCTGGTGATCAGCGGAGGCAGCACGATCTGGCAGGTTTCGCCGTAACGCCGGCGCCCTTCCTCGATGCTGGCGGCGATCAGCTCCCTGGGGTCGGCACTGGCAGCATGCAGTTCCTTGATCACCTGGATGTTGGCGTAGGACATGTCCTCGGCGCTGAACCCCAGGTCATGGCCCAGCTCACGGAACAGTGACAGCGCATCGGACAGGTTGCGCGTGAACACGAATTTGGCATATTCGCGCAACTCGATACCGGCCTGAAGAAAATCAAACAGCCCCACCACGTCGTGGGACAGCCCGTGCTCGCTGAGCAGGCGACTGATCTCGCGCATCTGTGCCAACGATAGAGCGAAACGGGTGCTGTCGTGACGCGTCTCGACCGCCAGGTTGTGCCAATCGAAATAGAGATCGGGAGCCTCGTCGTAGCGCGGCGACAGGATGTCGTAAGTACCCGGCCGCAGGTGACCGTAGCGGGCCAGGAAGGTGGTGCGATCCAGCTGCGCCAGATCCTGAGTCATCTGCCCGCTGACCGTGGATAGGCCATTGAGAAAGGCATCGTATTCGCTCTGGTCGAGCACGCCCACGGTGACCAGCGAGCGCAGCAGTTGCACCGCAATGAAACCGGCCCGCGCCAACCCTGCGAACGGTAGCGTGCCATAGCGACGGCAGTCTTCCAACAGCCAGTAAATGCGCGTAACCGGATCGGTATCAGCACCGAGTATCTCGTCGCGCCTGGCCAGCAACACGTCGAGCTTCTGCCGGTCAGTGCGCCACAGACCGGTTTCGTTGTGCACGATACGGTTGGTCAACTCGCGCAGACTATCGCCCAGGCGTCGGCACTCGGCCTCGGTAAAACCGGCGTCCTGCAGGGCCTGCAGGCGCTGCGGCAGATCCAGCGTGTAGCAGGAGAAGACGATCTCGAACTCGACCTTGTCATGCAGATTGGGCGCGGCCAACAGGCGCTCAATGTAGTAATTGACCAGTTTGTCGGCGAGTGCTCCGTCGATGTCGCGCGGGATGAAGGAGTTGAAGCTGACGCGCACGTCGATGTAAGGCAGCCCATGGAAATGCAGCATCAGCGGGAAGCTGCGCAGATTGCGGTAACCATAGTTGTTGCGCTGGTAGGCCCAGATCATGTCGGTGACCAATTCGCGGTACAGCGACAGCGCCAACGGCCGCGGTCGCACACCGATGATTTCGGCCGGGTTCCAGTCCGGCATCACCCCGAATACGGTGCGCTCACCATGTAGAAAGGGCTGTGGACGAATGCCTTGGGCAATACGGTCATGGATCAGGCGAACCAGCTTGCCATGCGCCTGGGCATCGGCCGGTTCGGCGCCGAGCACCAGCGGCCTCACCTGCAGTAGATATAGCCGTGCCTGCGCATCCACGGCAAATTCGATGTCCATGGCCTGCCGCCCGAACAGCGCCTGCAACTCGCGCAACAGCGCCACCACGGGCGCCAGCGAAGACGGCAGCTCACTGGCAGCATGATGTGCATAGAAGGTGCGCAGCTCGTTGGACCGCCCAGAGGTCACGGCATCGGTGCGCCCACTGCTCTCGTCGTAGTTGATCACGAAGTACGGCGCCAAGGTGGCCGGGTCGAGGCCAAAACCGACACCTGCCATACGCACATCGCCGACCATAGGTTGAACAAAGACCTGATCGTGCTCACTGGCGCCCAGCCCGCCCATCGACTCGAGCACCTGCTCGATGGCCGCAAGCAAGCCGTCGGAGTCGACGTTCAGGCAGGAGTCGAACGCGCCGGCCGCCGAAGACAGTTCGCCGTCCTCACGGCAGCTGCTGCTGCGCACCGCCATGCTGGCCCAACCTTGCGAAAGCACCTCGGCTAGGCAGGCGTCAGCCCTCTCGCGCCACTGCGCGACACTGAAGAGCACCTGCGGTAGCACGCAGGCGCTGTGCAGACGACCATTGAGCAGAGCGAGTGAACCCGCCTTGGTAGAAAAAGCCAGAATCTGTTCGGTCATGCGCTGCCATATCCCTGATGAGTAGAACGTGCCCTGGTGCCGCGACGAGCGGCCTAGTGGCTGCGGCTCAACGCAACTGATTGAACAGATTCAGCCCGGCGATCTTCACATAACTCTGCTGCGCAGCCTCCAGAATGATGGTCTGAAATGACAAGCGTGACAGCGCTTCGGCGTAATCCAGTTCGCGCAGGTCGGCCTGTACCGACTTGTTGACCAGGGTGACATCCTCGTTATCGATTTCAGTGGTTTCGATCAGGTTCATCCGTGCACCGATTTCCGTCTGCACTTCCAGCACCTTGCCCATCCCGCTGTCCAGGTTAGTCAAGGCAATCGCTACCTCGTTACGCACCCCCAGGTTACCGGCCGGTGAGGTCGGCGAAGACTCAAGCGCCTGGCGCAGGCGGCTGATGGTGTTGAGGATGCTGCGTTGTTCCTGAAACTGTGGCTGCAGGCCGAACTCGTCACCACCGGCAACCGCCGCAGGAGCGGACAGTGTGAAATCAGCGCCGAACACGCTGAAGGTGGCCGGGTAAGGCCCAGCAACCGTACCTGTGGCGAGTACCGGGCTACCCGGCCCAACCGGCTGGGAGTAGACCTCATAGTTCGTGTCGTCGGTAAAGCGCAGGACAACCCCGGAAGTCGGAAACTGGCTGTCAAAGGTTGCCTGGTTGCTGATACCTGCCGGAGCAACAATTGCAGCCGAGTTGTTGGTTGATGAACGGTTGACGGCAAAGTCCGTCGGCGCCGACTGCAGGGTGAAACTATGGGTATTGATGCCAGG
Organism: Pseudomonas sp. 1928-m; assembly: GCF_029269135.1. Lineage (NCBI taxonomy): Bacteria > Pseudomonadati > Pseudomonadota > Gammaproteobacteria > Pseudomonadales > Pseudomonadaceae > Pseudomonas > Pseudomonas sp. 1928-m. Next base: position 1,759,107 of record NZ_JARIXO010000001.1, on the reverse strand, counting down.
AGTTCCCGGCGTAGCGGTGTCGGCCAACAGGTTGTCCAGATCCAGCTCGTTGTCCCCAGGCTGCAACACCACATCCAACTGGAAGCGCATGCCGCGAAAGTTGATGGTATTGCCGCCACTGACGAGGGGGTCAATCAAACCACCACCTGGCACCTCAGATGTGACGTCAGCGCCGGCGCTGTCATAGATGCGAAACTCTTTACCGCTGACGAAGGCTAGCGAATAGGGCTCACCTGCACGAAAGCTACTGTTGAACGTCTGGTTGTCCTGCACCAGACCAGGCGACATAAATACCCGCTGATCTGCCGCTGGCAACGCTGGAATGTTGGTGGCCGGTAATGGCGGAGTCGGTAAGGCGGCGTTATTGACGCCAAGCGCATTGATAATCCGATTGGCATTGCTTACATCTTCAAACAGGCGCTTGCCGTTATCGTTGATCGCCACGCTACTTGAGCCGGCTACCTGCAGGCTGCGCTGGCCCTCGTCGCCCTGATAGGAATAGGTGCCATCGGGGTTACGCAGAAAGGGTTCGGTTTTGCCAAGAAAGCCACTGAACAGGTACTCGCCACGGGCGTTACGACTGTTCATCAGATTGAGCAGCTCGCCCTCGCGCTCACTCAGCTCCTTGGCAATCGACTTACGGTCATCGGCTGACAGCGCACCGCCGCCGGCCTGCACCGCCAGTTCGCGGATGCGCTGCAGAACGTTGACCACCGATTTGATGGTGGTTTCTTCCTGGGTCAGGCTGTTCTTCGCTGCGGTGAGGTTTTCCTTGTACTGGCCCAGCAGCGCCTGCTGCTGTTCAAGTTGCAGCAGGCGTACCGAGGCTACCGGATCATCGGCCGGGGTGAGGATACGGTTACCGCTGCTGATCTGCTCCTGGGTGCGAATCAGGTTGGCATAGTTGCGCCCAAGGCCACTGACACCGTTATTGAAGGCCTGGATCGAAGAGATGCGCATCACCATAAAACTAACCTCGAAGTTCTAGACGGCGCGTCAGAACGTGTTAATCAGTGTATCGAACAGGCTGCGGGCAACTTGAATGATCTGTGCCGATGCCTGGTAGTACTGCTCGAACTGAATCAATTTGGCCGCTTCCTCATCGAGGTTGACCGCTGAAATCGAATCACGGTTATTGGTGGCCTGTTTGAGAATAGCGCCAGTGGCCTCGCCATCGACCCGTGCCTGACTGGTCAGGGTACCCACCCGCTCCACCAGATCGCCGTAAGCATCGGTAAAGCTTGAGCCGGTGGTCGCCGGCGCCAATGGGTTGATACCAATGGTCGTACGGTTTTGCAGATCAATCAGCTTCAAAGCGTTACGGTTATCAGACACCCCATTGGTGTTGAAGGAAACCGAAAAATTGTCGCCACCCTGCGGCCGACCGCTGATAGTCACTTCATAGTCGAAAGGCACCGGCACCGCAGGTGGGCCGGCAGTCGCAGGCACGGTGATGGTCAGCTTGTTGTTCTGCCCGGGCACAATCACCCCGGTATCAATGACGTTGCCGTTGATATCGACGACGTCATACCCCTGAGTGGCGCCCCCACCGGCACCCATGACGATGCGCAGCGGCGGCGCATTGCGCAGGCTGGTTTCCAGATCGGCTTGAGCCACCGGGTCATAAATATCGATTTCAGTCAGCAAGGTCGGCTGGCTGATCACCCCGGTGCCGATATTCGCCGGGCTGGTCTGCGATTTCAGCGGCGCCGCAAAGGCCAGCTCCTCCGGCCGTTTCATATCCGCACGGATGGACTCGCCGGCATTGCGCGTCGGCATCACCCGGAAACGGTCACCGGCGGCAAAGGTGCCACTGGCCACGTTCAGCGAGACGCCGTCAAACTCCGCCGCCGGGACCACGGTAATGTCGAACGGGCCAAAGCTGGTGCCGTCACTGACGCGCCGTACGGTGTAATCCGTGGCACTGGTGAATTCCACCTCATAGTCGCTGGTGGTCAGCTGGGTGGTGTCCTCAATCAGCACATTGAGGTTGGCCGTGGTATCGCTGTTACCGACACGCGCCAAGCTGCGCTGGCCAATCAGAATGGGGTCATTGAGGTCACGAAACAGGCCATTACCAAACTGACCATTGAGATCCAGGCCCTGGCCCAGTTGGCGGTTGACCTGATCAGTGACTGCCAGTGCCAAGCGGCCAACCGAGTTCAACGTGGTGTCCAGCACATCTTCACGGTAACGGATCAGCCCGCCCATCTCACCGCCGGTAATCAGCGAGGTAATGCCCTGGCGCGAGTTGCCACTGACAAACTGCACCTCACTGCGCAGCGGGTCGGATAAACCCGGCACCACCTCCAGGCGCGAGGCCTGGCTGCCGACCACCAAGGGCTGGCCCGAGCCGACAAACAGGTTGTAGCTGTTGTCATCCTGCGCCACCACCGTCACACCGATAAAGGTCGACAGCTTGCGCACTGCTTCTTCGCGAGCGTCGAGCAGATCGTTGGGTTGCTGACCGTTGGAGGCGGCAACCGCAATGGCATCGTTGTAGCCGGCAATCGAGGTAGCCAGTTGGTTAATCTGATCGGTCACCGCCGACAGCTGCTTGTTGATAAAGGCGTTTTGTTCGTACAAGCGGTCGTACACGGTATTGAAGCGCTTGGCCAAACCCTCAGCCTCGGACAACGCCAGCTGCCGGGCCGGAATATTGGCCGGGTCTTCGGCGGCGGTTTGCAGCGCAGCAAAAACCTTCTGCAACCCCGGGTTGATACCCGTGGTGCTGCCAGCCAGCAACGAATCGAGCTGATTGATCTGCCCCAGGTAGCTCTGGGTATCACTGTTGAGCGCCGTGCTGCTGCGCACCTGGGTATTGAGAAACTCGTTATAGATGCGCCGCACATCAACCAGGGTAGTGCCCGAGCCGATATAGCCGGCACCGCTAAACTGCGGAATGCGCGTGGCCTGGATCGTCTCCTGACGTGAGAAACCCGGCGTGTTGACGTTGACAATGTTATGGCCAGTCACCGCCAGCGAGGTCTTGTTCGCCGACAGCCCGGAGAGGCCAATACTGAGTAGGTCAGCCATGTTTCATCATCCGTTGGTGGACGGCGTACTGACGGCCGCGACTGATTGATAGGTCTGCATCTGCCGCGCTATCTGGGCGATCTTGCGGGCGTACTGCGGGTCCGTGGCATACCCGGCTTTCTGCAACTCACGGGCGAACTGCTCGGGTTTGTCAGTACTGGCCAGGGCTTTCTCGTAGCGGCCATTGCCCTGCAGGAAGCTCACAAAATCGTTAAAGCTGTGTTCGAAGGAGTCATAGGCGCGGAACGAGGCCGCTTCCTTGACCGCTTTGCCGCCCTTGAACTCGGTGGTCAGCACCCGCGCCGAGTCACCTTCCCAGCTGTTGTGGGTCTTGATGCCGAACAGGTTGTGGCTGCTGGTGCCGTCCTGTTGGCGAATAATCGACTTGCCCCAACCGGTTTCCAGCGCGGCCTGGGCCACCAGATAACGCGGGTCGACACCAATCTTCTCGGCAGCCTTCTCGGCCATCGGCAACATGGCGGCAATAAACTCATCCTTCGAGCCGAACGCGGCTTTACCCGGCGCCAGTGGCGGCTGGGCAATCCGCCGACCGGTGATCGCGTCCATACCGTTGAGCCCCAGCGCAGTATCGGCGGGTGCGGCAAAGGCCTTGGCGGGAATCCAGTCGTTCTGCGCCAATGACTGGCCATCAGCGGCGGTAGCCGACGGCACGATACCCGCCAGCAAACGGTCAGTCAGTTTGCCCGGCAGAGACAGACGGCGCTGGTTGATCAGCGAGGTGTCGTCACGCGCGCTGTCGACTTTGGCCAGTGGTTTGCTCGGCGCATTCGGCACCGGCTCATTGACCTGAGCAAATGGATTGGGTCGGCTATCCGCCTGCTTCATCTTCGACATCTGCCGCACCAGCACATCGGCCAGACCGATGCCGTTCTGGTGATTGGACAGGGTCACCGACAGCTGCTGGTCGTGCATGTCCTGGTAGGTTTTGCTCTCGTTGCTGTTCATGAAGTTGCCTTCACCGAACGCTTCGTTGGCCGAGCGCATGGCCTTGAGCATTTCATTGAGGAACAGCGACTCAAACTCCTGAGCCACTTTCTTGATGTTCTTTTCGCTGTCGCCGCCGACCTTGAACTGGTTAAGGCGATTGAGATCGTTATAGGCACCACTGTCGACGGTGCTGGTGCCGCCGAGCAAACCGGCTGATAGGCGAGAGTCCATAGCGTGCGCTCCCTTAAATCACGATCAGGTCAGCCTGCAGAGCGCCGGCTTGTTTCAGCGCCTCCAGGATGGCCATAAGGTCGGAAGGCGAAGCGCCTACCTGATTCACCGCGCGGACGATTTCATCCAGCGTGGTCCCGGGACCGAACTTGAACATCGGCTTGGCTTCTTCATCAGCATTCACCCGCGAGCGCGGCACCACGGCGGTCTGGCCGCCAGACAGTGCTTCCGGCTGGCTGACAATCGGGTCTTCGGTGATGGTTACGGTCAGGCTGCCGTGGGTCACTGCGGCAGGCTGCACGCGCACGTTCTGGCCTATAACGATGGTGCCGGTGCGCGAATTGATGATGACCTTGGCCACGGCCTGGCCGATCTCGACTTCTAGGTTTTCCAGAATCGACAGGTAGTCCACCCTCTGGCCCGGATCAAGCGGCGCGCTGACGCGAATCGAGCCACCGTCGACCGCCTGGGCCACACCTGGGCCAAGCAGCTCATTGATGTGATCAACAATATTTTTGGCGGTGGTGAAATCCGGACGATTGAGGTTGAGCGTCAGCGTATTGCCCTGATCAAAACCGCTTGGCACCGGCCGCTCGACCGTCGCACCGCCAGGAATGCGCCCAGCCGACGGTACGTTGACGGTAATCCGCGAACCGTCACCGCCCTCGGCATCAAAACCGCCGACCACCAGGTTGCCCTGGGCAATCGCGTAGACGTTGCCGTCGATCCCCTTGAGCGGCGTCATCAGCAGGCTGCCACCGCGCAGGCTCTTAGCGTTACCGATAGAGGACACGGTGATGTCGATGGTCTGCCCGGGCTTGGCGAACGCCGGCAGATCCGCATGGATCGACACCGCCGCCACGTTCTTCAGCTGCACGTTGCCGCCCTGCGGCACCTTGATGCCGAACTGCGCCATCATGTTGTTGAAAGTCTGCACGGTGAACGGCGTCTGCGTGGTCTGGTCGCCACTGCCATTAAGGCCGACTACCAGGCCATAACCAATCAACTGGTTAGTGCGTACACCCTGGATGCTGGCCAGGTCTTTAAGCCGCTCGGCCTGAGCCAGCGAAGCCACCAGCAAGGCGGCTACAACCACTAGGTATTTGGAAAGGGTCATGGTGGCCATCCTCAGAACGGCCACATTGGGCTAAGAAAGAAACGGCTCATCCAGCCCGGCTGACTTGCATCGGCAAAGGCGCCAGTGCCCGAGTAGGTGATGCGCGCATCGGCAATGCGGGTCGAGGAAACCGTGTTGTCAGTGGCAATGTCATCAGCACGGACCAGGCCGGCAATCCGTACCAGCTCATCGCCGGTATTCAGGGTCATCCATTTTTCCCCACGCACCAGCAGAATGCCGTTGGGCATCACCTCGGCGACTGACACGGTAATCGAGCCAGTCAGGCTATTGCTCTGCCCGGCCGCGCCGGATCCATCAGCAGAGCGCGTAGCATCGAAGTTTGAGCCCAAACTCAGGTTATCCGCAGTCATACCAAGACCTTCGGCTACTCGCCCCAGGCCGCCAATGGCCGTCAATGGATTCTGCGGAGACACCGTCATACCAAACAGATTGGGCACACCGATGTTGGCCGAACTGTCTTTGTTGATCTGGCTGTTGGTATTTTTGCTGGCCTGGGTGCGCTCATTCAGGGTGATGGTGATGATGTCACCCACGCGATACGCCTTACGGTCGCCGAACAGACCGTTCTCGAAACCGGCCTGGTAAATCGAGCCATTATTCTGCGCCGCTGGCAGCGGTGTACGCGGCATCACCGGAGCGTAATAGGGGTCATCCGGCTTAGGCGCGGGAGCCATGCAGCCACTCAAAGCCAGGGGGCCAAGCAGTGCACTTATGATTATCAGCCGGTTCATATCTACTACCTCATGCGTTGCCTGGGGTGGCGTGTAACGTGAGCCACCAGTGCCAGTTCAAGCTATTCCTTGCTGTATCCAAAGCCAGGCCAGACGCTGCGCGACTAACCGGCCCTACCTATCAAAGATTCTGCGAAATAAAGCCGAGCATCTGGTCAGCGGTGGAAATGACCTTGGAGTTCATTTCATAGGCGCGCTGAGTGGTGATCATGTTCACCAACTCTTCGACCACGCTGACGTTGGAGTTTTCCAGGGTGTTCTGCAGCGTGGTGCCCAGGCCGTTCAGGCCAGGCGTACCGACCTGCGGCGCGCCACTGGAAGCGGTTTCCAGAAACAGGTTGTTGCCGATCGCTTCCAGACCCGCCGGGTTGATGAAGTCAGCGGTCTGCAGGTTGCCGACGATCTGTGGCTGCGGGTTGCCGGCAGTAGTAACCGACACGGTGCCGTCTTCACCCACGGTAAAGGTGCGTACCTCGTTGGGCAGCACGATGGCCGGCTCCAGGGCATAACCGTTGGATGTCACCACCTGGCCATCGGAATTGAGGTGGAAGCTGCCGTCGCGGCTATAGGACACCGTGCCGTCAGGCAGCAACACCTGGAAGAAACCCCGGCCGTTGATCGCCATATCCAGCGGTTGCTCGGTGGTTTGCAGGCTACCGGCAGTGAAGATCTTCTGCGTACCCACCACCCGCACACCGGTACCCAGTTGCAAACCGGACGGCAGCTGGCTGTCCTGGCTGGACTGGCCACCAGGCTGACGACGGATCTGGTACAGCAGATCCTCGAACTCGGCGCGATCACGTTTGAAGCCCGTGGTCGAAACGTTGGCCAGGTTGTTGGAAATGGTGGTCAGGTTCATGTCCTGAGCGGACAGACCGGTCTTGCTGACCCACAGTGCCGGAAGCATATCGATTCTCCTCGGGCGCCGTTTTAACGACGCCGCGTGCTGATAATTAGGTCATCTGCAAGACGCGCGCCATGGCCGCCGAATTGTCTTCGGCGGTGCGCATCATCTTCACTTGCAATTCGAATTGGCGGGACAGCGAGAGGATCGCGGTCATCTCTTCCACGGCGTTGACGTTGCTTGATTCGAGAAAGCCCGAGGTGATTTCCATATTGGCATCCGCCAGCACCGGGCCCTGCCCCTTGAAGCGGATCAGGCCGTCGGTGCCCTTCTCCATCTGCTTAAGGTCCGGGTTGACCAGCTTCAACCGGTCCACCTCAGCCAGCACGTTAGGTGCCTCGCCAAGGGCGCGAATGCTGATGGTGCCGTCCTTGCCGATTTCGATTTTCTGCTCTGGTGGTACCGCAATCGGCCCGGCGTTGCCCATCACCGGCAAGCCATTGCCGGTACGCAAAACACCCAGGGCATCGACGTTCAAGCTGGCGGTACGCACATAGGCTTCGCTGCCATCGGACGCCTGCACGGCCAGCCAGCCTTTGCCGCCAACTGCCACATCCAGATCACGACCGGTTTCCTGCAGCGAGCCTGGGGTGAAATCAGTGCCAGGGCGTTCGCTCATGGCGTAGACCCGCGACGGATAACTGTCACCAAAGATCGGCATGGAACGCGCCTGTTCGAAATCCCGACGGAAACCATTGGTGGTGATGTTTGCCAGGTTGTTGGCGTGGGCACGCTGGGCCAGGGTGTTGTTGTGGGCGCCAGTCATGGAAACGTACAGCATCTTGTCCATGGTAATTCTCCGAGTGGGCTTGCCGCCGCGCTGCTCTATACAAGCTATAAAGCAATGCCTATGCCATCACTCGAAAAATCAATTTAACTTATTGATTTAAATAGGTTTTAAAAAACAAAAAAGGCTCCACATGGAGCCTTCTAAATATCATCGCGGCGTACTTTTGCCGCCTGCGACAGGCGCTTGCCTGTCGCAGGCAACACTTATCAACGCAGGTTGATAATGGTCTGGGTCACCGCACTTTCGGTTTCAATGGTCTTGGCGTTGGCCTGGTAGTTGCGCTGCGCCACGATCAGATTGACCAGCTGATCCGACAGCTCAACGTTGGAGTCCTCCAGCGCACCAGACTGCAGGGCGCCCAGGGTACCGCTACGCGGCGTCCCCACCACCGGCTCGCCCGACTGGAAGGACTGCACCCAGGCAGTCTTGCCCACCGGCGTCAGCCCTTGCACGTTGGCGAAGTTGGCCAGAATCACCTGCCCCTGCACCTTGGATTGACCATTGGTGTAGCGGGCAAAGATCACCCCGGTGTCATCGATTTCCAACCCAGCCAATTGACCGGTGGTGTAACCGTCCTGGCTGACCCGGTTTACCGCAAAGTTACTGGCAAACTGCGTTGAGGCGCGCACATCAACAGCCACACCCGCAGCGCTGGCAGTAGCGCCGTTGCCACTCCATACAGGCGGGATGGAATTGTCCGGCGCTGCCGGCACCCAGGTGGTCAGATTGATAAGACCATTGGCGTCAACGGTGAAACCGGTCGGCGTTGAGGCGATCAAGGCGGGAATATCCAACTGCCCGGCCGTGGTGAACTGTAGATCCACTGACGAAGGCGTGGTCAGCGTCGGATCATCCGGGTTACGCCCATCGATCAATACGTTCATCTGCCAGGTATTGGGACCCGTCTTGAGGAAGTACTGGGTAAATACGTGGGAGTTACCCTGGGTGTCGTAAATATTGGTTGAGGTCGACGAGTTATAGGTCGTCGGGTCCGACGGATTGAACGGTACGGTAGTCGGCACACTATTGGTCGAGTTGAGGTTGAACACCTGTTCAAGACTCTCGGTTGCGCGAGGCTCCTGACTGGCAGTCTCGATACGCAAATCGTTGATGATGCCATTCTGCAAATTGCCATTGGCATCCACTGCATAGCCCTGCAGGCGATAACCGAAGTTGTTCACCATAAAGCCATCACGGTCGGTACCGAAGTAACCGGCACGGGTGTAGCTCACTTCGCCATTGTTACTGGTCTGGAAGAAGCCGTTGCCGTTGATCGCCAGGTCCAGGGCATTCTGCGTGTAATTGATATTGCCCTGATTGAACAGCTGCGACACATCACCGAGCAGCACACCGCTGCCCTGCGGATTCGAGCCAGAGCCCAATACAGACGCCGCATAGACATCGGCAAACTCAGCACGCGACTGCTTGAAGCCCGCAGTGCCGGCGTTGGCGATGTTGTTACCGGTCACGTTAAGGTCGCTGGTCGCGGCACGCAGACCGCTAAGACCGATATTGAAACCCATGGAAGACTCCTTTGCCGGACAGCCGGCGGCTAAAACCTGTTAGTTACTGACCGATCACCTGGACCTGCGACATTGGCACGCTGCCAAGCCCCGCCAGGTTCAACATCAACTCTTTGCCGCCCAAGGTCACACTGTCGACGTTGGCCGGCAGCATGGTGTAAAGCCCCTTGGTGCCATCGGCGTAGGTGGCCTGCGCCTCGAACTTGTAAGTGCCGGGCGGCAACAGATTGCCGCTGGCATCCTTGCCATCCCAGATAAAGCTGACATTGCCGGCCGCCTGCTCACCCAGGTTGACTCGGCCCACCGCAGAGCCGGCCTTGTCATAGATATTGACGTAGACGTTGCTGCTGCTAACCGGCAGCACCAGACTGGCCTTGAAGCTCTCGCTGGTATCGACCACCGCCTTATCACTCGGGATGATCACCTTGCGCCCGACCAGCGAGGACGCCTGCAACGCCTGGGACGACTGATAACCGGTGAGCAGCGAACCCATACTGGTGTTCAGCTTCTCGATCCCTTCAACCTGACTGAACTGCGCCAGCTGGGCGATAAACTCACCATTGCCTTGCGGCTCCAGCGGGTTCTGGTTATTCAACTGGGCAACCAGCAAGTTGAGAAACTCATTCTTGCCCAGGTCCTTATTCGTCTTGGTCTCGTTCTTGATCTGGTATTGATCCAGCGCCGAACCACTGACATCGCCAACAGTACTCATGGGGTTGCACTCCTTTTCCGTTGGCTTACTGACCGAGGGTCAATACGCGCTGCATCATCTGCTTGGCGGTGTTCATCATTTCAGTGTTGGTCTGAAAGGCCCGACTGGCAGAAATCATGTCGGCCATCTCTTCCACCACATTGACATTGGGGTAATACACATAGCCGCCGGCATCGGCTGCAGGATGGTTCGGCTCATAGCGCGGCATCAGGCTGCTCTGATCCTCGACCACACCCAAGACCTGCACGCCAACCCCGGCATTGTCCTGATCGGCAAACAGCGAACCACGGTCGCCGTTCTGCGCCGACTGGAACATGGTGGCGAACACCGGATGCCGCGCACGGTAGGTCTGATCGATGCTCGAGGAGACTGTCTCGGCGTTGGCGATGTTGCTGGCAATGGTATTCAGGCGAGTGCTCTGGGCACTCATACCGGTTCCGGCGATGTTGAAAACACTGGCTAGTGACATGGCATCAGGCTCCTATTAATCGCCGCGCAGGGCGCTGACCAGCCCTTTGAATTTGCTATTGAGAAAGGTAAAGCTGGCCTGGAACTGCACCGAGTTTTCCGCGTAATTGGACTGCTCGATCTGCAGGTCAACGGTGTTCTGATCAATCGAGGGATGGAACGGGGTGCGGTACGCCAGGCTGGCATCCCCGACCATCACGCCATCAGCCGGGATATGCTGGCTGTCAGTACGATTCAGGCTCACCTGGCCGCGCTGGCTTTTAGCGCTTTGCTCGGCCAGTACGGTGGCGAACTGCAGGTCACGCGCCTTGTAGTGCGGCGTGTCGGCGTTGGCGATGTTGTTGGCCAACACCTCGGCGCGCTGAGCGCGAAAGCCCAGTGCTTGTTCATGGATGCCGAGTGCCCGATCGAAACTGATGCTCATGGTCAGAAACCTTTGCCGGTTGGTGTTGCTACTTTCCGTGCAAGACCATAAGCAATGCCTGTGCCATATTATTTTTTACTTATTTATCAATAGTTTGATTGATAAATACAGTGCTCAGAGCGGCAAAGCGGCAAGCGCTTTCCGCCTATGGGCAAGCAAGCGGCAAACGGGTTTGCCTAATTGCCGCTCACGCGGACAATTTCAGTGGCAGGCTGGGTGGCGTTGGCTAATCAGCATGGGCTGTAACCCCTTACCCGCCACCAACCGCGACCACCTCGCCACCGCCCGTCAGGCAATCCGTAATCAACCACACACAGTTTTGACAAGCATTCTCATTAACATTAGTATCCGTCGCATTAGCCACTGCCCTGCCACGAGCCTTAACCATGTACGTGTGTCTCTGCGAAGGTATTACTGACGGTCAGATCCGCGAAGCCATCTACGAAGGCTGCTGCAGCTACCGTGACGTGCGCGCCACCCTCGGCGTTGCCAGCCAATGCGGCAAATGCGCCTGCCTGGCCAAGCAAGTGGTCCGCGAAACACTGAGCGACGTGCAAAACAGCCAGGCAGCCATGGCCTACCCGGCGAACTTTGTTGCCGCCTGAATTTAGCGATATAAAAAAACCGGACCTCGTGTCCGGTTTTTTTATTGCTTTAATTCAATACCTTAGCGACAAAGCGCAGAACTTAAGCATTCGTATTCATATTAATTTTAACTTTAAATTCAAATACTTAGGTTTGACAGTCGAAAACCATCGGCCCAGAATTTGATGCTAACTCCCCTGCAAGGCAGACGCAGACATGAAAGGCGACAAGAAGGTCATCCAGCATCTGAACAAGATCCTCGGTAACGAGCTGGTCGCGATCAACCAGTACTTCCTGCACGCACGCATGTATGAGGACTGGGGCCTGAAGAAACTCGGCGAGCACGAGTATCACGAGTCCATCGACGAGATGAAGCATGCGGACAAGCTGATCAAGCGCATCCTCTTCCTCGAAGGCCTGCCCAACCTGCAAGACCTCGGCAAGATCCTGATCGGTGAAAACACCAAGGAAATGCTCGAGTGCGACCTGAAGATCGAACACAAAGCGCATATCGACCTGAAAGCGGCGATTGCCTACTGCGAAAGCATAGGTGACTACGCCAGCCGCGAGCTGCTCGAAGAAATCCTCTGCTCTGAAGAAGACCACATCGACTGGCTGGAAACCCAACTCAGCCTGATCGAGGCCGTGGGCTTGCAGAACTACCTGCAGTCGCAGATGGACGAATAAGAACCTGCTTACGATCTGCTGCGCGTCGGCCCTGCCGCGTTAAAAACAGGCTCGGAATGCTCATGTACAAAAGTACACTCCGCTTCCTCGCCGCTTTGACCAGCCAGAGGCTGTTACTAACGTAGCGCCTTGCAGGACTCTAGCTCGCTAGATCGTGAAACAGGTTCTATGGCGCAAAACACTGCGCCATAAACAACAAACCCCGCACTTGGCGGGGTTTGTTGTTTATGCAGCCTGCTTAGCTTAGGCGTCGGCTTTCTGCACGGCGTCTTTGATTAGGGTCTGCAGCTCACCCTTATCGAACATTTCCGCGAGGATGTCGCTGCCGCCGACCAGTTCACCACCAACCCACAGCTGCGGGAAGGTCGGCCAGTTGGCGTACTTAGGCAGGTTGGCGCGGATTTCCGGGTTTTGCAGGATGTCGACATAGGCGAATTTCTCGCCACAGGCCATCACAACCTGCGCAGCTTTGGAGGAAAAGCCGCACTGCGGAGCGTTCGGCGAGCCTTTCATGTACAGCAGAACGGTATTTTTAGCGATCTGCTCTTTGATGGTTTCGATGATATCCATTGGGCACCTCAGGACTTAACTTCCCGACTCACGGGTCGGCACGGTGGCGGCATTGTAGCGAAAAGCCGAGCGCAATGCTCGGCCTTCCCTGCCACTTTCCCTATGCCAAATATCAGCTGCTCAAGCGGCTTCAACCTGCACCGGCACCCCATTTAGCGCAGCATTGCCGGACAGGGCATCGAGTTGCCGCTCATCGGTCAGGTCATTGGCGCTGGCACCTGGTTGTTCGCTGGCGATGCTCATTTGTACGCCAGGCCGCGCATGACCCCAACCGTGCGGCAGGCTGACCACGCCGGTCATCATGTCTTCACTGGCAGCTACTTCCACCTCAATGACCCCGACCCGCGAGCGCACGCGCACCAGTTGGCCATCGGTTAACCCGCGCTGGCTCAGATCCGCCGGGTGCATCAGCAACTGGTGACGCGGCTTGCCTTTAACTAGGCGGTGATAGTTGTGCATCCAAGAGTTATTGCTGCGCACATGGCGTCGACCGATCAGCAGCAGCTCATCGGCCTTGGCCGCTGGCTGTTCAGCAAAGCGCTGCAAGTCGGCCATGATCACCGCTGGCGCCGCCTGAATATGCTTGTTAGCGGTTTTCAAGCGGCCGACTAGGTTGGGCTTGAGCGCGCCCAGATCGAGGCCATGCGGGTGCTCGCGCAGCACCGCCAAAGACAGCTTATGTTCCGACTTGTCGCCGTAGCTGCCAAAGCGCAGTCCCATGTCGATCATCTGCTCGGGAGCCATGGTCGGTTTAAGCTCCACGCCTGTCTTGGCGGCAAAAGCTTTGGCCAGGCCGACAAAGATTTCCCAGTCATGCAGCGCGCCGGCCGGCTTGGCCAGCACCGCCTCATTGAAGCGAGTGACATTGCGCACCGCGAACATATTAAAGGTGGTGTCGTAGTGATCGTGTTCCAGCGGCCCGGTCGGCGGCAGGATCAGGTCGGCATAGCGGGTGGTTTCGTTGATATAGAAGTCGATGCTAAGCATAAACTCCAAGCCATCCAGCGCCTGCTCCAGCTGCCGGCCATTGGGCGTGGACAGCACCGGATTGCCCGCCACAGTGACCAGCGCGCGCACCTGCCCTTCGCCCTCGCTAAGCATTTCCTCGGCCAGGGCCGACACCGGCAATTCACCGCCGTACTCCGGCAAGCCGGATACGCGGCTTTGCCAACGATTGAAATGCCCGCCAGAGGTTGAAGCAACCAGGTCCACGGCCGGCTCGGTGCAGAGCACGCCGCCGACGCGATCAAGGTTGCCGGTGACCAGGTTGATCAGCTGCACCAGCCACTGACACAGCGTGCCGAAAGCCTGAGTGGAGACGCCCATACGGCCGTAACACACCGCCGACTCGGCAGCGGCAAAATCGCGTGCCAACTGGCGAATCGTTGATGCCGGCACGCCACAGCGGGCGCTCATGGCTTCGGCAGTAAAGCCGGCAATCGCCTGGCGCACTTCATCCAACCCATCGACGGCCAGATGACTGGCGCGGCCCAGGTTTTCTTCGAACAGGGTATTGAGCAAGCCGAACAGCAGCGCAGCATCCTGCCCCGGACGGACGAACACATGCTGATCAGCAATTGCGGCTGTTTCACTACGCCGTGGGTCAACCACCACCAGTTTGCCACCGCGCTTCTGGATGGCCTTCAGGCGCTTCTCCACATCTGGCACCGTCATGATGCTGCCGTTGGACGCCAGCGGGTTGCCACCGAGAATCAGCATAAAGTCGGTGTGGTCGATATCCGGAATCGGTATCAGCAGGCCATGGCCATACATCAGGTGGCTGGTCAGGTGATGCGGCAGCTGATCGACCGAGGTGGCGGAATAGCGGTTGCGGGTTTTCAGCTGGCCGAGGAAGTAGTTGCTGTGGGTCATCAGGCCATAGTTATGCACACTCGGGTTGCCCTGATACACCGCCACGGCGTTCTGCCCATGCCGCGTCTGGATCGTACTCAGGCGCTCGGCCACCAACTCGAAGGCTTCATCCCACTCGATGGCTTGCCACTCATTGCCGACACGGCGCATGGGCTGACGCAGGCGGTCGGGATCGCTCTGGATATCCTGCAGCGCTACTGCCTTGGGGCAGATATGGCCACGACTGAAGCTGTCCTGGGCATCGCCCTTGATCGAGCGGATCTGCATGGAACCGTCGTCCTGCACTTCGGTTTCAATGGTCAGGCCACAGATGGCTTCGCAGAGATGGCATGCACGGTGGTGGAGGGTTTTGGTCATGGCCGAGCCTCTTGTTTTAACGCGATGCGCTGAGCACCGTAAAGGCATGACTATGGCGGCTGGTCGCACCCTGCGCCAGCAGGGTTCGCTACGTGAATTGCGCGGCATCAGGTCAGCAGATAAATGGTTCCCGCGCCAACACCACGCGCCTGAAAGCAGCAGGCAATTTGCGCCTGATCGGCGTTTGCTTATAAGATCGCGACTTCCCCGTTTCGTCGCATAGTGCGGCCCCCCAGCCGTAGGTTCTGCCGTTTCTTCTATTTAATTAGGCCATTGAACCTGCGCCCAGCTGTCAAAAGGTAGTTAACGATGAGCGCAAGACACTTTCTCTCGCTGATGGATTGCACACCGGACGAACTGGTGAGCCTGATCCGCCGCGGCATGGAGCTGAAGGACTTGCGCAACCGCGGCGTGCTGTTCGAGCCGCTGAAGAATCGCGTACTGGGCATGATCTTCGAGAAGGCCTCGACCCGCACCCGCCTGTCGTTTGAAGCCGGCATGATCCAGCTTGGCGGCCAGGCCATCTTCCTCTCGCCGCGTGATACCCAACTGGGCCGTGGCGAGCCGATTGGCGACGCCGCCATCGTGATGTCGCGCATGCTCGATGCGGTGATGATCCGCACTTTCGCCCACAGCACCCTCACCGAATTCGCCGCCAACTCGCGCGTACCGGTGATCAACGGTCTGTCCGATGACCTGCACCCATGCCAGTTGCTCGCCGATATGCAGACCTATCAGGAGCAGCGCGGCAGCATCAAAGGCAAGACCGTGGCCTGGATCGGCGACGGCAACAACATGTGCAACTCCTATATAGAAGCGGCCATGCAGTTCGACTTCCAGCTGCGCGTTGCCTGCCCCGAGGGCTACGAGCCGAACGCTACGTTCCTCGCGGCTGCGGGCGAGCGTGTGCAGATCTTCCGCGACCCGCGCGCTGCCGTTGCTGGCGCCCATCTGGTGAGCACCGACGTGTGGGCCTCCATGGGCCAGGAAGACGAAGCCGCCGAACGCCTCAAGCTGTTCCAGCCCTATCAGGTCAACCGTGCGTTGCTCGACGCCGCCGCAGAAGACGTGCTGTTCCTGCACTGCCTGCCTGCCCACCGTGGCGAGGAAATCAGCGAAGATCTGCTCGACGACCCGCGTTCGGCTGCCTGGGACCAGGCCGAGAACCGCCTGCATGTACAGAAGGCGCTGCTCGAATTCCTGGTTGAGCCGGCGTACCACCACGCATGAGCCAAGCCCTGCTGAACCTGCGCGAGCTGAGCTGCGGCTACCCCGGACACAAGGTGGTGCAGAACCTCAACCTGCACCTGAATGCCGGTGATATCGGCTGCCTGCTCGGCCCTTCGGGCTGCGGCAAGACCACCACGCTGCGGGCGATTGCCGGTTTCGAGCCGGTGCTGGAGGGCGAGATTCAACTGGCCGATCAGGTTATCTCCAAGGCCGGCTTTACCCTGGCCCCGGAGAAACGCCGAATCGGCATGGTGTTCCAGGATTACGCGCTGTTCCCGCACCTGAGCGTGGCGGAGAACATCGGCTTCGGCATCCGCAAGCAATCCAATTGCGAGCGGGTTACCCAGGAGCTGATGGAGCTGGTCAAACTCGGCCACCTCGGCAAACGTTACCCGCACGAGCTGTCCGGCGGCCAACAGCAACGCGTAGCCCTGGCCCGCGCCCTGGCCCCGGAACCGCAATTGCTGCTGCTCGATGAGCCGTTTTCCAACCTGGATGGCGAGCTACGTCGGCGCTTGAGCCATGAAGTGCGCGACATTCTCAAAGCCCGTGGCACCAGCGCGATTCTGGTCACCCACGACCAGGAAGAAGCCTTTGCCGTCAGCGATCACGTCGGCGTGTTCAAGGAAGGCAAGCTGGAACAGTGGGACACCCCGTTCAACCTCTACCACGAGCCGCTAACGCCCTTTGTCGCCAGTTTTATCGGCCAGGGCTACTTTATTCGCGGCCAGTTGCTCAGCCCGGACTCGGTGCAGACTGAACTGGGCCTGATTCGCGGCAACCGCGCCTACACCTGGCCGACCGGCAGTGCGGTGGATGTACTGCTGCGCCCGGACGACATCGTCTACGATCCGGACAGCACGCAAAAGGCGCTGATCGTCGGCAAAACCTTCCTCGGTGCGGCGACCCTGTACCGCCTGCAACTACCCACCGGCAGCCAGCTGGAGTCAATCTTCCCCAGCCACGCCGACCACCTGCCCGGCCAGCAGGTCGGCATTCGCGTTGCCGCCGACCATCTGGTGGTATTCCCCGCTCCGGGTAGCATTGCCGCCCAGGTAAACCTGGGGGAGTCGGGGGTACGCCGCTACAGCAGCGACAGCTAAGCGGCTACGGCAAAAATAGCCGGCCACTGGCAATCAACAGCGCCTGGCCGGCGATCTTTACTCGCTCACCAGCCAACTCACAGTGCAACTCGCCGCCACGCGCCGAACACTGAAAAGCACTTAGCTGGGACTTGTCCAGGCGCTGCGTCCAGTAAGGCGTAAGCATGCAGTGGGTCGAACCGGTCACCGGATCTTCATTGATGCCGATGGAGGGGGCGAAGTAACGCGAGACGAAATCGTGCTGCTCGCCAGGCGCGCTGATCAGCAAGCCCAGCCCCGGCAACTTGGCCACTGCAGCCAGATCAGGCTGATAAGCCCGCACCGCGGCCTCGCTCGGCAGAATCGCCAGCAACTCCTGAATCCCCTGCCCTTCATGCAGCGCCAGCACGCTTTCTACTGGCAGGCCCAGCGCCTGCTCAACCTCTGCGTGTAAGTCGCAGGGCTGCGCCCGGCGCACGGGGAAATCCAATACCAGCCTACTGCCTGCGCGACTGACCCGCAGTGCGCCGGATAGGCAGGTGAAATCGAGCACATCACCCGGCTCGCCGTAGACCTCGAACAGCACATGGGCGCTGGCCAGGGTGGCGTGACCACACAACGGCACTTCCGCCGTTGGGGTAAACCAGCGGATATGCCAGGCCGTGCCTTCCTTCACTACAAAGGCGGTTTCCGCCAGATTGTGCTCGGCGGCAATCTGCTGCATCAGCGCGTCGTCAAGCCAACTGTCCAGGCGATAAACCATCGCCGGGTTGCCGGTAAACGGCTGCGTAGCAAAGGCATCGACTTGGTGAAATTCAAGCTGCATGGGGCGACGCTCCTTATCAGTGATGGCGCAGAGCATGCCGCAGCGCGCCAACGTGCGCCCACTACAGCGGCCGACAATTGCGCCGGTACAGCTGCACTGTCCGAATGCATGCCGGGCAGCGACAGTGCACCGGTTAATCGCCAAAGGTTCTTAAAAATTCACTAAATCGTAATAAATCAGCAACTTATAAATCCTGGCACGCCGCCTGCTATGAGCTACCCCGGTCAGCACAACGGCGTGTCTGCCACTCAACCGACAACGACGTCATAGCACCCCTCTCCTTTCGAGACATGGGCGCTGTGGCGTTTTTTTTTGCGTTTTTTGGCTTACAGGAAGACCGCTATGCGCATGATGAAACTGTCCCTGCTGTCGCTGGCCATTGCCGGCACCGCCCTCAGCCACGCCGCCTTTGCCGAAGAATCCTTCAGCAACCTGTTCAGCGAGGCCAAGCCGATCCTCGATGCGCGCTACCGCTATGAGCATGTCGACCAGGACAACGCCCTCAAGCACGCCAACGCGCAAACCCTGCGCACCCGCGTCGGCGTGCAGAGCGGCAAGTGGTACGGCCTGTCGGCGCAGATCGAGGCCGACAACGTCAGCCGTATCGGTGACGCCAGCTACAACGAAACCCGCAATGGACAAAGCGAGTACTCGGTGGTTGCCGACCCGGATGGCAGCGAAATCAATCAGGCCCTGCTGCGCTATGACCACAAGTACGGCAGCGCGGTACTCGGCCGCCAGCGCATCAACCTGGACAACCAGCGTTTCGTCGGTGGCGTGGCCTGGCGGCAGAACGAACAAACCTACGATGGCGCCCTGGCACAGCTCAAACCGCTGGAAGGCCTGACCCTTAGTTACGCCTATATCGACAACATCAACACCGTCTTCGGCCCCGGCAATGGCCGCTACGACACTGCCGCCAATCCGGCCAATATCGAGGGTCACAGCCACCTGCTTAACGCTCAGTACATACTTATGCCAGAGCTGACCGCCACCGCTTACCAGTACCGCCTGGGTTTGGACAACCTGACCGCCGGCAGCCAGTCGAGCAAGACCACCGGCCTACGCCTCAACGGCGCCATCCAAGGCGTCAGCTACGTGCTGGAATATGCGCAGCAGAGCGAATACGCCGACAACCCGCTGGATCTGGACAGCGACTACTACCTGGCCGAACTCGGTTACAACCTCAAGGGCGTGGCGCTTAAGGCTGGCTATGAAGTACTCGGCGGCGACGCGGGCCCAGGCAATCGCGCCTTCCAGACACCACTGGCGACCAAGCATGCCTTTCAGGGCTGGGCCGATGTCTTTCTGCTGACGCCTGCAGGCGGCGTTAAGGATGCCTATGCCGGCGTCACTGCACCGTTGCTCGGCGGCACTCTGCAGGCCTGGTACCACGACTTTCGCGCCGACGTAGGCAGCAGCCAGTACGGCGAGGAGATCAACCTGTCCTACGCCCACCCAATTCCTGGCGTGAAGGGCCTGGTCGGGCTGGTCAAATACGCCAGCTACGACGCCGACGACTTTGCCGTGGATACCGACAAAACCTGGCTGCAAGTGCAATACAGCTACTGATGCTCGCGGCCCCGGCAACGGGGCCGTTTTCGACTCAGGGCGTGCCCACCCCATAGGTCTGCAGCAGCTGCTGCAAACGGCCATTGGCCCGATAGCGCTGCACCCCCTGCTCGAACAACGCGAGATAGCGTGGGCTGGATTCCAGCGCTGGGGAGAACGCTAGGTAGATCGGCACATCCGGAGCGCGGCAACCGGCCTCACGCAACGCCCCCTCCCGCCCCTGGCTGGCCAGCATGGCCTGCATCACCCAGGCGTTTTCCAGCACTACATCCACCCGGCCGTGCATCAGCTTGCCGATGTTCAAGGCCAGTGCCGTATCACCGGCGGCAATCTGGATGCGCTCGCTGTCACCGTGGTGCAAGGCGATATACGTGTTCAGTTCATCGCCATAGCTGTAGTCATTAATGACCCCCAGGCGTTGCTCGGCGAGTGATTCAGTACCGCTAAAGTGCCAGGTGGAATCCGGCAAGGTAAAAAAGCAGCTACGCGACGACGCCACGGGGGTAGAGCCAAAGAGAAAATCCGGCGCATCCTCAACGCCCGCACCGATGGCCGCATTCAGCTGGCCGCGGCGCACCTGCTGCAGAGTACGCGCCCAATTCAGCGCCTGGTACTGCACCTCGATACCGGATTCGGCAAAGATCTCCCGCGCCAACTCAACGAAAATGCCCGGCCGCTCGGAGCCTGGCTGGCAATTCACCGGGCACCAGATATCCCCAGCAATCACCAGCGTTTCTGCCCGCGCCCAGCCGACAGAACCCAGCAGCGTGAGTAACAATCCACGAGCGACCAGCTGACGGCATATCGACATGCAGGGCTCCAAGACCAATAAGGTTGCAGGGAGTTTTACCACCCTCAGCCTTCGCTGCGCACCCTTTTCACCGCATCCAGCCACCCGTCATAGAGTTTGCTGCGATGACTGTCCGCCATGCGCGGATCGAACCGCTGCTGACGGTGCCAATGCCGGGCAATGCTCGCCAAATCCTTGTATAGCCCGGCTTGCAGGCCGGCCAGGTAGGCCACGCCGAGCGCTGTGGTTTCCGTGACTTCCGGACGCTCCACCGGCACCCCGAGGATGTCGGCAAGAAACTGCATGACCCAGTTATTCTCCACCATGCCGCCATCGACCCGCAGCGCACTCGGCTCAGCTGCGCCGTCCTGGCGCATGGCTTCGAGCAGGTCACGGGTCTGATAACACACTGACTGCAGGCCGGCGGTGACGATTTCCTTGATCCCGGTATCGCGGGTCAGGCCAAAGATCGCGCCACGGGCTTTCGGGTCCCAGTACGGCGCCCCCAGGCCGGTAAAGGCCGGCACCAGGTACACGCCGCAGGCATCACCGGTCTGCTCGGCCATGGCCTCGGTATCACGGGCATGGCTGATCAATTTGATGCCGTCGCGCAGCCACTGCACGGCGGCGCCAGCGACGAAGATGCTGCCCTCCACCGCATAGGTGACCTGGCCATTCAGGCGATAACCGACCGTGGTGAGCAGGCGGTTTTTCGAGATCACCGGCACGCTGCCGGTGTTCTGGATCATAAAGCAGCCGGTGCCGTAGGTACTCTTGACCATCCCCGGCTCGAAACAGGCCTGACCGATCAAGGCCGCCTGCTGGTCACCGGCCATACCCAGCACCGGAATGGCCGCGCCGAGCAAATTGCCGTCAGTGACGCCAAAATCAGCGGCGCAATCGAGCACTTCGGGCAAAAGGCTAGCGGGAATCTCGAACAGCTTGAGCAGTTCCTCATCCCACTGCTGGGTGTGGATATTGAACAGCAGGGTACGCGAGGCGTTGCTGGCATCGGTTTTGTGCGATTTGCCGCCGGTCAGGCGCCACAGCAGGAACGAGTCCACGGTGCCAAAACGCAGCTCACCGCGCTCGGCACGCTCAAGGGCGCCGGGCACTTTATGCAGAATCCAGCGCAGCTTGGTGGCCGAGAAATATGGATCAATCAGCAACCCGGTCTTGGCCGCTACCGCGGCTTCATGCCCGGCTTCCTTAAGCTCAGCGCAGTAGTCAGCGGTACGGCGGTCTTGCCAGACAATCGCCGGATGGATCGGCGTGCCAGTCTGCGCATCCCACACCAGGGTGGTTTCGCGCTGATTGGTGATGCCAATCGCGGCCACATCACTGGCACTCAGACCGCTCTGCTTGAGCGCTTCACGGCAGACCTTGAGGGTGCTCAGCCACAGCTCTTCACCATCATGTTCAACCCAGCCGTCCTGGGGGAAATACTGCTTGAACTCCTGCTGCGCGCGCGCCACGGGCAAGCCCTGGGCACTGAAGACAATCGCCCGGCTGCTGGTGGTGCCCTGGTCGATGGCAAGCAGGTAATGAGACATGCAAATTTCCTTGTTTTTATAAGTTTAAAAGTTGAACGACTAGCAGGCCGTTGAAAAACGTAAGCGAGGCAGCCGAGACAAGGCGCTACGTTAGTAACAGCCTCTGGCTGGTCAAACAGGCGAAAAGGCGGACTTTACTGCTGTAAATGAGCACTTTGAGCCTGTTTTTAACGCCGTATCGGCAACGCAGGTAGTTTTTCAACAGCCTGCTAGCCGCGACCAATAGATGCAAACAAAGCCTGCGTCAGCTGCGCCAGCACCACAGCATCCAGCTGCACTTCCAGCCCACGCCGCCCGGCGCTGACGTAGATATTCGGAAATTGCTGCGCCGACTCATCGATAAAGGTACGCAAACGCTTCTTCTGCCCCAGGGGACTGATGCCACCGAGCAGGTAACCGGTAGCGCGCTGCGCTGCAGCGGGGTCGGCCATATCGGCTTTCTTCACCCCGGCGGCATGCGCCAAGGCTTTCAGATCCAGCGTACCAGCGACCGGCACTACAGCGACCAGCAGCTCGCCCTTCTCGCTGGCAGCCAGCAGGGTCTTGAACACCTGAGCGGGCTCAAGATTGAGCTTTTCCGCCGCTTCCAGGCCATAGGAAGCCGCCTTGGGATCGTGGTGGTAACTGTGCACCTGATGCACAGCCTTGGCTTTTTTCAGCAGATCAATGGCAGGAGTCATGTTCGAATGTGAAAACAATCTGACAAAGTTGGCGTACCTTAGCCGCAAATTGGCTGCGGCGACAGCCTATAATGCCGCACACTTCCGAGGAGTTTTCATGACCCTGCCGCCCCGCCAACACGACATTCTCGAACTCGCCCGCGAACGCGGCTATGTCAGCATCGACGAGTTGGCCCAGGCGTTTGCCGTCACCCCGCAGACCATCCGTCGCGACATCAACCAGCTCGCCGAACAGGGCCTACTGCGTCGCACCCACGGCGGCGCAGCCAGTGAAAGCTCCAGCACACAGAACACCGCCTACAGCATGCGCGCCGGGCAGATGCGCGATGAAAAACAACGTATCGCCGCCGCCATCGCCGCGCAGATTCCCAACCACGCCTCGCTGTTTATCAACATCGGCACCACCACCGAGGCCATCGCCCGCGAGCTACTCGGCCACAAAGGCCTGAAGATCATTACCAACAACCTGCATGTGGCGGCCCAACTCAGCGCCAAGGCGGACTTCGAGGTGTTGCTGGCTGGTGGCACGGTGCGCAGCGACGGCGGTGTAGTCGGTCAGGCGGCGGTGGATTTTATTCAGCAGTTCAAGGTCGATTTCGCCCTGGTCGGCATCAGTGGTATCGATGAAGACGGCAGCCTGCTCGACTTCGATTACCAGGAAGTGCGGGTCTCCCAGGCGATCATCAGCAATGCGCGCCAAGTCTTTTTGGCCGTCGACTCCAGCAAGTTCGGCCGCAACGCCGTGGTGCGCCTGGGCTCGGTGGCCCTGGTTGACCGGGTGTTCACCGATGCCGCGCCTTCCGCTGCAATCAACCGCCTGCTCGCCGAGCACAAGGTGCACCTCGACCTGGTGTAAGCCCCCTACCGCCTTAGCTTAAAAATCAACGACCACTGGGCGCGAAAGCGCATTTCGGGGTGGCGAAGCCGTGTTTATTCGACTAGCATATTTTCGAAAGTGAACATTCAAAGTTCAATACTGACTTTCGGTGCCGCCATGCCTACTCGCCCCGCCAGCAACACTCCACTCGCTGAAGTCTATGACCTTGCCGTGATCGGCGGCGGCATCAATGGTGTCGGGATTGCCGCCGACGCAGCCGGGCGCGGCCTGTCCGTGTTCCTTTGTGAAAAGGATGACCTGGCGCAACACACCTCATCGGCCAGCAGCAAGCTGATCCACGGCGGCCTGCGCTACCTGGAGCACTACGAATTCCGCCTGGTGCGTGAGGCACTAGCCGAGCGTGAAGTGCTGCTTACCAAAGCCCCGCATATCGTCAAACCCATGCGTTTTATCCTGCCGCACCGCCCGCACCTGCGCCCGGCGTGGATGATCCGCGCCGGGCTGTTTCTCTACGATCACCTGGGCAAGCGCGAGAAGCTGGCCGGTTCACGCGGCCTGCGTTTCGGCGCCGGCAGCCCGCTGCAGGCCGAGATCAGCCGCGGTTTTGAATATTCCGATTGCTGGGTCGATGACGCCCGCCTGGTGGTGCTCAATGCCATGGCCGCCCGCGAGCAAGGCGCCCACGTGCACAGCCGCACCCGCTGCGTCAGCGCGCGGCGCAGCAAGGGCCTGTGGCATATCCATCTGGAGCGCAGCGACGGCAGCCTGTTCTCGATTCGTTCCCGCGCCCTGGTCAATGCTGCCGGCCCCTGGGTCGCAAAATTTATCCGCGAGGACCTGAAACAGGAGTCGCCCTACGGCATTCGCCTGATCCAGGGCAGCCATATCGTCGTGCCGCGCCTGTTCGATGGCGAGCAGGCCTACATTCTGCAGAACGAAGACCGCCGTATCGTCTTTGCCATCCCCTATCAGGAGCGCTTCACCCTGATCGGCACCACAGACCGCGAATACCAGGGCGACCCAGCCAAGGTGGCGATCAGCGACGAAGAAACCGACTACCTGCTGAAGGTGGTCAACGCACACTTCAAGAAGCAGACTCAACGCAGCGATATCCTGCACACCTATGCCGGTGTGCGGCCGTTGTGTGACGACGAGTCGGACGACCCATCGGCAGTCACCCGCGACTACACCCTGTCGCTGTCTGGCCACCCCGGCGAAGCGCCACTGCTCTCGGTGTTTGGCGGCAAGCTGACGACCTACCGCAAGCTCGCCGAATCGGCGCTGGCGCAACTGGCGCCGTTCTTTCCCAAGATGGGCCCAAGCTGGACCGCCAGCAGCCTGCTGCCGGGTGCCGAACAACTGGACAGCCAGAGCGCGCTGGTGGAAGCCCTGTGCGCCCGCTTTGGCTGGCTACCCACCTCACTGGCGCGGCGCTGGGCCAGCAGTTATGGCAGCCGCAGCTGGGTGATGCTCAAAGGCGTGAGCAACCTCAGCGATCTCGGCGAGCACCTGGGCGGCGGCCTGTATACCCGTGAAGTCGACTATCTGTGCCAGGAAGAATGGGCGATGCAGGCTGACGATATTCTCTGGCGGCGCAGCAAGCTCGGCCTGTTTACCACCCCGGCGCAGCAAGCCAAACTCGACAGCTACCTGCGCATCGAATCACCGCGCAGCCCGGAAGATGCTCACGCGGCATGAGTGGTCGTTTCAGGGGCAAAGCATCTTCTTGCCCGCGCCACAGTTTTCCGTGTCATGGACGGCTGCCGACTGCATTCGCACGGTAGCCTCGGACGTCAGGACAAAGCCCTTGCGCTGGCCACAAATGGCCGCGTACTGATCCCATGATTGCCTGGAGTTCTCGCTGAAGCTGCCGCCTGATTGGCGCTGATTGAATTTCGAGGCGCTGCTGAGCAGGCTCTCGACCATCGGCACGATCAGTTTCACGCAGTACTGCACGCGTATTTTCAGCAAATTGGCATCTTGAATCGACACTGGATTCTGCTGGGCCGAGCGGTACATCAGGTTGTCATTGGGGATGGCTTGAGCGGTTTGGCCGCTGCTTAGCAACCCGGCATGGGGCGCTTGCCAGGCGCTGAAGCTGTTGAGCGCCGGACTGATGCGGGTGATCAGCACAAAGTTGTCGACTTCCTCGGCGGTTTTATCCATCCGCGCGGTTTCCGGAAACTGCGAAAACATCGGGTACATGCCGCGCAGCAGGCCACGGCGCATGCTTTCGTATTGCGCGTTATTCACCGCACCCAGGCGTGCCGCCTGGAAGGCCGCGTAGTTCAGCCCGCTTTTTGCCGAATAGATCAGCGTCGCTTGAAAGGCCCCGAAGATCAGCAGGATCAATACCGGGATGATGATCAAAAACTCAACCATCGCTTGCCCACGCCCTTGCCGGCTACTCGGTGCTGGCTGGGGCGTGTTCATCGAACACCTCGATCAGTTGCTCGGCGCGCTCCAGGGCCGGGCGTGCCCTGGGGTTTTTCCGATCCAGATAGCGCCGCGCCTCCATGGCGGTCAGGGTCAGCTCCTGCGCTTGCAGCTGCATCAGGTTGTACCAGGCACCGGCGTGTTGCGGGTCACGTAACAAGGCTTCGCGATAGGTGCGGATCGCCAGGGCATGATTGCCTTCGCGCGCCAGGCTATTGGCCAGGCGATAACGGGTGTCGGCATCGGTGGGCATCTGCGCTGCCAACTTTGCGTAATACTCGCTGGAGCGCGCGTAGTTGCCTTTGGCGTAGGCCTGTTGCGCCTGGCGCTCAAGGTCGAGCAGGTCGTTGGAGCTGCCGAGCCCTGCACAACCCTGCAACACGACGCTCAGGGCGATGATGATTAAGCCACGCATTGGATCTGGTCCCCCGCTGTAATGTTCAGCCGCTGGCATTCGCCCGCGGCCATTTCGATAACGCTGCTGGCTGGCCAGCACAGGCTCAGTTGCCAGGGCCGCAGTTGTGTGCGGATTTGCAGCACCCGCTGTTGCTCATCCAGGTAGATCACATCAATGGCAAAACGCATAAACCAGCAATGCACGGAGTTACACGGCCGCAGCCATAAGCCGTGGCCGGGCTGCAGGGTTTTGTAGCCAAGCAAACCGCGCAGCCGCGCCCAGGGGGTGTGGGCGAGTTGCAGCTGCACGCGGCTCGCTGGGCGATGGCCTGCGGCATGCAGGACGAGGGCTTCAGGCATCAGGTTTGCCCCATAAACTTGACCACAATCGGGAACAGCAAAATCACGAAGGTCAGCGGGAAGATGAACATGATCAAGGGAATGATCAGCTTCACGGGGGCCTGCATGGCGGTTTTCTCGGCCCGCTGAAAGCGCTCTTCCAGGCGCTGCTGGGCCTGAATCTGCAGGGTGTTGCGCAGGCTGCTGCCCATCTTCTCGGCCTGCACCACCGAGCGCACGAAAGTGGTGACATCCTTCAGATTGATGCGTTGCTCCATGCGCGCCAACGCTTCGGCGCGCGGCAGGCCGGAGCGGATATCGCGCAGCACGATGCGGAATTCATTTTTCATCGCACCGTCAGGGCCTTTATCCACGGCCTGCTGCAACGCGCCGAGGAAGTTCAGGCCGGCGTCGACGCACATGGACAGGTATTCGAGAAACACCGGCAGGTTGCGCACGATGTCGCGGTCGCGGCGTTTGTGCGTGTCGCTTATCCACATGACGGGCAAGGCGGCGCCCATCAGCAGCATCAGCAACACCACCGACCAGAGGATGCCGCTCTTGCCGCTGGCCATCGGCAGGATCGCCAACACCGGAAACAGCAGCGCCATGGTGATGCACAGGGCGAGAAAGTCTTCGGCGGTGAGCACATAAAGCGCCCCGGTGCGCTGCATGCGCACGTCCAGCCAGTCCATGAACTTGGGCGGCAGGTTGCTGCAGGCGAAGTGGCTGACCAGGCGCACCAACGGCCAGATCGGGCGAATCCAGCTGGGTACCGGGTCCATGTAGGTGCGGTTTTCCGCAGGCAACAGGGTGAACAGCGACAACACCGCGAGCAGGATGCAGGTGACGGTCACCCCCAGGCTGGCACTGCTGAACAGGACAAGAAATTCGCTCATGATCAGGCGTCAATCCGGGTGATTTTTTTGATGAACATAAAGCCCAGCACCTCCATCACCACCATCACCGCCAGCACCATCAGGCCGTTGCGGGTGGTGTAGAGCTGGCGCATCGCTTCCGGCTCGATAAAGCTGAGGATAATGGCCAGCATGATCGGCAGCATGGCCATGAATGTGCCCTGTGCGCGCCCCTGGGCGGTGAGACTGTCGATCTTGCCTTCCATGACTTTTTTTCGGCGCAGCATGGCGGCCATGCCGTTGATGGTTTCCACCAGGTTGCCGCCCACCTCACGGCTGATGCGAATGGCCGAGCTGGCCATGATGAATGAGGGCAACGGCAGGCGTTTTTCCAGCTTGATCAGCGCCTCTTCCAGAGTGACGCCCAGGCGGATGTTCTTGATCAGCAGGCCGAATTCCTGATTCAGCGGCGCCGGCGATTGGTGCACAACGTTCTCCAACGCCATGTTCAGGCTGGCACCGGATTGCAGGCTGCTGGACAGCAGCATAAAGGCATCGGGCAGCTGCTCTTCGAACTTTTTCAGGCGCGCCTTGCGCAGGTGATTGAACATCAGGTGCGGGGTGAACAGGGTCACCACAATGCCCGCTGCCGTGACCACCGGCAGCTGGAACAGCAGCTCAAGCAGCACCGGCACCAGCAACAGCAGCACCAGGGTGATGATGAGCACCTGCCGGCCGCTGGTGAAAATGAACATATCGGCCATTTCCAGCTCGGCGCGACGGGAAAACTGCCGGCGGTAGTGGTCCAGGTTATCCGCCATCCGCCGGCTGATCAGCAGGGCCAGGGCGCAGACCGATACCGCCAGCAGCAGCGCGCACAGCACCAGCCAAACGGCCGCCACTTAGAGGCGCTCCTGGGTGTGAAAGATGTCCATGTTCACACCAATGCCGCGCTTGCTCAGCGCCTCGTAGAACTCGGGGATCTGTCCGGTGGCGCGGTAATGCCCCTTGACCCGGCCCAGCTCGTCGAAGCCCTGTTGCTGGTAGGCAAAGATCTCGTTGAGCAGAATCGTGCTCTGCTCCATGCCGGTGACTTCGGTGATGCTGATGATGCGCCGCGAGCCGTCGCCAAAGCGCGTCTGCTGCACGATCAGCTGCACCGCCGAGGAGATCTGCTCGCGAATGGCCTGCACGGGCAAATCCATGCCGGCCATCAACACCATCACTTCAAGGCGGCGCAGCATGTCGCGCGGCGAGTTGGCGTGGCCGGTGGTCAGTGAGCCATCGTGGCCGGTGTTCATTGCCTGCAGCATGTCCAGGGCTTCCCCGCCGCGACACTCGCCGACCACGATGCGGTCGGGGCGCATGCGCAGGCAGTTGCGCACCAGGTCACGAATGGTTACCTGGCCCTTGCCTTCCATGTTGGCCGGGCGCGCTTCCAGGGAGACCACATGGGGTTGCACCAGCTTCAACTCGGCGGCGTCTTCGATGGTCACCACACGCTCATCCAGCGGGATGAAGTTGGAGAGAATATTCAGCAGCGTGGTTTTGCCTGAGCCCGTGCCACCGGACACCACGATGTTCATCCGCTGTTCCACGGCGATACGCAGAAACTCGACCATGGGTTCATTGATCGAGCCGTAGCGCAGCAAATCATCGGTGGTGAGCTTTTTTTCCGAGAACTTGCGGATGGTCAGGCAAGGCCCGCGCAAGGCCAGCGGCGGAATGATGGCGTTGACCCGCGAGCCATCCTTGAGACGGGCATCGACCATCGGCGAGCTTTCATCGATGCGCCGTCCCAGCGGCGAGATGATCCGCTCGATGGTGGACAGTACAGCCGAGTCGGAGCTGAAACTGATACCGGCGCGCTCCAGGCGGCCCGAGCGCTCCACGTAGATATCGTCGTAGCGGTTGACCATGATTTCCGAGACGCTGGGGTCGGCCAGCAGGTCTTCCAGCGGGCCCAGACCAACGGCTTCGTTGATCACGATCTTGTGCAGAATCTCGCGGCTGAGATTGGCCGGCAAGCGATGGGCGATCTGCTCGGTAATGCCGTTGATCAACTCGGACAAGCTGTTGCGCACCTCCAGCGGGCCCATGCTGTCGAGGTTCATCCGCCGCAGGTCCATGGCGCGGAACAGCTCCGCCTGCACGTACTGCGACCACTCCATGTAGGGTGCGTTGTCCTCACCGCTACTGATCGCGGCATCCGGTGGCAGCGGCGTGTCGGCCTCGGTTTCGATTTGCCCAACGGCCCGCACCTGCAGGTTATAGGCGCCGATGCCGATCAGGTCTTCCGGGCTAAGTGGGCCGAAGCGTTCCACCGGCTTGCCGTTGACCAGCAGCTCGTTGCCGCGGCTGATATTTTCCACAAACAGGCCGCCCAGCGACTGCTCGATGCGCGCGTGGCTGGGGGCCACCTTCCAGCCGCGCAAGCGCACCAGCCCGGTTCGCGCCTTGCCCACCTCGCATTGCGCCGAGGTGCAGGTGAGCGTGTCGAGCTGCTCGCCGCCTTTATAGGTCACCACCACTTCAAACATGCTCAGCCCTCAATCAATCAGTTCGAGATTGCCAACGGTTTTGGCGTACTTCTCGATCATCTGTTTCTCGCGGGCGAGCTCTTTGACGTTTGGCGAGTCGGCGCCTTCGGTGAGCAGGCGCGGGGTAATAAAAATCACCAGCTCGGTACGATTGCCTTTGAAACTTTTGTTGCGAAACAGAGCGCCGAGGTAAGGGATGTTCATCAGCCACTTGATGCCTTCAATGGTTGACTGGCTGTCCTCGGTCACCAGGCCGGACAGCACCAGGGTTTCGCCGACCTTGAGCTGTACTTCGTTCTCGGTGCGGCGGGTCTTGAAGGCCGGGTACTCGCCGACCTGGTTGGCTTTGTCCAGCTGGCTGATTTCCGCCTTGACGTGGGTGGCGATGGTTTCGCCGCCGTACAGTTGCGGCTCGATATTGAGCAGGATGCCGAAGTCCTTGTACTCCACCGAGGGGCCGTTGATGCTGCTGGTCACCACCGGCACCTGGCCGCCAACGGTCAGTTCCGCCTTGCCGCCACTGCGGGCGCTGAGCCGCGGCGAGGCCAGGGTCAGAGCCGAACCGTTTTTCTCCAGCAGGTTGATCCGTGAGGTGATCTCGCTGGCCACCCCCCAATAGGCATGGGAGCCGACATTGCCGACCGCGTCATTGAGGTCGTCAAAGGTGCCGGAGGCACTAGGGAACTGGCCGCGGTAGAGGTTGTTGGTGCCACCGTCGGCATTGAAGGCGAACGTCGGGCCATTGATGCTGGTGCTCCAGTTGACGCCCAGCTCTTCCACGTCGTCTTTGGCGAACTCGGTGATGCGCACATCGAAATAGATCATTGGCGCAAGGAACTTGGACATCGGCTGAGCCAGCACCAGCAGGTCCGGATAACGCTCCTTGAGCAGCTCGATGCGGGTGATGTCGATGGCATCCAGGTCGCCGTCGATGACAATCTGCCGGCCTACGGCTTTGATCTGGATGCCGGGAATCTGCCCGAGCATGGCCTGCACCTCCTGCAGTACCTGGGCCGAGTCGGCCTTGGTGGCGGCACCGCTCTGCTCTTCGGCCAACACCAGCACGTTTTCATAAAACTTGGCGGCTTCTTTGACGCGCGCCAGGTATTCACTGCTCAGGCGACCCTCCAGCACCACCTGGCGGCCCACGGTGCGAATGCGCAGCCCTGGAATATCCGACAGCAAGGCGCGCAACTCACCGATCTGGCGGTAACCATTGGCCTTGGCCACGACCACGCTGACCTGCTTGCGCTGGTTGTCTTCGAACCACAACTGCACCGTGGTTTCCCCCGGTGTTTCTGCGGTAATCACCACCTCTTCGTTCTTCAGCATGGTGGCGCTGATGATCGCCACATTGCCGACGGCAACGCGTTCCACACCGGGTGCCAGGATTACATGCACATCGCCGTCGTACAGCACCATCGCTGCAGGAATCTCGTCGGCCTGAACCTGCAGAGCCATGGCGGCACCGCACACTATCGATAACACTCCTAGCCTTTTCATTGTCGCCCCAGCGTGTGCAATTAAGTGAGTCAGCGCGGATACAGCCCGCGCGCGGTGGTGAGGGTTATTCAAGGCGCAGGGTCTGCACGGGAATAACGCCAGCGGTGCCTGTACCGCCGGGGATGAACTGGATCATGCGGGTAGGTTCCAGGCGCTTGTTGCGCGCTTTACCCGACTGCTCGCTGGGCAGGTTGGCGGCCGGTTCAGCGGCCACCGTCAGGCCGCTGGCCAGTACGTTACCGTTACCATCGACGAGCTTGCCGTTGAGCAGTTTTCCGGTGGCCTTGCCGTCGGCGCCGTATACGGTGTCACCGCGCAAGGTGCCGATTACGTTGCCCTCGGCATCGCGCACCACGACCTTGGCATCGCCCTGAACGGCCACCTGGGCGCCAGCCACCACTTGCCCGGCCAGATCGCGAACTTCGCCATTTTTGACGCTGCCGACCTTGCGGCCCTGGGCATCGATAATGTCGTCGCCGACCAGGGTGCCGAGCACCTTGCCGCTGGCATCGCGGACTACCCGCACATTGCCCTCGACCGGGCGGCCGTTGCTGTCGAGCTGAATGTTTTCGACCTGACCGATTGCCTGGCCATCGCGGCCGATTACCTGGCCGTCCTTGACGACGCCGAGCACGTCGCCGTCGGCACCGATCAATTGACCGTCGACTACACGGCCGATGATCTTGCCGTCGGCATCGCGCGCCACTTGACCCATCTCGCCGATGATCTTGCCTTGGGCGTCTTGCACCACGGTGCTGATGCTGCCGAGCGGCTGGCCGTTAAGGTCGTAGGCCTTACCGTCGCGTTGCTGACCGATCACATTACCTTCGGCATCGACGATCTTGTCGCCATCCACCCTGCCGAGAATATTGCCAGCTGCATCACGCACGACCTGGCGTTCCTGATTGGCTGACGCCGTCTGGCCCTGCACCCGCGAGCGGCTCATGTCGACCACGCGGCCCTGGCTGTCGAGCACGGCGTTGGTTTGCACCCTGCCCAGCGACTTGCCATCCACACCAACGGCCTTGCCATCGACGACAGTGCCGATGGCGTTGCCGTGGGCATCGATGACCTTGCCATCGATCACGCGGCCGATCACATTGCCCTGCTCATCGCGCACCACCGTGGCACGTTCATGCATACGCAGCAGCGGGTCGTCGGCACTGAGACCACGAACAATATTGCCGATCACGTTGCCGTCAAAGCCTACGGCCTGGCCATCGACGATCTTGCCGAGGATGCGTCCATCGGCGCCAACAATGTTGTCGCCCACAATGCGGCCGATCAGGTTGCCGTCGGCATCCACCACTACGTCGATCAGCTCCTGGGGCGGTGGGTCCAGCAGGTTGGCCACGGTGACCTGGCCCAGTGCGGCCATGCTGGTGTCTTTCGGGTGGCGCAGAACCGCGACCATTTCCCCGGCCTTTTCCGCCAGTTCAACCCGGGCCACCTGCGCCGGCGTAAGCATCAGCGACAGGGTGGAAAAGTTCATGTTGAAGCCGTCGGGCGTGCTCTGGTCGTAGTAGTTTTCGTACTTGCGGCCGCTGGCATCTTCGCGACCGGCAGCCAGCACGATGATGTCTTCGAGGATGTTGATCACCACATCGTCGGCATAGTTGGGCTGCTTTTGCAGGCCGATATCGCCGGCGGCAAAACTGCCCAGCAGGTCGATGTGGTCGCCGGGGCGCAGCATGCCGTCAAAGGAATTGATCTTGCTAATCTTGACCGTCTTGATCCGCTTGCCCAGTTCGACGTTCTCCGAGAAGCGCGAGACGCGTTCCTGCTCCACGGCATCCCAGCTGATGGGCCGGCCGCGCTGCAGCGGCGCAACCGTCATGCGGCCTTCAAGCTTGGGCCAGTCCTCGGCCAGTACGACATTGGAGGCCAGGTAGTCACTGGGCACATCCAGGGTGGCAACCAGCTCCGGGGTCAGGGCCTGGGCCTTACCGATATCGGCCCGGGGCACGACCACCGTGACTTTCTGCTCAACCGGCGGCCGATAGGCGTCACGGTACTGGGCTTCCTTGGATTTCAGGTACAGCCAGCCCATGGCCCCTGCAAGCACGCCACACGCCACCGCGATGATCAGCAGTTTCTTTCCTGATACAGATGACATGTAGCTCCCCAGTGCAAAAAGTGCTGTCCGCGCAGGTGCGCAATGGTTGATCGATTTCTCTTATGGTTTTCTACGCTTTAGAGCTGTTCTGGCGTGTCTGGCTTGGATGGTGCGTGCCCATCAGTTGCGCCGCAGCGACCACTGCGTTGCGCTATTCGGAACCTTGGTTTGCAGCACGGAGAAGCGTGCCTTGCAGGCATCCGCCGTACTGTCTACGTAACTGAGTTGAGCCTCGGGGGCGTTGAACTGGCCATACACACTGCTGCCAATGGCCACGCTTGCGCCTTCTGCGGGCAAGGGGCTGACCTGCTCGGCGGCCCAGCCATAACTGCGCACGATGCACAGTGAATGTTTGCTCCAGGCGGCCTCGGTCTCCGGAGCGAGATACAGACTGACCAGCT
This sequence comes from Pseudomonas sp. 1928-m, assembly GCF_029269135.1. NCBI lineage: Bacteria > Pseudomonadati > Pseudomonadota > Gammaproteobacteria > Pseudomonadales > Pseudomonadaceae > Pseudomonas > Pseudomonas sp. 1928-m. The sequence goes on along the minus strand of NZ_JARIXO010000001.1, from coordinate 1,724,972 downwards.
CGCCGGTTATTTTGCGGGGGCTGGTGAATGTGTCACTGCTGCTGATCAGCGCATCGCTCTTGGCATACACCAGGCCCGCCGCTTCATAAGCGGCGACGAAGGTTTTGCCATCAGGGGCGTACATCAGCACGTCACGGGTGGCGATGGGCGTCAGCCCTTGAGGTTGTTTGACCAACGCCTTGCCGGTGATGGCATTGAAGTACTTCTTGCCATCCAGGTAGGCAAAACCCAGCACCTCACCGTTGGCGTTGGCCAGTGCTTGCAGCACCAGGGGCTTGCCAGTGCTGTCGACGAAGACCTGGCTAATGCTGAAGCCGGGATAGAGAACCTGGCCATTGGCATCAAGCAGAGTGCTGTTGCCCGATGCATCGAGGGCGTACGTGCCGATCACGTCGCCATTGGCCGCAACCAGTTGGTCATTGACTACGCGCCCGACGTACACGCCATTGGCGTCATATACCTCGTTGAGTACCGCGAGCGCGTCGCTGGCGGGCTGTTCCGTATCGCTCGGTGGCGGTGATTCAGGTTGGCCGTCATCGTACGGGGGCTCGGGGCTGGGCTCGAGGATCCGGACGACTTCGTTGTTGTACAGCTGAACCTTGTTCATCTCGCTGGAGTAGGTTTTGTAGCTGCTGCGCACATTGTCGAACAGGCGCTCGACATCATTGCCCGCCAGCATCAGCGCCGCGCCGGTGACGCCGAGCACCACCAGGTACTCGGTCATGGACTGTCCGCGCTGGGCCTTCATCAGCGATCCATCCGGTTGACCAGGATCTGGGTCTTGTCCTGATGGCGTAACAGGCCGACCGTCATCAGCTCACGCTTGCGGCTATAGCTGAGCACCACGCCGTTGGCCTGCTGGCTGCGCTGCTCCAGGCTCCAGCCTTGCTGCTTGAGCTCGGTTTCGTACCAACGGGCCGTGGTGTGCATGTCCTCTGCATTGAGCAGCAACACCATGCGGCCTTGGCGAATATCGTCGTCGCTACGCATGTCACTGATCACCTGAGCACCTGGCGGCACCGGCATCCCGTCCCCCAGCACTTGAGCCACGACAGCTTTTCCCGGTGGGTTGGTGATAAGCAGCTGGCCGTAGCTGTAGCGGTCGTTCTGGCGCTTTACCTGAATCAGCATCATGCAGTGTTGATTGATGTGCAGGATCTGCTCCCAGCCGTTGAACGCCGAGAAGTCGACCTCGTCGGCCCAGGCCTTGGTGTAAAAGTCTTTGACGGTCACCAGGTTGGCCGGCACACGAAAACTGCGCCCGGCCATGGGCGTCTGGTTCCACTGAATATTGCTGCCGATGCTGGCGAGCAACATGTCCGGCATCAACGGGAAATCGTCGTAGTCACAGTCGGCCCGCGCCGAATTGGCAGCCAGGAACAAGGTGAGGAAGAGCAGCGGGATTATTTTCATAGGCTATTCGAAGTAACAGAACCCGGTGCTGTTGGTGCATTTGGCCGGCTTATCCGGAATGGGCTCGATGCCGACATAGTCAAACTCGACATCCTTGAACGAGGGTTCAAAGATGCCGATGGTCGAGATGATGGTTTCGATCAGGGGGTTGCTGAGCATGGTGCCCACGGCAAAATCGTCGGCGCGTTCTTTGAAATGATGGTCGCCCTGGGCATTCCAGCCGTCGGCGAGCACCGCGGACTGGGCGCGAATATTCAGCTGCTTGTCCAGCGCGCCGCCAAACAGCGGCTTGCTGCCTAACCTGCTACCGGCCATAGAAACGGGAATGACGATGTTGGGGTTGTAGAGGTTCTCGGTCTCGTGGGCCACCTGCAGAAAGTCGTCATCCTTGGCGATTTTCAGAAAGCTCAGCACTTTCATCACGCCGCCCATGGCATCGTTGTAAATGCCGATCACGTCGTAGCTATAGGACGGTGTGTCCTCTGCGCTCAGGCTGGAGTTGCTCGGCATGCTGCCCGTGGCCGTCATCGGCTTGGCCCCGCCGCCGTGCGTCCAGCGCCACAGGCTGTGGTTGCTGGCGGTATTTAGGCTGCCGTCGATGTCGGCGGCGGTGAAGGGCTGAGCCGCCGCGGAATACGACATCAGGCGTTTTTCCGCAGTTTTCAATATCGCTTCGTTGCCGCGTTGCGCGGTATCACCGTCGTCGGTCTCGCCCGGCGCTTTGTCAGTATCAAACCAGACGGTGCGTTCCCAGGCCACATAACGCGCCACCTGCTGGGCGGTGTAGGCCATGTCGGCCAGCTTGGCCACCACGGGCACCAGCACGAACAGCAGCAGCACGCCGCCCGCGACCATCACGACGAACTCCGCCATGGCCTGGCCATGCATGCGGGCTCTGCACGTATAAGCGGCCATGCTCATTTCACCAGCCCGGAGACAGCGCCGCTGGCGGTGCCCGTGACCGTATCAACGAACTTGTCGAGTACCGGCTTGACCGGGCCTCTGATGACAGAGGGCAGCTTGTCGACCACCCGATCCTTGCCCGGCTCGATCAGCTTTTTCAGGCCCAGATCGAGCACCGCGCCAACAATGGCTGATGTGCTGGCGCCAGCTTCCAGACCCAATACGGCCATCAGGTCGATCTGCCCGGCAGCAATCATCTGCACCACGCGGCTCGGCTCACGCAGGCGGGCATCCCAGAAGGGGCTGAACTGGTTAGGGCTTTCCACTCGGCCAGGCGGCGGAGCGAAATAGGACTCCGCCGAAGCGATGGTCATCATGTTGTCTGGCCCGCCCCACAGCGACGACAGCGCGTTGTCTTTTACTCCCTGGGTATCGAGGGCAAACTTGCCGCTGTCCAGGCCCAGGCTGGCAGGGTTGTCGCTGGTGCGCAGGCTGCCCAGCGGCTTGGCCACCGCCACGGTAAATTCGTTGCTGGTGCCACGGCCCTGATAATCACGGCCAAGGCTGAAGAATGAGGGCGCGCCGCCATAACCGGTGTTGACGTCCTCAGCTTGATTGACACCAAAGACCCCCAGCGCGTTGCCATAGCCCCAGGTCGTCGCATGCACAGTTTGCATGGCTTCACCGTAAGGGCGCGGGCTGCCGGGCGGCGTGTTCTGCGTGGGGCTGCCCCACTGCGTACCAATCAGAAACTGATCACCCGCCTTGGCCACTAGCTGGTGCGTGCCGCCGCCCAGCGGCAACCCCATATCGATTGGGAAGTCGGTGTCGAGTATCTCGGCGCAGCCGAAAAAAGGCAGACAGACTTCAATTTTCAGGAACACTTGCACCTTGAAACCGATGGAGCTGAAGTCGACAGAGCTCCAGCCGTAATGCGGGATACCTTTGCCGCCAGCGGCCGTGCTCTTGGGGTTATAGACATAGGCCGTGCCGCCATTGTTGAACACGCCCACCTCAACGTTTAAGCCCAACCTTATCGTGATAAAGCCGAGGTAAATCGGTAGCTCCGGCGGGCTAAAACTGACGGTCGCATCGAAGGTGCGCGCATCCAGCCAGTCATTGCGGTTGCTGTTCATGATTGCCGCGTACTGGCGGCCTGCCGTCCGAGCGGCACTGTTATCGGCATTCTGGGCGTTGCTGCTGTCGTACTTTTCCGGCGCGGTATTGACCAGCATCGTCGAGGGGGCAAGGCTGCCGAGAAAGTCGGCGACAAAGTCTTCGGATGAGGCCGCACTGCCACCGGCGGCCGTGCTGGCGCTTTTTGCCTGGCTGGCCAGGCTGTTCAGGTTCAGGTCACTGGCGAAGTAGGTCAGGATAAAGTTCTGCGCCAACAACAGATGGCTGAGGGTGACAACTTTCAGGTCGTCGTTGGTTCCCGGCATCTCGTGGCGGTTCACAATGTTTATTGGGGCGGTGAACTGCGCCTCCAGCGTGGCGACGGCAAAGATCTTCTGAAAGAAGCCCATTACCAGGTTGAAACTGGAAATCACGTCGGGGTAGATGCCGAGCAGCGGTTTGGCCGCGGCCCCCGTGACATTGCCGAGCACCTGATACGGCAACGTGATGGTAGACAGCACATCACCGATTGTCGGTTTGGGGGCTGGCGCGAGGGGGATCTGGTAAGGCGGAAAGGTATTCACCCAGCGCGGGATATTGGCGTAGCGCTTGGACCAGGACATCAACGCCACCACCTGACCGACCGACATCTCGTTGGCGACGATGGCGCGGTTGGTGTAGGCGATCAGGTTCTGGTGGCGGGCAAACAGCTTGGCTTGCGAATACGCCGCCGCGTCGGCAGCGTTTTCGACCTGAACACGATCACGGGTCAGCACCCCATGGTTGTACATCAGGATCAGGCCGATCAGCGCGATGCCGAGAAAGAACAGGCCAAAGACCATGGCCTGCCCCGACTGCCGGTGTGCGCTCACAACCGCGATATCTGCTGCTAATTACTTGCGTTCGTCTTGCTTGAAACTGCTCAGGTTGTGTTTGGCGCCGGCGGCTGTCTGCGCTTCGCCACCCGTTGTAGCGGCCGCTTGTGTGGCCTCGCCACCACCCAGCTCCGCAGCCATGTCACCGACCTGCTCGCGCACAGTACTGCCGAACAGGTTGTAAACCACAATGGCCGAGATCGCGATCAGCGCCACGATGATGATGTACTCGGTCATGCCTTGGCCCAACTGACGAGCGCGCAACTTAATGGACATGGTGCTTCCTCTGAACTAGGCCGAGTGTGTTTGGGATCTATGGTTGCTGGCGTGGCCACTGGCTGGCCTGGGGCGGTCATGTTCGGCGTGCTTGCCACAAGCGCCCTTCTTGTCACAGCGATGCTAAGCGAAGGCATCCCGAGCCGTATGTCCCCATTTATAGCTACAGATAAACCTGCCGCCTTAATCTGTTAAGGCAATACCGCCCAATTAGCTGCGCTACTATCGCGGCAATAAACTCGTCTCATTCAGGATCAAGATGCGCAGCGAAAATGACAGCATGCCGATTCGGGTGATCCTGGTTGAGGACGATGTAACGTTTCAGCAAGCACTACGGCATACCTTCAGCACAGCAACGGATATGCAACTGGTTGCCGTATTGAGCACACGCATTGAGGGCTTAAACATCCTCGAACATGCGCCGGCGGATGTCCTGCTGGTCGATCTCGGCCTGCCAGACGGCTCGGGGATTGATGTCATTCGCGCGGCCCATAACAAATGGCCTGACTGCAACATCATGGTCAGCACCGCTTTTGGCGATGAGATGCATGTGATGCAGTCGCTTGAAGCCGGCGCGACAGGCTATCTGCTTAAAGACAGCAGCACCGCCAGCATTGCCTCAGAAATTCGCAGCCTGCACCAGGGCGGCAGTCCGATCAGCCCCCTGATCGCCCGCCAGATACTTATGCGTTTTCGCCAAGAAGATACATCGCAGCCTTTGGCAGCGACTTCACCCAGCACCAGTCGTGCGCGACTATCGACACGAGAACAACAGGTACTGGAATACATCACCAAAGGCTTTAACTCGGATGAGATTGCCGGGCTGATGGGCGTATCGCGCCATACGGTGCTGACCTTTGTACGGCGAATTTATAAGAAGCTTGAAGTGAGCTCGAAAACAGAAGCGATATACGAGGCGCGCTGCCAAGGATTACTGGGTGCCTAAGCTATGGCCAGGAATCCTTTTCATAACTGCACTGCTAACCGCATGTATTCCTGCAGCCACTACGGTTGAATCACCCTTACACATTACCGCCGCGCAAGTTCTGAATATCCCCGCGCAAAATTTTAGCGCCCCACCTCAAGTAATTAATGAACGACTGCTGCCTGACAAATGGGCTACCGTCGATCTTCCACACGCACTGACCCGGCAATTGATTCCTTCCTCTGCCCGGAATGAACATGCAAGAACGTCCACGATAGAAACCTGGTACCGCTTGCAGCTGCCCGCTTCAACCTCAGAAACACAAAAACAACTCTATATTCCACGCTGGAAAACCGATGGCAACCTTGCCATTTATGCCGACGGCCAGCTGATTTACATGTCAAACGGTGGCGTGTACTGGAATGGCTGGAACATCCCCCTTAGCATCCCATTAAATGCTACTGCCAACACACCAAGCCCCAGCGTTATTCTCTTGCGCATCCAACGCCCTAGCGATTCGGGTGGTGGTATTTCCTCTATATGGGTGCAAGAGAGCAGTAGCCTGAACTGGCGTTATCGCCTTCGCTATCTACTGCAGGTCCAGTTGCCATATACCAGTAGCGTGGTTTTTTTAGCCGTCGGCTTATTCTCTTTTTTTGTTTGGTGCAGATTACGCAGCGAACACTCTTATTTATTATTCTTCTTTATTTCAATAGCCTCGTTTATTCGCACACTGCATTATTACGTCGGCGAACGTGAGCTGCCCATAGCAGAGTCCTGGTTCAGTTGGCTAACTATAAACTCACTGTTCTGGATGGTATTAGTTACTCACTTCTTCCTACTCAGCCTTCACCATCGCCCCAACCGTTGGCTAAATACTTTTGTCACCCTGGTTACGCTTGTGGCCGGCGTGCTTACTCTGCCAATGCTTTCCGAGCTGCTGAATGCCTATGCCCTGTCACCGCTAATTTACTTCGCATTAATCCTCACTGGCTCTTTGGTCGCGGGGTTTGGCGCCTATCAATCATGGCAGGCTCGCTGCAATGATGGTTTGCTGTTAAGCGGCTGGGCTACAGCAGGCATGTTGCTGGGCTGCCATGACTGGCTACTGCAAAACAACTACTTAACTATCGAATCTATTTATCTCGGCCCTTACAGCAATATCGGCGCATTCCTGATTGTAATGAACATTATTTTTCGGCGTTTTCTCAAAGCCAATGAAAACGTCAAAAGTACCAATGCCAGCTTGGCCTTTCGCTTACAAGAGCGAGAGAACGAGTTAAAGAACAGCCATCAGCGTTTACGCGAAATTGAACATCGGCAAACACTCAGCAATGAACGTCAGCGGCTTATGCAAGACATGCACGACGGAATGGGCTCGTCACTGATCATTGCATTGCTGGAGGCTGAAAAAGGCCATCTTGATGCCTCGTCACTAACCGACGTTTTGAAAAACTGCATCGAAGACCTGAAACTCACCATAGATTCCATGGAGCCGGTAGAGGCCGACTTGTTGCTGCTGATGGCGACATTAAGATTTCGCCTAACACCTCGCCTGGAAAGTGCCGGGATACGCTTGCGCTGGGATATTCAGAACGTGCCCGCGCTTGACTGGCTTGACCCGCGCAATGCGCTGCATATCTTGCGCATTCTTCAAGAGACATTCTCCAATATTATCAAGCACACCAATGCCACGGAAATTCGCATTACCACATCGTCTGATGCGACTCATATCAGAGTCATCATCATAGATAACGGCCAGGGTTTTACGGCAGAACAGTCCGCACTACTTAACGGCAAAGGACTTAAAAATCAACAGCGCCGCGCTGCTTCAATAGGCGCTGAAGTTCTCTGGCACTCCACCACGGCTGGGGTAACTGTCACATTAACGCTACCCATCGTCGCCACTGAGCGAAATAGCCATCCAAGCGAATGCCCGCAATAAAATATAAGCCTTACTAAATAGCACTGGGGAACAGACATAAAAAAGGGCGACCTAAGTCGCCCAAATTGCCTTGCGTGCCCCTGACAGCAGAATCAGCCCTGCTTGCGCTTGTGCGAATCCTGCCAGATGAAATAACCGACACCGGCGAAGAAGGCGACCATCAGACCGACGGTGCCGATACCGGCGAGAACTACGACATCGATAAACATGGTTGCCTCCTGCGTGAAGCCTGTGTGGGTATGGCTTCAAGTTAACAGGGGCTGCAGGGGCGCTATTGATCCAGATCAACAAGCGGCGGGCGCAGGCAGGATGAGGCTGTACTTAGCTGATCCAGATCAACAAATCAGCCTATGGCAAAGCCGCTTCAAGGCTTTTTCGGTTTGCCTTTGGGCTTTTTCTTGCCCTTGGGCAGCGGCAGGGCCTGTTCAAAGGCATCGCGCATTTCATTGAGTTTCTTGTCGCGCAGGTCATGGATGCGCTTGTCGCGCTCGGCGGCGAAATCAATCAGCTTGTCGTCTTTGCTCATGGGCTCGGCTTGATCAAACGAAAGGTCAGGTTCAGACGTGGTGCGCAGGCGCTGCGCGTCTTCGCCACTTGATGCTGCCAATAATGCTGGGTTGGCCCACGCATGACCAGCAACGAACCATGTTGCAGCGGCAACGAATGCTCGATGCGGCTCTGCCCCTTGCGGCGCAAGTCGAAGCGCCGGGTGCCGCCCAGGTTTAGCGAGGCGATCAGCGGATTAGCACCCAGCTCGGCTTCATCATCGCTGTGCCAGCCCATGGAGTCCTGGCCATCACGATAATAGTTGAGCAGTACACCATTGAGCGGCTGCCCCACCGCCTGTTCCACCTGCGCACGAATCAGCGCCAGCAGCGGCGTCCAGGGCAACGGTTGATGGGTTAAGCCTGAATAGCGGTAGCTGGCCTCGGCATCGCCATACCAGGCCACCAGACGCGGCACCGGCAATTGTCGACCATAAATCTGCACCTGCGGCTGCTGCCAGGGCGTCTGCGCGCTCAACTCGGCCAGCCAGTGGTCGGCGGTTGGCTCATCCAGCCACTGCGCATGCAGCTGCAAGTCGGCGTTGGGTAACTGCAACGGGCTGCCGGCAAATAGATCCACGGGCAACAGGCTCAAACTTCCACATCCACCCACAGGCCCTGGCGCGGCAACTCACCGACTACGGCTTCATCAGCCTCGGCTACTTCACCTTCGGCCAGTTCTTCAGGGGTATAGCCATGACGGCGCTGGCGCCGACGCTGCTCTTCACGCAGCAGCGCTTCGGCTTCCTGCGGATGGCGCTTGTCCAGGCTTACGCCACTTTCCTTGGAGCTTTCGGCGGTCGCGGTGACCGGCGGGATTTCCGGGCGCGGCTTGACCACGTCATGCTGGACGGTCACGGGAACCAGACTGTGGGGGATTGGCGGCAGCATCTATTTAGCCCTCCTTTGGTCAGACTGTCGGCCAGTCAAGCCGCGACTTGAGCCTTGCCTCGCTACACTTTCGATCAACCTAAACACACAAAGTGCCCGATGCGTAGTAATGCGCCTTGGGCCAGGGCCCGACGCTGCGTTAACATAGTCGGCTTTTTCACGCGGGAGACAAGCATGGCGCAGTATGAACCGGGGCAACGCTGGATCAGTGACAGCGAAGCGGAGCTGGGTTTGGGAACCGTTCTGATGCAGGACGGCCGCATGCTCACCGTGCTCTACCCGGCCACCGGCGAAACTCGCCAGTACGCCCTGCGCAATGCGCCCTTGACCCGCGTGCGCTTCTCGCCGGGCGATGAAATCACCCATTTCGAAGGCTGGAAGCTGACCGTGCAGGAAGTCGACGACGTCGACGGCCTGCTGGTCTATCACGGCCTCAATGCCCAGCATGAAAGCGTCACCCTGCCGGAAACCCAGCTGTCGAACTTTATCCAGTTCCGCCTGGCCAGTGATCGCCTGTTTGCCGGGCAGATCGACCCGCTGCCTTGGTTCGCCCTGCGCTACCACACCCTCGATTACACCAGCCGCCAGTTGCAATCCAGCCTATGGGGCCTGGGCGGCGTGCGTGCACAGCCAATTGCGCATCAGCTGCATATCGCCCGCGAAGTCGCCGACCGCATCGCCCCGCGCGTATTGCTGGCCGACGAAGTGGGCCTGGGCAAGACCATCGAAGCCGGCCTGGTGATTCACCGTCAGCTACTCTCCGGGCGCGCCAACCGCGTGCTGATCCTGGTACCGGAAAATCTTCAGCACCAGTGGCTGGTGGAAATGCGCCGGCGCTTCAACCTGGACGTGGCGCTGTTCGATGAAGAGCGCTTTATTGAAAGCGACGCCAGTAACCCGTTCGAAGACTGCCAGCTGGCCTTGGTCGCCCTGGAATGGCTGTGCGACGACGAAAAGGCCCAGGACGCGCTGTTTGCTGCCGGCTGGGACTTGATGGTGGTCGACGAAGCGCACCACCTGGTTTGGCACCCGGAACACGCTAGCCGCGAGTACGCCCTGGTCGAACAGCTGGCTCAGGTCATCCCGGGCGTGCTGCTGCTCACCGCGACCCCGGAACAGCTCGGTCAGGACAGCCACTTTGCCCGCCTGCGCCTGCTCGACCCGAACCGCTTCCATGATCTGGCCGCCTTCCGCGCCGAAAGTGAGCACTACAAGCCGATTGCCGAAGCCGTGCAGGAACTGCTCGACCAGGGGCGCCTGTCGGATGCCGCGCACAAGACCATTCACGATTTCCTCGGCGCCGGAGGCGAAGAGCTGCTGGCTGCGGTCAACGCCGGAGACAGCGAAGCCTCGGCGCGCCTGGTGCGCGAGCTGCTGGATCGCCATGGCACCGGTCGCCTGTTGTTCCGTAACACCCGCGCCGCCGTGCAGGGTTTCCCGGATCGCGAGCTGCACCCCTACCCGTTGGCCAGCCCCGATGAATATATGGAGCTGCCGATTGGCGAGCACGCTGACCTGTACCCGGAAGTCAGCTACCAGGCGCAGCCGGATGTCGATGAAGAGCAGCGCTGGTGGAAATTCGACCCGCGCGTCGAATGGCTGATCGACACCCTGAAGATGCTCAAGAAGTTCAAGGTGCTGGTGATCTGCGCCCACGCCGAAACAGCCATGGATCTGGAAGACGCCCTGCGCGTGCGCAAAGGCATCCCGGCCACCGTATTCCACGAAGGCATGAGCATCCTTGAGCGTGACCGCGCGGCAGCCTACTTCGCTGATGAAGAGTTCGGCGCCCAAGTGCTGATCTGCTCGGAAATTGGCTCGGAAGGTCGTAACTTCCAGTTTGCCCACCACCTGGTGCTGTTCGATCTGCCGGCCCACCCGGACCTGCTTGAGCAGCGCATCGGCCGTCTCGACCGTATCGGTCAGAAGCACCGCATCCAGTTGCACGTGCCGTACCTGGAAAACAGTCCGCAGGAACGCCTATTCCAGTGGTATCACCTGGCGCTGAACGCCTTCCTCGCCACCTGCCCGACCGGCAACGCCCTGCAACATCAGTTTGGCAGCCGTTTGCTGCCGCTGCTGGAAAGCGGCGATGACGGCGAGTGGCAGGCCCTGGTCGACGAAGCCAAGACCGAGCGTCTGCGTTTAGAAGGCGAGTTGCACGCCGGCCGCGACCGCTTGCTGGAACTCAACTCCGGCGGTGCCGGTGAAGGCGAAGCGCTGGTCGAGGCGATTCTGGAACAGGACGACCAGTTCGCCCTGCCGATCTATATGGAGCAGCTGTTCGACGCCTTTGGCATCGACAGCGAAGACCATTCCGATAACGCGCTGATCCTGCGTCCCAGCGAAAAGATGCTGGATGCTAGCTTCCCACTGGGTGACGACGAAGGCGTGACCATCACCTACGACCGCGATCTAGCCCTGGCCCGCGAGGACATGCAGTTCCTCACCTGGGAACACCCCATGGTGCAAGGCGGCATGGACCTGGTGCGTTCCGGTTCGATGGGCAATACCGGTGTCGCGCTGATCAAGAACAAGGCGCTGAAACCCGGCACCGTGCTGCTGGAACTGCTGTATGTCAGCGAAGTGGTCGCCCCGCGCGCCCTGCAACTGGGCCGCTACCTGCCGCCGATCGCCCTGCGCTGCCTGCTCGATGCCAACGGCAACGACCTGGCGGCCAAGGTCTCGTTCGAGAAGCTCAACGAGCAGCTGGAAACCGTGCCGCGCGCCAGCGCCAACAAGTTTGTTCAGGCCCAGCGCGACAGCCTCAACCCGCTGATCAACGCCGGCGAAGGCAAGGTGGCGCCACGCCATAGCGAACGCGTCGACGAAGCCAAGCGCCGCCTGGCCGCTGAAACCGACGAGGAACTGGCGCGCCTGATCGCCCTGCAAGCGGTCAACCCGAGCGTGCGCGACAGCGAACTCAACGCCCTGCGCCAACTGCGCGAGCAAGGCCTGGCCATGCTCGATAAAGCGGCGTTGCGACTCGAAGCCATTCGCGTGCTGGTCGCCGGCTAAGCGTTGCAAATGAGATAAGCAGTAGCCCGGATGAAATCCGGGAATGCTTGACGCGTTATCTCCCGGATTACATCCGGGCTACTGGAGCAAAGTTGCCATCCTCGGGGGCTGCTAGAGTCAGAAGCATCACTTCTGTCACTCCAGCCCACAGGAGCTCACAGTGCCTGCACGCGCCGCCTCGCGCCGGTTTCGCCACAGCCTCGGCGGGCTCTGCCTGCTGGCGCTGCTTCTGCTTCCCCTGCTGCATCTGTGGCCCGCGCTAAACGGGTTAAACAACGCCCATCTCGACTGGCTGATCCGCCAGCGCGCCGCCGAACAGACGCCCGACCCGCGCCTGCTGCTGATTGATATCGACGACCTGAGCCTGCAAGTGCTGGCTGGTGAAGCCGGTAAATGGCCATGGCCGCGCTCGCTGCATGGCGAACTGCTGGAGTACCTGCTCAGCCAACAGCCCAAGGCTGTAGCCTTCGACATCCTGTTCAGCGAGCCCGACCAGTTCAACCCGGACGCCGACAGCTATTTTGCCGAAGTGCTGCAACGCAGCGCCAACACCTACCTCGCCGCTCTGGTCCAGCAAGCCGACGAAGGCAGCCAGCCGCCACTGCTGCGCGACTATCCCGCCTCCACCTGGCAAGCCCCTGGGCAACGCGGCGCCGACGATCAGCGCGGCTTGTTGCTACTGCCCAACGCGTTCCCCAGCGAGCTGTGGCGCCTGGGTAGCATCAACTTTCGCCCGGATGCCGACGGCATCGGTCGGCGCTATGAGCTGTACCGCAGCTTTGCCGACTGGCGCCTGCCCAGCATGCCCGCGCGTATCGTGCATGACCTGACCGGCAGCTTGCCGCAGCAACAGAACCTGCTGCTGGACTGGCCCGGCACCAGCCGCCTGCCCTACCCACGCCTGCCTTATGCCGCGGTGCTGGCAGCGGCGCGCAACCAGGGCGAGCCGCTGGCAGCCGAGCTGTTCAAGGACCGCATCATCGTTATCGGTACAACAGCCGCCGGCCTGCACGACCTGCGCCCCACCCCGCTGGACACTCTTTATCCGGCACCATTTATCCTGATGACGGCCATCGACAACCTGCTCAACAACAGCCAGTTGCGTGAAGCGGACAGCTGGCTGGAGTTGCTCGGCCCGCTGCTGCTATTGCTCGGCCTGAGCCTTTTGCTGTTGCGCGAACAGCTGCCGGCGGCCTTTGCCCTGTGCCTGTTCGGCAGCCTGGCGCTGTTTGCCGGCAGCTACTGGCTGGCGTTGCGCGGCATGCTGCTTGGCGTGCTACCGGGGCTGATCTGCCTGTGGCTGTTGCTGGCCGCCGCACTGGCGTTGTTCTACCTACGCCGGCGCCAGCAATTGCAGGACACCATTCGCCTATTCAGCCGTTTTATGGACCCCGTGGTGGTCAACCAACTGGTGTCGCGTGACGACCCGGAAGCCCTGCTGGCGAGCAAGGAGTGCCAGCTGACTGTGCTGTTTTCCGATATCCGCAGCTTCACCACGCTCTCCGAGCAGCACACCCCAAGCGAAATCGTGCACCTGCTCGAAGGCTATTTCAGCAGTCAGGTGGAGGTGCTGTTCAAACACCAGGCGACCCTCGACAAGTTTATCGGCGACGCCATCATGGCCTTCTGGGGTGCGCCGCTGGACAACCCGCAGCAAGCCGACCAAGCCATTCTGGCGGCCATGGAAATGCTCGATAACCTCGACGCCTTTCGCCGCGACTACAACTGCCCGGATTTCGACATCGGCATCGGCCTGCACACGGGACCAGCGGTCGTCGGCCTGGTCGGCGCAAAGCAGCGCTATGACTACACTGCAATAGGCGACACGGTGAACCTGGCCAGCCGCATCGAAGGGCTGACCAAGGGCCGTGCCCATCTGCTGATTTCAGCCGCCACCCGTGAGTCCTGCACGCTCGATCTGGACTTCGTGCCCCAGGGCGAGCACCAGGTAAAAGGTCGCGCCGAAGCCGTAATGCTCTACGAACCGCGAAGGAGACATGATGAATAAAGGCCTCTGCAGTGCCCTTGCGGCGCTGATATTCAGCTTCTACGGCTTCTCGGCGCTGGCCGAAGTACGCCAGGCACAGACCCTCCAGGACAGCCCCCTGCGCGCAGAACCCAGCGCCTCGGCCGCCAGTGTCGGCCAGGTCGGCAAACAGGCGCAGGTACTGGTGCTGGAACGCCAGGGCGGCTGGTATCAGGTGGAAACCTCAAGCGGCCAGCGCGGCTGGCTGCCATTGCTCAGCCTGCGCTTCGCCAAGGATGCCCAAGCCAGCCGCAGCAATGACCTGGGCAGCCTGCTCAAGCTCGGCAACCAGGCCTCCCCCGCCAGCGGCGTGGCCACCGGGATTCGCGGCATCAGCGATGAAGAACTGCGCAGCGGCAGTGCCAACACCTCGGCCAGCGTACAGAGCCTGGATGCCTTCGCCGCCAGCCCGAGCGAGGCGCGCAGCTTCGCCCAGCAAGGCGGCCTGCGCAGCCAGAACCTGCCCTACGCCCGCTAACACGCCGAGAGGAGAGCGACATGCAAACAGCCACATTACTCAAGTGCGCCAGCCTGCTCGGCCTGATCGTCAGCCTCAGCGCATGCCAGGGTCTGGAAGGCGTGCAGATTCAAGGCGTCGACCTGGGCAAGCTGTCCAGCGCCGGCCAGCACCTGACCAACATGGGCCAGAAAAGCGTCGATGAAGAGCGGGTGATTGGGCAGAACACTGCCACCATCCTGCTAAGCAAGGCGGCGGTGCTGAACAACCCGCCGCTGCAGGCCTACGTCAACCGTGTCGGCCTGTGGGTCGCCCAGCACAGCGAGCGCCCCGACCTGCCCTGGCGTTTCGTCGTGCTCGACAGCCCGCAAGTGGCCGCCTACGCCGCCCCTGGCGGTTACGTGTTTATCACCAGCGGCATGCTGACGCGAATGAACAGCGAAGCCGAACTGGCCGGCGTGCTGGCCCATGAAGTGGCCCACGTGGTGCAGCAACATCACCTCAAGGCCATTCAGCAGCAGGCGCAAACCGGTTTGCTGACTGACCTCGCCACCCTCGCCGTGCAAGCCGGCGCCGCCGACAAAGGTGGCAGCAAAGCCGGCGAACTGACCGACCGTTTTAGCCGCAGCGTCAGCGACCTCTACAGCCGCGGCCTGGACCGTGGCGATGAATACGAAGCCGATGCCATGGGCGCGGTAATCGCCACCCGCGCCGGCTATGACGCCTACGGCCTGGCCGGTGTGCTGCAGACCCTCGGCACCACCCGGCAGAACGACGCGGCGCTAAGCAGCTTTCTCAAGGTGCACCCAGGCATCGACGACCGCCTGCAACGCCTGCAGCCGGTCTATCTGTATATCGAGAAGACCGCCAGCGGCCCGACCCAGAGCCTGGATGCCCGCTATCAGCAGGCGCTTAGAAGCAAACGGTAGAGGCAGACAGCCATTTCAGAACCTGTTTTGGATCTCGCGAGCTAAAGCGAGACAAGGCGCTACGTTAGTAACAGCCTTCGGCTGGTCAAGGCAGGCGAGGAAGCGGACTGGGCTCGCACGCGAGTTTACTGTTGTGAACGAGCATTACTCGTTTCACTCGCCTTTCGGGCCGCGCTAAAGCGCGTTAGCCACAAGTGGCTTGCCGAGCCTGTTTTTAACGCAGTATCGCCGACGCGCAGCAGATCCAAAGCAGGTTCTCAATGCGAGTGGGGATGTTCAAGGTTGCACGACGGCTCGTAATCACACACATGATGGCTAAACGGTGCAGTGGTGTGCGAGCCCGGCGCACCCGTGACCTGGAAGCAGCGGCTGGCGATAAACAGCTGCACCAGCTCGGCGTCGAGCAAACCGCTCTGCGCCTCGCTCTTGAGAATATCCAGCGCCCGTTCCAGCGGCATTGCCGGTTTGTAGGGGCGATCTGCCGCAGTCAAAGCATCGTAGATATCGCAGATGGTCATGATCCGCGAAGCGCAGGGAATCGCATCGCCGATCAGGCCTTTGGGATAGCCGCTGCCATCGAGTTTTTCATGGTGTGCGCCGGCGATATGCGGCACGCCCTGTAGGTCCGGCGTCCAGGGGATCAGGCTGAGAAACTGCTGGGTGTGCACCACATGCCGCTCGATTTCTTCGCGCTCGGCCGTGGTCAGGCTGCCTTTGCGCACCGCCAGGGCGCTGAATTCGCCCTCGCTGAGCAGGCTGACCAGGCAATTGCCGGGCGCCTTGACCAACTCGCCCTGCACTTCCTGCAGGTGCTGAAAATCGCCCTCACTGAGCATGCTCGGCTCGTTGGCCTGAACGATATTGTTCAGGTAGCGCTCAAGGCGTTCGCATTCATAGGCCAGCTCGGCGTCCAGCTGCAGGCGCCGCTCATCACTCAAGCCACCTTGATGCCGATAGGCATGCAGCATCTTGCGCAGAGTCTGGTTGCGCAGGTTTTCCTGGGCCAGAGCGACGCGATATCGCAGGTTTTCCAGTACTTGTTCGGGAAGCTTCTTGGCCTTGACCAGCACATGCTCGCGCACCCCGACCTTACCGAAATCATGCAGCAGCGCGGCGTAGCGCAGCTCGCGCAGGCCATCGCTGCTAAGTGCCTGCTCACGCAAGCGGGCCTCCGGCGCATGGGGCAACTGATTGGCCAGGGTCAGGCACAGCTCGGCGACCCGGAAGGAGTGGCCGCTGGTAGTCGGGTCGCGCTGTTCGATGGCAAACACCGAGGCCTGCACGAAGCCGTCGAACAACCGGCTGATGTCATCCAGCAGCTGGCGATTCTCAATGGCCACAGCTGCCTGGCTGGCCAGTGCACGCAATGACACGGCGGTTTCTTCGTCGAAGGCAATCAGCTCAGGTTCCAGCTGCTCGCTGCCTTTACGCTGGCAGTTGATAAATTCCAGCACGCCGACCACTTCATGGCGATGGTTGCGCATGGGAATCGCCAGGATCGACATGGTGCGATAGCCCATCTGCAGGTCGAAGGAGCGGTTGAAGCGGTACGGCGCATCGGCGGTAATCGCATACACGTCTTCGATATTCAGCTCGGTACTGGTCAGCGCCACGTAGCCGGCAATCGAGGCCTTGCTCAGCGGCATGCGCTGGTCCTGAAAGCTGTTCTGGCTGAGCGTGCCATTCTGCGTCAGCTTGAAGATCAGCTGCGCTGGCGCATCGGGGCGGCGGCTGACCAGAAACAGTGAGGCGGCGTCGCTGTTGGACAAACGCCGCCCTTCGATAAGGATTTTTTCCAGCAAACGGTCCAGATCACGCTCGGCCGACAACGCCAGACCTACGTCCACCAGTTTGCTCAGGTCATCATGCTTGCCCGCCAGGGCGGCGGCCAGTTGCTCGGTCTGATGGCGCAGGCTGTACTGCTCGCCGGCAAAACGCAGCAGCGCCGACAATTCCTCGGCACTGGCATGCGGCGGTAATGGCAGGACGCCAGGCTGATCCATGCAACCCACCAGAATCGCGCCACACTCCAACCAATCGGCCAAGGGCCGCAGTGCCAGAAGGTGTTCGTCAAGCAGCACCAGCGCCAGTTCATCCGGCAGCTCGTCAGGCGCGTCAATCGCCTGCAAGCTCAGCGGACACTGGGCCAATACGTTGCACAGGGGATGCGCGCCAAGCGCATTGCTGTGGCCCAGCACAAGGCGGGAAGTGCCCATGGTGGTTGTCCTCAGTCGCAGTTGCGTGACAGCAGTGCGACTGAGTATTGCACAGGATTTAGCCGCTGCCCGGCCGTCCGGCGCATGCCGGATAACCTGACGAAATGGCTTAGCTAGCGGGCTGCAGCTGCATGCCTTGCTGCATTTTCGCGGCATCGGCGACGAAACAGCGTGAAGCTTGCAGCAGTGCCAGCATGGTCAGCAGCAAGGCCACCGGAATCAGGTACATGGCGTTGTGCAGGCCAACGGCCTTGAAGGTCTCGTTCATTTCACTGGCCCCGGCCGCGAGCATCGCCGCATGGGAGTAGTGATCCGAGAGCATGCCCACCGCCAATGGGCCAAGGCCGCCGCCGAGCAGGTACAGGCCGGCGAAGAACAGCGCCATGGCGGTGGCACGCAGACGCGGTTCGATCACATCCTGAATCGCGGTATAGACGCAGGTGTAAAAATTGTAGGCAAACAGCCAGCCAATGCTGAACAGCGCCACAAACACAGCGATTTCAATCCGTCCGGCCAGCAGGGCGTAGCCCGTGGCCACGGAGGCAATCAGCATGCTCAGGGCGGCAAACAGCAGGCGCCCGGTCTGCCAGCGCTGGTGGATCTTGTCCGCCAGCCAACCGCCCAGGGTCAGGCCAACCAGGCCGGTCAAGCCGACGATTACCCCGGTGGCCATCGCCGCCTGCTCCAGCGGCATCAGGAAGTAGCGTTGCAGCATCGGCACCATAAACGAGTTGCAGGCATAGGTGGCGAAGTTGAAGGCCAGGCCGGCCATCACCAACCACCAGAAAGTGCGGATCGCCAGCACCTTGCGCAGCGGTTTTTCCACCGGGGTGGTGCGCGACTGCACCAGTTCGGCCGCACCGCGCTTGGGTTCTTTGATAAAGAACATAAACAGCGCGAGGATCAGCCCCGGCACCGCCGCGATAAAGAACGGTGCGCGCCAGCTGTCGAAGGCCTTGACCATCGCACCGATGGTGAAGAAGGCCAGCAGCAGGCCAATCGGCAGGCCGAGCATAAAGATGCCCATGGCCCGCGCACGCTTGTGTGCCGGGAACAGATCGCCAATCAGCGAGTTGGCTGCCGGCGCGTAGCTGGCCTCACCAATGCCGACGCCCATGCGAATCAGCAAAAAGCTCCAGAAGTTCCAGGCCAGGCCGTTGACCGCGGTCAGGCCGCTCCAGGCTGCCAGGCCCCAGCCCATGATCTTGCGTCGCGCGCCAGTATCGGCCATGCGCCCCAGCGGAATGCCGGCAATCGCATAAACGATGGTAAAGGCGGTACCGATCAAACCCAGCTGCAAGTCACTGAGGTTCCACTCCATGCGGATGGGCTCAATGATGATCGCCGGGATGGTGCGGTCGAAGAAGTTGAACAGGTTGGCGAGAAAAAGCAGGAACAGAATGCGCCAGGCATTCGCCGCTTGTAGGGACTGCTGCTGCATGGAATCCATCTCTATTTGTTGTTATCGAAGCAGGTCGGTGGCGCATGGCCAACCGCCGTATCCAGCATGTGCAGGCGCAATCTAGAGCCTTGCGACTATGCTGTCTGTGACTATTTGTTGCGTGTATGCCGGGTAATGGGCGTCCGGGCAAGCACCCAGGTCACAAAGCGCATCGGAAAAACTCCGGATATGCCTCAGTAAAACCAGGCGAAACAGCGAGATTTTTCATTTTTCATGCTACAAACAAGCTTGCTGAGTGAAATGTGGCCATTTGCCTCTCCACCCTCGTTAGCCGCCGGACTGTCTCTAAATGAAAACAAAAAAAGACGCTGTGACCACCCCCGCGACCGAAGCCACCCTGGCTGACCTGGCTGATACCCTGCTCGCCCCGCTCGAGCGCCCCTCCCCGCTCAAGCCCCCCATGCGGCTGGACAGCAGCGGCGAGCAATACATGTATTTCACCGAGCGCGACATTGATCGCATCCTCGATAACCTAGACGGCCTGCGCAGCCTGGTGTTCCCCCCAGCGCCGCAGGATGACGACAACGAACGGCGGGTGCAGCACTTCCCCTCCGTCTGCCTGATCGGCCTCGGCCGCTGCGGCTCGAACATCGCCCTGGATGTCGCTTCCCTGGTCTACAACGCCCGGCAGTTCTACCTGAGCGAATTCAACAACGAAGAAAAAACCGTTGCCGAACAGGATTTCCGCCCCACACGCTGGATTCGCAGCAACCTGTTGCGCGCGCCTAGCAAGGACAGCAAGCCGGTATTTCTGATCGAGCCGCTGGTGATGCTCGGCGACCTGGACAAGGACATCGAGGGGCGCATCCGCTTCTCGCGCAAAGGCGAAACCAGCGGCTTCCTCAGCGACTACAGCAAGATGAAGATCATGGACCTCTCCGAGGTGCATGCGGGCGGCGCCGGTAACGCGCCGATCCTCGGCCAATACCTGGCCAAGATCATCCTCAACAAGGACACCCAGCGTTTTACCAACGAAGACTGGAAGTTTATTCACAGCTACCTGATCGACTCCTGCGGCATCAAGGCCAACCAGTCGCGCCTGTACTTCTATATCTTCAGCGCCGGCGGCGGCACCGGCTCGGGCATGGCTTCGGAGTTCGGCCTGGCCCAGCAGTTCGCCTACATGAGCAAGACCTTCGACACCAAGAACTTCGACGAAAGCCCGGAGAACCGCGACCACAGCTTCGTCTTCGAGCCGATTTTCACCAGCGGTATCTGCATCCTGCCGAACATCTCCGACCAGCGCAGCGAGATGTCCGAGGCCCTGCATATCAACGCCGGCCGCCTGCTGTGCAAGTACCTCGCCGAGGAATGGGACTTCTCCTACAACTTCGATAATGAAGAGAACAGCGAAGAAAGCGTGATGCGCCGCATCCGCCCATGGAACGCGATGATGCTGATCTCCAACGACATCATGCGTTACGCCGAAGAAAGCGATGACGGCAATATCCAGAACATCGACGTCAACGCCATGGAGCGCCACGCCAACCAGTACATCTCACAGCAGATCTTCAACATCCTCACCGCCCAGGCGGTGACCACCGACTACGACCAGAACTACTTCCGCCGCGCCGGCATCGACATTGGCGAAACCATCCGCCTGGACGCCAACGACCTGTTTATGAGCCTGGCCGGCCCGGTGGCCGTGGCGTATGCCGAATCGGTGGTGCCTGAGCAAAGCGCCGCAGCGCTGGACAAGTTCCGCGTGCTGGACAAGGAGCCGTCGCGGCTGAATATCGACGACCTGTTCTTCCGCTCCATCGACCTGCCGCACTTCAACAAGGTCACCCAGGCCATTGAGGGCATCAGCCTGCTGCCCATAGAGTCCAAGCGTTATCGCGAAGCGCTGGATGAGTACAAGAAGTCCGACTACAACGCCGCCAAACTCAGCGACCTGCACTTCTTCAAGAACTGCTCCTCGGTGGTGTCGATCGTCTCGCTGCCGAAAGACTACAAGCTGTCCTATATGGACCTGAACCGGCTGAAGACCCACCTCAACAGCCTGTTCCCCAACACCACACTGAAGCGCTATGCCCTGGTGATCGGCGCCTCGGCTAACCTGTCGCTGACCACCCTGATCGCCAAAAGCCCGTGCCTGTCGGACGACTTCCTGACGCTGATCGTGGCCTTTATCAAGCGCTGCTTCGCCCGCGACCCGCACCGCTTCGATGAAAGCCTGGACAACGCCATTCTCGATTTCATCATGAGCGACGAGTTCGACGAAGTGCGGGTCGACGCCATGCTCAACGAATACGAAAACCCGGCGAAGATCCTCGACACCAACTGGTATGCGATCAAACCGATGTACGAGAAGAAGTACCGCGAGCTGATCCACGATCAGGACAAGTTCGTCTCGATCAACGACATCCGCCTGTCCCGTGAAAGCGTGAAAAAGGCGATCAAGTACCTGCGCGAGATCTACCGGCACCGAATCGGCAAGACCCGGGTTATCTCGCTCAACAAGTACGCCGAAGACAAGCCCGAGTAAGCCACTGCCAGCTGCAACCCGAGGTCAATCGGGTTGCAGCTGGCGCCTCAGACCCCGCGCCACTCACTCAGCCAGCCCAGGCTGGCCTGGGTGCCCGCCTCTCCTGGTCGGTATTCCGCCGCCAGCCAGCCCTGATAACCACTGTCACGCAAAGCCGTCAGCAGCGGCGCAAACTGCAGCTCGCCTGTGCCTGGCGCGCCGCGCCCAGGGTAATCGGCAAACTGCACATGGCCGATAAGCCCGGCCAACAAGGCGATACCGGCCGGCATATCCAGGCCCTGCCGCGCCATATGGTAGAGGTCGTACTGCGCAGTCAGATTGGGGTGGGCCACGGCTTTGAGTAGCGCATCCAGTTGCGTCGGGGTGTTGATCAGAAAGTCTGGCATATCCAGCGGGTTGATCGCCTCCACCACCACACCGATACCCAATAACTGAAAGGCCTCGGCGGTCTTGCGTAGGTTGTCGATCAAACAGGCCATTGCCTGTTCAGGCTCTACACCCTCGGCCAAGCGCCCCGGCAGCACATTGACCAGCGCTGGCCGCACCATGGCGGCATAGCTCAACGTCTGCTGCAGCGCGGCAGCAAACTCGCCCTGCCGCGCAGGCACGGCGGCCAGGCCGGCGCCGCCACTCATCAAGTCACCGGCTGGCAGGTTGATCAGGCGCAGCGGCATCCCGGCAGCGTCCAGCGCCTCTTTCAGGGCAATGGCCGGCAGCTCGTAGGGAAACTGGATTTCCACGCCATCAAAACCGGCAGCGGCGGCAGCCACTACCCGCTCACGTAGCGGTAACTCGGTAAACAACAACGACAGGTTGGCCGCGATCTTCATAGCTGTGACTCTTGAGACTGTGGCGCCCGGTACAGCTGCACCAGGGTCGCCGGGTCCCGCTCCTGATTGCCCTGGCTGCCATGCTGACGCATCAGTTGCGCGGCCAGGCCACTGAGCGGCGTGGCCGAGCCGACTTGCTGCGACAGTTTGACTGCCGTATCGAGATCCTTGAGCAGGGTGCGCACATGCCATTTGACCGGTTCAAACTGGCTCTCGGCCATCTGCGGCGCAAGAATCTGCAGCGGCTTGGAGTCGGCGAAACCGCCGGCCAGCGCTGGCGCGATCAGGCTGGCATCAACCCCGGCCTGCTCGGCCAGCGCCACCACTTCGGCGATTACCAAAGCGTTACAGGCGACGATCATCTGGTTGCACACCTTGGTTACCTGACCCGCGCCGACATCGCCCATACGCGTCAGGCGTTGCCCCAGATGGGCAAGAATCGGCCTAACCCGTTCGACATCCTCAACCCGGCCACCGGCCATGATCGCCAATGTTCCATTGGCCGCGCCCGGTGTACCGCCGGAGACCGGCGCATCGACCCAGTGCATGCCGCAGCGGGCGTGCAACTCAGCAGCCATATCGCGGGTAGCGGCCGGCTCCAGGCTGGAGAAATCCACCAGCAGTTGGCCAGGTTTGCCCGTTTCCACAATCCCGCCAGGGCCAAACACCACTTCGCGCACGACCTCGGTGTTGGCCAGGCAAAGCATGACGATATCGGCCTGAGCACAGAGCTGCGCCGGGCTGGCCACCGCTTGCGCACCCAACGCCTGCAGTGGCGCGCACTTATCAGGGGAGCGATTCCATACGCTCAGCGGATAGCCAGCGGCCAACAGGCGCTGGGTCATGGGCAGCCCCATCAGGCCAATACCAGCAAAGGCCAAAGCAGGAAGGGAGGTGGACATAGGCAGACTCCGACTCATTGATGGCCGCCATCTTAACCTAGCGGCAGCAGAACCTGTCCCGCCAGTCAACGCCCGAACGCCAGACCTACAGACCGTCTTTTTCCAGATGATCGAGATTGACCGGCTCGCCGCTGTGCGCGCCGAGCTTGGCGCGAATATCTTCGAACATCAGGTCGTACTCGGCATGGCTGCGCATGATCAGGCTGCTGTTGGTCGGCAGGCCATGCTTGTGTGCCAGGCGCGTGGCCACACTGGCGAAGTTGTAGGCGGTATCGCGGTGCAGCTCGAAGACCTCTTCAAACGCCTTGCCGTCCACCTGCCCTTGCATACGCATATGCAACATCGGGCCTTCGGTCGGGTCCTGGCGTACTTCGTAATGGAGGTCGACGCTGAACAGCGGCGCCTCGGCCGTGGCCAAGGTATTGGCGCGATGCAAATGTCCGGGTTGAAACATGCTGGCAGCTCCTGCAATCAGTCTGTGATGCTGCCAGCATAGTTACTCAGGATGGCCCACGGTGCACGCGCCAGATCAGTGCAGCGGCGCGCGCACAGTGCGTTCCTGCGCCAGCACCCAGGGCGCTACAACCACCGCCCACAGCTCTGGATCGCGGTTTAGCAGGTCTTCGGCGCGGCTGTCGTCAGCCTTGCTCAAGAGCCCGGCAGCCAGCCAGGCAGCGACTTTGTCCTGGTCGTTCTGCGCCACGGCCTGCGCCACTTCGATCAGATCCTGGGTGCCGTCGACCAGCAGCAAGGCGCCACGGGCGAAGAAAGGTTGCAGCTCCTGCCAGGTAATAGCTGCAGTTTCACCAAGCAGCTTGGCATAGAGGGTGCTAGGTTGTTCTGTCATGGATTGCCCTGTCATGGATGGCCGCTTTTTTAATCGGCCGCCATGATAGCGTCGCCCAGCCCGCTGGCAAATTCGCAACGCTGTTCGCGACGTTGCCAACGGCGATCAAGACACGCCGTTTTTCTATACGTTTATTGCGTTAAAGCGACACCCCAGGGTTTTGCCCCCAGCAAGCCGCTTTTCAAGCCGCAAAGCCGCGCTCTACACTGCACCGGTACAGTTGCCGGGGGGATGACCGGGGAAACAACCCGGTTCTGCAGCTTTGGCCGCCAGAACTACAACAATCAAAACCAATAAGAGTGGAGCACTATGAACAAGGCTACTAAGCAGATTTCCAAACTGTTTGCCGCCATGGCCATGGCTGGCGTTGCCAGCTACTCGGTAGCGGCTGACACCATCAAAATTGGCCTGGCAGGCCCAGTCACCGGCGCCGTCGCGCAATACGGTGAAATGCAGTTCATCGGTGCCAAGATGGCTATCGAGCAGATCAACAAGGCCGGCGGGGTGAACGGCGCAATGCTCGAAGGCGTGGTGTATGACGACGCCTGCGATCCGAAGCAAGCCGTTGCCGTAGCCAACAAGATCGTCAACGACGAAGTTAAGTTCGTGGTTGGCCACCTCTGCTCCAGCTCCACTCAGCCAGCGTCCGACATCTACGAAGACGAAGGCATCCTGATGGTCACCGCAGCGTCCACCAGCCCTGACATCACCGCTCGCGGTTACGAGCTGGTGTTCCGCACCATCGGTCTGGACAGCCTGCAAGGCCCAACCGCCGGCAACTTTATCGCTGACCACGTCAAGCCGAAAGCCGTTGCCGTGATCCACGACAAGCAGCAGTACGGTGAAGGCATTGCTACCGCGGTCAAGCAGACCCTGGAAAGCAAAGGCACCAAAGTGGTGATGTTCGAAGGCATTAACGCCGGCGACAAGGACTTCTCCGCGATGATCGCCAAGCTCAAGCAAGCCGGTGTGGACTTCATCTACTACGGTGGCTACCACCCAGAGCTGGGCCTGCTGCTGCGTCAGTCGGCTGAAAAAGGTCTGAGCGCCAAGTTCATGGGCCCTGAAGGCGTAGGCAACAAGGAAATCTCGGCTATCGCCGGTCCAGCTTCCGAAGGCCTGCTGGTTACCCTGCCGAAGTCGTTCGACCAGGACCCACGCAACCAGGCACTGGTTGATGCGTTCAAAGCCAAAAATGAAGACTCCAGCGGTCCGTTCGTGTTCCCGGCTTACGCCGCGGTACAAGTGATCGCCGAAGGCATCACCAAGGCTGGCGGTACCGACACCGCTAAAGTGGCCGCAGCCCTGCGTGCCAACAGCTTCGACACCCCAACTGGCAACCTGGCCTTCGACGAGAAGGGCGACCTGAAAGACTTCAGCTTCGTCGTCTACGAATGGCACCAGGACGGCACCAAGTCCGAAGCCAAGTAAGCTCTTAGCCTGAACCCAAAACCCACTGCTTCGGCAGTGGGTTTTGTTTATTAGAAGAATTCCGGCTGCACGCTGCGCCATAAGCGCTGCCTTGCGTGACAACCCAGGAGTTAGGCAATGCCTGATCTTTATCACTACCTGCAACAGCTGGTTAACGGCCTGACCGTTGGCAGCACCTATGCCTTGATTGCCATCGGCTACACCATGGTTTACGGCATTATCGGCATGATCAACTTCGCCCATGGCGAGGTTTACATGATTGGCTCGTACGTAGCCTTCATCGTGGTCGCCGGCTTGGCCATGTATGGCCTGGACAGTTTACCCATCGTGATGATTGCGGCTTTTGCTGCCAGCATCATTGTCGCCAGTGCCTATGGCTACAGCATCGAACGGGTCGCCTACCGCCCTCTGCGCGGCGGCAACCGTCTGATCCCGCTGATTTCCGCCATCGGCATGTCGATCTTCCTGCAAAACTGGGTACTCCTCTCCCAGGACTCTAAAGACAAATCGATTCCCAACCTGCTGCCAGGCAACTTCATCTTTGGTGAAAGCGCCATGAATGGCGTGGTGATTTCCTACATGCAGGTGCTGATTTTCGTCGTCACCTTCTTTGTCATGGTCGGCCTGACGCTGTTTATCTCCCGCTCTCGCCTGGGCCGCGCCTGCCGCGCCTGCGCCGAAGACCTGAAGATGGCCAACCTGCTGGGCATCAACACCAACAACATCATCGCCCTGACCTTCGTCATCGGCGCTGCGCTGGCGGCCGTAGCGGCTGTGCTGCTGGGCATGCAATACGGTGTGATCAACCCGCACCTGGGCTTCCTCGCCGGGATCAAGGCCTTCACCGCAGCGGTACTCGGCGGTATCGGCAGTATCCCCGGCGCGGTACTCGGTGGCCTGCTGTTAGGCGTGGCCGAAGCCTTTGGCGCCGATATCTTCGGCGACCAATACAAGGACGTGGTGGCCTTCAGCCTGTTGGTACTGGTGCTGCTGTTCCGCCCGACCGGTATCCTTGGCCGTCCGGAGGTTGAAAAAGTATGAGTACCTCCATCAGCAAAAACCTCAAGACCGCGATCTTCAGCGCCCTGTTGGTGTTGGCCGTGGCCTACCCGGTGCTGGGCCTCAAACTCTCCACGGTCGGCATCAAGCTCGAAGTGCAAGGCGCCAGCCCGGCCGTACTGTGGACCATCTTCGGCTGCTCGATTGCCATGTTCTTCTGGCAACTGTTCCGCAACCACCTGAGCGCCGCCTGGAGCCACGCGCCCAAGCTGCCGAGCATGCCGGGCAAAGCCAGCGAGTTCCTCACCCTGCCTTCGACCCAGCGCTGGATTGTTCTTGGCCTGATCGTCGTTGCGCTGGCCTGGCCGTTCTTCGGCTCGCGCGGTGCGGTGGATATCGCCACGCTGATCCTGATCTACGTGATGCTCGGCCTCGGCCTGAACATCGTGGTCGGTCTGGCCGGCCTGCTCGACCTCGGCTACGTGGCCTTCTACGCCGTAGGCGCTTACAGCTACGCGCTGCTGTCGTTCTACTTCGGCCTGAGCTTCTGGATCTGCCTGCCGATTGCCGGCCTGATGGCGGCGTTCTTCGGCTTTATCCTGGGTTTCCCGGTGCTGCGTTTGCGCGGCGACTACCTGGCCATCGTCACCCTGGGTTTTGGCGAGATCATCCGCATCCTGCTGAACAACATGACCTGGCTGACCGGTGGCCCCAACGGCATCGGCTCGATCCCCAAGCCAACGCTGTTCGGCCTGTCGTTCGACCGCAAGGCCGCCGAAGGCATGCAGACCTTCCACGAGTACTTCGGGGTGGCTTACAACTCGATCAACAAGGTGATTTTCCTTTACCTGATCGCCCTGCTGCTGGTGCTGTTGACCCTGTTCGTGATCAACCGCCTGCTGCGCATGCCAATCGGCCGTGCGTGGGAAGCGCTGCGTGAAGACGAAATTGCCTGCCGCGCCCTGGGCATGAACCCAACCGCGATCAAGCTCTCGGCCTTTACCATCGGCGCCTGCTTCGCCGGTTTCGCTGGCAGCTTCTTTGCCGCGCGCCAAGGCTTGGTCAGCCCACAGTCGTTCACCTTTATCGAGTCGGCGATCATCCTCGCCATCGTGGTACTGGGCGGTATGGGCTCGCAGCTGGGCATCATTCTGGCGGCCATCGTGATGATTCTGCTGCCGGAGCTGGCGCGTGAATTCAACGAATACCGCATGCTGATGTTCGGCGCCCTGATGGTATTGATGATGATCTGGCGTCCGCAGGGCCTGCTGCCCATGCAACGTCCGCACCTGGAGCTGAAGCAATGAGCCGCCCGATTCTAGAAGTAAGCGGCCTGTCCATGCGCTTCGGCGGCCTGCTGGCCGTCAACGGGGTGAACCTGCAGGTCGCGGAAAAACAAGTGGTGTCGATGATCGGCCCGAACGGCGCCGGCAAGACCACCGTATTCAACTGCCTGACCGGCTTCTATCAGCCCACCAGCGGCAGCATCCGCCTCAACGGTGAACAGATCGAAGGCCTGCCTGGCCACAAGATCGCGCGCAAAGGCGTGGTGCGCACGTTCCAGAACGTGCGCCTGTTCAAAGACATGACCGCGGTGGAAAACCTGCTGGTGGCTCAGCACCGCCACCTCAATACCAACTACCTGGCGGGCCTGCTGAAGACCCCGGCGTTTCGCAAAAGCGAACGCGAAGCCATGGAATTCGCCGCGCACTGGCTGGATCAGGTCAACCTGACCGAGTTCGCCAACCGCACGGCCGGCACCCTGGCCTACGGTCAGCAACGCCGCCTGGAAATCGCCCGCTGCATGATGACCCGCCCGAGCATCCTGATGCTCGACGAGCCAGCCGCCGGCCTCAACCCACGCGAAACCGATGACCTCAAGGCGCTGATCCGCGTACTCAGTGACCAGCACAATGTCACCGTGCTGCTGATCGAGCACGACATGAAACTGGTCATGAGCATTTCCGACCACATCTATGTGATCAACCAGGGCACGCCCCTGGCGGACGGTACGCCGGAGCAGATCCGCGCCAACCCGGACGTGATCAAAGCCTACCTGGGGGAAGCGTGATGCTGTATTTCGAGAACGTTTCCACCTTCTACGGCAAGATCCAGGCGCTGCATGACGTCAACGTCGAAGTCCGTCAGGGTGAGATCGTCACCCTGATCGGCGCCAACGGTGCCGGTAAATCGACCCTGCTGATGACCCTCTGCGGCTCGCCTCAGGCGAGCAGCGGCAGCATCCGCTACCAGGGTGAAGAGCTGATCGGTCAGGACACCCCGAGCATCATGCGCAAGAGCATTGCTGTGGTGCCGGAAGGTCGTCGGGTGTTCTCCCGCCTAACCGTGGAAGAAAACCTGGTGATGGGCGGCTTCTTCGGCAGCAAAGCCGACAATCAGGAGCAGCTGGACAAGGTCCTGCACCTGTTCCCGCGCCTCAAGGAACGCTTTGCCCAGCGCGCCGGCACTATGTCCGGCGGTGAGCAGCAGATGCTCGCCATCGGCCGCGCGCTGATGAGCAAGCCCAAGCTGCTGCTGCTCGACGAGCCTTCGCTGGGCCTGGCGCCGATCATCATCCAGCAGATCTTCGACATCATCGAACAGCTGCGCAAGGACGGCGTGACGGTGTTCCTGGTCGAGCAGAACGCCAACCAGGCGCTCAAGCTGGCCGATCGTGGCTATGTACTGGAGAACGGCCGGATCGTCATGCAAGGCAGCGGTGAACAACTGCTGAACGATCCAAAGGTGCGCGACGCCTACCTCGGCGGCTAAGCGCTACCTCGCTGAAAAAACCGCTCTTCGGAGCGGTTTTTTATAATCCGCTGAAAAGTAGGATGGGTGATAACCCATCGCTGCGATTGATGGGTTACCACCCATCCTACGCCCCGCTGCACAGCCGACAGATACTTTTATCAACACCGCTCGCCCGATGTTCCGTGCAGCGGAGGCCTGTCCGGTTACAATGGCGGCCCTTTTTTTACCGATGACCGTTTTTATGACCGACCCCATTCGCCTGTCCAAACGCCTGATCGAAGTGATTGGCTGTTCGCGCCGCGAGGCCGAACTCTATATCGAAGGCGGCTGGGTCACAGTGGATGGCGTGGTCGTAGAAGAGCCGCAGTTCAAGGTCGCCGAACAGCGCGTGGAGCTGCTGCCCAATGCAGTCCTGGCCCCGATCGAGCCGGTCACTCTGCTGCTCAATGTACCCAACGGCCACAACCCTGAACGCGCAGTGGAAGGCATCAGCTCAGCCAGCCACTGGCCGGAAGACGGCTCAGGAATTCGCCCGCTGAAAGGCCATTTCGCTCGACTGATCAGCTGTGCACCGCTGCAAGCCGGTGCCGATGGCCTGCATGTACTGACCCAGGATTGGCGCATCGAGCGCAAGCTCAAGGAAGACCTGAGCAAACTGGAACAGGAATATGTGGTCGAAGTCGTCGGCACCTTGAGTGCCAGCCAGCTCAAACGCCTGGCTCAAGGCCTGACCTTCAACGGCGTGGCATTGCCACCCTGCAAGGTCAGCTGGCAGAACGAAACCCGCCTGCGCTTTGCCCTGAAGAACCCGCTGCCCGGACAGATCGTGTTTATGTGCAACAGCGTCGACCTCAAGGTGCTGGGCATGAAGCGCATCCGCATCGGCGGCGTGCCCATGGCCAAGGTCCCCGCAGGCCAGTGGCGCTACCTGGCCGGCAAAGAACGCTTCTAATTTTTTAGCTGATGCGTATTGTGCATCAGCCCATTTCAGGACCACCCCATGCTTAATAACGACGTACTGCGCAGCCTGCGCTACACCCTCGACATCAGCGACGCGCAGATTGCCGAAATCATCCAGCTCAGCGGCAAGCAGGTCGCCCTCGACGACCTCGCCGCCATGCTCAAGAAGGAAGACGAAGAAGGCTTTACACCCTGCGACGACGAGCTGATGGCGCATTTTCTCGATGGCCTGGTGTACTTCAAGCGCGGCAAGGACGACAGCCGCCCGGCTCAGCCGTTCGAGCTGCCGATCACCAACAACATGGTGCTGAAGAAACTGCGCGTGGCCTTCGAGCTGAAGGAAGACGATATGCACGCGATCATGCAGAGCGTTGACTGCCCGGTGTCCAAGCCGGAGATGAGTGCGCTGTTCCGCAAATTCGGCCACAGCAACTACCGCACCTGCGGCGATCAGTTTCTGCGCAACTTCCTCAAGGGTCTGACCTTGCGCGTTCGCGGCTAAGAACCTATTTACGATCTGCTGCGCGTCGGCCATCCGGCGTTAAAAACAGCCTCGGAATGCTCATTTACAGTTCGTAAACTCCGCTTCCTCGGCTGTTTTTGCCTTGTCTGGCTCTAGCTCGCGAGATCGTAAACAGATTCTAAGTCCGCGCTGCCATGCCTGCCCGCATGGCAGCCTATTTCCACAGGCAATGATGACTGCCATGGCGCGGTCAGATGATTAGGGTAGTGGCACTCATCCGTTAAAAGGACTCGCCATGCACCCTTACTTCAGCCTGCAAGGCCGCACCGCACTGGTTACCGGCGGCACCCGCGGCATCGGCAAGATGATCGCCAAAGCCTTTGTCGAAGCTGGCGCCACGGTCTACGTGTGCGCCCGTAATGACGAAGCCTGCGCGCAAACTGCGGCCGAACTATCGGCCTTTGGCAGCTGCCACGGCATCGCTGCCAACCTGGCCAGCGAAGAAGGCGTGCAGGTATTGGCCGAGCAGCTGGCCGGCACGATCGACAGCCTGGATATTCTGGTCAATAACGCCGGCACCACCTGGGGCGCGCCGCTGGAAAGCTATCCGGCCAAGGGCTGGGAAAAGGTCATGCAACTCAACGTGACCTCGGTGTTCAGCTGCATCCAGCAATTGCTGCCGCTGCTGCGCAAGGCCGGCAATGCGGCGAACCCGGCGCGGGTGATCAATATCGGCTCGGTCGCCGGCATCACCTCCCACGGCGAAGACGCCTATGCCTATGGCCCGAGCAAGGCGGCGCTGCATCAGCTGTCGCGCATGCTCGCCCGTGAACTGGTCGGCCAACATATCAACGTCAACGTGATCGCGCCGGGGCGCTTCCCGAGCAAGATGACCCAGTTTATCGCCCAGGACGCGGCCGCCATGGCCGAAGACTGCGCGCTGATCCCGATGCAGCGCTGGGGCCGTGAAGAAGAAATGGCCGCCCTGGCGATTAGCCTGGCGAGCACCGCCGGCGCTTATATGACCGGCACCATCATCCCCATAGACGGCGGTTTTCACCTCTAGGGGCACCTGGCCGCAACTGTCACGCACCTGTAGGAGCACGCCATGCGTGCGAATCGCCGGCATGGCCGGCTCCTACACAACGGCGGCAAACGGTCTGTGACGCGGCACGAGTCAGGTACTATGGCGGCGTTTTCACTCGATCACGCCGCCATGTCCTACTCCGTTTCCCCCATCGGCTTTGTCCGCTCCTGCTTCAAGGAGAAGTTCGCCATTCCCCGTCAGCCGCAATTGGCCCCGGCGGCCCGTGGCGTACTGGAGCTGATCGCGCCCTTCGATAACGGCGATGCGGTGCAGGGGTTGGAGCAAGTCAGCCATGTCTGGCTGCTGTTTCTGTTTCACCAGGCGCTGGAAGACAAACCACGACTTAAGGTGCGCCCGCCGCGCCTGGGCGGCAATCAGTCGGTCGGCGTATTCAGCACCCGCGCCACCCACCGGCCCAATGGCATTGGCCAGTCGGTGGTCAAGCTGGACAAGGTCGAAGCCGGCAAACTGTGGCTGTCCGGCATCGACCTACTCGACGGCACTCCGGTGCTGGATATCAAACCCTACGTGCCCTATGCCGACAGCGTCGTCGGCGCCTACAACCGCATTGCCGACAGCGCGCCGGCGCTGATCGAAGTGACCTGGCAGGACAGCGCACTGATCCAGGCAAACGAACATGGGCTGCGCCTGAATGAACCGCTGGTCGAGTTGATCGAACAATGTTTGGCCCAGGACCCCCGCCCGGCCTACCAGCAACCCAGTCCCGAGCGCCGTTATGGCGTGCGTTTCTGGGATGTCGAGGTGCACTGGCACTACCCGCAGCCCGGCAGCATTTGCGTGCTGGAAGTCGTGCCCGCCGGCTGATCTAGTTCGCTTCACCCCGTTCGCGCAGATAGGCTGAGCAGCAATTTTGTCTTATATTTACCAGGTAAATGTATACAAAATAGGACGCTCACCATGCTCGAACGCCCCGGTCGCCTCAACGGTTTACGCCATATCGCCCTGCTGGTCCCTAACCTGGAAGCCTGCGAACGCTTCTATGTGGATATTCTCGGCATGCAGGTGCTGCACCGCGCCAATGAAGATCTGGTCTACCTGACTTGCGGTAACGACAACCTGTCCCTCGGTCGCGCTTCTGTACCCAGCAGCGGCGAGCAGGCGGTGGACCACTATGGTTTTATCGTCGACAGCATCGACGAGCTGCACGCCTGGCATGCCTACTTCAAGGCACAAGGCGTGACCCTGCTCGACCGCCCGTTTGCCCATGGCGACGGCGCGCACAGCTTCCACCTACTCGACCCCGCCGGCAACAAGGTGCAGCCGATCTACCATCCGGCCGTCTCCGGACAGCGCTTCAGTCACGTGCAATAACGGGCACTACTGCGTCGAAACGGCGTTCTACACTGAGTAAATACCGTCAGCAGTGCTCGGCAGAGCCCTGCTGACGGTAAACAGGCGTTCACTGTTCGACGCCTTGGGGTATGGTGAGTGCAGGGCCATACTGCCAAATCGCCAGTAGGCGGCCCGATAAACCGTCATCACGTATCGACACACTGTGAGCGCATGAAAGCCAGCACCTACGCGCCGACCGAAAACCTTGTCGATCTGCTGCTCGACGCCATCTGCGTGGTCGACAAACGCGGACGCTTCGTTTTTGTCAGCGCCGCCTGCCAGCGGATTTTCGGCTACAGCGCAGACGAGATGATCGGCCAAGTGATGATCGAAATGGTGCATCCCGAAGACCGCGCGAAAACCCTGCAGGCCGCCAAGGAAGTGATGGCCGGCGAGCATAAACCGAACTTCGAGAACCGCTACCTGCGCAAGGATGGCAGCACCGTGCATATCCTCTGGTCCGCGCGCTGGTCCGAGGATGATCAGGTGCGCATCGCCGTCGCCCACGACATCACCGAGCGCAAACGCAGCGAAGCCCTGCAGACCGCGTTATACGGCATTTCCGAAGCGGCCCATTCGGCCAAGGACCTGCTCGGGCTGTTTCAGCAGGTGCACCAGATCATTGGCGAACTGTTGCCGACCATCAGCTTTTCCGTGGCGCTGTACGATGAACAGAACGACGAGCTGAGCTTCCCCTACCCCGCCGAACAACCGCCGGCAACGACTGCCGATACGCCACTGAATGCCGCCACGCTGAGTGCCCAGGTGATTCGCAGCGGCAACACCCTGCTGCTGCCCAACGCCGGCCAGGCACAAACTGCAACGCCACATAGCTGGCTCGGCGTACCGCTGCGCTCGCACCGTGGAATTATCGGCGCGCTGCTGGTGCAAAGCAGCGCCTCCACGCGCTACAGCGAGCGTGATCAGGAGTTGTTGCAATTTGTCTCGACCCAGGTGGCCACCGCCATCGAGCGTCAGCAGATGCTCAGCCGCCTGCAGTTTATGGCGCAGTACGACCAGCTCACCCAGCTGCCCAACCGCGAACTGCTGCGCGACCGCCTACACACGGCCCTGGCCCGCGCGCGCCGCGAGCAATCGCAGGTGGCGCTGCTGTTTCTCGATCTGGACAAGTTCAAGCAGGTCAATGACAACCTCGGCCACGCCGCTGGCGATCAGCTGCTGCAAGGCGTCGCCCAGCGTATCCAGCTGTGCCTGCGCGAGGCCGATACCGTGGCGCGCTTTGCCGGTGATGAATTCGTTGTGCTGCTGGAAGACTTCCACTCGGCCGACCACGCCAGCGTGGTGGCGGAAAAAATTCGCCAGAGTCTCAATCAGCCCTTCGAGCTGTGCGGGCAGAGCCAGACCATTCTGCCGAGCATCGGTATCGCCCTGTATCCACAGCACGCCCAGGATGCCCAGCAGTTGCTGCAGCATGCCGACAACGCTATGTACCGCGCCAAGCAGAAAGGCGGCAACCGCGCGCACAGTGCCCTTGAACTGGAATAAACGCGCATAAAAAACCCGCCAGTCGGCGGGTTTTTCACTGCAGCAGGCTTACTTCTCGACGAAGGCGCGCTCGATCAGGTAATCACCGGGCTCACGCATACGCGGGGAGATCTTCAGGCCGAACTCGTTGAGCACTTCGCTGGTTTCATCGAGCATGCTCGGGCTGCCGCAGATCATCGCGCGGTCGTCCTGCGGATTGATCGGCGGCAGGCCGATATCCTCGAACAGCTTGCCGCTGCGCATCAGGTCAGTCAGACGGCCTTGGTTCTCGAACGGCTCGCGGGTCACCGTCGGGTAGTAGATCAGCTTGTTCTTCAGCGCATCGCCGAAGAACTCATTCTTCGGCAGGTGCTCGGTGATAAATTCGCGGTAGGCCACTTCGTTCACATAGCGCACGCCGTGAACCAGAATCACCTTCTCGAAACGCTCGTAGGTTTCCGGGTCCTGAATCACGCTCATAAACGGCGCCAGGCCAGTGCCGGTGCTGAGCAGGTACAGGTGCTTACCAGGGTTGAGGTCATCCAGCACCAGGGTGCCGGTGGGCTTCTTGCTGATGATCACCTCGTCGCCTTCCTTGAGGTGCTGCAGCTGCGAGGTCAGCGGGCCATCCGGCACCTTGATGCTGAAGAACTCCAGATGCTCTTCCCAGTTCGGGCTGGCGATCGAGTAGGCGCGCATCAGTGGGCGGCCAGTCTCCTGCTGCAGGCCGATCATCACGAACTGGCCATTCTCGAAGCGCAGACCCGGGTCACGGGTGCACTTGAAGCTGAACAGCGTGTCGTTCCAGTGATGAACGCTGAGAATGCGCTCGGAGTTAAGGTTGCTCATGTGCCGGGGGCTCCGAAGAATGGAATATCAGCTACGCGCCTGTGCGTATTTGCACGGCATTGTAATGAGCAGCAGAATATCTGTTAACTTGATTATCAAGATATAGGTTATCGGTTATATAGATATGCGATTTACCCTCAGACAACTGCAAGTCTTTGTCGCCGTGGCCCAGCATGAAAGCGTGTCGCGCGCGGCCGATTCCCTGGCCCTGTCGCAATCGGCCACCAGTACTTCGCTCAGCGAACTGGAGCGTCAGTCCGATTGCCAGTTGTTCGACCGCGCCGGTAAACGCCTGTGCCTTAACGCCCTTGGCCTGCAGTTGTTGCCACAAGCGGTGGCGTTGCTCGACCAGGCCAAGGAAATCGAACGCCTGCTGGGCGGTAAAAGCGGCTACGGCTCGCTGAATGTCGGCGCCACCCTGACGGTAGGCAACTACCTGGCGACCCTGCTGATCGGCAGTTTTATGCAGCGCCACCCGGAATGCCGGGTCAAATTGCAGGTGCACAACACCGCCTACGTGGTGCAGCAGATCGCCCACTACGAGCTGGATATGGGCATGATCGAAGGCGACTGCCAGCACCCGGATATCGAAGTGCAGCCCTGGGTTGAAGATGAGCTGGTGGTGTTCTGCGCGCCGCAACATGCATTGGCGCAGCGCGGTGAGGCGAGCCTGGAAGAGCTGACGCGTGAGGCGTGGATTCTGCGTGAGCAAGGCTCCGGCACGCGTCTGACCTTCGACCAGGCCATGCGTCACCACCCCAGCAGCCTGAATATCCGCCTGGAGCTGGAGCACACCGAAGCGATCAAACGCGCGGTGGAGTCAGGCCTGGGGATTGGCTGCATTTCCCGCCTGGCGCTGCGCGATGCCTTTCGCCGCGGCAGCCTGGTGGCGGTGGAAACCCCCGAGCTGGATCTGCGTCGGCAGTTCTACTTTATCTGGCACAAGCAGAAGTACCAGACCGCCGCCATGCGTGAATTTATCGAACTGTGCCGCGCCCTGACCGCCGGCGTGACGCGCAGCGATCAGATCGTGCTACCGACTATCGCCTGAAACTGCGGACTAACCGAGCAGGATAATCGCCCACACCAGAGCAATCAGGCTGAGAGCGGTGAACTGCGCGGCGCTGCCCATGTCCTTGGCATTCTTCGACAGCGGATGCAGCTCCAGCGAGATGCGGTCGATGGCCGCCTCCACCGCCGAATTGAGCAACTCGACGATTAGCGCCAGCAGACACACCGCGACCATCAAGGCGCGCTCGACGCGGCTGACATCCAGGAAGAACGCCAAAGGCACCAGCACCAGGTTGATCAGCAGCAGCTGACGAAAGGCGGCTTCACCGGTAAAGGCGGCGCGCAGGCCGGCCAGGGAATAACCGGTGGCATTGAGAATACGTTTAAGGCCGGTCTGGCCTTTGAATGGCGACATCATTACAACCATATGCGAGAAAGCCCGGCAGGCTACGCCAAGCCCGGGAGAAAAGCACTTCAGTTAGACGGAATCGATTCCAGCTGCTGCAACAGCAGCGCCGCCTGCGTGCGAGTGCGCACCCCGAGCTTGCGAAAAATCGCCGTGACATGGGCCTTTACCGTGGCCTCTGAGACGCTCAACTCATAAGCAATCTGCTTGTTCAGCAAGCCGTCGCAGACCATGGTCAGCACGCGGAACTGCTGCGGCGTCAGGCTGGCCAGGCCGGCGCTGGCGGCCTTGGCTTCAGCCGACAGGGCAATCGCCTCCTGAGTCTGCTGCGGCCACCAGACTTCGCCATCGAGCACCAGGCGCACTGCCTGCTGAATGGTTTCCAGCGGGCTGGATTTGGGGATAAAGCCGCTGGCACCGAACTCCCGCGAACGCGCGACGATGGACGGCTCTTCCTGAGCGGAAATCATCACCACTGGAATATGCGGGTATTGCCCGCGCAGCAGCACCAGGCCGGAGAAGCCGTAAGCGCCGGGCATATTCAGGTCGAGCAGGACCAGATCCCAATCGGTCTTCTGCGCCAGGCAGGCTTCCAGCTCGGCGATGCTGGCCGCTTCGACCAGCCGCACATCCGGCCCCAACCCCAGGGTCAGCGCCTGTTGCAAGGCACTGCGAAACAGGGGGTGATCATCAGCAATAAGGATTTCAAAAGCGGCCATGGTGAATCCTGTTTTTGTTATGTGGATACCCGCCAGGGGTACTGTCCAGGGCACGGTGAACAGTGCGTGCAGGCCGCAGGGTTGCCGCGCAACCAAGCCTGAAAACGCAGAAAAGCGACCAAGCATGCCCAGCACTGACGGGGTGGTCAAGCACGACGCTTTGCGGCACAGTTCGCAGCTTTGCCGACGAGAGCCTGAAATGCGAAGCCACGCCCTGCGCGCCGACCTGTTAATGCTGCTGACTGCCATGATCTGGGGCTCGGCGTTTGTTGCTCAGCGCCTGGGCATGGACTCCGTAGGCCCGTTTCTCTACAGCGGCCTGCGTTTTGGCTTGGCAGCACTGATTCTGCTGCCAGTGCTACGCCTGCTGGAAGGTCGCAGCAGCAGCGCGACAGTCGCACCACTTAACCGCCAACTGTTACGTGGCGGTGTGCTGATGGGCCTGGCGCTGGCCCTGGGGATCAACCTGCAACAGGTTGGTCTGCTGTTTACCAGCGTAACCAACTCCGGCTTTATCACCGGGCTATACGTGATCATCGTGCCGTTGCTGGGGCTGTTTATCGGCCATAAGACCGGCCTGGGCATCTGGCTGGGCGCCTGCCTGGCGGTGGTCGGCATGTTCCTGCTCAGCGTTGGCGAGGGCTTTACCGTGGCCTCCGGCGATTGGTTGCAACTGGCCGGCGCCTTCGTCTGGGGTGTGCATGTGCTGCTGGTGGGCTTCTTTGCCGGGCGCCATGACCCGCTGCGCCTGGCGCTGGTGCAGTTCATCACCTGCGCGGTAATCAGCCTGGTGCTGGCAGTAATCTTCGAGGAAATTCAGCTGGACGCGATCATCGCCGCTGGACCGGCGATTCTCTATGGCGGCATCTTCGGCGTGGCCATTGGTTTTACCTTACAGGTGGTGGCGCAGAAAGATGCCATCGCCTCGCATGCGGCCATCATCCTCTCACTTGAGGCGGTATTCGCCGCCATCGCAGGGGCCTGGCTACTCGGTGAATCACTGGAACTGCGCGGCTACTTCGGCTGCGCACTGATGTTTGCCGGCATGCTGTTGGCGCAGTTGTGGCCCAAGAAGCTGGCCCACTAGCCGCTAGAGAAACGCGCGCAGGCGTTCGTGCAACGGATCATCCAATGGCACCGCACGCGGTGCCTTGGCAGCCAGGTAGTGCTGACTAAAAACATCCAGGTAAGCATTCAAACCATCCGCCGCGCGTTGGTCGCCTGCCAACTCTAGGCACAGTGCCGCGACCTCGGCCGTGCAGAAATGGTCATCGCGCTTGGAGCGGCGCAGCTTGTAGCGTGACAGCTGCTCA
This sequence comes from Pseudomonas sp. 1928-m, assembly GCF_029269135.1. Taxonomy (NCBI): domain Bacteria; kingdom Pseudomonadati; phylum Pseudomonadota; class Gammaproteobacteria; order Pseudomonadales; family Pseudomonadaceae; genus Pseudomonas; species Pseudomonas sp. 1928-m. Next base: position 1,686,078 of record NZ_JARIXO010000001.1, on the reverse strand, counting down.
GCCTGCAGGCTAAGTACGGGTAGGCTGTCGAGGTAGGGGCTTTTGCGAAACATCTTGCGCGCCTCGCTCCAAGTGGCATCCAGCAGCACAAACAAAGGCCGCTTACCGGGCGCGGGTTGAACTTCGCTGACCACCCGTTCGGCGGCCACGTATTCACCCGGAAAGACCAGATAAGGCTGCCACTGCGGATCGTTCAGCAACGCCGGCAACTCGGCATCAACCTCGACACGTGACCAGCCGAATGCCGACGTATCAGCCAGTACATCGGCAATCAGCCAGCCGGTATTGCTCGGCTTGAGCGCCTCGACATCGTGCATCAACAGACACACCGCTGACGTAGCGGCAATGCGCGGACGCCAGGCACAAAGGCAATGGGTCATCACCAAACGGCACTCGTCACAACGCACTGAGCGGCTACCACGGGCCAAAAAAGGTTTAGCACTGCGGGCAATCCGCGCAGCGCGTAAACGCGAGACAGCGTGGCTCATCAGGCGTACACCTGACAGATAAGAAGAAACGGCATGAGTCATCCTGGGGTCAGCAAGCACGGCAGTCTATCAAAGCCCGCTCAGGCGTATTCAACCGTGCGTCTTACGTGGCCTACCGTGGTAACTGCGTAAGTGTCGACAGACGAGTAAGATAGGCGCCACTGAACCTCTGCCCGGCAATGCCGGTCAGAAGGTGCGAATCGACTTTGGAGAACCCCATGCTGCGTTTTATCAGCCTGACCCTGGCAGTGAGTCTGCCCCTGTTTGCCCATGCCGCTACCCTGAAAGACTTTGAGCTGAGCAAAACCCTGGAAAAAGTCGCGCGCGAGAGCAGCGTAGGCACGCCACGGGCAATCAATGAAGACATTCTTGATCAAGGTTATACCGTTGATGGCAGTGAGCTGGTCAACCACCTCAGCGTACGCAGCGAGCATGCGGCACAAATGCGTGGCAACCCGGATGTGGTTCGCGCACAACTGGCTAACAGCGTGTGCCGCAACACCGGTTATCGCCAGTTATTGGCCCGAGGCGCTGCGCTGCGTTATGAATTCAGCGAATACAAAAGCAACCGACCAGTGACCACCGAGCGTTTCAGCAAAGCCGACTGCGGCCTGTAAGCCTCAGCTATCCGTTTGCTCCGCGCGCCGCTGCTCATCATCGGCGCGCAGATCGGCTAACAAGGCATGCATATAGCGCGAACGCCTAACGCCGCCCTCAAGACGATGCAAACACTCTTCTTCCAGGCTTATCTGGTTCTGCTGTGCTGCCTGCTCTAACAAGCGGTACAAATCCGCATCAAGATCCAAAGTCAATTTAGGCATACCTGCCCCTCCTTTTCCCGCACCCACTGGCCTGCACTAAAGCAGACAGTGTGGTTCTCCCCGCCCTTGCACGGCAGCTTGCTCCTCGGCACTGAGCAAATCGCCAAGCGGTTTTTCCAGCAACGCGGCAGCGGCCTCCAGCACATGCGCCCAGCTCGCCTGGTTGGCGAACAACATGCCGGCTTCATCCAGGGTGCCACCTCGATTACGGTAGCCCAGCACACGGCTGTGTCGAGCCTCACCCAGCAGCGGCCACAGATGCCCACGGGCAACTTCCGGGCGCATATGGGTGAGCAGCACACGCTTTATGCTGGCAGCCGGGAATAACCGCTCAACCCGCTCGGCATCAACAATCACCGCCTGTTCCCAGGTATCGCGAGCCGCACGAAAACGCCCCGGTTCTTGCAAGTAAACCAGACGCCAGGCGCACCCGGCCGCGCTCAGACGAACGGCCGCGCGCTGCATTTCCGCCAACTGATAACTGCCGGTGGCGATCAGCAGCAAAGGCTGCTCGCCTTGCTTCTCAGCCAGCACAACAGCGCCATCCTGCGCCAGCTGCTCGGCCTGTTCGCGAGTGAATGCACAAGGCCGCTCACGTTTGGCAATCACCATGCAAGCGATCTGACCACGCGCCTGGTAGATGCCTGGCAGCAGCGCCAATACCGAATTGTGGTCGGCTGGAAATACCACCCGCACCATATCGCTCATCTCACCGAGCAAGGCCTCACAGAAGGTAGTGTCCTGGTGCGATTGCTGATTCTTGCCGTTCTCCCAGGTGTGCGAGGTGGCCACTAGCGGCCAGCCGAGCCAACCTGCAGCGCGCCCCGCCTCTTTTTGCTGCCGAGCAAAAATGATCCGCTGGCGCACCGCGCCGAGCATCTTCACGCAGAAGGCCTCATAGCTGGCCACCAGATTCAGGCCACCCTGGTTGGCCAGGCAGGCAGACACCACGGCTTCTTCATTGAGCGCAGTGATGATGGCGCCATCCAGCGCTTCCTGTTCGCTCTCCGGCGCGGTCACCCGGTGCTTGAGCGCCTTGAGGACGCCGCCCAGGCGATTGCTGGCCAGTTCATCGGGGTTACCGACCCGCGGACGCAACTGCGGGTTGGCCTGCACCATATCGACAAAGAAGCGATCCAGGGCCAGCATCGGCGAGCAGGCACCGTCCTGATACTGCAATGCGGGCAATTGCGGCAGCGCTGGGTGACGCAGCGCCAGCGGGTTATCGCGCTCCAGCGCGCGGGAACCTCGATCCGCAAACAGCGTGCAGGCGGCGCGCAGCTCATCCGGAGCGACCCAGAGCTGCGCCGCATGCTGATTGAACAGCTCGCGGGCGCCGCTATCGGTATGCGGATTGGCCGGTAACGGCAGGTTGTGCGCCGCATTGCTGCCAGCGCCATAGAAGCCGAAGCCCTTAAGCGTTTCGGCAATGCCATAGGGCATCGGCAGCGGATAGCTCAGCACGCCATCACGCAGCTCCTGCACGCGCCGGCCCAGGCGCTGCTCCATGTCCCACAGCGCGCAAACAAAGGCGGCCGGATCGCGGCCATCGAAACTCACCGGGTCAAAACCGCAATGACGCAGATGCTCGCGAAAATTCGCCAGCCCGGCGGGCGTCGCCAGTTCGGTACGCTGCTCGATGCGCCGGCCGTTGGCGATCATCAATGGCAACGCCACGCCGCAGTCTTCGGCACGCCACCAGCGCGGCATCCAGTCACTGCCGCGTTGCTCCTCGGCCGCGCCATCGGAGAGAAACGCCACCAGCTTCTCGCCGGGTAGCGGCAGATGGGCATATTGCAGCTCGGCAAAGCCCAGATAACCGCCTTCGGCAATGCCGCCAGCCGTGTGCGGGTTGACGTGGCTGCCCAGCGGCGCGCTGACCTGGCCAGCCGCGTTCTGTACATAGCTGTAGAAATCCGCCACCAGTTGGCTCATCCCCGCCTCGTCACAGGGGTAACGCTCGGCCTGTTCCGGGTGCTGATTGGCCGTCAGCAGGTTGAGCGCCTCAATGGCTGCCACACAGTGGCCCTGGCCCATCAGCCAGCCACGGGTTTCCCCGGTCAGGTTATTCAACGCCAGGTAACCGGCATAGGCCGGCACCATATTCAGCGCGCCACCGGTATGCCCTTCAGGTGAGGCCTTGAAGTCCTCTGCAGCCAACGCCACGCCGTCGAGGCGCACGCGCTGGGCATAGGTCATATGCACTACCAGCCACAGCCCTGCAGCTGTCAGTCGATCCAGCGCGTGAAAGTGACGGTAGACACTCGGCAGATCCGCCTGCACGCCGGCCTGCACCAGCTGGTGGGCCATACGGTAGACCGCTGCGCAGGTCTGCGGACTGTGTTGCAAAGGGCCATAGCCGCGCTGCCAGGCGGCGAAGGTTGGCTCAAGGCGGGCATGCTCGGCCAACTCGCTGGCGCTGGGGAATAACTGGGTCATATGCGGCTCCGATAGTTTGAGACAGCTTAGAGCGCGGGATACAGGCAGATGCTGACCTGTATCAAAACCCCCGGTTGCTTGATAGGACAGCCTTAAGCTCCACCCATTCAACGTGTTCAAGGATTAGCCATGGCCCTGCTCAATTTCCTCGGCGCGATTCAACAAGTCACCGGTTCCTGTTACCTGATCGAAAGCCGTGATGGCGCACGGGTATTGCTCGACTGCGGCATGCGTCAGGGCCGCCGCGAAGAGGAAGACGGCAACCGCGCGCCGTTTACCTTTGACCCGCACAGCCTGGACGCCGTGGTGATTTCCCACGCGCATATTGACCACACCGGCCTGCTGCCCAAGCTCACGGCGGCCGGCTATCGCGGGCCGATCTTCGCCACCGATGCGACTTGTGAGTTGATGGAGTTGATGCTGCTCGACGCCGCGTTTCTTCAGGAAAAAGACGCCGAGTGGGAAAACAAATGGCGCGCGCGGATGGGCAAGGCGCCAATCAGCCCGCTGTACACCACCACCGACGCCGAACAGGCGCTGAGCCAACGCCGGCCAATGATTTATGGCGAAAGCCGCGAAGTGGCCAAAGGTGTGCAGGTCACCTTTCACGAGGCCGGGCATATCCTCGGCTCGGCGATTGTTGAACTCGTCGTGCAGGACCATCACCTGACCCGCCGCCTGGTGTTCTCCGGCGACCTGGGCAATACCTGCTCGCCCTTGATGCAAGACCCCAGCACGCTGAGCAAAGCCGATGTGGTGCTGCTGGAGTCGACCTATGGCGACCGCGATCACCGCTGCAGCGAGGACACCCTGGACGAACTGCTGGAGGTTCTGCAGCAGGCCCATCGCGACGGCGGCAACGTGCTGATCCCTGCCTTCGCCGTCGGCCGCACCCAGGATCTGATCTACTACCTCGGGCGCTTCTATCAGCAAGGCCGTTTGCCGCAACAGGCGGTGTTTCTCGACAGCCCAATGGCGATCCGCGCCAACGCTATCTATTCACGCTTTCAGAACCAGTTCGCTGCCGAAGACCGCGCGGCGCTGGCAGCCAAAAAGGTCAAGCGCATCGAAGACTGGCTACCGATCCTGCGCTGTACACCCAGCGCGGAAGAGTCGATGGCGATCAACCGGATCAAGAGCGGCGCGATCATCATCGCCGGCAGCGGCATGTGCACCGGCGGACGCATCGTCCATCACTTCAAGCACAACCTCTGGCGCGAGAATTGCCACCTGATCTTTCCGGGCTTCCAGGCCAAAGGCACGCTCGGACGCAGCATTGTTGATGGCGCGCAGAACGTGAAAATCCTTCACCAGCGCATCGCCGTGAAAGCCAAGGTGCACACCCTCGGCGGCTTCTCCGCGCATGCCGGGCAAGCGCAGCTGCTCGACTGGGTCAGCCACTTCGAGCACCACCCCGAGCTGTACCTGGTGCATGGCGAACTGGAGAAGATGCAGGCCCTGCAACTGGCCTTGCGCGAGCGCCTGAACTGGATCGCCAATATTCCTGAACCTGGCGAACAAATCGCCCTCTGATGCAGTCCTGGCATAGGCTGGCGGTAACTGCCCGCCATTATGCGCCGCACAATCCGACAGCCAGCAGCCATACTCAGGACAAGGCCGACGCGGCAATAGCCTGCTCGGTCGGCAACCAGAAGGAGAAGTTGTATGCCCGATGAATCGGACGATTTTCTGTCTCGGCATTTTCAAACCAGCGGCGTCGATCTGACTCGCAAAGTGGAAGAACTGGGCATCCTCGCCGCACCGCCCGACAGCCCCAACACCAAGCTCTACCAGGCCATGCTCGACACGGTTGTGCGCATGGCGCAAGCCGACCGCAACCGCTGGGATGCCAAGATCATGCTGCAAACCCTGCGCGAAATGGAGCATGCCTTCAGCACGCTGGAGCAGTTCAAACGGCGGCGCAAGGTCACCGTCTTCGGCTCGGCACGCACCCCGGCCAGCCACCCGGTTTACCGCCTGGCCCGCGAGCTCGGTGCGACCCTGGCCAAACACAACCTGATGGTCATTACTGGTGCCGGTGGTGGCATTATGGCGGCCGCCCATGAAGGTGCCGGGTTGGAAAACAGCCTGGGTTTCAATATCACCCTGCCCTTCGAGCAAGGCGCCAATGCCACCGTGCAAGGCAGTAACAACCTGCTGTCATTCCACTTCTTCTTTCTGCGCAAACTGTTCTTCGTCAAGGAAGCCGACGGCCTGGTGCTCTGCCCAGGTGGTTTCGGCACCCTGGACGAAGCGTTGGAAGTGCTGACCCTGATCCAGACCGGGAAAAGCCCACTGGTACCCGTAGTGCTGCTCGACCAGCCTGGCGGTACTTTCTGGACCAGCGCCCTGACGTTTTTGCAGGAACAGCTGCAAGACAACGGCTATATCCTGCCCAGCGATATGCGCCTGATGCGCCTGGTACACAGCGCCGAAGAGGCCGCCGAGGAAATCGCCCAGTTCTACCGCAACTACCACTCCAGCCGCTGGCTCAAGGAGCGCTACGTGATCCGCCTCAACCATGCGCTGAACGCGGCGGCCATGCAGCAGCTAAATAATGAGTTCCACGACCTGTGCACGCACGGCGACTTTCAGCAGCAAGCGCGCTGCGACTCCGAACAGGACGAGCCGGAGCTGTGCCATATGACGCGCCTGGCTTTCGCCTTTAATGGACGCAACCACGGCCGCTTGCGCGAACTGCTCGACCTGGTCAATCAGTCGCACAACTGGGCGGAAAACGCCTGACCTGTCGCCCAGCCGATAGCCTGCTTGCGGGCTATCGGTAATTGCGGCTCAGCTGGCTGACGGAAAAGGTCAGCCACACGCATTTCAGTACGGAAAGCATTGGCTTCCCGTACTGCAGCAGCATCGGCATGTGGAAGTAAGTAATGGGTAAACGGAAGGACTGATACAGGCAGCCCGAACAACAGCCAGCTTCGGCTTAATCGTCCAACGCACCGCGTAACAGGCGCCCGATCAGCTCAGGCGGATAACCCCTATAACTGAGAAAGCGCCCCTGCTGGGCACGCTCGCGGGCATCACGGGGTAGCTCACCGGCAAACTTGCGTTGCCAGGTTTCCTGCAGATGTTCACGCCAGTCAATACCACTGTCGCGCAAGGCCTGCTCAACATCGACACGCGCCAAGCCGCGCTGGGTCAGCTCTTCACGAATACGCAACGGCCCATAGCCTGCACGCGCGCGGTAGCTGACAAAAGCCTCCAGATAACGCGCCTCAGACAACAGCCCTTCTTCTGCCAGACGATCAAGAGCGGCTTCGATCAACTCATCCGCCGCCCCACGACTGCGCAACTTGCGGGTCAGTTCGACCCGGCCATGTTCGCGCCGTGCCAGCAGATCCATGGCCGCCCGCCGCACCGCGACGGGGTTATCCAGAGCAATGGACATAGGCAGGTAAATCAGGCGTCGGCGTCAGCCAGGTCATCGGCCGTAGAGTTGGCCTTGACCGTCGGACTGACCACCAGCAACTTCTCACGGATCAAGCCTTCAATGGTGCGTGCCACTTCCGGGTTGTCTTCCAGGTACTTGGCCGAGTTGGCCTTGCCCTGACCGATCTTGTTGCCCTGGTAGCTGTACCAGGCACCGGATTTTTCCAGCAGACCGAGCTGCACGCCCAGGTCAATGATCTCGCCGTTACGGTAGATGCCCTTGCCGTAAAGAATCTGGAACTCGGCCTGACGGAACGGCGGCGCGACTTTGTTCTTCACGACCTTGACGCGGGTTTCGCTGCCCACCACTTCGTCGCCTTCCTTCACCGCGCCAGTACGGCGGATGTCCAGACGAACCGAGGCGTAGAACTTCAGCGCGTTACCACCGGTGGTGGTTTCCGGGCTGCCGAACATCACGCCGATCTTCATGCGGATCTGGTTGATGAAAATAACCAGGCAGTTGGCGTTCTTGATGTTGCCGGTGATTTTGCGCAGCGCCTGGCTCATCAGGCGGGCCTGCAGGCCAACGTGCATATCGCCCATTTCGCCTTCGATTTCCGCCTTCGGCACCAGGGCCGCCACGGAGTCGATCACGATTACATCGATGGCGTTGGAGCGCACCAGCATGTCGGTGATTTCCAGGGCCTGCTCGCCGGTATCCGGCTGCGAAACCAGCAGGTCGTCGACATTGACGCCCAGCTTGCCAGCGTATTCAGGATCGAGCGCATGCTCGGCATCGACGAAGGCGCAGGTGGCGCCGAGCTTCTGTGCTTCGGCGATCACCGACAGAGTCAGGGTGGTTTTACCGGAAGACTCAGGGCCGTAGATTTCAACGATACGGCCTTTCGGCAGACCGCCAATGCCCAGTGCGATGTCCAGACCCAGCGAGCCGGTGGAGATAGCAGGGATCGCCTGACGATCATGATCGCCCATGCGCATGACCGCACCCTTGCCGAATTGCTTTTCAATCTGGCCCAGGGCTGCCGCCAAGGCGCGCTTCTTATTCTCGTCCATTTAAGTCCTCACGTAATCAAGAAGGGCCAGCTAGCGGCCACCAACAACTGTATAAGTAGACAGTATTATTCCACAGGGCAAGTCGCCCGCCTACCCCGCGTTTGGATTTTCTTGCGCAAGCAGGCGCAACAGCCCAGCCAGTGCGGCCTCGACCGTTTGTCGGCGAACTTCGTTGCGGTCCCCGGCAAACTGCCGACGCACGCTGAATAACTGCTCACCATCGCCCCAAGCCAGCCAGACCGTGCCCACCGGTTTCTCCGGCGAACCACCATCAGGCCCCGCCACACCGCTGACCGCCACCGCAAAGCGCGCTCCACTATTAACCTGCGCCCCTCGCACCATGGCCTCGACCACCTCCTGGCTAACCGCCCCAACCGTAGCGAACAGCGTCTCGGGCACGCTCAGCTGTTTGGTTTTCTGCGCATTGGAGTAAGTGACATAACCGGCTTCAAACCAGGCAGAGCTACCGGGAATCCGCGTTATCGCCTCGGCAATACCGCCGCCGGTGCAGGATTCGGCGGTGGTCACCTGGGCCTTGGCGGCAAGCAATTGTGCGCCCAGCTCGGCAGCCAGTTGGGTCAAGGCATTTTCATTAGCAGTCATCTGCACTCCGGGGTTAAAGCCAGCCAGGCCGATACCGTACACTAGGCGCTTTTGCGATTCAGCCGGACAGTTAAAACGATGAGCCAAAGCGACCTCAGTTCTCACACGCCGATGATGCAACAGTACTGGAAGCTGAAAAATCAGCACCCGGAACAGCTGATGTTTTACCGCATGGGCGACTTCTACGAGATCTTCTACGAGGACGCGAAAAAGGCCGCCAAGCTGCTGGACATCACCCTGACCGCCCGTGGCCAATCCGCCGGCCAAGCGATTCCCATGTGCGGGATTCCCTACCACTCGCTGGAAGGCTACCTGGCCAAGCTGGTCAAGCTTGGCGAATCGGTGGTGATCTGCGAGCAGATCGGCGACCCGGCCACCAGCAAAGGCCCGGTGGAACGTCAGGTGGTGCGCATCATCACCCCCGGCACTGTTAGCGACGAGGCGCTGCTCGATGAGCGCCGCGACAACCTGCTGGCGGCAGTGCTGGGTGACGAGCGCCTGTTCGGCCTGGCCGTGCTGGATATCACCAGCGGCCGCTTCAGCGTGCTGGAGATCAACGGCTGGGAAAATCTGCTGGCCGAGCTGGAACGCCTGAATCCAGTTGAACTGCTGATTCCCGATGACTGGCCGCAGGGCTTGCCCGCAGAGAAGCGTCGTGGCGTGCGCCGCCGCGCGCCCTGGGACTTCGAGCGCGACACAGCTCATAAGAGTCTGTGCCAACAGTTTGCTACCCAGGACCTGAAAGGCTTCGGCTGCGAGAACCTGACCCTGGCCATCGGCGCCGCCGGCTGCCTGCTGGCCTACGCCAAGGAAACCCAGCGCACCGCCCTGCCGCACCTGCGCAGCCTGCGCCACGAACGCCTGGACGACACGGTGATTCTCGACGGCGCCAGCCGCCGCAATCTGGAGCTGGACATCAACCTGGCGGGCGGGCGCGAGAACACCCTGCAATCGGTGGTTGACCGCTGCCAGACCGCCATGGGCAGCCGCCTGCTGAGCCGCTGGCTGAACCGCCCACTGCGTGATCGCAGCATTCTCGAAGCACGCCAGGAATCGATTGCCTGCCTGCTGGAGCGCTACCGCTTCGAAACCCTGCAGCCGCAGCTCAAGGAAATCGGCGATCTGGAACGCATCCTCGCGCGTATCGGCCTGCGCAATGCGCGCCCGCGTGACCTGGCGCGCCTGCGCGACGCCCTCGCCGCGCTGCCCACACTGCAGATGGCCATGGCCAATCTGGAAGCGCCGCACCTGAGCGAGCTGGCGGGCGTGGTCAGCACCTACCCGGAACTGGCCGAGCTGCTGGCCCGGGCGATTATCGACAACCCACCGGCGGTGATCCGCGATGGCGGTGTGCTCAAGACCGGCTACGACGCCGAACTGGACGAGCTGCAATCGCTCAGCGAAAACGCCGGCCAGTACCTGATGGACCTGGAAACCCGTGAAAAGGCCCGCACCGGCCTGGCCAACCTCAAGGTCGGCTACAACCGCGTGCACGGCTACTTTATCGAGCTGCCGAGCAAGCAGGCCGAATCGGCCCCGGCCGACTATATCCGCCGGCAGACCCTGAAAGGCGCCGAGCGCTTTATCACTCCCGAGCTCAAGGAGTTCGAAGACAAGGCGCTGTCAGCCAAGAGCCGCGCTCTGGCCCGCGAGAAGATGCTCTATGACGAACTGCTGGAACTTCTGATCGGCCACCTCGGCCCGCTGCAGGACAGCGCTGCCGCCCTGGCGGAACTGGACGTGCTGAGCAATCTGGCTGAACGCGCGCTGAACCTGGACCTCAATCGCCCACGCTTTGTCGATGAGCCGTGCATGCGCATCGATCAGGGGCGCCACCCGGTGGTTGAGCAGGTGTTGACCACGCCGTTTGTGGCCAACGACCTGAGCCTGGACGATGACACGCGCATGCTGATCATCACAGGGCCGAACATGGGTGGTAAATCCACCTATATGCGCCAGACCGCGCTGATCGTACTGCTGGCGCATATCGGCAGCTTCGTCCCGGCGAAAAGCTGTGAGCTGTCACTGGTTGACCGCATCTTTACCCGTATCGGCTCAAGCGACGACCTGGCCGGTGGCCGCTCGACCTTTATGGTGGAGATGAGCGAAACCGCCAACATCCTGCACAACGCCACAGAGCGCAGCCTGGTGCTGATGGATGAAGTCGGCCGCGGCACCAGCACCTTTGACGGCCTGTCGCTGGCCTGGGCCGCCGCCGAGCAGCTGGCCAAGCTGCGTGCCTACACCCTGTTCGCCACGCATTATTTCGAGCTGACCGTGCTACCAGAAAGCCAGCCCATCGTGGCCAACGTGCACCTGAATGCCACCGAGCACAATGAACGCATCGTCTTCCTCCATCACGTGCTGCCTGGCCCTGCCAGTCAAAGCTATGGTTTGGCGGTAGCGCAACTGGCGGGTGTACCGAATGAGGTGATCCTGCGTGCCCGCGAGCACCTGGCGCGCCTGGAAACCACCAGCCTGCCCCATGAACTGCCGCCGACGCAGCCAGGTCAGACGGCGGCTCCGATGCAAAGCGATATGTTCGCCAGCCTGCCGCACCCGTTGCAGGAAGAATTACGCAAGATCAACCCGGATGATCTGACTCCGCGTAAAGCGCTGGAACTGTTATATACATGGAAGACACGCTTCTAACGTTATTGCGTGCGAACTGTTAGAATCGCGCGCATTTTTATGACTGCCCGACTTAAAGCCTGAGCCGTGGCCATTACCCCTAGCCTGCTGAAACCCGCATAGAACGGGGCAGGCTGGCGCCCGAGGAGAGAATCAGAAATGACCTTCGTCGTTACCGACAACTGCGTCAAATGCAAATACACCGACTGCGTAGAAGTCTGCCCGGTGGACTGCTTCTACGAAGGCCCGAACTTCCTGGTGATCCACCCGGACGAGTGCATCGACTGCGCACTCTGCGAGCCTGAGTGCCCTGCACAAGCCATCTTCTCCGAAGATGAGGTGCCGGAAGATCAGCAGGAATACATCGAACTGAACGCTGATCTGGCCGAAGTCTGGCCGAACATCACCGAGAAGAAAGAGTCCCTGCCGGACGCTGAAGAGTGGGATGGCGTGAAGGACAAGCTGCAGTATCTGGCGCGCTAGTACTTAGCTGCGCTGGCCGCACAAAAACCCGCCTTGCGCGGGTTTTTACTTTTCTGCAGGGTCAGAACCTTCTAGAACAAGGCTTACAGAGCGACCAACAAATACCAGACACATAAAACGCAGACAAAAAAAGGGGCGACTCGCGTCGCCCACTCTTTTGTCCCTAGTCCCTGTATTTCCCAGCTCATCTTCCTGATGAATCGCCTCTTGCGATGTCCTGATTGTCTTCCTGACAACCTGTGCTTGTCCCTGAGCACAGGTGTAATACTAACGATTTCCGCCTTCCTAACAAGCGCTGAAAACTCCATTCAAATGGTCTTTAGCCTTCGCCAGTAAAATTAAATATTGTTTTAAAACAATAACTTAAAACAACACAGAGCACTTCGCCGGCCGCCTTGCGCACCAATGGCTTACGCACTCTGTAAGCAATGGCTTACACAAGCACTCACAAAACTCGCCAGCAATATCTTCTGGTGACATCTATGACGCTCACTAGAGAGTGGCGGCCATGGAACACAGGCACAAAAAACCCGGCCAGGGCCGGGTTGAGTGTTAACGCATCAAGCTCACTGGAACAGTGAGTCGCTCGACAGGCCATTCTTTTCCAGAATCTCCCGCAAACGCTTGAGGGCTTCGACCTGAATCTGCCGAACGCGCTCACGGGTCAGGCCGATTTCCTGGCCAACTTCTTCCAGGGTGCAGCTTTCATGGCCGCGCAGACCAAAGCGGCGAATCACCACCTCACGCTGCTTGTCGGTCAGCTCGGACAGCCACTGATCGATGCTCTGTGACAGATCATCATCCTGCAGCAACTCGCAGGGATCGGTCGGACGATCATCGGTCAGGGTATCGAGCAGGGTTTTGTCCGAGTCCTGGCCCAGTGAGACATCCACCGAGGAAACACGCTCATTCAAGCCGAGCATGCGTTTGACTTCGCCCACCGGTTTTTCCAGCAGGTTGGCAATTTCTTCTGCAGAAGGCTCATGGTCGAGCTTCTGGGTCAATTCGCGAGCTGCGCGCAGGTAGACGTTGAGCTCTTTCACCACATGAATGGGGAGGCGAATGGTACGGGTCTGATTCATGATCGCCCGTTCGATGGTCTGGCGGATCCACCAGGTGGCATAGGTCGAAAAACGGAAACCGCGCTCAGGGTCGAATTTCTCCACCGCGCGAATCAGACCGAGGTTGCCCTCTTCAATCAGATCCAGCAGAGACAAACCACGATTGACGTAACGCCGAGCGATCTTCACCACCAGGCGCAGATTGCTTTCAATCATGCGCTTGCGGCCGGCAGGGTCGCCCTTCTGCGCCAGGCGCGCAAAGAACACTTCTTCTTCAGGAGTCAGTAGAGGGGAAAAGCCGATTTCGTTGAGGTACAGCTGAGTGGCGTCGAGCGCGCGGGTGTAATCGATGTACTTATGCTGTTTGCTGCTGGTCGCGGATGCTTTGGTTTTGCTGCGGGAAAGTGGCGGTTGCGCTTCTTCGTCTGAATCATCGTCAAGGACAATAGCAGGCTCCATCAGGAGCACTTCATCATCGACGTCAAACTCCGGCGCTTCTTTTTTATTGAGAGCCATTTTTGTTATTCCTTGCTGAGTTCGACAGCAAGCCCTGGCGAGACCAAATCCCTGGTTACACCAAAGCCTGTCCCTCCCACGTGGTGGAGACAGGCTAGCGCAAGATCAACGTCGCGGCAGGTATTGCAACGGGTCGACAGGTTTACCTTGGCGGCGCACTTCAAAGTGAAGTTTCACCCGGTCGGTTCCTGTGGAACCCATTTCGGCAATTTTCTGCCCGGCTTTGACCTGTTGCCCCTCCTGCACCAACAACCTGCGGTTGTGACCGTAGGCGCTTACGTAGGTATCGCTATGTTTGATGATCACTAATTCGCCGTAGCCCCGTAAACCACTCCCGGCGTAGACCACTGAACCATCAGACGCAGCTAAAACAGGCTGGCCCAATTCTCCGCCGATATCAATGCCTTTATTCAAACTGCCGTTTGAGGAAAAACGCCCGATAACCGGCCCATTGGACGGCCACAGCCAACCCGATGCAGAGCGCTGCGTCGGCGGTAACGCGGTGACGCTTGGCGTGGTTTTCACCGGCGCTGGCGGTTGGGTTTGTGCGGGCTTGGTTTGAATGGGTGTGCTAGGACGGCCGGGCGGCGGCGTGCTAACCACAGGAGCCGTCGCTACCACGGGCGGGCGACTGGCAGACTGCCCATCAAAGCGGATGATTTGGCCAACGCGGATCAGGTAAGGCGGCGCAATGCCATTGCGGGCAGCCAGCGCCTTCCAATCCCAGCCGAAGCGAAAGGCAATCGAGTACAGCGTATCGCCACGTTGCACTTGATACTGGCCACTGCTGACCGGCTGGCGCTGCGGTGCCTGAGTGGCGCCGCCCTGGGTACGGTCAACCACCTTGACGCCACCCGGAGGCGGGCTTGCACAGGCGCTGAGCAGCGCACCGAAGACAAGGCCACTCAACAGGGTACGAGCACTGCTGGCGCGAATCGGCAATTGAATGGCTGTGAAACTCACCTGCATCTCCCTCGGGCAAAACTGCTTACATCTAACTGGCGTGCATTGTGCCGCAATTATGGGTTATCACCAGCGCTTTGCGGATTGCGCCCGGCCAGCCACTCTAGACCCAGCACCAGCAGAATGCCGGCAATCGCCAGGGCAACGGCCAACAGCAACTGCGGGTCCTGGCCGCTGATTTCGGCAAATTGCGCAGGCCAGAGATTGGCTTGCAACAGTGGCACCTGCTCACCACGGCTATCGGCACGCCAGGTCAGGGTTTCCTTCCAGGGCCAGATCTTATTCAGCGAACCGACCATCAGCCCGGTCAGAAACGCCAGCGTCAGGTCACGCCAACGCGCCAGCAGCCAACGCAGAATCCCGGCAAAGCTGACAATCCCCACCAGACAACCACTGGCAAAAATCAGCAGCACACTAATATCCAGCCCCTTCACCGCCGTCAGCACAAAGCTGTAGAGACCCAGCAGCACCAGAATAAAGCTGCCGGAGATACCCGGCAGAATCATCGCGCAAATGGCAATAGCGCCGGCAAAGAACAGACTCAGCGGGTCATGCCCCAACTGCAGCGGCGACGCCACGGTAATCCAGTAGGCGAATGCCGCCCCCAGCACCAGGCTGACAACCCGCGTCCAGTTCCAACGCTGGACTTCGCGTACCACCAGGTGCGTGGAAACCAGAATCAAACCGAAGAAGAACGACCAGACCGGAATCGGCTGCTCATCCAGCAGGTAGGTGATCAGCCGCGCCAGGCTGAGCACGCTGGTCATGATGCCCAGCAGCAGCACCAGCAGAAACGTCGCATTGGCGGCCTTCCAGGCCTCGACGATACGCCCGCGCAGAAACAGCCCTAGCGCTACCGGCACGCTGGCAATCGAGCGCAACAGCTCGTCATAGATACCGGTAATAAAAGCCACAGTGCCGCCGGATACGCCGGGCACTACGTCGGCTGCGCCCATGGCAATGCCTTTGGCGTAGAGCAGGAAATACTTCTTCATGAGTTCATCCGTAAACAATCGAGTCAGGCCAGAGGCCCATTAAGCAAGGGCACAAAGCGCACCGCATCCAGCACATGTCGGGAGAAGCCGTCTTCTTCACGGACGATCAGCAGCAATTCCTGCACATCACCCGCCCCGACCGGAATCACCAGACGCCCGCCCGGAGCCAGCTGATCGAGCAACGCCTGCGGCACGTTGGCCGCTGCTGCGGTAACGATGATGCCGTTGTATGGGCCCAGAGCATTCCAGCCTTCCCAGCCGTCACCCCAGCGAAATACCACATTGCGCAGATTGAGCTGGGTCAGACGCTCCTTGGCTTTTTCCTGCAGGCTCTGGATCCGCTCGACGCTAAACACCCGCTCCACCAGCTGAGCCAGAATCGCAGTCTGATAACCCGAGCCGGTGCCAATTTCCAGCACCTTGTCCAGCGGACCTGCCGCCAGCAGCAGCTCGCTCATGCGCGCGACCATATAGGGCTGCGAGATGGTCTGGTTGTTGCCAATCGGCAGCGCCGTGTCTTCATAGGCGCGATGGGCCAGGGCCTCATCGACAAACAGATGACGCGGCGTGCGACGGATGGCTTCCAGCACATGGGCGTTGGATAGGCCTTCCTCGTAAAGACGCTGAATCAGCCGCTCGCGGGTACGCTGCGAGGTCATACCTATACCGCGGTGGTGCAATTCGTCCTGTTCACGGCGGATCACAGCAAACCCTCCAGCCAGGGTTGCAGGCTGTTGAAACCGTCCATAAAGGTGCGATCCAGCTGCAGCGGGGTGACCGAGACATAACCCTGCATCACTGCATGGAAATCCGTGCCCGGGCCACCGTCTTCCGCATCACCGGCCACCGAGATCCAGTAACCCTCTTTACCACGCGGGTTGACCACCTTTACCGGCGCCGCAGCGCGGGCGCGATGGCCCAGGCGAGTGAGCTGAATGCCGCGGATATGCTCCAGCGGCAGATTGGGAATATTCACGTTGAGTACGGTGCGCGGCGGCAGATCGAGCTGCTCGTGCGCTTCGACCAGCTTGCGGGCGAAATAGGCCGCGGTGGCCAGGTTATCCGGCATGCGGGAAAGCAGGGAGAAAGCAAACGCCGGACGGGCCAGAAAACGCCCTTCCAGAGCCGCTGCGACGGTGCCGGAATACAGCACGTCATCGCCGAGATTGGCGCCAAGGTTGATGCCCGATACCACCAGGTCCGCCACGTGCGGCAACAGGCCGTTAAGGCCCAGGTGTACGCAATCGGTCGGTGTGCCATTGAGGCTGATATAGCCATTGGGCAAGGTGGTCGGGTGCAGCGGGCGGTCGAGAGTCAGCGAGCTGCTCGCGCCGCTCTTGTCCTGATCAGGGGCAATCACCGTGCACTCGGCATAGTCAGCCAGCGCCGCATGCAGCGCAGCAAGGCCTGGCGCAGCAACGCCGTCATCATTGGAAATCAGAATACGCATGGGTTGTCCGTCTGCCCTGCAGGCAACAGATCGACGAGCTCACGCACCAAGACGGTGGCGAAGCATCCAGCCGGCAGGACGAATTCCAGTTGCAGAATGTCAGACTCGGGATAATGCCACGACAGGCCGCCAATGGGGAGGCGCAGGATACGCCGTTCGTGCGTCATGTCCGCTTCTGCCAACCAGTCGACCAGAACGCTTTCGCGTGCGGCCAGATCCTGCTCCAGCGCCTGCGCCACGCCGCCGGCGCTAGAGACACCTGCGCCCCACAACGGGCCCGTCGGATGCAGATCAAGAATCGCCAGGCGCGGATCGCTGCACTCCGCCTCGCCGGCAGCAAAGAAGCTGCGGCTGTCGGTAAAGGCCAGTAGATCACCGAGCAGCGCCTGATTCCAGGTGCCGGCAGCTACCCGCTCGGCCAACACCTGATTGAACAGGTAACTGCGCGCCGCCGAGAGCACCCGCGAACGCACATTGCGCTTCTCCGGCAGACTCTTGTTCGCCGCAAAATGCCGGGCATGGGCGACATTGCCGCCTTCATGGCCGAAGCGCTGCAAGCCGTAATAGTTGGGAATGCCCTGGGCGGCGATTTGCGTCAGGCGCTGATCCAGCGCCGCGCGATCCGCCGCCAGCTGAGTCAGGCGCAGGGTAAAGCCGTTGGCCGCATGGGCGCCGCGCTGCAGTTTGCGGCTATGCCGCACCTGCTTGAGGATGCTCAGGCTGGCATCTTCGGCTGCGCTCAAATCGGGATCGACTTTGCCCGGCAGGTGCAGGCTGAACCACTGACGGGTCAGGGCCTGGCGATCCTTGAGGCCGGCATAGCTGATCAACCGCAGCGGCACACCGGCAGCGCGGGCGATGCGTTTGGCCGCTTCCTCGGTGTTCAGCTCGCGCTTTTCCACCCACAGCCAGAGGTGTTCGCCCTCGCCGGCCAGGGGGATATCCAGCACTTCATCGACCTGAAAATCTTCCGCCACGGCCTTGAGCACCGCCGTACCGCAGGGCGCGCCATGGGCGCGCGGGCCCAGCAGTTCGAGTTCGTTCATCGGGCGACCAACAGCGCGACAGCATGCACGGCGATGCCTTCTTCACGCCCGGCAAAGCCGAGCTTCTCGGTGGTGGTGGCTTTGACGTTGACCTGATCCAGGCTCAGCTGCAGGTCTTCGGCAATCCGCCCGCGCATGGTCTCGATATGCGGCGCCATCTTCGGCGCCTGAGCGACGATGGTGGCGTCGACGTTACCGACCTGCCAGCCTTTGCCGTGAATAAGGCCGAGCACATGGCGCAGCAGCACACGGCTGTCCGCGCCCTTGAAGGTCGGATCGGTATCGGGGAAATGTTTGCCGATATCGCCCAGCGCGGCCGCGCCGAGCAAGGCATCACTCAAGGCATGCAGCAGCACGTCGCCATCGGAATGGGCCAGCAGGCCGAACTTATGGGAAATCTGCACGCCGCCCAAGGTGATAAAGGAGCCCTCGGTAAAGCGGTGCACATCGTAGCCGTGGCCAATACGCATAAGAAACAACGCCCTGAAAAAGTCAGGGCGTGATTCTAACTGAAAGCTGCCTATAGGAGCCGGCTAGCTGGCGAACCGAACGTCGCCCGCCAGCGCCGGTTCAGCTCAGCAGCGCCTTGGCGTGATGACGCAGATGGTCATCGATAAAGCTGGCGATAAAGTAGTAGCTGTGGTCGTAGCCCGGCTGCAGGCGCAGGGTCAGCGGATGGCCTGCAGCCTGCGCCGCGGCCTTGAGGGCATCGGGCTTAAGCTGGTTATCCAGGAAGTCATCACGATCCCCCTGATCCACCAGAATCGGCAGTTTCTCCGTCGCCTCGGCCAGCAAGGCGCAGGCATCCCATTCGCGCCAGCGCGAACGCTCATCGCCGAGGTAGCGCGAGAATGCCTTCTCGCCCCAGGGGCAGTTGCTTGGGTTGCTGATCGGCGCAAAAGCCGACAGCGACTGATAGCGCCCTGGGTTGCGCAACGCACAGACCAGCGCACCATGCCCGCCCATGGAGTGGCCGCTGATGCCGCGCTTGTCGGATACCGGGAAGTTCGCCTCGATCAGCGCCGGCAACTCCTGCACCACATAGTCGTACATGCGGTAATGCCGCGCCCAGGGCTCCTGCGTGGCGTTCAGATAGAAGCCCGCGCCCAGGCCGAAGTCCCAGGCCTTGTCCGGGTCGTCCGGCACCTCGGCGCCGCGCGGGCTGGTATCCGGCGCAACGATGATCATCCCCAGCTCGGCCGCCAGCTTGTGCGCGCCGGCCTTCTGCATAAAGTTCTCATCGGTGCAGGTCAGCCCGCTCAGCCAGTACAGCACCGGCAACGTACCGCCCTGCTCGGCCTGCGGCGGCAGGTACACGGCAAACACCATGTCGCAGCCCAGCACCGCCGAACGATGGCTGTAACGCTTATGCCAACCGCCGGCACTCTTCTGGCAGGAAATATTTTCCAAGGTCATGGGGCCTCCAGTGGGCGGCCATTACAGCCGCCCAGCGCAATCAGAAGTGGATAACGGTGCGGATGCTCTTGCCTTCATGCATCAGGTCAAAGGCCTTGTTGATATCTTCCAGCGGCATGTTGTGGGTGATAAAGGTATCCAGCGGGATTTCGCCCTTCTGCGCCTTTTCCACATAGCTCGGCAGCTCGGTACGGCCTTTGACGCCGCCGAACGCCGAACCGCGCCAGACGCGCCCGGTCACCAGCTGGAACGGACGTGTGCTGATTTCCTGACCGGCACCGGCCACGCCGATAATCACCGACTCACCCCAGCCCTTGTGTGCGCATTCCAGCGCCGCGCGCATCAGCTGCACATTGCCGACGCATTCGAAGGAATAGTCCACGCCGCCGTCGGTCATCTCGACGATGACATCCTGAATCGGCTTGGCGAAATCCTTAGGGTTAACGAAGTCAGTCGCACCCAGCTCACGGGCCACCTCGAACTTGGCCGGGTTGATATCGATGGCGATGATGCGCGAGGCCTTGGCCATCTTCGCGCCAATAATCGCCGCCAGGCCGATGCCACCAAGACCGAAAATCGCCACAGTCGCGCCCTCTTCCACCTTGGCGGTGTTGAGCACGGCACCGATGCCGGTGGTCACGCCGCAGCCAAGCAGGCAGACCTTCTCCAGCGGCGCATCCTTGGGGATCACCGCCAGGGAGACTTCCGGCAGCACGGTGTATTCGGAGAAGGTCGAGCAACCCATGTAGTGGTAGATCGGCTCGCCGTTGTAGCTGAAGCGGCTGGTACCATCGGGCATCAGGCCCTTGCCCTGGGTGGCGCGCACCGAGCTGCACAGGTTGGTTTTGCCGGATGTGCAGAACTTGCAGGTGCGGCATTCGGCGGTGTACAGCGGAATCACGTGGTCGCCGACCTGCACCGAGGTCACGCCCTCGCCGATGGCCTCGACGATACCGCCGCCTTCATGGCCGAGAATCGCCGGGAATACCCCTTCGGAATCCTCACCGGACAGGGTGTAGGCATCGGTGTGGCACACGCCAGTGGCGACAATGCGCACCAGCACTTCCCCGGCCTTGGGCGGCGCTACGTCGACTTCGACGATTTGCAGCGGCTGATTGGGGGCAAAGGCTACGGCAGCACGGGACTTGATCATGATCGCTCTCCAGCGGACTCAACGGTGGCGCAGAGTGTAGATCAGTGATGCAGATAGATAATCAGCCAAAAAACAAAACATTCTTGCTATACAGGGATAATTAATTCACACCAAGGACATCCGCCATGAATCGCTGGGAAGGCCTCGATGAATTTGTCGCCGTTGCCGAATGCGGCCAGTTCACCGCCGCCGCCGAACGCCTGAGCCTGTCGTCATCCCAGGTCAGCCGGCAGATTGCCCGCCTGGAAGAGCGCCTGCAAACCCGCCTGTTCTACCGCAGCACACGGCGGGTGGCGCTGACTGAAGCTGGGCAGACCTTTCTGCAACATTGCCAGCGCCTGCAGGACGCTCGCGAAGAAGCCCTGCGCGCCGTAGGCGATCTAGGCAGCGAACCCAAGGGCCTGCTGCGTATGACCTGCGCGGTGGCCTACGGCGAGCGCTTTATCGTGCCGCTGGTGACCGACTTTATGCTGCAGCATTCGCAATTGCGGGTGGATATAGAGCTAAGCAACCGCACCCTCGACCTGCTGCATGACGGCCTCGACCTGGCCATTCGCCTGGGCCGCCTGCAGGACTCGCGCCTGGTGGCTACGCGCCTGGCACCGCGGCAGATGTACCTGTGCGCCGCCCCCGAGTACCTGCAGCGCTACGGGCGCCCGCATTCGCTGTCAGAATTGGCGCGGCACAACTGCCTGATCGGCAGTTCGGATCTCTGGAGTTTTCAGGCCAGCGGCCGCGATTCCAGCCTGCGGGTACAGGGCAACTGGCGCTGCAACAGTGGCCAGGCGGTGTTAGAAGCGGCACTGCGCGGCCTTGGCCTGTGTCAGCTGCCGGATTACTACGTGCTGGAGCATCTGCGCAGCGGCGCGCTGGTGTCACTGTTGGACAACCAACAACCGCCGGATACCGCCGTGTGGGCGCTGTATCCACAGCAGCGCCACCTGTCACCCAAAGTGCGGCAACTGGTGGATTTTCTTAAGCAGGGGTTGGCCGCGCGGCCGGAATACCATCAGGACCGGCAACATCGTGTCACAGCCGCCCCGGAACCTAGCCGTTAAGCGCCTATCCTAAAAGTAGGTATGTAGACAGCCTGCACTTGATCCACAGCAGACACTGCCTCAATTAAGGAGAGCGTTATGCAAGTACTGGTAAACAGCGACAACCACATTGATGCGTCGCAGGAATTTATAACCAACGTTGGCACACGCGTGGGAGACAAGATCAAACGCTTCGAAGATCATCTCACCCGCGTCGAAGTCCATCTGCGTGATGAGAACGCTCACAAAGCCGGCGGCAATGATAAGCGCTGCCTGATCGAAGCCCGCCCCAAGGGCCGCGACCCGATTTCCGTATCGCATAATGCCGACCATCTCGAGCAGGCCATCGAGGGCGCCATCAGCAAGCTGACCACAGTACTTGAGCGCGATATCAGCAAGACCCGCGTCAATTAGCCAAACAATCCGGCGGCCCAGGCCGCCGGATTAGTCTTGCCAGAGCCCCGCGAGCAACTTCAGATCTTCTGGCCGGGTAACCTTGAGATTATCCCCGCGCCCCTCGATCAAACGGGGGGCATACCCAACCCACTCAATGGCCGAAGCCTCATCAGTGATGGCCGCGCCTGCGGCCAAAGCGGCGCTCAAAGCACGCTGCAATTCGCCAAGACGGAACATCTGCGGGGTAAAGGCCTGCCAGATAGTCGAACGATCCACCGTAGCCTGCACCCGACCATCAGCGCCAGCACGCTTGAGCGTATCGCGCGCCGGCACGGCCAACAGGCCGCCCACCGGATCATCGGCCAGCTCGCCAAGCAACAGATCCAGATCACTACGCGCCAGATTGGGCCGCGCGGCGTCATGTACCAGCACCCAATCCTGCTCCTGGGCACCCAGCTCACTCAGACGCAGCAAACCGCTGAGTACCGAGTCGGCACGCTCGGTACCACCATCGGCACGCTGGATACGCGGATCACTGGCACAGCCTAAGGTCGGCCAGTAGGGATCATCCGCCGCCAGGCTGACCACCACCGCACGCAGCTGCGGATGCTCAAGAAAGCACGCCAAGGTGTGTTCGATAATGCTTTTGCCGGCCAGCTGCAGGTACTGCTTGGGCCGCTCGGCGCGCATCCGGCTGCCAATGCCAGCAGCCGGGATC
Organism: Pseudomonas sp. 1928-m; assembly: GCF_029269135.1. Taxonomy (NCBI): domain Bacteria; kingdom Pseudomonadati; phylum Pseudomonadota; class Gammaproteobacteria; order Pseudomonadales; family Pseudomonadaceae; genus Pseudomonas; species Pseudomonas sp. 1928-m. The sequence continues at coordinate 1,663,401 of NZ_JARIXO010000001.1, read as the reverse complement.
AGCGCCCAGAAAGGGGGTAACTCAGAGGTATTCATTCAGCCAACTGATAGAGGGTTTCGCCCTCTTTAAGCATGCCCAGCTCGTGGCGCGCACGCTCTTCGACGGTTTCCATCCCGCTTTTCAACTCCAGAACCTCGGCTTCGAGAATCCGGTTACGCTCCTGCAGCTGCTGGTTTTCGCCCTGTTGATCGGCGATCTGCTGCTGCAACTGGGCCACCTGCGCCAGGCTGCCATCGCCGACCCACAGGCGATACTGCAGACCTGCCAATACGGCAATCAGTACGATAAATACCCAGTAAAAATTATTGCGCATAGCGTAAGAAGCTTCCGAACGAAAAAGGGGCGACTCGCGCCGCCCCTCTTTTACCACGCATTGAGTGGTCACTGAAAACATCGCGAGCGAAGACTAGGCAAGGCAAAATCAGGCGAGGCAGCGGAGTTTACTGCAGTAAATGAGCATGCCGAGCCTGATTGACTCGCTTTGCTCGCCCTACGGGCCAGCCTGCGGCTGTTACTTCGCTTCGCTGCGTTGTAACGCCGCATAGTCGAGCGCAGCGGTTTTCAGCCACGGAACTCGGCGCGGCCTTTGTACGGAGCTTTACCCGCCAACTGCTCTTCGATACGCAGCAATTGGTTGTACTTGGACACGCGGTCCGAACGGCACAGCGAACCGGTCTTGATCTGGCCAGCAGCAGTACCAACAGCCAGATCGGCGATGGTGCTGTCTTCGGTTTCACCCGAGCGGTGCGAGATCACGGCAGTGTAACCGGCGGCCTTGGCCATTTGGATGGCTTCCAGCGTCTCGGTCAAGGTGCCGATCTGGTTGAACTTGATCAGGATCGAGTTGCCAATCGACTCGTCGATGCCGCGCTTGAGGATCTTGGTGTTGGTTACAAACAGGTCGTCGCCCACCAGCTGCACTTTGCTGCCGATCTTGTCAGTCAGCACTTTCCAGCCAGCCCAGTCGGACTCATCCATGCCGTCTTCGATGGAGATGATCGGGTAACGCTCGGACAGACCGGCCAGGTAGTCGGCGAAACCTTCAGCACTGAAGACTTTGCCTTCGCCAGCCAGGTCGTACTTGCCGTCTTTGAAGAATTCGCTGGAGGCGCAGTCCAGGGCCAGGGTGACATCGTCGCCCAGGGTGTAACCGGCATTGGCAACGGCTTCAGCAATGGCCGCCAGCGCGTCTTCGTTGGACGCCAGGTTCGGCGCAAAGCCACCTTCGTCACCGACGGAGGTGCTCAGGCCACGGGCCTTCAGCACGGCTTTAAGGTGGTGGAAAATCTCGGTACCCATGCGCAGCGCGTCGGCGAAAGTCTTGGCGCCAACCGGCTGAACCATGAATTCCTGGATATCAACGTTGTTATCGGCATGCTCGCCGCCGTTGATGATGTTCATCATCGGTACCGGCATCGAGTAGACGCCCGGAGTGCCATTCAGATCGGCGATGTGCGCGTACAGCGGCACGCCCTTGGCCTGAGCAGCAGCCTTGGCAGCGGCCAGGGACACGGCAAGGATGGCGTTGGCGCCCAGGGTGGCTTTGTTCTCGGTACCGTCGAGGGCAATCATCGCCAGGTCGAGGGCTTTCTGGTCGGTGGCATCTTTGCCCAACAGCAGGTCGCGGATCGGGCCATTGATGTTGGCCACGGCCTTCAGCACGCCCTTGCCCAGGTAACGGCTCTTGTCGCCATCACGCAATTCCAACGCTTCACGCGAACCGGTGGAGGCACCGGACGGCGCGCAGGCGCTGCCGATGATGCCGCCGTCGAGAATTACATCGGCTTCCACAGTTGGGTTACCACGGGAATCGAGAACCTCACGGCCTTTGATGTCGACGATCTTTGCCATTGCGTGTAGCACTCCAAAAAGTTGACGAAAAGGGTAGTACCGAGTTGCACACTCATTGCGCACCGAAGGTTAACCCAGCGCACAACATGTACTGACTATTTAGTCAGATTGTATACAAATGGCACTTTACCGGAGATTTGCCGTTTCAGGCAGTCTCAATCGGCGCAAAACTCTTGATCAAATCATCCAGCTGCTTGAGCTGGGTGAGGAACGGCTCCAGCTTGTCCAGACGCAGGGCGCAAGGGCCGTCGCATTTGGCATTGTCCGGGTCCGGGTGGGCTTCGAGAAACAGACCGGCCAGGCCCTGGCTCATGCCCGCCTTGGCCAGGTCGGTAACCTGGGCGCGGCGACCACCGGCAGAATCGGCGCGACCGCCCGGCATTTGCAGGGCGTGGGTCACGTCGAAGAACACCGGGTAGTTCATCTGCTTCATGATGCCGAAGCCGAGCATGTCCACCACCAGGTTGTTGTAGCCGAAGCTGGAGCCACGCTCGCAGAGGATCAACTGGTCATTACCGGCCTCTTCGCACTTGGCCAGGATGTGCTTCATCTCCTGGGGCGCGAGGAACTGGGCTTTCTTGATGTTGATCACCGCGCCGGTCTTGGCCATGGCCACGACCAGGTCGGTCTGCCGCGAAAGAAACGCCGGCAACTGGATAATGTCGCAGACCGCAGCCACTGGAGCCGCTTGCTCAGGCTCATGCACATCAGTGATCACCGGCACGCCGAAGGTCTTTTTGATTTCCTCAAAGACCTTCATGCCCTCTTCCAGACCTGGGCCACGGAATGAAGTTACGGACGAGCGGTTGGCCTTGTCGAAGCTGGCCTTGAATACGTAGGGAATGCCGAGCTTGTCGGTCACTCGCACGTACTCTTCACAGGCGCGCATGGCCAGATCGCGGGACTCAATTACGTTGATCCCGCCGAACAGCACGAACGGCTTATCGTTAGCGATTTCGATGCCGCCAACCTTGATAATTTTCTGCGTCATATCCCTAGGCCTTCTTGGCTTTCTGCGCCAACGCGGCAGTGACAAAGCCACTGAACAGCGGATGGCCATCGCGCGGAGTCGAGGTGAACTCGGGGTGGAACTGGCAAGCGACGAACCATGGATGATCCGGTGCTTCTACCACTTCAACCAGGGCGCCGTCGCCCGAGCGACCGGTGACCTTGAGGCCGGCGGAGGTGAGCTGCGGCAACAGGTTGTTGTTCACTTCATAGCGATGACGATGACGCTCGACGATCACATCCTTGCCGTAGCAGGCATGCACTTGCGAACCGGCCTGCAGCTGGCAGTCCTGCGCACCCAGGCGCATGGTGCCGCCCAGGTCGGAAGCGTCAGTACGCTGCTCGGTGACGCCGGTGGCGTCCTGCCATTCGGTGATCAGGCCGACCACTGGATGCTGGCTTGCGGTGTCGAACTCGGTGGAGTTGGCATCGCTCCAGCCCAGCACATTGCGGGCGAACTCGATAACCGCGACCTGCATGCCGAGGCAGATACCCAGGTAGGGAATCTTGTTCTCACGGGCGTACTGCACGGTCTTGATCTTGCCTTCCACGCCACGCAGACCGAAGCCACCTGGCACCAAAATGGCGTCAACGCCTTCGAGCAGCGCGGTGCCTTTGTTCTCGATGTCTTCGGAGTCGATATAACGCAGATTGACCTTGGTGCGGTTCTGGATACCGGCATGGCTCATCGCTTCGATCAGCGATTTGTAGGCGTCCAGCAGCTCCATGTACTTGCCAACCATGGCGATGGTGACTTCGTGCTCTGGATTCAGCTTGGCATCGACGACACGGTCCCACTCGGACAGATCGGCACCGTTGCATTCCAGGCCGAAGCGCTCGACGACGAAGTCATCCAGCCCCTGGGCATGCAGTACGCCAGGAATCTTGTAGATGGTGTCGACGTCTTCCAGGGAAATCACCGCACGCTCTTCAACGTTGGTGAACAGCGCGATCTTGCGACGCGAGGAGATATCGATCGGGTGGTCGGAACGGCAGATCAGCACGTCCGGCTGCAGGCCGATAGAGCGAAGCTCTTTAACCGAATGCTGAGTCGGCTTGGTCTTGGTTTCGCCAGCGGTGGCGATATACGGCACCAGAGTCAGGTGCATCAGCATGGCGCGCTTGGCACCTACTTCCACACGCAGCTGGCGAATCGCCTCAAGGAACGGCTGCGACTCGATGTCGCCGACCGTGCCGCCGATTTCAACCATGGCCACGTCAGCGTCGCCAGCACCCTTGATGATGCGGCGTTTGATTTCGTCGGTGATGTGCGGGATGACCTGAATGGTCGCGCCCAGGTAATCACCACGGCGCTCGCGGCGCAGCACGTCTTCGTAGACGCGGCCAGTGGTGAAGTTGTTGTTCTGGGTCATGGTGGTGCGGATAAACCGCTCATAGTGGCCCAGGTCAAGGTCGGTCTCAGCGCCGTCGTGGGTGACGAACACCTCACCGTGCTGGAACGGGCTCATGGTGCCCGGATCGACGTTGATATAGGGATCCAGCTTGAGCATGGTGACCTTCAGGCCCCGCGCCTCCAGGATAGCCGCCAATGAAGCCGAGGCGATGCCTTTCCCCAATGAAGAAACAACACCACCCGTGACGAATATGTAGCGCGTCATGAAAAACCCTAGAAGTCTGCGTTTAAGCGGTCAATGCCGCCGGGGAAAGCGAAGGAATACCGAAGCGGCTCTCTGCGATGCACTGCAATGAGCTAGCCCTGCCGATCCCCAAGGGGAGTCAACAAAAGCTGTAGTAAGACGGGAGCGTAGTCTACCGGAAAGGGCTTATCAGCTCAAACCTTGATCATTCGTCGGTGGCTGCCAATGCAATTGCCAACTGCCATCGGCGGCGCCCTGCAGACCTGGCAGGTTGGCAATCGCCACAACCTGGTTATCCAGACGCAGCAACGGCAGGCGATCACGGACAAAAGCCGGTACGCGCAGCTCATTGAACAAGCGCTTGAGATCGCGATGCCCACGCCCCGGTAAAAGAAGCTGATCGCCGCCCTGGCGGTAACCCAGCTGCCAGTTACCCGCAGGTAACTGACCTTCAATTCGCACAGTGCCATTAGCTGGCAATGCCAGTTGCTGATTGCCTTGAACCACTGCGCTGAACGGCGATGGCGAAATTAGCCAATCACCCGCCAACCACCATAGACACTCATCACTGCGGCGCAGCTCCCCCGTCGCCAGTTTCCAGATTGGCGCAGCATCCGGCGCGGCATCGCGCAGCGCCTGCCAGCCGGCCCAATGCTCGCTATCGGGCATCGCCGTGAGCGGCCTCAACCAATAACGCAGGGCATTGCGCTGGCGCGGCTCACTCAGATCGCGCAGCGTATGCAGTGCCAGATTTGGTAACGGCAGCCAGGCAAACTCGGCTGACACCTGCGCGGCAGCTATATCCTGCTGCGCCAATTCATCGAGCAACTGCGCGGCCTCGCTCAAGTGCGCGGCGCTACGGGCCATATTGGCTGAGGCCTGCGGCCAGCGACCAAGCAGCGCAGGCAACACCTGACGACGCAGGTAATTGCGCGAGAAGCGCTCATCGGTATTTGACGGATCTTCGATCCAGGACAACTTGTGCTCACGTGCATAAGCCAACAGCTCATCGCGCGAGCAGTTGAGTAGCGGCCGAACCAGCTGCCCCGCTCCCAATGTACGACTCACCGGCATGGCCGACAAACCCTGCACGCCGGCACCGCGCAACAGGCGAAACAACAGAGTTTCAGCCTGGTCATCGCGATGCTGCGCTGTCAGCAGCAGTTCATCTGCGCCAAGACAGGCAGCAAAAGCCGCGTAACGGGCCTCACGCGCCGCACGCTCAAGGCTGGCACCGGGAGCTACCTGGACATATTCAACCTGCAATGGCACAGACAAAGCTGTGCACAGCTCACGGCAATGAGCCGGCCAGGCATCAGCCGCAGCCTGCAGACCGTGATGAATATGAATGGCGGAAAGAGGCGGCAATGCCTCGCCTTGCGCGAGGCTGGCCAGCAGGTGCAGCAGCACCGTGGAATCCAGCCCGCCGGACAGGGCCACACACCAGCCCGAGGCACTACGCCAAGGCTGCAGGGCATCACGCAAACAAATATGCACAGGAGTCATCGGCCAAGCTTAAAACAACAACGGGCCCGAAGGCCCGTTGTATGCGCAACTGCCAAGCAATCAGGCAATCCCGTAGCTCATCAGACGCTCATAACGACGCTTGAGCAGCGCGTCGGTATCGAAGGTCTTGAGCATTGCCAGCTGCGTCAGTAAAGCCTGACGCACCGATTCGGCCGCAGCAGCCGGGTCGCTGTGCGCACCACCGAGCGGCTCACCAATCACCTGGTCAACAATGCCCAGGCCTTTCAGGCGCTCGGCAGTGATACCCATAGCCTCGGCGGCATCAGGGGCCTTTTCTGCAGTTTTCCACAGAATCGAGGCACAACCTTCCGGCGAGATCACCGAGTAGGTGGAGTACTGCAGCATGTTCAGCTGATCGCATACGCCAATCGCCAGGGCGCCGCCGGAACCACCCTCACCGATTACGGTGGCGATGATTGGGGTTTTCAGGCGCGCCATCACACGCAGGTTCCAGGCGATAGCTTCGCTCTGGTTGCGCTCTTCGGCGTCAATGCCTGGGTAGGCACCCGGGGTGTCGATAAAGGTCAGGATCGGCATTTTGAAGCGCTCGGCCATTTCCATCAGGCGGCAGGCCTTGCGGTAGCCCTCCGGGCGCGGCATGCCGAAGTTGCGGCGTACTTTTTCGCGAATTTCGCGGCCTTTCTGGTGACCGATGACCATTACCGGTTGATCGTCCAGGCGAGCTACACCGCCGACCAGGGCGGCGTCGTCGGAGAAGTGACGGTCGCCATGCAGCTCATCGAACTCGGTAAAGATGTGCTGCAGGTAATCCAAGGTGTAAGGACGGCGTGGGTGGCGCGCCAGCTGAGCGATCTGCCAGCTGCTCAGGTTGCCGAAAATGGTTTCGGTCAACGAGCTGCTCTTGTCCTGCAGGCGGGCGATTTCATCGTTGATGTTCAACGAGTTGTCGTTACCGACCAGGCGAAGCTCTTCGATCTTGGCTTGCAGGTCGGCGATCGGCTGTTCGAAATCGAGAAAATTCGGGTTCATAGTCATCCGTCTTGCGTCGACGGCCAAGTGGCCGGGAGCTGTATCCGTTATCGCGCCCTACCTTATAGCAGCAGGCGCATTCAGGTCGACACCCGGTTCTGCACGAAAGCCTTCAATACAGAACCCGCTGGGTATCACGACCGACCGGCGAAGCCTGAGCCTCGCAAATCAGCGGTAGTGCAAAAAGACGTTGTCGCGGCCGAACTGGTCACGCAATGCCTGAATCAGACTGTCAGCCGGCTCAATGCGCCAGCCTTCGCCAAACTGCAATTGCGCCTTGGCATCGTTGCCGCTGTAGTCGACGGTGATCGGGCACGCGCCGCGATGACGGCCGCACAAATCAGCCAGCCAACGCAGACGATCACCCTGCAAGGCACTGCTGGCGACCTTCAGACGCAGGCTGTCGGCCAGGCCGGTACGCGCTTCCTCCAGGCTCATCACGCGCTTGGCGCGCAAGCGCAGGCCACCGGAGAAGTCGTCATTGCTCACCTCGCCCTCGACCACAACCAGGGCGTCGGTTTGCAACAGGGCCTGAGCACTGTTGAACGCTTCGGCAAACAGGGAGGCCTCGATCCGCCCAGAGCGGTCGTCGAGGGTGATAAAGCCCATCTTGTCGCCCTTCTTGTTCTTCATCACCCGCAGGTTGACCACCAGGCCGGCAATCGTCTGATCGCCGCGGGCGGCTTTCAGGTCGACGATGCGCTGGCGGGCAAAACGCCGCACTTCGCCTTCGTACTCATCAATCGGGTGCCCGGTCAGGTACAGGCCCAGGGTGTCTTTCTCACCCTTGAGGCGTTCCTTCAGCGTCAGTTCACGGGCGCGCAGATGGTTGAGATAGACATCCGCCTCGGCATCGGCAAACACCCCGCCGAACAGGTCCATATGCCCGCTCTCGGCACTGCGTGCGGTCTGTTCGGCGGCCTGCACAGCCTCCTCCATCGCACCTAGCAATACCGCGCGGTTACGGTCGATATTGGCCTTGTAGGCTTTCAGCTCTTCATGGAAGTGCGGCCCTAGGCGATCCAGCGCACCGCTGCGAATCAGCGCTTCGAGGGTGCGCTTGTTGATGCGCTTGAGGTCGACCCGCGAGCAGAAGTCGAACAGGTCCTTGAACGGTCCGTCCTGACGCGCCTCGACGATGGCCTCCACTGGCCCCTCGCCGACGCCCTTAATTGCGCCCAGGCCGTAGACGATCCAGCCCTCATTGTTAACCGTGAACTTGAACTCGGAGATGTTCACATCCGGCGCATCGAGGCGCAGTTTCATGCTGCGGCATTCCTCGATCAGGGTGACCACCTTGTCGGTGTTGTGCATATCCGCCGACAACACCGCCGCCATAAAGGCCGCCGAGTGGTGCGCCTTGAGCCAGGCCGTCTGATACGAGAGCAAGCCATAGGCAGCGGAGTGGGATTTGTTGAAGCCGTAACCGGCGAACTTCTCCACCAGATCGAAGATGTTGCCCGCCAGGTTCGCATCGATCCCGTTGCTCGCGCAGCCTTCAATAAAGCCGCCGCGCTGCTTGGCCATCTCCTCGGGCTTTTTCTTACCCATGGCGCGGCGCAGCATATCCGCACCACCCAGGGTGTAGCCGGCCATGACTTGGGCGATCTGCATCACCTGTTCCTGGTACAGGATGATGCCGTAGGTCGGTTTCAGCACCGGCTCCAGGCCTGCGTACTGATAGTCCTGATGCGGGTAGGAAATCGGCTCGCGACCGTGCTTACGGTTGATAAAGTCGTCCACCATGCCCGACTGCAGCGGCCCCGGACGGAACAGCGCCACCAGAGCGATCATGTCTTCCAGGCAGTCGGGCTTGAGCTTTTTGATCAGTTCCTTCATGCCGCGCGATTCAAGCTGGAACACCGCGGTGGTCTCGGCTTTCTGCAGCATGCTGAACGTCGGTTTGTCGTCCAGCGGGATAAAGTCGATATTCAGATCCGGCAGGCCCTTCTTGGCCTGCTCGCGGTTGATGGTCTCCATCGCCCACTTGATGATCGTCAGGGTACGCAGGCCGAGGAAGTCGAACTTCACCAGGCCGGCGGATTCCACATCGTCCTTATCGAACTGGGTTACCAGGCCGCCGCCTTCATCATCACAGGCAATCGGCGAGAAGTCGGTAAGCTTGGTTGGCGCGATAACCACGCCGCCGGCATGCTTACCAGTACCGCGGCAGATGCCTTCGAGCTTGAGCGACATTTCCCAGATTTCCCGGGCGTCTTCGTCGACCTTGAGGAAGTCGCGCAGCGGCTCTTCCATCTCGTAGGCTTTTTCCAAGGTCATGCCGACTTCGAAAGGAATCATCTTCGACAGACGATCGGCCAGACCGTAGGACTTACCCTGCGCCCGCGCCACGTCGCGCACCACCGCCTTGGCCGCCATGGTGCCGAAGGTGATGATCTGGCTCACCGCATTGCGGCCGTATTTCTCGGCCACGTAATCGATCACCCGGTCGCGACCATCCATGCAGAAGTCGACGTCGAAGTCGGGCATGGAGACCCGTTCCGGGTTGAGGAAACGTTCGAACAGCAGGTCATAGGCCAACGGGTCGAGGTCGGTGATCTTCTGCACGTAAGCCACCAGTGAACCAGCACCCGACCCACGGCCCGGACCCACCGGGACGCCGTTGTTCTTCGCCCACTTGATAAAGTCCATAACGATCAAGAAGTAACCGGGGAAGCCCATCTGGATGATGATATCCAGCTCGAAATTCAGCCGATCAATATAGACCTGACGCTTCTCTTCGTAATTGGGCGTGGTTTCCTTTGGCCAGAGCACCGCCAGGCGTTCCTCCAAGCCCTCAAACGAAACCTGGCGAAAGTATTCGTCCATGGTCAGGCCAGCGGGCACCGGGAAATCCGGCAAGAAGTATTTGCCCAGCTGCACTTCGATATTGCAGCGCTTGGCAATCTCGATGGTATTTTCCAGCGCTTCCGGCAGGTCACTGAACAGCTCGGCCATTTCCTCCGGACTTTTCAGGTACTGCTGATCGGAATAGGTGCGCAGACGACGCGGGTCATCCAGGCTACGGCCTTCGCCGATGCACACGCGGGTTTCGTGGGCGGCGAAATCGTCTTGCTTGATAAAGCGCACATCATTGGTCGCCACCAGTGGCGCGCCGACCTTATCGGCCAGGGCCACCGCAGCGTGCAGATGCTCCTCGTCGTTAACCCGATTGGTGCGCTGCACTTCCAGGTAGAAACGCTCAGGGAACACGGCCAGCCATTCGCGCAGCACGGCCTCGGCTTCTTCCGGTTCGCCATCGAGCAAAGCGTGACCGACCTCGCCTTCCTTCGCGCCAGACAAGGCAATCAGACCCTCGGCCGCTTCCTTGACCCAATCACGCTGGATAATCACCAGGTCGTTACTCTGCCCTTCGCTCCAGCCGCGCGAGACCAGTTCGGTGAGGTTGCGGTAACCCTTGGCATTCATCGCCAGCAGGGTCATGCGGCTGAGCGGACCATCTTCATCGGCACTGGCCAACCAGATGTCGGCGCCGCAGATCGGCTTGATGCCGCCGCCCATGGCCGCCTTATAGAACTTCACCAACGAGCACATGTTGCTCATATCGGTGACCGCTACCGCTGGCATTCCGGCTGCCGCCACCGATTTGATCAGTGGTTTGACCCGCACCAGCCCATCAACCAGGGAAAACTCGGTGTGCAAACGCAGGTGGACGAACGAAGCGGTCATGGCAGTCCTATACAAAACGCAAAAACGACAAGGCAGGGATTGTACAACCGCAGCAGCGCGCGACAAGCGCTACCGGGCACAGGATAACGAGGGAATTTCGCCAGCGTTGTGTCAGTCGTCCAACAACGCACGTACCGGGCCAAAAGAGCGCCGGTGAATCGGGGTCGGCCCCAGGCGCCGTAACGCTTCCAGGTGTACCGGGGTGGGATATCCTTTGTGCCCGGCGATACCGTAACCGGGGTATCGCTGATCCAGTAACTGCATCTCGCGATCACGACTGACCTTGGCCAGGATCGATGCCGCGGCAATCGCCGGCACCTGGCTATCGCCCTTGATCACCGCAGCGCTGGGCACCTGCAGTTTCGGGCAGCGATTGCCATCGATCAGCGCCAGCTTGGGCGTGACGCTCAAGCCCTCGACCGCGCGCTGCATGGCCAGCATGGTGGCCTGCAGGATATTCAACTGATCGATTTCTTCGACCTCGGCACGGGCGATGCACCAGGCCAGGGCTTTTTCACGAATCTCGTCGAAAAGTTTTTCCCGACGCGCCTCGGTGAGCTTTTTCGAATCGTTCAGGCCGAGAATCGGCCGCGCCGGATCGAGGATCACCGCCGCCGTCACCACTGCACCACAAAGCGGGCCACGGCCGACTTCATCGACGCCGGCCACCAGTTCCTGCACCAGGGTGAAATCCAGCCCGAGCTGCATCAACCGCGCCCTGTCAGCTGCAGCACAGCCTGGGCGGCCTGCACCGAAGCATCACGCCGCAGCGCGCGGTGAATCACATCAAAGCCTTCGGTCTGCACCTCGCCGCCATCCAGCAATGGCGCCAGCAACTGAGCCAATGCCTCGGGTGTGGCAGCGTCCTGAATCATCTCAGGCACCAGCAAACGCTCGGCCAGTAGATTCGGCAGGGAAATATAAGCGCTGGTAACCAGGCGCTTGAGAATGCGATAGGTCAACGGCGCAACCTTATAAGCCACCACCATCGGCCGTTTGTAGAGCAGGGCCTCAAGAGTCGCCGTGCCGGAGGCGATCAGCACCGCATCACAGGCCGCCAACGCCTCATGGGAGCGACCATTGAGCAAGGTCAACGGCAGATCACGGCCCACCAGCATCTGCTCAAGCTGGGCACGACGCTCCGGGCTGGAGCATGGCAAGACAAACTGAATACCGGGGCGCAAAGTGCGCAAACGCACGGCAGCATCGAGAAACAGGCTGCCCAGGCGCGACACTTCGCCGCCACGGCTGCCCGGCATCAGGGCCACCACCGGCTGATCCTGCGCCAAATTCAGCGCCTCACGGGCCGCAGCGCGATCCGCCTGCTGCGGAATGGTATCGGCCAGCGGGTGGCCGACGAAACGCACCGGCACCTGATGATCCTGGTAGAACTGCGCCTCGAACGGGAACAGGGTCAGCATCAGGTCGCAGGCTTCGCGAATCTTCAGCACGCGCTTCTGCCGCCAAGCCCATACGGACGGGCTGACGTAATGCACGGTCTTGATACCCGCCTGACGCAGCTTGAGCTCCAGGGTCAGGTTGAAATCTGGCGCATCGATACCGATAAACACGTCCGGCTTGGCCGCGATCAAGCTGTTGATCAGTCGCTTGCGCCGTGACAGCAGTTCGGGAAGGCGGCCAAGTACTTCGACCAAGCCCATCACCGACAGACGCTCCATCGGGAAATAGGAGTTCAGCCCCTGGGCCTGCATCAGCGGGCCACCGACACCGATAAATTCGATCTGTGGGTATTGGGCTTTGAGGGCCTGCATCAGGCCCGCACCGAGAATATCGCCAGACGCCTCGCCGGCGACCAGCGCGACACGCATCAGGTCAGTCATAAATTATCGGGTAATACCGCGGCTTGAAGCCTGAATGGAATCGCGGAAAATCGCGACTTCGGGAAATTCTGCGGATGACTCGGCCAGTTCGGCCATCGCCTGCTCAACCGTAAGGCCCTGGCGGTAGACGATTTTGTAGGCACGGCGCAAGGCGGCAATCGCCTCAGCGCTGAAACCACGACGGCGCATGCCCTCGAAGTTCATGCTGCGCGCTTCGGCCGGGTTACCGAACACGGTAACAAATGCCGGAACATCTTTGCCAATCGCCGTACCCATACCGGAGAAGCTGTGCGCACCGATACGACAGAACTGATGCACCAGGGTGTAGCCGGAGAGAATCGCCCAGTCATCGACCCACACATGCCCGGCCAACGCGGTGTTGTTGACCAGGATGCAATGGTTACCGATCACGCTGTCATGACCAATGTGGGCATAGGCCATGATCAGGTTGTGATTACCCAGGGTGGTTTCGCTGCGATCCTGCACGGTGCCGCGGTGGATGGTGACACCCTCGCGGATCACGTTGTGGTCGCCAATTACCAGCCGAGTCGCCTCGCCCTGGTACTTGAGATCGGGGGTGTCTTCACCCACCGAGGAGAACTGATAGATGCGGTTATGTTTACCGATCCGCGTCGGCCCCTTGAGGATCACATGGGGGCCGATCACTGTACCCTCGCCAATTTCTACATCAGCCCCGACTATCGACCAAGGGCCGACGACTACGTCGTCAGCCAGCTTGGCGCTGGGGTCGATGATGGCGCGAGGGTCAATCAAACTCATAGTTTGCGTTCCGCACAGATGATTTCTGCCGAGCAGACTTCCTTGCCGTCGACGCTGGCCTTGCACTCGAACTTCCAGATGCTGCGCTTGCTGCTCAGGTAGCGGGCTTCGAGGATCAGCTGATCACCCGGCACCACTGGCTGGCGAAAGCGTAGCTTGTCGGAGCCGACAAAGTAATACAGGGTGCCATCGGAGGGCTTCAGATCCATCATCTTGAAACCCAGAATGCCGGCAGCCTGAGCCATGGCTTCGATGATCAGAACGCCCGGCATGATCGGGTGCTCAGGAAAATGCCCGTTGAAGAACGGCTCATTGATGCTGACATTCTTGTAGGCGCGAATTCGCTTGCCTTCAATATCCAGCTCAGCCACCCGGTCCACCAAAAGGAACGGATAGCGGTGCGGCAAGTATTCGCGAATCTGGTTAATGTCCATCATGTGCAGAGAAGCCTGTAAGAGAAAAAAGAGAAGCCGGTAAATACCGGCTCAGGCATCAGATGAAGTGTCGGCAGCTGGGGTCACGGCGGCCAGCTGCTTTTCCAACTGTTGCAGGCGTCGCGCCATATCATCTAATTGCCGAATCCGTGCCGCGCTCTTGCGCCATTCAGCCGCCGGCTGCATGGCAGTACCCGAGGAATAGGAGCCCGGCTCGGTGATCGAGCGGGTGACCATGGTCATGCCGGTGACGAACACGTTGTCGCATACCTCGATATGCCCAACCATGCCCACGCCACCAGCAATCATGCAGTTCTTGCCGATCTTGGTGCTGCCGGAAATACCCGCGCAACCGGCCATGGCCGTGTTGTCGCCGATCTGCACGTTGTGCGCGATCATGATCTGGTTATCCAGCTTGACCCCATTACCAATCAGCGTATCCGACAGCGCACCACGGTCGACGGTGGTATTGGCGCCGATCTCGACGTCATCACCGATAGTCACCCCACCGATCTGCGCAATCTTTTGCCAGACGCCCTTCTCGTTGGCAAAGCCGAAGCCCTCACCACCGATCACCGCGCCGGACTGAATAACCACGCGCTTGCCGATCCGCACGTCGTGATACAGCGTCACTCGCGGAGCCAACCAGCCGCCCTCACCGATCACCGAACGCGCGCCAACAACACACTGCGCGCCAACGGTTACGCCAGCCGCAATCTGCGCGCCACTCTCGATCACCGCATAGGCGCCAACACTGGCAGTCGCATCGATCTGCGCATCTGCCGCCACCACAGCGGTGGGATGCACGCCAGGCAATGCACGAGGCTTGCGGTCAAACAGATGGGAGAGTTCGGCATACGCCAGATAAGGGTTGCCGACGACAAGTGCATTGCCGGCATAGCCTTCGGCATCAGCGGCAGTCAACAGCACCGCGCCAGCCTGGCAGCCCGAGAGAAACTTACGGTACTGCGCATTGGCGAGAAAGCTCAGCTGATCAGCGCCCGCTTCCTGCAAGGTCGCCAAGCCGCTGATCGGCTTGTCCGTGACACCACGCAAGGTGGCGCCCAGACGCTCGGCCAACTGGCCAAGGGTATAAACCGTTGCACTCATGATCAGCGCAGCTGATTCATGCGCTCGATAACCTGGCGGGTGATGTCGAACTGAGGTTTGACATCAATCACCGCACCGCGCTCCAGCACCAGGTCGAAGTTACCAGTCTTGATCACTTCTTCCACGGCCTTGTCTAGGTTCGGCTTGAGCTTTTTCAGCATTTCACGATCCGCTACAGCTTTGGACTCGTTCAGCTCCTTGGACTGGAACTGGAAATCACGGGCTTTTTGCTTGAATTCAAGCTCCAGGCGCTCACGCTCAGCGGTCTGCATTTTTTCACCGTCTTTGACCAGACGGTCCTGAATGCGCTTGGCGTCGCTTTCCAGGGTTTTCAGCTTGTTCAGCTGCGGACCGAATTTCTTCTCGGCATCCACGGCGTAGCGCTTGGCAGCGTCAGATTCCAGCAACGCCATTTGATAGTTCAATACCGCTACTTTCATCTCGGCAAACGCCGGGGTTGCCAGCAAGGCAACGCTTAACAAAACCAGTTGAGTCAACTTACGCACGGTGCAACTCCTGCAAAACTGTTGGTATTCAAAAATCCGACGTTTAGAACGTCTGACCGAGAGAGAACTGGAAAATCTGCGTATCGGCATCATCCGGTTTGACGATTGGCATGGCCAAACTGAAGCTCAGCGGACCTAGCGCGGTGATCCAGGTCAAACCAACACCCACCGAGCTGGCCAGTTGGCCTGGATCGATATTGTTGCAGTCCTTCTGGGTCTTACCGCAATTGGTGTCAAACACATTACCCACGTCCCAGAACAGTGCGGTACGCAGCGAACGCTGATCTTTCACGAACGGCATTGGGAACAAGAGCTCGACGCCGCCTTGTACCAGAACGTTGCCACCAAATGGCAGTGGATCTTGATCCGGATCAAAGGCTGTACCCGGGTTGGTACCCTTACTCGGCGTACTACGCGGCCCCAGGCTGCTGTCCTTGAAACCGCGCACCGAGTTGAAACCACCGGCGTAGTAATGCTCGTAGAACGGCAGATCCGAGGTGGAACCATAGCTTTCACCAAAGCCCAGCTGGGTATGGAAGCGCATGGTGTAGGTATCGTTCAGTGGCTTGAATACCTGGCCACGGTAATCAACTTTGAAGAACGACAGATCGCTACCCGGCACTGTGGTCTCGAACACCAGACTTTGCGAGTGACCGCGGTTCGCCAGCACACCACGGTTAAGGGTCGACTCAGACCAGCCAATCGAGGCCTTAAGGTTCAGGTAGCTGTCGCCCTCTTCCTGAATAAAGTCGAAAATTTCGTCAACGGTGTATATGCCCGTGCCGATACTGTCGTTCTGGATAGTCAGGCCATAGGTCAGGCGCGAGGTATCGCTGATTGGATAACCAATGCTGACACCCGCACCATAGCTGTCCACCGAATAGCTGGAAACGCTGGTATTTAGCTCGTCGTAATCGGTTTCACGGAAGAAGGCGTTATAGCCCAGGCTGACGCCGTCCGGCGTCCAGTAGGGGTCCACAAAACCGAAGTTATAGTTGCTCTGGTATTCACTACGGGTCAGGCCGACGCTGACCTTGTTACCGGTACCCAGGAAGTTGTTCTGGGTAATCGAGCCACCGAGAATCAGACCGGCGTTTTGAGCGAAGCCGATACTTGCGGTGATAGAACCAGAAGCCTGCTCTTCAACGCTGTAATTGACGTCGATCTGGTCGTCGGTGCCTGGTACCTGCGGGGTTTCGACGTTGACTTCTTTGAAGTACCCCAGACGTTCCAGACGGGTCTTGGATTGGTCGATCAGGTAAGTCGAAGCCCAACCACCTTCCATCTGGCGCATTTCACGGCGCAGCACTTCGTCTTCCGACTTGGTGTTGCCACGGAAGTTGATGCGGTTAACGTAAGCACGCTTGCCCGGGTCAACGACAAAGGTAATCGACACGGTGCCGTCGTCATGGGCTTCCGGCACGCCGTTGACGTTGGCGAAGGTATAACCTTCGTTACCCAGGCGACGGGTAATCAGCTCGGAGGTGGTGGTCATCACTTTACGCGAGAACACCTGGCCTTCCTGAACCAGCAGCAACGCGCGGACTTCTTCTTCTGGCACCTTCAGCTCACCGCTGAGTTTGACCTCACGCACGGTGTACTTCGCGCCTTCGTCGACGTTGACCGTGACATAGACGTGCTTCTTGTCTGGGGTAATGGATACCTGAGTGGAGCTGATATCCATATTGATATAGCCGCGATCTAGGTAATAGGAACGCAGGCGCTCCAAGTCGCCGGAGAGCTTCTCACGGGCGTACTTGTCATCATTCTTGAAGAAGGACAGCCAGTTGGTGGTCTTCAGCTCGAACAGGTCGATCAGGTCTTCATCGGAAAAGACCGAGTTACCCACCACGTTGATGTGCTGAATCGCGGCAACCGAACCTTCATTGATATTGATCTTCAGCGCCACGCGGTTACGTGGCTGCGGAATCACTTCGGCTTCGATTTCGGCGGAGTAACGGCCCTGGGCAACGTACTGGCGCTGCAACTCGTTGCGCACGCCTTCAAGAGTTGCCCGCTGGAAGATCTCGCCTTCGGCCAGACCCGACTGATTCAGGCCTTTAAGCAGGTCTTCACTGCTGATGGCCTTGTTGCCTTCAATCTCGATACTGGAGATCGACGGGCGCTCAACCACAGTAACAACCAGCACATCGCCATCGCGACCAAGCTGGATGTCCTGGAAGAAACCGGTCTTGAACAGTTCGCGGGTCGCCTCAACCAGCGACCGGTCATCAGCTTGCGCGCCCACATTGAGGGGCAAGGCACCGAATACGCTGCCCGCGGAAACGCGCTGCAGACCGGTGACCCGGATATCGGAGATGGTGAAGGACTCGGCGTGAACTTCGGTGATCATCAGTGCGGCAAGCACCGCAGGTAGCAGCAGACGTTTCATGAAGTCCTTTCTTATTCCAACTGACAATAAAAAATCTGCCGCTTAGTGCGACACGTCTTGTTCGTACCGAGAGCGTAATTCAGCAGCGGCTACAGGCGGCCCAAGTCGTTTACCAGGGCCAGCAACATCACCCCGATGACCAAACTGATACCGATCTGCATCCCCCAACCCTGTATCCGTTCGGACAGCGGGCGACCACGCACCCACTCGACCAGATAAAAAAGCAGATGCCCCCCATCCAGCACGGGGATAGGCAACAAATTAAGAACCCCCAGACTAATGCTCAAGTAGGCGAGAAATTTAAGAAAATCACTCAAACCTGACTCAGCAGAAGCGCCCGCCACTTTAGCAATGGTTATCGGCCCGCTCAAGTTTTTTACCGAGAGCTCGCCAAACAGCATTTTCTTCAAGGAATTAAGGGTCAGAACGCTCATTGCCCAGGTGTTTTTGGCACCTTCGGCGATGGCTTCCAGTGGACCGTAACTGACTTCACGCAGCATCTCAGGCGGCCATTCGCCACCCGCAACGCCAGCACCCAGATAGCCACTGAGCGACTCGCCCTCACCGCGCGCAGCCAGGGTGAGCGGAACATCCAGTTGTTGACCTTGACGCTCCACCAGCAAACCAATCTTTTTACCCGGCAAGCCACGGACCTGATCCACCAACTGCTGCCAATCAGCCAGCGGCTGACCATCCAACGCCAGCAGACGATCACCGACCTGCAAGCCCGCCGCAAATGCCGGGCCTTCAGGATCAAGCTGCGCCAGCACCGGCGGCAGCGCGGGACGCCAAGGGCGAATGCCCAAAGAGGCGATAGGGTTAGGCTCATCGGCGCCACGCAGCCAGTTATCCAGCACGATCTGCCGCGGACTGTCGACCGACGAACCTGGCTCGCGCACCGCCAGATCCAGACGACCGCTTTCACCCAAGCGACTGACCAGCTGCAGATTCACCGCAGCCCAACCAGTGGTGGGCTTACCATCAATTGCAATGATCTCCTGGCCGGCCTGTAGGCCAGCGACATCGGCCAGACTGCCCGCCTCGACCGCACCGATAACCGGGCGAACCTGCTGGCTGCCCAGCATCGCCACAACCCAGAAGAACAGCAGCGCAAGCAGGAAATTGGCTACGGGGCCGGCCGCCACAATGGCAATACGCTGCTGGACCGACTTGCGATTGAACGACTGATCAAGCAGCTCCGGCGGCACATCGCCTTCGCGCTCATCGAGCATTTTCACGTAGCCACCCAGCGGGATGGCGGCCACTAAAAACTCAGTGCCCTGACGGTCATGCCAACGCAGCAACGGGCTGCCAAAGCCGACGGAAAACCGCAGCACCTTGACCCCGCAACGGCGGGCGACCCAGAAGTGCCCGTACTCGTGGATGGTTACCAGCACACCCAGTGCAACCAGGGTGCCGACCAGCATATAAAGCGCACTCATCAAACATCTCCGCGTCGGCGATCAGCGCCGACTCAGCCATTGCTCAGCCAGATCACGGGCCCGACCATCAGCGGCCAGCACCGTATCCAGACTCTCAACCGCCAGGGCGGGTTCAGTATGCAGAACGTCTTCGATCATACTCGCGATCTCGGGAAAGCGGATGCGCCGCTCCAGGAACGCCGCAACCGCTACCTCGTTGGCTGCATTGAGCATGGCCGGCGCCGTCCCGCCGGCCTGCGCTGCCTCACGCGCCAGACGCAAACAAGGAAAGCGCTGCTCGTCCGGCGCCTGGAAGTCCAGCCGCGCGATGGCAAACAGATCCAGCGGCGCCACACCCGAGTCAATCCGCTCCGGCCAGGCCAGGGCATGACTGATCGGCGTGCGCATATCCGGATTGCCCAGCTGGGCCAGCACCGAACCGTCGACATAATCGACCAGCGAATGGATCACGCTCTGCGGATGCACCACCACTTCAACCTGAGCAGGTTTGGCATCAAACAACCAGCAGGCCTCGATCAGCTCCAGGCCTTTGTTCATCATGCTCGCCGAATCAACCGAAATCTTGCGCCCCATCGACCAATTGGGATGCGCGCACGCCTGCTCGGGAGTGACCGCATGCAACTGCTCCAGCGGCATTTCGCGAAACGGCCCGCCCGAGGCGGTCAGCAGAATACGCCGCACCCCAACTTGCGGCAGGCCGCGGGCGTAGTCACCCGGCAGGCACTGAAAAATCGCGTTGTGCTCACTGTCGATCGGCAGCAGTACGGCGCCGCTTTTACGCACAGCCTGCATAAATAGCGCACCTGACATCACCAGGGCTTCTTTGTTGGCCAGCAGCACCTTCTTGCCGGCTTCGACCGCCGCCAGGGTCGGCGGCAAGCCTGCCGCACCAACGATGGCGGCCATCACCGCATCCACTTCAGGATGCGCTGCCACCTCACACAAACCTTCAGGGCCATGCAGCACCTGAGTGGCCAGACCGGCAGCGCGCAAACCTTCCTGCAAGTGACGAGCCGCTAGAGCCTGCGGCACCACAGCGAAGCGCGGGCGATAGATCATGCACAGCGCTTCCAGTTCAGTCAGACGACTGAAGCCGGACAACGCGAATACTTGATAACGCTCAGGATGGCGCGCAATGACATCGAGGGTGCTTAGACCGATCGAACCGGTCGCCCCCAGCACGGTAATCTGCTGCGGGTGACTCACAGCGCGCCCCAGCCCGCCAGCCACAGCAACGCGGCGAACACCGGGATCGCCGCCGTCAGGCTGTCGATACGATCCAGCACGCCGCCATGGCCCGGCAGCAGATTACTGCTGTCCTTAACCCCCGACTGGCGCTTGAACATGCTTTCGGTTAGATCGCCGACCACCGAAATCAGCACCACCACGGCGGTGCCAAGCAAGCCCAGTAACAAACCGGCAAACGACCAGTCACGGTAAATCGCTACGCCCAGGCAGATCAGCAGGGTCGCCAGCAGGCCGCCGAACACCCCTTCCCAGCTTTTACCGGGACTGACCTGCGGGGCCAGCTTGCGCTTGCCGAAGCGCCGGCCAGCAAAATAGGCGCCGATATCCGCGCCCCACACCAACACCATCACCGCCAGGATCAGCCAGTTTGCTTCAGGCCACTGCTTGAACAGCACCAGGCCCTGCCAGGCCGGCAACAGAATCAGCAAGCCAATCAGCAATCTGACCGGAGCCTGCGTCCAATAACGGCTGCTGGCGGGATAACCCAAGACCAGAAAGGTCGCCGCCGCCCACCAGACAACCCCAAGCAACAGCACCCAAGGCGCCAGCGCGGGCAGCAGGTACAAGCCGAACAGCAACGCCGCCACCAACGCGGCGTAGGCAACACGCTGCACCTGGGCAGTAAACCCTGCCAGACGCGCCCACTCCCAGGCGCCCAGGCTGACCACTGCGCCGATAAACAGCGCAAACAGCGCGCCATTGAGCAGAAAGAAGCCACCCAGGGCGAATGGCAACAGCACCAGCGCCGTGATAATTCGTTGTTTGAGCATCAGCTACGGGCCTCAGCAGCCACCTGATCGCTGGTTTTCCCAAAGCGACGCTGGCGGCTAGCAAAATCGGCCAAGGCTTTGCGCATGGCGTCGTGTTTGAAATCCGGCCAAAACAGGTCGGAGAAATACAGCTCGGTGTAAGCCAGCTGCCAGAGCAGGAAATTACTGATGCGGTGTTCGCCACCGGTGCGAATGCACAGATCCGGCAGCGGCAAATCGCCGGTTACCAGGCAACCCTGCAGCAATTCGGGCGTGATGTCCTCGGCACGCAAATGACCGCCTTGAACTTCACGGGCCAAACGCTGCGCCGCCTGAGCAATATCCCACTGACCGCCATAGTTGGCCGCCACCTGCAGGACAAAGCGCTTGTCGCCGGCAGTCTGCGCTTCAGCCTCACGCATCGCGGCCTGCAGCTCCGGGTGAAAGCGCGAACGATCACCGATAATGCGCAGGCTTATGTCATTGGCATTTAGCTTCTTCGCCTCGCGACGCAGCGCACTGAGGAACAGCTCCATCAGCGCACTGACTTCCTCGGCCGGGCGCTGCCAGTTTTCACTGGAAAAGGCGAACAGCGTCAGCACCTCGACGCCCGCCTCGGCGCACACCTCGATCACCGCACGCACCGCATCGACACCGGCTTTATGACCGGCTACGCCGGGCAGCAGACGCTTCTTCGCCCAGCGATTATTACCGTCCATGATGATCGCCACATGCCGTGGCACGGCGAACGGACTACCGTCTTTGGTCTTTTCCATGACGATATCCTGGCCGTTAAACGGCCATCAGATCCGCTTCTTTCTGCTTCACTGCCACTTCGATTTCCGCGACAAACTTGTCGGTCAGCTTCTGGATTTCGTCGGCTGCACGGCGCTCTTCGTCTTCGCTGATTTCTTTCTCTTTAACCAGGTCTTTCAACTGGCTCAGGGCGTCACGACGAATATTGCGCACCGCCACACGACCATCTTCAGCCGCATCACGCGCCTGCTTGGTGAAGCCCTTACGGGTCTCTTCGGTCAGCGCCGGCATGGAGATCAGCAGCAGCTCACCCAGATTGGTCGGGTTGAAGCCCAGGCCGGAGCTCTGGATCGCCTTGTCAACAGCCGCCAGCATATTGCGCTCGAAGGCCACAACCTGCAGGGTACGGGCGTCCTTGACGGTGACGTTAGCTACTTGGTTCAGCGGGGTGTCGGAGCCGTAGTAAGGCACCATCACGCCACCGAGGATACTTGGGTGGGCCTGACCGGTACGGATTCGGCTGAAGGCATGAACCAGCGACTCCAGGCTCTTTTGCATACGCACTTGGGCGTCTTTCTTGATCTCATTGATCATGTTTATCTTCCTCAATCAGAGTGCCTTCAGCGCCACCCACTACAACGTTTAGCAGCGCACCAGGCTTGTTCATATTGAAAACACGCAGCGGCATATTATGGTCGCGGCACAGGCAGATGGCCGTCAGGTCCATTACGCCCAGCTTGCGGTCGAGCACCTCATCGTAGGTCAGGCGATCGAACTTCTCGGCATGCGGGTCTTTGAATGGATCGGCAGTGTACACACCATCCACCTTGGTCGCCTTGAGCACCACGTCGGCATCGATTTCGATGGCGCGCAGGCAAGCGGCCGAGTCGGTGGTGAAGAACGGATTACCAGTGCCAGCGGCGAAAATCACCACCTCACCGGTTTTCAGATGACGCAGCGCTTTGCGCCGGTCGTAGTGATCGGTCACCCCAACCATGGAGATGGCCGACATGACGATGGCCGGAATATTCGAACGCTCCAGCGCGTCGCGCATGGCCAAGGCGTTCATCACAGTAGCCAGCATGCCCATGTGGTCGCCAGTGACCCGATCCATACCCGCCGCGCTCAGCGCTGCACCACGGAATAGGTTGCCACCACCGATCACCAAACCGACCTGTACGCCGATACCGACCAGCTGGCCGACTTCCAGCGCCATACGGTCAAGCACCTTGGGATCGATGCCGAAATCTTCCGACCCCATCAGGGCCTCGCCGCTAAGTTTGAGCAGAATGCGCTTGTAGCGCGGTTGACGACCACTCATCTGCTGAGCCATTGCGAGTCTCTCCTGCGGCGTTTGAATTCTGTGCAAACCTTCGGTTCGCTTTTATCGAGCGCTTCGACAGCGCCCCGAGTCATTGGTGCCCAAGCCCCAACCACTCCACAGCTTAGCTGTGCCCTCAATTTGACAAAGAGGCCGCGCGCGTTAGCGGGCAGCCTCTTCGGGGCAACAGCGGTAAGCCGTCTTACTGCTTGCTGGCAGCAGCTACTTGCGCAGCAACTTCTTCAGCAAAGTTGTCGACCGGCTTCTCGATGCCTTCGCCAACTTTGAAGTAGGTGAAGGAAACGATTTCAGCACCGGCTTTCTTGGCCAGAGCACCGACCTTGATTTCTGGGTCCTTAACGAAGGCTTGCTCAACCAGGCTGGCTTCAGCAAGGAACTTCTGGATACGACCGGCAACCATCTTCTCGACGATTTCGGCCGGCTTGCCCTTGATCTTGTCTTCGTTGAGGCTGACGAACACGGCTTTCTCGCGTTCGATGGCTTCAGCGGAAACTTCCGAAGGCAGCAGGAATTCAGGGTTGCTTGCAGCTACGTGCATGGCGATGTCTTTGGCCAGGTCGACGGTGCCGCCCTTGAGCACAACCACAACACCGATCTTGTTGCCGTGCAGGTAAGAACCCAGAACGTCACCTTCAATACGCGCCAGACGACGGATATTGACGTTCTCGCCGCACTTGGCAACCAGGGCCAGACGTGCTTCTTCTTGAGCAGCGATCAGCGGCTCAACGTCAGACAGCTTGTCAGCGAAGGCTTTCTCGACGCTGGCAGCCACGAAGCTCTTGAAATCGTCCTGCAGAGCCAGGAAGTCGGTCTGCGAGTTGACTTCGAGAATAACGGCAGTCTTGCCGTCTTCCTTGATGCTGATGGCGCCTTCGGCGGCCACGTTGCCAGCTTTCTTGGCAGCTTTGATCGCGCCGGAAGCACGCATGTCGTCGATGGCTTTTTCGATGTCGCCGCCGGCCTTGGTCAAGGCCTTCTTGCAATCCATCATGCCTTCGCCAGTACGCTCACGCAGTTCTTTAACCAACGCTGCAGTAATTTCTGCCATTTCAAAATCCTCTGGATAGGTTGTTAACCATTCCACCCGCCAAAAACGGGCGCTCAATTCGTAACGCATTGCCGACAATGATCAGAAACGATTGCAACTGCACGTCAGCGATGGTTTTCAAGGTGGCAAAAAGGGGGCCAAGCCCCCTTTTTGCGAACTAAGCAAACGCTATACGCGTTTTACTTAGCCTTCAGCAGCTTCTGCAGCCGGGGCTTGCTCGACAAATTCGTCGGTGCCGCCGTTAGCGTTGGTGCGACCACGGATTACCGAGTCAGCCATTGCACCCATGTACAGCTGGATGGCGCGAATGGCGTCATCGTTACCTGGGATGATGTAGTCAACGCCTTCTGGGCTGCTGTTGGTATCGACGATGCCGATAACTGGGATGCCCAGCTTGTTGGCTTCGGTGATAGCAATGCGCTCGTGGTCAACGTCGATCACGAACAGAGCGTCTGGCAGACCGCCCATGTCCTTGATACCACCCAGGCTGCGATCCAGTTTTTCCAGATCACGGGTGCGCATCAGGGCTTCTTTCTTGGTCAGCTTGGTGAAAGTGCCGTCCTGGGACTGAACTTCCAGATCACGCAGACGCTTGATCGAGGCGCGGATGGTTTTGTAGTTGGTCAGCATGCCGCCCAACCAGCGATGATCGACGTACGGCGAACCGCAACGTGCTGCTTCTTCAGCAACGATCTTGCCAGCGGAACGCTTGGTGCCCACGAACAGAATCTTGTTTTTGCCCGAAGCCAGCTTCTCAACGAAGGACAGCGCTTCGTTGAACATTGGCAGGGTTTTTTCAAGGTTGATGATGTGGATCTTGTTGCGCGCGCCGAAAATGTACTTGCCCATTTTCGGGTTCCAGTAACGGGTCTGGTGGCCGAAGTGCACACCGGCCTTCAGCATATCGCGCATATTGACTTGGGACATGATAGTTCCTTGATAAGTCGGGTTAGGCCTCCACGTATCCCGATCTCCAACCCGGCGAACTTGTCGCAAGGCACCCAGGAAACCGTGTCGATACGTGTGTGGGTTTAAGCTTTCGGGCACACAGCCCGTAAAGCGGCGCGTTTTATACCATAAAAGTCAGGGGCAAGCTACTCGCAGAGCGCAACATATGCAGCCGACTCAGCGGCAGGTTTTCACGTGACGCTTATGGCTGGCGGCTTGTAGCTGTTAAGATGACGCCCTTTCTGTTCGCGTTCGAGAGCCGCACATGACCGTCACCATCAAAACGCCCGACGAAATCGAGAAAATGCGCGTAGCCGGTCGCCTGGCTGCCGAAGTTCTGGAAATGATTGGCGAGCACGTCAAGCCCGGCGTCACCACCGAAGCGCTCGACCGTATTTGCCATGACTATATTGTCAACGTGCAGCAGGCCATCCCAGCGCCGCTCAATTACAAAGGTTTCCCCAAGTCGATCTGCACTTCGGTCAACCACGTGGTCTGCCACGGCATCCCGAATGACAAGCCGCTGAAAGAAGGCGACGTGATCAACATCGACATCACCGTGATTAAAGATGGCTACCACGGTGATACCAGCAAGATGTTTATGGTTGGCAAAGTGCCTGAGTGGGCCGAGCGCCTGGCCAAGATCACCCAAGAGTGCATGTATAAAGGCATCGAGCTGGTCAAACCCGGCACACGCCTGGGCGACATCGGCGAAGTGATCCAGAAGCATGCCGAGAAAAACGGTTTCTCCGTGGTACGCGAATACTGCGGCCACGGCATTGGCGCAGTGTTCCATGAAGAGCCGCAAGTGCTGCACTACGGCCGCGCCGGCACCGGCATGGAACTGAAGGAAGGCATGACCTTCACCATCGAGCCGATGATCAACCAGGGCCGCCCGGAAACCCGCACCCTGGGTGACGGCTGGACCGCGATCACCAAGGACCGCAAGCTCTCAGCCCAGTGGGAGCACACCATTCTGGTGACTGCTGACGGCTACGAGATCTTTACCCTGCGCAACGACGACACCATCGCCCGCACCTCAGCCTGAGAACCTACTCAAAGTCTGCTGCGCGTCGGCCCTGCTGCGTTAAAAACAGGCTCGGAATGCTCATTTACACCAGTAAACTCCGCTTCCTCGCCTGTTTTGACCAGCCAAAAGCTGTTACTAACGTAGCGCCTTGCATGACTTTAGCTCGCGCGACTTTGAACAGGTTCTGAACCTGAATATATAGAAGGAAGGCCGCAATGCCGCAGGTAGATCCCGAGCTGTTCGACCGCGGCCAGTTCCAGGCGGAACTGGCCCTCAAGGCCAGCCCTATTGCGGCATTCAAGAAGGCCATCCGCCACGCCCGTGAAGTGCTCGACGGGCGCTTCACCAGTGGCCGCGACGTACGCCGACTGGTCGAGGACCGAGCCTGGTTTGTCGACCAGATCCTGCGCGAAGCCTGGGACCGCCTGTCCTGGAGTGAAGACGCCGATATTGCCCTGCTGGCCGTCGGCGGCTATGGCCGCGGCGAGCTGCACCCCTTCTCCGACATCGACCTGCTGATCCTGCTCGACAATGCCGACCACGAGACCTTCCGCGAGCCCATCGAACGCTTCCTTACCCTGCTGTGGGACATCGGCCTGGAAGTCGGGCAAAGCGTGCGCAGCGTGGATGAGTGCGCCGAAGAGGCGCGCGCCGACCTGACGGTAATCACCAACCTGATGGAAAGCCGCACCATCGCTGGCCCCGAACGCCTGCGTCAGCGTATGCAGGCGGTTACCAGCACCGAGCAGATGTGGCCGAGCAAGCAGTTCTTCCTGGCCAAGCACAAAGAGCAGCGTGCCCGGCACGGCAAATACAACGACACCGAATACAACCTGGAGCCCAACGTCAAAGGCTCGCCCGGTGGCCTGCGCGACATCCAGACCATTCTCTGGGTGGCGCGCCGGCATTTCGGCACGCTGAACCTGCACGCCATGGTCGGCCAGGGCTTTTTGCTGGAAAGCGAATACGCCCTGCTCGCCTCCAGCCAGGAATTCCTCTGGAAGGTGCGCTACGCCCTGCACATGCTCGCCGGCCGCGCCGAAGACCGCCTGCTGTTCGACCACCAGAGCCGGGTTGCCGCCCTGCTCGGCTATGAAGACAGCGACAGCAAGCGCGCCATCGAACGCTTTATGCAGAAGTACTACCGCGTGGTGATGGCAATTGCCGAACTCAGCGACCTGATCGTCCAGCACTTCGAAGAGCAGATCCTCAATGCCGGCGAAATCGGCCCGGCCACGCCGCTCAACAGCCGCTTCCTGCTGCGTGATGGCTATATCGAAGTCGCGCACCCCAATGTGTTCAAGCGCACGCCGTTCGCCATTATGGAAATCTTCGTGCTGATGGCGCAGCACCCGGATATCAAAGGCGTGTGCGCCAACAGCATTCGCCTGCTGCGCGAACACCGTCACCTGATCGACGATGATTTCCGCCGCGACATCCGCAACACCAGCCTGTTTGTCGAACTGTTCAAAAGCCCGCAGGGCATTCACCGCAACCTGCGGAGGATGAACCGTTACGGCATCCTCGGCCTTTACCTGCCGGAGTTCGGTCATATCGTCGGGCAGATGCAGCACGACCTGTTCCACATCTATACGGTCGATGCGCACACCCTGAACCTGATCAAGCACCTACGAAAGTTCAAGTGGACCGAGCTGGCGGAAAAATTCCCCCTGGCCAGCAAGCTGATCGACAAGTTGCCCAAGCCCGAGCTGATCTATATGGCTGGGCTGTACCACGACATCGGCAAAGGCCGTGGCGGCGACCATTCGGAGCTCGGCGCGGTAGACGCGGAGGCCTTCTGTGTACGCCACCAGCTGCCGAACTGGGACTCCAAGCTGATCGTCTGGCTGGTACAACACCACCTGGTGATGTCCACCACCGCGCAGCGCAAGGACTTGTCAGACCCGCAGGTGATCTTCGATTTCGCTCGCCTGGTCGGCGACCAAACCCGCCTGGATTACCTCTACGTGCTGACCGTGGCCGACATCAACGCCACCAACCCCAGCCTGTGGAACTCCTGGCGCGCCAGCCTGCTGCGCCAGCTCTACACCGAGACCAAACGCGCGCTGCGCCGTGGCCTGGAAAACCCGCTGGACCGCGAAGAGCAGATTCGCCTGACGCAGATCGCCGCCCTGGACATCCTGGTGCGCGGCGGCACCGACCCGGACGACGCTGAGCAGCTCTGGTCGCAACTGGGCGACGACTACTTCCTGCGCCACACAGCATCCGACGTGGCCTGGCACAGCGAGGCGATCCTGCAGCACGCCAACAACAGCGAGCCGCTGGTGCTGATCAAGGAAACCACCCAGCGCGAGTTCGAGGGCGGCACACAGATATTTATCTACGCCCAGGATCAGCACGACTTCTTTGCCGTGACCGTGGCGGCCATGGCCCAGCTCAACCTGAACATCCATGACGCACGGATTCTCACTTCCACCAGCCAGTTCACCCTCGACACCTATATCGTGCTCGAAGGTGAAGGCGGCTCAATTGGCGAGAACCCAGTGCGGATCAAAGAAATTCGCCAAGGCTTGGTCGACGCATTGAAGAACCCGGACGACTACCCGGCCATTATCCAACGCCGTGTACCGCGCCAGCTCAAGCACTTTGCTTTTGCGCCGCAAGTGACCATTCACAACGATGCGCACCGCCCGGTGACCATCCTCGAAGTCACCGCACCCGACCGCCCCGGCTTGCTGGCACGGATCGGGCGGATCTTCCTCGACTTCGACCTGTCGCTACAGAACGCCAAGATCGCCACCCTGGGCGAGCGGGTGGAAGACGTGTTCTTCGTCACCGATGCGCACAACCAGCCGCTGTCCGACCCCGAGCTGTGCACACGCTTGCAGGAAACCATGGTCGCGCAGCTCTCCGACGCACCGGGGCCGCAGGTCGAACCGAGTCGAATCACTATTTAAACCACTTAGCCTTATTACCCTTGAGCCGCCTGACATCCCCGATGCAGGCGCTGGCAGACCTCAGGAAGCAACAATGAACGACGCGTTAAACCAGCTGCAGCCCTACCCGTTCGAAAAGCTCCGCGCCCTGCTGGGCGCTGTGCAGGCTCCCGCCGACAAGAGCCCGATTGCCCTGTCGATTGGCGAACCCAAGCACCGCTCGCCAGAGTTTGTCGCCGAGGCGCTGCGCGCCAACCTCGACCAGCTTGCGGTCTACCCGACCACCCTGGGCATTCCGGAGCTGCGTGAAGCCATTGCTCAATGGTGCAGCCGCCGTTTTGGCCTGCCGAGCGGCGTGCTTGATCCGGCGCGCCATGTGCTGCCGGTCAATGGCACCCGCGAGGCCTTGTTTGCGTTTACTCAGGCAGTGGTTAAGCGTGACGCCTCTTCACCTCAAGGGCCGGGCTTGGTGGTCAGCCCCAACCCCTTCTATCAAATCTACGAAGGCGCGGCCTTTCTCGCCGGTGCGCAGCCGCATTACCTGCCGTGCCTGGAAGAGCATGGCTTCAACCCGGACTTCGACGCGGTCAGCGACGAAGTCTGGCAGCGCTGCCAGATCCTCTTTCTCTGCTCGCCCGGCAACCCCACTGGCGCGCTGATTCCGCTGGCAACGCTGAAAAAGCTGATTGCCCTGGCCGATACATTCGACTTCGTGATCGCCGCCGACGAGTGCTACAGCGAACTGTATTTCGATGAAGCCAACCCACCGGCCGGCTTGCTGACCGCGTGCGGCGAATTGGGCCGCCACGATTTCAAACGCTGCGTGGTGTTCCACAGCCTGTCCAAGCGCTCCAACCTGCCGGGCCTGCGCTCGGGCTTCGTCGCAGGCGACGCCGACATTCTGAAATCATTCCTGCTGTACCGTACCTACCACGGCTGCGCCATGCCGGTACAAACCCAGCTGGCCAGCGTCGCTGCCTGGAACGACGAAGCCCACGTCAAAGCCAACCGCGACCTGTACCGCGAGAAGTTCGACGCGGTGCTGGCGATTCTTGATGGCGTGTTGGATGTGCAGCGCCCGGATGGCGGCTTCTACCTGTGGGCGAAAACCCCGATAGACGATGAAACATTTACCCGCGAGCTGTTTGCCCGCGAGCATGTCACCGTGGTGCCCGGCTCGTACATGTCGCGCGCAGTGGACGGCAGCAACCCAGGCGCCGGCCGTGTGCGCATGGCCCTGGTCGCGCCGCTGGCCGAGTGTGTGGCAGCCGCCGAACGTATCCGCGACTTTGTGAAGAGCCTCTGATGAGCAAGACCCTGTTTGGCATAAAAGCCTGCGACACCATGAAAAAAGCTCGCACCTGGCTCGATGAGCACGAGGTAAGCTACGCCTTTCATGATTACAAAGCCTGCGGCATAGACCGTGGCAACCTGGAAAAGTGGTGCAATGAGCATGGTTGGGAAACCATCCTGAACCGTGCAGGCACCACCTTCCGCAAGCTGGACGAGGCGCAGAAAAGCGACCTCGATCAGCACAAGGCGATCGAACTGATGCTCGCCCAACCGTCGATGATCAAACGCCCGGTGCTGGATCTCGGCAACAAGACCCTGGTTGGCTTCAAAGCCGACCGTTATGCCGCCGAACTGGTTTGAACCAGCCGGCCCACACGAATTTGCGGTAAGGAAAACAGCATGAGCACAACCCTCTTCAGCCTGGCCTTCGGCGTTGGCACCCAGAACCGTCAGGGCACCTGGCTGGAAGTCTTCTACGCCCAGCCACTGCTCAACCCGAGCAGCGAACTGGTCGCCAAAGTGGTGGAAAAACTCGCTTACCAAGGCGGCAACCAGGCCATTGCGATCAACAACAGCCAGGCTGGCGATCTGGCCGAAGCACTGAAAAATGTCGACAGCCAGCAGTCCGCCCTGCTCACCCGCCTGGCCGAAAGCCAGAAGCCGCTGGTGGTCACCCTGCTCGCCGAAGACGCCGCGCTGACCAGCACACCTGAGGCCTACCTCAAGCTGCACCTGCTGTCGCACCGCCTGGTCAAGCCGCACGGCCTGAATCTCACCGGGATCTTCCCGCTGCTGCCGAACGTGGCCTGGACCAGCCAGGGTGCAGTTGACCTCGGCGAACTGGCTGAGCGTCAGCTGGAAGCGCGCCTGAAAGGCGACCTGCTGGAGGTTTTCTCGGTGGACAAGTTCCCGAAAATGACCGACTACGTAGTGCCGGCTGGCGTGCGTATCGCTGACAGCGCGCGTATCCGCCTGGGCGCCTACGTGGGCGAAGGCACCACCGTGATGCACGAAGGCTTCGTCAACTTCAACGCCGGCACCGCCGGCCCAGGCATGATCGAAGGCCGCGTGTCTGCGGGTGTATTCGTCGGCAAGGGCTCGGACCTGGGCGGCGGCTGCTCGACCATGGGCACCCTGTCCGGTGGCGGCAATATCGTCATTTCCGTGGGCGAAGGCTGCCTGATTGGCGCCAACGCCGGTATCGGCATCCCGCTGGGCGACCGCAATACCGTGGAATCCGGCCTATACATCACCGCCGGCACCAAGGTGGCGCTGCTCGATGCCGACAACAAGCTGGTCAAGGTGCTCAAGGCCCGTGACCTGGCTGGCCAGCCGGACCTGCTGTTCCGTCGCAACTCGCAAACCGGCGCTGTGGAGTGCAAAACCCACAAGTCGGCTATCGAGCTGAACGAAGCCCTGCACGCACACAATTGACCCTGACGACAAACTGCAAGCCAAAGGCTTGCAGTTTTGTAGGATGGGTTGAGCATCGCGATACCCATCACGCTCATTATGGGTATCGCTGCGCTCAACCCATCCTACGGTCTCGATTGCCTGCCCATGTCTATCCATTCCCCCTGGCGCGCTGACTTCCCTGGTATTCAGGCCCTTGCGGCCGAAGGCCAGACCTATCTGGACAGCGCCGCCACCGCGCAAAAACCCCAGGCCATGCTCGATGCCCTGCTCGGCTATTACGCCAGTGGCGCAGCCAATGTGCATCGTGCCCAGCACCTGCCGGGCGAGCGCGCCACCCGCGCCTTCGAAGCCACGCGGGGAAAAGCTGCACGCTGGTTAAATGCGCCCGACGCGCAGCAGATCATCTTCACCCGCAGCGCCACCGAGGCGTTCAATCTGCTGGCTTATGGCCTGGAACAGCAGTTCCAGCCGGGCGATGAAATTGTCATCAGCGCCCTGGAACACCACGCCAATCTGCTGCCCTGGCAGCAACTGGCGCGGCGCCAACAGCTCCAACTGGTGGTGTTGCCACTGGATCAACATGGGTTGATCGATCTCACCCAAGCCGCGCAGCTGATCGGCCCGCGCACCCGCCTGTTGGCGGTCAGCCAGCTGTCCAACGTGCTCGGTTGCTGGCAGCCACTTGAGCCGTTACTGGCTCTGGCACAGGCGCAAGGCGCGCTGACGGTGGTCGATGGCACACAGGGCGTGGTGCACGGTCGCCAGGATGTACAGGCACTGGGCTGCGACTTCTATATCTGCTCCAGCCATAAGCTGTATGGCCCGGATGGCGTCGGCCTGCTCTATGGCCGCACGCACGCATTGGAGCAGCTGGCGCATTGGCAGTTTGGCGGTGAAATGCTGCTGCACACCGACTACAGCAACGCCAGCTTTCGCCCCGCGCCGCTGGGCTTTGAGGCCGGTACGCCACCGATTGCCTCGGTGATCGCCCTGGGCGCCAGCCTGGATTACCTGAGCAGCCTCGACACCAATGCCGTTAGCGCCCACGAAACAGCGCTGCATGCAGAGCTGATCGCTGGGCTGCGACAGCGTCAGGGCGTGCGCCTGCTCGGTGCGCCCACTGTCGCCCTGGCCAGCTTTGTGGTCGACGGCGTGCATAACGCCGACCTCGCTCACTTGCTGACCGAACAGGGGATTGCCGTGCGCGCCGGCCATCACTGCGCCATGCCGCTGCTGCAGGGTCTCGGCCTGAGCGGGGCGATTCGCGTATCCCTGGGGCTGTATAACGATGGCAGCGATCTGCAGCGCTTCTTTAGCGCCCTGGATCAGGCCCTGGAGCTGTTGCAATGAGCCTGCCCGCCAGCGCACAAACTGCGTTGCAGGCCTTTAGCGCCTGCCCCGGTTGGGAACAACGCGCGCGCCTGCTGATGCAATGGGGCGACCAGCTCGCGCCACTGAGTGACGCCGAACGCTGTGAAGCCAACCGGGTGCAGGGCTGCGAAAGTCAGGTGTGGTTGCTGGCCGAACGCGACGGCGGGCAGTGGCAGTTTCGCGCCAGCAGTGATGCACGGTTGCTGCGCGGCCTGCTCGCGCTGCTGCTGGCGCGGGTCAATGGCTTAACCCAGACCGAACTGGTGCAGCTGGATCTGCCGGACTGGTTTACTCAGCTCGGCCTGGCCCGCCACCTCTCGCCCTCGCGTAGCAATGGCCTGCAGGCCGTGCTGACGCGGATGCAGCACTTGCTGGATGCGGCCGATCAGGGCGCAGCGCGCCACTGATCGGCATTGCCGGAATACAAGGCCTGCTGCAAACGCTCCAACTCACCGTTCTGCGCCAAGCGGCGCAAACCGCTATTGAATACCTTGCGCAGCTGATCGGCTTTAGCATCGCCTTTGCGAAACAGCAGGTGCAGCGGCTCGGTATGCAAGATATGCGGATTATGGGTGATCAACACTCGCTCTTGCTCCGAGAACAGACGACGCAGCATGGCGTAACCGACCGCTCTATCCTGAGGGTGGAAGTCAACCCGCCCCAGGCTCAGCAAACGGAAACCTGTGTCTTCTTTACCGTGTTGCTGCACTTGCAACTGCCCAGCATCGAACGCCGCATCAAACTCCGAGCCATAGGAATAGCCGAGCGTCGTGGCGATGCGAAACGTCTTAAGATCGTCGAAATGGGTCCAAACAAGCTGCTGATCGCGGCGCTGGAATAACACCACGTCCCCCGCCACTACTGCATCGCTGCATTCACTGAAACGTTGACGACTTTTGCTGCAGATATACGGCATCACCGCATCCAGGCCGCCCTGTTCGAGCATCAGCAGGTTGCGATCCCAGGGGTAATAGACCAACTCGACCTGATAACCGGCCGCCT
Organism: Pseudomonas sp. 1928-m; assembly: GCF_029269135.1. NCBI lineage: Bacteria > Pseudomonadati > Pseudomonadota > Gammaproteobacteria > Pseudomonadales > Pseudomonadaceae > Pseudomonas > Pseudomonas sp. 1928-m. The sequence goes on along the minus strand of NZ_JARIXO010000001.1, from coordinate 1,629,132 downwards.
TGAAAATATCGCGCACCAGTCGCGACAGGGCGCCGCCATCTTCGCGCTGCTGATCGACGTAAGGCACCCAGTCACCGGTGCCAATCCGCACAACCGGGTTGGCATGGGCGCTCAGGCAGACAGAAAGCGCTGCAAACAGCAGCACAGATCGCGGGATATGACGTAACACATGACGCAACAGGGACAACACAGCACACCTCAAAAGAGAACTACCAGCACATCCCTGCTGAACATCGACCGCAACCGGTCATTCTTTACATCTTAGCCAACATCATCATTTGCGGGCCGCCGCTCCGCCGGTCGCCGCGTACCGGCGACCAATTTATCGACGATGCGCGCAGCGGCCACCATGCCGAAGGTGGCGGTCACCATCATCACCGCGCCAAACCCGCCGGCGCAGTCGAGCTTGACCCCTTCGCCGACAAAGCCCTTGTACTGACACACCGTGCCGTCGGGCTTGGGATAGCGCAGCTGCTCGCTGGAATACACGCACGGCACGCTGTAGTTGCGCCCTGGCGTGCGCGAGAAACCGTAGTCGCGGCGCAGGGTGGAGCGCACCTTGGAGGCCAGCGGATCGTTCCAGGTCTTGTTCAGGTCGCCGACCTGAATCTGCGTCGGGTCGATCTGCCCGCCTGCGCCGCCGGTGGTGATCACCTGAATCTTGCGCCGCTTGCACCAGGAAATCAGCGCGGCCTTGGCGTTGACACTGTCGATGCAGTCGATCACCGCATCCAGCTGCTCGGTGATGTACTCGGCCATGGTCTCGCGGGTCACAAAATCCGCCACCGCATGCACCACGCAGGCCGGATTGATTGCGCGAATACGCGCCGCCATCACCTCGACCTTGGGCTGGCCGACCGTGCTGTCGAGGGCGTGCAGCTGGCGGTTGCTGTTGCTGACGCAGACATCGTCCAGATCAAACAGGGAGATTTCGCCCACCCCGGAGCGGGCCAGCGCCTCGGCTGCCCAGGAACCCACACCGCCAATCCCGACCACCGCCACATGCGCAGCCGCCAGCCGTTCGGCACCCTCGCGGCCATACAGACGGGCGATCCCGGCAAAGCGTTGTTCATCCACAGGCATTCTTCTCTCTCGCAAGCCACAGGCGGCGCGCATTATAGGTAGCCGGCGAGCTGCACCCAAGCACTGTCTTGGTCTAGACCGAGCTAACCGATGAACAGCAGTAGCACATCGCCATCAGCGGAACCTTCAACGCCTGCTATCGTCCCAGCAATATGCCGGCCTGCCAGCTATACAGCCCAATGGCGGCGGCGTAGCATGCGCCACCCGACGCTCGTCGCTTTTTATTGCCCCTTCGCTGGACCTGCACACTATGCCTTCGCGTAAGTTTGGACTGAACCTGGTCATGTTCCTGGCAATTGCCGCCGTGTTTACCGGTATCTGGGCGCTGTACAACCGCCCGGTAAGCGCACCGGACTGGCCGGAACAGATCTCCGGGTATTCCTTCTCGCCCTTCCGCGCCGGGCAGAACCCGCAGCAGGACAGCTACCCCAGCGATGCGCAGATGCGTGCCGACCTGGAGTTGCTGAGCACCCAGACCGACAACATCCGCACCTACTCGGTAGACGGCCCGCTGGGCAATATCCCGCTGCTGGCCGAAGAGTTCGGCCTACGCGTGACCCTGGGCATCTGGATCAGCCCGGATCTGGCGCGTAACGAGCGGGAAATCGCCAAGGCCATCGAGATTGCCAATAACTCGCGCAGCGTGGTGCGCGTGGTGGTCGGTAACGAAGCGCTGTTCCGCAGCGAAGTAACCCCAGAGAACCTGATTGCTTACATCGACCGCGTGCGCGCAGCAGTCAAGGTACCGGTGACCACCTCCGAGCAGTGGCACATCTGGCAGGAATACCCGGAACTGGCACAACACACCGACCTGGTCGCGGCCCACGTACTGCCCTACTGGGAGTTCGTGCCGATGGAAGACGCCACCGACTTCGTGCTGGAGCGCGCCAAGGACCTGAAAAAACTCTTCCCGAAAAAGCCCCTGTTGCTCTCCGAGGTCGGCTGGCCGAGTAACGGACGCATGCGCGGCGGCGCCGATGCTTCCCAGGCGGATCAGGCCATCTACCTGCGCACCCTGGTCAACGCGCTGAACGCCAAGGGCTACAACTACTTCGTGATCGAAGCCTTCGACCAGCCGTGGAAGGCCAGCGATGAAGGTTCGGTCGGTGCCTACTGGGGCGTGTACGACCTGGATCGCCAGGCCAAGTTCGCCTTCGAAGGCCCCGTGGTAGCAATTCCGCAGTGGCGCTTGCTGGCCATCGGCTCGGTGGTGCTGGCCCTGCTCAGCCTGGCGCTGATGCTGATCGACGGCAGCGCCCTGCGCCAGCGCGGCCGCACCTTCCTGACCATTGTTGCCTTCGCCGGCGGCTCGGCCCTGGTGTGGATCGGCTACGACTACAGCCAGCAATACAGCACCTGGTTCAGCACCCTGGTCGGCCTGTTGCTGGGTATCGGTGCCTTCGGCGTGTTTATCGTGCTGCTCACCGAGGCCCACGAGCTGGCCGAAACCGCCTGGACCCGTACGCGCCGCCGGCCGTTCCAGCCAGTGCTAGCCGACAGTGCCTACCGGCCCAAGGTCTCGGTCCACGTGCCCTGCTACAACGAGCCGCCGGAGATGGTCAAACAGACCCTCGACGCCCTGGCCGCGCTGGATTACCCGGATTACGAAGTCATCATCATCGACAACAACACCAAGGACCCGGCCGTGTGGGAGCCGGTAGAGGCCTATTGCAAAGTCCTAGGGCCGCGCTTTCGCTTCTTCCACGTCGCGCCGATTGCCGGCTTCAAGGGCGGCGCGCTGAACTACATCCTGCCGCATACCGCGCCAGATGCCGAAGTGGTGGCGGTGATCGACGCCGACTATTGTGTCGACAAGAACTGGCTCAAGTACATGGTGCCGCACTTCAGTGATCCGCAGATTGCCGTGGTGCAGTCGCCACAGGATTACCGCGACGGCAACGAGAATATCTTCAAGAAGCTCTGCTACGCCGAATACAAAGGTTTCTTCCATATCGGCATGGTGACGCGCAACGACCGCGACGCGATCATCCAGCACGGCACCATGACCATGATCCGCCGCACGGTGATGGACGAACTGAAGTGGGCCGACTGGACCATCTGCGAAGACGCCGAACTGGGCCTGCGCGTATTCGAGAAAGGCTACTCCGCCGCCTATGCCCACCAGAGCTTTGGCCAGGGGCTGATGCCGGACACCTTTATCGACTACAAGAAGCAGCGCTTCCGTTGGGCCTACGGCGCCATTCAGATCATGAAGGGCCATGCGCGCAGTCTGTTCCTCGGCAAGGATTCCGAACTGAAAACCGGTCAGCGCTACCACTTTGTCGCCGGCTGGCTGCCGTGGATCGCCGACGGCCTGAATATCTTCTTCACCGTCGGTGCGCTGCTCTGGTCGGCGGCGATGATTATCGTGCCGCAGCGGGTCGACCCGCCGCTGATGATCTTCGCCATCCCGCCGTTGGCGCTGTTCTTCTTCAAGCTGGGCAAGATCCTGTTCCTCTATCGCAAGGCCATGGGCGTCGATCTGGTGCGCTCATTCCAGGCGGCGCTGGCGGGCCTGGCGCTGTCGCACACGATTGCCAAGGCGGTGCTCTACGGCACCTTTACCAAGACCATCCCGTTCTTCCGCACACCGAAGATGGCCAGCAACCACGGCATTCTGGTGGCCCTGGCCGAGGCCCGCGAGGAAGTGTTTATCATGCTGCTGCTGTGGGGTTCGGCCATCGGCATCAGCATCGTCCAGGGCCTGCCTAGCGCCGATGTGAAGTTCTGGGTGGCCATGCTGCTGGTGCAATCACTGCCCTACCTGGCGGCGCTGATCATGGCCCTGCTGTCGTCGCTGCCGGCGCCGCAGGCCAGCTCGCAGGAAACCGCTGCTGCCAGCTGACTACTGCCGCGCTTGAATGCCAGACGGCGGCCAATGGCCGCCGTTTTGCTTTAAGATGGCGGCCTTTCCGCTTGATGCCGCCCGGAGCCGCAATGACCGCCAACGCCACGCCCCTCTCCCCGACGCTGGAGCTTGCCTGCGAGCTGATTCGTCGCCCGTCCGTCACGCCGCTTGATGAAGGCTGTCAGGAACAGATGACACGTCGTCTGGCTGCCTGCGGCTTTACCATCGAACCGATGCGGATCGAGGAAGTGGACAATTTCTGGGCCAGCCACGGCAGCCAAGAGGGTCCTGTGCTGTGCTTTGCCGGGCACACCGATGTGGTGCCCACCGGCCCGATGCAGAAGTGGCAGCACCAGCCATTCGATGCGCTGATTGATGAAGACGGCATGCTCTGTGGCCGTGGCGCGGCGGACATGAAAGGCAGCCTGGCATCGATGATCATCGCCGTTGAACGCTTTGTTGCGGAATACCCGGGCCATAAAGGCCGTATCGCCTTTCTGATCACCAGTGACGAAGAAGGCCCGGCGCACCACGGCACCAAGGCCGTGGTTGAACGCCTGCGCGCACGTAACGAGCGCCTGGACTGGTGCATTGTTGGCGAGCCGTCGAGCACCACCCTGGTTGGCGACGTGGTAAAAAACGGCCGCCGTGGTTCGCTCGGCTGCACCCTCAGCGTACGCGGCAAACAAGGCCACGTGGCCTACCCGCACCTGGCGCGCAACCCGATTCACCTGGCCGCGCCGGCCCTGGCCGAACTGGCTGCCGAGCACTGGGATGACGGCAACGCCTTCTTCCCGCCCACCAGCTTCCAGATTTCTAACCTCAACGCAGGCACCGGCGCGACCAACGTGATCCCTGGCGAGCTGACGGCGGTATTCAACTTCCGCTTCTCCACCGAATCCACGGTCGAAGGCCTGCAGCAGCGCGTCGAGGCAATCCTCGCCAAGCACGGCCTGGACTATCACCTGGACTGGGCCCTCTCCGGCCTGCCGTTCCTCACTGAGCCGGGTGCCCTGCTCGACGCCGTGGCCGCCAGCATCAAGGCTGTCACCGGTCGCGACACCAAACCCTCGACCAGCGGCGGCACCTCCGACGGACGCTTTATCGCCACCCTCGGCACCCAAGTGGTCGAACTCGGCCCGGTCAACGCCACCATCCACCAGGTCGACGAACGCGTACTGGCCAGTGATCTGGATGTGCTGACCGAAATTTACTATCAAACCTTGGTCAATCTGCTCGCATGCTGATCTGCCCCATCTGCCAGGCGCCGCTGCAGACGCTCGACAACGGTGTCACCTGCCCGGCCAACCACCGCTTTGACCGTGCACGCCAGGGTTACCTGAATCTGCTGCCGGTGCAGCACAAGAACAGCCGCGACCCGGGCGACAACGCCGCCATGGTCGAGGCGCGGCGACGCTTTCTCGACGGAGGTCATTACGCGCCATTAGCCAAGCGCCTGGCCGAACTGGCGGCCGGTTATAGCCCGGCGCGCTGGCTGGATATCGGTTGCGGCGAGGGTTACTACACCGCACAGATCGCCGACGCCCTGCCGCACGCCGACGGCTACGCCCTGGACATCTCCCGCGAGGCGATCAAACGCGGCTGCAAACGCGCGCCCCAGCTCAACTGGCTGGTGGCGAGCATGGCCCGCGTGCCGCTGAGTGACACCAGCTGCCAACTGCTCGCCAGCGTCTTCAGCCCGCTCGACTGGCAGGAGGCCAAACGCCTGCTCGCCCCCGGTGGCGGCCTGCTGCGCATGGGGCCGACCCGTGAACACCTGATGGAATTGCGGCAGAAGCTGTATGACGAAGTGCGCGACTACGATGATCAGAAACACCTGGAGCTGATCCCCGATGGCATGCGCCTGGCCCACAGCGAAACCCTGACCTTTAATCTGCACCTGCCAAGCAGCGAAGCCCGCGCCGACCTGCTGGCCATGACCCCGCACGGCTGGCGCGCCAGCGCCGAGAAGCGCGCGGCGGTGATCGCCGAACCCTGCGACGTGACTGTCGCCATCCGCTACGACTGGATCGAGAGACTATGACCATGCGCCAACCGGATATCGAGATTTACCTGAAAGACGCCGACCACACCGCCATCGGCGAGTGGCTGAACAGCGCACTGGGCAGCTGCACACCCTGGCAGCAGAAAGGCCAGACTTACAAATGCATGGCCGGTGACGTACCCGTCACCTGGCTGCCCAAGGCCGTCGGCAAATGGAACAGCCTGTTCCTGGAAAGCGAAACCACCCCCTGGGCCGACGACCTGGCCTGCGCCCAGGCCGCCTTCGCCGCGCTGAATGTGGAAGTGCGCTGCGCACCGGGCGGCTGGCAGGAAGAAGAAAGCGACGAGCAAGCCGACCGCTGGATGCGCATCAGCGCCGATGGGGTTGAAGAGATCACCTGGCGCACCGGCTGACCGACCGCTGAAAACTAATGCGCTCGGCTATTCGGCCAGTTTATTAGCAGACACAAAAAACCCCGCCTAGGCGGGGTTTTGTTTAACCGGGTGGTTACTTCTTACCCAGTTTCTTCAGCTCTTCGTCACGCAGTTCGCGGCGCAGGATCTTGCCGACGTTGGTGGTTGGCAGCACGTCGCGGAATTCCACGGCCTTTGGCACCTTGTAGCCGGTGACGTTGGCGCGCATGTGTTCCATGACCTGCTCTTTGGTCAGGGTTTCACCCGGCTTGACCACCACGAAGATCTTGATCGCTTCGCCCGACTTCTCATCCGGCACACCAATGGCTGCGCACTGCAGTACGCCTGGCAGGGTGGCGAGCACGTCTTCCAGCTCGTTCGGATAGACGTTAAAGCCGGACACCAGAATCATGTCCTTCTTGCGGTCGACGATGCGCATGTAACCGTCTTCTTGGATCACCGCGATGTCGCCGGTCTTCAACCAGCCTTCGGCGTCGAGGATTTCGTCGGTGGCTTCCTGGCGCTGCCAGTAGCCCTTCATCACCTGCGGACCTTTGACGCACAGCTCGCCAATCGACCCCAGCGGCTGCTCAACGCCTTCGTCGTCGATTACCTTGCACACAGTCGATGGCACCGGAATACCGATGGTACCGATCTGGATATTGCTAAACGGGTTGACCGAGGCCACCGGGCTGGTTTCGGTCATGCCGAAGCCTTCGCAGATCGAGCAACCGGTCACCTGCTTCCAACGCTCGGCGGTGGCCAGTTGCAGCGCCATACCGCCGGAGAAGGTGGCCTTCAGGGTGGAGAAGTCCAGCTTGCGGAAGTCGTCGTTGTTGCACAGGGCAACAAACAGGGTATTGAGGCCGACAAAACCGGTGAACTTGTACTTGGCCAGGTCCTTGGTCATCGCCGGCAGATCACGCGGGTTGGTGATCAGCACGTTGTGCCCACCAATCAGCATCATTGCCATGCAATGGAAGGTGAAGGCGTAGATGTGGTACAGCGGCAATGGCGCGATCAGCACTTCGCTGCCTTCGCTCATTTCCGAGCCCATCAGCGCCTTGACCTGGAGCATGTTGGCGATCAGGTTACGATGGGTCAGCATCGCGCCCTTGGCCACGCCAGTGGTGCCGCCGGTGTATTGCAGCACGGCGATTTCGCCATTGCTCGGCGCGGCTTCCTTGACCGACTGGCCACGGCCCTTGGCCATGGCAGCGGTGAACTTGACGGCTTGCGGCAGGTTGTAGGCCGGCACCATCTTCTTCACGTGCTTGACGACCGTATTGACCAGCAGGCGCTTGAGCGGCGAGAGCATGTCACCGACTTCGGTGATGATGACCGTCTTGATCCCGGTTTTCGGCAGTACTTGCTCAACCAAATGGGCCATATTGGCCAGGCTGACCAGGGCCTTGGCGCCGGAATCGTTGAATTGGTGTTCCATTTCCCGCGCGGTGTACAGCGGGTTGGTGTTGACCACCACCAGGCCGGCGCGCAGGGCACCGAAGACGACAACCGGGTACTGCAGCACGTTGGGCAGTTGTACGGCGATACGGTCGCCGGGCTGCAGGTCGGTGTTCTGCTGTAGGTAGGCGGCAAAGATGCCAGACAACTCGTACAGCTCACCGTAGGTAATGGTTTTACCCATATTGCTGAAAGCTGGCTTGTCGGCGAAGCGTTGGCAGGACTCTTTCAGTACCGCCTGGATGTTCGGGTACTGGTCAGGATTGATTTCGGCAGCAATCCCAACGGGATACTTATCCTTCCAAAAGTTTTCGGTCATGGAAGCCCACTCCTCAGCAACAGCTTGATCTTCACCGCGCGTAGACGGTTGTTTATTGTAGATTTGCGTGTTTTCTGCGACTTAAACGGCAAAAAAATTGCCGGGAGCAATTTTTGACGTCGCACAGCGACGGCCCAGAAAGGCTGGTCGCCGTGGATGGCGGATCACAAAAAAGCCGCCCGAGAGTAGCAGCTTTGCCAAACAGCGACTAGCACCAATAAGCGCCGCAGCAGTCACAAAAGTGACCAAGCATCAACACTTGGTCATTTCCATAATTTCGCTGAAACCGGCGAGCTATAGGCGTTGCGCAGTAACGGAAGGGATTTCAGCGCATCCGCAGTTAAAGCTGCGGTATGCGCTGAAACAGTCACTGCCTTCAATCGATCAGGCGATATCGCGCAGCTCGCGACGCAATATCTTGCCGACGGGGGTCATCGGCAGCGAGTCACGGAAGACGATCTGCTTGGGCACCTTGTAACCGGTGAAATTCTCCTTGCAGTAGGCCTTCAGCTCATCGGCGCTGAGGCTGCTGTCGCGGGCCACCACGAACAGCTTGACTGCTTCCCCGGACCTCTCGTCCGGCACACCGATGGCCGCGCAGCTGGCGACTTTCGGGTGGGCCATAACCACGTCTTCAATCTCGTTGGGGTACACGTTGAAACCGGAGACGATGATCATGTCCTTCTTGCGGTCGACGATGCGCACAAAGCCATCCGGGTCGATCACCGCCACGTCACCACTCTTGAACCAACCCTCGGCGTCCAGCACCTCGGCGGTGGCTTCTTCGCGGTTCCAGTAGCCCTTCATCACCTGCGGGCCCTTGATGCACAGCTCGCCGCGCTCGCCCAGCGGCTGCTCGACGCCATCATCATCGATGACCTTGAACGCCGTGCCCGGCACCGGAATACCCACAGTACCCAGACGCGCCTTGTCGCCATAGGGATTGGTACTGGCTACCGGAGAGGTTTCGGTCAGGCCATAGCCTTCGACCACGGTGCAGCCAGTCATCGCCTGCCAGCGCTCGGCCGTGGCCTTGACCAGCGCGGTGCCGCCGGAGTTGGTGACCTTGAGTTTGGAGAAATCCAGTTTCTGGAACTCGGGATTATCCATCAGCGCGACAAACAGCGTATTGAGACCCAGCAACGCAGAGAACTGCCACTTGCCCAGCTCCTTGACGAAGCCTGGGATATCACGCGGGTTGGTGATCAGCACGTTGTGGTTACCGTTGACCATCATGCACATGCAGTTCGCGGTGAAGGCATAGATATGGTAGAGCGGCAGCGGCGCGATCATGATTTCCTGACCCTGCTTCATCAGCGGGGTGCCATCGTTGCCCAACTGCGACAGGCAGGCATCGACCTGCAGCATATTGGCCACCAGGTTGCCGTGGGTGAGCATCGCGCCCTTGGCCACGCCAGTGGTGCCGCCGGTGTATTGCAGCACAGCGATGTCTTCCTGACCGACCTTGACCGGCTTCAGCGCGTGGCCATGGCCCTGCTTGAGCGCATCCTTGAAGCCCACCGCCTGCGGCAGGTGGTAGTCAGACACCATCTTCTTGACTTTCTTGACCACGGTGTTGACCAGCCAGCCTTTCAGGCTCGGCAGCATGTCACCCATCTTGGCTTCGATCAGGTAGTCGATCTCGGTATCCGGCAGCACGTCCTGCACCAGCTTGCCGAACATATTCAGGTACACCAGCGCGCGCACGCCGGCATCCTTGAACTGGTGGCGCATCTCTCGGGCGGTGTACAGCGGGTTGGTGTTGACCACAATCAGCCCGGCGCGCATGGCGCCGAACACGGCAATCGGGTACTGCAGCACGTTGGGCATCTGCACGGCGATGCGCTCGCCCGGCTGCAGGTCAGTGTGCTTTTGCAGGTAGGCGGCAAAGGCCGCCGAGAGCCGATCCAGCTCGGCATAGGTCAGGGTTACACCCAGGTTGCTGAAGGCGGGCCGGTCGGCGAACTTCTTGCACGAGCGCTCGAACACCTCAATCACCGACTTATAAGTCCCCAGGTCGATGTCATTGGGTACGCCGGCCGGGCGTTTGTCGCTCCAGAAATCAGGCTGCATTATTTTTATCCTCTTGCCCTGAGATGGTCTGATCCGCGCTGCGGAGTTGGCTGGAAGTTAACAGCTAACGCCAAACAGGCAAATAGCCGGGCAGCGTCATTGACGCACTGAATCTTGCCGCTCCGTGTGGAACTATCCTGCCGCGCCGCCTATAACCAATCTGCACCCTGCGCTGACGGCTTCCCATGCCTATCGTTCTATTCGCTGCAACATTGCTGTTTCTCTTCGCGCAATCGGCGCAGGCCGAACCACAGCTGCGCATGGCCACTCTGGAATACCCGCCCTACAGCTCCGAACACCTGGCGGATGGCGGCAGCATCGTCGCCCTGACGCGCCGCGCCTTTGCAGTGCGCGGCTATCAGGTACAGATCGACTTTTTGCCCTGGGCGCGGGTGCGCGTGGAGTTGGGCAACGGCAACTACCAGGGCGCGCTGGCGCTGTGGCCCAAGGAGATCAATGAGGAAGGCCTGCAGCCCTCGCGCCCGCTGTTCTACAGCGAACTTGGGTTGTTTATCCGCGACGGCTATCCGCTGCAGTTCAACCAGCTGCAGGAACTGCGCGGCAAAACCCTGGGCATCGTGCGCGGTTACGGTTACCCGCAGCATATTCTCGACGCCGGGTTGACCCTCGAAGACGCCGTGGACGACATCAGCAACCTGCGCAAACTCAATGCCCGACGTTTCGACATGGTGCTGCTCGAACGTATCGTCGGTAACCACCTGATCGCCAACGATGAGCAGCTGCGCGGCAAGCTCAGCTGGCACGGCAATGTGCTCGAGCGCATCCCGCTGCTGGTCGGCTTTGTCCCGACAACGGCTGGCGAGCCGGACTGGAGCGCCGTGTTTGAACAGGGCCTGCGCGACCTGCACAGCCGCGGCGAATATATGCAGATACTGCGCGAGCATAATCGTTGAACCCGTGCGGACTTTGCGCCGTGCCGTGCGGGGTGCACAATGCGCAGCTTCTGCAGGCTTAAGGGATTCGCCATGCTCCACCAAGCGTTCTGGCTCAACAGCACCGATGCAGCGCCCCTCTTTGTCAACCGCTGGTATGCCGAACAGCCGCCCAGGGCGTTGCTGATGGTGGCTCACGGCATGGCCGAACACAGCGGGCGTTATGCACGCCTGGCGGAAGCGCTGGTGGCGCAAGGCTTCGAGGTGTATGCGCACGACCAGCGCGGGCATGGCAAAACCGCCGAACATGGCCTGCTTGGCCACTATGCCGACAGCAAGGGCTGGGAACTGGTGGTCAATGACCTGGCCAACCTCAACCACCATATGCGCCAGACCCATCCGCAAACGCCGATTTTCCTGCTTGGCCACAGCATGGGCAGCTACATTGCCCAGGCCTACCTGATGCAGCACAGCTGCAGCCTGCAGGGCGCGATTCTTTCTGGCTCCAACTACCAGCCCGTGGCGTTGTACCGCGTCGGCCAGTTGCTGGCCCGCTTCGAGCGCTGGCGACAAGGCCCGCAGGGGCGCAGTGCCCTGCTCGAATTCGCCTCGTTCGGCTCATTTAACAAAGCCTTCAAGCCCAACCGCACCGCCTTCGACTGGCTGAGCCGCGACCCGCTGGAAGTCGACAAGTACATCAATGACCCGCTGTGCGGCTTCCGCTGCAGCAACCAACTGTGGGTCGACCTGCTCGGCGGCCTGCAGCAGATCACCCCATTGCACAACCTCGCGCAGATCGACAACAGCCTGCCGCTGCTGGTGATTGGCGGCGCCTGTGACCCGGTCAGCGACGGCCATCGTCAGCAAGACCTGGGCAACGCCCTGCAAGCCGCCGGCAACCCCCATGTGCAGATACAAATCTATCCGGACGCCCGTCACGAGTTGCTCAACGAGAGCAACCGCGACGACGTGACCGCCTACATCATCGACTGGTTGCAACAGGCCCTTAGCCAACCGCGCCAGCGCCACCTACAGAGCCAAGAGAGTCACCCATGAGCCAGAGCAGCAACACGCCCTACGACGTTCTTGAAGTCGGCCAGACCGCCAGCTACAGCAAAACCGTCAGCGAACGCGATATCCAGCTGTTTGCCGAAGTCTCCGGCGACCACAACCCGGTGCACCTGGATGCTGAATACGCCGCTACCACCATGTTCAAGGAGCGTATCGCTCACGGCATGTTCAGCGGTGCACTGATCAGCGCCGCCGTGGCCTGCGAGCTGCCTGGCCCGGGCACCATCTATATCGGCCAGAGCATGCGCTTTACCGCACCGGTAAAACTCGGCGACACCCTCACCGTGCGCCTGGAAATTCTGGAAAAGCTGCCGAAATTCCGCGTGCGTGTAGCTACCCGCGTGTTCAACCAGAACGATGAGCTGGTGGTCGATGGCGAAGCGGAAATCCTCGCCCCGCGCAAGGCACAGACCGTTGAGCTGACTAAGTTGCCGCCGATCACCATCGGCTAAGAACCTACTTCGGATCGGCTGCGCGTCGGCCCTGCTGCGTTAAAAACAGGCTCGAAATGCTCATGTACAAAAGTACACTCCGCTTTCTCGCCTGTTTTTGCCTTGCAGGACTCTAGCTCGCGAGATCCGAAACAAGTTCTAAGCTTGCTGCCTCAGGCCGCTGCCTGCGGCGGCGCACTGCCCTTCTACACAATCGCGCCCGGGCAATCCGGTTCGGCGCTTCTGGAGATACCCATGTCCCTGTCCATGTACCAAGCATCCATCCCGGTCTTCACCCGTCAGCTGAACAACCTGTCGACCATCCTCGGCATCGCCGCAGCCCACGCCGAAGACAAGAAGATCGAGCAGAGCGTATTTCTCAATGCGCGCCTGGCACCCGATATGTTCCCCCTGAGCCGCCAGGTGCAGATCGCCTGCGACGGCGCCAAAGCTGGCGCTGCGCTGCTGGCTGAAGTAGAAGCACCGAGCCATGCCGACGACGAAACCAGCTTCGCCGAACTGCAAGCGCGTATCGCCAAAACCTTAAGCTTTCTGCAAGGCCTGAGCGCCGCGCAGATCGACGGCAGCGAAGCACGCACCGTCACCCTCAAGCGCCGCGACAAGGAAACCCATTTCCAGGGCCAAGCCTTCCTGCTCGATCACGTGCTGCCGAACTTCTATTTCCACCTCACCACCGCCTACGCCATCCTGCGCCATAACGGCGTGAGCATCGGTAAGCGTGATTTTCTCGGTACTCGTTAAGTAACTCTGCGCCTTAAAGCCGCGCCCACTGCCCATCGCCCCGATGGGCCTGCAGGTGCGGCAACACCGCCGCCAGCAAGGGTTCTTTGAACGCTTCCTGAAAGCGGTGGGCCAGGCCAGGGATCAGTCTCAATTCGCTGTTTTTGATATGCGCCGCCACATGTACGCCGTGCATCACCGGCAGCAGCGGATCGGCCGTGCCATGCACCACCAGGGTTGGCACGCGCAGACGGTTAAGCAACTCGACCCGGCTCGGTTCCGCCAGAATCGCCAACAACTGCCGTTGCACGCCTTCCGGGTTGAACGCCCGGTCGTAGGCAATCTGCGCCTGTTGCAGCAGTAACTGCCGGTCATCGCTGACCGTCGGGCTGCCCAGCGCCGCCAATAGGTCGGCCTGCTGCTCCAGGGCTATCGCGCGGTTAGGCGCTTCACGTTTGGCCAGCAGACTCAGCAGCGCGCTGCTTGGCGCCGGTAAACCCTGAGCACCGGAGCTGGTCATGATCAAGGTCAGGCTCTGCACCCGCTCAGGTGCAAGGTCGGCCATATGCTGGGCAATCATCCCGCCCATGCTCGCGCCCAGCACATGCACCTGATCCACCGCCAGGGCATCCAGCAGGCCCAGGGCGTCCTGCGCCATATCACGCAGGCCATAGGGCGCGGCCACCGACAGGCCGAGCCGATAGCGCAGCGCTTCGTAGGTCAGATTGATTGCCGGCGCCGTGCCGGCCCAAGTGCTCAGGCCGACATCGCGGTTATCAAAGCGGATTACCCGAAAGCCCTGCTGACACAGGCGCAGCACCACTTCATCCGGCCAGTGGATCAGCTGTCCGCCCAGGCCCATCACCAGCAGCAGCGCCGGATCGCTGTCGCGGCCAATGCTCTGGTACGCCAGACGCACTTCGCCCACATCCGCCGTGTGCGTCGGCACTTGAATATCACAACGCTGCGCCGCAAAAACCGGCAGGCCGCACAACAGTGCAGCGAGAAGAATCAACCCACGCATAACATCACCCAGACCCGGGACAGCAGAACGCAGCACCCCATTAAGACGCGAGTGTGGTGATGTTTGTACGAGCGCGCTGCCACACAAGCGTGACAGTTTGATGAAGGGAGACGAGCGGTCTCCCTATCACGACAAGAAGCGCCAACTAAAGCCCCTGCCACAGCTGATCAGAACCGAGGGAGGGGCTTTAGCCGCGACAGAACGCTATCAGGCCAGCTCGGTGCGCAACTGCCGTGCGGCAGACACCATATTGATCAACGCCGCCTCAGTCTCGGGCCAGGCGCGGGTTTTCAGGCCGCAGTCCGGGTTGACCCACAGGCGTTCGGCGGGAATACGCTGGGCGGCCTTGCGCAGCAATTTGACCATTTCGCCACTGTCCGGCACCCGTGGCGAATGGATGTCATACACGCCGGGACCAATGTCGTTGGGGTAGTCGAAGCGTTCGAATGCTTCCAGCAACTCCATGTCCGAGCGCGAGGTTTCGATGGTGATCACATCGGCATCCATGGCGGCGATGGACTCGATCACATCGTTGAACTCGCTGTAGCACATATGGGTGTGGATCTGCGTTTCGTCGCGCACGCCCGAGGCGCACAAGCGGAACGCCTCGGTGGCCCAGTTCAGGTAGCCCTGCCACTGCGCCTGACGCAGCGGCAGACCTTCACGGAAGGCGGCCTCGTCGATCTGGATGATCTTGATCCCGGCCGTTTCCAGGTCCACCACTTCGTCACGAATGGCCAGCGCCAGCTGGCGCGCCTGCTGTTCACGGGAAATATCGTCACGTGGGAAAGACCACATCAGCATGGTCACCGGGCCGGTCAGCATGCCCTTCATCACCTTGCGGGTAAGGGTCTGCGCATAACCAATCCAGGCCACAGTCATGGCCTTGGGCCGACTCAGGTCGCCATAGATCACTGCCGGTTTTACGCAACGCGAACCGTAGCTCTGCACCCAGCCGAAACGGGTAAAGGCATAGCCATCGAGCTGCTCGGCAAAATACTCGACCATGTCGTTGCGCTCGGCCTCACCGTGCACCAGCACATCCAGGCCGAGGTTTTCCTGCACCTCGACGGCGTGGCGAATCTCGCTGTGCATGGCCTCGGTGTAGTCACTCGCCGACAGTTTGCCGGCCTTGAATGCCTGGCGTGCCAGGCGGATCGACGCAGTCTGCGGAAACGAGCCGATGGTCGTGGTCGGGAACGCAGGCAACTGCAGACGCGCACGCTGCTGCTCGATGCGCGTAGCAAACGGCGACTGACGCTGGCTGTCGGCAGCGCTAATGGCCGCCAGACGCGCCTGCACCGCCGGTTTATGGATGCGTGGTGATTGCGCGCGGCTGGCCTGCACGGCTTGGCTTGCCGCCAGTGCGGCCTGCACCTGGGCGTTCTGCGGGGCATTCAGGGCAGTGGTCAGCAGTGCGACTTCCTCGCACTTCTGCACGGCAAAGGCCAGCCAGCTTTTCAGCTCGGCATCCAGCTGGTCTTCCCGGTTCAGGTCGACCGGGCTGTGCAACAGCGAGCAGCTTGGCGCTACCCACAGGCGCTCGCCCAAGCGGTCTTGAGCCTGCTGCAGAATCTGCAGAACCGGCTGCAGGTCAGTGCGCCAGACGTTACGGCCGTTGACCACACCCAGCGACAACACCTTGTAGGCCGGCAAACGGTCGAGGATGGTGGGGAACTGCTCGGGCGCACGCACCAGATCGATATGCAGGCCATCCACCGGCAGGCTGGCGGCCAGACCGAGGTTGTCTTCCAGGCCGGCGAAATAGGTGGCGATCAACTTCTTGCCCGGCTCACGCTGCAGCAGGTTGTAGGCACGTTCGAAAGCGTTCTTCCAGGCTTGCGGCAGGTCCAGCACCAGAATCGGCTCATCAATCTGCACCCATTCCACGCCCTGAGCGGCCAGGCGCTGGAGGATTTCGCCGTAGACCGGCAGCAGCCGCTCCAGCAGGTCGAGACGATCAAACTCGCTGCCCTTGGCTTTGCCCAGCCACAGATAGGTCAGCGGGCCGATCAGCACCGGTTTGACCCGGTGGCCCAGGGCGTGGGCTTCTTCGACTTCCTCGAACAGTTGCTCCCAGCTCAACTGGAACTGCTGATCAGCGGTAAATTCAGGGACCAGGTAGTGGTAGTTGGTGTCGAACCATTTGGTCATCTCCTGGGCATGGGCACCGCCGCAGCAGCTATTACTGACGCCGCGCGCCATGCCAAACAGGGTATCCAGGGTCGATTTGCCATCTGCCGGGCGAAAGCGCTCGGGGATCACGCCGAAGCTCAGCGAGTGCGTCAGCACCTGGTCGTACCAGGCGAAGTCACCGACGGGTAGCAGATCAATGCCGGCGTCCTTCTGTAGTTGCCAGTGAGCGGCGCGCAGTTCACGACCCACAGCCTGCAGACCGGCCTCGTCCAGCTCGCCTTTCCAGTAGGCCTCCAGGGCTTTTTTCAGTTCACGGTCGCGACCGATACGCGGAAAACCAAGGGAATGGGACAGGGCCATGTCAGAACGCTCCAGTAGATCAATAAGATGCTGGCTATTCTCGGCACCCTGCCTAAGTGAGACAAACTCAATCTATTCGCCTTGAACTATAGTTTTATTCATGTAGGGTGGATGACGCTTTATCCATCCACCACCGCCCGTGTTTGCCAATGGTGGATGAAAACAGCGTCATCCACCCTACCCTCCCGCCGAGGCCCGCCATGCTCGAATTGCGCCACCTGAAAACCCTGCACGCCCTGCGCGAAAGTGAAAGCCTGGTGGACGCCGCCGAGCGCCTGCACCTGACCCAATCGGCGCTGTCGCATCAGTTCAAGGAGCTGGAAGAGCGCCTGGGCATGCCGCTATTCGTGCGCAAGACCAAGCCGGTGCGCTTTACCAGCGCCGGCCTGCGCCTGCTGCAGCTGTCCGACACGGTATTGCCGCTGCTGCGCGGTGCAGAACGCGACCTGGCGCGCCTGGCCGGCGGCACCGCCGGACGCCTGCATATGGCCATCGAATGCCACAGCTGCTTCCAGTGGCTGATGCCGACCATCGACCAGTTCCGCGATGCCTGGCCGGAAGTGGAGCTGGACCTGGCCTCGGGCTTCTCCTTCGCCCCGCTGCCGGCGCTGGCGCGCGGTGATCTGGACCTGGTGGTAACCAGCGATCCATTGGAGCTGGCCGGCATCACCTATGTGCCGCTGTTTACCTACGAAGCCATGCTCGCTGTAGCCAACCAGCATCCGCTGGCCAGCAAACCGTGCATCAAGCCGCAGGACCTGGCCACGGAAACCCTGATCACCTACCCGGTAGAACGCGACCGCCTGGATATCTTCACCCGTTTTCTCGAACCGGCGGATGTCGAGCCGGCCCAGGTACGCACCTCAGAGCTGACGGTGATGATGATGCAACTGGTGGCCAGCGGCCGTGGCGTGTGCGGCCTGCCCAACTGGGCGCTGCATGAGTACAGCTCGCGCGGCTACGTGACCGCCAAGCGCCTGGGCGACAAGGGCCTGTTCGCCACCCTGTACGCCGGCATCCGCACCGATATGCTGGATGCGCCCTTTATGCGCGACTTCCTGCTGACCGCCAAGGACACCTCCTTCGCCAATCTGGAAGGCGTCAGCGTGGCACGCGGCTAAGCTTGGATAACCCGCCGCCTGAATATCGAGCACTGCATGCGCCGTTTGCTCACCGCCCTGCTGCTCTGTGCCGGCTTCTGCCAGCCCGCACAGAGTCAGGAACAGATCCGCATCGCCATCGGCGAATGGCCACCCTTTATCGGTGAGGCGCTGCCGCACTATGGCGTGGTGCCGCAGCTGCTCAACGAAGCGTTCGCCACCCAGGGCGTCAGCGTGGAATACGGCTTCTTCCCCTGGAAGCGCGCCTACACGGAGGTCAAGCAAGGGCGCTGGCAGGCCTCGGCCATCTGGGGCCGCACGCCGGAACGCGAGGCCGATTGCCTGTTCTCTGCTGTGGTGTACAGCGATGAGGTGGTGCTGTTCTACCGCCGCGACAAGCCCATCAACTGGGACGGTAGCCTGACCGGGGCCGAGCAGCTCAACGGCCTACGCATCGGCATTCCGCTCGGCTCGGCGAAGATGCCCGTGCTGGAACAAGCCGAGCAGCGCGACTGGGTGCAGTACGAAGCCAGCGGTGATGAACTGATCAACCTGCGCAAGCTGGCCGCCGGGCGCATCGATGCAGTGGATATCGTCAAAGGCTCAGGCAGCTATGTGCTCAACCAGCTCAGCGCCAAGGAACGGGCGCGCCTAACCACCACGCCAGCCTATGAAACCTGGGACTACCACCTGATCTTCTCCCGCCAGTTACCCGAGAGTGAACGCCTGCAGCAACTGTTCGATCAGGGCCTGCGGGAACTCAAGGACAGCGGCCGTTACGCGCAAATTTGGCAGCAGTTCAACGCCCACGCCGCCCCCTGATCGCCCTTTCGCACCACGCCACGGCAAAGCCTGTTACAACTGCCGGCTTGCTCCAGCGTGACCAACAGTCATAGCATGACCACCGGTCACGACTTCCGATAAATACCCATGCGCTACCAAGATCAACTCTTCGAACAACGCGAGAACGCCCTCCTCGACGCCGCCCGCCAGCTGTTTGCCGAGCAGCCCTGGGACCGCGTGACCATTGCCGAAGTGGCGATTGCCGCCGGTATCGGCAAAGGCACGGTGTACAAGCACTTCCCCAGCAAGGAAGCGCTGTATGCGCGCCTAGTGCTCGATATGAGCCGCGCCAACCTGCTGGAACTGCGCCAGCTGCATGCCGCCAGCCCCGCGCAGGACGCCATGCGCCGGGTGATCCACCGCGCCTTTGAGCAGATGCTGGCCAACCCGATCCAGGCGCAGCTGTGTTTGCACTGTGACCGCCCGGAATTTCAGGAGCGCCTGGAAACCCCATACCGTCAGCAGTTCCTCGATATGGAGCACGAATTCCAACTGTTCTTCAGCGACATGCTCGGCGTAGCCCTGAACAACCAGGCGCTGAGCCAGGCCGACTGCCAAAACCTGCTGTGGGGCGTCGAAGCCTGCGTCAACGGGGTGATGGCACGTATCGCCTCTGGTGGCTTTGCCCACTGGGCCGAGCCAATTGCCCTGGATGAGTATTTCGCCCGCGTCACCGATTTCATCATTGCCGGCCTGCGTACCCAGGCCGCCGAACTGCTTGCTCAACCCCATTGCCACGAGTAGCCACCATGTTCAGTCAGTTGTCCAAACGCCCCTGGTTGATCGCCATCGCCATCAGTCTGCTGCTCGTGCTCTGGCTGATCAGCGGTTCGAGTTTCAAGGCGCAGGAAACCGCCACGGCCGATGCGCCGACAGAGAAACAGGGCCTGACCAAGGTTGAAGTGCAGTGGCTGGAAGCCAGCCCGATGCAGCGCCAGCACGTGGTGCAGGGGCAGATCGAAGCCTGGCGCCGGGTCGAGCTGCGCTCGCAGATCAGCGGCACGGTGACGCGCCTGGATCAGGACAAAGGCAACCCGGTCAAACAAGGTCAGCTACTGCTCAGCCTGTCCACCGACAACCGCCCGGCCCAGGTGGCCAAGGGTGAGGCCGATGTACGCCAGCGCGCTGCCGATGCCAGCGCCGCCGAACGCTTGCGCGAGCGCAACCTGGTTTCCACCAACGAACTGATCCGTCTGCAGAGCGAACTGGCCAAGGCCCGCGCCGAACTCGACCTGGCGCGCATTCAACTGAGCAACACGCAGATCAGTGCGCCCTTTGCCGGGGTGTATGACGAGCGCATGGTCGAGCTGGGCGATTTCGTCCAGCCCGGACAAAGCCTGCTGACCCTGGTGGACATCAGCCAGCTCAAGGTCAGCGCACAGATTGCCCAGCAGGAAGTCACCCAGCTGACATTGGGCCAAAGCGTGCGCGTCGAGTTGCTCGACGGCCGCGAATTACAGGGCGAGCTGCACTTTATCGCCGCCGCCGCCGACCCTGGCTCACGCAGCTTCCGCATCGAGGTCAAGGTCGCTAACCCGCAGGCCCTGCGCCTGGCCGGTGCCAGCGCGACCCTGCATGTACAGACCGGTGAAGCCCTGGCCCACCGCCTCTCGCCTGCCCTGCTGAGCCTGGATAAAGCCGGCCGGCATGGCGTCAAGTGGGTCAACGAGCAGCAACAGGTGCAGTTCACGCCCGTGCAGCTGATCAGCGTCGACAACCAGGGCGCCTGGGTCAGCGGCCTGCCCAACAAGGTCGCCTTGATCACCCTCGGCCAGGGCTTTGTCGAGCCGGGCCAGCAGGTGATCAGCCAGCTGGCCAAAGGGGGTAGCTGATATGCCCGGCCTGATCGCTGCGGCGCTGGATCGCAGCCGCACCAGCCTGTTGTTGCTGCTGTTTCTTATGCTCGGCGGGCTGACGGCGTATTTCGCCATCCCCAAGGAAGCCAACCCGGATGTCAGCATCCCGATCATCTATGTCTCGGTGACCCTCGAAGGCATCAGCCCGGAAGACGCCGAACGCCTGCTGGTACGGCCCCTGGAGCAGGAGCTGCGCAGCCTCGAAGGGGTCAAGGAAATGCGCTCCATGGCCAGCGAAGGCCATGCCTCGGTGACCTTGGAGTTCGATGCCGGCTTCAATGCCAAGCTGGCCCTTGCCGATGTGCGCGAGAAGGTCGATACCGCGCGCAGCAAACTGCCGGAAGAGGCCGAGGAGCCCACGGTCAATGAAGTCAACGTGGCGCTGTTTCCGGTGCTGTCGATTGGCCTGTCCGGGCCGATTGCCGAAACCGAATTGGTGTACATCGCTCGCCGCCTGAAAGAGAACGTCGAAGGCATCGCCGAGGTGCTCTCGGTGGAAATCGGCGGCGACCGCGAAGACCTGCTGGAAATCGTCGTCGACCCGCAGGTGCTCGACAGCTACGGCATCGATTACAACGAACTGTTCAACCTGGTCAGCCGCAACAACCGCCTGGTCGCCGCCGGCAGCCTGGATACCGGCGCCGGGCGCATGAGCATGAAAGTGCCCGGGGTGATCGAAAACCTCGAAGACGTGCTGTCCATGCCGATCAAGGTGGTGGGCAACAGCGTGGTGACCTTCGGCGATGTCGCGACCATTCACCGCACCTTCAAGGACCCCACCGGCTACGCGCGGATCAACGGCCAGCCGGCGGTGGTACTGGAAGTCTCCAAGCGCAGCGGCGCCAACATCATCGACACCATCGAGCAGGTCAAAGCGCTGATGGTCAAAGCCCAGCCACTGCTGCCCGAAGGCCTCAAGGTCAGCTACATCATGGATCAGTCGCAGCAGGTGCAGAGCATGCTCAGCGACCTGCTCAACAACGTGATGACCGCCATCGTGCTGGTGCTGATTCTGGTGGTGGCGAGCATGGGCATGCGCTCTGCACTACTGGTCGGGCTGACCATTCCGGGGGCCTTTCTCACCGGCATCCTGCTGATTTGGATGCTCGGTTTCACCCTGAATATCGTCGTGCTATTCAGCCTGATTCTGGTGGCCGGCATGCTGGTGGACGGCGCCATCGTGGTGTCTGAGCTGGCCGACCGTTATCTGCACCAAGGGCAGACCCCGCGCCAGGCCTGGGCCAATGCCGCCACGCGCATGGCCTGGCCGGTGATCGCCTCCACCGCCACCACCCTGGTGGTGTTTCTGCCGTTGCTGTTCTGGCCAGGGGTGGTCGGGCAATTTATGAAGTACCTGCCGGCCACGGTAATTGTCTGCCTGCTCGCTTCGCTGGCCATGGCCCTGGTGTTTCTGCCGGTGCTCGGCGCAGTCACCGGCGGCCAACCGCTGCCGCAAGCCACCCAGCCTGGCCGTGGCGCCGTCGGTTATCGCCGCCTGCTCGGCACCTTGTTGAAGCGCCCCGGGCTGACGCTGCTGGGCATGCTCGCGCTGATCGCGCTGATCTACACCGCCTACGGCCGCTTCAACCATGGCGTGGAGTTCTTCCCCGAAGTCGAACCGGAGAACGCGCAGATCTGGCTGCGCGCCCGTGGCGATTTGTCGGTGCAGGAAAAGGACGCCCTGCTGCAGCAGGTGGAAAAACGCCTGCTCGGCATGAGCGAGGTCAAGGCACTGTATGCCCGCTCCCTGGCGCAGCCGGACGGCCAGCTCGGTGCGGACGTGATCGGCACCCTGCAGTTCCAGTTCGTCGAATGGCACGAGCGGCGTTCGGCCGGCAAGATTCTCGCCGACATGAGCACACGCACGGCGGATATCCCCGGCATTGTTCTGGAGTTCCGCAAGCAGGAGGAAGGCCCGAGCAGCGGCAAACCGGTGAAGCTGCAGGTCAGCTCGCTGGACCCGGCCAAGGCCGATCAGTGGGTCGAACAGGTACGCGCCAATATGCAGCGCCTGGGCGGCTTCAAGGACATCGAGGATGACCGCGCCCTGCCGGGCATCGAATGGCGGGTCAAGGTCGACCGCGAGTCGGCCGCGCGTTTCGGCGCAGATGTGCTGAGCGTGGGCAATGCCGTGCAGATGGTCACCAACGGCCTGAAACTGGCCACCTATCGCCCGGAAGACGCCACCGATGAAGTGGATATCCGCGTGCGCCTGCCAGCCAACTGGCGCTCCCTCGACCAGCTCGGCCGGCTGACCCTGAACACCCCGGCCGGGCAGATTCCGCTGAGCAACTTCGTCTCCCTGCAACAGGCGCCCAAGGTCGGCACCCTGCGCCGGGTCGACGGCAACCGCACCATCACCCTGCTGGCCGACATCGCCGAAGGCGCGCGCCTGGACGAACGTCTGCAAGCCCTGCGTGAGGCCATGGGCGAGGTGTCCAGTGATGTGCAGGTGAAGTTCGCTGGCGAGGATGCCGACCAGCGCGAGGCGGCGACCTTCCTCGGCACGGCCTTTGCGGTGGCGATCTTCCTGATGTTTATCATCCTGGTGACCCAGTTCAACAGCATCTATCAGTCGCTGCTGGTGCTCTCGGCCATCGTGCTGTCCACCGCTGGGGTGCTGATGGGCCTGCTGGTCAACGGCCAGTCGTTCGGTATCGTCATGGTCGGCATGGGCCTGATTGCCCTGGCTGGCATCGTGGTGAACAACAACATCATCCTCATCGACACCTACAACCAGCTACGCCGCCAGGGCCTGGAACCGCGTGAAGCGGCGCTGGAAACCGGTAGCCTGCGCCTGCGCCCGGTGCTGCTCACCGCCGTGACCACGGTGCTCGGCCTGGTGCCGATGGTGATCGGGGTCAACGTCGACCTGCTCACCCCGAGCCTGGGCATTGGCGCACCGTCGACCCAGTGGTGGACCCAGCTGTCCAGCGCGATTGCCGGCGGCCTGAGCTTCGCCACCGTGCTGACCCTGCTGCTGACGCCTTGCCTGCTGGTACTCGGCTCGCGCTTTGAACGTCGCCCGCCGCCGCTGGAAACCTTCGACGACGACCTGCTCGACCTGCCGGAGCATCTGCTGGCCAGTGCCACGGGCAAAGTCGAGCTGCAACGCACGCCATAAGCCGTTCGCCCAGGTCAGCAATGGCCTGGGCGCACGCCCTCCCCCAACGAAAGCCTGGACTGCCGATTGCGACTGGGTAGTCGGGCCGCCAGCCCGTACACTCGGCGCATCATTGCCGAGGGCCGACCATGCGCACGCTTTATCAGTTTCCGATTTCCCACTACTGCGAAAAAACCCGCTGGCACCTGGACCACAAGGGCCTCGACTTTCAGGTCGACAACCTCTTCCCCGGCCTGCACCGGTTAAAAAGCAAGCGCCTGGCGGACATCGTCACCCTGCCGATTCTCAAGGATGGCGAGCAGGTGATTGGCGACTCCACGCAAATCGCCCTCTATCTGGAACAGCGCTATCCGGACAAGCCGCTACTCCCAGCCGACGCCGCGCAACGCGCCGAGGTACTGGAGCTGGAAGAACAGTTCGACCGCCTGGGCGTACACGTGCGCCGTTGGCTATACGGCCAGATCAAGCAGTGGGACTCGGTGATGCACGCCATGCTCAAGGTCTATCGCCCGCTGCTGGGCCTGCGCGACCTGATGAAGCCGGTGCTGATCAACGGTGTGCAGCGCCTGTATGGCGTGACCCCGCCGCGGGTGGCGAAATCCCAGGCCGAATTGCTCGAAGGCCTGGCGCTGATCGAGTCGCGCATCCACGGCGACCCGTCACGTTATCTGGTCGGCGAACAACTGACCCTGGCCGACATCAGCGCCGCCGCGCTGTTCGCCCCGTTGTTCACCCCCGCCGGCACGCCGTGGGCCGGTATCGCCGGGCACGATGCCAAGACCCAGGCCTTTCTCGATGAACTGCACGCCCATCCGGCAGGCCAGTGGGTACTGCGCCGCTATGCCGAAGACCGTCAGCGCCGCAGCTGAGTTGTTTGACTAAAGGACCCACAGCATGAACATCAGCGACATCCCCTTCGGCGTCACCGACTGGAACCAGATTGAGCGCAGCGAACATGCCGGCGAAACCGGCATGGCCTACTGGCGCACCCAGGTGTTTGGCAGCATCCGCGTGCGCATGGTCGAGTACAGCGCCGGCTACCTGGCCGATCACTGGTGCCAGAAGGGCCACATCCTGCTGTGCCTGGAAGGCGAACTGCACACCGAGCTGGAAGATGGTCGGCGCTTTGTGATGACGGCCGGCATGAGCTATCAGGTCGCCGATCAGGCCGAAGCGCATCGCTCATCCACCACCAGCGGGGCACGGCTGTTTATCGTCGACTGAAGGCGTTTTCAGGCCGGATCAGTTGCGCTCGGAACTTAGCAGCATCAACAGCGACACCGGCTGTTCGCTCTCCGGGTGCAACGGTTCCTGCAGCCACTGCAGGCGCCAGCCGGTTTCGCTGAACAGGCCCAGCCAGGACTCCAGCGTGCGGAAAAACCAAGGCATCGGCTGAGCAAAGCCTTCGCCGAAGCCAGCAAAGGTTTCCACCCGCCAGCCGTCGCGGTAACCCACGTCATTGCAGGCGCGCCAGGGGTGCAGAGTCTGAATCAGCAGCCGGCCATCTGCTGCCAGCAGGCCATGCAAGGCATTCAAGGTTGGCGCCAGGGGCTCTTCCAGCAGAGCGAAATTACCCACCAGCGTATCGAAACGCCCCAGCTGCGCGGCCTGCGCTTCCAATTCGGCATAACCGCACACGCGGTACTGCGATGCGCCACCGGCCGCCTGTTGCGCCACAGCAATCAGCGGCGCGGAGGCATCCACACCGACCGCCTCGATGCCATGCTCGACCAGCCCGCGGCACAACCAGCCCTCACCGCAGCCCAGATCCAGCACCCGCGTGGGCGCCAGGGCGAGAATCGCCTGAACGATGGCGGCATCAGTCACCAGCCGGCGGCTTTCAATGCGCTGCTCGCGCACCGCCGCCGTCCAGGCATCGGCATTAGCCTGCCAGCTGAGGTTGAGTTGCTCCCGATGGTCGCGTTGCATAGCTCACTCGTCGCCTGTTCCGTCACGGCTCAATTCTAGCAATCTGCCTACACACGCAGTGCCAGGGGCAATCCTGCGCCAGTTAGCGCATATCTGTGTTGCCGCTGATCACTTAATCAGCGCGCCAGCGCGTAAAAATCAGCAAAAAATCCTCTGTCTGCCAAGCCCATCCCTGCCTGCCCCATGTACCAGCGGCTAAACTGCAGACAGTGGCCAGCTGAGAGGAACTCAGTGTTCAAGCCCGCTGATGTTATTCAGCAACCTGTCAAACCTATGGATGAGTACATCAGGCTAAATGAATATGGGCGCACCTTGGCAACTCGACATCACCACCCTGCCGGCCGGCGAACAACCCAGCCCCCGCAAGCGCACCAGTAAATTGAAGGTCACCTTCTGGCTGCTTGTGCTATTGCTGGGCATCGCCGCCGGCTTTTGGCTTGTCGAGGAAGCACGCACCTCGCGCTTTCAGGCCCAGGAACTCAGCCGCTACGCGCAAACCCTCAGTTACCGGGTCAAGCCAGGCCCCAGCCCGTCGATCATCTACCCCAAGGAAGGGCCCTTCGATAAACGCCAGGGCTACACCTACCTGCCCTTGATGCTGGAGCGCCTCGATCAACGCGGCTTTACCGTGCAGCAACAGGCGCAGTTCTCCCCCGCCCTGCTCGACTACGCTCAGCGCGGCCTGTTTGTACCCTACCCGGAGAAGATCCAGAGCGGCCTGCGCATCAGTGACTGCAGCGGTACGCCCTTCTATGAGTTCCGCTACCCACAACAGCGCTACCCAAGCTTCAACACCATCCCGCCGCTGGTGGCCGGCAGCCTGCTGTTTATCGAAAACCGCAAGTTGCTTGATCCTGAACACCCCCTGGCCAACCCGGCAGTGGACTGGCCACGCTTTGTCATGGCGGCCATTTCCCAGGTCGGCAAGCTGCTGGATATGCAAGACCAGTCTGCAGGCGGCAGCACCCTGGCCACCCAGCTGGAGAAATACCGCCACTCCCCGGACGGCCTGACGTTATCGGGTACGGAGAAACTGCGGCAGATGCTCTCCGCCAGTGTGCGCGCCTACCAGAGCGGGCCGCAGACATTGGCCGCGCGGGAAAATATCGTGCGCGACTACCTCAACAGCGTGCCGCTCTCCGCCGCCCCCGGGCATGGCGAGGTGCATGGCCTGGCCGATGGTCTGCGCATCTGGTTCGGCGCGGACTTCGCCCGGGTCAATCTGCTGCTCGACCCAGCGCGCTCGCCAGATGCCAGCCTGGCCGAGCGCGGCTTGGCGCTGCGTCAGGTGCTGGCCCTGATGATTGCCCAGCGGCGCCCGTCCTATTACCTGGCCCAGGGTCGCAATGACCTGGCTGAACTGACCGATAGCCATATCCGCCTGCTGGCTGGCGGCGGCCTGATTGACGCTGCGCTGCGTGATGCGGCGCTAAACCAACAACTCAGCTACCGCGACTGGGCCCTGGAGCCCAATCTGCAGCCGGTGGACAGCAACAAGGGCATCAGCGTCTCGCGAGCGCGACTGTCAGCCATGCTCAATATGCCGCTGTATGACCTGGATCGCCTCGACCTGAGCGCCACCAGCACGCTGAACAACGAGCTGCAGCAAGCCGCCAGCCACTACTTGCAGCAATTGGCCGATCCGGAGTTCGCCGGGCAGATCGGTCTGTTTGGCGAACGCTTGCTGTCGCCGGAAAAAACCGCCGACGTGCGCTACAGCTTCACCCTGTTCGAGCGCACCAGTAACGGCAGCGTGGTGCGGGTGCAGACCGATAGCACCGACCAGCCGTTTGACATCAACGAAGGCAGCAAGCTGGAACTGGGCTCCACCGCCAAGCTCAGGGTGCTGGCCACCTATCTGGAAATCATCGCCGAACTGCACCAGCGCCACGCGGGGCAGAGCCCCAGCGAATTGCGCGCAGTCAGCGCCGAGGACAACCTCACCCGCTGGGCCATCGGTTACCTGCAGAGCACCCCCAACGCCAGCCTGTCGGCCATGCTGGATGCCGCGCTGGAGCGCAAATATTCCGCCAGCCCTGGCGAGCGTTTCTTCACCGGCGGCGGCATTCACACCTTCAACAACTTCCGCCGTGAAGATAACCAGCGCATTGCCAGCATGCGAGAAGCCCTGCGCGAGTCGCTGAATCTGCCGTTTATCCGCCTGATGCGCGACCTGGTGCGCTACAGCACTTATCAGGGCCCAAACAACAGCGCCGAGCTGCTCAAGGACGACAAGGACCCGCGCCGCCAAGCCTATCTGCAAGACTTCGCCGACCGCGAAGGCACCACCTTTCTGCTGCGTTTCTGGCGTAAATACCAGGGCCAGCCCGAACAACAGCGCCTGGACACCTTCCTCAACGGTTTGCGCCACACCTCGGTGCGCCTTGCCGCCGTGCACCGCTACCTGATGCCACATAGCGATGAAGCCAGCTTCGCCGCCTTCCTGCGCAAATACCTGCCCCAGGAAAAACTCAGCGATAAACGCATTAGCGAGCTGTATAAAAACTACGGTCCCGGCGCCTACAACCTGCCGGATCAGGGCTATATCGCCCGCGTCCATCCGCTTGAACTGTGGCTGTTGGGCTACCTGATCGAACAACCACAAGCCACCTTCAGCAATGCGGTGGCCGCCAGCCAGGACGAACGTCAGGAAGTCTACGGCTGGCTGTTCCGCAGCAGGCACAAGAGCGCCCGCGACAGCCGCATCCGCATCATGCTGGAGGTGGAGGCCTTCCTCGATATTCACCGGCGCTGGCAAAACCTCGGCTATCCCTTCGCCCATCTGGTGCCGTCGCTGGCCACCGCCATTGGCAGCTCCGGTGATCGCCCTGCGGCGCTGGCCGAGCTGGTCGGAATTATCCAGAACGACGGTATTCGGCAACCCACCGCACGCATCGACAGTCTGCATTTTGCCGCCGATACGCCCTACGACACCCTGGTGGTACGCGAACATACCGAGGGCAAGCGGGTGATGGCCTCGGAAGTCGCAGCGGCGCTGCGCAGTGCCCTCGCCGATGTGGTTGAGGCCGGCACCGCGCGGCGCTTGCTGGGCAGCTTTACCCAGGCTGACGGCCAACCGCTCAAGGTCGGCGGCAAAACCGGCACCGGCGATAACCGCATCGAAACCGTCGGCGCCGGTGGCCGGGTACTCAGCTCGCGGGCGATGAACCGCACCGCAACCTTTGTCTTCTACCTCGGCCCACGCCACTACGGCACCCTTACCGCTTTCGTCCCTGGCCGCGCCGCAGAAAGCTTCCGTTTCACCTCAGCGCTGCCGGTGCAGGTACTCAAAGGCATGGCGCCGATTCTGCTGCCCTACCTTGAGCCGGATACCCACAGCCAATGTCTGCCGCCTACGCCTGCGGTTCAGGCCAGAACCTTGTAGGGTCGAAATAAAAACTGCCCGCAATAAAAACGGGAGGCCTGTGGCCTCCCGTTTTTTCAACCCTGCGACTATTACTTGGCCTTGTAGATGATCCCTGGGCTGCACTGCACCATCTGGTAGTGGTTAGGCAGGCCATTGAGCGCTTCAGAAGCGCCGAGGAACAAATAGCCGCCCGGCTTCAACATCGCATGAATGCGCGTGAGGATGTCCTTCTTCACTTCAGCCGAGAAGTAGATCAGCACGTTACGGCAGAACACCACATCGAATTTGCCCAGGCTGGCATAACTGTCCAGCAGGTTTAGCGGGCGGAACTCAATGCGGCTACGAATCGCCGGTTTGACCACCCAGCGCCCCGGTCCCTTGGGGTCGAAATAGCGCTGCAGACGCTCCTGGGAAAGCCCGCGGCCCATCGCCAGACTGTCGTACTCACCGGATTTGCAATTGATCAGCATGGTCGGCGAGAGGTCGGTGGCAACAATCTGCAAACCGCCCTTGAGCTGACCGATATTGGTCTTCTCGAACTCATCGATGGTCATCGACAGCGAGTAGGGTTCCTGCCCGGAGGAGCAAGCGGCCGACCAGATGCGCAGACGCTGACCCGGGCTGGCCTTGATCATCTCCGGCAGCACGCGGTTTTTCAGCACCTCGAACGGATAGGTGTCGCGAAACCACAGGGTTTCGTTGGTGGTCATGGCATCGACCACCTGCTCGCGCAAACCACTGCGTGGCTGACTCTGCATGCGCTGCACCAGCTCACCCAGAGTCTTGATGCTGTTCTGCTCCATCAACTTGTTGAGCCGACTGGAAACCAGATACTGCTTGTTGGTGCCAAGCAGGATGCCGCAGGCTTTTTCCAGGAAAGTCCGGAACTGCTCGAAATCCAAATTACCTGTAGACACTCGCGAGGCCTCGACAAACATATGATTCACTGAGGGCCAGGCCCTCAGTCCCCTGCCGCGATATTGATGCGGTCAGCTACTCGTGCCGCCAGGTCATCCGGGCGAAACTTGGCGAGAAAATCATCCGCACCCACCTTCTTCACCATGGCCTGGTTGAACACGCCAGATAACGAAGTATGCAGGATGATGTGCAGCTTTTGCATGCGCGGATCGGCGCGGATCTCAGCGGTCAACGTATAACCATCCATTTCCGGCATTTCGATGTCGGAAATCAGCATCAAAAACTCCTCGGCAGGATTTTTGCCTTCTTCGACCATCGCCTTCAGATAATCCAGTGCCTGACGCCCATCATTCAGCGCCACCACCTCCACGCCGACAGTCTCCAGGCAACGGGTTACCTGCTTACGCGC
Source organism: Pseudomonas sp. 1928-m (assembly GCF_029269135.1). Classification (NCBI taxonomy): domain Bacteria; kingdom Pseudomonadati; phylum Pseudomonadota; class Gammaproteobacteria; order Pseudomonadales; family Pseudomonadaceae; genus Pseudomonas; species Pseudomonas sp. 1928-m. Next base: position 1,598,725 of record NZ_JARIXO010000001.1, on the reverse strand, counting down.
CACCGATGAATCGTCGCAGGTCAGCACACGTTTGCTTACCGCACGCGCCTGGGTCTCGGCATTCAGTACGCCTTCAGAAATAACTTCCGATGTTGGCGCCACCTCGGCCAGAATTTTCTCGACATCGATGATCTCGACCATCTTGTCGTCCAGGTGGGTGACCGCCGTCAGGTAATGGTCACGCCCGGTGCCCTTGGGTGGCGGATGAATCGACTCCCAGTTCATGTTGACGATGCGCTCGACCGAGTGCACCAGAAAGCCCTGAACCTTGGTGTTGTATTCAGTGATGATGACGAAGCTGTTGTCGATATTAGCCAGCGGCGCGCTGCCGGTAGCCATGGACAAATCGAGAATCGGGATAGTACCGCCACGGATATTGGCGACACCGCGAACGACCGGACTGGATTTCGGCATGATGGTGAGCTTCGGGCATTGCAGCACCTCTTTCACCTTGAATACGTTAATCCCATACAGCTGGTTGCTGTTCAGACGAAACAGCAACAACTCCAAACGATTCTGTCCAACCAACTGAGTTCGCTGGTTAACCGAATCCATCACACCGGCCATACCCAAACTCCTTATTTGAGTAACAGATTGCTGTCAGCGTAGCAGGCGGCACGCGCCTTGCTATCCAACCCATATGAACACTGAAACGACAACTAACCGACACTCACTGGCAAAATGCCGCTACTGGCTGGCAGTTGTACCCGCTTTGCTGGCACTCGGCTATAGCGCCTTGGCAACAGCCAACGCCACGCGGCCTGAACAACTTATCGGCGCTGGCGAAGTTTTTCTTGAGCAAGCGGTGAGCGATTATTTACAGCGTAGCAACATCGCTGGCCGCCATGAGATTCAAATCAACCGACTCGACCCCCGCCTGCGCCTGCCGCTGTGCCCGCAGCCGTTGACTACCACCCTGGAAAGCCCTGCCGAGCCGATTGGCCGTGTGACCCTGCGCGTACGCTGTGACGGTGATGCACCCTGGACAGTTTTTGTGCCTGGGCAAGTGCGCCTGTACCGCGAAGTGGTGATCGCCAGTCGCCCGCTGAAACGCGACAATCTGCTGACGGACATGGATGTGGTGTTAGCCGAACGGGATGTTGGCCTGCTCAATCAGGGGTATCTCACAGCCCTTAAGCAGGCAATCGGTAAAAAATTGACGCGACCACTGTTGCCCGATCAGGTGCTTGCGCCGATTCATGTGCAAGCGGCCGAGGCCATACGCAAAGGTGATCAGGTAGTGATCAGCGCCCGCAGCGGTGGTATTAGCGTGCGTATGCCGGGCGAAGCCTTGTCGGACGGCACGATTGGCAAGCAGATCAGCGTGCGTAACCAACGCTCCAATCGGGTGATCCGGGCTCGTGTAGTTGGGCCTGGACAGGTTGAAGTGGCGATGTAGGCATGATTCTTGTTTTAACTTTGTGCACTTGGTGAGCTGACGATTATCCACACTGTGTTTAGACTGTTACCTGACGCACACTTTTTTGCCCTAAAGTTTTTCAGGGCAATGCCGACAAGCTAGGCAAGCGTCCAAACACTGTTCGAGGTTTTGCATCATGGTCATTGACATCAACCGGCTCAACAATGCCGCATCGCCAGCCAATTCGGGGCGGGCCGGCAGTGCGCAGGCAGGTGGCCAGAACGAAGCCATCGGCGGTAAACAACCTGGCAACGTACCCAGCCCCGCCGAGCAGGCGCAGCAAGCCGGCAAAAGCGGCGAGTCGGTACAGCTGAGCCGCGAGGCCCAACAGTTGCAAAAAGTCAGCGAAAAGCTGCGCGATCAGCCGACCGTCAATAAAGAACGCGTCGCCCAGCTCAAGCAGGCGATCGAAGACGGCAGTTATCAAGTCGATAGCCAGCGCGTTGCCAGCAAACTGCTTAATTTCGAATCCCAGCGCTAGTCACCGGGCTACGCTGGGGTAATTGGCCGCCCAATAGACACTGCACGCACACCCTGCAGCGTCTGTTACCCCGAAGAGCCCGCAATGCACGACACCAGCCTGCTTGAACTGTTCACCAACGATATCGGCACCGCCGAGCAGTTGCTTGAATTGATCGACACCGAATTCCAAGCCCTCAGTGACCGCGACCTCCCCCGCCTGCAAAGCATCCTGACGGAAAAACTGCCGCTACTAACCCTGCTCGACCAGCACGGCAAAGAGCGCAGCCAACTGCTTACCAACCTCAACCTCAGCCCCGACCGCACCGGCCTGCAAGCGCTTGCCGCACAGTCCACCCAAGGCGAACTGCTGCTTGAGCGCGGCGATCAACTCAACGCCCTGCTGGAACGCTGCCAAACGGCCAACCTGCGTAATGGCCGGCTGATTCGCTCCAGCCAGGCCTCGGCCAACAGCATGCTCGGCATTCTGCGTGGCAACGAGACGCCGAGCCTCTATGACAGCCGCGGCAGTGCCGCTAGAATCGGCCAGCAGCGCCCGCTCAGCCAGGCCTGAAACCTATAAAAGGCACAGGGGACATACTGTCACATTGCCAGTATGCTAGTGCCATAGCATTTGCTCGGAGAGTTATGGACCGTGTCCAGTCCTTTTAGCCAGGAAGATGGCCCGCAGCCACCCAAGGTGCTCAAGGCACCGGTGGAAATAGTTGCCAACCTGCGCCAACTGCAACAAAACCATGACCCGCTGATCATCACCTTCCACGAACGCAACCAACGCTTTCAGAGCTACGTGATCGAGGTTGATCGCGACAAGAACCTGTTGATTCTCGATGAGTTGGTGCCAAACGATGGTGAACGCTACCTGGCCAACGGCGAGGCGTTCAATGTCGAAGCCTTCCATGAAGGTGTGCGCGTAGCCTGGAAATGCGAACAGAATGTGCGCATCACCGAGCACGAAGGCGCGCGCTGTTACTTCAGCCCGATGCCACTTGAGGTGACCTACCATCAACGGCGCAGCGCCTTCCGCGCCCCGCTCAAGCAGACTGAACTGATCAAAGTCGAACTGGCCGGCGATAAACTACGCACAGCCATACCTGGGCATTTGCTGGATATCTCTGCCACCGGCTGCAAATTGCGCTTTCCCGGCAATATCAGCAGCAGCCTGCAGGCCGGTCAGGTCTATGAGCGCTTTACTGCACGCTTTCCTTTCGGCGCCATGACCACCGCCATTGAAATGCGTCATGTGCAGTACGAAGAGAAGGTCGACACCACCTTTGTCGGTGCACGCTTCCACCGCATCAATGGTCAGGAGCAGCGTCTGGTCGAACGTTTCGTCTACCAGTTGCAGCGTGAAGCACGCCGCTTCGAGAGTGACGGACTGTTCTAGATCAAGATATCCAGTGCCGCCAGGCGCGATAAATCCTCAGGCCGATCAACATCCCACAACGCGGGCAGCAGTGCCGGACGCCAGTCCAGCTGCTGCAGGCGTTGCAGGGTCATCTCGAAGACCCGTTCGGTGCCCCACGGCATATCGCTGAACAAGGCGGCGTCCACGCGGCGTAACCCCAGCAGCACATAACCACCATCCTCTGCCGGGCCGATCACCACGGGCTGCTCCTGCAACGCATGGCATGCCGCCTGCAGATAAGCTCCGTCGAGCGCCGGGCAGTCATTGCCGATCAGAATCACCGCATCGCTTTCCGCCAGCCCGAGGGTGGCAATACGGCGCATGCGCTCGCCCAGATCGCCCGCTGGCTGCTCGACCAAGGTCCAGCCAAGGCGCTGCGCCAACGCCTGCAGGCCTGCATCGGGTAAATCGTCCAGCCACAGAAAGCGCTCGCCAAAGCCATGGGCCGGCAACTGCAGCGCACGCTCCAGCAGCAGCTGCTGTAAATCACAGGCACCCTGAGCGCCCAGCGCCGGGATCAGGCGCGTTTTTACCCGCCCCGCCACCGGGGCGCGAGCAAGCAGATGCAATGAGATCGACAGGTTCATAACAGCGACCCTCGCCGGTACTGACGAGCCAGTTTTTCCGGGCTGGCGCCACAGTAATAGGCCAGCCGCAGACAACACATCAGCACCACGGTACGCCAGATTCCGTGCTGCTCCCAGCGCCGACTGGAGGTCGACAATGGCGGGCGTAAGCAACGCGGGCGAGCCAGTGCCTTAAGCCGCCGGCACAGCTGCAAATCCTCCATTAACGGCATCTGCGCATAACCGCCCATGGCCTCAAAATGCTGGCGAGCAACAAAAACCCCCTGATCACCCGATGCGACACCGCTGAGGCGTGAACGCAGGTTGATCATCGCGCCTATCACTCGGAATGCCAGGCCAGGGCCGGACAGACGCACATCAAAACGCCCCCATAGCGGTCGCTGGCTTAACGCCTGTTGCAGACTGGTGAGGGACTCGGTACTGATCCGCGTATCGGCATGCACAAACCACAGGTACTCGCCACGGGCCACCGCCGCACCCGCGTTCATCTGCAATGCACGGCCAGGGGCCGTTCTCAGCAACTGATCAACCCGCCCCAGCGCCAGCTCGCAGGTGCCATCACTGCTGCCGCCGTCGACCAGGATCAACTCGGCACCGATGGCGCGCAAATCCGTCAGATCATCCAACAAGTCCGGCAACGCCTGGGCCTCATTGCGAACCGGGATCACCACGCTAAGCAGCGGCGTCATCCGCGCGACTCTGACTGAGCAGGCGGCTCCGCTGCAGGTTCGGCGCTCGGCTCCTGCACTGTGCTGTTGTCGTGCATCTGCTCATGCACCACCTGTTCATCGACACGCGGATCGAGGGCGGCCGTCAGTGGCGAACTGGTGGTGCTGTCGGGCATGGGGATGTGGTGCAACGGCGCATCGTCGACCTGATGCAGATGGGTAACGCGCTCCGGCCGGATACGCAGCACCAGAATCAAGGCGCAGGCGCAGACGAAGGCGTAGAGCATGCTGGCGCCGAGAAAACGCATCAGCACGCCCGCCAGCAACGGCCCGATACTGGCGCCGACACCAAAGGTCACCAGCAGCATGGCCGTCAGCGATACCCGCCGCTCGGCTTCGACATGGTCATTGGCCAGCGCCACTGCCAGCGGATAGAGACTGAATTGCAAGGCGCACACGGCAAAACCGCCGGCAAACAACAGCGGCAAACTGGCTTGCGACAGAATCGCCAGGGGCAGCGCAGCCAGTGCCAGCAACGCGGCGCAACCACGAATCAGTTGCACGCGGTCATGCCGATCAGACAACCAGCCCAACGGCCACTGCACCACCAGGCCGGCGATGATGCAGCACCCCATAAACAGACCAATCTGCTCGGTGGACAAGCCCATGCGCGTGCCATACAGCGGCGCCAGGCCGTAGAACGAACCAATCAGCAGCCCTGCGACCAAGATAGTGGTCAGCGACAACGGCACGCGGTCGATAAAGAAGCGCATTTCCAGCGGCGCAGGATGCAAGGGCGCCGGGTGCAGCTTGCGGGTCAAGGCCACCGGCACCAGACACAGGGCAAAGCACAGCGCCACCAGCATCAGCAGCTCAAGACCGAGCGTCGGATGCACCACCAGCACCAGCTGACCGAGAATCAAGCCGAGGTAGGAAGCGCCCATATAGCCGGCAAACACCTGGCCACGCTGGCTGGTTTCCGCCTGCTCATTGAGCCAGCTTTCAATCACCATGTACTGGCACATCATGCCCAGGCCGACCAGCATCCGCAGCAGCAACCAGCTGGGCAGCCAATCGCTCAAGCCATGGCCAAGCACCGCAGCGGTGACCACCCCGGCGCAAGCGACATAAGCGCGGATATGGCCGACTCGGGCAATCAGTCGATGGCCAATCTTGCCGCCCAGCACCAGCCCCAGGTAATTGGCCGCCATCAGCGCGCCGACCCACAGCCCATCAGCCGTTTGCGCCAGCCGCAACGCCAGGTAAGTACTCAACAAACCCGAGCCCAACAGCATCAACAGGGTGGCGAAATACAACGAACTGAATGACTTGAGGATCACAGACATGGGGCGGCGCATGGCTCCATAAAGGCCGCCGAACGCATGCTCGGCGGTAAGACTCTAAGCGTGGGCCGCCAACACGCGGCGCTCCCACGGGGTAATTTCGTCAAAGAAGCTGGTGAGCTCCAACGTCTTGCTGGCAATGTAGCCTTCGATGAACTCTTTGCCGAACAGTTCCAGCGCCAACGTACTGTGCTTGAGACGCTCAATCGCGGCATGCATGGTACAGGGTAGCGCCAATTCATCCGGCACTTCGAACTCACCCTGGATCGGCGCGCTGGGCTGCAGCTGCTGCTCAATCCCATACAGACCTGCCGCAAGGCTGGCCGCCAACGCCAGATAAGGGTTGGCGTCGGCGCCTGGCAGGCGATTTTCCACCCGCCGCGCAACCGGCGCACTGGCCGGAATACGCAGGCCAGCGGCGCGGTTATCCTCCGACCAGCAGGCATTGTTCGGCGACGCATAAGGATGGCAAAGGCGCTGGTAGGAATTCACATGCGGAGCAAACAGCAGGGTGAAGTCGGCCATGGCCGCCTGCTGACCGGCAATAAACTGATAGAACGCCGGCGTTGCCTGGCCATCGGCCGCGCTGAAGATATTCTGCCCACTGCCCTGCTCCACCACGCTCTGATGAATATGCATAGAGCTACCCGGCGTATGCGCCAATGGTTTGGCCATGCATACCACAGTAAGCCCATGCTTGAGCGCAACTTCCTTGAGCAGGTGCTTGAACAGAAAAGTCTGATCGGCCAGCAGCAGCGGATCACCGTGCAGCAGATTGATCTCGAACTGGCTGACGCCCATCTCATGCATAAAGGTATCGCGCGGCAAGCCCAGGGCCGCCATGCACTGATAGACCTCTTGGAAGAACGGGCGCAGGCCGTTGTTGGAACTCACGCTAAAGGCCGAACCGCCGTCTTCACGCCGGCCATCCAGGCCCAGCGGCGGCTGAAACGGCTGCAATGGGTCGGCATTGCGGGCAAACACGAAAAACTCCAGCTCGGTTGCCACCACCGGCTGCCAGCCATGGCTGGCGTAACGCGCAAGCACCTGCTTGAGCAGGCCGCGGGTCGACAACCCGGAGCTGCGTCCATCGAACTCATCGGCATCACAGATGGCCAGCGCGCGCGGCGTTTCACTCCAGGGCAGGCGATGAATCTGCGTCGGCTCGGCATTCAAGGCCAGGTCACCATCATCACTGCCGTAATAACACGGCGCCGGATAGCCACCCATGATGCATTGCAGCAACACCCCGCGCGCCAACTGCAAGCGCCGCCCCTCGAGAAACCCCTCAGCCGTCATCACCTTGCCACGTGGCACGCCATTGAGATCGGGCGTCACGCATTCGATTTCATCAACACCACGCAGCAGTTCAGCCAGGGCGGTGCGGTCGAGGGTACTCATTTGCTGTTGTCCTTATTGATGCAAGAGGCCGTAGTCGAACGGCGAGGCGTACAAAATACGCACCAGCCGTTCGATATTTCAAGCAAAGCCACATCTGACACTTAAAGCGCAGGCTATAGCGTTAAATACATCGATAAATTAGATATTAATGATCATGCACAATTGCTCCAAAAACCATCCTTAAAGCGTCAAAAAAATAAAATAACTACATGATTTATAAATAATTAATCCGACTATCGATAGCATCGATGATTACCATGCCCAGCCTGCACTTCTTCATCAAATTTTCATCCGTATCATTGGCTCCGTACTCACTTACTACCCGCCCTTACGAGGAGCCTGAACATGAAAAAGCAAATTCTTACCGCCCTGATCCTGAGCAGCCTGTCCATCAGCGCCTTTGCCCTGCCACAGAACAACCCGCAGCCATTGCTGGGTGAAAAGCAGGACAGCAGCGTCAAAACCCTGATGGGTTTTGGTAGCAACCTGCAAACTGAAGGTGGCGCTGATCGTCTGCAAGAGCGTCTGCGTGTAGCCGAAGACGGCGCCGACCGTACTGGCGCTAACCGCGTCGCTGAAGGTGGTGCTGATCGTCTGCAAGAGCGTCTGCGTGTAGCCGAAGACGGTGCCGACCGCACTGGCGCGAACCGCGTCGCTGAAGGTGGTGCTGAACGTACACCAGGCCTGCGCTTTAGCTGATCACAGCTAATAGGCAATACAAAAAGGTGCTCAATCGAGCACCTTTTTTGTTTATTGCGCAGGCGATTCCAACTGCGCCAAGCGCTCTTCCAGCGCGGCAATGCGCGCCTCCAGAGCGTCCAGGCGCTCATCCTGCTGACCGCCCGCCGTCGCGCGCGGCTCGCGGGCCCTGGCCGCCAATGCCGCCTGCAAATCCGCCGGGTCACCCAGCAGGTGCATATAACGGTCTTCACGCTGTCCGGACTGACGCGGCAACAAGCAGGCTAGTTCGCGGCTGATCAGCCGCTCAAGGTGATGCTGCACCTGCTCGGCATCATCAAAATCATGCATGCGACTGCTGCGCGTCAGCAGCTCGTTGATGGTCTGCGGGCCGCGCAGCAGCAACAGACCCAGCAACACCACCTGCGCTGCCACCAGCTCCAGCGCTTTGTCGGCACGGTGCTCCCAGCGATCCGCCCGGCTGCCCATCACCAGGCGCGCCATTTCACGCCCTTCCAGGCTGCGCAGGGCCTGACCGACCTGACCGGCCGTCAGGTTGAGCACCGGCTCGCGGCTGGTTTTCTGATTGCAGGCCAGCACCAGGGCATTCAGCGTCAGGGGGTAGGCTTCCGGTGTGGTCAGCTGCTTTTCAATCAGGCAACCCAGCACCCGCGCCTCGATAATCGTCAGGATTTCAAGCGTCGGTGCGCTCGTATCTTCGTTGGACATAACCACCTCATGGCCTCGCAAAGGCCCTAGCCTAGCCCGCCTGACGGTCGGTTGATAGGCATAAGCGCCGCTGGGCGGGGCTCGCACTGCGCCAGCGCGTAACAGCGGGTCACTGTGATAGAGTCGCGCGCTATTTTTCAGCGTGGCCTTGTTTTATCCCCCGCGAAAAGCCTCATAACGCGCACCGCAGCCATGCATCCAGCCCCCCCGGCGCACCAAGCCCGGCAGGCAATAGGAAGAGATCGCAGGCCTGCCCGCCAAGTAGAGATGCATGTCATGACCACTGCCCAACACCCGCTTGTCCAACTGCTCAACCGCACCAGCCTGGTGCTGCAAATTGCCATCGGCCTGGTGGCCGGTATTGCCCTGGCGCTGTTCCTGCCTGAAGCTGCGGCGAGCGTCAGCTTCCTCGGCACGGTGTTTGTATCGGCGCTGAAGGCCGTGGCACCGGTGCTGGTATTCGTACTGGTGGCGGCGTCGATTGCCAACCATCAGCAAGGCCAGCAGACCCATATCAAACCGATTCTGCTGCTGTACCTGATCGGCACCTTCAGCGCGGCGCTGATCGCGGTAGCCGCCAGCTTTGCCTTCCCATCCAGCCTGACCCTGGTGAGCAACAGCGCCGAGCTGTCGCCACCCGGCGGTATCAGCGAAGTGCTGAAAACCCTGCTGCTGAATGTGGTGGATAACCCGGTCAATGCCCTGCTCAAAGGCAACTTTATCGGCATCCTGGCCTGGGCCATCGCCCTGGGCTTTGCCTTTCGCCACGCCAGCCCGAGCAGCAAGCAAATGCTCGCCGACCTCTCCGGCGCAGTCACCAGCATCGTCAAACTAGTAATCCGCCTGGCGCCACTGGGGGTTTTCGGCCTGGTTGCGGCCACGCTGGCGGAGTCGGGCATGTCCGCCCTGCTCGATTACCTGCACCTGCTGCTGGTGCTGGTGGGTTGCATGCTGTTTGTCGCCCTGGTGAGCAACCCGGCGATTGTCTACTTCAAGACCCGTCGCAACCCCTACCCGCTGGTGCTGACCTGCCTGCGCGAAAGTGGCCTGACGGCGTTCTTCACCCGTAGTTCGGCAGCCAATATCCCGGTCAACCTGCAGCTCTGCCAGCGTCTGGGCCTGCATGAAGAAACCTACTCGGTGTCGATCCCACTGGGCGCGACCATCAACATGGCCGGCGCGGCGATCACCATCACCGTGCTGACCCTGGCCGCGGTACACACCCTGGGCATCGCCGTCGATCTGCCGACAGCCTTGCTGCTCAGCCTGCTCGCCTCGATCAGCGCCTGCGGCGCGTCGGGCGTAGCCGGTGGCTCGCTGCTGCTGATTCCGCTGGCGTGCAGCCTGTTCGGCATTCCCAATGATGTGGCCATGCAGGTGGTCGCCGTCGGCTTTATCATCGGCATCGTCCAGGACTCGGCGGAAACCGCGCTGAACTCCTCCACAGACGTGCTGTTCACCGCCGCCGCTTGCCAGGCCGAACAACGCGGCTAAGCACCTGCCGAAACACGAAAAGGCTTACCCATGGGTAAGCCTTTTTTATGCACGCCACTTCTGGCAGCTACCTGCGGATCAGCACTCCAGGCAGTTTTTTATGACTCAACCGATAAACGTCGCACGCCCAGCGTTTGAATAGCCCAACGATTCCGGTAGGCTTTGCCGCTTCTTTATAAGGAGTAACTCCCATGGCCCGCGCCACTGCCCGTCACATCCTGGTTGCCAGCGAAGACAAGTGCAACGAACTGAAAGCCGCAATCGAAGGCGGTGCCGACTTCGCCCAAGTCGCCAAAGACAACTCCAGCTGCCCGTCCAGCCGCAGCGGCGGTGACCTTGGCTCGTTCGGCCCAGGCCAGATGGTCAAGGAATTCGACACCGTAGTATTCAGCGCCCCGATCAACGTGGTGCAAGGCCCGGTGAAGACCCAGTTCGGTTATCACCTGCTGGAAGTGACCAGCCGCCAGGACTGATCCTGCCTGTTCGCTGGGCCGCCCAGGCCCGGCGAATCCAATTTTTTCGCGCAGCGCCATCGGGCACTACGCCACTGACCAACAGTGCAAAACCTCGGGCAATAGCCAGGTATACTCGCCGGCCTTTTCTTCTCGCACCCGCGGACCTCGCCATGACCCAGACTCCAGCCGCTGAACCCACCCTCGCCGTTCAGCCTGCAGACAGCGCCGCACCGTCCGCTAGCGAGAACACCAGCACCCGCGCAGCGAAAGCCAGTGGCTTTGCCTCGCTATTCGGCGCCGCCAAGGCTGCCTCTGGCAAACAGGACGACCAGCCTTGGCACCAGAAGGGCAACAAGTCGAGCCACGAAAAGAAGATCGGTCCAGCGCCAAGCGGTACTCGCCGTGCCATGGGCAAACGCTAAAAACCTAGGCCCAACGCGCGCGCAAACGCTCCTGCAACCAGCCGCCGCAGAAATTCAGCAGCAAGCCGAGCATCACCAACAGCGCACCGACTAGCTGCAGGCTGCTCAGGCGTTCATCGAGCAGCAATGCCGATGAGGTCAGTCCGACCACTGGCACCAGCAGCGAGAACGGCGCCACCTGGCTGGCTGGGTAGCGCGACAGTAAGCGGCTCCACAGGCCATAGCCAAGAATGGTCGCGCCGAATGCCAGGTAGACCAGCACCAGCAGCGTATCCAGGCTGAATCCACGCAGCGCCGACTCGATCACTTCGGGGCCTTCCAGCAGCCAGGACAGCGCAAAAAACGGCAGCGGCGGCACCAGGCTGCCCCACACCACCAAGCCCACCAGATTCACCTTGCCCAGCTTGCGCGTGACGATATTGCCCAGCGCCCACATGGCGGCAGCGCATAAGGTCAGTAGAAAACCGGCCAGGGTCATCAGGCCATTACCCTGCGAGCCAATCAGCAGCAACCCACCGGCCGCCACCAGCAGGCCGAACAGATTGGCCAGGCGAAAACGCTCACCCAGCAACAGCACAGCAAACAGCAGGGTAAACAGCGCCTGCGATTGCAGCACCAGCGATGCCAGCCCGGCCGGCATACCAACGGACATGGCAGAAAAGAGAAAAGCGAACTGCCCCAGCGAGATGGTCAAGCCATAGGCCAACAGCCAACGCAGCGGAATTTGCGGGCGCTTAATAAACAGCACCGCAGGAAAGGCTGCCAGCAGAAAACGTAACGCGCCCAAAAGCATCGGCGGCATCTCGTGCAGGCCGATCTTGATCACCACAAAGTTCATGCCCCAAACGATGATTACCACCAGGGCCAGCAGTAAATCCTTGGGGTGCATGGGCGCTCCAGATTAATCAATCAACGCCTATTAAAGCGGCTAGCCGCGCCATAACGCCCATACAGAAGCCCGGCAAATAAGCCGTACAGCGCATCACTGATCGGCAGATTGCAGTGCCACAGGTGCCGCAAACGTCTCGAAGGGCTAGAATCGCAGCCCTTAGAATTTGTTTCGGATCTTGCGCAGCTCGAACGAGGCCATTTTTATCGCGGTAGCGCCGACACGCAGCAGGTCCGAGACCCACCTATTAACCCGCAACGACGAGATACCCCATGGGCGCCCAGTGGAAAGCCAAACCTAAAGAAGCCGCGGCCAACGCCAGAGGCAAGATCTTCGGCCGCTTGGTCAAGGAAATCATGATCGCCGCTCGCAACGGCGCCGACCCGGACCTGAACCCCAAGCTGCGTCTGGCGATTCATCAGGCGAAAAAAGCCTCGATGCCCAAGGAAACCCTCGACCGGGCGATCAAGAAAGGCGCCGGCCTGTTAGGCGACACCGTGACCTTCCACTCCGCCACCTACGAGGGTTTCGCCCCGCATCAGGTGCCAGTGATCATCGAGTGCCTGACCGACAACATCAACCGCACCGTGGCCGAAGTCCGCGTGCTGTTCCGTAAGGGCCAGATGGGTGCCTCCGGTTCGGTGACCTGGGATTTCGACCACGTGGGCATGATCGAAGCCAGCACCGAAAGTGATGCCGACCCGGAAATGGCCGCCATCGAAGCCGGCGCCCAGGATTTCGAGCCAGCCGAAGACGGCAACACCCTATTTATCACCGAGCCGACCGACCTGGATGCCGTGTGCCGCGCGCTGCCGGAGCAGGGTTTCAGCGTCAACTCGGCGAAGATCGGCTATATCCCGAAAAACCCGGTGAGCAGCCTGACTGCCGAGCAACTGGAAGAAGTCGAAGCCTTCCTCGAAGCGCTCGACGCTCACGATGACGTGCAGAACGTCTATGTCGGGCTTTCCGGCTAAACAGAGGCTGACCAGGCCCGCCGCGTAGGATGCGCCGCGGGCCCACCAACTGCCCCCATCAATGTGCGCAGTTCGTCGAATCGGCCGATTAACCACTGCCCGCGCCTCACAAAGCGGGTAGAATCGCCGCCCGCCGCGCCACCAGTGCCCGGCGTGTACACAAGGACGTTGTCACACAGGAGTTTTACCGTGCACAAGTTTCTGATTCTGGCCGCCAGCCTGCTGCTCGGCGCCTGCGCCAGCAACCCGCAGACGACCTACCAGCAAGAGGTCAAGGCGGGCAAAAGCCCAATGGCCAAGAGCGCCCTTGAGGCCATCCACAACACCCAGGCCATCCCGCTGCCGCTCGATACCGGCCTGCTGGCGCCGCAATGGCCGATCAGCGCCGATGAGCCGCGCCTGGACTTCGGCAGCTCGATCTCCAACTACCGGATCTTTTCCCTGCAGCTGAAAAAGGGCGAGCGTTACACCCTCAACGTGCATTCACTGTGCAACGAGCCTTGCATGGGCGTCAGCAAGTACGCCCTGAAACCACGCGCCATGCTGCTGGACGCTTACGGCGCGGTGATTGCTGACAAGCCTTCGCGTGCCGAAGCCGTGGTCGGGCAGATCAGCCTGAGCTGGGATGGTGAAGCCGCCGAAGACGGCACCTACTACCTGCTGGTGGCCGCCGACAACGACGACATCGGCGAAACCATCGTGATCGACGATGTCTGGGTCAACAACTCGCCGCTGATGGCAGTCAAGGTAGACATGCAAAGCGCACCGTTCGGCAAGATCAGCGCATTTTCCAGCACTCGCACCAAGTAACTATTCAGCACACTCGACAACTCAACATCCCGCTTCCCTCGCCACGCCAGGTCCCCATCTCAAGGTACCTGGCGTGTCGTATCTCTGTGCAACACCTGATCAAGGATGAGCCATGAAAACTCTGCATTACCTTGTAGCCGCACTGTTCAGCCTGAGCCTGACCGGCTGTGTATCTTTCACCCCGGCCGGCCCGATTGGCGACCCTAAACAGCGCGCCAGTTACACCCAGCCCCGCGCAGTCATGGTCGATGACGTGCAGATCTCCGACAGCAAGCTCAACGACAACCTGCGCAAAACCCTGAGCAGCCAGTTCACCGAACAGCTGAGTAACCGCATCGAACGCGGGGAGTACTTCGCGAAAGTCATCAGCTTCCCGGCCACCCTCGGCGAGCAGGATGTAACGCTCAAGCTCAACCTCACCTCGCTCAAAGGCAAGCGCACACCTCACCCGGCTTATTTTCCCGGTGCCCTGCTGACACTGACCATGTGGATCTGGGTCAACGGTCCCATCTATGTCGACAAATATGACCTGGCCGGCGAGCTGTCGATTACCGATGTCCAGGGCAAGTTGCTCGCCAGCAGCCGCCAGCAGGTCAAGCTCGACCAGAACACCGGCCTCTGGGACAACGACTACTTCAACATGTCGCTCGGCTCAGACCAGCTCAACCAACTGGTCGAACAACTGCTGCAAGACAGCACCCGTCAACTCGCTCGCCCCTAACAAGGACGTTACACATGAAAGCATTGTTTGCAGCTCTACTCGCCACCGCCCTCCTCTCACTAACGGGCTGCCTGTCCTACTCGCACAAGGATCTGGCCCAAGTTGAGCAGTGGCCACTGACAGCGGCCGAGCAACCTACGCAGTCGGCCTACCTCAAGGTTGATAGCCAATACCTGTTCAATGACCAAACCCGCGCCGGCGGTTTCAACCAGGCAAACCTGGAGAAACTGATCGTCAAGCAGTATCAGGACAGCAAGCGTTTCAGCAACGTCACCACGGCCAAGCAAAACTCCGACCTGTATATCAGCGTGCGAGTGAGCAACCATGAGCGCGGCAGTATTGCCAGCGCAGTCATCACGGGTGCCACGCTGTTTGTCATACCGGGCAAGTTCAGCAATGAGCTGAGCATGGAAACCACCTTCAAGGACGGTTCCGGCAAGGTATTGGGACGTATCGAGAAGAGTGAAACCATTACCACCTGGATGCAGCTGCTGCTGATATTCGCCCTGCCGTTCAACGAGTCGGTCGACCCAATCCTCGACCAGCTGACCCAGAGCAGCTTGGAAGAAGCCGCACGACAGAAGTTGATCTAGTCACACAGCACCCGGAACCACGGCCGCAATGGTCGTGGTTGCAAACAGCCCATCCGCCCACTTATTGATCCATCGCAAGATGCTCTGCCCCTGGCGCCTTAGCCTATGTCGATGACTTCCACTGCCATCGACGAGGTTTCCATGAGCATCACCTCTGCCAGCATCTGCGCGGCGGCCGACCAACTGCAGGGTTTTGTCGGTTTCAATGCCAAGACCGGGCGCTATATTGTGCGTTTTTCTGAAGACTCCTTCGGCCTCGACGTGCTCGAACATAGCATTACCCCCACCTGCGAATTTGTCTGGCGCGCCTTTGACGGCGAGCTGATGAACCTCGACCGCGCACGCCTGCAACTGCTGCTGGAACAGAATATCGATGACCGCCTGGCTATCAGCGAGCCGCTGCGGGTCTATATGCGGCGTACCGATATGCCGGAGATCAGCGCCGAACGCCGTCGCCTTAACGCCTGAGCAGCTTGGCGAGGTGGCCGAATTGACCGAGGGTTGTTCACTTACACCCTCACAACAACGGCGCACGGCAGACTAAGCTCGACGAGTCAGAATCACTCGCCAAGGAGCTTGCCGATGTTCGATGTGCTGATCAAAAACGCGCTGTTTTTCGATGGCAGCGGCGTGCCCGGCGTCGTGCGTCACCTTGGCATCCGTGACGGCAAGCTGGCCTGCATCAGCGCCAGCGCCCTAGATGAAAATGGCTGCGGCCAGGTGATTGATGCACAAAACCGCTGGGTGACACCCGGTTTTATCGACATGCATACCCATTACGACGCCGAACTGGTGGCCGCCCCTGCGCTCAAGGAATCGGTGCGCCATGGCGTAACCACGGTAATGATCGGCAGCTGCTCGATCAGCATGGTGTTGTCCAGCCCCGAGGATTGCTCGGACCTGTTTACCCGCGTCGAATCGGTACCGCGCGAGCATGTCCTGCCGCTGCTGCAGGCGCGCAAGACCTGGAACAGCGCCGGCGAATTCGCCGCCTTTCTCGATCAGCATCCGCTGGGGCCGAACATCTGCTCCTTCCTCGGCCACTCTGATTTACGCGTTGCCGTGCTTGGCCTGGAACGTGCGGTAGACGCCAAGGTACGCCCCAGCGAAAACGAACTGCAGCAGATGGAACGCTTGCTGGAAGATGCACTGGACGCCGGCCTGCTCGGCTTGTCGAGCATGACCAATCCCTGGGACAAACTCGATGGCGACCGCCAGCGCTCGAAATCCCTGCCCTCGGTCTATGCACCCTGGGCCGAGTACGCACGGCTGAACAAGATCCTGCGGCGGCGCGGGCGCATTCATCAGGGCGCGCCAAATCTGGTGACCAAGCTCAATGTGCTGGCCTTTCTCTGGGACAGCATCGGCGGTTGGTGGCGCAAGCCGCTGAAGACCACCCTGATCACCCTGATGGACGTCAAAGCCGACCCTTGGCTGGCGCCGATTCTCGGCCCACTGACGCGCTGGATCAATCGCCTGACCCACGCCGACTTCCGCTGGCAAACCCTCCCGGTGCCGTTCGAAACCTATGCCGACGGCATGGAGTTCGTGGTCTTCGAGGAATTTCCCGCCGGCCAGGCCGCCCTGCACCTGGCTAACCACGACATGCGCAGCCAGCTGTTTCAGGACCCAGCCTACCGCCTGCGCTTTCGCCAGGACGTGGAGAAGAAATTCGGCCCACGGGTCTGGCACCGCGACTTTGACGACGCCTGGATCGTCGACTGCCCGGACGCCAGCGTGGTCGGCAAAAGCGTCGGCGAACTGGCCAAGGCCCGCGACGAGCACCCGGCCGATCTATTCCTCGACCTGCTGGTGGCCCACGGCCCGCGTCTGCGCTGGCGCACGCTGATCGCCAACCATCGACCCGAGGTGGTGGAGAAACTGGTGTGCGAGCCGAGCACGCTGATCGGCTTTGCCGACTCCGGCGCGCATATCCGCAATATGGCCTTCTACAACTTCGGTGTGCGCCTGCTCAAACTGGTGCACGACGCCGAGCTGCGCGGCCAACCGGTGATGCCGATTGAAACCGCTATCTGGCGCCTGACCGGCGAGCTGGGTGAATGGTTCGATATCGATGCCGGTCGGCTGTATGAAGGCGCGCGAGCCGACCTGGTGATCATCGACCCGATGGCGCTGGATGAATCCCTGGCCAGCTATCAGGAAGCGCCGATGGAGGCCTTCGGCGGCCTGCAGCGCATGGTCAACCGTGGCGCGGCGGTGGATGCCGTGCTGATCAACGGACGCATCGCCTTTCAGCACGGCGAGTTTGCCAGCGACCTGGGGCATGCGCGCGGCTACGGGCAGTTTCTCCGCAGCAACGCCTAGCTCAGTTGCAGGGCATGCGACCTACGGCATAACGGCGGCGCGCCAGGCTGGCATAATGCGCGCCGCACAGCCCGGCAACGAAACGCCGGGCCGGTATTGAAAGGACTCTAACCGAAATGCCCCGCACACTTTGGCAGGCGGCCTGGCGCTGGCTTTGCGGCCTGCTGCTAGTGAGCCTGCTAACCCCACCACTGCAGGCCGATGACAGCGGCACCCTGCGCTACCCCCGCAGGGCCGATGGCGATGAATTTCGCTCCATCTATGCCCTGGCGCAGCTGCAACTGGCGCTGGATAAAGCCGGCAGCTCGCTGCGGCTGGAGCCTTCGCACTACAGCATGGAGCAGGAGCGCGCCCTGGTTAACCTGGAGCACAACGCACACCTCGACATAGCCTGGAGCATGACCAGCGTTGAGCGCGAACAACGCCTGCTGCCAGTGCGTATTCCGCTGGAGAAGGGGCTGTTTGGCTGGCGTATCGCCCTGCTGCCAAAAGACCGCGCGCAGCTGCTCAAGGATGTGCGCAACCTGGCTGACCTGCGCCAGTTTTCCGCAGGCCAGGGCCACGATTGGCCGGACAGGGAAATCCTCCGCGCCCAGGGTTTGCCGGTCAGGGTTTCATCCAGTTACGGCAGCCTGTTTCGCATGCTGCAGGCGCAGCGCTTCGACTACTTTCCGCGCTCGGTGATCGAGATATGGGATGAGCTGGAGCACCCGCGCGGCAAACAACTGGTCGCCGATCCGCATGTGCTGCTGCACTACCCCACGGCGATGTATTTCTTCTTCTCGCGCAAACGCCCGGAGCTGGCGGAAACCGTGCGCATCGGCATGGAGAAGGCGATTGCCGATGGCTCCTTCGAGCGGCTGTTTCAGCAGCACTTCGCCGCCAGCCTGCAGCGCGCGCAACTCGACCAGCGTCAGTTGATCGAGCTGCATAACCCACTGTTGCCCAGCGCCACGCCCTTGCAGCGGCGCGAGCTGTGGTTCACGGCGCCGTCGGTACGCTAGGCGCAGGTTGCGCCAGGGTGGTTTGCACCACGTTGCGGGTGTGCGCACCGAAGCGCTTGAACAGCTCTATCAGCAACTGCTCCAGCAGTGGATCGGCTTGCGCCTGGGC
Organism: Pseudomonas sp. 1928-m; assembly: GCF_029269135.1. Taxonomy (NCBI): domain Bacteria; kingdom Pseudomonadati; phylum Pseudomonadota; class Gammaproteobacteria; order Pseudomonadales; family Pseudomonadaceae; genus Pseudomonas; species Pseudomonas sp. 1928-m. The sequence continues at coordinate 1,580,218 of NZ_JARIXO010000001.1, read as the reverse complement.
CAGCTGATTACCACCGCTAAAACCCGGAGCCGCCACCGGCTTGCGCGCCAGCCACTGGCCAATCAACTCATCAAAGGCATCGGCACTGGCATAGGACTCGGCCGCCACCACCTGCTGCGCGTAGTCCACCGAATAGGCCGGGTAGCTGTCCTGCGGGTTCTGCCTATAGGCCTGCAACAGGGGCGACTCCGCCTGTTCGGCCATCAGCTGCTGCATGCGCTGCAGCTGATATTCCTCGATGGCCGTGTGTCGATCCGCGACGCGGGCAATCGCCGCCAGACGATCTTCGGGATAGCCAGCGGCACCTTTGAGAGCGATCAACATCAGCTCGGCCGTGGCAAAACCCGGCACGGTCTTGGCGTGGTAGGGCTGAGTCAGGTCTTGCATATAGTGCAGCGCCCAGCCAAGAAAACGGTAACCCCAGTAATCGTGGCCGCTTTCCAGGGCCAGCCGTGCCAGACCGCTGTACTGGTAAATGCGCCAGTGCGGCAAGGTGCGACGTAGATAGGGCGCGGCCTGCAACACCAGCGCCGGCTCGTGGTAGTAGCCGATATGGAACGGCGCCTGGGAGGAATACTCGAAGCGCGCATCGCCAAAGGGCTGCGCGCCGAAGTTGTACTGCCCGCCGACTTCGCCAGGGTTGTCGCTGAACAGGTTGATGTCGTGGCCATAGTCCGGCTCATCGGCCGCACTGCTGAGCACCTGCACCGCATTCACCGACTCACCGGGCTGCAGGGCCAGATAACGCCAGTGGCTCCAGGGGCCGATCTTGCGAAACACCAGCACCTGCTCAGCGGCCAGACGCGGCCGGCCGTCATCGGCCTGCCCCGGCAACTGCTGCACAAAGCCAGCCAGACGAATCTGCGGATTGACCCGCAGCGCCTGCAAAAATGCACCGCGTCTGTCAGCCGCAGTTGTGGTCGCAGCACTGAAACGCAAGGCATCCGGACGCGCCGGGTAATCGGCAAAATGCGCGCGGGCAAAGGCTTCCTGCTGATCCAACAATTGCTCGATGGCCGGGGCCTGAGCATCGAGAAACGCCTCCAGCGGCTCGTAGCGCAAGGTGCGCTGCAGCTCCGGTACGGCCTGCAATGCCAACTGGCTGCCCAGCGAATGATTGGACCAGGCCAGCGCGCTTAACGGCTGACACGCCAGGCAACAGGCAGATAGCAACAGGAGCAATGGCTTCACGGAGACTCCGACAACGGATGGCAGGGCAAAGAGGCGTAGCCTAACGCCAAAGCCGCCATCTGGCACTGTCGTATCAAGTCAGTCCATTCACTAATCGAGCAGCACGCTGCCTGCCCAGCCAGATTGAGCTAAAGCGCAAACAGCGCAGCCGCCACCAGCAATCCAGTCACCAGCAACAACCCCAGTGCCAGCAAGGGCTTATTCAGGCCGCTGGATGCACTGGCAGGCGCGGCCGCAGCGCGCATCGGATTGGCCTGCGCAGCCGTACGCAGCGGGTTGGCCTGGCTGCTCGGCGAGCTGGACAGAGGCGCCGGCTTGAGCGGCTTGGGTAGGTCCACGGCGCGCATAAACAGCGTGGCATCTTCATCTTCGCTGGGCGCCACGGTGCTTTTCGGGCCGATCACCAGCAGGCTGACCGAGCCCATTTTCAGCTGGTCGCCCGGCTGCAGCACTGCGGTGCTGACCTTCTGTTGATTGACCAGCAGGCCATTGGCCGAGGCCAGATCCTTGACCTCCAGCACGTCATCCTTGAGATAAAACTCGCAGTGCCGACGCGACAATTCCTGGTCGCTGAAGCACAGCTCGCACTTCACCGAGCGGCCAAAGGTCATGGAACCATTGATATGGAATTTCTTGCCTTCGTGCTCGCCCTGAATCACCTGCAGATACCAGCGTGCAGCCTGCTCGGCCTTGGTCTTGCTGCGCGCCGGGTCGACCAGCAGCAGCTCCACCGAACCCAGGCGCACACGGTCGTCGGCGCGCAGCTGGAAGCGCGTATTGATGCGCTCGTCATTGACGAACGAGCCGCTCGGGCTGCCGACATCGGTCAGGTAGTAGAAACCATGGTCCTGGCGAATTTCCGCGTGAAACGGAGCGATACTCGGGTCTACCAGCACCAGGCTGTTGCGGCTGTCCTGGCCAATGGTGAAACGCTCGTCGACCAGCCAGATCGGCGCCTGACGATTATCACTGAAGTGAATTTTGAGCATCTGCGCACTCCGCCAACATCCGTTAAACAGCCATCAGTAACCCGCCGCACCTTGCCATCAATAACCGGCACCATGGGCAAGGCGCGCATGCTGCCTGCCAATCAGGCCAGTAGCAATACGCCAGCACCGCGACTTAATCAAATAGGTTGTTCCACAGCCGCTTGACCGGGTTAACCGGTGCCGGCGGCTCTGCAGCTGTCGGCCGGCGCCGAGGCGTCTGGGCCAGGCGCACGCGCTGTTCGTGGCCATCGAGCAACTGCAGCAACTGCTCGTTGGCCGGCTCCACTTCCAGACCCTGCTGCACCAGCGCCAAAGCCAGGGCAAACTCGCGGCGCTTGTAGGCGGCTTCGCTTTGCTCGATATAGCGCTGCGCCACCCGGTTGATCCCGGCCAGCGCCAGCAGATTATCGGGCTCCCAGGCCAGCACTTGGCGGAAGTAGTGGGTGGCACTGTCATCTTCCGGCAGCAGCAACTGCTGATCGGCCAGACGCTGTTCGGCCAGCTGCAGGTACTGATTGATCCGCGCCTGCAGCACCCGCGCCAGGCCATCCAGAGCCGCCGGGTTGTCAGCATCGAGCGCCAGCACCTGGCGGAACAGGTAGTCGGCGTTGTCCTGCGGCGGCTCCAGCAGGTTGCCGTTTTCCAGGCGCAGCTCGGCGCGCGCCAGGTAGTCGCTGATCTGCTTCTGCTGATACAGGTGATAACCGCCGCCGGCCGCAACGGACAGCAGCAAGACGCCGGCCAGCAGCCAGACCCACAGCGCACTGCGCGCGGATTGGCTTCTGGCCGGTTTGCCCAGGCTCAGCGCCGGGGCGATGCGCGTGCTGTCCGGGTCATCACGGGTCAGTTCATCGAGGCTCGCCAGCAGCACCTTGCAGTCGGCAAATCGCTCATCCGGATCTTTTGCCAGCATGCGCTCAAGCAGCCACTGGTAGCTCTGCAAATGCGCCGGCAGTTGCGGCACGTCCATCTGCAGGTGGTTCATCACGGTCTGGGTGTAGTTGGCGGCGCGATAAGGATTGGCGCCAGTGAGCATCTCCAGCAGGATCACCCCCAGGCTGTAGATATCACTGCGCGCATCCAGCGCCTGGCACTGCGCCTGCTCAGGGCTGCTGTAGGACGGGCTGCCAACGGCGATGCCGAACTGGGTCAGGTCATGGTCCAGCTCGACTTCCTTGGCCACGCCGAAATCGGTGATCACCGCCGTGCCGTCGCTGCGAAAGAGGATATTGGCCGGTTTGATATCGCGGTGTACCAGGCCTTTGTCATGCACCACGGCCAGACCGCTGGCCACCTGCTGAACGATGCGCAACGCACGCGGCAGGTCGAACACCTCGCCCTTGTGCTGCGCCAGATCGCCACCGGGGACGAATTCCATGGTCAGGTAGTGGCGCCCATCGGCCAGTTGGTCGATGTCATAGATGGTGATGATCGAGGGGTGATGCAGGGACGCCACGATGTGGCCTTCCTTGAGAAAGCGTTGGCTGAATGCCTGATCATCCGCGCTCAACAATACCTTGATCGCCACCTTGCGCTGCAGCGACGTCTGGGTGGCCAGGTACACCTCGGCCATGCCGCCTTTACCCAGGCGGCCATGCACCTGATAACCGGGAATCTCGAGCAATTGTTCAGTCATGGGAGTCAGTGCACACCGGCGAATTAGGGCTTGCGGGAGGTAAACAGGCGGCTGAGCAAACCGCGCGGTTTGGCCGGGGCGCTGGGCGTAGCCGCATCAAGGCCGAGCACGATACAGGAGATATTATCCTTACCGCCCGTTTCGTTGGCCTGCACCAGCAGCTGTTCCACCAACTCATCGAGGGTCTGGGCGTTGCTGCACAGCTGCTGGATTTGCGCGTCGTCCAGCTCGCCAGTCAGGCCGTCGCTGCACAGCAGCAGCAACTCATGCTCACCGAGTACGCCCTGCTGCAAACCCACCTGCAACGGCTGATCATCACGGCCCAGACACTGCAGAATGACATTGCGCTGCGGATGGCTGCGCGCCGCCTCGGCGCTCATCTGCCCGGCATCGATCATCGTCTGCACCCAGCTGTGGTCGTGGGTCAGGCGCTCGATATGCCCGGCACTGACCCGATAAGCCCGGCTGTCGCCGACCCAGGCAATGCTGAATGCAGCGCCGGCAAAGCGTACGGCCACCAGGGTCGTGCCCATGCCGCGCTGCTCATCGGCACGCGCCACGCTGAGAATCTCCCGATTGGCTGCATGCACCGCTTCGAGCAACTCCGCGCCTGAGGCGCAGGCCGCCTGCAGCGTCTGCAAGGCCAGGGCGCTGGCCACTTCGCCGCATTGATGGCCACCCATGCCGTCGGCAATCGCCCACAGATTCAGCTGTGGGCAACACAACAGAGCATCTTCATTGTGCCCACGCACCCGCCCAGGCACGCTCTGGCCGGCATAAATCAGCGCTTGTTCCATCAACGTCTCGACCTAGGGTTCAACAGTCGCACAGCAAGTAGGCTGCACGCGGCGTAATACACCGCATGATGCGGCGGCAAACTCAGGCTGTCACCGCCAGCCGCCGATTTTGCCGGTGAACTGTTAACCAGTCGAACCCAGGTCTGCTACCTGGCTAGTCGGATAACGCCCCAGCTATTCGCCCAGCATGGGCGTAGACTCGAATCACCAGCCTCGCCTCACCGCGAGGGGATGGCCCGCTCCAGAACATTCAACCACGACATTGTCAGAGGTGAAGATCATGAGCAAAGGTATGGACTCGAAGAAACAAGTGAAGAAAAAGCCGCTGAAAACCGCCAGCGAAAAGCGTCTGGACAAAAAAGACAAGCAAGGTGCCAAAACCCTGCTCGGCAGCCACGCCGCCAGCGTCTGAGCCACCGGCCTGAGGCGAGCAGCCCGCTTGCGCTCAGGCATCCACTCACCGTCGCAACAGTACCTGCAATGCACTACCGCCTACTCCCCGCCCCGCTCAAACCACTTGCCGACAAGTTTTACCGCAGCCAACGCTCAGCCATGCGCGCCACTACCGGCGCCCAGCTGTGGGTGGCAGAAGACCGGCAAATCGTCGCCGCGCTCTGTCTGCATCAGGTCGCGCACGGCCACTGGCTAACCAGCCTGCTGGTCGATAGCGCACGGCGCGAGCAAGGCATCGCGCGCCAGTTGATCGAAACCGCGTTGGCCGATTGCGCCACACCGGTCTGGCTGTTCTGCCATCCGCAGCTCAGCGACTTCTACCTGCGCCTGGGCTTTGCCCCCTGCACCGACCTGCCTCAGCCGTTGGCTGAACGCCTGAGCCGCTATCAGCGCACTAAAAGCCTGCTGGCATTTTCCCGCATATCTTGCGCAGGCCTTACGGCACAAGGGTTGGAACCTTAGTACCAGATAACACCAACACCATTCGGCAGATAGTGGCCCATGCTGGCACTTTGCTGGATTTTACTATTGCCATCGCCAGGGCAAGCTCTGCATGCTTAGCTCATAACAACGACAACAATGGCCTTTACCTATGCGCATATCGCGGTTGCTCAGGCGCCTGCGTAACGACTTCCAGTTGTCCATCATTACCTTGATGGGCCTGTTTGGCGTGATTGGCATTACCCCCTATGCCGTCTACCGGCTAGCCACCGGTAACTACCTGGTAGGCTCCGCCGACACCGTGATTGTGGTTTCCACCGTGCTCGCGGTGCTTTACGCCTGGCGCACCGGTGACACGATCAAACCCGGCATTTACTTGGCCACCATCTTCTCTGCCGGCGCAACGCTGATCGCCATCAACCTGGGCGTCAACGGCCTGTTCTGGATCTACCCGCTGATCCTCTTCAACTTCTTTATGGTGTCGCCCGCCAAGGCCTTGCTGGCCACTATTTTGGTGCTCACCACATTGGTTGGTTACGGCCAGTTAAAGCCCGGCTCGGTGTTTGAAAGCGACTACCAGATGGTTTCATTTCTGGTCACCAGCATGATGGCCAGCACCCTCAGCTTCGTGTTTGCCTACCGCACCAGCAGCCAGCGTGACCAGCTGCAACAACTGGCCATCCACGACCCGCTGACCGGTGCGCGCAACCGCCGGGCAATGAATGAAGAGTTGAAGATCGCCGCCTCCATTTACCGCCGCCACGGCAACAGCTACGGCGTACTGGTGATGGACCTGGACCATTTCAAACGGATCAACGACAGCCACGGCCACCAAGCCGGCGACCAGGTGCTGGTGGACTTTGTCGAACTGATCAAAAGCTCATCGCGCAAGGAAGACCGGTTGTTCCGCTTCGGCGGCGAAGAGTTCCTCCTGCTGCTGCCCAACACCGAACGCGCCGGCCTGCTGGCGGCCGCGCAACACCTGCAGCAACAAGTGGCGCAGCACCTGCGCGGCCCCGGCGGAGCGGTGACCATGTCAGTCGGCGGGGCCATCCTGCGCCGCGACGAGCACTGGGAAAACATGCTGCAGCGCGCCGATGAACGCCTGTATCGCGCCAAGAACGCCGGGCGGGACTGCATTGTCATCGATGACGGCGTCGATAAAACCAGCAGCCTGCCTATCACCTGAGCAAAGGGTCTGATGCCGTTTCGTCGCGAACCGCGTTGCTGCGAAAAATCTCGCCAGGCTAGGCGGAGGACGCAGGTAATGGTTGTTCCCTTGCCAAGTCCTCCAACACCGCATGGCGAGATTTTGCGCGCAACCCGAAGGGCCGGGCCTGTTTTAGCGCGATACTGCGTTTCTCGACACTCATTTGGAACAACCAAACTTCGTGTCTCGTGCCTTGCCTCGCGCTAAAACAGGCTCCGGCGCGGCCGCGAACGAAACGGCAACAGACCCTCGGGTTTATCTTTGCTTACAACTTGCGCGGGAAAATTCTCGCGCGCTGCCGGCAAGGCTGTAACAACTCGGCTTTGTCTCTGTCTATTGGCCACACCTCACACAGAGCACTGCCATGAAAAGACGCTCCCTGCTCAAGGGAATGGCCCTGTTGCCAGCCCTGCCCCTGCTCGGTCACGCCCCACTCAGCCTGGCGCAAGCCATCGCCAGCAGCGTGACACCGCTGGATAAACCCCATGACGCCTGGCGTGCACTACTGACGCCCGAAGCCTATGCCGTGCTCTTTGAAGAAGACACCGAAGCCCCCGGTAGCAGCCCGCTGAATCAGGAAAAACGCGACGGCACCTACCTCTGCGCCGCCTGCTACCTGCCGCTGTTCGCCAGCCAGGACAAATATGAAAGCGGTACCGGCTGGCCCAGCTTTACCCAGCCGATTGCCGGCCATATGGGCACCAAGCGCGACTTCAAGCTGTTCTTCCCGCGCACCGAATACCACTGCGCACGCTGTGGCGGGCATCAGGGTCATGTCTTCGATGACGGCCCGAAACCGCGCGGCGAACGTTGGTGCAACAACGGCGTGGCCCTGCGCTTTATCCCCCAAGGCGAAGCCTTACCTGAGCTGCGGAGCTGAACATGACTGCTATCACCTCGACCTGGCGCCGCCGTCTGCTGGCCAGCAGCATCCTCGTTCTGGGCGGTCTACTGGCCGCCTGTGAACCCAGCGCCGCCCAGGCGCCGCAGCCGCAAGGCAGTACGCCAACGGTGGAAAACCCTGGCGTGGCGATCTTTGCCGGCGGCTGCTTCTGGTGCACCGAGTCGGATTTCGACAAGGTGCCTGGCGTGATTGAAACCACCTCAGGCTATATCGGCGGGCATGTCGACAACCCCACCTACGAACAGGTCTCAGCCGGCAGCAGCGGGCATATCGAAGCAGTACGGGTGCGCTTCGACCCGAGCAAGACCAGCTACGCCAAGCTGCTGGAAGCCTTCTGGCCCACCATTGACCCGATCACCGCCAACGCCCAGTTCTGCGACCGCGGCCCGCAGTACCGCAGCGCGATTTTCTACAGCAACGCAGAAGAACAGCAACTGGCTGAAGCCTCCAAGGCCGCCCTGGAGAAATCCGCGCGTTTGCCTGCGCCGGTGGTTACGGAAATCCTCGCCGCCAGCACCTTCTACCCCGCCGAGGACTATCACCAGGACTACTACCAACGTAATCCGCTGCGCTACAACTACTACCGCAACGGCTGCGGTCGTGATCAACGCCTGGAAAAACTCTGGGGCAAAAAGCAGTAAACCGCGCCCATCAGCTGGCCCTCGCGCCAGCTGATGACGTTGTATTCAGCCGCTGATACCTGGATGCGGCAACCGCCGTATCCGCTATGGTTGAGCCCACACCTTGCCCAGTGAGCACGCCATGGCCCCGTTGAAACCGCTGTTCAAACTCACCTCGCTAATCGCCCTGGGCGGCTGGCTGATGCTGGTCTGCCTGCCGCTCTGGTCCTATACCGATGAACTGGTGCTGGGCCTTAGCGTGGTTCTACTGGCCATCGTCTACAGCTGGCTGCTGTTTGTCGCGATGCGCCAACGCCCCGAACCGGGTAGCGGCAGACCCGGTTTCTTCAGCCTTGGTGGGGTGCTCTCGCTACTGCGCCAACCCACCGCCGCGCTGGCGGCTTGGGTGCATATCCTGGCGTTCGATCTGATGGTCGGGCTGTATATCCGCCACGAAGGCGCCATCGCCGGCATCAGCCACTGGGCACTGCTGCCCTGCTATGTGCTGACCCTGATGTTCGGCCCGTTGGGTTTGCTGGCGTTTCTAGGCTTGCGCTGGGGCTTGGTGATAGCGGCCTGAGCTAGCGACTGCGCTCATAGTATTCAGTGCTTTGCCCAGGATACTGCTGCACCCGGTAGCCATTGGGGTATTCAATGGTTTGCTTGATCGTTCCGCGGTTTTCTATCGACTGGCTGCCGTAGCGCTGCTCATGACGCTGCAGGCCGTCGGGTAGGCGCTGCCCGCCATAGAGGTTATGGCTTTCGATAGTCTGCGAGCTGCCGATGCTGCCACTGGCACCGGGGCTGATATAGGTTTTCGGAATGACCCGCAGCGTCTGTGGCGCCTGCTGCTCGGCATACAACGGCGTCACCAGCAGCACCCCCACCAGACCGAGCACATATCTGCACATCGTCATCACAACCTCTGCGCCATCGGCGCGCAACGAACCTGAAGGTTTGGCAACACCAGCACGCCTGCGGTTCCGACCATTGATCCAGACAGAGCATCCGCATACGGCTTGATCGCTCAAATAATGAGCAATCATCCTCGGTTTGTGGGAAAGCACAAGCAACCCCAGCGTTCAACGCAGGCTAAGCACTTCGCACAACCCGCAGTGCTGTTTCGCGATACCCGTCCCGCTTAATCTGCTGAGCATTTATTACTATCAACGGCTATGCATTCGCCTGAGCATTGCCAATCAGATGACTATTCGTATCGCGCTACTGCTTCTCGCCTGCCTGCCCAGTTTGGCGCTTGCTGAGCAATTCATCTGCCGGGTGATGACCATCAGCGAAGGCGACACCTTCAGCTGCCTGACCACGGAAAACAAACGGCTGCGTGTGCGCCTTGCAGAAATCGACGCACCGGAAAGAAAGCAGCCCTATGGCGCCGAAGCCAAGCAAGCCCTGTCTGATCTGGTATTGGAAAAGCAGGTGGTCCTGCATGTGCAAGAGGTGGATCGCTACGGCAGAACGCTGGCTCGGGCCTATGTCGGCAGCCTTGATGTGAATCACACCCTGGTCGCCCAGGGCGCCGCCTGGGCCTATACCAAACAGCTGAAAGACCACCGGCTCAAAGATGCCGAGACCCTGGCCAGAAACATGGGCAAAGGCCTCTGGCAGCTTCCGGCCGAAGACATAGTCGCGCCCTGGGACTGGCGCTACGCCGGCAAAATTGCCGCACCGCAAAAAACCAAGCCCAGTCGAACGGCGTCGTTCTCCCAGTTTGGTGGCGGTTAACGGATTGGCTTAGATGGTGCCGGTGATAGGAATTGAACCTACGACCTTCGCGTTACGAGTGCGCTGCTCTACCGACTGAGCTACACCGGCAAGATATTGCTTAAGTCGCGCAGCACACCAGCAGCAACGCGACTCAAGCTGTCACTCAAGCCTAGCAAGCCAATTGCAGCACGTACGGTTCACTGCTGGTGCAATGCAGTGAACCGCAAACGCAGAGCGCTGCTTACTTGCTCGGCAGTTCGATACGGTCTTCGTGGATCACGATGCGACCCTGCTTGTACAAGCCGCCGATGGCTTTCTTGAAGTTGCCCTTGCTGACCCGAAACAGCCCGGCAATTTCTTCAGGCGAGCTTTTATCATTCACCTTGAGCACGCCATCGTGCTCGCGCAGCTTGGCCAGAATCTGCTCACCCAGGCTGCTGGCGGCTTCCTGACCAACCGGCTGCAGGCTCAGGCTGATCTTGCCGTCAGCGCGCACTTCCTTGATAAAGCCTTTTTCCTGCATGCCGCTGCGCACGAACTTGAACAGCTCGTTCTTGTGGATCAGGCCCCAATGCTTGCCATTGATAATGGCCTTGAAGCCCATATCAGTGGATTCGGCCACCAACAGGTCGACTTCCTCGCCCGCCGTGTAGTTGGCCGGCACATTGTCCAGGTAACGATCCAGGCGTGCGGTGGCAGTGATGCGTTTGCTGCGCTTGTCGAGAAACACATGCACCACGCAGTAATCACCAATCTGCAAGGGGCGTTTTTCTTCGGAGTGCGGCAGCAATAAATCTTTCGGCAAACCCCAATTAAGGAATAAGCCCACCCGGTTTATATCCACAACTTTCAAACTGGCAAATTCGCCCACCTGAACTTTTGGCTTTTCCGTGGTGGCAATCAATTTGTCTTCACTGTCCAAGTAAATAAAGACGTTCAACCAGTCTTCCACTTCACTTGGGGTATCGCTCGGGATATAGCGTTTGGGCAATAGAATCTCGCCATCCGCGCCGCCATCCAGATACAGGCCGAAGTCGGTGTGCTTCACGACCTGCAAACTATTCATTCGTCCAATTACCGCCATGATGCCCTACCCTCATTACCAGGCCGGCATTCTAGCCGACTCGCCTGTTAATTTCTCGGCCTACCGGCCATCGCACGGTGCCAGCCGGATGACCTTGCGGGGCAATCCGACCGATGGCCCAGGTCGCGAGATGCCGCCTCAACACGAATTATCTATTCGTATTAAAACAACCACTTACTGGTATATCCGCTAATTACCCGGACTATTTACAGAATAATCTCTCTGCATATCGCCACATCCGGGCTTTATTTATCAAGCAATTGTCAAGCATTTCGAGTATTATGCGCGGCCAAATTAATTTTTGAGTAGGTTAATGGCCGTCATGCGCGTAAAAGCATCCAACAGCAAACCCAAGCCGGCTCCAGCCGTGGAAACCAGCGCCTCGATCGACGCACAGATCGAAGCCTTCCTGAAATCCGGCGGGGAAATTCAGCAAATTGCCAAAGGCGTCAGCGGCCAGGTGTACGGCACCACCAAGCAGATCACCATCGGTAAAAAGTAACGCTTTCTGGCCATGCAGCGCTTTGCTCGCAATGACAAGGCGCTGGCCAGTGCATAACCCCTCCCCATCCCCCGCGTCTTTTCCCATCCCGACATCAGTTGTTTTGCCCTTTTGCGCCCCAGCCTCTGGCGCTTAGCACAACCTTGTTTCAGAATCATGTCAGCCCGCGTCTTGCGGCTGTTTCGGCATTGCCACTGCTGAACGATGGCAATCGCCCCAGGAGTACCCGTGCGCGTTACCTGCAATTGGCTGCGACAGCCTTCCAGCACCCTGCTTACCCTCGGTTTGTTATTACTCGCCCTGCCGTTGCTCAGCCGCTACACGCTGGGCTGGTCGCACGCCTATGGCTACCTGTCTGACCTGGCAGTCGGCAGCTTGCTGGTGGTGCTTTTGTACCAACGCTCCTGGCTGCTGAGCATTCCTCTGTTGTTGGTCTGGTGCATCTTTACCCTGAGCACCGCCGAGCTGGTTAATGCCGTGGGGCGCATGCCGGAGCCGGCCGACCTGCAATACCTGGGCGACGCACAATTCGTCAGCCATTCAACCCAGGGCAGTGGCTTGAGCCAACCGCTACTGGCCTTGGCCATGGCCGTACTGGTGGCGCTTTACCTGGGGCTACGCAGCTTACAAACACCCCGCCGCGCCGCCGCGCTATCGCGCACCTGGCTGCTGCTACCGCTGGCCCTGTTTGCCGTACACACAGTTGGCCAGCAACTCAAACCCAGCGAAGCGGCCCAATGGCTGCAGTTCAACCTGCCGCACAAGCTGCTGGCGGAAAGTAGCAATAGCGGCCAGCAACACCTGGCCGACTGGCTGGCTGGTAACGAGCCAAGCAGCCCACCCGATATCAGCGGCCTGAACCAACTCGACCTGCATGGCACGCCGCTGCTCAAGCAAGCCGGCAGCGCCCGCAACGTGCTGATTATCACCCTCGAAGGCGTCACCGGCGCTTATCTGCAAGCCAGTCGCCAAGCCATCGGCAGCAGCTATGCGCAGGACCCGATGCCACGTCTGAGCCAGTGGGCCGAGCGCGGCATGCTCACCACTGACTATGTGCTGCATGGCCATCAAACCATCCGCGGCCTCTACGCCATGCTCTGCGGCGATTACAACAAACTCGACTCCGGCACCCCGAAAGGCGTTGAGCTGCTCAACAACCCGGCGCGCAGCGAGCAATGCCTGCCCGCACAGCTGCGCGAACGCGGCCTGAGCACGCACTTTCTGCAAGGTGCCGGGCTGCGCTTTATGGCCAAGGACCAGATCATGCCGCAGATGGGTTTCGACAAGACCCTGGGCCGCGACTGGTTCAAGAACAAACCCTACATCGAATTCCCCTGGGGCATGGACGACAAAGCCTACTTCGAAGGCGCCCTGGGTTACGTGCAGCAACTGCGCAAAAAACGCCAACCCTGGATGCTAACCCTGCTGACCGTGGGCACTCACCAACCCTACTCCGCTCCGCAGGACTACCTCGACCGTCACCCCAACGCCAAGCTGGCGGCGATTGCCTACTTGGATGACGCCATCGCCGACTTCCTCAACGCCTTGGAAAAACAGGGGGTGATGAAAGACACCCTGGTGATCGTCACCTCGGATGAATCCCACGGTGTGGAGAACGTACGCCTGGCCTCGGCCTGGGGCTTCAACCTGCTGCTGGCTCCCGAACAGGCGCAGCTGCCGGCGCTCAAGCAAGGCGTGTATGGCCATGTCGACCTGACCGCTTCGGTGCTCGACTACTTCGCCTTCCCGGTGCCTAGCAATATCGCCGGACGCTCATTGCTGCGTGACTACGCCACGGGCCGCGAGATCATCTCCTACACCAATGGCCTGCTGCGCCGGCATGACGGCCAGGGCACGCTGACCGAATGCGATTTCCAGAATGTCTGCCGGCGCTACGCCAGCCCTGGTTTTATTGCCGACAGCGCACGCTACCTGGGCCGTTTCAGCGGCAAACCGGCGCGCCTGATCAGCCAGCAAGCGGCCCTGCTTGACCAATCACTGAGCCACGGCGACCAGGCCGAACAGCGCTACCAGTTCGCCAACCTGCAGCCCATCAAGCTCAAACCCAACGCCAGTGATGACTGGGCAGACAACCTGGTGGGCGCGCAGTACCTGACCCTGGGCAAGGACACACAGACCACAGTAACCCTGAAAATCCGCGCCCTACGCTTGGATAAACAGGGCGCCACGCTGCAATTGAAAACCAAGGAATACGACCGCAACGTCGACTTGGCGATCCCCGAGCTGCCGCTGCTGACCCGTGACAAGCCTGTCGAAGTCAGCTTCACCTTCGACAACCCGCACGCACGCAAGGCGTTCTCCTTCCATCTGTTGGGTCAGGGTCAGGGCGCTATCGAGATTGTCGATTTCAGCGTCAGCAGCACGCCGTTGCAAACCGAGGAAGAACTGCTGGCCGCACAAGAGGGCCTCGACGAGATCGCCCCATAAGCCGCCGATGTACCGGCGTGTCAGTGCATGGCGTAACGGCGTTCGATGGTGGTGTACTCGCCACTTTCCCGAATCGCCGCCAAGCCCTGATTGAAACGCTCGCAATCAGCCTGTAGGCGGCACCCCAGCTTGTAGTCGGTGGCCGCAAAAATCGGATACAGGGTCAGCGGCTGGGTCACATCAACCTGGGTGTACACCTCGCGGTTGAAGTAACGCAGGATGCGCATGTCCGTCACCACCACATCCACCCGGCCACTGTAGAGCATGCGATTGCGGGCAATCTGAAAGGCCTCTTCGCGGTAGCGCGGGTTGTTTTCAGCCATGGCCTGAAACTCGCTGCCGAGCAGAAAACGCGCGCGCTGGAAGGCATTCACCGAGTAACCCACCAGGTCGCTGATACGCTGGATATCCAGGTTGCGCGAGCGCAAGGCCACCGCAACGTTCTGGTAGCGGATATAGGCATCCGAATAAAAAATAGAGCCGCCGCTGCGCTCGTTGGTGGTGGCAATAACGTCGATCTGGCCCTTGCTCAGCATCAGGTTCAAGCGCTCCATCGGCGCGTAGTACGCCACCGGCTCCAGCCCGCCGCGTTGCGCGGCAGTCATCACAATATCGTGCTCCAGGCCACGGGCTTCATTCTCGAAGATATACGGCGGTTTGTGCGTGCCAAAGCCCACGCGCAAGGCTTGCGCCGACACGTTCAGGCTGCACGACAACAAACAACAGACCCACACCCACTTCATGGCGATACTCGAGTTGAACCAGGGCCCAGCATAGCCGGCTATGACCTGACTCTGCATTGTTCTATCACTGAGATCGATTAATCCGAATTAGTCGCCCAGGGCACATACAGGACTAGACTCTTGCCACCCGAGTCAGTCGCTGCCCACTGGAGAACCTTCATGCTTAAAGCCGAATACCAACAACGCGGCCCGCAACCTCACGAAGTGATTGCCGCCGTAGCACTGCAACTGCCAGAGCCTGGCGCCGGCCAGGTGCGCATCAAGGTGCTGGCTGCACCAATCAACCCATCCGATGTGCTGACCCTCACCGGCGAATACGGCATGCTGCCGCCGCTGCCAGCGATTGGCGGCAACGAAGGGGTTGGCCGGGTGGAAGCCCTGGGCGCCGAGGTCGGCAACCTGAAAGTCGGCCAGATGGTGCTGTTGCCAGTGGGCTGCGGTACCTGGGTCAGCCATTTGAATGCGCCGGCCAATAAACTTATTCCCCTGCCGGAAGCCGACCCACAGCAACTGGCGATGCTCACGGTCAACCCGCCGACCGCCTCCCTGATGCTCAGTGAGTTCGTCGACCTCAAGCCCGGTGATTGGGTGATCCAGAACGCCGCCAACTCGGGCGTCGGCAGCTACCTGATCCAGCTGGCCAAGCTGCGCGGCTTCAAGACCATCAACGTGGTGCGCCGCGAATCAGCGGTAGCCGGCGTTGAGGCCGAAGGCGGTGATGTGGTGCTGGTCGATGGCCCGGACCTGGCCAAGCGCGTGCGCGCAGCCACTGGCGGTGCAGGCGTGCGTTTGGGTATCGATGCTGTAGGCGGCGAGTCGACCGATCACCTGGCTGCCAGCCTCTGCGAAGGCGGCGTGCTGGTTAACTACGGGATGATGAGCCGCCAGCCGTGCCAGGTATCGCCCGCGTCGTTTGTGTTTCGCGATGTCAGCCTGCGCGGCTTCTGGTTGGCCAAATGGTTCCAGAACGCCAGCCAGGCCGAGCAGATGAAGGTATTTGGCGAGCTGGTGCAGCTGATCGCCAGCGGCAAGTTGCACACACGGGTGGCCGCCACCTATGACGTCAGCGAGATCAAGCAGGCCGTGGCGGCCGCCGCCAGTGGCGAGCGTGACGGCAAAATTCTGATCGTACCGAAGTAGCAGCTAACCTGAAGACGGCGGCTAACCCGCCGTCTTCAGCCGCCTGCAGGCGTATTGCTCAACCACAGCACCAACCCCGCCACGGCCAGGTGCAGCAAGACGATCAACCAGAACAGCAGCTGATAACTCAGCTTGCGGTTCTTATGCCGAATCAGCCGCTGCGCCAGCAACCCGCCCGGCCAGCCACCCAACAATTCATACAGATGCAGGCGCACCTCGGGCGTACGCTGCTGACCCTTGATGGCGAATTGTTTGTCGCGGTAGTAGGCGATAAAGCAGATCAGGCTCATCAGCCCGTAAACCAGCGCCAGCACGGCCAGCACATCAACCCCGACCAGCAGCGGCTGCAGCCGTTCGTGCCAGAGCTGCGCCACCCCCTGCAGCAGCGGCGGGTAGCTGGCGTAATTGCTGACACTCAAGGCCAGGTTGCTGTGGGCGATGCTGCAGGGCTGATCGCTGTAGAGCACCACACCGTCAGGCTGCAGGCATTTGTGCACCGCGCCCTGCGCCTGCGCGGTGATTAACAGTGCAGCAAGCCAGCAGACCCAGCGGCCCACGACGTTACTCGGCAGCTGGCGTACGGCGCTTCAGCGGCGCCAGGCCGTCCTGGCTGACCAGCACCGGCGCATCGGGTTTCGGCCGGTTGATGGTGTTGCGCTTCGGTGCCTTGGCGGCCGGCTTTTTCGTGGCGAGCTTCTTGCCGGTTTTCGGGTCGATCTTTTTCTTCTTCGGACCAACCGCTTTGCCCGACGCCTTGAGGTTTTTCGGGCCCTGGTAGATGCCCTTGAGGTCCTTGATATTGCGGCGCTCGAAACGCTGCTTGAGATAGCGCTCGATGCTCGACATCAGCGCCCAGTCGTTATGACAGATCAGCGAGATCGCCAGACCTTCGGCCCCCGCACGGCCAGTGCGGCCGATGCGGTGCACGTATTCGTCGCCGGAGCGCGGCATATCGAAGTTGATCACCAGATCCAGGCCGTCGACATCCAGGCCACGGGCCGCCACATCGGTGGCCACCAGAATCTTCACCGCGCCTTGCTTGAGGCGGTCGATGGCCAGCTTGCGATCCTTCTGGTCCTTCTCGCCGTGCAACACAAAGGTCTTGAAGTCGTGGGCAACCAACTTGCCATACAGGCGGTCGGCTTGAACCCGGGTATTGGTGAAGATGATCGCCTTGTCGTAGGTCTCGTTCTTCAGCAACCACTCGACCAGACGCTCTTTGTGATGGTTGTGGTCAGCGGTGATGATCTGCTGACGGGTGCCCTCATTGAGCTGGCTGACGCGGTTGAGCTGCAGGTGCTCAGGCTCTTTCAGCACCTTGCCAACCACTTCGCGCAGCACTGCGCCGCCACTGGTGGCGGAGAACAGCAGGGTCTGACGGTCGGCGTTGCACAGCTCAGACAAACGCTGCACGTCCTCGGCAAAACCCATGTCGAGCATGCGGTCGGCTTCATCGAGCACCAGCACTTCGACTTCATCGAGCAGCAGGTTGCCGGCATTGGCGTGTTCGATCAGGCGGCCAGGCGTGCCGATCAGAATATCGACCTTGCGCAGCATGGCGGCTTGCACCTTGAAGTCTTCCCCACCGGTGATCAGCCCGCCCTTGAGGAAGGTGAACTGAGCGAAGCGCTCGACCTCTTTCAGGGTCTGCTGCGCCAGCTCGCGGGTCGGCAGCAGAATCATCGCGCGTACGCTCATGCGCGGCGAGGAGGCGCCATCACCGAGCAGACGATTGAGCATCGGCAGCACAAAGGCCGCGGTCTTGCCGCTGCCGGTTTGCGCGGTAACCCGCAAGTCTTTCCCTTGTAGCGCCAGCGGAATGGCCGCCAACTGCACCGGGGTGGGCTCGACAAATTTCAGCTCGGCCACGGCTTTGAGCAGGCGTTCATGCAGGGCGAATTGGGAAAACACGGGTATACCTCGACAAAAAATCAGCAAAACAGCAGCATAGATTACCGGTTCTGTCGGCTAAAAGCCCGAACGGCCTGGCCAACGGCGTCTGTAGCCTAGTTTGCAGCCCGGCAGCAGGACACTAAAAGGGCGCAGAACGAGGCCTCCCGTCAGGCCACTACGCAAGCGCCGCGTCGCGCCGGTAGAATGCGCGCCGCCATTCAATTCCGGATGGCATGGGTTCCCTAACCCCATTCAGCAAAAAGGTTCCGTCATGCTCATTACCGCCCCTCAGCGCCTGCGCAATGCGCTTATGGCCCTGGTGCTGTTCCATATCCTGATCATCATCGCCAGCAACTACTTGGTGCAGCTGCCAATCACCCTGTTCGGCTGGCACACCACTTGGGGCGCGTTCAGCTTCCCGTTTATTTTCCTGGCCACCGACCTGACCGTGCGCCTGCTCGGCAAACGTACGGCGCGCCTGGTGATCGCCCGGGTAATGCTGCCGGCGCTGCTGATTTCTTACATCGTCTCGGTATTGTTTCAGGAAGCCAGCTTTCGCGGCTTCGGCGCACTGCTGGAGTTCAACGAGTTCGTGCTGCGCATCTCCATCGCCAGCTTCCTCGCCTACGTGCTGGGGCAGTTCCTCGATATTCAGGTATTTGACCGCCTGCGCCAGCTGTCGCTGTGGTGGGTAGCGCCAACCGTATCAACCATCTTCGGCAACCTGCTGGACACCTACGCGTTCTTCTCGGTGGCGTTCTGGAACAGCAGCAACCCGTTTATGGCCGAACACTGGGTGGAAATCGCCACGGTCGATTACGGGGTCAAGCTGGTGGTCAGCCTGCTGCTGTTCGTGCCGCTCTACGGCATGTTGCTCAATGCCATACTCCGCGTCATGACCGCCACCAGGGCGAAGACGGCCTGAGGAACCTTAGCGTCAGGCCGACCTCCAAAGCTCATACCCCGCTACGGAGTTCTGCCATGTCCCGTTCGCTACCCCTGTTATTCGCCGGCCTTGGCCTGGCGCTAACACTCGCCAACGCCGAAGCCGCGCCCAAACATGACAAAGCCCACAAACATGGCGATGACAGCGATGTGCGCGTCGACATCCGTGGCCCGAGCATCGACATTGGCCAGGTGCGCATCATCCTTGGCGATAACCGCGACCTGATCGGCCCAGCCCAGTCTCTGCCACCGGGCATCCGCAAGAACCTGGCGCGCGGCAAGCCGCTGCCGCCGGGTATTGCCAAGCGCTTCGACAATCGCCTGCTCGGCCAACTGCCGCGCTACGAAGGCTACGAATGGCAGCAAGTGGGCACCGACGTGGTGCTCGTCACCCTGGCTACGGGGCTGATCTACGAGATTTTGCAGAACGTGCTGGACTGAGCCTGCCAGGAAACTTTGTCCCCTATTGCCACTCCACTGACCAGGGGCTTCAGCCGAGCCCTTCGTCTGCGTTTGGGGGCTTAGCATGAAACCCACCTTGATCTACTACGTAGCCGCCAGTCTGGACGGCTATATCGCTCGCCCGGATGGCCGAGTCGATTGGCTGGAAGCCATCCAGACCTCTGGCGACGACCACGGTTACCACGCCTTTTATGACGGCATCGACGCCTTGCTGATGGGCCGCATGACTTTCGATGCACTGATGGACTGCGAAGGGGCCTGGCCCTACCCCAACAAACCCTGCCTGGTATTGACCCGCTACCCCCACCAGCACTTGCCGCCGGGCGTAAGCATGCGCCACTGCACGCCAAGCGAAGCCCTGACTGAGCTGGCCACCCAGGGCCATCAACGTATCTGGCTGGTAGGTGGCGGCTCGCTGGCGGGCAACTGCTTCGCCGCCGGCCTGCTCGATGAGCTAGTGGTGAGCCTGGAGCCCTATCTGCTGGGTGCCGGTATTCCGATGTTTTCCAGCGGTCTGGAGCGCAGCCTGAGGCTGCACGAACAACGCAGTTTCAGCAGCGGCGTGGTGCAGCTGCACTATCAGGTGCTGCCGGAAAACCCTGCGGATGTCGTTCTATAACCCTTGCCGAGCCTGCTTGAGCAGCAACCGCGCACTGTCCCAGCCGACCAAAAGCACCGCCAGCCAGATCGGCAGATAGGTCAGCCACTGCGCGCTGTTGAACTGCTCGCCGAGAAACAGCAGCGCCACCAGAAACAGCAGCACCGGCTCGACATAACTGAGAATGCCGAACAGCCCCATCGGCAGCAGCCGGCTGGCAGCCATCATCGCGGCAAACGCCAGGGAACTGAGGATCGCCAGCCCCGGCAGCAGCCACCACAGCTGCGGCGCCTGGCTAAACAGCTGCGGCGGGCTCCACTGCAGCACCAGCCAGATTGCCACCGGCGCCATAAACAGCATCTCGAAGGCAAAGCCGGACAAGGCGTCCAGGCGCATCCAGCGGCGCAGCATAAAATACGGCGGGTAGCCCAGCACCGTGACCATCACCACCCAGGAGAACGCCTGGGTCAGCCACAGTTCATGGGCCACGCCGAGCAAGGCGCAGAACACCGCCAGACGCTGCAACGGCCGCAGCCGCTCGCCATAAAACACCCGCCCGGCCAGCACCATGGCCAACGGCAGAAGAAAATAGCCCAGCGACACTTCCAGCATGCGCCCGGCCAGCGGTGCCCAGACAAACAGCGCCCACTGAATGCCCATCAACAGCGCCGCCAGCGGCAGGCTGGCCAGCAGCAAAGGCTCGCGCCGCACACGGCCACAGGCAGCCAGCAGCACCGGCCATTGCCGCGACAGGGTAATCAGCAGCAACACCGCCGGCATCGACCAGAGCACTCGCTGGGCAAATACCTGCAAGCCATCCAGTGGTGCCAGCAGGCGCACATAGCCGGGCACCACGGCAAACAACACCGAAGCAATAATCGACAGCGCCACACCGCGCCCAGACAGCTGCATCACATCACCCTGCTCAATCAGACCCCAGCATCTTGCCTGGCTTGTAGTTAAGACCACAGCCACAAAGCGACACAGCTAGGTACTTAAACAGCCGTACAGCGCAAAAACGCAGGACATAAAAAAGCCCGCACGGCATCAGCAGAGCGGGCAGAGACGTCCAGGAGCACCGGACGCCAGGAGAGCAGGTAGCAGCGGAAAACTAGATGGCCTGGGCCAGTTGCGCCTTGGCCTGGTTCAGGCCCTTTTCCATAAAGTCGCCGCCCAGGTTGAGGCCTTCGGCGTGGATAAAGCTGACATCGTGAATACCGACAAAGGCCAGCGCCTGACGCAGGTAGGGTTCCTGATGGTCCTGAGTACCGCCGGCGTAGATGCCGCCACGGGCGGTCAGGACGAAAGCGCGCTTGCCACTGAGCAGGCCTTGCGGGCCGGTTTCGGTGTACTTGAAGGTCACCCCGGCGCGCAGCACGTGATCGAGCCAAGCCTTCAGGGTGCTGGGGATGGCGAAGTTGTACATCGGCGCGGCCAGCACCAGCACATCAGCGGCCAGCAGCTCATCGGTGAGCAGGTTGGACAGCGCCAGCGCAGCCTGCTCGGCTTCACTCTGCTGCCCGGCCGGCGTCATCCAGCCGCCCAGCAGGTTGGCGTCCAGATGCGGCACCTGATCAACCGCCAGGTCACGCACCTTGATCTGATCCGCCGGATTGGCAGCCTGCCAGTTGGCGATAAATTGTGCAGTCAGCTGACGCGAAACCGAACCTTGCTGACGGGCGCTGCTTTCAATTACCAGGACGTTTGCCATGTTGTTTGCTCCATCGAAGGGTTGTTGAACGTCGATGGGCAAAGAATAGTAGCGTGCAATCCGATTAAAAAGCGCAAATATCTGCACCAAACAATCTAATAATTTGATTTATAGCCAGCCCAGGCTTAGTCTCTGGGCTGTTGCAGCCTGCTCTTGTTAGCTGAGTTCACAGGTCAGTTTGACCCGTAGTTTGATAATGCTGCGGCTGAACTTCACCGCCAGGTTGCTGCTTTCACCGGCAGCCAGGCTGACCTTGCGGGTGCGCGGCGCTTCCGGGCCATTGCGGAACAGCGCCGTGCACTTGGCGGCGCTGCGGCCATAGTTGTACAGCTGCAAACCGCCCATGTTGTGGTCGATTTCCTGGGTGGTGGCCGAGACTTCAGCGCCATTGAGCTGTTTCTCCACCTCAATCGGGTAGGCCATGACAGTCAGCGGCAAGCAGGCCAGCAGCGCACAACAAAGCTTTTTCATCAGGGCAGTCTCCAGCAAAAGACGGCCAGTTTAGGTTGATTGCGTCAGCATTTGCACCCTAGAACCTGTAGACGGGAAAACACTATGAAAGCCCCCCGCGTAACCCTCGATCAATGGCGCACCCTGCAGGCGGTGGTCGACCATGGCGGCTTTGCCCAGGCGGCCGAGGTGCTGCACCGCTCGCAATCCTCGGTCAGCTATACCGTGGCGCGTATGCAGGAACAGCTCGGCGTGCCGCTGCTGCGTATCGATGGACGCAAGGCGGTGCTGACCGAAGCCGGTGACGTGCTGCTGCGCCGCTCGCGACAATTGGTCAAACAGGCCAGCCAACTGGAAGACCTCGCTCACCATATGGAACAGGGTTGGGAAGCCGAAGTGCGCCTGGTGGTCGACGCCGCCTATCCCAATGCGCGCCTGGTCCGTGCGCTGACCGCGTTTATGCCGCAAAGCCGTGGCTGCCGCGTGCGCCTGCGCGAGGAAGTGCTGTCCGGGGTGGAAGAAGTGCTCAAGGACGGCATCGCCGACCTGGCCATCAGCGCGCTGAATATTCCCGGCTTTCTCGGCGCGGAAATGAGCACCGTGGAGTTTGTCGCCGTGGCTCACCCCGAGCATGCACTGCACCGCCTGCAGCGGGTGGTGACCTTTCAGGATCTGGAAAGCCAGATGCAGGTGGTGATCCGCGACTCCGGTCGCCAGCAGCCGCGCGATGTCGGCTGGCTTGGCGCGGAGCATCGCTGGACGGTCGGCAGCCTGGCCACCGCCGCTACCTTTGTCAGCAACGGCCTGGGCTTTGCCTGGTTGCCGCGCCACCTGATCGAGCGCGAACTCAAGGATGGCCTGCTCAAACCGCTGCCGCTGGATCAGGGCGGCAGCCGTAATCCGCTGTTCTTCCTCTACTCGAACAAGGACAAGCCCCTGGGCCCGGCCACGCAGATTCTCGTCGAGCTGATCCAACGCTTCGATGCCGCCCCTTTGAATGCAGCCTTTGCTGCGCCCCTGCCCTCGGCCTGATTAAGGAGTCCAGCAGATGTCCTATTTCACTAACGACGACTGCCAGTTGCACTACGAGGAATACGGCCATGGTGCGCCGGTGCTGCTGGTTCACGGCCTCGGCTCTAGCACCCGCGACTGGGAATACCAGATCCCCGAGCTGGCCCGTCACTACCGGGTCATCGCCCTCGATGTACGCGGCCACGGCCGCTCGGACAAACCCCGCGAGCGCTACAGCATTCAGGGTTTTGCCGAGGATGTGGCAGCGCTGATCGAGCACCTGCAGCTGCCGCAGGTGCATCTGGTGGGCATCTCCATGGGCGGCATGATCGGCTTTCAGCTCGGCGTAGATCGCCCCGAGCTGCTGAAGAGCCTGTGCATCGTCAACAGCGGTCCGGAAGTGAAGGCGAAAAGCCCGCGCGACTACATCGAAATTGCCAAACGCTGGAGCCTGTCGCGCCTGCTCAGCCTCGACACCATTGCCAAGGCCCTGGGCAGGCTGCTATTCCCCAAGCCGGAGCAGGAAGAGCTGCGGCAGAAAATCCTGCAACGCTGGCCGCAGAACAACAAGCGTGCTTACCTTGCCAGCCTGGATGCGATTATCGGCTGGGGCGTGCGGGAACGCCTGGCGCGAATCAGCTGTCCGACCCTGGTGATCACGGCCGACCGCGATTACACCCCGGTGGCGCAGAAGCAGGCCTACGTCGATGAAATGGTCAATGCGCGCCTGCTGGTGATTGAAGATTCGCGCCACGCCACACCGCTGGATCAACCCGAACAATTCAACAGCAGCCTGCTAGCCTTCCTTGCCGAAGTCGAACAGGCCGCCTCCACTGCCAAGCCACAATAAGGACTACTACGCATGTTCAAGACCCTCACCCTCGCCGCCTGCTCCATCCTGTTTGCCGGCAGCCTGCTGGCCGCCGAAAACCCGAAAGTGCTGCTGACCACCAGCCTCGGTGAAATCGAGATCGAACTGGATGCCGAGAAGGCGCCGATCAGCACCGCCAACTTCCTCGCCTACGTCGACAGCGGCTACTACGCCGGCACCCAGTTCCACCGGGTAATTCCGGGCTTTATGGTGCAAGGCGGCGGTTTCGATGCCGACATGCAGCAGAAAAACACCCAGGCGCCGATCAAGAACGAAGCTGACAACGGCCTGCACAACGTGCGCGGCACCCTGGCCATGGCCCGTACACAGGTACGCGACTCCGCCACCAGCCAGTTCTTCATCAACCACAAGGACAACGCCTTCCTCGATCACGGCTCACGCGACTTCGGTTACGCCGTATTCGGCAAGGTGGTGAAGGGCATGGACGTAGTCGACAAGATCGCCCAGGTGCCGACCGCCAACCGTGGCGGCCATCAGAACGTCCCACGTGAGCCGGTGCTGATCACCGCCGCCAAGCGTCTCTGATAACCCCGCGCGGGGTGAGCCTGCTCACCCCGCGCGTTTCCCTCCTGCTTTTTCTGCGCAACATCCACCTGGGCAAACTCGTTAGAATCGGGTGCTATTACCTGATTTAGGCAGGATGCCTGACATGTTGTTTCGCCGTTTCGAAAGCCTTATCGACGTTTTCAAAGCCAGCCCGGATGTCGAGCCACCGGCCGGCATGCTGGCGTTTTATGCCTACTATTTGCGCCAGGTCTGGCCGTTGATGATCGCCGTGCTGGTGGTCGGCTTTGTCGCCGCTCTGATCGAAGTGGCGCTGTTCAGCTTCCTCGGTCAGCTGATCGACATGACACAGAACACCCCGAGTGGCGAGTTCTTCGAGCAACATCAAGGCACCCTGTTGTGGATGCTGCTGGTGGCGCTGGTCATCCGCCCGCTGGTGTTCGGCCTGCACAACCTGCTGACGCACCAGACCATCAACCCCGGCCTGACCAACCTGATCCGCTGGCAGAACCACCGCTATGTGCTCAAGCAGAGCCTGAGTTTCTTCCAGAACGATTTCGCCGGGCGCATCGCCCAGCGCATCATGCAAACCGGCCCTTCACTGCGCGACTCGGCGATGCAGGTGGTTGATGCGCTCTGGCATGTGCTGGTGTACGCCGCCAGCGCGCTGTACCTGTTTGCCGCCGCCGACCTGCGCCTGATTGCCCCGCTGCTGCTGTGGATAGTCGGCTACTGCGCGGCGCTCTGGTACTTCGTGCCGCGCATCAAAGCGCGCTCTGCGGCGGCCTCTGCGGCGCGCTCGAAAGTCATGGGCCGGGTGGTCGACGGCTACAGCAACGTCACCACCCTCAAGCTGTTTGCCCACACCCAGGTCGAGGAACACTACGCCCGCGAAGCCATGCAGGAGTTGCTCGGCAAGGTGCGCCTGCAGTCGCGCATCATCACCACCCTGGATTTCCTGATCACCTGCCTCAACGGCATGCTGATCGTCGGCACCGGCGCGCTGGCCCTGTGGTTGTGGGATCAGCAACTGATCAGCACTGGCGCTATCGCCCTGGCGCTGGGCCTGGTGATCCGCATCAACGGCATGGCCGAATGGATCATGTGGGTGGTCAATGGCATTTTCGAAAACGTCGGCACCGTGCAGGACGGCATGAAAACCATCGTCCAGCCGCGCCAGGTACTCGACCAAGCGCAAGCCAAACCACTGCACGTCAGCCAGGGTGCCGTGCAGTTCGACAACATCCACTTTCATTACGGCAAGCGTAACGGCGTGATCGCCGGCCTGAGCCTGACGGTGGCGCCCGGCGAGAAGATCGGCCTGGTCGGCCCGTCCGGCGCCGGCAAATCGACCCTGGTCAACCTGCTGCTACGCCTCTACGACCTGGAGAGCGGACGCATCCTGATTGACGGCCAGAACATCGCCGAGGTGGCCCAGGAAAGCCTGCGTGCGCAGATCGGTATGGTCACCCAGGACACCTCGCTGCTGCATCGTTCGATCCGCGACAACCTGCTCTACGGCAAACCCGAAGCCAGCGAAGCACAGCTGCTCGATGCCGTACGCAAGGCTCGCGCCGACAGCTTTATCCCGCTACTGGACGACGGCATGGGCGGCCATGGTTTCGACGCGCAGATCGGCGAACGCGGAGTAAAACTCTCCGGAGGCCAGCGCCAGCGCATCGCCATCGCCCGCGTGCTGCTCAAGGACGCGCCGATTCTGGTGCTGGACGAAGCCACCTCGGCACTGGACTCGGAAATCGAAGCGGCGATTCAGGAAAGCCTGGATACCCTGATGCAGGGCAAAACGGTGATCGCCATCGCCCACCGCCTGTCGACCATTGCGCGCATGGACCGCCTGGTGGTGATCGATCAGGGGCGCATTGTCGAGACCGGTAGTCACAGTGAACTGATCGCCGCAGGCGGCCTCTACGCGCGGCTTTGGCAGCATCAGACTGGCGGCTTTGTTGGCGTGGACTGAGGGTGAGCTGACACTTGGCGAAGCTCAGTTGCGCGCATGGGCCATCTGAAACTTAGCCACCCCTTCCAGTTGCGCCAGCTCGTCGGCCATATCACTGATCCGCGCACTCTTCTGCCCGTCCACCGCCACAGCGACAAAGCGCCACTCCAGCTGGCCTTGGTCGAAACTTACGGTGAACGAGCCACCGGCAATCACATAGCCACGCTCGCGGGCAATCTCACGCAAACGCGCCTCATGCGGGCGGACAAACCCAGGGGCGAAACGCAGCACAATAGCCAGCGCCGGGCGCGATGGCAGCCGTGCTTCCAGCTTGGCGCCCCACATCATCAACCCGGCGGAAATCAGGCTCAGCAGCACCGCCGCGCCATAGAAGCCGACGCCCACCAACACGCCAATCGCCGAAGAGGCCCAGATCGACGCCGCCGTGGTCAGGCCGCTGATGCTCATGCCGTCCTTCATGATCAGCCCGGCGCCGAGAAAACCAATACCGGTAACCACGCCCTGAATCACTCGCGTTGGGTCAACACTGGCCAAGGAGTGATCGCCCAGCCAGTGCTGCGGGTATACGCACAACACTGTCAGCGCACAGGAGGCCATGCAAACCATGCCATAGGTACGCATGCCCGCCGCCCGGCCATGGTAAGAGCGCTCATAACCGACCAGCAGGCCAAGCAGCAGCGCGCCGAGCATATTCATAAACAGAGTCAGATTGACCGCCACGCCCGGCAGCAGCCAGAACTCATCGACCAGGGCAAATGCACTCACAACACACCTCGCAAAGCTGCGGACATGCTCTGAGCGTAGTTGCCGCCCCGGCAAACTGCGCGAGCTGGCGCGCTATTGGCGGTAAGGCAGCAGCTCGCGTGCCTGCTCGGCATAACCGCGTACGCCGTGCTGTTCTTCAGCGAGAAAGTTCGCCACGGCATTGCGCAGGCCGGGGTGACAGAGGTAGTGCCAGGAGTGGGTGATCACCGGCTCGAAGCCGCGAATCAGTTTGTGTTCGCCCTGGGCGCCTGCGTCGAAGCGTTGCAGGCCAGCGGCGATGGCATGGTCCATACCCTGGTAGAAACAGGTCTCGAAATGCAGCCGATCGAACTCGGCCAGGCAACCCCAGTAACGGCCATACAGGCTATCGCCACCAACCAGGCTAAAGGCCATGGCCACCGGCCTGCCGGCCTGATGAGCGAGCACCACGCGGATCATCTCCGGCATGCGCTCGGCCAGCAGGCTGAAGAAAGCGCGCGTCAGGTAGGGGGATTGGCCGCGCACGCGGTAGGTGTTGGCGTAACACAGGTAGACGAAATCCCACTCCAGCTCACTAAGCTGATGGCCTTCTCGCCAGTCAAACTCGATGCCCTGCCCCGCCACCTGCTCGCGCTCTTTGCGCATCTGCTTGCGCTTGCGCGAACTGAGCGCGTCGAGAAAATCCTGAAAATCCCGGTAACCGCGGTTGCGCCAGTGGAACTGACAACCCAAGCGCTGCAACCAGCCGTCACGGCCCTGCAGCAGGGCATTTTCGGCCTCGGTGGTGAAGTTGATATGCAGGCTCGACAGGCCCTGCTGCTCCAGCCCAGCGCTTAGCTCATCAAGCAATTGCCCGGCCGCCTGCGGTGCGCCCAGCAGGCGCTGACCGGTAACCGGGGAGAAGGGAATTGCGCCGAGCAGCTTGGGGTAATAGTCGATGCCGGCGCGGTGACAGGCATCCGCCCAACCATGGTCGAACACGTACTCACCATAGGAATGGCTTTTCACATAACCCGGCATGGCCGCCAGCAGCTGGCCCTGCGCGCCCAGCAACGCGGCGTGAGCAGGCTGCCAGCCAGTGCGGCCGCCCACACTGCCACTGTCCTCCAGAGCCGAGAGAAAAGCGTGGCGCAAGAAAGGCTGCGCATCAGTCAGCAGAGCATCCCACTGACTGGCGGCAATTTCATGGATGGAGTTCAGTTGGCTCAGCAACATCGACGACTCGGCGAATCAGACAAGGCCGCACTATAGCGCCAAGCCCGGCGCCAGACACCTTGCCTGGCGCGATATGACCGTGTCAGCGAGTGGCTTTGTAAGCAACCATATATGGCAGCTTCTTACTGGCCATCTTGCCCATTTCCTTGCGGTCGACGGAGGAATAGCCGCCCAGCTCAGCCGCCTTGAAACCGCTGTCGCCCACAGTGCTATCGGCCTCCAGAGCGACCATCAGCTTGGCCGCAGCAGCAATCGCATCGCGGTAATCGCCCTTGTCGCGCAGGTCGTACTCGCTCAGGTTAAGCTGGTCGCGCAGCCAGTTGCCCCAGTAGAACTCCAGAAACTCCGGAGCCACATCGCCCGAGCGCGGTTTGTCGTAGGCCACCTCACGGGTGAAATACACCAGCGCGCGGTAGGGATCATCACCCAGATTGGCCAGGCCAAGCTGCGCCGGAATCTGCTCCGGGGTGATCGCGTTGCCCTGGCCATCCCTGAGCCAGACCTTGCGCGCGGCCTGCATGCGCTGCCAGAAACTGGGCAGGTCCGGGCTGTCGCTGAAGTTGTCGGTCACCTTGACCCACATCGCCAGCGTTGCGCCGCCTTCGGGCTGCTCCCACAGGGTGGTGAAGGTATGGTGACCATCGGTCAGGTACAGCTGGCCCTCGGGACCGACCACCACGGTTTTCATTTCACTGCTGTTTGCAGCCACTGCGCCCTGGCAACTGAAGCTGTCCGGCTGATGCAGCTTGGCGCCCTTCGGCACCTCACGGCTTTCACCCTGGCCATTGGCCTCGCAATACTCATCAAAGAGCTTGTTCGGCTCTTTGCTAAAACGCCCGAGCTTGTAATAAATCTGGTCATACCCCACCACGACCTGAGTCGGGTGCAACTGCTCAAGGCGCACCTGCAACAAATCACCCGGCTTGGCCGCGCGATAATCCTCAGCCACGGCCGCAGCGCTTAAACCCGCCATCAGTAACAACACAGCACAGATGCGCATCAGACTTTTCCTCACACAAAAAACTCGAAAAAAAGCCCCGCACTAGGCGGGGCTCAAAGATAGGAGCAGCGGTTAAGCGGTGTTACTTAGAATACGTACTGCAGACGGCCGATGATGGCTTTACCGTCATCAACATTCTTGTTGTCGCCGCCAGCAACAGCAGTGGTGTTGACGTTGTCGACTTCGTAGTCAACGTAGTTCAGGCTCATACGGACAGCTGGAGTAGCGAAGTAGTTGACACCCACCACCATGGCATCAGCAGTGAAATCACTGTTCGGATTGGCAGCTACTACACCGTTGATCTTGTCATTCAGCTGAGCCGGGATGGCGCCTGCATTGGCATCGACATTGGTGCTTTCATAGCGAGCGAACAGCTCGAAGGTACCTTTCATATCAGTCGGCTTATCCCACTTGCCAGCGCCAGCCTTGTAACCACGGGCGCCACCGAACATGTAGGAAACCTGCGCGTAGTAGCCATCAATATCGGCATCGGTGTTGGCAGCTTTGCCAGAGATGTCACGCTGGAAGTATTCAGCCTGCGCACGGAAGGAACCAAACTGCGCACCAGCCTCCAGTACCCACTCATTGTCCTTGTCTGCCTCAGCAACGTTGGCAAAGGTCAGGCGAGCATCGGCATCACTGCGGATACCCAGACGGCTGCGAGCACGGGCACGGTTATCGTCAGGACGGCTGCTGTGGTAGTTGGCACCCAGATGCACAACATCAGTGCCGTTCAGGTAAGGAGCCCAGTTGGCGCGCAAGGTATAACCAAACACTTCATCGTTATCATCGCCACCTTTGTCACCGCCGTCGGTGTTAGTGGCGTAGTTGCCGACCTGAGCCATCAGACCGTAATTATCACCAGTGTGCATGACGTTGACACCGAACTCGGTATCTTCATCACCATTGAGGAAATCGTACATGAACGGACGTTCGATGCCGGTGATCCAGGACGAGCTGGTGGTGTTTTCAAGACCGTAGTCCACACCATACTTACCCACGGTGATGTCAGCAAAACCCAAGCCGGCATAGGTAATGAACGCGCGGTCAAATTTGGTGTTGCCTTTGTCGTAGGTGAAACGGGTGCCGTAGCCCCAGTCCTTGTAGGCCACGCCTTCGATAGATATCTCACCACGGCGAATGAAGGTGTTGAAAGTGTCGTCAAAGCGATCCTTCTCACCTGCGGCCATCAGGCCGTCAAAGTTGGTGGCATCCCACTGCAGCTTGCCGCCCAGTTTGAAGCTGAATTCTTTGTCGGTAGTGGCGACTTCCAGGCCACCCTTGGTCTTGATCACGAGATCGGCGCCGTCAGTGGTGACGGTACCGGCGAAAGCCTGGGCGGAAACGGCCAGGGCCAGAGCGCTGGTTGCGAAGCCGGCCATTACTCCACGAAAGCTGTGCTTACGGATCATCGAAGATTCCTCTAAATGGACTTTTAAGTGTTGAAAACACCCGAGCGCTGGGGCTCGTTCGTGCTGGAGGGAATCTTGGCGGCGGGATATTTCAGGGCAGTTGCTGATATATAAATATTTGATTACAACGGAACTTTTTACTTCCTTTGCCTATAAGCAGTGAAAAGCGCTCTAGACCGGCACTGCCAGCGGCCCACCGCCCCCTGCGGCGGCGGGCCATGTTTGGCTCAGGGCTGCTGACGTAATGTCCGGTTCAGCCAGTAATCCAGGCTTAACCAACGTCCGGCCCCACTGAAAAACAGCGCCACCAGCATCACCAGATAGGTGGCGGCAAACTCGATGCCGTTGTTCAGCACCACCAGCTTGCCGCTGCTGGTCAGCCAGTCGTAATTGCCGTGTTCTTTAAGCAGCTCGCGGGCGCGTTCGAGCTTGCCCACCGACTCCATTACCCGCTCATTGGCGAACGGTGCGCTAGCATCGGCAATCGCCTGCCAGCCATAGGGCAGGTGCACGGCGAAGATTGCCACCAGCATGGTGACGATCAGCGGAATACTCACCCAGCGCACCGCCAGACCGAACAACAGCAGCAGCGCCCCGCCCGCCTCGGTCAGCGCCGCCGCCCAGGCCAGCAGTTCGGGAAATGGTAGGCCCAGCCCCCAATCCGGGTTGCCGAACCAGGCGGCGGTGGCGTCGATATCGGCCAGCTTGTGCATGCCAGCCATCCAGAACACCGGCACCAGATACAGGCGCAACAACAGCGGGCCAATAAAGTCCAGGCGACGCGAAGCATCCAGGGCGTCCTGGAGACGATTGAAAAAGCTCAGCATGATAAATCTCCACAAGCCGGCGCTTGGCGCCGAGGGTCAGGTACTGCGAGGGGTTAAGGGCGCCAGATGCCCTGCTTATGCCACTCCTCCAGCAGAGTTTTGGCGTTGTTGAAATAGGCGTTATCGGCGTTTAGACCGTGCTGCTGCGCCAGCTCCAGCAAAGCCGGCTCGGCAGCTTCACCAGACTGCAGCCGCGCCGCCAACTGATAGGCGAACGGGCTGAGCTGCATAAAGCGCACCTTGTCCTGCCCATCGCGCCAGACCAGCAGGCAGGTCGGCTCGGCGGGAGGCTCAGAGGGTTGGAAGTCGGCACTGATACGCTGCACCGGCCACTGATAGGCCAGCGGCCAGGCCAATGGCGACCAGCCCTGCACAGGCAGCTCGGCTTCGCTGACATCCAGCGCCAGCTCGACCCACTCGTAATGCGCCAGCTCCAACATAAACGGCGGATCGCCCGCTTCGGCGACATAGCCCTGCTGCAACCAAGCAAGAAACTCCTGGCTGATCTGCAAGAAATACGGCGTGCGCGCCTGATGCTCGGCAATAAAACTGCGCACCAGGCGCTGCCAGCGCTCAGCCTCGATCAGCCGGTGCAACACCGGGAAGGCACCGCTGATAAAGCCTTCGATATTGTTGAAGAACAACGCTTCATACACCGCCATCCGCTCGGCCGTAACACCCTCAAGCAATGACTGCTCTGCCGGCTGGCGAATACGTGCAGCAAACGCGCGTTGTGCGTCAACGCCGCTCATGTTCCGTAGCCTCTAAACGGAGCGGCAACCGATGTCGCCGCCGCTTGCAGCTGACGAATCTGCGCCACCTCGGCATACAGCTCGGCAATCGGCGGGAAGTTGAAGTCGCGTTCCAGCAAGGTCGGGCGCACGCCGTGCACGGCGTAGGCCTGTTCCAGAAGCGCCCACACCGGGTCGATCACCGGGGCGCCGTGGGTGTCGATTTTCAGATCACAGGCCTCATCGTAATGCCCGGCCACATGCAGATAGGCGATGCGTGCACTGGGCAAGCTAGCGATATAGGCCGGCGCAACGAAGTTGAAATTGATGCTGTTAACGAAGACGTTGTTCACATCGAGCAACAGCTGGCAGTCAGCCTGCTCCAGCACTGCGCGGACAAACGCCGCTTCATCCAGCTCGCCCGGCAACTGCGCGTAGGCCGAGACGTTTTCGATGATCAACGGCCGCTCCAGCACGTCCTGCACGATGCGCACCCGTTCGGCAATGCGCAGCACCGACTCCTCGGAAAACGGCAGCGGCATCAGGTCATACAGCTGGCCATGATCGGCGCAGGCCGACAGGTGCTCGCTATAACCGCGCACGCCATGCAGGTCGAGAAAGCCCTTGATGGCCTTGAGCAGTTCGATATCCAGCGGCGCAAAACCACCGAGGTTGAGGGACAGACCATGGCAGAGCAGCGGCAGGCGCTCACTCAGGGCACGCAGCTGCTTGCCCAGGCGCCCACCGACACCGATCCAGTTCTCCGGCGCCAGTTCGAGGAAATCCACCTCGCCTGCGCTGCAGTCCTGCAGCGCGCCAAGCAGGCCGCGACGCAAGCCCAGCCCGGCACCGTTAACGAAATCCATCTGCATGTTCTGCCCCTGCACTCAGTCCGTTACTCGGTTTTCTGCTCGCCGCCGCACTTGCCTTCACCGCATTTACCTTCGCCTTCGGCCTTGGCTTCACCACCGCATTTACCCTCGCCACACTTGCCTTCGCCTTCGGCTTTCTTCATTTCGCCGCCGCATTTGCCTTCACCGCAGCTGCCTTCAGCGGATTTCTCGCCAGCAGCCAGGCTGTAGCCGCTGCTCAATTCCTGCGCGGCAAACGGGTTGCTCGCGGCCTGCACGCTAAATGCAGCGCTGCTCAGCAGCACGGCGCCCAGGGATGCAACAACAGTGTTCAGATGGTTCATGGCAACGCTCCAATGGTGGTTTACAGTGGCGGCCGATTGGCTGCCTCGGCCCAATAGACGCGGCAGACACGCGGCTGTTACAGACAACCCGTAAAAAGAATTCTGCGCTGGCTAAACCCTAGAAGATTTTTGCCGCCAGCCAAGCGATCCGGCACACTACCCCCCCCGAGCAAATGCTCGTTTTCAGCCTGCAGACTCCGTATGACCCGATCTCCGCTCCGCCGTCTCGTTTTTGGCACCCTGCGCCGCGTGCTGTACCTCTGGGTGCGCTCGGAAACCATTAACCAGTCCGCCTTTACCCTCAAGCTCGACCGCAGCAAGCCGGTGTTTTACGTGCTGCAGCAGCCGTCGTTGAGTGACCTGGCGGTGGTCGATACGGAATGCCGCAAGGCCGGCCTGCCGCGTCCGGTGCTACCGGTGGCCGTGGGTGAGCTGCTGGAGCCTGCCGCCTTCTTCTACCTGACCCCAGAGCCCGATTGGCTCGGCCGGCAGGACAAACGCGGCATCTCGCCCACCCTGCAACGCCTGGTCAGCGCGCTGAGCCAGCATGCGGTGGACGATGCGCAGATCATTCCAGTCAGCGTGTTCTGGGGCCAGTCGCCGGACCGCGAAACCAGCCCGTGGAAACTGCTGTTCGCCGACAGCTGGGCGGTAACCGGGCGTCTGCGCCGGCTGGTGAGCATCCTGATTCTCGGCCGCAAGACCCGCGTGCAGTTCTCCACACCTATTCATATGCGCGAGCTGGTCGAGCAGGACAAAGGCCACGAGCGCACCCTGCGCATGGTCCAGCGCATCCTGCGCGTGCACTTCCGCAACCAGAAAGCCGCGGTGATCGGCCCGGACGTGTCGCACCGGCGTAACCTGGTCAAAGGCCTGGTGCACGGCCCGCAGGTGCGCCAGGCGATCATCGAAGAAGCCGAACGCGAGAACATCAGCCTGGAGAAGGCCGAAAGCCAGGCCCTGCGCTATGGCAACGAAATCGCTTCGGACTACACCTACACCGCCATTCGCTTCCTCGAACTGGTGCTGAGCTGGTTCTGGAACAAGATCTACGACGGCATCAAGGTCAACCATATCGAGGGCGTGCAGGAAGTCGCCCAGGGCCATGAGGTGATCTATGTGCCCTGCCACCGCAGCCATATCGACTACCTGCTGCTGTCCTACCTGCTGTTCCGCAATGGCCTGACGCCGCCGCATATCGCCGCCGGCATCAACCTGAATATGCCGGTCATCGGCAGCCTGCTACGCCGTGGCGGCGCCTTCTTTATGCGCCGTACCTTCAAGGGCAACCCGCTGTACACCGCCGTATTCAACGAATACCTGCACACCCTGTTCAGCAAGGGCTTCCCGGTCGAGTACTTCGTCGAGGGCGGCCGCTCGCGCACCGGGCGCATGCTGCAACCGAAAACCGGCATGCTGGCGATCACCATGCGCAGCTTCCTGCGCAGCAACCGCCTGCCGGTGGTGTTCGTGCCGGTGTATATCGGCTACGAGCGTGTGCTGGAAGGCCGCACCTACCTGGGCGAGCTGCGCGGCGCGAGCAAGAAGAAGGAGTCGATCTTCGACATCTTCAAGGTCATCGGCGCACTCAAGCAGCGCTTCGGCCATGTCTGGGTCAACTTCGGCGAGCCGATCAAGCTGGCGGAATTCCTCGACAGTGAGCAGCCGGACTGGCGTACGCAAGACTATGGCACGCAGTACCGCCCGGCCTGGCTGAATGAAGCCACCAACAACCTCGGTGAGCGCGTGGCCCAGCACCTCAACGAGGCGGCAGCGATCAACCCGGTCAACCTGGTAGCCCTGGCGCTGCTGTCCACCAGCAAGCTGGCCCTGGATGAACGCGCCCTGTCGCGGGTGCTCGACCTCTACCTGGCCCTGCTGCGCAGCGTGCCTTACTCGCCGCACACCACCCTGCCGGACGGCAACGGCCAGGCGCTGATCGAATACGTGCAGAAGATGAACCTGCTCGCCGAACAGAAGGACGCCCTCGGCAAGATTCTCTATCTGGACGAGCAGAACGCCGTCCTGATGACCTACTACCGCAACAACGTGCTGCACATCTTCGCCCTGCCGGCGCTGTT
This sequence comes from Pseudomonas sp. 1928-m, assembly GCF_029269135.1. Lineage (NCBI taxonomy): Bacteria > Pseudomonadati > Pseudomonadota > Gammaproteobacteria > Pseudomonadales > Pseudomonadaceae > Pseudomonas > Pseudomonas sp. 1928-m. The sequence continues at coordinate 1,544,689 of NZ_JARIXO010000001.1, read as the reverse complement.
GGCGAGCTTCTTCCAGAGCAGTTCACGGATGAGCCGCGAGCAGATCCTGCGCTACACCCGCGCGCTCTACCCCTACCTGCAGGCTGAGCTGTTTATCCGCTGGAATCTGGATGAGCTGGACGGCGTGGTCGATCAATGGCTGGCCGCTTTCGTTGAACAAGGCCTGCTCAAGCTCGATGGCGATATGTACGTGCGCCCGGCGCCAAGCTCGCGCGAGTTCGTCCTGCTCACCCTGCTGGCCCGCGCCATCGTGCAGACCCTGCAGCGCTTCTATATGGCCACTGCACTGCTGCTAAATGCCGGGCAGAACGCCATCAGCGCCGAAGAGCTGGAAGACCTCTGCACCGTGATGGCCCAGCGCCTGTCGATCCTGCATGGCCTCAACGCCCCGGAGTTCTTCGACAAGAGCCTGTTCCGCCACTTTATCCAGAGCCTGCTGGAGCATGGCGTGCTGCGTCAGGATGAAGCCGGCAAGCTCAGCCATCACCCGCTGCTCAGCGAACTGGCCGAAGGCGCCGCCAAGCGCGTACTGCCGGCAGAGCTGCGCCTGTCGATTCGCCAGGTGGCCATGGATCGCAACGAGGATATCGCCGAGCCGGTGTAAACCGGCCTGACCGCACACGTAGGGTGGATGACGCTCTTTTCATCCACCATTGCGACCGATATTGGTGGATGGATAAAGCGTCAGCTACGCGCCCCGATCCACCCCACACAGCCCCAAGTCCTGCGAACGCCATGCCCCCAGACAACGACCCCACCAGCAAACCCTCCCGCGCCGAGTTTCACCAGGCCAACCAGGCCCGCGCTGAAGCTGAAGCGCAGCGCCTGTTGGCGGCCAAGGCCGAGCTGGGTGGGCGTTGGCTCAGCTGGGTTGCTGCCGAGTTGTACGCCTTAAAACCCGCCGCCTACGCACAGATGGTGCGCCGCGAGCTGCAGCGCTTAAACGCCTAACGACCTGTAGCCCGGATGCAATCCGGGGAAGCCTAGCGCCCTGCATGTCCGCTCCCGGATTGCATCCGGGCTACGAAGCTGGCTGCTAGCCGCGGCTTAACCCGGTCAAGCGTGACGACAACGCCTGCATGGCGCTGCTGACCTGATCCAGCGCCTGGGCGTCGCGGGCGTTTTCTTCGCTGATGCTGTGGATGCGCACCGCCAGTTCGTTGATCTCCTGAGTCACATGACTTTGCTGCTGCGCCGCCACGGCGATCTGCTGGGCGCGCTGGGAAATATCATCGAAGCTCTGCACCGTACTGGACAGCGCCGTCGCCGCGCCTTCGGCCTCGACCACCGCGTGTTCGGTACGCGCCTCGCCGGCTTGCATCGCCTGCACCGCCTGGCGTGAGGCCTGCTGCAGCGCGCTGATCATGGTGCTGATCTCGTTGGCCGAGGCCTGGGTTTTACCCGCCAGGGTGCGCACCTCATCGGCCACCACGGCAAAACCACGGCCCTGCTCACCGGCCCGTGCGGCCTCGATGGCGGCATTCAGCGCCAGCAGGTTGGTCTGTTCGGAAATCGCCTTGATCACATCCAGCACCGCGCCGACCTGCTGGCTGTCTTTCTCCAGCCGGCTGATCACCATGGCAGCACCGGCCATTTCCGCCGACAGCGCCTGAATTGCCGAGCTGTTGGAGGCGACCTTCTGCTGCCCCTGCTGCACCACCAGCAGCGAACTTTGCGCGGTATTGGCGCAGTCGTTGGTGTTCTGCGCCACTTCCTGGGCACTCGACGACATCTCGGTAATCGCCGCCGCCAACTGAGTGTTCTCTTGGCGCTGCTGCTCGGCACGCCCGGCCAGGGTGCTGCTCAGGCCACCCAGTTGCGCGGCTTCGGCCTGCAGATGATCGGCCTCCTCGGCAATGCGCTGAAGCATGGTGCGCAACTGCCCGGCATAGCGATTGACCGCGTGACGCAGCGCGCCGATTTCGTCCTCGCGTTCTACGCTCAACTCGACATCGCGGCTGGTCGAACCACGGCCCAGAGAGTCGATCTGCGCGGTGGTTTCTTCCAGTTGGCCGATCAGCTTGCGCCCAGCCAACCAGGCCAGCGCCAGCAACACCGCCAACAGCGGCAGCAGGAACAGCAGAATCTCCCAGGTCAGCGCCCTAGCCAGACCGGTGACCCGCTCCTGTGGGGTCGCCAGGCCAATTACCCAGCCGGTGCCGGGCATCACAAACAGGCTGACGCGGCTGGCCTGTTTGAGCTGTTCATCGTGTTGCAGATCAAGGTTGCGAATCGCCCCAGAATTGCTGCTGGTCAGCGCCGCCTGCACCGGTTTGAGCCAACCGTGCTGCTGCGCCAGGTCGGCGAACTTGAGCATGTCGCCGCCTTTACCCCCGGTCATGCCAGGGAAATGCAGCACGTTACCGGCCTGATCGAGGGCGAAGGCGTAGCCATCGGTGACCTTGCCCTGCTCGGTGAGAAAGCGCGCCAGATCGTCCAGTAGCAGGTCCAGGGTGGCGACACCGGCAAAGCGCCCCTCAAGCTGATAAGGCACGCTGCAGGTCACCATCGGCACGCCGGTAAACACATCTTTATAAGCCTCCGACCACAGGCACTGGCCGGCCGGGCTGCTGCGCGCGCCGGTATACCAGCCATCGTTGTGGTAACCGGGGCCATCGGCGGCGTTGTAATCATCGGAATAGGCCAGGCGGCCATCCGCGCCGCGCGCCCAGAAGAAACTGCGGCGCGCCGTGCCCTCGCTGAAGGCATTTGGCTCGGGCCAGACACCGCCGCCGGCAATCGCTTTATCACCCTGGCTGTCGATCAGATTGGGCAGGCTGTTGAGGTACAGCGGCTCTTCACGCGGCAGCACCTCGGCCAGGTGCGCCAGGCTGGCCGTCACCCCTTCAATGCGCGCCAACTGCAACGCCAGCTGACGCACGATGGCGCTGCCGGTCTGCTCGATCAGCTCGCCACTGGCCGCCACCACACGCGGCTGACCACGCAGGGCCATCACGGCAAACACCGCCAGCGCGGTCAGAATCAGAAGGACGATGCAACCCAGGGTCAAACGCTGCGACAGCCGAACGGGGACAAAAGCCATGCCATTACTCCTGCTTGGAAAGGACGCTCAGAGGGACTACCAGAACTGCTTACGAACCGCTCCTAGTTCCACCAGCAAGATCAGGTACTGCAAATACAGCGTTGCCTATGCAATTTGCGTACGCGCGCTGACGCCGAATACGTCAGACGCATGCAGTGAGTTATAGATGAATAAGCGCCGGGCCGTAGCACTTAACGTGCGCCATGGCCGCTCGGCTAGTGCTCAGCCTTGTGCGTCAGCCCGCGCCGCGTGCGGTTTTTCGTCTCGGCCAGTTTGTAGGCCACGTAGTACTTGTAGATATTGCCGACGTAATCGACCGTCTCGCGGCCGACCACCCGCGCCGCCGAGTGCTCGACATTGCCGAACCAGACGTTCTGATCCAGCCCTGACTTCTCCGCCAGGCGGCGAAACTTGCGCAGGTTGCCGGGCCCGGCGTTGTAGGCGGCAAAGCTCAGCAGGGTCTTGTTCATCGGCGTCAGTTCGGGGTCGTCCAGGTACTTGTCGGCCAGCACGCGCATGTACTTGCTGCCCGCCTCAATATTCTTGTCGGCGCTCTTGTCGATACCCCTGATGCCCACTACCGGGTCCGCCGCCGTGGTCGGCAGCAACTGCATGATGCCCACCGCCCCACGCGGGCTGCGCGCCGCCTGGTTGAGCTGCGACTCCTGATACCCCTGCGCCATCAGCATCAGGTAGTCGAACTCATAGGTGCCGGCGTGCTTCTCAAACAAACCGACCAACTCGTTGAATTTCTTCAGCTCCGCCTCGCTGGCGGCATTCAGCACGCGCTTGCTGTTCTTCACGTACTTGTTGCGCAGGCTGTTGCCAAACGCCGTGCCGGCCTTGTGCTTGTCCACAAAGGCCGCCAGCTCCTGCTTGAGCAGCGGGCTGCTCTTGCGGATCGCCCAGGCAAACTCCGCGCCCTCATGGATATAGAACTCATCATGAATCTGCAGCTGGCTATACAGCGGGCTCCAGGCCTCGACGATATAGCGGTCGACCACGACGGCATTAAGCAGCCCGGCGTTGAGCATTTCCAGCAGGTCTTCGGACTCCAGGTTCTCATCCGCCGCGATGATCTTGATCGGCTTCAAGCCGCGCGCTTTGAACTGCCGATTGATGCCGACCAGGTGCTCGAAATAGCTGCTTGAAGCGCGCACCGTGACCTCCTGCCCGGCGAGATCCTCCAGCGTGCTCAGCGCGGCACTGGACGGCCCGGTAATCACCGCCTCACGGATATTGCTGGAGAACGGTGCGGCAAAATCCACGGTCTGCAGCCGCCCCTCGGTAATCGTCAGGCCACCGGCGGCGATATCCCCACCGCCGCTGAGCAACCGGGGCATCAGCTCATTGCGCGCCACCGGAATAAACATCACCTGCCAGCGCAACGACTTCTGCGCATACGGGTGCCGGGCGTTGAGCCACGCCTCCAGCGCCTTGCCCAGCTCATAGCTGATGCCCTGCTGGCGGCCGCGATCGACCATAAAGAAGGTCTTGCTGTACGGCACCAGCACCCGCACCAAACGCCGCTCACGCATGCCATCGAAGTCGCCGATCCAATCCTCCGGCACCGGCAGCACCAGGCTATCCACCTCGGCTTCTTCGGCCTCATTGAGCTGCGTCGACATCCAGTCAAACAGCCCGGCCTGCGCCACAGGGCTGGCCACGCACAGCCACAGCGCAGCCAGCACACACCCGCCCATCATCCGATAACCACGCATGGCCGCTCTCCGCCTAAGCCGTTGCCTCACTCTGCGGCTAAATACTGGCCCACAGCCTGCAGCTGCGCCAGGCGAGCACAGATGCCGATTTGCCTGTGCGCGCCAGTCCGTTAAGCTCCAGCAACTGCCCCTCCATCGCACAAGGATGCCCACCATGCTTCGTTTGCTTTCCCTGGCCGCCGGCCTCGCCCTCTCCAGCAGCGCCTTCGCCCTGTCGCTGGCCGACCTCTCGCAAAGCGACGCCAGCGGCGGCCTCAAGGACGCCCTCACCCAAGGCGCCAAAGTAGCCGTGCAGCAACTGGGCAAACCCGGCGGTTTCAGCAACAACCCGGACGTGCGCATCGAACTGCCGGGCAACCTCGGCAAAGCGGCAAAAACCATGAAGATGATGGGCATGGGCGCACAGGTTGATCAGCTCGAAGCGAGCATGAACAAAGCCGCCGAAGCCGCCGTACCGCAAGCCCAGGCGCTGCTGGTGGACTCGGTGAAAAAGATGACCGTGCAGGACGCCAAAAGCATCCTCGCAGGCTCGGACGATTCCGCCACCCAGTACCTGAACAAGACCAGCCGTGAACAGATCCGCGCCAAGTTCCTGCCTATCGTCAAGCAAGCCACCGACCAGGTCGGCCTGGCCAAGCAATACAACAGCTTCGCCGGCCAAGCCGCGAGCTTCGGCGTGATCGACGCGAAAAGCGCGAATATCGAGAACTATGTGACCGAGCAGGCGCTCGACGGCCTGTTCACCATGATCGCCGAGCAGGAAGCCAGCATCCGCCAGAACCCGGCTGGTGCGGCGACCAGTTTGGCTAAGAAGGTGTTTGGGGCGTTGTAAGACGAGTTAGGCAGGTGTGGAAAAGCCAGACCGTGAGGTCTGGCTTTTTTGACCCTCCAGCTGCTGGCTCAGCTAAAAAACCTCTCTCCTCAGCTTTGATGTGCAACTGCTAGCGTCTTCAAGTGGCTACACACATCTGCTTTTCAGATTCGAATTTGATTAAGTTTGAACAGCCGTTTATCAACTTCGCACTGAAATAGTTCAGGCTGACTGCCATCGAATTCGCGCAGAGCAAGCTGTATTTCCAGCTTGGTTTCTTCACTAACCCGACATCCAAGAATTACCGATTTTATGCTTGCCCTAGGAAAATCGAAGAGGTGGTATTGGCTGCCTCCAACCATCTTGATTTCAGACGAATCCTTGAGATCAACCATCATTCTCCACTCCTTCTCGTACTCCCAATCATTACTTTTTGTTAATAAAGCACTCAGATCCTTAGCAGTTATCAAAGTCAGCATTGGTCTTTCAGGCGAATAGACAACGCGACGGAGATACCGGAGCTCGTCAGCCTCGCTGCGCCTTTGATTGAAGAAAGCGTGTGACGGATCAAACTCGATTACAAAACCAGTATGGGCTGCTGCGTAATGAGCCCACATTAGTAGGTCATCCGGTGATTCGGTCAGGCAAAGCATGCCCATTCGTTCTTCTGCAACCGAGTAAAAGCGTGAATAACCTACTTCGATTCCCGGTGTTAGCCGTACCATTAAATCAGGAAGCTTCTGCTGAATAACTTGCTTCATCCGTTCGATATATTCGTCTTGGGTAAGCTTTCCTTCGAGCTCTGCTGGCAGCTCTGGTGGGTTTTTCACCAGCTCAAAATAAAGTTTCTCTAAGACTGCTTCGGCCATCTCCCTATCGGATTCAAACAATTGCATTGGCGGCTTCAGTTCGAATGGGTCGTTTAGGTTTAACGGCGACGAGAAACAAATTTTTCCAGTGCGCAGCACATCAGTCCTTGCAGGTGGAAAATACTTGAACAGCCGAAAATCTTGATCCACTGCCATTCCTCCAAAAACGATAGATCATCATGCCATGCCACTATTTCTTGCCTCTACGTAAAATGCTTTCACGACACATGAAGCTCGCTGGATGGGCCGAGTACAGAGATACCCATCAAGCCTCTAATACACGCCGCATCTTCATCGCCTGAGAGTCACCATTTCGCCCTTACGGCGAGTCACTTTCTCTTTGCGCGCGCAAAGAGAAAGTAACCAAAGAGAAAGCGCGCCCGGCATCCGGGTTTCGCTTCGCTCAACTCCCCTCACTCCGGTGCTGTTCCGAGGGTCGTCACGGTGGGCCATCCCTGGCCCATCGTTCCTCGTTTGGCATCCATGCCAAACGCCCCTCTCCACAGCACCTGCGCTCGGCCTCCTGACGGGATTCGGGGATCGCGTTGCCTATGCAATTTGTGGATGGCAGAGCGTAAAAGCCGAAGCAAAAGCATCGCGGGCAAGCCCGCTCCTACAGGTTCGGCGGACATTCGTAGGATGGGTTGAGCAACGCGATACCCATGCGATTAATTGATGGGTACCGCTGCGCTCAACCCATCCTACGCAGCGCTGGTTTGGCCTTTTTGTCATTTGCCCACAATCTCGCAGACGACGCGAAACGCCCCATCAGAAGGCCGAGTGGAATCGTTGCGCAAGGGGTTGAGCGGCATGGATGCCGCGAGAGCCGCGATGGGCCAGGGATGGCCCTTCGCGGCGGGCCCCTGGAGCAATGATGGAGCGAGGGAACCCGACGCAGTCGGGCCGGATGCAAGGGGCAAGACCTCTTGGTTACTTCTGGGGCGTTTGCCAGAAGTGACCCGCCGTAAGGGCGGAACCGTTAGCCCAGCCAACGCATAAGCGGCGCAAACAAAGCCCCTAAAAAACAGCAAAGCTCGCGGCTAAAGCCCCTCCCACGGGCTGAATGCGCTCCCCGCCTTTACAAGGCGCAAAAACAAAACCCCGCCAATCAGCGGGGTTCTGTCAGTCAGGCGCCAGGCTTATTCCGCCTGCGCCACCAGCACATCATTCTGGTTACGGCTCCACTGCGGCAGCAGCGTCCCAATCAACATACCGGCCATGCTGAACAGCAAGCCCGCCAGCTGTGGCGGCCAGAAGGCGGCTTCGCTCCAGGTGTATTCCAGATAGATCCACGACACCAGACCAAAGGCGATGGCCACCAGCGCGCCCTGGGTGGTCGCGCGCTTCCAGAACAACCCGGCAAACAACGGCACCACGGCCGCGACCAGGGTCACCTTGTAGGCGTTGCCGACCATCTCGTAGATGCTCGCATCCGAGTACAGGGCAAAGCTCAGAGTGGCCACGGCGCAGACCACGATGGTGACGCGCATCAGCAGCAGGAACTGCTTGTCGTTGAGCACCGGCAAAAAGCGCTTGAGAACGTTCTCGGTCAGAGTCACCGACGGCGCCAGCAGGGTGCCGGAGGCGGTGGACATGATCGCCGAGAGCAGCGCACCGAAGAACATGATCTGGGCAAACAGCGGGGTCTTTTCCAGAATCATCAGCGGCAGAATCATCTGCGAATCTTCGGCCAGCCACTTATCGACCAGCGCCGGGTCGATCATCGAGGCCGCGTACACCAGAAACACCGGCAGCATGCAGAAGCCGAGGTAGAACACCGCACCGGTCATCGAAGCGCGGGCGGCGATGTTCTCGCTCTTGGCCGACATCACGCGCTGGTACACGTCCTGCTGCGGGATAGAGCCGAGCATCATAGTCACCGCCGCGCCGATAAAGGCGACGATGTCCTTGGGCTCGAAGGCGTGCATAAAGGTGAACTTGCCTTCGCTGGCCGCCTTACTGATCACCAGGTCGGCGCCGCCAGCCATGTCGCTGAACAGCCAGACCAGATAAATCAGGCCGACGACGATGATGATCATCTGGAAGAAGTCGGTCAGGGCAATCGACCACATACCGCCGAACAGGGTGTACAGCAACACGATAAAAGTGCCGAGGAACATACCCTGGGTGGTGCTGATGCTGCCGTCGGAGATGACGTTGAACACCAGGCCCAGCGCAATCAGCTGCGCGGCGATCCAGCCCAGGTAGGACATGACGATGACCAGGCTGATGATCAACTCGACCTGCGGGCCGAAGCGCTTTTTGAAGTAGTCGCCGATGGTCAGCAGGTTCATCCGGTACAGCGGCCGGGCGATGATCAGGCCGACCAGGAACAGGCAGCCGAAGGAGCCAAACGGGTCTTCGACGATGCCGGCAAAGCCTTCTTCGAGGAAGGTAGCGGGGATGCCCAGTACCGCTTCGCTGCCAAACCAGGTGGCAAACACCATGGCGGCGACGATGGGGAAGCCCATGCTACGACCACCGGAGGCGAAATCGCGGGTGTTGTGCACCCGGGTGGAGGCGTAGAAACCGATGGCGACAGTCACCAGCAAATAGAGCGCAACGAACCAGATCAGCATGCTTTCCCGTTCCACAGACGTCAGCCCACCGCATGCATGGCCCGCGCAGGCTGCGCGGGACGGATCGATGGGCTACAGGTTTTTGTTATGACCATTCTCGACGGGGTGCTGCACGCGCCCGTCCAAGGTCGCGCAGTCTGGCAAATACGTAAAATATGTCAAACAAAAACGACGAAACGTAAGCAGATAATTCAGCAAAACGCCCTGCATGCCTCTGTAACAGACTGTAATCGCTGTAAAAGCCGCATACAGCCCAGCTCGGGCAGTTGCATATTTTTGACAGCAGCCCAGCAAACGCTCTAATCGCCAGGCATAAAGAAGCCAGGCACTGGGCCTGGCTTTTTCACATCAGCAACCGCCGCTTCAGGCTGGCTTTGACTCCGTTTGCTTGACCAGGAACCAGCGAGTAGCACGGACAACGGCAGCAACGGTGGATGAAAACGCGTCATCCACCCTACGCCAGAATCACCAATGGGCCGCCCCGTAGGGTGGACAACGCGAAGCTTGTCCACCGGTATGCTCAAATCCTCCGTTACCCGCCATCGCCATCACAGGTGCTGGTTGCCAATCCGCAATGTCGCCCCCCCCAACAGCAGGCTGCTGCGTAGCCGAGTGCAGTAACGCCCGCAGGGCGAGCGCAGCAAGTAGCGGCATCATTACGAGGGGCTGCGAGGGCCGTGTTGTTCGCTAGCGTTTCGGCGCTGATTGCCGAAAAACGCTGCCGCGTACCCGCGCCATACACAAGTGGTTAGAGCTTTACCATTTGCTCCAACTGCTCTGCGCAGCTGCGGGCTTGGCTGAGCATCGTGCCAAACGGTGCACTCACAAGCTCATCGTGGCCCAGCCAACTCACTTTCTGGGTCAGGCGGTAGTGATAGCGAATGCCACCGCTGATCTTTTCCCCATCCAGGTCGAGGTCGTACCAAGGCGAGCGGACTTCGCAGCGCTGGATCGGCTTGTCCATCTGCGCACCGGACAAGGTAACGGTGTAATCAACCGTATCCGGATCGCCTACGTAGAGGTCGGCACGTTGATCGTTACGCCGATAGTTGAGCAGGTCGCTCCATTTATCGTTGAGATAGGCGTCGCTGTAGAAGTAACCACCGTCGAGCTTCTCAAGTGCCCGCTGGTTGGTCATTGACACCTTGATGCTGTAACGCTCGGGCACTAAAAACCCCAAGCTTTCGCGACGAACTTTGCAGTCGCTGATTGCCATCCCGAAGTTGTCGCAGAGATTCTGATCCGAAGCGGTGGCGCCTTGATAGCTATCGGCCAGGCTCAACTGCATCAACGGCTGACGGGCGAATGCGACCGTAGCCTGAGTAGCTGCGCCCCCGGTCTTATCAAAATGTGCCTGCTTATCGAGGCGAATGCTGACTTCAGGACGCGCCAGCGCAATGTGCTCTTCACGCACCTGCCCTTGCACGTCGCTTACCAAAGCCCAACGATCCTGGATGTCAGACATTGTCTGGCCAGGGGCAAACACCGGATTGGTGGGGTCCAGCCACCAGACCTGGTCAGCCACTTGGGCGCGCACGATTGCATGGTTTGGTGCACTGGTACCTGGGATCAACAATGACTCCACCACATCGCCCCGGCTGACCCAGGCGATTTCGGCGCTAATGCCGCTCGCCCTGAGCATGGCGGTCAGCAGTGTGGCAAGGTCCTTACAGTCACCATAACCGCGCTGCTCGATTTCCTGCAGATTGAATGGCACATAGCCGCGCTCAGAAGCCCGCCAATCACCCAGGTAGCGGTAATGCGCATTTAGATGCTGCATCAGTTCGGCTACTTGTTGGGCGGGTTCAAGCCCTTTCACCGCGGCGACCGCTATGGCGCTGTCCGGCGGTAGATCGGCGCTGAGTATTTGGCTGTAGCGCTGGGCTAAACCGCCGAAGTAGCGCTGCACTTGCACAGTACTGCCAAGCTCTATCCGCGGAATACGGCGTATATAGGCATTGTTCGACTCATTGATGTAGCTGCTAAACACCGGCGCTCGTTGTTCGATATCCAGCGCCTTGCCGTCGGCCGAAGCGGAGATGGTGAAATCGTCCATCAACTCGCTGCGCCACTGAATTGGCTGCTCGGCGGTGAAGCGCGCCTTGAACCGGTCCCGGCGAACGGCGTTGGGGGCAAACCGCAGGCTGTAATGGAACTCGCTGAGCAGAGGCTGCGCAGCACTGCGCTCACGCACGGTATAGCGAACTTGAGTCCCGACACGCAGCGCCGGAAAAGCCAGCGATGTCTGTTTCTCGCGGGAGAAACCCTGATCGGGATTGGGCGCCGTACGTGTATCGATCTGCGTTTCATGCAGAGGCGTCGGCTGGCCGCCGGGTTGCACATACTCGGCGTTGATCACCTCAAACTCGTCAGTTTCGACATAGCTGAAATCGATTCGCGAGAGCATTTCGCGGCCCAGCGGTTTGAGAATGGTGTAGCGATAGGTGGTTGTGCAGTCTGTGCTGACATCACGACTGAAGTGGCAGTGCATATCAATATCACTGGCCAGCGGTGCTTCGGCCAAAGGTTGGAGCGCAGCCGAAACGCTGTGCGTAAGCGCAATCAGACTGATACCAAGCAGTGGCCGGTAGAACGAAAAACATTGCATAAACGCCTCTGTAAAACGGCGCCACGGGCACCGAAAGGCCAGGGATGATCGCCCCAATGAAAATCAATCGCAACAAGAAATGTAATTTTTTGTTATCACGCAAACGCCTAGGACGCCCGAGATAGACGCCTCAACGCAGCTACCTGTGCAGTTAACGACGCTCAGATGCTGCAGTTTTTTAACCGGCGCAATAAAAAAGCCAGACCCGCTGGGCCTGGCTTTTTCACATCAGCAAGCGCCGACTCAGGCTGGTTTCGCTTCCACTTCCTTGACCCGGAACCAAGCCGCATACAAGGCCGGCAGGAACAGTAGGGTCAGCGCGGTGGCGACGATCAGGCCGCCCATGATGGCCACGGCCATTGGCCCGAAGAACACGCTGCGCGACAACGGGATCATCGCCAATACCGCCGCCAGGGCGGTCAGCACGATGGGGCGGAAACGCCGCACGGTGGCTTCGATAATCGCGTGCCAACGGTCCATGCCGGCGGCGATGTCCTGCTCGATCTGGTCGACCAGAATCACCGAATTACGCATGATCATCCCCGACAGGGCGATGGTGCCGAGCATGGCGACGAAACCGAACGGCTGGCGGAAGATCAGCAGGAACAGCGTTACGCCAATCAGCCCCAGCGGCGCGGTGAGGAACACCATGGCCGAGCGCGAGAAGCTCTTCAGCTGCAGCATCAGCAGGGTCAGCACCACCACGATAAACAGCGGGATACCGGCGTTGACCGAAGCCTGACCACGGCTGGAGTCTTCCACGGTGCCGCCGACGTCCAGCTGGTAGCCGTCCGGCAGTTGCGCACGCACGGGCTCCAGAGTCGGCAGGATCTGCTTGATCAGGCTGGCTGGCTGTTCCTTGCCATACACATCGGCACGCACGGTGACGGTCGGCAGGCGGTTGCGGTGCCAGATGATGCCTTCCTCGAAGCCGTACTCCAGGGTGGCGATCTGCGACAACGGCACGCTGCGGCCATTGTCGGTGGGCACCGCCAGGCTTGGCAGCAGGCCGAGTTCCTGACGCTCACTCAGGGTGCCGCGCAGGAGGATTTCGATCAGCTCGTTGCCTTCGCGGTACTGGCTGACGGGCGAGCCGGTCAGCGAGCTTTGCAGGAAGCGTGACAGGTCGGCGGTGCTGACGCCCAGGGCGCGGGCGCGTTCCTGGTCGATGTTCAGGCGCACGACTTTGCTCGGTTCTTCCCAGTCCAGGTGCACGTTGCTCACATGGCTGTTCTCGCGCACCTTGTCGGCGACCTGACGGGCCAGTTGGCGCACTTCGTCGATATGCTCACCGGAGACGCGGAACTGTACCGGGTAACCCACGGGCGGGCCGTTTTCCAGACGCGAGATGCGCGTGCGCAGGGTCGGGAACTCGTCGTTGAGCACCTCGATCAGCCAGGTGCGGATCTTCTCGCGGTCTTCGATGCTTTTCGCCAGCACCACAAACTGGGCAAAGCTGGCGGCCGGCAGTTGCTGGTCCAGCGGCAGGTAGAAGCGCGGCGAACCGGTGCCGACGTAGGCGACGAAGTTGTCGATGCCTTCATGGCCACTGAGCAATTTTTCCAGACGCTTGGCCTGCTCTTCGGTGGCGGCCAGGGAGGCGCCTTCGCTGAGTTTGAGGTCGACCATCAGTTCCAGACGGCCAGACGCCGGGAAGAACTGCTGCGGGACAAAGCGGAACAACAGGATCGAGCCGACAAACAACGCAATAGTCAGCACGATCACGGTTTTACGCCGACGTACGCACCATTCCACCGCCGTACGCACGCGCCGGTAGAACGGCGTGCCGTAGGGATCGTGACCGTCGGCGCTGCCGCCGTGCTTGGCCGCGTGCAGCTTGGCCAGGTCCGGCAGCAGTTTGGCGCCCAGGTACGGCACAAACACCACGGCGGCGATCCACGACACCAGCAGGGCAATCGCCACCACCTGGAAGATCGAGCGGGTGTATTCGCCGGTGCCGGACTGCGCGGTGGCAATTGGCAGGAAGCCGGCGGCGGTGATCAGGGTGCCGGTGAGCATCGGGAAGGCGGTGCTGGTCCAGGCATAACTGGCCGCTTTGATGCGGTCATAGCCCTGCTCCATCTTGATCGCCATCATCTCCACGGCAATGATCGCGTCATCCACCATCAAGCCCAGCGCCAGCACCAGCGCACCGAGGGAAATCTTGTGCAGGCCGATGCCGAGGTAGTACATGGCGGCAAAGGTCATCGCCAGCACCAGCGGAATCGACAGCGCTACCACCAGACCGGTGCGCAGGCCGAGGGAGAAGAAGCTCACCAGCAGCACGATGATCACCGCTTCGGTGAGCACGCGGACGAACTCGCCGACGCCGGTTTTCACCGCAGCCGGCTGATCGGAAACCTTGCTCAGCTGCATGCCGGCCGGCAGGGTTTCCTGCAGGCGGGCGAACTCGCCTTCCAGGGCCTTGCCCAGCACCAGAATGTCGCCACCGGCTTTCATCGATACGGCCAGGCCAATGGCGTCTTCGCCCATATAACGCATACGCGGTGCGGGTGGATCGTTGAAGCCGCGCTTAACCTCGGCCACATCGGCGATGCGGAAGGTGCGGTCGGCCACGCGAATCGGGAAATTGCGGATTTCATCGACCGTTTCAAAACGCCCGGTGACGCGCAGTTGCACGCGGTCGGAAGCGGTTTCGAAGAAGCCGGCGGCGGCCACGGCGTTCTGTTCTTCCAGCGCCTGTTGCACGGCCGCCAGCGGCAGGCCGAGGGTGGCCAGCTTGGTGTTGGACAGCTCGATCCACACCTTCTCGTCCTGCAGACCGAGCAGGTCGACCTTGCCGACGTCCTTGACCCGCTGCAGCTGCAGCTGGACGCGGTCGGCGTAATCCTTGAGCACGGCGTAGTCGAAGCCTTCACCGGTCAGCGCATAGATATTGCCGAAGGTGGTGCCGAATTCGTCGTTGTAGAACGGCCCCTGAATGCCCTGGGGCAAGGTGTGGCGAATATCGCTGACCTTCTTGCGCACCTGATAGAACAGGTCGGGAATGTCCGCAGAGTGCATCGAATCACGGGCGATAAAGGTCACCTGGGATTCACCCGGGCGCGAGAACGAGACGATCTTGTCGTAGTCGCCAGTCTCCATCAGCTTCTTTTCGATGCGCTCGGTAACCTGGCGCGACACCTCTTCGGCGCTCGCCCCTGGCCAGTTGGTGCGCACCACCATGGCCTTGAAGGTAAAGGGCGGGTCTTCGCTCTGGCCCAGCTTGGTGTAGGAAATAGCCCCGACCACAGCCAGCAGCAGCATGAGATACAGGACGATCTGGCGGTTGCGCAGCGCCCAGGCGGATAGGTTGAAATCCATCGGGCTTACTCCTCGACCGTCGGGCTGGCCTGAGCCGTCAGCTGCACAGCACGATTGTCGCGGTCAACCGGACGCACCTGCTGGCCTTCACGCAGCACCTGACCACCGGCTGCGACTACCCAATCGGAAGCGCTCAGACCTTCGAGCACCGGCACGGTCTTCTCACCGTAAGCGCCGATACGTACATCGGTGCGCTTGAGGGTGGAATCCTTCGGATCGACCACCCAGACATAGGGCTGGCCCTTCTCCGCCGTCAGCGCCGACAGCGGCACGGCCAGCGGCACATCACCGTTGTGGGCGATAAACACGCGGGCGCTTTGGCCCAGCTCGGCCGGCACCTTGCCTTCCACGAAGGCGACGCGGGCGGCGAAGGTGCGCGATTGTGGGTCGGCCGATGGCGACATCTCGCGGATGCGCCCGGGGAAGCGCTGGTCCGGCTGCGACCACAGTTCAACTGCGACATCCTGACCGACCTTGAAGCGCTCGAAGGCTTGCTCCGGCAGGTTGATCAGCACTTCACGCTCGCCGTCCGCAGCCAGGGTGAACACGGTTTGCCCAGCGGCCACCACCTGGCCAACTTCGACCATGCGCTGCGCCACAACACCATCCTGCGAGGCGCGCAGCACGGCGTAACCGGCCTGGTTGTTGGCCACGTTGAATTCGGCGCGCACCTGCTTCACCCGCGCCTCACCGGAGCGGTAGGTGTTTTCGGCATTGTCGTATTGCGAACGGCTGACCAGGTTGCGCGCCAGCAGGGTCTTGTAGCGATCACGTTCGGCGCGTACCAGCTGCAGGTTAGCCTCGGCCGCTGCCACCTGGGCGCGGATGGCTTCCAGCTGCAGACGCACGTCCTGCGGGTCGAGTTCAGCCAGGGGCTGATCCTTCTTCACCCGCGCGCCGACATCGACCAGACGCTTGGCCACCTTGCCACCGATGCGGAACGCCAGCTCCGGCTCCAGGCGCGCGCGCACCTCACCGGGGTAGGCATCCATCAGGTCGCCAGCCAGCTGTGGCTGCACCACCATGGCCGGGCGCACGGCAACCTTGGCGGGTTCGCCATTACCGCAAGCGCCGAGCAACAGGGTAAGACTGACAGGCAACGCAACAGACAGTGCATGACGAAACATGATGACTAACCTTTGTGGAGGCTTTTGAATAATTAAACTGACAGGTATAGTAAAAATAGCAAACTCACTAGTCCAGTATTAAAAACGACCAATGCCAAACAAAGTGTTGCCAACCAGCGGCCCCGGTCGCCCAAAAGACCTGGCCAAGCGCAAAGCCATTCTGGAAGCGGCGAAGACCCTGTTCCTCAGTAATGGTTATGACGGTAGCAGTATGGATGCGATTGCCGCGGAAGCCGGGGTTTCCAAGCTCACGGTGTACAGCCACTTCACCGACAAGGAGAAGCTGTTTGCCGCGGCGGTGCAGTCCAAATGCGAGGAGCAACTGCCGGAGCTGCTGTTCGAGCTGAACGACGAAGTGCCGGTGGCACAACTGCTGCTGAATATCGGCCGGGGCTTCAATGAGCTGATCAACAGCCGTGAGTCGGTGGAGCTGCACCGGGTGATGGTGAGCCTGGCAGCGCAGGACTCCAAGCTCTCGCGGATGTTCTATGAGGCCGGCCCGCAGCGCGTGCTGCACGGCATGGAAGAGCTGCTGCGCCAGGCCGACCAGAGCGGCAAGCTGCGCGTACCCGACCCGCTAAGCGCGGCGGACCAGTTTTTCTGCCTGATCAAGGGCGGCGCCAACTTCCGCCTGCTGATCGGCTGCGGCGAAGCCCTGCAGGGCGCCGAGGCCGAAGCCCATGTGCGCGATGCGGTTGAAGTGTTTCTGCGCGCCTTCCGCGCCGAGTAGCGCCAGGCCTCGCCAGCCTTACTCGCTGGCGGCTTGCAGCTTCTTCTTCGGGTAGATGTCGTAGCGGCTGGATTTACCTTCCAGGGCATAACCCGGCTTGGCGCCGTCAATCAGCGGGGCCTTGCGCGGGCGCTTGACCACCACCCGGTGGCTGGCCAGGTTTAGCGCCGCCTCCAGCAGCGCCGGCGCGTCCAAGTCATCGCCGACAAACGGCCGAAACAGGCGCATTTCTTTTTTCACCAGCGCGCTCTTGTCGCGGTGCGGGAACATCGGGTCGAGGTAGATCACCTGCGGCGGCTCGCCCTGCCAGGCGCGCATCAGCTCGATGGCATTGCCATTAAGCAGTTGCATTTGCGCGGCAATTGGCGCGACGTCGCGGTCCAGCGCGGCACGGGCCAAACCATCTTCCAGCAGCGCGGCAATCAGCGGCTGGCGCTCAATCAAGGTCATCCGGCAACCCAGGCTGGCCAGCACAAAGGCATCGCGGCCCAGGCCGGCCGTGGCATCCAGCACAGTCGGGCGTACCCCAGCCTGCACCCCAACCGCCTTGGCAATCATCTGCCCACTGCCGCCACCGAACAGCCGCCGATGCGCCACCGCGCCCTCGACAAAATCCACTTTCACCGGCCCTGGTGCCTGCGGTCCCAGCTCCACCAGTTGCAAGCCGCCCTCGCCCAGTTGCAGGGCAAACTCGCTGTCGCCCTCCAGCGGTAAACCCAGGCGCGCGGCCCAGGCTTCAGCCGTCGCCTGCAGATGGGAAGCCAGGGCTTGCATACGAATTCTGGCTATTAGCCGCTCATCACTCATCAGAAAATGTGCTCAAAAATCACTCAATTGACTGCAAAAGCAGCCGATAACCTACCCGAGCGGCATTTTGCCAGACCCGGCAGCTTCCAGCCGCACCGAGTTCGCCATGTTTGATGTGATTTCTGCCCCACGCAGCGCCGCCCCGTCGGCCGCCAACACCAGCTCGATCAGCGAAACACTGGAGGAAGGCAAGCGCGCATCCCTGGATTATCAAATCCTGCGGCGCACCCTGATGCCCGATGAAGCCGAACCCAAGGCGCCCGCCAGCCCGCCAGAAACGCCCAGCGAGCCACCCGCCGTCACCGCTCAGGCCAGCGATTTTCAGGAGCTGGCCGCCCAGCGCGAGCTGGAGCTGAACGTCAATATCAACGCCGAACCGAAGAAAACCGATCCCCTGGTGCTCGACCTGGCCGGCAACGGCTTCAGCACCAGCGGCCTGAACCGTTCGGTACGTTTTGACCTGGATGCCGACGGCAAGCTCGACCAGATCAGCGTGCCCACCGGTGACGACGCCCTGCTTGCCTATGACCGCAACGGCAACGGCCGCATTGATGATGGCCGCGAGCTGTTCGGCGACCAGAATGGCGCGGCCAACGGCTTTGCCGAACTGCGCAAGTACGATGACAACGGCGACGGCCGCATCGACAGCCAGGATGCGATCTTCGAGCGCCTGAGCCTGCTGCGCTTCGACGCCCAGGGCCGGCAATCCAGCCAGTCACTGAGTCAGGCCGGGGTCAGCGCCATCGACCTGCAAGCACGCGACGTAAAGATTGCCCTGGGCGCCTATGACGAAATCGCCCAACTCGGCCGCTTCGAATTCGCCGACGGCCGCAGCGGTCAGGCAGCTGATCTATTGTTGGCGCAGCGTTAGCACGACAGCAGGCATGAGGCAGTTGTAGGTTGGCGCTGAGGCACGAAGCCCAACACCATCAACAACCTGCTAGCGGCACATCCGCCACAGCCCCATATCCACATGAAAATGGTCACGGTGCGCGGCGTTGTACTCCGGCCCCAGGGTGGTGTTGAAGCGCTTGCAGGCAGCCTGCTGCACCTGACGCAGAAACTCGGCGTTTTTGCCCTGCTTGGGCCAATCCTGCAGCACGCTGATGCGCCGACCATCGGCCAAACGAAACCCGACAATATCCAGTGCATTGGCCGAGGCATGCTGGCTGCGCCGTTGACTGCCGGCAATGGTGCGGCAGGCGAAGCTGCCGACATGCTCAACCCGCGCCACCCGCTGGCCGAAAACAGCCTGGGCAGCTGGCTGCAGATCATGCTGTTCGAACAGGGCAAAGGCCGCCGCCAGCGGGCAGCTGGCGATAAAGCTGCTGCTAAACGCAACACCTGCGCTGTGTACACGCAGGGTGTTGTTCAGCGGACAGGCCGCCTCAGGGCTACTGTCGGCCTGCGGGGTAAAGCGCAGTGAGGAGGTATTCAAGGCCTGCTGACAGAGTGCCGAATCATCCTGCAGCCGCCAGAGCTTAAAGCTGGTCAGCAGGTTCGGCGCCTCGCGAATATCCAGCACCGCCCAGGGATTCCAGCGCGGCGGCACCTCCAGCCAGCCACGCCAGGTCGCCAGCAACAGGCCGGCGAGCACTACACAAAGAATAAGAAAGGCACGAAAGAAGCTCATGCGGCGCAGCCTATCAGAGCAAACCTAACTGCTCGACCTGATCTTCGGCCTGCACCTGCGGCAAGGCCGCCAACCCAGGCAGACGCAACATCAACTGCTGATGGAAGCGCTGCGCCAGTTGCGGCGCCAGGCGGTTGTCCGAGGTGTGCAGAAAGACATAAGGCGTGCGCCCTTCTTCGATCCAGCCCGCCACCTTGTCCAGCCAGGGCGCCATAAACGGATCATTGGCCAACAACTCGGGGTGGCCAATAAAGCGCAGCTGCGGCGCCTGGCTAAAGGCCGTGGGCCGCAGCGGCAAGCGCGGTTTCTTCGCCTGCGCATGCAATACCGCCGGTGCGCTGGAGACACAGCTGAACAGCGCCCGCGAATCCAGACAGATACGCTCAATACCACGACCATGCAGCAGGCGATTAAGGCTGCGCTCCTCCTCGCCCTTGGCAAAGAACGCCGAATGACGCACCTCGACGGCCAGTTCCTCGGCCTGCCAGGGCTCGATAAACGCGCTCAGCTCCGCCAGACGCTGCGGGCCAAAGCTCGCCGGCAGCTGTAACCAGAACGGCGCCACCCGCTTACCCAGCGGCGCCAGCAAGCGGCGGAAATCCTCGGTGGCGCTTAGCTGGTCACGCAGATCGCCGTTATGGCTGATCTCGCGCGGCAACTTGGCGCAAAAGCGCAGATGCGCCGGCATGCGCTCGGCCCAGCGCGCCACAGTCTCAACAGAAGGCTGTGCATAGAAGGTGGTGTTGCCCTCAACGGCGTTGAACACCTGGGCATACAGCGGCAGAAAATCGGCATTGCGACAGCCGCCTGGATACAACGAGCCGCGCCAGGCGGGCTCGCTCCATGACGGGCAACCGAGGTAGTAAGGCAACATTAATTAGGCGTAAAGATCGAGGCCGAGCACCTGCTGGGCATCCGTCTCGCTGGCGAAACTGGCGGTTGAGCTGTAGCTGGCCAACGCCTGGGCGGCGCGGTTGTTTAGTGGGGGCTGGTAGAGCTGGTCTTGCAGACGCGATGGCAGGCTGTCGCTGCTGGCATTACTGGCTTCGACCTTGCGCGCCTGAGCGACTTGTTCGAAACCCTGGGTGCTGGCTGGGGATGCGGGCTGCTCACGACGTTCCTCAATCTCGCGCTGCGCTTCGCGAAATGGCGTAACCGCAGAGCCCGGGCGGGCACTGCGGTCTGGCGAATAAGAGGAAGTAAAACCGTCGATACGCATCAGTTACTGCTCGGCTTGCTTAGCCAACGATGGACACAAGTGATGGCAATTTAGCCCCCGTAGACCGGCTTGGCAATCAAGCGCGGTGCAACGCGGCAATATGCGCGACAGAAGGTGCGCCGGTATCGGCGGTTTAAATCGGAGCCTTGGGCGTGGCCACTTGATCACGTAGATAAACCGGTTGCGCCAGGTCAGCCACCACCGCCTCACCACGAGCCCAGGCAAAGCGCGCCAGGCTGAGCAGGTCTTCGGCGTGCGGCAGCATGGCGACATCCTGTCCGCTGACCGCAACCGGAATACGCGCGGCAAAGGTGCCCCAACCGGTGCCGGCAGCAAACCAGTCACCGCTGGCATCACCCGGCAGGCTGGCACGCTCCGGAGGCAATACAGCCTCGACGCCGGCCAGACGCATCTCGCCCTGCTCGGCGCGGTAGCAACCCCAATAGACCTCATCCATACGTGCATCGATGGCCGCTGCCACCTGCTGCGCGCCGTGTTCGCGAAAGCTGCGCTGAGCCAGCACGGCGAGGTTGGACACCGGCAGCACCGGACGCTCCAGGGCAAAGGCCAGCCCCTGCACCACACCGATGGCAATTCGCACACCGGTAAAAGCACCCGGGCCACGGCCAAAGGCAATCGCATCGAGCGCCGACAACGGCACCCCAGCATCGGCCAGCAGCTGCTTGATCATCGGCAACAGACGCTGGGCATGCAGGCGCGGAATCACTTCGTAATGGCTGAGCACCTGGCCGTTATGCAGCAGGGCAACGGAGCAGGCTTCGGTGGCGGTATCCAGGGCCAGGAGAGTGGTCATTGCATTCGGACAGGTGACGAAATGGATCGGCATTAGAACGGCTTGGGGCTTTTTTTTCCAGCGCAATCATTAGGGGCTGTCACACGAGCGGACTCGAAGAACTACAGGCACGCAGCGGGCCCGAACAGCTCCGCTGCTGCCAGAGTAAAGCGCTTACCAGGGCTCGATAACGGTCTTGGCGTCCCAACCTTGCAGAGGCGCTTTCGACCAGGTGCCATAAGTGGCATTAGGGAAGACGATCCACTCGGTGCCCCATTTGCTTGATTCGGCGGCGACGGTGGCGCGCTGATCGGCCAGTGGTGTCTTGCGGAAGCGCCCATCGAAGTCATGCAGCGTATCGCCCAGCAGCAGCACGATCTGATGATCGGCACTGACGATGGCGCGGCGCTCGACCTTGGGCGGGCCTAGCAGCAGCACGCTTTGTTCAGAGATCTGCGGCAATCCGAGTTTGCTCAGGGTGGCCAGGGTGTGTGGCTTCTGCTCGTCGGCACGGTCAGAGATATAGCGAATGGTCACGCCAAGCTTGTCAGCGTGCTCAAGGAACTGCTTCGCCCCTGGAATCAGTACTGGGGTGCCGTCGCGCTCCCAAGGCAGCCAGGTGTCCCAGGCGTCATAGGTGTGACAGTTGGCCAGGTCGCGTGCCAGCAGCGCGCTGTTATCGATAACGGTTTCATCCAGATCGGTGACGATGGCCAGCTTGGACGGGTCTTTCGCCGCAGCCACTGCCGCATCCAGTTTCAGGGTGGCGATGTTGTAGGCCTGCAGCTGCAGGGCCTGAACTTCCGCCGATTGCTGCTGGAAACGCAGGCCCATGGTGAACTCGGCAACGCTGCAGTCGGCCTTTGGCTTCACTGCGCTATCGGCAAAAGCCGCAGGGCTCCCCACCAGCGCTAACGCAAGGCCCAACCAGATGGCACTCTTTGCTGTTTTCTCGGTCATTGAATGCGCTCTCTTCCTTAGTATGGGTTAAGGCTTGAAGTCTACGACCCTCTCATCGTGGTATAGACCAGAAGCGATGCTAGCCTAGGCGCGCAAGGTTACTGTTCTATGAACGACGTTCAGCGAGTCCAGCGCGCCAACCGCAGAAACGACAACGGCCCGCAAAAGCGGGCCGTTGGCTGACTGCAGCAAGGCTTAGCTGAGCGCAGCGAGCACCTTGGCAGTGATCTCGTCGACCGAGCCAACGCCGGCGATGGCGCTGTACTTCGGCGTGCCGTCAGCGGCGGCGAGCTTCTGGTAGAAGTCCACCAGCGGCTTGGTCTGCGAGTGGTAGACCGACAGGCGATGACGCACGGTTTCTTCTTTGTCGTCTTCGCGCTGAATCAGCTCGTCACCGGTTTCGTCGTCAATACCGGCAACTTTCGGCGGATTGTGTTCGGTGTGGTAGACGCGGCCCGATGCCGGGTGCACGCGGCGACCGGCAATACGGCCGACGATTTCTTCGTCATCAACGGCAATTTCGACCACGTTGTCGATGATCACGCCGGCTTCCTTCAGGGCTTCAGCCTGAGGAATGGTGCGCGGGAAGCCATCAAAGAGGAAACCATTGGCGCAATCAGCTTGGGCGATGCGCTCTTTAACCAGATTGATGATCAGGTCATCGGAAACCAAACCACCGCTGTCCATTACGCTTTTGGCAACCAGGCCCAGTTCTGTGCCGGCCTTGACCGCAGCACGCAGCATGTCACCGGTGGAGATTTGCGGAATACCAAATTTCTTGGTGATGAAACCAGCTTGGGTACCTTTACCGGCACCGGGCGCCCCCAGCAAAATCACACGCATCGATGTGCTCCTCAAGATTTAAGTAAAAATCGTCGGACTCGCCTCGTGGGGCCAATCTCAGAATTGTTCAAGCAGCGCTGCCAAACTGGGCCAGAGTGCCGAAAGGCCGCTCAAGATACACAGCGCACCCATAGCGCACAAGCCACCGAAAGTCGGATACACCTGCGACCACTTCTAGCAGGTAGTGCTTTATGCCGCGCACTACATCTGCACCGCCGAAAGCACGACTGCCCTTATCAATCCACCTAGCCGGTATTGCGCAAACCGGCCGCAATGCCCGCCACACTGACCAGTAATGCCTGTTCCAGAGGGCTGTCAGCCTGATTGTCGCGCAGCCGGGAGCGGGCCAGCAGCTCGGCCTGGAGCAGGTGCAGCGGGTCCAGGTAGGTGTTGCGCACGCTGATCGACTCCAGGGTTTCCGGGCTATGCGCCAAGAGCTGCGACTGACCGGTCAAACCCAGCACTGCGACCACTGCCTGCGACAATAGGCCGCGTAGATGCTCGCCCAGCGGACGCAGGGCTGGCTCGACCAAACGCTCGTCATACAACTGGGCGATGGACTCGTCGGCCTTGGCCAGCACCATCTCCAGCATGTCGATACGCGTGCGGAAGAACGGCCAGTGCTCGCGCATCTGCCCAAGCAACTCGCCTTCTCCGCGCTGAAAAGCGTTATCCAGCGCCGCTTCCCAGCCCAGCCAGGCCGGCAGCATCAGGCGGGTCTGGGTCCAGGCGAAAATCCACGGAATCGCACGCAGGCTCTCGACGCCACCCTCGCGGCGCTTGGCCGGACGGCTGCCCAGGGGCAAGCGACCCAGCTCCTGCTCCGGCGTGGCCTGACGGAAATAGTCGACGAATTGCGGATGCTCGCGCACCACCGCGCGGTAGGCGCTGACGCCATCGCTGGCCAGTTTGTCCATCAACTCACGCCAGGCCGGCTCCGGACTAGGCGGCGGCAACAAGGTGGCTTCCAGCACTGCTGCCAGGTAGAGATTGAGGTTCTGTTCGGCGATATCTGGCAGGCCGAATTTGAAACGAATCATTTCACCCTGCTCGGTGGTGCGGAAACGCCCCGTCACCGAACCCGGCGGCTGCGACAGAATCGCCGCATGCGCCGGGCCACCGCCACGCCCTACCGTGCCGCCGCGACCGTGAAACAGCAGCAGCTCGACATCCTGTTCACGGCACACCTGCACCAGGGTTTCCTGGGCGCGGTACTGCGCCCAGGCCGCCGCCGTGGTGCCGGCGTCCTTGGCCGAGTCGGAGTAACCGATCATCACTTCCTGCGGCCCATGCAAGCGCGCGCGGTAGCCATGCAGCGCCAGCAGCCGGCTGATCACCGGGCCAGCGTTGTCCAGATCGGCCAGGGTTTCAAACAACGGCACCACGCGCATCGGCCGTTGCAACCCGGCTTCCTTGAGCAGCAGTTGCACCGCCAGCACATCGGAGGCCGCACCGGCCATGGAGATCACGTAAGAACCCAAGGATGCAGCGGGCGCGCCAGCGACTTCACGGCAGGTGGCCAGCACCTCCTCGGTTTCGCCGCTGGGCTTGAAGTGCCCCGGCAACAGCGGCCGGCGGTTTTCCAGCTCTTTTAGCAAGAACGCCAGGCGCGCCTCCTCATCCCATTCGGCGTAACGGCCCAGGCCGAGGTAATCGGTGATTTCACTCATGGCGGCGGCGTGGCGACTGGAGTCCTGACGCACATCCAGACGCACCAGAAACAGCCCAAAGGTCGCCGCGCGGCGCAGACAATCGAGCAGCGGGCCATCGGCGATCACGCCCATGCCGCATTCATGCAGCGACTGGTAGCACAGGGTCAGCGGCTCCAGCAGCTCGCGGTTGTCCTGCAGCACGGCTGCGGGCGCTGGAATCTGCTCATGCAGCGCGGCCTGAGCCCAGCTGCGGGTAGCGCGCAAACGCTCACGCAGTTGCTTGAGCAGGCTGCGATAGGGTTCGGCACTCGCCCCCACCCGCGCCAGCAGCGCCGGGCTGGCCTGCTGCATGGACAGTTCGGCAGCCAGGTTATCGACATCACGCAGGTACAGGTCCGCCGCCATCCAGCGCGCCAGCAGCAGCACTTCGCGGGTAATGCTTGCGGTGACATTGGGGTTGCCGTCACGGTCGCCGCCCATCCAGGAGGCGAAGCGGATCGGTGCAGCGTCCAGCGGCAGGTGCAACCCGGTGGCGCTGTGCAGCACCTGATCGGCCTTGCGCAGCACGTTGGGGATGGCATGCCAGAGCGAATGCTCGATCACCGCAAAGCCCCATTTGGCTTCATCCACCGGGCTTGGCCGGCTGCGGCGGATTTCCTCGGTGTGCCAGGCCTCGGCAATCAGCCGCTGCAGGCGCTGTTTGACCTGCTCACGCTCGGCCGCCGAGAGATCGCTGTGATCGCCAGCCGCCAGCTGTTCGGCCATCGCATCGTATTTCTGGATCAGAGTGCGCCGCGCCACTTCGGTGGGGTGCGCGGTCAGCACCAGTTCGATATCCAGGCGGCCGAACTGACGGGCCAGGGCCTCACCCTTGTGCCCGTTGCTGGACAACCGCTGCAGCAGATCAGCGAGGATATTGTCTTCAAACGGCTGCGCTTCACCCTGCGCGCGGCGGCGTACGCGGTGGTACTGCTCGGCGATATTGGCCAGGTTGAGAAACTGGTTGAACGCCCGCGCCACCGGCAGAAGTTCGTCATCATCCAGTTGGTTCAGGGTTGCACTGAGTTGCTCTGCGCCCTCCTGCGAGCCACGGCGCGAGGCCTTGGCGCCCTTGCGAATGCGCTCAATCTTGTCGAGAAAGGCAGCGCCATGCTGCACGCTGATGGTGTTACCCAGTAGTTCGCCGAGCTGGTGGACGTCCTCGCGCAGACGCGCGTCGATTTCTGCCATGAGTATTGCCTCCGCTGATCCTGCCTCCAGAGTGCCCAGCGCGCCAACTTCTTACAAGTGCGCGACGCACAGGCCGCACTTATCGGCCTAAGCACTAGTCTTAACTATGCAGCCTGGCTAACAAACGGCGGGCATAGAACAGACACGAGGCAATCATGAAGATTCGCGAGCTTGTTCAGCACTGGCAGGAAAATGCCCAGGGGCGGCTGAGCGTAACGCCTTATCAGATAAGGCTTGATCTGGAAGCCGCCGCGCGCCTGGCGGCACTGCAGGAGATGTACCCCAAGCACCACGTTGAAGAGCTGCTGGGCGAATTGCTCGGCGCGGCGCTCGATGAGCTGGAAGCCAGCCTGCCCTACGTTCAGGGCAGCAAGGTGGTGGCCAGCGATGAACAGGGCGACCCGCTGTATGAAGACATCGGCCTGACACCGCGCTTCCTCGCCCTGTCACGCCGGCACTTGCAGCGCCTTAGCGAACAGCAGAAGCAGGCTGGCTAAGACTATTGGCCTTCGCTGCAACGCACGGCTTGCTTGCGCTGATCGACCAGCACGCCGCTCAGGCCCTTCTGCTCCAGATCAAACAGCACTAGCACGCCATCGATGCACTGGGCGACCTGGCTGGCGGGTTTGAGTGAGACTTTGTAATCCTCACCGGGCACCGTCTTGAGCATGGTGAACTCGGACAGCAGCAGGGCATCTTCCGGCTTGGCGATATGCAGGTAGCCGTAATAGCCGAGCACAGCCACCGTGGCGCAGATACTGCCGATACCGGTGAGGATCAGCGGGATGGGGTTTACTTCACTCATAACAGACTCTCAAAACTCACAGTTAGCGGGCTAAGCACAGGCGCCGCAGCTTGCAGCAAACACTCGCGCCTGCAAAGGCCCAGATTGCCGCATCATTTACCGCCAGCGCGTACTTCCTCGCGGGCCTTGAAGGTCGCTTCATACACACGCTCGGCCAGGCGCGAGAACGGTAGGCTCTGCACCCACACGGTACCGGTGCCCTTGAGCGTGGCCAGAAGAATGCCCTCGCCGCCGAACAGCATGCTTTTCAGGCCGCCGGCCAGGGCGATGTCGTAATCGATGCCGCTGGTAAAGGCCACCAGGCAACCGGTGTCCAGGCGCAGGGTTTCGTTGTTCAACTGCTTACGAATCACCGTGCCGCCGGCATGCACAAAGGCCAGGCCGTCGCCTTCGAGCTTTTGCAGGATAAAGCCCTCGCCACCGAAGAACCCGGCGCCTAGGCGCTTGTTAAAGCTGATGCCGACCGCCGTGCCGTAGGCCGCGCAGAGAAAGGCGTCCTTCTGGCAGATCAGCGTACCGCCATGCTCAGCCAGCTGAATCGGCACCACGGTGCCGGGGTACGGCGCGGCAAAGGCTACGCGCGCCGGGGTTTTGCCGGCATTGGAGAAGTGCGTCATAAACAGCGACTCACCCGTGAGCATGCGCTTGCCAGCACTCCACAACTTACCCAGCACACCCGTGGCCGCACCATCGCCCATACGCGTTTCAAAGCGGATGCCGTCGGTCATGTAATTCATCACCCCGGCCTCGGCGATCACCGTTTCGCGCGGATCGAGAATGATCTCCACGCTCTGCGCAGAGGCGCCGAGGATTTCGTAGTCGAGTTGGTGGCTGGGCATGCAGGGCTCCTGGCAATTAGACGAGGATTCGGTGAAGGCTCCCCGGATTTCATCCGGGCTACGAAACTACAAAACGACCTGACTGCATTGGATGAAAGCGTCGCGAGCGAAGAGCAGGCAAGGCGAAGATGAGGCCGGAAAGCGGAGTTTACTGCTGTAAATGAGCATTTCCGGTCTCATCTTCAACGCCGCATGATCAAGCGCAGCAGCTTTCAGAGGATATTGGCGTAGTCGGCTTCGATCCGATCCAAACTCAGGTGATTGAGGAAGTTGGAGAAGCACATCCAGGCCGACAACGAGTTGAGGTCGCTGAACTGCGGTGGCAGGTACTTGGGCGCGACGACCAACCCCTCATCCACCAGCTGGCGCAGGGTGCGCATATCTTCCAGGGTGGTTTTGCCGCAGAACAGCAGCGGAATCTGCTCCAGCTTGCCTTTGCGCACGGCGAGCTGGATGTAGTTGTAAATCATGATGAAGCCTTTCAGGTAGGACAGGTCCTTGGTGAAAGGCAGACCATTGGGGGTGGAGCCACGGAACACCCGGTTGGCGTTGCTGTAGCTGTCTTCCTGGCTGAAGCCCTGCTCGCGGTAGAAGTCGAAGACCTGCAGAAAATCCGCGCCCTCTTCGGCCATATGAATGGCACGGGTGCGGTTAGTCAGCTTGCGTAAACGCGTTGGATAAGAGGCGAAGGTGATCACCTCCATCAGGATCGCCAGGCCTTCCTGAGTCACCGTGGACGAGGGCGGGCCCTTGGCCAGAAAGGTGCAGATCGGCTGGTTCAGCCCGTTCAGGGTAGTGGCCACATGCACCAGGCCCTCATGCACTTCCAGGGCTTTTACATCGCGCTCATTGAACATCGCATCGGCGCGGATCTTGATGTAGTCGGCGCCAGCGGCAGCGTCGGCAAGAATGCCGTCGGACTCGAACACCCGAATGGTGCCTTCCTCCTCGCCAAACACCTTGTTCAGGCGCTGTTGCAGCAGGTTGACCGCCTCTTTAGCGCTTAGGGTCTTGGCTTCGTCCTTGAGGTCGCCGCGCTTGTCGATGTTATTGAGGAAATCAGAAAACATCAGGCCCAGGTCGGCCAGGGTCGGGTCGCCGGCATGGAAGGCATCAGACGCCGCGCCGTAGAGTTCCTGGCTGATAAGGCCGAAGTCTTCGGTGCCGCGTGCTTCAAGCATGCGGATGACCATGCGGTACTCGCGGCACATGCGGCGCATGATCTTGCCCACCGGGTTGAACTGGCCGAGCTGGCGAGTGATATCGCGCTCGATATTCTGGAACTCCAACTTCTTCGCCGCCGCATCAAAGGGCAGCGGCCGGTTGGCGTAGTAACCACGGTCAACGGCGGGCAGCTTCTTGCCTTTGTGCTTGAGAAACTCGCTGCGGATCGAGTCATCCCACTTCACCGCATCCAGCACGCGAATCGGCGTTTGCGCGTCGACCAGACGGTCGGACAGCGCGCGCACGATCAACTGATAGTCGTCCAACCCGGTATGACTGTTCATGCTTTCCTCACCACAACCTGCTAGTCACCCGCCCGCTGATAACGCGCGACTTCAATAAATACATCCGAATTGGCCTGATCGTCGAGGTAGTTGAACACCTGCTCCAGCGGGCTGCTGATCAGCACGCCATCGCCTTCGGCGCCGTCAATCACCTCGCCCTGCAAGGCGCCCTGCTCCAGCTCCTGAAGAATCCGGTCGACATCCAGGTTGTAGATCACCAGCTCATTGCTGGTGGTCAGCTCGAAACCGGCGATGGCGAAGTTCGCCCCCAGGCTTTTCGGCAAGCCCGCCGAGAGGTACCAGCGACGGCCATGGTGGGCCACGGTAAAGCCGTATTCCTCAACACTGTCGAGGTTATCCAGGCTGTCGACATAGGCCCGCGCCTTGTAGACGTTGGAGCCGGCACGGGTGATCTGCAGATACAGCTGCTCGCCCCATTCGTTCTTGCGCGACCATTCGCCAAGCAAGGGAATCGGGGCTGCTTCATTGGCGGGAATCGGGTCCTTGAAGGTCACCAGACAGCCACCAAGCAACAGGAAGGACACGGCAAGCAGCGCGCGCCAGGCTTTCATTCAGCTCTCCTTGTGAACGGATTGACCGGGTTAACAGGCCTTTGAAAAACGTAGCCGAGGCAGGCAAGACAAGGCAAAAACAGGCGAGGAAGCGGAGTTTACGGGTTGTAAATGAGCATTCCGAGCCTGTTTTTAACGCAGTATTGCCAACGCAGGTAGTTTTTCAACGGCCTGTCATAGGCCCAGTACCAGATGCATATAGCGTTTTAGCATGGCCAACATCTCTTCACTGTCCAGATGATCGACACCATCGAGCAGGCCCTGATACTCCATGCGCACAATAATCGCCGTCAAGAGCTTGGCATCCTGCTCGGCCTGCTGCGAACCCAGCACCTCGAAGAAGTGCGTCACACCCTGCAGCAGAATCTGCCGATGGGCGCGTAACAAGCCGTGCAGGCGCGGGTTAAGCAGGGCCTCCTGCTGAAAGGCCTGCTCGGCCAGCAGGTGCTCACGGCGGGTCAGCAATTGCTGGCGCACGTACTCCACCGCCAAGCGGGCAATCTCATTGGCCAAACGCCGGCGCGCCTCGGCGCTGCCATCCAGGCGGCTGACCTGCTCACGCAGCAAGCCTTCGGTACTGCTCCAGAACTGGCCCATATGCGCCGCGCTGCGCTCAACGAACTGAGCGAAGGTATCGGTGATCAGGTCGTTGATGTCTTTGAAGTAATAAGTAGTCGCCGACAGCGGCACTTCGGCCTCGGCGGCTACCGCGCGGTGGCGCACGGCGCGCACGCCTTCACGCACGATAATGCGCATGGCGGCATCGAGAATGGCCTGGCGGCGCTGTTCACTGCCCTGTCGGCTGGCTTTGCGGCCGTGGTACTGCACGCTCTCAGCGACGGCGTTGGCCACCAGGGTGGCGCTTTCTTGGGCGGGCTTGGCTGTCACAGCAAGACGATCCTCTGTCGTTTATTCACGATTAATAATGACTTAGTCAGTAAATCGCAAAATTAATCCACTGGGCGCTAATAAAAAATAACTGCCATGACTGGCAGGCTAGAAAAACCAGGTAATAAAAAGCCGCCCGGAGGCGGCTTAGCAACATCAGGCTTGCGGGCGCATGTGGGGGAACAGGATCACGTCGCGAATCGACGGTGAGTTGGTCAGCAGCATCACCAGGCGGTCGATACCAATACCCTCACCGGCGGTCGGCGGCATGCCGTACTCCAGGGCGCGGACGAAGTCGGCGTCGAAGTGCATGGCTTCGTCGTCGCCGGCGTCCTTGTCGGCAACCTGCTGCATAAAGCGCGCGGCCTGGTCTTCGGCATCGTTAAGCTCGGAGTAGGCGTTGGCGATTTCGCGGCCACCGATAAACAGCTCGAAGCGGTCGGTAACGCTCGGATCATCGTCGCTGCGACGGGCCAGCGGCGAGACTTCAAACGGGTAGCGGGTAATGAAGTGCGGCTGCTCCAGCTTGTGCTCGACCAGCTCTTCGAAAATCATCACCTGCAGCTTGCCCAGGCCTTCGAAGCCCAGCACCTTGGCGCCGGCCTTCTTGGCGATGGCGCGGGCCTTGTCGATGTCCGTCAGGTCAGCGGCGGTCAGCTCAGGGTTGTACTTGAGAATCGAGTCGAACACCGACAGGCGCACAAACGGCTCGCCGAAGTGGAACACCTTGTCACCGTAGGGCACGTCGGTAGTGCCGAGGACCAGCTGGGCCAACTCGCGGAACAGCTCCTCGGTCAGGTCCATGTTGTCTTCGTAGTCGGCGTAAGCCTGGTAGAACTCCAACATGGTGAATTCAGGGTTATGCCGAGTCGAGACGCCTTCGTTACGGAAGTTGCGGTTGATCTCGAAGACCTTCTCAAAGCCGCCAACCACCAGACGCTTGAGGTACAGCTCCGGGGCGATACGCAGGAACATCTGCATATCCAGGGCGTTGTGGTGGGTCTCAAACGGCTTGGCCGCAGCGCCGCCTGGGATGGTCTGCAGCATCGGCGTTTCCACTTCGAGGAAGTCGCGCTTCATCAGAAAGCTGCGGATATGCGCAATGACCTGCGAACGCACGCGGAACGTCTGGCGCACGTCTTCGTTGACGATCAGGTCAACGTAGCGCTGACGGTAGCGCTGTTCGGTGTCACTCAGACCATGGTGCTTGTCCGGCAACGGGCGCAGCGACTTGGTCAGCAGGCGCACGTCGGTCATTTCCACGTACAGGTCGCCCTTGCCGGAACGGGCCAGGGTGCCAACGGCGGAGATGATGTCGCCCATGTCCCAGGTTTTCACCGCGGCCAGGGTTTCTTCCGACAGGGTCTTGCGGTTGACGTAGACCTGGATGCGCCCGGTCATGTCCTGAATCACCATGAACGAGCCACGGTTGAGCATGATGCGCCCAGCCACCTTGACCGGAATGGCAGCCTCGGCCAGCTCTTCCTTGGTCTTCTCGGCGTACTGTTTCTGCAGATCAGCGCAGTAGTTGTCGCGGCGGAAGTCATTCGGGAAGGCGTTGCCCTGCTCACGGATAGCAGCAAGCTTTTCCTTACGCTGGGCAACCAGCTTGTTTTCTTCCTGCTGCTGGTCTTCGTGGGAAAGGGCTTGTGGGTCGAGTTGTTGGTCGCTCATGGTCATCGGTTTCCATCACGGGGTCGTTGCCGCCCTCTCAGGAAGGCGGAATCGAAAGGTATTACAGGCCTTGCTTGAGGCTGGCCTCAAGGTACTGGTCGAGGTCGCCATCGAGGACCTTCTGGCAATCGCTACGCTCGACGCCGGTCCGTAGATCCTTGATGCGCGAGTCATCAAGCACGTAGGAGCGGATCTGATGGCCCCAGCCAATGTCGGACTTGGAGTCTTCCAGAGCTTGAGACGCAGCGTTGCGCTTCATCATTTCCAGCTCGTACAACTTGGCCCGCAGCATTTTCATCGCGGTGTCCTTGTTGGCGTGCTGCGAGCGCTCGTTCTGACACGCCACCACGGTGTTGGTCGGTACGTGAGTGATACGTACCGCCGAGTCGGTGGTGTTGACGTGCTGACCACCGGCGCCGGAGGAGCGGTAGGTGTCGATGCGCAGGTCAGACGGGTTGATCTCGATCTCGACCTTGTCATCGATCTCGGGCGACACGAATACCGCCGAGAACGAGGTGTGGCGGCGAGCGCCTGAGTCGAACGGGCTCTTGCGCACCAGCCGATGCACGCCGATTTCGGTGCGCAGCCAACCAAAGGCGTACTCGCCCTTGATATGCACAGTGGCGCCCTTGATCCCGGCGACTTCACCTTCGGACAGCTCGACGATCTCGGCACTGAAGCCGCGTTTGTCGGCCCAGCGCAGGTACATGCGCAGCAGGATGTTGGCCCAGTCTTGCGCCTCGGTGCCGCCAGAGCCGGCCTGGATATCCAGGTAGCAGTTGTTCGGGTCCATCTCGTGGCTGAACATGCGGCGAAATTCCAGCTTCTCGAGAATGTCGCGCAGGCGTTCGATTTCGGCGGCGACGTCGTCGACCGCGCCCTGATCGTCTTCTTCGACGGCCATATCGAGCAAGTCACGCGAATCGGCCAGGCTGCCGGTCAGATCGTCGATGGTTTCGACGATCAGCGCCAGTGTGGCGCGCTCACGGCCCAGGCTCTGGGCATATTCGGGCTTGTTCCAGACGTTGGGGTCTTCGAGTTCGCGGTTTACTTCGACCAGACGATCATGTTTGTGATCGTAGTCAAAGATACCCCCGAATGGTCTGGGTGCGCTCGGACAGGTCCTTGATGCTATTAAGGATCGGGTTGATTTCCATGGCTGGCAGCACTCGTAGGTCAAACTTTCGGAAAAGCCGGCGAGTATAGCCCAATCAAATCAGCCCTTGCAGCCGGCAATTGGCGCTGGCACACAGCAAGGCAGACCAACGGCGCACTATACTCAGGCGCACCTGTACATTGCCTGCCCTCAGGAGCCATCGTGCTATGAGTTCATCGCACAGCCTGCGTAGTCGTTTTGCAATTTTGATCGCCCTGCTGGTTGCCAGCCTGAGCTGGTTGCTCGGCACCCTGATTGGCAATGACGCCAGCCAGCGCATCCGCGAGGAAGTCGGCCGCGACCTGGCCGAAGTCTCCTTTATGATGGTTGACCGCCTGGATCGCGACATGCAGAGCCGCGCCGCCATGCTGCAGGTGATCGGCAAACTGCGCGCGCTCAGTCAGCCGGACGATATCGTCGAGGTTCGCGTACTGCTCGACCGCCTGCAGAGCGAATTCCCCAGCATCGCCTGGATCGGTTTTACCGACGCCAAAGGCACAGTGCTGGCCTCCAGCGATGGCGTACTGGAAGGTGCCAGCATCGCCCAGCGCCCGGTGTTCCTGGAAGCGCAGAAGCATGTGTTTATCGGCGATGTGCATGAAGCTGTGCTGCTGGCCAAACTGCTGCCCAACCCAACGGGTGAGGCGATGAAATTCGTCGATATCAGCCTGCCGGTGTTTGCCGCGGATGGCAGCCTGGTGGGCGTGCTGGCCTCGCACCTGTCCTGGTCATGGGCTGACGAAGTGCGTCTGGCTATCCTTGAGCCGATCCAGAAGCGCCGCAATGTCGAGTTCTTCGTGATTGGCCAGGACCGCACGATCCTTCTGGCACCCAAGGAAATGATCGGCCAGCGCCTGCACCTGCCCGCCCTCAACGAAGTAACGCAACACAAGGATCTCTGGGCTGTACAGGAATGGCCAAACGGCAAGCAGTACCTCACTGGCCTGGCGCTTAGCCAGGGCCATATGGACTACAAAGGCCTGGGCTGGACGGTGATCGCCCGTCAGCCGCTGGATGAGGCCTATGCCCCGGCGCGCGAGACCACGCGCTATATCCTGCTGTGGGGTAGCGGCCTGGCGCTGCTGTTCGCCCTGCTCGGCTGGCTGGTGACCGGCTATTTCACCCGCCCTCTGCGGCAGATTGCCGAGGCAGCGGACCGCCTCAGCGCCGGTGAAATCAGCGTGATTCCCGAGCTGAAAAGCACCCGCGAGATCGAAATTCTGAGCAACTCGATTCGCCACCTGGTGGAAAGCCTGACCCACCAGCAAAACGCCCTCGGCGTCATGGAAAATCTTGCCCACCACGACGCACTCACCGGTCTGCCCAACCGCGTCGCCCTGGAAAGCTACCTGCCGCGCGCGCAACAACGCAGCCAGGCCAACAGCAATTGCCTGGCATTGTTTTATCTGGATCTGGACGGTTTCAAACCGATCAACGACCAGTTCGGCCATGCCGCGGGCGATCAGCTGCTACGTGAAGTGGCGGTGCGTCTGCGCAGCTGCCTACGCGAAGGCGATCTGGTCGCGCGCCTGGGCGGTGACGAATTTCTGATGGTGCTGCAAGTACCCAGCGGCGAAGCCCTGGGGCAAGCGCAACTGGTGGCCGAACGCACCCTGGCGGCGCTGAGTGCGCCGGTCGATTTGGGTAACAATCAGGTCATGGTCGGCTGCAGCATCGGCGGCGCGCTCTGGCCACTGGACAGTAGCAACCTGGCCGAGGCGCTGGAACTGGCCGACCAGGCTCTGTACCGAGCGAAACATGCTGGCAAAAACTGCGCGGTGTTCCACTCAGCCCACAAAAACTAAGGACTATTTAGCGCGCAGACGCAGCAACTGGTCCGCCATCTCGGCCGCATGCCGCTCGACCACCAACGGCACCAGGTTGTCGTTGTAGCCGACCAGGCGCGAGTAGATAAATTTCCAGCGCGTCTGCGCCCGCTGCAAACGCTGTTGCTGCTCGCCGGTCAACTCAGTAGCCAAACTGGCGAGTTCGGCATCGACCTGCTTGGCCAGCACGTCGATATCCTGATTCAGGTAATGCTGCTGTTGCTCGGGCAGGGTCTCGATATCACCAACGTAAGCCCGAGCGGTGTAACGCGCCGCCAGGTATTGCACCTTGGCCGGCAGGCTCTGCAAGCGCATATCTGCCGCTGACAATGGCTGCGCCAGGCCTTTAAGCAGTTGTTGCTCAAGTGCCTCCAGGGCCGCTACCAACTCACGCTGGGCCTTGCTGTACTGGAAGTTGAACTCCCACGGCAGGTCCGGCTCACTGGGGTTGTAGGCCAGCGTCTGCTCGACTAGCACGGTAAAAACGGCCAATGACGGCTGTAATTGCTCCATCGCCAAGCGCGCCGAATCGGTCAGCGGCTGCGCCTGCAAGGTCGCCATGCTTTCACGTAGTTTGCCTAGGTCAGCCTGCACCTTGGCTGCCAGTTCGGCATGTCCACCTTCACCACGATGGATAAACAGATCGGTACTGGCGCGAAACACCTGTACCTGCGCGTGCTGTACCTGAGTCAAGGCTACGTCAGGCGCGGACTGCGCGATTGCACTGAAAAGAACCAGCGCCAGACTCAGCAGGCAATTCGTGTAGGTACGGCGCATCGGGCGTCCATCCATAGCGAGGAAAGGCGCCGATTATAGGCAGGCCGCCGGCTAGCGGCCAGAACCCTTGGCAGATGGCCGCTACGCGCTATTAGCCAACCACCAATTCCTGACGCACCTGGGCCTCAAGCTCGGCCTTTAGCGCTGGATCGAGCTTAAGCTGACGAGCCAGCTCTTCCAGGTAGGCGCGCTCCATAAAGTGCTCTTCATCGACCATCAGCACGCTGGCGATATACATTTCAGCGGCCATTTCCGGGGTGCTGGCCGCGCGGGCGATTTCGGCGGGGTCCAGCGGTTTGTTCAGTTCGGCCTGCAGCCAATGCTGCAATTCGGCGTCAGTGGTGAGTTTGACCAGCTCGCCTTCGATCAACTGCCGCTCGCGGGCATCGACATGGCCATCGGCTTTGGCCGCGCCGACCAGTGCCTTGAGAATCGCCTGGCTATGCAGCTCGGCCTGCGGTGCCGGCAAGCGGTCCAGGGTTTGCGGCTCCGCCTGTGGTGCACTGGCCTGTTGCGCCTGCCAGTTGCTGTAGGCCTTGTAGGCAACCACGCCAAGCGCGGCCAGGCCACCATAGGTCAGCGCCTTGCCGCCCATCTTGCGCGCACTCTTGTTGCCCAGCAGCATGCCCAGCGCACCGGCTGCCAGCGCGCCACCACCTGCCCCCTTGAGCAGCGTACCCAGATCACCGCCCTGGCCACCTTTACCGGCGCCGCCGAGCAAACCGCCCAGAGCGCCGCCTAGGCCACCGGCCGAGCCACCAGCGGAACTGCCGGCGGATTTCTGCTGCATCAGGTCCTGACCGGATTTCAACAACTGATCAAGCAAGCCACGGGTAATCATCAAGCGCTCTCCCTAAAAATAGTTGTGCAGGCACACAGACTGATTCTAGGGACGGAGGTTTCTCGCCACCTAACGCCAGAGTGCTTCGAAAGATTGCCAACAGACGTGAAAGCCACGAAAACCGGCTATTCGTCGGTTATCCGCCTGCAAATATGTCAAATAGTGGTCACCATCACATTCTGCTGATAGTCGATCTATATTTGACGCCGATAGGATGACGGACATAAAACCCGCAACGGCAAAAGGCTATCAAGAGCCGACGCCGGAGACTTCGCGCCATGCCACCACGCGCCAATCGCCCCGCTCACCGCCTGCTGCGCAGCCTGCTTGCCAGTTGCTGGCTATTCAGCCCGGCGCTGGTGGCCGATGCTCCGACTACCCAACACAGCGCCCTGGCTACGGCGCTCAGCGATACGCGCCTGGCCAGCTGGCTCAACCTGCTCGACAACTCAACCGGCGACGACGAGCGCGCCCAGTTGGAGCGGGTCAACCACTTCATCAACCGTTCAGTTAGCTTTGTCAGTGACCAGCAAGCCTGGGGAGCCGACGATTATTGGGCAACGCCAGCGCAAACACTCAGCCTGGGCAAAGGTGACTGCGAAGATTTCGCCATCGCCAAATACTTCAGCCTGGTGCGTATAGGTGTACCGAGCGAGAAACTGCGCCTGACTTTCGTCAAGGCGCTCAAGCAGAACCAGGCGCATATGGTGCTGGCCTATTACCCCAGCGCCAGCGAGCAACCGCTGATTCTCGACAACCTCGACCCACGCATCCGCCCAGCCAGTGAGCGTGGCGATCTGCTGCCGGTGTATTCCTTCAATAACCACGGCGTGTTTCTCGCCAAGTCGCCGCAGCGTGTCAGCCAGCCACCGGAGTTTCTTGCGCGCTGGAGTGAGCTGAGCGAACGGGCCCTGGCTGATGGCTCGGCCGCCCCCGCACCGCAGAGCTAATACCTTCTTATTTCCCGGATTTCATCCGGGCTAGCGGAGAGCGCAACCCCGTAGCCTGGATAAGCGCAGCGCAATCCGGGTAGCCTAATCCCGGATTGCGCCAGGGCTTATCCGGGCGACCGAAAGCATTGGTAGTGCCTAACGCGGTTGAATATGGGCGATCAGCAGCTGCACACTTTCCTGCCCACGGTACTCATTGACGTCCAGCTTGTAGGCCAGCTCGACCCAACGCACGGTTGGGTTTGGCCAGATTTCGCGATCCACACCAAAGGCGATGCCATCGAGCTGCACGCTGCCGCATTCGCTTTTCAGCACCACTTTCAGATGCCGCTCGCCGACCACGCGCTGCTGCACCAGCTGAAATACGCCATGAAACAACGGCTCGGGGAAGTGCTGACCCCAGGGCCCGGCATTGCGCAGCTCCTTGGCTAACGGCAGGTGGAACTCTTCAATGGACAAGGCGCCATCAGACAGCAACCGCCCAGTCAGATCATCCTCACACAGCTGGCGGCGTACTTCGGCGTCGAAGGCGGCGGCAAAGGCGGCGAAATTCTCCTGCGGCAGTGACAGTCCGGCGGCCATGGCATGCCCGCCGAACTTACTGATCAGCTGCGGGTGTTTGGCGGCTACCGCATCCAACGCATCGCGGATATGAAACCCCGGCACTGAACGCGCCGAGCCTTTCAGCACACCATCGCCGGCATCGGCGAAGGCAATGGTCGGGCGGTGATAACGCTCTTTCATCCGCGAGGCGAGGATACCGATAACCCCCTGGTGCCAATCCGCCTCAAACAGGCACAGACCAAAGGGCATGTCTTCCAGCGGCAGGTCCTTGAGTTGGGCCAAGGCCTCGCGCTGCATACCCTGCTCGATGGCCTTGCGGTCCTGATTGAGCTGATCCAGCTGCACGGCCATATCACGGGCCAGGGCTTCGTCTTCACAGAGCAGGCACTCGATGCCCAGCGCCATGTCGTCCAAACGACCGGCCGCATTCAGCCGTGGGCCGAGGATAAAACCCAGATCCGTGGAGGTGATGCGTCGATGATCGCGCCCCGCCACCTCGAGAATCGCGCGCAAGCCCGGTCGCGCCCGCCCGGCACGAATCCGCGCCAGGCCCTGATGCACCAGGATGCGGTTATTGGCATCCAGCGGCACCACGTCGGCCACGCTACCCAGGGCCACCAGATCAAGCAGCTCACCGAGATTCGGCTCCGGACGCTGCGCAGTAAACCAGCCCATTTCACGCAAGCGCGCACGTAACGCCAGCAGCACGTAAAACATCACCCCAACCCCAGCCAGCGCCTTGCTGGGGAACTCGCAGCCCGGCTGGTTAGGATTGACGATGGCGTCCGCTGCCGGCAACTCAGCACCGGGTAGATGGTGATCGGTGACCAGCACGGTCAACCCGGCCGCCTTGGCCGCCGCTACGCCCTCAACGCTGGAGATGCCGTTATCCACGGTGATCAGCAATTGCGGCTCGCGCTCCAGCGCCACCGCGACGATTTCCGGGGTCAGGCCGTAGCCGTATTCGAAACGATTGGGCACCAGATAATCGACATGCGCCGCACCAAGCATACGCAGACCCAATACGCCAACCGTGCTGGCGGTGGCGCCATCGGCATCGAAGTCGCCGACGATCAGCATGCGCTGGCCTTGCTGCAACCCCTGCACCAGCAAATCGACCGCCGCGTCCATGCCCTTGAGTTGCTGATACGGAATCAAGCGCGCCAGGCCTTTATCCAACTCGGCAGCGGACTGCACGCCGCGAGCGGCGTACAGGCGAGTCAACAACGGCGGCAAAGCGCCCAAATCAGGCAGGGTTTCAGGCAGCGGGCGGGATTCAATACGCATAGTCATTCTTATCTGTAGGGCGGGGGCAACCCGCCGCTAGGGGTTTGCGGGTTGCACCCGCGCTACGGTCTTATGCAGTGCGTCACAGACTATCAATGAGCACTACTCGCTTCGCTCGCCCTTCGAGCCGCGCTAAAGCGCGTTAGCCGCAAGCGGCTTGCCGAGCCTGTTGTTAACGCAGCAGGGCCAACGCGCAGCAGATCGCAAATAGGTTCTTAGCGTTCGCCTGCCAACCACTCGATCGGCAGCTCATGCTGGCCGCGCTCATCGGTGACGAACAGTTCGCCGTCGCTGATCATCACGCTCCAGTTCAGCGAGCGCGGCATATCCAGCGCCAGCTTGGCCAGGGCTTCCTGGTCGAGGGCGACGACGTTGATATTTTTCAGGCTGCGCACCGGATCAAGCGCCTTGGTCTGCCATACGCGCAGGTTGCCGTAGGCCACCAAGCTGAACTTCTCGGTACGCCGCGAACACCAGGTGATGCGGTCGCTATCTGGCTGGCCGACTTCGATCCAGTGCAGCACACGGTCGTCCAGGCTCTTTTCCCACAAGGCAGGCTCATCCACATCCGACAGGCCGCGACCGAACGCCAGGTGCTCGTGATAGAACAGGCAATAGGCAACCAAGCGCGCCGCCAAGCGCTCTTCGGTTTCCGAAGGGTGCTTGGCCACGGTGAAACGCAGGTTTTCATAGACACTGCGGTCCATGTCGGTGAGGTTCAGCTCGATTTTGTAAGTGGTAGACGGCAGGGCCATGGACGGGGCTTCTTGACTGATCGAATAAGCCGGCAAGTCTACCGCAAAGGCTGCCCCATCACGAACCGGAACGCTCAGCGGGCGTAGCGCGCCCAGAGCTTGTCGAACTCACTGCGGTAGCTGGCGACCAGCAGCGCGTGATCGGTTACCAGCAGGTTTTCCTCGTTGCTGGTGGTGGCGCTGCGGGTCCAGTTGAAGCTGCCGTTAAGCAACAGGTTAGCGTCGAACACCGCGAACTTGTGGTGCATGTGATATGGGCTATCGTCGATGCGCAGCGGCACGCCCTGGGCGATCAGATGCTGGATATCACTGCCTTCGTCGAACTGCTTTTCATTGTCGCTGATCACCCGCACGGCAACGCCGCGGCGATGGCAGGCGATAATTTCTTCGCTGAGGCGGTCATCGGAGATGGTGTACACGCAGATATCCAGCGATGTACGCACCTGCCGGCACAGCTCGCGAATCTTGCGCAAACAATCATCGCCGGGACTGAAGTGCGCGCTGGCCAGAGCCGGACGCGGTGGGCTGCTGCTGGCATCGAGGGTCTTGACCACCTGCTCCAGCCATTTCAGCGCTGGCTCGCTATTGTTCAAATCGGCCTGCACCAACTCACGCACCAGGGCAAAGGCGCGGTTACGCAGGTAGCGCACCTGATCCTGGCCCAGGTTACTGCCCAGCTGGCGCAGCTCATCACGCTCCTCATTGCTCAGGCGCAGATCGGCCAGGCTGTCACGCAGCTGTTGGTCGAGACGATTGAAATCCATTTAACCTCCGTGTCGTGCGCGCGGCGTGTAGCGCCAGGCAGCATAAAGACCGCCGCAGAGCGCGCCGGCCAGATGATATTCGAATGAGACGCCCTGCTGCGGCAGCAGACCGAAGACCCAGCCGCCGTGCAGAAAGAACACCAACACCGCCAACAGCAGGTCGAGCCAGCTACGGCGGAACCAGGCGCGCGCCAGCAGCAGCGCCCACAGCCCGAACAACCAGCCGCTGGCGCCGACATGGATACCCTCGCGACCGAACAGCCAGACCAACAGCCCACTGCCGAGGATGATAAACAGGCTGGCCTGGATAAAGTCGCGCCGCGATTCGAGCAGGGCCAGCAAGCCCAGCACCAGCAGGCCGCTGAGGTTGCTCAGCAAATGCATCCAACCACCATGCAGCCAAGGCGCAAACAGCACGCCCGGCAATGACTCGAGCCGGCGCGGTATTACGCCCCAGAGATTCAGGCTGTAACCACTCAGGCTGTTGCCCAGCTGCAGCACCAGCATCAATGCGGCAATGCCCAGCAACAGCTGCACGCGTGGCAACAGCCTGGCCTTCATGGCGTTTCGCTTGCGCTGTCGCCACCCAGGCGCTGCTCATGGCCCAGTTGCTCGCCCAGATCACGCAGTTGGGTAGAGATTTCCAGCATGCGGTTGTGGGTGCGCAGGTCGATATCGATCTTCTTGTCCATGGCGTTGATCAACGGCAGAAAGCTGTTCTGCAGGCTGTCGGCCAGGCTTTCCAACACCTTCTGCACGGCAGGTTGTGGCGGTGTGATCACCTCCACCTGCGGGCGCAGCTTGCCCAGGTTATCCAAGCCGGCGAGCAGCTCGGCCCAAGGAATAGTCGGCGCGGCGGGGTGTTCGCCCGGCGCCAGCTTGGCCAGGCCGCGCACACCCTCGACCAGATCATTAAGCTGCGCCACCACCCGCCCACCGACATCGGTGTCGCTGCCGCCCATGGCCTTGTTGCGCATAAAGTCGCGCTTGATCTGCGCCCAGCGCTCGGCTTGTACGTCGGTCATATTGCCGCGCAGTTCGGCGAGCTTGAGCAGGTTTTCCTCGGCGCCGGTGGTGAGTAACTGGGATTCGCCCTGGTAATGATCGGCGATCAGTTGCAGTACTTCGCTATCGTTCATCACCGAGCTGATCTTCTCCGCCATCTTGTTCATATTGCGGTAGCTGCCCTGCAACTTGAACGGCGGCTCGGTGCGGTACTGATCGGCCTGGGCGGCGCTGGCGATGTACTGCTGGTTGACCCGGCCGACCACATCACGCACCTGCATCAAACGCTGCAAGGTAGTGACGATTTCATTGATCTCCGCACCGCTGTAGCTGTGGCTCAGCTCGTTGGCAGAGAACGGCTTACCCTCGGCCTTGGCGACAAAGCGGTAGACATCGGCCATCTCACGGGTGGCCAGTGGAGCCAGCACCGGGTTGGAGGTCAGGCCGTTCTCGATATAGCTCAGGGCGAAGGCTTCCTGCATACCGCCCAGGGTGTCGCCGAGGTTATAGATATCGGCGCGGTTAGCCAGCATATCCGGGATCTTGAACACGTCGCCGGACTCGGTATAGGGGTTACCGGACATGATCACGCAGAACTTGCGCCCACGCATGTCGTAGGTGCGGGTGCGGCCCTTCCACACGCCTTCGATACGCCGTGTACCGTCACAGAGCGAGATAAATTTCTGCAGAAACTCCGGATGAGTGTGCTGGATATCGTCGAGATAGAGCATCACGTTGTTGCCCATCTCCAGCGCCAGGTTGAGCTTTTCCAGCTCCTGGCGTGAAGTGGCGTCCGGCGCCTGGGCCGGGTCCAGCGAGCGCACTTCGTGGCCCAAGGCCGGGCCGTTGATCTTCATAAAGATCAGCCCCAGGCGGTGGGCAACGTATTCCATCAGGGTGGTCTTGCCGTAACCGGGCGGTGAAATCAGCATCAACAAACCGGACAAATCCGAACGGCGGTTCTCCCCGGCGGTGCCCATCTGCTTGGCCAGGTTGTCGCCGATCACGCCCAAGTAAACATCGTTGATCAGCTTGTTGCGCACGAAGGAGCTGAGCGGCTTTGGCTTGAACTCATTGAGGCGCAGTGCCTCGCGCTCGCGCGCAACCACGTCCTGGCGCAATGCCTGGTAGCGCTGCAAGCCGGGCAGAAACTGTTCGCGGTGTACGCGCAGACGGGCGAAGAAGTCGTCCACCGCCAGCACCAGTTGCCGCTCGCCGATCCGTGGGTGTTCACCCATCAGCTCCTTGACGGTGAAACGCAGATCAACCTCAGTAATGCGCTTGGGCACGTCCTCGGCGAGCAGGCTCAAGGCC
This sequence comes from Pseudomonas sp. 1928-m, assembly GCF_029269135.1. Classification (NCBI taxonomy): domain Bacteria; kingdom Pseudomonadati; phylum Pseudomonadota; class Gammaproteobacteria; order Pseudomonadales; family Pseudomonadaceae; genus Pseudomonas; species Pseudomonas sp. 1928-m. The sequence goes on along the minus strand of NZ_JARIXO010000001.1, from coordinate 1,501,215 downwards.
ACGGCCTCAGGCACATAGGCGCTAAGCGCGGCGAACTCGTCTGCCGCGCAGAGGCCACGTAGCCAGTTTTCCACCAAAGCCCATTGCGCCGCTGGGCGCTCGTGCAGTTGCGTCAGGGTTTGCTGATACACATCCCACATATGCGCCGTCTGCAAACGCGCCTGCAAACCGGCCAGCAGCTCGCGGGCGTATTTGCTGAAGACGAATTCGATGCGCTCGGCGGCCAGTTCCTGCACCAGATATTCCGCTGCCTCGGCCAGCGTTGTTTGGCCCAGGCTTATGTCCTGCTGGGCGGTATAGCCGGCCATGGCCGCGGCGATTTCCGCTTGCAACTGCAGCAGGCTGTCGCGCTGACCGAACAGCTGCTGGATATGCCGGGCGCTGCGCGCGCGCTGTGGCCATTGTTTGGCCTCGTCACGACGCTGCACCTGGCTCCAAAAGAAGCTGGCGAAACCACGCGGCAAGGCACCGTAGCTGAGCAGGCCGGCGCTGTCGCGCAGCGGCAGCAACTGGGCGAGGATCAGCGCCGCATCGTGGTCGTGGATGCCCTTCTCGTAGCCTTCCTTGTAGCGCGGTGCGGCGAAGTCGCGAATGCTTTTGACCAGCGCCTCCGGTTGCGCCAGCTGCTGTTTGAGCAGGTCCAGGCTGAGGCCATCGCGTCCGGCATCGGCGGCCGCCAGCACTTCGCCGGCCAGGTATTCGGCGCGGTACAGCGTGGCGGATTCAGACTCCAGAGATACCTGCCAATAGTCGCGTAGCGCTTCCAGCTCGGCGTTTTGTAGCGGCTCGAGAAATTCGGTGCCGGTCAGGTGCAGATAGAGCTGATCGCCGCGCGGCATCAGGGTCAGGTCCAGCTCCTGGGTGTTGACGCTAAAGCGGTGGCGCGGGCCGAGCTTGATGACGTTGCCGCCCTCTTCAAACAGCTCGCTCTTGTCGCGCAGGCTGCGCACCGCCTGATCGCGGGCGGCCTTGAGGCGCGACTCGACATCCTCGGCCTTGACGCTGTCCTTCAGCTCACGCAGGCGCTCGGCCAGTTCGCGCAGCTTGAGAATCAACGGATCGGCAGCGAAGAAGGCGTTCAGCTCATCCGGCTGGGTCAGGCGCGCGGTACGCCGACCGAGGCTTTCCAGGATGCGCCGCGCGGCATCGAGCAGTCCCTGGGCCTTGCGCTGACGCTCATCAAGCAGCGCCTGTTTGTGCGCCTCGAAGGTTTCCAGCAGCTCTTCGCGCTTGGCCAGAATATCGCCGAGGAACTGCTCCTGATCGCCGAACTGACTCTCCAGCTCTTCCAGCTGCACCAGCAGGCGCGACAGCTGTTCGTCGCAGCGCTCCGGGTCCTGGGCCATGGCCAGCGCGTTGGTGATGCCCTGGCTGAACAGTTTGAACTGGGCGCCGAACTGCGCCACGGTTTCTGCCGAGCCCAGGCCCTTGCGCCGTTGTTCGGCACGGGCCTTGGCCTGGTTAAGACGGGCGTAGACTTCGGAAATCGACTCGACGATTGCGGTGCGCTGGGTGGCATCGTCGATCGGCAGCGAGGCCATCAGGCTGGACAACATATCCAGGTTGCCGGCCATGGCCTGCAACGCTACCAGCGGTTCGTTGAGTTGGCTGACGCTCTCGGCCTTCTGCGCCTGGGCGTCGAGCTGGGCCAGCTGCAGCACATAGGGTTCCAGCGCGGCCTTGCTGGCCAAAAAACCCGAGGTGGCGGCCGCGACTTGCTCCTGGGCGGCAAGCAGCTCGGTTTCCATGGCGTCGATACGCGCCACATCGATATAGCGGTAATCACGAATAGTCAGCAGTTGGCCGCGCAGGGCATTGATGCCATTGAGCGCGTCGACGAAGTGCTGCACTTCGTCCCAACTGTCGATCAGCAGGCCGGAGAGCAGCGCCTGTTGGCGGGTTTCCGCTTCGGCCATGGCGCGGGCCGATTGCTGACGAATGCTCTCGACCTTCTCGAACTCGTCGAGCACCAGCTCGCCGGTGGCGGCGATTTCGCGCAGCAGCGGCGCCATGCCCTGGCACTGGGCATCGCCCAGCCAGTGGTAGACGTCGAACAGGCGGCGAGTGTTCTGGCACAGCTGGGTATAGCGCTGCACCGAGACTTCCGGGGTTTCGATCTCGCGACTGAGGCCCAGCAGGTCGGAAACGCCGCGCACCAGCTCGGCATTGCCAATGCGCCCGAAGAAGCCGCCGCGCACCGGTTGGCGAGCGGCGAAATCATCACTGCAAAATGGCGTCTGCCAGATTTGCATCGGATGGATACGGGTCGGCTCCGTGCCTTCGGCGGCAAAGATCACCATGCGCCCATCTTCCAGGCGCGCGTAGCCGTGGCCGAAGATCGGGTTGTGCAGCTGACGATTGATCATGTTGTAGGTGAACAGCGCCGAGCGGCCTTCTTCCGGGTGGTAGAAGATGTACTGCACGTCCTCGCCATTGGGCGAACGCACCGCGCGCTTGAAGCGCATGCCGGCCATGGGCTGCTCGAAGGCCTTGGACTCGCCGTTCTGCAGGTAATAGCCACCCGGAAAAATGATGCCGTGGTCTTCCGGCAGCTGCACGCAGGCCAGGCCGATGGCGTCGATACGCTCGACCTTGCGTGTCAGGCTGTTAAATACCAGGTAGCGCCACTGCTCTTCGCGATACGGCAGCACTTTCAGCAGGATCAGGCTGCCGAGCTTGGCGTATTCGATCTGCGCATCGTCCAGCGACTGGGTCTTGTCCAGCACCGCCTCGCGGTAGATGCCCAGGCCGTCCTCGGTGTTGTTCTCGACCTTGACCGTAAGGTCGCCGCCGATGGTCTCGACAAAGATGGTGTCGAGGATATTCATATGCGGATGGCGGCCGTTAACCACCATCTCGCGGGAAGTCTTTTGCCATTCGAAATCGAACGGCTCAGGCAGCGCTATATCGCGCTCGCCGCGGTTATCGATATAGCGAACTTCTTTGCCGTCGAGGGAGATCGACCAGCGGAACACCCGGATATCACTGATCCGCTCACCGATCTGGAAGCTGGCCAGCAGCTTGCCGTCGCGCACCAGCAGTTGCAGCAAGCGGGTGTTCTTGTAATAGGTGTAGAGCTCGTTGAAGTCGTTAACGAAGCTGCTCTGACCGAGAAAGCTGTCGGCCAGCGCCACGCTCTCGGCTTCATAGCCTTCGTCCTGCTCGCTCAGGCGATACAGGGAGAACACGTCCTCGACGCGGGTTTCCTTTTTCAGGCCGAGGAACACGTTGTAGCCGAACAGCAGGTTCTCGCCGACCTGAACGATATCGCGGGCCGTGCAGTTGTTCTCGGTGCGGATACGCACCCGCCCAACCACTTCCATCTGGCTGCTGCCGAACGCCTGCAAGCGCTGAGCGTTCAGCGCCTCGGTGGTCTGGCGCAGGCGCAGGCCTTGCTCCTGCAGGCGCTTGTGCAGCACCTCGTAGGCACCGCCTTCGGCGACGGCCTTGTCCAATACATCCTGTGGTTGGGCTACGGCTGGAGCATCCGACATCGTGGTCTTCCTGAATCTGCGCTGTCTGCTAGCAAGGTGGGATAAAGCGAGGGGCCGACTTCAGCCGGCCCCAAAGGCGAATCTACCCTTGGTTTAGGCACCAATCTTTTGGGCAATTTCGGCAAGTTTGTCGCGCATCGCCTGATCGAGTTCTTCGGGTTTGATCTGAGCAATGATCTTCTTCAGCACGCGAATTTCATTGTCATCAATCACCCCATCACGCTCAGCAACAGCCAGCAGCGCACCCAGTTCCTGCACATCCAGGCGGCCGTCATTGGCGAAGCACTGGATCGAGCGAAACGACATTTCCAGATAATCCCGTGGTTCCGACATAAGACTTCCTAATTAGAGATAAACGGGCCATTCAAGGAGTTGGCTTTCGCCAACCCCAAGAGAACATCCAACTTATTGCGAAGACGCTAGCTTTCAGCCGTTACCGGCAAGCACTTAGCTCTCGCTGCTATCCACTGCCGCCGGCGTTTTGCTTTCGCCGACACGACCATTCAGCAGACGGGCCAACACGTCCTGCACCACCGGGCTCTTGCCAACCACGCCTTCGATGGCTTTGCCCACCGACAGCGACTTAGCGAAGGAGTTGAAGAAATCGCCTTCGCCGCCGACGATTTCGATCTTCGCCTTGGACAGCGCCGCCGAGAGCACTTCGGCCTGATCCTTGGCGATTTCCTTGTTGGCAGCGATGGCGGCCATGGCCTCGTCGAAGTTCGCCTCCAACTGCATGCGGAACTCCTCGTGCTGACGCGCGTTGTCGCTGAGCGCATCGAGCGCACCGAACTTCTTGCCCAGACCTTCGGCCTCGGCATTCAAACGTTCCAGCAGCACATGGGCTTCGGCCATACCCAGATCCTGGGTGGCTTTGGCCTTGGCCGCGCCAAGCTGTTCTTCGCCGCGCGCCTGAGCGCCGAGCTTCTCTTCCAGCACCTTGGCGTCGGCCAGGCCGTCTTTCTCTTTGGCCGCTGCTTTGGCTTCGGTCACCCGCGCCTCGGCCAGACCTTTCTCCTGGTCGCCCTTGGCTTCGGCAATCAGCTGCTCAGCATGCACGCGGGCTTCGGCCAGGCCTTCCTTCTCCTTGGCGGCGGCGGTGACTTCACGCACCCGCGCATCGGCCAGACCAGGCGCGGCGCGCTCGGCCTCGATACCTTCGGCCATTTTCTTCTTGGCTTCGGCCTGCTTGGCCGCGGCTTCCAACTCGGCCTGAGCCAGGTTGTTGATTTCCACCGCTTTGTGCTGGGAGCGGGTTTCGTCGGCTTCGGCCTGCTTGACCTGGCGCACCAGCTCCTGCTCGGCTTCGGCCTGGGCATTGAGCACCATGACCTGCTTGGCGCGGTCGGCTTCGGACACCTCACGCACTTCCTTGATGCGTTCTTCTTCCTGGGCCACGGTCTTCTCGACCGCTACGCGCTCGCGGATCACCCCGGCAATATTCTTGCGTTCAACTTCCAGGGCTTTCTCTTTCTCGATGCGCTGCAGCTCGACTTCACGCTCGCGGGAAACGATTTCCAGGTCCTTGGCGCGGGTGACTTTTTCCACCTCGATCACCACCGCACGCTGGCGGTTCTGCTGCGCCACTTCGACTTCGCGCTGATGGTTCTCGGCGCGAATATCCAGCTCCTGCTGGGTGTGGATGCGGGCCTGCTCGGACTTCAGGCGCTCTTCTTCCTGCACCTTGAGGGTTTCGGCCTGCTCGCGGGCGCGGATGGTTTCGATCTCGCGCTTCTGCCGAGCCACCGCATCGGCTTCCTGGCGTTCCAGGGACAGCGTGGCCTCACGGGTTTCAACGTTCTTTTTCTTGATCGCCAGCTCTTCGTTGCGCTCCAGTTCGTTGGTGATAACGTTCTGCGCGGCGGTCAGCTCGGTGATCTTGCGGATACCCTCGGCGTCGAGGATGTTGCTCGGATCCAGGGAATGCTTGGCGGTCTGTTCCAGGTAGTCGATAGCCACGTCCTCCAGCACATAGCCGTTGAGGTCGTTACCGATCACCTCGACGATGCGATCACGGAACTCCTGACGGTTCTCGAATAGCTGGACGAAATCGAACTGCTTGCCCACGGTTTTCAACGCTTCAGAAAACTTGGCGTTGAACAGCTCGTTCACCGCGCTGCGATCCGAGGCACGCTCAACCCCGATGGCCTTGGCCACCTTGAGTACGTCTTCCTGGGTTTCGTTGACTCGCAGGTAGAAGGCCACGGTGATATCGGCGCGCATATTATCGCGACAGATCAGCCCGTCCTTGGCGCGGCGATCCACCTCCAGGGTGATCAAGGAAATCTTCATAAATTCCTTGAGGTGGATCACCGGGTACACCAGGGAACCAGTGAAATGCACCTTGGGCGTGGCGGACATATCGTTGACGATCAGTGCAGTGCCCTGAGGTACCTTGATATAGAAGGCCTTGAATAGCAGCAGCAATCCAAATACAAAAAGGACGACGCAACCCAATATAAGTGCGCCCATTATCAGAATGTCATTCATTGAAAACTCAGCTCCTTTGATTACTGATTAAATGCCGTTGAACTCTTCCTCACTGAGCACCCGGTAGGCGTTTTCGGCCTCCAGATACTCCAGCAGCACCACATGATCACCGCGCTTGAAACCCTTCGATTCGTCTGCCCGCACCTTCAGAATCAGACCTGCACCGCCATCCTCCAGAGTTGCTTCACCATGGCTCAGGGTCACTCGGGAGCTGCGTACTATTGCAGTCTGCCCCAGAAATGACCGCGAGGCCGATGCCTCAAACTTTTGGAATAGTCTGCGCAAGGGCTTGCACAACGCAGCTGCCGGAGGGACAGCCACTACCAACGCCCCCACCACCACAACCAGCCCCAGGGGGTAACGCAACCAACCCAAGGGCAGATAGCTGAGCAGCAATGATTCGATGAGGTAACTGATGATCCAGCTGAACATCGCCACCAGGGTCAACACGATGGTAATCGGCACACCGCCGAGACCGAGTTTGAGCAGAAGACCGGCAAGCCCCTCCGCTTGCAACCCGTCCCCTTCCAGTGCGGAATCGCCTTCGATATCCAGCACATCGATTTCAACTGTGCCTAAAGCAGCAAAGAACCAATAGACCATCATCAGGCTAAGCAGAAAACTGAAAATCAACGTGGGAAACGCAAGGGCATTCTGCAGGAAGATATCCATGGCTTTCCTATCCCTGAGAGAACCTAGGTGAGGCCTCTCGGCCTCACCAGCTTATTGGCAAGTAGAGCAAGTTAGGACGTAGCCTTACTCTTCAGCCGCGCCAGCACGCTGTCAGCACTGGCGTTATCCGGCACGATGCCGGCAGCCCGCAGTTTGACCTCCAGGGCGTCATCCGGCGCGCTGGTGGCGGCCAGCTCTGCATTGGCTTCCATCATGGCTGCACGCTCGGCCTGCTTGAGCTTGATGCGCTCCAGCGACTCGACGGCGGTATGCAACTTGGCCTGCGAACCGCCATAGCGCTGCGCCACTGCCATCTGCGCTTTTTGCACGCTTTCCGTGGCCTTGACCGTATCAACCTGTTGCTTCAGGCGCTTGATATGCCCTTCCGCCTGGGTCACGGCCTTGCGCAACTGCGCCACGCTGGCTGCGAAACCATCGGCCTGTTCGCGGTCGCTGGCCTGTTCGGCTTCCAGGTTGGCGATCTTCTCGGCAACTTCCTTGGCCAGGGTTTCATTGCCTGCATCCAGAGCCTTGAGCGCGTACTGCTCATACTCGGCGATCTTCGCCGTGCTCTTGCCCAGTCGATCACTGGCCAGTTTCTGTTTGGCCATAATTTCGGCCAAGGCTTCCTTGGACTTGCGCAGCTCTAGATCAGCATCGCGAATCTCCTGATCGAGAATACGCAGCGCCTGACCATCCACCACGGCCTCACCCACTTCATTGGCGCCGCCACGCAGCGCCGTCAGCAATTTGCTCCAGACGTTCATAGCATCACTCCTTAGCGTCAGCCTTGAGGAAGCCTTCATAGGCTTCGGTGGCCTTGATCACGTTGTCGGCCAGCAATTCGATCTCGAACACCACATCGGTCAATGTCGACGCCGAGCTCAGCGCACCAAACATGGTGTAGCAAGGCTGACCGTCCGGCAGGGTTTCCAGACCGATAGACGACAGTGGAAACAGCTTGTGGGTACGCAGCACCTGCTCGTTGAACGCCGCACTGTCGCGCACATCGGCGGCAGGCCACAGCAGGCCCTCGACCACGATCTGCTCGCCAAATACGGCGACAAACAACGGTAGATCGCCATAGTCGTGCATGGTCACGTGCAAGCTGGCATCCGAGCTCTGAATCAGCTCGATGCTCGCCTGCCCACCCTTGAATAGCTCAACAGCCGACAGTGCATCGTATAAAGCCTGTGCAGTCCAAACCTGCGGCATGCTCATACCCTCCTCCTTTTCCATTGAAGCCAGCTTTACTGAGTGCGGCTGGCGAAGTTTCCGCTCGAATGCCATAAGCAGCGGGGCATGCTCTGGCAGTATCCAGACCTCTTTTTTCACCAATCCCTGCTCGCGCAGACGTTGGCGGAAAAGACGCTGGTAATGGGCTGATGATTTGCTTTCCATGAACGCAGACTAGACCTACACATGTAATGAATCAACACATCACATGTAATATTTTAAAACGCATGTTTGTTGATTTTCAGGCAAGCAAAAGCGAGCCGCTCAAAAGCAGCGCCACGGAGACCACATAGGGAAAAGTCGCAGGAGGGGAACCATCCAGGGCCAGCAATACCGAGCATCCGTTCGTGGCAGCAATTTAACGCCATATCAGCCGCCAACTAAACAGCTAAATCTGCCAACCCCATCGCAGCCACAGCGGCCGATAGCGAGCATTGAAATATGACGCAGCACCCCACAATCGAATAGCCTTGGCCAGCCTAACGCCCAACGGAAGCCCTTATGAGCACAGCCAACAAACCCCTCGCCGGCCTGAAAGTGATCGAGCTCGGCACCCTGATCGCCGGCCCGTTTGCCTCGCGCATCTGCGCCGAGTTTGGCGCCGAGGTGATCAAGGTCGAGTCACCGGATGGCGGCGACCCGCTGCGCAAGTGGCGCAAGTTGTATGAGGGCACTTCGCTGTGGTGGTTTGTGCAGGCGCGCAACAAGCAGTCGATCACCCTTAACCTCAAGCACGAGGCCGGGCGCGAGGTGCTGAAGAAGCTGCTCAGCGAGGCCGACATCCTTATTGAGAACTTCCGCCCCGGCGTGCTGGAGAAACTTGGCCTGGGCTGGGACGTGCTGCACGCCCTGAACCCTAAATTGGTGATGGTGCGCCTGTCCGGCTTCGGTCAAACAGGCCCCATGAAGGATCAGCCGGGCTTCGGCGCCGTGGGCGAATCCATGGGCGGGTTGCGCTACATCACCGGTTTCAAAGACCGCCCGCCGGTGCGCACCGGCATCAGCATTGGCGACTCAATTGCCGCGCTGTGGGGCGTGATCGGTGCGCTGATGGCGCTGCGTCATCGTGAGGTCAACGGCGGCAGCGGCCAGGTGGTGGACGTGGCGCTGTATGAGGCGATCTTCGCCATGATGGAGTCCATGGTGCCGGAGTTCGATGTGTTCGGCTTTATCCGCGAGCGCACTGGCAACATCATGCCCGGCATCACCCCCTCCTCGATTCACACCAGCAGCGACGGCAAGCATATTCAGATCGGCGCCAACGGCGATGCGATCTTCAAGCGCTTTATGCAGGCCATCGGCCGCCAGGACCTGGCCGACGACGCGACCTTGGCCAGCAATGACGGACGCGATGCGCGGCGCGATGAAATCTATGGCGTGATTGATCGCTGGGTCGGCTCACTGCCGCTGCAGCAGGTGCTGACTACGCTGAACCAAGCCGAAGTGCCGGCCAGCCGCATTTTCAGCGCCGAGGACATGTTCCACGACCCGCAATTTCTCGCCCGAGAAATGCTTCTGTCGGCCAAACTACCAGACGGCAAAGCCTTCAAGATGCCCGGCATCGTGCCCAAACTCAGCGATACACCGGGGGAGGTAAATTGGGTCGGCCCGGAGCTGGGCGAACACAATGAACAGGTGCTGAGCGAACTGGGTTATAGCCGTGAGCAGATTGCCCAATTGCGTAGCGATGGCGCCATCTGATCAACCACTCCGCTAAAGGTGAACGCCATATTTGGCGTAGATCCCCTCAATAACCCCGCGCCGCTTGAGCATCAGAATGGCCGCATCGAGCTTATCCAACCAGGCTTCGTGGCGTGGATGAATACGCATACTTACATCGAAAGAGCTCATCACGTCGCCGATTTCGAGGTGACGGTACTCCGGGATTTTCGCCAGGCTGTATTGGGCAATCGCCTTGTTGACCACAATTTGATCGAACCGCGATTTCGCCAACATTTCCAGCAGCTGCGCTTCATTCAGCGCATTGCGCCGATCAAGCTGCCCCGCCTCGATCAACGCACGCAGGCCAGGGTAGGCATAGCCTCGCACCAACCCCACTGACTTGCCGCGCAAATCCTCAGGCCGCGACACCGGGAAAGCCTTGCCCGGAGCAAACACCATGACATCGACAACCTTGCCAAACGGCACCGAAAACACCCCAGGCGTCGACTGCCCCTGCACCCACCCCGGATAAACACCCGGCTCGATATCCAGCTGCCCGCCATTGAACAGCAGACCAAGGCGTGGATAGGGGTAGTACTGCACGCTGAAGGTGTCGCCCGTCAGCTTACCCAGCTCATCGAAGATATCCTGATAGATACCGGTCTTACCCTGCTCGATCATCATCGGCGGGTAGTTATAAAAACCAACTTCAAAGGTGGCGGCATAAACGCCGGCCTGGAAATGGACACCGCACAGCAACACAACCACCTTGATCAACCACTTCACCCGACTACCTCTACTGCACAACACACTGCCGCTAAAACGCGCCAAACCACCAGGCAACTGCAGCACCCAGCACGAGCAAACCCAACAACCAGAAGATACCGCCATGCCCACCAGACTGCACCACCGATACACCACCCGCCCGTCGCTCAGATGTGTAACCATCCACGGCATCCTTGGCCTCTTTCAAACCCATCCCCCTGAGCTCACGCAGCAGTTTGATCGCCTCGATTTTCTGCCCGCGCTCAAGTGCCGCCACCACCTCCACTGGTAAATCCTGATCAAACTCAGCCATCACACACCCCGCTCCAGCAACCTTCCCAGAGCATAGCCACAAAAAAAGCCGGCCCCTTGCGGGTACCGGCTTTATTGACCAGCGCCAGTCTTACAGCGGCTTGCCGCGATTGCCGTGCTGAGCCACAAAGCTCTGCACGGTTTTCAGATCATTGGCCAGTACCGTGCAGCGCTCTTCACGCTCGAACAGATCCGCCAGGTGCGCCGGCAAGGCAGGCGCCTGACCAACACCTGCCTTCTCAACGGCTTCCGGGAATTTCACCGGGTGCGCGGTGCCGAGAATCACCATCGGCGTCGCCAGGCTACGACGGCATTCACGGGCGGCACGCACGCCAATCGCGGTATGCGGGTCGAGCAGCTCACCGCACTCGTTGAACACCTCGGTGATGGTTTCGCAGGTCTGCGCATCATCCACGGCGAGGGAGTCGAACAGCTTGCGTGCTTCGGTCCAACGATCCTGATCAACGCTGAAGCCGCCGCCCTGCTTGAAGGTGGCCATCAACTCGGCAATCGCCGCGCCGTTGCGACCGTGCAGGTCAAACAGCAGGCGCTCGAAGTTCGACGAGACCATGATGTCCATGGACGGCGACAGGGTCGGGTGCAGGGTGTCCTTCACGTACTGATTACCGCTCATAAAGCGGTGCAGGATGTCGTTGCGGTTGGTCGCGACGATCAGCTGGCTGATCGGCAGGCCCATATTGCGCGCCAGGTAACCAGCGAAAATATCGCCGAAGTTGCCGGTCGGCACCGAGAACGCGATGGAGCGCGCCGGGCCGCCGAGCTGCAGGGCCGCGTGGAAGTAGTAAACGATCTGGGCCATGATCCGCGCCCAGTTGATCGAATTGACCGCCACCAAGCGCGTGCCCTTGAGGAAGCCCTGGTCAGCGAAGCTGTCCTTGACCATTTCCTGGCAGTCATCGAAGTTGCCTTCGATGGCGATGTTATGGATGTTGTCGCCGAGGATGGTGGTCATCTGCCGGCGCTGCACCTCGGACACACGGTTGTGTGGGTGCATGATAAAGATGTCGACGTTATCGCAGGCCTTGCAGCCCTCGATGGCCGCCGAGCCGGTATCACCGGAAGTCGCGCCCATGATCACCACGCGCTCGTTGCGCTTGGCCAGCACGTAGTCGAGCAAACGGCCAAGCAGCTGCAGGGCGAAGTCCTTGAAGGCCAGGGTTGGGCCGTGGAACAGTTCCAGCACCCACTCGTTGCCGTTCAGCTGACGCAGTGGCGCCACGGCGCTATGGGCGAATACACCACCTGAGCCGGCCGCGTAGGTTTCCTCAAGAATCTTTTTGAAATCCGCATCCGGAATGCTGCCAGTGACGAACGGGCGCATCACCCGGAAGGCCAGCTCGTGGTACGGCAGACCAGCCCATGAGGCGATTTCTTCCTGGGTAAAGCGCGGCAGGTTTTCCGGCACATACAGGCCGCCATCGCTGGCCAGGCCAGCGAGCAGCACATCTTCGAAATTCAGGGCCGGTGCCTGGCCACGGGTACTGATATAGCGCATAGGGGCAAACCTTCGGTTGAATCTTTAAAAGCCGCAGCTGCCTGCGGCCAGAGGCTGATTAGTTCAACTGCTCGACGCGGATACGCACAACGCTGCCAACCACATCTTCGAGCGCCTCAAGGGCACTGATCGCCTCATTGATCTGCGCTTCGACCACGCGATGAGTGACCAGGATCATCGGCACCAGGCCGTCCTGCTCCTCGACCTCCTTCTGCATGATCGACTCGATATTGATCCCGCGCGCCGACAGAATGCTCGCCACCTGGGCCAGTACGCCCGGATGATCCTTGGCCTGGATGCGCAGGTAATAGGCACTCTCGCAGGCTTCAATCGGCAGAATCGGGTGATCGGACAGCGAGTCCGGCTGGAAGGCCAGGTGCGGCACGCGGTTGGTCGGGTCGGCTGTCAGCGCGCGAACCACGTCAACCAGATCGGCGATGACCGAGGATGCGGTCGGCTCCATGCCGGCGCCAGCGCCGTAGAACAATGTGCTGCCAGCAGCGTCACCATTGACCATCACCGCGTTCATTACGCCATTGACGTTGGCAATCAGGCGGTCAGCCGGGATCAGCGTCGGGTGTACACGCAGTTCGATGCCAGCGTCGGTGCGGCGCGCCACACCGAGGTGCTTGATGCGATAGCCAAGTGCTTCGGCGTAGTTCACGTCAGCGGTGGTCAGCTTGGTGATGCCTTCGGTGTAGGCCTTGTCGAACTGCAGCGGAATACCAAAGGCGATAGACGCCAGGATGGTCAGCTTGTGCGCGGCGTCGATGCCTTCGACGTCGAAGGTCGGATCGGCCTCGGCATAACCCAGCGTCTGCGCTTCGGCCAGCACGTCGTCAAAGGTGCGACCCTTCTCGCGCATTTCACTGAGGATAAAGTTGCCAGTACCGTTGATGATCCCGGCCAGCCAGTTGATGCGATTGGCCGCCAGGCCTTCACGAATCGCCTTGATCACCGGGATACCGCCAGCAACAGCGGCTTCAAAGGCGACGATCACGCCCTTTTCGCGGGCCTTGGCGAAAATTTCATTGCCGTGCACGGCGATCAGCGCCTTGTTCGCGGTGACCACATGCTTGCCGTTCTCGATGGCCTTGAGCACCAGCTCCTTGGCCAGGGTGTAACCGCCAATCAGCTCGATAACGATATCGATCTCAGGATTGTTCACCAGCTCAAACACATCGCTGGTCAGGCTAATACCGGTGGTGTCGTACTGCGGCTTGGGCGAGCGAATGGCAATCTGGGCAACTTCAATACCACGCCCTGCGCGCCGGGTAATTTCCTCGGCATTTCGCTTGAGTACATTCAACGTACCGCCACCGACGGTACCCAGCCCACAGATGCCTACTTTCACCGGTTTCACACTGAACTCCCCATCTGCACTGCGTAAAACGGCCGGAGCAAGCCCCGGCCGTAGAAAAAGAGCCGCACCATACGAAGCGGCTGTTTATTAGTCAATCAGGCGCGCGCCTCAGATCACTTGGATTCCAGGGCTATTTTCGCCAGCTGCGGTGCTGGTTGATAGCCAGGAATGATCTTGCCGTTGGCCAAGACGATGGCCGGCGTACCGCTGACTCCGATCATCTGCCCCAGCGCGTACTGCTTGGCAACCGGGCTGTTGCACTGCGCATCTGCCACGCCCTGGCGGCTTTTTGCGCGGTTCATGGCGTCCTGCTGGTCCTTGGCACACCAGACATTCGACAGCTCTTTGGCCGCAGCACTTTCCAGGCCCTGGCGCGGGAAGGCCAGGTAACGCACCTCAACGCCGAGACGATTCAGCTCAGGCACTTCGCTGTGCAGCTTCTGGCAATAACCGCAATCGGTGTCGGTAAATACGGTGATATGGGTTTTCGGCTGCTTGGGCGCAAACACCACCATTTCCGCGGCTGGGATGGCATCCAGCAACTTGACCACGCCTTTGCTCTCAGCGACCTCGGTGAGATTCACCGGCTTGCCGTCCCTGACCTGAAACAGGTAACCCTGCAGCAGGAACTGGCCGTCGGCGCTGGTGTACAGCTGCCGACCACCGGCCAGCTCGACCTGATAAACGCCAGGCATCGGACTTTCGGCAATTGCCTCAATCGGCAGAGCCGGATCGATAGCTTTGAGGCTATTGCGGATGGCCTGATCGGCATCGGCGGCAACACCCACGCTGCTGGCCAGACCCAAGGCCAATGCAACAACAATGCGGTTAAAACGCATACAAACTCCCGGCAGAAGACGATCCAACAAAAGATGCACGCAGCCTACCATAGAAGCCCACAGAGACCGACCATCGCAGGCTGGACGGCGTTCTCAGCCTCGCGGGTGGTGCTGCGCATGCAACTCCTGCAGGCGCGCGCGGGCAACATGGGTGTAGATCTGCGTGGTCGACAGGTCGCTGTGCCCCAACAGCATCTGCACCACGCGCAAATCGGCGCCGTGATTGAGCAGGTGCGTGGCAAAGGCATGGCGCAAGGTATGCGGCGACAGGCTCTTGGCAATCCCCGCCACCTTGGCCTGGTGTTTGATGCGATACCAGAAGGTTTGCCGAGTCATCTGCTCGCCACGCAGGCTGGGAAACAGCACATCGCTGGGCTTGCCATCCAGCAGAAACGGCCGCGCCTCCTTGCTGTACCGCTCGATCCAGGCAATCGCCTCTTCACCCAGCGGCACCAGGCGCTCCTTGCTGCCCTTGCCGAAGACGCGCAGCACACCCTGACGCAGATTGACCTGCTCCAGCGTCAAGCCAATCAACTCACTGACGCGAAGACCGCAGGCATACAGCACCTCAAGCATCGCCCGGTCGCGCAGACCAATCGGGTCATCCAGCTCGGGAGCGGCCAGCAAGGCCTCGACATCGGCTTCGGACAGCGACTTGGGCAGCGGCCGCCCCAGCTGCGGCAAATCCACCTGCAGGGTCGGGTCACGACTGATCAGCTGTTCACGCAGAAGAAACCGGTAGAAGCCACGCAAGCCTGAGAGCAGGCGCGCGGTCGAGCGCGCCTTGTAGCCTTCATTCAGGCGCCAGGCCAGGTGATCAAGAATCAGCTCACGCCCAGCATCCGCCAGCTGCACATCACGCACCTGCAGCCATCCATTGAACAACGCAAGGTCGCTGCGATACGCAGCCTGGGTGTGCACGGACAGGCCCTTTTCCAACCACAACGACTCAAGAAAACGGTCAATCAGCGGATGATCGATAGCTGCCATCAAGAAACCTCAAACGATATGCCCGCCAGTGTCTACGAGCGCAGCGCCATGGGCCAGCGCTAAGCGCTCCGACCAACGGCGGCTAAACCAGCGAAGAAAGCTCCAGTCACCCTATCTTTGGGAGGGTGACAGACCGCAATTTGCAGACCATGATTGCATCACGCCACTACAGCACAACGGTGCCCACGCATGTCCAGCCAACAGCATTCACGTCTTGGTCAGATTCTGATCAACAAAGGACTGATTAACCGCGGCCAGCTGGATGCTGCCATTCAACTGCAACTCACCAACCACAAACGCCTGGGCGAGACACTGATCGAGCAAGGCTGGCTAACCGAACGCCAGCTGAAAAAGGCCCTCAGCAAACAGAACAACCTGCGCCTGGCCGCCACCCTGGTTGCCGCGCTGCTCAGCCCCTTCCAAATCGCCAGCGCCGACGCCCCGAAAAACGCGCCCAACGCCATCAGCCAGGAACAAACGCCGCGCGGCCTGCGCCCCCTGAGCGACATGGAATTGAGCAATGTCAGCGCCCAAGGCCTGGATGATGTGCTGCAAGGCCTGTTTCTCCAAGCCGGCAGCGGTGACGGCCTGGGCACCGTCGGCCAACTGAGCAAACTGGTGATGCCAGTACTGAGCAGCCTTGAGGCGGAAACCTCGATGAAGGATGTGCAGTACGACACCAGCAAATTGACCTCAGTGATCAACGCCGACGGCTCGGTGAACGTGCGCCTGCCCAGCTCAATTGGCGAGCTGCGCTTCGACAATATCCGCGTCGCCGACGCGCCCCAGGGCCAGAGCATGGGCAGCCTGAGCCTGCATGACATCGACCTGTCGCAAGCCTCGCTGAAGATCAGCCTTCGTTAACCACACCCGATAATCGAAACACAGAAACGAAAAAAGCAGCCCGAAGGCTGCTTTTTTATTGGAAAGCCGAGACTTAGCCCAGTTTTTCCTTGATACGTGCTGCCTTACCGGACAGGTCACGCAGGTAGTACAGCTTGGCTTTACGTACGTCACCGCGACGCTTAACGGCCAGGCTGTCAACCAGCGGGCTGTAGGTCTGGAAAGTACGCTCAACGCCAACACCGTTGGAGATCTTACGAACAGTGAAAGCACTGTTCAGACCACGGTTACGCTTGGCGATTACCACGCCTTCGAAAGCCTGCAGACGCTGACGGTCGCCTTCTTTCACTTTAACCTGGACAACAATAGTGTCACCCGGTGCGAAAGTCGGGATCTCTTTGCCCATCTGCTCAGCTTCGAGCTGCTGAATAATCTTGTTGGTCATGCTGCGCTCCTAAGACAGGCCTCGGCCGGTCATCGATACATTAACTATCGTCCCGCTGGCGGACGTATTCCTCCAGCAGCTTCTTCTCTTCTCCAGAAAGCGAGCGGCTTTCCAGAAGATCGGCGCGTCGTTCGTAGGTCCGACCAAGGGACTGCTGCAAACGCCAGCGCCGGATGTGTTCGTGGTTGCCACTAAGCAACACGTCGGGAACACGTTTATCCGCATACACCTCCGGGCGAGTGTAGTGCGGGCAGTCGAGCAAGCCATCCGTAAAGGAGTCTTCCTCGGCCGAATCTGCATGACCCAATGCACCAGGCAAAAGGCGCGTTACCGCGTCGATCAGCACCATGGCCGGCAGCTCACCGCCGGACAGGACGTAGTCCCCAATCGACCATTCTTCATCGACATGCGCCTCAATAAAGCGCTCATCAATGCCTTCGTAGCGGCCGGCAATCAGGATTAACGCATCCTCATTGACCAGTTCGCGTACTGCTGACTGCGTCAGCTGGCGACCTTGCGGCGACAGGTAAATCACCTTGGCCGCACCACCTGCAGCTTGCTTCGCTTCAAGCAAAGCATCTTCAAGCGGCTTGATCTTCATCACCATGCCTGGGCCACCGCCAAAAGGCCGATCATCCACGGTGTGGTGACGGTCTGTGGTGTAGCTACGCGGATTCCAGCAGGTCAATTGCAACAAACCCTGCTTCACCGCTCGGCTGGTAATGCCGTATTCGCTGATAGCGGCAAACATTTCCGGGAACAGCGTAATGACTTCAACGCGCAGATTTGGCATCAGGCTTAGAAGTCCGCATCCCAGTCGACCCGCATTTCGCCAGCACTCAGATCAATCGACAACACGCATTGCTCGGTATAGGGCAACAGGCGCTCACGATCATCCAGGCTGTCGGTGCAGGGTTTGACCACCATCACATCGTTGGCACCGGTTTCTAGCAGGTGATCAATCTTGCCGAGCAATTGCCCTGCCTGATCAATAACCTTGAGACCTTCCAACTGGTACCAGTAGTACTCGCCGTCAGCCAATTCAGGGAACAGGTTGCGCGGCACACAGATCTCATAACCGGCGAGAAGACGCGCTTCTTCACGATCATCAAGACCCTTGAGCTTCGCGACCAGGAACTTATCACTCCCGCGTCCGCTGACCAGCTCTACCTGTTTGACACTGCCTTCGCGCCTAAGCGTCCAGGACTTGTACTGCAACAGGTTTGCAACAGGATCAGTAAAGGAATACACCTTCACTTCACCGCGAACGCCATGTACAGAGTAGATCTTGCCGATAACGATCAAATCATCGGTAGAAACAGGCGTCGCGCTCATATTGCTCAGGCCGCAGCCTTAGCAGCGTCCTTCAACAACTGAGCAACACGATCAGAAGGCTGTGCGCCAACGCTCAGCCAATGGGCCAGGCGATCTTGCTTCACGGACAGACGAACTTCCTGACCACGAGCGATCGGGTTGAAGAAACCGATTTCTTCTTTATGCGAACCGTCGCGTGGGTTACGGCTGTCGGTCACGTTGATTTTGTAGAACGGGCGCTTTTTGGAGCCGCCAAGGGCAAGACGAATCGTTAGCATGTGAACATAGTTCCTGTAGTCGGTGCTGCAAATCTAAATGCACAGCGGGCATGGGTGCCCGAAAGGCCGCATATTCTAAGGAATATCCGGATTTTTGCAAATGGCTTTTTCAGGCGCATGAGGCCGTGCAAGCAAGATTTGCCAGAGGGCCGCGGTCCAAACCGGCCAATCAGCTCCCGCGAAAGACGGGTTTACTGTAAACACCCGCCAACTCAGCGGGGTTTGCGCCGACATTGCTGCCGACGCGGATTCCTTACATTTTCGGCAGACCGCCCGGCATCATCCCGCCCATGCCGCGCATCATCTTGGCCATACCGCCTTTGGCAGTGAATTTCTTCATCATCTTCTGCATCTGCTTGTGCTGCTTGATCAGACGACCAATATCCTGCACCTGGGTACCGGAACCCATGGCGATGCGGCGCTTGCGCGAGCCGCTGATGATTTCCGGATCGCGGCGCTCCTGAGGGGTCATCGAGTTGATGATCGCCTCCATCTGCTTGAACTGCTTCTCGGCCGCGCCTTGAGCATTGCCCATCTGCGCCAGATTGACGCCGCCCATCTGCGGCAGCTTGTCCATCAGGCCGCCAAGGCCGCCCATGTTCTTCATTTGTTGCAACTGATCACGGAAGTCTTCGAGGTCGAAGCCCTTGCCCTTCTTCAGCTTTTTGGTGAGTTTCTCGGCTTTCTCGCGATCCAGGGTCTGCTCGGCCTGCTCGATCAGACTGAGTACGTCGCCCATGCCGAGAATGCGCGAGGCAATCCGGTCCGGGTGGAAAGGCTCAAGCGCTTCGGTCTTCTCACCCATACCGATAAACTTGATCGGCTTGCCGGTAATCGCCCGCACCGACAACGCCGCACCGCCGCGCGCATCACCGTCGACTTTGGTCAGCACCACACCGGTCAGCGGCAGCGCATCATTGAAGGCCTTGGCGGTATTGGCGGCGTCCTGACCGGTCATGGCATCGACCACGAACAGGGTTTCCACTGGCTTGATCGCCGCGTGCAGCGCCTGGATCTCCGCCATCATTTCGGCATCGATAGCCAGACGACCGGCGGTATCGACGATCACTACATCAATAAACTTGAGCTTGGCTTCCTTGATCGCCGCCTCGGCGATATCCACCGGCTTCTGGCTGAGATCGGAGGGGAAGAAGGTCACGCCAATATCATTGGCCAGGGTTTCCAGCTGCTTGATCGCCGCCGGACGGTAGACGTCGGCAGACACCACCATCACGGTCTTTTTCTTGCGCTCTTTAAGGAAGCGCGCCAGCTTGCCGACGGTGGTGGTCTTGCCCGCGCCCTGCAGACCGGCCATCAGCACCACGGCAGGTGGCACAGCATTCAGCGCGAGGTCTTCGTTGGCCGCGCCCATCAGCTCTTCGAGCTCGGCGCGGACGATCTTCACGAACGCCTGGCCCGGGGTCAGGCTCTTCGAGACTTCGGTGCCGACCGCACGATCCTTGACCTTATTAACGAAGTCCTTGACCACCGGCAGGGCAACGTCAGCCTCAAGCAAGGCCATGCGCACTTCACGCAAGGTGTCCTTGATGTTGTCTTCGCTCAGCTTGGCTTTGCCAGTGACATTTCGCAGGGTCTGCGAGAGGCGGTCAGTCAGATTTTCGAACATGCGCGTTCCTTTCAGGCTCTACCGAGCCGAGGGTGGGCTTGCAACAGGTCGCGGATTATAACCAAGACTCAAGCCGCTGTTGACGTATCTTTGTCGGCTGCGCCAAGTCATGGCTGGCTGAGCGAGCCTGAGCCGACGACTGCCCAGATGCTTTCGTGGCGCACGGGTTGTATGCCACACTGGCCGCCTTTCGGGTTTGCCTGACAAGGATTTATGCACCCTCTGCTACCCAGCCTCGCCGCTGCCTGCCTCTATGCCGGAGCCGCACTCTATCAAGGCCTGCGCCTGCAACAGCGCAGCACATCCAACAAGCGCCTGCTGATTGCACTCGGCACACTGGCGCTGCTGCTGCACGGCAGCAGCCTGTTTCTGCAGATGTTCGATGCCAGCGGTTTGTCGCTGGACTTCTTCAAGGCCGCCAGCCTGATTGCTGCTGCCGTAATTCTGCTGACGCTACTGGCCTGCACGCGCATCCCGGTGGAAAACCTGCTGTTGCTGCTGTTCCCCCTGGGTTTTATCACCGTGCTGCTCGCCCAATTTATGCCCAGCGGCACCACCCAGGCCATTGATGAAGCGCCCGGCATCCTGGCGCATATCCTGCTGTCGATCACCGCCTACGGCATGCTGACGATTGCGGTGTTCCAGTCGCTGCTCCTGCTGCTGCAGGACCATCAGCTCAAGCACAAGCACCCATCGGGGCTGATCAAGAACTTCCCGCCCCTGCAAACCATGGAAAGCCTGCTGTTTGGCTTTCTCTGGGCCGGCTGGGCATTGCTGTCACTCTCTCTGCTGTCTGGCGCGCTGTTTATCAGCGATCTGTTTGCCCAGCACCTGGCGCATAAAACCATCCTCTCGTGCTTTGCCTGGGTGGTATTTGCCGTGCTGTTGTGGGGCCGCCATCAACTCGGCTGGCGTGGCCACAAAGCCATTCGCTGGACCCTGGCGGGCTTCTGCCTGCTGATGCTGGCCTACTTCGGCAGCAAGCTGGTTCGCGAATTTATCCTGCATATCTGAGACCCCTTCTGTGGAAAACGCACACCCCGGCTTCCTGTTCGGCCTGCTGATCTTTCTGCTGCTCTGCTCAGCGTTCTTTTCCAGCTCGGAAACCGGCATCCTCAGCCTCAATCGTTATCGCCTCAAGCACCTGACCAAAGAAGGTCACCGCGGGGCAAAGCGCGTCAGCGCGCTACTCAGCCGCCCGGATCGCCTGCTCGGCACCATCCTGATCGGCAACAACTTCGTCAATATTCTCGCCTCCGCCATCGCCACGGTGCTGGCCATCAAACTCTGGGGCGAAGCCGGAATTGCCATCGCGACAATCGGCCTGACCCTGGCGCTGCTGATCTTCGGTGAAATCACCCCAAAGACCCTGGCAGCCCTGCACCCGGAGCGGGTCGCCTACCCATTCAGCCTGCCTCTGCTGGTACTGCTTAAGCTGTTCTATCCACTGGTGGTGCTACTCGGCTGGATCACCAATGGCCTGCTCAGGCTACTGGGCATCGACCCCACCAGCAAAAGCAGCGACAGCCTGTCCACCGAGGAGCTGCGCAGCGTGGTGCGTGAATCTGGCGCCGGCATGCCGAAAAATCGCCAGAATATGCTGCTCGGCATTCTTGACCTTGAGCGGGTGACGGTGGATGACATCATGATTCCGCGCAACGAAGTCACCGGCATCAACCTGGATGACGACATTGAAAGCATCATCAGCCTGCTGACCAATACCACCCACACGCGCCTGCCGGTGTTTCGTACCGATATCAATCAGATCGAAGGCATCGTGCATATGCGCCAGATTGCCCGACTGCTGACGCACAACGAGCTGAGCAAAGAAGCGCTACTGGCCGCCTGCAACGAGCCGTACTTCGTACCCGAAGGCACGCCACTGTCGACTCAGCTGATCAACTTTCAGAAGCAGAAACGCCGGATTGGCATCGTCGTCGATGAATACGGCGACGTGATCGGCATCGTCACCCTGGAAGATATCCTCGAAGAAATCGTCGGCGACTTCAGCAACCAGGACACCCTGCGCAGCCCGGATATTCACCCCCAGGAAGACGGTACTCAGGTAATCGATGGCGCCGCCTATATCCGCGAAATCAACAAGGCGCTGGACTGGCACCTGCCCTGCGATGGCCCGAAAACCCTCAACGGCCTGGTGACCGAGGCGCTGGAAAGCATCCCTGACAGCGCCGTGTGCCTGAAAATCGGCCCTTATCGCCTGGAAATTCTGCAGTCGTCAGATAACCGGGTAAAAAGCGTGCGCGCCTGGCAAACCCAGCCTAAAGCGCACGCCGAGCCGCCGGCGCAAGACTGACGGCCAGCCCCTGCGCCCACACGCGATAGCCCAGACCTGAGGGGTGATAACCATCACGCGCCAGGTACTCGGCGGAAAACTCCAGCTCAACCGCGTGGTGCCCCGCACCCAAGCGACCTGCCAACTGGCGCAGGCGCGCATCCAGCAGGCCCGCGCGCATGCCGAGCAAACGCCGCAACAACCAGGGCAAGGCAGTGAAATGCTGCAGCGGCGGCACACTGCTAAACGCCACCCGAGCGCCACGTGCGGCCAACGCTTCAGCCATGCCGCCGAGCGCAGCCTCCCAACGCTGTAGTGAAGTCAGACGGGTGGCGTCGTTGACGCCGAACACCAGCAGCGCCAGATCAAAGGATTGATCGAGCACCTGCGGCAACAACCGCTCATAAGCCTGCGTAGCGGTAATGCCGTTTTCGCCGCAGGCACGCCAGGCAACCGGACGACCACAACGCGCCGCCAGAGCAGTCGCCAGCTGACCGACCAGCGCGGCATGCAACTGATCGACACCCACACCGACCACGGTCGATTCGCCCAGTACCAGCAAGCGCAATGGCTCGCCCGGCAAGTCCGCGCCTGCAACGCCACTCAACAACCCGGCCGCTGGCGGTAAACGCAGGGTGTTGCGCCGCGTGCGCGCGGCCAATGGCAAGGCAATCGGCGCCAGCAGCGCCAGCCCTAGCCACCAGGCATAGGCGCGCAGCGCATTCACAGCTCGACCTTGACCGCCTGCGCCGCACGCGTGGCCTTGGCCCGCGCCGCTTGCAATGACTCGTCACGAGCCAGCGCCACACCCATACGCCGCTGACCGCTGACTTCCGGCTTGCCGAACAGGCGCAGAGCGGTATCCGGTTCAGCCAGAGCCGCCGCCAGATTGGCGAAGCTGACCTGCTGCGACTCGCCCTCGACCAATATCACCGCAGAAGCCGATGGGCCGAGCTGACGGATGGCCGGAATCGGCAAACCGAGAATCGCCCGCGCATGCAGGGCGAATTCGGACAGATCCTGGGAAATCAGGGTGACCAGGCCGGTGTCGTGCGGGCGCGGCGAGATTTCGCAGAACCACACCTGATCACCTTTGACGAACAGCTCCACCCCGAACAGCCCGCGCCCGCCCAGCGATCCGGTGACCGCCAGAGCGATGCGCTCGGCTTCGGCCTGGGCTTTGGCACTCATCGGCTGCGGCTGCCAGGACTCCTGGTAGTCGCCCTTGACCTGACGATGGCCAACAGGCGCACAGAAGGTAGTGCCGCCACTGTGGCGCACGGTGAGCAGCGCGATTTCATAATCAAAATCGATAAAGCCCTCGACTATCACTCGGCCCTTGCCGGCGCGGCCACCGGCCTGGGCGTAATCCCAGGCGGCTTGCAGATCATCCAGACTTTTCAGCACCGACTGGCCCTTGCCGGAAGAGCTCATGACCGGTTTGATCAGACAGGGAAAGCCGATGCTCTCGACCGCCGCACGGCACTGCTCGAAGGAGTCGGCAAACTGATAAGGCGAAGTCGGCAGGCCCAGCTCTTCGGCAGCCAAGCGGCGAATGCCTTCACGGTTCATGGTCAGCTGCGCGGCGCGGGCGCTGGGGATGACGGTAAAGCCTTCATTCTCCAGCTCGACTAGGGTTGCGGTGGCGATGGCTTCAATTTCCGGCACGATGTAATGCGGCTGTTCCAGCTCGATCACCGCCCGCAACGCGTCGCCATCAAGCATATTGATCACATGACTGCGATGCGCCACCTGCATGGCCGGCGCATTGGCGTAGCGATCCACGGCGATCACCTCGACGCCCAGACGCTGCAACTCGATCACCACTTCCTTGCCCAGCTCGCCTGAGCCACACAACAGCACACGGGTCGCGCTCGGCGACAAAGGGGTTCCGATACGGGGCATGGTGAATCCTCAAACTGATCAAGAAAGTTACAGCAGAATGCCTTTAGCCTTCGCCCGCTCATGACACTGCACCAGCACCTCACGGCGCTCGGCGTTATCCATCAGGCTCCAGCGGGTGATTTCGGCGACCGTGCGCTGGCAGCCGATGCAGATATCCTCATCATCCAACGCGCAGACATGCACGCAGGGCGAGGCGACCGGACGCTCCTGCGGCTGCATCAATCGTCCTGCTCCTGCAGATCACGGGCATAGCGCTGGGCGTTGTGCACGTAATGGGCGGCGCTGGCTTCGAGCATCTTCTTCTGCGGTTCGGTCAATTCGCGCACCACTTTGCCGGGCGAACCCATCACCAGCGAGCCATCGGGAATTTCCTTGCCTTCACCGATCAGGCTGTTGGCGCCGATGATGCAGTACTTGCCGATTTTGGCGCCATTGAGGATCACCGCATTGATGCCGATCAGGCTGTAATCGCCCACCGTGCAACCGTGCAGCATGGCGTTGTGGCCAATGGTCACGCCGGTGCCGATGGACAGTGGAAAGCCCATATCGGTGTGCATCACCGTGCCGTCCTGCACATTGCTGTTCTCGCCGATATGAATCAGCTCGTTGTCGCCGCGCAGCACGGCGTTGAACCACACGCTGGCCCCAGGCTCCAATTTGACCTTGCCAACCAGGGTGGCATTCGGTGCAACCCAGCTGTCGGCATGGGCCTCGACTTGGGACGAACCCAGGCGATATTTCATGGATGCTTCCTCAATAGGCTCAGGTGAGCTTGATAAAGTGCTCGGGCGGCTGGTGCATATCAATCTGCACATCGTCAAACGCCAGGTTGACCAACTCGACCAGCATGATCGCCGTCAGCCCCCAGATTTTATATTCGCCATAGCGGTAACTCGGCACATACCAACTGCGCCCGAGGTAATCGATACGGTGAGTGGTTTCCCGCGGGTCGTCGCGAAAGAACGCCAGCGGCACAGCAAACACCGCCGCTATTTCACCGTCATTAGGCTTGTACTCGACAAAGTCCGGTACCAGCCCGACATAGGGCGTGACCTGAATACCGTGGCGCGACACCAGGGTGCTAAGCGGCCCGACCACCTCGACCAGGCCTGGCGGCAAACCGATTTCCTCTTCCGCCTCACGCAGGGCGGTCTCGATCAGGTCGGCATCTTCCGGGTCACGCCGGCCACCGGGAAACGCCACTTCACCACCGTGGGTAGACAGACCGCTGGCGCGTAAGGTCAGTACCACTTCCGGCTCGTCGCTGCGGGTGATGGGCACCAGCACTGCGGCCTCAGGGTAACGCTTGTCGGTCTGCAGAATGTGCGGGCTATAGCCACGCATGCGATGGAGCAACTCATCCAGCATGGGGATTCTCAGTCTTTTATTCTGCGTTCGATCATGGCACGAAAGCAGCGCACGGCCCAAGCCCCGCGCCGCTGACTGCAATCATTCAGGCGCTCGATAGCCCGCCCCACCAGGCCGCTTGCCGAGTAGCTGAAATGCGCGCCAAGATAGCTGACACGCAGCGAGGGTCTGGCATGAAGTTCTGTAGCAACTGTGGCGGCGCGATCAGCCACATCATCCCGCAGGGCGACAACCGCCTGCGCCACGTCTGCGCGCAGTGCCAGACCGTGCATTATCAAAACCCGCGAATCATCGCCGGCTGCCTGCCGGTGTGGGGCGAACAGGTGCTGCTGTGCCGCCGCGCCATCGAGCCACGACGTGGCTACTGGACCCTGCCGGCCGGTTTTATGGAGAACGGCGAAACCCTGGAACAGGCCGCCGCCCGCGAAACCCATGAAGAAGCCTGCGCGCGGGTGCGCAACCTGAGCCTCTATACCCTGTTCGACCTGCCGCACATCAATCAGGTGTATATGCTGTTTCGCGCCGAACTGGTCGACCTGGACTTTGCTCCTGGCGAAGAAAGCCTGGAGGTGCAGCTATTTCACGAACAGGACATCCCCTGGTCAGAGCTGGCTTTCCCGACCATCGGGCGTACCTTAGAATGCTACTTCGCAGACCGCCGCGAGCAGCACTACCCGGTCCGCAACGAGCCGCTTGAAGCCTTGCGCGCACATTACAAGAAAGCCTTTTGATCCATGGGAATTATGATGCGCTGGTTGTTCGCCCTACTCTGCCTGACCGTTGCCCTGACTGGCCACGCCAGCACCACCCCGACCCTGAACGGCAAAACCATCGACAAAGTGCTGGTGGTTAAATCCGAACGCAAGCTGCACCTGATCAGCCGTGGCGACACGCTCAAGTCCTACCGCGTATCCCTGGGCAAGCAGCCTGAAGGGGCGAAGCAACGCGAAGGCGACCTGCGCACCCCGGAAGGCTTCTACTGGATCGACTGGCGCAAGACCAGCGACAAGTACAACCTGTCCATGCACATCTCCTACCCCAACGCCCGCGACCAGGCGCAAGCCCGCGCCAAGGGCGTACCGGCCGGCGGCATGATCATGATCCACGGCACGCCACTTGACGAGGAATACCCCGAGTGGTTCTTCCACACCCTGGACTGGACCGAAGGCTGCATCGCCATGAAGAACACCGACATGCGCGAGATCTGGGCCCTGGTCAAAGACGGCACGCTGATCGAAATCAGACCCTGATCAACAGACATAAAAAAGGCGCCTTCATGGCGCCTTTTTTATGAATTAGAACTGGATATCCGACAGCCGCCACACTTCAAAAGCTGGCGTCTCGTAGGGATGCTGCTTCTTCATCGCCTTGACGGCGTCATGGATCAGCTCATCGGCCACCACCATCTCGACTTTCCACTCGGCCACCTGCTCGACCTGCCCAGGCTGACCGAGAAATGGCTGACTGCCCTCCAGGGCGCGGAACTGGCCCTGCCCCAGGGTCTGCCAACAACACTGATCATAATGACCAATACGTCCACCACCGGCGCTGAATACCGCGTTTTTCACGGCATCCAGATGAGTTTCAGGCACATAAAAACACAGCTTGTACATCGAAGTCTCCGCCGGCAAGACTGATAAAAACAGTTCGATAATGATGCCACACAATAATGGCATTATGCCTTATCGGGTATTCGCGCAGCCCATCACACTTGCACCCTATGACCGAATAATGTGCTGTGTGTTCAACCTATTAGCGCTATCAGCTAGACCTACAGGCCGTGCCAGAAGCGCCGCCAGCGAGCCTTGAAGCCGCTTACCGGCTGGTTATGGCTACCATCACAGTAAGGTAGACGTTGCGAGCGAGCGCAACGGCAAAGCAGCAGAATCTGCTCACGCTCAGGCTGCAGTTCAAGCACATCAGGGCAGGCGGAAACACAATCGGGAAGCTGGGACGAACGCCCGCAGCGGCACAGCAATAAGGTATCGCCAGGTTTGACCTGGCGCACCTCAGGCAGAATCGGCGCAGGCTTACTCGACATAAGCCTGCGCCAACCGGATCAATCCACCCACACGCGAGCGTTGCGGAACATGCGCAGCCAGCCGGCATCTTCCTGCCAGTCATCTGGTTTCCAGGAGTTCTGCACGGCGCGGAATACCCGCTCCGGGTGCGGCATCATGATGGTCACGCGGCCGTCTCGGCTGGTCAGACCGGTGATCCCGCGCGGCGAACCGTTGGGGTTGGCCGGGTAGGTTTCGGTGACCTTGCCGTGGTTGTCGATAAAGCGCATGGCCACGCAGCCGGACAGATCGGCTTCCAGCAGAGCTTCCTCGTTCTCGAACTCGGCATGCCCCTCACCGTGCGCGATGGCAATTGGCATGCGCGAACCGGCCATGCCGCGCAGGAAGATCGACGCCGATTCCTGCACTTGGACCATGGCTACGCGCGCCTCGAACTGCTCGGAGCGGTTACGCACGAAGTGCGGCCAGAACTCGGTGCCGGGGATCAGCTCGTGCAGGTTGCTCATCATCTGGCAGCCGTTGCACACGCCGAGGCTGAAACTGTCCTTGCGCTCGAAGAACGCCTGGAAGCCATCACGGGCACGGCTGTTGAACAGGATCGACTTGGCCCAGCCCTCGCCGGCACCCAGCACGTCGCCGTAGGAGAAGCCGCCGCAGGCAACCAGGCCCTTGAACTCGCCCAGGCTGACACGACCGCTAAGGATATCGCTCATGTGTACGTCGATCGCGTTGAAACCAGCGCGGTCGAAGGCTGCAGCCATTTCCACCTGGCCGTTGACGCCCTGCTCGCGCAGTACGGCGATCTGCGGACGTACACCCTTGCGGATATACGGCGCGCTGATGTCCTGATTGACGTCGAAGCTGAGCTTGGCCGACAGGCCTGGATTGTCCTCGTCGAGGATGGTGTCGAATTCCTGCTCGGCGCACTGCACGTTGTCGCGCAGACGCTGAATCTGGTAGCTGGTTTGCGCCCACTGGCGCTGCAGCAAGCGGCGCTGGCCGCCGAATACCGGCTGACCATTGAAGCTGATTGCCACGTCGTCGCTGTTGACCGGCTGACCGATCACCGCCACGCAGTCGCCCAGACCGGCGGCGCTGAACTGCGCCAGCACTTCCGGGGTGGCGTCCTGATGCACCTGAATCACTGCGCCCAACTCTTCGTTGAACAGCACGGCGGCCAGCTCAGCGCTGTCATCGGCCAAGGCGTCGAGGAACAGATTCAAACCGCAGTGGCCGGCAAAGGCCATTTCCAAAGCGGTAACCAGCAGGCCACCGTCGGAACGGTCGTGGTAGGACAGGATATGACCATCGGCATTCAGGCCCTGGATCACCGCGAAGAAGGCCTTGAGGTCTTCGGCGTCATCCACATCTGGTGCCTGGGAGCCAAGCTTGCCGTAGACCTGGGTAAGGATCGAGGCGCCCATACGGTTCTGCCCACGGCCCAGGTCGATCAGGATCAGGTCGGTTTCGCCCTTGTCCATGCGCAGTTGCGGGGTCAGGGTCTTGCGGATATCGCTGACCGGCGCAAAGCCTGTAACCACTAACGACAGCGGCGAAGTCACGCTCTTATCCGTGCCCTCATCACGCCACTGGGTTTTCATCGACATCGAGTCCTTGCCCACCGGGATGGTGATACCCAGCTCCGGGCACAGCTCCATGCCGACCGCGTTCACGGTGTCGTACAGACGCGCGTCTTCACCCGGATGACCGGCAGCGGCCATCCAGTTGGCGGACAGTTTGATATCGGACATCTTCTCGATGCGCGAAGCGGCGAGGTTGGTCAGGGTTTCGCCAATCGCCATACGCCCGGACGCCGCAGCATCCAGCAGCGCCAGCGGTGTGCGCTCGCCCATGGCCATGGCTTCACCGGTGTACACGTCGAAGCTGGTGGCGGTTACGGCGCAATCGGCCACCGGCACCTGCCACGGGCCAACCATCTGGTCGCGAGCTACCAGGCCAGTAATGGTGCGGTCGCCGATGGTGATCAGGAAGCTCTTGCTGGCCACGGCCGGGTGATGCAGCACGCGGGTCACGGCTTCGTCGATGGCCAGGGTGCTGGCATCGAAATCATCGCCCAGCTCAGCTTCGCGGGCAGCCGAGCGATGCATGCGCGGCGGCTTTCCAAGCAGCACTTCCAGCGGCATGTCCACCGGGGTGTTGGCGAAATGGCTGTCAGTCACGGTCAGGTGGGCTTCTTCAGTGGCCTCACCAACCACGGCAAACGGGCAACGCTCGCGCTCACAGATCGCCTTGAAACGCTCGAAATCGACGGCACTGACGGCCAGTACGTAACGTTCCTGGGACTCGTTGCTCCAGATCTCGTGCGGCGCCATGCCTGGCTCATCATTCGGCACGTTGCGCAGTTCGAAGCGGCCACCACGGCCACCGTCATTGACCAGCTCCGGGAAGGCGTTGGAAATACCGCCCGCGCCAACGTCATGGATAAAGGCGATGGGGTTGTTGTCACCCAGCTGCCAGCAACGGTCGATAACCTCCTGGCAGCGGCGCTCCATTTCCGGGTTCTCGCGCTGTACCGAGGCGAAATCCAGATCAGCCGAGCTGGCACCGGTGGCGACCGACGAAGCGGCGCCGCCGCCCAGGCCGATCAGCATGGCCGGGCCGCCAAGCACGATCAGCTTGGCACCCACGGTGATCTCGCCCTTCTGCACGTGATCTGCACGGATATTGCCCATGCCGCCGGCGAGCATGATCGGCTTGTGGTAGCCGCGCACTTCTTCACCGCGCGGGGTCTGAATCGCCTGCTCAAAGGTGCGGAAGTAGCCGGTCAGGGCCGGACGGCCGAACTCGTTGTTGAACGCCGCGCCGCCCAGCGGGCCTTCAATCATGATGTCCAGCGCAGTAACGATGCGCTCGGGCTTGCCGTACGGCACTTCCCAAGGCTGCTCGAACCCTGGGATGTTCAGGTTGGATACGGTAAAGCCGGTGAGGCCCGCCTTCGGCTTGGCACCACGGCCGGTGGCACCTTCGTCGCGAATCTCGCCACCGGAACCGGTGGACGCACCGGAGAACGGCGAAATAGCCGTCGGGTGGTTGTGGGTTTCCACCTTCATCAGGATATGCACGGGCTCCTGGGTCGCACCGTACTGGCGGGTTTCAGGGTCCGGGAAGAAACGCCCAGCGACGCTACCAACGATCACCGAGGCGTTGTCCTTATAAGCGGACAGTACGCCTTCGCTGTGCATCTGGTAGGTGTTCTTGATCATGCCGAACAGGGATTTTTCCTGGCTCTGGCCGTCGATATCCCAGCTGGCATTGAAGATCTTGTGACGGCAGTGCTCGGAGTTAGCCTGGGCGAACATCATCAGTTCGATGTCGTGGGGGTTGCGCCCCAAACCGTTGAAGCTGGTCACCAGGTAATCGATTTCGTCTTCGGCCAGGGCCAGGCCCAGTTCGACGTTAGCCTTCTCCAGCGCAGCGCGACCACCACCGAGGATGTCCACAGCAGTCAGCGGCTTGGGCTGGGCGTGGCTGAACAGTGCAGCGGCGCCTTCGAGGTTATCTAGCACCAGCTGGGTCATCCGGTCATGCAGTACGTCGGCAACCTGCTGCGCCTCGGCGGCATTCAGCTCGCCGCTGACGTAGTACGCCAGGCCGCGCTCGATGCGCTGAATCTTCGCCAGGCCGCAGTTGCGAGCGATGTCGCTGGCCTTGCTCGACCACGGAGAGATGGTGCCAAAGCGCGGAATGGTCAGGAACAGGCGGCCACTTGGCTCCTGCACCGGCACACTCGGGCCGTATTTCAGCAAACGGGCCAATACCTGCTCTTCGTCGACAGTCAGAACGCCGGTAACCTCAGCGAAATGCGCGAACTCGGCATACAGGCCGGTGACCGCAGGAACCTTGCTGGTCAGTTGCTCAAGCAGTTTGCCGTGACGGAAAGCAGAAAGGGCGGGAGCGCCGCGCAGGATCAACATCGGGGACAGCCTCTGGGAAGGGGTGTACTTTGAGGCCGTGCATTCTAGCCTAAAGCGTTGCCAACGGCACCCGTGGCGGCACGCTGCGTGCAGCGACCGCGCTAGCAGAGAAGCCACCCGCTGTCGAGATATGGCGCGCCCCATGCTTTGCGTATACTGCGCCAATGTTTGCCCAATCTGCGTTCCGTGTGCGCTGCGCCTGCTGGCTGTCGGTGATCGGAATCCTCCTGCTGCTCGGCGGCTGTGCTGAAGAACCCAGCACACTCGAGCGCGTTCAGGCGGAGGGTGTACTGCGGGTGATCACCCGTAACAGCCCGGCCACCTATTTCCAGGACCGTAACGGCGAAACCGGCTTCGAATACGAGCTGGTGAAGCGCTTTGCCGACGACCTGGGTCTTGAGCTGAAAATCGAAACCGCCGACAACCTCGACGAGCTGTTCGCCAGCCTGAACAAGCCCAACGGCCCGGTATTGGCCGCCGCCGGCCTGGTAGAAAGCGACGGACGGCAGCAGCACGCACGCTTCTCCCTGCCCTACCTCGAAGTCACCCCCCAGGTGATCTACCGCAACGGTCAGCAACGCCCAACCCGCCCTGATGATCTGCTCGGCAAGCGCATTCTGGTACTTAAAGGCAGCAGCCATGCCGAACAGCTGGCCGCGCTCAAACTGCAATTACCGGAACTGGCTTACGAAGAATCCGCTGCCGTTGAAGTGGTCGACCTGCTGCGCATGGTTGATGAAGGGCAGATTGACCTGACCCTGGTCGACTCCAACGAACTGGCGATGAATCAGGTGTACTTCTCCAACGTGCGCGTGGCCTTTGATCTGGGCGATGCGCAAAACCTGGCCTGGGCCACTGCCCCCGGTGAAGACCGCAGCCTGCTTGATGAGATGAATGCCTTTATCGAGCGCGCGCACCAGAACGGCAGCCTGCAGCGCTTGAAAGACCGCTACTACGGCCATGTCGATGTACTCGGTTATGTCGGCGCCTACACCTTCGCCAAACACCTGCAGCAACGCCTGCCGCGCTACGAGAAACACTTTCGCGAAGCCGCCCAGGCCAACCAGGTCGACTGGCGCCTGCTCGCTGCCATGGGTTATCAGGAGTCACTTTGGCAACCCACCGCCACCTCGAAAACCGGCGTACGCGGGCTGATGATGCTGACCCTTCGCACCGCCCAGGCCATGGGGGTATCGGACCGCCTGAACCCCAAGCAGAGCATCGAAGGCGGCGCCAAATACATTGTCTATGTGAAGAACCAGCTGCCGGAAAGCATTCAGGAGCCTGATCGCACCTGGTTCGCTTTGGCTTCCTACAACATCGGCGGCGGCCACCTGGAAGATGCGCGCAAGCTCACCGAAGCCGAAGGCCTGGACCCGAATAAATGGCTGGATGTGCAGAAGATTCTGCCGCGCCTGTCGCAGAAGCAGTGGTACAGCAAAACCCGTTATGGCTACGCCCGCGGCGGCGAGCCGGTGCATTTTGTGCGCAACATCCGCCGCTATTACGACATCCTCACCTGGGTAACCCAGCCGCAGCTGGAAGGCTCGCAAATCGCTGAAAGCAATCAGCATGTGCCAGGCATCGATAAACGTCAGCCCAATGAGCAGACCCCGCCGCTTTAAAAACCGCTAGCGCTGTTCACGCCTGGCTTTAAAGAACGCACTCAGCACCGCACCGCACTCCTCCGCCAACACACCGCCCTCAATCAACACACGGTGATTGAGAAACTCCTGGCTGAAAAACTGCCCACGACTCAACGCCACGCCAGCCTTGGGCTCGGTTGCGCCATACACCACACGCTGCACCCGCGCATGCACGATCAGCCCGGCGCACATGCTGCACGGTTCCAAAGTCACATACAGGGTGCTGCCCGGCAGGCGATAGTTATCCACGGCCTGGGCGGCGGCGCGAATCGCCACCATCTCGGCGTGGGCGCTGGGGTCATGAGTGGAGATAGGGCAGTTAAAACCGCGCCCGACAATCTGGCCATCCTGCACCAGCACTGCGCCGACCGGCACCTCGCCTAGGGCCGCACCTTCGGCGGCCAGGGCCAGGGCCTCGCGCATAAAGTGCTGATCCTGGCTGCGATCAATGATCAGGGGGTGGCGCACGCTTAAACGACCTCGATTGATGCCATCAGACCGGTTTCCATATGGTCGATCACATGGCAGTGGAACATCCATACCCCAGGATTATCGGCGACCAGCGCAACGCGCGCGCGCTCATTCTTGCCCAGCAGGTAGGTGTCGGTGAAATACGGGATGATCGACTTGCGGTCCGAAGCCAGCACCTTGAAGGTCATGCCATGCAAATGGATCGGATGCTGATACTGGCTGAGGTTGCGCAGCTCGAAGATATAGCTCTTGCCCAACTGCAGGCGAGCAATCGGCCGGTCGGCGCAGGTCTTGTCGTTGATATCCCAGGCCTGACCATTGATCTGCCAGAAGCTATGCGCCGCGCCCTGATCCAAGCCGACCGACACCGCACCGGCCCATTCGAAGTTGAATTTGACGGTTTCGGCACTAGCCATGTCAGGCTCGGCCACCGGGTTCGCTGGCAGCGCAGGCGGCCACTCACCCGCACCCTCGGCGCCGGGCTGCGCGCGTAAGGTCGCCAAGCGCAATGGACCGTTACGCAGCGACAGCTCATTGCCGGCCGCAGGCACCTTCAACCCAAGTTCGATACGCATACCCGGCCCCAGCCAGTACTCCTTGCCCAGCGGGCGCGGCTCGACCGGATTGCCGTCCAGCGCATAGATACGCGCATCCGCGCCGGGCAGGTTAAGGCGATAAGTCAGGGTGTTATCCAGATTGATCAGGCGCAGACGCACTACCTGCCCAGCAGGTAGATCCAGGGTTGGCGCATGCTTGCCATTGACCGTACTCAGCCGCCCAGGGGTGCCGCCACGCGCCGCCTCGCGCGGTACGCTGAAATCGGTAAAAGCGCCCTGCTCGTCGATATGCCAGCTTTTCAGGTTCAGCGTGTGATCGTGGATGAAACCCGTCGGCTCACGCTCTTCGACGATCAGCGCGCCGACCAGGCCGCGCCCCAGCTGCTCGCCGCTGGCGACGTGCGGGTGATACCAGAAGCTGCCGGCGTCGGGGGTGATGAAGTTGTAGTCGAAGTATTCACCCGGCAGCACCGGCGCCTGCGACACATAAGGCACGCCGTCCATCGCCAACGGCAGACGGATGCCATGCCAGTGAATAGTGGTCGGCACGTCCAACTTATTAATGAAGCGCACGCGCAAGCGCTCGCCCTGACGGCAGCGCAGCTCGACCCCAGGCGCTTGCCCACCATAGGCCCAGGCCGAGGTGGTTTGCCCTGGCACCAGCTCGATATCCAGCGGCGCGGCGATCAGCTCATAGTCGTGGGTCGCCACATTTTCCGGACGACCCAGCCAGTAGCGCACGCCACCAGCACCAAGTCCGACGACGCCAAGCCCAGCCAGGCCGATCAGCATTTGTCTGCGGGAAAACAACATATCCACTCCAGGTTGCCTGGCTATATGCCATGGCCATGCATCGGAGGAAGAACTCACTCCCGATAGATGCAATAGTTTCTCATCTAACTAGCGCTCAAGACGAGCCTGAAATCGAGGCTGATTGCCGCACCGCTGGCATAGGGGATCAGGAAGCGTCCAACTTACCGCCGCCCTGGCCGCCCTGGCCGACCTGGCGCATCGCCTCGGTCAACTCGTCAGGCACCCCGCGTAGGTTAAGGTCGTACTGGTTGTAAGGGATGCTGATATTGGCCGCCGCAAGCGCCTGCAGCATGCTCACCATCAGCTCGCTGCGCGTAGTGGTCCAACGATCGTAGTCCTGCGCCCAGGCGCGCACGCTGAAGTTCAGCGAGCTGTCACCATACTCCTGCAACAACACGACCGGCGCAGGCTCTGCGGCCACTCCAGGGACAGCGCGTGCCACGCTGGCCAGTAGTTCAATCACTTGGGCAGGGTCGCTGCCGTATGCGACGCCGATCGGCACTTCAATGCGCCGATTGCGGTCCTGCAGCGTCCAGTTGGTCAGGTTATTGGCAACCAGAGTGCCATTAGGCACCACGATGTCGGCGCCATCGAAGGTACGGATCTTGGTGGCGCGTAGGCCAATTTCGCGGACGCTGCCGCTGGCGCCGTTGATCTCGATAACGTCGCCAGGCTGAATCGGCCGTTCGAACATCAACACCAGCCCCGACACGAAGTTACTCACCAACCCCTGCAAGCCAAAGCCAATACCCACACCCAGTGCGCCGAACAACAGCGTCAACTGACTGACCTTGAAACCCGCCGCCGACAACGCCAGCAAAAAGCCCAGCAACAGCAGCGCGTAATAGGTGAGCGAGGCGATGCTGTTGCCCACACCGCGTGGCAAGCGGCTATGCCCCTGCAACTGCTCGCGCAGTATCAACTTGGTCGCCCGCGCTGCAGCAATAGTGATCAGCACCGACAGGGCAAACACCAGCACATCTCCAAGGCTGATGGACAATTCGCCGACCTCGACGTCATAGCCCAACACCTGACTGACGAACGCCTGCACCGGCAACAACATGCGAAAGCGATCCATGCTGTACAGCAGCCAACTGACTGCCGCTGCCAGTAGCAATGCGCGACTCAACCAACTCAACAATGCCTGGCCGTGTCGACGAAACAGCCATACCCGCTGCACAGCCGGCAACTCCGTCAGCATCCGCAGCAGCGCATTGACCACAGTCATACTGGCGTACAGCAGCAGGCCGATATAACCGCTGTCAATCACCCCGCTGGTGAGCGTCTGAGTCAGCAGCACGGCACCGCCCAGATTGGCCAGCAGCGAAGCCAGCAGCAGCCCGCCGCCCAGCCAGACAGCTCCACGCACCATCGAGCGCGCCCAGCCGACAGTGCTTTCGGCTCGCCGCAGCATCTGCCGCAGAAGCCAGAGCGTGAGTAGCAGCGCGACGACCGTCAGTCCGAGCTGAAACACGCGATAAAAGTCTTCACCGCCCCATAACAGCGCCCCCAGCCGGTCTGCCAGATACAAGCCAGCCGCCATTAGCGGCCAGCTGCCAAGCAGGTCATGGGCACGCTGCGGGAGCATGCGCAACGCAGGCACCACGGCCAGCAGCGTCAGCACGGGTGCATCCGACTCGAACACCTGCACGACCATCACGGCCAGCAGCAACCAGGCGGACAACGGGCGCGCGGCTACCCGCTGGCTATCGTCATCACGGCTCACGTGAGGCGCCAAGCGCTGCTGGCGCGCCAGCCAGAGCAACACAAGCAACAGCAGCACCAGCAGTGCTTGCATCGTGTGTACTTTGATGGCGTTCACCGCGCTGTAGGCATCGGCAAAGCGGGCTTCAATATCCAGCCCCGGCACCACTGAATCCGCATCGGCTTGCTGGTCGTCAGGCACATGCAGCGCCTGCCACAGCGGCAGCGCATCACGGCTGAACAGGCGTGCATCAACACCGCTGATGACCCTGTCTACTTCTTCGCGCCCAAGCTGAATGCTCGAATTGATCGCGTTAGCGCGTTGCCCCAACTCAATCAGCTGCTCCAGCGGAGCGGCAAGCACCTGCTCGGCCGCCTGCAGTTCGCTGATCATCAAGTCGATCTGCCGAGCCAGAGGCGCGGGCATGCTGTCTGCCGGGGTCGCCGCGCGCGTGGCTTGCCAACGCGCACGGCGCAGCGACAGCTCGGCGGTGTCATCGGCATAAGGTTTGGTGACGGCGCGCATCTGCGTACGCCAGGCTTGAATACGGTGGGCATCGAAGCTCCAGTGGCGCGCCAGACTCTCCAGACGCACAAAAGGCAGCTGGCGCAGTTCATCCACGCTGAAGGCCCGCAATTTCTCATCGACGGGCCGCGCAATGTCATCAAGCAGAGCGCCAAGCGCGGCAGCCGGGTCCGCACTCGCTGCCCGGCGCTTGGCACGGTCCGCCAGACGCTGGTCATCATCCGCGCGCAGCAGAATATCGTTTAAGGCAATTGCCGCAGCAGTCGTAGCAGTGGGGGCAGCAGGAGCAGATTCGTCCTGCGCCAACGCGGAGCTGACGACCAACAGAACGCTCAGGGCCAGCCCCAGCAGATGGCCAAGTGACCTACCCCCGCTTACAGCAAAACGCCGCGCCATTCTCGCCAAGACAAATAGTGCGGTCATTGCTGATCTCCCTGCATAAATGGCCAGACACCCGGATTTTGGTTCAATCCGCTGCCCGAGCATAACCACGACAAGCACCTCACAGCCAGCCTGGCCCAGTGCTCATGGAAATACGCTGCCCTGCAGGTTTTGCGGATCGTCTCGCAAGCCTGGGGTTGATCGAATAAAAAACAGCCCTGCCCTAACCCAATAGAGAACAGCGGCTGTCCGATACCCAGCGTAGTGCCTACCTCATACGCAACCGATCAGGGCCAGCAAAAAGGGGCCCGTAGGCCCCTTCTGGTTACTCCCACTCGATGGTGGCAGGCGGCTTGCTCGACACGTCGTAGGTGACGCGGGAGATACCTTCAATTTCGTTAATGATACGGCCACTGACAGTTTCCAGCAGCTCGTAAGGCAGGTGCGCCCAGCGGGCGGTCATAAAGTCGATGGTTTCCACGGCGCGCAGGGCTACGACCCAGGCGTAACGACGGCCGTCACCGACCACGCCCACCGATTTCACCGGCTGGAACACCACGAAGGCCTGGCTGACCTTGTGGTACCAGTCGGCCTTGCGCAGTTCTTCGATAAAGATATGGTCGGCGCGGCGCAGCAGGTCGGCGTATTCCTTCTTCACTTCACCGAGGATGCGCACGCCCAGACCCGGGCCCGGGAATGGGTGGCGGTAAACCATGTCATACGGCAGGCCAAGTTCCAGACCCAAACGACGCACTTCGTCCTTGAACAGTTCGCGCAGCGGCTCGACCAGTTTCAGGTTCATTTCTTCCGGCAGGCCGCCGACGTTGTGGTGCGACTTGATCACGTGGGCCTTGCCGCTTTTCGCGCCAGCCGATTCGATCACGTCCGGGTAGATGGTGCCCTGGGCGAGGAACTTGATGTTATCCAGCTTGCAGGATTCGGCATCGAACACGTCGATAAAGGTGCGGCCGATGATCTTGCGCTTCTTCTCCGGGTCGGCTTCGCCGGCCAGGTTGTTGAGGAACTGTTCTTCGGCGTTGGCGCGGATCACTTTGACGCCCATGTTTTCGGCGAACATGGCCATCACTTGCTCGCCTTCGTGCAGACGCAGCAGGCCGTTGTCGACGAATACGCAGGTCAGCTGGTCGCCAATGGCCTTGTGCAGCAGCGCCGCAACCACCGAGGAATCCACGCCGCCGGACAGGCCGAGCAGTACGTTGGCGCTGCCGACCTGGGCGCGCACATTGGCAATGGCGTCTTCAACAATGTTGGAGGCGGTCCACAGCGCTTCACAGCCGCAAATTTCCAGAATGAAACGCGAGAGGATGCGACCGCCCTGCTTGGTGTGGGTCACTTCCGGGTGGAACTGCACGCCGTAGTAGCCGCGGCTGTCGTCGGCCATGGCGGCAATCGGGCAGCTCGGGGTGCTGGCGAGAATATGGAAGCCGGCTGGCATGGCGGTGACTTTGTCACCGTGGCTCATCCACACGTCGAGGCCGAATACGCCGTCGTCATCGACGTGATCTTCGATGCCGTTGAGCAAGCGGGCTTTGCCGACGATATCAACGCGGGCATAACCGAACTCACGCAGCTCGGAGCCTTCAACCTTGCCGCCCAGTTGCTCGGCCATGGTTTGCATGCCGTAGCAGATACCGAAAACCGGTACACCGAGGTCGAACACGGCTTTCGGTGCACGCGGACTGCCGGCTTCATGCACCGACTCCGGGCCACCGGCGAGGATGATGCCGCGCGGGGCGAAGGCACGGATGTCATCGTCGCTCATGTCGAACGGGTGCAGCTCGCAATACACGCCAATTTCGCGCACGCGGCGGGCAATCAGCTGGGTGTACTGGGAGCCGAAATCCAGAATCAGGATGCGGTGAGCGTGGATATCTTGATGAGCCATGGCCGTCTCTCGTAGCGAAATTCACAAATAACTCGGGGCTGCCCCGTTTTTCTCAACAGCAACAGCCCCGCGCTTTCCCAATCTTTCCAAAAATCGATTTGCCGCGTCGCGAGCGCAGGTCAGGCAAGGCGAAAAGAATCGAGAAAGCGGAGTTGGCTGAAGCCAATGAGCATTTCGAGTTTCTTTTCAACGCAGCATGGCCAAGCGCAGCAGCGTCAAATCGATTTTTTAGCCGACGCGATAGTTCGGTGCCTCTTTGGTGATCTGCACGTCGTGTACATGGGACTCGGCCATGCCAGCACCGGTGATGCGCACAAACTCAGGCTTGCTGCGCATCTCTTCGACCGTTGCACAACCGGTGTAGCCCATGGAGGCACGCAAGCCGCCCATCAGCTGGTGCACGATGGCCGCCATTGCGCCCTTGTACGGCACACGGCCTTCGATGCCTTCCGGCACCAGCTTCTCGGCACCGGCCGAGGAGTCCTGGAAGTAACGATCGGAAGAGCCCTGCGCCTGCGCCATGGCGCCCAGCGAACCCATGCCGCGGTAAGCCTTGTACGAACGACCCTGGAACAGCTCGACTTCGCCCGGTGCTTCTTCAGTACCGGCGAGCATCGAGCCGATCATCACGCAGGACGCGCCAGCCACGATGGCCTTGGACAGGTCACCGGAGAAGCGGATACCGCCATCGGCGATCAGCGGAATACCGGTGCCCGCCAGCGCTGCAGCAACGTTGGCCACGGCGGAGATTTGCGGCACGCCGACACCGGCGACGATGCGCGTGGTGCAGATCGAGCCAGGGCCAATGCCGACCTTGACCGCATCGGCGCCGGCTTCGGCCAGAGCCTTGGCGGCTTCGCCGGTGGCGATGTTGCCGCCGATCACCTGAACGTCAGGGAAGTTCTGCTTGACCCAACGCACGCGGTCGATCACGCCTTTGGAGTGACCGTGGGCGGTATCAACGATGATCACGTCAACGCCGGCGTTAGCCAGTGCGGCGACGCGGTCAGCGGTATCGGCACCGGTGCCGACAGCTGCGCCAACGCGCAGACGACCTTGGTCGTCTTTGCTGGCCAGCGGGTAGGCTTTGGCTTTTTCGATGTCCTTGACGGTCATCATGCCCTTCAAATGGAAGGCACCATCGACGATCAGGACTTTTT
The DNA here is from genome assembly GCF_029269135.1 of Pseudomonas sp. 1928-m. Lineage (NCBI taxonomy): Bacteria > Pseudomonadati > Pseudomonadota > Gammaproteobacteria > Pseudomonadales > Pseudomonadaceae > Pseudomonas > Pseudomonas sp. 1928-m. The sequence continues at coordinate 1,460,683 of NZ_JARIXO010000001.1, read as the reverse complement.
CGATGCGGTGCTTGTGCAGCAACTCGCGCACCACGTCTTTGTCGGCACCTTCCGGGACGGTGACCAGACGCTCTTTTGGCGTCATCACTTCACGCACGGTGGCGTCCAGGCGGTTCTCGAAACGCACGTCACGGGAGGTGACGATGCCGACCAGGTCGCCATCGCTCAGCACCGGTACGCCAGAGATGTTATGCATACGAGTCAGGTCGAACAGATCACGTACGGTGGCGTCGGCTTCGATGGTGATCGGGTCCTTGACCACGCCCGCCTCGTAGCGCTTGACCTTGCGCACTTCGGCAGCTTGCTGCTCGACGGTCATGTTCTTGTGGATGATGCCGATGCCGCCTTCCTGAGCCATGGCAATCGCCAGACGGGCTTCAGTCACGGTATCCATAGCAGCAGAGAGCAACGGAATATTCAGTTCAATGCCACGGGTCAGGCGCGTTTTGAGGCTGACATCCTTCGGCAGAACTTCGGAATAACCTGGAATAAGTAGAACGTCGTCGAAGGTAAGAGCTTCTTGACTGATACGCAGCATGGCGGGGGCTCCCGGACGGGAAAATTGGAAGCGCGCCATTATACTCAGACGCCCCCCTGCACTCAACGCAAAGTATCGACCTGTCGGCCTAAACATTTACCAACGGGCATTTTGCCCTACACATCGACCCGCACCAGCGACACCGGATAGCCCAAGCGCGCAGCAAACTCGTCGAGAAAGCTTTGCTTAAAGCCGGCATCCGCCCAGTTGTTGAAGATAAAACCCAGGTTGGAAAAGCCGCAGGGCTGCAGAAACAGAAAACCGTTGATGTCATCTTCATGGCCGCAGCGCGGACAGGTGAAGTTATCGGTATGCCCCGGCATCCATTCCTCCAGGCTGTCGAACAACGCCTCGCCCACCTCTTTGCGGCACTTGGCGCAGCCAGCTTCCTCAAGAAAGCCGCTGGTCGGGGTATAGATGCAGCGTTTGTAGATAATCTCCAGGCCATGCACTGCCTGCCCAAACGGCAACAGCTCGGGCCGCTCAACCACCCGCCGCGCGCCCTCGGCAATGCCGTAGCCCATGTGTTTGAAGGTACGCCCACAGGTGCTCAACTGCTCCTCGATGATGTTCTGCTTGACCAGCCAGCGCACAATCAACCGCGCCCGCGCCTCATGGCCGGGAAAGCTGGAAATCTGCGGCACGATGATCGCTTGCTGCTCACTCATAACGGGACTCGGTTTGCGCTAAAGGCGCGCAGCTTAATGGGCTCACGGTGACGGTCAAGACCAATCCGCTATGGCCGACAGAGCAAAGCCTTTATTATGCCGGCCATGATCAAAGATCCCTTCCAACGCCTGAACCTCGACCGCGAGGTGCTCAGCGTCAGCCAACTGAATAACCGCGCACGCCTGCTGCTGGAAGATGTATTCAGCGGCATCTGGGTCGAGGGGGAAATCTCCAACCTGGCCAAGCCAGCGTCCGGGCATATCTACTTCACCCTTAAAGATAGCCAGGCCCAGGTGCGCTGCGCGCTGTTCCGGCAGAACGCCGCCAAGGTGCGCCAGGCGCTGCGCGACGGCCTGGCGGTCAAGGTGCGCGGCAAGGTCTCGCTGTTTGAAGGGCGAGGCGACTACCAGCTGATTCTCGATGCCGTGGAACCCGCCGGCGATGGTGCGCTGCGCCTGGCCTTCGAAGCGCTGAAGGAAAAACTCAGCGCTGAAGGGCTGTTCGCGGCCGAGGCTAAAGTCGCCCTCCCGGCTCACCCGAAACGTATCGGTATTATCAGCTCACCGACCGGCGCGGTGATCCGCGACATCATCAGCGTATTCCGCCGCCGCGCGCCGCAAGTCGAACTAACCCTGATTCCCACCGCCGTACAGGGCCGCGAGGCCACCGCACAGATCGTCCGCGCCCTTGGCGTGGCCGACGCCCGGGGCTTCGATGCGCTGATCCTGGCCCGTGGCGGCGGTTCGCTGGAAGACCTCTGGTGCTTTAACGAGGAAGCCGTGGCCCGCGCCATTGCCGCCTGCGTTACGCCTATCGTCAGCGCCGTGGGCCATGAAACCGATGTTTCCATCGCCGACTTTGTCGCCGATATCCGCGCGCCAACGCCCTCGGCCGCCGCCGAACTGCTGGCCCCCGACAGCAGCGAACTGGTGCAACGCCTGCACAACCTCAAGCGCCGCCTAAACCTGCGCATGCAGCACCGCCTGGAACGTGAACGTATGCGCCTGGAAGGGTTGCAGCGACGTTTGCGCCACCCCGGCGAGCGCCTGCGCCAGCACGCCCAGCGCGTGGATGACCTGGAGACGCGCCTGATCCGCGCCTTCGAGCGCCAGCTGACTAGCCGCCGCGAACGTCTGAACCACCTGCAAACTCGCCTGCTCAGCCTGCACCCGGAACGCAACCTCAAGCTGCTGGATCAACGCCTGCAAACCCTGGCCGAACGCCTGCAACGCAGCATGCGCGAAAGCCTTAAACAACGCCGCCTGCAGCTACAAAGCCAAATGCACACCCTGCACGCAGTCAGCCCGCTGGCGACCCTGGGGCGTGGCTACAGCATCCTGCTCGATGAGCGCGGCCGCGCCATCCGCAACGCCGCAGACACCCAGCCCGGTCAGCGCCTGAAGGCACGTCTAAGCAATGGCGAGCTGGATGTGCGGGTCGAAGACAACCATGTGCAGCCGGTCACCCTCTCGCTGCTCGATTGACCTTTTCGATTTACCTTTTAAAGCGGTGGATAAGCTTCGCGTTATCCACCCTACGGATACTCAATGCGCCTGCTCACTCTGCTCACTCTGCTCGCCCTGCTCTGCCTCGCCCTGCCCGTCCACGCCGAAGGCTTTATCAGCCGACTGCTGAATAAACCCGTGCCCGGCGGCGTGGCCGTGGTGGACCTGGGGCCAGCGAGCAGCGCGCCCAGCGTGCGCTATCAGAACAAACCGGTGCTGGTGATTCACGAGGATCAGCAACGCTGGATCGCCATCGTTGGCATCCCGCTGAGCATCAAACCGGGCAGCCAGCAGATCAGCGTCAACGGCAGCCAGACCCTGAGCTTTCAGGTGGGCAGCAAGCATTACGTCGAACAGCGCATCACCATCAAAAACCAGCAGCAGGTCAACCCGAACGCGGCCAACCTGAAACGCATAGAGCGCGAACTGGCCGAGCAGACCCGCGCCTATCAGCAGTTCAGCGCGAGCCAACCGAGCAACCTGCTGTTCGACAGGCCGGTCAACGGCCCGCTGTCGAGCCCCTTCGGCTTGCGCCGCTTCTTCAATGGCGAGGAGCGAAACCCGCACTCCGGACTGGACTTCGCCGCCAATAGCGGCACGCCGATCAAGGCTCCGGCCGCTGGCAAAGTGATTCTGATCGGCGACTACTTCTTCAATGGCAAAACCGTGTTTATCGACCACGGCCAGGGCCTGATCAGCATGTTCTGCCACCTCTCGGCCATCGGCGTAAAAGTCGGCGATGAGCTGCCACGCGGCGGCTTACTCGGCAAAGTCGGCGCCACCGGCCGCGCCACCGGGCCGCACCTGCACTGGAACGTCAGCCTGAATGATGCCCGCGTCGATCCGGCGATTTTTATTGGCGCGTTCACGCCCTGACCGTTCGTCGACCTGGCTCCGCGAACATCTCAAGCCTTCTCAGCACATGCCGATTACGTCTGTGACACCGGGTTTTCCGCCCGGTCGAGCGGGTACACACGTAGATGCTGACGGTTAACACCAACATCTCGTCGTCGTTCACGCGCCGCCAATTGGAGAGCAACAGCACGGCACTCGGTACTTCGCTGCAGCGCCTGTCCACCGGACAGCGCATCAACAGCGCCAAGGACGATGCCGCCGGGCTGCAAATCTCCAACCGTCTGACCTCGCAAGTGCGGGGGCTGAACGTGGCCACGCGCAACGCCAACGACGGCATATCGCTGCTGCAGGTAGCGGAAGGCGCTTTGCAAAGCGTCACCGACGCCCTGCAGCGCATTCGCTCGCTCGGCTTGCAGGCCATGAACGGTTCCAACGGTGCCAGTGAACGTGCCGCGCTTGATCAGGAAGCGCAACAGTTGCTGCAGGAGATCAACCGGGTCAACGAAACCACGACCTTTGCCGGCCGCAAAGTATTTGATCAAGGCACCTTTTCGGTCCTGGGGGATCTCGACCAGCGGGCCGTACTCAATGCCTTAAAGGGCTTCTGGATCAGCGAAGGCGAGCAACGGGTATTCGATGCCTTCGGCCTGACTGCCGATGGCGCTGAGCTGGAAATAACCTTTACCAATGACTCATCCAGCCAAACCCTGGCCTCGGTTTCTGGCACCTCCGGCGCTGGCGGGAAAATCTTTGATCAGGTACTCAATGTCAACCTGGCCTATTTCGATGCCTCCAGCCTGCCCAACGGCGGCAGCACACCGCAGTACACCGACAGGGTGATTGCCCACGAAATGGCCCACGCGGTCATGGGCCGCACCATGAACTTTGCCGGGCTACCCAGCTGGTTTATTGAAGGCAGCGCAGAAGCCTTGCAGGGTGCCGACGAGCGCCTGGCTGGAGACACCGCAGGCGGCACCAATACAGCCGCCATCCTGGCTGCATTTAACGCCGACGATGTCAGCGCCTCTGCCGGCTATTCAGGCGGCTACGCTGCCGTGCGCTATATGCACGAGGAAATCAAAGCGGCGGGCGGCAAAGGTATAAAAGACATCATGGGCTACCTGCAACAGAACAGCGGCTCGACCCTGGACCAGGCTTTGACCAACGCCAGCAAAGGAGCCTTTAGCAGCCTGGCCGACTTCAATACCCAGTTCAATGCCGATGCGGCGACCTACGTTGCAGGACTAGACCTGAGCAACGCTGATACCGGGGCAATTGGCGGCTTCGATGCTGACGGTGGCAATGTGCTCACCGCCGAGAATGTGCTGCCCAATCAGGGGACTGGGCTCCCAGGCTCCAAAGGCTTCAAGCTGGTTGAGCCGGAGCTGTTCAATGCCAACGGTGTAGGCGGCAACACCATCACCCAGTTCCAAGTCGGAGCCCAGGCCTATGAAACGATCCAAATCGGCTTCAGTGCATTCAGCGTCGATGCGATGGCCCTAAGTCGCCTAGACCTCAGTCAGACACCTGGCCTGGCCGTCATGGACATTGATGATGCCCTGGCCTATATCGACCGCCAGCGCGGCTATATGGGTGCCCTGCAGAATCGCCTGGAAAGCACCATCAACAATCTGCAAAGCATTGCCGAGAACGCCGCTGCCAGCCGCTCGCGCATCCTCGACACCGATTTCGCGGCAGAAACCTCCAATCTGGTTTCTCGGCAGATCATTCAGCAAGCCGCGCAAAGCGTACTTGCCCAGGCCAATCAACGGCCGCAAGCCGTGCTAAGCCTGCTCGGTTAAGCGCTCGCAATCGCCACTACATATTCGCCACATCGTCGCAAAAAAAACCCAAAAAAACCTTAAACAAGCAATCAGAAAGCGTTTTCTTATCAATGCTTGCACGCTTTACCCTCACTAGTTAGGGTTGACGCCATGCACACTAATCACACCCTTATTCTGCTGCGCCAACACGCCAACCTCTGCTTGGTCAGCCAGCGACTGCGTGGCTAATTCTTACGCCCACGCCCTGCCTTATTCTTCAAATTCCGCCCGGTTCGCCGATTGCCGCCGCGCTAAAAGGATTGCCCCATGAGCATGCTTAAAGACCCGTCCAGCAAGTACCGCCCGTTCACCCAGATCCAAATTCCGGATCGGACCTGGCCGGACAAGATCATCGACAAGGCGCCAATCTGGCTGTCCACCGACCTGCGCGACGGCAACCAGTCGCTGATCGAGCCGATGGACGCAGAGAAGAAGATGCGCTTCTTCAAGTGCCTGCTGGCAGTGGGTTTGAAGGAAATCGAAGTGGGCTTCCCGTCCGCCTCGCAGACCGATTTCGACTTCGTCCGCGAGTTGATCGAAGGCGGCCATATCCCGGACGACGTGACCATTCAGGTGCTGACCCAGGCCCGTGACGACCTTATCGAGCGCACTTTCGAGTCGCTGAAAGGCGCGAAGAAGGCCATCGTCCACTACTACAACGCTTGCGCGCCGAGCTTTCGCAAGATCGTTTTCAACCAGGACAAGGCCGGCGTCAAAGCCATCGCCGTGGCGGCTGGCCAGACCATCAAACGCCTGGCCGACGCTGCTCCGGAAACCCAGTGGGGCTTCGAGTATTCGCCGGAAGTGTTCAGCAGCACCGAAATCGATTTCGCCATCGAGGTGTGCAACGCGGTGATCGGCGTGTTCCAACCGACCCCGGCGAGCAAGTTGATCCTCAACCTGCCAGCGACCATCGAGTGCGCCACGCCGAACAACTACGCCGACCAGATCGAGTGGTTCGGTCGTCACATCGACCGCCGTAACAGCGTGCTGATCAGCGTGCACACCCACAATGACCGTGGCACTGGCGTGGCGGCCTCCGAGTTGGCCGTTATGGCGGGCGCGGATCGCGTCGAAGGCTGCCTGTTCGGCAATGGCGAGCGCACCGGCAACGTCTGCCTGGTGACCCTGGCGTTGAACCTCTACACCCAGGGCGTCGACCCACAACTGGATTTCTCCGATATCGACACCGTGCGCAAGGTGGTCGAGGACTGCAACCAGATCCCCGTGCACCCGCGCCATCCGTACGTCGGCGACTTGGTCCACACCGCCTTCTCCGGCTCGCACCAGGACGCGATCCGCAAGGGCTTCGCCCAGCAGAAGAGCGACGCCGTCTGGGAAGTGCCGTATCTGCCGATCGACCCAGCTGATATCGGCCGCGATTACGAGGCGGTAATCCGCGTCAACAGCCAGTCCGGCAAGGGCGGTATCACCTTCCTGCTGGAGCAGGAATACGGCATCAACCTGCCGCGCCGTATGCAGATCGAGTTCAGCCAGGTGGTGCAGAAGGAAACCGACCGCCTCGGCCTGGAGATGAGCGCCGCGCAGATCTATCAGCTGCTGGAGCGCGAATACCTGCAAGCCACTGCTCCCTATGCGCTGAAAGGCCATCGCCTGCAGGAAGAAAACGGTACCAGCGCGGTCGATGTCGAGGTGATCAATGCTGGCGAAACCCAGCACTGGCGCGGTATCGGCAAAGGCCCTCTGGAAGCCCTGGTCGCCGGCCTGCCGGTGGCCGTGGAGATCATGGACTACAGCGAACACGCTATCGGCGCCGGCACCAATGCCAAGGCGGCGGCCTATATCGAGCTGCGGGTTAACGGCGGCCGCGCGCTGCATGGCGTCGGCATCGATGAAAACCTGACTACCGCGAGCTTCCGCGCGCTGTTTAGCGCGCTGAATAGGGCTATCGGTCAGGCTGCCGAACAAGCTGCCTGATTGCCAAGTGAACCGTCAGCCCTGCACGGCTGACGGTTCGTTCGCTAGATAGCGCGCGGTAGCCTGCAAGGCCTGGCCTATATCCGGCCAGTGCAGTTGATGGCGCTGCGCCAAGGCCTGAGTTGCGGCGGTGTTGAAACGAGTGGTCTGGATAAAATCCAGCGACTCGGCATCGGTACGCAGCAAACGCGGCACACCCGGAATCTTCAGCAACGCCCGCAGCAAAGGAATCGGCATATGCCGACTTGGCGCGCTGACGCCTAGCGTGTGGGCCAACTGCTGCAGCATGCCCTGCAGATTGGGCGTCGCGGCATCCAGGGCGAGAATCTCCTGCCCAGCCTGCTGCCCATCAAAGGCCGCGGCCACGATCAGCTCGGCAAGAAAATCCACACTGACCAGCGGCAGCCAATGTGCGGCTGAACCCGGAATCGCCCCGAGCAAACCGCCAGCCAGATTGCCGATCAGCCCAGCCAGCGGCTGCGCTGGCAAAATATGCCCGCTGCGGCTATGACCGCACACAGTGGCCGGGTGCACCATCGTCAGTGGCGCTTGCAGCTCAGCCATACGCACGCGCACGCGGAAATGCGCTTCCAGCTTACTGCCCTCATAGGCGCCAGTGCGTTGATAGACCTTGTCCCAGTCAGTGCGTTCGGGCCGTTGCAGGTCAATGCCGATGCGCTGCAGATGCCCATGATTGGCCAGCATAAAGCCGCCCACCATCAGCAGCCGGCTGCCTTGCTGCGCCGCCAGTTCAGCCACCGCCAACGCGCCTTCGACATTGACCCGACGCGCCTGCTCGGCAGCCAGCCCCCAGGCGAACTGCGCACCCAAGTGGAACACCACGTCAGGCTGACGCACCTGCTCACGGGCAGCAGCATCCAGCCCCAGGCCAGCCAGCCCGAGGTCACCCGCCACAGCCGTCATCAGCTCACCGCGACCACCCAATTGCTCAACCTGCGTACGCAAGGCCGGCAAGGTTTGCGGCTGACGCATCAGCAGCGTCGCCGAGTGGCCCTGGCGGGTCAGCAACGCCAGAAGATGCTGACCAATAAAGCCGCTGCCACCGGTTACCAAACAGTGTTTATTCATGCTCAATCCACCCGAGTCATTAGTGACCCGAGCAGGCTAAACTGTTGAGCACACTCTACAGTCAAGCGGAATTTGCATGCGTATTGGTGAACTGGAAAAACGCAGCGGCGCCAGCCGCCACACCCTGCGTTATTACGAAAGCCTGGGGCTGATCAGCGCTCTGCGGCACGACAACAATTACCGCGAATACAGCCAGCAAACGCTCAATGATCTTGGGTTTATCCAGCAAGCACAGGGCATGGGCTTTTCCCTCGGCGAGATCGGCGAAATCCTCAAGGCCCGGCGCGAGCAACAGCTGGACTGCGCTCAGGGCGCCGCGCTGGTCAGCCGCAAGCTGATCGAGGTGGAACAGAAGATTGCCGACCTGCAGCAACTGCGCGACTTTCTATGTAGCGAGAAGCTGCGCCTGGAAGCCAGTGCTGCCGAACAGGCGGCTATACGGACGACTCTGGCGGCGCGCTAAATCAACCCGGCTATCAGACCAAGCGCACGGCGAGCGCACGGCGAGCGCACGAGCGACATCTACACTAAAAGCGATGGATTGCAGGAGTACCTGAGCATGCGTTCACTGACACACTGGATGTGCACCCTCACCCTGCCACTGCTGCTCGCCTGCAGCGCTAATAGCCTGGCAGCCACAGTAGTCATGGCCTTCGGTGAAAAGATCCCGCCCTTCTGTTTCCCGGAAAGCGACAGCGGTATCGAGCTGGAAGTGATTGGCGAAGCCCTGGCGTTTCGCGGCCACACACTCGAACCTCGCTACTTTCCTCTAGCCCGCGTGCCACTGGCGTTTCGCAAAGGTGAAGTGAATGCAGCCATGACCGACCTGGGTCAGGACCTTGCCGCAGTCGGTGGTCACTACGGCAACCCGGCGGTGATCTACTCCAACGTGTTTGTCAGCCTGCAAGGCCGGCGCTTCGACATCCAGAAGCCTGAAGACCTCAAGGGCCTTAGCGTGGTGGCCTTCCAGGGCGCGGCCCAACGCTATCCCGAATGGCTGGCCGCCAGCCAGAAAGATGGTTTGTACTTCGAGCAAAACAATCAGGAACTACAGGTGCTGGGCCTGAACAAGGGCCGCTACGATCTGGTGCTGAGTGATCGCAGCATCTATCGCTACTTCGAACTGCTGCTCGAACGCACCACCCTGTTCAAGGCCAAGAGCATTGCCATGCACCAGTTCGTCGAGGAGGACCCGCAGAACTACCGACCGGTATTTCGCAACCCGCAGATCCGCGACGACTTCAATGCCGGCCTCGCCCAGCTCAAGGCCAGCGGCCGCTACCAAGCGATCTACGACCACTACCTAAAGCAGTGAAGCCGCCCATCAGTCAACCAGGGTAAAAGCATCCGCATCGCGATAAGCCGGGAAACGCTCACGGTAAGCGGCCAACTCCGAGGCCTTGAGAGCTACCCGAAATACGCCATCCGCCGCCCCAGGCTCCAGCAGCGCCTCGCCCTGGAAATCCAGCACCTGACTGTCGCCGCTGTAGGCGTGGCCTTTGCCGTCCTCGCCAATGCGGTTTACCGCCGCCACGTAACACAGGTTTTCGATAGCCCGTGCTGGCAACAGGCGATTCCAGTGATTGCGCCGCGCGGCTGGCCAGTTGGCGGTGTAGAGCAACAGGTCGGTGGTCTGTGGATCGCGACTCCATACCGGAAAGCGCAGGTCGTAGCAGATCAGCGGACGCACCTGCCAACCCTTCACCTCCAGCAGCACCTGCTGCTCACCTGCGCTGTAATGCTTATGCTCGCCGGCCATGCGAAACAGATGGCGCTTGTCGTAATGCGCTACAGAGCCATCCGGGCGCGCCCAGAGCAGGCGGTTGCGGTAGGAGCCATCGGCGGCCTGGATAATCAGACTGCCGGTGACGACAGCCTGCAGCGCCTGAGCACGCTCACGCAGCCACTGGCTGGTGGTGCCATCTTCTGGCTCGGCCATGGCGGCGGAGTCCATGGAAAAGCCGGTGCTGAACATCTCCGGCAGCACGATCAGATCCGCACCACGCGCCTGCGTCAGCAGCGACTCAAAGTGCGCGCGATTGGCGGCTGGGTCCTGCCAGGCCAGAGTGGTCTGGATCAGCGCCAGCTCAAGATCGGGCAACAAGCCTAGATCGCGCATAGTTTATCCGCCGCCTGGCGCAGGGTTTCTTCTCGCTTGGCAAAGCAAAAGCGCACCAAGCGCAAATCCTTGGGCGGCTGCTGGTAGAACACCGATACCGGAATCGCCGCGACACCATGTTCGCGAGTCAGCCATTCGGCCATGGCGACATCATCCAGATCATTGCGAATGGCCGAGTAATCGACCAGCTGGAAATAGGTGCCCGCAGCGCGGGTGAAGGTAAAGCGCGAGCCGGCCAGCAAGTCGCAGAACAGATCGCGTTTGGCCTGATAGAACGCCGGCAGCTCTTCGACGTGCTCCGGATGCTCGGCCATATAGTCAGCCAGGGCCCATTGCAGCGGTGTCACGCCACAGAAGCTGACGTACTGATGGACCTTGCGCAGTTCGGCGCTCAAGGCCGGCGGCGCCACCACATAGCCGGTTTTCCAGCCGGTGACGTGATAGGTCTTGCCAAAGGAGCTGACCACAAAGGCGCGCTGATACAACTCTTCGTGGGCCAGCACGCTGGCGTGCTGAATGCCATCGAACACCAGATGCTCGTATACCTCGTCACTGATCAGGTAGATATCACGCTCGCGGATCAAGGCCGCCAGTTGGTCCAGCTCGGCGCGGGAAATCAGCGCGCCGCTAGGATTGTGCGGGCTGTTGAGGATAATCAGGCGAGTCTTGTCGCTGAGCGCATCCTGCAGACGCTGCCAGTCGATGGCGAAATCCGGCAAGGCCAGCGGCACATGCACGCAACGCCCGCCGGCCAGCTCGACCGAGGGCTCATAACTGTCGTAGCTGGGATCGAAGACGATTACTTCATCGCCCGGCTGAATCAGCGCCTGGATAGCGCAGAAGATGCCTTGGGTAGCGCCGGGAACGATGGTGACTTCGCTATCGGCGCTGACCATACGGCCATAACTGCGGGCGATCTTCGCCGCCACCTGCTCGCGCAGCGCTGGCAAGCCGGCCATCGGCGCGTACTGATTATGCCCGGCGGCAATATGCCGGCCGACCGCATCACGCAAGGCCTGCGGACCATCGAAATCGGGGAAGCCCTGGGACAGATTGAGCGCACCGGTTTCCACGGCGAGCTGCGACATGCGGGTAAAGATGGTGGTGCCGACGTTCGGCAGCTTGCTGATGATCATCGAGGCGGCATCCGGCTTGAGCGCTAGTGATGGCGCAGGATAGCCGATCCCCCAGAGACGCAAAAGGCACCCGAAGGTGCCTTTAAAGAGCGTTTCAATCCAAGCTTAGCGCTTGTCTTTGCGCTTCTTCTCGGCCTTCTTGTGGTGGCTCATCAGACGACGCTTCTTGTTCACCTGACGATCCGTGAGGGTGTTCTTGTTGCCCTCATAGGGGTTATCGCCGCCCTTGAACTCGATACGAATCGGCGTACCGACCAACTTAAGCACGCGGCGGTAGGTATTTTCCAGGTAGCGGATATAGGACTTGGGCACCGCCTCGACCTGGTTGCCGTGAATCACGATCAGCGGCGGGTTAGCACCACCCAGGTGGGCGTAGCGCAACTTGATGCGGCGATTGTTGACCATGGGCGGCGCATGATCGCTGACGGCGTCTTCAAGAATCGTGGTCAGACGGTTGGTCGGCCAGCGGGTGATCGCCGACTTGAACGAGGCCTGCACCGACTTGTACAGATTGCCCACACCAGTGCCGTGCAGTGCCGAGATAAAGTGGATATCGGCAAAGTCGACGAAGAACAGTCGGCGTTGCAGCTCTACCTTCACATAGTCGCGCTCGCTGGGCTCCATGCCGTCCCATTTGTTCAGGGCGATGACCAGGGCGCGGCCGCTTTCCAGCACAAAGCCAAGCAGGTTGAGGTCGTGATCGACCACCCCTTCGCGGGCATCCATAACGAACACCACGACGTTTGAATCCTGGATCGCCTGCAGGGTTTTCACCACCGAGAACTTTTCCACCGCCTCGAAGATCTTTCCGCGGCGACGCACGCCGGCGGTGTCGATCAGGGTGTACTTCTCGTCATCGCGCTCGAACGGGATATAGATACTGTCGCGGGTAGTGCCAGGCTGGTCATAGACGATCACCCGGTCTTCACCGAGCATGCGGTTGACCAGGGTCGACTTGCCGACGTTAGGCCGGCCGATGATCGCCAGCTTGATGCCGTCCTTCTCGCTCGGGCCAGGAATGCGCTTGGCTTCCTGACCTTCGAGAACGATTTCCTCTTCCTCGCCCTCTTCCGGCTCGCTGGCATCCTTGGGGAAGGAGCCCAGCACGGCTTCGAGCATCTGGGTGATGCCACGGCCATGGGCACCGGCAATCGCCAGGGACTCGCCCATACCCATGCTGGAGAACTCGGCGCGGGCCAGGTCGGCATCGATATTGTCGACTTTATTGATCACCAGAAAGCTGCGCTTGTTTCGGCGCCGCAGATGCTCACCGATCATCTGATCGGAAGCAGACAAACCAGCACGCGCATCTACCAGAAACAGTACGGCATCAGCTTCTTCGATAGCCTGCAGCGACTGCTCGGCCATCTTCGCGTCGATGCCTTCCTCGTCACCGGAAATACCACCGGTGTCGATGACGATATAGGTTCGCCCCTGCCACTTGGCCTCGCCGTACTGGCGATCACGGGTCAGACCAGACAGGTCGCCGACAATCGCGTCACGGGACTTGGTCAAGCGGTTAAACAGGGTGGACTTGCCGACGTTAGGGCGGCCCACCAGGGCAATTACGGGAACCATTAGGCTCTCCACTTCGTTATTTCAGAAAATACAAAAGCCGCTGCAGAGGCAGCGGCCGGAATTCATTGCACTGGCCAGTGCTGCGCAGCCCTAAGTGCTGTGCAGCATAGCCAAAGCGTCAGCGAGCGATCACTTGATGGTTAGCGCCACCAGATTGCCGCCGTTGCCGTAGGCATACAGCCAATCACCTACAACCAGCGGACGGGCACGCAGGCCGTCGCTGTCGATACGCGTACGGCCGACAAAACGACCGTCCACCTGGCTGACCAGGTGCAGGTAACCTTCCAGGTCACCGAACGCGATATAGCTGGAGAACACTTCCGGAGCCGACAACTGGCGACGAGCCAGGGCATCGTTGCTCCACAAGGCGGAAGCCGAACGCTCGTCGATACCTTCAACGGTGCCGCTGGCCAGGCTTACGTAAACACTGCCGTAACCCTGGGCAACACCGACCGAACTGGACGCTTCGCGCTGCCAGAGGATACGACCGCTTTCCAGATCCAGCGCGGCAACGCGACCCTGGTAGCTAACGGCATAGAGAGTGCCCGCCGAAAGCAGCAGACCGCCGTCGATATCGACCACGCGATCCAGCTCGGAACGGCCCTGCGGAACAGCCACACGCTGTTCCCAGACTGGAATACCGCGCTGAGCATCCAGCGCAATCACCTTGCCGGTGGACAGACCGGCAATCGCCAGACGGTTGGTCAGTACTGGGCTGCCAGTGCCGCGCAGGGTCAGTACCGCCGGAGTGTTTTCAAAGATCCAGCGCTGCTCGCCAGTGTTCATGTCCAGAGCGATCAGACGGTCATCCTGGGTCTGTACCAGCACCACGTCGCCGTTCAGCGCAGGCGGAGCCAGCACTTCACTGGTCACACGGGCGCGCCACTTCTCTTCACCGCTAGCGGTGTCGAGGGCAATGATCTCGCCTTTCAGCGTGCCGACCACCACCAGGCCATAGCCTGCGCCGACTGCGCCGGAAACCGGCAGCTCCAGATCAGCTTTCCAGATGACCTTACCGGTCATGCGGTCCATGGCCACGACCAGGCCTTCGACGTCGGCGGCATAAATCTGCTCACCATCAATCGCCGGTACCAGCATGTTGAAGGACTCGCCCTGGCCGTCGCCAATCGAACGACTCCATTCTTTCTGCAGGCTAACCTCTTCCTCAAACTTGGGCAGATCAGCCGGAGGCAGTTCCTTCTTGCTATTACTGCTGCAACCTACGGCCAGAACGGCCAGGGCCAGCAGTGCGGCATTCTTCCAGCGCATCACGTCACGCATCCCCTTTTGCCAGATCATCCAGCTTCATTTGCAAACCACCGACTGCGGCATCTTCAGAGAGCGCGGCCTTGGCTTTTTCGTAGGCGGCGTGCGCATCGTCGGCACGGCCGAGCTGCACCAGCAGATCACCTTTGAGTTCTTCACGGCTGGCGGCAAACGCCGGCGCAACCTTGGCATCCAACAGTTTCAGGGCATCTTCAGCCTTGTCCTGCGCAGCCAGCACGCGCGCCAGGCGCTGACGAGCCAACTCAGCCAGGCTGTCATCAGCCGGCTTGTCGACAACCGCCTGCAGCTCGCTGGCAGCGTCATCCAGCTTGCCTGCTTCGACCGCAACTTTGGCTACAAACAGGCTGCCGTATTGGGCGTAATGGGTACCGGAGAAATCATTCTTCAGCGTGTTGGCCAGCTCGGCGACTTTGCTCGCATCAGGCTTGCCGCTTGGGTCCAGCGCAGCTTCAAGCAACTGCTGATACACCAACGAAGCACCCTGGGACTGATTAGCCTGGTACTTCTGCCAGCCCTGCCAGCCAAACACCACCACCAACGCCAGCGCAACACCGGTCAGCAATGGCATGCCATTGCGCTGCCACCAGTCCTTGATTACCGCCAGTTCTTCATCATCAGTACGCGAAACCACCCCAACACTCCTATTCGCTAAATCACTCAACAGACGCTCAGGCCTGATCGGCGCAGGTCGCCAGATGATCGGCCAATGCCGACCACGCAATACTTTGTTGCTCACCCTGACCGCGCAGCGGCTTGCAACCTACCACTTGCTGGGCCAATTCGTCTTCACCCAAGATCAAGGCGTACAGCGCGCCACTCTTGTCGGCCTTCTTGAACTGACTCTTGAAGCTACCAGCCCCGGCATTAACCTGCAGACGCAGGTTCGGCAGCTGATCACGCAGCCGCTCGCTCAAGGTCAGCGCCGCCAGTTCGGCAGGCTCACCGAAAGCGCACAGATAAACATCGACCGTGCGGGCGATTTCAGCCGGTACTTTACCTAGAGTTTCGAGCAACAGCACCAAACGTTCGATGCCCATGGCAAAACCTACGCCCGGGGTCGGCTTGCCGCCCATCTGCTCGACTAGGCCATCGTAACGGCCACCGGCGCAGACCGTGCCCTGGGAGCCAAGCTGATCGGTTACCCATTCGAACACCGTCTTGCTGTAGTAATCCAGGCCACGCACCAGCTTGGGATTGATTACGTAAGGCACACCGGCGGCGTCAAGGCGGGCCTTGAGCCCCTCGAAATGCACGCGAGACTCTTCGTCTAGGTAATCCGCCAGCTTCGGTGCATTAACCAGCAGGGCTTGAGTTTCCGGCACTTTGCTGTCCAATACACGCAGCGGGTTGCTGCCCATACGGCGGCGGCTGTCTTCATCCAGCTGATCAGCGTGCGCAGTCAGAAACTCGACCAGCGCATCGCGATACACCGCGCGCGCAGCGCTGGTGCCGAGGCTATTGAGTTCAAGTTTCACCGCATCACGGATACCCAGCAGGCCCCACAGGCGCCATGTGAGCACGATCAACTCGGCATCAATGTCCGGGCCGTCGATATTGAAGACTTCCACACCAATCTGATGAAACTGGCGATAACGGCCTTTCTGCGGACGCTCGTGACGGAACATCGGGCCGATGTACCAGAGCTTCTGGGTCTGCCCACCACCCGCCAGACCGTGCTCAAGCACGGCACGCACGCACGCGGCGGTACCTTCCGGACGCAGGGTCAGGGAGTCGCCGTTACGGTCGTCGAAGGTGTACATCTCTTTTTCAACGATATCGGTGACTTCACCAATCGAGCGCTTGAACAGCTCGGTGAACTCAACGATCGGCATGCGGATCTGCCGATAGCCGTAGCCATCCAGCAGACTGGCGACGGTACCTTCAAAGTAACGCCAAAGCGGAGTCTGCTCGGGCAAAATATCGTTCATGCCACGGATGGCTTGCAGGGACTTGCTCAATTCAATTCCTTAACGGTGTTAGCTGCGCAGAATCAGAGCGGCGTCAGCTGCGACCTTGTCGGCCGCTTTCTGGCGGATCAGTTTTTCCAACTCATCGACCAGGTTGTCATTGCCCAGCTTGAGCGCCGGCTTGCCATCGATATAGATCAGGTTCGGCGAGCCGCCAGTCAGGCCGATATGGGCCTCTTTGGCTTCGCCGGGGCCGTTGACCACACAACCGATCACCGCAACATCCAGCGGCACTAGCAGGTCTTCGACACGCTGCTCCAGCTCGTTCATGGTTTTCACCACATCGAAGTTCTGCCGCGAACAGCTTGGGCAGGCAATAAAGTTGATGCCACGGGAACGCAGACGCAGCGACTTGAGGATGTCGTAGCCGACCTTGATCTCTTCCACCGGATCGGCGGCCAGAGAGATACGGATGGTATCGCCAATGCCTTCGGCCAGCAGCATACCCAAGCCGACCGCCGACTTGACCGTACCCGAGCGCAGGCCACCGGCTTCGGTGATGCCCAAGTGCAATGGCTGCTCAATCTGCTTAGCCAGCAGGCGATAGGCTTCGACGGCCATAAAGACGTCGGAGGCTTTTACACTGACCTTGAAGTCGGGGAAATTCAGGCGATCCAGATGCTCGACATGACGCAGTGCGGACTCGACCAGCGCAGCCGGCGTAGGCTCGCCGTATTTCTTCTGCAGATCTTTTTCCAACGAACCGGCGTTTACCCCGATACGAATCGGAATGCCTTTGTCGCGCGCCGCCTCGACCACCGCGCGCACGCGGTCTTCACGGCCGATATTGCCTGGGTTGATACGCAGGCAGTCGACGCCCAGCTCAGCCACACGCAGGGCGATCTGGTAGTCGAAGTGGATATCGGCCACCAGCGGAACTTTGACCTGCTGCTTGATCTTGCCGAAGGCCTCGGCTGCATCCATATCCGGCACCGAAACCCGCACGATATCGGCACCGGCATCTTCCAGGCGACGAATCTGCGCCACGGTGGCGGCTACATCATTGGTGTCGCTGTTGGTCATGCTCTGCACAGCGATAGGCGCATCGCCACCTACCGGTACGGAACCCACCCAGATTTTGCGTGAAATACGGCGCTTGATCGGTGACTCGCAATGCATGTTACTGCCCACCCAACTTCAGACGCGCGGTCTCACCGGAGATAAACGGCGCCACATCGACCGGATTGCCATTCAGGCTGACCTGCACACCACGGGCATAACCCAGACGCAGCTCCAGCGGAGCCTTACCGGCCAACTGCAGGCTATCGCCTTTGCGCTTGAGGGCGCTGAACAACACCTTGCCATTGGCATCGGTGAGTTGCGTCCAGCAATCGGCAATAAAGGTCAGGCTGACCACTGCCTCGCCTGCGCCAGCTTGCACTGGCGCCGTGGCAACTGGCGCCGTGGGCGTAGCCTCGGCAACAGCAGGCGCGGCATTGGCCGGCGTAGCAACTGCGGCCGGAGCACTGGGCGTTTCGCTGAGAACTTGCGGCTGTTCAGGTTGCGGGGCCACCTCGGCAGCCTCGGACAACAACGGCAACGCGGCTTCTGCTTCCAGCTGGGCAGCTTCCACCGCCTGGTCTTCCGGCTCATCCAGCGGATGAATCTGCGTGGTGCCGTCGGCGCCGTCTACTTCAACATGTTCAAGGCTGGTTGACGCCAGGTCTTCGGCGCGGCGTTCGGCCTGCTCCTGCCACCAGAAAAAGCTCAAACCAGCCAGCGCCAGCAACAGCACAAAACTGACCATGCGCAAGATGCGCTGCGAGTAGCTAACTGGCTCCTCGATGCGCCCCAGGCTGTGCACACTGCTACCGGCGGCGTCGCTACCGGTGAACTGATCAAACTCCAGCACCAGGCGGTTCTGGTCGACTTCCAGCAGCTTGGCGTAAGCCCGCACATAACCGCGAGCAAAGGTATGCCCAGGCAGCTTGTCGAAGGCACCTTGCTCGACCTGGCTCAAGCGCTGCGGGGTCAAATTCAACTGCGCAGCAACCTCGGCAATGGTCCAACCGCGGCTCTCACGAGCCTTGCGCAAAGTCTCACCCGGATTGATGCGGGGAACTGCTAGCACTTCTGGATGCGCCGCTTTCATCATTGCTCCGACAGGTATTGCTGATATTCCGGCGTGCCCGGATAAAGTCGCTTCAACTGCAAACCGAGGCTCGCGGCATTGTCGCGCTCCTCGAAAATCTTCGCCAAGCGCACGCCTAGCAGCAGGCTGCGGGCGTCATGATTGGCAAGGGCTATATAACTTTCGTAGTAACTACGTGCAGGGACATACTGTTTGTCCTCGTAAGAAAGTTGTGCCATTTCCATCAGCGCACGCGGTTGTCGGCTATTTAAGCGCAGCGAGCGCTCAAAATAGACCTTGGCCTGCTCGCGCTGCTTAAGTTGCAGCGAAGTCAACCCGAGATTCTCGAAAACCCGTGAGCGCTCCTGATACAAGGTGTCCTGCGAAGCCTGTTGATAAAACTCTAAGGCCTCTGAATAGCGTTTCTGCTCAAACAAGAAGCCGCCATAGTTATTCAAGAGGCGCGCATCCCCTTTGCGTAATGAAAGAGCCTTGCGGTAGTGCATATCCGCTAGCTCGGGCTCCATCTCAGCTTGAAAAACAACACCAAGAATCGCATGCACATCAGGATTGGAAGAATCAAGATCAAGCGCCTGCTTGAGAGGTACTTTTGCGCGCTCAGTATCTCCCTGCTGCAGATAGCCAATACCCAACTGTATATAAGCATCGCGCGCTTCGTCGCGCCCCTTATCGGTTTTCATCGGATCGACATTACCGGTGGTAACGCAACCGGCTAACAGACTGGCGGCCAACAGCAATAACGCGGGACGCAAGGTCATGGGTATCCTCCCCTCAGGTTCGATTGGCGGCGGAACTTGGCGTTTCGGCCTCGCTACTCAATTCACGCACAGCAATATAGCGTTCACTACGGCGGGTACGGTCCATAACCTGGCCGACCAACTGGCCACAAGCCGCGTCAATGTCCTCGCCCCGCGTGGTGCGTACAGTGACATTGTGCCCGGCTTTGTGCAGCAGGTCCTGAAAACGGCGAATAGCATTGTTGCTCGGCCGCTCGTACCCGGAGTGGGGGAAGGGATTAAACGGAATCAGGTTGATCTTGCAAGGCACATCTTTGAGAAGTGCGATCATTTCCTCAGCGTGCTCGGTCTTATCGTTTACATCCTTGAGCAGGGTGTATTCGATTGTAAGCACGCGTTTCTCGCCCAGGCGCGAGACATAACGCTTACACGCCGCCAGCAGCATTTCCAGCGGGTACTTCTTGTTGATCGGCACCAGCTGATTACGCAGTGCATCGTTCGGCGCATGCAGCGACAACGCCAGGGACACGTCAATCACTTCGCCGAGCTTGTCGATCATCGGCACCACGCCGGAGGTGGACAGCGTCACCTTACGTTTGGAGATACCGTAGCCGAGGTCATCCATCATGATTTTCATGGCAGCGACGACGTTGTCGAAGTTCAGCAACGGCTCGCCCATACCCATCATCACCACGTTGGTGATGGCACGGTCGACCTTCGCCGGCACGCTACCGAACGACTTATTGGCGATCCACACCTGGCCGATCACTTCGGCGGCGCTTAGATCGCTGTTGAAACCTTGTTTACCAGTCGAGCAGAAACTGCAATCCAGCGCACAGCCGGCCTGCGACGACACACACAAGGTGCCACGCGTGCCCTGGGGGATATACACGGTTTCTACGCAACTGCCTGACGCCACCCGCACTACCCACTTGCGCGTGCCATCAGTGGAAATATCTTCGCTGACCACTTCCGGGCCGCGGATTTCAGCACAGGCCTTGAGCTTTTCGCGCAAGGCCTTGCTGACGTTACTCATGGCATCGAAATCATCGACGCCAAAGTGGTGAATCCATTTCATCATCTGACCGGCACGGAAACGCTTTTCCCCGATGCTTTCGAAGAATTGCTCCATCTCTGCCTGGGTCAGACCCAGCAGATTGATTTTACCGGTAGCTTCAGTCATGGCTTCACCCTCACCCGATTCGCTTAGCGAATACGTGCGCAAACTTCGGTGGAAGCGAAGAAGTAAGCGATTTCGCGAGCAGCAGAAGCTTCGGAGTCGGAACCGTGTACCGCGTTTTCGTCGATGGAAACGGCGAAATCAGCACGAATGGTGCCGGCAGCAGCTTCTTTAGGGTTGGTAGCGCCCATCAGATCACGGTTAGCCAGAACAGCGTTTTCGCCTTCCAGAACCTGAACGATAACTGGACCCGAGGTCATGAAAGCAACCAGGTCCTTGAAGAAGCCGCGCTCGCTGTGCTCAGCGTAGAAGCCAGCAGCTTCACGCTCGGACAGTTGAACCATTTTCGAAGCAACGACGCGCAGGCCGGCTTTTTCGAAGCGGCTGGTGATCTCGCCAATAACATTCTTGGCAACGGCATCAGGCTTGATGATGGAGAAAGTGCGTTGAACAGCCATGTGAAACTCCAGAAACAGTGATTAAAGCGAAAAATTAAACCCGCGAATTATACGCGGGTTCCGGTTAAATGCGTAGGCCAAGCCAAAAGGCCGATTAATCCGCCTCTTCGATCCAGGCCGCTTGAATGGCTTCAAGCACCTTCTCGCCGCCGCGCTGTGGATCGTCACTGAACTCCGGCAACGCCAGAATCCACTTATGCAGATCAACAAAATTCACGTAGCGAGGGTCCACCTCAGGCTTGGACTCAGCCAGCTGAATGGCGATTTCCAGAACATCAACCCACTTCAGACTCATAACAGCTCCTTGAATCAGTGCGGTGCTTCGGCGGCGTGGTTGAGTGAGTACTTGGGAATTTCCACGGTCAGGTCTTCATCACCAACAATAGCCTGGCAGGACAAACGCGATTGCGCTTCCAGCCCCCAAGCCTTGTCGAGCATGTCTTCTTCTAACTCGTCAGCCTCAGCCAGCGAGTCGAAGCCCTCACGAATAATGCAGTGACAGGTGGTGCAGGCGCAGACACCGCCACAGGCACTTTCGATCTCGATATGGTGCTCGTGCGCCACTTCAAGCACCGAGGTACCCGGCGCGACCTCGACCACCAGACCCTCCGGACACAGCACCGCGTGAGGCAGAAAAATGATCTGCGGCATGCTTATTCCTCAATCTCATCAAGACTACGGCCGGCCAGTGCGGCCTTGACCGTGGCATCCAGGCGACGCGCGGCAAAAGCGTCAGTCACCTGGGTCAAACGTTTGGTTTGCTGCTCAATCGCCAGGCCATCAGTGCCGGCCATCAAGTCACGCAACTGTTCTATCTGCGCATCAATTGCCAGACGCTCATCGGCATCCAGCAAGCGCTCGCCATCGGCCAGCAATGCGGCTTCGACGGCCTCCAGCAGACGCTGGGCATCGACCTGTTGCTCGCGCAGCACACGGGCAACCTTGTCGTCGCCGGCATTCTTGAAGGAGTCCTGCAGCATGCGGGCGATTTCACCATCGGTCAGCCCATAGGACGGCTTGACCTGAATACTCGCCTCGACGCCCGAAGCCAGCTCACGTGCAGCGACACTAAGCAGACCGTCGGCATCGACCTGGAAGGTCACGCGAATCTTCGCCGCACCGGCGACCATTGGCGGAATACCACGCAATTCAAAGCGCGCCAACGAACGGCAATCACTGATCAGCTCGCGCTCACCCTGCAGCACATGCACCATCATGGCCGTTTGACCATCTTTATAGGTGGTGAAGTCCTGGGCGCGGGCCACGGGGATGGTGGTATTGCGCGGAATCACCTTCTCCATCAGCCCGCCCATGGTTTCCAGACCGAGCGACAGGGGAATCACATCCAGCAGCAGCAATTCTTCGCCATCGCCGCGCTTGTTGCCCGCCAGGGCATCGGCCTGAATCGCCGCACCGATGGCGACCACCTGATCAGGGTCGATATCGGTCAACGGCTCACGGGCGAACAACTCGGCGACCGCCTGACGCACGCGCGGCACACGGGTGGAGCCGCCAACCATAACCACGGCTTCAACCTCATCCAACTCAATGCCGGCATCACGCACCGCACGGCGACAGGCCTTGAGGCTGCGCGCCAGCATGGGTTCGATCAGCGCATCAAACTGCTCGCGACTCAATTGCCCCGCCCAGCCGGCATAGCTGAGGCTTGCCGTGGCGCTATCGGTCAGCGCCTCTTTAGCGGCGCAGGCCGCTTCCAACAACAGACGCTGCTGTGTTGGATCGAGATCAGAGGAAATCCCAGCTTGCTGCACAATCCAACCAGCAATCGCGTGATCGAAGTCATCACCGCCCAGCGCACTGTCGCCGCCCGTAGCCAGCACTTCAAACACGCCGCCGGTCAGGCGCAGCACGGAAATATCAAAGGTGCCGCCGCCCAGGTCATAAATGGCGACCACACCCTCGGCGTGCTGATCCAGGCCATAGGCCACGGCAGCGGCGGTCGGCTCATTGAGCAGGCGCAGCACATTCAAGCCGGCCAGACGCGCAGCGTCCTTGGTAGCCTGGCGCTGCGAATCATCGAAATACGCCGGCACAGTGATCACCGCACCCACCAGCTCACCACCGAGGGTCGCCTCAGCGCGCTGACGCAACACTTTGAGAATGTCGGCGGAAACTTCAACCGGGCTTTTCGGCCCCTGCACCGTTTCGATAAACGGCATATGCGATTCGCCGCCAACAAAACGGTACGGCAGCTGCTCGCCGAGCTGTTTGACGTCGGCCAAACCGCGCCCCATCAGGCGCTTGACCGACAGCACGGTATTTAGCGGATCAGCCGATGCGGCCGCCTTGGCGACTTCACCCACCTCGACCCGATCCGCGTGATAGCGCACCGCGGACGGCAGAATAACCTGCCCTGCCGCATCGGCCAGCGGCGCGGAAAGGCCGCTACGCACGGCGGCGACCAGCGAATTGGTGGTACCCAGATCAATCCCCACCGCCAGTCGGCGCTGGTGTGGCTGGGGGCTTTGTCCGGGCTCAGCGATCTGCAGTAAGGCCATGATTAATCAGTGCTTAAGCTATCAGGCGCGCCCACAGGCGCACCGGCGTTAATCGTCGAGGCGCTCTTCCAGCTGGCGAACCTCGTGAGAGAGCTTGTCGAGAAACTGCATGCGACGCATCAGGCGCTCGGCCTCTTCGCGTCGCGAGGCATCATCCCAACAAACGGCAAAACTTTCGTTGAGCTCATCCTGAGCCACTTTCAAACGCCGCTTGAATTGCGCCACACCGGCCAGGTCTGCACTGTCATGCAGATCTTCCAGCTCTTCGCGCAGCTGCATCTGCTGCAGCAGGAAATCCGGGTCCTGCACCGTCACTTCCAACGGCAGCTCAGGGCCGCGCAGCGCCAGCAAATAGCGGGCGCGCTGCGGCGCACTCTTGAGCGTGCTGTAAGCCTCGTTGAGACTGGCGGACTGCTCGAGAGCCAAACGCTGATCACGCTCGGACGCATCGGCAAAGCGATCCGGGTGAACATTGCGCGCCAGCTCGCGATAACGCACGGCTAGCTGGTCAAGATCCAGGCGGAAACCCGGTTGCAGATCAAATAAAGCAAAGTGACAAGGACTGCCCACACGCGCCTCAGATATTGAAGCTTTCGCCGCAGCCACACTCGCCGCGCACGTTCGGGTTGTTGAACTTGAAGCCTTCGTTCAACCCTTCTTTGACGAAGTCGAGCTCGGTGCCATCGAGGTAGACCAGGCTCTTGGGATCGATGATCACCTTGACGCCATGGTTCTCGAACACCTGATCTTCGCTGGCGGCCTCATCGACAAACTCCAGCACATAGGCCAAGCCGGAACAGCCCGTGGTGCGCACACCCAGGCGAATACCCTCGCCCTTGCCGCGCCCTTCAAGAGAGCGACGCACGTGCTGAGCGGCAGCTTCGGTCATGCTGATAGCCATCGACAAACCTCCTTAGAGCAAGCCTTTCTTCTGCTTGTAATCGCGCACAGCAGCCTTGATGGCGTCTTCGGCGAGTACCGAGCAGTGAATTTTCACCGGCGGCAGAGCCAATTCCTCGGCCAGCTGGGTGTTCTTGATGGTTTCTGCTTCGTCCAGGGTCTTGCCCTTCATCCACTCGGTAGCGAGGGAGCTGGAGGCAATTGCCGAACCGCAACCGTAGGTCTTGAACTTGGCGTCTTCAATCACGCCCTGCTCGTTGACCTTGATCTGCAGACGCATCACGTCACCGCAGGCCGGCGCGCCGACCATGCCGGTGCCGACGTCCGGGTCTTCCGCGTCCATCTTGCCGACGTTGCGCGGGTTTTCGTAATGGTCAATGACCTTTTCACTGTAAGCCATGCTGGTATTCCTTCCTCATCAGAGAGTCGCTCTTGCTTGGCGACTACTTAGTGCGCCGCCCACTCGATCTTGGAGATGTCGACACCGTCTTTGTACATATCCCACAGCGGCGACAATTCGCGCAGCTTGGTGACCGCCTCGCAAACCTTCTGCGCGGCGTAATCGACTTCTTCATCAGTGGTGAAGCGGCCGAAGGTAAAGCGAATGGAGCTGTGTGCCAGTTCGTCATTGCGACCCAGGGCGCGCAATACGTAGGACGGCTCTAGAGAAGCCGAGGTGCAGGCCGAACCGGACGAAACCGCCAGATCCTTGAGCGCCATGATCAGCGACTCACCCTCAACGTAGTTGAAGCTGAGGTTGAGGTTGTGCGGTACACGGGCGCTCATGCTGCCATTGATGTACAGCTCTTCCAGGCCGTCGACCTGTTTGAAGAAACGCTCGCGCAGGGCCAGGATGCGCTGGTTTTCCTGGGTCATCTCTTCCTTGGCAATACGGAAGGCCTCACCCATGCCAACGCACTGGTGGGTCGCCAGGGTGCCGGAACGCATGCCGCGCTCATGGCCACCGCCATGGGTCTGGGCTTCCAGACGCACACGCGGCTTACGGCGTACGAACAGTGCACCGACACCTTTCGGACCATAGGTCTTGTGCGCAGAGAAGGACATCAGGTCGACCTTAAGCGCTTCCAGATCGATTGCCACCTTGCCGGTGGACTGCGCCGCATCAACATGCAAGAACACGCCGCGCGAGCGGGTCAGCTCGCCGATTGCCGCGATGTCGTTAATGGTGCCGATTTCGTTATTCACGTGCATGACCGACACCAGAATGGTGTCCTCACGCAGCGCCGCCTCGATCATGGCTGGGGTAATCAGGCCATCTTCGCCAGGCTCGATGTAGGTCACCTCGAAGCCTTCGCGCTCAAGCTGGCGCATGGTATCCAGCACCGCTTTGTGCTCGATCTTCGAGGTGATCAGGTGCTTGCCTTTGCTCTTGTAGAAGTCGGCGATGCCCTTGATCGCCAGGTTGTTGGATTCGGTCGCACCGGAGGTCCAGACAATCTCACGCGGATCAGCATTGACCAACTCGGCCACCTGGCGGCGAGCGTTTTCTACTGCCTCTTCAGCCTTCCAGCCGAACACATGGGAGCGCGACGCCGGGTTGCCGAAGTTGCCGTCGACCAGCAGGCATTCGCTCATTTTTTGCGCAACACGCGGATCAACCGGCGTGGTGGCGGAATAATCGAGGTAAATCGGCAACTTCATCAATTTTCTCCTAATCAGGTATCAGGCCAGCTAGCCAGCGCTTTGCGCTCAATCGACGGCGGACGTTTCAATCTTATCCAGGTACGGCGTCCTGCCATTGCAGCGGCGCTGATCCTGGCGCTGGGCAACTTCCTGCACTTCACGACGGGTCACCAAGTCAGCGAGACTGATGCCACTTAGAAATTCGTGTATCTGTTGACTGAGGTCGCACCACAGATGGTGGGTCAGACAGGTATCACCCGCATGGCAATCGCCCTGCCCCTGGCAGCGCGTGGCATCGACCGACTCATTGACTGCGTCGATCACCTCAGCCACCTGAATGCCCTGCATATCACGCGACAGCTGATAACCACCGCCTGGGCCGCGCACACTGGAGACCAGATTGCCGCGACGCAACTTGGCAAACAGCTGCTCCAGATAGGAAAGGGAAATACCCTGCCGCTCGGAGATATCAGCCAAAGACACCGGCCCACGTTGAGCGTGCAGCGCCAGATCAAGCATGGCGGTGACGGCATAACGGCCTTTGGTGGTTAGTCGCATAAGGGATTACCGCGTGGTCGCAATATGCCGCGAGTATGCAATTCCCGAGCATTTAAGTCAACTATAAGACCTAGTGCTTTAGTCGGGATTAGCCAGAATGGAGGGCGCGCAGCATAGCAAAATGCGCGCGCCCACACCATCAAGCCGCAGGCTTGTCTGCGTCTTTGACCACGCCAGCGAAGTCCTCGTCACGCAGTTGCGGCAAATCCTTGGCGCAGTAATCGCTGCCCAGCGACTTGAGCGCGCCGCACATGCCTTCCAAGCGCCCATCCACCGCATGCAGGTGATCGAGCAACTGACCAATGGCACGCGCCACCGGGTCCGGCATGTCCTGACTTACGCCGTAGGCATCGAAACCCAGCTTCTCGGCAATCGCCTGGCGCTTGGCTTCCTGCTCATCGTCGGTTTTGACGATGATCCGCCCCGGAATACCCACCGCAGTAGCGCCCGCAGGCACTTCTTTGGTCACCACGGCATTGGAACCGATCTTGGCGCCCGCACCGACCGTGAACGGCCCCAGCACCTTGGCCCCAGCACCGACCACCACACCATCTTCCAGCGTTGGATGGCGCTTGCCCTTGTTCCAGCTGGTGCCGCCCAGGGTTACGCCCTGATAAAGGGTGACGTCATTGCCGATCTCGGCGGTTTCACCAATGACGATGCCCATACCGTGGTCGATAAAGAAGCGTCGACCGATCTTCGCGCCCGGATGGATTTCGATGCCGGTCATCCAGCGCCCAAAGTTCGACACCACACGCGCCAGCCACTTCCAGCCACTGCCCCACAGCGCATGCGCCACGCGATGCAGCCAGACCGCATGCAACCCCGGATAGCAAGTGACCACCTCAAAGGCATTACGCGCCGCCGGGTCGCGATGAAATACGCTTTGGATATCCTCTTGCATGCGCTCAAACATCTGCCTTCTCCTGCCTAGGGTGCTCGCCACGCGCCGCCTTGATGGTTTCCGTCAAGATCCCGCGCAAGATATTCATTTCCAGCTTGCTCACCGCACTGCGCCCATACAAGCGGCGCAAGCGACTCATCAAATGCCGCGGCTTGGCCGGATCAAGAAACCTGATCTCAATCAGCGCCTGCTCCAGATGACGATAAAACGATTCCAGCTCATCCGCAGCAACCGGCTCTTCATCCGGATCGACGACCGCAGGCTGTTTAACCGACTGCCCCTCCGTGGCCAGCCAAGCCATGCGCACCTCGTAAGCCAGCACCTGCACTGCCGCCGCCAGATTCAACGAGCTGAACGTCGGATCAGAGGGAATGTGCACATGATAATGACAGCGCTGCAGCTCCTCATTGGTCAGGCCGGCATATTCACGACCAAACACCAACGCCACCTGCGCACCTTGCTGCGCTTGCTCGCACGCGGCAACACCACACTCGCGTGGCTCCAGCATCGGCCAGGGAATGTGCCGATCCCGCGCACTGGTGCCGAGCACCAGGCGGCAACCGACCAATGCATCTTCAAGTGTACCGACTACCTGCGCCGCATCGAGAATATCAGTAGCCCCAGACGCTCTGGCCACCGCCTCTTCACTCGGGAAATCGCGCGGATCAACCAGCACCAACTGCGACAGTCCCATGTTTTTCATGGCCCGCGCCGCGCCACCGATATTGCCCGGATGACTGGTACCGACCAACACAACGCGAATATTTTCCAGCAACGCAAACGCTCACAGACAAGGCTTAGAGGGGCAAATCTTACAGAAGCCACCCGCCTTGCGCCACGCAAGGCGCAGGTTGCACTTCAACCGCCGGGCTTTTCTGCTAGAATGGCCGGCTTTCTTTAACGACCCAGGTGAACATCCATGCAGCCCATGCTGAATATCGCGCTGCGCGCAGCCCGTAGCGCCGGCGAAATGATCTTCCGCTCGACCGAACGCTTGGACGTCATCTCGGTCGACGAGAAAGAAGCCAAGGACTACGTAACTGAAGTTGATCGCTCCGCCGAGCAGCTGATCATTCAGGCCCTGCGCAAAGCTTTCCCGAACCACGGCATCCTCGGCGAGGAAAGCGGCCTCAGCGAAGGCAGCGGCGACGGCGCCGATTACCTGTGGATCATCGATCCACTGGACGGCACCACCAACTTTATCCGTGGCATCCCGCATTACGCCGTCAGCATTGCCTGCAAATACCGTGGCCGCCTTGAACACGCGGTGATCATCGACCCAGTACGCCAGGAAGAATTCACCGCCAGCCGTGGCCGTGGCGCCGCCCTCAACGGCCGCCGCCTGCGCGTTGGCAATCGCAAGAGCCTGGAAGGCGCGCTGCTCGGCACCGGCTTCCCGTTCCGCGACAGCCAGATGGAAAACCTGGAAAACTACATCGGCATGTTCCGCAGCCTGGTCGGCCAAACTGCTGGCGTACGCCGTGCAGGCGCAGCGAGCCTGGATCTGGCCTACGTGGCCGCCGGTCGCTTTGATGCCTTCTGGGAATTCGGCCTGTCCGAGTGGGACATGGCCGCTGGCGCACTGCTGATTCAGGAAGCAGGCGGCCTGGTCAGTGACTTCAGCGGCGGCCACGACTTCCTGGAAAAAGGCCAGATCGTTGCCGGCAACACCAAGTGCTTCAAAGCCGTGCTCACGGCCATTCAGCCGCACTTGTCAGCCTCCTTGAAGCGCTGATCATGCCGCAATAAAAAAGCGCCCCACGGGGCGCTTTTTTGTACCTGCTGAAGCCTTGCAATCAGTTGGCCTGGTCAACCAATACCAGCTGACCATCCTTGACCGGAATCTGCCGACCCGGATCACTGGCCATACGCACCTGGCTCACCTTGCCGTCCAGCTCGTACTTCACGTCATAGCCCACCAGCTTCTCGCTGGTATCGGTCACCGTGCTGCAACGGGTTTCGGTAGTGGTGTAGGTATCACGACTCTGCAGATGCTCCTGCGCCTTGTTGCCGGCATAGCCGCCGCCAACCGCACCGGCAACTGTCGCCAGCTTCTTGCCGTTGCCGCCACCGACCTGATTACCCAGCAAGCCACCCACCACCGCACCAATCGCCGTACCGGCTATCTGGTGCTCATCCTTGACCGGCGCCTGACGGGTGACCGCCACGTCCTTACAGACTTCGCGCGGGGTCTTGATGGTTTGCTTGATTGGCTTAACAGCCAGTACTTCGGCATATTTCGGCGCACTGACGATGCTGTAAGTGGCCACCGCTCCACCCGCTGTCACGCCCACCGCACCCAGTACCGCGCCTACCAACATCGACTTATTCATACATGCCTCCTTGAAACCGCTGCTTAGCGCTCAACGCACCTTACTCCCTGCCTTGGAGCATAAAAAAGCCGGGCAAGTTCAACACTTGCCCGGCTCATTCAACCATTTGCGATAAAACGCACAGATTCAGGGACGCTCATCGACCTCTTCTTCCACCACCGGCGGAATCAGGTCATCGACCGTCAGATCGAGCCACACCAGCACCACGTTGGCGATATAAACCGACGAGTAAGTACCCGCCGCCACACCAACAAACAGCGCTACCGAGAAGGCAAACAGGTTGTCACCGGCAAACAGCAGCAACGCGGCAATCGCCATCAGGGTTGAAATGGACGTCGCCAGAGTACGCAGCAGGGTCTGCGTGGTGGAGATGTTGATGTTCTCAATCAACGTCGCCTTGCGCAGCACGCGGAAGTTCTCACGCACCCGGTCGAATACCACGATGGTGTCGTTCAGCGAGTAGCCGATGATCGCCAGCAACGCCGCCAGCACGGTGAGGTCGAAAGTGATCTGGAAGAACGACAGGACACCGAGGGTGACAATCACGTCGTGGATCAGCGAAACAATCGCCCCTGCGCCAAACTTCCACTGAAAGCGGAAGGCCAGGTAAAGCATCACCCCAGCCAGCGCCAGCAACAGACCCAGCCCGCCCTGGTCGCGCAGCTCTTCGCCTACCTGCGGACCGACGAACTCGACCTTTTTCACCTCAAGCTGCTCGCCAGCCTGACGCAGCGCCGTGGCCACTTTATTACCCAAATCCGGGTCATTGCCCTGCATGCGCACCACCACATCGGTGGTCGCACCAAAGCTCTGCACCACGGCGTCGGCATAGCCGGCACCGGCCAGTTGCGCACGGATATTGCTGAGATCCGCCGGCTGCTCGTAGCTCAGCTCGATCTGCGTACCACCCGTGAAATCCAGGCCCAGGTTCAGGCCCTTGGTAAACAGACTACCCAGGGCCAACAGCGTCAGCAGCACGGTGAAGGCGAACGCAATATTGCGCACCCCCATGAAGTTGATCGTACGATTCATAACAGCCCCTTAAATCCACAACTTCTTGAAGTCACGCCCGCCGCAAGTCAGGTTGACCATGCAACGCGTCACCAGAATGGCAGTAAACATCGAGGTGAGAATACCCAGCGACAGCGTCACGGCGAAGCCTTTGACCGGCCCGGTGCCCATGGCGAACAGGATGCCGCCGACCAGCAGGGTGGTCAGGTTGGCGTCGACAATCGCCGAGTAAGCCCGATCAAAACCCTCATGGATGGCGCGCTGGATCGACATGCCATTGGCAATCTCTTCACGAATACGCGAGAAGATCAGCACGTTGGCGTCCACCGCCATACCCATGGTCAACACGATACCGGCGATACCCGGCAGGGTCAGCGTGGCACTGAGCAGCGACATCAGCGCCAGCAGCAGCACCATGTTCAGACCCAGGGCAATAGTCGCCAGCACACCAAAGGCGCGATAGATGGCGATGATAAACAGCGAAACAAACAGCATCGCCCACAGCGAGGCATTGATGCCCTTGGCAATGTTGTCAGCACCCAGGCTCGGGCCGATGGTGCGCTCTTCCGCGAAGTACATCGGCGCCGCCAGACCACCAGCACGCAGCAGCAGGGCCAACTCGGACGACTCACCCTGACCATCCAGACCGGTGATGCGGAACTGGCTACCCAGCGGCGACTGGATGGTGGCCAGGCTGATGATCTTCTTCTCTTCGACGAAGGTCTGCAGCTCGACTTCCTTCTCGACGCCATCAACCACCTGGCGTACGTAGCGGGTTACCGGCTTCTGCTCGATAAAGATCACCGCCATGCTGCGCCCGACATTGTTGCGGGTCGCACGGTTCATCAGGTCACCGCCGCGACCATCCAGGCGGATGTTCACCTGCGGGCTGCCGTTCTCATCGAAACTGGCCTGGGCATCGGTGACCTGGTCACCGGTGATGATCAGATCACGCTCCAGCTGCGCCGGCGGACGACCTTCCTGACGGAACTCGAAGCTTTCAGTCGCAGCCTTGGCCGCATCCGGCTCAGCGGCCAGACGGAACTCCAGGTTGGCGGTCTTGCCGAGAATACGCTTGGCCTCGGCGGTGTCCTGCACGCCCGGCAGCTCAACCACGATGCGGTTGGCGCCCTGACGCTGAACCAGCGGCTCGGCCACACCCAGCTCGTTGACCCGGTTACGCACGGTGGTCAGGTTCTGCTTGATCGAGTATTCGCGAATCTCGACCAGCTTGGCCTGAGTCAGCGTCAGGCGCAGCACCTGCAGCTCGCTGCGCTGCACAGTGGTCATATCGAAATCGTTGAAATCCTTGCGAATCAGGCGCTCAGCCTTCTCCAGCGCGGCTTCATCGGTAAAGCCCAGCTGAATCGCGCCATTAAGCTCAGGCAGGCTGCGATAACGCACGCGCTCTTTACGCAGCAGGCTCTTGACCTCGCCTTCATAAACCTTGCGACGCGCATCCAAGGCTTTGTCCATGTCCACTTCCATCAGAAAGTGCACACCACCGGACAAGTCCAGGCCCAGCTTCATCGGGCTGCCGCCCAGGTTACGCAGCCAGTCTGGCGTGGTTTGCGCCAGGTTGAGGGCGACTACGAACTCATCGCTCAAGGCCTTGCGCACCAGCTCTTTGGCTGGCAGCTGGTCTTCAGCGCTGTTCAAACGCAGCAAGCCGGCACGGCCCTGATTGGCCAGGCTGACGGCTTTTACGCTGATACCGGCCGCTTCCAGCGCGCGGCTGGCGCGGTCCAGGTCGGCCTGCTCGACGCGCATGGCGGAGCTGTTGCCACTGATCTGGATCGCCGGATCATCCGGGTACAGATTGGGCGCGGAATAAAGGAAGCCGATTGCCAGCACAGCCAGAATCAGCAGGTACTTCCAGAGGGGAAATTTGTTGAGCATGACGCCGCCCGTTATGACGCGGGGCGCATTAAGCGCCCCGTCGAATGGTAAAGGTGTGTTGCTTAGATCGCTTTCAGCGTGCCCTTAGGCAGCGAGGCGGCAATCGCCACTTTCTGAATCTTCAGCTCGACGGTGTCGGACACTTCGATTACCACGAAATCATCGGAAACCTTCGTCACCTTGCCAGCGATACCGCCGCTGGTTACCACTTCATCACCTTTCTGCAGGCCGCTGATCAGACCTTTGTGCTCTTTGGCACGCTTGGCCTGTGGACGCCAGATCATCAGATAGAAGATGACCAGAAAGCCGACGAGAAATACCCATTCAAAGCCACTACCAGCAGGACCGGCAGCCGGTGCGGCGCCTTCAGCGAAAGCAGCGGGGATAAAAAAGCTCATGTAACACTCCTGTTGCAAGGGTCTTTAAAAAGTTGGGAATCAATCCAGAGGCGGCGTTGGCAGCCCGCGCTTGGCATAGAAGGCATCGACAAAGGCGGCCAATGTACCCTGTTGAATAGCCTCGCGCAAACCAGCCATAAGCACCTGATAATGCCGTAAGTTGTGGATTGTATTGAGCATGCTACCCAGCATTTCGCCGCATTTATCCAGATGGTGCAGATAAGCACGGGAGAAATGTTTACAGGTGTAACAGTCGCAGGTCGGGTCCAACGGCGAATTGTCCTGCTTATGGAAGGCATTGCGGATTTTCAGCACGCCGGTATCGACAAACAGGTGGCCGTTGCGCGCGTTGCGGGTCGGCATCACGCAATCGAACATATCCACGCCACGGCGCACGCCTTCAACCAGATCCTCCGGCTTGCCGACGCCCATCAGGTAACGCGGCTTATCCGCCGGCAGCTGCGCAGGCAGGTAATCCAGCACCTTGATCATCTCGTCTTTCGGCTCACCGACTGACAGACCACCAATGGCATAACCGTCAAAACCGATTTCTTCCAACCCTTCCAGGGAAACCTTGCGCAATTCCTCATGCATACCACCCTGGACGATGCCGAACAGCGCCGCCGTGCTGTCGCCATGGGCCTCTTTCGAACGCTTGGCCCAGCGCAGCGACAACTCCATCGAGCGCTTGGCCACATCGAGCTCGGCCGGATACGGGGTGCACTCGTCGAAAATCATCACGATGTCCGAGCCCAGGTCACGCTGTACCTGCATCGACTCTTCCGGCCCCATAAACACCTTGGCACCGTCGACCGGCGAGGCAAAGTACACGCCCTCCTCCTTGATCTTGCGCATGGCGCCGAGGCTGAACACCTGGAAGCCGCCGGAGTCGGTAAGGATCGGCCCCTGCCACTGCATAAAGTCGTGCAGATCGCCGTGCTTCTTGATCACTTCAGTGCCGGGACGCAGCCACAGGTGGAAGGTGTTGCCGAGGATGATCTGCGCACCAATCGCCTCGATATCACGCGGCAACATGCCCTTGACCGTGCCATAGGTGCCCACCGGCATAAACGCAGGGGTTTCCACCACGCCACGGGGGAAGGTCAGCCGACCACGGCGCGCTTTGCCCTCGGTCGCCAACAATTCGAAAGACATGCGGCAGGTGCGCGTCATAGCTGTTCCTCTGGCCCGCGCGGTGCGGGGTTGCGGGTGATAAACATGGCATCACCGTAACTGAAAAAACGATATTCACCGGCAATCGCCGCCTGATAGGCCGCCATGGTTTCCGGGTAACCGGCAAACGCCGACACCAGCATCAGCAGGGTAGATTCCGGCAAATGGAAATTGGTCACCAGCGCGTCGACCACATGCAGTGGTCGACCTGGGTAGATAAAGATATCGGTGTCGCCGCTGAAGGCTTTGAGCACGCCATCGCGCGCGGCGCTCTCAAGCGAACGCACGCTGGTGGTGCCGACGGCAATAACCCGGCCGCCACGCGCACGGCAGGCCGCCACGGCGTCGACCACATCCTGGCTGACCTCCAGCCACTCGCTGTGCATATGGTGGTCTTCGATGCGTTCTACACGTACCGGCTGAAAGGTACCTGCACCGACATGCAGGGTGACAAACGCCTGCTCAACGCCCTTTTCGGCAATCGCCGCGAGCAGCGGCTGATCAAAATGCAGCCCAGCGGTCGGCGCCGCCACAGCGCCAGCACGGTCGGCATACACCGTCTGATAACGCTCGCGATCCGCCTGCTCATCCGGCCGATCAATATAGGGCGGCAACGGCATATGCCCGACCCGCTCCAGCAGCGGCAGTACTTCTTCGGCAAAGCGCAGCTCGAACAACGCATCGTGACGCGCCACCATCTCGGCCTCGCCACCACCGTCAATCAGGATGCTCGAACCCGGCTTCGGCGACTTGCTCGAACGCACATGGGCCAATACGCGATGAGCGTCCAGCACGCGCTCAACCAGAATTTCCAGCTTGCCGCCGGAAGCCTTCTGGCCGAACAGCCGCGCCGGAATCACCCGGGTGTTGTTAAACACCATCAGATCACCAGGACGCAGGTAATCCAGCAGATCACTGAACTGTTTATGCGCCAGCTCACCCGCCGGCCCATCAAGCACCAGCAAACGGCTGGCACGGCGTTCGGCAAGGGGATGGCGGGCAATCAGAGCGTCTGGCAGCTCGAAATTGAAGTCGGCAACACGCATGGTCGGCAGGGGGTCGTCTAGCAGGGCGGCAAAGCTTACCGGAAATCATGCATGCTGACCACGCAAGTGGATTGACCAACCCCAACACCATCCCTATACTGCGCCGCCATTGTGCCCCGGTGGCGGAACCGGTAGACGCGGCGGATTCAAAATCCGTTTTCGAAAGAAGTGGGAGTTCGAGTCTCCCCCGGGGCACCATTAGATTTTCTCAGGACGTACCGAAACGACCTGAACCCCCTAGAAAACCGGCCCTTGAGCCGGTTTTTTATTGCCCGCAGTTCCCTACCGTTTCCTTGTAAGCCCACTGATTTGTGAGTAGATTTGTGAGTAGATCGAGTTCGGTCTAGAAATCTACTCACACCTGAGCCGCTAAACGCCACCCGGCGCGGCTCACACGGGGGCACCATGCCGCTGACCAATCAAGCGATAGTCACCGCTAAGCCCAAGGCCAAGCTATACCGGCTGGCCGACAGCAACGGCCTGTGCCTGGAAGTAACCCCGACCGGCTCTAAGCTGTGGCGCTACCGCTACCGCTTCAACGGCAAAGCCAAAATGCTATCCCTTGGCGCATACCCTGCCGTGCCCCTGGCCACCGCTCGCCGCAAACGTGACGACGCCCGCCTATTACTGGACGAAGGCACTGACCCAGGCTCAGAGCGACAAGCCACCAAACAGGCGCAAGCGCTTGAGGCGTTTTCATTCGAGAAGCTGGCGCGGGAGTGGCACGCCTACCGCTCGCCACGCTGGGCAAAGTCAACTGCCGACAAAACGGCCTCTTATATGGAGTCGGATTTACTGCCCGCCCTTGGCCATCGCCCGGCCAAAGCCATTACCCGCCCCGAGCTAGTGGCCCTGATCCGAAAGATCGAATCACGCGGCGCGCACAATGTCGCCAAGAAAGCCCGCCAATGGCTAAGCCAGATTTTCCGCTTTGGCCTGGCACAGGGAGCAGTAGAAGCCAACCCGGCAACTGACCTGGACGTGATCGCCGCCCACGCACCAGCAACCCGGCACCACCCGCACGTCACCTTTGCCGAGCTGCCCGAGCTACTGAGCAAGGTAGAAGCGGCCAACATCAACACCCTGACCCGCCACGCTATCCGCCTGCTGGTGCTGACAGCCGTGCGCCCTGGTGAGTTACGCGCAGCCCCTTGGGCTGAGTTCGATCTAGATGCCGCCACCTGGACAATCCCGAAAGAGCGGATGAAAGCTCGACGCGACCACTCAGTACCACTGCCACGCCAGGCCGTTGCCATCCTACGCCAGCTTCAAGAAGTCACCGGGGGTTATGCCTTGGTATTTACCGGGCGCAACAACACCAACCGCCCAATGAGTGAAAACACCATCAACAAAGCATTGGCTGACGCCGGCTATAAAGGCAGGCAAACCGGCCACGGCTTCCGCCACCTTCTAAGTACCGAGCTTAACGGACGCGGCTATAACCGTGATTGGATCGAGCGCCAGCTAGCCCACGGCGATGACGACGAAATACGCGATACCTACAACCATGCAACCTACCTGGAGCAACGCCGGGAAATGATGCAAGCGTGGGCTGATTCGATAGATGCTTTGCGCTCAGGGGCCAACGTAGTAAGCATCAAGCTCAAGGCTTAGGTGCCCGACTACAGTTCGTCGGCTGTAAATGACTGTGCCGCTCTGTACTCACTGGGAATTGCTGTTAGCATTTGGCAACCACTGGGTATCTAAACAGGTAAGGCAGCGATGCCCGACACACCATCCCCACCAACATTTGCCCGCATACGCCTGACAGACATTGCTGACGAATGGGCAGAGCAGCAGAACCTATCCCCTCGCACCTTAGCAAAGGAAGTGGCGGCGGTTTTGCGCACCCTGCCAGACACTCAACTGCTAGACCTCCGCATTGCCAGCACAGTGTTGTTCGATCCTTTCGCCGGCTCAGGAGGGATTACCCACTCAGCACTAGCCGACCACTTTGAAAGCATAAGCCAAGGCATCCCACCGGAAACAATCCTCACCAGCACAGGAACCGCCCCAACGGAAGCTGTATGGATAACGCGTAGATGGATCAACCAAGTGACCAAAGAGGCCTTAGGGCGCGCTGCATTTGTTGCCGGGCTGCTTTGGGCTGCCAATGACGGGACGGCTTGAGCATGACCGCCAGCAGTACGCCCAGCGCCAACGCCATCACAGAACCCACTGCAACGCCATCCGGGAGCGAACCAGGCTACCTAAAAATGCACCAAACCCAGCAGCGCCAGCAAGGTGAGAGCAGTGCCGGTGAGAGGCTGGAGGCCGCAGAGTTGCGTGCCTTGGCGCTAGAACAGGAAAACATCAAGCTACGCGCCCGGCTCGCCATCCTGGAGCGCCACCACCAGCAAGCCATAGACGATAGCGAAGAGCATAGGCGCGCCGCATCGGATGAGCGCCGCAAGCGCACGCTTGGCGAAGAACACAGACGCGAGCTGACCGAGGCACTAGAGATTGCAGAAGCAAAGACAGCAAAGGCAGAGGTAAAGTTTGAGCAAGCGGTTAGAGCTTTGCCAGCACTAAGTCAGCAATTGATTGAGTTTGCACAGCTACTCAAGCCGCCAGCCGACGCGACGACCAAGCCCCTAGACTCAAGAGAACGCACAACTTTCGAGCGTTTGGTATACGTGCTGGCGCGCGAAGCGAAGTATCGGCTAGAGAAGCCGTATGCCGACGCGGATTTGATATTACAGTACGCCGACACCATCGGGGCGAAAGTGCCCACCGGGAAAGGCCTGATAGCCAAAAAATTAGAAGCCGCAGCGGCTCGCTTTGCTAAAGACCAGGAGGAATAACGCAACCCTATTAGGGTATTGAATGACCCTACTAGGACAAAAGCAAAGCGCTAATCTATTCAATGCCAATCGTGTTCAACAAAGCCCGAGAGGCACACGACCATGGCAACCACCACCAACACCCCGCGCCGCTTTATCAAGCTGCCAAAAGTTAAGGACTACACCAGTCTTTCAACTTCCGAAATCTACCGTCGTTTAGCCGCCGGCACCTTCCCTACACAAATAACACTTGGCCCTAAGTCAGTGGCTTGGATCGAAGCCGAGGTGCTGGAGTGGTGCGATGCGCTCGCCGCACAGCGGGAGGTGGTTTAAATGAAAGATAACCTCGGAAACACCAGCGCCCGCGCGCAACGCAACCGCCTGTTAGCACGCCTGCAACTTGGGCCGCTGGATACAATCACCGCTCGCCGTGAACTTTCGATACTAATGCCCGCTGCAAGAATAAAAGAGCTACGCAACAGCGGGCACGACATACGCCGCCATCTAATTAGCCTTATAGACGAACAGGGCATCACCCACCACGGCGTCGCGCTTTATTACCTGACCCAGAACGGGAACTAAGCCATGAATAGTTTTCAACGCTGCCACTTGGCGGCAACGGGATCGGCTTGCTTGGAAAAAGCCTACACCTGGCTTTATAGATTCGGGCCGGTAGTAGGGTGCCTTGGGCCTGGCGCCTTCGCCGCCAACCTCTTTGCAATGGATCTACTGACGTGAAAGAGAACGCCATCGGTTATGCCGCTGGCACTCTGCCGCAGCGCCCCGAGCTACTGGGGTGGCTGCTGGCGCGTGGGGATGCTGTCAGCATTGAGCGTGGCGTGCTGGTGATTGCTCCGGCGAGCGGTAAAGCCGTGCCATCTGACTGGCTGAGCGACAACGGCGAAACGCTAATTCGGCAAATCCTCGGCGTCACTGAGCAGGATGCCTACCGCTATCAAAGTCACAAAACAGGGCATTACGGGCCGCGCAAATCGGCCGGACTGACTCTGCAATTTCAGTCCGTCATGACTGATGACGAGGCATACGCCATTTTCAATACTGAGCTTACCCGTACTCGCAATACTGCCAGCGGAAAAAAGGGCGACCCACTACCGGCAGAGCAGTTCAGGGCGGCCCCTGGCAGCCATCTGACTAAGTTCTGGCAGTCCACAGGGATAGCACTCAAGCGTCTAGCCGCTATGCATGACTACATGGGCCGGTTGCGTAACGTCCTATTCAGCGCCAGCCCAACACTAGGTCGGGATGATGGACGATTAGCTACTGGCAGTTTGCGTGCATTGAACATACCGAGCGCTTTAATTCGGCAGGCTATGGCACTGGACAATCAACCGACAAAAACCGGACAGACCACGGACACGCCACGGACAAGCAGTCCCTACAAGGATATTGCTCAAGGCCAGCAGCCATGCGGGGTACAGCCGGTTATGACTACGGGGGCGAATCACTGCGGTAATACGGTAATAAGGGAACGTGGTAACACGGGAACCCTTCAAGCAATACCTACAAGCAAACCCCCACAAGAGCAGAGTGTTGAAGAATGGCTCGCTGATTACGATTCGGCCTCGTAAGCCGAGGTTAAGCGCCAACCATTCAAACGCGGCATCTGATGATTAAAGGCTAAATTTGCCAATTGATTTAGGTTCGACTCGATGGCCAGACAACGCGAGAAAGACAGCACAAGCGATTACCGCACGCTGAATATCAGCGCCCTAAAATGCAAAAACCTTTTACGGGCGGGCGCGTCTTTTCAATGGGAATGGTGGCGACGTGGCGAAAAGGTGGCGAGCATCGGCATTGCCATTGAGAGCCTGCACAGCATGCGCCTGCGCTATCAAAGCCGCAGCCGTGGCCGCGAACCAACCCAGCATGATTACCCGGTGACAATTACCTGGACGCCCTGCCACCTTGGCGGGGAACGCCCTTGGCTGCTTTGCCCGTGCTGCGGCCGTCGCGTGGCTAAGCTCTATAGCGGCAGCGTATTTGCGTGCCGCTATTGCATGCGGCTGAACTACCCGTGCCAGCAGGCCAGCAAAGGTGATAGAGCACTCAATCAAGCCTGGGCGCTGCGTCATAAATTAAATTGCGATGCCGGGCCATTCGATTACCCAGCCCAATACATAAGCCGCCCCAAGGGCATGCACCGCTCGACCTTTGCCAAGCGCATCGAAAAGCTCACACGCATCGAAGAAAAGGCCATGGCAGATGCCGTCACTACCATGCAAAAGCTCGGGATAAGAATCGACGGAATCATCCCCTAGGAAACGGCCAGAAAGCAGGGCAACAAACAAAAAAGTGAGTAGATTTGTGAGTAGATTAGAAACCACATAACACTACAAACCATCTATTACGAAGCCTGTAGCGCTTGATTCGAGTCTCCCCCGGGCACCACAAACTCGAAGAAAGGCCTTGAGACTCAAGGCCTTTTTTATTGCCTGCCGTAAACTGGTCGTAATGACTTCAAAGCACGCCCAGCCCCTCCTCAGAACCCAAGCTCAAAAAAGACTTAGGGTGCGCACGTTGTACCGCTACCCCGCTAGGCCGTAACCATCCTTCGCAAGCGCCACGACATCACCGGCAAATACCCGCTAGACACAGGACACCAGACGCCAAATAAGCGAAAAGACGGTAAGCCTGCATTGCAGGTGATTCGCTACAAAGACCGCCAGACCAGCCATGGCTTCCGCCATCTACTGAGCACCGAACTGAACGGCCGCGGCTATAACCGCGACTGGATCGAGCGCCAGCTCGCCCACGGGGATCAGGATGAGATTCGCGACACTTACAACCACGCCACCTACTTGGAACAGCGCCGAGAGATTATGCAGGCCTGGGCCGACTCGATCGATGCACAGCGCACCGGGGGAACGTGGTGGGCATCAAGCGAAGGCTTAACGGCTACTCGGCCAGCCTGGCCCGCCTGGGCGAAAAGCGGGTATTCAGCCGGCGAAATGCGCCGACCTGTTCGGGCACTGGACCGCTTGATGAGACAGCGAATAGATATGTACCGATGCGGGTTCTGCACGACGAGTTTCCGCAGAAAGCAACAAAGCTATCCATGTGAAGCAGCGCCGCGAGATGATGCAATGGTATGCCGCCCACTTAGAGTCGCTTGAGCAAGAAAACGTAGTCAAAGGACGCGTTGACAAGCTGAGATGCCCTAGACGCCAGAGGCAACGAGCTGAGTAGATAGATCCAGAAATGAAAAACCCCGCGGCGATCGCGGGGTTTTTGAAAGAAGGTTATTCAGTACGGCGAGAATGCGGCCTGAACCTCTTTCGCAGTCTGCGTTTTGTCTAAAATATCCAGCATTTTCCGATAGTCCATACCAGGCTTAGCAGCATTGACAGGCTTAATCTGCTGATTCTCTAGCTGGAGGGATTGCTCGATTGCAGCTCCGAGGGAAAGAGTCATGGTGCCCTGCTTATCCTTTGAATGAGCCATCATTTTAGCCTCTTCATGAAACGTGGGTTGAACTCCGGCTTGAAATAATGCTTTCGATCTATCCACACAAAACCATCATATTTACTGATCACCGCAACATCTATTGGCCCTGAGACTGATTCGCTTGGCTTCGTAACTCGCTCTTTAAGAGATTCTAACTCTATTAGGCTTTTTGCC
Organism: Pseudomonas sp. 1928-m; assembly: GCF_029269135.1. Lineage (NCBI taxonomy): Bacteria > Pseudomonadati > Pseudomonadota > Gammaproteobacteria > Pseudomonadales > Pseudomonadaceae > Pseudomonas > Pseudomonas sp. 1928-m. The sequence continues at coordinate 1,418,905 of NZ_JARIXO010000001.1, read as the reverse complement.
AAGCCAGCCATGTCAGGAATCGGCAGCGAGTGTATGACATTCGATAACGGAGTGAAATGCTGGTTCCGCGTTTCCTGGAACCATACGTCAGTATGTGCCTGACGCGCATCACTCACCAAAGTGGAAAGCCTCTCGTCATCGATTTTGTCGGCACCACCGCACTCACTCATAACCTGCTTAGCGAAGTCAGTCAGCGCAGTGACGCTTGACTCGTAAACGGCGCCAAAAGCATCTGGAGCAACGCCAAATCGAAACGTATCAATCATGCTTGTGGTGGCGAAGGGCTGAATAATTGCCGGTGCATTTGGGCCCATCTTCCGAGAAGTTGCTTCTTGTCGGCTAAAAATCAGGCGATCCCCCAAAAAGCCGTAGCATTCGAAAACCTCTAGGACAGGGTAATAATCATCCTTGCCATAGCCGGCAATTACCAAGCCGGTTCTGTCGGCGTAGTCACAAAACTGTTTCACAGCGAGCGTCACAAGAGTTTTGGTGAACTCGGGTATCAGATTCGCTCGTTCATCCTTACCAAGGAAAATTGGTAAGTGCTCCCCGACAGAGCGATGGAACTCCTCAGCCAGCGTTGCCACAGCTGAGGCAACATCCGCCTCGGTCAAAAGACTGTTTAGCTCCATTGCAGCAACAGATTTTGCGGCGTTGTCTATCGCCTGCTGGAAGTCAGCTAATGAAGCCCCCTCAGCGTCGTGCCCATGCGTGGCGAGCAAATCAAGAACAATCGTTTGAAGGCGCCAAGAGGCGGCTCCAATTAGCGTAATAAGCGAGGTTGTCTTCTGCTCGGCGGTAAAAAGCTTGTCATGATGCTCGACGAAGTCAAAAAAATGATCCGCGTAGCCTGACAGCTCATCGTGTGTTTCTGAGCCCAAGCTCTCCCGAAAGGCTTTTATTGCCAATTCCCAAGGCACACCTTGTAGGCCAGCGGAGCCATAGATCATCAATCCAACGGGCTCAGTTCGTGAAAGCTCAAAGAGCTTATTCGCCCCTTTAAAATATCTCCTTTCCTGAGCACCATCCTTCCAACTGGTGACGGTCGTGGCACTGTCCGCGGCTAGCACTACAGCGTGCCTATTCATGATGGCTATTTCTGCAGTCATTCCATGGCTACCTATATGGCTGAAAGTTCACGCAATCTTTCATTCAAGTTCTAAGAGCTCTAAATGCGCCGCAACCTGCTACCCCAGCACATCCAGAAGGCGCTCCTCTTCTTTCGGAGTGGTGTTGCGTGGGTTTATGAGGAGCCCCCTTAAACCTATGCCACTCGTAGATTGCTCTAAGCAATTACTCCTTCGGAAATCGTAACGCCCGCAGGGCCCTCGACCGCCACTTGGACCTTGCCGCGCTTGATACTTACCACCCGGAGAGTCACACCATCGTGCTTTAGCGCTTCTATGAGGTCATCCGACTGGCAAGACTGATCAAACTTGAGCTTCAGAATTTCTCCAGGCCGGCGCGCATGAATCGCCTTGGTTTGGCTGGGAAATTTGAATACGGAAATGACGAACACAAGAGAAGCAATCGAGTAGGAAAACGTATTGAAGACCACGGCGAGGAGCCTGAGAATTTCCCCTCTGGTGATTGGCTCCAAGCTAACTTTAAACTCGTAAACCTCCTGACCGGACCCCCAAGCTACTAAGCCCGCTCCAATCGCTACTGCCAACAGACCAAGCTTAGCGAGAGCTATGGAAACGCTTGGCTTGGCCTTTTTGATATTCCCTGAGACCCATGATCTGAATAGCGCCCTACGCTCTTCTCCAGCTGATCCGTATGACCAAGCGAGTGCGCAAATCGCAGCGATCGACGCGACCGAATCCCATTCCATCTTGCTTTCTCCTTCGGTGCTCTCATGCAATTGGCTAAGGCCAATGTGTTTATTGTGAGTTACCAGTCTTAAATTGGTCTGGTTGCCCGAAAACCGCTTTCTGCCAATGTTGTTCACTTACGATCGCTAACAGCGCACCAGCTTCACGCAACTCAACGGCCTTCTTGATCTTGGTGCCGTATGTACTGTGTAGCCATTGGTCATTTCCAATGCTGCCAACCACCAAGTAGTGGATCTTCTTACTCACGCCGGAGCCAATCAGCCCCTGACGCTCAAGCACAAGAGCTTCACATTCCTTACGCGGGCCGTATGCCATAACACCAGTGAAAACAAATAGCCGGCCGTTCCACTCCAGTTCCGGAGCAGGCTTGCACAAGGGCAAATCGTTGGGTGCTGTGAAGACGTTATCGCTGGGCAGCGGCTTCCCCACGCTAAGGCCAGTGAAGCTACGCAGCATACTTAGCAGCTCCGCTGACTCGTCAGCATCAAGCACGCCGTCGGCGAGCATGTCAGCCAGCCTGCGATAGAGCAGGTTCACTACCGGATCATCGAGATGGACGAGATTGGTGGAGATCCAGCTTTCAAGAAACTCGGCCTCCTGCTGGTTGATCATTCCGTCTGCGGTAATGCCAGCGGCCAAGCCTACCAGCGCATCAGCTGAACGCCTGTCGATTCGAGCCTCATGAAAAAAGCGGCTGTTCTGGAACTCCTGGTGTAGGTCGACCATTCGAGTCTCCTTCCTCGTTGTCAGTATCGCTTTGCTGAACGGCAAGTTTGGTGATATCCCCAGTAAAGGTGATCACCATAACTGTCTTGGTACAGGTAAGAGTTACTTCGGCATTCAGGTCGACATCAAGATCATCACCGCGCAGACCTTGCCACTGAGCGAGATAGTGCAGAGCACCAATCTTGTCCTTCTTCTTCAGCGCGCGAACGACGCCGCCTTTCCAGTTGAGCGGAGGCAATTCGCCGGCTTTGCAAGACTCAGCCAGCTCGGGCTTCTGAATAGCGAGTTTGCGGCCGGTTTCCCAGCACTTGATTAGCCCACTATCTGGACCTTGCCATACGGCGCGCCAGTCTAGATCAGTGCGCTCTGGCTCGTTGATCGAACGGTGAATAATGGTCGTCATGTGCTTTGCGGTGTCCTTCTGCAGCGTGCGTCCTGGCTAGCCCCGAGGCTGACTGATTGACTGCGCCTGACTAGAGCTTTACCCCAGCATAAACAGATATAGCTGCTATGCCATCACTGTTCGGAAAACCAGTACCCGCAAAATGCCAACTCAGTGCCTAACCGAAAGAGCTGAATCAGACTCACCTGGTACCCGCCATGGCTAAGCCTCAGGTGTGTTTCATCCGCAACAACGCTACAACCCCTGGTATTGCTGGGCTGTAGCGGTTTTCCATCCGCGACACAGCGGACCGGTGTCGCGGATAAAAAAGAACCAGAGGCCGCAAGGCCTCTGGCTTGTCACGCTGTCGCGGATAACTCACGCCACCTGACGGAGCATGGTCTCTCGAACCAAGACGACGCAGGTACAGCCATATCCATCCGTACTGCCCAGCCCAGATAGAAAGTCATCGCGAATCGCCGCGGTGCGGATCTCACATGGCCGGCCCTGAACAGTGCCGCGGAAGTACGCCCACAGTTCATCGCTGCGAAAGTGCCTCCCTATCCAGATCGGGCCAGGCACCTCGTCGAGGTAATGCTCGCCAGCACGACGCGGGACTTCGTAATCGGATTTGATTCTGATCATGGTGAAGCTCTCCTGTTTTGGAGTCTCCAGCCTGCATGCAGTCAAGAGGTAAATCGAACCCTACAGGGGGTCAGCCGCGAAAAGTGGACGCCCGAATGCTCCCCGAAGACGCAGGCGTCGTAGGCAAACGCTTGGCCAATGCAGCGCTTATCTGCGCAATCGGGGTAAGCCTGCCACAGTCCTATTTGCTATCCGCTGGTGGTAGCCCGGAATACTCCAACACTCCGCAGCACGCCGCAAAATCGGCCTGCAGCCCAACAACTGCATACCCTGCAGGGCTTGGCATTTGACTGGGAGTTGACGTAAAGTTTTCCCACTGTGTTTGCATAGGTCGCCGAAAATCGTGACCTGGTGCAGTAGATCATCCAGATCCGCTACATCCCGCTCGACGTCGCACACCGCCTTGCAACCAGTATTCAGTCCCTCATGTCGAGTAGCGGCTGTCATCAACTCTAGGTTCAAGGAAATACACCATGTCGAATCGTCAGAACGGTACCGTCAAGTGGTTTAACGACGAGAAAGGTTTTGGTTTTATCACTCCAGAAAGCGGTCCGGATCTGTTCGTGCACTTCCGCGCGATCCAAGGCAACGGCTTCAAGAGCCTGAAAGAAGGCCAGAAAGTCAGCTTTATCGCGGTGCAAGGCCAGAAAGGCATGCAGGCTGACGAAGTACAGATCCAGGAGTAATCCTGCCGCATTGAAGAACCCCTGATGGCAACATCAGGGGTTTTTTTATGCCCGTTAAGGCAAGATTGCACCCGCACACACCCACTGCACAAAGAGCCGACCATGCCGAAACACCTGCTGCGCCCGCAGGGTGAATTCCCCAGCGCCGGACTGATCCGCCGCCTTGCCGCGATGTTTTATGACTTTCTGCTGTGCATCGCACTGCTGATCGTCGTGACCTTTATCTACAAGCTGATCTTGATGGGCTTCTACGGCGAGGCGCAGCTCAAGCAGATGTCTGACGCTGGCGCGCTGGATGGCGACCCTTTGCTCTCGACTGTGCTGTTTCTCAGCCTGTTTGGTTTTTTCGCCAAGTTCTGGACGCACAACGGCCAGACCCTAGGCATGCAGGTCTGGGGCTTGCGTATCCAGAACCCCGACGGCACAGCGATCAGCCTATGGCAGGCGCTGCTGCGTTTTCTGGTCGCCATCGGCTCCTGGCTGCTGCTAGGCCTGGGCTTTCTCTGGGTGCTTTGGGATAAAGAAAAGCGCAGCTGGCATGACATTTACTCGGACAGCCAGGTGATTCAGCTGCCGAAGAACATTCATAAGAAGTAAACGCCAGACAATAAAAAATGGCCGGGAGCCATTTTTAACGTCGTGCAGCGGTGGCCCGAAGGGTTGCCACCCTGGATGACAGGCAATAAAAAGCCGGGCTGCACCCAGTGTGCAGCCCGGCTTTTTTACGCCTGAATCAACCTGCGCGGCGTAGCAACCAAACGCCGGCCAGCGCGCAGATACCGGCAGGAATCAACACCGCCAGCAACGGCGAGAAGCCGAATACCAGGCTCGAAGGGCCGAGCAGGTCCTGGCTGATTTTGAACACAAAGCCCACCAGCACGCCGGTAAATACGCGCTGCCCGAGGGTCACCGAGCGCAGCGGGCCGAAGATAAAGGAGATCGCCATCAACACCAGCGCCGCCGTAACCAACGGCTGCAGCACCTTGGTCCAGAACGACAACCAGTACTGGCTGTTATTCAGGCCCTGCTCGGCCAGGTAGTGGATATAACTCCACAGCCCGGTCATCGACAGTGCATCTGGAGACAACACCACGGTGCCAAGCAGCTGTGGCGTCAGCTCGACATCCCAGCGCTCACTGCCCTGCTCAATCACTTCGCTGCTGCGCTCACGAAAATGCGTGGTCGCAACATCTTCCAGCTGCCAGTGATCACCCTGGTACTGGGCGCGCCGGGCGAAGCTGGATGACTGCATGCGCTTGTGCTCATCGAAGCGATAGCGGGTCACCCCGAGCAGCACGCCATTGGGCTGCACGGCGTTGATGTGCACATATTCCTGCCCCTGGCGATGCCACAGACCGCGCTTGGCGCTCTGCGCTTCACCGCCGCCCTGGGCCATGGCCCGGCTGGCCTGAGCCTGATTTTCGCTATAGGGCGCGAGGTACTCACCGATCAGCACGCCAACCAGCATCAGCACCAGCATGGGCTTCATCACCGCCCAGACGATCCGCCCGATCGATACACCGGCCGCACGCATGATGGTCAGTTCGCTGTTACTCGCCAGTGAACCCAAACCAATCAGGCAACCGATCAGCGCCGCCATCGGCAGCATTTCATAGATGCGCCGCGGCGCCGTCAGCAGTACATAGCCTAGGGCATCGAGCAGGCTGTAGTTGTCCTCGACATCGCCCAGCTCATCGATAAACGCAAACAGCAGCGCCAGGCCAACAATGATCCCCAGCACGGCGAGAATGGCGACAAATACCTGTGCGCCGATGTAACGATCCAACTTAACCACGGGCCACCTCCTGTGCCACACGACGGGCCGCCCAGCGCAAACGCAGCGGCTCCCAATAAAGCAGCAGTAGCCCGATCAATACGAACACGCCATGCACCCACCACAAGCCAAGTGCTGCGGGGATCTTCTCTTTATCCAAGGCGCCACGCGCGCCAATCAGCAGCGCCAGGTAAGCCATGTAAAGCAGAATGGCCGGCAACAGCTTGAGGAAGCGCCCTTGGCGTGGGTTGACTCGCGACAGCGGCACCGCCAGTAGTGTGACTACAAAAACCAGCACCGGGATCGACAAGCGCCACTGCAACTCGGACTGCATGCGCGGTTTGTCGCTGCCAATCAGCTCGCGCGTCGGCATCGCCTCGCGGTCGGTGACCTCCACCGCCACTTCTGGCTTGGGCAGCAGAACGCCGTAAGTGTCGTATTTGATGGCGCGGTAATCGGCCTGGCCCGGATTGCCGTCATAGCGGTAGCCATTTTCCAGAATCAGGTAGCGGCTGCCATCGGCCTGAATCTCCTGGCGACCTGATTCGGCCACCAGCACAGAGATACCACGCTCCTTGTCGCCCTCGCGGGACAGCTGCTTCTCGGAGATAAACACCCCGGCCAGCGAGCCGCGATCTTCGGACAGTTCCTCGGTGTAGGTCACCCGCGAGCCATTTTTCATCGATTGAAAACGCCCAGGCACCAGGGTATCCAGCTCAGTCATGGCGCTCTGCTGGTTAAGAATCCGCGCCACATGCTCAACGCCTTGTGGAGCCAGGCCCAGGCTCAGCCAGCCGGCCAGCAACGCCACCAGGGCCGCAGGCGCCAGGCTGTAGGTCAGCAAACGCTGCTGGCTCATGCCGGTGGCCGACAGCACAGTCATCTCGCTGTCTAGGTACATCCGCCCGTAGGCCAGGAGAATGCCGAGGAACAGCCCCAACGGCAAAATCAGCTGGAGGAAGCCGGGAATTCGGTACGCCATGATCATCAGCAGCACCCCAGGGTCGAGCAGCCCCTGCGCCGCCTGGGCCAGGTAGCGTATAAAGCGGCCACTCATAATAATGACCAGCAGCACCGCGCTTACGGCACTCAGGGTCAACAACACTTCACGGGACAGATAACGGAAGACGATCAAACCAGACACTCCAGGGTTGTCAGGCTCAGGCGGCTAAGATCAAACTAGCCGCACTGCTTGCCGGCTCGCCCAACTGGCGAACCATCGAAAAATAGCCGGCATTATCCTGCAATACCGACGCCTTGTCTTGGGGACACCACGTAATGGAATTTATTGTTAAAAGCGCACGCCCAGAAACACTAAAAACCGCCACCCTGGTTATCCCTGTTGGTGAGGGCAAAAAACTCGGCGAAACCGCCAAGGCCATCGACACCGCCAGCGCTGGCGCGATCAGCGCTCTGCTCAAGCGCGGCGACCTGGCCGGCAAGGTCGGCCAGACCCTGCTGGTACACAACCTGCCGAACCTGAAAGCCGAGCGCGTGCTGCTGGTCGGCACCGGTAAAGACAGCGAACTGTCTGACCGCCAACTGCGTAAATTGATCACCAGCGTTTACAGCAACCTGAAGAGCCTCGGCGGCAGCGACGCAGTACTCGCGCTCGACGAGCTGCAGGTCAAAGGCCGCGAAACCTACGGCAAAACCCGCCTGATGGTGGAAAGCCTGGCCGACGCTGGCTACTGCTTCGACCGCTTCAAGAGCCAGAAGGCCGACGCCGGCGCACTGAAGAAGCTCACCCTGCTCACCGACAAAGCCAACCTGGCCGACGCCGAGCGCGCCAGCACGCACGCCCAGGCGATTGCGGCTGGCATGGCCTTTACCAAGGACCTCGGCAACCTGCCGCCGAACCTCTGCCACCCGAGTTATCTCGCCGAAGAAGCCAAAAACCTGGGCAAGGCCTACAAGAACCTCAAAGTCGAAATTCTCGACGAGAAGAAGCTCAAGGAACTGGGGGCAGGCGCCTTCCTCGCCGTGGCCCAGGGCAGCGACCAGCCGCCACGCATGATCGTCATGCATTACCAAGGCGGCAAGAAATCCGAGAAGCCCTACGCCCTGGTCGGCAAAGGCATCACCTTCGACACCGGCGGCATCAGCATCAAGCCGGCTGCCGGCATGGATGAGATGAAGTACGACATGTGCGGCGCCGCCAGCGTATTCGGCACCCTCAAGGCCGTGCTGGAACTGCAACTGCCGATCAATCTGGTGTGCCTGCTGGCCTGTGCCGAGAACATGCCGAGCGGCGGTGCCACTCGCCCAGGCGACATCGTCACCACCATGAGCGGGCAGACCGTGGAAATCCTCAACACCGACGCCGAAGGCCGTCTGGTGCTGTGCGACACCCTGACCTATGCCGAGCGCTTCAAGCCGCAAGCGGTGATCGACATCGCCACCCTCACCGGCGCCTGCATCGTGGCCCTGGGCAGTAATGTGTCCGGCCTGATGGGCAACAACGACGAACTGGTGCAGCAGATTCTCGGCGCCGGCCTCACCGCCGACGACCGCGCCTGGCAGTTGCCGCTGTATGACGAATACCAGGAGCAGCTGGACAGCCCGTTCGCCGACATTGCCAATATTGGCGGGCCAAAAGCCGGCACCATCACCGCTGGCTGCTTCCTCTCGCGCTTTGCCAAGGCCTATAACTGGGCGCACCTGGATATCGCCGGCACCGCCTGGATCAGTGGCGGCAAGGACAAAGGTGCTACCGGTCGTCCAGTGCCGATGCTGACGCAGTACTTGCTGGATCGCAGCAACGCCTGAGAACCTGCATCGGATCTGCTGCGCGTCGGCGATACGGCGTTAAAAATGGCCTTGGAAGCCGCTTGCGGCTAACGCGCTTTAGCGCGACCCGAAGGGCGAGTGAAACGAGTAATGCTCATTTACAGCTCGTAAACTCCGCTCCTCGGCCATTTTGACCAGCCGAAGGCTGTTACTAACGTAGCGCCTTGTCTCGCTCTAGCTCGCGAGACCCGAAACAGGTTCTACGCCCCAGGCGCATTGTAGGAGCAACTGTCTTAACCGGCCGTTTGTCGCCACTCGGCATCATCGCGGATCATGGCATTCAATCGAACCACCAGCACTCGCATACAGGCGACTAATGCAACCTTTGCACACTTGCCTCGCTCACGCAGTGCCAAGTAACGCGCATTAAAGTCGGACTGGTAACGCACAACTGACCACGTCGCCATGTACAAAATGCGCCGGACGGAGGCTCTGCCTCCTTGCGTCCGACGCTTTCCTTTCTGTTGCCCGCTGTCGCAGTTATAAGGCGCTATTCCTACCAACGCGGCGATTTCCTTACGATTGAGCTGCCCCAGTTCCGGCAGATAGGCCAGCATGCTTGCCGCCGTTATCAGGCCGATACCTGTCACCCTCTGTAATCGCATGGCCTTTGCTTCATCGACCTGGGCCACCATTTGTGCGATTTCTTTCTCGAGTAATTTGATCTGTTCCTTGAGGTGCTTGATGCACGTCTCCAAGCTTTCCTGCACCTTAGGCGAGTGAGCCTGGGCTTTGCGCCGACGCTCGTCATCACGTTGCTGGACTAGTTGCTCACGGCGCTGGACCAGGTCACGCAGTATCTCCTGTTCTTCAGATAAAACCTGACTGTCGGGGGCTTGGATTATCTGTGCCAGATGCGCCAGGACAGCTGCATCAATGGGATCGGTTTTGGCCAGTTTCCCCATCGCTGTGGAGAAGGCTCTTGCTCGGCGTGGATTGATGCAAACCACTGAGTAGCCAGCCCTTTGCAGTCGAGCTTTAACCGCGCGCTCGTAACCGCCTGTCGCCTCCATCAGTACCCGCTCTACCGTCCAGGCAGACAAGTAATTCAGCAGCAATTGATGACCTTCAGCATCGTTGGACGTATCAAATGCTACGCCTTGCGGACGAACTGAAATGCTCAGCGTGGCTTTGGAAATGTCGACACCAACCCATGAAGTCATTTCTATACCCTCCTACACTCGATAAGGAGAGCACTCTGGTCATAGCCCACGCTTGTGCATTTCGAGATGGGCCTCGTTCAACTGTTCGGGCTTAAGGCCAGAGACGGACGGACAGCAGCTTGAGCTCCTACACGTGCTTTAGGCACACCGGCCACTCAGCTTGCTGTCCGTCGCTCTCATCTCAATTTTATCGTGGGGGCAAGACACAAGCGGTCTTGACCGCGATTGACTGGTAAGCTGCACGCCTGTCAGCAAGCCGCTCCTGCAAATAACGCCAAAGCGTGCCGCCATGCCCCGAATAGAATTCTATGTACTCTCCACCACCGTGCCGGGCGACCGCCTGCGCGCGGCCTGCCAGTTGGCGATGAAAGCCTGGCGCGCCGGCCTGCCGGTGTTTCTGCGCGGCAGCGATGCGCAGCAATGCACCGAAGTGGATGAGCTGCTGTGGCGCTTCAAGGCTGAAAGCTTTGTGCCGCACAGCCTCTACCAGGATGACGCGCAAGCACCGGTGGTGATTGGCCTGGACGAAGAACCCAGCAGCGCTCAAGGCGTGCTGATCAACCTCGGCAGCACCCTTTCACCGCAGGTCGAGCGCTTTAGCCGGGTGATTGAAATCGTCAACCAGGAACCCAACCTGCTGACCGCCTGCCGGGAGAATTTCCGCAGCTACCGGCAGCGCGGGTATGATCCCAAACGAGTCGAACTCTAGCAGCACACCATGGACACCCCAAAACCGCCGCAAAAACCTGCCCAACTGCTGAACGACCTGGAGTCGATCCGCCAACTGCTGGGCGATGAAAACCTCGAACCACCGCTGCTGATCGATACGCTCGACCCGGACAGCATCCCCCTGCTCTCGGAAATCGTTACCCCGCCACCCGTAGCCGCCGCGCAAGATCCTGCGCGCAAGCCGCAGATTGCGCAGACCCTGCGTGAAACCGTCAGCCAGAGCGTTAGCCGCGACAGCGAACTGAACCGCCTGGACAGCGAACTGCGCGCCGCCGCCCAGTTGATCCTGCAGGATGTGATCGACGATTTCGTACCGCAGATCGAGGCCGAGCTAAAACGCCGCCTGGATGCGCGCCTGACTCGCTTGCTGCCGCCGCGCAGATAGCCGCCCGTAGTGCCTAAGCGCAATCCGGGAGGTCGTGATCTCGGATTACACCGGGCTACAAGTAACTCCATAAGCCTTACGCCCACCAGTCAGCCGTTCCACGCCCGGCCTTACGCCACAGGTGCCATCCCCGCTATACTTGCCGGCTTTTCCGTCTAGCCGTCATAAGGGTCCCGCCGCGCATGGACAAGACCTACCAGCCGCACGCCATTGAAACCGCCCTGTACCAGAACTGGGAGGCGAACAACTATTTCGCCCCACAAGGTTCGGGCGAGCCCTATACCATCATGATCCCGCCGCCGAACGTCACCGGCAGCCTGCACATGGGCCATGGTTTCAACAACTCGATCATGGATGCGCTGATCCGTTTCCGCCGCATGCAGGGCCGCAACACCCTGTGGCAGCCGGGCACCGACCACGCCGGTATCGCCACCCAGATGGTGGTTGAGCGTCAGCTGGCTGCCGACGGCATTGGTCGTCACGACCTGGGCCGCGAGAAATTCCTGGAGAAAGTCTGGGAGTGGAAGGAACAGTCCGGCGGCACCATCACCCGGCAGATCCGTCGCCTGGGCAGCTCGGTGGACTGGTCGCGCGAGCGCTTCACCATGGACGACGGCCTGTCCGAGTCGGTGAAAGAAGCCTTCGTGCGCCTGCACAAAGACGGCCTGATCTACCGCGGCAAGCGCCTGGTCAACTGGGACACCAAGTTCCACACTGCGATCTCCGACCTCGAAGTGGAAAACCACGACGAGAAAGGCAGCCTGTGGAACCTGCGCTACCCGCTGGCCGACGGCAACAAAACCGCAGACGGCAAGGATTACCTGATCGTCGCCACCACTCGCCCGGAAACCATGCTTGGCGACAGCGCCGTCGCGGTAAACCCGAGTGACGAACGCTATCAAGCCCTGATCGGCACCTTCGTCGAGCTGCCGCTGGTTGGCCGCCGTATCCCGATCATCGCCGACGATTACTGCGATCCTGAGTTCGGCACCGGCTGCGTGAAAATCACCCCAGCCCACGATTTCAACGACTATGAAGTCGGCAAGCGCCACAACCTGCCGCTGCTGAATATCTTCGACAAGAACGCCGCCGTGCTCGCACAGGTCCAGGCATTCAATGTCGATGGCAGCGTCAACAGCCAGATCGATTGCAGCCTGCCGGCCGAATACGCCGGCCTGGATCGTTTCGAGGCGCGCAAGCAGATCGTCGCCGCCTTCGAGGCCGCAGGTCTGTTGGAAAGCATCGACGCCCACGCCTTGAAAGTGCCGAAAGGCGACCGCTCCGGCACCATCATCGAACCGTGGCTGACCGACCAGTGGTATGTCAGCACCAAGCCGCTGGCCGAGAAAGCCATCGCCGTGGTCGAGAGCGGTGAAATCCAGTTCGTGCCCAAGCAGTACGAGAACATGTACTTCAGCTGGATGCGCGATATCCAGGACTGGTGCATCAGCCGCCAGCTCTGGTGGGGCCACCGCATCCCGGCCTGGTACGACGATGCCGGCAACGTCTATGTCGGCCGCGACGAAGCTGAAGTGCGCGCTGAACACAACCTTGGCGACGCCAACCTGCGCCAGGACGAAGACGTCCTCGACACTTGGTTCAGCTCCGGCCTGTGGACCTTCTCCACCCTCGGCTGGCCGCAGCAGACCGACGAATTGAAGACGTTCCACCCGACCGACGTGCTGGTCACCGGTTTTGACATCATCTTCTTCTGGGTTGCGCGGATGATCATGCTGTCGACCCACCTGACCGGGCAGATTCCGTTCAAGACCGTGTACGTACACGGCCTGGTGCGCGACGGTCAGGGCCAGAAGATGTCCAAGTCCAAGGGCAACGTGCTTGACCCATTGGATATCGTCGACGGCATCACCCTGGACGAGCTGCTGGAAAAACGCACCAGCGGCATGATGCAGCCCAAGCTCGCCGAGAAAATCGCCAAGCAGACCCGCGCCGAGTTCCCCGAGGGCATCGCCGCATACGGCACCGACGCCCTGCGCTTTACCAACCTGGCGCTGGCGTCCACCGGTCGTGACATCAAGTTCGATATGGGCCGCGTCGAGGGTTACCGCAACTTCTGCAACAAGATCTGGAACGCCGCCAACTTCGTCCTCGAGAACACCGAAGGCCAGGACACCGGCATTAACGGCGAAGCGGTCGAGCTGTCCTCGGTGGACCGCTGGATCATCTCGTCGCTGCAGCGCACCGAAGCCGAAGTCACCCGCCAGCTCGACGCCTTCCGCTTCGATCTGGCCGCGCAGGCGCTCTACGAGTTTATCTGGGACGAGTACTGCGCCTGGTACCTGGAGCTGGTCAAGCCCGTGCTGTGGGACGAAACCGCGCCAATCGAACGCCAGCGCGGCACCCGCCGCACACTGATACGTGTACTGGAAGTGGCACTGCGTCTGGCCCATCCGTTTATGCCGTTTATCACCGAAGAAATCTGGCAGCGCATCAAGGCGCAAGCCGGCGTCAGCGGCGACACCATCATGCTGCAAGCCTGGCCGGTGGCCAATGAAAGCCGCATTGATGCCGCCGCCGAAGGCGATATCGAGTGGGTCAAGCAGCTGATGCTCGGCCTGCGGCAGATCCGTGGCGAGATGAAAATCTCCATGGCCAAGCGCATCGATATCATCCTGCAGAACGCCAGCGCCGAAGACCTGCGCCGCCTGGCCGACAACGCGCCGCTGCTGAACAAGCTGGCCAAGCTGGAGTCGGTACGGGTGCTGGAAGCGGGCGAAGAAGCTCCGATGTCCGCCACCGCCCTGGTTGGCGATATGCAGGTGCTGGTGCCAATGGCCGGGCTGATCGATAAGGACGCCGAGCTGGCGCGCCTGGACAAGGAAATCGCCCGTCTGAGCGGTGAAGTGCAGCGCGTTGGTGGCAAGCTGAGCAACGAAGGCTTCGTCGCCAAGGCGCCAGCCGAAGTGCTCGATAAAGAGCGCGCCAAACTGGCCGAGGCCGAGCAAGCCCTGAGCAAGATGGTTGAGCAGCGCGGCAAGATCGCCGCACTCTGATCCACTGGCAACACCCGCAGCCCGCGCCCTAATCGGCGCGGGTTTCTTTTTTTGTAGGAGGGGCTTTCGGCTCTGGCGTCCTGCTTCGCTCTACCTCCTGCATCCATGCAGTCGTAGCCGCGAGCTTTAACAGCAAAGTCGCGGCTGAAGCCCCTCCCACGGTTCACCTGATTTACCGGTACACCCATGACTGATACACGCTCCCCTTCCCTGCTCGATGCTCTGCTGCCGATTGGCGTACTGGTGCTGCTGTTGGGCCTTTCCGTTTACCTGTACGGCGACAGCTCCTCCAGCGGGCCAAACCAGATCGCGCTGATGAGCGCGGCCTTTGTCGCCGGCCTGGTCGGCCTGAAGAATGGCCTGCAGTGGGCGCAGATCGAGGAAGGCATCCTCGCCGGCATCCATATGGCGATGAAGGCCAACCTGATTCTGCTGGCGGTCGGTGCGCTGATCGGCACCTGGATTCTCGCCGGCACCGTGCCAACCATGATCTGGCTCGGCCTCAAGCTGATCTCGGCGGAATACTTCTACGTCACCAGCTGCCTGATCTGCGCCCTCACCGCGCTGTCCATCGGCAGCTCCTGGACGGTGGCCGGCACCCTGGGCATCGGCCTGATGGGCGTGGCCGCCGGTTTGGGGCTGGACCCGGCGATTACCGCCGGGGCGATCATTTCCGGCGCCTACTTTGGCGACAAGCTCTCGCCGCTGTCGGACACCACCAACCTGGCGCCCGCCGCGGCCGGGGCGGATCTGTTCGCGCATATCCGCCTGATGCTGCGCACCACGACACCGGCCTTGTTGATTGCCCTGATGATTTTCTTCGTTCTCGGCCAGCAAGCCAGCAACAGCCACGACACCGCGCGTATCGCCGAAGTGCTGCAGGCGCTGGAAGCTCAGTTCAGCCTGGGCTGGCACCTGTTGCTGCCGGTGGCCCTGCTGCTGTTTCTTGCCGTGCGCCAGTGGGCAGCCTTCCCGGCAGTGTTTGTCGCCGCGCTGCTCGGCGGCGTGTTCGCCGTGGTGTTTCAACCCGAGGTGATGGCGCGCCTGGCCGATCCGGCTGCCGGCAGCCTGGCGCCGCTGAAGACCGTGTGGAGCGCGCTGTTCGCCGGTTATGAATCGAGCAGCGGCAACCCGGCGCTGGACGGCCTGCTGTCCAAGGGCGGTATGGCCAGCATGCTCACCACCGTGTGGCTGATTATCTGCGCCATGTGCTTTGGCGGCGTGCTGGAAAAGCTCGGCCTGCTGCAACGCCTGCTGCAAAGCACCCTGCACCTGGCGAAAAGCACCAGCAGCCTGATCGCCAGTACCATTGCCACCAGCATCGGCACCAATATCATCACCGCCGACCAGTACATCGCCCTGGTGCTGCCGGGCCGCATGTACCGCGCCGAGTACGAGAAACGCGGCCTGGCCCCGGTCAACCTGTCGCGCGCCCTGGAAGACGGCGGCACCCTGACCTCGGTGCTGGTGCCGTGGAACACCTGCGGCGCCTATATGGCCGCCACTCTAGGCGTGGCGACCCTGAGCTACCTGCCGTACTGCTTCTTCAACCTGCTGATGCCGCTATTGGCGATTTGCCTGGCATTTATCTTCCCGCCGCAGCCCGTTGTGCCGGCCCACGCCGAACGCGACGACCTGTCGCAGGCCTGAGCTCAGGCCCGCCCGAACTGCGCAGCACCGCGTAGTTTGGGCGCACCAGGGCTAACCGCGCGCCCATAATTAGCCCGCGAACGAGCACGCAGCCTGACCTGGCGATAAATCCGCTGCCAATTTCCACGCAAATCAGGCATCTTCGTCGGCGCATCTAGATGCCTCTGGCACCTCCAACTCAATAAAAAAGCCCTGAATCTGGAATTCTGATCATGTACGCGTTGATGGCACTGACCTTCGTCTTCGGCTACCTGTGTATCGCCCTCGAACACCCCCTGAAAATTGATAAAGCCGCGTCGGCCATCCTGACTGCAGTAATTTGCTGGACTCTGCTGGTACTCGGCGCGGACAGCATTCTGCCGCTGATTGGCGCCGCCACCGCTGGCGCCAGTGGCAATGACCATCACGTCACCGAAGAGCTGCGCCATCATTTGGGCGAAATCTCCGAGATCCTGTTCTTCCTGATGGGCGCCATGACCATCGTCGAGCTGATCGACGCCCATGAAGGCTTCAAAGTCATCACCGACCGCATCCGCACCAACAAGCGCGTGCACCTGCTGTGGCTGGTGGGCGTAATCACCTTCTTCCTCTCGGCGGCGCTGGATAACCTGGCCACCACCATCGTGATGATTTCGCTGCTGCGCAAACTGATCGACGACCAGAAGGAGCGCTGGTTCTATGCCGGCATCGTGGTGATTGCCGCCAACGCCGGCGGCGCCTGGTCGCCAATTGGTGACGTGACCACCACCATGCTGTGGATCGGTAACCAGGTCACCGCCAGCGGCATCGTGGTCAAGCTGATCATCCCAAGCCTGATCTGCCTGCTGGTGCCGCTGACCATCATGAGCTTCGTGCTCAAGGGTGAAATCACCCCGCCCAAGCCCAAGCAAAGCCGCGAAAGCCGTCGCGACCCGACCACGCCCTTCGAGCGCAACCTGGTGTTTGTTATGGGCCTCGGCGCGTTGATCTTCGTGCCAGTGTTCAAGACCATCACCCACCTGCCGCCGTACATGGGCATCCTGTTCGGCCTCGGCGTGCTTTGGGTCACCACTGAAATCATCCACCGCAGCAAGAACAGCGAAGACAAGGACCCGCTCTCGGTGGTCGGCGTACTGCGCCGCATCGACGTCACCAGCGTGCTGTTCTTCCTCGGCATCCTGCTGGCGGTGTCCAGCCTGTCCACCGCAGGCCACCTGATCGATGTAGCCACCTACCTGAAAGACAGCCTGGGCAACGTCTACACCATCGCCATGTCCATCGGCCTGCTCTCCGCCGTGGTGGATAACGTGCCAATGGTCGCCGGTGCAATGAAGATGTACCCACTGGTCAGCCCTGAAACCCTGGCCCTGGCGGGTAGCGAAAGCAGTTGGCTGAGCAACTTTGTGGTCAACGGCAACTTCTGGGAAATGCTCGCTTACTGCGCCGGCACCGGCGGTAGCTGCCTGATCATCGGCTCGGCGGCCGGCGTGGCGGCCATGGGCATGGAGAAGATCAACTTTATCTGGTACGTGAAGTACATCAGCGGCCTGGCCTTTGCCGGCTATATCGCCGGGGCCCTGAGCTATATCGCACTCTTCGCCATGTAAGTCAGGCAATGCGGCGGTTGTTGCAACCGCCTCGCGCAGGAGCCCTTATGGACGTCAGCAAAACCCGCAGCAGCTTCTACCGCCGCCTGTATGTGGCCTGGCTGATCGACAGCGGCGGCGCCACCAGCGTGCCAGCGCTGATGGCCGCCACCGGCATGCCCCGGCGCACCGCCCAGGACACCCTGAGCGCCCTGGCCGAGCTGGATATCGACTGCGCCTTCGCCCAGCAAAGCGGTGAACGCAATAACGCCGGGCACTATGAAATTCGTGACTGGGGCGCGATCAATCCACAGTGGATTGCCGCCAATCTGGGGCAAATCAAGGCCGTGCTCGGCTACCCCTAAGCTGCCGAGGCCGCCATGCGCAGCTCCCACCGCCTACTGCTGGTCCTTGTGTTTCTGCTTAGCCTGTTTGTGCTGTTCGAAACCCTGGGCATCCGCGCGCAGTTCAGCCTGGATGCCTTGCAGACGTTGATTCTTATGCACCCGGTCGTCGGACTGCTGCTGTTTATCCTGCTATTTGCCCTCGGCAATCTGATCCAGATTCCCGGCTGGGTATTTCTCGCCGCTGCGGTACTGGCCCTGGGGCGGCTTTACGGCGGCATCGTCACCTACGTAGCGGCCTGCGTGTCCTGCACCGTCACCTACATCACCATTCGCTATCTGGGCGGTAACGCCCTGCGCGAGTTAGACAACTCCCTGGCGCAGCGCCTGCTTAACGGTCTTGATCGCCACCCACTGGCCAGCATCATCAGCCTACGCATGCTGTTTCAGACCATGCCGGCGCTGAACTACGCGCTAGCCTTGTCTGACGTACGCTTTCGCATCTATCTGCTTGGCACCCTGCTCGGCCTGCCGCTGCCGATTGCTCTGTATTGCCTGTTCTTTGATTATCTGGCGATGTGGCTGAATATCGCCTAGCAACGAGCAACCCGCGCCCAGCTGTGGGAAAATCCCGCGCCCCGAGCCTCAGATCCGCCTGCCATGTCCCTGCCGCCGAAACGCCCCAACCGTAAACCCCGCCCTGCGCCTGGCAAACCTGCTGCAGGTAAGCCCGACGCAGCCAAGGGCCAGTTGCACCCACGCAACCGTCATCAGGGGCGCTATGACTTTCCCGCGCTGATCAAGGCCAGCCCGGAGCTGGCGGCCTTTGTGATCATCAATCCTTATGGCAATGAGAGCATCGACTTCGCCAACCCGGCAGCGGTCAAGGTGTTCAATCGCGCACTGCTCAAGCAGTTTTATGGCATCAGTCATTGGGATATTCCGGCGGATTACCTGTGCCCGCCGATTCCGGGGCGCGCCGATTACCTGCATTACCTGGCCGACCTGCTGGCCAAAAGCAATGGCGGCGAGATACCGCGCGGTGCCAAGGTGCGCGCGCTGGATATTGGCGTGGGCGCCAACTGCATCTACCCACTGCTGGGTAACCGCGAATATGCCTGGCAGTTTCTCGGCTCAGACATCGCCGCCAGTGCCATCGCCTCGGCCAAAGCCATCGTCCAGTCAAACCCGAGCCTGGGCGAGGCCATCGAGCTGCGCCAGCAGCGCGACAGCGCGCATATCTTCCAGGGCTTGCTACAGAGCGATGAGCGCTTCGACCTGACCCTGTGCAACCCGCCTTTCCACGCCAGCGCGGAAGAAGCCAGCAGCGGCAGCAAGCGCAAATGGCGCAACCTCGGCAAACTCGACCCCAAACGCAAACTGCCGGTGCTGAACTTCGGCGGCCAGGCGGCAGAGCTGTGGTGCAAGGGTGGCGAAGCGGCGTTTGTCAGCCAACTGATCAAGGAAAGTGTCGCGGTGGGTCAGCAGGTGCTGTGGTTTAGCAGCCTGATCTCCAAGGCCGGCAACCTGCCGGGCGTTTACAGCGAGTTGAAGAAAGCCGGCGCACTCCAGGTACAAACCGTGGAAATGGCCCAGGGCCAGAAGCAGAGCCGTTTTGTTGCCTGGACCTTTCAGACGGCGGAACAGCAGCAGGCCTGGCGCACAGCCCGCTGGTCGTAGGCTGGCAACGTGAGAGCGCGCTGCACGTAGCCCGGATGCAATCCGGGAGCGGATCTTGCGGCCAGCAAACGCCCCGGATTGCATCCGGGCTACGGCTTACGCCTACCAGGGCAACCAACCGCCCAACGCCAGCCACAATCCAGCCACGCCCATGCTCAGCAAGGTCACCGGCACGCCGCTGCGGGCAAAGTCGACAAAGCTCAGCGGTACGCCCTGACGCCGCGCGCTTTCGGCGACGATCAGGTTGACCACACTGCCGATCAGCAGCAGGTTGCCGGCCAGCGTCGACATGATCGCCAGGCCCACCAACAAGGCTTCGCTGGCATCCGGCAACACGCCCAGCAGCAACATCACGTAAGGCACATTGCCGATCAGGTTGCCGGCCAACAGGGACAGGCTCGCCAGGGTGATCACCCCATGCGGTAGCAAGCCCAGCTCGGCCAGATTGCCGGCCATACCGGCGACCTGCGGCAGGCTCATCGCCGCGCCGGTGACGATGAACAACCCGGCAAACAGCAGCAACAGGTTCCAGTCGACCTTCTGCACATAGTCGCGGCTGTCCACCCGCCGCGAAATCATCACCAATGCGGCAATCAGCAGCGCGGAAATTTCGCGCGGCATGCTGGTGGAAAACAGCCCGAGCAGCACCAGGCTGGCCAGCAGCGGTTTCAGGTAACTGCGCAGGCCGTAGATGCGCTCAACCGGGGTTTCTTCCTGCACTGCCGGTTTGGCCGTACCCCAGCGTTTGCGCCATTGCAGCCAGATCACCGCGTAGGTAATGGCCAATGCGGCCAGCGCGGGCGGGCCGGCGATAAAGGTGTAAGACCAGAAATCCAGGCCGCCGGCCTGGCCGATGAGAATGTTCTGCGGGTTACCGATCAGGCTGGCGGATGAACCGGCATTGCACGACAGCGCCAACGCCAGGAGAAACGGCCGCGGATCGAGGCCACGGGCCAGCAGGCTATGACAGAGCAGCGGGGTGAGGGCGAAGGCGACGATGTCATTGACCAACAACGCCGACAGCACGCCGCCTAGCAGCACCACGCCCAACAGCAGCAGCGCTGGCTGCTCGGCATAGTGACTGAGTTGCTGGTTAAGCCAGGCATACACTCCGGAGAAGTCGAACTGCGCGCTGATCAGCATCAGCGCCAGCAGCAGCAACAGCGCGCCGGCATCCAGGTGGCTGGCCGCATCAGCAGGTGATTGCGCGCCGCTGACCAGCAGCAATACCGCCGCGCAGCCGGCAATCCAGCTGCGATCAACGCGCAGGCCACGAATGCCCCCTGCAGCCATGCCCAGGTAGGTCAATACAAACAGAGTTGAAACGACCCATAAGGTCATGCCGCGGCCATCCTTTGTTACCCGCGCGATTGCGCTGCAGCACTCTAAAGGGCCTGAGGCTGACGGGGAACTGGCCGTAAAGAAAAAAGCGCCAGGAGCGCTTTTCAACCTCACGCAGCGACGACCCGAAAGGTGGCTGCCAGGAATGACAGGCCATAAAAAGCCGGCACACTGGCCGGCTTGCTTGGCACTCGGCCAGACGCATGCAGCGCGTCTGACCGGCAACAGGCTAGGGTCTGTTGCCGTTTCGTCGCGAGCCGCGTTGCTGCGAAAAATCTCGCCAGGCTAGGCGGAGGACGCAGGTAATGGTTGTTCCCTTGCCAAGTCCTCCAACAACGCATGGCGAGATTTTGCGCGCAACCCGCAGGGCCGGGCCTGTTTTAGCGCGATACTGCGTTTCTCGACACTCATTTGGAACAACCAAACTTCGTGTCTCGTGCCTTGCCTCGCGCTAAAACAGGCTCCGGCGCGGCCGCGAACGAAACGGCAACAGACCCTAGTTACTTGAGCAATTCGAACAGCGCGACGTTGCCGCTCTTCTCCAGGCCGGTGACCAGGAAGTGCCGCCCCTTGTGCTCGACATGCGCCAGGCCTTCCGGCGCCAGCTTGCCGGAACCGGCACCTTCGCCGGCACCGACGACCTGCAGCACCTTGGGTTGCTCCGGCTGATCAAGATCAATCAGCGCCAGCGCATCCGCACGCTCCAGGGTAGCCACCGCCAAGCGCTTGCCGAAGGCATCGAAACTCACCACACCTTCCGGTTCGCTGCCCTTGTTGGGGCTGCGCGCATCCGGGTAAACGCCGGCCTGGGCAGCCATATCATCGAGTTGGCTGCCGGTGTCGCCGAGCAACTTGCCGCTTATGGCATCGAACACGCTGACCGTGCGCCCACCACCGCTGGGCAGGCCAGCCTTAGTCTTGGCGATTTTCGGATCGGTATCGCCTTCATCGGCGCTGATCAGGTACCGGCCATCGGCGCTGACCGCCAGGGCATCCGGCTCGCGCAGGGCGAACAGCTCGGCAGTCGGCTGATACTTGCCGTCATCGACGATATCCGCCGCATGGCGCACGGTGCCGACGCCAAATACCTTGTCCAGCTTGCCTTGCAGCACATCCACCACGGCGATGGCGTTGTTTTCCTGCAGGCTGACGTAGGCGCGCGCGCCGTCCGGGCTGAAGGTCACGTATTCCGGCTCGATATGCTCGGGGCTGGTGCCGAACGGCACTTTCAGCTCTTCACCGTCGATCACCCGCTCCAGCAAACGCTGATGCTCGGCCTGGGTGGCACCCTCGACACCGGCCAGGTCCGGCAGTTTGATCAGGCTGTGCTTGGCCGCCGCCACGCCGCCGCGCAGGTCGATCAGGCTGATCGAGCCTTCACCGCTGCGGAAACCCTCGCCGTCACGCACATAGCCTTCACCTTCGTTGGCCACCACGATGAAGTCGCCTTTCGGCGAAAACGCCAGGCTGTCCGGCCAGATGCCGATTTCCACAGTATTAAGCAGCTTGCCATCGGCCGCCGCACGCAACTCGACGCGGCCGTTTTTCAAGCCATCGCTGTTGCGGATGCACACGGCAAACAGGTCTTCGCTGGGGTGGAAAATTGCCGAGGTAATCTCCCCCGCACCTTCAGCCACCAGCTTATGCCGAGCAATGCGGTTAAGGCCCTTGGCCGGGTCCAGCTGCAGCACATCCACCAAGCCTTCGGCGCTGTTGGAGACAATCACCCGCATGCTTGAGGCCTGCGCGCTGACAATTTCAGTGCCGGCAGCAAAGCCGCTCTCGTACAGGGCCAGGGGTTTAAGCTCAAGGGCCGAAGCCAATGGAGCCAGGGCAAACAGCGCACAAAGTGTCGGGATTCGCAGCACAGCAACTATCCTTATGCAAAGACGTGGGGATTGAACAAATCCGCAGCAGTCTTCATTCGCGCGATGACATTTTGATGAACTATTAATGGCGTTTTATCTGCGCCTGCGCAGTGGTATTACTGGGCCATTACCACGCGCATGCGCTATTCCCGGTTGTCACTAAGGGGTTTTAATGAAGTGGAAACACCTGTTCGTCGCGTTCTGCCTATTGCTGGGGCTGCCCGCGCAAGCCAGCGAACAGCCAGAACTGAAGATCAGCGTCGGCGACTGGCCGCCCTATCTATCCAGCGAGTTGCAACACAACGGGGTGATCGCCCACCTGATCAGCGACCTGCTGGCCGATGAGGGCTATCGCGTCACCTTTCAGTTTCTGCCCTGGCCACGCGCCTATTCTGCCGCGGCGGCCGGGCGCTTTGACGGCACCGCCGTGTGGATGCACAAAGACGAACGCGAGGCGGATTTTCTGTTCAGCGCGCCACTGCTCGATGAACAATTCGTGTTTTTCCACCTGAAAAGCCTGCCCTTCGACTGGCAGACCTTTGACGACCTCACCGGCATGACCCTCGGCGGCGGCCTGGAATACAGCTACGGCCCGCAGTTCGATGCCTTTCTCGCCGAGAACAAGGTGAAGATCGAGCGCGTTTCCAACGACCAGCAGAACTTCGAGAAGCTGCTCAAGGAGCGTGTGGTGCTCTACCCGCAGGAGATGAACGTCGGCTACGCCGCCCTGCGCAGCCACTTCAGTGCGCAAGATCAGGCCAAGATCACCCATCACCCCAAACCGCTGCTGGTCAACCTCAGCTACCTGATGCTGCCGAAAAGCCTGGAAGGCAGCCCGGCGCTGCTCGAACGCTTCAATAAACGTCTGCAGCTCTACCGTGACAGCGGCCGTTATCAGCGTTATTTCGATGATCTACAGCAAGGCAAGTACCAGCAGGAGCCGTCAGCATCACCGGCAAGCGAGTAAAGCCCGGTCTTTTATGCACAACTGACTAGAGTGTCTTAGAGGATCACATGCATACCCAGAATAAGAAGAAATGGACGAGCGGGCCCTGCAGTGGCCTGCGATCATGGCAAGGAGCTTATCGATGACCTCTCGACAGCTGCTGCGCGGCCTGGTGCTCAGCTGCCTGCTGACGCCGGGTTTTGCCAGCGCAGCGGAGCCAGGCCTGAGCACGGATGAAGTGCGGATCGGCATGGTAAACGCCCAGAGCGGCCCGGCGGCGGCCCTGGGTTTGGGCATGCTCAATGGCGCCCAGGCTTACTTCAAGCGCGTCAATGCCGAAGGCGGGGTACATGGCCGGCGGATCAACCTGCTCAGCCGGGACGATGGCTACGAGCCCAGCCAGACCGCCGCACATACCCGCCGTCTGCTGAAAACCCAACAGGTGTTCGCCCTGCTCGGTTATGTCGGCACGCCCACCTCACGCGCCGCCCTGCCGCTGGCGCAGCAGGCGCAGGTGCCTTACCTGTTCCCCTTTACCGGGGCCGAGTTTCTGCGCACACCGACAAAACCTGGGGTGTTCAATATTCGCGCCTCCTATATCGAGGAAACCGAGCACCTGGTCGAGCGCGTGACCAAGGACCTCAAGCTGAACAAGATCGCCATCCTGATGCAGGACGACTCGTTCGGCGAAGCGGTCAAGGGCGGCCTCAACGGCGCCCTGCTCAAGCGTGATCTGACGATTTATGCGCAGGCGCACATCCAGCGCAACTCACTGGACGTGGCGGCAGCCATCAAGGCGCTGCAACGCAGCCAACCGGAAGCGGTGTTCTTTGTCGGCACTTACAGGCAACTGGCTGCAGCGATCAAGCAGGCGAAAGCGCTGGGCTTCAACACGCGGTTTATGACGGTGTCATTTATCGGCACCGAGGGCTTTATCCGCGAGGCCGGCAATGACGGCGACGGGGTGTATATCTCCCAGGTGGTGCCCTCTCCGCACGACAGCTCGCGGGCGCTGGTGCGCGCCTATCAGGCCGATATGCAGCCCGGCGACTTTGACCACGCTTCGCTGGAAGGCTATATCGGCGCGGCAGTGTTTACCCAGGCGCTGCGCAAAGCCGGCGCTGAGCCGACGCGGGAGGCGTTTCTTGATGCACTGGAACACCTCAACACGGACCTTGGCGGCTTCAAGGTGGCGTTCTCGCGACGCCAGCACCAGGGCTCCAGCGCGGTATTCCTGACCCGTATCGAGAAGGGTCAGGCTGTTCCTGTCACCCGCATGCGCTAGCGCCCGGCAAGCTGCCCCTGCAACAGATCGGCCACCGGCAGCGCCACGCCGAGGCGACTGAGGTTCCAGTAATGCCCCTCCAGCGTGCGGTTGACCAGCAAGGTGGCCGGCGCCGGTTGCAGGCTGCCCAGCGCGCCCAGCACATCGGGCAACAGCCGTTGCACCTGCTCATGCAGCGGCGTGGCGGCAAAATCCCAGTGCACCCCAGGCTGCAACAGCGGCCCGAGCAGGCCATGCAGCTGACGGTACAAACCATAGGGCGTGGTGGATTTCGGCTGGCGCGTGCCAAGTGCCTGGAAGGCCAGTTCCAACTGCTCACCATCGCGGGCCTGCAACGCCTTGTAAGTTTGCACATAGGCTGCCAGCAATGGCGCGGACAGCGCCTGCACACAGCCGAAGTCATACACCACCAGCTCACCCGCCGCGGTGTAGGCGAAGTTGCCCGGATGCGGATCGGCATGCAGCAGACCCAGCTCGAAGGCCTGGGCACTCAGCCAGCGCACCAGAGTCAGAGCCAGGCGCTCACGCACTTCGGCACTGGCCTGGCTAACCTCGGCAAACGGCAAGCCGGCCTCCTCGCTGAGCGCCAGTACACCGGGGCGGCACAGGTCTTCCTGCGGTTGTGGCAGGCGCAAGCCCGGCCAATCGGCGAAATGCGCGCGAAAGTCCTGCAGGCGGCGCATCTCCGCCGGGTAATCCAGCTCGGCTTCGATCACCGCAGCCAGTTCCTGATACAGGCCCTCCAGCTG
This sequence comes from Pseudomonas sp. 1928-m, assembly GCF_029269135.1. NCBI lineage: Bacteria > Pseudomonadati > Pseudomonadota > Gammaproteobacteria > Pseudomonadales > Pseudomonadaceae > Pseudomonas > Pseudomonas sp. 1928-m. The sequence continues at coordinate 1,393,348 of NZ_JARIXO010000001.1, read as the reverse complement.
CTCAGCCGGCGCGCGGAACAAGCGCCCCAGCGGCAGCAAACGGCGCAGTTGACGCAGATCCGCCTGGCAGATTTCGGCGATGCCCGGGTATTGCACCTTGAGCACCAGCGCCCGACCATCCGCCGCCACGGCACGATGCACCTGGCCGAGGGACGCTGCGGCAAAGGGCTGCTCGTCGATCTGCTGGAAGAACTGCCCAAGGTCCGCGCCATACACCTGCTGCAAATGCCCGCGCAGGGCACTGAAGGGCAAGGCCGGCACGCGGTTCTGCAGAGAAGCCAGCGCCAGGGCCACCGGCTCAGGCAACACCCCCTGCCACTGCGAGGCCATTTGCCCCAGTTTGAGTACCGGGCCTTTCATCTCACCCAGCACATCCGTGAGCAAGTCACCCACCGGCTGCCAATCAATCCCGCTGCGCCCAGGCCGCAAACTCTGCCCCAGCACGCTGCCGCCGATACGTGTGGCCGTGCCGGCCAAGGTGAGAAAGCGCCCCAGCGCAGAGGCAGACGGTGGAGCGGCGGGAGGCTTGGCCATGCGGTAATACTCATCGAGGCGAAGCACGATCATGCGCCTGCGCTTGGCAGGCACCAAGCATTAACCGGCTCAGGGCTGAGAGCGTGCCAGAAAATCCCGCACCTGCTGCTGATAGGTCACCGACTCGCGCTGACGTTCGATTTCATCCCAGATACGCGCGGCCTGCTCCGGGTTGGCCGCCACATAGGCGTTGGACAGCATCAGGTAGTAAGCCTTCTCCTCCAGCGGCAGCTTGACCTTCTCCAGCCGCACTGCCAGCTCAGGATTGCTCTGCAGCACGAAATCGCCGCGCAGACTCTGCAGGGCCGCCGCTTCAATGCGCTTATGGCTAAGCATCTGCAACAGCGCAAGCGGATCGCGGCTGGTTTCATCCACCTCGGCGCCCTGGGCACGAATAAAATCGACAATCGAAAAGCCGCTCAGAGACCCCACCTGCCCGTGCAACTGGCGAAACTCTTCGCCATTCCAGCTCACCGGACTGCCCTTGCGCCGGTACAAGGCATAGATCGAGGTGTGCAGGCGCTTGCGTTCATCCAGCCGGCCATCGGCATCTTGCGGGTAGCGGCCAAGCACCAGACGTTCCGCCTTATAGCTGGAAGCAAAGGCGCCGTCATAAGTACCTTGAGCAAGCCCGGACAGGCAGCGCTTCCAGGGCACCGCAACAAAACTGAACTGCAGCGGCAAGGCATCAGCGACCAGACGCAGCAACTGCAGATTGAGCCCGCTGCCGTCGGTCATCACCCAGGGGTAGGAGTTCTGATCTTCATAACAGAGGGTCAAGGCCTCAGCCGAGCGCGGGGCTGCATGGATATCAACAACCAGGCAATAGCAGCACAGCAGGCAGATCAACAACTTGGCCAAGTGCAATGCTCCGAGGCAGAGGTAACCGCCGCTCCTGGCGGATTTAGAGATCGCTTCCTGTACGCTAACCCTCAGTATAGGTAGGCATGGCCCAAGCAACGCTGGCGCAGATCAATTGTCCCGCGCACTCACCGCAAAGCGCTTATCCAGGCCGCTGTAGCCCATACCGACACCCTTGTGCACTTTCAGCTGCACCGGGATGCGCTCCTTGAGCGCCTCGACGTGGCTGATCACGCCGATCATCTTGCCGCTGGCGTTGAGGTTATCCAGGGCGTCCAGCGCCACCTCCAGGGTTTCGCCGTCCAATGTGCCGAAACCTTCATCGAGAAATAGCGAGTCGATGCTGGTCTTGTGGCTGACCAGATCGGACAGTGCCAAGGCCAGAGCCAGGCTGACCAGAAAGCTCTCCCCGCCGGACAGGGTCTTGGTGTCGCGCGCCGCATCAGCCTGCCAGGTGTCGATCACCTCCAGCTCCAGTTCACCACTGCTGCGCCGCGCCAACTGGTAGCGACCGTGCAGGCGTTCGAGCTGCTGATTGGCTAGGTAGACCAGATGATCCAGGGTCAGGCCCTGGGCGAACTTGCGGTATTTGGCGCCGTCGGCCGAGCCAATCAGGCTGTTGAGCTGTTGCCATAGATCGTATTCGCCCTGCTTGGCCTGGATCGCGGCAAACAGGCTTTGCTGGCCTTGCCTACGGGCGTCGTCACCCTGCAGCTGGGCGCGAATTTCGCCCTGGCGTTCGCTTAGGGCTTTTAGCTGGGCGTTAAGGGCGAGCAGCTGTTCATCCAACTGCGCCAGGCTGAAGGCGGTAGCCGGGCTAGCCTGCAGAGCCTCAAGCTGCTGCGCGGCGGCATTGACCAGGACCTGGGCATCGCTCAAGGCTTTGTCCAGGCGCTGACGCAATTGCTGCAAAGCGCTGCGCTGCGCCTCATCGAGCAGGGCAGCCAGATAACCCGCCTCATCGCTAAAGGGGCTGGCGGACAGAGCCGCCGTCCACTGCTGCTCGGCCTGTTGCAGGCGCGCCTGATCATCCTGCAAGCGGCTGGCCAGGGCCTGACGGCTACCAGCCAGTTGCTGCTGACGGCGCTGCGCCTCTTCCAGCTGTACCTGCGCCTGCTGCAAGGCTGCCTGGACATCGGCGGGCTTGGCCAATACCGACTGATCAGCCAGGTCTAGAGCGCTCCAGCGTTGCTGCCAGAGCTGAGCCAGTTGCACAGCAGCCTGCAGGCCATGGTCCAGCTCACTGAGTTGGCGCTGTAAATCCAGGCTTTGCTGCTGACCACGCTGCCAGCGCTGCCACTCGGCCTGGCGCTCGGCCAGCCAGGCGCTGGCGTCCTCCGGCAGCTGATAGCCGAAGCCGGCCAGGGCCTGGCTCAGCCCTTCACTGCGCTCACGCGCAACGTCCTGCAGCTGCTGCAGACGTAACTGACCCTGCTCCGCCTGCTCCTGGCGTTGCTGCAGTTGCAGACGATTAAGCGCCTGCTGCTGTTCCAGTTCACTGCAGAGCTGCTGCAGATTTAGGCGCGCCTGCTGGCGCTGCTCAAGGGTGGTATTGAGCTGTTGCAGCTGCTCAAGACACAGCTGCAGTTGTTGCAGCTCACTGCGCTGTTGCGTCTGTTGCTCAGCCAGGGCAACAGCATCGGTCAACGGATGTTCCAGCTGCGCATTAAGCGTCTGCCAGCGTTCGCCTTGCTCGGCCTGGGTCTGCTGGCCCCGTTCAAACTGCTGCTGTTGCTGCTCTAGGCGCGCGGCGAGTTTTTCCAGCTCGCCGGCCAGTTGCCGGCCTTGCTCGGTCAGGGCCTCCAGCTCGGCGCGCTTGCTGCTGAGCAGCGCCTTGGTCGCCGACACATCCAGGGCTTGGTAGGCGCTGATTGCCGGATGCGACTCGGAGCCACACAACGGGCAAGCCTCGCCGGGTTGCAGCTGGGCGCGATGGGCTTCCAGGGCCTGAATGCGTTGCTCCTGCTCCAGCAGTTTTTCCTGGGCCAGCACCTGTTGCTGCAGGTCCTTGTAGTTCAGGCGCAATTGCGCCACCTCAGTGCCCTTGGTCTGATGCTGTTCACGCAAGACAACCAGAGTTGTTGTCAGCTGGGTCTGCTCGTCCGTCAGACGCTGCTGAGCCACGGCCAGCTCACCCAGCTGCGTCAGCACACCGCCCTGGATATGCAGCTGCTGCCAGCGCTCACGCAGAACCGCCTCGCTGCGCCCAGCCAGTAGCGCGTCGCGCTGTTGCTGTGCGGCGTTTTCCTGCTCGCGCGCCTGCTGCAGACGAAGCTGTTCGGCCCCCAGTTGCTCAGTCTGCTGGCTCAGTTGCGTCCGCGACGCGGTGATGGTTTCTTGCAGCTGCTGTTGACTGAGTTGCAGTTGGGCGATTTCTTCAGCCAGCTGCTGACGCGCCTTAAGCTGCTCACCCCAGCTGCCCAGCTGTTCACCCAGACGACCATGTTGCGGCTGCGCCGCCAGTTGTTCTTGCACCTGCTGCAGGCGCTCGGCCAGCTGCTGACGCTGCACCTGGCAATCGGCAAGCAGCGCGGCGCTAAGTTCGCGGGCCTGCCAGCTGTGCTCGGCAATGGCCTGTTCAACCTGGCGCTGCTCGGCAGCATTCTGTTGCAGGTCCCGCTCGGTCTGAGCCAGGCTCTGCCGGGCCTGCTGCCAGTCATGGTGCAGCGGCTGCAAACGCAGCGCCGGCTCGCTGGCGGCCAGTTGCGCCAGCTGCGGCTGGGCTTGCTGTAAAGCCTGCTGCGCCGCCTGCTCGGCCTGCTGACTGACGTGCAACTGCGCCTGGGTATTGCTCAGGTCCTCACACCAGCGGCGCTGGTGCTGCAGTTCGGCTTGTTGTGCGCTAAGCGCGGCCTCGTCAATAGCCAGCTGCTCGGCCTGGGTTTGCAACTCAGTGCGCTGCTCTTCACTAAGCAGCTCGACGCCATCGGCACGGGCGCGCAGCTGGCCAAGGCTGACTTCCACCTCCTTGGTGCATTGATAGACCCGCTGGGAAATCTGACCGTAGATATCGGTGCCGGTCAGTTCTTCCAGCAGTTCGGCGCGCTGATTGGCGTTGGCTTCGAGAAAGGCGGCAAAACCACCCTGGGCCAGCAGCATGGATTTGGTAAAGCGCTCGAAGTCCAGCCCCGTGAGGCGCTCGGTCTCGCGCAGCTTCTCGTTGATCTTGTCGGTGATGATCTGCCCATCGGCGGCCGCCAATTCGACCTTGGGTGCCTGCAGCGCGCCATCGGCCTTGTCGCGGGCGCGGCGCTGGCTCCAAAACGCGCGGTAGGCGACGCCTTTGACCTCGAATTCGACCTCGGCCAGGCAGTCGGCGGTGTGCCGGCTCATCAATTCATTGGCGCTGGCCGATACCGTGCTCATGCGGGGCGTGCGGTGATAGAGCGCCAGGCAGATGGCGTCGAGCAGCGTGGTCTTGCCCGCCCCGGTCGGCCCGGTGATGGCGAACAGGCCGTTGTCCTTGAAAGGTTCGGCGCGGAAGTCGATCTTCCATTCGCCCTTGAGCGAATTAAGGTTTTTCAGGCGCAGGCTGAGGATCTTCATACCTCGCCCTCGCGCAGCTCACTGACCACCTGTTGATACAGCCCCAGCAGGCGCGCCTGCTCGGCCTCGTCCAGGGTTTCGCTGCTTAGGCGCTGGGCGAATACATCCTCGACGCTTAGCTCATCCAGGGTTTCCTTGGCCTGGCCTTGCAGGCCGGCCACTGCATTGCCGCGCTCGCGGCGGATACGCAGCACCTCCACCGGCAGGCCCTCGCACAGGGCGGCGATACGCAGTTGCAGATCACTCAGGTAGTCGTCGGTGCCAACCAGCACCTCCAGCCACACCGGCTGCTCGGCGCGGCCCTGCTTGGCCGCCTCCTGAATGGCGGTTTCCAACTCCTTTAGCGAACCGCGTAGCGACAGCAGCGGCTGAAAACGCGGCACCGGCAAGGCGGTGATCTGGCGCAGGCCGCTGCTATCCAGATCAACCAGTAGCACTTCTTTCTGCTGTTTGGCTTCATCGAAGCTCAGCGCAATCGGCGAGCCGCAGTAGCGGATATGTTCCAGGCCACCGACCTTCTGCGGCCGGTGGATATGCCCCAGGGCGATATAGGCCACCGGCGGAAAGGCGCTGGTGGGAAAGGCCTCCAGGCTGCCAACGTAGATCTCGCGCACCGAATCGCTGGCGCTGGCACCCACGGTGGTCAGATGCCCCGTGGCGATAATCGGCAGGTCGCCGCCCAGCTCAGTGCGCTTGGCTTCGGCCAGGGCATAGAGATCCTGATAGTGCAGCTGGATTGCCTGCTGCAGCGACTGCTGTTTGTCCTGGGCGCTCTGCCCGGCCTGGCTAAGCAATACATCGCGCGGGCGAATAAAGGGGATGCCACAAAGGATCGCACCAGGCGAGCCATCGCGCCTATGCAGCACCAGCAGCTGCTCTTCAAGGTGTTCACTGACGCCAGGAATCACCCGCGTACCGAGCTGGGCCAGCAGCGTCTTGCTCTCGCCGAGCATAGCCACCGAATCATGGTTGCCGCCCAGCACCACCAGCTCGCAGCCGCTGGCGCGCAGTTCGACGATAAAGCGGTTGTACTGCTCGCGGGCATAGCTGGGCGGCGCGCCGGTGTCGAAGATATCGCCGGCGATCAGCACGGCATCCACCGCATGCGCCCGCACCTGCTCGATCAGCCAGGCGCAAAACGCCTGATGCTCGGCCTGACGAGTCTTGCCCATAAAGTGCTGGCCAAGGTGCCAATCGGATGTATGCAAAATGCGCATGCTCAGAACACCCAGTCCTTGACCACCATATGGGTCTTCACTTTCTGCATACCGGGGAAGTTTTCTATCTCGCCACGTATCTCACTCAGGCGCTGCATCGAAGCGGCCTCGATGGATACCAGCATATCGGTCTCGCCACTGATGCCACTGCAGCGGCGCACCTCGGGGAACACGCGCATCAGCTCGACATAGTGCTCACAGCGCCCGCCCTGGTAGAACAGCTCCAGATAGGCCTTGATCGCCGCTTCGCCCGGCAGCACCACCTGGGCGTGGTAACCGCCGATCACGCCGCTGTGTTCCAGCTGGCGAATGCGCTCGCTGACCGCCGAACGCGACAGGTTGACCTCGCGGGCGATCTGGCTGACGGCTAAGCGCGCATCGGCGCGTAACAGGGCGAGTATCTGCTGATCGAACTTGTCCACGGGTCTTTCTCGACAATAAGGACCTGCTCAGAGGCTCGCGAGCTAGAGATAAACGGTGGCGAAAAGCCGAGGAAGCGGAGTTTACGTGTTGTAAATGAGCATTCCGAGGCAGTTTTCAACGCCGTTTAGCCGAAGCGCAGCAGCCTGTGAGTAGGTCTGAGGCAATTTGACGGCCAATTCCGTCATTCTGCCGGTTAACGCCGACGCTTCTACGGCGGTGTTTTGCAGGGCTGCGCCCTACCATAGCCGGCAAAACGCCAGAGCATACAATATGAGTCGTCTAAACCAGGAATTGGGCCTGCTGCAAGGGATTGGCCTGCTGAGTACCTCGCTGCTGGGCACCGGGATTTTCGTGATCCCGGCGCTGGCCGCCACTGCTGCTGGCGAGGCGTCTTTATGGGCCTGGATGCTGCTGATCGCCCTGGTGCTGCCGGTGGCTTTTACCTTTGCTCAGCTGGGCCGCCACTTCCCCCACGCTGGCGGCGCGCCGCATCTGATTGGCCGTGCCTTTGGTGCGCGGATGGAACGCCTAAGCGCTCTTCTTTTTCTTGCCGTGCTTCCGGTGGGTTTGCCGGCGGCGCTGAATATCGCCAGCGGCTTCTGGCAGGCGCTGTTCGATCTTAGCCACGGCCAAGCCCTGGCCATCCAGCTGGCCACGCTCGTCGCCATGCTGTTGCTCGGTCAGCGTCCGGCCAAGGCCAGCGGAATGATTCAGGGCGCTATTGCCGTGGCGATTATCGCCACCATCGCGCTGATCTGGTGGGTCGGCGACCTGCCCGTCAGCAGCCAACCGCTATTGCCTACGATCAGCGGTTCCTGGAAGCTGCTGCCGGCGGCGCTGGGGGTGATGTTCTGGTGTTTTGTCGGCATCGAGGCCTTTACCCATATGGGCGAAGAATTCAAGAACCCCGAGCGCGACTTCCCCCTGGCCCTGCTGTTTGGCGTGCTGCTGGCTGGCCTGGTGTACTGGGCCTGTTCGGTGGCGGTGCTAAGCCTGCATACCTACGGCGATGTGACGACCGATGCTGCCTCCCTGCCGCGCATGCTCGATCTGCTATTGGGCGAGAAGGCCCGCTGGATCGCCGCCACTGTGGGTTACCTGGCCTGCTTCGCCTCGATGAACGTCTATATGCAGGGCTTCGCCCGGCTGATCTGGAGCCTGGCCGACGAAGGCAAACTCCCCGCCAGCCTGGCGCAGCGCAACCCGCACGGCGTACCAGCACGCGCCCTGCTGCTGGTGATCCTCAGCTGCGCCCTATGCGCCAGCCTGGCCAGCATGCTCAACCTGACGGTGGATGACCTGATCCGCTACGCCAACGGCAACTTCGTGGTCATCTACCTGCTCAGCATGGCCGCCGGTTGGGTGCTGCTGCGCGGTATCTGGCGCTGGCTGGCCGCATTCAGTGCACTGTTGTGCGGCCTGGTGCTGCTGATGCTGGGCATGGATGCCGGCTATGCCCTGGGCTTGCTGCTGGTGCTCGGGTTACTAGACCGCTGGCGCGAGCAACGCAACATGCGCCTGGCTGGCGTAAGCAGCTGAGATACGTATTTGGCATTTAGAACCTGATTTACGATCTCGCGAGCTAGAGTCCTGCAAGGCAGAAACAGGCGAGGAAGCGGAGTGTACTGTTGTACATGAGCATTCCGAGCCTGGTTCTAACGCGGCAGGGCCGACGCGCAGCAGATCATAAACAGGTTCTTAGCTTGGCCACTTATTGCAGCTATTCTGAGCCCAGCTAACGACAAGGACTGACCATGCGCCGCATTCTTCATGACCTGAAAATCCTGATCCTTACCAACCTGTGGATCGTGCCGGTAATTGCGGGGCTGGTTGGCGCGCTGTTCTATTTCGCCGCGCCGCCGCCACCGATGCATGCGCGCATGGCCACCGGCGCTGTGGGCGGTGGTTACCATGCGTTTGGCGAGCGTCTGCAGGCTGAACTGGAGTTGCAGGGCTTTACCCTGGAGCTGGTTGAAAGCGCAGGCTCCGAGGACAACCTCGGCAAACTCGGCAGCGGTGAGGTGGAACTGGCGCTGGTGCAGAGCGGCCAGGAACTGACCCTGAGCGACGAAGCGCGCGGCAAGCTCAATGGCCTGGGCGTGATGTACCGCGAGCCGCTGTGGCTGTTTCTCGGTGACAAAGTCAAATTCGAACGTCTGAGCGATCTGATGAAACTGCGCCTGGCGGTTGGCTCCCAGGGCAGCGGCACCCAGGCGGTGACTGGGGCATTGTTTGCGGCCAATCGTATTGAACCTGCGCAGTACCCCAAGCGCTGGGAGCAGTTGGGCGGCAGCAGCGCCGCCGATGCGCTGATTGCGGGCAAGCTGGATGCCGCCTTTTTTATCGGCCCGGCGGAAAACGCGCTGATTCAGCGCCTGGCGGCGGAACCCAAGGTGCGCCTGGTCAGCCTGCGGCGCACCGAGGCCTACCTGGCGCGCCTGCCGTATCTAAGCCAGCTGCAGGTGGGCGAAGGTATGCTCGATATGGCGCAGAACACCCCGGATCGCGACATCGTCACCCTCGGCCCGGTCGCCACCCTGGTAGCCGGCGAGGAGTTCCACCCATCACTCACGCCGCTGATTCTCGAAGCGGCGAAAACCGTGCTAAAAAACGGCAGCCTGCTCGATCCCGCCGGCAGCTACCCGGCCAAACCGCCGCTGTCGCTGAACACCCTGGGCGAAGCCGATTACTACTACGACAAGGGCCTGCCGATCCTGCAGCGCTATCTGCCGTTTCGCATCGCCTCGCTGGCTGACCGCTATATCATTCTGGCCATTCCGCTGTTGGTGCTGCTGTTTCCGCTGTTCAAGGCGGTCGGGCCGATCTACCAGTGGCGTATCCGCGCGCGTATCTACCGCTGGTACAAGCACCTGCGCGACATCGACCAGCAGCTGTACAAGGGCAAGTTACCCAACGATCTGGACGCAGAAATCGTCCGCCTGGAGCGCCTGGAAGACGAGTTGGCGCGGGTCGAAGTGCCGCTGTCCTACTCCAGCGAGCTGTATCAGCTGCATATGCACCTGCGCTATATGATCGAGCGCCTGCATGCGCTCAAGCAGCGCCAGTTAACGGCCAGCTAAGCCCGCAGAGCAAACCGCCGTCCACATGTATTGCAGACAAAGAAAACCCCGCCAGAGCTGAGCCCTGGCGGGGTTTTGTTTTTCAGCCGATCACTTGATCCAGTGTTTACCCCAGTGTGTGATGTCGTAGCTCTGTGCGCTACGTGCCACACCCTGCTCGGCCTTGGCGGCTTCGATCTGGTCATCAACCACTTTGGTCGAGGTCGACAACCAGCTGGTCACAAAGGCCATCGCGTCGCCATTGATCTCCAGGGCACGCTCGGCGATGTTGGTCAGGTCATCGCACGTGGCGTGGTAGCACGGGTCCAGCGCAATGCCTGCAGTACCACCATAAAGGTCCGCCTGCTCTGGCGTCTTCAGCACCTCGGCCCCAGTGAACAAACCACCGAAGGCGATGCCATCGAGGAAGAACTGCGCGTAATCCGAGCGGAAGGTGATCTCGTCGCCCTCAGAAGGCAGGCCGCGCAGTTTGTAGTACTCCTCAAACAGCTTCTCGATGGCACCAGAACCGGGGGGACCTTGCAGACCGAACGCAGAACCGTCGCCGTCATAGATGAAGTAGGCGAAGTTTGGCGAAGCGATCATGTCGAAGTTCAAGTACGCCTTGATCTTGCTCTTCTGCTCGGCCGGTAGCTGATTGACGTAGTAAGTCGAGCCAACCAGCCCTGACTCCTCAGCACCCCACCAGGCGAAGCGCAGCTTGTTCTTCGGCCGCACTTTCTGCAGCTGCAACGCCAGCTCCAGCAACGCGGCACTGCCTGATGCGTTGTCGTTGATGCCCGCGCCTTCATACACGGAGTCGAGGTGAGCCCCGGCCATCACCACATTGTTGGCATTGCCGTGGCGGCTCTCGGCGATAAGGTTGAAGGTCTGCGTGCGCTCGCGCACCACGTCAGCCAGCATGCGCACCTGGGTCTCTGTGCTCTGCGCCAGGCCAACCCCGACATCGTAGGTGGCGAAGAACACCGGAATACCACCGGCATAGCTGTCGCCCAGGGTCGCGTTAAGCAGGCCCTTGCGGTCCTCGGTATCACCCTGGTTGAAGATGATCACCCCTGAGGCACCGGCCGCAGCAGCGTTCTCTGCTTTCACCTGGAAGTTACAGGTACCGCGCTGCAGCAAGGCGATAGAACCGGAGGGGAAGTCGACAAAATCCTCCGTCTCACAACCACTGCTGGACAGGTTGCCGGCGCCCAGCGCGATATCCACAGCCGCCACGGGCGCACTGACGTCACCGTCTTCGGTTTGCGACAGGTAGGTGAAGTCCACATCCCACTCAAACACCGCTGGCGTCGGCGCCAAGGCCTGCAGCTCGCCGGGCCCTTGCGGGTAATAGGCGGTGAAGGGGAATGGCTGAATTTCTACGCGATAGCCGGCACCCTCCAGGGTGGATTTCACGTAGTCGATTGAGCGCTGGTAACCCGGCAAGCCTGCAGCCCGATTGCCACCATTGGCTTGGGCAATGTCCTTGAACACCTGCAGGTGAATGGCGGTGTTGCTCGCCTGCATACAGCGTGGCAACCCCAATGTAGTGCTGTTGAGCAGGCCAAAACGACATTCCAGAGGTCCCAAGCGAGTCGGGCTCCAAAACGCATTAAACAGTTGGCTACTACTTTTGTTCGCCTCTGCGAGCACCTCGCCCGAGATCGCCGCCAGTAGGCTTCCCACTATTAAGCCGCTTTTCACAATCTTGTTATGCATGCTGCCTCCAATCCATATATGGAGCGTTTAGGTGCGGCAGCGCTTGTGACACCGCCGCGATAGGTCCCTTTACTGCGTCGTGTGGACGCTACATAACCTAGACGTGGATATTCATCTGCGCGAATCGATATCTACAATTTTCTTGAAAATAAGAACTTATCGACGAACATGAGAGCAGTTGGCCAGCATTGAGCCATTAGCTTATTGAACTCCAGAAGCAGGTTTCGGGCGCGTTAACCGCCCGGCATGGCACGCGGGCAGATGGAGAGAGGCCTGTACTCAGGTAAACTCTGCGCACATTTTGTAGATCGGCTCCGTGTTGGCCTCGCCAACGCCCCAAGAGCCATCCCCCTGCGACTGAATTGAAGACCTAGCCCCATGCCGATCCGCCACTGCATCGTCCACCTGATCGACAAGAAGCCCGATGGCACGCCCGCCGTGCTGCATGCCCGGGATACCGAGCTGGCTGCCTCGCAAGCCATCGAGAACATGCTCGCCGACCTCAACGAGAGCTATAACGCCAAGCAGGGCAAGGCCTGGGGCTTTTTCCATGAGGAATCCGGGGCGTATCCGTTCAGCGGCTGGTTGAAGCATTACCTGGACGAGGGCCAGGACTTCGCTGCGTTCAGCCGCAAGGCCGTGGAGCAGCTGCAGAAGCTGATGGAAGAATCCAACCTGTCCACCGGCGGCCATGTGCTGTTCGCCCATTATCAGCAAGGCATGACCGATTACCTGTCGATCGCCCTGCTGCACCACAGTGAAGGCGTGGCGGTAAACGAGACGCTGGACGTGACCCCAGCCAAGCACCTGGATCTGGGCCAGCTGCACCTGGCGGCGCGGATCAATATCTCCGAGTGGCGCAACAACGCCAACTCCAAGCAGTACATCTCCTTTATCAAAGGCAAGAACGGCAAGAAGGTCTCGGAATACTTCCGCGACTTTATCGGCTGCCAGGAAGGCGTCGATGGCCCAGGGGAAACCCGTACCCTGCTGAAAGCCTTTAGCGACTTCGTAGAAAGCGAAGACCTGCCGGAAGAACAGGCCCGTGAGAAGACCAAGACCCTGGTCGGCTACGCCAGTAGCCAGGCCAAGATGGGCGAACCGATGACCTTGACCGAGCTGTCCGGGCTGATCGACGAGGAACGCCCGCAAGCCTTCTACAACCATATCCGTAACAAGGACTACGGCCTGTCGCCGGAGATTCCGGCAGATAAGCGCACCCTCAACCAGTTCCAGCGCTTTACCGGGCGCGCCGAAGGCCTGTCGATCAGCTTCGAGGCGCACCTGCTCGGTTCGAAGATCGAGTACGACGAAGGCACCGACACCCTGGTGATCCGCAACCTGCCGACGCAGCTGACTGATCAGCTTAAGCGCCGCAAGAACTAACAGACTGCTTAAAAACTACCTACGTTGCCGATGCGGCGTTAAAAACAGGCTCAAAATGCTCATTTACACCAGTAAACTCCGCTTTTTCGCCTGTTTTTGCCTTGCCTCGGCTGCCTCGCCTACGTTTTTAAACGGCCTGTCACATCCATGAGCCGCCTGCCGGATAACCTGTTGGATGCCTGCCGCTGTGACCCGGCAGCGCCCTTTACCCAGGACCCGGCGCGCGATTTTGGCCTGGATAAGCAAACGGCCAAACTGGCTCTGGCAGAACTGCGGCCCTGGCTCAACCAGCAACAGCGCATGCTCTGGGCCAACCGGCGCAACGCCCTGCTGCTGATCCTGCAGGGCACCGATTGCTCCGGCAAGGACGGCATCATTCGCCGAGTGATCAGCAGCTTCGATCCCCAAGGGCTGCGTATTCACAGCTTTCAGAAACCCGATGCCTGCGAACAGCGCCACGACTTTCTCTGGCGCTACCAGCGGCGCTTGCCGGGGCCGGGCCTGCTCGGGGTATTCAACCGCAGCTACTACGAAGGGCTGATAAGCGACCCGCTGGATGGCCTGTGCAGCGCCGCAGAGCTGCCCGCGCGCCAGCAGGTGATTCAAGCCTTCGAGGCACAACTGCTCGGCCAGTCGATTCAGCCAGTGAAATGCTTCTTGCAGCTATCCAAAGATGAACAAAAGCACCGCCTGCAAGAGCGTCTGGAACAACCGCATAAACGCTGGAAGCTACACAGCAGCGACCTGCAGTCCTATCGCGAATTCGATCTACGCCAACAGCGCTGGGCCGAACAGCTAACGGCCAGTCACAGCGACACAGCGCCCTGGTATGTGATTCCGGCGGATCATCGCTGGCTGCGCGACTGGCTGGTGGCAAGCCTGCTGGCCCGCGAGCTTGAACGCTTGCAGCTGGACTGGCCTGATACCCCGCCGCCGTTTAGTTTGGAAGAATTGCAACGCAGTTAGCCCACGACTCAACAGACCATCAACACAAGAAGGCAAAGGAACGCCCATGAAGAAAGTCATCCTGCTGCTGAGCGCTGTAGCGCTTTTCCAACACTGGGACACTGTGCAGCGCTGGTTTCAACCACCACTGGCCGATCGGCCGGGCGACGTAGTGCTGTATGCCACGCAATGGTGCGGCTACTGCGCGAAAACCCGCGAGCAACTGGCGCAGGACCAGATAGCCTACCGAGAAATCGATATCGAGAAAGACCCCGCCGGCCAGGCGACCTTCAAGGCCCTGGGTGGGCGCGGCGTGCCCTTGCTGGATATCAAGGGCACGCTTATTCACGGCTACGACCCACAGGCGATGCGCGCCGCGTACTGAAACATCAGCGCGCAACAGATCGTAAAAACGTGTTTACAGCGCTTTGATGGCAAAGCCCAAACGCGGGAAATGCACATGCACGGTGCCGGCGCGTTCATCCTCGCGGCGCAGGATCAGCTCTTCAACACCGGCGAATACCAGCTCGCCCTCCACCGGGTCGACGCCGTAATCGGTGGCGGCAATCTGCACCCGCTGACCAACCGCGAAGCCGTTGGGTTCGACAAACTGCTCATCCGGCAGGGCCGCCGGCGTCGCCGCACGGGCGATGGCGATAGCGTCTTCTGCACTCAGCGCACTGGACGCGCCATGACCAAAGCCCAGCACGCGACCTAGCCAGGCGCTGACATGCGGATAGGCGTCGACCAGCGGCGCGGTCACCGGGGTGCCTTTGAGGAACCACAGACAATGGGCCAGAGAGAAGTCAGCAATCGACGGCTCACCGAACAGGAAGTCGCCCTCCTCGCGCGCCAGTTGCTGCTCCACCCGTGCCATCAGCGACGGCCAGTTGTGCTTGGCGACCTCAGCAGATAGACGCGTGGCGCTGCCGCCGCTGAACAGGCCGGCACGGTCGGCGATAAAGGCCTTGATCGCCTCCGGCGGCAGCTTGCCAAAACGCACGGCCACCGACTCCGGCTGAAACACCAGGCTCACCGCATGCTGGAATATCAGCGAATCAACCCACTGGGCAAAGCTCGCTACGACGAATTCCTGACCCTCCGGAAACAGCGACGGGGTGGCCTTCTCCGCGTCCAGACGACGTGCAATCAACGCGGTATCACAGTAGATATCGGCACCCACCTGCAGCACCGGGGTCTTGCGATAGCCGCCGGTCAGCGCCAACAGATCGGGCTTGGGCATGATTCGCGGAATGTCCACCGAGCGCCAGGACAGCTGCTTGAAGCCCAGCATCAGGCGCGCCTTCTCGGCAAAGGGTGAGGCATCGTAGTGGTGCAGGATCAACTCGTGCATAACAGGCTCCGCTGCAATCAGATAAAGGAACCAGCTTAACCCTGCACAGCGCTGCGGCCTACCCGGCTAGGCTGATGATGCTTTATCAGCCGCAACGATAACCGCGGTCGCCACCAGGGCCTCCTTGGCCGCTTTGGCCAAGGCCTTGATCGCCCGCTCGCGACGCAGCGCATCGCCTTTGCCGGCACAGGGTTCGATATACACCAGCGCCTGGGCCGGACTGGAATAAAAGAAGCGTGCGCCCTTGCCGCTCTGGTGTTTGGCAAAGCGCTTGTGCGGATCGTCGCTGATGCCGCAGTACAACGCGCCATTGGCCGCCCGCACCAGGTAGACAAACCAGGGCTTGGCGGCGGCAGGAGTTTCCACAGAGATCACATCAGGCATCACGAAGATCGGCAGACAGGCAAAGAAGGTCGCAGAGCTTAACGGCTCTTCTGAAAAGCCGCTAAGCCTTTGGCTGCCTGCTGGCGAATGGCGTTCTGCACAAACGGCGCCCAGCCCAGCAGTCGACCTTTAAGGCCCAGCGCCTGACCGGCCCAGCGCCACAAGTCGAAGTGGTCGCGGTGCTCGCTGATCTTGCCATCGCGAAAGCGGAAGTTGGCCTCGATATGGTTGACCACCTGATTGCCCGTCTGGCTGAAGGTGTAAGTAGCCACCCAGCGCGCACGCCCGGAATGATCATCCGCCGCCACGCCGTCAAAGGTCAGGGAAAAACCCTGAGCCTTGGCGCAGAGCATGCGCCACATATCACCGGCGGCCGCACCGCGCAGGTCGGTAAACACCGGGTCACTGAATTGCACGTCCTCGCTGTAACAGCTGGCCATGGTCTCGGCATCCAGCTGCTGGAAGGCCTGGTAGAAGCGGGTGATCAGCGCGGCGTTGGGGTGAGTCATGGGGCGAACTCCGATAGGAAACGTGCGAGCAGTATTGTCGTTAAATCGCCACTGCGCGATTGGCGCAAAAGACACACTTGTGTCAATAATCGCCAACTTTCATAAAGTTTGAACACTCCATGCTGAAAATCGCCCTGTATGTCTGCCCGCAAACCGTATGTTCCAGCCTGAGCATGGCCATGGACGCTTTTGTCCTGGCCAACCGCCTGGCCGAGCAGCGACTGTTCGAGCTGCAGCGCGTAAGCCTGGATGGGCAAGCGGTCGATCTGGGCTTTGCGCAGATCCAGGTGGATGGCGACCTGAGTCTGGCCGAACACGCCGACCTGATTCTGCTCGCCGCCAGCGGCAGCGCTATCGACAGTACCTTGGCCGACAACGCCGCGCTGCTGCCCTGGCTGGCGCAGCGCCCCCCGCACCAGCAATTGGCAAGCCTGTGCAGCAGCGCTTTTCTCCTGGCCGCCGCTGGCGTGCTCAACGCTCGACGTGCCACCACCCATTGGGCGCTGGCCAGCCAGTTCCGCGAGCGTTTTCCGCTGGTCAAGCTGCAGATCGAGCAACTGGTGTGCGAAGACGGCCACCTGCTCAGCTCCGGCGGGGCGCACGCCGGGCTTGATCTGTGTCTGCACCTGATCCGCCAGCATGGCGGCGACGGCCTGGCGCAGCAGGTCGCTAATGCCCTGGTCTTCGACAGCCAGCGCGGCCTGCAATCGCGCTTTGCCCCGCTGCTGCCACCGGCCAGCAGTGATTGCCAGCTCGCACCGGTGTTGCAGTGGCTGCACCGCCATCACAGCGAAGCTATCGACCTTAATCGTCTAGCCGCCCAGGCCAACTGTTCATCGCGCACCCTGCTGCGACGTTTCAAAGCCAGCACCGGGCTAACACCCAACGATTATCTGCAGCGTGTACGCATCAGCGCTGCGCAGCGCGCCCTGCGCAGCCCGGCGTCACTGGAGCAAATCGCCGAACAGGTCGGTTACGCCGACCGCGCCACCTTTGCCAAGCTGTTCAAGCAGCTCTGCGGGGAAAGCCCTGGAGCGTTTCGCAAGCGCCTGCGTCAACCAAGCTAAACGTCGCAGCAACGTATCAAGATGCCGCGCCAGCGCTTGTCGAAAAAGACCATAAAGTCCAGAATGGATTTAATTGTTTAATTCGTTGCGGAGCCGCCCATGTCGACCACCCCTTATGTGCTGGATAAAACCGCTGCCGAAGAGCTGCTGGCCCAGGTCGATGTACACCAGGCCATGGTCACCATGTTCCGCGAGCTAGCCGCCGGTAATGCGGTGCAGCCGGCGCAGCAACTGGTGGAGTTTCCCAATGGCGGCGGCGACTTTATCAACTACCTAGGTGTGCTAGCCGGGGCCGGTGTTTACGGGGTGAAAACCTCGCCCTATATCGTCCGCGAGCAAGGCCCGCTGATTACCGCCTGGACGCTGCTGATGTCGATGCAGACCGGCCAGCCGTTGCTGCTGTGCGACGCCGGCAGCCTGACCACCGCGCGCACCGCCGCCACCACCGCAGTGGCCGTGGATGCCCTGGCCACGCCCGAAGCCAGCCGCCTGGCGGTGATCGGCAGCGGCGCCGTGGCCCAGGCACATGTGCATTACGCCAAACAGCTGCGCCCCTGGCAGAGCATCCGCATCTACTCGCCAGGCCTGGCCGGGAAAACCGGCGCGCAACTGCTCAAGCTGCAGCAACTCGACCCACGTATCCAGCTGTGCGCCAGCCAGGCAGACGCCATTCGCGATGCCGATGTGGTGATGCTCTGCACCTCATCGGCGAAACCGTTGCTCGACCCAACCGAGCTGGATAAACCGGCGCTGATCACTTCAATCAGCACCAACGCGCCGCGCGCCCATGAAGTCACGCCTGCCAGCCTGCTGAATATGGATGTCTACTGCGACTACCGCGCCACCACGCCAAACAGCGCCGGGGAAATGCTTCTGGCCAGCGAGCTGGGCTGGAACAGTGCCAACATCCTGGGTGATCTGGCCGAACTCGTCAGTGGTAAGGCGACTCGCCCGGACTACCGCCGCTCGGTATTTTTCCGCTCCATCGGCCTGGGCCTGGAAGATGTTGCCCTGGCCCACGCGCTCTACCAGCTCAAGCAGGAGGCCTGCTGATGTACCAGGCGGACTACCTGATCATCGGCGCCGGTATTGCTGGCGCTTCTACCGGTTACTTTCTCGCCGCCCATGGCAAAACCATCCTGCTAGAACGCGAGCAGCTGCCCGGCTATCACTCCACCGGCCGCTCTGCCGCGCTCTACACCGTGGCCTACGGCACGCCCCAGGTGCGCGCCCTGACCGCCGCCAGCCGCGCGTTCTACGATGCGCCGCCGGCCGGCTTTGCCGAACACCCGTTGCTGACCCCGCGTGGTGAACTGGTGGTGGATTTCACGGGTGATGCCGCCGAGCTGCAGCGTCAATTCGATAGCGGCAAAGCCAGCGTGCCAGAGATGCGCCTGCTTAGCGCCGATGAAGCCTGCGCCCTGGTGCCGGTGCTGCGCCGCGACAAGGTGCAGGCCGCTATGCTCGACCCCAGCGCCGCCGATATCGACACCGACGCCCTGCATCAGGGCTACCTGCGCGGCATACGCCAGCAGGGCGGGGAAATCCACAATAGCTGCGAAGTGCTGCGCATCCAGCGTGATGGCGACGCCTGGCTGGTTGATTGCGGCAGCGCGCAATACCGCGCCAAGGTACTGATCAACGCCGCCGGCGGCTGGTGCGACCAGATCGCCGCCCTGGCTGGCGTGGTGCCGATTGGGTTGATCCCCAAACGCCGCGCCGCCTTTACCTTTAACGGGCCCGAGGGCATCGACTGCCATGCCTGGCCCTGCGTGGTCAGCCTGGATGAATCCTTCTACTTCAAGCCCGATGCTGGCCTGCTGCTCGGCTCGCCCGCCAACGCCGACCCGGTCGAGCCTCACGATGTGCAACCGGAGGAGCTGGATATCGCCCTGGGCATCTACCAGATCGAGGAACACACCAGCCTGAACATTCGTCGCCCGGCGCATACCTGGGCCGGCCTGCGCTCCTTTGTCGCCGATGGCGATCTGGTCGGCGGCTTCGACCCGCAGGTGGCGGGCTTCTTCTGGGTCGCTGCGCAAGGCGGTTACGGCATCCAGACTTCCGCCGCCATGGGCATGGCCTGCGCCGCCCTGGCCCGTGGTGAGCCATTGCCCGAGCACTTGCGCCAGTTTGGCCTGACGGAAGCCATGCTATCGCCCGCCCGCCTGGCAGGCCGTTGAAAAACTACCTGCGTGGCCATCGCGGCGTTAAAAACAGGCTCAAAATGCTCATTTACAGCTCGTAAACTCCGCTTTTTCGCCTGTTTTTGCCTTGCGCTGGCTGCCTCGCCAACGTTTTTCAACAGCCTGCACCGATAGCTGCGCGCAGCGCCCGAGGATGACGCCTCGGGCGCTTTGCGGCACACTCGCAACGCCACCTGAGCCCGAAGAGTTAGCCGCATGACGCCGCCCCGCCCTGCCCCCGAGCTGGACAACTACCGCACCATCGCCGACGCCATCGCCACGCTGTTCTTCCCCCACGCCGAAGTGGTGCTGCACGACCTGCGCACGCAGAAGGTCGACTACATCGCCAACAACATCTCCAAGCGCGTGATCGGCGATGACGCAGCGTTAGAGGACATGCTCAGCGGCGAAGTCGACGAACGCACCATCGGCCCTTATGAAAAGCTCAACTGGGATGGCCAGAAGATCCGCTCGGTCAGCAGCGTACTGCGCGACGCCAACGGCACGCCCATCGCCGTACTGTGCATCAACCTGAATATCTCGATGTTTGAAACCGCCAAGCAGGCGCTGGAGCTGTTTCTCTCCTCCAGCAAGCTGGTGCCACAGCCCGACGCACTGTTCCGCGACGACTGGCAAGAGCGCATCAACACCTTCCTGCACAGCTGGCTACGGCAACGCCAACTCGGCCTTAATCTGCTGACCCGCGAGCACAAGCGCGAGCTGGTCGAAGCCCTGCACGCCGAAGGCGCCTTCAAAGGCAAGAGCGCCGCCAACTATGTGGCCAACGTGCTGAATATGGGCCGCGCGACGGTGTACAAGCATCTGAAAGAGATCAAGGGCGAGGCCTGAGCCCGCTCATTCGGCAAGGAGTGCCAGACATGCAACGCTTTCTCGGTTTTATCCTCGCAACCATTCAAGCACTGGGCATTCCGCTGATAGCGGGGCTGTTTATCTGCGCCGTCACCGGTGAGCCGCGTCAAACGCTGGAATGGCCATTCTTAATCGATGTCGATTACCCGCTGCTGGAAATACTGCTGCTCTCGCTGCCCAGCATATTGCTCTACGCCGCCCTCATCAGAGTGCTGAAAAGCCGCCGCTGGCGAGCGGCCTACTTTGCTCTGCTCGCTGTGCTTGCGGCCTATTTCAGCTGCGTGGTTTTCGCCCAGGCTTTTGGTAATACCTGGACGAGTTCGGAGATTTTCTTCGCACTGTTTCTCGGGCACTTGCACCTACTTGCAATCGCCCTGCTACCCGGCCTGCTGCTGTGGTGGCTTATTGATGTACTCACAATGGCGATACGCGGACGTCTGTCGCAGGCGTGAGCACGTCACGCATCGGCGACCGTCCACAAGCGCTTTCGCGCAAAAACCACCCTCGCCACACCAGCTAATTTGTCGCCTCTGCCGCTAAAAAACCTATAGCCCAAGCCCTCTGCCAAGCCGCTGCGGCGCTTTGCGGGCGGGCACGCTTTTACCTTGCCAGCGACGACAAAAATCATAATTTCGCCATTCCTCGGCTCCGAACAGAATGCGGCCAAGCCCCACCGTCAGCCGCAATAGAACAACAACGATCGGAATCAGAGGACCCCTGTCATGACCGACCTGAATCAAAGCGCCTTGCATATGCACACCGGCGCGAGCCTTGAAGGAACAGAAATCGACACCCTGGTGGTCGGTGCCGGTCAGGCCGGTGTGGCCATCAGCGAGCACCTGAGCAAACTCGGCGTGCCGCACCTGGTGCTGGAGCGCAACCGAATCGCCGAAGCCTGGCGCACCGGCCGCTGGGATTCGCTGGTGGCCAATGGGCCGGCCTGGCACGACCGCTTCCCTGGTCTTGAATTCGACGACCTCGACGCCGACGCCTTCGCGCCGAAAGAACGCATGGCCGCCTACTTCGAGGCCTACGCCAAGAAGTTCAACGCACCGATCCGTACCGGCGTGGAAGTGAAGAACGTGGTGCGTAACAGCGACCGTCCAGGCTTCACCATTGAAACCTCCGCCGGCGTGATCCAGGCCAACCGCGTGGTCTGCGCCACCGGGCCGTTCCAGCGCCCGGTGATTCCGCCGATTGCGCCCAAGGACGAGAAACTGACGCAGATCCACTCCGCGCAGTACTTCAACCCGCAGCAACTACCGGACGGTGCCGTGCTGGTGGTCGGTGCCGGCTCGTCAGGCGTGCAAATCGCCGATGAACTGCAGCGCGCCGGGCGCAAGGTCTACCTCTCGGTCGGCCCGCATGATCGGCCGCCGCGCAGCTACCGCAACCGTGACTTCTGCTGGTGGCTTGGCGTGCTCGGCGAGTGGGATGCGGAAGCCGCTCAGCCGGGCAAGGAGCACGTGACCATCGCCGTCAGCGGTGCCCGTGGCGGCCACACCGTGGACTTTCGTGGCTTGGCCCATCAGGGCATGACCCTGGTCGGGCTGACCAAAGCCTTCGACAACGGTGTGGTGACCTTCCAGCAGGACCTGCTGGAGAACCTCAAGAACGGCGATAAGAACTACCTGGCGCTGCTGGATGCCGCCGACGCCTATATCGCCCGCAACGGTCTCGATCTGCCCGAAGAGCCGGAAGCCCGCGCCAGTTATCCGGAGCCGGACTGCGTGACCAAGCCGCTGCTGGAACTGGACCTGGCCAAGGCCGGCGTCACCTCAATCATCTGGGCCACGGGCTATGCCGTGGATTTCAGCTGGCTGCAGGTAAACGCCTTCGACGCCAAGGGCAAGCCGCAGCATCAGCGCGGCGTATCCAGTGAGCCGGGGGTGTACTTCCTCGGCCTGCCGTGGCTGTCGCGTCGCGGTTCGAGCTTTATCTGGGGCGTGTGGCACGACGCCAAACACGTCGCTGGGCATATCGCCACCCAGCGCACCTACCTCGCTTATCGCGATAGCGCAGCACGGCAAACCGCCGACTGAACGCAACAACCGAGCCGCTGGCACAAACCTGCTGTGCCAGTTCAACCAGCCCGATTAAAGGAAGCCCGTTGATGCCCACTCATACCCGCATCCGCATGTTCAACACCAAAGACACCTACCCCAACCAGAGCCTGGACAACGACCTGTGCCAGGCCGTGCGCGCCGGCAACACCGTGTATGTACGCGGGCAGATCGGCACCGACTTCAGCGGCAAGCTGGTCGGCCTTGGCGACCCCCGCGCCCAGGCCGAACAGGCCATGAAGAACGTCAAGCAACTGCTCGAAGAGGCCGGCAGCGACCTGTCACATATCGTCAAAACCACCACCTACCTGACCGATCCGCGCTACCGCGAGCCGGTCTACCAGGAAGTCGGCAAGTGGCTCAAAGGCGTGTTCCCGATCTCCACCGGCCTGGTGATCAGCGGCCTTGGTCAGCCCGAGTGGTTGATGGAGATCGATGTGATCGCGGTCATCCCGGACGACCAGCCATAAGCGAGATAAGTAGGGTGGATGACGCTTCACCCATCCACCATGGGCCACACGGTGGACGGGAAAAGCGCCAGCTACGCGCCCCGATCCACCCGAGCAATTACAAGGAATAAGCAATGACCTTTTCCATCGTCGGTCGCTGCGCCGAAACCGGCCAGCTGGGCATCGCCATCAGCTCATCGAGCATTGCCGTGGGAGCACGCTGTCCCTGGCTGCGCGCCGGGGTTGGTGCGGTGGCCAGCCAGAACATCACCCTGCCGGCCCTCGGCCCGCAGATTCTCGATGCCTTGGAAGCCGGGCTGGAGCCAGCGGCGGCGCTGGACCAGGCGCTCAGTCGCAACGGCTACAGCCAGTATCGCCAGGTCGCGCTGCTCGACAGCCAGGGCCGCAGCGCACTGTTTTCCGGCAGCGAAGCGCTGGGCCTGCACAGCGCCCTGGCCGGCGAGCAATGCGTGGCGGCCGGCAACCTGCTGGCCTCGCCCGCAGTGATCGCCGCCATGATTGATGCCTTCGAACACAGCCAAGGGCTGCTGGCCGACCGCCTGCTCGCGGCCATGCACGCCGCCATGGCGGCCGGTGGCGAAGCCGGGCCAGTGCATTCGGCGGCGCTTAAGGTGGTGGACGACCTCACCTGGCCGCTGATCGACCTGCGTGTGGACTGGGCCGATGACAACCCGATTGGCCAGCTGGACAACCTCTGGCAGGCCTACCGGCCGCAGATGCAGGACTATGTAATCCGCGCCCTCGATCCAACCCGCGCCCCCAGCTACGGCGTACCCGGCGATGAGTAAGCCCAGCAGCCGTGACCTGCTCGCCGAACTCGTGGCCTTCCCCACCGTCAGCCGCGACTCCAACCTGGCGCTGATCGAGTTCGTTCGCGACTACCTCAACAACCTCGGCGTGGCCTGCGAGATCGACTACAACGCGCAGCGAAGCAAGGCCAACCTGTACGCCACCATCGGCCCGATGGACCGTGGCGGCGTACTGCTGTCCGGGCACAGCGACGTAGTGCCAGTGGATGGCCAGGCCTGGACGCTGCCACCTTTCGAGCTAAGCGAGCGCGACGGCAAGCTGTATGGCCGTGGCACCGCCGATATGAAGGGTTTTATCGCCTGCGTGCTGGCCGCCGTGCCGCGTTTTCTCGCCAAGCCTCTGCGCCTGCCGGTGCATCTGGCGTTTTCCTATGACGAGGAGGTCGGTTGTCTGGGCGTGCGCTCATTGCTGGCCGACTTGCAGCAGCGCCCCAACAAACCCGTACTGTGCATTATTGGCGAGCCCACCGAACTCAAACCGGTGCTCGGCCACAAGGGCAAACTGGCCATGCGCTGCCAGGTGCAGGGCGCGGCCTGCCATTCGGCCTACGCGCCACAGGGGGTGAATGCCATCGAATACGCCGCCAAACTGATCAACCGGCTCGGTGAAATCGGCCAGCGTTTGAGCGCCGTCGAGCATCAGGATGCGCGTTTCGATCCGCCCTACTCCACGGTGCAAACCGGGCTGATCAGCGGCGGGCGCGCACTGAATATCGTCCCAGCCGACTGCCAGTTCGACTTCGAGGTACGCGCCCTGCCCAGCGATGATCCGCAACAGGTCGCCGATGAACTGCGCGCCTACGCCGAAACAGAACTGCTGCCGCAGATGCGTCAACGCAGCAGCGCCAGCACCATCGACTTCCAGCCGCTGTCGGCCTACCCCGGCCTGGCCACCGATCCGCATAGCGAAGCGGCCGAACTGCTCGCACTACTTAGCGGCAGCCGCGACTACACCACCGTGGCCTTTGGCACCGAAGGCGGCCTGTTCCACCAGGCCGGCATCCCGACTGTGGTCTGCGGCCCCGGCAGCATGGAGCAGGGCCATAAGCCGGATGAGTTTGTCAGCCTGCAGCAGCTCGATGGCTGCGATGCGCTGTTGGCGCGTTTGGCTGACTGGTTGAAGCAGCCCACCTGAGTCACCCCTTGCCCGCTCTGCGTGGCAGAAGCGCAGAGCGGGCTTTTTTGCAGACTTTAGGGCCAAACAGCCCCTCACCTATGCGCGGGCGCCCGGGGTGCCGCGCGCGTTCTTCTTCTGCAGGATCATCGAGGCTTCGTTGTAGGCATGCTGGAAAGCGTCGCTACCGATCCACTCCACGGCGGTGTCTTCGTCTTCATCGTGGAAGATCCCGCGATAGACGATCAGCAACCCCATCATAAAGTCCGTGGCAGCGTCTTCCGCTTCCTCCGCGACGACCAACTCCAACACCGGGTATTGCAGGAATATCAGGCACATCGCCAACAGACTGATGCCTTCGCCGACCTTCATCGCTTGGAACAGATCGTCGAAGTGCGCCGGGTCGAAACCGTGCTCTTCGATGTCTTTGAAATCGAAGGTGCTCAGGTCGATTTCGACATCATCGAACGGCTCGTTGATCAGCGGATTAGCCAGCAGCGGATGCACCACATGGGCTTTGGCCTTGCCCGACCGGTTCTGCCTGGCTTTGACCTTGGCCCGCTGGGCGCGCTTTTTCTGCTTGTCTGGAGAGGCCATGGAGGCGAGTTCCTTGTTCGATGCAGCCATAGAGATGGCGCGGGATAGTCTGGCGCATAGTGTATTCAGTCTTGGCGGGAGTCGTCGGCCCCAGGGGGCTCATTTTTGGCGACTTTGTGCGACTTGCCAGAGGCAGGTCTGCTCTCAGCCGTCCCTTTAGGCTTTGCCCCCCTTGAGATGACATGGGTGACCTTGCGGCTTGAATCATCAGACTTAACGACTGCAGTTACGCCATTGCGTTTAACCGCAGTAACACGCCTTGTGTTTGAGGGCAGCGCAGCCGCCAACGGTGGTCTTTTGCTGGGTGTAATGGCCGTCATCAGCCCCATCCGCAGGCCAAATTTGCGCAATATTGAATCGACGGTGCTCAAGGTCGGATTGCCTTTGTCCGTTTCCAGCTGGTACAGCGCTCTGGTGGACATGCCACACATTTGGGCAAAGGTTTCCTGATCAAAACCTGTGACCTCCAAACGGAGCCTACGGATAGCCATGCCTAGGGTTAATTCACCATTCGTGTGTAGCTGAATGATCTCGTCGATCAGTTGCTTACGCTGTGCTCCGGTCATGGTCCTCATTGCAGCTCCCAATATCCAAGGTGCCTATCCAGATCGTTCACTGGCAGCGCATTGGATTGGCGGATATCCAGCGGCATATCTACGAGTAAATCCGGCAGTGCTCTGAATGCTTTGGCGGCATCACGGATACGCTCGTACAGATCATCTGGGGCATACCACTGCGGGAAACAGGCACAAATATCACGCCACTTCGGGCTGCCTTTCTTTTCGGCTTGCCATTTCGTTGCCCTTGTTACCCCATCTGCATCCAGAACCATCGGGGCCAGGTCATAGATCGGGGCCAAATCAAACCTTCCCCTGTAGCGGAATATGGATGTGTTGCGACCGTGATTGTCACTGTTGCCAAGGATTCGGTTAAGCAGGTCTCGGCGGATGTACTCAAAGATCAGCTCTGGCACCTCATCGACTTGCCCGCTTATGCACCACAACTCAATCAGCTTCGACAGCACAGCTTCATGCTTGAGCCTCGATCCAGGCTCTGTGTTACCCAGTAAGGAGTAGACCGATTCAACCGCGATCCGCTCGACGCTCTCGCCATCCACGATGCGGTCAAACCGTGGCATCCAAAGGCTGGGCTTTTCGGATTCTTCCAAGCTCAACCCATTAGTCGAAACGGTATTCAGGCCTAGGCTCGACACCGCTTTGTAGTACTGATATTCGGCGCGAAGAATGTTCTTGTCGTTCTCAGTCACCTTGTTCCGGGCGAACTTAACCAGCCAGTGTGCTTGCACGAACGAATCATCGAGCATGGCATCCGCATAAAACTGTCCGTCACGGCTCTCTGCCAGCAATAGCTTTGGGGCTTCACCTTGCGCACCTGTCGCGCCGCCTAGGGCAGCGCCAGCCTCGTAGGCGTACTCAAGGAAATCATTGGTGCGCTCAATAACTTCCTGGCGAGCAAAGGCCTCGGCCCCCGAGTCCTCAAGGGCTTCAACAGACTCTTTCACACGCAGATTGCCGATAGGCGACGGGGTGCATCTGCCCAACAAGAACAGATCAATATCCATTCCATCGGGCTTTTCATCATTAAAACGCTTGAGCAGCGATTGCTTTGCATGACCAGCCGGAATGATGTCGTAAACGAAGGCAGGAAAGCCTTTGCTATCGTCAGAAGCCCAGTTGACTGGCAAGTTAACGCTGACGGCATATTCGAAGATGTTTTCTGTCACATCGTAAAAGGTGGACAGATATTTCGTGCTGTACGAAACCGTACTGCGCGTACCCGCAAGCTGTTGCGCATCCGCAAAACTCAAATCGAGGGCGTCGTGCCATTGGCCGTTTACGTAGGTTTGTATGGTCAGCGCGTCGTACATGGCAGCACCATCAACCGGCATTAAGATGCTGATTATCCTGGATCACTATCACTTAATCGGCAATATAAATCTTTAAACAAGGCAAACCATGCCATTAGTCGGTACTTTAATGCCGACTAATACTTATCTAATGGGGCTGTGGTGATAGCTTATCCGCATGGGCCTTGGCATCCCCCGTGGGGCGAAAGCAGCAGCCCTGGGTGAATGATTGCTTCTGGCCGCCCCCTTCCCGCGATCCACTATTTCGCCACGCCCCCCGCCAACTGCTCCTTACAGAACTCAACAAACAACTGCGCCGGCTTGGTCAGCGGTGCGCGTTTTAGCCAGGCGGCGGCCAAACCGGAGCTGGCCACCGGTTCGCTGATATCCACGGTCACCACCTTCTTGCCGTCGTAAGTGCATTCCGAGTGCGGGCGGGTCACCAGCAGGGAGAAGCCGAAGCCCTGGCCGACCATGCCGCGCACCATCTCTATGGACGGCGAGCTGAAGACGATATTGGGCGCAAGGCCCAGCTCTTCGAACAGGCTGACGAAGTAGGTGCGACTCGGTTGCACGTCGAGCAGGATCATCGGTTCCAGGCATAGATCGCGCAGTGACACCTGGGCCTGGCCGGTAAAGCGATGGCCTTCGGGCAGCAGGGCGTAGGGTTTCTGCGGGGTCATCAGCGGTTCGCTGACGATGGTGGCATCGAGGTCATGGTCGTAGAGGATGGCCAGGTCGAAGCGCCCGGCGGTCAGGCCCTGGATCAGCTCCTGCTGTTCGCCATCGCGGATGCGGATTTCCACGCCCGGATAGAGCGCATTAAAGCCGGCGATCAGTCGCGGCAGATACAGCGGCGCCACGGTTTCGAAGCAGCCGATGTCGATCTGCCCGGCCACCACGTCGTTATCGGCCAGGGCGTTCTGCTCGAACTCGCGGGCCATGCGGATCAGCTCTTGAGCCTTCTTGTAGAAGCGCGCGCCGCCGGGGGTCAGGGATACGCCCTGGGCGTGGTGGCGGATAAACAGCTGCAGGCCGAAGCTCTCCTCCAGGCCCTTGATCGCCGTGGAAATCGATGGCTGGGCGATATACAGCTTGCGCGAGGCCTCGGCGACGCTGCCGCACTCCACGGTGGTGACGAAATACTTGAGCTGACGCAGGGTATAGGCGGCCATGCGGTACCTCCTTAATAGCGGCTTCCTGGCCGTCTTGTACTGATTTTATGCAGCCAACATACCCCAGGCCCGGCACTGGGGCTGCCCAGTTTTTTAATAGGCTGCGAGTATAAATTTACTAATTTTCCTTCTGCCCGACCTGCGCCACCATCAACCTCAACAACCACAAGAAGCCGTTTACGGCCCCGGTATGCCGCTAGCGGCCCAGGAATGAGGATAAAGGCGATGTTGGACCATAGCGATTGGCAGAAGCGCGCCGCCGCGCAAGGCTTTATCACCCAGGCCCTGATCGACGGCCAGTTGCGCCCGGCCCAGAGCGGCGCGACCTTCGCGTCGATCAATCCGGCCACCAACCAGTTGCTGGCCCATGTAGCCGCCTGTGATGCAGCCGATGTCGATGCCGCCGTGGCCAGTGCCCGCCAGGCCTTCGAGCACGGTCCCTGGGCGCGCATGGCACCGCGCGAGCGCAAGCAGGTATTGCTGCGTTTGGCCGAGCTGATCATGGCCAACCGCGAGGAGCTGGCGCTGCTCGACTCGCTGAATATGGGCAAGCCGGTGATGGACGCCTACACCATCGACGTGCCGGGCGCAGCCCAGGTTTTCAGCTGGTACGCCGAAGCCCTGGACAAGCGCTATGACGAAGTAGCGCCGACCGCCAGCGACGCCCTGGCCACCATTACCCGTGAACCGCTGGGCGTGATCGGCGCTGTGGTGCCGTGGAACTTCCCCCTGGACCTGGCCGCCTGGAAACTCGCGCCGGCCCTGGCTGTCGGCAACTCGGTGGTATTGAAGCCTGCCGAGCAATCGCCCTTCTCCGCCCTGCGCCTGGCTCAGCTGGCTTTGGAAGCTGGCGTGCCGGCCGGGGTGCTGAACGTGCTGCCAGGCCTGGGCGAAACGGCCGGCAAGGCCCTGGGCCTGCATATGGATGTCGACTGCCTGGCGTTTACCGGCTCCACCGAGGTGGGCAAGTACTTTATGGCCTACGCGGCGCAGTCCAACCTCAAGCAGGTGTGGCTGGAATGCGGCGGCAAGAGCGCCAACCTGGTATTCGCCGATTGCCAGGATCTGGACCTGGCCGCGGAAAAAGCCGCCTTCGCCATCTTCTTCAACCAGGGCGAAGTCTGCTCAGCCAACTCGCGCCTGCTGGTGCAGCGTGAAATCCACGATGAATTCGTCCAACGTCTGATCGCCAAGGCCCAACAGTGGCAACCGGGCGACCCGCTCAACCCAGCCAGCCGTGCCGGCGCCATCGTCGATGCGCGCCAGGCCGAGCGCATCATGGGCTTTATCGACCGGGCGCAGAGCCAGGGCGCCACGCTGGCCTGTGGCGGCCAGCGCCTGAGCTTAAACGGCTCGGATAGTTTTATCCAACCCACCATCTTCACCCACGTCAGCCCGACTATGCAGCTGGCCCGCGAGGAAGTATTCGGCCCGGTGCTGGCAGTTATCCCCTTCGACAGCGAGGACGAGGCCGTGCGCCTGGCCAACGACTGCCAGTACGGCCTGGCCGCCTCGCTGTGGACCGACAACCTGCACCGCGCCCACCGCGTGGCCAAACGCCTGCGCGCCGGCACTGTGTCGGTGAATACCGTGGACGCCCTGGATGTCTGCGTGCCGTTCGGCGGCTGCAAGCAATCAGGCTTTGGCCGCGACCTGTCGCTGCATGCCTTCGACAAGTACAGCCTGATGAAGACCACCTGGTTCCAGCTGCGCAGCTAATGCGCAGCCGGTAACGGCGCCCCTAGAACACCCCAGACAACTGCGCTGCTTGTAAGGCGCAATGGACAGCTGCGCCCGCAAAAGCGCAGCAGACAACTGCGGCCCCTGCCGCGTGTGGCTCACCTGACACAACAACAAGATTGCAGGAGAACTCCCATGCACGACCCCGATATCAGCCTTGCGGCTCCCGTTGGCCTGGCTCAAGCAAGCGCAGCCGCGCGCACACGCAAACCCAGCCTGGGCCTGACTGCCCTGCTCGCCGTGGCCATCGGCCTGGTGGTGTCACAGGGCGTGATGGTGTTGATGCTGCAAGGCGCGGGCATCGCCGGCCTGGGCTTTCTGATCCCCCTGGCGCTGGCCTTCCTCCTGGCCCTGACCTATGTGCTGTCGTTCGCCGAACTGGCGCTGATGATTCCCCGCGCCGGTAGCCTGAGCAGTTACACCGAGGTTGCCCTGGGGCATTTCCCGGCGATTCTGGCGACCTTCTCCGGTTATGTGGTGGTGGCGATGTTTGCCCTCTCGGCAGAGTTGCTGCTGCTTGACCTGATCATCAACGAGGTCTACCCCGGCGCCTTCCCCAGCATGCTGATCGCCTATGGCGTGCTGGTGGTGTTTACCTTGCTCAACCTGCTGGGTATCGACATTTTCGCCCGCCTGCAATCGGCCCTGGCGCTGATCATGGTCATCGTGCTGCTGGCCCTGGGCCTCGCGGCGGTGACCGGCAGCGGCAGCGAGCCGGCGCTGAGCACGTCCATTACCAGTGACTGGAACCCCATGGGCGCCAGTGTGATGACCCTGGTGGCACTGGCCATCTGGGGCTTTGTCGGCGCCGAGTTCGTTTGCCCGCTGGTGGAAGAGTCGCGCAATCCAAAGCGCAATATCCCCTGGTCGATGATCCTCGGTGTGACGGTGATCTTTATCACCATCGCCCTCTACTGCGTCGGTGCGCTGCTCTATGTGCCGCAGGACGAACTGGCCGGTTCGGCTCTGCCGCACTACCTGTTCGCTACCGCGCTGTTCGGCGAAACCGGGAAAATCTTCCTGGTGGTTGCCGCCATCACTGCCACCTGCAGCACGGTCAACACCTCGCTGGCGGCCATCCCGCGCATGCTCTACGGCATGGCGGTCAACGGACAGGCCTTCCCGCAGTTCAAACTGCTCAGCAAGAAGTACCAGGCACCCTGGGTCGCCGTGCTGTTCGTGGCCGCCATTACTGGCCTGCCAGTGGTGTTTATGGGCGATGACCCAGCCGCCATCGGCCTGTTGCTGCTGGCTGCAGCGGTGGCCTGGCTGCTGGCCTACATCATCTGCCACTTGGATGTGATCGCCCTGCGCCGCCGCTATCCTGATCTGCCACGTCCATTCAAGACGCCCTTCTACCCGCTGCCGCAGATCCTGGGCATCGCCGGTATGCTGGTATCGATCTACTACGTGTCGCCCACCCCGGAGATGACCGCCTCGATCTTCTACAGCGCCGGTGCGGTACTCGGCCTGGTATCGGTCATCGCCGTACTGTGGATCAAACTGGTGATGCGCAAACCCCTGTTCACCCCGGAGCCCATCGACAAGGTGCTGGCACGCAAATGAAGTCCCGCCGGGGGCGTGCCTCCGGCTTACTCGAACACCACAGGTAATCACCGAGGTTGCTGAAAATGACAGTCCCAAACACCCCCAACCGCCAGACTCAGGACTACCAGGCGCTGGATGCCGCCCACCATATCCACGCCTTTCTTGACCAGAAAGCGCTGAATGCCGAAGGGCCACGCGTGATGGTGCGCGGCGAGGGCCTGTACCTCTGGGATAACGACGGTAAGCGCTATCTGGACGGCATGTCCGGGCTGTGGTGCACCAACCTCGGCTACGGCCGCAAGGACCTGGTCGCCGCTGCAAGCAAGCAGATGGAGCAGCTGTCGTACTACAACATGTTCTTCCACACCACTCACCCGGCCGTGGTTGAGCTGTCGGAAACCCTGTTCAGCCTGCTGCCCGCCCATTACAGCCACGCCATCTACACCAACTCTGGCTCCGAGGCCAACGAGGTGCTGATCCGCACCGTGCGCCGCTACTGGCAGATTCTCGGCAAGCCTGAGAAGACGGTGATGATCGGCCGCTGGAACGGTTATCACGGTTCTACCCTGGCCAGCACCGCGCTGGGCGGGATGAAATTTATGCACGAGATGGGCGGCATGCTGCCGGATATCGCGCACATCGACGAACCCTACTGGTACGCCAATGGCGGCGAACTGACCCCGGCCGAATTCGGCCGCCGTTGCGCCTTGCAACTGGAAGAGAAGATTCTTGAGCTGGGCGCGGAAAACGTCGCCGGCTTTATCGCCGAACCTTTCCAGGGCGCCGGCGGCATGATCTTCCCGCCGGAAAGCTACTGGCCGGAAATCCAGCGCATCTGCAGCCAGTACAACGTGCTGCTGTGCGCCGATGAAGTGATCGGCGGGTTCGGCCGCACCGGCGAATGGTTTGCCCACCAGCACTTCGGCTTCCAGCCGGACACCCTGTCCATCGCCAAGGGCCTAACCTCGGGCTATGTGCCCATGGGCGGTTTGGTACTGAGCAAGCGCATCGCCGAGACGCTGGTGGAACAAGGCGGGGTATTCGCCCATGGCCTGACCTATTCCGGCCACCCGGTCGCGGCGGCCGTGGCCCTTGCCAATATCAAGGCGCTGCGTGATGAAGGCGTGGTCAGCCAGGTCAAGGACGACACCGGCCCCTACCTGCAGCAGTGCCTGCGTGAGGTGTTCAGCAATCACCCGCTGGTCGGTGATATCCAGGGCACTGGCTTGGTTGCCGCCCTGCAGTTCGCCGAGGACAAAACCAGCCGCAAGCGCTTCGCCAATGAAGGCGACATCGCCTGGCGCTGCCGCACCATCGGCTTCGAGGAAGGCCTGATCATCCGCTCCACCCAGGGCCGCATGATCATGGCACCCGCCCTGGTGGCTGGGCGCACGGAGCTGGACGAATTGGTGGGCAAAACCAAACTTGCGGTGGATCGCACGGCGATGGAGTTGGGCCTGCTGTAAAACCTGTTCTAGCGTGCCCACAGCCTGCCGGGATAACTCAGTCGCCCGGCAGGCTGAACTTGTGTAACGTCTATCAACAAGGCTCGAACTCTCTCGGCCCTGCACTGATACCGTTAAAGGAGTTATGGGCATTGCGTGCTTGGCGTATTGACTGGCAAACCATTGCTGAAAAGAACCGAGCCTTTGCGCCACAGTTGCTTGAGCAAAACATACGGCGCCTGCGGCTTGCTGCGCCCTGGATTCCACCCCTCAACCTGATGCACATCTGGCTGTTCTGGCAACGACAGCCCGAGTCAGCCAATGAAGCCTTATGGCGGCAGGGCATTCTCGCCGCGCACACCGGCATGTTGGTGTTCTTCGGGGCGCTGGCGTTAGCGGCTTGGTATTTAGCCTCCCGGCCGGAGTTAGTTCGCTTACGCCAGATCAGCGTCAACGTGGCGGTACTCGGTACGCTGTGCTTCGCCGCTCTGATTAGCGCTATCGACCAATTAGTCACCAGCAATATCACCCCGCTACTGGTGGGGTGTAGCTTGACGGCGCTGGTTTTTTTGCACCGCCCACTTTCCGCCCTTTGGCTGTTTAGCCTGACCCTGGCGCTGTTTCTGTTTGGCATCCAACAAACCCAGAGCACCCCAGCGGTCTTGTTGAGCAATCAAGTCAATGGTCTATCCAGTTGCTCCATTGGCCTGCTGTTGGCGTGGTTGCAGTGGAGCAACTTCGTACAGATCAACACCCAGAAACAGCGGCTGCAAGACCAGGCACAGCTGCTTGAAGAGCAGAACCACAAGCTCAGCTACCTTGCCGAACATGACCCGCTGAGCGGCCTGCTCAATCGCCGCGCGTTTAATGGCATCGTCGAGCGTGAATTGCTGCGTTGTCAGCGCACGCAACAGCCATTGTGCTTGCTGCTGCTCGACCTCGATCATTTCAAGACCGTCAACGACCGCTTCGGTCATCCGCTGGGCGATGTCGTTATCAAGCGCATCGCTGCGCTACTTTCCAGCCAGGTACGAGGCCTCGACAGCCTGGCACGCCTGGGTGGTGAGGAGTTCATGTTATTGCTGGTGAACTGCGACCGCGAGCAGGGGCTGCAGATCGCCGAGAAGCTGCGCCAGCTGGTGGAGACGCAGTTACAGGAGGTGGACGGTAAAGACGTTGCAGTCACCGTAAGCATCGGCATGAGCTATCTGGACGCCGGCCAGTCAGGCACTTACGACAGCCTCTATGTGGCCAGTGACCGCGCGCTGTACAGCGCCAAACAAGACGGCCGTAACCGCGTGAAGGTGGCTGCGCCTAGCTAGAAAACCGCGCCAGCGCGCGGCTTCCTCATTGCCGGACGGCTCAGTCGCCGTAGATATCGAAGGTGAAGTACTTGGCCTGAATTTTCTGGTACTCGCCGCTGGCGCGAATCGCCTGGATGGCGGCATTCAGCTTGCCGAGCAGTTCAGCGTCGCCCTTGCGCACGGCTATGCCGGCGCCTTCACCGAAGTATTTCGGGTCGGTAAAGGCCGGGCCGACGAAGGCGAAGCCCTTGCCGTTATCGGTTTTCAGAAAGCCTTCATCCACCGGAATGGCGTCGGCCAGGGTGCCGTCCAGACGCGCGGAAATCATGTCCAGGTAGATTTCGTTCTGCGAGCTGTAACGCACCACTTCAACCCCTTGCGCGGCCAGCACTTCGCTGGCGAAACGGTCGGTGGTGCTCGAACGCTGCACGCCGATGCGCTTGCCCTTGAGGTTGCTGAAATCGGCGGCAACCTCGCTACCGGCCTTCATCACCAGACGCGCCGGGCTGTAGTAGTACTTGCCGGTGAAATCCACCGACTTGCGCCGCTCATCAGTGATGGTCATGGACGACAGGATGGCGTCGACCTTCTTCACCTTGAGCGAGGGGATCAGGCCATCGAACTCCTGCTCGACCCATTGGCACTCGGCCTTCATTTCCGCGCACAGGGCATTGCCGATATCCACATCAAAGCCGGCGATCTGCCCGCTGGCTTCTTTATAGGCAAAGGGTGGATAGGCGGCCTCAATACCCAGACGCAAGGGTTTGTCTGCGGCGAACAGACTGGAGGCGATCAGACTCAGGGCGATGCCGCCCGCCAGGACGATTTTCTTCATGCTGTGGATTCCTGCTGAGGGAGGGACAGGCCCACGCCACCTGGCATTGCTGCGCAGGAAGAGCGGACAACGACGGTTGCTGCAAGACAGAAGAAAGGCGCGTCAGGTTTGCACCTGAGCGAAAAACGATGGCTGGGTAGCACGCGTGGACGGGTCATATGCCAGTCTCGATTTATACTTTAAATTCCATACTGGACTTATATGTACAAATCGTCAACCGGGCAACAGTCACCGCTGCGACCGAAGGATCAGTGCAGGCGACATAGGCACAATGTGCTTAAGGTTGTTGTTTCCAGCGCTCGGCAGCAGCCTGATCGGAGCAACGCCCTTCAACCCAGCGCGGGCCGTCGGCGGTGTCTTCCTTCTTCCAGAACGGCGCGCGGGTTTTCAGGTAGTCCATCACGAAGTTGCAGGCATCGAAGGCTGCTTGACGGTGAGCGCTGCTGGTGCCAACAAACACAATCGGCTCGCCCGGTTCCAGGCGGCCGATACGGTGGATGATCTCGATCCCCAGCAACGGCCAGCGCTGGGCGGCTTCCTCGGCGATCTTGCTAAGGGCCTTTTCGGTCATGCCGGGGAAGTGTTCGAGAAACATGCCGCCGACTTCGCGGCCTTCATTGAAGTCGCGCACATAGCCAACAAAGCTGACCACAGCGCCAATGCCCAGGTTGGCGGCATGCAGGGCGTTAAGCTCAACGCCCGGATCGAAGGGTTGCGACTGGACGCGGATGCTCATGCAAATGCTCTCTGTGGGAGGGGCTTTAGCCGCGACGACAACATGCTTAACCGCCGGTCACAGTGGGGAAAAACGCCACTTCATCGCCAGCAGTCAACGGCTCATCCAGGCTGCACAGTTCCTGATTGCGCGCACACATCAGGTTCTGCTCGGCCAGCACATCCCACACCCCGCCGCGACTCAGCAGGTGCTGGCGCAGCTGATCAAGGCTGACGAACTCGCCGCTAAGCTGTTCGCCATCCAGGCCGAGGGCTTCACGGTAACGGGCGAAATACTGCACACGGATCATGCTTCGTCCTCGGCCTTGAAGTGCCCACTCTTGCCGCCGACCTTCTCCAGCAGGCGCACGCTTTCGATCACCATGCCGCGATCTACTGCCTTGCACATGTCGTAGATGGTCAGAGCGGCAACACTGGCGGCGGTCAGGGCTTCCATTTCCACCCCGGTCTGCCCGGTCAGCTTGCAGCGCGCGGTAATGCGCACGGCGTCCGCGCCCTCAGGCGTCAGCTCAACCTTGACGCTGGTAAGCATCAGCGGGTGGCACAGCGGAATCAAATCACTGGTTTTCTTCGCTGCCTGAATACCGGCAATACGTGCCACAGCGAACACATCGCCCTTGGGGTGATCGCCCTGGGCAATCATCTGCAGGGTTTCTGGGCGCATACGCACCAAGGCTTCAGCCACGGCCTCACGGACGGTCTGAGCTTTGTCGCTGACGTCGACCATATTGGCGCGGCCTTGGGAATCGAGATGGGTTAACACGGACAGGCTCCAGGCAAGTGTCCGGCGATTGTAAACCCAGGGGTCAGGTTTCGGCACCTGTGAATGCCAGGGGATTCAGACGGGAGGTTATGCGGCGAGGTCCGCACCCGGCCCTGCAGCCATAACGGCCTGCAGGGCGAGCGAGGTGGAGGGTGTTACATATGGGTTTCGGCGTACTCGGCAAGGATCGAGCGCGGCACACCCTGCAGGGTGATGTGTACGCCATGCTCGAAGTCTTTGAAGCGCTCCGTCAGGTAGGTCAGGCCCGAGCTGGGCGCCGACAGGTAAGGCGTGTCGATCTGCGCCAGGTTACCCAGGCACACCACTTTGGAACCGCTGCCGGCACGGGTGATGATGGTTTTCATCTGGTGCGGGGTAAGGTTCTGACATTCGTCGATCAGGATCAGGCTCTGCTGGAAGCTACGGCCACGGATGTAGTTGAGGGATTTGAACTGCAGCGGGACCTTTTGCAGGATGTAATCGACGCTGCCGTGGGTGTTCTCGTCGTCCATATGCAGGGCTTCGAGGTTGTCGGTAATCGCGCCGAGCCAAGGCTCCATCTTCTCGGCTTCGGTGCCGGGGAGAAAGCCGATCTCCTGATCCAACCCCTGCACGCTGCGGGTGGCGATAATGCGCCGATAACGCTTGCTGACCATGGTCTGTTCGATGGCCGCCGCCAGGGCCAGGATGGTTTTACCGGAACCGGCCGCGCCGGACAGGTTGACCAGGTGGATGTCCGGATCGAGCAAGGCAAACAGCGCCAGTGACTGATAGATATCCCGTGGCCGCAGGCCCCAAGCCTCCTGGTGCATCAAGGGTTCCTGATGCATGTCGAGAATCAGCAGTTCGCCGTGCTTGATGCCCTTGATCCAGCCGACAAAGCCCTGCTCGTCGATGATGAACTCGTTGACGTGCACCGCCGGCAGGTTGTCGGTGAGTTGCACGCGGTGCCAGGTACGGCCGTGATCCTGACGGGTTTCTACCTTGTTCACGCGGTCCCAGAAGGAGCCGTCCATGTTGTGGTAACCCTGCGACAGCAGCGACACGTCGTCGACCAGTTGGTCGGTGTGGTAATCCTCGGAATCGATGCCACAGGCGCGCGCCTTGAGGCGCATGTTGATGTCTTTGGTCACCAGCACCACATTGAGACCGGGGCGGCGGGACTTCAGCTCGACCAGCTGGTTGATGATCTTGTTGTCGTTGAGGTCTTCCGGCAGCCAGGTGACCGGGGTGGCGCTCTTGCTCATAAGAATCGACAGAAAGCCGCAAGGGCCGCTCTTGTCGCGCTGGATGGCGACGCCGTGCTCCACTTCCTCCGGGTTGGCGCTACCGAGAATCTTGTCGATCAGACGGATGGCTTGACGGCACTCGGCGGCCACGCCCTGTTTGCCGGTTTTAAGCTTGTCCAGTTCCTCCAGTACGGTCATGGGAATTGCAACGTGGTGCTCCTGAAAATTCAGCAGCGCGTTGGGGTCGTGGATCAGCACAT
Source organism: Pseudomonas sp. 1928-m (assembly GCF_029269135.1). Classification (NCBI taxonomy): domain Bacteria; kingdom Pseudomonadati; phylum Pseudomonadota; class Gammaproteobacteria; order Pseudomonadales; family Pseudomonadaceae; genus Pseudomonas; species Pseudomonas sp. 1928-m. The sequence goes on along the minus strand of NZ_JARIXO010000001.1, from coordinate 1,355,331 downwards.
TGGTATCGAGGGCGTACAGGGTTGGGGCGGTGGGCTTGGAGCGTCCGTGGTCATCCATACTCGGTCACCTTCTTGTAGTAGCCAAGCAACGCAGGGGCGAGTCTGCGCCGCGGAGGGGCCGTCGACTCCTCAGTGCCGAGGCTGAGAAGGCTGCAAAAAGGTGAGGGCCAATGGCCGCCACCTGTCTGCAGGGTTCGGCGGTCTTGCCTTTTAATTACTCCAATTCAGATGACAGAAAAACGTTTTTTTCAGCATTTACAGGTTTATTTGTCGGAGCGACAAATAGCGCTTGGCGCACTGCGCGGTCGCCGTTAAAGTCGGAAGTCCCACCGGCTTTCGAGCCGCGCAGATTTTTCCATTTAGCCCCGCTCCACCCCGTGCACATCGGCACAGCGATTGACCTCCACGGTCACATGCACCAGCTCCGCAATCCCCGCCAGCCGCGCCTTGTAGCGATCCGCCGAGCCATCGCCGTGGGTTACCACGCTGACGATGCAGGCGAACTGCGCCCGGCCAACGCGCCATAGGTGCAGGTCCGCCAGTTCGGTGTCTGCCTCCTGAGCCAAGGCAGTGCGCACGCGCTCGACCACCGGGCTGTCCATCTCGCGATCGAGCAGCACCTTGCCGGTCTCGATCAGCAGGCCCTTGGCCCACACCGCGATAATTACCGCACCGATCACGCCCATCAGCGGGTCGAGCCAATCCCAGCCCAGCAGCAAGCCACCCAGCAAGGCGACGATAGCCGCCACCGAGGTCAACGCATCGGCCAGTACGTGGATAAAAGCGGCGTGGCGATTAAGGTCCTTGCCCGCCGCTGGCGCTGCGTGATCGTGATCGTGATCGTGATCGTGATCGTGATCGGCATGATCATGCGCGCCGACTTGACTGTGGCTGTGACCCTGCCCATGAGCATGTCCGTGATCATGGCTATCGCGCAGCAGCCAGGCGGAAGCCAGGTTGACCAGCAAGCCGATCACCGCCACCCACAGCGCCATCTCGAAGGCAATTACCTGGGGCTGCAACAAACGCCAGAACGACTCGAACGCTAGCATCGCCACCACCACCAGCAACATCAGTGAGCTGGCAAAGCCCGCCAGCACCTCAACCTTCCAGGTGCCAAAAGCAAAACGTGGGTCGTTGGCATAGCGTCGCGCCAGCAGGTAGGCCAGAGCCGTCAGGCCGATGGCGAGCATATGCGAGGCCATGTGCCAGCCATCGGCGAGCAAGGCCATGGAGTTGAACGCATAGCCGGCGACAATTTCCACCAGCATGGTCGCCCCAGTCAGCGCGGCAACACGCCAGGCCTGGCGTTCGGCGGTGGTTTCCAGTGGGCGGTAGTCGTGGGATGGCTCCCAGCGCGAATGGTTGCATGCGGTCATGACAGCTCCTTGAGAGTTCGACCTGAGCAGACTACAACCCCGTGGCGGCCCCCGGGTCAAGCGCCTCAATCGCCCTTATAGGTAGTCTCAAGCGCCAGCAGCTTCTAGAATCGCCGCAGACTTTTAGGAGCACAGCTTATGTTGATGGTGATTTCCCCGGCCAAGACCCTCGATTACGACACCCCGCCTGCGACCCCGCGTTTTACCCAGCCCGAACACCTCGACCATGCCCAGGACCTGATCCAGCAGCTGCGCGACTTCACTCCGGCGCAGATCGCCGAGCTGATGCACCTATCGGACAAGCTCGCCGGCCTTAACGCCGCACGCTTCGGCAGCTGGGAGCGGCCGTTCAATCCGTCCAATGCCAAGCAGGCGCTGCTGGCGTTCAAGGGCGACGTATACACCGGGCTTAACGCCGAGGATTTCAGCGAGGCCGACTTCGACTTCGCCCAGACCCACCTGCGCATGCTTTCCGGCCTGTACGGCGTGTTGCGCCCGCTCGACCTGATGCAGCCCTATCGCCTGGAAATGGGCACCAAGCTGGCTAATCCGCGCGGCAATAACCTCTATGACTTCTGGGGCGAACGCATCAGCGGCTGGCTGAATGAGGCGCTGGCGGCCCAGGGCGACGAGGTGCTGCTCAATCTGGCGTCCAACGAATACTTCAGCGCGGTGAAACGCAAGGCGTTGAATGCGCAGATCATTGACACCGAATTCAAGGACCTGAAGAACGGCCAGTACAAGATCATCAGCTTCTACGCGAAAAAAGCCCGCGGTCTGATGGCGCGCTATGTGATCAAGGAGCGTCTGACCAACCCGGCCGGCCTCAAGGACTTCACCTACGAGGGCTACCGCTACTCGGCGGAAAATTCGAAAACCGACACCCTGGTTTTCCTTCGCGACCACCCTCAGGACTGACCCCCGCCCTCCACTGCGGGCCGCGCCAACGGCCCGCTCCCCGCTATTTCCCGCGCTGTTCAATACCTATTCAAACAGTCAGCTTTATTAAAGCTCAACTTTACCGTTGAACTTTCCAGCGCCCATATACACCGCGCGAATTACTCCGCCAGACAGTTGCAAAGTGCCATCAAAGTGCAACTACCAAGCAGTTCTCATTTCATTGCAAAAGATGACGGACGGTAGGAACCATCAGAAAAACATCGGACTCATAGCGACACGATGTTTTTCTTCATGCAACTTTCCGCGTGACTATATCTGCGATTAATACCGGATCTATATCCGGCGCAGAAACTCACCCCAAAGAAAGTTACGGACAAATACAAGGTGGAACTATCAAGAATTCGATGACTCACTGAAAGCCACAGGACAGAGCCTATCGCGCCACTGGCCAGACATATAGAACGGGCGTGCTACATACAAAGCCCGGCTCCGGTAGCGCCACGCTACCAACCAACTTTTATGCCTGTATTAGTTCACGCAGCTGTGCCTGCCGAACTAACGAATAACCGTGGCTAATCGCCACTAATTAATTACGCAATAAATGGACGAGGTGAATGCGATGCGAATTAGCATCTTCGGTTTAGGTTATGTCGGGGCAGTTTGTGCCGGTTGCTTATCGGCACGCGGTCATCACGTGATTGGCGTGGATGTATCCGCCAGCAAGATTGATCTGATTAACAATGGCAAATCGCCAATCGTCGAACCCGGCCTGGAAGAACTGCTGCAACAGGGGCTGGCTTCGGGGAATTTACGCGGCACCACCGATGTGATCGATGCGGTGCTTAACAGCGACGTGTCGTTTATCTGCGTGGGTACGCCGAGCAAGAAGAACGGCGATCTGGAGCTCAATTACATCGAGGGCGTGTGCCGCGAAATCGGTCTGGCCATGCGCGATAAAACCGAACGGCATACCGTGGTGGTGCGCAGCACAGTGCTGCCGGGTACCGCCAAAAACGTGGTACTGCCGATCCTGCAGGACTGCTCGGGCAAGCAGGCCGGGGTCGACTTCGGCCTGGCGGTAAACCCGGAGTTCCTGCGCGAGAGCACCGCGATCAAGGATTACGACTTCCCGCCCATGACGGTAATCGGTGAGCTGGATCAGGCCTCCGGTGATCTGCTGGAAAGCATCTACAGCGAGCTGGATGCGCCGATCATCCGCAAGAGCATCGATGTCGCCGAGATGATCAAGTACACCTGCAACGTCTGGCACGCCACCAAGGTCACCTTCGCCAACGAAATCGGCAATATCGCCAAGGCTGCCGGTGTCGATGGCCGCGATGTGATGGACGTGATCTGCCAGGACCACAAGCTCAACCTCTCCAAGTACTACATGAAACCCGGCTTCGCCTTTGGCGGCTCGTGCCTGCCCAAGGACGTGCGCGCCCTGTCCTACCGCGCCGGGACCATGGATGTCGATGCACCGCTGATTGGCTCGCTGATGCGCAGCAACGCCATCCAGGTGCAGAACGCCTTCGACATCATCGCCAGCTACGACAAACGCAAGGTGGCCCTGCTCGGTTTGAGCTTCAAAGCCGGCACCGATGACCTGCGTGAAAGCCCGCTGGTGGAGCTGGCAGAAATGCTGATCGGCAAGGGTTATGACCTGAGCATCTTCGACCGCAACGTCGAGTACGCCCGCGTCTATGGGGCGAACAAGGACTACATCGAGTCAAAGATCCCCCACGTCTCCTCACTGCTGAGCAGTGACTTCGATGCCGTGGTGGACGGCGCCGACATCATCGTCCTGGGCAACAGCGACATGCACTTTGCCCCGCTGGCGCAGCAGGCCCTGCACGGCAAACACGTGGTCGATCTGGTTGGCTTTATGCCAACGGCATCGCGTGCCGGCAGCGAAGGCATCTGCTGGTAACCCCTGCAGCTTGTGAGCTGAGGCAAGCCCTGGGCGGTCAAGCGCCGACCCAGGGCTATCTGGCACAGACGATGGATATGTTTATGCAAACCCACACGCTGAAAAGCGGCCTCAATCAGGCCGCTGGCTGGCTGTTCTACTTATCACTGCTGATGCTGCTGGCGCTGGCATTGCCCAGGAGCGTGTTCGACCCCGAGTCGCGCGACTACCTGCTGTTGATCGGCGCGGTTGGCATCTGGCGTTACTCCATGGGTGCCGTGCATTTCGTGCGCGGCATGCTGTTTCTCTATCTGGTGTTCCCTTACTACCGGCGCCAGGTGGCCAAGCTCGGCAAAGCCGCCGACCCGTCCCAGGTGTTTCTGCTGGTCACCAGCTTTCGCATCGATGCCCTGACCACTGCCCAGGTGTACCGCTCGGTGATTCGCGAAGCGATTGACTGCGGCTACCCGACAACCGTGGTCTGCTCCATCGTTGAGCTTTCCGATGAGCTACTGGTGAAGAGCCTCTGGGCGCAAATGCAGCCACCGGAACACGTCTCCCTGGACTTCGTACGCATTCCCGGCACGGGCAAACGGGATGGCCTGGCCTATGGCTTTCGCGCCATATCGCGGCAGATGCCGGATACCGATGCGGTAGTGGCGGTGATCGATGGCGACACCGTGCTCGGCGCAGGGGTGGTGCGCAAAACCGTGCCCTGGTTCAAGTTGTTCCCCAATGTCGGCGGCCTCACCACCAATGAGTTCTGCGAGGTGCGCGGCAGCTATGTGATGAGCGAATGGCACAAGCTGCGCTTCGCCCAGCGCCATCTGAACATGTGCTCGATGGCCCTGAGCAAACGCGTGCTGACCATGACCGGGCGCATGTCGGTATTTCGCGCCGAAGTGGTGACTGACCCGGCGTTTATCGCCGATGTGGAAAGCGATCACCTCGACCACTGGCGCCTGGGCCGTTTCCAGTTCCTCACTGGCGATGACAAGTCCAGCTGGTACAGCCTGATGCGCCTGGGCTACGACACCTTCTACGTGCCGGATGCGGCGATCAATACGGTCGAGCATCCGCCGGAAAAGAGCTTTATCAAGGCCAGCCGCAAACTGATGTTCCGCTGGTACGGCAACAACCTGCGGCAGAACGCCCGCGCCCTGCGCCTGGGTATGAAACGCCTGGGCGGTTTCACCAGCCTGGTGCTGTTCGACCAGCGCGTGTCGATGTGGACCAGCCTGCTCGGCCTGAGCGTGGCGATTATCGCCAGTATCAAATACGGCCTCGGTTTCTTCCTCGCCTACCTGCTGTGGATCGGCCTGACCCGGCTGGTTCTAACCCTGCTGCTCAGCGTCACCGGGCACCACATCGGCCCGGCCTATCCACTGATTCTCTATTACAACCAGATCGTCGGCGCGCTGGTGAAGATCTACGTGTTCTTCCGTCTCGACCAGCAGTCCTGGACCCGCCAGAACACCAAGCTCGATCGCGGCCTGGTGAGCTTTCAGCGCTGGTTCAACACCTGGTCCTCGCGGGCCATGACCTTCTCTGCCGCCAGCCTATTCGTCGCCACCCTGCTGGTGCTGGTGTGACGAGCGCGACCCTTTTGAACAGGAATTTGCAAGCATGAATACAGCCGTCAACGTCAACGTGGTGCATGAGTCCGAAGCCCAGCGCCAGCATGCCCGGGTGAAGATCCCAGCCCAGGTGCACTACCTGAACAAGAGCCGCGAGCGTGTCGAGTTACAGCTCTGCGATATCTCGGCAGGTGGTTTCAGCGTGATCGACAACCAGCAGGCGATGCAGATCGGTGACTTCCACAAAGGCCGCCTGCAATTCAAGCTCGACAGCTTCAACCTGGCTATCGACATCGAATTCCAGGTGCGCTCGGTGGATAGCGACAGCAAGCGCATCGGCTGCCAGCTGCACAACCTCAAGCCGCGCGAGCAGGCCACCCTGCGCCACCTGATCAGCGCCTACCTGGGCGGTGAGCTGGTCAGCGCCGGCGACCTGCTGAGTACCTTGCAACGCGACAATTTCACCAAGGCGCGCAAGCAGGCCAACGGCGGCACCGCCATGAGCGTACTCGGCCGTCTCAAGGCTGTGACGTTCAGCCTGGCGATCTTCCTGGTGGGCCTGGCGGCCTTCGGCTTTATCTTCAAGTCGGTGTACGGCCTGTACTTCGTCACGCATGCCCAGTCAGCCCTGGTCAACGTGCCTAGTCTGCAGGTCACCATGCCGCGCGAAGGCACGGTGCAGAGCCTGATCGGCGCAGATGGCAGCGTGGCCAAAGGCGCGCCGATTGCCACCTTCTCCGCCAGCATGCTGGAGATGCTCAAAGGTCACCTGAACGACGAGCAGCTCAGCACGGCGAACATCGAAAGCCTGTTCGGCAAACAGATCAAAGGCACCCTGACCAGCCCCTGCGACTGCAAGGTGGCACGTCAGCTGGTGGCCGACGGCCAGTTCGCCAGCAAGGGCGATGTGATCTTCGAGCTGGTGCCCCAAAACACCCGCGCCACGGTGCTGGCGAGCTTCCCTTACCGCAACTTTGCCCAAGCCCGCATCGGTAGCCGCGCCAGCTTTATGGTCGCCGGCGAAGAGACCCCGCGCTACGGCAAGATCGTCAGCAGCAGCCTGCATGAAGGTGGCCTGGCAGCGGATATCCGCGTGGTGATCGAACCCGAGCAGACCCTGAGCAGCAACCTGGCCGGGCAACCCGTGGAAGTGCTGCTCGACCGCGGTCCGTCGTTCGACTGGATGATCGACAAAGCCCTGGCGGCTGGTCTCTGAGGAGCAGGCGCATGTCGAACCGCAACGCCCGCCCGCTGGCCACGCCACTGCTCACGCTCACCCTGGCGCTGGGCCTGAGCGCCTGCGCCAACCTGCCTGACCAGCGTCTGGCCGTGGCAGCGCTGAAGCAGGGCGACCACGCCACCGCCGAGCAGCATTTCCGCCAGCTGGCCGAGCTGGGCTATGTCGACGCGCAAATCGGCCTGGCCGATCTGCAACTGGCCAGCGGCTCAGCAGAAGGCCTGGAGCAAGCCGAGCAGACCTACCGCAGCGCCCTCGACGGCTCGCCACGGGCGCAGGCACGGCTGGGCAAATTGCTCGCCCGCAAACCCGCCGCCAGCCCTGCCGAACGCCGCGAAGCCGCGCAATTACTGGAGCAGGCCTTCGCTGCGGGAGAACCCGGCAGCCTGCTGCCGCTGGTGATGCTGTACCTGCAATACCCACAGGATTATCCCGACATGAACGTACAACAACGCCTCACTACCTGGCGCCAACAAGGCCATACCCAGGCCGATCTGGCGCAGATCCTGCTGTACCGCAGCCAGGGCAACTACGACCAGCACCTGGATGAGATCGAACAGATCTGCCAGGGCCTGATCAGCCAAGCCGATGTCTGCTATGTCGAGCTGGCCACCGTGTACCAGAAGCAAGGCAAGAGCAAACAGCAGAAAGCCCTGATTCAACGCCTGATGGCCGGCTACCACAGCGCGGCGATCCCCGCGCAACGGGTGGATGCCGTGGCCCAGGTGCTGGCCGACGCCGAACTCGGCAAGCCGGACGAAAGCCAGGCGCAGACCATGCTCGAAGCCATTGCGCCGAACTATCCCGCGGCCTGGGTGAGCCTGGCGCGCCTGCTTTACGACTACCCAGCACTGGGTGATATCGAGCAGATGCTCGGTTACCTCGAACAAGGCCGCGCCGCTGCCCTGCCGCGCGCCGAGCTGCTGCTCGGGCGCCTGTACTACGAAGGCAAGCTGCTGCCGCAAGACCCGCAGAAAGCCGAAGAACACCTGCGCAAGGCCGCGCCCAGCGAACCCAGCGCCAACTACTTCCTCGGCCAGATCTACCTGCGCGGCTATCTTGGCGACATCTATCCGCAACAGGCCCTCGATCATCTGCTCAGCGCCGCGCGCAACGGCCAGATCAACGCCGACTTCGCCCTCGCGCAGATGTATTCCCAGGGCAAAGGCATCCAGCCAGACCCGGTCAACGCCTATGTCTTCAGCCAGTTGGCCCTGCCGAAGAACACCCCACAGGCCAGCGAACTGGCGCGCAACAGCGAACAGCGGCTGAGCCCCAGCGAGCGCAGCAAGGCCGCGCAATTGCTCGCCGATGAGCGCCAACTGCGCGGCACGGCCTGGCAGGATCAAGCCACTCTGCAGGCGCACCATCCATGAAGCGCCGAGCATTGCTGCAACTCAACCCGATCAGCCTCGGCCTTGGTCTGTCCATGCTATGCAGCAGCCAGGCCTGGGCCGTGCAGATGGACGCCATGCATTTTGGCGCCGACATCAAGATCACCGCGCAATCGGAAGAAGACCGCGACCTCGGCACCCGCGATGGCGGCGACGCCAACGGCATCGCCCTCGACCTGCGCCCCTGGCTGCGTGCCCAACGGGGAGACTGGAGCGCCTTCGCCATGAGCCAGGCGGTAATGGCCAGCGACATCATCCAGACCGACACCCTGGAGTCGTCCGCAGACCAGCCGGAGTCCGGCCAGACCGATGGCCGCACCCGCAAAAAGAACTACCTGGCACTGCGCGAATTCTGGGTCGACTACGCCGGCCTCACCGACTACCCCGGCGAACACCTGCGCCTGGGTCGCCAACGCCTGCACAACGACGACGGGCAATGGCGCGACAGCAATATCGAAGCACTGAACTGGCGCTTCGACACCACCCTGCTGCGGGCCAGCCTGGGCGCCGCCCAGCGCTTCAGCGAGTACCGCAGCGACCTCGATGAACTGGCTCCGGAAGACGAGGATCGTCTGCACCTGTTCGGCGATATTGCCGCTCAGTGGCAGCCAGGGCACTGGCTCGGTTTTCGCGCGCATCACTCACGCGACGACGGCTCGCTGGCCGACCCCAATCAGCCCATCGATACCCTGGACAAACGCGCCAACGGCAACCTCACCTGGCTGGGCCTGCATGCGCACAGCGATGCGTACAACTTTCGCAACCAGAAGCGCCTCAACTACTGGGCCAGCCTCACCTCGCTGACAGGCGAGCGCAACAGCCTTAACAGCAGCCTGGATGACAGCGTTGCCGGCGGCCAGAGCAGCACCCATCTGAATGCCTGGGCCACTGACCTGGGGCTGCGTCTGCGCCTTGATCCAAATTGGCAGATTGGTGCGGCCTACGCCCGTGGCAGTGGCGGCGGCGATGCCGACGGCAGTGGTAACGACAACTACCGGCAGACCGGCCTGCACAGCAACCGCTCCACCTTTACCGGCACCCGTAGCAGTGTGCAGCGCTTCGGCGAGGCCTTCCGCGGCGAGCTGAGTAACCTGCAGGCCGCCACCCTATTCGGCTCCTGGCAGCTGGCCGACGACTACGACGCCAGTCTGGTCTACCACCACTTCTGGCGCGTCGACGCGCACCAGCAGATTGGCCGCAGCGGTATCAACGCGCGTTTCGATGATCCATTCGCCGATCTCAGCCCAGCCCCACAGGTAGCCCTGGTGGACGGTGAGAAGGCACTCGGCCAGGAGCTTGATCTGGTCGTCACCAAGTACTTCAAACAAGGCCTGTTGCCTGCGGCGATGAGCGAAGCCATCGATGAGCCGGCAGCCCTGGTGCGTTTGCGTGGTGGCGTATTCAAGCCTGGCGATGCCTACGGCAGCGACACCGACTCGCTCATGCATCGGGCCTTTATCGATGTTATCTGGAAATTCTAAGGACCCCGCGCCATGACGCCACGCCCTAGCAAACTCAAACGCGCCATCGGCATTGCCCTGCTGTGCAGCGGCATGCTGCTCGGCGCGCTGCAGCCGGCCGCGCCCTGGATAGCCACGGCAGCGGCCGGCGAAGCGCAGAAACAAGTCAAACCGACGCAGAACTACACGGTAACCAGCGCACCCATCGCCGAGCTGCACCTGGACCCGCCGCAACTGCCCGACCTCAGCGGCTATACCAGCGCTGCCGTCGAAGCCAAGATCAAGCGCACACCAGGCGGCAAGGTAGTGGTGCGGCGCATGCTGCAGCAGGATGCGCTGAAGGACTTTATCGGCGGCAACGAGCGCATACGCGAGTGGGTCGCACGGCAGAACGGCATGCCCCATGCGATCTTTATCGAAGGCGGCTACGTGACGCCCAAGGATCTGGCGCGCAGCCTGCCAGACAGTCAGTTCAGCGAAGTTGAACCGGGCGTCTACCTGGCACGCCTGCCCATCGTGGTGGCCCAGGGCGCCACCCTGCATGTCGACAAAAGCACCCAGGAACTGCGCCTGTCCCAGGAGCGCGGCAGCTTTATGGTCAATGACGGCCAGCTGTTCTTCACCGAAACCAAACTCACCGCCTGGCGCGAGGCCGACAACGCCCCGGCGAGCTTTCGCAGCGCCGATGAATTCCGCCCTTTTCTGGTGTCCTGGGGCGGCAGCGAGCTGTATATCGCCTCCAGCGTATTCACCAGCCTGGGTTACAACACCAGCAAGTCCTACGGCGTCAGCATCACCCAGTACACCCCCGGCATGCAGGCCCGCCTGAAACGCCCGGAACCGACTGGCTGGCTGATTGATTCGGAGTTCGTCGACCACTGGTACGGCTTCTACTGCTATGAAGCCGAAAACGTGGTGATCAAGGGCAACACCTACCGCGACAACATCGTCTACGGCATCGACCCGCACGACCGTTCCCACGGCCTGATCATCGCCGAGAACACCGTGCACGGCACCCAGAAGAAGCACGGCATCATCATCTCCCGCGAGGTCGATGACAGCTGGATCTTCAGCAACAAGAGCTACGACAACAAGCTCTCCGGCATCGTTATCGACCGTAACAGCGTGAACAACCTGGTGGCCTACAACCAGGTGTACGGCAACCATGCGGACGGCATCACCCTCTATGAAAGCTCGGACAACCTGCTGTGGGGCAACCAGGTTCTGAACAATGCCCGCCACGGCATTCGCCTGCGCAACAGCCTGAATATCCGCCTGTACGAGAACGTCGCCGCCGCCAACGGCCTGAGCGGAGTGTACGGGCATATCAAGGACCTCTCCGACACCGACCGCAATATCCAGCTCGACCCCTTCGACACCGAGGTCTCGATGATCGTGGTCGGCGGCACCCTCGCGGCCAACGGTTCCGGCCCGCTGTCCATCGACTCGCCGTTATCGGTTGAGCTGTACCGCGTGGAAATGCTCGCGCCGAGCAAAAGCACCGGTATCAGCTTCAGCGGCATCCTCGGTGACAAGCAGGAAGAAATCCTCGATCTGATGGTGCGCCGCCAACTGGCCGTGCTGATCGACCCCGTGGAAAGCCAGGCCGAACTCCAGGATTGAGGAACGACAACGTGAACACACAGCCTTTCAAATTCCGCCAACTGGCCCTCGCCTGCACCCTGCTGGGTGCCGCCGCTGGCGCGCAGGCCGAACCGCACTATCAGGTGCAGCGGGTCGGCTCGCTGTGCCCCGCTGCCCAGGACCCCAGCCAGTACAACAGCAAGTACCTGAGTTTTTTCACCGCCCTGGTGCAGGGCGAAGGTGACTGGCTGTTTCGCAGCCGTTACGACCTGCGCACCGACTTTGGCACCACGCCCGCCGGCTACCGAGAGTTCAAGCGCCTGCGCGATGCGCTCAAGCGCAAAGGCGTGGAATTGCTGATCGTCTATCAACCGACTCGCGGCCTGGTAAACCGCGAAAAGCTCACCGCCGAGGAAAAGGCCAAGTTCAATTTCGAGCTGGCCAAGCAAAATTACCTCAAGGCCATCGCAGGCTTCCGTCAGGCCGGAATCTGGACCACCGACCTGTCGCCGCTGTTTGACGAACAGGGCGTGGACACCGACTACTACTTCAAGGCCGACCACCACTGGACGCCCGCCGGAGCCGAGCGCACCGCCAAACTGGTGGCCAAGACGCTCAAAGAGATTCCCGCGTTCGACGAAATCCCCCAACAGCAGTTTGCAAGCAGCATCACCGGCCTGTTACCCAAGGCCGGCACCCTGCACAAGACCGCTGCCCACTTCTGTGGCACCAGCTACGCCACCGAGTACGTGCCGCGTTTCGAGACCACCATGCAGGGTGAGGCCGACAGCGACAGCCTGTTCGGCGACGAAGCCGACCCGCAGATTGCCCTGGTCGGCACCAGCAACAGCGGCCCGGCCTACAACTTCGCCGGTTTTCTGCAGCAACACAGCGGCGCCGAAGTGCTTAACCGCTCGGTCAGTGGCGGCGGCTTCGACAGCGCCCTGCTGCAATACATGACCAGCCAGGAGTTTCACGACAACCCGCCGCAGGTTCTGATCTGGGAATTCGCCACCCATTACGACCTGGCGCAGCAAAGCTTCTACCGCCAGGCCGTGCCACTGGTGGACAACGGCTGTGCGGGCCGTCCGGCAGTGATGAAGAATAAGGTCACCCTCAAGCCCGGCGCCAACCAGGTGCTGGTCAACGGCGAGAAACGCGCCGTGCAGGACCTGCGCGGCGGTGATTACCAGATCGACCTGACCTTCAGCGACCCCGGCGTGCATCAGGCTCAGGCCACCCTCTGGTACCTCACCGGGCGGCGCGAGAACTTCAAGCTCGAACAGAGCGACCGCGCCCCTACCGACGGTCGCTACGTCTTCGAACTGCGCAACGACGCCGACTGGGCCGACCTCAACCTGCTCGCCCTGGACATTCACAGCCCAGAAAACATGCCGGCCAATCTCAGCGTCGAGGCCACGCTGTGCAAGCGCCCCAGCGCTGACGGCAACGCCCTTACGGCGCGCGCGCAATGAACCGCCCAGGAGGTTTGATGCCACGCCCCAGCTGGTTCCTCGCACCCTGCCTGCTCGGCGCGACCCTGTGCAGCCAAGCGCTGTTCGCCGCCAGCCTGGTGCCGCCGCCGGGCTACTACGCACCCGTGCCAGTTACCGAGAAAGAGGCCCAAGCCTGCCCAACAACGCCGCCGCCCTACACCGACAAACTGGTGTTTCGCAGCAAATACGAAGGCTCTGACAAGGCCCGCGCCACCCTCAATCTCGACTCGGAAAAGGCCTTTCGCAGCAGGACCGCCGCCATCACCGAGATGGAACGCGGGGTCAATCGGCTGATCATGCAGTACCTGCGCGATGGCCAACCTGCGCAGCTTGAATGCGCGCTGCAGTGGCTGAACGAGTGGGCAGAAGCCGACGCCCTGCTTAGCAACGAGTACAACCACACCGGAAAATCGGTGCGCAAATGGGCGCTGGGCAGCCTGTCCTCGGCCTACCTGCGCCTGAAGTTTTCGGAATCACAACCGCTGGCGGCCTATGCGCAGCAAACCCAGCGCATCGAAGCCTGGTTCAGCACGCTGGCCGAGCACACCGTGCAGGACTGGAGCGACCTGCCGCTGAAGAAAATCAACAACCACAGCTACTGGTCCGCCTGGTCGGTCATGGCCACGGCCATCGCCACCGATCGCCGCGACCTGTTCGACTGGGCCGTGGCGCAGTTTCGCGTCGGAGCCAACCAGGTCGACGCCGACGGCTACCTGCCCAATGAGCTGAAGCGCAGCCAGCGTGCCCTGGCCTACCACAACTACAGCCTGCCGCCGCTGGTGATGATCGCCGCCTTCGCCCAGGCCAATGGCGTCGATCTACGTGCGGAGAACCACGGCGCACTGCAGCGCCTGGCCGAACGGGTACTGAACGGGGTGGATGACCCGGACGCATTCGCCAGCAAGACCGGCGACAAACAGGACATGGACGACCTGAAAAAACCCAACAAGTACGCCTGGCTCGCGCCCTATTGCGTGCTCTACGCCTGCTCGGCAGACGCCCAGGCGCTGCAGCAGACGATGGGGCCGTTCAACACCTTCCGCCTCGGCGGCAACGTCAGCCAGGTATTCGAGCCCAAGCACGCCAAGGGCAGTTGATTCGCGCACTGGGCTGAGCGTTTAGCCCAGGCGCTGCTACGTCGGTAAACCCGTCCGGTGACGGGGTGAAACAAACCTCCTGCTCGCGGGGGGAAAGGGGGGCTTGCGAGCCCCGGAAGAGTTGCTACTCAACGGAGATCTACGGATGGTGTTTTCATCCAACGTATTCCTGTTCCTGTTTCTGCCGATCTTTCTCGGCTTGTATTACCTGAGCAGTAATCGCTATCGCAACCTGCTGATCCTGATCGGCAGCTACGCCTTCTACGCCTGGTGGCGGGTGGATTTCCTCCTGCTGTTTGTCGCCGTCACCCTGTGGAATTACATCTTCGGCCTGCGCATCTATCAGGCGGGGGTTAGGTCTAAGGCGGCGCAGCGTTGGGTGCTGTGGGGGATAGTCGGCAACCTGGCGACCCTGGGTTACTTCAAGTACGCCAACTTCGGCATGGAGAACATCAACAAGGTGATGGAGGCGGCCGGCCTGGAGCCGTTCCTGCTGACCCATGTGATCCTGCCGATCGGCATTTCCTTTTATATCTTCCAGTCGCTCAGCTACCTGATCGACGTGTACCGCGGCGACACCAAGCCCACAGAAAATCTGATCAACTTCGCCGCCTTTATCGCCCTGTTCCCGCAGCTGATCGCCGGGCCCGTGCTGCGCTACAAGGACCTGGCCGACCAGTTCACCGAGCGCAGCCACAGCCTCGACAAGTTCAGCGAAGGCGCCACGCGCTTTATGCAGGGCTTCGTCAAGAAGGTGTTTATCGCCGACAGCCTGGCACCGCTGGTGGACCATATCTTCGCCCTGCAGAACCCCAGCACCGGGGATGCCTGGCTGGGCATGCTGGCCTACACCGCGCAGCTGTATTTCGACTTCTCCGGTTACAGCGACATGGCCATCGGCCTGGGTCTGATGATGGGTTTCCGCTTTATGGAAAACTTCAACCAGCCCTATATCAGCCAGTCGATCACCGAGTTCTGGCGGCGCTGGCATATCAGCCTGTCCACCTGGTTGCGCGACTACCTCTACGTGCCGCTGGGCGGTAATCGCGGCGGCACCTTCAACACCTACCGCAACCTGTTTCTGACCATGCTACTGGGCGGCTTCTGGCACGGCGCCAACTGGACGTTCCTGCTCTGGGGCGCGTGGCATGGCATGTGGTTGGCCATCGAGCGAGCGCTGGGGGTGAACGCCGCACCCACGCTGATCAACCCGCTGAAATGGCTGTTCACCTTCCTCCTGGTGATGCTCGGCTGGGTGATCTTCCGCGCCGAAAACCTCGACGTGGCCTGGCGCATGTACAGCGCCCTGTTCAGCCCGGCGATGTTCAGCAGCCAGGGCTGGGCCCTGAGTGAACTGAACCGCGCCAGCATCAGCGACCTGCAGATCGCCACCCTGCTGCTGGCCTACGCGGTGATGGCGTTCTGCGGCCTGCGCCAGTTCTACCGGCAGCGCGCGCAAAGCGCTGGCGATGCACTGTTTCCCAACAGCGGCGCCCTGCTGCTGGCACCAGCCAGCGCGAGTATCGCCCTGCCCCGTTACCTGATGCGCGGCGCCTTGCTGCTGTTGTTCTGCGCCTCGCTGCTCAAACTCTCGGCGCAAAGCTACTCGCCGTTTCTGTACTTCCAGTTTTGAGGAGGCCGACCATGACGCGCCCGTTACGCACACTCTATGTCGCGCTGTTTATCGGCATGCTGGGCCTGTTGTTTGTCTGGTCCATGCGCGGGGTGCTGAGCTATCAGCTGCCCAAGCAATTCAGCATCATCGACGGTGGCCTGGCGAAGACTTTCGAAAGCCATTACGACGAGCACTTCCCGATCAAGACCCTCGGCACCAGCCTGTGGGCCGGCCTGGACTACCTGCTGTTTAACGAAGGCCGCCCAGGCGTGCAGATTGGCAAGCAGGGCTGGCTGTACTCAAGCGAAGAGTTCAAAGCGGAAGTCGACGGCGCGCAGCAGGTTCGCGAGAACCTGGCGTTGATCAAGGGTGTACGCGATGAACTGGCGCAGCACGACGTGATGCTGTTGCTGGCCATCGTGCCGAGCAAGTCGCGGCTGTACCCGGAGTTCGTCGGTGACAACCCCACCAGCAGCTTGCGTCAGGGGCTTTACCAACGCTTCCTCAACGAGGTGCGCGCCGCCGATATTGCCGCGCCGGACCTGCTCAGCACCTTGCAGGCCGGTAAAGCCAGCGGCGCCATGTTCCTGCGTACCGACACCCACTGGACGCCCGAGGGCGCAGACCTGGTGGCCCAGCAACTGAGCAGCACGCTGAAGAGCGCCATCACCCTGGCCGGCGAACCGCAGGTGTTCGTCACCCAGGCCAGCCCGGCGAAACCCTACAACGGCGACCTCACCCGCTTTCTGCCGCTGGAGCCGCTGTTCGGCCACCTGCTGCCACCACCCGACCAGCTGCGCCGCAACTCAACCCAGGCCGCCGAGCAGACGGCGGGGGCCGATGCGCTGTTCAGTGACAGCGAGATGCCGGTGGCCCTGGTTGGCACCAGTTACAGCGCCAACCCCGCCTGGAATTTCGCCGGGGCGCTGCGCCAGCACCTGCAACGCGACCTCAGCAACCATGCCGAAGACGGCCAGGGCCCGCTGGTGCCGATGCTCAAGTACCTGCAAAGCGATGAACTGCAGGACGCCCCACCGCAGCTGGTGATCTGGGAGTTTCCCGAGCGTTATCTGCCCATGAGCAACGACCTCAGCGCCTTCGACGCGCAGTGGCTAAGCGCCCTCAAACAACCCAGCGGCAACCGCCGCCTAGCCGCCAGCGACAGGCATTAAAGCCTGCCGCCGCAACCGCGGTACTGCGTACCACTTTGTTAACCCACAGGGAGTTCTACCCATGCACAGACCCACCTCAACCTTCGGAATGTTCTATGCCTGCGCGCTGGCCCTGAGCCTCACCAGCCTCACGGCCAGCGCTGGCGAAGGCGGCCTGTATGCGCCCAACGCGCCCAAGGGCTCGACCTTTATTCGCGGCTACAACGCCAGCAACAGCGAGCAGAACTTCAGCGTCGGCAACACCGAGCTGAACGACATCGCGCCGCTGGCCTCCAGCGACTTCAGCTTTCTCCCGGCCGGTAGCTACAGCGCTCAGGTCGGCAGCAGCAGCCTGCCGGTAAAACTCGAAGCCGAGCATTTCTACACCCTGGTCAGCCAGGTCGGTGAACCGCCCAAGCTGGTGGCCGAAGCGCCCTTCAATAACAAGCGCAAGGCGCTGCTGCGGGTGCAGAACCTCTCGGACAGCACCCTCAGCCTGAAAACCGCCGACGGCAAACCAGTGGTCGACGCCGTAGCACCGGACGCCAACGGCCAGCGCGAAGTGAATCCGGTCAAGGTCAGCCTGGCGCTGTTCGACGGCGAGCGCAAAGTCAGCGACCTCAAACCCGTCACCCTGGCCCGCGGCGAAGTGGTGTGCCTGTACATCACCGGCAGCGGCAAGGCGCTCTCGCCCGTATGGGTTAAACGCCCGGCGCAAACGGAATAACCCCTGACAAGTACAAGTGCTGGCAATGACCGGCACGGCAAAGCAGCGCCTGCAGTGGCAGGCGTTTTGGAGTGATCCCCCAGCGCCGTTCACCAGCCTGGGCAACAGGGCACGGCCTGCAGGCCGTAAACCCAACCCGACCAAAAGTGCTTTAGGAGTACATGCAATGATTCCAGTAATTCTCTCCGGCGGCAGCGGTTCGCGACTCTGGCCGCTGTCACGCAAGCAGTATCCCAAGCAGTTTCTCGCCCTCACCGGCAGCGACACGCTGTTCCAGCAAACCATCAAGCGTTTGCGCTTCGCCGGCATGCAGGCGCCGGTACTGGTGTGCAACCTGGAGCACCGCTTTATCGTGCAGGAACAGCTCAACAGCCAGCAGCTGGAAACCCAGACCCTTCTGCTCGAACCCTTTGGCCGCAACACCGCGCCGGCCGTGGCCATCGCCGCCATGCAACTGCTCGCCGAAGGCCGCGATGAGCTGCTGCTGATCCTCCCCGCCGACCATGTACTGACCGATCAGCAGGCCTTCCAGACGGCCTTGCAGCTCGCCAGCCGAGCGGCCGAGAAAGGCGAAATGGTGCTATTCGGCATCCCCGCCAGCCGTCCGGAAACCGGCTATGGCTATATCAAGTCCGTCGCGGACCCAGGCCTGCCCGAGGGCATCATCCGCGTTGCGCAATTTGTCGAAAAACCCGACGAGGCCCGTGCCCGTGAGTTCGTTGCCAGCGGCGACTACTACTGGAACAGCG
This sequence comes from Pseudomonas sp. 1928-m, assembly GCF_029269135.1. Lineage (NCBI taxonomy): Bacteria > Pseudomonadati > Pseudomonadota > Gammaproteobacteria > Pseudomonadales > Pseudomonadaceae > Pseudomonas > Pseudomonas sp. 1928-m. Next base: position 1,337,056 of record NZ_JARIXO010000001.1, on the reverse strand, counting down.
GCATGTTCCTGTTCCGCGCCAGCCGTTACCTCGAAGAGCTGAAAAAGCACGACGCCGACATCTATGACACCTGCCTGCTGGCGCTTGAGCGCAGCCAGATCGACGGCAGCCAGGTGACCATCGATGCCGCCACCTTCGCCTGCTGCCCGGACAACTCCATCGACTACACGGTGATGGAAAAAACCACCCGCGCCTGCGTGGTGCCGCTGGATGCCGGCTGGAACGATGTGGGCAGCTGGTCCTCGATCTGGGACGTACACCCCAAGGACGCCCAGGGCAACGTGCTGTCCGGCGATGTGGTGATCCACGACAGCCACAACTGCCTGGTACACGGCAACGGCAAGCTGGTCTCGGTGATCGGCGTGCAGGACATCGTGGTGGTGGAAACCAAGGACGCCACCATGATCGTGCACAAGGACCGCGTGCAGGACGTCAAGGCCATGGTCAACCAGCTCGATGCCGACGGCCGCAGCGAAACCCAGAACCACTGCCAGGTCTATCGCCCGTGGGGCTCTTATGACTCGGTGGACATGGGCGGGCGCTTCCAGGTCAAGCACATCACGGTCAACCCCGGCGCCACCCTTTCGCTGCAGATGCACCACCACCGCGCCGAGCACTGGATCGTGGTATCCGGCACCGCCGAGGTGACCTGCGATGACAAGGTGTTCCTGCTTACCGAAAACCAGTCCACCTACATCCCTATGACTTCGGTGCACCGCCTGAGCAACCCGGGCAAGATCCCCCTGGAAATCATCGAAGTGCAATCGGGCAGTTACCTGGGCGAAGACGACATCCAGCGTCTGGATGATGTCTACGGCCGCAGCCAAACCGCCAAGCTGAGTCTCGCAGCCGGTTGATACACAAACCGCCAGCCCTGCGCATGGGCTGGCGGGGCAAAGCATGTACCCAGCCGCCCGGCCTTGTGTAGGATGAACGCCTGTTGATCCCACACAAGGCCGTTTTTGATCATGTTATTCGGTGCAATCTTGGTACTCAGCTGGCTGATCCTGCTGATCCGCTACCCGAGCAAGGCACTGCCGATTTCCCTCGGTGCGCTGATCGGCCTGGGCCTGGTCGCCAGCTGGGTGCTCTGGCAGGAAAGCCGCGAAAACCGCCACCTGGCCCACCTCGAATTACGCCTCGACTACGCCCCGGACAGCTGCCCGGCGGATCGCCCGCTGGCCCTGAATCTGAAAAACGGCAGCGAAGCCGCGCTGCTTGAACTGCATTGGCAGATCGCCGCCTACCGCCCCGGCGACAGCGTCAACCTGGCCGAGCGCCTGTATGAAACCCCGCGCTACAGCGGCCCCGGCGAATTACTGCCTGACACCGACTGGCAAACCTGTCTACCCTTGCCCACCCTGCGCAGCGGCTACCGCGCCAGCACATTAGAATTTCGCGCAGAGCGCCTGCAAGGCAGCTTTAGCCGTTGAGCGTTGCCCCATGAAAACAACAAGGAAAGCTGCATGACCCAGCCCAGCGTACTGATCACCGGATGTTCCAGCGGCATTGGTCGCGCCCTGGCCGAGGTATTCCAGCAGGCGGGTTATCAGGTCTGGGCCACGGCGCGCAAAGCCGAAGACCTCGCGGCCCTGAGCGCCGCCGGGTTTCACGCCGTGCAACTGGACGTCAACGATGGCCTGGCTCTGGGTCAGTTGGCCGAACGCCTGAAAGCCGAGATCGGCGGCCTCGACGTGCTGATCAATAACGCCGGTTACGGCGCCATGGGCCCGCTGCTCGATGGCGGCGTCGAAGCCATGCGCAAGCAATTCGAAACCAACGTGTTCTCCTTGGTCGGCGTCACCCGCGCGCTGTTTCCACTGCTACGGCAGCACAAGGGCCTGGTGGTGAATATCGGCAGCGTCTCCGGCGTGCTGGTTACCCCGTTTGCCGGCGCCTACTGCGCCTCCAAGGCCGCCGTGCATGCCCTGACCGATGCCCTGCGTCTGGAACTAGCGCCCTTCTCGATTGAGGTGATGGAAGTGCAGCCCGGCGCGATTGCCTCCAGCTTCGGCGCCAACGCCAGCCAGCAGGCCGAACAACTGATCGACGAAGCCTCGCCCTGGTGGCCAATCCGCGACGGCATCCGCGCCCGCGCCAACGCCTCGCAGGACAACCCCACGCCCACCAGCCACTTTGCCCGCAACCTACTCGCCGCCGTGCAAAGCAAACCCCGGCCCAACCTGCTGCGCCTGGGCAATGGCAGCCGCAGCATGCCGCTGCTGGCGGCCCTGGTGCCTAAACGTCTGCTCGAAGCCGTGCTGAAAAAACGCTTCGGCCTTAATCGCAGCCTGTAGGAGCACACCAGATGTGCGAGCCCAGCTCCAGCAGCGTCGCGGTTACCCGCCTGGCCCTTGGCGGCGTGGTGGCGGTTGTCGTGCTCAACCTGCTGCTGCGCACCTTCGTCAAACTCGGCGGGCTGTTTACCACGGTGCTGATCGCCGCATTGGTGGCCGCCGGCATGACCCTGTGGTTCTCCTGGCGTAACCGCCGCGCGCCCCTGCAAGGCGAACGCCGCCGTCTGCTCGCACTCTACGGCGGCATCCTGGCCCTGCTCTATCTGGGTCTATTGGCAATGATGGCGCTGCAGGACGATCCCAGCCCGATGGGCTTGCTGATCTTTGGCCTGCACTATTTTTGTTATCCGCTGATGGCCTGGCTGTTTCTCGCCAAGGGTTTTGGCAAGCGCAGTGAGTGACGGCCTCGCCAAACGCCCCACAGACGCAGCCGTGGGAACGCCTATGTCATCCACCCGCCTTGTCTGCATGACGGTGCTCGCCTTATTTGCTTTCGCCGCCAACTCCTTGCTGTGCCGGGCAGCGCTTGCCGACGGCAGCATCGATGCCGCCAGCTTTACCAGCATTCGCCTGATCGCCGGAGCCGCGGTGCTCTGGCTGATCGTGCGCATCCGCGCCGGCAGTACGATTGGCAAGGGCAACTGGCTATCGGCGCTGGCCCTGTTTGCCTACGCCGCCGGGTTTTCCTTCGCCTATATCGAACTGTCGACGGCCACTGGCGCTCTGCTGCTGTTTGGCGCGGTACAAAGCACCATGATCGGTTACGGCCTGTATCGTGGCGAACGCCTGCGCGTGCCCCAGCTTGGCGGCTTGCTGCTGGCCATTGGTGGGCTGGTCGGGTTGCTCTTGCCGGGTATCTCTGCACCGCCGCCACTGGCTTCGGCGCTGATGCTGGGTGCGGGAATAGCCTGGGGCGTTTACTCGCTACGCGGCAAAGGCGCAGGCGATCCGCTGCAGGTCACCGCCGGCAATTTCCTCCGAGCGGTGCCGATTGCCCTGATTCTGAGTGTCGCCATGCTCGGCGATCTCTCGCTGCAACACTCCGCTGGAATTGCCTACGCCATCGCCTCGGGCGCGCTGGCATCCGGGCTCGGCTATGCCGTCTGGTACAGCGCCTTGCCGGCCTTGAAAGCCACCACCGCCGCCAGCGTGCAACTCAGCGTACCGGTAATCGCCGCCCTGGGCGGCGTGGTGCTGCTCGCCGAGCCCCTCAGCCTGCGCTTGCTCCTGGCATCCCTGGCCATACTCGGCGGCATTGCGCTGGTGATCCTGACCGGAAAGCGGACCAGCCCAGCCAGCGCGTAGGATGGGTTGAGCACAGTGATACCGATCATCACCAAGCACTGTTTGCGGCCGGCGCAACTCAGTAGTGATAACGCAGCTGCGCAATCAACAGCGCATCGCCCTCCACCCGATAAACCATCCGATGCTCGTCATTGATACGACGTGACCAATAGCCGGCCAGGGCGTGCTTGAGTGCCTCCGGTTTGCCGGTGCCGGCAAAGGGGGTGCGGGCCGCTTCCTTGATTAGTGCGTTGATGCGTTTGAGGATCTTCTTGTCGGTTTCCTGCCAGTGGAGGTAGTCCTCCCAGGCCAGCTCGGCAAAGATCAGCCTCATTCCGCCAGACTCCGCTCCTGACCTAGGCCGCTTTCCAGACTGGCGACTGCCTCAAGCAGGCGCTTGGCATTCTTGGGGGCGCGCAGCAGGTAGGCGGTTTCCTCCAGGGCCTTGTAATCCTCAAGCGAGATCATCACCACCGACTGCTGCCGGTTGCGGGTGATGATCAGCGGCTCGTGGTCTTCGCATACGCGATCCATGGTCTGAGCCAGGTTGGCGCGCACGGTGGTGTAGCTGATGGCGTCCATTGAAATACCCTCTATACATGTACGCGATAACGTACATATATAGACCAAAGCCTGTCTAGGCTTTTTCTTTGCCGCCGGGCAGTCCGTGGAGATGGAGTGAGTACCGCTCCAGCCTACCGCTTAATAGTCTTCAGCAAATCTTCCGGGGTGATATAGCCCACCGCGCCGCCCTTGCTCTGGGCGCTGCCGGGTTGCGGCTGATGCAGGATATGGCCCTTCATCTTGCCGATGATATGCATCTCACAGGGTTTGCAGTCGAACTTCAGGGTCAGCACTTCGTCCTGATGGATCAGCTGCATATCCGAGACTTTGGTGCGCACGCCGGTGACGCCCTTGGCCTGTTTCGGGCAAAGGTTGAAGGAGAAGCGCAGGCAGTGCTTGGTGATCATCACCGGCACTTCGCCCGCCTCTTCATGGGCCTCGTAGGCGGCGTCGATCAGTTGCACGCCGTAACGCTTGTAGAAGGTGCGGGCCTTGTCGTTGTAGACGTTGGCGAGGAAGGTCAGGTGCGATTCGGGGTAGACCGGCGCCGGTACGCTGACAGCCTTGCGCCCGCCACGCGGATGGGCGGCGATACGGGCCTGGGTCAGGGCTTCGATGGCTTCGCGGCGCAGGGCCTTGAGTTGCGAGCCGGGGATAAACGGCACGGTCTCGCAGTCGATCTGCGCGCCGGCGCTGTAATAGATGGTGGTGCCCAGTTTGCTCAAGCCGTCGGCCAGCTGTTCGCGGGCCTGTTCGGCATCCTTGGCAGCAGCGAACGGGCCGGCCAGGCTGACGCTGGCGCTGATGCCGTCAGCGCTGGTGACGCTTACATTCAGCTGCTCGCCGCGCAGGCTGAGCTGCCAGCTGACCGCAATGCGCCGTTCGGATGAGGTCTTCTGCAGGGCCTGCTGCCAGTTGTGGTCGAGGTTGCGATGCAACGGCTGCAGCGGACGCACGCGGTGCATGGCCTCGGGCATTTCATTCGGCTCGACGCGGTAGCGGTAGCGCTTCTCGCCCTCCTCCTCGAACTCACCTTTCAGCTCGGCGATATTGGCGCGGAAACCCACCACTTCACGCTTGATCAGCACGTTAAGGCCATCACCGTTGGACAGCGGCGTATCGGTGACGGCGATCAGGTCGCGCTTGTTGACCTTCTCCACCACGCCCACGGTCAGCCCGGTAAAGGTTGGCGAGTCAAACGCGCCGATGTCCACCTTGCGATCGGTGACAAAATAATCGGTGCTGCCACGGTGGAAGGTCTTGTCGGTATCGGGGGTGAAGAAGTGCTCGGTACGGCCACTGGAGGCGCGTTCCAGGTGCGGACGCTGTTCGAGAATCGCATCCAGCTCGCGGCGGTAGTGCGCGGTGATGTTCTTCACGTAGCTCATGTCCTTGTAGCGCCCTTCGATCTTGAACGAGCGCACGCCGGCATCCACCAGGTAGATCAGGTTGTCGGTCTGATTGTTGTCCTTCATCGACAGCAGGTGCTTATCAAACGCCACCACGCGACCCTGATCGTCTTTCAAGGTATACGGCAGGCGGCAGGCCTGGGAGCAGTCGCCACGGTTGGCGCTGCGCCCGGTCTGCGCGTGAGAGATATTGCACTGCCCAGAGAACGCCACGCACAGCGCGCCATGGATAAAGAACTCGACCGCCGAATCAACGTTACGGCAGATATTGCCGATCTCTTCCAGGTTCAGCTCGCGGGCCAAGACCAACTGGGAGAAGCCGGCGCCATCGAGGAAACGGGCTTTTTCCAGGGTGCGGATATCGCACTGGGTACTGGCGTGGATCTCGATGGGAGGAATATCCATCTCCATCACGCCCATGTCCTGCACGATCAGCGCATCGACGCCGGCCTCGTACAGCTGCCAGATCATCTGCCGCGCCGGCTCCAACTCATCCTCATGCAGGATGGTGTTGAGGGTAACGAACACCCGCGCATGGAACAGATGGGCAAACTGCACCAGCTCGGCAATCTCCGCCACGCTGTTGCTGGCGTTGTGCCGCGCCCCAAAGCCTGGCCCGCCGATATACACCGCATCGGCGCCGTGCAGGATGGCTTCCTTGGCAATCGCGGTATCGCGCGCCGGGCTCAGGAGTTCGAGGTGGTGCTTGGGCAGGGACATGGTTTGGGTATCAGGCAGTCAATCAGGGCGGGCATTTTACTCCTAAAGCTGGATTTGTCTGTGCCCGCTTGGCAGCCGCTCAAACACTGTATAGGCATACAGACAAAAGCCCGCGTAGAATTGGCCGATCAGAACCTGTTTACGATCTCGCGAGCTAGAGCCATGCAAGGCAAAAACAGGCAAGGAAGCGGAGTTTACGAGTTGTAAATGAGCATTCCGAGCCTGTTTTTAACACAGCAGGGCCGACGCGCAGCAGATCGTAGACAGGTTCGTAAATTGATTTGAGAGCGGTGCGATGGACCTACAACAGGGCTTTCTACTGACCCGGCACTGGCGTGATACGCCGGCCGGCACGCAGGTGGAGTTCTGGCTGGCCACCGACAACGGCCCGCGGCATATCCGCCTGCCCTATCAGCCCTCGGTGGCGTTTATTCCGGCGGTGCAACGCGAGCAGGCCGAAGCGCTGCTGAAAAACGAGCGCGGCGTCGAGTTGCGCCCGCTGGGCCTCAAGGATTTTCACCAGCGCCCGGTGCTGGGCCTGTATTGCCAGCAGCATCGCCAGCTGATGGATATCGACAAGCTGCTGCGCCGCGCTGGCGTCGAGGTGTATGAGGCCGATGTGCGCCCGCCGGAGCGCTACCTGATGGAGCGCTTTATCACCGCACCGGTGCTATTTGCCGGCACGCCCGACCCGAGCGGCAATGGCCTGCTGCTGGATGCACAGATCAAGCCCTGCAGCGACTACCGCCCTACCCTCAAGCTGGCCTCGCTGGATATCGAAACCAATGCCTTCGGCGAGCTGTACTCGATTGCCATCGAGGGCTGCGGCCAGCGCAACGTGTATATGCTCGGCCGCACGCCGGAACAGCCGCCAAATGTGGATTTTCAGCTGGAGTACTGCGACAGCCGCGGCCAGTTGCTCGAACGTCTGAATCAGTGGATGGCGCAGCACGACCCGGACGCCCTTATCGGCTGGAACCTGGTGCAGTTCGACCTACGCGTGCTGCACGAACATGCACGCAACCTGGCCATTCCGCTGCGCCTGGGCCGCGACGGCAGCGAGATGCAGTGGCGCGAACATGGCAGCGGCAACGGCCACTTTTTCGCCGACGCGGCCGGCCGACTGATTATCGACGGCATCGAAACGCTGCGTTCGGCGACCTGGAGCTTTCCCTCGTTCAGCCTGGAAAACGTCGCGCAAACCCTGCTCGGCGAAGGCAAGGACATTTCCACGCCCTACCAGCGCATGGATGAAATCGACCGCATGTTCCGCGAGGACAAGCCAGCCCTGGCGCGCTACAACCTACGCGATTGCGAGCTGGTTACGCGGATCTTCGGCAAGACCGCGATCCTCGACTTCCTCCTTGAGCGCGCCACGGTCACCGGCCTGCCCGCCGACCGCAACGGCGGTTCGGTGGCGGCCTTCGAGCATTTGTATATGCCGCTGATGCACCGTCGCGGTTTTGTTGCGCCGAACCTCGGTGACAACCCACCGCAGGCCAGCCCCGGCGGCTTTGTGATGGAATCGCAGCCGGGGCTGTACGAATCGGTGTTGGTACTGGATTACAAGAGCCTGTATCCGTCGATTATCCGCAGCTTTCTGATCGACCCAGTGGGGCTGATCGAGGGCCTGCGCCAGTCGGATGACGAGCACTCGGTGCTGGGCTTTCGCGGTGCGCGCTTCTCGCGCAGCGAGCACTGCCTGCCGTCCATCGTCGAGCGGGTTTGGCAGGGCCGTGAGGCGGCCAAGCGCGAGCACAACGCGCCGCTGTCGCAGGCGCTGAAGATCATCATGAACGCCTTCTACGGCGTACTCGGTTCCAGCGGTTGCCGCTTCTTCGATACACGCCTGGCCTCCTCCATCACCCTGCGCGGCCACGAAATCATGGCCCGCACCCGCGCGCTGATCGAGGCCGAGGGCTATGCGGTGATCTACGGCGATACCGACTCCACCTTTGTCTGGCTCAAGCGCCCGCATGCCCAGGAAGATGCCGCGCAGATCGGCCGCGCCCTGGTGGCCAAGGTCAATGCTTGGTGGCGTGAGCATCTGCGTGATGAGTACGGCCTGGAAAGCGCCCTGGAACTGCAGTTCGAAACCCATTACAGCCGCTTTCTAATGCCGACTATTCGCGGTGCCGAAGAAGGCAGCAAGAAGCGCTATGCCGGGATGGTCACGCACGCCGACGGCAGCCATGAAATGGTCTACAAGGGCCTGGAAACCGTACGCAGCGACTGGTCGCCGCTGGCCCAGCAGTTTCAGCGCGAACTGTACGAGCGGATCTTCCTGCACCAGCCGCACCAGAGCTATGTGCGCGACTATGTCGAGCGCACCCTGAATGGCGAGCTGGACGAACTGCTGATCTACCGCAAACGCCTGCGCCGCAAACTCAGCGACTATGAGCGCAACGTGCCGCCGCATGTGCGCGCCGCGCGCCTGGCCGACGAATACAACGCCCTGCATGGCCGCCCGCTGCAATACCAAAGTGGCGGCTGGATCAGCTACGTGATCACCACCGCCGGCCCACAACCGCTGGAAGCGCGCAGCGCCGCCATCGACTACGACCACTACCTGACCCGCCAGCTGCAGCCGGTGGCCGACGCCATCCTGCCGTTTGTCGAGGATGACTTCGCGACGCTAATCGGCGGGCAGTTGGGGTTGTTTTAAATGCGATGGTCGATGCCGACATGGCGCTAACCGGCTTTTGTAGCCCGGATAAGCTCTGGCGCCATCCGGGACCATGGCTTCCCGGATGGCGCTGCGCTTATCCGGGCTACCTGGCTGACTGCTGCTCTATGGTGGATGAAAAAAGCGTCATCCACCCTACCCGGTTACCCGGCTAACATTTCTTCTTCAACCGTCAGGACGACTCCCATGCTGCACACCCTCGCCGTCGCCAACTACCGCTCAATCAACACCTTGGTGCTGCCGCTGGGTCGGCTCAATCTGGTGACCGGGGCTAATGGCAGCGGCAAGTCGAATCTCTATCGCGCCCTGCGCCTGCTGGCGGAAACCGCCCAAGGCGGCGTGGTCAATGCCCTGGCCCGTGAAGGCGGGCTGGACTCCACCTTCTGGGCCGGGCCGGAAACTATCAGCCGGCGCATGCTCAGTGGCGAGGTGCCGGTGCAGGGCGGTCCACGCAAGGAGGCCCGGCGCCTGCGCCTGGGTTTTGCCGGCGATGATTTCAGCTATGCCATTTCCCTCGGGTTGCCGGAGCCAAGCCTGTCCGCCTTCGCCCTGGACCCCGAGATCAAGCGTGAATGCATCTGGGCCGGAGCCAGCTATCGCCCCGCCTCACTGCTGGTGGATCGCGCCGGGCCGATGGTGCGTATACGTGAGGGGCGCAATTGGCAGGTGATGGCCCAGCACCTGCCGAGTTTCGACAGCCTGTTCGATCAGATCGGCAATGATCCAGCCTGCCCGGAAGTGTTCCAACTACGGGAACATATCCGCCGCTGGCGCTTCTACGATCACTTTCGCAGCGATGCCGAAGCACCCGCGCGCCTGCCGCAACTGGGCACCCGCACCCCGGTGCTGCACCACGACGGTCGCGACCTGGCGGCGGCGTTGCAGACCATTCGTGAAATCGGCGATCCCGTCGCCCTGGACGCGGCCATCAGCGACGCCTTCCCCGGCGCACGTCTGCGCATCGATATACAGGCCGGTGGGCGCTTCGCCGTCGAACTGCAACAGGAGGGGCTTTTGCGCCCCTTATCAGCCAGCGAACTGTCGGATGGCACCCTGCGTTATCTGCTGCTGGTCGCCGCCCTGCTCACCCCACGGCCGCCATCGCTAATGGTGCTGAACGAGCCGGAAACCAGCCTGCACCCGGACCTGCTGCCCGCCCTCGGCCGGCTGATTATCGCCGCCTCGCAGCATACCCAGGTCTGGGTGGTGTCCCACGCCAGCCGCCTGATCGCCACCCTGGAGCAACACCCCGAGTGCAACGCCATCGTCCTGGAAAAACAGCTGGGGCAAACCGTGATTCAGGGTCAGGGCATGCTCGATGAGCCAGCGTGGAAGTGGCCGAGTTAACCCTTGGCGCTCAGGGCAGTTCGTAAGGTGGATGACGCTTCACCCATCCACCGCTTGCGATCCCATGGTGGATGATAAAAGCGTCATCCACCCTACGCCTCACGCACCACTGCCATCGGCATGGCTTTGGGCTTACGAAAAACCAGCACGTTACCCAGCATCACCAGCACCAGGCCGAACAGCGCCGGAGCCGTCCATTGATAGCCCTCGGCAAACACCGAGATATTCAGTGCCACCACCGGGAACAGCACGGTGCAGTAGGCCGCGCGCTCCGGGCCCATACGCCCAACCAGGGTCAGGTAGGCGGTAAAGCCGATCACCGAACCGGGGATGGCCAGGTACAGCAAGGTGCCGACATAACGGGTGTTCCACTCGAAGCCGAACGGCGTGCCGCTGACCAGGCAGATCGCCACCAGCATCAACGCGCCATACAGCATGCCCCAGGCATTGGTGGTCAGCGGTTTGAGGCCGGCCTTCTGTTGCAGGCTGGAGAGCATATTGCCGGCGGAGAAACACAGGGTGCCAATCAATGCCAGACCGATGCCCAGCAGGGTTTCATGACTGGCCTCCTGCCCGGCCAGCTCAGGCCAGAACAGCAAGGCCAGACCGCCCAGCCCCAGCGCGCCGCCGGCCAGTACATTGGCGGCGATCTGCTGTTTGAAGAACAGCCGCGCGTTGAGCGCATTCCACAGCGTTGCAGTGGAAAAGATCACCGCCACCAAGCCGCTAGGGATCCACTGGCTGGCGGTGTAGAAACACATAAAGTTGATACAGAACAGACACAGCCCCTGCGCCAGGCAGATCAGCTGGCCGCGCTTATCGAGCTTCTGCAGGCGGCCGCTAAGCAGCAGGACGGCGAACAGCACGGCAGCCGCCAGGGCAAAGCGATAGGCGATGGACGCAGCAATCGCCACCTCGCCCAGTTGCAGCTTGAGGGCGATCCAGGTGGTGCCCCAGATCAGGACGGTGAGCAGATAGAGCGACAGATTCATCAACAGACTCCCAGTAGATGGTTGAGAGTCTGCGCCTGATCAGGCCTAGTGTTCTTGCACAAACTTGCGCTTTTATGGCCTGCCATCCCTGGCGGCCACCCTACGGGCCGTCGCTGCGCGACGTTAAAAATGGCAATACCCATTGAGCGCTATGGGCGGGGTAGGTTGGTGTTGAGCGCAGCGAAGCCCAACAGAAATTGGCACGCACCGTTGGGCTTCTGCGCTGCGCGCCTCAACCCAACCTACCTGTCACCTTCCCTTGAATGCCGAGGCAGCCCAATGGAGATCAACGCCGCCAGCAGCACAAAGCCCGAGGACACCCACAGGCAGGCTTCCAAGCCATAGGCCTGATAGACCCAGCCCGAGAGCAGCGTGCCGATCAATCGGCCGAGGGCGTTGGACATGTAATAGAAGCCGACATCCAGCGACACGCCGTCTTCCTTGGCGTAGCTGACGATCAGGTAACTGTGCAGCGAGGAGTTCACCGCAAACAGCGCACCAAACAGCATCAGCCCGCCGAGCAATACCCACTGCGCCGGCAAATCGCTGCTCAGACCCAGGGCAATTGCGGCGGGCAACCCGGCCAGCACGGCAGCCCAGGCGAATGCCGCGCGGCCATCGGGTAACTGGCCGCTGGCCTTGCCGGTGATGGCTGGGGCGAAGGACTGGACGATGCCGTAGCCAATCACCCAGGCGGCGAGAAAGCCGCCGACCATCCAGAAATCCCAACCAAACACGCTAGACAGATACACCGGCAGCGCGACGACAAACCACACATCGCGGGCGCCAAATAAGAACAAGCGTGCGGCTGAGAGAATATTGATCGCCCGGCTCTTGGACAGAATGTCGCGAAACTTCGGTTTGGCCTTGGCCTTGGCCTTGCCCAAGTCCTTTTTCAGCAGCAATAGGCTGGCCAGCCAGATCAGCGCCAGCACGGCGGCCATGGCCAATACCGCACCGGTAAAGCCGAGCAGCGCCAGCAACGCGCCGCCCATAAAGAAGCCCACGCCCTTGAGCGCGTTTTTCGAGCCAGTAAGGATCGCCACCCACTTGTACAAGGTGCCCTGCTGGCTGTCCGGCACCAGCAGCTTGATCGAGCTTTTCGCGCTCATCTTGTTCAGGTCTTTGGCGATACCAGACAACGCCTGCGCGCCCATCACCCAGGGAATCGTCAGCCAGGCCGCCGGCACGGTGAGCATCAGCAAGGCCGCCACCTGCAGACCCAGGCCGATATTCATGGTGCGATTAAGCCCCAGCCTCGCGCCCAGATAGCCGCCAACCAGGTTGGTCACCACGCCGAAGATTTCATAGAACAGAAACAGCGCGGCGATCTGCAGCGGCGTGTAACCCAGGCTGTGGAAATGCAGCACCACCAACATGCGCAAAGCGCCGTCGGTGAGGGTGAAAGCCCAGTAGTTGCCGGTGACCAGCAGGTATTGGCGCACTTCGGGGGCTAGGCGGGATAAGGCGTGCATGAGTTTATTCCCTGATCATTCGCGGTGCCTTTGGCCTCTCCCCAAAGGGCGATCTTTAAGCGAGGTAACCCGTAGGGTAGATGACGCCTTTTTCATCCACCATTGCTGTCGGTGGATGGATAAAGCGCCATCCACCCTACGAGGTTTGGCGATGCCCGCCCTACGGATCAATCCGCGGCGCCGACCAACCGCGCCAACTCCACGGCACGATTGGCGTAGCCCCATTCGTTGTCGTACCAGGCGTAGAGTTTCACCTGGGTGCCGTTAACCACTATGGTCGACAGCGCATCAATAATCGAAGAGCGCGGGTCGGTGCGGTAATCGATGGACACCAGCGGCCGTTCCTCATAACCGAGAATGCCCTTGAGCGGACCATCAGCGGCAGCTTTAAGCAGTGCGTTGACCTCCTCCACCGAAGTGGCGCGTTCCACCTCGAATACGCAGTCAGTCAACGAGGCATTGGCCAGTGGTACGCGCACCGCGTGGCCATTGAGCTTGCCGCGCAGCTCGGGGAAAATTTCCGCAATCGCCGTGGCCGAACCGGTGCTGGTGGGGATTAGGCTCATACCCGAAGCGCGGGCCCGGCGCAGATCCTTGTGCGGGGTATCGAGGATGCTCTGGGTATTGGTCAGATCGTGGATGGTGGTGATCGAACCGTGGCGAATGCCGAGGTGTTCGTGGATCACCTTGACCACCGGGGCCAGACAGTTGGTGGTGCAGGACGCCGCCGTAACGATGCGATGCTGCGCAGGGTCGAACAGCTGCTGGTTAACGCCCATGACGATATTCAGCGCGCCCTGCTCTTTTACCGGCGCGCAGACCACCACGCGCTTCACGCCTTGGTCGAGGTACGCCTGCAGCACAGCGACAGTTTTCATCTTGCCGCTGGCTTCGATCACCAGATCGCAGCCGCTCCAGTCGGTATCGGCGATGGTCTTGTTGGCCGTGACCTGAATGCGTTTTCCGTCGATCAGGATGTACTCGCCCTCACTGCTCGCCTCATGCGGCCAGCGACCATGCACCGAGTCGAAATTCAGCAAATGAGCGTGAGTCGGCGCATCACCGGCCGGGTCGTTGATCTGCACAAACTCCAGTTCCGGCCAACCCCAGGCAGCGCGCAGCGCCAGGCGACCGATACGACCAAAACCGTTGATACCTACCTTGATAGCCATAAACCAATTCCCTCTACAAAGTGATTAGGCGCTACGCGGCGCAAACATAATGATCGCCATACCGAGCATGGCCACAGCCGCGCCCAGCAGGTCCCAATGGGTCGGGCGGATACCGTCCACCAGCCACAGCCAGATAATTGCCATCGCCACATACACCCCACCGTAAGCGGCATACACCCGCCCGGCAGCGGTCGGGTGCAGGGTCAGCAGCCAGGCGAACAGCGCCAGCGCGGCGGCGGCCGGCACCAGCAGCCAGATGCTTTTGCCCTGTTTGAGCCACAGGTACGGCAGGTAGCAGCCGATGATCTCGGCCAGCGCCGTCAGGGCAAACAGGCCCAGAGTGTTGAGCATGCTCACCTCAGTTGCCGAACTGGGCGATCCAGCCCGCATGGGCTGGGTGTTGGATGGCTTTCGGCCGTAGCGCCTGCACCAGGCTAACGGCCTCGCTGCGCTCAATACCCAGCTCGATCAGGATGCGTGCAGCAATCAGCCCGGTGCGCCCGGAGCCGCCCTTGCAGTGAATGGCCACGGCCTTGTCGGCTGCCAGCAGCTCAGCAATCTGCGCCATGGCAGCCGGCCAGGCGGCGTCGAAATCCGCCTGCGGCACCTGCTCGTCGGCCACCGGCAGATGCAGCCAGAGCAAACCTTGCGCGGCGCACAGCGCGGGCAAATCGCTAGCGGCGTTATGCGCCAGTTCGGCGTAGGGCATCAGGGTCAGTACCGCATCGGCGCCAGCCTGTTTCAGGGTGTTCAAGGCGCTGTCGATGTTGCTGTCCTGGGTGCCAGGGCAAGGCGTGAAGATCAACCGACCGGGGCGATTGGCAATGCTGAGAATGTCAAAAGGATGGGACATGCGAAGTAATCCTGAGAATTAAATGGAAGCCTGATTGACCCGTTTGCTCAGCTGCTCGGCCGACTCCTTGCGCTCGGAGTAGCGGTCCACCAGATAGTCCGCCTGGCCGCGCAGCAGCAGGGTGAACTTGACCAGCTCCTCCATCACGTCAACCACGCGGTCGTAATAGGCCGAAGGCTTCATCCGCCCGGCGTCGTCAAATTCGAGAAAGGCCTTGGCCACCGAAGACTGATTGGGGATGGTGAACATGCGCATCCAACGCCCCAGCACGCGCATCTGGTTCAGCGCATTGAAAGATTGCGAGCCGCCGCTGACCTGCATCAGCGCCAGGGTCTTGCCCTGGGTCGGGCGCACAGCACCCATGCTCAGGGGAATCCAGTCGATCTGCGCTTTGAACACCCCGGTCATCGCGCCATGGCGCTCCGGCGAGCACCAGACCATGCCCTCACTCCACAGCACCAGCTCGCGCAGCTCCTGCACCTTGGGGTGATCCTCGGGGGCGTCGTCCGGCAGCGGCAGGCCGCTGGGGTTGAAGATCCGCGCTTCGGCGCCGAACTGCTCAAGCAGGCGTGCGGCTTCTTCAGTCAGCAGACGGCTGTAGGAGCGTGCGCGGTTGGAGCCATACAGCAGCAGAATGCGTGGCTTGTGTGTGACGGGCGGTTTGGCCAGTTGCTCGTGATCCGGCAGATCAAGCAGCTCGGGGTCGATATTCGGCAGTTCGGGGTACATAGAAGCTCCTGGCGTCAGAGGCTGGCGATACGGCGCAACTCGGCCTGCAGCGCCTCGCGACTGAGGGTGGTCGGCTGGGCCGCGAAGAAGGCCTTGAGGCGAGCCTGGATAAGCGTCACGCAGGCATCGAAAGCGGCGTCGATCTGCGCGGGCGTGCCGGTCAATTCAGATGGATCAGCCAAGCCCCAATGCCCCTTGAGCGCGGGCCCGAAGAACACTGGGCAGGCATCGCCAGCGGCCTTGTCGCACACGGTAATCACCAGCTGCGGCGCCAGTTCGGCGTGTGCTTCAGTGCCTTTGCTGCTCAGCCCAGCAGTGGCCACACCAGCGCGGCGCAAGGCCGCCAAGGCCTGCGGATGCACCTCGCCCTTGGGCTGGCTGCCGGCGCTGTAGGCGCGCATACCGGCGGGCGCCAGGTGGTTGAACAGCGCCTCGGAAAGGATGCTGCGACAGCTGTTGGCAGTGCAGAGAAACAGGACGTTCATGGCATTCCTTGATAGCGGACTCAGCCGCAGATGTTCTGCCGCTCGGGACGATTGCGCATGCTCTGCAGCTTCTCGCTATTAACCGCCAGCCAAGGCTGATTGGCCTGCACAACCACCTGCAGCATCTGCTGCGTCCACTCAGGCAGCTGCGGGTGCAGGCGGTAGTACACCCACTGACCACGGCGCTGGTCTTCCAACAGGCCGCAGCTGCGCAGTTGCGCCAGGTGGCGGGAAATCTTCGGCTGGCTGTCTTCCAATGCAGTGGTCAGCTCGCACACGCACAGTTCACCCTCGGCGGCGATCAGCAGGGTCATGCGCGCGCGGGTTTCATCGGCCAGGCATTTGAAAACAGTCAGAGGGCTTATAGGTTCAAGCATCGGGGGCTCCGCGTTTGCTCTTGACCAAGACGAACATCTTGATGCGTTCGTGAATCTCGTGAAGCGTGTGCTTGTAGGCATTGGCCTGCTGGCTGGTGGCCGGGTCGGCGAAGTTCCAGGCGAGGTACTCGCCGGCACCCGGCAAGGTGCTGCACTCGAAGGCGGACTTGTCGCACAGGGTGATGACGTAATCGAAACGCTCACCGGCAAACTCATCCAGCGACTTGCTGCGCAGGCCATCGCTAGCAACCCCCAACTGCTCCAGCGCCAGGCGCGCACGCCGGTCAACCTCATCAGGTAGGGTGCCGGCGCTGAACACCTCATAGCCCTCCGGGTCGGTATGGCGTAGCAAGGCTTCGGCCATTTGCGAACGGGCCGAGTTGGCCACGCAGAGAAATAACACGCGGATTTTCGATGTCATTGCAGCAGCGCCATTAAAATTCGATTTGGCGAATATATTAAAAACCATATATCTTGTAAACCGAATATCTTGACACCCCCACTCGCCACAAGCGGGTAACCAAGGAGCGATTGCATGACCCCGCAAGAGCCTGTGGATGTTCTGATTATCGGTGGCGGCCAGGCCGCCCTGGCCACCGCCTATTTTCTGCGGCGCACCCAGCTGTCGTTTTTGCTGCTGGATGATCAGGCGCAACCCGGCGGCGCCTGGCAGCATGGCTGGGATTCGCTGCGACTGTTCTCCCCGGCCACCTGGAGTTCGATTGCCGGCTGGCAGATGCCCAATCCCGCCCCCGGCTACCCGCACCGCGATGCGGTGATCGACTACCTCGCCCAGTACGAGGCACGTTATCAGCTGCCGATTGTGCGACCAGTGCATGTCGATTCGGTGACACGTCAGGGTGAACTCTTTGTGGTGCAGGCCGGCAACCAGCAATGGCGTTGCCGCGCCCTGGTTAGCGCCACTGGCACCTGGAGCAAACCCTTTATCCCGGCTTACCCAGGCCAAGCGGAGTTTGCCGGCCAGCAGCTGCACTCGGCGCATTACCGCAACCCGCAAGCCTTTGCCGGCCAGCGCGTGCTGGTGGTGGGCGGCGGCAACTCCGGGGCGCAGATTCTCGCCGAGGTCTCGCAGGTTGCCGAGACGCTGTGGATCACTCCAGAGCCGCCAGCCTTTCTGCCCGATGAAGTCGATGGCCGGGTGCTGTTCGAGCGCGCCACCGAGCTCTGGAAGGCGCAGCAGGAAGGCCGTGTGATCGATCAGCCAGTGGGCGGCCTGGGCGATATCGTGATTGTCGAGCCGGTACGTGAAGCCCGCGAGCGCGGCGTGCTGGTCGCCGAGCGGCTGTTCCAGCGCTTTACCGCAGACGGTGTGGAGTGGGCCGATGGCCGCCGCGAGGCGGTGGATGCGGTGATCTGGTGCACGGGCTTTCGCCCAGCACTGGATCATCTGCAGGGCCTGGATGTGCTGGAAGCCGATGGCAAGATTGCCGTCGATGGTACCCGCGCCAGCAAGCAACCCAGGCTGTGGCTGGTCGGTTATGGCGATTGGACAGGCGCAGCCTCGGCCACCCTGATCGGCGTCACCCGCACGGCGCGCAGCACAGTCAACGAAATAGAAGAAGCCCTGCAGGGCGATATAGATCAATAGCAAACACCCCGAACGCCGCTAGACTCGGCGTTCAGCTGCAAGGAAACCGCAATGTCCAGCCAGTGTGAAGTGATCGGCAAACAAGCCGCAGGTGCCCCTCTGGGGTTTTTCGAGCGTTATCTGACGCTCTGGGTCTTTCTCTGCATTGTCGGCGGCACGCTGCTCGGCCTGTTCGCCCCCGAAGCAGCGCAGGCGGTGGGCGCGCTGGAAGTTGCTCAGGTGAATATCCCGGTGGGATTACTGATCTGGGTGATGATCATCCCCATGCTGATGAAGATCGACTTTCGCGCTATCGGCGAGGTCTATCAGCAACGCGCCGGCCTGGGCGTGACCCTGAGCATCAACTGGCTGATCAAACCGTTCACCATGGCCTTTATGGCCTGGCTGTTTCTGCGCCATGTGTTCGCCGACTGGCTGCCGGCCGAGCAGCTCGACAGCTACGTGGCCGGGCTGATTCTGCTTGGCGCCGCGCCCTGCACCGCCATGGTCTTCGTCTGGAGCAACCTGTGTAAGGGCAACGCCAACTTCACCCTGACCCAGGTGGCGATCAACGACCTGGTAATGGTGTTCGCCTTCGCCCCCATCGTCGCGTTGCTGCTCGGCGTATCGTCGATCCCGGTGCCGTGGGACACCCTGCTGCTGTCGGTGGTGATGTATATCGTCATCCCCCTGGCGATTGCCCAGTTTATCCGCGCGCGCCTGCTGCGCCGGAGTGATGCGGCCTTGCAAGCGATGCTGGCGCGCATCGGCCCGTTCTCCATCCTCGCTTTGCTCGCCACCCTGGTGCTGCTGTTCTCCTTCCAGGGCCAGACCATCGTCGCGCAGCCATTGATCATCGCCATGCTGGCGGTGCCGATTCTGCTGCAAACGCTGTTTATCGCGGCACTCGGTTACTGGATGTGCCGCCAGCTCAAGGTGCGCCACGATATCGCCGGGCCGGCGGCGATGATCGGTGCGTCGAACTTCTTCGAACTCGCCGTGGCGGTGGCTATCGCGCTGTACGGTTTCAACTCCGGGGCAGCGCTGGCCACGGTGGTCGGCGTGCTAATCGAGGTACCGGTAATGCTCTGTCTGGTGCGCATGGTCAATAACAGCAAGGGCTGGTACGAGCGCGCGCAGCCGACCACCTAAGGACCGATATGGACTTGTTCAAATGGCTGAATGACCAACTGCTGCGCATGGACTGGCTAGCTTGGCTGGTGCGTGCGCTGCTGGAGGACGGCTTCGGCCTGGACATGAGCAGCCGCGTGGGTGCCAGCCTGCACTTCTTTATCTATGACGTGATCAAGATTTTCATCCTGCTGGCCGTGCTGATCTTCAGCATTTCCTGGGTGCAGAGCTATTTCCCGCCCGAACGCACGCGGCGCATTCTCGGTGACATGAGCGGCTTCAAGGCCAAACTCACCGGCGCGCTGCTCGGCACCATTACGCCCTTTTGCTCCTGCTCGTCGATTCCGCTGTTTATCGGCTTTACCAGTTCCGGCCTGCCGCTGGGGGTGACCTTCGCCTTTCTGATCTCCTCGCCGTTGGTGGATCTGGCCTCGGTGATTCTGCTGGCGAGCATCTTCAACTGGTCGATTGCCATCGCCTACGTGCTGATCGGCCTGGTGCTGGCGGTGCTGGGCGGGACGCTGATTGGCCGGGCGAAGATGGAGCGCTACGTCGAAGCCTTTGTCATGCACAACCCGGTACTCGACATACCCCAGGCCGAACTGACGCGGCGTGACCGGGCAGCGTTCGCCTGGGCCCAGGTCAGCGATATTTTCCGCCGGGTCTGGCTCTATGTACTGATTGGCGTGGGCATTGGCGCGGCCATCCACAACTGGATTCCAGCGGACTGGATCGAAGCGCTGCTGGGGCAGGACAACTGGTGGTCGGTGCCGCTGGCCACCCTGGTCGGCGTACCGATGTATGCCGATATTTTCGGCACCCTGCCGATTGCCGAAGCGCTGGTCGCCAAGGGCATCGGCCTGGGTACGGCGCTGGCCTTTATGATGGCCGTTACCGCGCTGTCGCTGCCCTCACTGATCATGCTCAAGAAGGTGGTCAAGGCACCGCTGCTGGCCTTGTTCTTCGGCATCGTGACCGTTGGCATTGTGCTGATTGGCTATCTGTTTAACGCGTTCACCTACCTGTTTATCTGACTAATGGAGCACGCCATGATCATCAAAATCCTCGGTTCCGGCTGCAAGAAGTGCATCACCCTGACAGAGAACACCCAAGCCGCCCTGGCCAATCTGGGCCGCGAAGCTCAGGTGCTCAAGGTCACCGACTTCGCCGAAATCGCCGCCCATGGCGTGATGTCGACACCCGCCCTGGCGATTGACGACAAGGTGGTATCAGTCGGCAAGGTGCTGACAGTCGGCGAAGTGGAAAAACTGCTCAGCGCCTGAGCTGTAACCCGCAGCACCTTTGCCCACCATGGCGAGCCAAGGTGCCTATAAAGCAGGTAAGGGATTGGCCTACCTGCTCCGTCCATCCAGCAGTTAATAGCCATTCACTCGCAAGCCCGCACATAACCATACAGAGCGGTATATGTGGCGAGTCGACAGCCTATGCCCGGCAGGCTAGCGTCAATACAGGGTGCCGCTAACCCATGCGCACCCGCACACTGCCTGAGCCACCCGGCCTTGCCGGTAGCTGTAGCCTGAGGTACGCCGCATGTCTTCTCGCCTTGGCAACGCGCTTGCGTTTGTTTTCTGGTGTTTCCTCAGCTCGACGCTGCATGCCGAAGCCAAGTGGGAGTCGCTGGACTTCATCACCGAAGAATTCCCGCCCTATAACTACACCGAAAGCGGCATCGCCCGTGGCATTACCGTGGACATTCTGCTGGAGGCGGCCGCCAGCGCCGGGCTGCCCATCGCGCGCCGGGATATTCGCTCACTGCCCTGGGCGCGCGGTTATCAAATGGCGCGCAAAGGGCCAGGGGTGATGCTGTTTTCCATGACCCGCACCGAGGAGCGCGGCCCGCAGTTCAAATGGGTCGGGCCGATCATGCCCAGCCGCATCGTGCTGCTGGCGCGCAGCGATCGCCAGATACAGATCAAGCAACCGGCCGACCTCAGCGCGCAGCGCATCGGAGTGATTCGCGATGATGTCGGCCATCACCTGCTTAACAGCCTGGGCATCAAAGACCATCAGCTGCAGATATCTGCCAGCGCGATTCAGCTGGCCAACCTGCTGCACAACAGCCGCATCGACCTGTGGGCCTACGACGAAACCACCGCCTACTGGTTTATCCGCAACCTGGACATGCACAGCCACGACTTCACCCCGGTGCATGTGCTCAAGGAAAGCGCCATGTATTACGCCTTCAGTCTGGACACCGACGCGGTGCAGCTCACCCGTCTGCAGAACAGCCTGAACGCCCTCAAGCAACAGCCGCGCTACCTGGAAATTCTCGACAGCTATAAATAGCCACGCCTTGCATAATCTTGCGCTTTTCCACCTGTGGGGGCTGGCACGCCGGCAGGCCAGGCGTAGCATGGGGCGACGGAGGATTTATGTCGCAACTTGAGCACCTACAGGTTTTCCAGAGCATGCACAGCTCGCCCAACACCCGCCTGCACCGCAGTGCCGAGCTGGGCGATGGGCTGGCGGCGGCCGTGTGGAGCAACCGCCATGATGCGCGCGACTATCAGGCGCCCAGCCATCACACGCTGTCCTGCTACCTGGCCGGCGGCACCGGCACCTTCCGCCGCGAGAGCCCGCACAGCAAAGGCGCGCCGGACAAGCTGTGCATCCTCCCGGCCGGGCATCAGTCGGAATGGGTGATCAACGGTGAAATCCAGCTGGCCCATCTGTATATCAGCCAGGAGCAGTTCGCCCTGGCGGCCGTCAATCTGCTGGACCGTGAACCACGGGAACTGGAACTGCGCGAAGGCACCTTTCTCGACGACCCACAGCAGGCCCAGCGCTTTCGCCAGCTCAGCCAGCTGGATTGGTTCGAGCCGGCCGAACGCCTGCTCAGCAGCAGCCTGGCCCATGGCCTGATCAACCACGCCCTGCTGTCCCAGGTCGGCCGCCGCGAAGGCCTGCGCCTGAGCGGCGGTCTGGCGCCCAGCCAACGCCGACGGGTACGCGAGTTTATCCAGGCCAACCTCAGTGAAGCGCTCAGCCTGGGCCAGTTGGCCAGCGTATGCGCGCTCTCCGAATACCACTTCGCCCGGATGTTCCAGCTCAGCTTCGGCCTGCCACCGCACCGTTATGTGCTGGCCCAGCGCCTGCGCCATGGCCAGCAACTGCTGCAACACAGCACCCTGCCATTGGCTGAAGTGGCCCTGGCCTGCGGCTTTGCCAGCGCCAGCCACTTCAACAATCGCTTCCGCCAGGCATTCAGCACCACGCCAGGGCAATACCGCGCTGCCCTGCAACGCCCCTGACCCCACGCCAAGCAGAATCAGCCCGCCGCATACCCGCCTATCAGGCAACGCAGCTTGCGCCCCCTGAACCTGAAAACAGCCTGCTAATCCCACGCTGGCTGTGCAAGAATCATCGGCTGCCTTCGAGAAAGCTGCCCATGCCACGATTCATCCACTCGCCAGCCCGGTGCCACTGATGGCCCTCGATATCCTGCATCTACGCCAGGAAGACTGGCGCGCGGAATTCGGCGTGGGCGATCTGCAGCGCGGCCAGGGTTATGCCGCACAGGGTCGCAGCCGTTTGCTCAGCCTCAAGGACAGCACCCTGCTGGCCAGCTGCCGAGGCTCCGGTGCGCAAACCTATCAACAGCGCATCACCCTGCATCATTACGGCCAGGGCTGGGGCGTGACCGGCCATTGCAGCTGCCCGGTGGGCTTCAACTGCAAACACGTGGCCAGCGCCCTGCTCACCCTGCAAGCCCAGCAGGAACAAGGCGTCGACCTCTCGCCGCTGATCGTCAGCAGCCCGCAGGCCCGCGAAGAGTGCCTGGAAAACCTGCAGCCGAGCCCGGTACTGAGCCTCGGCAGCCTGGTGCGCGTGCACTTCGATGCGCGCAAAGGCCGCATGCAGGAACAAACCCAGCACCGCGCCGCATTGGCCTTCGATTACCAGGGCCACCTGGCATCTGGCAAACAGGGCAAGGACCTGCTGATCAAGCAGAGCGCCCAGCACAGCCTGCGCATCGTGCGTGACATCAGCGCAGAAACCCAGCTGCGCAAACGCTTGGAACAGACCGGCCTGCAAGTGGCACTGCGGCAGAGCGAAGCCCTGCCGGAAAGCGCCGGCGAAGCCTATGAACAACCCAATGAAGCTGCCTGGCTGCAGTTTGTCCGCGAGCAATTGCCGCTGCTGCGCGAGGAAGGCTGGCAGATCCGCATGCAGCCGGACTTCCAGTTCAACCTGACGCCAGTCGATGACTGGTACGCCGAAGTCGAGGAAGACCCCGAGCAGAACTGGTTCGATCTGGAGCTGGGTATCGAGGTCGAAGGCCAGCGCATCAGCCTGCTGCCAATTCTGCTGCAGGCCATCCGCCGCGCACCCTGGCTGCTCAACGGCGAAGCGCTGAACAAGCGCGATGACGATGAGGTGCTGCTGGTCAGCCTGCCGCATAACCACAAGCGTGTGGCCCTGCCGCTGGCGCGACTGAAACCGCTGCTGGCGACCCTAGGCGAGCTGTTCGTACGCGAGCCGGGCGAGTCCAGCCAGCGCCTACGCCTATCGCGCCTGGATGCCGCGCGGCTGAATCACCTGCAAGAAGGCCCGGCAATCAGCTGGCAAGGCGGCAACCAGTTGCGCGAGTTCGCCCAACGCCTGCAACAACTGGACAGCAATACCCTGCAAGCGCCAGCCGGCTTGCTCGCGGAACTGCGACCCTACCAACTGCAAGGCCTAGCCTGGATGCAGGGCCTGGCTGAGCTGGAAGTCGGCGGCCTGCTGGCCGATGACATGGGCCTGGGCAAAACCCTGCAGACCCTCGGGCATATCCTCTGCGAGTTCAACGCCGGACGTTTGCAGCAGCCGGCGCTGATCGTCATGCCCACCAGCCTGATTCCCAACTGGCAGGATGAAGCCGCGCGCTTCACCCCGCAGCTCAAGGTTCTGGCCCTGCACGGGCCGAAGCGCCGCGCGCTGTTCAAGCAGATCGACGAGCACCAGATCATCCTCACCACCTACGCCCTGCTGCCGCGCGATCTCAAGGCGCTGGCCGCCTACCGCTACCGCCTGCTGATTCTCGATGAAGCGCAGAACATCAAGAACCCACGCAGCAAGGCTGCCGTCGCCGCAGGGCAACTGCAGGCCGGACAACGCCTGTGCCTGACCGGCACGCCGCTGGAAAATCACCTGGGCGAGCTGTGGTCGCTGTTTAACTTTCTGATGCCCGGCTGGCTGGGTGACAGCAAAAGCTTTACCCGCGACTACCGCACGCAGATTGAAAAGAACGCTAACCAGCAGCGCCTGACCCACCTGACCGGGCGGATCAAGCCCTTTATCCTGCGCCGCACCAAGGAACAGGTGGCCAGCGAGCTGCCGCCGAAAACCGAAATCACCCACTGGGTCGAACTCAGCGCAGCGCAGCGCGACCGCTACGAAACACTGCGCCTGGCCATGGACCAGAAGGTCCGCGCGGAAATCGCCCGCCAGGGTTTGGCGCGCAGTCAGATCGTGATTCTCGAAGCGCTACTGCGCCTGCGCCAGGCCTGCTGCGACCTGCGCCTACTCGGTGAGGAAGGCGACAGCAACCTGACCAGTGCGGACTCCGGCAAGCTCAGCGGCCTGCTGGAAATGCTTGAAGAGTTGTTTGCCGAAGGCCGGCGGGTGCTGCTGTTCTCACAGTTCACCTCGATGCTGGCGTTGATCGAAGCCGAACTGAAGGCGCGCAACATTCCCTACGCCAAGCTCACCGGCAGCACCCAGGACCGCCGCACCCCGGTACAGCAGTTCCAGGCTGGCGAGCTGCCGATCTTCCTGATCAGCCTGAAAGCCGGTGGCTCAGGCCTGAACCTGACCGCCGCCGATACGGTGATCCACTTCGACCCCTGGTGGAACCCCGCCGCCGAAGCCCAGGCCAGCGACCGCGCCTACCGCATCGGCCAGGACAAGCCGGTGTTCGTCTACAAACTGATCGCCCGTGGCAGCGTGGAAGAGAAGATCCAGCAGCTGCAGCAGGCCAAAGCCAACCTGGCCCGCGGCGTGCTGGAAGGCGGCAGCCAGACCCAGCTGCAGCTCAGCGAAGATGACCTGCAGGCGCTGTTTGCCCCGCTAAGCGACTGATCAGCCCTACGCCTCAGTCATCGCTCTGCGCATCATCACGCTCCGCCGCTTCATCCGCCGCATTGGTCTTTTTCCGCGCACCGCCGGCCTGCACCGCAGGGAAGCGCGAGGAGGCATAGCGCACCACAAAGATCGCCAGCGCCAGCAACAGAATGGCCCCGGAGACCATCACCACGCCCATATCGGGTTTATGGTTGTGCGAGATATCGGAAATCATCAGACGGGTCAGCGCGGTAATCGCCACATAGATCATGAAGCGGATCGGCATGTGGTTGGTCTTGAAATAGATCCCCACCATCGCCGCCAACTCGAGGTAGATAAACAGCAGCAGGATGTCATCGACGGTTATATGGCCCTTCTCCAGCATGCCGAGAAAGGCCATGATCGCGGCCCAGGCGGTGATGGCGCCGATGGCGAACAGCGCCAGGTAGTGGAACGCCTCCATCAACAAATTGCCCAGCGATTCCGCGAGCCCATGCATGCGCTCGCGCATCAGCTCGGCCCAGTTTGGCTTACCCATAAAAGCTCCTAGAAGATCGAAAATGACGACAGCACCGCGCGCCATCATCTAACAGTGTCAGTAGAAGAAGCTTGCTGCGGGCGAAAAAGCACCTGCAACCGCCGCGCCATGCTGGCGACTGGCTGTTGCATCCTGAAGAATCGGCTATGTTGTTAGCCGGCATGGCAATTGCTGCTGGCCAAATGCAGGCGAGTTCTTTATGCTCGCAACCACTGTACAAATAAACAGTTTATTGCAACCTATCAGCGTGAAGGCGTAGAGGTGATGAATGGCCGTCGAAGTGGTGTACCGCAGCAGCCGGGATTTGGAGCGTTTATTCATGGATAAAGCCGAAGCCGACCGTCATGACAAAATGCTCGAACTGGCCGAGTTGCTCACCGAGGTGCTGCAAAAAGCCGTGCCATCGCTGAATGAAGCCCAGGGTGAAGAGCTGGGGATTTATATGGCGAAGAACCGTGACATCTTCGCCAAGGCGTTCAAGAACCAGCCAGACGCCTTGAGTGAACTGAGCGAGCCCGCTGCCGAGTAACGCCAGCAGCGATAAACAAAACCCCAGTCAGTGACTGGGGTTTTGCATTTATAACGCCACACAGGCATCACATCCTCAGACTGTATTTGAGATCTCGCGAGCTAGAGCCATGCAAGGCAAAAATAGGCGAGGAAGCGGAGTGTACTTTTGTACATGAGCATTCCGAGCCTGTTTTTAACGCAGCAGGGCCGACGCGCAGCAGATCGGGGAGTGCTCAAGAGCCATAGAGCAAACGTTCAGCAATGGCATCGGCGACCCGCGCTGGCGAACGCTTGTCGGCCTGAGCATGGCCGAAGATTTCGGTCAGGCGCCGGCTGATCTGTGTCAGGTGCGCGGTGATCGCTGGCAGCGGCTCGCCCTGATGCTTCAGCGCCACGTAGATCAGGCCGCCTGCATTGATCACATAATCCGGTGCATAGAGAATCCCCCGCGCCTGCAGGCTGTCGGAGATATCGGCACTGGCCAGTTGATTGTTTGCCGCCCCCGCCACCGCCGAGCAGCGTAGCTGGCCGACTGTTGTGTGGTTCAGCACACCGCCCAGCCCGCACGGCGCAAGGATGTCGCAGGGAGTGCCGAGCAAGGCCTCGCTGGCCACCGGCCGCGCGCCCAGTTGTTCAACCGCCAGTTGCACGCGGCCTTGGTCCAGATCGCTGACCAGCAGCTCGGCGCCAGCGGCATGCAGTTGCTCGGCCAGCGCATAACCGACATTGCCCAAACCCTGAATCGCCACCCGCAAGCCTTCCAGGTTGTCACTGCCGAGGCGAGCCAGGGCGGTGGCGCGAATACCGGTAAACACCCCCAACGCCGTGTGCGGCGACGGATCGCCTTCGGCCGTGGTGCTGGTGACATGCTGGGTGTGCTGGGCAATGCAGTCCATATCGACGCTGGAGGTACCGCTGTCCATGGCGGTGATGTAGTGGCCGTTAAGAGTTTCGATAAATCGCCCGAAGGCTTCAAACAGCGCGCCGCGATTGTCGACATGCGCGGGACGAATAATCACCGCCTTGCCGCCGCCTTGTTGCAGGCCGGCCAGCGCCGCCTTGTAGCTCATACCCTTGGCCAGGCGCAGCACATCCTCAATGGCGCTTTGGCTGTCGGCGTAGGGTAAATAACGACAGCCGCCCAGCGCGGGACCGAGGCGACTGTTGTGGATGGCGATAATGGCCTGCAGGCCAGTCAGCGGGTCCACGGCGAAGTGCAACGACTCCAGCCGGGCGGTTTCCATCATGGCGAACATGCTGTGGCTCCCGTACTGATTTGCCACTCAGTATAGGCAGTGGCGCTGCCGGCACCCGCCCAGTGGTCAGTTGCGGCCCGGCGCCCGCATAACAATCCACTGGACGAAGCCCCGGCGCTTGACTACAAAGCCAGAGACATCGGGAGATTGTTATGACCCCACGCGCCGCCTGCCTTGCCTGCCTGGAGCAAAACCCGCCTGCGCTGTTCGAGGCGGCGCTGTGGATTGCCGTGGAGCACCAGCCCACGCTGCAACCGGCCGAGGTGCTGCAACGGCTCAGTAGTCTGCAGCAGCAGGTCAGTCAAGGGTTGCCTAACCTGCCGCTGCAGGAACTGGCGCAACCGCTGCTGCGCCGGCTGAGCGAGCTGGACTTCCATGAAGACGACGAACGCCCACTACGACCCAGGGCGGCCATGCTGAATCAGCTGTTGCTGCGCCGTCGCGGCCAGCCACTTTCCCTGGCCCTGCTCGCCCTGGAACTGGCCAGACGCCTGGGGATTCCGCTGCAGGGGGTGAATTTCCCGGGGCATTTCCTGCTGCGCGTACCGGGCGCCGATCATCTGCTCGACCCGTGCAGCGGCCGGCGCCTGTATACCCGCGAATGCCGCGAGCTGCTGCAGCGCCATCTGGGCCCGACTGCCGAATTAAGCGCCAGCCAGCTGCAGCCCTGCGATGCGCGCAGCATGCTGCAGCGCCTGTCACGCAACCTGCGGCAATTGCATCAACTGGACGATGACCCGCTGGCCGCGCTGCGCGATGCCGAGCGTGTGCTGTTGCTCGGCACGCCGACGCTGCATGACCACCTGGCCCGCGCGGAGATTTATCAAGTGCTCGATTGTCCGCAGGGCGAGCGCTTCGACCTGCAATGCGCCCTACTGCTCAGCGATGACCCGGCGCAGCACCTGCAACTCAGCCAGCGCCTACGCCTGCTCAGCGCCAGCCCGGCGCTGCATTAGAAAAGGCTATGTGCCGATTATGTGTTGCGAGCCGCTTTTGTAGGGTGGGTTACGGCGCGTTGAGAGTCGATGGTGTTTGTCTGATCCCGGTTCGCGCCTAACCCACCCGACGTATTACCGCGCCTCGTGCAACTTATAGCTGCTCGGAACGCCTCAACACATAGCGGGTACATAGCCTAAAAAAATCCCAACGCCTTGGCCTTGGCCACCGCCTGAGTGCGCCGCGCCACGCCCAGTTTGCCGTTGATCCGGCGGGCATGGGTTTTCACCGTATGCAGAGAAATAAACAGCTGCTCGGCCACTTCCTGATTGGACAGCCCCTGGGCGATCAAGCCGAGTACCGCCAGTTCTCGGCTGCTCAGGGCATTGGCGCTGGCGGCGGGCGTAGCATTCGCCGCGTTATCAACCTGGCTGGCGACGCGAAACCACGGGCGCAGATAACCCAGGCGCCGCTGCAGCGCCTGGCCGGTTTGTCGGGCCTGCTCGGCACCCACTTTATCGTCACAGGCTGCGCAGGCTTCGGCATAGCTGAGCCACAAGTCGCTGAGCAACGCCTGCCGGCCCTGGGCTGATACTTGCTCCAGCAACTGCCGCAGAGGCTCGCGCACATCTTCACCCTGCACACGATCCAGTTGCAGCAACAGCGCCTGAAAACGCGGAATCAGCTCGGGGAAATTCGGCGTCGGCAGCACCGCTTTAACCCGCTGCTCATAACCCAACACCCGCGTCGCGGCAACGCGCGCCCGCGCATGGTGGCCTTGAGCAACCCACAGGTGACTGCTGGCCAACAGCAAAGTGCCGCGGTACAGGGTTTCGCTGACGCGCTGGCGCTGCATCTGCCGTTCGGCGTGTCCAAGATGAGCAAAGGCTGTGGCCATATCGCCCTGCCCCATCGCCAACTCGGCCAAACCGAGGTAGCCATGAAACGCCCCCGGATCACCACAGGCAAGTGCATGCTCAAGCCCGCGCTGCAGCACCGTAGCCGCCGCATCCGCACGGCCCTGGCGCAGCTGCAAACGCCCCAGGCGCAGTTCAAGGCGTGCCAGCACCGGCGTATTGCGCAAGGCAGTCGGCGCGGTTGCCGTCAGCACCCGCTGCAGCAGCGCTTCAGCGCGGGCAAACTCGCCACGCGTCTCCAGCAGCAGGGCATGGTCCAGCTCCAACAAGGCTTCAAACACTGGATTGCCATGCAGGCGAGCCTGCTTCAAGGCTTCGAAACTCAGCTTCTGCGCCACCTCCAGCTGACCTTCACCAATGGCCACCAGGGTCAACGCCGAACGACACAGCAGCGCCTGCGCCCACGCGCTTTGCGGCAAGCCCTGCAAGGCGTCATGCAGGTGGCTGCGGGCATCCACTGCACAGACTCGGCCGTAGGCGATGATGCCCTGGATGGCCTGCCAGTGAGCGAACAGCTCGCGAGTCCGCGCACCGTCACTGCGCGGCTGAAAGCGCGCCAGCTGGTTAATACAAGCCTGTGCTTCATCCAGGCGGCCGACCAACAGCAACACCCAGGCATTGAGCAGAATCAGCCGCGGCGTGCTGCACAGCAGGCTGTCCGGCAGCTCGCTGCGCCAGCGCAGAATCAGCGCCAAATCCTGCCCCTGCAGCACCTGCTCCTCGGTAAAACGCTCAAGAAAACTGCCGGCCACGTCCGGTTGCCCGGCCAGCAAGGCGTGCTCCACTGCCGCACGAATATCGCCATGGCCGGCAAACCACTGGCTGGCATGCACATGCAGGGCGCTGCACGGCAGGTGTTGCGACTGTCGCTGCAGCAGCCGGGCCAGCGGCGGAAACAGCACATACCAGCCCTTGGCCGCGTCCAACTCCTGGATAAACACGCCGCGCTCGATCAACGCGCGTAACCACTGCGCACCTTCGCCCACACCAAACAGGTGATCACACAGCGCCGGGTTAAAGCGTGGCAGCTGGGCCAATTGCTGGAGCATCTGCAACAGCTCATCGGGCAGCCCTTGCAGCACTTCGCGTTCGACATACTCGGCGAGCAGCTGATCATGCTCACCATCCTGCGGCGCACTCAAGGCAGCCGGCTCGGCCTGCGCCGCCAAAAGACGCAAGCGCAAAGCCGCTGGCCAGCCCTGGGTCAGCTCATGCAGATCGGGCGCCCAGGCGCTGCGGGCGGGGTCCAACTGCTGCAGCCAGGCCAACACTTCTGCTTCGCTAAAGGCCAGTTCGCTGGCGCCCAGTTCAAGCAGCTCGCCTTCCAGCAGCAGGCGCGAAAGATTGCAGACTGGCCGCCGCCGGCTGCCCAGCCACCAGCAGATGCCCGGCGGGGTGACCATCAGCAGTTGATTGAGAAAGCCATCGAGGGCGTGATTCGGCTGCGCCGGGTAGTCATTAAGCATGATCCACAGCGGTCGCGACTCCTGCGCCAGGGTCGCCAGCAGCTCGCCACTGCTGAGGTCTGTGGGGTAGTCGAGCAGCTTGCCTAGTTGCTGAGCCAGCTGCTCGGCATGCAGGCCTTCAGCAGCGCAGTTCAGCCAGAGCAGGCGGTAATTGGCCGGGCATTCGCGGGCGCAATCGGCCAACAACACGGTTTTGCCAAAGCCGGCCGGGCCAACCAGCAAACGCAGGCGACAGTCGTGCGCAAGCAGTCGCTGTTGCAGGGATAGCCGGGAGATATGCCCAGGCGGCGGGCGCTGTACGCTGCCACAGGACGACGCTGCGGCGCTTTGCGGGAAAGGCGCTAATGCGTTCATGACGGCTCGATTTATTGTTCTTGCAGGAACCGGATCATTGCAGGCTAAACCTCAACACCTATGGTTCACAGCTCTATCACCACAGGTGATGCCGGGCGATAAAAAAGGCGGCCCGAAGGCCGCCCAATCACGGAGTAACTCTTCTTCAGCGACGCGCTTAACGTACGCCGCTGTTACGCAGAGCAGCTGGAGTGAAATCCGCTGCACTGGCCTTGAAGTTGAAGCTGTAAGCGTTTTTTTCTTCGTTTTTCATGCCCAGTGCCAAGTAACGGCCCGCCACTAGGTCATAAAGCGCTTCGAGGGTGTAACCCGGAGTTTTGTGGTTGTAGTAGTTCTGCGCATGCCCTTCGGCAACACGCCACAACTGACCACGACCGTCGTAGTGATCAACCAGCGCCAACTGCCAGGTGTCTTCGTCGAAGTACATATGACGCTTGGCGTAGATGTGGCGCTCATCCGACTTCAAGGTCGCCTCAACTTCCCAAACCCGGTGCAACTCATAACGGGTCAGATCCTGATTAATGTGGCCTGCTTGGAGCACGTCATCGTATTTGAGCGATGGCGAATCCAGCTTGTAGCTGTTGTAGGGGATGTACATCTCCTTCTTGCCCACCAGCTTCCAGTCGTAACGGTCTGGTGCGCCGGAGAACAGGTCGAAGTTATCCGCAGTGCGCATACCATCGGCAGCGGTACCCGGCCCGTCATAGGCTACCTGCGGAGCACGGCGCACGCGGCGCTGACCCGCGTTGTAAATCCACGCCAGGCGCGGCTCCTTGACCTGGTCGATAGTCTCGTGGACCAGCAGTACGTTACCGGCCAGACGCGACGGCGCAGTGACCCGCTGCTTAAAGTACAGCAGCACGTTGGCCGCCTTGGCCGGATCGATATCAGGCATTTCCGACGGCACAGCCACTTCGTCAGCGAACTTAACAATGCTGAATGAACCGTTGGTTTGCGGAGTTGCCTGGGCAATTAAACGCTGTACGTTACCGCCACGGTAGCGAGTGATATGGTTCCAAATAACCTCAACACCACTTTTCGGGATCGGGAAAGCGTAGTAACGGCTATCCGCGAAGTTCTGCAAGCCGTTCCCCCCGTCAATCGCGGTGGTTTTCAGCGCGCTCTGCTTGGCTGCAGCATAAATGGCATCCGGCACTGCAGCAGTTCGGTGAGTTGGATACACCGGGATTTTATAGCTGGAGTAGCGTTGTAGCATGGCCAACTGCCCTGGGGAGAGTTTGTCCTGATACTGCGCAGCATTGGCGGCGGTAATAGTGAATAGGGGCTGTTCACTGGCAAACGGGTCAGCCAGGAAACCCTTGCCATCTACCGCACCGGCATTGGTCGCCAGGCCGCCGGTCCAAGCAGGGATGCTGCCATCCGCATTACCGGCCATTTCGGCCCCAAGCGGGGTCAGGGTGCTGCCCAGTTGGGCAGCTTCCTGTTCACTGACTGCCGCCATCACGCTGCTGGCCAGCAAGGTCAGCACCAGCACTCCGGTTTGCAGGATTCTTGTATTTATCATCATGTACGGATCCTTTTTGCGCTGCATTGATCAGAAGTTCACACCAAAGCTCAGGGCTACAAAGTCACGGTCAATTGACGTGTTGTAATCACCACCGAAGAAGTCGGTGTAACTGAGGCTCGCGTTGTAAGTGTTCTTGTAATCGGCATCCAAGCCCAGGCTGACAGCCTTGGAACCTTCATTGAAAAGACCATTAGGGCCGTAACCATCGACATCATGAGACCAGGACACGCTCGGACGCAGGTTCACCCCGGCGAACACGTTTGAGTACTCCAATATGCCGCGCACGCGGTATCCCCAAGAGGTGGATGTGACAAAGCCATCATCGTTGGCATCGCTGTAAGCGCCATAGATGGAGTCGCGGCCGTAATGCAAATCAGCCGTTCTTTCCAGCCCGCCAACGTGGGCGGCACCGATCTCACCCACAACGGTCAAGCGACTAGCACCCAGCACCTGATCAAAGAAATGAGTAAAGGTGGTTTGCACCTGAGTGATTTCCTTGCGCCGATAACCGACGTTTTCCGCGCCAGGCGTAGTTTCGATCGTAGGGGCAGCCGTACCGCCAGTGAGCGGATTGACCAGTGCGGTGTTAAGCGCCGTGCTGTTGATCTGAATTGGAGCATTAGGCCGATAGCTCGCCTCACCCGCCCATGATGTACCGGTGGGTAACACGGTGGAGAAGCTCAGACCATAGAGGCGAATGTCTTCGGGGTAGCTCAGGAAATATTGACCATTACCCAGCGCAGTGACTTGCGCCAAGGAAGGAACCGAAGCGTTAAAGGTGGCGTTGCCAAAGCACGCAGGGAACCCACCAAATGCAGCGCAGAGTGCCCCCAGGGTAGTCGTTGGATCAGCCGCTGCCGGCGCCCCAGCGAACTGACCAAAGGTCGCTGCATCAGCAGTCTGGGTATTAAAGAAAGGTGTACGGCTGTGGTAGTTCATAAAGTACGCGCCGTACTCAGTGTTATCGCCCAACCAGCGCAGTGCCAAGCCAAACTGACCGCTGTCACGGGCATCGCGGTCGCCACCACGGGGAACTACCACACCTTCATTTTCTATATCGAAGCCCACCCCCGTCGCTGCGGCAAAAGGTTGCAAGGCACGAATGCCTGCAACCCCCTGCGGAGTAGTGCTGCCCGGAACGGTCAGATTGTTGTCGCAGCCGTCCGCCACTACATCGGAGCTAGAGAAAAAGGTGCCGCAGTTATCGGCAATGGTCTGATCCCACTCAAGCTGGTAGAAAGCCTCCATGGACAGATTGTCGGTCAAGCTTTGCGAGACATAGAACATATTGACGGGGATTAGGCCTTCCTTGATCTCCGCCCCAGGACGGCGGAACGCCGCCGCATCCACTGGGTTGATCGAGTTAATACTGTTGCCGATAAAGGTGCTTTCGCCCCAGCTGACCACCTGCTTACCGACCCGCACGCTGCCTGGTAGATCGGCAATATTGTAATTGTGGTAGATAAAGGCATCGAGAATCTGTGCCCCGGAAGACTGCGCTGCTTCCTTGCGATTGTGGTCGTCGATGTCCTTGAACAGACGGCTTTCATCTTTTAGCTCAAAGTCATACCAGTACTTGCCACGCACGAATACGCCGGTGTCGCCGTACTTCAATTCCAGATCATGAATGCCCTTGAAGATCTTCGAAAACGTTTCACCTTTCTTGAAGTTCAAGCGGTTGTCATCACCGGTCGAAGCCTGTGCAGTGCCCCCATTGATCGTGCCGATTAGCTCTGGATCGGCACTACGCGTTGACCAGCTAGCGCCGACCGACAAGGACGAATCGAACTGGCCTTCGATTTCGCCAATATTGAATGTAATAGCCTGGACAGGCGCGACACAGCCAACAGCAATGGCAATCGCCAAAACGCTGGGCTGGAAGATGGCATGTCTTGTTGTTGTTCTCATGCGGCTCTCCTGGAAAGCGGGTTTCGTGTTGAGGCCCACACGCTACCCAGCCCCCCGCCAGCGGATAAGCGCCCGAAAGAGGTATTTGCCCCGTCAGCCGAAAGAGTGAATACGCCTCTGGAAAGCCGCTCTCCCGCCGGCCCATGGACCGTTTCAATGGCGCTTTATAGGGTGGGTGAATGGCCACGGCGGCTCAGCATGGCAATTGGCCGCTGCAGGCGTTGCAACGTAGGCAGCGCTACGGCAGCTGCGCCGGGCCTGATCACTGGCTCCGCCAAGACATCGTATCGATTTAAATACACCGTAATGAAAGCGACACAAAGCGTTCAGCCCGCGACGCCAGAGCCTTTGCGCTGTGCCTTATGGATGAATCGATCACGTGCGTATCGAAATCGCTACATAAGCAGCAAAGACGAATACATAAAAACAGCTTAAGTTATTGTTTTTATTGATAAAAATAACAATGGCACCTACCTTGCTATGGTCTTTCCACCTTCCGCTCGTGCCCGGCACGCGCGTCCAGCACATCGCCCCCAGCAGAAAGGGCGAGTCACCACCCTTGAGGAGTTCACATGAGCGAATTGCGTTTTACCGTTGAGCACGAATGGCTGCGTCAGGATGCCGATGGTCTGGTTACCGTGGGCATCACCGCCTATGCCCAGGAAGCCCTGGGTGACGTGGTATTCGTTCAGCTGCCGGAAGCCCAGAGCTACGCCGAGGGTGACGAAGTGGCCGTGCTGGAATCGGTAAAAGCCGCGAGCAATATCGCCATGCCGCTGGACGGTGAGGTGGTCGAGGTCAATGGCGAGCTAGAATCCAGCCCTGAGCTAGTCAACGAAGATCCCCTGGGCAAGGGTTGGTTCTTCCGTTTCCGTCCGGCCAATGCCAGCGCGGTAGCCGACCTGCTCGACCAGGCCGCCTACGAGCGCCTACTCAACGCCAATGCTGACGCCTGAGAGATTGCAATGACCAAGCTGACCACCCAGAACGAATTTGTCGCCCGCCATATCGGCCCGCGTGACGCCGATACTGCGGCCATGCTCGAACTGCTCGGCTACGCCAGCATCGACGCACTGACCGACAACGTGATTCCCGAGAGCATCAAGGGCACCAGCGTGCTGGGTGCTCAGCCGGGTCTGTCGGAAGCCGACGCCCTGGCCAAGATCAAGACCATCGCCGGCAAGAACCAGCAGTTCAAGACCTATATCGGTCAGGGTTATCACGGCACCCACACGCCGAGCCCGATCCTACGCAACCTGCTGGAAAACCCGGCCTGGTACACCGCGTACACCCCGTATCAGCCGGAAATTTCCCAGGGCCGTCTGGAGTCCTTGCTGAACTTCCAGACCCTGATCAGCGACCTCACCGGTATGCAGATCGCCAACGCCTCCCTGCTGGATGAAGCCACCGCCGCTGCCGAAGCCATGACCTTCTGCAAGCGCCTGTCGAAGAACAAGGCCAGCAACGCCTTCTTCGCCTCGCAGCATTGCCACCCGCAGACCCTCGACGTGCTGCGCACCCGTGCCGAGCCGCTGGGCATCGAGGTGGTGATCGGCGACGAAGCCGCGATTACCGACGCCAGCGCCTATTTCGGCGCACTGCTGCAGTACCCGGCGAGCAATGGCGACATCTTCGACTACCGCGAGCTGGTTGAGCGCTTCCACGCCGCCGGTGCCCTGGTTGCCGTCGCCGCCGACCTGCTGGCCCTGACCCTGCTCACCGCGCCGGGCGAGTTCGGTGCCGACGTGGCCCTGGGCAGCGCGCAGCGCTTCGGTGTGCCGCTGGGCTTCGGTGGCCCACACGCCGCCTACTTTGCCACCCGCGACGCATTCAAACGCGATATGCCGGGCCGCCTGGTCGGCATGTCGATCGACCGTTTCGGCAAGCCGGCCCTGCGCCTGGCCATGCAGACCCGCGAGCAACATATCCGCCGCGAGAAGGCCACCAGTAACATCTGTACCGCCCAGGTGCTGCTGGCCAACATCGCCAGCATGTACGCCGTGTACCACGGCCCGAAAGGCCTGACGCAGATCGCCCAGCGCGTGCACCAATTCACCGCGATTCTGGCCAAGGGCCTACGCGCCCTGGGCTACACGGTTGAACAAGAATTCTTCTTCGACACCCTGAGCCTGGCCACCGGTGGCAAGACTGCGGCGCTGCACGCCGCTGCACGCGCTGCCAGCATCAACCTGCGTGAAATCGACACTGAGCGCCTGGGCCTGACCCTCGACGAAACCACCGACCAGGCCGCCGTCGAAGCGCTGCTGGCAGTGTTTGCCGAGGGCAAGGCGGTGCCAGCCTTCGCCGAGCTGGCGGCCGGCGTAATCGCCCAACTGCCAAAAGGCCTGCTGCGCGAATCGGAAATCCTCAGCCACCCGGTATTTAACTGCTACCACTCGGAAACCGAGCTGATGCGCTACCTGCGCAAGCTGGCCGACAAGGACCTGGCGCTGGACCGCAGCATGATCCCGCTGGGCTCCTGCACCATGAAGCTCAACGCCGCCAGCGAAATGATCCCGGTGACCTGGGCCGAATTCGGCAACCTGCACCCCTTCGCCCCGGCCGAACAGAGCCAGGGTTACACCCAGCTGACCACCGAGCTGGAAGCCATGCTCTGCGCGGCCACCGGTTACGACGGCATCTCCCTGCAGCCGAATGCTGGCTCGCAAGGTGAGTACGCCGGTCTGTTGGCCATCCGCGCTTACCACCTGAGCCGTGGCGACGATCAGCGCGATATCTGCCTGATCCCGCAATCGGCCCACGGCACCAACCCGGCGACCGCCAGCATGGCTGGTATGCGCGTGGTGGTGACCGCCTGCGACAGCAGCGGCAACGTCGATATCGCCGACCTCAAGGCCAAGGCCGAAGAGCACAAGGACCGTCTGGCGGCGCTGATGATCACCTACCCCTCGACCCACGGCGTGTTCGAGGAAGGCATCCGCGAAATCTGCGCGATCATTCATGACAACGGCGGCCAGGTGTATATCGACGGCGCCAATATGAACGCCATGGTCGGCCTGTGCGCTCCGGGCAAGTTCGGCGGCGACGTGTCCCACCTGAACCTGCACAAGACTTTCTGCATCCCGCACGGCGGTGGCGGCCCAGGCGTAGGCCCGATTGGCGTGAAAGAGCACCTGATTCCGTTCCTGCCCGGCCACGGTCATATGGCCCGCAAGGAAGGTGCAGTCAGCGCCGCGCCATTCGGCAGCGCCAGCATCCTGCCGATCACCTGGATGTATATCAGCATGATGGGCGGCGAAGGCCTCAAGCGTGCCTCGCAGATGGCCATTCTGAATGCCAACTACATCGCCCGCCGCCTGGAAGAGCACTACCCCGTGCTGTATTCGGGCAGCAACGGCCTGGTGGCGCATGAGTGCATCCTGGATATCCGCCCGATCAAGGACAGCAGCGGCATCAGCGTCGACGACGTGGCCAAGCGCCTGATCGACTTCGGCTTCCACGCCCCGACCATGTCCTTCCCGGTCGCCGGCACCCTGATGATCGAGCCGACCGAGAGCGAGTCCAAAGAAGAGCTGGACCGCTTCTGCGACGCCATGATCGCCATCCGTAACGAGATTCGTGCGGTTGAAGCCGGTCAGCTGGATGCCAACGACAACCCGCTGAAAAATGCCCCGCACACCGCGCTGGAACTGACCGGCGAGTGGACTCACGGCTACAGCCGCGAGCAGGCCGTGTATCCAGTGGCCAGCCTGATCGAGGCCAAGTACTGGCCGCCGGTCGGCCGTGTGGACAACGTGTTCGGCGACCGCAACCTGATCTGCGCCTGCCCGTCCATCGAGGCGTACCAGGACGCTTAAGGCTGCAACCTACACCCGTAGGATGGGTTAGCGGTGCGGGACGCCTCTCGCATTGCTGACACCTCGCTCCGCGCACCGCGTAACCCATCAGGGGCCGCGCGGTGCTGATGATGGGTATCGCTGCGCTCAACCTAGGCGGCCCCACCCATCCTACGGTTTTGTTTACCCAAGAATTTCGACTCACCTCTACCCGAGGCGGGTTAGCTGCACCTCATATAAAAACCAGAGGGCCTCACCATGTTTAGCAAGCACGACCAACTGCAAGGCTACGACGACGCCCTGCTCGCCGCGATCAACGCCGAAGAGCAGCGCCAGGAAGACCATATCGAGCTGATTGCCTCGGAAAACTACTGCAGCCAGCGCGTGATGCAGGCCCAGGGCAGCGGCCTAACCAACAAGTACGCCGAAGGCTATCCAGGCAAGCGCTACTACGGCGGTTGCGAGCATGTCGACAAGGTCGAGGCCCTGGCCATCGAACGCGCCAAGCAGTTGTTCGGCGCCGATTATGCCAACGTGCAGCCGCACTCCGGTTCCTCCGCCAACAGCGCGGTGTACCTGGCGCTGCTGAATGCCGGCGATACCATCCTCGGTATGAGCCTGGCCCATGGCGGTCACCTGACCCACGGCGCCAAGGTGTCGTCCTCCGGCAAGCTGTACAACGCGGTGCAGTACGGCATCGACGAACAAGGCCTGATTGATTACGCCGAAGTCGAGCGACTGGCCGTCGAACACAAACCGAAGATGATCGTCGCCGGTTTCAGCGCCTATTCGCGCACCCTGGATTTCGCCCGCTTCCGCGCCATCGCCGACAAAGTCGGTGCGCTGCTGTTTGTGGATATGGCCCACGTGGCTGGCCTGGTAGCGGCCGGCCTGTATCCCAACCCGCTGCCCTTTGCCGATGTGGTGACCACCACCACCCATAAAACCCTGCGCGGCCCGCGCGGTGGCTTGATCCTGGCCAAGGCCAATGAAGAGATCGAGAAGAAGCTCAACTCGGCCGTGTTCCCCGGCAGCCAGGGCGGCCCGCTGATGCATGTGATCGCAGCCAAGGCGGTGTGCTTTAAGGAAGCGTTGGAACCGGGTTTCAAGACCTATCAGCAGCAGGTGATCAACAACGCCCAGGCCATGGCCGAAGTGTTTGTTGCCCGTGGCTATGACGTGGTCTCCGGCGGCACCGACAACCACCTGATGCTGGTCAGCCTGATCAAGCAAGGCCTCACCGGCAAGGCCGCAGACGCAGCCCTGGGCGCAGCGCATATCACGGTAAACAAGAACGCCGTGCCGAATGACCCGCAGTCGCCGTTTGTCACCTCCGGCATCCGCATCGGCACTCCAGCCGTCACCACCCGCGGTTTCAAGCAGGGCGAGTGCCGCACCCTGGCCGGCTGGATCTGCGACATCCTCGACGACCTGGAAAACACTGCCGTGGTCGAGCGCGTTCGTGGTCAGGTTGCGGACCTATGCGCCAACTTCCCGGTCTACGCTAACTAAGACAGCACGCAATTTTGCCACTCGCGGCGCGATTATCCAGCGCGCCGCATCAACGCCGCCTCACAAGGGCGGCAGCAAAACACGCAGTCGGAGCAAGCATGTCACTTAGCGTTTTTGACCTTTTCAAGATCGGCATCGGCCCGTCCAGCTCGCACACCGTCGGCCCAATGCTGGCCGCCCTGCGCTTTGCCGAAGGCCTGCGCCGTGATGATTTACTGGCCACCACCGACAACCTCAAGATCGAGCTTTACGGCTCCCTCGGCGCCACCGGCAAGGGCCACGGCAGCGACAAAGCCGTGCTGCTGGGTCTGGAAGGCGAACAGCCGGACAGCGTCGACACCAATACCGTCGACGCCCGCCTGGCAGCGATTCGCAGCAGCGGTGAA
Organism: Pseudomonas sp. 1928-m; assembly: GCF_029269135.1. Lineage (NCBI taxonomy): Bacteria > Pseudomonadati > Pseudomonadota > Gammaproteobacteria > Pseudomonadales > Pseudomonadaceae > Pseudomonas > Pseudomonas sp. 1928-m. The sequence goes on along the minus strand of NZ_JARIXO010000001.1, from coordinate 1,296,773 downwards.
CTCAAGCTGCTCGGCGAAAAGGCCATCCGTTTTGTCGAAAAACAACACCTGGCGATGATCCGCAAGCCGCTGCCCTTTCACCCCAACGGCATGATCTTTCGCGCCTTCGACGCCGCCGGTTTGCAGATCCGCTCCCGCGAGTATTACTCAGTCGGCGGCGGTTTTGTGGTCGATGAACAAGCCGCAGGCGCCGACCGCATCGTCGAAGACCGCACCGTGCTGCAATACCCCTTTACCACCGGCAAACAATTGCTGGCCCATTGCGCCGAACACAACCTGTCGATCAGCCAGGTGATGCTGGCCAACGAGGCCGCTTGGCGTCCGGAAGCCGAAACCCGCGCGCGCCTGCTGCATATCTGGCAGGTGATGCAGGATTGCGTCGAAGCCGGCTGCCGCAACGAGGGCATCATGCCCGGCGGGCTCAAGGTCAAACGCCGCGCGGCCGCGCTGCACCGCCAGCTGTGCAAACACCCGGAAGCCAGCCTGCGCGATGCCCTCAGCGTGCTCGACTGGGTCAACCTCTACGCCCTCGCGGTGAATGAAGAAAACGCTAGCGGCGGCCGCGTGGTCACCGCACCAACCAATGGCGCGGCCGGTATCGTGCCGGCGGTTCTGCATTACTACAGCCGCTTTATCCCCAGTTCCAACGACGACGGCGTGGTGCGCTTTCTGCTCACCGCCGCGGCCATCGGCATCCTCTATAAAGAAAACGCCTCGATCTCCGGCGCCGAAGTCGGCTGCCAGGGCGAGGTCGGCGTGGCCTGTTCGATGGCTGCTGGCGCCCTGTGCGAAGTGCTCGGCGGCAGCGTCAACCAGGTGGAAAACGCCGCCGAAATCGGCATGGAACACAACCTCGGCCTGACCTGCGACCCCATCGGCGGCCTGGTGCAGGTGCCCTGTATCGAACGCAACGCCATGGGCTCGGTGAAGGCGATCAACGCCGCACGCATGGCCCTGCGCGGCGACGGTCAGCATTTCGTTTCGCTGGATAAAGTGATCCGCACCATGCGCCAGACCGGTGCCGATATGAACAACAAATACAAGGAAACCGCCCGCGGCGGCCTGGCCGTGAATATTGTCGAGTGCTAAAGCCAACAACCATACAACCCTGTAGGAGCGGGCCATGCCCGCGAAAATCGCTGCCGAAAAGCATCGCGGGCATGGAACTAGGCGTCGCCTCCGCTCCTACGATAAATCTCTATCCGTCACACAGACTTAGTTTTGGAGAACCGCATGACCACTGAAACACTGGCGAAAACCCCACTACACGCCCTGCATCTCGAACTGGGCGCGCGCATGGTGCCGTTCGCCGGCTACGACATGCCGGTGCAGTACCCGCTCGGGGTGATGAAGGAACACCTGCACACCCGCGAAGCCGCCGGCCTGTTTGATGTCTCGCACATGGGCCAGATCGTCCTGCGCGGCGCAGATGCCGCCAAGGCGCTGGAAAGCCTGGTGCCGGTGGACATCATCGACCTACCGGTGGGCATGCAGCGCTATGCCATGTTCACCGATGACAACGGCGGCATCCTCGACGACCTGATGGTCGCCAACCTGGGTGACGACACGCTGTTTCTGGTGGTCAACGCCGCTTGCAAGGACCAAGACCTGGCCCACCTGCAAAAGCATATTGGCAGCCAGTGTGAAATCGAAAGCCTGTTTGAAGCACGCGCACTTTTGGCGCTGCAAGGCCCGAAAGCCGTCGACGTACTGACGCGCCTGGCTCCAGAAGTGGCCAAGATGACCTTTATGCAATTCGCCCCCGTGCGTCTGCTGGGCGTCGACTGCTACGTCAGCCGCTCCGGCTACACCGGCGAAGACGGCTTTGAAATCTCCGTACCAGCCGCCCACGCCGAAACCCTGGCGCGCAGCCTGTTGGCCGAACCGGAAGTAGCGGCTATTGGCCTCGGCGCGCGCGACTCGCTGCGCTTGGAGGCCGGCCTGTGCCTGTATGGCCACGATATGAGCACCAGCACCACGCCAATCGAAGCCAGCCTGCTGTGGGCCATATCCAAACCACGCCGCGCCGATGGCGCACGCGCAGGCGGCTTCCCAGGTGCCGAGCGAATCTTCGCCCAGCAACAACAAGGCGTTGCCAGCAAGCGCGTCGGCCTGCTGCCGCAGGAACGTGTACCGGTGCGTGAAGGCGCAGAAATTGTTGATGCCGATGGCACGGTGATCGGCACCGTCTGCAGCGGCGGCTTCGGCCCAACCCTGGCCGCCCCGGTAGCCATGGGTTATCTGCAGAGCAGCCATGTCGCCCTGGATACCGAGGTATGGGCCATGGTGCGCGGCAAGCGCGTGGCGATGAAAGTGGCCAAAACCCCGTTTGTGCCGCAGCGTTACTACCGCGGTTAACGCCGCCCCCACTGCGCCGGCCGCCCGGCTGGCGCAGCACTTTTCGTATGGCTATCCCGTACGACTATCAGCGCACGTCACCGGCTCAGTCCGGCAGCAGGCAACTGCGTCGGTTGCTGAACACCTCGCGGTCGATATCGCGTACATCCAGCGACACGGCATTGACGCTCGGCAAACGCTCGACCAGCGCCCGTACGATCTGTCGTGACAGCAAGCGCTTCTGCTCATCGGTGCGCCCGGTGAGGATGTAGAAGATCAGGTGCACGAAGTCCTCCTGCGTGCCGCCCACACTGAAGTGCTCATACAGGCTTAGGCGCAGCTTGACCTCACCCGACTGGAACAACTGGGTGGCAGTCGCAGCATTCTCGACAACGCCAAGCAGTTCGGACGGGGTGATCAAGCGCGTGAGGGTTTGCGAGCCTTCAACCAGGCAATGCGGCATGGGTGTCTCCAGAGTGGGGCCGAGCCAGCGGCTTAATTTGTCATACGTTATCGCACAACTAAAAATGCAGAAACAGCGCTTTTACACGACGTTCGGCCGCTTTGCGTGTGTTCGCCGCGCGCCGAACGGCGCTTTAACCCAACGCTTAAAATTGCATAACTCCTTGCACCACAAGGATTACAGCCAACAAAACACGGCTATTCGATGAATGATCATTGCCGGAGCCCTACAACTTTGGTCTAGGCATGCGTTGACAAACCCGGCAGAGGCTGCTGATAATTCAGCCAATGTTGTATGACAACATACAACAAATCATAAAAACAAAAATCAAGGCCTCACCATGACGATTGTCGCACTCGCCACATCGGTCACCCTGTGTCCTGCCACAGCACGCCCCGCCTCGCCGCCCAACAGGCCGAGCCGCCGGCGACTCACGTATCGCCCAACCGAATTCGCCGACGGCTAAGCCTGAAGCAGAGGCGCGCCCCCGACCAAGGGCGCGCTTGTCGCCCTGGCATGGGGCAACTCACTCGTTCCTTTCGCTCGCCGCTGGCAACTCAGGCCGGCAAGGGAACGGCTTGTTCAAAAATGGGAGCAAAACAACAATGACTGTACGCAATGCCCTCTCGCTCGCCCTGCTCACCACCGCAGGCAGCATGGCCCTCGCTCTGCCACTCAGCAGCCAGGCTGCCGGTTTTATCGACGATTCCAAGGTCACCATCGGCCTGCGTAACTACTACTTCAATCGCAACTTCCTTAACCACACTGGCCCGTCTGTTAATGGCAATGACCAGGGCCAGGCCGCCGAGTGGACGCAGAGCATGATCATCGATGCACGCTCTGGCTTTACCCAAGGCACCGTCGGCTTTGGCCTGGATGCACTGGTTCTGGGCGCGGTCAAGCTCGACAGTGGTGGCGGCTCCACGGGTAGCGGTCTGCTGCCGAAACATGACGACGGTGACTCGGCCGACAGCTACGGCCGTGTGGCTGTCGCGGCTAAAGCCATGCTGTCGAAAACCGAGTTGAAAGTCGGTGAATGGTTCGCCGTGCTGCCGATCCTCCGCGCGGACGACGGGCGCGCGCTGCCGCAAACCTTTCAGGGCGCGCAGATCACCTCCAACGAGTTTGATGGCCTGACCCTTTACGGTGGCCAGTTCTGGAAGAACAGCCAGCGTAACGATGCCAGCCGTGAAGAAATGAGCTACAGCGGCGTCGAAGGCGATGATTTCAACTTCGGCGGCGGTGAATACAAGTTCAACGGCAACAACACCCTGGTCGGTGCATGGCACGCCCGCCTGGAAGACGTTTACCAGCAGAGCTACGTCCAGTTGACCCACAACCAACCGATTGGCGACTGGGTACTGAGCACCAATCTCGGCTACGTCGATGGCAAGGATGAAGGCGCGGCCAAGGCCGGCAAGCTAGACAACAAGGTCTACCAGGGCAGCTTCACCGCCAAGACCGGCAACAACGCCTTTACCCTGGCCTACCAGCACCTGGACGGCGACACCAAGTTTATGCGCATCGACGGCGCCAGCGGCGGCACGCTGGTCAACGACGGCTTCACCAACTCCTACGACAACCCGGAAGAGCGCTCCTGGCAGGTTCGCCACGATTACAACTTCGCCGGCCTCGGCATTCCTGGCATGACCTTGATGAACCGCTACGTCAGCGGCGACAACATCAAGGCCGGTGGCCGCGATGACGCCGAAGAGTGGGGCCGCGAATCCGAACTGGCCTACACAGTACAGAGCGGCACGTTCAAGAACCTCAACGTGAAATGGCGTAACTCCACCGTCCGCCGCGACGTTGGCCAGGATCTGCATGAAAACCGTTTGATCTTCAACTACCCGCTGTCCCTGCTGTAATCCACCGCAACATCGGCATCGATTACTCCTCGTGTGTGAAACCTTCAGCCCGTCCTTGCGACGGGCTTTTTTATGTCCGGCCATCCATGGCGACCACCCTGCGGGTCGTCGCGGCGCGACGTTAAACGTATGCCTCAGCGCAACTCGTCGACCATCGCCGCTGCGACGCTGAGCACATCATTGCCCAGTTGCATCGAACGCGCACCGCTCCAGCCAGTGTGCGGATTGGGACGGTCGTCGTGATCCTTGAACGGCATTTCGATAGTAAAGGCCAGGCAATCGAACTCCATGCCGACGGCGTTGCAGGCCAGGCTGGTGTTGGCCTGACCGAACTGATCGGGGGTGTAGCCGAAGGCGGTCTGGAACTCGGCGCCGTTATCGATCAGCAACTGCTTGAACTGGTTTTCCAGACGTTGCAGGCGCGGGCTATAGCCGGGGTTGCCTTCACAGCCGGCGACAAACACATGAGGAATTTCCTCGTCGCCGTGGATATCCAGAAACAGATCGACGCCCACAACGCGCATCTGCTGCTGGACGAAATACACCTCAGGGCTATCCGCCTCACTAGCCGACTGCCAGGCGCGGTTAAGGTCACACCCAGCGACGTTGGTGCGCAGATGGCCACGAAAGGCACCGTCCGGATTCATATTCGGCACCAGGTACAGATCAGCCTTTTCCAGCAGGGCATTCAGCTCGGCATCATCGCGCAGCTGCAGACGCTCAAGCAGCCCCTGCATAAACCACTCGGCCATATGCTCGCCGGGATGCTGCTGGGCGATCAGCCAGATCTTGCGCTGCGCCTGCGGGTTGCGGCTGATGCGCAGCAACTCGATAGGTCGGCCCTCGATGCTCTTACCCGTGGCAAACAGCTCGGCACCAGCCAGACGCTGCGCATCCTCAATCAGCAGAGCATGACGCTCGCGGCTGTAGGGCTCGAAATAGGCAAACCAGATCTGCCCGTGCTGCGGTTCAATATCGAAACTCAGCGCGCCGCCTGCAAAGCGGCTGGGCACCCGAAACCAATCGCGCTGATCGTAAGAGGCCACGGCGTGGTAACCGCTCCAGGCATTCGGGTAAGACGACTGCCCGGCATTGCCCAGACTAAAGCCGTAACGCTGCCCAGGCTGCAAACCTTCAACCTTGAAGTGGAACCACTGGAAATGCCCACTGTTGAGGTCCGGACGAATCGCCAGCTGCACCTGCTGCGGGTTGTTGGCGTCGATGACCTCAATATTGCCGCTGTCGAAGTTGGAGCTGATCTGCATGGATACCTCGAAGGCCTGGATGCATGGAGAGACGCGAAGATGAGCAAGAATCGCAGCTCTGGCGCGTGGGCGAAACGCTGCAGGCGACAAACTGATATGGATTCTGCAACCTGCCAGGGACGATCAACGTAGCCAACAGCTCGACCGCCGCGCAACTTGCCAGCATGCCTGTAGTCTTGTGAGTACCCGCCGCAGGTTCGACTTAACGCTCAATACCAACTCAAGGGAGCAGCCATCCGCATGAATATTGCGCCACTACGCCACCGCCCACTGTTGTTGCTGCTCTGCGCAGGCCTGCTGCTGGGCGGCTGTGCCAGCCAGCCGGAACAAAGCCAGACCGAACAGCCCACCCAGCAAGCCGATGCGCCCCGCGAAAACAGCGCCGCCGAGGCCAACCTGCGCAGCCAGGCCAACCGTGGCGATCTCGACAGCCAGTTCCAGCTCGGCAGCCTGTACTTCGTCGGTAAGCCGAACAAGGACCTCAAGCAGGCCGAATACTGGTGGAAGCTCGCCGCCGACAAAGGCCACGCCATGGCCGCAGTCAGCCTGGCCTACCTGTATACCGGACGCGACAACCCGGATTTCAACAACCCGCAACAAATGCTCAAGTACCTCAACCAGTCCGCGGCCGGCGGCAACCCGATGGCCCAGCACATCCTCGGCAACCTCTACCTGCGCGGCGAACAAGGCGTACCGTTGGACGCCAACCAGGCCCGCCGCCTGTTCACCAGCGCCTGCCAGCAGAACTACAGCGCCAGCTGCACAGCGTTGCAGGAAATGCCCTGAACAGAAAAAACGGCGCACTTGTGGTGCGCCGCTACAACCAAGATGTCAGTAAAACAGACGTAAGAAACCGGATCGCCGCTTGTGACAGCGATCCGGATATGACGGTGCGCCACGCGGCGAACCCTCATATTCAGGCCGAGGTCAGAGCGGCGTCAGCAGCTCCCCCTTGTCGATAAATGCCTGCAGATTGGCCAGCACCAGCTCTTCCATCTGCAAACGGGTTTCTTGCGTGCCGCTGCCGACGTGGGGCAACAGCACCACATTGGGCAAGGCAAACAGCGCATGCGGTACTTCGGGCTCGTCTGCAAATACATCCAGCCCAGCCCCACCCAGCGAGCCATCGAGCAGCGCTGCGACCAGCGCCGACTGCTCGACCACGCTGCCGCGCGCGATATTCACCAGAATGCCCTGCGGCCCCAGCGCCGCCAGCACGGGCGCATCGATCAGATGACGGGTGGCCGCACCGCCAGGGCAGGCCAGCACCAGAAAATCCGCCCACTGCGCCAAGGCCAGCAGATCCGCCTCAAAACCATAAGGGCTGCTCGGGTCCTGGTGGCGCTTGTGGTAGCGCACCGGCATAGCAAAACCTTCAGCGCGCCGGGCGATGGCCTGACCGATGCGGCCAAGGCCGACGATGCCGAGTTTCTTGCCGCTGACCTTGCGCGTCAGCGGGTAGTTGCCCGCCAGCCACTGCCCTTGCCGGACAAAGCGATCAGCTGCGCTCAGTTGCCGCGCCGTGTCGATAATCAGGCCCATGGCCAGGTCGGCGACGCAGTCGTTGAGCACATCCGGGGTGGTGCTGATGGCGATGCCGCGCTCGCGTAGCAGCTCCAGCGGATAAGGGTCGTAACCCACGCCGAAGCTGCAGATGGCGCGCAGGTTTGGTAGGCATGCCAGCTGCTCAGCGCTGCAACCGAAGCGCGCCGAAGAAACCAGCAACTCGAATTGCCCGCCCCGCTCACACAGAAAGGCCAGCGGATCGGCCTGTTGCCATAACGCGGTGACTTTATATTGCTCAGCCAGCGTGCGATTGAAGCGCTCGCTTAGCGGGCCGATCTGCAATACCTGGGGCTTGCTCATGGGGGCTCCTTGGTTGAGCGCTATATCGGTGATGGCTGGTGCGTGCGGCACAGCGGCATTCAGGTCACCGGAGCAGGGTTGAACAGGGTCAGGTCGTTGTGCAGCCTGTGCTTCTCGGCCCAGGTCTGTTGCTTGCCGCTGGCGACATCCAGGTACAGCTGAAAGATGTACCAGCCCATCTCGTCTAGGGTCATGCGCCCGGAAGTGATCTGCCCGGCGTCGACGTCGATCAGGTCCGGCCAGCGCTCAGCCAACTGGGTGCGGGTGGCAACCTTGATTACCGGCACCATGGCCAGGCCGTAGGGCGTGCCGCGGCCGGTGGTAAAGATATGCAGATTCATCCCGGCGGCGATCTGCAGGGTTCCGCAGATAAAGTCGCTGGCCGGCGTGGCGCAAAACCACAGGCCCTTGCCGCGCACCCGCTCACCTGGTGAAACCACCCCCGCGATGGGGCTGGAGCCGGACTTGGCAATCGAGCCCATGGCCTTCTCGACGATATTGTTCAGCCCGCCCTTCTTGTTGCCCGGCGTGGTGTTGGCGCTGCGGTCGGCCATGCCGCGCTGCAGATAGCGGTCGTACCAGTCCATCTCGCGGATCAGCGCATCGGCGACCTCGATCGAAGCCGCGCGCGGGGTGAGCAGATGGATGCCGTCACGCACTTCGGTGTTCTCGGAGAACATCACCGTGGCACCGGCGCGCACCAGCAGATCGGCGGCCACACCCAGGGCCGGGTTGGCGGTGATGCCGGAAAACGCGTCGCTGCCACCACACTGCATACCAACGGACAGTTCAGATGCAGGCACCGTCTCACGGCGACGCTCATTCAGCACCTGCAGGCGCGCCTCGATCATCGCCATGATCTGCTCGACCATGCCGGCAAAGCCGTTGCTGGAATCCTGCAGGCGGAATAGCCAGTCCTCCTCGTCCATACCATTGGTCAACTGGTCGCCATCCATCAACTGGCTGGCCTGCAGCTTCTCGCAGCCGAGGCTGATCACCAGCGCCTGGCCGCCAAGGTTGGGGTTGCGGCTGATGTTGTAGAGGGTGCGGATCGGCACCACCGCGTCCGGCGCATTGATCGCCACGCCGCAGCCATAGCTGTGCGATAGCGCGACCACGTCATCGACATGCGGGTACTTGGGCAGCAGCTCCTTGCGCACCCGCTCGACGCAGTGATCGAGCACGCCGACCACGCACTGCACGGTGGTGGTGACGCCAAGAATATTGCGGGTGCCGACCGTGCCGTCCGGGTTACGGAAACCCTCGAAGGTGTAGCCGCTAAGCGGCTCAATCGGCGCGGCCGCCAGGGTCGCCTTGGGCAGGTTATCCAGCGCCGGCGGCTCCGGCATGCGCAGCTGCGCCTCGGTCACCCAGCGCCCGGCGGCGATAGGCTCCAGGGCGTAACCGATGACCTCGCCGTAGCGCACCACGTCGCCGTCCACGGCGATATCCTGCAACGCCACCTTATGGCTCTGCGGAATGCCTTCGACGGCCACCAGGCCATCGGCAAAGCGACCGTCCTTGGCCACACCCTGCTCATTGACCACCACGCCGACGTTGTCGGCCGGGTGCAGGCGGATATAGCGAGGCGAATCCTGATGGGCAATCAACTGCATGGACATGCTCTCCTCTATTTCAAGTTGGACGCCGCCACGGCGCTTTCAGCCGCAAGGTTTGGCGGATCGTTCAACTCGATCCGTTGAATACGACCGACGATAAACAGATAACTGATTACCGCCAGCACAGCGTTGGCACCGACATAGATCAGCGCCGCGTCAAATGAGCCGGTGTGGCTGACCAGGTAACCGACCACGATCGGTGTGGTGATCGCCGCCAGGTTGCCGAAGGTATTGAACAACCCACCGGACAGGCCAACGATCTGCCGTGGCGAGGTGTCGGCCACCAGCGTCCAGCCGAGCGAACCGAAGCCTTTGCCGAAGAACGCCAGAGCCATCAGAGCGATCACTGCGCTATCACTTTCGACATGGATGCTCAGCACGATGCAGCTCGCCAGCAGCATGCCGACGACGATGGGCAACTTGCGCGCCAGGGTCAGGGAATAGCCGCGACGCAGCAGACCGTCCGACACCAGGCCGCCGAGCACGCCGCCGAAAAAGCCGCTGATCGCCGGTAGCGAAGCGGCAAAACCGGCGGCGAGAATGCTCATACCGCGCGCCTGCACCAGGTACACGGGAAACCAGGTGAGGAAGAAATAGGTAATGGCGTTATTGCAGTACTGGCCCAGATACAGGCCGATCAGCGTGCGCTGGGTCAGCAGCAACTTGAGGTAGCGCCACTGTGAACCGCCCGCACCGGGCGGACGTGGGGCCAGGTCGATCAGGCCGCCGCCGTCTTCGATATAAGCAAACTCGGCCGCGCCAAGATGCGGATGTTCACGCGGGCTGTGCATCAGCTTGAGCCACACGCCACAGAGCAGCAGGCCCAGACCACCGAGCACAAAGAACACATACTGCCAGCCCATGTCCTGCACCACCCAGCCCATCAACGGGGCGAATACCGCAGTGGCGGCATACTGCGCCGAAGTAGACATGGCAGTTGCGGTGGCCCGCTCGCGGGTGGGGAACCAGGCGGCGATGATCCGCGCATTACCCGGAAAGCACGGCGCGCCGGCAAAGCCTACCGCCAGGCGCAGACCAAACAGGGTAACGATGGCCCAGGCCAGCGGCAGCATGTCGACAAAGCCCTGCAACAGGGTGAACAGCGACCAGCACAACAGGGTGATGAAATAGACGCGCTTGGCACCAAAGCGATCAAACAACCAGCCACCGGGAATCTGCCCGATCACATAGGCCCAGCCGAACGCCGAAAAGATATAGCCGAGCATCACCGCATCGATGCCCAGATCCGCCTGCAGCGCGGCACCGGCAATCGACAGGCTGGAGCGGTCGGCAAAGGTGACCGTGGTGACGAGGAACAGCATCAGCAGAATGGAATAACGCACCCGGCCTGGTTTGACTGCTTGCATCTGGCCAACTCATCGAGAAATTCGCGTGGAACGGCCCGATGTCGTTGGACACCGGGCCGCCGGACCTTAGGTTCAACGCACCAGGCAAGGCCGCTTGTTATCGAACTGCCAGTTGGGGATCAGATACTGCATGGCCACCGCATCGTTGCGCGCACCCAGGCCCATGCCCTTGTACAGCTCGTGAGCCTTGGCCAGGGCATCCCAATCCAGCTCCACACCAAGACCTGGGGTCTTCGGCACCTGCACCAGGCCGCCTTCGATCTGCAGCGGGTTGTGGGTCAGGTACTGGCCGTCCTGCCAGATCCAGTGGGTGTCGATGGCCGTGACCTTGCCCGGCGCGGCGGCGGCCACGTGAGTGAACATGGCCAGGGAAATATCGAAGTGGTTGTTGGAGTGCGAGCCCCAGGTCAGGCCCCATTCGTTGCACATCTGCGCCACGCGCACCGAACCCTGCATGGTCCAGAAGTGCGGATCGGCCAGCGGAATATCCACCGACTGCAACTGGATGCAGTGACCCATTTGCCGCCAGTCGGTGGCGATCATATTGGTCGCGGTCGGCAGGCCGGTGGCGCGGCGGAACTCGGCCATCACCTCGCGGCCGGAATAGCCGTTTTCCGCACCGCAGGGGTCTTCGGCATAGGCCAGCACACCATGCAGATCACGGCACAGGTGCACGGCTTCAGCCAGGGACCAGCCGCCGTTCGGGTCAAGGGTTACTCGCGCCTCCGGGAAGCGTGCGGCCAGGGCACGAATCGCCTCGACCTCTTCCGCGCCTTGCAGCACCCCGCCTTTCAGTTTGAAGTCATTGAAGCCATAGCGCGCATGGGCGGCTTCGGCCTGGCGGACGATAGTCTCGGGGCTTAGCGCCTGCTCGTTACGCACGCGGAACCAGGCGTCGTCAGCATTGCGTTCATCACGGTAACCGAGGTCGGTCTTGCCCTTGTCGGCAATAAAGAACAGGTAGCCGAGCATCTCCACCGCATCGCGCTGCTGGCCTTCGCCAAGCAGTGCTGCGACCGGCACACCGAGGTGCTGGCCGAGCAGATCGAGCAACGCCGCCTCCAGGGCAGTGACCGCGTGGATGGTAATACGCAGGTCGAAGGTCTGCAGGCCACGGCCGCCGGAGTCGCGGTCGGCGAAGGTCTGGCGCACCTGGTTAAGCAGGCCGTTGTAGTTGCCGATGGACTGACCAACCAGCAGCGCGCGGGCATCTTCCAGGGTCTGGCGAATGGCTTCGCCGCCCGGTACTTCGCCAACGCCGATATGCCCGGCGTTGTCTTTGAGAATAAGGATATTGCGGGTAAAGAATGGGCCGTGGGCGCCACTCAAATTGAGCAGCATGCTGTCGTGGCCGGCGACCGGAACCACCTGCAGCTCAGTGATGATCGGGGCACCTGCAAAGGCGCCGGCAGTGTTCTGTGTACTCATGACCGTTCCCTTTTTATTGTTAGGCGGGATGGTTACAGCAAGGAATAAACAACCTAAGGCCGTAGGGTGGATGACGCATTTTCATCCACCACAACGATGCTGTGGTGGATCGGTGGAGCGCGATCCACCCTACGGTCTGCACCGGGCTTAACCGATATAGGTGGTCTTCACCGTGGTATAGAACTCCTGGGCGTATTTGCCCTGCTCGCGGCTGCCATAGGACGAACCTTTGCGGCCACCGAACGGCACGTGGTAATCCACCCCAGCAGTGGGCAGGTTGACCATGACCATACCGGCCTGGGCATGCCGCTTGAAGTGATTGGCGTACTTCAGCGAGGTGGTGCAGATACCGGCGGACAGACCAAACTCGGTGTCATTGGCCATGGCCAGCGCCGCGTCGTAGTCGGCGACTTTGACGATATTCGCCACCGGGCCAAAGATCTCTTCGCGGCTGATGCGCATATCGGCGGTGCTGTCGGCGAACAGCGTCGGTGCCAGGTAGTAGCCGTCCTGCTCGCAGGAAACGCGCTCGCCGCCGCAGACCAGGCGTGCGCCTTCCTGCTTGCCGATTTCGATATAACGCAGGTCCTGTTCAAGCTGCGCCTGGGAGACCACCGGGCCGATGTCCACGCCTTTTTCCAGGGCGTTGCCGACCTTGATCGACTTCATCCGCTCGGCCATGGCCGCGACAAACTGGTCGTAGATACCGGCAGTGACGATCAAGCGGCTGGAAGCCGTGCAACGCTGACCGGTGGAGTAGAAGGCGCTCTGCACCGACAGCTCGACAGCGGTTTTCAGGTCCGCGTCATCGAGGATCACCTGCGGGTTCTTGCCACCCATTTCCAGCTGCACCTTGGCGCCACGCGCCACACAACTGGCGGCGATGCTGCGGCCAACGCCGACCGAACCGGTAAAGCTGACGCCATCGACCTGCGGGCTCTGCACGATGGCTTCACCGACCACTCGGCCGCTGCCCATCACCAGGTTGAATACGCCGGCCGGGAAGCCCGCGCGGGAGATGATTTCGGCAATCGCCCAGGCGCAGCCCGGTACCAGATCGGCCGGTTTCAATACCACGCAGTTGCCGTAGGCCAGCGCCGGAGCAACTTTCCAGGCAGGGATTGCGATAGGAAAGTTCCACGGGGTGATCAGGCCGATCACGCCCAGCGGCTCGCGGGTGACTTCCACCGAAACACCGGGACGCACCGAAGCCAGCAGTTCACCAGCCTGACGCAGGCATTCTCCGGCGAAGAACTTGAAGATATTGCCGGCGCGGCTGACTTCGCCGATGGCTTCGGGCAGGGTTTTGCCCTCTTCCCTGGCCAGCAGGGTGCCGAGTTCTTCACGGCGGGCGAGGATTTCGCTGCCGACTTTATCCAGTGCATCGCTGCGCGCCTGGATGCCTGAGGTCGACCAGGCCGGGAACGCAGCGCGGGCGGCAGCGATGGCCTGGTTAACCTGGGCAGCATCGGCCTGAGCGTACTCACCGACCACATCGGACAGATCCGACGGACTGGTGTTGGTCGAGTAGCTGGCAGCAGCGACCCATTGGCCGCCGATAAAGTTGTCGTAACGCGATGGATTGGCCACAAGAGCCTCCTGTTGCGAAGCGGCGCATAACGCACCGCTCTCAGATGACGGGGTTTATTGCGCGCCTTGGGTGTCGATCAGCGCGGCGAGCATTTCGTACTCTTCCGGCAGCAGATCGGTCAGCGGCGTGCGCACCGGACCGGCGTCATGGCCGACAATCTTCGCGCCCGCTTTGATAATGCTGACGCCATAACCGGCGCAGCGATTGCGGATGGCCAGGTACGGCAGGAAGAACTCGTCGATGATCTTGCCAACGGTGGCGTGATCGTCACGGGCCATGGCGTGGTAGAAATTCATCGCGGTTTTCGGGATAAAGTTGAACACCGCCGAGGAGTACACCGGCACGCCCAGCGCCTTATAAGCAGCGGCGTAGACTTCGGCAGTCTGCAGGCCGCCGAGGTAGCTCAAGCGATCACCCAGACGACGGCGGATGGAGACCATCAGCTCGATATCGCCGATGCCGTCCTTGTAGCCGATCAGGTTCGGGCAACGATCAGCCACCTGCTCCAGCAACGGCGCGTTCAGGCGGCAGACGCTGCGGTTGTAAACCACCACGCCGATCTTCACCGATTTGCACACGGCTTCAACGTGCAGGGCTACACCTTCCTGGCTGGCTTCGGTCAGGTAATGCGGCAGCAGCAGCAGACCTTTGGCCCCGAGACGCTCGGCTTCCTGAGCCATTTCGATGGCCTGACGGGTCGGACCACCGACGCCGGCGAGAATTGGCACACTGCCAGCGCAGGTGTCGACGGCGGTCTTGATCACCGCCGAATACTCTTTGCCAGTCAGCGAGAAAAACTCACCGGTACCACCGGCGGCGAACAGCGCAGAGGCGCCGTAAGGGGCCAGCCACTCCAGGCGGCGAGCATAGGTATCGGCGCGGAAATCGCCGGTAGCATCAAAGTCGGTCACCGGGAAAGACAGCAGACCGGAAGAGAGGATGGACTTCAGTTCTTGTGGATTCATTATTCGAACACCCTGTAGAGCAGTTGTGAGGGAAGCGTCAGCCGCAGCTGTAGAGATACGTTATCGTACAACAATCATCAACGCCATACCTTTACGCTACCGACCATCGTCGATAGCCGCCCTCACGTACCGGCCACTCCCCTGCGCAACATCCGCCAACCCGCGCTAACCCCCGACTTAGACGCACCACTACGTCATTGCAGAAACACCAGGCAAGGCAGCGGTACAACCCACACACCCAGTTCGCAGCTAAAACCAGTGGTCGCTAAGCGCACTTTTCAGCCCAGCTTGCGTTGACAAGCCTGGCAAACGCTGTTGATAATCCAGCCAAGTTGTACGACAACACATAACAATTCTAAAAACAAAAATCAGGCCCAGCCATGATTACAGATACCCAGGTCCACGCGCCGTTGACATGCCCGACAGCCGCCACCCCGCGAACCTCACTGGGTGTCCGCCAGCCTAACGCATTGCACCTGCGGCGCAGCCCGACCTTCGTCTGCCCTCCTGCCGGCCCACGCCTCTTGTGGCGACACGACAGCACAGCGCACCACACCTCTTTCTGTTTGCCCCCATTGCCCTGCGCCATGCCGGCAATGCCGAGCACCAAATCCGTTCACGGTTAAGCCCATCCCTGCACTGTGCTGTCATCAGGAGAACCATGCGTATGTTTGAACAGGCCCCGACCCAAACCCCACAAGTGGTGACGATGCAGGTCATCCCGGTGGCAGGCCGCGATAGCATGCTGCTTAATCTGTGCGGTGCTCACGCGCCGTACTTCACCCGCAACCTGGTACTGCTCACTGACAGCGCCGGACGCACCGGCTGCGGTGAGGTGCCCGGCGGCGAAGGCATTCGCCAGGCGTTGGAGCGCTGCCGCGATCTGGTCATCGGCCAGCCGGTCGGCCGTTACAACCGCGTACTCAACAGCCTTCGCCAGGCCATCGCTGGCCGCGGCAATGGCCCGCAGACCACCCAGCATCAGGTCACTTCGGAATCCGAAGCACGGGTGCTGCAACAGCCACACGAAATCAACCTGCGCCTGGATAACGTCATCACTGCCGTGGAAGCCGCCCTGCTCGACCTGCTCGGCCAGCACCTCGATGTGCCGGTGGCCGAACTGCTCGGCAGCGGCCAACAACGCGACCGCGTACCGATGCTGGCTTACCTCTTCTATATAGGAGAGCGCCAGCGCACCGACCTGCCCTACCTGGCCGGCCAGGGTGCAGCTGACGACTGGTATCACCTGCGCCACCAGGCCGCGCTGACCCCGGCGGCCATTGCCCGCCTGGCTGAAGCCGCGCATGCGCGCTACGGCTTCAACGACTTCAAGCTCAAGGGCGGAGTGATGCGCGGCGAGGAGGAGATGGACGCGATTCGCGCGATCAAGGCGCGCTTCCCCGACGCCCGCGTAACCCTCGACCCCAACGGTGCCTGGTCCCTGAATGAGGCCATCGAGCTGTGCCAGGGTCAGGGCCATGTGCTGGCTTACGCCGAAGACCCTTGCGGCCCGGAGAACGGTTATTCCGGTCGCGAAATCATGGCCGAATTCAAACGCGCCACCGGCATTCCCACCGCCACCAATATGGTCGCCACCGACTGGCGGCAGATGGGCCATTCACTGCGCCTGGAAGCCGTGGACATTCCGCTGGCCGACCCGCACTTCTGGACCATGCAGGGCGCCGTGCGCCTCGGCCAGGTCTGCGAAGAATTCGGTATGACCTGGGGCTCGCACTCCAACAACCACTTCGACATTTCCCTGGCCATGTTCACCCACGCCGCAGCCGCCGTACCGGGGCGCATTACCGCCATCGATACCCACTGGATCTGGCAGGAAGGCGAAGAGCGCCTGACCCGCGAGCCGCTGCAGATTATCGGCGGCCAGGTCGAAGTGCCTGATAAACCTGGCCTCGGCATCGAACCCGATATGCAGCGAATCATGACCGCCCACGAGCTTTACAAGGAAGTGGCCAACGGTGCGCGCGACGACGCCATGGCCATGCAGTACCTGGTTCCAGGCTGGCAGTACCACCCCAAGCAACCGAGCCTCGGCCGCCAGCCGGCCTAGCGCTCAACGCTGCCTCAGCAACACCTCACCACCGGAGACTTACAATGAAAAAAACACTCTGCGCGTCCCTGATGTCGGCAATGCTGACCTTTACTGCCGGTAGCGCCTTGGCTGCCGACGCCCCCAACTGGCCGACCCGCCCAGTGCAAGTGGTGGTCATCGCCAACGCCGGCGGCGACACCGACTTCAACGCCCGCATGATGGCCAAGTACTTCAACCAGATCACCGGCAAAAACATGGTGGTGACCAATATGGCCGGCGGCGGTGGCACTCTGGCAGCCGAGCAGGTCAAAGGCGCCGCGCCAGATGGCAACACCATCCTGTTCACCCACACCGGCCAACTGATCGTCAACGAAGTCGCGGGCCTGTCCGAAGACAGCTTCGAGGCCTTCGACATCGCCTGCATCGCTGGCGTAGATAAAGGCGCGATCTTTGTCGCCGGCGAGCAAGCAGGGGTGAAAAGCCTGCAAGAGCTGATCGAAAAAGCCAAAGCCAACCCCAACAGCGTCAGCTACGGCACCGAGATGGGCAGCTTCTCGCACATTCAGGGCCTGATGTTTGAACAACTGGCCGGCGTGAAGCTGAAAATGGTCGATGCCGGCACCGTTTCCGAGAAGGTAGTGGCGCTGCTCGGCGGGCGCATCGACCTCGGCGCAATCAGCTATGGCTCCGTGCAGGACTACGTCAGCGGCGGTCAGATGTACGCACTCGGCCAGCCGAACCAGGAGCGCAACGCACTGCTGGGCGAGGTGAAAACCTTCAAGGAACAAGGCGTCGACTTCACCATCGACAAGCCTTACGTGGTGGCCTTCCCGAAAGGCACCGACCCGGCAATCGTGCAAAAAATGGCCGACATCATGAAGCAGATCACCGAGCTGCCTGAATACGCCGACGAGCTGAAGAAGTCCTTCAAGCAGCCGGTTGCCTACTACGACAGCGCAGCAGCCGTTGCCGTACTGAGCAAAACCCGCGACGACTTCATGCAGTACAAAGACGCCCTGCGCCAGGCCAAGTAAGCAACGCCACACCAGCCGGCCCACCATAGCCGGCTACGCCTTTGCCCATCATGCGAGGTTCCCTGATGGCTATCCGTAATAACAAGGAGCTGCTGATCGGCGTCGCCATGCTTGGCGTCGGCCTCGGCTATCTGCTGATGACCAGCAAACTGCCGCGGCATGCCGGCATCGACGTGGCGTTTGTGCCCTACCTGCTCGCGGCAATGCTGTGCCTGCTTGGCGCCATCCAGCTGGTCAGCGCGTTTGTTGCGCCCAAGGCGACGGAGCAGGGCATCGAGGAGGACGCACAAACAACCGACAGCATCGATATCAAAACCGTGGCCAAGACCCTGGCGCTGATCATTGGCTATATCGCGCTGCTGAACACGGTCGGCTTCCCGATCATGACCGTGGTCTACCTGTACCTGCAGTTCTGCGTCCTCACCCCTGTCGGGCAGAAGATCAACCATCTGGCCTACGGCGTGATTGCGCTGATCAGCTCGGCGACGATCTACCTGCTGTTCCGTGAGGCCTTCGATCTGATGCTGCCATCCGGATTACTCGGCCTTTAGGAGAATCGACCATGCTCGACTTATTGCAGCAAGGCTTCGGCGCCGTGTTTTCGTTTCACATCCTGTTTTTGATGGTGGTGGGCGTTGCCGTGGGCATTGTCTTCGGCGCTGTGCCCGGGCTTTCGGCGACCATGGCGGTGGCCCTGTGCCTGCCGCTGACCTTCACCATGGGGCCGCAAGCTGGCCTGTCACTGCTGGTGGCGTTGTTTATCGGCGCGACCTCGGGTGGGCTGATTTCAGCGATTTTGCTGAAAATTCCTGGCACGCCCTCCTCCATCGCCACGGTGTTCGATGGCGGCCCGCTGATGGAGCAAGGCCATGGGGTCAAGGCTCTCGGCGTCGGCATCGTATTCTCTTTTCTCGGCACCATTTTCAGTATTGTGGCGCTGATGTTTATCGCCCCGCAGCTGGCCAAGGTCGCCCTGCGCTTCGGCCCGCATGAATACTTCGCCATCGCGATATTTTCTCTGACCCTGATCGCCACACTGTCTGCCGGCTCCATGGCCAAAGGCCTGTTCGCCGGCGCTCTGGGTTTCGCAGTCTCCACCGTGGGCATCGCCCCCGTGGAAGCGGTTCGGCGCTTTACCTTCGGCGTTACCGAACTGAACGGCGGCTTCGCCATGCTGACGGTGATGATCGGCATGTTTGCCGTCGCCGAAATCATCAAGGTGGCCGAGCGCGGCCGCACGGCGAGCCAGGGTAAGGCGCAGTCGGTAAGCATGAAGAACATCAAGGGCTTCGGCTTCTCGCTCAAGGAATTCCGCGAGCAGGTGCCCAATGCCTCGCGCTCCGGACTGATCGGCCTGGCCATTGGCATTCTGCCGGGCATCGGCGCCGGCACCTCAAACCTGGTGGCCTACATCATTTCGAAGAAGCGCGCGAAAAATCCGGAAACTTACGGCAAAGGCAATATCGGCGGCATCGTTGCCAGCGAGACGGCCAACAACGCCGGCATCGGTGGCGCCATGCTGCCGCTGATGACCTTGGGTATTCCGGGCGACACGGTCACCGCCATTCTGCTCGGCGGCTTTCTTATCCACGGTATCCAGCCTGGGCCGCTGCTGTTTATCAGCCAGGCGCCGCTGGTGTACACCATCTTCGCCGCGCTGATCGTCTCCACCGTGCTGATGCTGTTTATGGAGTTCTATGGCCTGCGCATCTTTATCAAGCTGCTCGACGTGCCCAAGCACATCCTGTTGCCGATCATCCTGGTGCTCTGTGTTGTCGGCGCCTTTGGCCTGTCCAGTCGTCTGTTTGACGTCTGGTCGATCCTGCTCTTCGGCTTGCTCGGCTACGCCTTTGTCAAAGCAGGGATGCCGGCGGCACCGTTTATCATCGGCTTTATTCTCGGGCCCATGGCGGAGACCAATCTGCGCCGCGGCCTGATGCTGTCGGATGGCAACTTCGGGGCGTTCCTCAGCAACCCCATCGCCGCGTCGTTCCTCGGCCTGGCACTGGCGTTCATCGTTTGGCAGATCGTCAGCTCGCTGCGCCCCAAGAAAAGCATGGTCAGCGAGATTCTGCGTACCTGAGGCGCAATGCCGTTCACCCACGACCGGTGAACGGCATTGCCACTCGCGCCTGGCGCCATCCTAAGCGTGACCACCACTCGTGATAACGCATAACAAAAGAGATATGTTGTCGTACAACTAAATATTGATTTAGAACCCAGTAGTCCGCCACAACATGCCTTAAGGTCAGCGCGCGCCGCGCAGGTATTTACGCCCCTGATAGAGCAACATCAAAAGCACCGATTTAGAGCGTTACAGCCGGAAATTAAAGATGCAACTCCACACAGATATTCCGGCTACTCCTCTCGCTATCCGGCACGTAACTTGAGCGAATTTTCGACCATAGTCGCGTTGACAAAGGTAAGCGAGACTCCTGATAATCCAGGCAAGTCATACGACAACAGATGACAACCCAATAACAACAAGCAGAGAAGCAGAGACTGCCATGACCACACCTTACACACCCTTCAATCGCCTGCTGCTCACCGGGGCGGCAGGCGGCCTCGGCAAGGTCCTGCGCGAAAGCCTGCGGCCTTATGCCAACATCCTGCGCGTCTCCGATATCGCGGCCATGAGCCCTGCTACAGGCGCCCATGAAGAAGTCCAGGTCTGCGACCTCGCCGATAAAACCGCAGTCCACCAGCTGGTCGAAGGCGTCGACGCGATCCTGCACTTCGGTGGCGTATCGGTGGAGCGGCCGTTCGAGGAAATCCTCGGGGCCAATATCTGCGGCGTGTTCCATATCTATGAGGCGGCGCGCCGGCATGGCGTGAAGCGGGTGATCTTCGCCAGCTCCAACCATGTCATCGGTTTCTACAAGCAGGACGAAACCATCGACGCCAACTGCCCACGCCGCCCGGACAGCTACTACGGTCTGTCCAAGTCCTACGGCGAAGACATGGCCAGCTTCTACTTCGACCGCTACGGCATCGAGACCGTGAGCATCCGCATCGGCTCCTCGTTCCCCGAACCACACAACCGCCGAATGATGAGCACCTGGCTGAGCTTTGCCGACCTGACGCAGCTGCTCGAACGCGCGCTGTACACCCCCAACGTTGGCCACACCGTGGTCTACGGCATGTCCGCCAACAAGAACGTCTGGTGGGACAACCACCTGGCCGCGCATCTGGGCTTCCAGCCCAAGGACAGCTCCGAGGTGTTCCGCGCGCAGATCGACGCACAACCGATGCCCGCCGCCGATGACCCGGCGATGGTTTATCAGGGTGGCGCCTTTGTCGCGGCCGGGCCGTTCGGCGACGACTGATCACGCCATAGCTACACGCCACACCCATAACAAGAACAACCCAGAGAACGAGCTGCCATGCACGCTGAACTGATTCTCGACGCCCGCAATGCCACCGGTGAAAGCCCGGTGTGGAGTGCCGCCGAACAGGCGCTGTACTGGGTCGATATCCCGGCCAAACGCCTGCACCGCTGGAGCGCCGCCGACGGCCAGACGCAGAACTGGATGGCGCCGCAGATGCTCGCCTGCATCGCCCGCAGCCACAACGGCGGCTGGATCGCCGGGATGCAGAGCGGCCTGTTCCACGTGCAAGCCCAGGCAGATGGTCAGCTGATCAGCAGCCTGCTGTGCGAGGTGGAACATGCCCGCACGGGCATGCGTTTCAACGACGGCCGCTGTGACCGCCAGGGCCGCTTCTGGGCCGGCAGCATGCTGCTCGACATGAGTGCCGCGGCGCCGGTCGGCGCCATGTACCGCTACAGCGCCGGCCAGGCCGAGCCGCTCAGCGCGCAACTGAGTGGCTTTATCGTGCCCAACGGCCTGGCGTTCAGCCCGGATGGCCGCACCATGTACCTGTCCGACTCGCATCCGTCCGTGCAGGCGATCTGGGCCTTCGATTACGACATCGACAGCGGCACGCCGCATAACCGCCGGCTGTTCGTCGATATGCATGACCATCCTGGCCGCCCGGATGGCGCAGCGGTGGATGCCGACGGCTGCTACTGGATCTGCGGCAATGATGCTGGGCAGATCCATCGCTTCACCCCAGATGGTCGCCTGGACCGCTCCCTCACCGTGCCAGTGAAGAAGCCAAGCATGTGCGCCTTTGGCGGTCGCAACCTGGACACCCTCTACGTCACCTCGATTCGCCCGGATGGCATCGACCTCGCCGATCAACCCCTGGCGGGCGGCGTATTCGCCCTCAACCCAGGTGTCACTGGCCTGGAGGAACCTCATTTCAATGGCTGAGGCGCGCCTGCTGTCGCCTTAGCCCTCGCAACGCTGCACTCCCAACAACAACAAGACTGGAGATTCACCATGACCTTCAAACGCAAGTTGCTTGTCGCCGCCCTGCCCTTTGCCTTCTGCCTGTCAGGCCTGGCGCAAGCCACCACGATGAAGATGGCCGAGATTCATCCGGCCGGTTACCCGACCGTTGTCGCCCAGGAAGCCATGGGCAAGAAGATCGAAGCCGCCACCAATGGTGAGCTGAGCTTCAAGATGTTCGCCGGCGGCGTACTCGGTTCGGAAAAGGAAGTGGTCGAGCAGGTGCAGATCGGCGCCGTACAAATGACTCGCGTCAGCCTGGGCACCGTTGGCCCGGTGGTACCGGACGTCAACGTGTTCAACATGCCATTTATCTTCCGCGACACGGCGCACATGCGCGCGATCATCGACGGTGAAATCGGCCAGGAAATTCTCGACAAGATCACCAACTCCGAATTCAACATGGTCGGCCTGGCGTGGATGGATGGCGGCACCCGTAACATCTATTCGAAGAAGCCGGTACGCAACCTTGAAGACCTCAAGGGCATGAAGATTCGCGTGATGGGCAACCCGCTGTTTATCGAAACCTTCAACGCCATGGGCGCCAATGGCGTGGCCATGGACACCGGCGAAATCTTCAGCGCCTTGCAGACCGGCGTTGTCGACGGTGCAGAAAACAACCCGCCGACCATGCTTGAGCACAACCACTACCGCACGGCCAAGTACTACAGCCTGACTGGCCACCTGATCCTGCCGGAGCCACTGGTGATGTCCAAAGCCAGCTGGAACAAGCTCACCCCCGAGCAGCAGGAGATCGTCAAGAAGTACGCCAAGGAAGCGCAGTTCGAAGAGCGCAAGCTGTGGGATGAGAAGTCCGCCAGCAGCGAAGCCAAGCTGAAAGAAGCCGGCGTCGAGTTTATCGAAGTCGACAAGAAGCCCTTCTTCGACGCCACCGCACCGATTCGTGCGAAATACGGCGCGCCCTACGCTGACCTGATCAAGCGTATCGAAGCAGTCCAGTAACTCGCTATCTCTGAAGAACCCCGTGGTGACGGCTTAGGTCGTCGCCACGCGCGTGGTGAAGCCTCATGAAAAACTTGCTGTTACGCATCAACGACGTGATTTACCAGGCCTGCATCTGGGTCGCTGGCACCGCCATCGTCGTGATGGCGCTGATCATTCCATGGGGCATTTTCGCCCGTTACGTTCTGGGCAGTGGCGCCGGCTGGCCGGAGCCCATTGCGATCATGCTGATGGTGCTGTTCACCTTTATCGGTGCCGCCGCCAGTTATAGGGCCGGTGCGCACATGGCCGTGACCACCTTTACCGACCGCCTCTCACCCGCGTGGCAACCCAGCATCAGCCTGCTGGTGCAGCTGCTGATGGCGGCCATCGCCCTGTTTATGACCATCTGGGGCATCAAGCTGTGCGCGGCCACCTGGAACCAGTTTATGAGCACCCTGCCGACCCTGCGCGTAGGCATCAGCTACGCACCTATTCCGGTTGGCGGTTTCATTACCCTGATCTTCGTCCTTGAGCGCCTGTTCCTCGGCGACCAGAGCCACCGCCGCGTGGTCAACTTCGAGCTGCTTGAAGACAGCAAGGAGGCCGTGTAAATGGATGCGCTAATTCTGCTGGGCAGCTTTCTCGTGCTGATTATGCTGCGCGTACCCGTGGCCTATTCCCTGGGGTTATCGGCCTTGCTCGGCGCCTGGTACATTGATATTCCGTTCCACGCGATCATGATTCAGATCAGCGGCGGGGTGAGCAAATTCTCCCTGCTGGCCATTCCGTTCTTCGTCCTGGCCGGCGCGATCATGGCCGAAGGCGGCATGTCGCGGCGCCTGGTGAATTTCGCCAACGTGCTGGTGGGTTTCGTGCGGGGCGGCCTGTCGCTGGTCAACATTCTGGCCTCGACCTTCTTCGGCGCGATCTCCGGCTCGTCCCTGGCGGACACCGCCTCGGTCGGCTCGGTGCTGATTCCAGAAATGGAAAAGAAGGGCTACCCGCGTGAATACTCCACCGCAGTCACCGTCAGCGGCTCGGTACAAGCGCTGCTCACCCCGCCCAGCCACAACTCGGTGCTGTACTCGCTGGCGGCCGGCGGCACGGTGTCGATTGCCTCGCTGTTTATCGCCGGCATCGGCCCAGGCCTGTTGCTCAGCGCGGTGATGATGGGCATGTGCCTGTACTTTGCGCGCAAACGCAATTACCCCAAGGGCGAGGTCATCCCGCTCAAGCAAGCGCTGAAAATCTGCGTGGATGCGCTGTGGGGCCTGTTCACCATGGTGATCATCCTTGGCGGCATTCTCTCCGGTATTTTTACCGCCACCGAGTCGGCCTCCATCGCCGTGGTCTGGGCGTTCTTCGTGACCATGTTTATCTACCGCGACTACAAATGGCGCGAGCTGCCCAAGCTGCTGCACCGCACCGTGCGTACGCTGTCGATCGTGATGATCCTGATCGCCTTCGCTGCCAGCTTCGGCTACATCATGACCCTGATGCAGATTCCGTCGAAGATCACTGCGCTGTTTCTGACCCTGTCGGATAACCGCTACGTGATCCTGATGTGCATCAACTTTATGCTGCTGGCCCTCGGCACGCTGATGGACATGGCCCCGCTGATCCTGATCCTCACGCCGATCCTGCTGCCGGTGGTGGTGGATATTGGCGTCGACCCGGTGCACTTCGGCATGATCATGCTGGTCAACCTGGGCATCGGCCTGATCACCCCGCCAGTAGGCGCAGTGCTGTTTGTCGGCGCGGCCATTGGCAAGGTAACCATCGAGAACACCATCAAGGCGCTGCTGCCGTTCTACGCCGCGCTGTTTATGGTGCTGATGGCGGTGACCTATATTCCGGCTATCTCGCTGTGGTTGCCGAGCGTAGTGCTGTAACACTCAACAATGCGTCACGATCCCCTGGAGCCGCCGACCTGGCGGCTCCTTGTTTTGTAAGGACATAGCATGTCTGCCGCGCCCTTCCCCCGGCACATCGCGGTGCTGATTCTGGCCACCCTGGCCTGCTCGTTCGCTGGCGGGCATATCGCCGCCCGTATCGCCTTCGACCACGACACCGGCCTGCTACTGGCGATGCTCTGCCGCTCCGGCGTGACCATGCTGGCGTTGATCGCACTGGTGCTGTGGCGCAGCGAATCACTGCGGCTGAAACCGCAAACCTGGGGCTGGCAATTGCTGCTCGGCTTGCTGATCGCGGTGCAGAGCTTCTGCATCTACTCGGCGGTAGCGCGGATTCCGGTGGCCCTGGCGCTGCTGGTGGTCAACCTCGCGCCTATCATGCTGGCGCTGCTGACCTGGGCCCTAGGCGGACCGCGGCCAACCGCGCGGGCGGCGTTGCTGATGGGGCTGATTCTGTTCGGCCTGGTATTGGTGCTCGACCTGCCATCGCGGCTATCCGGCGAGACGCAGATCGATGCCAACTGGATCGAGGGTGTGCTGTTCGGTTTGACGGCAGCGGCCGTGTTTGCCTGCGCCCTGTGGGTGACCGAGCATCGCCTGAGCGCGATGCCGGGCACGGTGCGCAGCATGCTGACCATGCTGGTGGTGTTTGTGGCATCCGCCATGGCCGGAGCCGGTGGCTTGCTGCCGGGTGGTATGGGCTTGCCGTCAGCCGGCGTCGGCTGGATCGCCCTGGCCTGCCTGGTACTGCTCTACGGGACGGCGTTTTCCACCCTGTTTATCTTCGTCACACGGCTGAACATCGCGCGCAATGCGCCGGTGATGAATATGGAGCCGGTGGCCGGCCTGCTGTTTGGCTGGCTGATTCTCGATCAGCTGCTCGGCGGCATCCAGATTATCGGCGGGCTGATTGTGGTCAGCGGCATTGTGCTGCTGACCTACCGCCGGCCGGCCTGAGCAATGTCAGGCCAGCGTGGTTCAGGCCTGCTGAGCTTGCGCTTCGGCGGCTTCGTGGGCCTGGCGCAGACGCTCGCGGCTGTTGGTCAGGTGCAGGCGCATGGCGGCGCGCGCGGCATCGGAATCCTGGCGGGCGATGGCTTCGAAAATCTGCTCATGCTCGCGGCTCAGGCGCGCCATGTAGTGCTCCTGATCATCGTGGGCAATGCGCGCCGAATTCAGCCGCGTGCGCGGAATGATGCTGGTGCCCAGGTGACTCATTATGTCGGTGAAATAGCGGTTGCCGGTGGACTCGGCAATCAGCAGGTGGAACTGAAAATCCGAAGCCACCGCATCGCCCGCCTGCGACACGCTCTGGTGCAGCACATCCAACACCTCACGCATGGCCGCCAGTTGCTCGGCACTACGGCGCTGCGCCGCCAAACCAGCCGACTCGACTTCCAGACTGATGCGCAACTCGAGAATCGCCAGCACATCGCGCAGGGTCACGATGGTCGCCGGATCGATACGAAAGCCACTGGGGCTCGGCGTATCCAGCACGAAGGTGCCGATACCATGGCGGGTCTCGACCAGACCGGAGGCTTGCAACCGCGACAGGGCTTCACGCACCACGGTGCGGCTGACGCCCTGCTCTTCCATGATCGCCGACTCGGTCGGCAACTTGTCACCGCGCTTGATCACCCCGTCACGGATGCGCTGAGACAGCTCGGTCACCAGTTCCTGGGCCAGGCTGCGGTGCTTTCTGCGGGCACGTGGCGGGGTGTTCGGATTATCCATATCGACGGTCTTTCTCGGCTGACGGCTAAGGCGCAATCATAGCCCAGGGAGTTGTACGATGACACACTCCTTGAGTCGCAGTTCCCGCACAAAAACCGATTTATCCATCACTGTGAAATTTCTGCACGAGCGCAACCGCCATGCCGACCGAACTGCTGACCCTCGAAGACCAACTGACCTGCCTGACCCTGGCCCCGGAACTGGGCGGCAGCATCGTCAACTGGACCCTGCGTGCCAACGGCCATGCGCTGCTGCGCCCCAGCGATGAGCTGGCTTTGCAGGCGCGCAGCCCACGGCGTTTGGCCTGTTACCCGCTGGCGCCCTGGTCCAACCGCATCGGCCAAGGCGGCTTTAGCAGCCCGGACGGCTGGTTTGCCCTGGCCGCCAACAGCGCCAACGATCCGCTGCCGATCCACGGCAGCGCCTGGCAACAGCCGTGGCAAGTAATCGAACAAAGCGCCAGCGAGGTCTGCCTGCAGCTGGACAGTAGCGAGCCATTTGCCTATTGCGCGCAACAGCGCTTTCGCCTGCACGACGGCTGCTTGCAGATGCACCTACAGGTTACCCATCTGGACTCGCGCGCGGCCTGGCATGGCCTGGGTTGGCACCCGTATTTTCCGCGTACCGCACACACCCGCCTACGTGCAGAGGCGCAGCAATTCTGGCAATGCGATCAGGCGCGCCTATCCAGCGAGTTGGCGCCATTGCCGGCTGGCTGGAACTTCGCAGAAGCTCAGCCCTTGCCCACCGAACAGATCGACAACGCCTTTACCGGCTGGGATGGCAGCTGCGAGATAATCCAGCAAGACGCCGGCTACCGGCTGCAATGCCGCAGCCAAGGCACCGACTACTTCATCCTCTTCACCCCAGCCGGGCAGGATTTCTTCTGCTTCGAGCCGGTAAGTCACCCAGTCAACGCCCACCATCTGCCAGGGCAACCGGGCCTGCGCCTGTTACGGCAGGGTGAAACCAGCCAGCTGTCCTTCAGTTTGCAGTATCAGCCCCTGACGCACGCCTGAAACAACTTAGGCCTCGATAGACTTCGTAGCAGCCTGGTCAACCGGCTCTGCCTGTGGCTGCTCGGGTTGTTGCGGCTCAGTCTGTTCAGAATCTTCGGCAGGTTTGCCCAGCCACTCATTGGTCGACTGCTGCACTTCATCCACCTGCTTGTTGAGCTCTTTCACGGTCTCATCGACCGCCTCACGGGCGACGTCCACAACCGCCTGCTCGGCTTTCTCGGCGAGTTTCTGCGCCGATTGTTCGGCCGCTTCGCAACCGACCAGGCCAATCAGCACCAGACCCAGCACAGCCATTTGCATCGACTTACGCATCACGTTCTCCATACACAGCCGCTATCGGCCTGTTGTGCCGCGACCCAATGGCCGCGACATTGATTGATCACCCGGCTGATTAACCGCCAGGCGAGGCTCAGCGGTGCGTGCGCAAATGTAGGGAGGCGCGGGTGTTTCCTCAATTGCATAGAGTTTGCAAGGTGTTACCGAGCAGTCCGGCGCGACGTTGAAATGGCAAGGCGTCGTCAGCCAAACTCATCACACACTAAGGTGGCGCAAACAGGCACTAGGCAAATACGCTTACCCAAGGCTAATAATGCCAGCCATTAAGCGCACCCCAGTTAATGCAGCGCCTGCAAGCATTCATCGCAACTAAAGGATTATGTCGTGTTGATACGCAATGCATTGTGCGCATTGGCGAGTTTGCTCTGGGTTAGCACTTCGGTGGCTGAAGAGCTGCACTTTGTGACTGAAGAATTTCCACCCTTCAGTTATTCACGCGGAGCAATTGCCAGCGGCGCCTTACCGGAAATAGTCGACGCCACCTGCCTGATCTTGCAGTGGCGCTGCCAAATTGAAGTACTGCCCTGGCGACGCGCGTTGCAACAAGCCGAAGATGGCGAGGTGGATGGGATTTTTACCGTTATTCAATCACCCGCGCGGCAACAGGCGTTTTTTATTACCCCCATGCTGGTGACCTCCGGCTACGACTTCTACACCCTGCGCTCGAATAACTTCCATTACCGCCAACCAGAGGATTTGCGCGGCCGCCAGGTCGGCGTGTATGGCCCGTCAGGCACCTCATTCGTACTCCAGGAAAGCCTGAAGAACACACCGGATGTCGAGGTTAAACTGGTGACCAATAACCATCGGCTGTTATTGATGCTCAATGCTGGGCGTTTTGGTGAACAAGGTGTTGTGGTGCTTAACCGCGATGTTGCCCGGCATTTGATTGAGCATGAATACCTCTATGCGCTGCGCAACGCCGGGCATTTGACGTCAATTTCATACGGCATTGGTTTTTCCCGCAAGAAAGTCAGCCCTGCGCAGTTTCAGGCATTCAATCGCGGGCTGGGTACGCTGCGCAATAACGGCCAGCTTGCAACCATTTTGCAACGCTACGGTCTACAACCTGCCAATTAAGCAGGCTGGACATTTAACTTGGCTTCGCCATAATTGCCGGGCGCAACCTAATTAGCCCTTTAACAAACCTGACAATTCGTTCAGGTAATCCACAATTAAAGGGCAAACCAGCGTGGTAATAGTCATTGAAACTATTCGCCATGCTCAATAAATGCGTGAGCTAAAACTGTTTGGCCGTCTCAGGTGCCCAGGTCATATGCCTGGCATCCAGCCAATATTCTGTTCAAGACCATGGGTAACTACGTGACGAAAGACGAACTGCGCGCCGAACTCGAGCGCCAGGCGCAGCGTTACAAGGATGTATACGGCGGGGAAGTGATTACCTACGCCGCTCAACCGGACCCCGAGCGCAAGCCGTGGCGCAAGAAGGCTAACCTTCTCGACCAAGCGTTTGAAAAAGAGCTGGTAAAAATCGAAAAAGAGCTGCAATCCAAGGCCGACGAGGCGTCTGGCTGACGCCCCGCAACCTTGATGTCAGAGCAGGCGGCCATCCCAGATCGGGATGGCCGCTGACTCAGCGCCCCTTACCGCCCATCAGCGAACCCAACAGACCACGCACCAGTTGCCGACCAATCTGATTGGCCGCCTGGCGCATGGCTGTTTTCATCACTTGGCTGGCCAGGCCACCGAGCAACTCACCCGCAGCACCGCCAATCCCACCGCCTGCCTCTGCCTGCTTGCCGGCAGCGCTCGATTTGCTTGGCTCTGCCTGTTGCGCAGCCTGCTCAGCGCGGGCGGTCAGCAATTCATAGGCGGACTCACGATCAATCGGCTTGTCGTAGCGCCCCCGCAACGGCGATTGCTGAATCAAGGCCGCACGTTCAGTATCATTCAGCGGGCCGATACGCGATTGCGGCGGAGCAACGGCTACACGCTGCACCATGGCCGGCGTGCCTTTGGCCTCCAGCGTGCCGACCAGGGCTTCGCCGATACCCAGCTCGGTGAGCACCGTCAACGTGTCGATGGCCGGATTGGGCCGGAAGCCATCAGCCACCGCGCGCAGCGACTTCTGCTCTTTGGCGGTAAAAGCGCGCAAGCCGTGCTGAATACGCAGGCCAAGCTGCGCCAGCACATCGTCCGGCAAGTCGCCCGGCGACTGGGTGACAAAGTACACCCCCACGCCTTTCGAGCGGATCAACCGCACCACCTGCTCCAGGCGTTCCTGCAAGGCCTTCGGCGTTCCGGCAAACAACAGGTGCGCCTCATCGAAGAACAACGCCAGCAGCGGCTTGTCGGCGTCACCGCGCTCCGGCAGTTGCTCGAACAACTCAGCCAGCAGCCAGAGCAGGAAGGTCGCGTAGACCTTCGGCGCTTCATGCACCAAGCGGCTGGCGTCGAGCAGGTGAATGCGCCCGCGACCATCGCGGTCCGGATGCAGAATATCTTCCAGCTGCAATGCCGGCTCACCAAACAGCGCCTCGGCACCCTGCTGCTCCAAACCGGCCAGCTTGCGCAATAAGGCCTGCGATGAGGTGGAGGTAAACAACGCGCTGTCTTCGCCCAGCACTTCGGGGTGACTTTTCAGATGAGCCAACAGCGCCTTGAGGTCTTTCAGGTCAAGCAGCAACAAACCTTCGCGATCCGCCACCTTGAACGCGGCATAGAGTGCGGCCTGCTGGCTGTCGGTCAGTTCCAGCAGCGCGCCGAGCAGCAAAGGCCCCATCTCACTGAGCGTGGTGCGCAGCGGATGGCCGCTCTGGCCATGCACATCCCACAGGGTTACCGGGTAGGCCATGGGCTGATGGTTAAGCCAGGGCATGCTGGCGATACGCTCGGCCACTTTGCCTTGCGGCGCGCCAGCAGCCCCCAGGCCACAGAGGTCGCCCTTTACATCAGCGGCAAACACCGCCACACCGGCATCACTGAAGGTTTCGATCAAACGTTGCAGAGTCACCGTTTTGCCAGTGCCCGTCGCGCCAGCAATCAGCCCGTGACGGTTGGCCAAGCGCAACGCCTGCCCCACCGGTAGCCCCTCAAGATCGGCCCCTACAACAAACTGATCGGTTTGCGCCATCTTGTTATCTCCATGGTTAAAGCTTTACTGCAACTAAGCCGACATAGTCAGCATCGCCGCACTGTCGGCGGTGCCATTGCCTTACATCAGCTCAAGACTGATGCCAGAACTTACCGGACGCAAGAAGCCATGACCAACAACCTGAAGTTCAGCCACAAGATTCTGCTCGCCGCCTCGTTGGTGGTGATTGCCGCATTCTCGCTGTTCACGCTGTACAACGATTACCTGCAACGCAACGCCATCCGCGATGATCTGGAAAGCTATCTGCAAGAAATGGGTAATGTCACCGCCAGCAACATCGCCAACTGGCTGTCGGGGCGCATCCTGCTGGTGGAAAACGTCGCCCAATCGGTCGCCCGCGACTCTTCCGGCGACGCCCTGACCGGCCTGCTGGAACAGAAGGTGCTGGCCTCCACGTTCGCCTTCACCTACCTGGGCAGCGCCGACGGCAGCTTCACCATGCGCCCGAACGAAGACATGCCCGATGGCTATGACCCACGCCAGCGCCCCTGGTACAAGGACGCCATGGCCGCAGGCGGTAGCACCCTCACCGAGCCCTATGTCGACGCTGCCACCAGCGAACTGATCATTACTATCGCCACGCCTGCCAAAGCAGCCGGGGTGGTCGGTGGCGACCTGAGCCTCAATACCCTGGTCGAGATCATCAACTCGCTGGACTTTGCCGGCATGGGTTATGCCTTTCTGATCAGCGCTGACGGCAAGATCCTGGTGCACCCGGATAAATCCCTGGTGATGAAGAACCTCAGCGAGGTCTACCCGAAAAACACGCCACGGATCAGCGGCGAGTTCAGCGAAGCGGAGCTCAATGGCGAACCCCGCATCCTCACCTTCGCTCCGGTCAAAGGCCTGCCCTCGGTCAACTGGCATGTCGGCCTGTCCATCGACCAAGCCAAGGCCTATTCGATGCTCAGCGAGTTCCGCGCCTCGGCTATCGTCGCCACCATCATCGCCGTAGTGCTGATCATGCTGCTGCTGAGCATGCTGATCAGCGTGCTGATGCAACCGCTGAATGTCATGGGTAAAGCCATGGAGGACATCGCCCAGGGCGAGGGCGACCTGACCAAGCGCCTGACCATTCAGTCCAACGACGAGTTCGGCCGCCTGGCCAGCGCGTTCAACCAGTTTGTCGAACGCATCCACAGTTCGATCCGCGAAGTGTCATCCGCCACCAGCCAGGTCAATGAGGTGGCGAAACTGGTGGTCGGCGCCTCCAACTCGTCGATGATCAACTCCGACGAGCAGGCCAGCCGCACCAACAGCGTCGCCGCAGCAATCAACGAACTGGGCGCCGCCGCTCAGGAGATCGCGCGCAACGCTGCCGACGCGTCAAATCAAGCCTCTGACGCACGGCACCTGGCTGAAGACGGCCGCCAAGTTGTGGAAAAAACCATCCAGGCGATGAATGAGCTGTCCGGCAAGATCAGCGCCTCCTGCAGCAATATCGAAACCCTCAACAGCAAGACGGTGAACATCGGGCAGATTCTTGAGGTGATCAAAAGCATCTCCCAGCAAACCAACCTGCTGGCGCTCAATGCCGCCATCGAAGCCGCGCGCGCTGGTGAAGCCGGTCGCGGTTTCGCCGTGGTTGCCGATGAAGTCCGCAACCTGGCCCACCGCACCCAGGAGTCGGCGCAGGAGATCGAGAAGATGATCGAGGAGCTGCAAGTCGGCTCCCGCGAGTCGGTCACCACCATGACCGAAAGCCAGCGCTACAGCGAAGAAAGCGTGGAGATCGCCAACCAGGCCGGCGCGCGCCTGAGCAGCGTGACCGAACGTATCGGCGAGATCGACGGCATGAACCAGTCGGTAGCAACCGCCACCGAGGAACAGACCTCGGTGATCGAATCGCTCAACGTCGATATCACCGAAATCAATACTCTCAATCAGGAAGGCGTGGAAAACCTTAATGCCACCCTGCGTGCCTGTGGTGATCTGGAGCAACAGGCCAGCCGGCTCAAGCAGTTGGTCGATAGCTTCCGCATTTAACAAATGCGTAAAAAAGGCTGGGAGCCATTTTTAACGTCGCGTAGCGACGGCCCGCAAGGGTGGCCGCCATGGATGGCAGGCCATACAAACAAACGGGGCGCTCACTGAGCGCCCCGTTTTTATTTCTGCTTGTCGTTATTCGCTGGCGGTTGTTGGTCTTGCTGCAATTGCCGCCACAGCTCGGCGGCATCGGCAAATTCGGTGCCGTCCTCGGGGGTAAGCGCCTGGGGGTCATAGCGCTGCGTACAGCCCTCGCCGAGCACCGGTGGCGCGCTGGATGTTCCACGCGCAAGCGGATCTGTCATAACACCTCCAACGTGCTTCGCCAGTCTTCAGTTAAGCGCCAGGTGGCCTTCATCATGCTGGGCAAACTCCTTGACCGCACGCAGTACATCACTGCGGCTGACCTGCCCGATCAAACGGCCCTCTTCGACCACCGGCAAACGCCGGCGCCGGCCGCGCAAAAAGCGCTCGGAGATTTCGATAATGTCCGCCTCGGGCGATATCACTTCCACCTCGGTGGTCATATAGGCACTGACATCGCCGCCCGCCGACTCGTAATAAGCGCCGGAGAGAATCCCGCGCAAGCAGTCGCCTTCCGACAACAAGCCCACCAGATGCCCTTGCCCATCGACCACCGGCGCGCCGGAGATACGGTGTTCAAGCAAACGATTGATGGCGGTGAACAGGTTCATTTCAGGACGGAAAGTCACCAGATTGCGGGTCATGTAATCACGTACTTTGATTGACTTGAGCATCAGTAAATCCCTCTTTCTGTACTGAACCGAACCGCAACATGCACCTCAGTCGAACACCACTGTCTTGTTATCGTGCACCAGCACTCGGTCCTCTAAGTGATAGCGTAGACCACGCGACAGCACCATCTTCTCCACATCCTTACCCAGGCGCACCATCTCTTCGATGCTATCGCGGTGGCTGACGCGCACCACGTCCTGCTCGATGATCGGCCCGGCGTCCAACTCCTCGGTGACATAGTGCGAGGTCGCACCAATCAGCTTGACCCCACGCAATGACGCCTGGTGATAGGGCTTAGCCCCAACAAACGACGGCAAAAAGCTGTGATGAATATTGATCACCCGCTGGGAAAACTCCGCACAGAGTGGCGCAGGCAGAATCTGCATATAACGCGCCAACACAATCACGTCAGCCGCATGGGCTTTCACCAGGCGCGCTACTTCATCAAATGCTGGCTGCTTATCCTGCGGGTTAACCGGTACATGGAAGTACGGAATGGCATGCCACTCGACCATGCTGCGCAGGTCGTCGTGATTGGAAATCACGCAGGGGATATCGCAATCCAGCTCATCGCTGTGCCAGCGATGCAGCAGATCGGCCAGGCAGTGCGATTCGCGACTGGCCATCAGCACCACGCGTTTTTTCACCGCCGAATCGGTCACCCGCCACTCCATGGAGAACTCACGGGCAATCGGCGCAAAAGCCTGGCGGAAACCATCCAGATCAAACGGCAGCGAATCGGCGCGAATCTCGTGACGCATAAAGAACCAACCACTCTGGTTATCCGAGTGGTGGCTCGCTTCGGTAATCCAACCGTTATAGGTGGCCAGAAAGTTACTGACCTTGGCCACAATGCCGACCCGGTCCGGACAGGCAATGACCAATCGAAAAGTACGCATCAACGGCTCCAGCGCTCAAATAAAGTCGGCCATTCTAGTCACAGCCAGAAAAAACTGCAGTACTCAAACAGCGCTTGCCAGCACAGCAATAGCGCAAGATCGAACAGTGCCTGCCAGGCAAATAGCGCAAACACCACCGCGATAACTGGTGAATAACTAGGCATGTACAACAGACAAGCCCTGCTACAAGTTACTTAACAATACAATTCATAAAAAATACCGATAAAGCGGTTTACTTGTGAAAAGTGCCTGACTACTATTGCTATCACTTAATCGCCAATCCCGAATACAGGTACCCCAACATGTCGTTGATCAATGAATATCGCGCCACCGAAGAAGCCATCAAAGAACTGCAAGACCGCCTGAAGAACCTGTCGCAAGACGACAAACTGAAAAAAGAACTGGAATTTGAAGGCAAACTGCGCGCCCTGATGGGTGAATACCAGAAGTCGCTGCGCGACATCATTGCCATGCTCGACCCGGACGCCAAAGGCAGCAAAGCCACCCGCGCCACCAAAACCACTGGCACCAAGCGTGCACGTAAAGTTAAGCAGTACAAAAACCCGAACACCGGTGAAGTTATCGAAACCAAAGGCGGCAACCACAAGACTCTGAAAGAGTGGAAAGCCAAGTGGGGCGGTGACGTCGTTGAAGGCTGGGCCACCCTGCTGGGCTAAGCCTGCCGCGCAAGCAACACGCTCTAAATAAAAACGCCAGCGCTGCTGGCGTTTTTTATGGGCGCTGTTTCAGCAGCGCATTCAGTATTTGTCCCCACAAATTACAGGGCGTAACGCTGGCGTAACTGCTCTGCATATTCCCGCCATTCCAGCAAAACCGCTTGCTGCTCCGCACCAATATTTGGAAGTGCCGCGGCAAGTGCCTGACTGAACTGTTCGAGCGTGTTCGGCGCACCATATTCAGGCCGGCTCAAACGCTGCTGGCAGAATGTCCACCAACGTTGTTGCTCTTCCGCATTCAGGCTCGCGGCAAAGTTGCGCGCCCGGTAACGAAACAACAGCTCCGGTAAACGCCCATCATCAAATGGCCAAACTGCCTCGGCCAAACGCTGCGGCTCGGCACGTCGCACCTGCTCGCACAGCCGACGATCACGATCACCAATAAAACCGTCATATAACTGTTGCTCAGGATCTTGAGTGGCAGCGAACTGCTCCTCGGCATACACCTGGGCAAGTTTGTCCTGCCACAGCCCAGGATTTACGCGCAATTGTTCGGCCTGCGCCTGATAAGCCGGCACATCGAGTTGCAGGCGTTGAATATCTTCCGCGCGCAATACATTCATCGGCGCAACAACCGGGCAACGGTTGATATGCAGCAACTTCAGCGGCACCGGCAACTCACCCTCAGCCAATTGATCGCGCCGTGTGTACAGGCGCGTGCGCAATGTCTCAGCGGATTCATTGAGCAGCGGCGAAATATCGGACTGCAGGTCACAGACGATCAACGCATTGCGGTTACGCGGATGCCAGGCCAGCGGCAATACCACCGCCAGATAATGCCGCGCCCCGGCGTAACGCCCGGAGATATGCACCAAAGGCTGCAACAGGCGTATTTGATCCTGCACGCGCTGTTTGCTGCGCAGCTGATACAGGTAGTCATAGAGTTTGCGCTGCTTGCTGCGTAGCAATCGCGCCAGGGCGATGGTGGCCCGCACATCGGACAGCGCATCGTGGGCCTGGCCATGCTCAATGCCGTTGGCAGCCGTCAGGCGCTCCAGCTTGAGCGTCACCCGCCCCTCTTCTTCCGGCCAGACGATGCCTTCCGGGCGCAGTGCATAGGCCGTACGCACCAAGTCGATCAGATCCCAACGGCTGTTGCCACCCTGCCATTCACGGGCATAGGGATCGAAGAAGTTGCGATACAGGCTGTAGCGCGTCACCTCATCATCGAAACGCAGGCTGTTGTAGCCCACCCCGCACGTGCCGGGCTGCGACAGCTCGGCATGCACGCGGCTCATAAATTCAGCCTCATCCAGGCCATGCTGCGCCAGCGTGCTCGGGGTAATCCCGGTGACCAGGCAAGCCGCCGGATGCGGCAAGATATCGTCGCTGGGATGGCAGTAGATATTCAGCGGTTCGCCGATTTCATTGAGGTCTTCATCGGTGCGAATCCCCGCGACCTGCAGCGGCCGGTCGCGCCGTGGGTCAATACCGGTGGTTTCGTAGTCGTACCAAAAGAGGCTGGAAGTCACTATCATGTCCTGATGTTGAGGCGCAGGCAGTCTACCACCCGGCAAGCATCACGCAGATAAGCGCCAAACCTTGCGCCAGCGCACGCCCCACGTGGGGTCCGTGCCTTGTAGGGCGTCCTGGCGACGACTAAAGTGGGAAACTCGAATAACCACTCTGCACAAGGACGCCCCATGAGTGATATCAACCCCAGCAATCCCTACGCAGCCCCTGCCAGCGCACTGCAGGAAGCGCCACGCGACAGCCAGGTGCCAAGCATCGAAGAAGCCTTGAGCCGGGGCTACGACTTCAACATCAGCGACCTGCTCAGCGAAGCCTGGCAGCGAGTAAAAGGCACCAAAGGCATCATCATCGGCGGCTTTCTGGTGTTCTACGCCGTGCTACTGACGGCATCCTTCCTGATTGGCGGATTCTTCGGCCTGCTGGGCGTGGTCAGCGACAGCCCGATGCTCGCGGTCGTGGCCGAACTGGTCATCGGCATTCTGGCCTCGGCCCTGGCCTACCCCTTTATGGCCGGGATCAACATGATCGGTATCCGTCGCGCCGCCGACCAACCGATCAGCTTCAATGACATCTTCAGCCACTTCGGCCGCACCGTACCGCTGGTGATTACCGCGATTATCAGCATGCTGCTGATTTATCTCGGCATGTTCCTGCTGATCATTCCCGGCCTGTACCTGGCCATCGCCTATATGTTGGCCATTCCGCTGGTGGTTGAACGCGGCCTGACGCCATGGCAAGCCCTGGAGGCCTCGCGTAAGGCGATTACCCAGCGCTGGTTCAAGGTTTTTGGCCTGTTCCTGTTGCTCGGCCTGATCACACTCGTCAGCGCAATCCCGCTGGGGGTTGGCCTGGTCTGGACCATTCCGCTGTTTGTCATTGCCATGGGCGTGCTCTATCGCACCATCTTCGGCGTATTGCCCGCGCCGCAATAATCCTCACTAAATAGCCCCGTTGCGCCGGTTCAGATCACTGAGCCGGTTGCTTCCCTGCCTGCTGCTGGCTAGCATCGGGCTTTCCTCGACGCAGTCTGCCGATGTCGCCCACGCCAACCCCTGCTTCAGTCGCCGCTCGCCAGCTGCTGGATACCCGCTATAAGGTGGAAACACCGGAAGGCATCGACCTGATCCTGCGCCCGGCGGGTGTAGTGCCGCGCGCGCTGGCATTCAGTATTGATCTGCTGATTCGCGGTGCACTGCTCGGCGCGATGTTTGCTGTGCTGGCGTTGCTCGGCCAGTTCGGCATGGGCCTGGGCACCATCCTGCTGTTTCTTGTCACCTGGTGGTACATGGTGCTGTTTGAAGTGCTCAACCAGGGCCGCTCGCCCGGCAAGCAGATGATGGGCCTGCGGGTGATCCATGACGACGGCACACCGATTGGCTGGGCCGCCTCACTGACGCGCAATCTGCTGCGCTTCGTCGACATCCTGCCGTTTGGCTACACCCTGGGCATTCTCAGCTGCCTTAATCACCCGGCGTTCAAACGCCTGGGCGACATTGCCGCCGGCACGCTGGTGGTCTATCGCGATAACGCCCCAACAACCCCAGAACTGCCGCAAGCTGAAGCCCTGCGTGCACCGTTCAGCATGAGCCTGAATGAGCAACGCGCCCTGCTCAGCTTTGCCGAGCGTGCGCAGAGCCTGTCCAGCGCACGGCGTCAGGAGCTGGCGAGCATTCTTGCCGAACCTTTGCAGGTACCTGCCGAGCAGGCCGAGCAGCAGATCCACGGTATTGCCCGTGGTTTGTTGGGGCCGACATGAAACAGAGCCAGTTTGAAAACCAGCACCAGGCCGACTGGCAAGCCTTTCATACGCAGCTCGAAGCGCTTGAGCGCGGCAAGGCCGACAGCCAGCAGTGCAAGGCCTTTGCCGCCGACTACCGCAGCCTGTGCCAGCACCTGGCCCTGGCACAGAGCCGCGGCTACAGCAGCCACCTGATCGAGCAGTTGCAGCTGCTGGCCATGCGCGGCCATCAGCAGTTCTATCGCCACCGCAGCCCGCTGGGCGGCCAATTGCTTGGCTTTATCCTCGCCGGCTTTCCGCGCTTGGTCCGCGCCGAATGGCGCTTTGTCGTCGCCGCCAGCCTGCTGTTCTTCGGCAGCCTGCTGCTGATGGGCACGCTGGTGTATTACTTCCCCGACCTGGTCTACGGGGTGATGGCGCCCGACCAAGTGGCCGAGATGGAAAAGATGTACGACCCCGACGCCAGACGCATCGGCCGCTTCAGCGAACGCGACTCCGGCGATGACTGGATGATGTTCGGCTACTACATCATGAACAACATCGGCATCGCCTTTCAGACCTTTGCCAGCGGCCTGCTGTTTGGTCTGGGCAGCCTGTTCTTCCTGCTGTTCAACGGCCTGATGATTGGCGCAGTAGCCGGCCACCTGACGCAGATTGGCTATGGCGAAACATTCTGGTCATTCGTCATCAGCCACGGCTCATTCGAGCTCACCGCCATTGCCCTGGCCGGTGCGGCTGGCCTGAAACTCGGCTGGGCGCTGCTGGTACCAGGGCGCCTGCCGCGCGGCGAAGCCCTGCGCGTAGCGGCTGGCAGCAGCGTGCGGCTGGTCGGCGGGGTGATCGTGTTTCTGCTGCTGGCGGCCTTTATCGAGGCCTACTGGTCATCCATGGACCTGGCCAGCCCCGCGATCAAATACGCAGTCGGCGGCGCACTCTGGCTGTTGGTGCTGAGCTATCTGCTGCTGGCTGGCCGAGGTGTGCATGCGCCTGACTGATGCCAGCGTCGCCATTCGCCCGCGCAGCGCCTGGGAGGCCGTCGACCTCGGCGTGTTATTGGCCAAGCAGCACGCCGGCCTGCTAATGGCCAGCTGGGCACTGGTGACCGTGCCAATTTTTGCCCTGCTGTGCCTGCTGCTGTGGGATTACCCCAGCATCGCCCTGCTGATTTTCTGGTGGCTGAAACCGGCTTACGAGCGCCTGCCGCTGTATATCCTCTCGCACGCCCTGTTCGGCGCCACACCGAGCCTCAAGCAAGCGCTGAAAGCCCTGCCCGGCTTGCTCAAACCACAACTGCTGGCCAGCCTGACCTGGCGCCGTCTAAGCCCTACGCGCAGTTTCGACCTGCCCGTGATGCAGCTCGAAGGGCTGTCCGGCAAGGCCCGTAGCCAGCGCCTGATCGTCCTCGGCCAGCGCGATGCCGGCGGCGCCAGCTGGCTCACCATCGTCGGCGTGCACCTGGAAATGGCGCTGTGGTTCGGCATCATCAGCCTGCTCTACATGCTCCTGCCGGCGCAGATAGAGCTGAACTGGACCTGGGAAAGCCTGGTCAATGCCGCCTCGGGCGAGTGGCTGTGGCTGGAGCACCTGTCCAACCTGACCTACGTCCTGCTGCTAATTCTCTGGGAGCCGATCTACGTCGCCTGCGGCTTCACCCTCTACCTGAACCGCCGCACCGCCCTAGAAGCCTGGGATATCGAACTGGTATTCCGCCGCTTGCGCCAGCGCCTGACCGGCGTGGCGTATGCCCTGCTGCTGGGCTGCGGCCTGCTGTTGATGCAAGTGCCAAGCAGCGCCATGGCCGCCACAACCGCAAACAGCTGCCCGTTGCCGATTGAAGACCCTATGGGGCCAGAGGCCGAACGCCTGCTCAAACAACCGCTGACCAGCCTGGAGGCGCAGGAAAGCATCGGCCAACTGCTCGACCAACCGCCCTTCGAACACCGCGAAACCGTTACCCGCTGGCGCCTCGGCGAAGAGCCCAAGGAACCAAGCGAGGAAGACGCCAAGGCGCTGATCGAACTGCTGGAAAAATTCTTCAAACTTACCGAATTCTGGAAAAGCGTCGATGGCGTGGCGCTGTTCTTCGAAGTGCTGCTGTGGGCCGCGCTGTTCAGCCTGATCGCTTG
Organism: Pseudomonas sp. 1928-m; assembly: GCF_029269135.1. Lineage (NCBI taxonomy): Bacteria > Pseudomonadati > Pseudomonadota > Gammaproteobacteria > Pseudomonadales > Pseudomonadaceae > Pseudomonas > Pseudomonas sp. 1928-m. Next base: position 1,255,791 of record NZ_JARIXO010000001.1, on the reverse strand, counting down.
GCTGCTGTGGCGTTACCGCGACTGGTTGAGCACCTTTGCCGGGCGCCTGCGTTTGCCGCAAGCGCGCAAATACCAACCACCAGAACAGCTGTTCGGCCTGGAAGTGGCGCCGCAAAGCCTACCTGCCGATATTCCCGGCGAGGTTGAGCGGCTTTGGGATGAACAGCCGCGCGCCGCCCTCGGTCTGCTCTACCGTGCCCTGCTTAGCCGCATGCTGCATGAACAGCGCCTGCCGCTGAAAAGCTCGCACACCGAAGCCGAAGTGCTGCAACTGGTGCAGGCACTGCAGCAGAAAGACCTCAGCCACTTCAGCCAGGCCCTGACTCGCCACTGGCAGAACCTCGCCTACGGCCATCGCCTACCGCCTGCTGCGCTCAAGCAGGGCCTGTGCACGGCCTGGCGGCGCCTGTTCGAACAAGGGGCGCAGGCATGAACCGGCGCATCCAGTTTTTCCTCGGCGCGGGCCTGCTGCTGGTACTCGGCCTGCTCGGTATCTACCTGCTGGGCAAACTCACGCCCTATCAGGAAACCCTCAAACACGGCCCCGATCCCGAGGCCCGGGCCAACCCTTATCTCGCCGCCGAGCACTTCCTGCGCAAGCAAGGCCTGCAGGTGCAGCGCGCCGATGGTCTGGAAGTCATGAAGGACCTGCCGAGCGCCGGCCAGACCCTGCTGCTGCTCGGTGATCGCAACCGCATGACACCCAAACAGGCCGAACGCCTGCTGGCCTGGACCGCCAAGGGCGGCCACCTGCTATTTGTCGCCGAACGGCTGTGGGATGAAGAGGAAGGCAAAAGCGGCGATCTGCTGCTCGACAGCCTGGGCATCCAGCAATACGAGAGCGAAGAGCTTGACGAAGATACCAGCGAAGCAGCGGAAGAAGATGCCTCGGTTGAGGACACGGCCGACGCTGAACCGCAGGCTGAAGCGGAAGCTGCGGCAGAGGCAAGCGCAGGCTCAGGCTCAGGCTCAGGCAACGCCTACCCGGAACTGACCCAGCTGTATCTGGAAAATGAAGAGGCGCCGGCCTACTTCAACTTCGACACCGATTTCCACCTTTACGATGCCGAAAACCGCGCCCACGCCTGGGCCAACAGCGATGCCGCCACCCACCTGCTGCAGCTCTACCATGGCGATGGTTTGATCAGCGTAGTCAGCGACAGCTGGATCTGGCAGAACCAGGGCATCGGCGAATACGACAACGCCTGGCTGCTCTGGTACATGACCCAGGACAGCCAGGTCACCCTGCTCTACCGCGCCGACCGCGATGACCTGTTCAGCCTGCTGCTCGAACACTTCCCCCAGGCGCTGGTCGCGCTGGCGCTGTTGCTGGCATTTGGTTTATGGCACCTGGGCATGCGCCAGGGCCCGCTGCTGCTGCCCGCCAGCCGCAATCGCCGCCAATTGCAGGAACACCTGCGCGGCAGTGCCGATTTTCTGTTGCGCCACAACGGCCAGCACAGCCTGTTACAAGGCCTGCAGCAGGATATTCAGCGCCGCGCGCGCCACCGTCACCCCGGTTTCGAACGCCTCGCCGTGGCCGAGCAGTGGCAGGTGCTTAGCCGCCTGACCCGCCAGCCTTCCAGCGTTATCAGCCAAGCCATGCGGCCGCTGCCCAAGCAGCGTCTGGCCGCAGCCGACTTCACCCGCCAGGTCGCCAACCTGCAAACCCTCAGGAATGCCCTATGACGAGCGAACACACCCCCGAACAGCCGGACAGCGCAATCGAACCCGCTGCCGTAACCACTGAGCCCGTCACCGAGGCCCCGGCTGCGGCACCCGTTGCGGCACCAGCACCAGCTGCGGCCAATCCGAATGCCCAGCGCCAGCGCGCCAGCCAGTTGGCTCAGGCGCTGCGCGCGGAGTTGCAGAAAGCCCTGATCGGCCAGACGGCGGTGATTGATGACGTGCTCAGCGCCCTGATCGCCGGCGGCCATGTGCTGGTCGAAGGCGTTCCCGGCCTCGGCAAGACCCTGCTGGTACGCGCCCTGGCGCGCTGCTTTGGCGGCGAGTTCGCGCGCATCCAGTTCACCCCGGACCTGATGCCCAGCGACGTCACCGGCCACGCCGTGTACGACCTGCAGAGCGAGCAGTTCAAACTGCGCAAGGGCCCGGTGTTTACCAACCTGCTGCTGGCGGACGAAATCAACCGCGCCCCGGCCAAGACCCAGGCCGCGTTGCTGGAAGTGATGCAGGAACGCCAAGTCACCCTGGAAGGTCGCGCCCTGAATGTGCCGCTGCCGTTTATGGTGCTGGCCACACAGAACCCGATTGAGCAGGAAGGCACCTACCCGCTGCCGGAAGCCGAGCTTGACCGCTTTATGCTCAAGCTGCGCATGGATTACCCCGAGCAGAGCGAAGAGCTGAACATGGTTCGCCAGGTGGCGCGTTCGAGCAAAGCCGACATGCTCGAAGTCACCCCGCTGCGCACCCTGCTGCAGGCCCGCGATGTACTCGCGCTGCAGAAAATTGCCAGCGACCTGCCGATTGACGAACAAGTGCTCGACTACGCCGTGCGCATCGCCCGCGCCACCCGCACCTGGCCAGGCCTGGCCATTGGCGCCGGGCCGCGCGCCTCGATTGCCCTGGTACGCTGCGGCCGCGCCCGTGCACTGCTGCGCGGCGGCGATTTTGTGCTGCCGGATGACATCAAGGGCTGCGCTCTGGCGGTACTGCGCCACCGCGTGCGCCTGTCGCCGGAGCTGGATATCGAAGGCCTGTCGGTGGATCAGGTGCTGCAACAACTGCTCGACCAGGTTCCGGCACCGCGTCTATGACCCGTACCTGGCAAAAGCCCGCATTGAAAGGTGCCTCCGCATGAAGCCCTCGCGCGCGCTGCTAGCGCTGCTCGCCGGTCTGTTCGTGCTCGGCATTGTGCTGGGTATCTGCAGCGCCCTGGGCGTTGCCGTGCCGCGCAGCTTCACCCCGATTTACTGGGGCCTGCTGCTGGTGCTGCTCGGCCTGACACTGATCGACGCCCTGCTGCTGCGCCAAGTGCCCTCGCCGCGCATCGAGCGCCAGCTACCCGGCAACCTGCCGCTGGGGCGCTGGAGCGACGTGCGGCTGAATCTGCACCACAGCTACACCCGTGCGCTGCAGGTGGAAGTGTTCGACCATCTGCCAGGTGATATGGCCTTCGAGCACCTGCCGCTCAAGGTCGACCTACACCCCGGCGAACAGACGCAGATCAGCTACCGGGTGCGCCCGCTGCTGCGTGGGCACTTTCACTTTCCCCAATGCGAAGTCAGCCTGCCCAGCCCCATGGGTTTGTGGCGTGCCCGGCGTTATCTGCCAGTGGCCGGTGAAACCCGCGTCTACCCGGATTTCGCCCGTCTGTACGGCGCGCAACTGATGGCGGTGGATGACTGGCTCAGCCAGCTTGGTGTGCGCCAGCAGCAACGTCGCGGCCTGGGTCAGGAATTCCACCAGCTGCGCGAATTCCGCGACGGCGACACCCTGCGGCAGATCGACTGGAAGGCCACCGCGCGCAAACGCACACCGATTGCCCGCGAGTATCAGGACGAGCGTGACCAGCAGATCGTCTTCCTGCTCGACTGCGGCCGGCGCATGCGCAGCCAGGACGGCGAGCTGTCGCACTTCGATCACGCCCTCAACGCTTGCCTGCTGCTGAGCTACGTGGCACTGCGCCAGGGCGATGCGGTCGGCCTGTCGACCTTTGCTGGCGAGCAGAACCGCTTCCTCGCCCCGGTCAAAGGCCAGGCGCAGCTGAATGTGCTGCTCAATGCCCTCTACGACCTGCGCAGCACTCAGCAACCGGCCGACTTCACTGCCGCCGTGGAAAACCTGCTCAGCCATCAGCGCCGCCGCGCCCTGGTGGTACTGGTGACCAACCTGCGTGATGAAGATGATCAGGCCCTACTCGGCGCGGTCAAACGGCTGAGCCGCCAGCACCGCGTGCTGGTCGCCAGCCTGCGTGAGGAAGTGCTGGATACTCTGCGCCACACCCCGGTGCAGGACCTCTCCAGCGCCCTGGATTACTGCGGCACCCTGGACTACCTGAACGCCCGCGCCGGCCTGCACGAACGCCTGATTGCCAACAAGGTGCCGGTGCTCGATGCACGGCCTAGCGAGCTGGGACCGCAGTTGGTGAGCAGTTATCTGGCCTGGAAAAAGGCAGGTGTTCTCTAACACTGGCTAATGCGGGTGCCGACGTAGGTTGGCGTTGAGCGCAGCGAAGCCCAACAGGCATTGGCATGTCTCGTTGGGCTTCGTCGCTTTGCTCCTCAACCCAACCTACGGCTATAGCCAGGTTACGTGCTGTTCAAGCGGAAAGCGCAGGCGCGGGTTGTACACGCCCTTCTCATCCTGCTTACCTACCGCCAGCAGCATGATCGGTAACGCCTGGCGCGGGATGCTCAGGGTTTTGCGCAGGCGTACTTCATCAAAGCCTTCCATTGGGCAGGTGGCATAGCCATGGCTCTGGAAAGCCAGCATCAAGTTCTGCGCCGCCAACGCCGCGGACTTCACCGCCCAGATGCGCATCTGCGCGCGGCTGTTGGGCGCGCGCATCAGCGGCTTGCGCCAGGCTGCCACCCGCAGCAGCTGACGTTTGAACAGCCCAAACAGACCGAATGGTCCCTGGTTGTACTGAAAGGGTGCGGTCTTGTTGTAGAAGCGGCGAATCCGCGCCGGCACATCCGGCTCCGGCCAGTAGTCGATGATGTTCTGGCAAGCCTGCTTCCAGGTATCCGGGCGCGCCAACACGGCAATAATCAGCGGCGCTTTGGCGGCGTTCTGACTCATGCACACCGGGTGCAAACGGGCCAGCAACGCTGGGTCGCGAATCACCTGAAAACTCCAGGGCTGCAGGTTGCAGGAATTGGGCGCGAGCACCGCCAGTTCCAGGCAATCACGCACCACCTCATCAGGCACCGCGTCGGCGGTAAAGCGCCTTACTGCGCGGCGGCTTTCGATCAGCTCACGCAGTGCGGCAGGGGTCGCGGGAGAAATGGCGGTATCAGCGGGAAACAGGCTCATCGGGGGCATCCTCGGCAGATCAACCGATTAAGCCGCGATGCCTGGCCGCGAACAAGCCATGTACAAACTTAGTCCGCAGCCTTGGCGTATATGACCTTAGCCCAAGGCCTTTTCGATAGCCTGGATGATGCTCGGATCATCCGGCGTGGTGCGCGGCGAGAAGCGCGCCAGCACGCGGCCGTCGTGACCAACCAGGAATTTCTCGAAGTTCCAGGTGATATCGCCTGGAAATTCGGCACCCTCGCCCGCCAGCAAACGGTACAGCGGATGACGCTCCGGCCCGTTCACCTCAAGCTTGCTGCCCAACGGGAAGGTCACGCCGTAGTTGAGGCTGCAGAACTCGCGAATGGCTTCCTCACTGTCGGGCTCCTGCTCGGCAAACTGGTTGCACGGCAGGCCCAGCACGCTGAAACCCTGACTCTTGTACTGCTGATAGAGCTTTTCCAGGCCGGCATACTGCGGCGTCAGGCCGCACTTGGAGGCCACATTGACAACCAACACCACCTGCCCCTTAAAGGGTGCCAGCGGCAGCTCATGGCCATCCAGTGCACGCAGGTTGAGGTCGTGAAAGGCACTCATGGCTAACTCCTTGAGAACACACGGGTTACACGTAGCGGACAAAAAAGGCGCCTATCTGAAGGCGCCTTTCTTCTGTTGCAGCTTAGCAGTCAAGCCAACGGTTGATACGACCATAAGTCGACTCGTGGCGACCACATAAGGCTAAACCATCAATGATGATGACCACCTTCGCCATGGATATGCCCATGCGCAACTTCTTCTTCGCTGGCATCACGCACGCTGACAACCTTGACCTTGAAGTGCAGGCGCTGGCCAGCCAGTGGGTGGTTGCCGTCAACAATCACGTCGTCGCCTTCCAGTTCGCGGATGGTGACGATCTGCATGCCGCCGTCCGGGCCGGAGGCGTGGAACTGCATGCCGATTTCCAGCTCATCAACACCTTCGAACATCGAACGGTTGAGGGTGGCTACCAGTTCGGCGCTGTACTCGCCGTAGGCGTCTTCCGGCTCGACTGCAACTTCCAGCTCGTCGCCGGCTTGCTTGCCCAGCAGGGCTTTTTCCAGGCCGCCGATGATGTTGCCGGCACCGTGCAGATAAGCCAGCGGCGCGCCGCCTGCGGAACTGTCGATCACCTCACCGGCATCGTTAGTCAGGGTATAGTCGATGGAGACGGCCTTATTGGCGGCGATCAGCATGGGGCGAGACCTTTTGCTTGGAAATAAAGAGCGGGCAAGTTTACCCAAGGGCACGCGCGAAAGCGAACCGGACACAGACGGACGGCCAAGCGTGGCCTTAGTGCGCGTGCTTGATTTTCGTCAGGATGAGCACGGCGATTGGCTGGCAGTATTGTCCTGCGGCCATACTCAGCACCTGCGCCACCAGCCGCCTTGGCAGAATCGCGCCTGGGTGCTGGATGCGCAGCAACGCCAGGCGCAGCTGGAAAAACCCTTCCTCTGCGGCTGGTGCGCAACTGAACATGCAGCAAGCGAGGCGCTGACAGAGCGCCCGAACAAAGATTTGCACAAGGAGCGGTAAATGCCCGCACGCAATATTCTGGTGATCAACTGCGGCAGTTCATCGATCAAGTTTGCCCTGATCAACGAAGACCAAGATGCCTTTATTCTCAGCGGCCTGGCCGAGCGCCTGGGCAGTCCGGATGCGCAAGTTCACTGGCAACAGGGCGACAGCAAGGACAGCCTGATTCTGCCCCATGCCGATCACCGCGCCGCCCTCGCCCAGGTGTTGCCTCTGGTACAGGCTGCAGCGGGCGGCCAATTGCACGGCATCGGCCACCGCGTGGTGCATGGCGGCGAGCATTTCACCGCAGCCTGTCGCCTGGATGCGCTGAGCCTTGCGGCGATTCGCGCTACCGCACCGCTGGCACCGCTGCATAACCCGGCCAACCTGCTGGGCATCGAAGCGGCGATCAAGCTGTTCCCAACCCTGACCCAGGTGGCGGTATTCGACACCGCGTTTCACCAGACCCTACCCGAACACGCCTACCGCTATGCCCTGCCCGAGCACCTGTACCGTGAGCACGGCGTACGCCGCTATGGCTTTCATGGCACCAGCCACCGTTTTGTCAGCCAGCGCGCCGCGGAAATGGCCGGGCTGCCGGTCAACGCCAGCAGCTGGCTGGTGGCGCACCTGGGTAACGGTTGTTCGACCTGCGCCATCGTCGATGGTCAGAGCCGCGATACCAGCATGGGCCTGACGCCGCTGGAAGGCGTGGTGATGGGCACGCGCAGCGGTGATGTCGACCCCAATCTGCACAGCCACCTGGCGCGCACCCTGGGTTGGAGCCTGGAGCAGATCGAAGCCATGCTCAATAAAGACAGCGGCCTGCAGGGCCTCTCCGGTCTGTCCAACGATATGCGCACCCTGGAGCAGGCCCGCGAACAGGGCCATGCCGGCGCCACCCTGGCCATCGAGGTGTTCTGCTATCGCCTGGCCAAATCCCTGGCAGCCATGAGCTGCGCCCTGCCGCAGCTCGACGGGTTGATCTTTACCGGCGGCATCGGCGAGAACTCGGCGCTGATCCGCAGCAAGACCGTGGCGCACCTGAAGCTGCTCAACCTGGCCCTCGACGATCAGGCCAACGCTCGCACCATGCGCGGTGCGGCTGGGCCGATCCAGGCCCAAGGCCACCCACGCGTAATGGTCGTGCCGACCAATGAAGAACGACAGATTGCCCTCGACACCCTGGCGCTACTCGAAGCCTGAGCGACGCGCATCCCGTTGGGCTTCGCTGCGCTCAGCGCCAACCTACACATGGAGACAGCATGCACACCTTCTTTATTGCCCCCACCGGTTTCGGTGTCGGCCTGACCTCGATCAGCCTGGGCCTGGTCGGTGCCCTGGAGCGTGCCGGCCTCAAGGTCGGCTTCTTCAAACCCATCGCCCAGCCACATCAGGGCGATATGGGCCCGGAACGCTCCAGTGAACTGATCGCCCGCACCCATGGCCTGCACTCGCCAAAACCACTGGCCCTGGCGCACGTCGAGCGCATGCTCGGCGACGGCCAATTGGATGAACTGCTGGAAGAAATCATCAGCCTCTATCAGCAAGCCGCCGAAGGCAAAGACGTGGTGATCGTCGAAGGCATGGTGCCGACGCGCCAGGCCAGCTACGCCGCGCGGGTCAACTTCCACCTGGCCAAGAGCGTGGATGCAGAAGTCATTCTGGTCTCCGCACCGGAGCAGGAAAGTCTCAGCGAACTGAGCGACCGGGTGGAAATCCAGGCCCAGCTGTTTGGCGGGCCGAAAGACGAGAAAGTGCTCGGGGTGATCCTCAACAAAGTGCGCAGTGACGATGGCATCGAAGCCTTCGCCAATCGCCTGAAAGAACTCTCACCGTTGCTCAAGGGCGATGACTTCCGCTTGCTCGGCTGCATCCCCTGGCAAGACGAACTGAACGCCCCGCGCACCCGCGACATCGCCGACCTGCTCGGCGCGCGGGTGCTGAATGCCGGTGATTACGAGCAGCGGCGCATGCTGAAGATCGTGCTCTGCGCCCGCGCCGTAGCCAACACCGTGCAACTGCTCAAGCCCGGCACCTTGGTGGTGACGCCGGGGGACCGCGACGACATCATCCTCGCCGCCAGCCTGGCGGCGATGAATGGCATGCCGCTGGCCGGTCTGCTGCTGTGCAGCGACTTTGCCCCCGACCCACGGATCATGGAGCTGTGCCGTGGCGCGTTGCAGGGCGGCTTGCCGGTGATGACGGTAAGCACCGGCTCCTACGACACCGCCACCAACCTCAACCGCCTGAACAAGGAAATTCCGGTCGACGACAAGGAGCGCGCGGAAAAGGTCGCCGACTTCGTCGCCAGCCATATCGACCATGAATGGTTATTCGCCCGCTGCGGCACGCCACGCGAGCTGCGCATGTCGCCGCCGGCGTTCCGTTACCAACTGGTGCAACGCGCCAAGGCCGCCAACAAGCGCATCGTTCTACCCGAAGGCAGCGAACCGCGCACCGTGCAGGCCGCCGCCATCTGCCAGGCCCGCGGCATCGCCCGCTGCGTGCTGCTGGCCAAGCCGGAGGATGTTCACGCAGTGGCCCATGCCCACGGCATCGACCTGCCGGAAGGGCTGGAAATCCTCGACCCGGACCTGATTCGCGAGCGCTATGTCGAGCCCATGGTCGAGCTGCGCAAAGGCAAAGGACTGAACGCGCCGATGGCCGCTGCACAACTGGAAGACACCGTGGTGCTGGGCACCATGATGCTCGCCCTGGATGAAGTCGACGGTCTGGTGTCCGGGGCAATCAACACCACCGCCAACACCATCCGCCCAGCGCTGCAACTGATCAAAACCGCGCCGGGCTACAAGCTGGTGTCGTCGGTGTTCTTTATGCTGCTGCCCGATCAGGTGCTGGTCTACGGCGACTGCGCGGTAAACCCTGACCCAACAGCGGTGGAACTGGCGGAAATCGCCCTGCAAAGCGCGGCGTCGGCCAGCGCCTTCGGCATCATCCCGCGGGTGGCGATGCTCAGCTACTCCACCGGTGATTCCGGCAGCGGTGAAGAGGTCGAGAAAGTCCGCGAGGCCACCCGTCTGGCCAAGGCCATCGACCCGCAACTGCTGCTCGACGGCCCGCTGCAATACGACGCCGCGGCGATTGAAAGTGTCGGTCGGCAGAAGGCCCCCGGCAGCCCGGTTGCCGGCCGTGCCACGGTATTTATCTTCCCCGACCTGAATACCGGTAACACCACCTACAAGGCGGTGCAACGCAGCGCTGATTGCGTCAGCGTCGGACCGATGTTGCAGGGCCTGCGCAAGCCGGTGAATGACCTGTCGCGCGGCGCGCTGGTCGATGACATCGTCTACACCATCGCCCTGACCGCGATCCAGGCCGCCAACCTGCCGCAGTAATACACCGCCAGGGCTGCTCAACGGCGGCCCTGGCCAGGTAAAAGCGCTAAAAATCAGCGAAACGCAGCGATCACCAACGTTTCGAAAGGCTTGCAGTTCGATGCATAGGCGTTAACCTGTGCGCCGACCGATCTGTGGTGGAAAACTGCAGACATAGATAAGTCGGGACAATTCTGCTGAGAACCTACGCCATAGCGCTCAGCAGAACTGCCCCATTTTTTGGAGGCACCTGCCCCCCATGCTGCATTTCCTGCCTGCCCCGCTGCGCGGCCTGCTTGCTGGCCTGATGCTCGCCCTGAACACCCTGATCTGCTGCTGGCCGCTGTTTGCCGTGGCCTTGCTCAAACTGCTGCTGCCCATTCCAGCGGTCCAGCGCGGCTTGCGCTTTGTCATGCACGGGATTGCCGAGTTCTGGATCAGCACCAACAAGTTCTGGATGAACCTGGTCGGTCGCACCCACTGGGATGTGGCCGGTCTCAGTGGCTTCGACAAGCAGCATTCCTACCTGGTGACCAGCAACCACCAGAGCTGGGTGGATATTCTGGTGCTGCAATATCAGCTCAACCGGCGCATGCCGCTGCTGAAGTTCTTCCTCAAGCAGGAGCTGATCTGGGTGCCGGTAATAGGCCTGTGCTGGTGGGCGCTGGAATTCCCGTTTATGAAGCGCTTCAGCAAGGAATACCTGGCCAAACACCCGGAAAAACGCGGCCAGGACCTGGCCACCACGCGCAAGGCCTGCGAGCGCTACAAAACCAACCCGGTATCGGTGTTCAACTTCCTCGAAGGCACGCGCCTGTCGCCCGCCAAGCATGCGCAGCAGCAATCACCGTTCAAGCACCTGCTCAAGCCCAAGGCCGGCGGCATTGCCTTTGTGCTGGATGCCATGGGTGAACAGCTGCACAGCCTGGTCAACGTCACCATCCATTACCCGCAGGGCAACCCTGGCTTCTGGGACCTGTTGTGCGGGCGGATTGATCAAGTGGTAGTGCGCTTCGATCAGCTGCAGATTCCCGAAGAATTTATTGGCGGCAACTACGATCAGGACGAAGCCTACCGCCTGCAGTTTCAGCAGTGGGTCAACCAGCTGTGGCTGGACAAGGATGCGCAGCTCGAAGAGCTGAAGCAGCGCTATCCCGCCAAGCCAGCGTAATACTGTTCGGTTAAGAAAAATGCCGCTTGCCTGTAACAGGCAAGCGGCATTTTTTACATTTAGAGCCGTAGGGTGGATGACGCTTTACCCATCCACCACAACCGAATGCCGGCTGGGCGGTGGATGAAAAGAGCGTCATCCACCCTACGTCGTATCGCCGCAACCTCAAGCCCGCCTAACTGGCGGGCTTTTCATTGGCAGACGGCAAATTGTGCCAATCCAGCTGCGCGGGGAAGGTTTTGACCTGCTCGGCACTTAGCCCCGGCGCAACCAGAAAGCCCTGCATGATTGCGCAGTTATGCGCCGCCAACCAATCGCGCTGGGCCATGGTTTCCACGCCCTCGGCGATTACTTCCAGCCCCAGGTTGCGGCCCAGGTCGATGATGGTGCTGACCACCGCAGCGTCACGCGGCGAGTCGAGCATATTGGAGATAAACAGGCGGTCGATCTTCAGCGTATCCAGCTCGAAATGACGCAGATAAGCCAGCGATGAGTAACCGGTGCCGAAGTCATCGATGGCGATCTTCACCCCCAGCTGACGCAGCTGGCGCAGCTGCTCCTGGCTGGTTTCCAGGTCCTGCATCAGCGCACTTTCGGTGACTTCCACCTCCAGCTGCCGGGGGTTCAACTGGTGCTCTTCAAGCACCCGGCGCAGGTCATTAACCAGCTGCGGCATACCAAACTGCACCGGGCTGACATTCAGGCTGAGCACCAGTTCATTGCCGTACTGCTGGCTCAGCTGTTGGCATTTCTCGATCCCCGCCTGAAAAATCCAGCTGCCCAGGCGGTTGATCAGGCGGGTCTCTTCCAGCAGCGGAATAAACACCCCCGGCGCCACGGTGCCGGCAACCCGGTGCTGCCAGCGCAACAAGGCCTCGAAGCCGCGCAGGCGCCCGCTCTCCAGGTAGATCTGCGGCTGGTAGACCAGGACGAAATCATCATTCTCGATGGCGTTGCGCAGGCTTTCCTCAAGCATCAACCGTGAGCGTGCGCGGCCGTTCATTTCCGGGGAGAAGAAGCGGTATTGCTGGCGGCCCGTGCGCTTGGCCTCGTACATGGCCATGTCGGCGGCGCGCAGCAAGCCTTCCACGCTTTGCCCACATTCGGGGAAACAGGCAATCCCTACGCTCGCGCCCAGGGTTACCTCGATGCCATCGAGGTTATGCCGCACCGACACCTGCTCGATCAGTTTCTCGGCGATGCGCGCGGCGTCCTCCGGGTGTTCCAGGCTGTCGAGCAAAGCAGTGAACTCATCGCCGCCAATCCGCGCCAGGCTGTCATAGGGGCGCAGGCTGGCCTTGAGCTGGTCGCCAACCAGCTTGAGCAAGCGGTCGCCAACGTCATGACCGAGGGAGTCATTGATGCGCTTGAAGCCATCCAGATCGAGATAAAGCACCGCCATGCGCTGGCCGCTGCGATTGATCCGCGACAGCGCCGACTCCAGCGCCTGATAAAAGCCACGGCGGTTGAGCAGACCAGTCAGGGCATCGGTAATCGCCTGCGATTCGAGTTGCTGGTGCAGATGACGCACCACCGACATATCCAGGGCCATCACCACCATGGCGTGCTGCAGGCGCGGCAAGGGGGAACAGGACAGCGCCACCGGCACCTGCCCACCGTTCAGCGTGCGCAGGTTGGCGTCATGCAAGCGATAGGCTTCACCGCGCCGCCACTGCAGGTAAAACTCGGACAGGCGCCATTCGCTGGTGACTTGCGGGCTGACCAGATAGGAAAGCATTTCACTGCCTTCCAGATCGCTGATCGAGCCCTCAAGCATGCGTGCCATGGCCGGGTTGGCGAAGTTGATCCGGCCATCTTCGCCCACCACCATGATGCCTTCGGCGGCGTTGTCCAGCACCGAGGCGTTGAACGCCCGCGCGGTGTCCAGTTGCTGGGTCAGTTGCAGAAGCTCGCTGCGGTTGCGCTCATGTTCGAGCAGGGCGTGAATCTTGTGGCGCAATACACTGGGATCGAACGGCTTGAGCATAAAGTCCACCGCACCGGTGGCGTAGCCCTTGATCACCGAATCCTGGGTCTGCGCGATGGCGGAGACGAAAATAATCGGGGTAAAGCGGGTACGCGGGTTGCCACGCATCAAGCGGGCGACTTCAAAGCCGTCCATGTGCGGCATCTGCACGTCCAGCAGCACCAGGCCGACATCCTCTTCGAGCATGCACTGCAGGGCCGTTTCGCCCGAATCGACACAACGCAGTTGCCAGTCGCCCTCCTCCAGCAGAGCCTGCATGGCCACCAGGTTTTCCGGGCGGTCATCCACCACCAGCAGAATCTGCGTGCTGGACACGCTCTTCAGCTGTACATGTGCCATATCTCCTCCCTTGTCCCTGGCGAGCGCCTTGCGACTCCTGTTGCGGTTGAGGTTAGCAGGCCGCAGCGAAACTACTGCGGCGCTGCGGCGGATGCCCCGAATGAGCCCGTATGCGGGTCGGCAGTGGCCAGCCAACGCACCAGAAGCTCAAGCAAGGCCTCGCGGCTGACCGGTTTGGCCAGGTAGTCATCGGCGCCCGCAGTGATGCATTTCTCCCGGTCGCCTTTCATCGCGTGGGCAGTCAGGGCGATGATCGGGATGCTGCAACCGTGCTCGGTCTTGAGCAGCCGGGTGGCGGTGTAGCCGTCCATGGTCGGCATGGCCATGTCCATCAGGATCAGGTCGAACGGTTCGCGCTCGTAACAGTTGATGGCCTCCTGACCGTCCTTGGCCGAGCTGATGATCAGCCCGACTTCATCCAGCAAAGCCGTCAGGGCATAGACATTGCGCACGTCATCATCCACCAGCAGCACGCGCCGGCCTTCCAGCGGATTCTCGATTCTCGGGCTTCCGGCCCGCGCTGGGTCACGCACACTGCCCAGAAAGCCCTGCACCGCCTCGCTCAGTTCCTGCATGTCCTCGCCGTGTTTGTGCACCACCACCGCGCTGTAACGGCGCAGGCGCTGCAGGGCCTGGCGGGTGACATCGACACCGGTATTGATCACCACCCGCGTGCCATTCAGCGGGCGCTGGCGGTTGAGGGTTTCCAGCAGCTCAAAGCCGTCCTGATCGGGCAGATCAAGGTCGATCACCAATGCATTGAACATCCCGGCGGCATAAGCCTGCTGCGCCTCATCGGCGCGCGCGCAGGCCTGCACATCAAAGCCCAGCTGCTGCAGATGCTCACGGTAATGCTCGCGCTCAACCTCAACATCCTCGACCAGCAACAGGCGCTGCGCCGGCGATTGGTCGAGCTGTTGCAGGTCGACAAACACCTGTTCCAGGTCCGCACGCTGAATCGGCTTAACCAGATAGCGCGTACCGTCATCGTTCCAGTCCACCGGTTGCGGTACGCAGGAGATGATATGCACCGGGGTGCTGCGGTGGCTGGCCTGGCTGCGCAGGCGGCGGAACAACTGCCAGCCGCTGATATCCGGCAGCAGAATATCCAGGATCACCGCACTGAAACGCTCGCTGTGCAGCAGGTTGAGCGCCTGCACGCCAGAGCGGCAATGCACGCTGGCAAAGCCGTGAGCGTGCGCCTCCTCGGCCAGTACCACAGCAAAATTCACATCGTCTTCAACAATCAGCACCGCCGGGCCTTCGCCGCTGCGCTGCGGCGCGTCGGCGGCCGGCTCTGCATGCTCCTGCACCTGCGCCACCACCCGCACCGGCAGCTGCACGGTAAAGCAGGAGCCTTCACCCAGCGCACTTTGCAGGCTGATCTCGCCGTCCATCGCCAACACCAACTGGCGGGTAATCGCCAACCCCAGCCCGGTGCCACCAAAGCGCCGACTGGTGGAGCCATCGATCTGCTGGAAAGCCTGGAATATCTGCTCATGCTGCTCGGCAGGGATACCTATACCGCTGTCGCGCACGCTGAAGTTGAGCAGCTCATGGCCCTCCTCGGGCTCACCACTGGCGCAGGACACGCTCAGGCTGACCTCGCCGTGCTCGGTAAACTTCAGCGCGTTGGACAGCAGGTTGCGCAGGATCTGCTGCAAGCGGATGCGGTCTGTGTGAATCACCCGCGGCACCCCGGCCTCCAGCTGGGTATGCAGACGCAGGCCCTTGATCTCGGCCATCGGCCGCAGGCTGGCATCCAGCTCGACCAGCACATCCTGCATGTTCAGCGGCTCGAGCTTGAGCTGCATACGCCCGGACTCGACCTTGGCAAGATCGAGCACATCGTTGATCAACTGCAGCAGGTCGCTGCCGGCACGGTGGACGATATCGGCATGCTTGGCCTGCTTCTCGGTCAGGTTGCCGGCGCTGTTCAGGCGCAACTGGTCGCTGAGAATCAGGATGCTGTTGAGCGGCGTGCGCAGCTCATGGGACATATTGGCGAGGAATTCCGACTTGTAGCGGTTGGCCAGAATCAGTTGCTCGGCCTGGTCGCGCAGGCGCTGTTCGGCGGCCTTGCGCTCGCTGATGTCGATAATCACCGCCTGCACCAGCGCGCCCTCGCCACCGCTGATCGGCGACAGGCCCACCTCTAGGGGAATCTGCCGACCATCGCGGTGCTGGCCGAACAGCTCGCGGTTATTGCCCATGCGCCGTGGTTCCGGGCTCTTCTGATAGCCCTGGCGCATCGGCACATGGCTGCCACGCAGGGCCGTGGGCAGCAGAATCTCTACCGGCTGGGCGAGCAGCGCCTCACGGCCATAGCCAAACAGTTGCTCGGTCTGCCGGTTGACCATGGCGATACAGCCTTTGTTATCGACCAGCACGATGGCATTGGGCGACGCCTCGACCACCAGGCGAAAGCGCTCTTCGGCGCCCTTGCGCGCGCGCAGGTCAATCAGGTTGATCAGGTAATTGACCCCGCCGGAATCGCCCAGCACGCTCAGGCTCAGCGCCACCGGCACTTCTTCGCCAAGATCACGGCGCGCCAGGTATTCGTTGGACAGCTCCGAGGTGTCGTGATCGATGGCCAGGGCGCTGAGCTGCTCAACACTCGGCAAAAAGCGTTTAACCCGTTCACCGACCAAGCCCTCGGGCGTCGAGTCGAGCAAGTCGGCGGCGCTGCGGTTGGCCATCTCGATCCGCCCCTGGGCGTTGCACAGCAAGGTCGCCACCGGCAGCCGCTCGACCAGCAGGCGGAAGCGCTCTTCGCGCTCACGCAGTTTGTCGGTGGCCAGGTGGTTGGCGTGCAGCTCGCGCTCACGCAGATACAGATAGCCACCGACCAGCAAGGCCAGCAGCGCCGCAGCCACCAGGCCGATCCATAAACTGATACCGCCGCGGCTGGAAAAGGCCGCTTCATAGGCTGGCGTACTGGTTACCTGCAGCACCCAGTTGCGCCCATACAAGGGTAATTCCAGCTCATGCTGAAAGCCTGGCTGCAGGGCAACCCCCTGCGCCTCGGCGCTTAGCAAGGGGGTTTGCAGAGCCTGCTGATCCTTGATCACCACATCAAAGCGCTGGCTCTGCGCACCGAGAATGCCTTCCATCAGCTCATGGCTGCGAAACGCCCCATGCACCATGCCGAGCAAGGCAGTACGGCGTTCCTCGGCCGTGCTCTGCGGCATGCCGGGCTGGTACACCGGCAGAAACAACAGCACCCCGCCCTGCACATTGGCCTCGGTTTCCTGGCGCAGGGTAACGGGCGCACTGAGAATCGCCTGGCCCGTGTCGATAGCCTGCTCAGCGGCGGCGCGGCGCACCTCTTCGCTGAGCAGGTCAAAGCCCAGTACCCGGCGGTTACGCCAGTCCAGCGGGCTGATGTAGTCGATCAACAGATAGTGCTCACGCACACCCGTGGGAAATGCCCGGTAGTCGGCACGCCCCAAGCTCTGCTGGGTAGCCAGATAGGCATCAAGCTGCTCGGCGCGTAGATAACGCGACCACGCCAGGCCGAGGATGCCTGGGTAGCGGTCCTGCAGCTGCAACTGATCGAGGGCGCGATCCCACTCGGTGAGGGACACATGATCACTGCCAGTCATCAACCCGGAAACGCCACGCAGCACCATTTCATAAGCGCGCATACGGCTTTTTACACGCTGGCCGATGTCCTGCGCTTCCAGCTCGAAGCGCTGCTGGTTCTGCTCGCGCTCACGCAGCTCGAAGACCTGCCATTGCCAGACGATCAACGCCCCCAGGCCAAGCGACAAGGCCAGGGTGACCCACAACGGCAGCCAGGGTTTACGCGAGGAAGAAACATGCCTGTCGTCCATGATTGCTCCAGTTGTCGTCCATGTCCGGTGCGGGCGGCGCACCGATGCGGCAGGGTTGTTGGAACCACTGCCAGCAGTCTAGTCACGATTTGAACGGCGGGCCGAACCTAAATTGCAGGCATAAAAAAGCCGCGCATTCGAACCAATGCGCGGCTGTTTTGCAGCCTGCGGTTACAGCGGACGCAGGTTGATTTCTACCCGGCGATTCTGTGCACGACCTGCTTCATTGGCATTGCTGGCAATCGGCTGGCTCGGGCCGGCGCCATAAGACGACAGCCGCGAAGCCGGAACGCCATTGGCGCTCAGGTAAGAGGCGACGCTCTGCGCACGGCGGTTGGAGAGGTTCTGGTTCAACTCGAACGAGCCGGTGCTGTCGGTATGGCCGACGATATCGATGCCGTTCTTGTTGAACTCCTTGAACACCGTAACCAAGGAGTTGAGGGTTGGGTAAAACCCACTGGAGATATCCGCCGAGTTGGTGGCAAAGGTGATATTGCCCGGCATGATCAGTTTCAGGTCATCGCCATTGCGCTGCACCTGCACGCCCGTGCCCTGCAGGGTCTGGCGTAGCTTGGCTTCCTGGGTGTCGACGTAGTAGCCGTAACCACCACCGGCCGCACCGCCGACTGCCGCGCCGATCAGGGCACCTTTGCCGCGATCCTTCTTGCTCGATGTGGCTGCACCAATCACCGCACCGGTCACTGCGCCGACACCGCCGTAAATGCCCGCTTTACCTGCCTCACGCTCACCGGTATAGGGGTTGGTGGTACAGCCGGCGAGCACGCCAAGACCGAGGGTAACAACAGCCAGATTTCGCCACAGCTTCATGCGTACTTCCTTTGAATATCGGATCGGGACAGGTTTGCACCTGGGTTTTCGAGCCCGATACGTGGTTAAAGTTCATTTTCCGGGGTGATTGAGCAGGCCTACAGCCTGCTAAGCACGAACAAACGGATTATCACGCATCTCATCACCGAGGCGCGTATCGGCGCCATGGCCGGTCACCACGGTGGCGTCTTCGTCCAGGGTATACAGGCGCTGCTTGATCGAGCGTTCAATAGTCGAGTAATCGCCGCCCCACAGGTCGGTGCGGCCGATACCGCGCTTGAACAGGGTATCGCCAGCGATCAGCAGCTTGTCCTGGGGGAACCAGAAACTCATCGAGCCCGGCGTATGCCCCGGTGTGTGCAGCGCCACACCACAGCCGCAGGCCAGCTCCTCGTCATCACTCAACCACTGATCCGGCGCCGGCACCGGCGTGTAAGGCACGCCGAACATGCGGCACTGCATCTCCAGGTTATCCCAGAGAAATTGATCCTCTTTATGCAAGTGCAGGGTCGCCCCGGTCTTCTCCTTCATCTGCCCGGAGGCGAGGAAGTGATCAAGGTGCGCGTGGGTGTGAATGATGCTCACCACCTTCAGCCCATGGGCCTCCAGACGCGCCATGATCAGCTCGGGGTTGCCACCCGGATCGACGACGATGGCCTTCTTGGTAAGCGGGTCACCGATGACCGTGCAGTTGCACTGCAAAGGCCCGACGGGGAAGGTTTCGCGGATCAGGGTCGGGGTTGCGGCAGAACTCATGGTTATTCCTCAGCGCGGTAATCGCTGGGCAGTTTACCCGTCCATTTCTTGAACGCACGGCGAAAATTCGACGGGTCGCTGAAGCCCAGCAGGTAGGCGATTTCATACAGCGACAGGTGGGTGGTAGTGAGGTATTGCAGGGCCAGGCTTTTGCGCACTTCATCGAGCACTTGCTGGTAACTGGTGCCCATATTCGACAGATGCCGGCGCAAACTGCGGCCGCTGGTGTGTAGGGCATCGGCGGCGCTGGCCAGGTCGGGGAAGTCACCGGGGCGCGCCAGCAGTAAGCGGCGCACGCGGGTCAGCAGGCCGTCCTGCACATCCAGGCTGGCCAGCAGGGCCTCGCATTGCTGCTCGCACATCTGCACGGTGGCAGGGTTGGCCAAAGCCATCGGCCGGTCCAGGTAGCTGACCGGCATGCTCAGGCGGTGATAAGGCTGATCAAACGCCACCGCTACGCCAAACAGCCGCTCGTAGCGCTCGGCGTAATGCGGCGCGGCATGGGCAAAGCCCACCTCGACCTCCTGCAGCCGCTCGCCGACCAGAAAACGCGCGATGGTGTAGAGGCTGGTTAGCAAACCTTCGGCGGCGAAGCGACTGAGCGGGCCCAATGGCATGGTTTCACTGGCGCGCAGTTCGATCCGGGTGCCCAGCTCGACCATTTCCAGCTCATAGGTCAGGCCCAGTACGCGGTAGTACTTGAGGGCGAACTGCATGGCCTTGCCGAGGTTGGCGCTGGACAGCACGGCATAACCGAGGATGCCGTGGGTTGAGACATTCAGCCGCTGACCGAGCAACAGGCCCAGCGCTGGCTCATCACACAGACGCAAGGCGCTGCTGGTGAGTTGGGTGAAGTCGATAAAGGACAATCGCCCCTGAGGGTTGCCCAGCACTTCGGGCCGCACCCGCGCCTCGGCAAACAGCTGCGCGCGCGGTACGCCCAGCTCCTCGACCAGGTCAAGCAAGGCGGCGGCATAGGCAACGGGAACCAGTTCGGCGGAAAAATTCAATGATGGCTTCATGGTCTTCTTATTATCTGGCCAGATATGACCACTGGCAGCGACGATAACCCTGTTCGACAAAATCCGACAAGGGCATCCCTGCACCGTAGGGCCAGGTCAGCCGCCTGCGTAGTTTGTGCGAAGGCTTTGGCCATACTCAGGACTTGAGCAGCCGATCACCACAGCCGAAGGTTGGGCGCAGGCATGGCGCGAGTGTCTTCCACGTCCAGGCAAGCGCTCTAGCACGCAGATGTGCTAACCCACGCACGGCGCTGACACGCCATAAAGCCTGGTACACCCGTGCAATATTGGCCATATATGACCGAAATATTGGCTGTTGTGAACCTTTGCCGAAGCGCTTGGCGAATCCATAGTGAGTCACGCTTTAGTCACAGACTCAGGGAGTCAGCATGGTCAGCACTACCCCGGAAGGTTTGCAGATTCGTCCACGGCATATGGATTTCGATTTCCCCAATCCGCTGCCGCGCCACTGGCACAGTGGGGATGCCTTCAAAAGCCATTTGTTCGATGCCATGTCGGTGCTGTTCCCCGATGGCGAGCGCTTCTTTATCGACTCGGTGCGGCACTTCCGCGACCAGATCGATGACCCGGTGCTGAAAGAGCAGATCCGTGGCTTTATCGGCCAGGAAGGCCACCACAGCCGCGAACATCTGGAATACAGCAATCGCCTGCGCGACCTGGGTTACAACATCACCCGTATCGAGAAACGCGCCCAGGCGCGGATTCGCTACACCCAGAAGAAGTTCTCGCCGCAGCGGCAACTGGCCGCCACGGCTGCGCTGGAGCACATCACCGCGATCATGGCCGACGGCCTGCTCAAGGACCCGAAACATCTGGCAGGCGCTCACCCCACCATGGTGCGCCTGTGGCGCTGGCACGCGCTGGAGGAAACCGAGCACAAGGCGGTGGCCTTCGACGTGTACAACCAGGTGTGCGGCAGCCGCAAACTGCTGCGCCGGGCGATGATCATGGGCACCTTCTTCTTCGTGCTCGACACCACTCGCGGCCTGGCGCATATGCTTAAACAGGACGGCCTGCTGTGGAACTGGCGCGTATGGCGCGATGGCATCCAGTGGATGTGGGGTAAGGAAGGCGTATTCCGCCCGCTGATCAGCACCTACCGCGACTTCTTCAAACCCAACTTCCACCCCTGGGAGCACAACAATCTGGAACTGCTCTACCAGACCCGCAGCGAATTTGATGCGCCGACGCAGAGCCAGGCGGCCTGAGGCGGACACTCAGGCAAAACGACAAGGGAGCCGTATGGCTCCCTTTTTAGTGTGCGTCAGCATTTCTGTAGCCGGATGTAATCCGGGGAAATTTCCCGTCAACCAATCCGCTCCCGGATTGCATCCGGGCTACGCCCCGCTCCTCCTGAAGCTGCGGGCCACGGCGCAACCGCAGCCCGCATATCCAAAAATCACCCCTGGAGAAAACGCAGGGTATCGGCCGCGCTTTGCTGCGGGATTTCCTCCATCGGAATATGCCCAACACCTGGGTAGGTTTTTACCTGAATCGCCGGCAAGTCACGCTGCCACAGCGGTACGTGCTTGGGCGAAATCCAGCGATCACGCTCGCCCCACAGCAGCAGCGTCGACGCCTGAATCTGCGCCACCCGCGCGGGTGTACCATGCAGCTCTTCCTTGTTGACCTTGAGCAGCACGCGGAAGATATCCATCATCGCCCGGCGATTGCCCGGTCGCCGCGTCAGGTCGTTGTAGCGATCCACCACACCCGGTTTGATCCGTGCTGGTTCGCCGTAGACTTCCTTGATGCCCTGGGCGATAAGCGCGCGCGGCATCCAAAGCGGCATGGCCACGGTGGCACCGGGCAAAGCGGCAGCGGCAATCATCCACGGCACCTTGTGCATGTGATAACCGGCTGGGTCGATCAGCACCAGTTTTTCCACCCGCTGTGGCTGCGCCAGGGCGAAGTTCCAGGCGATATAACCGCCCAGCGAGTTGCCGACAATCGAGGCTTTATTCACGCCCAGGTAGTCGAGCAGCAGACCGAATACCTTGATCATCCGCTCGGCGGAATACACGCCATCACGAGCCGGTCCGGTGAGGCCGAAGCCCGGCACATCGAAGCGGATCACCCGGTAATCGGCGGCAAAAGCTGGCAACCAGTCATCCCAGGTGTGCAGCGAAGCCACCACGCCGTGGATCAGCACCAGCACCGGTTTGTCGCGACTGCCTTCATCGCGGTAATGCAGGTTGAAGCCGTCGAGTTCGATATAGCGCGAGCCGTTGGCGGCGTTGCCATAGCGCGCCTTGAGGCTTTCCAGCGGCAAAGCGCCGAAGCCCAGGCGGGCAAAACCGGCCGCCAGTGGCGGCATCAGCGGAAGACTGGAAGCAGACATGCAGGCACCTCTAGATTGTTGTTATGGGAAAGACGCATCCGGGCTATCAGAGCATTTCCACCCTCAGCTGACGCCTAACCTAGGTTAGGTACGACAATTGCCTACGCTCGGTGATGCTTCGTTAAAAAACGGTTCGGAATGCTCATTTACAGCTCGTAAACTCCGCTTCCTCACCGTTTTTTGCCTCGCCTGACCGTCGCTCGACGACTTTTCGTACCTAACCTAGGTTGAGCTGGGCGCAGGACACAGCGAGGCGATCAGCAGCTCGCTGAGCACGCGCTTGGCTTGTTCGATTTCCGCACGGCTGGCGGCGCGACCGAGCAGTTCCAGCGAGGCCGCTTCCATGGCCCAGATCAGCGCGCGGTAGGTCAGCGGCTCGGCGGCCTGGGTCGCGCCATGCAGACGTTCGGCCAGCAACCGCGCCATCTCGGTATGCGCCCGTTGCCGGTGCGCGGCCAGCGGTGAATCGGCGCGCAGGGCTTCTTCCTGCATCAGGCGGATAATCGGCCCGACCGCCAGGTGATAGTCGAAGTAGCGCCCGACCATGCCCTGCAACCAGGCCTGTGGGCTGCCGGCGATGCTCTGCATTTCACTGAAGCGCGACAGCAGCAGGGACACCGCCGTCTGGTAGATGCCTTCGAGCACCTGCATCTTGTTCTCGAAGTATTTGTAGAAGGTGCGCCGCGACACATTGGCCGCCGCCAGCAGGTCATTCACCGTGGTGTCGGCCAGGCCCTTGCGGGCAAATACCGGAATTGCCGCCAGCTGGATATTGGTGCGCTGCAGATGGCCGATCAGCGGCCCGTCGCCATCCTGTTCCTGCTGCTGGGCTACGGCACCGTAACCGCCGAGGTCTTCAAATACTGCGCGAACGGCACCCAGTTCTGCCAACGCCTGCTGCATTGCACTTTACCCAACCAAGGCGCGGGTGACGCGAGCCGCCAAGCTGGTTACGCTGAGCCACGCCATCGCCGCAGGATTATTGTTGTGCTGAACACGCTAACACGCCGCCCTTACCTACCGCTGGCCATCCTTTTGCTGGTTCTGCTGTCGCCTGTGCAGGCCGCTGAACTGTTCTATCTCGGGCAGAAGATTCCCGATATCCACAAGCCCTGGAACAGCGCTGACTACCAGCAACTGCTAGAGGCGTTGAACAAGGTCGACAACACCCAGCTCAACGCCCTGCCCCGGCGCAGCGGCGAGTTCACCGGGCCGATCTACCAGCGCATGGTCAGTGAAGAGAACTTCCGCCCGCAGCTGAATATCTACGCCCCCCTTGAACTACGGCAGAACGAAGCCCGCGAAGCGCTGTTTCGCCTTAAGGAGCTGATGCGTCTGTATTTTGATTTTCGTGCCGTGCAACAGCCCTATGCCGCCGAGGCGCTGGGTTTGATGAGTTATTCACTGCGCCAGCAGGCGGTGCTGTTTACCCTGACCACCGAATTCTGGATGACCCTCTCGGAAAGCGAGCAAAGCAACCCGGTGCGCCTGCAAGGCCTGCATGAAACCAAGGCGGCGGCGGCCATGCTCACCTCCAGCGCCCTGGACTATCTGGGCCTGACCAAACAGTTTGGTCGTGAAGAACTGGTGCTCTACAGCGCCGAGCTGAGCAAACAGCTGCCCGAGCTGTTTATCCATTTAAGTGGGGATGTGCGCGAGACCTTGCTACAACGCGTCGAGCAGCTTGCCCAGCAGCACACCTACGCAGAAGTGCAGCAAAACATGCGCGAGCTACAGCCGGTGCTGCTGAGCATCCAGCAGGATGTTCACGAGAAGCTGGCGGCCGCTGCCGCGCAACCGCGCAAAACGCCTACGCGCAGCCTAGACCTGTCGGTTCCGGCGGAATCAGCGCAGTAGGCCGAGGCTCTTGGCCCGCGCCACCGCCTGGGTGCGCCGCTCGACGCCGAGCTTGCTATTGATATGGCGGGCGTGGGTCTTCACCGTGTGCAGGGAGATAAACAGGCTGTCGCTGATCTCCTGGTTGGAGCAGCCCTGGGCGATCAGCTGCAGCACCGACAGTTCGCGCGAACTGAGGGCATCGACCACGCCGGCATAGTCGTCCTGGCCAACGGCCTGCGCTGACTGCGGCAGGTGCTGCCGCAAGGCGTCAATCAAAGGGCTCGCGTCCTGCCCCAGCAACTGCTCGCGCAGCCACTCGGGTTGCTGACTCAGCAGCCCATGGAACGGCAACAACCCACCACCAGCGGCTGCCTGCAAAGCGCTGCGCAACTGTTGCTGCGCCTCACGCTCACGCCCGCCGTCACGCAGCAAGGCCGTCAGCTGCATCTGGGCAATCGCCCCGAGCAACTGCCCGCCGGCGTTCTGCGCCAGCTGACTCAGCCCGCGCAAACGCCGCTCAGCTTGCTCATCCTCACCCTGCAAACTCTCGTAAGTGGCCAGGTGCAATTGGATATGCAACGGCAGTTGCGGATGGAACTCCGGCGCCGCAGCCGCCTGCTCGCCACCATAGGCATCCAGCAGCCGGCTCAGCCAGACGCCCGCCAGCTCAGTCTGCCCCTGACGCAGCCACAGCTCACATTTGGTCAGGGTGATCATCGCCAGGTAGTAGATCGGCGGGATATCCCAGATATGCATCAGCCGTTCGGCTTCGGCCAGCTGAGCAAAGGCCTCGGGCAGGTTGCCACTGCGTCCTTCCAGGCTAGCCAGCACGCAGTAACCGATCAGCACACTGATATCGCGGCAAGCACGGGCCTCGGCGATCCCGGCCAACAGGCGTTGCCGCGCTTGCTGCGGCTGCAGGCGCAGGCTCAGCAGATAACCTTCATAGAGGGTCAAGCGTCCGCGCGCAGCATACTGACGCTGGGCCGGCAGATTGGCCAGACGCTGCTGGCCCTGACGCACTTCGTCCAGCGCGCGCAATACTTCGCCACGGGCCTGCAACACCCGCGCACGGTCGTAATGGGCCAGTGCCTCGAACAGCGGGTTACCAACGCGCTGCGCCAGCTCCAAGGCTTCGCGGTTCAGTCCCCGAGCGCGCCATAGATCACCGTGGACGATGGCCAGGTTGGCCAGGCTAGAGAGACACATCAAACGCTGCCCGTAACGGTCCAATGGCAGACAGCTCAGCGCTTCGCTGCAATAGGCCTGGGCCTTGGCACTGTCACCGCGCCCCCGCGCAATCACCCCGCTCAGGGCCAACCACTGGGCCAGCAAACCTTCCTGCTCGCAGCGATCACGCGCGGGCAGAAAACGCCCCAGCTCAGCCAACAGTTCTTCGGCGGCATCCAGCTGACAGGCCAACGCCAGCGCCCAGCCGTAGAGCAGAATCAGGCGTGGCGTACTGGTCAGCAGGCTGTCCGGCAAGTCCATCTTCCAGCGCAGCAAGGTGGCGACGTTCTGCTCGGCCAGCAGTTGCTCCTCGGAGAGGTTCTGCACCAGGTTGGCTGCCACGTCCGGCTGACCGGCACGCAACGCCTGCTCGATGGCTTCATCCAGCAGCCCTTCGGAACTGAACCAGCGGCACGCGCGCAGATGCAGGCCTGAAGTTGGCTGCGGCCGGCTGCGCAGTAAGTCGGAAAACAGATGGTGATAACGAAACCATTTGCCCTGCTCGTCCAGCGGCACCAGAAACACCTGATGGGCCTGCAAGTGACGCAGAATCGCGGCGCTGTCATGGGCATCACGCAGGGCATCACACAACTCGGCGCAGAAGCGCTCCTGACTGGCCGTTTCATAGAGAAAGGCTTGCACATCAGCCGGCTGGCGTTCGATCACCTCTTCCAGCAGGTAGTCATGAATCAGCCCGTCGCCCCCCTGCACCAGTGCCGGTAACGCCGCGGACTCCTGCGCCTCACTGGCGGCCAGCGACCACAAGCGCAGCCCCGCGACCCAGCCTTCGCTGCGTTGCAACAGCGCGGCCAGCGCTTCTGCCGACAACTCGGCACCCTGCAAGCGGAGCAAGGCGGTGCTTTCGCTATCAGTGAGGCGCAGATCCTGCTCGTGCAATTCCAGCAACTGCCGCGACAGACGCAGGCGCGCCAAGTGCCAATCAGGGCGCTGGCGACTGGTCACCAACATCACCAGGCCTGGCGGTAGGTGGCTCAGAAAGAACTGCAGGCAACGGTCAAGCACTGCGCCCTGGGCCAGGTGGTAGTCATCCAGCACCAGCAACAGCGGCTGTTGAGGATCGAGGCGCAGCGCCAGCTCATCGAGCAGACCGTCGAGCCACTCTTCAAAGGCAAACGGCTGATGCCGCTGGCGCAGGCGCAACAAGCCAAGTGCTTCCTGACCAACGCCTGGGAAAAACTGTTGCAGCCCGCTAAGCAAACGCTCCAGAAAACGCCCTGGATCACTGTCGCGTGAACTCAAGCCCAGCCATAGGCTTTGCCACTGTTCGGGCAGATGCTCGCAGAACTCGATGGCCAATGAGCTTTTACCGAAGCCTGCCGGCGCGCTGACCAACAGCAGTCGCCCAGCCAAGCCGCCCAACAGACGCTCGCACAACCCCGGGCGCGGCACGTAACTGACCGGTAAAGGGGGGCGATAGAAATGCCCGCCGAGTACATTGGGCGCGGCAACCAAGCCAGGAATGCGGGACAGATCAGTCATCAGCCAGTTTCTTGTAGTAGTCAGGCAGAGGCACTACCAATGCCCCGCAGACTAGCCTCTTGATGCGCGCATTTGAAGCCCTTGTGGCCCTCAGGTAGCAAACGGCAATGATTGCTCAGTCCCTATTGAACATTTCCCGAGCTTTATCACAGGCATAAAAAATGGGCGGGAGCCATTTTTAACCTCGCGCAGCGACGGCCCGAAGGGTGGCCGCCATCGATGGCTGGACATAAAAAAACCGGCCCTTGCGGGCCGGTTCTTTATGCAGCGTTACTCAGGTTTAGCGTACGCCAGCCTGGCGCAGGGCCGCTGGGGTGTAATCGCTTTCCTTCGCTGGGTAGTCGAACTCGTAAGCACTTTTCTCTTCGTTCTTCATACCCAGAGCCAGGTAACGACCGGACAGCAGGTCATACAAGGTCTCTACGCTGTACCACGGCACTTGCTTGTCGTAGTAGTACTGAGCATGGGCTTCAGCCACACGCCACAGGGTACCGCGACCGTCGTAGTGGTCGATGGCAGCAGCTTGCCAAGTATCTTCGTCGAGGTAGAAGTCACGCTTGGCATAGATATGGCGCTCGCCCGATTTCAGGGTTGCGGTCACATGCCATACGCGGTGCAACTCGTAACGAGTCAGGTCCTGGTTGATATGGCCAGCCTTGATGATCTCGCTGTACTTCAGCTTCGGCGAGTCCAGACGGTAGCTGTTGTAAGGAATGTAGATTTCCTTCTTACCGTTGAGTTTCCACTCGTAGCGGTCAGGAGCACCGTTGTACATGTCAAAGTTGTCGGACGTACGCAGACCGTCAGCAGCGGTACCTGGGCCGTCGTAGGACACCTGCGGTGCACGACGTACACGACGCTGACCGGCGTTGTACAGCCACGCCAGACGCGGCTCTTTCACCTGGTTGAGGGTTTCGTGCACCAACAGCACGTTACCTGCCAGACGCGAAGGCGCGGTTACGCGCTGTTTGAAGTAGAACAGTACGTTGCTTGGCTTGCTGGTATCGGCATCTTTCAGCGCACCACGGAAGGTGAACTCATCCTGGAAGTAAACCAGGCTGTAGGAGCCATTCGGCTGTGGAGTCGCCTGGGTTACCAGACGCTTCACGCTGCCACCACGGTAGCGAGTGATGTGGTTCCAGATCGCTTCCAGGCCGTCTTTCGGAATCGGGAAGGGGTTAGCCTGCTCGAAATTCTCCAGACCATTACCGCCTTCGACCATCTTGGTGTTGACTGCGTTGTTCTTCGCAGCGGCCAGGATAAAGTCCGGCATGGTCGCCGTACGATGAGTGGCGAACACCGGCATTTTGTAGCTTTCCGGATAACGCTTGAACATCGCCAACTGGCCAGGGGTCAGCTTGTCTTTATACTGATCAACGTTTTGCGCGGTGATGGTGAACAGCGGCTGCTCGCTCGGGAACGGGTCCGAGAGGAAACCCGCAGCATCAGCCGAACCCGCGCTGGCTGGCAGACCGCCAGTCCATGCCGGGATCGAACCATCAGCATTACCCGCCATTTCCGCACCAACCGGAGTCAGCGTAGTACCCAACTTGGCAGCCTCATCCGGCGATACCGCTGCCATCACACCGCTGGCCAGCAGCGAGAGTGTCAGCGCACCGGTTTGCAGCAGACTTTTTGTTGTTTTCATAGTCATAGTCGTCCTCAAAATCTCGTCCGCTTACTTAGAAGTTCACGCCAAAGCTGAGCGCAACAAAGTCGCGATCAACAAGAGTGTTGTATTTGCCACCGAAGAAATCGGTGTAAGCCAGACTGGCGGTGTAAGTGTTCTGGTAGTCGGCATCCAGGCCCAGGCTTACAGCCTTGGCGCCTTCAGTGAACAGACCGTTCGGGCCGTAGCCATCTACGTCATGTGACCAAGTGACGCTTGGACGCAGGTTGATACCTGCTACTACGTCCGGATAATCCCAAATGGCACGGGCACGGTAGCCCCACGAGGTTGAAGTTACGAAACCGTCATCCTCACAATATTTACTTACGTTCTTAGCGTTCGGGTTATTCCCCAAAGTAGCCACATTCAGACCTACGCAAGCATCAAAGGTACCCACACCTGTAACAGTGTAATTACCAGGCAAAGCACCCGGCCCATATATAGGATCGCGACCGTAGCGCAACTCGCTACTATCCTCAAGCCCACCCACATGAGCGATACCAATTTCCCCTACAAGCGTTAGGCGACTGGCGCCCATTACTTGATCAAAGAAATGAGTGAAGGTTGTCTGGAACTGAGTAATTTCTTTACGATTGTAACCGTTAGCAGTCGCACCAAATGTCGAGTCAAGTAGCGAGACATTATTTACGCCGTTAGCCACAAAAATTGGACCAACGTTTGCTAGCTGCCCTAGAGGCTTCAGGCCGGCATACAGAACATCCGTCGAGTTGATCTGCACTGGCGCATTTGGGCGATAGCTCAACTCACCAGCCCATGAAGTGCCGGTAGGTAGAGTGGTAGCAAAACTCAAACCATAAAGCCGAATATCTTCCGGGTACTCAAGAAAAGTACTACCCGAAGCGGCAGCCGCAAGTGAGGCAAGACCTGCACGAGTAGCAGTCAAACCACCACCACCAGGACCAGCCAATATATACTGACGAATAGCTGCAAAGTCCTCAGCATCACCGGCCTGCCCACTGAACACTGGTGTGCGGCTATGATAGTTCATAAAGTACGCGCCAAACTCAGTGTCTAACGGTTCGAACGTATAACGGAATGCCAAACCAAATTGACCACTATCGCGGGCATCTTGGTCTTGGCCACGGGGAACAATTACACCCTCATCAGGTGTACCCCATTTAACACCCAAATCTCCGAGAGCATTAACTTGAGCATTAGTAAGCGCAACGCCTAGAGGAGCAAGCGCTGCCCTAAGACTACTTTCAGTCCTCAGCACAGCAAGATTCTGGTCACAACCATCTGCAATAATATCAGGCTGCGCAAAGAAAGTTCCGCAATTATCTACAATTGTCTGATCCCACTCCAACTGGTAAAACGCTTCCATTGAAAGGTTTTCAGTTAGACTTTGTTGTACAAAAAACATATTAACCGGAATCAAACCTTCTTTGATCTCAGCACCCGGGCGGCGAAATGCTGCAGCATCGACAGGGTTTATTGCGTTAATGCTGTTTTGAATAAAAGTACTTTCACCCCAGCTAACGACTTGTTTGCCAAGACGTACAGAACCAGGCTGATCACCGATCGAATAGTTGTGATAAACAAAGGCATCGAGAATCTGCGCACCCGATGATTGCGCAGCCTCTTTTCGATTACTGTCGCTAATATCTTTGAACAAACGACTCTCATCTTTTAGTTCGAAGTCATACCAATATTTGCCACGAACAAAAACACCGGTATCGCCGTATTTCAACTCAAGGTCATGGGTCCCCTTAAAAATCTTCGAAAAGGTTTCGCCCTTTTTGAAGTTCATTTTACTGTCATCGGAAGTCTGCGAAAGGCCACGCCCACCATTATTGAAGCCGATCAGATCCGGGTCAGACCCACGTACAGACCAACTGGAACCAACCGACAGGGACGAATCGAACTGACCTTCGATTTCACCAATATTGAAAGTAACGCCGAATGCAGGTGCGGCGAGGGTGGATGCGAGGCTGACGGCCAGTGGCAGTTTTGCCAGGCGCCAGGTTTGTTTTGTTTTTGTCATCGACGCTACTCCATGTGTTTTTTGTTATGGATGGTGCGGACTATAGCCAGCGGGTACTTCTGCTTGATCCCTCTAAAGTGTGATTTGCAGCCCCCAGGCACTCTGGCTCGCAGGTTTCGGCGTGTTTGGCACGGCCGGCAGAGCCAAGAATGGCTTGGAATGAGCAATTAGCAAGCCAAACGCTTGTTTGACTGGTCAGTCACCAAAAACGACCTGGCCTGGCGTGAATTGAACATCCTGCAACGTTACGCAAACCACCCCAAGAAAACCCGGTAGAACAGCCTGTAAGCCTTTAATCATCTGGCTTTAGCGGTATCGCAGGGCAAACGCGCCAACGGGCGGGGCTTGCGCCTCACCCGTAGCACAACACCTTAAACAGTGGACAAAAACGGGCTGCCGGCGGCTTGCCACTGGACGATATCCAGGCGAATGCGTTTCTTATCCAGCTTGCCGACGCTGGTCTTGGGAACTTCGGTAACAAGGGCGATTTGCGACGGTATCGCCCACTTGTTGATGCTGCCCTGATCGACAAAAGGCTTGAGATGTTCCTTGAGTCCTTTGGCATCCAGGCTCTGGCCTTCGCGCAGTACCAGCAGGGCAAACGGCCGCTCTCCCCACTGCGGGTCGACCACGCCCACCACCGCCACTTCCCGCACAGCAGGGTGACGACTGATCAGGTCTTCCAGCTCCAGGGAGGAAATCCATTCGCCGCCGGTTTTGATCACATCCTTGATGCGGTCGCGGATATCGATAAAGCCGAAGTCGTCGATGGTCGCCACATCACCGGTGTGCAACCAACCGTGTTCCCACAGCTCAGCGCCCTTCTCCGGTTCGCGGAAGTACCCCTGGGTCAGCCACGGCGCACGCAGCACCAGCTCGCCCTGGCTTTCGCCATCGGCCGGCAACAGGGTGCCATCAGCGGACATGATCGCCGCTTCCACCAGCGGCACTGGCACGCCAGCCTTGATCCGGTAGGTGGTGCGCTCATCTTCGCTGCCGGCCATCAGCTCATCGTTGATATGCGCGCAGGAGATCAGCGGGCAGGTTTCCGACATGCCGTAGGCGGCGGTCAGTTGAATACCGCGGCCCTTGGCCGCTTCATACAGCGAGCGATTGAGTGCGCTGCCGCCGATGATCATCTTCAGGCCGCCAAAGTCGTGGCCCTGAGCGCCTGGGGCAGCCAATACCATCTGCAGAATGGTCGGCACGCAGTGGGAGAAGGTCACCTTCTCCTCTTTGATCAGGCGGCAGAGCATGTCCGGCTCATAACGGCCGGGATAGACCTGCTTGATCCCCAGCATGGTGGCCACATATGGAATGCCCCAGGCATGCACGTGGAACATCGGGGTAATCGGCATATACACATCGTTGGTGCCCAACAGACGAATGCTGTCCAGGCTGCCCAGCACGCTGGCTTCGGCCATGGTGTGCAGCACCAGCTGACGATGACTGAAATACACACCCTTGGGGTTGCCGGTGGTGCCGGTGGTGTAGAAGGTGGTGGCGACCGAGTTCTCGTCGAAGTCCGGGAAGTCGTAACGCGGGCTGGCGGCGGCCAGAAGGTTTTCGTATTCACCGACCAGGCCGCCTAGGTCGGCGGTTTTCTCGGCGGCATCGGTGAGCAGGATGGTCTTCTCCACCGTGGTCAGCTGGCTTTCGATGCCCTTGTACAGCGGCACGAACTCGCTGTTGACCAGCACGAACTTATCGTCGGCATGGTTCATGGTGTAAAGAATCTGATCAGCCGATAGGCGGATATTGATGGTGTGCAGCACCGCGCCGATCATCGGAATGGCGAACATGCACTCCAGATAGCGGTGGCTGTCCCAATCCATCACAGCCACAGTGTCACCAGCCTTGACCCCTGCTTCGGTAAGCACATTGGCCAGGCGCGCCACGCGCTCGTTGAGGGTGGCGTAGCTGTAACGCAGCTGGTCGCGGTAGACGATTTCGCGGGTTTTCTCGTAGCGGATACCGGACAGCAGCAGGCGCTTGATCAACAGCGGCGCTTGGTGTGCATTGTCGGCGGGAGCAATCAGGCGGGTCTGCAGCATGGCGGTACCTATTGTTGGCTTTTTTCAGTGCGGCCAATCTAGAGCCCCCGCAGCCTGCCCAAATCAGCCCAAAGAATGATTTTTCGCGTGACTCTTTGGGCATTTTTAGTCACGCAGTAGAATCGGCGGCTCGCATTCGATGTGCTTGGCCTGCGACCTACTACAAAAACGAGGAGTTTCCTAATGTCCGATATCGTCATCGTCAGCGGCGCACGTACGCCGATGGGTGGTTTTCAAGGCAGCCTGTCGAGCATTGCTGCGGTTGACCTGGGTGCGGCCGCCATTCGCGCGGCAGTTGAGCGCTCCGGCATTGCCCCTGCCGACGTGCAGGAAGTGATCATGGGCTGCGTACTGCCTGCCGGCCTCAAACAGGGCCCGGCGCGCCAGGCGTCGCTGAACGCTGGCCTGCCCGCTGCCACCGGCTGCACCACGATCAACAAGCTGTGCGGTTCGGGCATGAAAGCGGTAATGATGGCGTTTGATTCGCTCAAGGCCGGCAGCAACACCGTGATGATCGCCGGCGGCATGGAAAGCATGTCCAACGCGCCCTACATCATGACGAAGGCACGCGCAGGCTTGCGCATGGGCCACGGCGAGATCAAGGACCATATGTTCCTCGACGGCCTGGAAGATGCACGCACCGGCCGCCTGATGGGCTCTTTCGCCCAGGAAACCGCCGACCAGTACGGCATCACCCGTGAGCAGATGGACGCCTACGCCATCGAATCGCTGAAACGCGCCCAGGCCGCCATCGCCAGCGGTGCGCTGGATGCGGAAATCGTCCCGATCACCGTCAGCGGCCGCAAGGGCGATGTGCTGGTCAAGGATGACGAACAGCCGCTGAACGCCAATCTGGAGAAAATCCCAGGGCTGAAACCGGCCTTCCGCAAGGACGGCAGCATCACTGCGGCCAACGCCAGCTCAATCTCCGACGGCGCCTCGGCACTGCTGCTGATGACTGCCGAAGAAGCCGCCAAGCGTGGCCTCAAGCCGCTGGCGAAGATCGTCGCCCACGCCACCCAGAGCCAGGACCCAAGCGAGTTCACCATCGCGCCGATTGGCTCGATCACTAACCTGCTGAAGAAAACCGGCTGGGACAAGGCCGAGGTCGACCTGTACGAGATCAACGAAGCCTTCGCCATGGTCACCATGCTGGCCATTCGTGAACACGGCCTGGATCACGCCAAGGTCAACGTCTACGGTGGCGCCTGCGCCCAGGGCCACCCGGTCGGTTCTACCGGCTCGCGGATCATCCTGACCCTGATCAACGCGCTGAAAAACACCGGCGGCAAGCGTGGCATCGCCTCGCTGTGCATCGGTGGCGGCGAAGCTACGGCAGTGGCAGTCGAGTTGATCTAAACTAGAAGGTGGAAACGCTTCGCGGTTTTCCACCCGCCTAGCCCGCTCCGGTAGCCCGGATGCAATCCGGGGGATTTTCAGCACATCCCCGGATTACATCCGGGCTACTGGTTTTTACGGCCAGCGACGGCTAGATCCCGATCTTGTCCAAAGACTTGCCGACCTTGCGCCAGAAACTGCGCTGCATGCGCTCGGTTTCACCGCTGGCGGCAATCCGTTCGAAAGGCTGGATCTCACGGGTAGTGCTGATTTCTGTTGCGGCCACTTCGCGGGACACCAGTTGTAGCGGGCCATCACCCTGGCTGACTGCCTGCTCATTGACTGGCGGCGGGTTGAGTTCGTCATAGCGCAGGTAGTAAATGCCACCGGCTTCGGCGTCCAGGGTAAAGCTGCTGATCAGGGTGAAATCCAGAGGACCGTCAGCGAAGAAGGTCCAGTGCGTGCCAAACAGCGGCCGACGCATCTCCAGTTGATAACTGGCGATATCGAACTCCAGCACCATATAGGCATTGCTCGGCAGGCTGCCGATGCGCGCGTTATTCAGAAACAGCGCGGGCGCTTCCAGCTCCTGATCCGCCCAATCGCTTTGCGGTCGGTAGAGGTAAACCAGGGCGTGGTTGTCATCGCTGAGCACATGCTCACGGAAGGCTTCGCCTTCGGTTGCGCCAAAAAACGCCCCCGGGGTCGAGCAACCACTCAAGGCAACCAACAACAGCACCGCAAGCCAGGGCAGACCACGCATCGACAGCATCCTTATTCGAGTTATAGGCCGAGCATAGCGGCGCCCTGCCCGGCCTACACCAGACAAAAGTGCGGGCCGAAAAAGTGCGGATCAGCGGCGACGATCGAGCAGGTTGACCAGCAGCTGATCCAACGCGCCCCAGATGGACTGCTGCAAGCGCCGCCACCAGGGCCGCGCACGCCAGTCGGCCAGGGTGATTTCCTGACTATCGGCAAAATCCGCCTGAAAGCTTGCCGCCACACTGGCGGTAAAGACCGGGTCGAGCGCCTCCAGGTTGGCGTCCAGATTGAAACGCAGATTCCAGTGGTCGAAGTTGCAGGAACCGACGCTGACCCAATCATCCACCAGCACCATTTTCAGGTGCAGAAAGCGCGGCTGGTACTCGAAGATCTGCACCCCCGCCTTGAGCAGGCTGGCGTAATAGCGCTGGCCGGCAAAGCGCACCGGTGGATGATCGGTATGCTGCCCGGCCAGCAGCAGGCGCACCTCGATGCCGCGCTTGGCCGCTTGGCGCAAGGTACGGCGTACGCGCCAGGTCGGCAGAAAATACGGTGTAGCCAGCCAGATACGCTGCTTGGCGCCACGCAGGGCGCGTACCAGCGAGAGCAGAATATCGCGGTGCTGCGAGGCATCGGCAAAGGCCACCCGGCCCAAGCCCTGCCCCAGCGCCGGCAAGGCCGGCAGATTCTTCAGGCGCAGCGGCATACGCGGTCGCCAGGCGATCCAGGCCTGAGTCGCCTGCCACTGGCGCTCGAATAACTGCTGCCAGTCGGCCACCAGCGGCCCGCTGATTTCCACCATCACTTCATGCCAACGGCTGCTGTCTTGCTCCGGCTGCCAGAATTCATCGGTCGCGCCGGTGCCGCCGACAAAGGCAAATTGCCCATCGACCAATAGCAGCTTGCGGTGATCACGGTGAAAGTTGCGCACGCCGTGTTTCCAGCGCAGCGGGTTGTACCACTGCACCTGCACGCCGGCCGCCTGCAGCAGTTGACGATCCGCCGCATGCAAACCTTGCGCACCAAAGGCATCCAGCAGACAGCGCACTGCGACTCCGCGCTGGGCAGCCGCGCACAGCGACGCCAGCAAGACATGGCCGCAGGCGCCGCTTTCCACCAGATAGAGTTCCAGTTCGACCTGCCGCTGCGCGGCGTCGATGCGCGCCAGCATCTGCACAAAAAACTGCGGCCCGTCGATCAGTAGCGCCAGCGTGTTGCCGCGCCGCCAGGGAAAGACGTTATGCGGCATGACAGTTCACGTTGCAGTTGATTCTGCGCATTGCGTCTCACGCATGGGAAATGGAGACGCCACCATAGCCGCCCGGCAGGGCCTTGCAAACCCTGCCAGGCGACCGCGGGTGCTTTATGACTCAGGCAGTTGCGCCGGTTCCGGCAACAGCTGGCACCCCTGCCGCAGGCCCAGCCACTGCGCACTCTGGGTGCTGCCCAGGCCGCGCGCGGTCACGCGCTTATTGGCTTGATCATCGAAGAAGCCCGAGAGCGAAACATACTGAGCCACATACGCCTCGCAGTAGTCGGCCGGGTTGTTCGCCACATAGCGGCACGAACAATATTCCTTGGCCGAGTAGGCGCCGATGATGCCTGGGAAGGCCTGCAAGTGCGCACGGTTCTGCCAGGCCAGGGCGGCGAGTAACAGCAGAATAAGCAGCAACAGGCTGCTGAACGGACGACGACGAATCATGGCTGCACCTCATCGGCCAACGCGGCAAGAACCAGCTTGAGGAAGTGGTTGCGATCAAAGCTGCCATCGCGGTCATCGGCGTAACGTACGATCACCAGGTTCTCACTGGCGATCACATACAGCCCCTGCCCCCAATGCCCAGACGCCACCAGGGTGTCCTCC
Organism: Pseudomonas sp. 1928-m; assembly: GCF_029269135.1. NCBI lineage: Bacteria > Pseudomonadati > Pseudomonadota > Gammaproteobacteria > Pseudomonadales > Pseudomonadaceae > Pseudomonas > Pseudomonas sp. 1928-m. The sequence continues at coordinate 1,219,357 of NZ_JARIXO010000001.1, read as the reverse complement.
GGCGCATCCGGCCACGGCTTGCCTGCGCCGGCTACCGCAGCGTTCAACCACCATTGCCCGCCAGGCACCGCCTCACCGGGTTGTTCGGCCTGCCGCTGATAGTTGGCAAAGGGCGTGCGATTGAAGTCGACCCAGGCCTTGGGCAACAACTGCTGCTCACCCCAACGACCATCACGCTGCATCAGCAGGCCGACACGGGCCAGGTCGCGGGCGCTCATATACACGTAGGAAGAACCAACAAAGGTGCCGGCGGCATCACGCTCCCATACGGCGGTGGTAATGCCGAGCGGATCGAACAATGCGGTCCAGGGATAATCAGCATAAGCCGCTTCGCCCACCATGTTCTTCAACGCGGCAGCCAGCACGTTGGTATCACCACTGGAATAGCGGAAGCGTGCGCCCGGCTCAGCATCGGCACTGTGCGCGGCGGTAAACGCCGCCATATCACTGCGCCCACGGGTGTAGAGCATCGCCACCACCGAGGACTTCAGCGGCGCGTATTCGTAGTCTTCCTGCCAGTCCAGGCCCGAAGCCCAATTGAGCAGATGACCGACCTTGACCTGCGGGTGTACGGCAAACGGCGGGTAGTAATCGGCCACCGGCGCATCCAGACGAAAACGCCCCTGTCCGTACGCCACTCCCATCGTGGTAGCCAGCAGGCTTTTGGCCATCGACCAGGTCAGGTGTGGCGTGGCGGCAGTGGTCGGCGCGGCGTAGCGCTCGTAGACCACCTGACCATCGCGGATCACCAGCAGGGCGTCGGTGCGCACGCCTTTGCGGGTCGCGTCATCACGGATCGGGAAGGCATAGCTTTCCAGCTCGCTCAGCGCAGCGCTGGGCGCGGCCAACTGGCTGTCCCAGTCTTCACCTGGCCAGTTCTCGCCGTGGGCCGTCGCGCAGCTCAGGCCGAAAGCGCAGGCCAGCATCAGCCGCCGCGCAGGAGATAGAGTGAAAGACATGGAGCCGCCTCTGCTGGGATCGAAGGCGGCACCCTAGCATGTGATCGATGACGGCAAACAGCGCCGAACACGCCGGTTTAGCCGGTGATTCGGCGCGAAAAGTCAGTGCGCCTATTCAGGCAGCTATTTCGGCAAGCGGTAATCGTCAGGCCCCATCAGATCCATGCCGCACTCCAGGTTTTCGATCCAGTAGAGGAAGGCATTGATCATTTCCGCCCCGACAAAGGGGCGGCCGTGTTGCGGCACGATCATCGCCACATCCATGTCACGGACCATCGCCGCCCACAGCCGGCAGACCTTGTTGCTGGCCATATAGCGCCGGTGAAAGCCGAGCATGTTCGGCACATGGTTGACGAAGTCCGTCACCGGGTGCGCGTCATCGACCATCGAGGCGCCCATGTCACCGGAAAACAGAATCTTGCTCACCGGGTCATACAGCTGGAAGTTGCCCACCGAGTGGAGAAAGTGCGCGGGCACCGCCTTGAGCGTGCATTTACCCAGGGCAAACGACTGGCCGCGGTCCGGCAGTGCGATGATCCGGTCAAAGGTGTTGATACCACGGCTGAGCGCCAGGTAGTTGGCCGTCAGGTGCGGCAGAAAACGTGCCCAGAGCTTGGAGCAGATCACCCGTGCACGCGTATGCAGCAGCCATTTGTCCAGCGAAGCGATGATGTCCGGGTCCTGGTGCGAAGCGAAGATATAGGTCAGGTCCTGCACCGGGATGTGCTTGGACAGCTCCAGCGACAACGGCGTGTAAGTCAGATCGCCGCCCGGATCGAGCAGCAGGTACTGCTCGTTGTCGGTGATCAGAAACTGGTTGGACTGCACGCCCTCCCCGCTGACCAGGTCATCGAACATCATGCATTGATGCTCGCCGTTATCGAACAGCACTATGGGCTCGCGTCGCATGGCAGGCTCTCTCCCGAAAGCCCGCGAGCTTAATGGCGCAGCGACCCAACCTTACTGATCTGGATCAAGCCGGCCGGCATACGCCGGTTAAACCCGCAGCCCGGATGCAATCCGGGGCAACATGCGGCGCTGATAAGCGACCCGGATTACATCCGGGCTACTAGCAGGTTATGCCGAGCACCGCCTGGGCCTTCTGCAAGCGTTTGCTGCGCGCGCTGCCGGCAATCGCCAGCAGACCTTTGTCGCGCTGCCAAAGCTGCGCCCAATGCGCATCGCCGGCGGCAAAGGCGTTGTCCAGATCACTGCGCAGGCTGTCGAACTGAGCAAACAGCCCGGCCAGCATCAAGTGACCAGCCGCAGCACTCGGGCATTGCCGCGCCACTTCCGCGCAGCCGGCCAACAGGCCGAGCAGGCGCAGCTGCAGGGCCTGCGGCCAGGCCGATTCCTGGCCCACGCCAAACAGCCAGGCGCTGAGCGCTGCCAGCACATGGGTGTCTTCCAGAGTACGGAAAGGCTTTACGTAATCATCCCAGCCATCGCCGGCCAGCCGTTCGCACTGCGCGCCCTGCAGATGCAGGCGGCCATGGCTGACATCGGGCATCAACGGCAACGCCGGCAGCGTCTCGATCTGCACACCCGGCGCGCCATTGCGCACCACGCCAAGAGCCAGCTGTACCGGCGCGCCATCGACCTCCTCACGCGCGGCCACCAGCAACCAGTCAGCAGCTTCGGCGGCGGTGACGAAATCCTTGCGGCCATCGAGGGTCAGCGCGTTGATCCGCGTACTCATATCCGCCGGGCGGGTGCTGCGGTTCTCGGTGACGCACAGCGCGCCCAAGGTCCAGGGCGCAGCCGGCCAGAGTGCGCGCAACGCGCCTTGATAACCGGCGAGAAACGCCAGCCCCGGCGTCGCTGCCAGCCGACCACCGAGCAAGGCCAGCTGCAACGGGGTCGGGTTGCCGATGCGTTCCAGCAGGCTGGCGTACCACTCCTCCAGCCCCGCTACCGGCAGACGCGTTTGCGGGCTCAATAGCTGTTGCCAGGGCATGCATTGCTCCTTATTGGAATTATCGAAGTCACTGTCACACAAGCATCACCAAATCTTCATGGAGGTGACACCGCCGCTACCTAGCCTGAGCTTGCCCAACAAGATCGACCGGCTGCAAGGCAAAAAGCCGGCTTACGGAGATGACGGCATGACCCAAATGGCAATCACCCGCGACCGCACCACCCCAGCTCGTCGCCTGCAGGCCGAGCGTTTGCACGGCGCTGCCGCCCTGCGCGAAGCCCAGGCGCTGCGCTTTCGCGTATTCAGCGCCGAATTCGATGCCAAGCTCAAGGGTGCCGAACTGGGCCTGGACATGGATGACTACGATATTCACTGCCAACACATCGGCGTACGTGACCTCAACAGCGGTGAGCTGGTGGCCACTACCCGCCTGCTCGACCACCGCGCTGCCGCCAGCCTGGGGCGCTTCTACAGCGAAGAAGAATTCAGCCTGCACGGTCTGCCGCACCTCGAAGGGCCGGTGCTGGAAATCGGCCGCACCTGTGTCGACGCCGCCTACCGCAACGGCGCAACCATCGCCGTGCTCTGGGGCGAGTTGGCCGAAGTGCTCAACGAGGGCGGTTACCGCTACCTGATGGGCTGCGCCAGCATCTCCATGCAGGACGGCGGCATCCAGGCCCAGGCGATCATGCAGCGCCTGCGCGAACGCTACCTGTGCACCGAACACCTGCGCGCCGAACCGAAAACCCCGCTGCCGGCGCTGGATGTGCCGAGCAACGTGATCGCCGAAATGCCGCCGCTGCTCAAGGCCTATATGCGCCTGGGTGCGAAGATCTGCGGCGAGCCGTGCTGGGACCAGGATTTCCAGGTCGCCGACGTGTTTATCCTGCTCAAGCGCGACGAACTTTGCCCGCGCTACGCCAAGCACTTTAAGGCGGCCGTGTAGGTTGGGCTGAGCGCAGCGATGCCCAACGGACGGTGTCCGTCATGACATCGACATGCACCGCTCATCGCTTGTTGGGCTTCGTCGCTGCGCTTCTCAACCCAACCTACACACTTGCCTGCAGCCGCGACACGCTGTAGACAGTGCCGGCGTTTGTGTTTTTGCCGCAGGAGAGCTTGATGAAGAAATTGCGTTTGTACCTGCGCCTGGCGCGCCTGCTGGCGGTGATCAGCCTCGGCACACTGCTAGCGGCAGGTATCACCTTGCTCGAACGCCTGGTCCGGCATGACCTGATGCCGACCCGCCAACGCCTGACCCGCTGGTTTCTCGCGCGCCTGGCGGCGGCCTTGCCGTTTCGCTTGCAGGTACAGGGCGAGCTGCCGCGTCAGCCGATGCTGTGGGTCAGCAACCACGTGTCCTGGACCGATATTCCGCTGCTCGGCATGCTCACCCCACTGTCCTTTCTGTCCAAGGCCGAGGTGCGCACCTGGCCGGTGGCCGGCTGGCTGGCGCACAAGGCCGGCACCCTGTTTATCCGCCGTGGCTCGGGCGACAGCAGCCTGCTTAACCAGCAACTCGGTCGGCATCTGCAACGCGGGCGCAACCTGCTGATCTTCCCAGAAGGCACCACCACCGACGGCCTCGGCCTGCGCACCTTTCACGGCCGCCTGCTAAGCAGTGCGATCGACAGTGGCGTCTATGTACAGCCGGTGGCCATCCGTTACCTACGCGATGGCAAGCCGTGCAGCGTGGCGCCGTTTATCGGTGATGACGACATGCTCTCGCACCTGCTGCGTTTGCTCGGCAGCGAGCTGAGCGAGGTGCAGATCCAGCTGCTGACCCCGATTGCCAGCAGCGAGCTGAACCGCAATGCATTGGCCCGCGCGGCGCAGCAGGCGATCAGTCAGGCGCTGTTTGGCGCAGCTGACGCAACGGAAACAGAACGGACGGAAGCAGAGAGCCAGGCGGCCTAATCGGCGAGCCCACGCTCACAAGCAACGAAGGCCTGTAACTCGGGATAGAACTGACGAAAATCCTCCAGCAGCGGCTGATACAGCCGCTCCAGCTCGGCCGCACCGCCGGCCAACAAGCCTGGCCGCGACAGACGCCGGTCGATCCCCGCGACCACCTGCTCCAGCACGGCAAAATCGCGGTAACTGCCCAGCCAATCCTGCGCGGCCATGCGCGGTGCGATCAGCGCCAGGCGTTCGGGCAAGCGCGGTTCAGCGGCCAGCACCTGATACACCCGCCCGGTAAAACGCGGCAGTGGCTCGCTAGCGTAATCGCCCCAGTTCAGCGCCAGGCAATGATCGAAAAACACATCCAGCAGAATCCCACTGTAGCGTCGCCGTTCCATGGCAAAGCGCGCCCGCGCCTGCAGTTGCAGCGGGTGGCTGTCGGTGAATACATCGATACGCCGATGCAGGCGGATGGCCGCCTCGATATCCGCCGACCACTGTCCGGCCAGCGGCCCTTTGACGAAATCGCCATACAGGCTGCCCAACAGTTGTGCCGGCGCGTCGCCGCCGAGGTGTAAATGCGCGAGGTAGTTCATGGCCACAGCTTACACATCAGCCCGCGTGATGATGACTATCGCCACGAACGATCTGTATATCGCAAGAAGCCGATATAAAGTTCGCTCCATCGCGATATAGCGTTACAGCGCACAGGGGATAACCCGCATGCAACTCGACATCGATGAAGTGATCAAGGCCCTGGCCCATCCGGTGCGGCGCGACATTCTGCATTGGCTGAAAGACCCGCAGGCGTATTTCGCCGACCAGGATCACCCGCTGGAAATCGGCGTATGCGCCGGCAAGATCGACCAGCGCACCGGGCTGTCGCAATCCACAGTCTCCGCGCACCTGGCGACCCTGCAGCGCGCCGGCCTGGTGAGCAGCAAGAAGGTCGGCCAGTGGAACTTCTTCAAACGCAATGAAGAAACCATCCAGGCGTTCCTTAACCACATCAGCCAAGCGCTCTAAACCAACTTTTACATTCACTTTTTTCAGGAGCTGACAGCATGCCTGCAGCGCTTCTCGTCCTCGCTTTGTCCGCGTTTGCCATCGGCACCACGGAATTCGTCATCATGGGTCTGCTGCCGGAAGTCGCGGGCGACCTCGGTGTGTCGATTCCCGGCGCCGGTTGGCTGGTCACCGGTTACGCCCTGGGCGTGGCCATCGGCGCGCCCTTTATGGCCCTGGCCACTGCCAGCTGGCCGCGTAAAGCGTCACTGCTGACGCTGATGAGCATCTTTATCGCCGGCAACCTGTTCTGCGCCCTGGCCAGCGATTACCAGATGCTGATGCTCGCCCGGGTGATCACCGCCCTCTGTCATGGCGCCTTCTTCGGCATCGGCTCGGTGGTTGCCGCCAGCCTGGTGCCGGCCAATCGCCGCGCGTCAGCAGTCGCCTTAATGTTCACAGGCCTGACTCTGGCCAACGTGCTCGGCGTACCGCTGGGCACCGCCCTGGGTCAGTACGCAGGCTGGCGCTCGACCTTCTGGGCCGTGACCCTGATTGGCGTGATTGCCCTGATCGGCCTGTGGCGCGTGCTGCCGAGCAAAACCGATGAAGCCAAGGCCGACTTTGCCAGTGAAGTGCGCGCCCTGCGCGGTGCCGGCCTATGGTTGGCGCTGAGCACTACGGTGCTGTTCTCCGCGGCGATGTTTGCCCTGTTCACCTACATCGCGCCGCTGCTTGGCGAAGTCACCGGGGTGTCGCCCAATGGCGTGACCTGGACCCTGCTGCTGATCGGCCTTGGCCTGACCCTGGGTAACGTGCTCGGCGGTCGCCTGGCAGACCGCAACCTAAAAGCCACCCTGGTCGGCGTATTCGTCGCCATGGCGGTGATTTCCACCCTATTCAGCTGGACCAGCCAGGCGCTGATCCCCGCCGAAATCACCCTGTTCCTCTGGGCCACCGCCGCCTTCGCGGCCGTGCCGGCCTTGCAGGTCAATGTGGTGGCCTTTGGCAGCGGCGCGCCGAACCTGGTGTCGACCCTGAATATTGGCGCCTTCAACCTCGGCAACGCCCTCGGCGCCTGGGTCGGCGGCCTGGTGATTGCCGAAGGTTTCGGCCTGACCCGCGTGCCCCTGGCCGCTGCCACCCTCGCCGTACTGGCGCTGCTTGCCACCCTGCTGACCTTTAGTACCCGTAGCCCTGAACCCGAACTTGCACTCAACGAATAACCTGAGAGGACCGTCCCATGACTACGCTTTTCGACCCGATCCAGATTGGCGATCTACACCTCAACAACCGCATCATCATGGCCCCGCTGACCCGCTGCCGCGCCGATGAAGGCCGTGTACCCAACGCGCTGATGGCCGAGTACTACGTGCAGCGCGCCAGCGCCGGGCTGATCATCAGTGAAGCCACCGCCGTAACCCCAATGGGCGTCGGCTACCCGGACACCCCTGGCATCTGGTCGGATGAGCAGGTACGCGGCTGGAGCAATGTGACCAAGGCCGTGCACGCTGCAGGCGGCAAGATCGTCCTGCAACTGTGGCACGTCGGGCGCATTTCCGACCCGATCTACCTGAACGGTCAACTGCCGGTCGCGCCTAGCGCCATCCAGCCCGCTGGCCACGTCAGCCTGGTACGCCCGATGAAGGACTTCGTCACCCCGCGCGCCCTGGAAACCGAAGAAATCGCCGACATCGTCGATGCTTATCGCCTGGGCGCGGAAAACGCCAAAGCCGCAGGCTTTGATGGCGTGGAAATCCACGGCGCCAACGGCTACCTGCTCGACCAGTTCCTGCAGAGCAGCACCAACCAACGCACTGACCGCTACGGCGGCAACCTGGAAAACCGTGCACGCCTGCTGCTGGAAGTCACCGATGCGGCGATTGAAGTCTGGGGCGCCGGCCGCGTGGGCGTGCACCTAGCACCGCGCGCCGATAGCCATGACATGGGCGACGCCAACCGCGCCGAGACCTTCACCTACGTTGCTCGTGAATTGGGCAAGCGCGGTATCGCCTTTATCTGCGCCCGTGAGAAGGAAGCCGACGACAGCCTGTCGCCAAGCCTGAAACAAGCCTTCGGCGGCGTGTTTATCGCCAACGAACGCTTCACCAAGGATCAGGCCAATACCTGGCTGGCTGAAGGCAAGGCCGACGCGGTGGCCTTCGGCATTCCGTTTATCGCCAACCCGGACCTGCCGGCGCGCCTGGCGCAGGATGCCGAGCTGAACGCGCCGCACCCGGAAACCTTTTACGGCAAAGGCCCGGTCGGCTACCTCGACTACCCGACGCTGTAAGCCTGAGGCTGCCGCTCTGTCGTAGGAGGGGCTGGGCGGCATTCCGCTTTAGCCGCGATAGCGTTATCGAACGTTCGCCGCTAAAGCGCCTCCCACAGAGACTCGCCAGTATCTACCTGAGGTTTAAACGCCTCAAAAAAGAAGCCCGCCAATTGGCGTAAGGCTGTTCACATAAGAAAAATGCCGCTTCGCCCTTGCCAGGGGAAGCGGCATTTCTTTGTGCTCACCACCGTAGGATGGGGGCTAACCCATCAATTGGCTGATGGGTTAGCACCCATCCTACGGCCTGAACCACTGCCAAAGACTTAGAGCGAGGAAGATTTCAAAGCCCGCCGCTCTATAAGGGCGTAAAGCGGCCCCACTTAACTGAACAGCATTGCGCCAATTGGCGGGCTTTTTCGTTGCGGCAACTTTAGAACCTGTTTCGGATCTCGCGAGCTAGAGTCCTGCAAGGCAAAAACCGGCGAGGAAGCGGAGTGTACTTTTGTACATGAGCATTCCGAGCCGGTTTTTAACACCGCAGGGCAGACGCGCAGCAGATCCGAGGCTGGTTCTCAGCGTGCGTCAATCTGCTGCTGCAAATTCTGCACCTGCGCCTGCAGGGTGCTGATATTACGGGTCATCTGTGCGCGGAAGGCGTCAAACTCGGCCGTGCTGCTGCCGGCGGAACGGGTTTCCAGATCGCTTTTCAGCACCAGCAGGTCCTGCTCGACGCGAGCGATGGCCTGGTTGGGGTTGCCCTGTTTCTTCAGCGCATCGATCTCGCCGCTCAAGCCAGCCAGCTTCTCGTCGAGTTTGCTTTGCCCGGCCAGCGAGCTTTTCAGGGTGGCTTGCTCATTTTTCAGCACGGCTTGCTCGGCGCTCAGTTTGTTAAGAATGGCTTCGAGCTTTTCACCGCCACCTTCCTGGCCCTTCAGCTGCACGGCCAGCTGCTCAAGGCGTTTGCCCTGCTCGCTCTGCTGGCTGACAGCGCCCTGCTGTTGCTTGCTCAACTCGGCCAGTTTGTTCTCCAGCTGCTTGACCTGCAGTTTCAGCGCTTCGCTGCCGCTGGTGACCGAAGACTCGGTGGCCACCACCTTGCCGGAAATGTCCTGAATACGACCCGCAGCTTCCTCGCTGATGCGCGCGAAACTCTCCTGGGTGGCAACCAACTGCTGCTCCATCAGGCTGATCTGCTGAAAGCTCCACCAGCCAAGCCCGCCCAAAGCAATCATCAAAGCGCCAACCAGGGCCCAGAGTGGACCAGTGCTGGCCGCCTTCACCGGTGCAGCGGCCGCCGCGCGGCCATAAGTGTTGCCGCGTGCTAGCTCCGGGTGATCGGTGGCGTAGTCATCGTGATCGCGCTGATCAGCCCGCAGGCTGGGCACGTGATCGAGTTCATCGTGGGCATCGTTACGCATGGGTCAACCTTCAAGAAAGCGCGGGGTGAGGAGCCTGTCGGACTTAATACTGCTCTGCTGCAGAAAAGCCCGACAGGCTCCATGCAAATTTGCCGCGCAGTATAACGGTTCGCGCGCAGCGCTTCAGTGTCGCGCCATGCCAGTGCGAGGCGCACCGACGAAGGGCACGGCACAGGCCATCGACCCGCTGCAGCCCGCGCAGTTCCACAGAGTGTGAACTGGTATGCGCTTTGCACTTGTCTATTTGCGACGTTATCGCAGCACCAGGGAGCAAAGGGGCTGCAGGCGCGATCCGCACGCGGCAAACGCGGCGAGACCAGGCAGGTGGCATTCCGGATGGATGACGCCTAGCCCACTTGTACTAACGGGGGAAAGGTCCATGGAGCTGAACAGAGAAGTACTGGATTGCATGATGAGCCTGCGCCGCAGGCTGCGCGAAGAACTGACGGTGGACATTCGCATGAGCCAGCCGGATGCGATCAACAGCATGCTCAGCGCCTGCCTCACCTCAAGCAGCGAGGAAACCCGCCAACTCGGGCAACTGCTGGCCCAGTACAGCGACCGCCCCTTCGGCGAGCCCGCGAGCACACCACGTATGCAGGCAGGCCACCCGCTGCTGGTAGAAGAAAGCGCGCATCGCCCGCCCAGCGCCTCGGTGCGCATGTATCGCGGCCAACGCGTTTACGCCTGAAACCGGTTTACCCGCAGTCAGCTCGGATGATGCGCCTGCCACCAGGCGCAGAACTCATCCAGTGCGCTCCACAGGCTGGCCTTGGGTTCGTACTCCAGATACTGCTGCGCGCGGCTGATATCCAGGGAGAAATCCTTGGCCATCACCGCCACACCCAGGCGAAACAGGGTCGGCTCCGGGCGACCGGGTAGCAGCTTGCACACGCCCTCGTTCAGGGCCGCCGTGCCATACGCCAGGCCATAGGGCAGATGGCGGGTCACCGGCGGCAGGTCGAGTTTGCGCAGCACATAATTGACCACATCCCACAGCGGCACCGGCGCGCCATTGCTGATGTTGTAGACCTGCCCCAGCGCCGGGCCGGCGGCCAGCAGGCAGCTCATCAGCGCCTCGTTGAGGTTGTGCACACTGGTGAAATCAACCTTGTTTAGGCCGTTGCCGATAATCGACAAGCGTCCCTTGCGCTGCATATTGATCAAGCGCGGAAAGATGCTGGTATCGCCCGCCCCAGTGACAAAACGCGGACGCAGCGCCAGCACTTCCAGGCCGAATTCCTGGGCGGCAAACACCTGCTGCTCGGCGAGAAACTTGGTTTTGCCGTAGTGATCAGAAAAGCGCTTGGGCAACTGTTCTTCACGCAGACCGGTATGCGCTTGGCCATCGAAATACACCGATGGCGAAGACAGATGCACCAGGCGGCGCACCTTCTGTTTCAGGCAGGCATCTACCACGTTTTCGGTGACCGTGACGTTGGCCTGATAAAAGTGCTCGTAACGCCCCCACACCCCGACCGCGCCGGCGCAATGCACCACCGCATCGACATCCCGACACAGTTGCTGCACCAGCTCGGGGTCAGACAGATCACCCTGGACAAACTCTGCGCCACGCGAACACAGATGCTCAACGCCCTCGGCGCGCCGACCATTGACCCGCACACTCAAGCCCTGCTCCAAGGCAAAGCGGGCGAAACGCCCACCGATAAAGCCACTGGCTCCGGTTACCAGAATCTTCATTGCCGCCCCCTCTGCCGTGATTGCAGGCCACTCTAGCAGCGCACACCGGGCGCTGCCGTGGCATTGCAAGCCAGAACAACGACCGCACACACCCTGCGATAGGCCAACAGGGCCACACATAGCGACTAAGCTGCCCCCACACCACACAACAAAGGAGCACTGGATGGCCACGCACTGGATGATCTACGGCGCCAACGGCTACACCGGCCACCTGCTGGCAGCAGAGGCCAAGCGCCAAGGCCTCACGCCGATTCTGGCGGGGCGCAACCCGGCCGCTGTCCACGCTTTGGGCAGTCTGCTGGGCCTGGAGTGCCGGATATTCGATATCCATCAGCCGCAGCGGGCCAAGGAAGCCCTGGCCGATATTGCCGTGGTCGCCCACTGCGCCGGGCCGTTCTCCGCCACCAGCGCGCCGATGCTCGACGCCTGCCTGTCCAGCGCCACCCATTACGTCGATATCACTGGTGAAATCAGCGTGTTCGAGGCGGCCCATCAACGGGATCAACAAGCGCGCGAACTGGCTGTGGTGGTCTGCCCCGGCGTGGGTTTCGATGTGATACCCAGCGATTGCCTGGCCGCCTGTCTGCATCAGGCCCTGCCCGATGCCACGGGCCTGGCGCTGGGCTTCGACTCTGGCAGCGGGTTGTCGCCCGGTACGGCAAAAACCTCGGTGGAAGGCCTGAAGTTTGGCGGCAAGGTGCGCCGTGCAGGCGTTATCACCGATGTGCCGCTGGGCTATAAACGCCGCGCCATCAACTTTGGCCGTGGTGAAAAGCCAGCGGTGACGATCCCCTGGGGCGATGTGTCCACCGCCTACCACTCCACCGGCATCGACAATATTGAGGTGTACCTGCCGACGCCAACAGCAGCCGCGATCGTGATGCGCCTGATCGACCCGCTGCGCGCCCTGCTGGGCCTGGATGCGGTGCAGAACTGGCTCAAACGGCTGATCGAAAAACGCGTCAGCGGCCCGGATGAAGCCAGCCGCACCCGCCAACGCACCTGGCTCTGGGGCGAGGCACGCAACGCCGCAGGCGTGGTGAAGACCGCGCGCCTGGAAGCCGCCAACGGCTATGACGTCACCGTGCACGGCGCCTTGCTCGCGGTGCGGCACCTGCTCGATTACAACGGCCCCGGCGGCTACTTCACCCCCAGCAAGCTGCTCGGTGAGCGCTGCGTGGAACTGTTGCCGGGTTCAGGCAAGATCACCATCAGCTAAAGGCGCGCTCCAACTTGGTTACCTTCCGCCCCATCAGCGCAAGGTAACGCACCATTCTGCGCCAGGTTCAGCCTGCACCCTCTGGCCTAGCCCCTCACCACTCAAACGTCCCCGCGCCGCAATACAGGCTCAGCACGCGGCTTTCCGGCAGCCCGAGCGCTGCCGATCAATTTTATTTACGCGACCGTCAAACAATTCGCACGATCCTTGCAGAATAATCAACACAACCACCTTGTTTCCGCTTTCTGCCTGGAGCCACTGGATATGCCGCTACGCCTAAAGCTTGCCCTTAGCTATTTGTTTATTGGGCTTTTTCCTGTACTGGCGATGGCCTTTACGGTGTATTGGCAGGCCAGCAAGGCGCTGCAGGAACAGACACTGAACGCCCTGGATTCCGTAGCAAATATCAAACAAGTACAGCTACTGGATAACCTGCAGGCACGCCGCGACCAGCTCAGCACCCTGGCCAACAACCTGGGCACCAGTTACGGCGGCCTGACCGGGATGGCCCTGGTCAGCGCCTCCAATTACGACCGGCCGATCTACGAAAACTTTATCCAGACCTACGGCTACCGCGAGCTGAAGCTGATCACCAGCGACGGCACGGTGATCTTCAGCGTGCTGCGCGGCGACGACTACCAGCAGAACCTCACCCAAGGCCCGTGGCGTGAGCTGCCCATGGGCCAGTTGGCCAGCGCCGGGCTGAACCGCCAGGCCAGCCTGATCAGCGACCTGGCGATCAACCCGCAAACCGGTGAACCCAGCCAGTTTCTGATCAGCCCGGTAATCAGCGAAGGCGAGCTGATTGCGCTGTTGATGCTCGAATTACCAATCGCCCCGCTGAACAAGGTGATGCAAACCCGCCAGGGCCTTGGCGACGCCGGTGAAACCTATCTGGTCGGCGCCGACGGCCTACTGCGTTCGGACTCCGCACGCTTCAGCGAGCATCAGGTGCAGCGCGCCACACAGCGCCCCAGTGCCCTGTACGGCAATGCCATCGCCCGTGCATTGAACGGTGAGCAAGGGCAACTGGCTGAAACCGGCTTAAGCGGTCAGCCTGCACTGAAGGCCTTCGTGCCATTGGAATTCGATGGCCAGCACTGGGCGCTGATCGCCGAAATGGATCAGGCCCAGGCGTTTGCCCCGGTGCACGAATTGATGTGGCAGATCCTCCTGCTCGGCCTGCTTACTGTCGCCGCCGTGCTGTGCGCCACCTGGCTGGTCAGCCGCAGCGTAATGCGCCCGTTAGGCGGCGAGCCGGGCACCATGGCGCAACTGGCGCAGCGCCTGGCCGCTGGCGAGCTGCGCATCAGCCAGCAAGCCGGCCAAGGCAATGGCCTGATGCATGCCCTGCACGATATGGCCAATGCCTGGCGAGTGGTGATCGAACAACTGCGCCAGGCCAGCAATGCCGTGGGCCATGCCAGTGGCGATATTCTCAGCGCTGCCGGACAGACCAGCCAACGCCTCGACCAACAGCAGGAAGCCCTGGAAATGGTGGTCAGCGCGGTCGATCAGATGGCCGCCACCGTGCAGGAAATCGCCACCAGCGCCAGCCAAAGCGCCGACAGCAGTGAAGCCGCGCGGCATGCCTTTACCACCATGCAGGGCACCCTACAGCGCATGATCGGCCGCCAGGACCAACTGCTTGGCGGCCTGCGCGAGGCCGATCAGGTGGTGCAAACCCTGGCCGGCAATAGCCAACAGATTGCCTCAGTGCTGGAGGTGATTCGCGCCATCGCCGAGCAGACCAACCTGCTGGCCCTCAACGCCGCCATCGAAGCGGCCCGCGCTGGCGAGCAGGGCCGTGGCTTTGCTGTGGTCGCCGATGAGGTGCGCAGCCTGGCCATGCGCACCCGCACCGCCACCGAAGAAGTGGTGCAGATCATCGCCACCCTCGGCAATTCGTCCGCGCTGGCCCTGGCCAGCATGCAGGACTCCACCACCCAGGCCCGCGCCCTGGAAAATGAAACGCAAGCCGTACTGGGCTCACTCGGCCATCTGGATCACTCACTGCAGGCCGTGCATGACCTGGCCTTCCAGATCGCTGCGGCAGCTGAGCAGCAGGCGGCCACCACCCAGGAGGTCAACCAGCATATGCACCAACTCAGCGCCATGACCGCAGACAACCGGGAAAACGCCGCCAATACCCGCCAGTGCGGCGAGCACCTGCAAAATGTCGCCGGCAACCAGCAGCATCTATTGGCGCACTTTCAGCTGTAACCCCTTAGACCGCAGTGGTCACCAGCCAGGTGGCCGCATGCCGCTGCAGATGGCGGGTCAGCTCGCCCAGCAGCTCACCGCCATTGCGCCAGTGGTGCCAGTACAGCGGCACATCGATTGGCCGCTCGCTGATCAATTCGACCAGCTCGCCACGGGCCATCTCCCCCTGCACCTGCAGTTCGGGGATCAACCCCCAGCCAAAACCGGCCTGCGCCAGGCGGATAAAGCCCTCGGATGACGGGCACAGGTGGTGGGCAAACCCGCCTTCGACGCCCAGGCTGGACAGATAACGGTGCTGCAACAAGTCATCCGGGCCGAAGACGATAGCCGGTGCATGAGCCAGCGCCTGCGCCGTCACACCCGCCGGGAAATGCCGGGCAATAAACCCCGGGCTGGCCATGGCGCGGTAACGCATCGCCCCCAGCAGCACGGCGCGCGCACCGGCGACAGGGCGCTCGCTGGCGCATACGCAGGCCGCTACTTCACCGGCGCGCATGCGCTTGAGGCCGACCTCCTGATCCTCCACCACCAGATCCAGCAGTAAACGCTGTTCGGTACAGAACGCACCTACAGCGCCGGCCCACCAGGTGGCCAGGCTGTCGGCATTCAGGGCAATGCGCAGGCGCTCCGGTAAACCGCCCTCATCCAGCCCCGGCACCTGCGCCTGAATATCGCGCTCCAGCAAACGTACCTGTTGCACATGGTTAAGCAGGCGCCGACCGATTTCCGTGGGAGCCGGCGGCACTGCACGCACCAGCACCGGCTGGCCGACCCGCGCCTCGAGCAGCTTGATCCGCTGCGACACGGCCGACTGCGACAACCCCAGCACCTGCGCGGCCCGCTCGAAGCCGGCCTGCTCGACAACCGCAGCCAGGGCGGCGAGTAGTTTGTAATCCAGCAAAATAAGATTTCCTAATGAGCGATCAGGATTATTGGTTTCTCTTATATACCCAGCCGCAGCAGACTGACCAGCATCCCCCCTGAACAAGGCAATCCGCATGGCCGGCGAAACCTCACTGACAACTTTGCTGCGCAGCATGAGCCCACAGCTGAACGATGGCGCATACGTGTTCTGCTGTTTAAGCGATGCCGCGCAACTGAAGGGCGTGCAGCCGCTGGGCAGCTTTCAGGAAGCCGAAGGCCTCACCGTAATTGTGCAGCTCCAGCAGGCCGAACACCTGGGTTTGCCGTACAGCTACGTCGCCGCCTGGCTGACGCTGCATGTGCATTCGGCCCTGGAAGCCGTCGGCTTGACGGCTGCCGTCGCCAGCGCACTGGCTCAAGCTGGGATCAGCTGCAACGTGATCGCCGGTTTCTACCACGACCACCTGTTCGTCGCCCACGCCGATGGGCCGCGTGCGCTGGCCGTGCTGCAACAGCTCAGCGAGCAGGCGGAGTAACCGCTATGTGGCAGAGCTATAGCAATGGCTTACTGATCGCCGCCGGGCTGATCATCGCCCTCGGCGCACAGAATGCCTTCGTCCTGGCGCAAAGCCTGCGCCGCGAGCATCACCTGCCGGTGGCGCTGCTCTGCGTGGTCTGCGATGCCCTGCTGGTCGCAGCCGGGGTATTCGGCCTGGCCGCCGTATTGGCGCAAAACCCGATTCTGCTGGGTGTGGCGCGCTGGGGCGGCGCGGCGTTTCTGCTCTGGTATGGCGCCCAAGCGCTGGTTCGCGCCAGTCGTCCGCAGGCACTGAATCAGACCAGTGAGAGCGGCCCGCGCTCACGCCGTGCGGTGCTGCTGGCAGCCCTGGCAGTGACCCTGCTCAACCCGCACGTGTACCTCGACACCGTGTTGCTGATCGGCTCACTCGGCGCGCAGCAGCCGGTGCCCGGTGCCTATGCCCTGGGCGCGGCCAGCGCGTCTTTAATGTGGTTTTTCTGCCTGGCCCTCGGCGCGGCTTGGCTCGCTCCCTGGCTGGCGCGTCCAAGCACCTGGCGCTTTATCGATCTGGGCGTGGCGCTGATGATGTTCAGCATTGCCTGGCAGCTATTGAGCAACCCCGGCATGCTCTAAAACGGCCCTGATGCAATATGCCGAGGTGGTTTTCCACACAGTTGCCGCGTGTTTAAGGCGCGGGGCGAGTGCTATGATTCAGGGCTTGCGGCGCAAAGAGATAACTCACGCCGCTGAGATGGCCGCCCGTGATCGGCCTCGCGCACACCGCACCTGACCTGATTAGGAGATAGACAATGGCTTTCGAATTGCCGCCGCTGCCCTACGCACATGACGCCCTGCAGCCGCACATTTCCAAGGAAACCTTGGAATTCCACCACGACAAGCACCACAACACCTATGTCGTGAACCTGAACAACCTGGTCCCAGGCACCGAGTTCGAAGGCAAAACCCTGGAAGAGATCGTCAAGACTTCTTCGGGCGGCATCTTCAACAACGCCGCTCAGGTCTGGAACCACACCTTCTACTGGAACTGCCTGGCGCCTAACGCCGGTGGCCAGCCGACTGGTGCCCTGGCTGACGCGATCAACGCGGCCTTCGGTTCCTTCGACAAGTTCAAGGAAGAGTTCAGCAAAGTGTCCATCGGCACCTTCGGTTCCGGCTGGGGCTGGCTGGTGAAGAAAGCTGACGGCTCCCTGGCCCTGGCCAGCACCATCGGCGCCGGCTGCCCGCTGACCAGCGGCGACACCCCGCTGCTGACCTGCGACGTGTGGGAACACGCCTACTACATCGACTACCGCAACCTGCGTCCAAAGTATGTTGAGGCGTTCTGGAACCTGGTCAACTGGGACTTCGTAGCGAAAAACTACGCCGCCTAAGTACCTGCGTTACCCACAAGAAACCCGGCCCTGTGCCGGGTTTCTTGCTTATAGGCCAGGGGATTTAAAGCAGCTTGCGCGGCGCGAACGCCAGGTGCAGCGCCTCCACCTGCTGTACTGCATGGCTCAGGCGCTGATCGGCGATAACCGGCCCTAGGTACTCACACAGACCGATATACAGCAGGTTGAGCAACTGCCGTAACTGCTCAAGGCCCAAGCCAGCGGCCTCCAGCGCTGCGCCCTGCTCCAGCCAGGCACGCACCAGCAGACGCTGTTCGTTAGCCACACTCAACCCGGCAAGATTGCCCGCTGCAAAACGCCGCAAACGCGGCAGCAGCTCGGCCTCCAGCTCATTAAACAGCACCCGACTCAGCGCCTCGAAGGTATGCCGCGCCTGACTATCCGGGCCGCTCCGTAGCGGCGCCGCCACGCCCATCCGCTGCCGCCAGCTGAGCAGCAGCGGCTCCGGGTCCGGCAGCAAGGCCGATAGCGGCCCGGTCAGCGCGCCCACCAGCTCGCGGTAAAGTTTGGCGCGCTCCAGCTTGCGTTCAGTGGTCGCGGCCACTTCACCGAGAAACTCATTGAGGGCAAACGGCGGTTTGTCGGCATATTTGCTTTCCCACAGCGCCAGCACGGCCAGCAGTTCGTCCTCGGCAAAGTGCCCGGCCAGCCCGGTGTAGATCGCCCGTCGGCGAGTTGCCAGGCTCATCTCACACCTTCCTCGGCAGGTCGTGGCTGTCGAAGGTCACGGCCAGGTTGAACTCGGGATAGCCCACCTCGGCGTGCTCGGCATAATCCAGACCGCGCTGCTCATGTTGCGTGGAGGTGCGCAAACCAAGGGTTTTCGCCAGCAACAGATAGAGCATCAATGCCAACGGGAAGGCCCAGATAAACGCCACACCGGCGCCCAGCAGTTGCACGCCGACCCGCGACCAGTTGAACAGATCACCACTGAAGAACAGCCCGGCCGCCACGGTGCCCCAGACACCGGCAAAGCCATGCACGGGCACGGCGCCGACCACATCATCAAGCTGCCAACGCTCCAGCAGGCGCATGCCGAACACCACCACAAAACCGGCCACCAGCCCGGTCAGCAGGGCAAACAGCGGCGACATCGTCGCGCAACCGGCGGTGATGCCGACCAGGCCACCGAGCGAACCGTTCACCGTAGTCGTCAGCAGCACCGGGCTGGAGGTGCTGCGCTGCGCCAGAAACGCGCCAAGTGCCCCGGCCGACGCTGCCAGATGGGTATTCAGGGCAATCAGACCGAGGCTGACATTCATCTCCAGGCTGCTGCCGGCGTTAAAACCGAACCAGCCAACCCAGAGAATAAAGCCGCCCAGCGCGACCAGGCTGAGGTTGTGCCCGGGAATGCTGCGCGGCGTACCGTCCGCAGCAAAACGCCCCAGACGCGGCCCCAGCACCAGAATACCGGCCAGCGCACACCAGGCGCCGATGCTGTGCACCACGGTCGAGCCGGCAAAGTCGATAAAGCCCAGCGCCGCCAACCAGCCCTGGCCGCCATAGATGCCGCTCCACACCCAGCTGCCAAACACCGGGTAGATAAACCCGCTGATCACCACCGCGCCAATCAGGTAGGCCGAGTAACGCGTACGCTCGGCCATCGCGCCACTGGCGATGGTTGCTGCGGTGGCGGCAAACATCATCTGAAATAACAGAAAGGTGAAATCCCAGGGTTCGCCATCATGTGGCGCGAAATGGCTCATGCCGAACCAGCCGGTGATATTGCTGCCGAACATCAGACCGAAACCCAGCAGCCAGAAGGTGATGCCGCCGACGCAGCCGTCCATGTAATTTTTCATCATCACATTGACTGCGTTCTTCGCTCGCGACATGCCGCTTTCAAGCAAGGCAAAGCCGGCCTGCATAAAGAACACCAGCACGCTGGCCAACACCAGCCAAGCGGTGTTGAGCGCCTCATCGCTGGCCGCCTGAGCCAGTGGTGAAACCGCAAATGCAGCTATCCCTAACAGTCGAGTTTTCATCGCAGCGTCCCCCATGACGGTGAGTACCGGGGGCTTCGCAACTCTCATGCCAAAGGAAAAAATAGCTGGGCGCGCGTTTTAACCTTGCCTAGCAACGGCCCGAAGGCTGGCCACCAGGGATGGCAGCGCATAAAAAACCGCCCAACGGTGCTCAAGCCACAAGCAACTCGCACCGACACAGTGCAAGCAGCCAACACCGCTGCCAGTGGTCGCGCCATCGCCGCGCAGATAATTTGTTCGACAAAGTTTGGTAATGGCCCTTTGACTGCAAGCGCGACTTTGCCAATACTCACTAGCGTCTGACGCCGAAGGCCTCGAACAAGGAACCGTCATTTGAAGCTGGAACTCAAAAACAGCTTGTCACTTAAGTTGCTCCGCGTAGTGCTGCTTTCGGCACTGATCGTCGGCGTGGTCTTGAGTCTTGCCCAGATCGTCTTCGACGTTTACAAAACACGTCAGGCAGTGGCCAACGACGCGCACCGGATTCTCGGCATGTTCCGCGACCCCTCCACCCAGGCGGTTTACAGCCTGGACCGGGAAATGGGCATGCAGGTGATCGAAGGCCTGTTCCAGCATGAGTCGGTGCGCATGGCCGCCATCGGCCACCCCAACGAGCCGATGCTGGCGGAAAAAGCCCGAGAGCAAGTCGACATCCCCACGCGCTGGCTGACCGACCCGATCCTTGGTAAAGAACAGAATTTCACCACCCAACTGGTTGGCCGCGGCCCCTACAGCGAATACTACGGCGACCTCAGCATCACCCTCGACACGGCCCCCTACGGCGAGAGCTTTGTCACCAACTCGGTGATCATCTTTATCTCCGGTGTGCTGCGCGCCCTGGCCATGGGGCTGGTGCTGTACCTGGTCTACCACTGGCTGCTGACCAAGCCGCTGTCGAAGATCATCGAGCACCTGACCAATATCAACCCGGACCGCCCCAGCGAGCACAAGTTGCCGATGCTCAAGGGCAACGAGAAGAACGAACTGGGGCTGTGGATCAATACCGCCAACCAGCTGCTCTCCTCCATCGAACGCAACACCAACCTGCGCCGTGAAGCGGAAAACAGCCTGCTGCGCATGGCCCAGTACGACTTCCTTACCGGCCTGCCGAACCGTCAGCAGCTGCAACAGCAACTCGACCAGATTATCGAAGACGCCGGCCGCCTAAACCGGCGCGTGGCGGTGCTCTGCGTAGGTTTGGATGACTTCAAAGGGATCAACGAACAGTTCAGCTATCAGACTGGCGACCAGTTGCTGCTGGCCCTGTCCGACCGCTTGCGCAGCCACAGTGGCCGCCTCGGCGCCCTCGCCCGTTTGGGTGGTGACCAGTTCGCCCTGGTGCAGGCCGATATCGAGCAGCCTTACGAGGCCGCCGAGCTGGCGCAGAGCGTACTCGATGACCTCGACAACCCCTTTATGCTCGATCAGCAGCAAGTGCGCCTACGCGCCACCATCGGCATCACCCTGTTCCCGGAAGATGGCGACAGCACCGAGAAGCTGCTGCAGAAAGCCGAACAGACCATGACCCTGGCCAAAAGCCGCTCACGCAACCGCTACCAGTTCTATATCGCCAGCGTCGACAGCGAAATGCGCCGCCGCCGCGAGCTGGAAAAAGACCTGCGTGACGCCCTGGCTCTGGACCAACTGCATTTGGTTTACCAGCCGCAGGTCGACTACCGCGACCACAGCGTGGTTGGTGTTGAAGCGCTGCTGCGCTGGCAGCATCCGCAACATGGTTTCGTGCCGCCGGACCTGTTTATCCCGCTGGCCGAACAGAACGGCACCATCATCCCGATTGGCGAATGGATTCTCGACCAGACCTGCCGCCAACTGCGCGAATGGCACGATCAGGGCTTCACCGAGCTGCGTATGGCGGTCAACCTCTCCACCGTGCAGCTGCACCACGCCGAGCTGCCACGGGTGGTCAACAACTTGATGCAGGTCTACCGCCTGCCGCTGCGCAGCCTGGAATTGGAAGTCACCGAAACCGGCCTGATGGAAGACATCAACACCGCCGCCCAGCACCTGCTCAGCCTGCGTCGCTCCGGTGCTCTGATCGCGATTGATGACTTCGGTACCGGCTACTCCTCGCTGAGCTACCTGAAGAGCCTGCCGCTGGACAAAATCAAGATCGACAAGAGCTTCGTGCAGGACCTGCTGGAAGACGAAGACGACGCGACCATCGTGCGCGCCATCATCCAGCTGGGTAAGAGCCTTGGCATGCAGGTCATCGCCGAGGGCGTGGAAACCGTCGAGCAAGAGGCTTACATCATCGCTCAGGGTTGTAACGAGGGTCAGGGCTACCTGTACAGCAAGCCGCTGCCGGCCCGCGAGCTAACTGCTTACCTGAAACAGGCCAGGCGATTGAACAGCGCCGCCAACCCCGCCACGCTCTAGCGCCGACGCCTACAAAAAAGCCCGCCAATTTTGGCGGGCTTTTTTATGCGCGGCGCTTTCACCTAGAAGCTGTTGATACCGAGCAACCAGGCTGCTGCCAGCGCGCCGGCCAGACACAGCACAACACCGCCAGCTGCCTGCCAGTAGAACTGCCGCACCAGCTCATCCTCGCCGGCGCAGGAGAGGATAAACGGCTGCGCCTCACGCGGCTTACTCAGGTGATGCTGCACCGGCTGAGTGCTTTGCCGACGATGCCGGTCTTCAGCTTCCAGGCCCGCAGCCAGCTGTACGCGCTGCCATTCACGCTCATCCAGCTGGCCATTGCCGTCGCTGTCAAAGCGCTGCAGCAGGCCGCCGAAGTCGCCCTTCCATTCGCGGATTACCGCACCTTGAGCGGCTGGCAGATCCAGGCCCTGGCGACCGCCACCGCTGCTGCGAAAATCACCAATGGCATACAACGGCTGGCCGGCATGCAAACGCTCCTCGGTATAGCGGTAACGCTCGTCGTTGCTGAACAGCGCGCGCCAACCGGTTTTCGCCGCGCCCAGCGGGTGACGCAAGCTGCCTTTCCAGACTTCACGGGTCAGCGGCCGCACCTGTGCGCCGCGCGGGTCGACCAGGCAGCTGCCGGTGCTGTCGTCGAGTCGCAGCAACGCCTCACTACTGCCGCTTTCCAGGGTGCGCCAGCTGCGTTTCTTGCCGTTTGAGGTGTACTCCTCGATCTTGTAACGCCACCACAAGCAGGGCGTATTGGTCAGCGGCCCGAGTAGGGCAGGCTCGGCGCTGTCATGCAGTACGCCGTAGAACTCGACATAGCCCTGGGCCGCCGAGCGAATCTTCGACGTCGGCGTATCAAGCAGATGCCGCGCCTGGGAGAAACGCCGCAAGAACCACCACGCCCCGCCCGCGCTGACCGCCAAACTGCAGGCCAGCCCGACAACCTGTCCTTGAATATCCACGGCTTAGCCAAACAGCGACTTGAGGTCGACATCGGCTTTTTCGCCTTCGCTGAACTCCAGCAGCGCCGCTTCCTTGAAAGCGAAAGCGCGAGCGACGATCACGTCGGGGAACTGCTCGATGCGCACGTTGTTCAGGTTGACCGCCTCGTTGTACAGCTCGCGGCGGTCGGCAATGCCGTTTTCCAGGCCGCTGATGCGCTGCTGCAGGTGCTGGAAGCTCTCATTGGCTTTCAGTTCCGGGTAGTTCTCGGCCAAGGCAAACAGCTGACCGAGGCCGGCGCGCAGCCCTGTCTCGGCCTTGCCCAGGGCATTCATGTCACCCTTGGCCTGTGCGCTGGAAACCGCCTGGCGTGCGGCAATCACCGCTTCCAGGGTGCCGCGCTCGTGCTGCATGTATTGCTTGCAGGTTTCCACCAGCTTGGGCAATTCCTCATGGCGCTGCTTGAGCATCACATCGATGTTCGACCAGGCCTTGCTCACGCCGTGCTTCAAACGCACCAGCGCGTTGTAGAGCATCACGGCATACGCCGCGAGGAGGACCAACAGCACAATGATGACAACACTGGTAAGGCTCATGCGGAACTCCTGAGTGGTTCTTGAAGGCAGCTGTGTGGGCATTTTAGCCGTATCAAATGGCCCAATCGCAGAGTTTGCGGTGAAAAAGCTGCATTGACCCTTTGCGCAAAATGAAAATCTTTCGCATTATGTTTCGGCTTTTGTACCCGCGCGCGTGGGTGCTTACTCTCACCAGCAAAGGATTCCGCCATGCTTCGTATGCCCCTGGCCTCTGCCAGCCTGCTTGCCATCGCCATTTCACTCGCCGGTTGCGGTGAAGACAAAGCGCCAGCCAGCCAAGCCGCCGCACCTGCTGCCAGCAGCGCCAGCGCCCCGGCAGCAGCCACCAGCCAAGTCGATGAAGCCGCCAGCAAAGCTGTGGTCAGCCACTACGCAGACCTGGCCCTGGCCGTATTCAGCGACGCTGCCAGCACTGGCAAAACCCTGCAAGCAGCCGTAGACGCCCTGCTCGCCAACCCGAATGACGACACCCTGAAAGCCGCCCGCGAAGCCTGGCTGGCTGCCCGTGTGCCGTATATGCAAAGTGAAGTGTTCCGCTTCGGCAACGCCGTGGTCGACGACTGGGAAGGCCAGCTGAACGCCTGGCCGCTGGACGAAGGCCTGATCGACTACGTTGCCGCCGACTACCAGCACGCCCTGGGCAACCCAGGCGCGCAGGCCAACATCATTGCCAACACCGAGATCCAGGTCGGCGAAGACAAGCTCGATGTCAGCACCATCACCCCGGAGCTGCTGGCCAGCCTGAATGAACTGGGCGGCTCCGAAGCCAACGTTGCCACCGGCTACCACGCCATCGAATTCCTCCTCTGGGGCCAAGACCTGAACGGCAGCGGCCCAGGTGCCGGCGAGCGTCCAGCCAGCGATTATGTGGTGGGTGAAGGCGCCACTGGCGGCAACAACGAGCGCCGTCGCGCCTTCCTCAAGGCTGCCACCGACCTGCTGGTCAGCGACCTCGATGCAATGGTCGGCGAATGGCAAGCCGGCAAAACCGACAACTACCGCGCCACGCTGGAAGCCGACACCGCTGAAAACGGCCTGCGCAAGATGCTGTTCGGCATGGGCAGCCTGTCCCTCGGCGAACTGGCCGGCGAGCGCATGAAGGTCGCACTGGAAGCCAACTCCACCGAAGACGAGCACGACTGCTTCAGTGACAACACCCACAACTCGCACTTCTACAACGGCAAAGGTATTCGCAACGTCTACCTGGGCGAGTACAAGAAGGTCGATGGCACCACCCTGACCGGCCCAAGCCTGTCGTCGCTGGTGGCCAAGGTTGACGCCGCCGCTGACAGCACCCTGAAAGCCGATCTCGAAGCCACCGAAGGCAAGCTGCAGGCGCTGGTCGACAGCGCGAACAACGGCAAGCACTTCGATCAGCTGATCGCCGCCGACAACGCCGAAGGCCAGCAGATCGTTCGTGATGCCATCGCTGCTCTGGTCAAGCAGACCGGTGCAATCGAGCAGGCCGCCGGCAAGCTCGGTATCAGTGATCTCAACCCCGATACCGCTGACCACAGCTTCTAAGCTGCGTAGGACTTGCTGCGACTCACGAAGTCCTAGCTTGTAGTGATGAAAAAGCCGCGACTCCTTACCCGAGTCGCGGCTTTTTTACGCCAGCCATTTTTATGGCGAGACTGATGCGGGAGGGGCTTCAGCCGCGACAACCACCGCTGAAGCGCCTCCCACAGTGGATCGTTGGCTGGCCCCGATCACGGCCAAGCACGCCCCTACAGGGCCGAAATCGCCGACAACAGTCAGCTCGGATATAGCCTTTTTTGGCACCCTGCGACCTTTGACCACCAGCGATAATGCAAATCCGTCTTATTTAAAACGGGTCAGGCTGTTAAGATCTGCCGCCTGTTTTTCTGTTGCGGATGTCCTTTCATGTTTGCCCCGCATCGCATTGCGCTGCTGTTGGCCTTGGGCCTGAGCCTGGTCGCCTGCGATAAGACTCCCCAGTTCACCCAAGCCGAGCCCGGCGAAGCCCTGTCCGCAGGCAGCACCACCGTGCGCAAGGCTGACCAGAACGCTTTCTCCCTGCCATCCGCCAACCTGTCACCGTCACGGCGCCTGGATTTCAGCGTCGGCAACAGCTTCTTTCGTAACCCCTGGGTTACCGCACCCGCCACCACCACCGCGCGTGACGGCCTAGGCCCGCTGTTCAACACCAACGCCTGCCAGAACTGCCATATCAAGGACGGCCGCGGCCATCCGCCGGCGCCTGATGCGATCAGCTCGGTGTCGATGTTGGTGCGCCTGTCGATTCCAGCGCGCAGCGAACACGCCGCAATCATCCAGCGCCTTGGCGTGCTGGCCGAGCCCACCTACGGCGCTCAGCTGCAGGATATGGCCAACCCGGGCGTCGCGCCCGAGGGCAAGGTGCGCGTCAGCTACAGCACGCAGCAGGTCAGTTTTGCCGATGGCACCCAGGTCGAGCTGCGTCAGCCCAGCCTGGAAATCAGCCAGCTCGGTTATGGCGTCCTGCATCCCGACACGCTGTTTTCCGCGCGCATCGCCCCGCCGATGATCGGCCTGGGCCTGCTCGAAGCTATTCCCGAAGCGGCCATCCTGGCCAATGCCGACCCGGATGACCGCAATGGCGATGGCATTTCCGGGCGCGCCAACCAGGTCTGGGACCGCGAGCAACAACGCACGGTACTCGGTCGTTTTGGCTGGAAAGCCGGCCAACCCTCGCTCAACCAGCAGAATGCTGACGCCTTTGCCAACGACATGGGCCTGACCAGCACGCTGGTGGACCATGACAACTGCACAGCGGCGCAGATCGACTGCCGCAGCGCGCCCCATGGCGGCGAGCCCGAGGTCAGCGACAATATCCTCGCCAGTGTGCTGTTCTACACCCGCAACCTCGGCGTCCCCGCGCGTCGTGGCGCAGACACGCCGCAGGTGCTGGCTGGCAAGAACCTGTTCTACCAGGCTGGTTGCCAGGGCTGCCATACCCCGCAGTTCACCACCGCCAGTGACGCCGCCGAACCCGAACTGGCCAATCAGCTGATTCGCCCCTACAGCGACTTGCTGCTGCATGACATGGGCGAAGGCCTGGCTGACAATCGCCCGGAATTTCTCGCCAGCGGCCGCGAATGGCGCACCCCGCCACTCTGGGGCATCGGCCTGACCGAAACAGTCAACGGCCACACCCAGTTCCTGCATGACGGCCGCGCGCGCAACCTGCTGGAGGCCATCCTCTGGCACGGCGGTGAGGCCGAGGCGGCCAAGCAGCAGGTGCTGACTTTCAATGCCGACGAGCGCAGCGCGCTGTTGGCTTTTCTGAATTCCTTGTAAGGAGCCGCAGATGATCCGCTCACCCCTCACGCTCGCCCTGCTCAGCCTCACGCTCACCGCCTGCAGCCCCAGCGACCCGCAGCAGCAGGTCAGCCGTGCGCTCACCGATGGCGTATTGCTGCCGATCTACAGCGCCTGGAGTGAAGCCGACCGCCAACTGGCTGTCAGCGGCCAGGCCTTCTGCACGGGCCAGCAGAACCTCGCCGAAGCCCGCCAGGCCTTCGCCAGTGCGCAAAGCGCCTGGGCTGCCGCACAACCGGTGGCCTTCGGCCCACTGGCGGAAGGCAACCGCGCCTGGCAGGTGCAGTTCTGGCCGGACAAGAAGAACCTGGTAGCACGCCAGGTCGAAGCACTGGTCAACAGCAAACCCGAGCTGACCCCGGCCGATCTGGATAAATCCAGCGTCGTGGTGCAAGGCCTGACCGCCTATGAATACCTGCTGTTCGATCCAGCCATCGACCTGAACATCGCCGAACAGAAAGCCCGCTACTGCCCGCTGATCGTCGCCATTGGTCAACACCAGCAAGTGCTCGCCGCCGATGTGCTGAGCCAGTGGCAAGCCAAGAACGGTATGGCCGCGCTGCTCAAGGACTTCCCCAACGCGCGCTACGCCGAAGCCCCGGAAGCGGTGGCCGAACTGCTGCGCACCCAGGTCAGCGCCATCGACGGACTGAAGAAGAAACTCGGCACGCCACTCGGCCGCCAGAGCAAAGGCCAGCCGCAGCCCTATCAAGCCGAAGCCTGGCGCAGCAAAGCCAGCCTAGCCAACCTCGCCGCCAGCCTGGCCAGCGCCGAACGCATCTGGCTGGGCGCCGAACAGGACGGCATCCAGGCGCTGCTTGGCAGTGATCAAGACGCGCTGAAACAACGCATCAACGCCGCCTACAGCGACACCCGCCAGCGCCTGGCCGCCGCCCAGCGCCCGCTCGGCGAACTGCTTGGCGATGAAGCCGGGCGCGCCGAGGTCAACGCCCTGTACGACAGCCTGAATGTGCTGCACCGCCTGCATGAAGGTGAGCTGGCGAAAGTGCTGGGTATCCAGCTGGGCTTTAACGCCCATGACGGCGACTAAAGCATGCAGATCAATCGCAGAGCATTCCTCGGTCTCACCGGCGCGGCGCTGGCCGCCAGTGCCCTGGGTGGCTGGACATTGATGCACAGCGGCGCGCAGCCGCTGCTGCTATCGGCGCGTAACGACAGCGCTGGCAAACACTTTGCGGTCGGCTACCGGCTGGATGGCAGCCAGGTATTTGCCACCCAGGTCAACGAGCGCTGCCACGATGTGATCGGTCATCCATTTCTGCCGATGGCACTGTTTGTCGGCCGCCGTCCGAGCACCCAGAGCTACCTGATCGACACCCGCGACGGCCGCCTGCTGCAGACCCTGAATACGCCCAAGCAGCGCCACTTCTACGGCCACGCGGTGTTCCACAAGGACGGCGAATGGCTGTACGCCACCGAGAACGACACCGCCGATCCCGGTCGCGGTGTACTCGGCGTCTATCGCCTGCAAGGTGAACAGTTGCTGCGCAGCAGCGAGCTGCCGACCCACGGCATCGGCCCGCACCAGCTGCTCTGGCTGCCAGATGGCGAAACCCTGGCGGTGGCCAATGGCGGCATCCGCACCGAAGCCGACAGCCGGGTGGAAATGAACCTCGACGCTATGGACTCCAGCCTGGTGCTGCTGCGCCGCGACGGCAGCCTGCTCAGCCAGGAGCAGCTGCCCGAACGAATGAACAGCGTGCGCCATATGGCGGTGGCCAGCGACGGCACCCTGGTGACCGGCCAGCAATATATGGGCGAGATCAGCGATGTGGTGCCGCTGCTGGCGATCAAGCGCCCTGGCCAGCCCTTCCAGCACTTCCCGGTGGCCGATGCGCAGCGCCAGCTGATGAACCAGTACACCGCCAGCGTGGCGATCCACAGCGAGCTGCGCCTGCTGGCGCTGACCGCACCGCGCGGCAACCGGGTATTTATCTGGGACCTGGACAGCGCCGAACTGCGCCTGGATGCGCCCCTGGCCGACTGCGCCGGAGTGGGCGCGGTGGCTGAAGGCTTTGTGGTCAGCAGTGGCGTCGGCCGTTGCCGCCTGTACGACTGCCGCAGCGCCCAGATCAGCAGCCAGCCCCTGCAACTCCCCGCCGGCCTGTGGGACAACCACCTGCGCCTGGTCTAAGCGCCCCAGCGCTGAATCTGTAATACGCCTGCGGCACGCTAAAGAACGCTGCCGCAGAGCCGATCTATACTCCTAGCTAGCCGTTGCTTCCAGGCACCCGGCCCAGCCGATACCAGTCGATAGGGATCTTCGCAGTTAGGGCGCGTTCTGCGTCACTGGCATCCCGCCTTCCACACTCAGGGGTATCACCCATGTTTCTGCAAAAATCCTTGCGCGCGCAAATTCTCGCCCTGCTCGGCGGCAGCCTGGCGCTGATTCTGGTCACGGCACTGGCTTGCTTCAGCTTCCTTTCCAGCGGCATGCAGGCCTACCGCAGCCTGCTTGATGGCCCGCTGGAGGCCTCGGCGCTGATCGACTCGACCAACCTGAACTTCAAGACCCAGGTACAGGAATGGAAAAACGTCCTGCTGCGTGGCAGCGACAAAGCCCAGCTGGACAAATACTGGAGCCAGTTTGAGGCGCAGGAACGCAAGGTTCAGGACTTACTGGGCAAATTGAGCGAAGAGGCTGGTAACGACCGCGAACTGAAGACCAAGGTCGATACATTGCGCAGCGAACACCAGACGCTCGGCGCCAACTACCGCAAGGGTCGCGATGCCTTTGTCGCTGCCGGCGGTGACGCTGCGGTTGGCGACAAGGCGGTGTCCGGTATTGACCGCAACACCGCACAACAATTGGAGGCTCTGTCCAGCGAGTTGCACAAGCAGAGCCTGGAGCAGGCCAGCCTGATCAACGCTGCGGCCGACCGCACCATCACCCTCGGCACCCTGCTGATGCTCGGCGCCACCGTGGTGATTGCGCTGTTCAGCCTGTGGCTGGTCAACCGTAACCTGATCAACCCGATTCGCGAGCTGATCGAGCATATCGCCCAGCTTAGCCAGGGTAACTTCGGCAAGCGTGTCGACTCCACTCGCCAGGACGAGCTGGGCAACCTGGCCGTTGCCGCAAATATCCTGCGCGACTTCCTCTCCGACACCTTTACCCGCTTGAAGCGCAGCACCGCTGATCTGGACACCGCCAGCGGCGAACTCAACTCCATCGCCACGCTGATGGCCCAGGGCACCCGCGAGCAGTTCTCGCGCACCGACCAGGTCGCCACGGCCATGCATGAAATGTCCGCCACGGCCCAGGAGGTCGCCCGCCACGCCGCCGAAGCCGCCGGCGCGGCCGATGCCGCCGACAGCGCCGCGCGCCAGGGCGAAACAGTGATGCAGGCAACCATCAAGACCATCACCGACATTCGCGGTGAGATCAGCAACACCTCGGAGGTAATTCGCCGCCTGGAAGCCGACAGCGGGCGCATCGGCAAGGTACTGGAAGTGATTCGCGGCATCGCCGAACAGACCAACCTGCTGGCGCTCAACGCCGCCATCGAAGCCGCCCGCGCCGGCGAACAGGGCCGCGGCTTTGCCGTGGTGGCCGACGAGGTGCGCACCCTGGCGCAGCGCACCGCCGAGTCCACTGCAGAAATCCACCAGATCATCGACACCGTACAAACCGGTGCGGTGAATGCGGTGCGCGCCATCGAGAGCGGCCAACACCGCAGCGAGGAAGGCGTGACTCAGGTCACCGAGGCCGGCGCCACGCTGCAGCTGATCACCAGCGCGGTGGAAGCGATTCGCGATATGAACCGACAGATCGCCACCGCCGCCGAAGAACAGACCTCGGTGGCCGAGGACATCTCGCGCAACCTCACCGAAATCACCGCCATCGCCACGGCCAACCAGGAGAACGTGCAGCGCACTGAAAGCGCCGGTCAAAACCTGCAAGTGCTCTCCGGGCAACTCAACGAAGTGACCCAGCGCCTGAGTGCCTGACGCCCAGAGGTCAGCACAGCGCAACAAACAAAATGCCAGCATATGCTGGCATTTTGCTTAAAAAGCACTTGATCAATCAGGCAAGTTTTGTACAACGCTATTTTGCAAATGCGAATCTTTGACAGGCCTTTGCGCGAGGTCTAATGTGCCCCTCTTGCCTATTCCCAGGCTATCCAACCGCCTTGCCAAGGAACCGGAATATGTTGCTCCGCCGCATGCTGATCATGCTCGGCGCAGTACTCGTCGTGGTACTCGCCCTCGCCGCCTACAAAGGCTTCTCCATCTACCAACAAGTGCAGATGTTCTCCGCGCCGCAGCCGGCCATCAGCGTCGATGCCGCAACGGCCGAAGAGCGCCCGTGGCAGGGCCGCTTGCCAGCCATCGGCACACTCAAGGCCTTCCAGGGCGTTAACCTCACCGTAGAGGTCGGCGGCACCGTGCAACAGGTGCTGTTCCGCTCCGGTGAACAGGTCACCCTGCAGCAGCCGCTGATCCAGATGGACAGCGATGTCGAGCAGGCCAGCCTGGCCACCGCCGAGGCAGAGCTGGGCCTGGCCCGCGTGGAATACGAGCGCGGCCGCAGCCTGGTCAATCGCCAGAGTATCTCGAAAAGCGAGTTCGACCGCCTCTCCGCCAGCCTGCAGAAGGCCAACGCCAGCGTTGCCCAACTGAAAGCCATGCTGGCGAAAAAGCGCATCATCGCGCCGTTTGCCGGCACCATCGGCATCCGCCAGGTCGACGTCGGTGACTACCTGTCCTCGGGCACCACCATCGCCACCCTGCAGGACCTGAGCAAGCTCTACGTCGACTTCTTCCTGCCCGAGCAGGCGGTGCCCAAGCTGGCCATCGGCGAGCGCGTGCGCTTTAGCGTGGCGGCTTACCCGAATGAGGTGTTCGAGGGCGAAATTGCCGCGATCAACCCCAAGGTCGAAGACGCCACCCGCAACGTGCAGGTGCGCGCCATGCTGGTCAACCCGGAAAGCAAACTGCTGCCCGGCATGTTCGCCAACCTGGAAGTACTGCTACCGGGCGAGCAGAACCTGATCGTCGTTCCGGAAACCGCCATCACCTACACCCTGTATGGCAATTCGGTGTACGTGATCGGCGAGAAGAAGGCTGAAGACGGCCAGGTGGTCAAAGACGACAAAGGCCAGGCCGAACTGGTGGTCGAGCGCCGCTTCGTCGAAACCGGCGAGCGCCGCGCAGGCCAGGTGGTGATCAGCAAAGGTCTGCAAGCCGGTGAGCAAGTGGTGTCCGCCGGCCAGCTGAAGCTGGACAACGGCGCCCACGTCAGCATCGCCAACTCGCAGGACAAGCCAAGCGCCAATTAATCCGGCGCTGCGCAAAGGAACTTATTTATGGCTTTTACTGATCCCTTTATCCGTCGCCCGGTACTGGCGACCGTGGTCAGTCTGTTGATCATCCTGCTTGGCTTCCAGGCATTCAGCAAACTGACCATCCGCCAGTACCCGCAGATGGAAAACGCCCTGATCACGGTGACCACGGCTTACCCCGGGGCCAATGCCGAGACCATCCAGGGCTATATCACCCAACCGCTGCAGCAGAGCCTGGCAAGCGCCGACGGCATCGACTACATGACCTCGGTCAGCCGGCAGAATGTGTCGGTCATCTCGATCTACGCGCGTATCGGCGCCAATAGCGACCGTTTGTTTACCGAGCTGTTGGCCAAGGCCAACGAGGTGAAGAACCAGTTGCCGCAGGACGCCGAAGACCCGGTACTAAGCAAGGAAGCCGCCGACTCCACCGCGCTGATGTACCTCAGTTTCTACAGCGATGAACTGTCCAACCCGCAAATCACCGACTACCTGTCGCGGGTGATCCAGCCCAAGCTGGCCACTTTGCCCGGCATGGCCGAGGCCGAGATTCTCGGCAATCAGGTGTTTGCCATGCGCCTGTGGCTCGACCCGGTGAAGATGGGCGCCTACGGCGTGACCGCCGGCGACGTGAATGACGCGGTGCGCAAGTACAACTTCCTCGCCGCAGCGGGTGAAGTGAAAGGCCAGTACGTGGTCACCAGCATCAACGCCGAAACCGACCTGAAGTCCGCCGAAGCCTTTGCTGCCATCCCGTTGAAGACCGTGGGCGACAGCCGCGTGCTGATCCGCGATGTGGCGCGGGTGGAAATGGGCGCGGAAAGCTACGACTCGATCAGCTCCTTCGATGGCATCCCTTCGGTGTACATCGCCATCAAAGGCACGCCGGGGGCCAACCCGCTGGACGTGATCAAGGAAGTGCGCAAGGTCATGCCCGACCTGGAAGCGCAGCTGCCGCCGAACCTGAAAGTTTCCATCGCCTACGACGCCACGCTGTTTATCCAGGCCTCGATTGATGAGGTGGTGAAAACCCTGTTCGAAGCCGTGCTGATCGTCATCGTCGTGGTATTCCTGTTCCTCGGCGCGTTCCGCTCGGTGCTGATCCCGGTGATCACCATCCCGCTGTCGATGATCGGCGTGATGTTCTTTATGCAGCTGATGGGCTACTCGATCAATCTACTGACCCTGCTGGCCATGGTGCTGGCCATCGGCCTGGTGGTGGACGACGCCATCGTGGTGGTGGAGAACATCCACCGGCATATCGAGGAAGGCAAGACACCCTACGATGCGGCCATCGAAGGCGCGCGGGAGATCGCCGTACCGGTGGTGTCGATGACCATCACCCTGGCGGCGGTGTACGCCCCTATCGGCTTCCTCGAAGGCCTTACCGGCGCGCTATTTAAAGAGTTTGCCCTGACCCTGGCCGGTGCGGTGATTATCTCTGGCATCGTCGCCCTGACCCTGTCGCCGATGATGTGCGCCAAGCTGCTGCGTCACGAGGAAAACCCCTCGGGTCTGGCGCACAAGCTCGACCAGATCTTCGACAGCCTCAAGCAGCGCTATCAGCGCGCCCTGCACGGCACCCTGGATACTCGCCCGGTGGTGCTGGTGTTCGCAGTGATCGTCATGTGCCTGATCCCGGTGCTGCTCAAGTTCACCAAAAGCGAACTGGCCCCGGAAGAAGACCAGGGCATCATCTTTATGATGGCCAGCGCGCCGCAACCGACCAACCTGGAGTACCTGAACAAGTACACCGATGAGTTCGTGACCATCTTCAAGGAGTTCCCCGAGTACTACTCCTCGTTCCAGATCAACGGCTTCAACGGCGTGCAATCGGGTATCGGCGGCTTTCTGATGACGCCATGGAACGAGCGCGAGCGCACCCAGATGGAGATTCTCCCGGAGGTGCAAGCGCGCCTGTCGCAGATCGCCGGCCTGCAGATCTTCGGCTTCAACCTACCGTCCCTGCCGGGTACCGGTGAGGGTCTGCCGTTCCAGTTCGTGATCAACACGCCCAACGACTACCAGTCGTTGCTGCAGGTGACCGAGCGGGTCAAGCAACGCGCGGTGGAATCCGGCAAGTTCGCCTTCCTCGATGTCGACCTGGCCTTCGACAAGCCTGAGGTGGTGGTGGAAATCGACCGCGAGAAAGCCGCGCAGATGGGCGTGTCGATGGAAGACCTCGGCCTGACCCTGGCCAGCCTACTCGGTGAAGGCGAGATCAACCGTTTCACCATCGACGGGCGCAGCTACAAGGT
Source organism: Pseudomonas sp. 1928-m (assembly GCF_029269135.1). NCBI lineage: Bacteria > Pseudomonadati > Pseudomonadota > Gammaproteobacteria > Pseudomonadales > Pseudomonadaceae > Pseudomonas > Pseudomonas sp. 1928-m. The sequence goes on along the minus strand of NZ_JARIXO010000001.1, from coordinate 1,185,139 downwards.
GATTGCCCAGGTCGAGCGCGCCTACCGCGACAACCCGGAATGGCTGGGCAGCTACTACGTGAAGAGCGAAAGCGGCGCGATGCTGGCCCTGTCGACGCTGGTCAAAGTCAGCGACCGTGCGCGGCCAACCCAGCTCAACCAGTTCCAGCAGCTCAACTCGGCGATTATCCAGGGCGTACCGATTGTCAGCATGGGTGAAGCCATCGACACGGTGACGCAGATCATGCGCGAGGAAGCCCCAGCCGGTTACGCCTACGACTTCGCCGGTGCCTCGCGGCAACTGGTGCAGGAAGGCAGCGCGCTGTACGTGACCTTCGGCCTGGCGCTGGCGCTGATCTTCCTGGTGCTGGCGGCGCAGTTCGAGAGCTTCCGCGACCCACTGGTGATCATGGTCACGGTGCCGCTGTCGATCTGTGGCGCACTGATTCCACTGTTCCTCGGCCTGTCGAGCATGAACATCTACACCCAGGTGGGCCTGGTGACGCTGATCGGCCTGATCACCAAGCACGGCATCCTGATCGTCGAGTTCGCCAACCAGCTGCGCCGCGAGAAAGGTCTGTCACGTCGTGAAGCAGTTGAAGAGGCGGCGGCGATTCGTCTGCGTCCGGTGCTGATGACCACCGCGGCGATGGTCTTCGGCATGGTGCCGTTGATCCTGGCAACCGGCGCCGGTGCGGTGAGCCGCTTCGACATCGGCCTGGTAATCGCCACCGGCATGTCGATTGGCACGCTGTTTACCCTGTTCGTGCTGCCCTGCGTGTACAGCCTGCTGGCACAACCCGATGCGCCACCGACAACGGCCAAAGCCCACTAACCAAAAAGCCCTGCAGTGCAGGGCTTTTTTCTGTCTATCGAATTGTCAGGTCAGCAGGCTCAACCTTGCGAACGGGCGCCCTGGGACAAGCTGAACATAAACAGCAGCAGGTCGTGGTCCGGCTTGAGCGCCTCGGCCGTTCGTGCCTGCGGTGGCAACGGGCAGTAGCCGCGCTCATTGAGGGTGATGACCTGGGGGCTGGCTTCTTGCCAGGCCGCCGCCGCGAGCGAGGCCACGCTGAGCGCGGTCACCAGGAACAAACCTCGTGCGATTTCTAGCTTCATCACTGCAACCTCTTGATAGCGCTGCCAAACGCTGTTTGTAGACCCTAGATCACTGATAACCGCAATGTCGCGCTTTGCGACCAGCGGTCGTTACTACCGGACTCTGCCGGCAACTCTATTGCGATCATCCTGATCCACACGTAAGCCATTTAGCAGGCCAGGCCTTCGAACTACATTCGCACCAATGGTTCAATGCTCGAGCAAACCAAGGATTGGGGCCGCATCAGCGCACCTGGCGGTAACACACCCACAGTCACTTAATTGCCCATTTGCATCAGCGCGGTGCGTCATAGAACCAGCGGTTTTAAAACAGCCGCAGGCAACACCCTAACCGGCACAACCTCCAGCCACACGGCAAAAGCGGCGTGGTAGAGCACATCCAGGTGAGGTCAAAACACGGCGCGGCAATGCTGACAGGCAGCACTGCGCAGATTGACAGGCTCCAGTCCGGGAGCGCGCATCACACAAAGCAATTGGCGTACCGCTTTGCCGCGAGGACTGTTTATAGCCGAGAAAAATGAAAACCCCGTGACAGGCACGGGGTTTTCTTTACATCAAGCAAACCGCCTGGCGGCGGTCTGCTGGGCGCCGGGCTGGCTTACATCATGCCGCCCATGCCACCCATGCCGCCCATGTCTGGCATACCGCCACCGGCCGGCTTGTCTTCAGCCACTTCGGCGATCATCGCTTCGGTGGTGATCATCAGGCTGCCGATCGAAGCTGCAGCTTGCAGAGCCGAACGAGTGACCTTAGCCGGATCGAGAATACCCATCTCGATCATGTCGCCGTAGGTGTCGGTTGCGGCGTTGAAGCCGTAGTTGCCCGAACCCTGCTTGACCTTGTCGACCACTACGCTTGGCTCGCCACCAGCGTTGGAAACGATCTGACGCAGCGGTGCTTCAACAGCACGACGCAGCAGAGCGATACCCACGTCCTGATCGGCGTTGTCGCCTTTCAGCTCGCTGATGGCCTGCAGCGCGCGAACCAGCGCAACGCCACCGCCAGGTACCACGCCTTCTTCAACGGCTGCGCGGGTCGCGTGCAGGGCGTCGTCAACGCGGGCTTTCTTCTCTTTCATTTCAACTTCGGTGCCGGCACCGACTTTGATCACCGCAACACCGCCAGCCAGTTTGGCCAGACGCTCTTGCAGTTTTTCTTTGTCGTAGTCGGACGAGGTGTCTTCAACCTGCTTACGGATCTGCGCAACGCGCGATTCGATATCAGCCTGCTGACCAGCACCGTCGATGATGGTGGTGTTTTCTTTGCTCAGGATTACGCGCTTGGCGTTACCCAGGTGCTCCAGGGTGGCGCTTTCCAGGCTCAGACCGATCTCTTCGGAGATAACGGTACCGCCAGTCAGGACGGCGATGTCCTGCAGCATGGCCTTGCGACGGTCGCCGAAGCCCGGTGCCTTAACGGCAGCGACTTTAACGATGCCGCGCATGTTGTTCACCACCAGAGTCGCCAGGGCTTCGCCTTCAACGTCTTCGGCCACGATCAGCAGCGGACGGCCGGATTTGGCCACAGCTTCGAGAACTGGCAGCAGTTCACGGATGTTGGAGATCTTCTTGTCGACCAGCAGGATCAGCGGGCCGTCGAGCTCGGCAACCATGGTGTCCGGCTTGTTGATGAAGTACGGGGACAGGTAGCCACGGTCGAACTGCATGCCTTCAACAACCGACAGTTCGTTTTCCAGGCCCGAGCCTTCTTCAACGGTGATCACGCCTTCTTTACCGACTTTTTCCATGGCTTCGGCAATGATTTCGCCGATGGAGCTGTCGGAGTTAGCGGAGATCGAACCGACCTGGGCGATGGCTTTAGTGTCAGCGCACGGCTTGGACAGCTTCTTCAGCTCAGCAACGATGGCGATGGTCGCCTTGTCGATGCCGCGCTTGAGGTCCATCGGGTTCATGCCGGCAGCGACGGCTTTCAGGCCTTCGTTGACGATGGCTTGAGCCAGAACGGTAGCAGTGGTGGTGCCGTCGCCAGCGTCATCGTTGGCACGGGAAGCAACGTCTTTAACCAGCTGCGCGCCCATGTTCTCGAAGCGATCTTTCAGCTCGATTTCTTTGGCAACGGAAACGCCGTCCTTGGTGATGGTCGGAGCGCCGTAGCTCTTCTCGATGATCACGTTACGGCCTTTCGGGCCGAGGGTGGCTTTTACTGCGTCAGCCAGAACGTTGACACCAGTGAGCATTTTCTTGCGGGCGGAATCGCCGAATTTAACTTCTTTAGCAGCCATGATGGTTATTCCTTGATTCGTTCAAATAGAGCGGAATTCGTAGCGACGGGGCGCTGAAATCAACCTTCAACGACAGCGAGAATTTCGCTCTCGCTCATTACCAGCAGGTCTTCACCGTCAACTTTGATGGTGTTGCTGCCGGAGTAAGGGCCAAACACCACTTTGTCGCCGACTTTAACGGCCAGGGCACGCACTTCACCGTTGTCCAGCACGCGGCCGGTACCGACAGCGAGGATTTCACCGCTGTTGGCTTTCTCGGCAGCGGAACCTGGCAGCACGATGCCGCCTGCGGTTTTCTTTTCTTCTTCGCTGCGACGGATTACGACGCGGTCATGCAGAGGACGAAGCTTCATTGTCGATCTCTCCCAATAGGTGGTTTACAGCGGCTGGTGAATTCACCAGCGGGTTAGCAAAGTCCGGCGAGGCCGGTAGCGCTACGCCAGGCGCAGCGCTGAAGTCTGATCTGCCGATACGACAGAAAACCTTGCGGTGACCGCTACATAAGGGCGCACAAGGGGATTTCAAGGGCAGAGGGTGAAATTTTTAATATGTGAAAGCCTTTTTACGAGCCGCAAATCAGTCGCGGCGCTCGTATTCGCCTTCCAGCACATTGGGGCGAGCTTGCCCGGAGCGCGCGGCCTGGTCGTCGAAAAAGGCGCGCTGACGCATGGCCTGCTCGGCGGCACGCAGGCGCACCTTGTTGACCAGCAGACGACGGGTGAAGGGAATCAGGCAGAACACGCCGAAGATGTCGCTGATAAAGCCTGGCAGCAGCAACAAACCACCACCGACGGCGATCAGCAGGCCTTCGAGCATTTCCTGTTCAGGCAACTCACCACGCGCCAGCTTTTCCCGCGCACGCCAGGCAGTGGCAACACCGGCGACACGCAGCAAAACGCTGCCGAGAATGGCAGTACCTATGACCAGCAACAGGGTCGGCAACACACCGATGGCGCTGCCCACCTGAATCAGCAGGGCCAGCTCGATGATCGGAAACAGCAAAAACAAAAACAGAAAAGCGCGCATCAAAGGTTCCTTAAGAGCCTGTTTACGGTCTCGCGAGCTAGAGCCATGCAAGGCGCTACGTAGTAACAGCCTTCGGCTGGTCAAAACGGCGAGGAAGCGGAGTTTACTGGTGTAAATGAGCATTCCGAGCCTGTTTTTAACGCAGCAGGGCCGACGCGCAGCAGATCGTAGGCAGGCTCTAAACGGAAGATTAGCTTCCAGTAAGGGTGAAGTATGGGGCGTTAGGCTGAATTCAAGCTGAAGCCTGACCATCGGTCGGCCAGACCTCGGCGCGAGCCAGCGCCACCAGGGCCTGGCGCACCTCAAGCGGACTGTTACAGGATGTTGGAAACGCCAACCAATACAGGCCCTGACCGATGCGCAGGTGGAAACCTTCGCTATCAAGACCGACCAGCTCGGCCGGCGCATAGCTGGGCAAGCCGGCCAGTTGGACATAGTGGGCGATAGCGTTGCCATGGTCACTGTTCATATGCTCGACCATGCTGATTTCACTGTCGCCAGCAAAGGGATTGGCCAGCGCCACCTGATCCAACCAGTGAATCGCGCCAAAACCACCGATATAGCGCCAGCGCACCGGCTCAAGTCGCCAGAAGTCGAAGTCATGGGCCTGGTGATAGCCGCGCGAATCCGGAAAATAGCGGTAATAACGCTGCGCCGCCGCCGCGATCTGTCCCTCGTCATCCAATTGTCGTGCTTGCGCGAGCAAAGTAAGACGACCGACCGCCTGCACATCTTCCGCCCCGCGCTCGCCCACCAGCAGCGAACACTTGCCGTCCTGCTTGAGGTTATGGGTGTGCTGGGCGATGCGGCTGATCAGAATCAGCGGATAACCGTCAGCATCCAGGCAATAGGGCACCACTGATCCGAAAGGGAAACCCGGCATGGCCTTGGAATGGGTACTGAGCACGCCACGGTATTCCTTGAGCAGCAATTCTCGGGCATGCTTGCCGGCTTTCACGCTCACCTTATGACTCCTTGCATAAAATCCGTCACAGAACGGGAGGCGCCTAGATTAACCGCCGGCAAGGCCACACGACACCATTTGAGGGGACTCGCGATGCAACTTAAAGACAAGGTCATCATCATTACCGGCGGCTGTCAGGGCCTGGGCCGTGCCATGGCCGAATACCTGGCAGACAAAGGCGTCAAACTGGCGCTGGTCGACCTGAACCAGGAAAAACTCGACGAAGCCGTGGCTGCCTGCAAGGCCATGGGCGTAGAAGCCCGCGCTTACCTGTGCAACGTCGCCAATGAAGAGCAAGTGACCCAGACCGTGGCGCAGATTGCCGAAGACTTCGGCGCGATCAACGGCCTGGTGAACAACGCCGGCATCCTGCGTGACGGCCTGACCATCAAGGTCAAGGACGGCGAAATCACCAAGCTGAGCCTGGCCCAGTGGCAGTCGGTGATCGACGTCAACCTGACCGGCGTATTCCTCTGCACCCGCGAAGTGGCGGCGAAGATGATCGAGCTGAAGAACGAAGGCGCGATCATTAACATCTCCTCCATCTCCCGTGCCGGCAATATCGGCCAAGCCAACTACTCCGCCGCCAAGGCCGGTGTGGCAGCCGACACCGTGGTCTGGGCCAAAGAACTGGCGCGTTACGGCATCCGTGTCGCGGGCGTAGCACCGGGCTTTATCGAAACCGAAATGGTTGCCAGCATGAAACCGGAAGCGCTGGAGCGCATGACCTCGGTCATCCCACTGCGCCGCATGGGCAAACCCGCCGAGATCGCCCACTCGGTGGCCTATATCCTGGAAAACGACTATTACACCGGTCGCGTTCTGGAGCTGGATGGCGGCCTGCGCCTCTGATTGGCTATATCGGCACGCTGCAAACAAAAAGCCCCGCAAACGCGTAATGCTGTTCACATAAGAAAAATGCCGCTTCTCCCTTGCCAGAGAAGCGGCATTTTTTGTGTTAAAGGACCGTAGGATGGGTGCTAACCCATCAATTGGCTGATGGGTTAGCACCCATCCTACGGCCTGAACCACCGTCCAAGACCTAGGTCGGTAAAGACTTCAAGCCCGACCTCAATGGATCGGAAAGCTGCTCCACTTAAGTGAGCAGTCTTACCGCAAACGCGGGGCTTTTTTATGCGGCTAAGACCTTACCAACCCACGCCAAAGCCCAGGCTATAACGGGTCTCATCCAGCTCGCCTTCCGAGCCGCTGACCAGGTCCTTCTCAGCCTTCATATTCAGCGAGGCCCAGTCGGTCAGCTTGTAACGCAAGCCCACGGCGGCATCCAGGGTGTAATCAGCGACATTATTCAGTGGTTTGCCCACTTCGCCATCGCTGAACAACTCGACACTCTTGCCGACCAGGTAGCGGTTGTAGTCCCACTTCAGGCTCGCGGCGTAGAAGTTGTCGCTTTCACCATTGGCATACTCGTAGTCCGTGCGGTTAAGCAGCCCGGCCACGGAGAGGGCGCCCAGTTCATTGTCCCAGAACTGGTAACCCGGACCGGTACCCACGGTGCGCTGACGACGCAGGTCTTCAATGCGATCACGCTTGTACTCCAAGCGCCCTTGCCAGAACCAGTGTTCGGTCAGGAAGCGGTCGAGGGCATATTCCACGCCCCAGTTATCGGTGCTCACCACACTGTCGCGAAATTCGCGGTTGTACTCGGCCTGCCCGTTATGCCGCCACAGACCATGCCGGGCCTGAGTTTTCAGGCGTACGTCATAGTCGTCGGTGTCCCGCTCTGCACGTTTGTAGTCCAGTGAGGCGTCGATATTGCCCTTCCAGACAAAGTCTTCAATCAGCGGCTTAGGTTTGAGCATTTGCTTGATGCTGGCCAGCTCTACCGTCTTCGGCGCATCGCCATTGGCCAGGATCACCTTGCCCGGCTCGGCCGGCTGCAGGGACTTGGCGCGCTCACCAGCGATGGCGTTTTCCTTGATCAGCAGTTCCTGATCGCTTTCCAGGGTGGCGATCTTGCTCCAGTCCAGAGCGATGGCGCCGCCGTAGTCAGTTTCCAGCAGCAGCTTGCCGCCGTCGTAGAACTTGATCTTGCCGGTCAGGCGGTCGCCGTTCTTCAGCCAGACGGTATCCGCCAGCGCGGAGGTGGCGGCCACAGAAAGGGCCAGGCACAGCAGGGTTCGGGAAAACATAGGGATGGTTTGTCTACTTCGGGTTCGCGGAAGGTCGCGCATTATCCGTAAGCACGACGCCAGAGCAAGCACTGACCGACAGAATCACCACGAGTTCACCACCGCGTGCGCTACCAGCCGACCCCTACCCCCAACAGATAGCGGCGTTCACTGCTGGTTTGCCCGAGCCCACGCGCCTGGTCCAGTTCATACAGCAGCGACAGCCGCGCCCAATCCGTCAGGCGATAACGCAGGCCCATTTCACTGTCGAGTACGTAGTCAATTTCTTCTATATCAGGAAACTGCAGCTCGGCCGTGCTGTAAAACTCCAGCCGGGTGCCCCACAGCAGGCGCTTGTAATCCCAGGCAACCGAGTAGGTATTGAGCGAGCGCTCAGCATCGCTGGACTCCAATTGCAGGCGGTTGAACTGCCCAATCACATCCAGCCGGCCCAATTCGTTATCCCAGAAGCGATAACCCGGCCCGGTTCCCAGCGAGCGCTGACGGGTAAAAAAGGCGAACTCATCTTCGTCCTGCTCGGCACCGACCCGCCAGAACCAGTGATCCGTGATAAAGCGGTCAAGATCATATTCCAGCTGCCAGTTGTCGGCAGTCTTCGCATCATTCTTGACCTTGCGTTCCAACTCGCCACTCAACAGATGGCGCCAGCGACCGTGCTCCACACGCGTATTGCCTTTGAGCTTCCACTCATCGGTGTGGTTGTCATCGCGTTTCATATCCAGCTTGGCGTCCAGATTGCCTTCCCAGAAGCGGTCCTGCAGCACCGGTCGCGGGGGGATCAGGCGTTTGATGCTGGATAGCGGTACGGTCTGCGTGCTGTCACTGACCACCCGCACCATGCCCTTGCCGGCGGCTTCCAGCTGGTTGCTGTGCTCGCTGTCGAGGCCCTGGCGGCGCATCAGCAAGGGTTTCTCCGAGCGCAGCGTGTCGATATCCTTCCAGGCAATGAGCACCTGGCCGGCGTACTTGGTCTTCAAGGCCAGTTTGCCGCCATCGAGCAGAACTATCTCACCGCTCAGACGGTCACCATTGTTCAACCACACCGTGTCCGCCCACGCAGGCGCGACCAGAGCAAGAACCAGAGAACACAACAGAGTACGTAGCAGCATGATGGGAAAGCCGGATAGCGAGCCAGAACAGGGATCGAAGCATGCCGCGCCAGGCCAGCCGACAGCAAGCCAGGTCGAACGCCGTACGGCACTTTATGCAGCGCTGGCGCAGATACCTGCCGGCTGCGTGGTGAGTTACGGCCAACTGGCTGCATACGCAGGCTTAGGCCGCGCCGCGCGCTGGGTCGGGCGCACCCTCAGCCAACTGCCGGACGGCAGCACCCTACCCTGGCACCGGGTAATTGCCGCTGGCGGACGCCTCAGTTTGCCTGCTGGCAGCCTGTCCGGTGCGGAACAGCGCAGTCGTCTACGTGAAGAGGGCGTGCAAATCCATAACGATAGGGTGGATATGCCGCGCTATGGCTGGCGCCCAATGGAGCACAGCGGGTAGAGTGCGCCCTTTATTAGGTCATCCTCAGGCAGAAGTCCGCTCAATGCCCCGTAAAAGTTGGCGCGAAGCCATAGCCGCTTATTCAAGCCCCTCGACATTGGTGCTGCTCCTTCTAGGGTTCGCCGCTGGCCTGCCTTATATGCTGGTGTTCTCAACCCTTTCTGTCTGGTTGCGCGAAGCCGGCGTGGCCCGCGACACCATTGGCTTTGCCAGCCTGATCGGCCTGGCATACGCCTTTAAATGGGTCTGGTCGCCACTGCTCGATCAATGGCGCCTGCCGCTGCTCGGCAAGCTGGGCCGTCGACGCTCCTGGTTGGTGCTGTCACAGATTTTGATCGCCATCGGCCTGGCCGGTATGGCCCTGTGTGACCCGCAAACCCACCTGACCTGGCTGATTTCCCTGGCCGTACTGGTGGCTTTCGCCTCGGCCACCCAGGACATCGCCGTTGATGCCTACCGCCTGGAAATCGTCGATGACACCCGCCAGGCCGCGCTGGCAGCCAGTTATATGGCCGGCTACCGCGTCGCCGCCCTGCTGGCCACCGCCGGTGCACTGTATTTCGCCGAAGGTTTTGGCTCCACCGCCCTGCTCTATCAGCACGGAGCCTGGGCCGGCACCTATTTGCTGTTTGCCCTGCTGATGCTGCCTGGCCTGCTGACCAGCCTGTGGATGCGCGAGCCGGATGTACCACTGCGTACACAACTGGCCGCCGCCCGTTATGGCTTCAGCCATCAGATTGTCTCTGTAGTGGTGCTGATTGTGTTGCTGGTATCAGTACCGGCAATGTTTACCCAGTTCTATAACACCGACTTCGCCAGCGTGATCAACGGCGACGCGAGCATGCTCGACCTGCTGCTGGAAGACCGCGCCTTCCTGCGCGCCCTGCTCTACACCATCCTCACCAGCCTGTGCCTGTCCACCATGGGCCGCCGCGGCCTGGCACCGGTGCTGACCCCGGTCAACGACTTTATCCTGCGTTATCGCTGGCAGGCCTTCCTGCTGCTGGGGCTGATCGCCACCTACCGCATGTCGGACACCGTGATGGGCGTAATGGCCAACGTGTTCTATATCGACCAGGGCTTTACCAAGGATCAGATCGCCAGCGTCAGCAAGCTGTTCGGCCTGGTGATGACCCTGATTGGTGCAGGTTTCGGCGGCCTGTTGATCGTGCGCTTCGGCATTATGCCGATCCTGTTTATCGGTGGCGCCGCCTCGGCGGCGACCAATCTGCTGTTCCTGATGCTCACCGGCATGGGTGCAGACCTGCAGATGCTGATCGTGACCATTTCCGCCGACAACTTCAGCGCCGGCCTGGCCACTGCGGCATTTGTCGCCTACCTGTCGAGCCTGACCAACCTGAAGTTCTCCGCTACCCAGTACGCCCTGCTCAGCTCAATCATGCTGCTGCTGCCACGGCTGATCGGCGGCTACTCGGGGGTGATGGTGGAGAATTATGGCTACGCGCAGTTCTTCCTGATCACTGCCTTGCTGGGCATTCCGACACTGATCCTGATTCTTCTGCAATGGCGCCGCGAGCGGCCGCAGGCCAGTAATGCCAACGCGATTAACGCCGCCGAACAGCCCTGACTGAGCTAACTGGCAAGAGTCTTGCTGTGCCCTGACATTCGCAAAAGGGCAGGCCATGACCGTAACATTCAGTAACGTCAGCAGTATCCTCAGCCCAGTCAGCCTTGATAGCTGGTGGCAGATCCAGGGCGAATGGGTCGAAGAGCCCAATGACCGCCGTGGAGGCAACAGCGGCGTTCAGCGCATCACCCAGCAGGGGCAGTTGCTCTATGCCAAAAAGCAGACCGGGCATACCTACCGCAGCCTGCTTCACCCCTGGGGGCGTCCCACCGTATTGCGCGAGCGCGACGCGCTGCTCAGCGCACTCAAGGCCGGTGTAGCGGTACCGGAGATCGTTTACTGCTCAGCCGAGCGAAGCCGCGAAGGCTGGCGCGCAATGCTGGTGACCAAAGCTCTGGAAGGCTTTCAACCTCTCGATGAATGGTATGCAAGCCATGATCGTGAGGTGCTAGACGCCGCCCTGCACCAACAACTCCTGCAGCAGATAGCGCAAAGCCTGGCCAACCTGCACAAGGCCCGCCGACAGCATGGCTGCATGTATGCAAAGCATATCTTTGTGCGCATCCAGACTGCTGATGCACAGCCATCCTGCGAAATCGCATTGCTTGATCTGGAAAAATCACGCCCGCGTCTGACCAGCAAACAAGCCGCGTTGCACGACATGTTGCAACTGCGGCGCCATTCGCCGTGGGATCAGGCCGATTGGCAAAGCCTGATCGGCCACTACCAGCTGGCGATGGGCCGCACCTTCAAAAACCTCTACAACGCCACTCGCCGCTAACCCGGCGCGCCGTCACGCGGCGGGCTGCTGCACCAGATGCACCACCCGCTGCGGGAATGGAATGCCAATACCCGCCTCACTCAGACGCTCCTTGGCCTGCTCGGTGAAAGCGAAAGTGATCGGCCAGAAATCCGGCGTCGCCACCCAGATGCGCAGTGACAGGTTGATCGCGCTATCACCCAAGCCGGTCACAAACACCACCGGGGCAGGGTCCTGGCGCACGCGTGGGTCCTTGGCGATGCTCAGCAACACCTCGCGGGCCTGCTTGATATCACTTGAGTAATCGATACCCAGGTTGATATCGACGCGCCGCGTGGATTCGCGTGAATAGTTGGTGATATGGCCATTCGACAGGCTGCCGTTGGGCACGATCACCACTTTGTTGTCAGCGGTTTTCAGCGTGGTATGGAAAATCTGAATACTGTCGACACTGCCCGATACGCCCTGCGCCTCAATCCAGTCGCCGGCGCGGAACGGGCGAAACAGCATGATCAAGACCCCGCCAGCGAAATTCGCCAGGCTGCCCTGCAGGGCCAGGCCAATCGCCAGGCCGGCGGCACCGATCACCGCGATAAAGGAGGTGGTTTCCACACCGATCATCGAAGCCACGCTGACCAGCAGCAACACCTTGAGCACGATGCCGACCAGGCTGCAGATAAAACTGCTCAGCGCGCGGTCGATCTGACGCATATTGAGCAAGCGACCAATGCTGCTGGTGAGCTTGCTGATCAGCCACCAACCAATCAGCATTGTGATCAAAGCCAACGTCAGCTTGCCGCTGTATTCCAGCACCACAGGCAGCCAGGCCTCGGACATTTTCACCAGTTGTTCGACGTTCATATCCATCGGTTAATCCTTGTAAACCTTTGAAAATAAAACGCCACGGCAAGCCGTGGCGGTTTTACTGCACCAACACCGTTGCGACGCCTGTAAGGCGGCAAGGTTCCACACTCACGCGTTAATCGCGGAAGTTGTTGAACTGCAGCGGCATGCCGAAGTCCTTGGCTCGCAGGGCAGCAATCGCCTCCTGCAGGTCATCACGCTTCTTGCCGGTGATACGCACCTGCTCGCCTTGAATGGCGGCCTGCACCTTGAGCTTGCTGTCTTTGACGTGCGCGACGATCTTCTTCGCCAGGTCCTTTTCAATGCCTTCACGCAGGATCACTTCCTGCTTGACGCTCTTGCCCGACGCATAGGCGTCCTTGAACTCCAGGCACTGTACGTCGATTTTGCGTTTGACCAGGCAGAGCTTGAGAATCTCAACCATCTGCTCCAACTGAAAATCCGCATCGGCTGTCAGGTTGACAGTCAGCTCTTTCAGCTCAAAGCTACCTTTACCGCGCAGGTCATAACGACGGTCCAGCTCTTTGATGGCGCTGTCGATGGCGTTGGTAACTTCATGTTTGTCCAACTCGGACACCACGTCGAACGAGGGCATGGGCTTACTCCAGATAGACGGCGCGCCCTGCATCACGAACGGGACACGCCTGGCTTGACGGTAAAAAAACCCGACCATTATATAGCGGTAGCAACACACACTGCCCGGCGAAGTATCGGGCCCACGCGATTTCCCCCTAGCGAGCCTGCCCATGCCTAACCCCCACCTGAGCATTTTGGTCGTCGATGACGCCAAGTTCTCCAGCGCCATGATCGGGCGCGCCCTGAGCCAGGCGGGCTATCAGGACCTCCGTTTTGCCAGCAGCGCCGCCGAAGCCATCAGCCTGCTCGAACAGCGCCCGGCCAGCGTCTTGCTCGCCGACTGGCTGATGCCGGAGATGAACGGCCTGGAGCTGACCGTTCAGGTACGCCAGTTCGATGAAATGGCCCATCATTACACCTACGTCATCCTGCTCACCGGCAAGGAAGGCGAAAACGTATTGGGCGAAGCCTTCGACAGCGGTGTCGATGACTTCATCAGCAAGGCGGCGATGAACGAGCAGTTGGTGCCGCGCGTCTATGCTGCCGATCGCCTGTGCAACACCCTGCAGCGCCTGTTGCAGGAGAACCGCCTGCTCACCGAGAACATCGCCAGCCTGGAACAACGCAACCTGATCGACCCGCTCACGGGCCTCGGCAACAACCGCTACCTGCACCAGAAGATGCTCGACAGCCTGCGCCAGGTCGAATCCCGCGGCGGCGCGCTGTGCTACCTGCTGATTGGCCTGCAGGACATGCATGAGCTGCACCAGCAGTATGGCGATGCCTTCTACAACGAACTGCTCACTGGCGTGGCGCGGCGCCTGCAACAGCTGGTGCGGCCACTGGATGTGCTGGTGCGCCTGGATGAAAGCCATTTCGGCCTGATCACCCTGCTGACCGACCTGCACGAGTGCTCACCGAGCAGCTTCAAACGCCTGCATGAAGGCATCAACCTCAAGGCCTTCAAGACCAGCGAAGGCTTTATCAGCCTCAAGGCCGGTATCAGCCTGGTGGGACTGGATGCCAAAGGCCTACCCATCACTCCGGACCAAATCACCGACCACGCGGCCAGGATACTGCCCGAATCGCACAGCACCGGACTGGTGACCGCCCTGCGCCTGTCCTTGCCGCAATAAGCCGCGTTCGGCATGTGGCATATCCTCGGCGCCGGTAGCCTCGGCACCCTATGGGCGACTCGGTTGGCGCGCGTTGGCCTGCCGGTGCAACTGATCCTGCGCGACCCGGCGCGCCTGCACAGCTATCAACAGGCCGGAGGGCTGACCCTGATTGAACAGGGCCAGGCGCAGCACTTCGCCATTGCAGCGCAAACAGTCGATTCCCCTGAGCCGATCCAGCGCCTGCTGCTGGCCTGCAAGGCCTATGACGCCGCCGCGGCGGTAAGCCAACTGGCGCCACGCCTGGCCCCTGGCGCCGAAATCCTCTTGCTGCAAAATGGCCTGGGCAGCCAGGATGAAGTTGCCCGCGCCGCGCCTCAAGCGCGCTGCATCTTTGCCTCCAGCACCGAAGGCGCGTTTCGTCAGGCAGATTTTCAGGTGGTATTTGCCGGCCACGGCCATACCTGGCTCGGCGACCCGCTGGATCTGCAGCCGCCCACCTGGCTGGAAGACTTGCGCCAGGCCGGCATTGTTCACGACTGGAGCCTGGATATCCTCAGCCGCCTGTGGCGCAAACTGGCGCTGAACTGCGCGATCAACCCGCTGACTGTGCTGCACGACTGCCGCAATGGCGGGCTGCGTGAACACCCAGCGCAAGTCGCCTGCCTGTGCAGCGAGCTGGGCGAGTTACTGCAGCGCTGCGGCCACAGCGCTGCCGCCGAAGACCTGCATGACGAAGTGCAACGGGTGATCCAGGCCACCGCTGCCAACTACTCCTCCATGCACCAGGATGTCAGCCAGGGCCGCCGCACGGAAATTGCCTACCTGCTGGGTTACGCCTGCAACGCCGCGCAACGTCACCAACTGGTGCTGCCACATCTGCAGGTGCTGCACAGCCAACTGCTGGCCCACCTTGATGCACGCGGATTGCCCAGCCACTGAGGCCCGCGTTAACCTGCCTGCACTTTCGCCACCACGACAGCCCGCCATGCCCCTGCGTCAGAGCCTCGAAAACCTACCGGTCGGCCGCAAACTGCTGGTCGCCCTGCTGGCTTTGCTCGCCACCGTACTGCTGGTGGCCAACCTGGCCTTTATCAGCGCGGCCTACTGGATCTCCCAGGAGAGCGTGGCGCCCCAGGCCCTGCACACCCTCGGCCGGCTGATTGCCAGCCCACCGCTAAGCAAAGAAGCACTGAGCTCCCCCTCTGCCGCCGAAGCCCTGCTCAGGCGCCTGGATGACTACGCGCCGCTGCGTGCGGCAGTGATCTATGACGCCGACGGCCTGAACCTGGCGCAGCTGCAGCGCGGCACCAAGCTGCAGCTGCCGCAGCGCGTCGAAGAGGTCGAATCCTGGCGCCACAGCGAGTTCCGTATCAACCAGCTGGTCGAACTGCCGCAGGCCACCGGCAACTCTGGCCATCTGCTACTGGTGGCTTCCAGTGAACTGCCGGGGGTGTTCTACACCGGCACCCTGACCGCCAGCCTAGTG
Organism: Pseudomonas sp. 1928-m; assembly: GCF_029269135.1. NCBI lineage: Bacteria > Pseudomonadati > Pseudomonadota > Gammaproteobacteria > Pseudomonadales > Pseudomonadaceae > Pseudomonas > Pseudomonas sp. 1928-m. The sequence continues at coordinate 1,169,764 of NZ_JARIXO010000001.1, read as the reverse complement.
ATTCTGGCCCTGAGCGTAGTGCTCTGGCTGATCGTCTCACGCCAGGTGCGCCGCCTGATCACCCGACCGATCCGCCGTCTGGAAGAACTCTCACGCCAGGTCACCCGCGAAGAGAACTACGCCCTGCGCGCGCGCCGCGGCAACCGCGATGAGATCGGCAGCCTGGCCGATGCCTTCAACACCATGCTGGTGCGCATCGAAGCCCGCGAGCAGCAGCTCAAACGCGCCCGTGACGATGCCCAGGAGGCCTTCGACCAGGCTCAGCACCTGGCCGAGGAAACCCGCCACTCCAACCGCAAGCTGGAGCTGGAAGTGCAGGTGCGCGGCAAGATCGAGAAGAAGCTCACCGGCTTTCAGAAGTACCTCAACAGCATCATCGACTCCATGCCCTCGGCGCTGATCGCCCTCGACGAACAACTCTACGTCACCCAGTGGAACCAGGAAGCCAGCAGCCTCTCCGGCACCCGTCTGGACGAGGCGCTGAACCAGCCGATCTTCCTCGCCTTCCCGCCGCTCAAGCCCTTCCTGCCGCAGCTAAGGCGCACCGTCGAGCAGCATCAGGTGGAAAAGATCGAACGGGTCACCTGGGGCAGCAACGAGCAACCGCGCCACTTCGCCCTGACCTTCTACCCGCTCACGGGCGGCAGCGGGCGCGGCGTAGTGATCCGTATCGACGACATCACCCAGCGCCTCAATCTGGAAGAAATGATGGTGCAGTCGGAGAAGATGCTCTCGGTCGGCGGCCTGGCCGCCGGCATGGCCCACGAGATCAACAACCCGCTGGGGGCCATTCTGCATAACGTACAGAACATCCGCCGGCGCCTGTCGCCGGAGCTGGAAAAGAACCGCGAACAGGCCGAGCAAGCTGGCATCTGTCTGGAAGCCATCGACCGCTACCTCAACGCCCGGGAAATTCCGCGTCTGCTCGACGGCATCCAGCAGGCCGGCAGCCGTGCGGCGAAGATCGTCAGCCATATGCTCAATTTCAGCCGCCGCAGTGACCGCCAGCTCGCACCCTGCCAACTGCCGGCGCTAGTCGATCAGGCCGTGGAAATCGCCAGTAACGACTTCGACCTGACCGAAAGCTTCGACTTCAAGAGCCTGAACATCCAGCGCGATTTCGCCGCCGATCTGCCCCCGGTGCCGGCCACCGCCAACGAACTGGAACAAGTGCTGCTCAACCTGCTGAAAAACGCCGCCCAGGCCATCCACCAGCGCGACGACAGCACAACTCCCGGGCAGATCACCCTGCGCGTGCGCCTGGCGCCGCCCTGGGCGGAAATCCAGGTGGAAGACAACGGCGTCGGCATGCCCGAGTCGGTGCGCAAGCGTATCTTCGAGCCGTTCTTCACCACCAAGGAAGTCGGCCAGGGCACGGGGCTGGGCCTGTCGGTGTCCTACTTCATCATCACCAACAACCACAAAGGGCAGATGGAAGTGCAGTCCAAAGCCGGCCAGGGCACCTGCTTCACCCTGCGCCTACCAATGACCGTCGCCACGCCCGACACAGGTCTCTGAACATGGGTTACCGCCTCTCGAAAATCTACACCCGCACCGGTGATGCCGGCGAAACCGGCCTGGCCGATGGCCGCCGCGTGACCAAAGACCACCCACGGGTGGATGCCATGGGCGAAGTGGATACGCTGAATAGTCATATCGGTTTGCTGCTGGCCGAACTTGCCGAACAGCAAGCCCAGTGCCCGGGGCTGACCGAGATTATCGAAGTGCTCGCGCCCTGCCAGCACCGTCTGTTCGACCTTGGCGGCGAACTGGCGATGCCCGACTACCAGGCCCTGCAGGCCTCGGAAATCGAGCGGCTGGAAGCGGCTATCGACCGCTGGAACGAAGAAGTCGGCCCACTGGAGAATTTCATCCTGCCCGGCGGCTCACGCCTGATCGCCCAAGCTCACGTGTGCCGCAGCCTGGCCCGCAGCGCCGAGCGCCGCTGCCAGCACCTGAACGCCGTGGAGCCGATTCGCGGCGTCGGCCTGGCCTACGTCAACCGCCTGTCTGATCTGCTGTTCGTCGCCGCGCGGCTGATCGCCAAACGTCAGGGGATTGATGAAGTGCTCTGGCAGGCGGCCGCGAAACCACAGGCCTGAGCCGTAGCCCGGATAAGCCCTAGCGCAATCCGGGAGCGGTGGTGCAGGCGCAGTTTTCCCGGATTGCATCCGGGCTACGAGGTTAGATTGCGCAGGTTGGCGCTGAGTGCGTGAAGCCGGTGGATGACGCTGTTTTCATCCGCCATTACGGGTTGGTGGATGGATATAGCGCCATCCACCCAACGACTTCAGAGCAGACTAAGCTGGCTTTCAAATGTGCGCCGCTCACCGCTTAGCGGGTCGATAAAGCTCAGCCCCTTGGCCAGTAGTTTCAGCGGTTTGCTGTAGTCATCCGGCGCATCGGGAGCATCGCTGACCTCGGGATAGAACGGGTCATTGAGGATCGGCGCACCCAGCGCCGCCAGGTGCACACGCAGCTGATGCTTCTTGCCGGTAACCGGATACAGCCGGTACAGCCAGTGCTCGCCCAGGCGCTGGGCGACTTCGATACGGGTTTCAGTATTGGCCTCACCGGCCACTTCCTGCATGCGAAAAAACGGCTCGGCGCCCTCCAGCCGGGTTGCCCGTAACAGCGGAAACTCCAGCTGTGGCAAAGCAGCCGCCAGCGCCTCGTAGCACTTGTCCATCTGCCGCAGGCGAAACAGCGCCTGGTACTGACCACGGCTGGCACGGTTGGTGGAAAACAACACCAGGCCTGCAGTGTGCCGATCAATCCGGTGCAGCGGCACCAGGTCGGCATTGCCCAGGCGCTTGGCCAGGCGCGCCTGCAAGGTCTGCTCGACGTATTCGCCAGCCGGCATCACCGGCAGAAAATGCGGCTTGTCGGCCACCAGCAAATGCTCATCGATATACAGCAGGGTTTCCTCGAAGGGAATCGGCGTCTCCGCTGGCACTTCACGAAAGTAATGAACCTTGAGCCCTTCGCGATAAGCCGCAGCCATGTCGAGCGGCTGCCCCTGCGCGTCTAGCACCCGACCACGGGCGATCCGCTCCTGCCACACCACTGGCGCAATAGCCGGAAAATGCGCGCACAAGCATTCGAACACCGTCGCCCAGTTGCCGCTCGGCAAGTGCAGGGTGCTGGGGCGCATATTGGACGGGGAACGGGCTTCAACAGGCATCAACGCACTCGATCAGGCAGACACATAAACGGACTCACTCGGGCCAGAACGCGCGAATACCCGCCACGCCCTGGGCGCCGACCTGCCAAGCGCGCTCGACATCGGCCGGGGTAACGCCACCGAGCAGAAAAGCCGGTTGATTAAAGCCCTGCAGCAGCTCGGCAACCTGCGCCCAGCCCAGCGGCTGCGCATCGGGATGGGTCTGGGTAGCTTGCACGGGAGACAGGGTGATGAAATCCACGCCCATTTGTGTGGCCAATTCCAGCTCTTGCGCCGAGTGGCAGGACGCTGCCAGCCAGCGCTGCGCTGGAAACGGCCGGCCGCCAGCGCTCAATTCACGCAGCTGCTGCGCCGTCAGATGCCAGCCAGCGGCAGGGAAATCGCCCAGCCATTCCAGCGGACCTTTAAGCATCAGCTGCGCCTTGCCGGCACAGAGGCCAAGGGCATCCACGGCAATGTCGCGGTACTGCGCATCGAACATTGCCGGGGCGCGCAGTTGCAGCAGGCGGATGCCGCTCTTCAGGGCAGCCTGGATGCCGCGCAGCAGCTCGGGCCCACTCAGCCCCTCGGGCGTAATCAGATACCGCTCGGGTAAGCGCGCGGCTGCCACGATCGGCCGATTGGCGGCGGGAAACTCATAGTCACCCAACTGCCGAGGGCTGACCCAGGCCAGCGGCTGGCCTTCGGCGCCGTGGGGCTCACCGGTAAACGCCGAGACTTCCCAGACGTCCAGCAGCACCTGCTTGTCCGGGTAATCGTGGCGCACCTGAATCAACGGTCGCGCGGCGCTGGGGCAAATACCCAGCTCCTCTTCCAGCTCCCGGGCCAGGGCTGACTGCACCGTCTCACCGGCTTCGACCTTGCCACCGGGAAATTCCCAGAGGCCGCCCTGGTGCTTATCCTCGGGGCGTTTGGCCAGCAAAATCTGCCCATCCACACCGCGAATAACCGCAGCGGCTACATGAATACGCTTCACGCCAGATGTTCCTCCTGAGCAGCCTGGTACCAGCGCTGAAACGCCGGCCACTGATAGATCGTCTCGACATAGGCGGCAGCCTCTGCCGGCAGCGCCACCTGATAACTGCGCAGGCGCGCCGCCACCGGGGCAAAGAAGGCATCGGCCAGGGTTGGCAGGCCAAACAGAAAGGCGCCTTCCTTTCCAAAGCGCAGCCTGCACTCGGCCCACAAGGCGCAGATGCGCTGGATATCGGCCACGGCATCGGCGGGTATTTCAGCCAACGCCTGATTGCGCTTGAGGTCCATCGGCAGGTGGCTGCGCAACGCGACAAAACCGCTGTGCATCTCGGCGCAGGCACTGCGCGCCAGCGCGCGGGCAGCCCGGGCTTGTGGCCACAGCTGCGCTGCGGGGAAACATTCGGCCAGGTATTCGCCAATTGCCAGGGAATCCCAGATCGCGCCGTCATCACTGATCAGCAGCGGCACCTTGCCGGTCGGCGAGTGCTGCAAAATCTGCCCACGGGTATCGGGACGGTTCAGGGTAATCAGCTGCTCGGCATAGGGCGCGCCGGTCAGTTCCAGGGCCAGCGCCGCACGCAGCGACCAAGACGAATAGGTTTTGTCGCCGATAACCAGAGTAAGTGACATGGGCTGCGCTCGCTGCGGGAAGGTCGCATGACCTTAAAAGGCGACTCCCGCAATAGCAAATTCCCGTTGCTCATGGGGGCATGAGCAACGGGAATGCGGGCAGTCATACAGCAGGTACGGGACGGATCAGGTGCGGTACTCGGCGTTGATCTTCACGTACTCGTGGGACAGGTCGGTGGTCCAGATCGTCTCGCTGCAGCCACCGCGACCCAACTCGATGCGGATGCTGATCTCTTCCTTGGCCATCACGGCGGCGCCCTGCTCTTCGGTGTAACTGGCAGCGCGGCAGCCACGGCTGGCGATGCACACATCGCCAAGGAATACATCGATCAGGCTGACATCCAGTTGCGCCACACCGGCGTAACCGACGGCGGCGAGAATGCGCCCCCAGTTCGGGTCGGAGGCAAACAGCGCGGTCTTGATCAGTGGCGAATGGGCGACGGCATAACCGACATCCAGGCATTCCTGGTGGGTCGCCCCGCCGTTGACCTGCACGGTGACGAACTTGGTGGCGCCTTCACCGTCGCGGACGATGGCCTGCGCCACTTCCATGCACACGCTGAACACCGCCTCCTTGAGCTTGGCGAACAGATCACCACTGGCCTGGGTAATTTCCGGCAGGGCCGCCTGGCCAGTGGCGATCAGCATGCAGCAGTCGTTGGTTGAGGTGTCGCCGTCGATGGTGATGCGGTTGAACGACTTGTTCGCCGCATCACGCACCAGGTCCTGCAGCACGCTGCGCGCGACCTTGGCGTCAGTGGCGATATAGCCGAGCATGGTCGCCATATTCGGGCGAATCATCCCGGCGCCTTTACTGATGCCGGTGACGGTGACAGTCACGCCATCGTGAACAAACTGGCGGCTGGCGCCCTTGGGCAGGGTGTCGGTGGTCATGATGCCGGTGGCGGCTTCAGCCCAGTGGTTCTCGGACAAATCGTCGAGAGCCGCCTGAAGCGCGCTTTCGATCTTCTCGACCGGCAGCGGCTCGCCAATCACCCCGGTGGAGAACGGCAGCACGGCGCCCTCATCCACGCCGGTCAGCTGAGCCAGGGCGGCGCAGGTGCGCATGGCATTCGCAAGGCCCGGCTCACCGGTGCCGGCGTTGGCGTTACCGGTGTTGGTCAGCAGGTAACGCACACTGCCCTGCACACGCTTCTTGGCCAGAATCACCGGCGCGGCGCAGAACGCATTGAGGGTAAACACACCCGCTACGCTGGAGCCTTCGGCACATCGCATCACCACCACATCTTTGCGCCCTGGGCGTTTGATGCCCGCCGAAGCGATGCCCAGCTCGAAACCTGGAACCGGGTGCAGGGTAGACAACGGGCCAAGACCAACAGCCATAGAGAACGCTCCTTGAGGTGGTAGGACTGATTGCGATGGTAAAACGCCGCGAGCGGTCAGACCGTTCGCGGCGTTAATCAAGCTGGGCCAAGCATAGCCAACTTCACTGTCGGCTCAACCCGCTTTACACGGGCTGTTTAACTAACTTGACCGTGGCAGTGCTTGTACTTCTTGCCGGAACCACAAGGGCACGGCTCGTTGCGGCCAATCTTCGGCTCGGTGCGCACAGGCGCAACGGCAACCGCCAGATCACCCTCTTCTTCAGTGGCTTGCGGCAGCAGAGCCGAGGCTTCGGCGTGCTGGAACTGCATGCGCTCGGCCAGGGCTTCAGCCTCACGACGCAGGCGGGCCTCTTCCTCGGCCGGATCTTCACGACGCACCTGCACGTGCGAGAGCACGCGGATGGTGTCGCGCTTGATCGAATCCAGCAGCTCCTGGAACAGGGTGAAGGACTCGCGCTTATATTCCTGCTTGGGATTCTTCTGCGCATAGCCGCGCAGGTGAATGCCGTGACGCAGGTGATCCATGGTCGACAGGTGGTCTTTCCACAGGTCGTCGAGGACACGCAGCAGAATCTGCTTCTCGAAGGTACGCAGGGCTTCGGCGCTGGCTTCGTTTTCTTTCTCGTTGTAGGCGTTGACCAGCTCTTCAAGAATGCGCGCACGCAGGGTCTCTTCATACAGCTTGTGGTCATCGTCGAGCCACTGCTGGATCGGCAGGCGCAGGTTGAAGCTGCTGTACAGCGCCTCTTCCAGGCCGGCGATATCCCACTGCTCAGGCAGCGATTGCGGCGCGATATGCTGGTTGATGGTGTGATCCAGCACTTCCTGACGGAACTCGGCAATGGTTTCGCCGATGTTGTCGGCGGCCAGCAGCGTGTTGCGCATGTGATAGATCACTTTGCGCTGCTCGTTGGCCACGTCGTCGAATTCCAGCAGCTGCTTACGCATGTCGAAGTTACGCCCTTCAACCTTGCGCTGGGCCTTCTCGATGGCGTTGCTGACCATGCGGTGTTCGATGGCTTCACCGGACTGCATGCCCAGGGCCTTCATAAAGTTCTTCACCCGATCCGAGGCGAAGATGCGCATCAGGCTGTCTTCCAGCGACAGGTAGAAACGGCTGGAGCCCGGGTCACCCTGGCGACCCGCACGGCCACGCAGCTGGTTGTCGATACGCCGCGACTCGTGACGCTCGGAGGCGATCACATGCAGGCCACCCGACTCGATCACCTGCTGGTGACGCTTCTGCCAATCGGCCTTGATCTGCGCGATCTGCTCAGGCGTGGCGTTTTCCAGGTTGGCAACTTCAACTTCCCAGTTGCCGCCCAGCAGGATGTCAGTACCGCGACCGGCCATGTTGGTGGCAATGGTCAGCGCACCCGGACGACCGGCCTGGGCAATGATTTCGGCTTCCTTCTCATGGAACTTGGCGTTGAGCACTTTGTGCTCGATGCCTTCCTGATTGAGCAGTGCCGACATGCGCTCGGAGGTTTCGATGGTGGCCGTACCGACCAGCACCGGACGCCCGAGAGCCATGCTTTCCTTGATATCGGTAACGATGGCGGCGTACTTCTCTTCCGCAGTCAGGTAGACCAGGTCGTTGAAGTCCTTACGCGCCAGCGCACGGTTGGTCGGGATCACGATCACCGCCAAGCCGTAGATCTGATGGAACTCGAACGCTTCGGTATCCGCCGTACCGGTCATGCCGGACAGCTTGTTGTACAGGCGGAAGTAGTTCTGGAAGGTGGTCGAGGCCAGGGTCTGGCTCTCAGCCTGAATCGGCAGGCCTTCTTTGGCCTCAATCGCCTGGTGCAGGCCTTCGGACAGACGACGACCGGGCATGGTACGGCCGGTGTGTTCGTCGATCAGCAGCACCTGGTTGTTCTGCACGATGTATTCAACGTTGCGGTTGAACAGCTTGTGCGCACGCAGGCCCGAATAGACGTGAGTCAGCAGGCCCAGGTTGTGCGCTGAATACAGACTCTCGCCCTCGGCCAGCAGGCCGACTTCGGTGAGCATTTCTTCAACGTACTGGTGGCCCGCTTCGTTCAGCTCGACCTGGCGCGCCTTCTCGTCGACCTTGTAGTGGCCTTCCTGGGTGACCACGCCCTCTTCTTCCTCAACATGCAGCTTGAGGCGCGGGATCAGCTTGTTGATCTCGGTGTAGAGCCGCGAGCTGTCTTCGGCCTGGCCGGAGATGATCAGCGGGGTGCGCGCTTCGTCGATAAGAATGGAGTCAACTTCGTCGATCACGGCGAAATTCAGCTCGCGCTGGAATTTGTCTTCCAGGCTGAAGGCCATATTGTCGCGCAGGTAATCGAAACCGAATTCGTTGTTGGTGCCGTAGGTGATATCGGCGGCGTAGGCTTCACGCTTCTCTTCCGGCGGCATAAAGGGGGTAACGATACCCACGCTCATACCGAGGAATTCATACAGCGGACGCATCCAGTTGGCGTCGCGGCGGGCCAGGTAATCGTTGACCGTCACCACGTGCACGCCCTTGCCGGACAGCGCATTAAGGTATACCGCCAGGGTTGCCACCAGGGTCTTACCCTCACCGGTGCGCATCTCGGCGATCTTGCCTTCGTGCAGGGTCATGCCACCAATCAACTGCACGTCGAAGTGGCGCATGCCCATCACCCGCTTGCCGGCTTCGCGGGCTACCGCAAAGGCTTCAGCAAGCAGCTGGTCGAGGGTTTCGCCTTTGGCCAGACGGGCTTTGAACTCCTCCGTCTTGGCACGCAGTTGCTCATCGGAAAGGGCAAGCATCTGCTCCTCGAAGGCATTGACGGCTTGTACCGCCTTGAGCATGCGTTTGACTTCACGCTCGTTCTTGCTTCCAAAGAGTTTTTTCAACAAAGGCGCAAACATATCGACAGGATCTTCCAGGCGTATGGATTGAGGGCGGCTGAACAGCGACCCATGCAGCCTTTATGGCTGCGTGCGAAGGGGGCATTCTACCCGGAAACGCAAACGAGGAAAGCGGCGTTATTCGACGTCGTTAACCCGGGCTATATAGCTGGCTGGATTGACCAGCCGGCCATGCTTGGTGACCTCGAAGTGCACGTGGTAACCACTGGCACGGCCGCTGCGGCCAACTTTGGCAATGGTCTGCCCGCGCTGAACCAGATCACCGATCTGTACCTGATTGCTCTTGTTGTGCGCATACAGGGTGGTGTAGCCGTCTGCATGACTGATTTCAACAACATTGCCATAACCCGACCTCTTCCCCGCAAAACTCACCACGCCTGCCGCAACCGCTACCACATCACTGCCTGGCTTGGCGGCAAAATCGACACCTTTATGCTGGGTATTGCGCCCGGTGAGCGGGTGCACGCGACGACCGAATGGCGAGGACATATAGCCATGGCGCACCGGCATGCCGGACAGGTATTCGGCTTCATTCAGCTGTCGCTCGCCGATCAGTTGCTCCAGCACTTCCAGCAGTTGTTCGCGGCTGTCCAGGCGCAGACTGAGGCGATCCAGCTCATCCATAAACGGCGGAGGCGCATACGCTGCATCGCCCAGGGCATCTTCCGCACCACCCTGGCCAACATTAAGGGAGAAGTCGAATTCGTTGGCATCCAGATCCGCCAGCTCGGTCAGGCGTGCACCCAAGGCATCCAGACGGGTCAGGCGCGCCTGCAGCTCGGCCACATGCACGGCGAAAGCATCCAGTTGACGCTGCGCGTCACGCCGCACTTCACCGACTTCGGCGCGTTGTTGATCCATGGCCTGGTTGAGCTGGGTGTCGTCATGCACCTCAACCGTTGCTGGCGCCCACCAGGCACCGACGGCCACACCGCTGGCCAGCGCTGCGCCGAGCGCCAGCAGCAACGCCAGCAATAGCCAGCGCAGATCCAGACTGAGCGAGCGTGCGGCACCGTGGTGCCGACTAAGTAGAATGATGTGCACGGCCTTCCCCTAGTGGTGAAGCGTCAGTCGGCAGCAGCGATTCTGCTACCATGGCGGCTCCACTTTTTCAGGCGTCCTGCCATGACTTTTCGTCCTTTGCCGGCCCGGGCTCCCGCCGCGCTGTTGCGCGAAGCGAAACCCCTAAAGGCGCTGTTCAATCAAGCGCAACGCATTGATCGCCTGCAGCACCTACTGGAAAGCCAGCTGCAACCTGCTGCTCGCGAACACTGCCATGTAGCCTCATGGCGCGAGGGTTGCCTGCTATTGATCATCACCGATGGCCACTGGGCCACGCGCCTGCGCTATCAACAAAAACGCTTGTTGAAACAACTGCAGGCACTCGAAGAATTCGCGACCTTAACGAAGATCCTGTTCAAGGTGCAACCTCCGACTGCCGAAAGGCGTGCACCGGGTCGCACAATCTGCCTGTCCAGCAGCGCTGCGGAAAACATCCAAGCCACCGCCGACGGCATTAGCGACCCCAAGCTACGCGCTGCCCTGGAGCGCCTGGCCAAACACGGCAAGCCCAGCGAATAAGTGCTTTCCGCCCGCTAAAGCGCAGGCAAAAAAATGATCGGGAATCATTTTTAACGTCGCGCAGCGACGGCCCGAAGAGTGACCGCCAAGAATGGCAGGCCATAAAAAAAGGCCACCCGAAGGTGGCCTCGAAAAGCAAAGTAAGGAGGGTATTGCGTTACACGGCCGCAACCGGGCGCATGTAAGAGATTGGCGCGGTGTTGGGGTCATCAAAGGTGACAACTTCCCAAGCATCAGGCTGCTCGATCAGGGTGCGCAGCAGCCGATTGTTCAGCGCATGCCCCGATTTGAAACCCTTGAACTCGCCAATCAGGCTGTTACCCAGCAGGTACAGATCGCCAATCGCATCGAGAATCTTGTGTTTGACGAACTCGTCCTCGTAACGCAGGCCGTCTTCGTTCAACACGCGGAACTCATCTACCACGATGGCGTTATCTACGCTGCCGCCGAGCGCCAGGTTCTGTGAACGCAGGAACTCGATATCACGCATAAAACCGAAGGTGCGAGCGCGACTGACTTCTTTCACAAACGAGGTGCTGGAGAAGTCCACGCTGGCCGACTGGGTGCGATTACGGAACACCGGATGATCAAAATCGATCTCGAAGGTCACCTTGAACCCTTCGAAAGGCACGAAGGTTGCGCGCTTGTCGCCCTCTTCAACTGTCACTTCACGAAGGATGCGGATGAACTGCTTGTGGGCGTCCTGCTCTTGCAAACCAGCAGATTGAATCAGGAATACAAAGGGACCCGCACTGCCATCCATGATCGGTACTTCGGACGCGGAGAGCTCGACGTAGGCGTTATCGATGCCCAGGCCAGCCATGGCCGAAAGCAGGTGCTCTACCGTATCCACCTTGACATCACCATTGACCAACGTGGTCGACATGGTGGTTTCACCAACATTGCCTGCACGCGCGGGAATTTCCACGACAGGGTCCAAGTCGGTACGACGGAACACGATACCGGTGTCCACGGGTGCCGGCTTCAGGGTCAGGTATACCTTTTCCCCGGAATGCAGGCCGACGCCAGTGGCGCGGATAATGTTCTTCAGGGTGCGTTGTCTGATCATGGCTTTGGCCGCTATAGCACTAGTTGCGAATTGTTTTCAACAATGGCCGGCGATGATAGCAGAACCGGCCTTTGCTGAACACCAATCACCCCAATACTCCTGATACATTTCATCAATCGGCCTGACGACGCAGGAACGCCGGGATGTCCAGGTAATCCAGGTCATCCTGTGGGTTCAGCTTGGCCGCAGTGGCAGCGCCGCCGTGGCTTTGACGCTGAACGGTCGGACGCTCGTAGTCCTTGTAATTGACGCTCTGCTCGGCACGCGCCGGGGCTGCTGCGTTGCTGCCAGTGCTGGCAGAAACTTGCACAGTATTGTCGATAACCTTGACCGGCTTCTCGATACGCGCACCCAGACCAGTGGCAACCACAGTCACGTGCAGCTCGTCGCGCATGTCCGGATCGATCACGGTGCCGACTTTGACGGTGGCGTGCTCGGAAGCGAACTGCTCGATGATGTTACCCACGTCGGAGTACTCACCCAGGGACAGGTCAGGGCCGGCGGTGATGTTCACCAGGATGCCGCGCGCGCCTTGCAGGTTGACGTCTTCCAGCAGCGGGTTGCGGATCGCTGCTTCAGTGGCTTCACGCGCACGGTTAGGACCGCTGGCGCAGCCAGTGCCCATCATCGCCATGCCCATTTCGCTCATCACGGTTTTCACGTCGGCGAAGTCGACGTTGATCATGCCTGGGCGCTTGATGATGTCGGAGATACCGCGCACGGCACCGGCCAGCACATCGTCAGCCTTGGCGAAAGCCGACAGCAGGCTGGCGTCCTTACCGAGGATGGTCAGCAGTTTTTCGTTTGGGATGGTGATCAGCGAGTCGACACTTTCCGACAGTGCGCGAATACCTTCTTCGGCGATCAGCATGCGCTTCTTGCCTTCGAACGGGAACGGACGGGTCACCACCGCAACCGTGAGGATGCCCATTTCCTTGGCCACCTGAGCAATAACAGGAGCTGCACCGGTACCGGTACCGCCGCCCATGCCAGTGGTGATAAAGACCATATCGGTGCCTTGCAGCACTTCAGCGATACGCTCGCGATCCTCCATGGCCGCCTGACGGCCGACTTCTGGATTGGCACCCGCGCCGAGGCCCTTGGTCACCGCAGTGCCCAGTTGCAGCACGGTACGTGCGCCGATGTTTTTCAGTGCCTGTGCATCCGTGTTGGCGCAGATGAACTCAACGCCTTCAATGTTGTTTTTCGCCATGTGATTGACAGCATTACCGCCGCCGCCGCCCACGCCGATGACCTTGATGACTGCACTTGCTGGTGCGCTGTCTACGAGTTCAAACATTTTCCCTCTCCTTTACTTTCTAGTTGTAACGCCTACTGCAAAATCAGAAATTGCCCTGGACCCAGCGTTTCAGCCGTTCCAGCACAGGTTGTTTGGGTTCATCGCTGTAGCTGCCAAGCGCAGACATGGAGATGCCGTCGGCCTGCTTTTGCAGTCCGTACAGCAACAGGCCCACGCCTGTGGAATAAATCGGGTTACGTACCACATCGGCCAGGCCCTTGACGCCCTGGGGCACGCCCAGGCGCACCGGCATATGGAAAATCTCTTCGGCCAGCTCCACCGCGCCTTCCATCTTCGCCGTACCACCAGTGAGGACGATGCCCGCCGGGATCAGGTCTTCGTAGCCACTGCGGCGCAGTTCGGCCTGGATCAGGGTAAACAGCTCGTCGTAACGCGGCTCGACCACTTCGGCCAGGGACTGACGCGACAGGTCGCGCGGCGGACGATCACCGACGCTCGGCACCTTGATGGTTTCGCCGGCACCGGCCAGTTTGGCCAGGGCGCAGGCGTAGCGGATCTTGATTTCTTCGGCGTACTGGGTCGGCGTACGCAGAGCCATGGCGATGTCGTTGGTCACCTGATCGCCAGCAATCGGGATCACCGCGGTGTGACGGATCGCACCTTCGGTGAAGATGCAGATGTCGGTGGTGCCGCCACCGATGTCGACCAGGCATACGCCCAGCTCTTTCTCGTCGTCGGTCAGCACCGCATAAGCGGAGGCCAGCTGCTCAAGAATGATGTCGTCGACTTCCAGACCACAGCGGCGCACGCATTTCTCGATGTTCTGCGCGGCATTTACCGCGCAGGTGACCACGTGCACCTTGGCTTCCAGACGCACGCCGGACATACCCAGCGGCTCACGTACGCCTTCCTGGTTATCGATCACGTAATCCTGCGGCAGGGTGTGCAGCACGCGCTGGTCAGCCGGAATGGCCACGGCCTGGGCGGCGTCGAGTACGCGCTCCAGATCCGCCGGGCTGACTTCACGATCACGAATGGCAACGATGCCGTGGCTGTTGAGGCTGCGAATATGGTTGCCGGCCACACCGACGAAAGCCGAGTGGATACGGCAGCCAGCCATCAGCTGCGCTTCTTCAACAGCGCGCTGGATCGACTGCACCGTGGATTCGATATTCACCACCACGCCCTTCTTCAGGCCGCGCGACGGATGGGTGCCGATGCCGACGATTTCCAGTTGGCCGTCCGCATTCACTTCACCGACCAGCGCCACCACCTTGGAGGTACCGATGTCGAGGCCGACGATCATCTTGCCGCTCTGCACGTTTGCCATGGCTCTTGCCTTCTCCTGATTCACTGCACGACAGCGGTTGTTGCCGCCGTGGGCGCTACCGGCTCACGCCATGCCACGGCCAGGCCGTTGGCATAACGCAGATCGATCCGCGCGATATTCGTTTGTTGCTCTTTCAAGGCCTTGGCGTAGATGGCCGTGAAGCGCCGCATTTTTTCCACCAGATGGTCACGCCCCAGCAGCAGCTCGATGCCCTGCCCGGTGGAGAGGAACCAGCTGCCGCGCTCACGCAACTCCAGGCGCGCCACGGAAAAGCCCATGGGCCGCAGCATCTGGCTGAGCACCTGGTATTGCTGCATCACCTGCTGCTGCGCACGCTTGGGGCCATACAGCTGCGGCAGGTGTTGGTAATTGGCCAGTTCCTGCGGTGCGAACGCCTCGCCCTGGTTGTTCAGCAGTGCCTCATCGCCCCAGCGGGCAATCGGCAATTGTTCTTCCAGACGCACCACCAACTGATCCGGCCATACGCGGCGCACCTGGGCGCTGGCGATCCACGGCATCAGTTCCAGCTCGCGGCGCAGGCTGAGCAGGTCAACCTTGAAGAAGCTGGCATTGGCATAGGACGCAATACGCTGCTGCACGGCCTGCTGGTTGACGTAGCTGAGGTCGCCTTCGACGCTGATCCGCGCAATTGGCTGGTCGGCATAGGGCAACGCACGCAGCGACAATTCATAGGTGCCGTAACCCAGTGCGAGCAGCAACAGCGGCCAGGTCAGGTGCTTGAGCCAGCCGCCCAATCCAGCAAGGCGGGCTTTCGGCAGGCTCACCCGCAGGCTGATCGGCTCCTTGGCCACCAGACGGCTGGCGCCACGCGGCACAGGCTTGCCGCGCACGGGAGCGCGGTTCGAACCTGGCTGGTGACGCAAGGTGGCCGTCATGAGTTAACCCCGAGCCTCAAGGCTGTCGGCCAGAATCGCCAACACCAGTTGTTGAAAATCCAGACCCGCAGCACGGGCTGCCATCGGCACCAGGCTGTGGTCGGTCATGCCCGGCACGGTGTTGACTTCCAGCAACCAGAACTTGCCGTCGGCATCCTGCATCACGTCGGCGCGGGCCCAGCCCTGGGTGCCGACTGCTTCGCAGGCGCGGGCAGTGAGGTCTTTCAGCTCGGCTTCCTTCTCCGCCGAGAGGCCGCACGGGATGCGGTACTGGGTGTCATTGGCCAGGTACTTGGCGTCGTAGTCGTAGAAGCTGTGCGGCGTGCCCAACGCAATCGGCGGCAGCACCTGACCGCGCAGCATGGCGATGGTGAATTCCGGGCCGGCGATCATCTGCTCGACCAGCACCTGCGAGTCGTAGCGACTGGCACCCTTCCAGGCAGCGATCAACGCATCGACATCATTGACCTTGGCCATGCCAATGCTCGAACCCTCATGGGCCGGCTTGACGAACAGCGGGAAGCCCAGCTCGGCAGCAGCCGCATGGCAATCGGCTTCGCAGGCCAGCGCCGCGTGGGCCGGCGTCGGCAAGTCAAGGCTCAGCCACACACGCTTGGTACGCAGTTTGTCCATGGCCAGGGCCGAGGCCAGAATGCCGCTGCCGGTGTAAGGAATCCCAGCGCACTCGAGCAGGCCCTGCATCGAACCGTCTTCGCCACCACGGCCGTGCAGCACGATAAAGGCACGGTCGATTTTCTCGGCGGTCAGGCGCTGCAGCAGGTCATCGCCTGCGTCGATGCCGAACGCATCCACGCCCGCAGCCAGCAACGCCTGCAGCACGGCATTACCGGACTTCAGCGAGACTTCACGCTCGGCGCTCTTGCCACCGAACAGCACGGCCACGCGCCCAAAGGCGCTGACCGGAAATTGTGATTGCAGACTGGCAGCACTCATTTCGACTCCTCTGATGACTCGCCGCCGACTGTGGCGAACAAAGGGCTTTGCAACAGTTGCGGGGCCAGGCCGCCGATGTCGCCGGCGCCTTGGCAGAGAAGAATGTCGCCAGCGCGCAGCAGCGGCTTGACGATGGGCGCGAGGTCCACGCCGCGCTCGATATAGATCGGGTCGAGCTGGCCACGCTGACGGATGCTGTGGCACAGGTTGCGGCTGTCAGCCCCTGGAATCGGCGCTTCACCGGCCGGGTAGACTTCCATCAGCAACAACACCTGGGCATCACCGAGAACCTGAACGAAATCGTCATACAGGTCGCGGGTGCGGCTGAAACGGTGCGGCTGGTAAACCATCACCAGGCGGCGCTCCGGCCAACCACCGCGCACGGCCTTGATCACCGCCGCGACTTCGCGCGGGTGGTGGCCGTAATCGTCGACCAGCATCACGCTGCCGCCATCCACCGGCAGTTCGCCGTAGACCTGGAAGCGCCGGCCAACACCCTGGAACTGCGACAGGCCCTGGACGATGGCTTCATCGCTGATGCCTTCGTCGCTAGCAATCGCGATGGTGGCCAGGGCGTTCAGTACGTTGTGGTTGCCCGGCATGTTCACCGATACATCCAGCGGTTCGCGGTCGCGGCGCAGCACAGTGAAGAAGGTCTGCATGCCCTGCTGACGCACGTTGATCGCACGCACATCGGCACCGTCATCAAAGCCGTAAGTCACGGTTGGGCGGGCCACCTGCGGCAGAATTTCGCGCACGATCGGGTCATCCACGCACATCACCGCCAGACCGTAGAACGGCAGGTTGTGCAGGAACTCGATGAAGGTTTTCTTCAACTTGTTGAAGTCACCGCCATAGGTGCTCATGTGGTCCATGTCGATATTGGTGACCACCGAGACCATCGGCTGCAGGTGCAGGAAGCTGGCGTCACTCTCATCGGCTTCGGCGATCAGGTAACGGCTGCTGCCCAGCTGCGCGTTGGTGCCGGCGGCATTCAGCCGGCCACCGATGACGAACGTCGGGTCCAGGCCGCCAGCGGCGAACACCGAGGCCAGCAGGCTGGTGGTGGTGGTCTTGCCATGGGTGCCGGCAACGGCAATACCGTGGCGGTAGCGCATCAGCTCGGCGAGCATCTCGGCGCGCGGCACCACGGGGATGCGACGTTCCAGGGCGGTGGCGACTTCCGGATTGCTGGTATTCACCGCGCTGGACACCACCAGCACGTCGGCCTGTTCGGCATTCTCGGCGCGGTGGCCAATAAAGATCTGCGCACCGAAAGTTTCCAGACGCTCAGTCACGGCCGAAGCCTTGAGGTCGGAGCCAGAGACTTCATAACCCAGGTTGAGCAGCACTTCGGCGATACCGCACATGCCGGCACCACCGATGCCGACAAAGTGGATACGGCGAATGCGGCGCATACGGCGGATTTCCGAACGTGCAGCGGCGGGAGACTTAGCCACGGGCCACCTCCAGGCAGATATCGACAACGGTGCAGGTTGCATCGGGCTTGGCCAGACGACGAGCCGTCTGCGCCATTTGAGTGAGTTGTTCGGGGTGCATCAAAACCTCGGTCAGCTGCGCGGCCAGCTTGGCGGCGTCAGTGGAACGTTGTGGCAGCAGTACGGCAGCGCCGGCACTGGCCAGATAATCGGCATTGCGGGTCTGGTGATCATCGATCGCGTGCGGCAGCGGCAGCAGGAACGCCGGCAGGCCTGCGGCGGCCAGCTCGCTGACAGTCAGCGCGCCGGACCGGCACACCACCAGATCGGCCCAGGCGTAGGCCCGCGCCATGTCCTTGATAAACGGCGCGACCTGCGCTTCGACGCCAACGGCGCGATAGCGTTCAGCAGTAATTGCATCATGTTGCTTGCCGGCCTGATGGAACACTTCAGGCCGCAGCTCAGCCGCCACCAGCGCCAGGGCTTCGGGCAGCAATTTATTCAGCGGTTCGGCGCCCAGGCTGCCGCCCAGCACCAGCAAACGCGGCTGGCGGTTGCGCAGCGAATCACGCGGGGTTTCCAGGAACAGCTCTTCACGCACCGGATTGCCAGTGGTGCGACACTTGTCGCTATTACCGAAGGTATTCGGGAAGGCTTCGCAGACGCGGCTGGCGAATGGCACCAGGCTGCGGTTGGCGGTGCCGGCCACGGCGTTCTGCTCGTGGATGATCAGCGGCGCGCCGCTCATGCGCGCAGCCAGGCCGCCGGGACCGGTGACATAACCGCCCATGCCCAGGACGCACACCGGTTGCAGCTCGCGCATTACCTTGCGCGCCTGGAACAGCGCCTTGATCAACTGGAACGGCGCTTTCAGCAGCGACAGCTTGCCCTTGCCACGCAGGCCAGTGACATCGATCAGGTGCAGCGGCAGGCCAGCTGCCGGCACCAGTTCATTCTCGATACCACGCGGCGTACCCAGCCAATGCACGCTGTAGCCACGCGCCTTGAACTCGCGGGCGCAGGCCAGCGCCGGGAATACATGCCCGCCGGTGCCGCCGGCCATGATCAGCACATTACCGCGCATGCTGAACCTCCTCGGCGGGCTGGCCTTCGAAGAAATCCGATTCCTTGAAGTCGACATCCTCGTTGCCCAACTGGGTGCGACGCTCCCACTCGATGCGCAGCAACAGCGCCAGGCTGACGCAGCAGATCACCAGCGAGCTGCCGCCGTAGCTGAGGAACGGCAGGGTCAGGCCCTTGGTCGGCAGCAGGCCGACATTTACGCCGATATTGATCAGCACCTGACCGATCCACAGAAACGCCAGGCCGTAAGCCACATAGGCCGAGAAGAACTGCTTGGCCTTCTCCGCCCACAGGCCGATATACAGGGCGCGCACACTGACGAAGACAAACAGAGCGACGGTAATCAGCGCGCCGACCATGCCCAGCTCTTCGGCCAACACGGCAAACACGAAGTCGGTATGTGCTTCCGGCAGGTAGAACTGTTTCTGCACGCTGTTGCCCAGACCGACGCCGAACCATTCACCACGACCGAAGGCGATCAGCGCCTGGCTCAGCTGGTAACCGGCGCCGTACTGATCCGCCCAGGGGTCGACGAAGTTGGTCAGACGTTCCAAGCGATAGGCCTGACTGGTCATCACCACCACGCCAAGGCCGAGTACGCAGGCCGCCAGCGGAATAAAGCGCAGCAGGTTGACCCCGCCGAGGAACAGCATGGCGATGGCCGCACCGACCAGCACCACGGTGGCGCCGAAGTCCGGCTCGGCCAGCAGCAGCGCGGCAATCGGCCCTAGCACCAGCATCGGTTTGATAAAGCCGGTGAGCTTCTCGCGCACTTCTTCCTGGCGACGCACCAGGTAGGCAGCGATAAACATCACGCTAAACAGCTTGGCCAGCTCGGACGGCTGCAGGTTGAAGATGCCCAGGCCGATCCAGCGCTTGGCCCCGTTGACCTCACGACCAATGCCCGGCAGCAGTACCAGAATCAGCAGCACCACCGCCGCCAGCAGCAGCATGCCGCTGTAACGCTGCCACAGCGCCATCGGCACCAGCAGGGTCGCCAGCGCAGCGCCGAGGCCGATGGTCAGATAAATCAGGTGACGAATCATGTGATACAGCGGGTTACCCGACTGCACCGCCGCCACTTCCGAGGAAGCCGAAGCAATCATAACCAAGCCCAGGCCGAGCAGCGCCAGGCAACCGGCCAGCAGCGGGAAGTCCAGATCGATACCACGACGGGTATGCAGCGGCGAAGGCAAGGCGAGCAGGCGGGCAAGCATCATTGCAAACCCTCCACGGCCTGGGCGAACAGACGCCCGCGCTCTTCGAAATTCTTGAACATATCCAGGCTGGCGCAGGCCGGCGACAGCA
Source organism: Pseudomonas sp. 1928-m (assembly GCF_029269135.1). NCBI lineage: Bacteria > Pseudomonadati > Pseudomonadota > Gammaproteobacteria > Pseudomonadales > Pseudomonadaceae > Pseudomonas > Pseudomonas sp. 1928-m. Next base: position 1,149,840 of record NZ_JARIXO010000001.1, on the reverse strand, counting down.
GTACGGCATCGCCTGGCTCGGCCAACTCGGCAGCGCGTTGTACAGCCTCGTCCAGGGTCTTGACCCGAATCAGTGGTGCGGCGTCGCCCAGGGCATCAGCCAACAACTCGGCATCACGGCCGAGCAGCACCACGGCGCGGCAGAACGTGCCAACAGGATTCTTCAATGCCGAGAAATCCGCGCCCTTGCCGTCGCCACCGGCGATCAGCACCAGCTTGCCGCTGATATCCGCGCCCAGGCCTTCAATGGCCGCCAGCGCGGCACCGACGTTGGTGGCCTTGGAATCGTCGTAGTAGCTCACTGCGTTGCGCTCACCCACCCACTGGCAGCGATGCGGCAGGCCAGCAAAGCGCTTCAGCGTTTCGAGCATCGGCTCGAACGGCAGACCCACGGCATGCCCCAGGGCCAAAGCCGCCAGGGCGTTGGACTGGTTGTGCGCACCACGAATCTTCAGCTCACGCACTGGCAGCAGCGCAGCGAACTGGTAGGCCAGGAACTTCTCGCCATCTTCTTCGAGCAGACCGAAGCGCTTGAAGTCCGGTTTGCCCAGGCCGAAGTACCAGCACGGCAATTGATCGGCCACCAGCGGACGCGACAGCGCGTCGTCGCGGTTCACCACCACCTGCCGCGCGCCACGGAAGATGCGGTGCTTGGCCAGGTGGTAGGCCGGCAGATCGGCGTAGCGATCCATATGGTCTTCGCTGATGTTCAGGCAGGTCGCCACTTCGGCATTGAGCTGGTCGGTGGTTTCCAGCTGGAAACTCGACAGCTCCATGACGTACAGCTCGATCTCATCATTCAGCAGATCCAGCGCCGGCGTACCGAGGTTGCCGCCGACGGCGACCTTCTTGCCCGCCGCTGCGGCCATCTCACCAACCAGGGTAGTCACGGTGCTTTTGGCGTTGGAGCCGGTGATGGCAATGATCGGCGCCTTGGCATAACGGGCGAACAGATCGATATCACCCGACAACTTGACCCCGCGCGCAGCGGCCGCCTGCAGCGCTGGCGTGGCGATAGCCAGACCTGGGCTGACCAGCAGCTCGCTGGCGCGGCAGAGGAATTCCACATCCAGTTCGCCACAACGCACTTCCACCTGCGGGAACTGCTCACGCAAGGTGGCGAGCTCCGGCGGGTTGGCACGGGTGTCGACCACGGCAAACGGCAGGCCCTGACGCGCAAGGAAGCGCACCAGGGACATACCGCTCTTGCCGAGGCCGACAACGATGCGGAAGTGGTCAGAAGCGATCAGGCTCATACTTTCCTCAACGCAGTTTCAAAGTGGCAAGGCCGATCAGCACCAGAATCACGGTGATGATCCAGAAGCGCACGATCACGCGCGGCTCGGGCCAGCCTTTCAGTTCAAAGTGGTGATGGATCGGCGCCATGCGGAACACGCGCTTGCCGGTCAGCTTGAAGCTGGCGACCTGGATGATCACCGACAGGGTTTCCACCACGAAGATGCCGCCCATGATGAACAGCACCACTTCCTGACGGACGATCACGGCGATGGTGCCCAGGGCCGCGCCCAGCGCCAGCGCGCCGACGTCGCCCATAAACACTTGCGCCGGGTAGGTGTTGAACCAGAGGAAGCCCAAACCCGCGCCGACCAGGGCGGCGCAGAATACGATCAACTCGCCCGCACCCGGCACGTAGGGGATAAACAGGTATTCGGCGAAATTCACGTTACCCGACAGGTAGCAGAAGATCCCCAGCGCGCCGCCAACCATGACGGTGGGCAGAATCGCCAGGCCGTCGAGGCCGTCGGTGAGGTTGACCGCGTTGCTCGAGCCGACGATGACGAAGTAGGTCAGCACCACGAAGCCCAGGCCCAGCTCCAGGCTGAAGTCCTTGAGCAGTGGCAGAATCAGGGTGGTTTCCACCGGGCTTTGCGCAGTCATATAAAGGAAGAGCGCAGCACCCAGGCCAAACACCGACTGCCAGAAGTATTTCCAGCGGCTCGGCAGGCCCTTGGAGTTCTTCTCGATCACTTTGCGGTAGTCATCGACCCAGCCAATGGCACCGAACAGCAGGGTTACGGCCAGCACGGTCCATACATAGCGGTTGGACAGGTCAGCCCAGAGCAGCGTGCTGACGGCGATGGCCGAGAGAATCAGCGCGCCACCCATGGTCGGCGTGCCCTTCTTCGACAGGTGCGACTGCGGGCCGTCGTTACGCACCGACTGGCCGATCTGGCGGATCTGCAGGGTGCGGATCATCCACGGGCCGAGCCACAGCGACAACGCCAGGGCGGTGAGCACGCCGAGGATGCCGCGCAGTGTCAGGTACTGAAACACTGCGAAACCCTTGTGGAACTGTTGCAGGTATTCCGCCAGCAGCAGCAGCATTAGTGAATCTCCCCGGATGTGCCACACAGCGCCGCGACGACTTTTTCCATCGCCGCGCTGCGTGAACCTTTAATTAGAAGGGTGGTGTCGCCCTGCTCGCTGCCTTGTTCTAGAAGCAGCGCAGCAATCAGGCTGGCTTGGTCGGCAAAATGCCGAGCTGCCGCACCAAACTCGGCCACTGCGTGAGCTGTCAGCGGGCCCACGGCGTACAGCGCATCAACTTTGCCTGCGGCATAACTGCCGACCTGGCGATGGCCCTGCTCGGCCCATTCGCCCAGCTCGCCGATATCGCCCAGCACCAGCACGCGGCGGCCCGGGAAGCCGGTGAGGATATCGATGGAGGCGCAAACAGATGCCGGGTTGGCGTTGTAGCTGTCGTCGATCACTCGCAGACCGTTTGGCGCAATCTGTGCTACGGCGCGGCCTTTGACCGGTTGCAGGCTTTCCAGCCCAGCCTTGATCGCCGCCGGGGCCAGACCCAGCGCCTGGGCAGCAGCGGAAGCGGCCAGGGCATTAGCGACGTTGTGCTCGCCGAGCAGGTTGAGCTGAATACGGGCCTGACCACTGGCGCAATGCAGGGTGAAAGCCGAGCAGCCACGGGCGTCGCGCGCCAGCTCGCTGGCATAAACGTCAGCGGCAGAATTACGCAGGGCGAAGCTGCTGACCGCACGGCCCCGGGCACGTTGCTGCCAGATGGCGAATGCGCTGTCGTCAAGGTTGAGCACGGCCACGCCGCTGTCGCTTAAACCTTCGAGGATTTCGCCCTTGGCCTGGACAATCTTGTCCGGGCCGCCGAACTCGCCGACATGGGCGTTACCGGCATTGTTGATAATGGCTACCTGCGGTCGGGTCAGGTTGACGGTGTAGGCAATCTCGCCGACATGGTTGGCACCCAACTCGATCACCCCGGCAACATGCTCAGGAGCCAGCTCCAGCAAAGTCAGCGGTGCGCCGAGATCGTTATTCAGGTTGCCACGGGTGGCCAGCACAGGACCTCGCAGACCTTCACGCAGGATGCTGGCGAGCATTTCCTTGACCGTGGTCTTGCCGCTGGAGCCGGTAATCGCCACCACAGGCGCGGTGAAGGCCTGGCGGTTAAGCGCGCCCAACTGACCCAGGGCCAAACGGGTATCGGCAACCAGCAGTTGCGGCAGCGCTGCACCGACGACTTCACGCTCGACCAGCGCCGCCAAAGCACCTTTGCTGGCGACGTCAGCCAGGTAGTCATGACCATCGAAACGCGGGCCGGCCAGGGCGACGAACAGCTGGCCTGGCTGAATCGCCCGACTGTCGCTGCTGACTGCACTGAATGCCACATCGGCACCAATCACCTTGGCACTCAATGGGCCAGCCACTTCGCTCAACCGCAGCGCCTTAAGCATGCGCCACCTCCCATGCGGCCAACGCTTTTGTCGCTTCAAGCAGATCGGAGAACGGCTGACGCACGCCGTTGATTTCCTGATAGTCCTCATGGCCCTTGCCGGCCAGTACCAGCACATCATCGGCACTGGCAGCGGCAATCAGCTGAGCAATCGCCAGGCCGCGGCCATGCACAAACTGCACAGCCTCAGGCGTGGCGAAACCGGCACGAATGTCGGCAAAAATCTGCGCAGGCGCCTCTGTGCGCGGGTTGTCATCGGTGACCAGCACCGCATCGGCCAGACGCTCAACCACCGCAGCCATCAGCGGACGCTTGCCGTTGTCACGGTCGCCACCACAGCCGAACAGGCACAGCAGGCGGCCTTTGACATGCGGGCGCAGGGCTTCGAGAACTTTTTCCAGGGCATCCGGCGTATGTGCGTAATCCACCACCACCAACGGCTGCTTGCCGCCACCCAACCGCTGCATACGACCAATAGGGCCCTGCAGCTGTGGCAGCACCTTGAGAATTTCATCCAGCGGGTAATCCAGGCCGAGCAGCGCGCCGACCACCGCCAGCAGGTTGCTCAGGTTGAAGCGGCCGAGCAGCGAGCTGCGCAGGCTGCCTTCACCACGCGGAGTGACCAAGGTCGCGCGCACGCCCTGCTCGTCGAACTGTGCGTCGCGGCAATACAGGTAGGCGTCGGAATCGATCAGGCTGTAGCTGATCAACCGCGACTCGTGCTCGGCAGCGGCCAGTTCACGACCAAAGGCGTCGTCCAGGTTGAGCACGCGGCAACGCAGGCCCGACCAGGCGAACAGCGCGGCTTTCGCCTCGGCGTAAGCCTGCATCGAACCGTGGTAATCCAGATGATCACGGGACAGATTGGTCAGCACTGCCACATCAAACGCCAGAGCCGCCACGCGGCCCTGATGCAGACCGTGGGACGAGACTTCCATGGCCACGGCGCGAGCACCGGCGTTTTTCATATCGGCCAGGGTCGCCTGCACGCCGATGGGATCAGGCGTGGTGTGGCGGCCTTGCTCCAGCGCACCGTAAAAGCCATTACCCAGGGTGCCGACGATACCGCAGCGCTCGCCCAGCAGGTCCAGCGCCTGAGCCAGCAACTGGCTGACGCTGGTTTTACCGTTGGTGCCAGTGATACCGACCAGGTGCAGGCCACGGCTCGGCTCGCCATAGAAGCGCCCGGCAATCGCCGACAGCTGATTAGCCAGGCCCTTGAGCGCAACCAGCTCGGCACTGTGCGCAGTCATCACCGCAGCGCCTTCGGCCTCATAGGCCACGGCGGCGGCGCCACGGGCAACCGCATCGGCGATATGCACGCGGCCGTCCTGCTGGGTGCCTGGCACGGCGAGAAACAGGTCGCCCGGGCGCACCTTGCGGCTGTCCAGGGTCAATTCACGAATCAGGGTGGAGCTGGCGGCTTCCGGCAGCAACTGATTAAGGGGCATAGGCATTAGATGCGCCCTCCTTTAAGGGGATCAACGGCTGCGGTCTCAACCTTGACTGGCTCGGCTGGCGGCAGGTTATCCGGGGCGACGTTCATCAACCGCAGCGCGCCGGCCATGACCTTGCCAAACACCGGCGCGGCGACCAGGCCGCCGTAGTAACCGCCCTCGCCCGGCTCATCAATCATGATGACCGCGGCAATACGTGGGTTATCGATAGGCGCGACACCGGCGAAGAACGAGCGATAGGCCTTGTCGACATAGCCCTTGCTGCCGCCAGTGGCGGCTTTACGTGCGGTGCCGCTTTTGCCGCCGACGTGGTAACCCGGCACCTTGGCCCGCGCACCGCCGCCGCCTGGCTCTTCAACCACCGACTGGAGCATGCCCAGTACGGTTTTGGCGATCTGCTCATCAATAACCTGGGTGGAGACCGGCTGGCGATCCAAACGCACCATCGACAACGGCACGTTCCCGCCGTGGTTGGCCAACACCGAGTAGGCATGCGCCAACTGCACCGCGGTCACCGAAAGGCCATAGCCATAAGCCAAAGTGGCAGTCTCGGCCTGTTTCCAGACGCGGTAGTTGGGCAAATTGCCGACGCGCTCGCCGGGGAAGCTCAGGCCGGTGTCCTGACCCAGGCCGACTTGCTGCATCACGGCGTAAATCGGCTCGGCACCGATATCGAAGGCCACCTTGCTGATGCCGACGTTGCTCGACTTCATCAGAATCTGGGTCAGGTTGAGCACCCCGCCACGGGACACGTCACGAATGGTGTAACGACCGATTTTCAAGCTGCCCGGCGCAGTGTCCACGGTCATTGCCGGGGTCCAGCGGCCGGAGCCCAGGGCGGCAGCGATGGAGAACGGCTTGACGGTCGAGCCAGGCTCGAACACATCGATCATCGCGCGGTTGCGCATGGCCGCCGGCTGCAGATTGCGGCGGTTGTTCGGGTTGTAGGTCGGCTGGTTGACCATGGCCAGCACTTCGCCGGTCTGCACATCGAGCAGCACCAGACTGCCGGCCTTGGCGCCGAACTCGGTGACAGCGTTGCGCAGCTCACGGTGCGCCAGGTATTGCAGGCGCAGGTCAATCGACAATGCCAAGGCCTTACCGGCCTTGGCATTCTGTGCAACCTGGACGTCCTTGATCAGTCGTCCGCGCCGGTCCTTGAGCACCTGACGCTTGCCGGGCACGCCGGCCAGCCAATCCTCGAAGGCCAGTTCCATGCCTTCGCGGCCGCGGTCATCAATGTCGGTAAAGCCCACCACATGGGCGGCCACCTCACCCGCTGGATAGAAGCGGCGGAATTCTTCGATGCCGTACACGCCCGGCACTTTCAGGTCGAGAATGCGCTGGCCCTGCTCAGGCGTCAGCCCGCGCACCAGGTACATAAACTCGCGCTCATGCGCCGCAGCCAGGCGCGCAGAGAAGGTCTTGGCGTCCTGACCCAGGGCAGCCGCGAGTTCATTCCACTTGGCCTTGCCGCTTTGCAGCTCCTTGCCATTGGCCCACAGGGTGGTCACCGGAGTGCTGACAGCCAGGGGCTCACCATTACGGTCGGTGATCAGCCCGCGATGCGCTGGAATCGGGATATGCCGCACGCTGCGTGCGTCGCCATGAGCCTGCAGGAAGCTTTGGTCAAACACCTGCAGGTCGACAATACGCCAGGCAATCGCACCCACCATCAGTGCCAGCAGCAGCAGCACCAGACGGAAGCGCCAGGGGTAGAGTGCGCCTTCAAGACCGATCATGGCGCCACCATGCGCACTTCGGCGGCATCCGGGATACGCATGTTCAGGCGCTCAGTGGCCAGGGTTTCGATGCGGTTATGCGCGGTCCAGGTGCTTTGCTCGAGAATCAGCCGACCCCACTCGGCCTGCGCCTTGTCGCGCACACTGAGTTCGGCATACAGGTCGTTAAGCAGCTGACGGTTCCAGTGCGCGCTGTAGGAAACCCCCACCGCAGACACCAGCACAGCCACAAACAACAGCAGCATCAGCAGACTGCCACCGGGCAATGGCTTGGCGAATAACGCGCTCATCGCACTTTCTCTGCAATGCGCATCACCGCACTGCGCGAACGTGGATTGGCGGCAAGCTCAGCCTCGGAGGCGAATACCGGTTTGCCGATCAGCTTCAAGCGCGGCTCGAAGGCTTTCGGGATGATCGGCAGATCGCGCGGCAGCTTGTCCATCTCACCCTTGGCATGCTTGCGCATAAAGAGTTTGACGATGCGGTCTTCCAGCGAGTGGAAGCTGATCACCACCAGGCGACCGCCCACTTCGAGGTTTTCCAGGGCCGCGTCGAGGCCGCTCTCCAGATCACCCAGTTCGTTGTTGATATAGATGCGCAGGCCCTGGAAGGCGCGCGTTGCAGGATTCTTGCCTTTTTCCCAGGCCGGATTGGCCACGGTCAGCACCTGAGCCAGATCGGCGGTGCGGGTAAACGGTTGCTCGGCGCGGCGCAACACCACGGCGCGAGCCATGCGCTTGGCGAAACGCTCTTCGCCGTACTCCTTGAACACCCGGGCAATTTCTTCTTCGCCAGCGCTGGCGATGAAGTCGGCGGCGCTGACGCCGGCATCCGGGTTCATGCGCATATCCAGCGGGCCGTCATTCATAAAGCTGAAGCCGCGCTCGGCGTCGTCCAGCTGCGGCGACGACACACCGAGATCGAGCAGGATGCCGCTGACCTGACCGCCCAGCGCACGCTGCGCCAGCTCGGCGCCCAGCTCGGCAAAGCTGCGCTGCACAACGACAAAGCGGCCGTCTTCGGCCGCCAGCGCATTTCCCGTCGCAATTGCCAGGGGATCTTTGTCAAACCCCAGCAAGCGACCGTCTGGCCCGAGCTTTTCCAGGATCAGCCGGCTATGCCCGCCGCGCCCGAAGGTGCCATCCAGGTAGCAACCATTGGCGCGCACAGCCAGCCCTTCGACAGCCTCGTCGAGTAGCACGGTGATGTGGCGGAAATTGCTGGTCATGGTCACAGGATCAGGTCACGTAGGTCGTCGGACAGAGCACCCGGTTGCTTGATCGCGGCCAGATCGGCATCGGCCACAGCATTCCAGGCATCTTCATCCCACAGTTGGAATTTATTGAGTTGGCCGACCAGCATCGCGCGCTTATCCAGCTTGGCGTACTCGCGCAGACGCGGCGGCACCAGGAAACGACCACTGGCATCCAGCTCAAGGTCAACAGCGTTGCCGATCAGCAAACGCTGCAGGCGGCGGTTTTCTTCACGGAAGGAGGCGAGCTCGCGGAGCTTGGCTTCAATCAGCTCCCACTCGGACAGTGGATAGACGCAGAGGCAGGGGTCGATGGCATCAATCGTGACGATAAGCTGGCCGGCGCAACGCGACACAAGCTCGTCCCGATACCGACTTGGCATCGCGAGTCGCCCTTTGGCGTCGAGACTGATGGCGTTTGCTCCGCGAAACACGATCGCGCTACCCCTTTTTATTAGCTATCCATGCCTAAGAAACCCACTTTGTGCCACTTCCTACCACTCGCGCACACTATAGGAACGCACGCCCCCCACCGTCAAGGCACGCTTGGCGGGAAAAATCCTTATAGAACGGCGATTTAGCGAACTTTGAGAGGGGCAAAACGGAGAAATAACGCGAGGAAATGGATATAAAAATGAGCTTATGCAGCGCGTTGAACTGCGAAGTTAAAGTAGTTTGTTAAGAGTAAGATTTTTTCGGTCTTAGAAAGGAGGTGAAACAGTGAAGCGGATAAATGAGGAAGGTGGAGAGTCGATCTGTAAGCCGGGTTCTGTCGAGGACAGTCATTCCTCTACGACGTACATCACTGCACGCCTTTAGCAACCTACCCGGTTCCAGCGCGGGCCACGCCAATGGAACCCTATTTGGTCTTGCTCCGAGTGGGGTTTGCCTAGCCACGAACTGTTACCAGTCGCGCGGTGCGCTCTTACCGCACCTTTTCACCCTTACCGGCACCGAAGCGCTTAGGCGGTTATTTTCTGTGGCACTTTCCGTAGGCTCACGCCTCCCAGGCGTTACCTGGCACTCCGCCCTATGGAGCCCGGACTTTCCTCCCCCGCATTACGCAGAACGCAACACGGCAGCGACTGTCCGATCGACTCTCCACGGGCAAGGTTAACGGCCCGCGCCCCATAGAACAAGGTTTAAACGTCTTTCTGCTGCTCCAGGGCCACCTGATAGAGCAAGTTTTTGCGCACCCCAGTGATCTCCGCGGCCAGTGCCGCCGCGCGCTTGAGCGGCATTTCCGCCAACAGCAGACTCAACACGCGCATGGCTTCAGCACTGACTGCCTCCTCGCCTTCCGGCGCCTGCCAGCCCGCAACCAGCACCACACATTCGCCGCGCTGCTGATTGCTGTCGGCGGCCACCCAGGCGGCCAACTCAGCCAACGGCATGCCCTTGAGTGTTTCGAAGGTTTTGGTCAGCTCACGCGCCAGTAGCGCTGGACGCTCATCGCCAAACACCGCCTGCATATCCTGCAGGCATTCAAGAATGCGGTGCGGCGCCTCATAGAAGATCAGCGTGCGCGGCTCTTCCTTTACCTGCTCAAGGCGTGCGCGGCGCCCAGCCGCCTTGGCGGGCAGAAACCCCTCGAAAATAAAGCGATCCGACGGCAAGCCTGCAGCCGACAACGCGGCAATCAGTGCACAGGCGCCCGGTACCGGTACCACCGCAATACCGGCAGCACGCGCTTGGCGCACAAGGTGATAGCCCGGATCGGAAATCAGCGGCGTGCCGGCATCGGAGATCAGCGCCACATCGTCACCCGCCAGCAGCCGCGCAAGAAAGCGTCCGCCCTGATCGCGCTCGTTGTGCTCATGGCATGCTGCCAGCGGCGTGCCGATGCCAAAGTGCTGCATCAGCCGTGCGGAATGGCGGGTGTCTTCGGCGGCAATCAGAGCCACGCTGCGCAGGATGGTTAGCGCTCGCGCGCTGATGTCATCCAGGTTGCCAATGGGTGTAGCAACCACATAAAGACTGCCCAAAGGCGAATTCGCAGCAGCGGAAGTGGTCACAGCACAGGCCTCTCAAAATCAGCAAAGCGCGCATTGTAGCCCGTTTCCAACCTTCGACATCGCGTCACCCGGCGGGCTTGGGTACAATTCGACGCTCAATTTGATCAAGTATCAGGAACGCCCTACATGCCCACCCGCCTGATCGCCCGCCTGCGCGCCCTTTCCATCCTCTGCCTTGCCGGCCTGCTAGCCGCTTGCGCCAGCCAGCCCTCATCGACCCTGGGCGAGCTGCCGCGCACGCCGCAAGCCAGCATCGAACAACTGCTGCAGCAAGCGGCCGAAAGCCCGGCCGAGCAAGCCGCGGCACTGCGCCTGTCGGCGGCCGACCTGGCCTATAAGCAGAAAGACCTGACTCGCGCCAGCAGCATTCTTGAACAGGTGCAGCTGGAAAGCCTGAAACCGGCCCAGCAGATTTACGCCAGCACCCTGCGCGCCGAACTGGACATGAGCCGCAACAAACCCAAGGCCGCCCTGCGTGCCCTCAGCCACCCGAGCATGGAGCGCCTCGGCGAGCTGCCAGTTGAACAACAGGTACGCAGCCAGCTGGTCCGCGCCAACGCTCTGCAAGCCACCGGGCAAACCCTGGCCGCAGCCCGCGAACGCGCCTACATCGCCCCGCTACTCAGTGGCGCCAGCGCCACGCACAACCAGGAAGCCATCTGGACCCTGGTCTCCAGCCTGCCCGCGAGCGAGCAGCAAGCCAGCGGCGATGCCGACCTCGACGGCTGGCTGGAACTGGCCCGCGCCTCCAAGAGCGCCGGCACCCTGGAGCAGCAGCAAACCGCTATTGATGCCTGGGTCGCCGCCAATCCGCAGCACCCTGCAGCGCAACAACTGCCGCAGGCGCTGGTCGAGCTGAAAAAGCTCTCCAGCCAACCGCTAACTGAGATTGCTCTGCTGCTGCCACAAGATGGCCAACTGGCCAGCGTGGCCCGCGCCCTGCGCGACGGCTTCCTCGCCGCGCACTACCAGGCGCAACAAGCCGGACAGAACCCACCGAACATTCAGATGTTCGACAGCTCGCGCATCGGCTCCATGGACGCCTTCTACGCCCAGGCCCAGGCCACCGGCGTACAGCTAGTGATCGGCCCGCTGGAAAAGAACCTGGTCAGCCAGCTGAGCAGCCGTGAACAGCTGCCGATCACCACCCTCGCACTGAACTACAGCGAAGGCACTCAGGAAGGCCCGGCGCAACTGTTCCAGTTCGGCCTCGCCGCCGAGGACGAAGCTCGCGAAGTCGCCCGCCGCGCCTGGGCCGACGGCATGCGCCGCGCCGTAGCGCTGGTGCCCAACGGCGAATGGGGCGACCGCGTGCTCGCCGCTTTCCGCCAGAGCTGGCAAGCCCAGGGCGGCACCCTGATCGCCGCCGAGCATGTTGATCAGCCGGTCGAACTGGCCCGACAGATCGCCGATTTGTTCCAACTGCGCGAAAGCGAAGCACGCAGCAAACGCCTGCAAAACACCCTGGGCACCTCGGTTGCCGCCGCCCCGTCGCGCCGCCGTGATGTCGACTTCATCTTCCTCGCCGCCACGCCGCAGCAGGCCCAGCAGATCAAACCGACCCTGGCCTTCCAGTACGCCGGCGATGTACCGGTGTACGCCACCTCGCACCTGTTTACCGGCACCTACAACCAGGCGCAGTACATCGACCTCAACGGCATCATGTTCTGCGAAACCCCGTGGCTGCTGAACGTCAACGACCCGCTGCGCCAGCAGGCCAGCACGCAGTGGCCGCAGGCCGGCGGTAGCCTCGGCCGCCTGTATGCCATGGGCGCTGATGCCTTCCAGCTGGCACCACGCCTGAACCAGCTCAAGGCGCTGCCCGAGACTCGCCTGCAAGGCCTGTCCGGTAACCTGAGCCTGAACCCGAGCCAGCGCATCGAGCGGCAACTGCCCTGGGCCGAGTTCCGTGACGGCCAGGTGCAGCCGCTGCCCGACAGCCTCAATTGAGCGAGCGCATCAGCACGCAACAACGCGGTGATGCTGCCGAAGCCCTGGCCCGGCAGCATCTCGAGCAGCACGGCCTGCGCCTGCTGGCACAGAACTGGCGCTGCCGCCTCGGCGAGCTCGATCTGGTCATGCTCGACGCCGATACAGTAGTATTCGTAGAAGTTCGCTATCGGCGCCATAGCGCCTGGGGCGGCGCAGCAGAGAGCGTGGATGCACGCAAACGTGAGAAACTCAGCCGCGCCGCTCAGCACTTCCTGCAACAAGAATCACGCTGGGCCAAGTACCCATGCCGTTTTGATGTGATTGCCATAAACGCCGACAGCCAAGCCCCCGCGCAACTGGAATGGATTCAAAACGCCTTTGATACCTGAACAGACGCCACACTGAAGGTTATATCTCCAATGGACATGCAAGCCCGTATTCGCCACCTGTTCCAAGCCAGCATTGAAACCAAGCAGCAGGCCATGGAAGTGCTCATCCCCTTTATCGAGCAAGGCAGCCTGGCCATGGTTCAGGCACTGCTCAGCGAAGGCAAGATCCTTTCCTGCGGCAACGGCGGCTCAGCTGGCGACGCCCAGCATTTCTCCTCCGAGCTGCTCAACCGCTTCGAGCGCGAGCGCCCAAGCCTGCCAGCCATCGCCCTGACCACCGACAGCTCAACCATCACCTCGATTGCCAACGATTACAGCTACAACGAGGTGTTCTCCAAGCAAATTCGCGCACTCGGGCAACCGGGCGACGTACTGCTGGCGATTTCCACCAGCGGCAACTCGGCCAACGTGATTCAGGCCATCCAGGCTGCCCATGACCGCGAAATGACGGTGGTCGCCCTTACCGGTCGCGATGGCGGCGGCATGGCTTCACTGCTGCTACCGGAAGACGTGGAAATCCGCGTGCCTTCGAAAGTTACCGCACGCATCCAGGAAGTCCACCTGCTGGCCATCCACTGCCTGTGCGACCTGATCGACAGCCAACTGTTTGGGAGTGAAGAATGACCCGTTCACCACTGATCCTCGCCGCTCTGGCGCTAACCCTCGCCCTCGCGGGCTGCGGCAACCGCAGCGTCGGCAACAAGATCGACGACCAGTTCATCCCTTCCGAGGTCAGCTCCAGCGTGGCCCGTGCGCATATTGACCTGACCAGCCCGACCTCGCGCATCGTGGTGACCAGCTACAACGGCGTGGTACTACTGGCCGGCCAGACCCCACGCAGCGATCTCAAGACCATGGCCGAGCAAGCCGCGCGCAAGGTCAACAACGTGAAGAAGGTGCATAACGAACTGCAGGTGCTGAACCCCACCTCACTGCTGGTGCGCAGCAACGACTCGCTACTGACCAGCCGCATCAAGACCCAGATGCTCGCCGACAGCAGCGTGCCCGGTTCGCGCATCAAGGTGATCACCGAGAACGGCATCGTCTACATGCTCGGCGTGGTCTCGCAGGCCGAAGCCACTCACGCCACCAACCTGGTGCAAAGCGTCTCCGGCGTGCAGAAAGTGGTGAAGCTGTTCGAGTACGTCAACTGATAGCCCCATCCAGGTAGCGCCTGTGCGGCGGCAATAAAAAAGGCGATCTTCGGATCGCCTTTTTTATCTTTACTTGACCACTTTCAGACTAGGCCTGCCACTGGGGCGCGGCGGCTCATCATCCGGCGGGCTTTGCTCATCCGGGTCTTCGATCTCCTCAGCATCGAGCATCGACGATTCCGCATCAAACACCATGCCCTGGCCATTCTCCCGCGCATAGATCGCCAGCACGGCAGCTGCGGGGATATACAGGCTTTGCGGCACGCCGGCAAAACGCCCCTCGAAGCTCACTGCCTCGTTATCCATATGCAAATGACGCACGGCTGTAGGCGAGACATTCAGCACGATCTGCCCATCACTGGCAAAACCGGCAGGCACCTGCACACCGGCAAATTCGGCATTGACCAGCAGGTGCGGGGTGCAGTCGTTGTCCACGATCCACTCATAGAGGGCACGAACCAGATAAGGACGACTCGACTTCATCACTACCTCCTCGGGTTAACGCATATCACGTTCGACAGGCGACAGACTGGCCTGGAACGCTTCACGAGCAAACTGACGCTCCATGTAGTCCAGCAACGGCTTGGCCGGCTTTGGCAACTCTATCCCCAGAATCGGCAAACGCCAAAGAATCGGCAGCAGGCAGCAATCCACCAGGCTCAATTCCTCACTGAGGAAATAGGCCTTGTCGGCAAACAGCGGCGACACACCCGTCAGGCTCTCGCGCAGCTCCTTGCGCGCCAGCGCACGGGCCGGCTCCTTGCTGCGCGGATCAAGAATCAGGTCCACCTGTGCGCACCAGTCGCGCTGAATCCGATGAATCAGCAGACGGCTATTGGCTCGAGCCACCGGGTACACCGGCAACAACGGCGGATGCGGGTAACGCTCATCCAGGTATTCCATCACCACAGTCGACTCATACAGAGCCAAATCGCGATCCACCAGGGTCGGCAGGCTGGCGTAGGGATTAACCTCCAGCAGCTTGGCCGGGTAACGGCCCTTTTCGACACTGATGATCTCGGCGCTGACACCCTTCTCGGCGAGCACAATGCGTACGCGGTGGGAATAGTGGTCGGCGGGGTCGGAGTAACAGGCCAACCGATTGGTCACGCCCATGGCGGTCCTCCTCGCTTATAAAGTTATGTGAAGCAGAAAAAATTGCCGGAGCAATTTTTGACGTCGCTTGCGACGGCCCCGCAGGGGTAGCCGCCAGGGATGGCAGGGTACAAAACCTGCGCGCCCAAAGGGGCGCGCAGGTCAACAGCGGAGATGCTACGGATTAATGCACGTCCTTCCAGTACTCGCGCTTGAGCAGATAGGCGAATACGAAGAAGAAGGCAAGATACAGCAGAACGTAGGTACCGATGCGCTGACTTTTCAACTTGACCGGGTTGGCCGAGTAGGCGAGGAAGGTCACCAGGTTCTGGATCTTCTCGTCGAACTCTTCAGTGCTCAGCTGGCCGGTCTTCGGCTCAACAGTCAACTGGTCACAGGCTTCGTGAGTGATCGGGGTGCCGGTCAGTGGATCGAACAGCTTCTTGCCATCCTCAACCACTTGCACCTGCTTGCAACCAATCACCTGCTTACCCTGCAGGCCCACCAGCACGTTCGGCATGCCGACGTTCGGGAAGACCTTGTTGTTGGCACCTAGCGGACGACTTGGATCGTCGTAGAAGGTGCGCAGGTAGGTGTACAGCCAATCGTTACCACGCACACGGGCAACCAGAGTCAGATCGGGCGGCGCAGCACCAAACCAGGCTTTAGCATCAGCTGGCTGCATGCCGATATTCATATGCTCGCCAATCTTCGCACCGGTGAACACCAGGTTCTCCAGCATGATTTCATGGGGAACACCAATGTCATCAGCAACACGCTCATAGCGCTGATATTGCGCCGAGTGGCAACCCATGCAGTAGTTGGCGAACGTACGCGCGCCATCCTGCAGAGCCGCTTTATCAGCCAGATCGATATCCACTTTATCCAGTGGGTAGCCACTGCCAGCGCCCAAAGCCAGCGCCGGCATTGCAGCAATTACGAGTGCAGCAAATAGCTTCTTCATCAGCCAGTCACCCTTTCCGGAACCGGTTTGGTCTTCTCGAGTTTGGTATAGAACGGCATCAGGATGAAGTACGCGAAGTACAGGAAGGTACACACCTGCGACAGCAGCGTACGGCCTGGGGTTGGCGACAATACGCCCAACACGCCGAGAATCACGAAAGATACGCAGAAGATCAGCAGCCAGACCTTGCTCATCCAGCCCTTGTAGCGCATCGACTTGACCGGACTACGGTCCAGCCACGGCAGCACGAACAGCACTGCAATAGCCGCACCCATGGCAATTACACCGAGCAGCTTGTCCGGCACCGCACGCAGAATTGCGTAGAACGGGGTGAAGTACCAAACCGGGGCAATGTGCTCAGGGGTCTTGAACGGGTTAGCCGCTTCGAAGTTCGGCTTCTCGAGGAAATAACCACCCATTTCCGGGAAGAAGAAGATCACGAAGCAGAAGATAAACAGGAACACCACAACACCGACGATATCTTTCACGGTGTAGTACGGGTGGAAGGCGATGCCGTCGAGCGGAATGCCGTTCTCATCCTTATTCTTCTTGATGTCGACGCCGTCCGGGTTGTTCGAGCCGACTTCATGCAGCGCCAGGATGTGCAACACCACCAGACCGAGAATCACGATCGGCAGGGCCACAACGTGCAGGGCGAAGAAGCGGTTCAGGGTAATCCCGGAAATCAGGTAGTCACCACGGATCCACTGAGTCAGGTCCGCACCGATCACCGGAATGGCACCGAACAGCGAGATGATCACCTGGGCGCCCCAGTAGGACATCTGGCCCCACGGCAGCAGGTAACCCATAAAGGCTTCGGCCATCAGCATCAGGTAGATCAGCATGCCGAAGATCCATACCAGCTCACGTGGCTTCTGGTAGGAGCCGTAGAGCAGACCGCGGAACATGTGCAAGTAGACCACCACGAAGAACGCCGAAGCACCGGTGGAGTGCAGGTAGCGCAGAATCCAGCCGTACTCCACATCACGCATGATGTATTCGACCGAAGCAAAGGCCTGCTCAGCCGACGGGGTGTAGCTCATGGTCAGCCAAACACCGGTAACGATCTGATTGACCAATACCAGCAGCGCCAGGGAGCCGAAGAAGTAGAAGAAATTGAAGTTCTTTGGCGCGTAGTACTTGGACAGATGGTCTTCCCACATCTTGGTCGCGGGAAAGCGCGCATCAACCCATTCCATGAATTTACTCATCATGCTTTCTCCTGATCCACACCGATGATGATCACATCATCCGACTCATACGTGTGCGGCGGCACCGGCAGGTTCAAGGGCGCAGGCTGAGCCTTGTACACGCGACCAGCGAGGTCGTAGCGCGAACCGTGGCATGGGCAGAAATAGCCACCAACCCAATCAGCACCGAGGTCAGCAGGCGCCACTTCCGGACGGAAGGACGGCGCGCAACCCAGGTGGGTGCACAGACCTACCAGCAGCAGCACTTCCGGCTTGATCGAACGGGTTTTCGGATCGACATAGCTCGGCTGCTCAGACGCCTTGGAGTCAAAGTCGGCCAGTTGCGGCTCAAGCTTGACCAGGTTGCTGAGGATCTCCTCGGTACGGCGCACGATAAACACCGGCTGCCCCCGCCACTCGGCAACCATTTGCTGGCCCGGCTCGATCTTACTGACGTTCACCTTTACAGGTGCTCCGGCAGCTTTAGCCTTGGCGCTTGGGAACCAGGACCCTACGAACGGGACCGCGGCACCCACCGCTCCTGCAGCGCCCACCACAGAGGTGGCCGCTACCAGAAAGCGACGCCGGCCTGCATTCACGCCGTCATTGCTCATTCAGTCGTCTCCCATCAGCTTTATGGCCTTTTAAGCAGGCCTATACTCGGTAAGTTTCAGATCGCACAAAAAGTTGCCGAATGGTAAAGAAAAGCCCCTTTACTGACAAGGTAATTACCCAGTCATAAGGGACGCAACGCCTTGCAAATCACGGCACTCACCGCTGCGGCATGATGCCGCAGACTAAATCATCGCCCATAAAAAACGCCCAGCTCCGAAAGGAAACTGGGCGTTTTTTGGAACGCAGGTAGCGAATTAACGCTTGGAGTACTGCGGACGCTTACGCGCTTTACGCAGACCAACCTTCTTACGCTCAACTTCACGGGCATCGCGAGTCACGAAGCCAGCTTTACGCAGAGTAGGACGCAGCGCTTCGTCGTAGTCCATCAGGGCACGAGTGATACCGTGGCGGATTGCGCCAGCCTGACCACTTACGCCGCCACCAATAACGGTAACGAAGATATCGAACTTCTCGGTCATCTCAACCAGTTCCAGCGGCTGACGAACTACCATGCGGGCAGTTTCGCGACCGAAGAAACCATCAAGAGTGCGATTGTTGATGGAGATTTTGCCAGTGCCCGCACGCAGGAAAACGCGAGCGGTTGCAGTCTTGCGACGGCCAGTGCCGTAATTTTGAGTCGCCGACATAATGAACTATTCCGTTAAAACTTCAGTTCTTGGGGCTGCTGAGCAGTGTGGGGGTGAGCAGCGCCCGCATACACTTTCAGCTTACGATACATGTCGCGACCCAGCGGGTTCTTCGGCAGCATGCCTTTAACCGCGGTCTCGATCACGCGCTCAGGGGCTTTAGCGATCAGCTTTTCGAAGTTGATCGACTTGATGCCGCCCGGGAAACCGGAGTGGGAGTAGTACATCTTGTCAGTGGTCTTGGCACCGGTAACGCGAATCTGCTCAGCGTTGATGATGACGATGTAGTCGCCGGTATCAACGTGCGGAGTGTATTCAGGCTTGTGCTTGCCACGCAGACGGCTTGCAACTTCGGTAGCCAGACGACCCAGGGTCTGACCTGCAGCGTCGACGACAAACCAGTCGCGCTTAACTGTTTCCG
This sequence comes from Pseudomonas sp. 1928-m, assembly GCF_029269135.1. NCBI lineage: Bacteria > Pseudomonadati > Pseudomonadota > Gammaproteobacteria > Pseudomonadales > Pseudomonadaceae > Pseudomonas > Pseudomonas sp. 1928-m. The sequence goes on along the minus strand of NZ_JARIXO010000001.1, from coordinate 1,131,241 downwards.
GTTTAGCAGTAAAAGTTTTCATTCTTTATAGCCTCAGGGGCCGCCCTGATAAATAAGACGGCGGATCTTACTGAATAGTGCGTACTTTGACAAGTCAAAGGCAGCCGAAAACAGGCGCTATCGGGGGCTCGGGTCAGCGCGTCCGTAATACGGCAAGATTCTTCGGCAGGCGGCGCATCACTTCCACTGCAGAAAGAGGTGCGCAATTATGCAGATTGCGCGGAGAATTTCAACACGATTATGCCAATCCGCTTTTTCAAGGAGCTAGCAATGGATTACCGTCAACTCGGCCGCACTGATCTAAAGGTCAGCAGTCTGTGCCTAGGCACCATGACCTGGGGCGAACAGAACAGCTCTAGCGAGGGCTTCGCCCAGATCGAACGCGCCAAGGCCTACGGGGTAAATTTCATCGATACCGCCGAGATGTACCCGGTACCGCCGCGCGCCGAGACCTACAGCAAGACCGAACAAATCATCGGTGACTACTTCAAACAGCGTGGTGATCGTGCTGACTGGGTGCTAGCCAGCAAGATCGCCGGCCCTGGCAATGGCATCGGCTATATCCGCGACGGCCAACTCAAACACAACCGTGCGCATATCGCCCAAGCGCTGGATGCCAGCCTCAAACGCCTGCAAACCGACTGGATCGACCTCTACCAGCTGCACTGGCCAGAGCGCCCGACCAACTACTTCGGCCAGCTCGGCTATCGCCACCAGGACAGCGAATACACACCACTGGAGGAAACCCTCGAAGCCCTGAATGAACAGGTCAAGGCCGGCAAAATTCGCCATATCGGCCTGTCCAATGAAACGCCTTGGGGCACCATGAAATTCCTGCAATTGGCCGAACAGCGTGGCTGGCCGCGCAGCGTATCGATTCAGAACCCCTACAACCTGCTCAACCGCAGCTTCGAAGTGGGCCTGGCGGAAATCTCCATCCGCGAACAATGTGGCCTGCTCGCTTACTCGCCCCTGGCCTTCGGCATGCTCTCCGGCAAGTACGCTGACGGCGCACGCCCGGCCAATGCGCGGATCAGCCTGTTCAGCCGCTTTACCCGCTACACCAACCCGGAGTCGGAAAGCGCCTGCGCACGCTATGTCGCTCTGGCGCGCGAGCATGGTCTGGATCCAGCGCAGATGGCCTTGGCCTTTGTCACCGCGCAACCCTTCGTCACCAGCAACATCATTGGCGCGACCAGTCTGGAGCAACTGGACAGCAACCTAACCAGCAGCGAACTGAAACTCTCTGTCGAGGTACTGACTGGTATCGAGGCGATTCACAAAGCCCAACCCAACCCAGCCCCCTGATCGCTACATGAGACATAAAAAAGCCCGGCAATAGCCGGGCTTTTTTTATTCAGCGCTCGATCACAGCGAGCGGGCGATGATCTCTTTCATGATCTCGTTGGTGCCCGCATAAATGCGCTGCACCCGCGCATCGGCCCAGGCGCGCGCCACCGGGTATTCCCACATATAGCCGTAGCCGCCGTGCAGCTGCACGCACTCATCCAGCACTTTGCACTGCAGATCAGTGCCCCAGTACTTGAGCATGGCCGCAGTCGGCACATCCAGCTTGCCCTGCAGATGCAGCTCCAGGCAGCGATCGACAAATACCCGACCGATCTGAATTTCCGTGGCCATTTCCGCCAGCTTGAAACGGGTGTTCTGGAAGTCACCAATCGGCTTGCCGAATGCCTTGCGCTCGCGGGTGTACTCCAGGGTCCACTTGAGTGCCGCCTCGGCCGAGGACAAGGCACCGATACCGACGGTCAAACGCTCCTGCGGCAGCTCCTGCATCAGATAGGCAAAGCCCATGCCGGCCTGGCCCAGCAGGTTTTCCTTGGGCACGCGCACGTCCTGGAAGAACAGCTCGGAGGTGTCCTGGGCTTTCATGCCGACCTTTTCCAGACGCTTGCCCTTGGAGAAGCCGGGCGTATTGGCTTCAACCAGAAACAGGCTAGTGCCCTTGGCGCCGGCTTTCGGATCGGTCTTGGCCACCACGATTACCAGGTCAGCCAGAAAGCCGTTAGTGATAAAGGTCTTCGAGCCATTGATCACGTACTCATCACCATCCAGCACGGCTGTGGTTTTTACGCCCTGCAGATCGGAGCCCGCGCCCGGCTCGGTCATGGCGATGGCGGTAACCATCTCGCCGGACACCAGCTTGGGCAGGTAATGCTGCTTCTGCGCTTCGCTGCCGTAATGCAGGATGTAGGGCGCGACGATGTCCGAGTGCAGGGAGAAACCGATGCCAGTCAGACCCAGGCGGCCGACTTCCTCGATCACTACGGTGCTGTAGAGAAAATCCGCCGCCATGCCGCCGTACTCTTCCGGGATATGCGAGCAGAGCATCCCCGCCTCCCCCGCCTTGCTCCACAGCGCGCGGTCGATATGACCGTCCTTTTCCCACTGCTGATGGAAAGGTACGGCTTCCTGCTCAAGGAACTTGCGCACGCTGTCGCGAAATTGTTCGTGTTCGGAGCTGAAAATCGTTCTGGGGATCATGGCAATACCTACAAATATGGGCGGTTTTAAACTGGCCTCGACTTTAGCCAAGCAAACGCTTGGTCACACTGGACACAAGCGCCAAAAAATAAGACGATCCAGCCAGCTCATGACCACTTAGCCTTAATAAGAACAATATCTATGCCTATTCAGTCACCAGCGCCGCTGCACCGCGTCAGCATTCTTGCCACCGAAGGCGTGTTCGCCTCGACCCTGATGCAGGCCAAGGACTTCTTCCATATGGCCAGCCTGCGCTACGGCAAACAGCAGGGCCTGGGCCTGACGCCGACCTTCGAAATCCACCTGGTCAGCCCGGATGGCCAACCGGTGCGCAGCTTCAGTGACGTGCTGATTCCGGTCGATGGTGCGCTGGAAGATGCCGACGTGATCATCCTGCCGGCCTTCTGGGATGACTTCGACGCGCTGTGCCAGCGCCACCCACAGGTGCTCCGCTGGCTGAAACAGCGCCACGCCGCCGGCAGCGCGATCTGTGGCGAAGCCACCGGGGTGTTCTGGATGGCCCAGGCGGGCCTGCTCGATGGCAAGGAGGCGACTACCTACTGGCGCTTCTTCAACGAGTTTACCGAGCGTTTCCCCAAGGTGCTGCTCAATCAGGAGAAACACCTGTCGGACGCAGACAACCTGTACTGCGCCGGCGGTGTTACCTCGGCCTGCGACCTCTACATTTACCTGATCGAACGCTTCTGCGGCGCCAGCGTGGCCCAGGGTGTGGCCCGCGACATTCTGTATGAAGTGCAGCGCAACTACGCCCCCGGCCGCATCGGCTTTGGCGGGCAGAAGCTGCACCACGACATGACGATTCTGCAGATCCAGCAGTGGCTGGAAGATCACTTCGCCGACAAGTTCCGCTTCGAGGATGTCGCCCGCGAACACGGCATGAGCATCCGCAACTTTATGCGCCGTTTCCAGACCGCCACTGGCGACAAGCCGCTGCATTACCTGCAACGCCTGCGCATCGAAACGGCCAAGGGCTTGCTCAGCGCCACCCGCAAAAGCATCAAGACCATCAGCTATGAAGTGGGTTACGACGACGCCAGCTTCTTCGCCCGGCTGTTTCGTCAGCACACGGAACTGTCACCCAACCAGTACCGCCGGCAGTTCCAGCACAAGGACAGCCATGCTTAAGGTCGGCACGGGCGCGTACCCGGCGCACTGAAAACCCGCGCAACTCATCCTTGGATGGGTGGGGCGCGGGCGGCAGCGCTCTATGATCGGCGCATACCTACAACAATCAGGTCATCACCATGCGCCGCACACTTATTGCCTTACTTGCCGCCTGCAGCTTCAGCGCTGTCGCCGCCGACAGCTGGAAGCCCTTCCCTTACGACCAAAGCGCCTATGACTATTCGGGCGACAAGCTGCGCCAGGCCTGGCCGCAACTGACGCGCGGCTTTGGTACTGACTACCCCTTCCCCGACGCCGACTGGGTGGTGACCATGGCCACCACCCATCCTCAGGCACTGGAAAAAACCGTACTGGCCAATACCGGCTTTACCGGCAAACCGGAGGAAGCCGAGCTCTACGCCGCAAAACTGCAGGACGTCTGGCGCCTGGTGTTTCGCGGCGACTTCGCCGAGGCCAAGCAACAGGGCCTAGCCCTGGGGGTTGGCGGGCAGATCCCAGCGATGTTCGCGCAGGTCATCTACGCCATGTTTCTGGTGCCAGAGCAGGAAGAGAAGCACCGCCTGCTGGAAGAAGTAATCACCTACACCGACCAGGCCGGTGAGCTGGTTCAAGCCGACGTGGCTGCACAATTCGGCCGCGTCTATGCCAAGGCACGCCTGGGCGAGGAACTGTCAGTGCCGGTGGTGCTCAAGCGCGGCTACACCTCGCAGATCCCCAACGAACTCAAGGCCTTGCTGGCCAAACACCCGCAGCAGCCGTTCGCCCTGGCCCTGTATGGCGGCTACGAGGCTGGGGTAATTCGCAAGGTTGGCAAGATGGTCGGGCGCATGACCTACGGCGTCAGCGCCGACAATATGGAGAAGTATTTCAGCCGCAGCTTCCAGGCCCAGGATGACCTGCCCATCGGCCATTACGAATACGCCAACGCCCTGACCTACGTGTACGGCGACGACGAACAAGCCAAGGCCCTGCAACACCTCAAGCGCGCCGTGGCGATCAAACCGATCAACGCCATGGAAGCATTGGAAGTGGCCCACGCGCAGAAAATGCTCGCCCAACACCAGCAGAAACTGGCGCAAAACTAAGCCCTGCTGAAACGCAAAAAGGCTGCCTGATGGCAGCCTTTTTATTGCGCCTGGCGCCCCGTTAGCTGAATGCGTGATCGCGGATTTTCTGCAACGCCTGCGACATCTTCGCCGCTGGCACCCGCTGCAGATTGCACAGCAGCTCATGGGAAATCTCGGCAATGCCGTGCCGCTCACGCAGCAGCATCGCCATAAAGCAGGCCAGATTGGCCGCCATTTCCGCATCGGCCAGCGCGCGGTGCGCCTTGCCGGTATCGGGCAGGCCAATCCACTGGTTGAGGTTACCCAGCTTATGACTGGGCGCCATCGGCAACAGGCGGCGCGACAACAGCAGCGAGCAGGCAAACGGTTGCACGCGGCGACGGCGGATCAGCGCCAGCTCGGCATCCCAGAACTTCTGATCGAAGCTGGCGTTGTGCGCCAGCAGCGGACGATCGCCGACAAACTCTGCCACTTCCTGCATCACCTGCGCGGCCGGCGGCGCCGTGCGCAGCATGGCGTTGCTGATGCCAGTGAGCTGTTCGATAAACGGCGGCACCCAGGCGCCGCTGTTCATCAGGCTCTGGTAGCGCGCAACGATCTGCCCATCCTCGACGATCACCACACCGATTTCGGTGGCGCGCGCCTGCTGGGCCGGTGACATACCGGTGGTTTCAAAGTCGAGTACGGCGATGGAATCGGCAAGCATCGATCAGTTTCTCAACAGCAGTGCACCGTCGATCGGCACATAGCGGCTGGCGGCGCGTACCAGCGATTGCGCGGTCAGCCCCGGCACGCCATAGGCCACAGCCTCAACGTCATAACTGCCGCGAATCTTGTCCAGCAGCAGGTCGAAGTCGCCATCGCCGGAGGCCAGCACCACTTCATCGACACGCGGCGCGGCGTCCATGATGTCGATGGTAATGCCGACATCCCAATCGCCCTTGGCCGAGCCGTCGCTGCGCTGGATAAAGGGTTTGAGTTTTACGGTAAAGCCGAGGTTGCGCAGGATCTGCTGAAACTGCTGCTGCTTCTGATCACCCCGGTCGATGGCGTAGGCGTAGGCTTCGACAATCTGCCCATGCTGGCTGATATCGGCCCACAGCGCGGCGTAGTTGAAATGACAACCATAGGCCTGGCGCACGGTGTAATAGAGGTTCTGTACATCGGCGAATACGGCGATCTTCTTCACCGGTAATCCTCATCATGCGGCTGACGGGCAGAAAGCCCTCAGGTTAAAGTCAGCGCGCAGTATGCCAGCCAACAGCCATGGACGGTCGAAATGCATCCAAGCCCTGCCAATACGCCAGAAATCCCAGCACTGCTGATTATCGATATGCAGCAAGGCATCCAGCGTGTCAGCACACCGCGTAACAACCCGGGCGCCGAAGCCTGCATCGCTCAGCTGCTTGAGTACTGGCGCAGCGCGGGCCTGCCGCTGGTGCATATCCGCCATATTTCCCGTCAGGCCGACTCGGTGTTTGCGCCCGGGCAAAGCGGTGCGCTCTTCCAGCCCGCGCTGGCGCCACGGGCTACCGAGCAGGTGTTCGAAAAGAACGTGACCGACGCCTTTACCCATAGCGGCCTCGAGCGCTGGCTACATGCCCGCGCTATCCGCCGCCTGGTCATAGTCGGGGTGGCCAGTGAGAATTCGGTCGAAGCCACCGCACGCAGCGCCAGCAATCTGGGCTTTATCACCCAAGTGGTGGCGGATGCCTGCTACACCTTCGACAAGACTGACTACTACGGGCAGCTGCGCAGCGCCGATGAGGTGCATGTCATGGCCATGGCTAACTTACGTGATGAATATGCCGAAGTGCTTACCAGCGCCGATCTGCTTGCCGCGTTGCTGGGTGCGACAAGCAGGATCAGCTAGAGTGCGAGCCTGAATTCGAGTACGACCTGCCCCCATGAATATGCTCTCCGCCCTGCGCGACTCCTGGTATTTCTTCAGCCACAACCTGGCGGCGATTGCCCGCCTGTGCCTGCCGCTGATCGTGCTCGAAGGCTTGTTGCTGCAGCAGGTCACCAGCCTGGTGGCCGCCGAATCCGCCACCCTCTGGCGCCTGCTCGCCGGCCTGCTGTTCTACCCGTTGTATAGCGCCGCGCTGATCCTGTTTCTCGACGCACGCAGCCAGGGCCTGCAGCCGCGCGCTCGCGATCTGCTGGCCGCCAGCCTGCGCTTGTGGCCAAGTTTTGCTCTGCTGGCGGGGCTCAATACGTTGGCGATTCTCCTCGGCGCATCGCTGTTCGTGCTGCCGGGAATCTGGCTGATGGTCAAACTGGCGTTTGCCGAATACCTGCTGGTGTTGCGCGGTCTGAGCCCGATGAAGGCGCTGCGCGAGAGCTTCGAGATGAGTAACGGTTACTTCTGGCCCATGCTCGGTTGCATCCTGATCGTCATGCTGCCGCTGTGGCTGCTCGACGGCTGGAGCCACTCCAGCGAAACCTTCGCCGACAACGCCCTAGCCAGCTTGCTGCTGGACTGCGCAAGTCGCTTTTTACAACTATTCTCAAGCGTAGTGCTGTTTCGTCTATTTATGCTGCGCAGCGCCCAGCCCGAAGTCGAGTGAACGCCAGCGACCACCCAAGGAGGACAGGCCCATGGCTGACGCCAACCCCAGCATCCTTTCGCATATTTCCATCGGCACCAATCAGTTCGACAAGGCCACCGCCTTCTACGATCAGGTCCTCGCCACCCTCGGTTGCAAACGCGTACTCGCCCACCCTGGCGCCGTCGCCTATGGCCGCGAATACCCGGAGTTCTGGGTGCAGACGCCGATCAACGGCAAGCCGGCGAGTATCGGCAACGGCAGCCACTTTGGCTTTGTGGCGTCGAACAGGGCTGCCGTACATGACTTCTATCAGGCCGCCCTGGAGGCCGGCGCCAGCGACGAAGGCGCCCCCGGCCCGCGTGCAGAATATGGCGAGCCCTATTACGGCTGCTTTGTCCGCGATCTCGACGGGCACAAGATCGAGGCGGCGTTCTGGGATCTGGAAATGGTCTACGAGCTGTATATCGAGCCACACGAACATTGATGGCTGAAAGCATCGACGCTCAAGGCGCAGCGGACTGGTAGCGCTGCGCTGCCTTGGCGATCCAGCCCTCGGCCTGCATCTGCGCCAGGGCCTGAGTCACCTGCTGGTATTGCGCCTGCAAGCCGCGCTGACGAGAGAAGCCGATATACAAATCGGTACGCGCCTCGGGCTGAAACGCCGCCTTGGCGATACGGCCATTCCAGCGCGCATCACGTAGCTCATAGTCGACCTGGCAATCGGTGCCGATCACCGTTTGCAAGCGCCCGCGCACGAGCATTTCCAGCAGCTGGTTTTCCGTGTTGACCGCGGTTTTACGCAGCTGCTGATCCGAATCAAAGGGGTCGAAATACGCCGATTCCAGCACATGACCAATCGTCAGACCGGCCAACTGGCTATAGCTCTGCAGCGCCTTGGCCTGCGCGGGCGCGGCATAAAAGCGCGGCGCGCAGGCGTAGTACGGCTGCGGCAGGTAATGGATATAGCCTTCCCGCTCAGGGGTTTTCGCCAGCCCGGTCATCAAGTCGGCCTTACCGTTCTGCAGCGCCGCCAGACCGCGCGCCCAGGGTGCGCGCTGCACTTCGAAGCGCAGTCCGGTGCGCTGGCTGAGCTGATCGAGCAAGTCAATGTCCAGCCCGCTCAATGCGCCATCGCCCTCCTGCATACGAAAAGGCGGCCAGATATCGGTCATCACCAGCAGCGCTGGTGGCTCCTCGGCCTGCAGCGATGCGCCGAGTAACAGCAGTAGAGCGGGCCATGCGCGGCGCATCAGGAACGTCCTGCACGCTGCGGCTTCAAGCCGGACAGGCGCGGCAACAGCACCCGCTCGAACAGCCGCGGGAAGAACCGCGCCAGCACCCGCGCGCGCCAGTCGACATTGGACAGCACCAGCAGCCGACGGCGCTTCAAGGCGCCTTGGTAGATCGCCTCGGCAACATCCTGCGGCGAGGCCACCTTGCCCATTGCCAACGGCGGCTGCGCGGCCACCGAGCCATCGCCGACCAGGGCATTCTTGCGCAAATCGGTGGCGGTAAAGCCGGGACACACCAGCATCACATTGACCCCGGAGCCTTTCAGTTCATAACGCAGGGTTTCAAATAGCCCATGCAAGGCATGCTTGCTGGAGTTGTAGGCGCTGCGATAAAGCAGCGGGGCGAAGCCCGACAGCGAGCTGAGCACAATGATCTGCCCACTGCGGGCGATCAGGCTGGGCAGCGCGGCCTTGGTGCAGTGCAGCGCGCCAAAATAGTTGACCGCCATGATCCGCTGAAACACCGCCAGCTCGGTGTCGGCAAAACTGCTGCGGTGGGTAATCCCGGCGTTATTGACCAGCACATCGATGCCGCCGAAACGCTCGACGGTCAGGGCTATCGCCCGCTCCACCGCTGCAGCATCGGCCACATCGCAAAGCACGCCGAGGGCCTCGGCATTGTGGTGATCGGCCAGGTGCTGCACCAGGCTGTCGAGCGCCTGCTGCTGCAGATCAAAGATCACCAGGCGCGCGCCGGCCTGCGCCAAACGCATGGCCAGTGCCCGACCGATGCCGGCACAGCCGCCCGTAATCACCACAACCTTGCGGTCGAATACCTTGTTGGCAAACACCTTGCGGTACATAACCTGTCTCCGACCCAGTTACTGCAAAAGCCGTTACTACAACCTGTTATGGCTGCCATCGCAACAGGGCGGCGTCTGGGTGTGCTTGCAGCCACAAAAGTACAGAGTGGCGTCCTCGTCCGCGTGGTATTTCAGCGGGGTAAAATCGCTGCCTTTATGCTTGCCGTCGCAGAAAGGCTGTGCGGCGCTTAGCCCGCAGCGGCACCAGAAGTAGTCGTTGCCGGCGGTGACCGCAACCGCATAAGGGCTGCGCTGGGCAATCGTTGGGCTATTCATGTGACCTCCTGAAGCACCCGGGCAAGGCGCTGCAACATCGGCAGCGCCACCCATCTCCGGTATGCTCCCTCAGCATAGTTCAACCGCTGGCGAGCCTGTTTATGCCCCTGCCCCGACTCCTGCGCCTTGCCCTGCTCAGCCTGGCCAGCCTGTGCTGCGTGCTGGCGGCGCTGATCTACAGCCTGACCTGGCACCCGGCCGCCCGCGAAACCGCCCCCGTGAGCTGCCAGTCCAGTGCGCCGCAACTGCAACCGGGCCAGGCCCTGAAAGTGATGACCTGGAACATCCAATACCTGGCCGGCAAGCGCTATGTGTTCTGGTACGACCTGGCCGACGGCAATGGCCCCGACCAACGCCCCAGCGCGCAAGACCTGGCGTTTACCCTCGATGAAGTGGCGCGCATTCTGCGTGACGAGCAGCCCGATATTGTCCTGCTGCAGGAGCTGCACAACGGCGCCAAAGCCACCGACTACCAGAACCAGCTGGCGCTGTTGCATGAGCGCCTGAGCGACCTCTACCCATGCAGCAGTCAGGCCTATTACTGGAAGGCCGCCTTCGTGCCGCACCCGCAGATTCTCGGCAGCGTCGGCATGCAACTGGGCACCCTCAGCCGTTTTCAGATATCCCGCGCCGAACGCCTGCAACTGCCGCTGATGCCCGCCAACCCGATCAGCCGCCAGTTCAACCTCAAACGCGCCCTACTGGTCAGCCATCTGCCCATCCGTGGCGGCGGCGAGTTGGTCGCCATCAACACCCACCTGGATGCCTTCGCCCAGGGCAATGACACCATGCAACGCCAGGTGGCCATGACCAGCAGCCTGCTCGACCAGCTCCAGGCCGACGGCACGCCCTGGGTCATTGGCGGTGACTTCAACCTGCTACCGCCCGGCCAATACCAGCGCCTGCCTGCAAACCAGCGCAGCTGGTACAGCCCCACCAGTGAGCTGCAGCAACTGGCTGAGCGCTACCCGATGGTGCCGAGCCTGGAGCAGGCCAGCGGCGCAGAACAGACGCGCTGGTACACCCATTACCCCAACGATCCGGCAGTGACTGGCCCGGATCGTACCCTCGACTACCTGTTCCACAGCCCACAGCTGACGCTACTCGACAGCCAGGTACGCCAACACGACAGCTTAGGCATTTCTGACCACCTGCCGGTGCTCGCCCGCCTGCTGCTGCCGACGCTGGACTAAGCTTTTTCAGCAAGCCACTGGACAAAACTGCTGGCAGTTAGCCATGCTCGGGTTGTGTGACATTTTTATAACGAAAAGACGGCAGATAGCCGCAGTACGTACCCATTTGATGCCACGATTTCTCTGCCTCGCGCTGGCTGTAGCCTTGCACTGCAGCGCCAGCCTCGCCGCTTCTGCCGCCGATGATTCGCGACCATTGGTGCACGTGGGGTATTACGAGTTTCCACCTTATTCCTACACGGACAGCCAAGGGCGCGCCAAAGGCGCCATATTGCAGTTGAGCAAACGCCTGCTGGAACATGCGGGCTATCGCACCACACTGCGCTCCTACCCCAGCGCACGGCTGTACAACGCTATTCAGGATGGCAGCGTACAGGTCTGGCCGGGCGCACCGGGCAAACTGGAATTGCGCGAGCACACCCTGGAAACCCAAACCCTGTTGGGCGAGATCGTGCTCAACCTGTATTTCCGCCGGGACACTCTGATGCCGCGCCTGCCTGACGACCTCAAGGGTCGCGGCGTGATCATGATCAGTGGTTACACCTACTGGCAGACGGTCAACGAAATGCTCAACGACCCGCAACTGGCCGTAGAGCAACACCGCACCGGCACCCACACCGCCGCATTGGAAATGCTCCAGCGCCGCCGCGGCGACTTCCTTCTCGATTACCAAACCCCGGTGGAGCAGGCGCGCAAACGTCTGGGCATGTCCGAGCTGCCGTATGTGGAGCTGCAGCGCATCCCGCTAAAGCTGATTGTGTCCAATAAAGCCCCCGGCGCCGAAGCCCTGCGCGATGCGCTGGATCGTGCCTATGCCGAGCTTCAGGCGGCCGGCGAAGACCTGCGCCTGCCCTGAGGCCTACTTACGCGGCTTGGCCCGCGCGGTGGGCTCGGCGATCAGCGGATCATCCGGCCAGTAGTGTTTCGGGTACCTGCCCTTGAGGTCTTTCTTCACCTCGGCATAGGTGCTGCGCCAGAAGTTGGCCAGGTCCTGAGTCACCTGCACTGGCCGCCTCGCCGGCGACAGCAGGTGCAACTTAACCACCTGGCGACCGCCGGCAATGCGTGGCGTATCGGCCAGACCGAACAACTCCTGCAGGCGCACCGCCAACACCGGCGGCTGCTCGCTGTAATCCAGACTGATGCGCGAACCAGACGGCACCTGCACGCTGCGTGGCGCCAACTCATCCAGACGCTGCGGCAGCGGCCAGGGCAGCAGATTCAGCAACAGGCTGGGCAAATCCAGATTGGCGAAGTGACTGAGCCGGGTGACGTTATCCAGATAGGGTTGCAGCCAACTCGCCAGCGTCGCCAGCAAGGTGGCATCACTGACATCGGGCCATTCGCTGGCGTCTTTGCTGGCCAGATCCAGCGTGCGCAGCAACGCCACCCGCGCCTGCCATTGGCGCAGCTCCGGCGTCCAGGGCAACAGCGCCAGGCCCTTGCGCCGCACAAGGCCGAGCATGGCGCGACTGCGCTGTTGCGCATCAAGCCCGGTCAGCGGCTCACGCGACAGCACCAGCTCACCGACCTTGCGCTGGCGTTCGGCGCGCAGGGCGCCTTCGCGTTCATCCCAATCCAGCACGTCCAGGTTGCTGACCTGCTCGGCCAGCACGCCTTCGAACAACTGCGGCTCCAGCTCAGCGGCCAGGTAGATACGCTCTTCACGCTGCCCCTGGCGGCTACCCAGGTCCGCGACTACCAGCCAACTGTGTTTCATCAGGCCATCGACTTCGGTAAACAGCGCCGCCCGGCCGTTGGCCAAACGGTATTCCGCGCCGCCGTCACGCCGCTGCTGAGCGATGCGATCCGGGTAGGCAAACGCCAGCAACGCGCCCAGCCAGCGTGGATGTTCAGGATCGCTGACCGTTTGCGGACTGGGCCTGCGCTTGAGGTAACCCTGAAACTGCCGGGCCAGTTGCCGCGCGCGCTGCACCCCGCCCTGACTGCCGCGCGCGCCGCGTGACTCACCCGCCAGCAAGGCCAATCGGCTGTGCAGATCAGCGCCCGCGCCACGCAGAATGTCGCGTTCGCCGAGCAACGCAGCAAGATCGCAGGCCAATGGGCCAAGACCCAACTCCTGACCGCGCAGCAGCAGATGGGCGATACGTGGATGAGTCGGCAGCTCAGCCATGGCCTGACCGTGAGCGGTCAGTTTGCCCTGGGTATCCACGGCGCCCAGCCGCCCCAACAGCTCCAAAGCCTGGGCATAGGCAGCCGCCGGTGGCGGATCAAGCCAGACCAGTTCGGCCGGCTGCACGCCCCAGCGCACCAGCTGCAAGGCCAGGCCGGCGAGGTCGGCCTGGAGCATCTCCGCCGTGCCGTATGCAGCCAATTGCTCATGCTGCGCCTGCGACCACAGCCGATAACAGACGCCCGGTTGCAAGCGCCCAGCCCGCCCGCTGCGCTGAGTGGCCGAGGCGCGGGAAATACGCTGGGTGTCCAGACGGGTCATGCCGCTGTTCGGGTCAAAACGCGGCACCCGCGCCAGGCCGGCATCGATTACCACCCGCACGCCATCGATGGTCAGGCTGGTTTCGGCGATATTGGTCGCCAGCACCACCTTGCGCAGGCCAAGTGGTGAAGGCTCGATGGCAGCGCGCTGGGCGCTAAGATCCAGTTCGCCATGCAGCGGGCAGAGCAGAATGTCGCGACGTCCGGCCAGGGACTCTGCCAGTTGTTCATTGACCCGGCGAATCTCCGCCTGCCCCGGTAGAAACACCAGCAGGCTGCCCGGTTCATCGGCCAGCGCCTGCAGGATGGTCTGCAGCACTTTCGGCTCGACCCACTCGCCCGCCTGCCAGGGCGCGCCCCAGCGGATATCCACAGGGAACATCCGCCCTTCGCTGCGCAGCACCGGCGCATCGCCGAGCAGGCTCGCCAACCGCTCACCTTCCAGGGTTGCCGACATCAGCAGCACCTTGAGCGGCAGTTCGCCGGAGTCCGCACCACGAAACATCGCTCGACCATTCAGGCACAGCGCCAGCGCCAGGTCCGCATCCAGACTGCGCTCATGAAATTCATCGAAGATCACCAGGCCGACGCCTTCCAGCGCCGGGTCGTCCTGCAGCCGCCGCGCCAGAATGCCTTCGGTGACCACTTCGATACGGGTGCGCGGGCCGACCTTGCTGTCCAGGCGGATGCGATAACCGACGGTTTCCCCCACCGCCTCACCCAGCTCACTGGCCAAGCGCTCGGCCGCCGCGCGCGCCGCCAGCCGCCGAGGCTCAAGCATGATGATGGTCTGCCCGGCCAGCCAAGGCTGCTCCAGCAGCGCCAGTGGCACGCGGGTGGTCTTGCCGGCACCGGGCGGCGCTTCCAGCACCGCTTCGTCACGCAGAGCAAGGGCCTGACACAGCTCAGGCAGCAGCACATCGATTGGCAGGGAATTCATGCGGGCTCCATTCAAGGCGCGGGATTATAACGGCGAACCTGTAGAGCATTGGCGCTGTCTGAGTGTTAGGTATGGCTGCGCGAAATAGCGCTGGCAGCGCCTGACGCAGCGGCATTGCAATACAGGCATTGGTATAGTTGCGCCACTTTTTCCATGGAGATGTTCAATGCGCACCCAAACCCGCGTTATCGGTGGCCTTATCGTCGCCGCGTTGCTCACCCAACTGACCGCCTGCGGCACCCTGTTCTTCCCGGATCGCCGCGGCCAAATCGAAGGCCGCATCGACCCCATGGTGGCTGGGCTTAACGCTATCGGCATCCTGTTCTATGTGATCCCAGGACTGATCGCCTTTGGTATCGACTTCGCCACCGGCGCGATCTACCTACCGGGCGGCCTGACCTCGCAAGTTGACCCGCAAGACCTGCAGAATGTGGTGGATGCTGACGGCAAGGTCGATCCGATCAAGCTCAAGGCACTGATCGAAGTGCAAACGGGCCACAGCCTGCCGCTCGATGACCCACGCCTGATTCAGCACAGCGGCAGTGCGGAGCAACTGGCAGCCTATGGTCTGCGCCCAGCAGCCTAAGCCCGGAAACAGCAAGCTCGAACTGAAAGCCCGTTTTCCGACGGGCTTTTGTTATTTAGCGCTAGCCTTGGCAGAACGTCCCCATTCTGGATAGCCCGTGAATATACAACCGCAACACGCCCGCCTGATGCGCCTGGCGACCTTCGCTGCGCTGGCGGCTGCGCTTACGCTGGCGCTGGCCAAAGCCATTGCCTGGTGGCTCAGTGGCTCGGTCAGTCTGTTGGCAGGGCTGACGGACTCGCTGCTCGACGGCGCCGCCTCGCTGCTCAACCTGATCGCTGTGCACTACGCCCTGCGCCCAGCCGATGAGGATCACCGCTACGGTCACGGTAAGGCCGAGGCTCTGGCTGGCCTTGGCCAGGCGCTGTTTATCGGCGCCAGCGCGGTCTTAGTCGGCAGTCACGCCATTGATCGCCTGCTCAATCCCGAACCGATTGGCGCACCGGCCCTGGGCATTGCGGTGATGCTGCTGTCGCTGGCGGTGACCATCGCCCTGCTGTTATTCCAGAGCCATGTGGTCAAGCTGACCGGCTCCACGGCGATTCGCGCCGACTCGCTGCACTACCGTTCGGACCTGCTGCTCAACAGCAGCATCCTCCTGGCGTTGCTGCTGGCCAGTTACGGCTGGCCGCAACTGGACGCCATCTTCGGCATCGGCATTGCGCTGTATATCTTCTGGAGCGCCATCAGCATCGTCCGCGAAGCAGCCACCGTGTTGATGGACCAGGAGCTCGACCCGCAGATCAGCGCGCAGATGCACAGCCTGGCCTGCGCCGTGCCCGGCGTGCTGGGCGTGCATGACTTGCGCACGCGCCTCTCCGGCACCCACTGGTTCGTGCAGTTGCATGTGGAGTTGCCAAGTGAACTGAGCCTGCTGCATGCGCACGGCCTGTGCGAGCAGGTTGAAGCGGCGATCCGCAGCGAGTTCCCCCGTGCCGAGGTACTGGTGCATGCCGACCCGAGCAGCGTGGTAAAGCACGCGGCGGTCTCATAAGGGCCAACTGACAGGCGACAAAAAAGGGGAAGGCCTGCAGGCCTTCCCCTTTTTTGCGTGTCCGTCATTGTGGCGATGGTAACGCCTTTTCTTCGCCTGCCTGGTTGGGCAGTGCGGACCCGGGTGCCGTGACGATCCGGTGGGATCGGCGGCGACCGCTCACCTGATTGGGCGAAGCGGCTGGACGTATCGTCCGGGCCTTGAAGTTGAGGTAAAGCTTACGCCTGCCGACGCAGTGAAAGATTGCGAACATTGCTCAAATACCCACCACTTGCGCAATTAATCACCACAAGCGCATCATCCTGCACAACCTAATATCGAAAGCACGGCAAATATGAACAGACTTGATCGTTATGACCTGAATATCCTCGCCGAATTGCAGCGCGACGCCACCCTGTCCAACCAGGAGCTGGCCGAACGCATCGGCCTGTCGCCCTCGCCCTGCTCGCGGCGGGTCAAACAGCTGGAAGATGATGGCTATATCCTCGGCCAGGTCGCACTACTCGACCGTAAACAGCTCGGCCTGACGCTGACTGCCTACGTGCTGATCGGCATGGACAAGCACACCCCTGAGCGTTTCGAGCATTTTCAGGAAGAAATCCGCAAATGCCCGCAAGTACTGGAATGCTGCCTGGTCACCGGGATGGACGCCGACTACCAGCTCAAGGTGGTGGTGCCGGACATGGATCACTACCAGAAACTGCTGCTGGGCACCCTGACCCGTATCGAGGGGGTTTCCAGCGTGCGTTCCAGCTTTGTGCTGCAGCAGATTCTCTCCAGCACCCAACTGCCGCTGCAGCACCTGCGCGGCTGATCGCCGCACCCTCGTTATGTGCGGCTGGCAGGGCCGTCCCCGGCGCGTATAATCGCGCCCCTCTGGCGAGCGCAGCGCGCCCGCCTACGCATCGATTTTCGGCACCCAGCCGAGCACCTGCAGGTTCACGAGGCCCGAATGGAAACCGAACAGTTCGAATCGCTGATGATGTACGCACTGGTCGGCGGGCTGATGGTGTTTATGTTCTTCATCATCTGGGACCTGGCGAAAACCTCCAAAGCCGGCCGCCTGGGTACAGCGATCCTGTTCCTCGGCCTGGGCCTGTGCCTGTTTGCCTTCCTGGCCAAGCCGATCATCACCTACATCATCGAAACCGCTCGCGACATCCACGGCTAGCAAACCGCCGCACGCCAACTACGGCACGTCCAGCCGCAGCCAACCGCGCTAGAATGCGGCTTTCCGCCGTTCCCCAGGAGTATTCATGTCCCCCACCGACCGGGTGATGCAGAGCTATGGCCGCTGCTGCGCCAGCCCTGATTTCTTCGACAGTTTCTACCAGCACTTTCTTGCCAGCTCACCCGAGGTGCGCGAGAAGTTCGCCAACACCGAGATGAACGGGCAAAAGCTGCTGCTGCGTCAGGGCATTCTCAACCTGGTGATGCATGCGCGCGGCATGCCTGACACCAAGCTGCGCGCCCTGGGCTGCAGCCACTCCCGCGCCGCCATGGACATTCGCCCAGAGCTGTATGTGCTGTGGCAGCAAGCACTGCTGCAGACCATCGGCGAGCATGATCAGCAGTACTGCAGCGAAACCCGTAGCGCCTGGAATGAGGTGCTGGATAAAGGCATCGCCGTGATCAAAGCCGGTTACTGATCAATCCAGCCGGGCCGGCACTTCGCGCCATTGCCCCGGCTGCAAGCCGTCCAGGCTGAACGGGCCGATACGCACGCGCACCAAGCGCAGCGTCGGCAGGCCCACGGCCGCCGTCATACGCCGCACCTGACGGTTGCGCCCCTCGCGAATCACCAGTTCCAGCCAGGCCGTCGGGATGCTTTTGCGAAAGCGCACCGGCGGGTTGCGCTCCCACAACTCGGGCGTTTCCAGTAACCGCGCTTCAGCTGGCAAGGTCGGCCCGTCATTCAATTGCACGCCATCACGCAGCTGCTGCAATTGCGCTTCGCTCGGTTCGCCTTCCACCTGCACCCAGTAGGTTTTCGCCAGCTTGTGCTTGGGGTCGGCAATGCGCGCCTGCAGACCGCCGTCATTGGTCAGCAGCAACAGGCCTTCGCTATCACGGTCCAGCCGACCGGCCGGGTAAACGCCGGGCACATCGACAAAATCCTTGAGGGTGGCGCGGCCCTGCTCGTCGTTGAACTGGGTCAGCACATCGAAGGGCTTGTTCAGCAGCAGCAAGCGCGGCTCGGCGGGTGGCGCCTTGGCCACACGGCGCACGGCAGCTTTGCCGCTGTGCGGACGAGAGGACGCAGGGCGAGGTGGGCGCGACATAGGTGATCCAGCAACAGGTTACGAAGCGGCCAGTGTAACCGAGGCCACGGTTGGACTATCAGGCTGAGTGATCCGCGCAGCCTGCGCCGACGTAGCGGGCTATGCTGGCAAGGTTGTGTTTCCCGTCCCGAGGCCATTGTTATGAGTTCGTCCGAATCCATCGTCGAAACCTTTACCGGCTGGGCCGCCAAAGCCCCCGGCGCGCCCCTCGAACCGCACACTTATGACCCCGGCCCGCTCGGCGCCGAAGAGGTGGAAGTGGCGGTGGAATACTGCGGCATCTGCCACTCCGATCAGTCGATGATCGACAACGAATGGGGCAATGCGCGCTACCCCTTTATCCCCGGCCATGAAGTGGTCGGCAGCGTGGTGCGCCTTGGCCCGCAGGCGCGCGGCCTCAAGCTCGGCCAGCGGGTGGGCATCGGCTGGTACAAGGGCAGCTGCATGCACTGCAGCTCCTGTATGGAAGGCTCGCATCAGCTGTGTGGCACGGTAAAACCAACGATTGTCGGCAGCAACGGTGGCTTCGCCGACCGTTTGCGCAGCCACTGGGCCTGGGCCGTGCCACTGCCGGACGGCCTCGATCCAGCCCTGGTCGGCCCGCTGTTCTGCGCCGGCTCCACGGTGTTCAGCCCGCTACTGGATTTCGACGTGAAACCCACCGACAAAGTCGGCGTGGTCGGCATCGGCGGCCTCGGTCACCTGGCGCTGGGCTTCCTCAATGCCTGGGGCTGCGAAGTCACCGCCTTCACTTCATCGCTGAGCAAGCAGGACGAAGCCAAGCGCCTGGGCGCACACAAGGTGGTGGCCTCGACCGACAGCGCGGCACTCAAGGCGATTGCCGGCAGCCTGGATTTTCTGCTGGTCACCGCCAGCGCCGACCTCGACTGGAACGCCATGCTCGGCACCCTGCGCGGCAAAGGTCGACTGCACTTTGTCGGCATCGTACCCAGCGCGATCCCGGTGCATGTGTTCAGCCTGATCCCCAAGCAGAAGAGCCTGTCCGGCTCGCCCGTTGGTTCACCGGCCAACATGGCGAAAATGCTCGAGTTCTGCGCGCGCCATCAAATCCTGCCGCAGGTCGAGCAATTCCCCATGAGCAAGGTCAACGAGGCCATCGACCACCTGCGCGCCGGTAAAGCGCGCTACCGCGTGGTGCTGGATGCCAGCAAGTGACAACAGGGGCAAATCAGTCGCATGATTTGCCCCTTTTTCACCGCCTCATGAGCCACACATGCCACACCAGATCGAAACACCCAGCGCCACCGACTTCCCGCGCATGCTTGAAGTGTGGGAGGCGGCAGTACGCGCCACCCATGACTTTCTCGAAGAGCACGATATTCAGCTGCTCAAACCCTTGTTGATCGAGCAGTACTTTCCCCAGGTTCAGCTCAGTTGCATCCGTGGCACGGATGGCAATGTCTGCGGCTTTCTCGGCTATGCCGAGGGCAAGGTAGAAATGCTTTTCGTTGACCCACAGAAGCACGGTACGGGCATCGGTCGAGCACTGCTCAGCGATGCGGTGACACGCCTCGGCGCGAACCAGGTCGATGTCAATGAACAGAACCCCAAGGCACTGGGTTTCTACCTGAGCCAGGGCTTCGCAGTAGCAGGCCGCTCACCGCTGGATGATGGCGGGCGGCCTTTTCCGATTCTGCACCTGCGCCTCGCTTGATGCGTTAGCGGAACGGCGGCTCGTCGAAGCTGCGCAGCTTGCGCGAATGCAGCGAGTTGAGCTGGTTGCGCAGCAGATCGAGCGCGGTGATGCCGATATGCAGGTGCTGGGTGACTGCGCGCTCGTAGAACGCGCCGGCTGCGCCGGGCAGTTTGATCTCGCTGTGCAGCGGCTTGTCCGAGACGCACAGCAGCGTGCCGTAGGGCACGCGCAGACGATAACCTTGGGCGGCGATGGTGCCGCTTTCCATGTCCACGGCCACGGCGCGGGACAGGTTGATCAGCGGTCGCTCCTGGGCCCAGCGCAGTTCCCAGTTGCGGTCGTCGTAGGTCAGCACGGTGCCGGTGCGCAGGCGCTTCTTCAGCTCATCGCCCTCTTCACCGGTCACCAGCTTGGCCGCTTCCTGCAGCGCCTGCTGCACTTCGGCCAAGGCCGGCAGCGGAATATGCGGTGGCAGCACCCGGTCGAGGATGCCATCGCGGCGCATATAGGCGTGGGCCAGCACGTAGTCGCCGATAGTCTGCGACTGACGCAGGCCACCGCAGTGGCCGATCATCAGCCAGCAATGCGGGCGTAGCACGGCCAGGTGGTCGGTGATGTTCTTCGCGTTGGATGGGCCGACGCCAATATTGACCAGGGTGATGCCGTGGCCGTCGTCGGCCTGCAGGTGGTAAGCCGGCATCTGGTAACGGTGCCAGATGACGTTCTCGATGATCGCCTGCATCTCGCCTTCGGCCATGCCGCGCTCGATCACCACGTTGCCCGGCAGCACCATGCGGTTGAAGCGCGACTCACCGACCAGCATGTCCAGACCATGGCGGATAAATTGGTCGACGTAGCGGTGGTAGTTGGTCAGCAGAATCCACGGCTGCACATGCCGCCAGTCGCTGCCGGTGTAATGCACCAGACGGCGCAGGGAGAAATCCACCCGTGCCGCATCGAACAGCGCCAGGGGCAGCGGGTCGGTGTTTTCCCAGTCGTACAGGCCATCGGCGGTGCCGTCGGTGGCGGCAGACAGATCGGTACTGGGGAACACCCGCGCCAGTTCGGCGGCGGTCACCCCGGAGCCGGCCAGCTCATCGCCCTGCTCGACCACATAAGGATAGGGAATATTCTGCTGGCTGATGCCCACTTCCACGCGCACGGTGAAGTCGCTCATCAGCGGGCGCAGCTGCTCCAGCAGGTATTTACGGAACGCCGCCGGATGGGTGACGGTGATGCTGTAGGTGCCCGGCACCTGCACCTTGGCGTAGGCGCGCACGGTGGTCGGCACTTCGCCCTGACACAGGTAGATCAAACGCAATTCGGGGTAGCGAAACTGGCACTGCTGGGCGGCATCGGGTTTGACACGCTCTTTCAGGTAGCGCTTGAGCGCCTGGCTAAGGGCGGTGGTCGCCTGCAGGTGCAAGGCGGCCAGACGATCCACCGCTTCTTCAGCGGTATTGGCGACAATAAAGTCATCGGAACAAGGGTTCACAAGGCACCTTCCTGGCTGATCTCAATGGCTCTATCTTGCCCTGATCCGCCGCGCTTGCGATAGCGCGGCGTTGCTCGCGCAGGCTACTTGAGCAGCGCTTGCAGATCCTCGGGCAGCGTCTGCGGGGTCAGCGGACCGACCCGGCGTGTACCCGGATTACCCAAGGGAAACAGCCCCAGCAATGAGCCAAGACTGCCGGGGATGCGCAGCAGTTGCGCCAGACCCTCGGCCCAGTCACGCTGACGCCAAGCCCAGGCCAGCATCCATAGGTGGCTGCGCAGGTGTTCACTGAAATAGCGCTGGCCGAGAATATGCGCCCGCTCCAGATGGCGCAGCTCGGCGGCGGGGTCAAGGCCGCGCTGGGCGCGGGCCAATTGGTATTCCTGCCAGAAGGCTTGTTCGCGGGTCATGGCAACGCTCCTCTCTATTAAGCTGCGTTGCCAGTCTGCAAGTGCGGGGCGGCACCCAGGTCAAGCAACAACAGCTAATCTTCAGCAACCCAATTATCTAGAGGAAAACGCATGCCGCGCGCCCTGCTCACTCTTGTGCTGTGCCTGTTACCCAGTGTTCTGCTGGCCGATAGCCTGGACGGCCATTACCTGACCACGCTGGACGGCCAGCCAGCCGAGATGCACCTGCGCAGCCAGGGCCAGCAGGTCACGGGGGAATATGTGGAGGGCGGCAGGTTGCGCCTGCAGATCAGCGGCAGCTTTGACGGTCAGCTGCTCAGCGCGCAGATCAGCGAAGCGCAATCCGGGCAGTTGATCGCCAATATGAATGCCACCTACGCCAACGGCGTGCTCAACACCCATATCGCCGCGCGCAATCCGACGACTGGGGCAACCCTGGAGCGCAAGGCGCTGTTCCACCGGCAAAACCTTAGTGCTGCAGCGGCCACGCCAAGTAGCAACCCGAGCAGCAACGCAACACGCGACCCGGCGCTGATCGGCACCTGGGTGCACGAGAAGATCATCAACAGCGGCGGCGCCAGCTTTGCCTCGATGACCACCCAGATGATTCTGCAACTGAGTGATGACGGCAGCGTTTCGCAATGGACACGCAGCGTGGCAGGTGGCGCCGACTGGAACTACGACAGCCCTGGCGAGCTGCAATACAGCGGCCGCTGGCAGAGCAACAACGGCCTGCTGGAGGTGCAGATGCAGGGCCGCAGTGACTACCAGCCTGCCGCCTACTATCGCTTCAGTGACCAGTACCTGGTCACTGAGAGCAATACCGGCAAGCTGATCTGGCAGCGTCGCCGCTAAGTGATCAGGCCGGCTGGTGCAGACGCGCGTTGAACAACGGCCCGCGGCTATAAGCCGACAGCGCCTTGGCGGCGGCCAGCACACCCAGATCAACCAGTGGCTCAATCAGGATCACGCTCATATAGGCCAAACCGAAGCTGCCCACCGCCGCCAGGTTCTCGCCAGAAAAGCCGTTGCCGTAGAACGCCCAGAAGCCGACCCAGGCAACGATACCGCCCTGATAGGCCGTCGACAGCGCCAGCGCCTGCTTGTAGGAGAGGTCCACGTATGCGGTGCCCGGCGCGATGATGCGCTTGGCCAGCAGGCTGATAGCCCACAGCGGCACCAGCAGCGTGGTGACGTTCATGCCGTACTGCGGCAGGTCAAACTGGGCAAACAGCAAACCCTGCAACAACAGGCCAAGCGCCAGACCGATAGCCGTGGCACCGGCACCGAACAGCAGAAGCAGCGTCGAGCCCAGAATCAGATGCACCTCGGAGACGCCCACGGGGTGATGCGGCAATACCTCGAAGAAGCAGAACACCAGGGCAGTGGTCAGCAGGCTACGCAGCGCCAGGGCGGCAGCGCCACCGTTGCTGCGTACGCTGTCGAGGGCAAGCTTGGCCGTGAGGCCAAAGGCACCTGCGGCGGTTGCATAACTAAGAAAGAGTTTGGCGCCAGTAACGACTTCGGGTTCGATGTGCATAGAGATTCCTGTACCGCGCCCACCGCGCGATGATCTGGATTGAGGGATTGGGCATAAGCGCCCGGCTTCGATGGCAGGTCTCCTGGCTCACGGCTTGACACTGCGCCCGCCTTCCCGACCTTGCGGTCAGTGGCATCTGGGCGTTATTCACCGTTTACAGTTGCGGGGGCAGCCAGGGCATTGGCGACGTGCGCCGCACCCTGTTCCCTTTTCATCCAGTCGCATAAATGCGAACCGGAACCATCGGCGGCCACCTTACCCGGCGGCTAAGAGAAATGACAGAGCCAGGCGCCTTACGCCGTATGACGCAAGCAGGTGAAGACGCCACTGGCATTGGCGCACAGCTGCCCCTGAGCATCATGCAGCGTGGCCTGCACTGCGACCTGTCGCCCCTCGCGCTGCTGCACACGGGCTTCGGTGCGGAGCGGCAAAGCCGCAAGACCAATCGGGCGCAGGTAATTTACCTGCAGGCTGGCGGTCACATAGACCTCTTCGGCGCTGGCCTGCGAATACACCGCCAGCCCCAGCGCCGCATCGAACAGCGTGGCGGTGTAGCCGCCGTGCACTCCGCCGAGCGGATTGAAGTGCACAGCCGGCGGCTGACTGCTGAAGCTCGCCACTCCGGCTGCGGCCTGCAGCTGAGAGATACCGTAGTCCGCACCGATATCACCGGCCAGCCAGGCCTGTAACTGCTGAAAAAGACTGGCGTGCATGCTCGACGCCTTAGATCAAATGCGGCGTGCTGCGCGCCACCAGCGCGTCAACATCCAGCCCACGCGGCAAGGTGCCGTAGACCCGACCGCCCTGCCCGCCCAGACGGCTGGCGATAAAGGCATCGGACACTGGCGCATTGCCGGCTTCCAACAGCAGCTTGGCTTGCAGCGCTAGGGCTACGTCTTCAGTCAGCTGACGGGCGCGGTACTGAATATCTGCGGTATCGCGAAAATCCGCCTGCAGTTGCGTGATATGGGATTTCAGCCGCGCATCACCATGGCCATCGCCCAACTCAGCGAACAGCGCATCGAGCACGCCCGGCTCCTTGGACAGGGCGCGCAGCACGTCCAGGCACTGCACGTTGCCCGAGCCTTCCCAGGTCGAGTTGACCGGTGCTTCGCGGTACAGCCTTGGGAGGATGGTGTCCTCGACATACCCGGCGCCACCCATGCATTCGGCGGCCTCGTTGATCATGGCCGGCGCGCGTTTGCAGATCCAATACTTGCCTACGGCGGTAACCAAGCGGGCGAACTTGTCTTCCTGATCAATGTGCGGATTGTCCAGCGCTTTGCCCATGCGCATGGTCAGCGCCAGCGCCGCTTCGCTTTCCAGAGCCAGATCGGCCAGTACGTTCTGCATCAGCGGCTGCTCGCTCAGTACACGGCCGCCAACCTGGCGATGGGCGCAGTGGTGTGCGGCCTGGGTCAGGGCCTGACGCATCAGCGCGCTGGAGCCGATCATGCAGTCGAAGCGGGTCAGCGCGACCATCTCGATAATGGTCGGCACACCACGGCCTTCTTCGCCGACCATCCAGGCCAGGGCGCCGCGAAACTCCACTTCGCTGGAGGCGTTCGACCAGTTACCCAGCTTGTTTTTCAGGCGCTGGATATACAACTCGTTGCGCGTGCCGTCTGGGCGATGGCGCGGCAGCAGAAAGCAGGTCAGGCCCTTGGTGGTGTACGCCAGGGTCAGGAAGGCGTCGCACATCGGCGCCGAGCAGAACCACTTGTGCCCCACCAGCTCATAAGCCTGCCCGGGGCCACCGAGGCCCACCGGGTAGGCGCGCGTGGTGTTGGCGCGCACATCGGTGCCGCCCTGCTTTTCGGTCATGGCCATGCCGATGGTCGCGCCGGTTTTCTGCTCGATTGGCAGGTTGCGCGGATCGTACTGAGTCGAGAGGATTTTCGGCAGCCACTTCTCGGCCACATCGGCCTGCAGCTTGAGCGCCGGCACGCTGGCGAAGGTCATGGTCAGCGGGCAACCGCTGCCGGCTTCGGCCTGGCTGTGCAGGTAACTCATGGCGGCGCGCGCCACCTGAGCGCCGGCACGCGGGTCGGTCCAGGGCATGGACGGCAGACCATGCTCGATGGCTGCGCTCATCAACTGGTGATAGGCCGGGTGAAACTCCACCAGATCGGCGCGGTGACCGTAGCGGTCGTGGCTCTTGAACACCGGTTTATTTTCATTGGCGAGAAAGCCTGCGGCCATCAGCTCACCACCGGCCAGCGCGCCATACACATCCAGGCGCGGCTCGGCCCAGCCGCCGCCGAAGCGCTTGCTCCACTCCTGCAGCGGCAGGTCAACGCGGTACAGGTTGGCGCCATCCAGCGGCGGCACCTGGTTGAACACTTCATGGGTTTCGGCGTGTTGGCTGGCATTCATGGCTGAGGCTCCTCTTCGGGCAAATTGGCGCCCACGGCGCGCAGGCAAAAGGTGACCAAGGCCTGGCTGACTTCAGCCAGGCTGGGGGCGGGATAACCGGCTTCGCGGGCCGCACGGGCGGGCGGCGACAGTGGGCCGACCAGGGCTTCGGCGATGGCGCCGACCAGGCAGGCGGCGACCAGATTGATCTGCTGCACACGGAACACGCCTTGTGTAGCGCCTTCCTGCAGCAATTCGACGAACAGGTCGGCATAGGCTTCGCGGTAAAACAGGCGCTGCTCGTCAACTTCCGGATCGACCGGTTCGGCGATCAGGGCGAAGGCCAAACGGCGGCTGTCCCAGGCACGCGCGGCAAAACGCTCAAGCCCTGCGGCCAGACGCTGCACCGGGCTGCCAGGGCCACGCACGCTGACCGCCAACGCATCCACCTCACGCTGGCTGGCCACCGCAAACACCTCGGCCGCCAGGCTGCCTTTGCTGCTGAAATGGCGGTACAGGCTGCCGGTGGCGATGCCGACATCCTCAGCCAGCGCCTGCATGGTCAAGGCAGCAAAACCGCCCTCAGCAACCCGCACCAGCGCGGCGCTGATGATGCGCTCACGCAGCGCCTGGTCGCGGTCGATACGCAGGGCAGTAGTGCGATAGGCCATGATCTGAATCCTGATTCACTATCGCTCAAGTGAATCAGGATTCAGAGTTTGGCTAAAGGGCGATTCCGGGCACAACAGCGGGCATATTGGCCAGCTGTTGGCGTGTACAACTCATGCGATCAGGACTCGCGGCAGAGCACCCAGTCGTGCAATAGATTGCGCAGCTGTTCGAACTTAACTGGCTTGGCCAGGTAGTCGCTCATGCCAGCAGCAAGACAGCGCTCGCGGTCGCCGCTGTGGCTGTGGGCGGTGATCGCCAGCACTGGCAGCAACTGACAGCCCGGCAGGTTACGCAGCGCCCGGCAGGTGGCAAAACCGTCCATCACCGGCATCTGGCAGTCCAGCAGCACGGCGTCGATGGTCTCGCTACGCAAGAGCTCAAGGGCTTCAGCGCCATTGTCGGCCGTGCGTACCTGATACCCCAGCTTGAGCAGCATGCCGCGGGTTACCAGCTGATTGATCGCGTTGTCTTCGACGATTAATACCGTGCACTGCTCAGGCGCGCGCAGCGCCGGGCCGGTGGCGCGCAGCACGACGGCAGCTGGGGAGGTCATTTGCACCGGCAAGGCCAACGGCAGCTCCAGGCGGAAACAGCTACCCTGACCGGGCTGCGATTCATGACTGAGATCACCGCCGAGCAGATCGACCAGCTGCCGGCAGATCGCCAGACCAATGCCCAGACCGCCGTACTCGCGGGTCATCGAACCATCCAACTGCTGAAAGCGCTGATACAGCTTGCCGTCAGCCGGTACGGCAAAGCCCACACCGGTATCAATCACCTCGATGCGCAGCGGCAGAATATCGCTGGCCGAACCGCCACGGCTGACCCTTACACGCACCTCGCCATGCAAGGTGAACTTGATGGCGTTATCCAGCAGGCAGTTAAGGCTTTGCACCAGTTTGCTGGCGTCACCCTCAAGGGTGTCGGGCAGGCTGTCATCCAGCTCCAGCACAAAGCGCAGACCCTTGTCTTCGGCGCGTGGCGCGTACTGCGCACGCAAACCGTCAAACAGCCCGCGCAGGCTGAACGGCTCGCGCCGTGGGTACAGCCGCCCGGCCTGCAGTTCGGTCAGAGCGAGGATGTCATTGACCATGCGCATCATGTCGCGGGCGGAACTGGCGGCCGTACGCTGGTAGTGCGCCAGCTCGCCGTCGAGTTCGAGCATCTGCATCAGTTCCAGCGAACCAATCACCCCGTTCATCGGCGTGCGCAGTTCGTGGGTGACGGTGGCGAGGAATTCATCCTTCAAGCGGTTGCTGTTGGCCAGTTCCTGGTTGAAGGCTTCGAGCTTGAGCCCGGCCTCCTGGAGGATGCGCGTGCGCTCTTCCTTCATCGCGTTGATGCGGTCGGCCAGCGCCAGCGAGAGCAGGCCGACTTCCAGCGCCGAGCCGATCTGGCTGGCGTACATGGTGAGGAACATATTCGGCAGGTAGCCCAGCACCATCAGAGTGTTGATCATTCCGCCGGCGAGAAAGGCCGTCCAGGCGATGATGAAATAACGCGCCACACGCATGCCGCGCATCCAGGCGAGGATGCCGGCACTGAAGATCACCACGGTAAAGCCCAGCGCCAGGTAGGTAGCCAGGCGCAGCGACAGGGCGTAGCTGGCCGTCAGCGCCAGGGTCATCACCAATACGCCGCAGGCCATCATCAGCAACAGGGCGCGGTCGACCCAGGGGCTGTGCTCGGCGGTATGCAGAAAACTGCGGGCAAACTGACAACCGAACAGCGCCGCCGCGCCAATCAGGAAGGGCGTGGCGGCGTTCGCCCACCAGGGGCTGTTGGGCCAGAAGTATTCGATGGCCGCGCCGTTGACCGATAGCTGATAAAAGCCGAACGAGGCGATATAGAGGATGTAATACAGGTAGCTGGTGTCGCGCACGCTGAGGAAGATAAACAGGTTGTAGATCAGCATCACCAGCAACACGCCGTAGATGATGCCCAGCACATAGATGCGCGCCGGCTGTTCTTCCAAGTAGGCATTCGGTGCCCAGAGAGTCAGCGGCGCCTGGATCGAGCCCTGGCTTTCCAGGCGCAGATAAACACTCTGCCGTTGCCCCGGCGGCAACTTCAGTTCGAATACATAGTTGTGCTGTTTGATCTCACGGCTGGAGAACGGCAAGGCATCACCGGTGTGCTGGCTCAGCTGATAACGCCCCTGCGCATCGGGCAGGTACAGCTGCACATGATCAAGCGGCGGATAGGCCAGCTCCAGCAACCAGGGCTGCACGCCTGTCGCCTGCTGCGGGCGGTATTCCAGATCCAGACGCAGCCAGAACACCGAGCGCGAATAGCCGGCGTTCAGCACACCCTTGTCGTGCTGGCGGAAACTGGCCTGCAGGGCCGGCGAGGTGATGTCCTCGATGCTGGCATCACCGCGTACATCCTCAAATACCGACATGGCCTTGCCGAGCGGCAGGCTGCGGGTGTTTTCGTCAAAAACCAATGCCCCGGCCAACCCTGGCACCAGCATGAAGAAACAGAGAAGGATGTAGTGCATGCAGCTCAGCCAGAGTAAGCCAGCAGCGCCTTAGGTAGCGCCGCTGGAAGCGGTGTAGTTGGATGCTGGCACTCTAGGGGCTGTTGCCGTTTCAGCGCAAGCCGCGTTGCTGCGCAAAATCTCGCCAGGCTAGGCGTGGGACGCAGGTAATGTTCCCTTGCCAAGTTCCACAACACCGCATGGCGAGATTTTTCGCGCAACCCGCAGGGCCGGGCCAGTTTTAGCGCGATGCTGCGTTTCTCGACACTCATGTGGAACAACCAAACTTCGTGTCTCGTGCCTGGCCTCGCGCTAAAACTGGCTCCGGCGCGGTCGCGATGAAACGGTAACAGCCCCTAACATAGGCCCTTGCGCCAGAGCCCCAGGAAAAAGCTGGACGCGCATAATGCCGCTCACTTAAACCACGTTAACGGCATTTACGTGTAGCCCGGATGCAATCCGGGAACCTTCTGAATTCCGAAAAACGTCCCGGATTATATCCGGGCTACGGGCATGCGACAGATCGTCCGCTTGGCTGGCTTTCCTGCCACGGCGGGGTCTGCAAGCCGTGGTTTGGTGGTA
The DNA here is from genome assembly GCF_029269135.1 of Pseudomonas sp. 1928-m. Classification (NCBI taxonomy): domain Bacteria; kingdom Pseudomonadati; phylum Pseudomonadota; class Gammaproteobacteria; order Pseudomonadales; family Pseudomonadaceae; genus Pseudomonas; species Pseudomonas sp. 1928-m. The sequence continues at coordinate 1,101,961 of NZ_JARIXO010000001.1, read as the reverse complement.
AGCTCGCGCACCATGAAAACGCCTACCTCTCGCCCCGTAGTGCTGTGCCTGTCCGGTCATGACCCCAGTGGTGGTGCCGGCCTGCAAGCCGATATCGAAGCCCTGCTCGCCCAAGGTTGTCACGCTGCTCCAACCGTGACCGCGCTGACCGTGCAGGACACCGTCAACGTCCATGATTTTCGCGTACTCGACCGCGAGTGGGTATTGGCCCAGGCCAATGCGGTGATCAACGACCTGCCAGTCGAAGCAGTCAAGCTCGGCATGCTCGGCTCGGTCGAGATGGTCGAAACCGTGCTGGAAATCATGCAACGCCTGCCGGGCATCCCGCTGGTCTGCGACCCGGTGCTGCGCGCCGGCGGCGGTGGCGCGCTGGGCAAGGATGAAGTCGGCTACGCCATGCGTGAGCGCCTACTGCCCGTCGCCACCATCGCCACGCCGAACCTGCCAGAAGCGCGCATCCTCGCCGAACTGCCGGATGGCACGGCCGATGAATGTGCAGAGAAGCTGCTGCCGTATATCCAGCACCTGCTGATCACTGGTGGCCATGGCGATGAGCACGAAGTGCACAACCGCCTCTATAGCCGCGACGGCAGCCGCCACACCTTTACCTGCCAGCGCCTGCCCGGCAGCTACCATGGTTCCGGCTGCACCCTGGCCAGCACCCTGGCCGGTCGCCTGGCACTGGGTCAGGAACTGGTCAGCGCCGTGCAATTTGCCCTCGACTACACCTGGCGCACCCTGCGCGACGCCGAACAACCGGGCCACGGCCAGTACATCCCGCGTCGCCTGCCGCTGGATGCTTATTAATAGAAAGCAGCTGATGGAGCGCTTCCAATGAAACTGCGTGGCCTGTATGCCATCACCGACAGCGAATTGCTCAAGGGCAAACTGCTGCCTTACGTCGAAGCTGCGCTCAAAGGCGGCGCGACGCTGCTGCAATACCGCGACAAATCCAGCGATGACGCCCGCCGCCTGCGCGAAGCCGAAGCCCTGCGCGAGCTGTGCAACCGCTACGGCGCCGCGCTGATCATCAATGACGACGCCGAATTGGCCGCGCGCCTCGGCGTGGGCCTGCACCTGGGCCAAGGCGACGGTTCACTGTCCGCCGCCCGTGCGCTGCTCGGGCGCAAAGCGATTATCGGCGGCACCTGCCATGCCCAACTGGAGCTGGCCGAGGCCGCCGCCAAGGAAGGCGCCAGCTATGTCGCCTTCGGCCGCTTCTTCAATTCCAACACCAAGCCCGGCGCACCGGCAGCCGACGTCGCGTTGCTGGCGGCAGCGAAAGCCAAGGTCAATCTGCCAATTGTCGCCATCGGCGGCGTGACCCTGGATAACGCACCTGAGCTGATCGCCCACGGCGCCAGCATGGTCGCGGTGGTACACGGCCTGTTCGGCGCCGACTCGGCGGCTGAAGTCGAGCGCCGCGCCCGCGCCTTTAGCGCCCTGTTTACCCCGAAATAACGGCCTGGAGCCATTATTAACGTCGCACAGCGACGACCCGAAGGGTGGCCGCCAGGGATGGCAGGCCATAATTAATCCTTGTCAGGGGCAGCCCGGCTCGCCCCAACTCCCAGTTTGAGAGGCCCTGCCATGTCCCGCTCCGAAACCCTCTTCGCTAACGCGCAAAAGCACATCCCCGGCGGCGTCAACTCGCCCGTGCGCGCCTTCAAAAGCGTCGGCGGCACGCCGCTGTTCTTCAAACACGCCGAAGGCGCCTACGTCACCGATGAAGACGACAAGCGTTATGTCGATTACGTCGGTTCCTGGGGCCCGATGATCCTCGGCCACAGTCACCCTGAAGTCCTCGACGCGGTGCGCAATCAGCTGCAGCACGGCCTGTCATACGGCGCGCCGACCGCCATGGAAACCGAGATGGCAGACCTGGTATGCAGCCTGGTGCCGTCAATGGAAATGGTGCGTATGGTCAGCTCCGGCACCGAAGCAACCATGAGCGCCATCCGCCTGGCCCGTGGCTACACCGGCCGCGACAACATCATCAAATTCGAAGGCTGCTACCACGGCCATTCCGACAGTCTGCTGGTAAAAGCCGGCTCCGGGCTGCTGACCCAGGGCGTGCCGAGCTCCGCCGGTGTGCCGGCGGACTTCGCCAAACACACCCTGACCCTGCCATTCAACGACCTGGCGGCGGTCGAGCAGATGCTCAGCGAAGTCGGCTCGACGGTGGCCTGCATCATCGTCGAGCCGGTGGCCGGCAATATGAACTGCGTGCCGCCGGCACCGGGCTACCTGCAAGGCCTGCGCGAACAGTGCGACAAACACGGCGTGGTGCTGATCTTCGATGAAGTGATGACCGGCTTCCGCGTCGCCCTCGGCGGTGCTCAGGCGTATTACGGCGTCACCCCGGATCTGACCACTTTCGGCAAGATCATCGGCGGCGGTATGCCAGTCGGCTGCTTCGGCGGCAAACGCGAAATCATGCATTGCATCGCCCCGCTCGGCCCGGTCTACCAGGCCGGCACCCTGTCGGGTAACCCGCTGGCCATGGCCGCTGGCCTGACCACCCTGCGCCTGATCAAGCGCCCGGGCTTTCATGCCGAACTGAGCGACTACACAAGCCGCATGCTGCAAGGCCTGCAGGACCGCGCCGATGCGGCCGGCATCCCGTTCGTCACCACTCAAGCGGGCGGCATGTTCGGCCTGTATTTCAGCGGCGCCGACGATATCGTCACCTTTGATGATGTGATGGCCAGCGATGCCGAGCGCTTCAAGCGCTTCTTCCACCTGATGCTGGCCGGCGGCGTGTACCTGGCACCAAGCGCCTTCGAGGCCGGTTTTACCTCCATTGCCCATGGCGATGCCGAGCTGAAGATCACCCTGGACGCCGCCGAGCGCGCCTTTGCCGAGCTGAAGAAAGCCTGATGCAGTACAGCACCGCCTTTAGCGACGCGATCCTGGCCCTGGCCTGTCTGGCCTGTGCAATCGCCATCGGCAAAGCCCGCAAGCACTACGGCGAGGCCGATCAGCCCGGGCTGTTCTGCGCCTTGCTGGGGTTTCTTCTGCCTGCGGCTGCAGCGGCCGTTGGGGTGATTCGCTTTGGCATCGACCCCAGCGCGCAGGCCGCGCATCTGTGGCTAAGCCAGGCCAGCAGCTTTCTCGGCCTGCCGTTGCTCGGCGCCGCCGCACTCGCCCTGGGTCGCGGCTGGAAGTGGAGCCGTGCCAACTGGGGACGCATCCTGCTGGGTCTGTGCGCGTTCTTCGAACTGTTCCGCCAGATGAACCTGCTGGAGGATTACCGCCTACTGCTCAACCTGGCGACCCTGCTGCTGATTCTCTACGCCGGCGCCGTACAGTGGCCCAAGCGCGCGCCCCTGGCGGCGGCGATTGCGGTGGTCGGGTTGTTTCTGCTGGCCGGTTTGGCGGTTGGCACCGAGGGCTTTATCGGTTCTTTACGCCGAGTCGACTTGTTCCACGCCCTACTGACACCCGCCTACCCACTGCTGGCCTGGCTACTGTTGAGCCTGCCTGGCAGCGCAAAAAATGGCCGCACGGAAGAAAACCCGGTAAAGACTTTGTAAGAACGTCGCTGCTTATTTCATAATGTGATGGCTGCCGCGTTCCGGCGGCCAGGCACATCGCCTGTTGTGCATCCCGAGGTAAACGGATTTTCATGAAACGCACCGGCCGCACCCTGTCCCTGGGCTGCCTGTTGCTCCTGCTGCCACTGCTTGCCTCGGCGAGCGGCAACTCCTTGCTGATCCCCGCGCTTGGCAGCTGCTCACTCAACACCGCCCCTGAAGAACTGCCCGCGGCTGTCGAAGCGTGCGAGCAAGCTGCCCGCAATGGCGACTTACAGGCGGAGTTTGAGCTGGGCGAGTTCTATTACGACGGCAAGCGCGTCGAACGCGACCTCAGCCTGGCGCTGAAATGGTTCGAGCAGGCCTCGCTGCAAGGCCATGCGCAATCGCAGTACCGCCTGGGCATGATGTTCTTCCGTGGCGAAGGCGTACCGGCGAACGCGGTGCAGGCCTATATCGTGCTAAAAATGGCGGCGGTGAACGGCTCGGACGAAGCCATGGACAGCGCCGACCTGATCGCCGCACAGATGCCGCGCAACGAACTGGAAATCGCCAGCCAGGTGCTCGGGCAGATATTCCGCAACTACCTGCTGGAACTGCAGAACGCCGACACCTTTACCTCGCCGTTCGCCCCGCTGCCGTAGTCAAACCGTTTTGGCGTGAAGCGTAGCGAGCGAAGAGCAGGCAAGGCAAAAACTGGCGAGGCAGCGGAGTTTACTGGTGTAAATGAGCATGCCGAGCCAGTTTTTAACGCCGCATGATCGAGCGCAGTAGCTTCACTTGTCAGGCATCGGCATGGGGAACGGCATCACATTACCGCCACCCTTGGCTTCGCTGATCTTCGGCGTACCCAGGCGCTCGACTTCGTCGATGCGGATGATCGCGTGCATGGGGATAAAGCTGCGCACCACGCCATCGAACTGCGCCTTGAGCTTTTCCTCGCTGGGGTCGACGACCACCTGGGTGCGCTCGCCGAAGACGAACTCCTCCACTTCCAGAAAGCCCCACAGATCGCTTTGAAAGATCTGCTTGGCGTACATCTCGTACACCTGACCCTGGTTGAGGAAAATCACCTTGTAGATGGGTTCGCGCTTGCTCATGGCTATGCAGTTCGTACCGAGGGGTTAATTGAAAGGGCGCGGATCATAGCATAGCCGCCTAGCAGCCAACGCCAGGGTCTGTTGCCGCTTCGTTCGCGGCCGCGCCGGAGCCTGTTTTAGCGCGAGGCAAGGCACGAGACACGAAGTTTGGTTGTTCCAAATGAGTGTCGAGAAACGCAGCATCGCGCTAAAACAGGCCCGGCCCTTCGGGTTGCGCGCAAAATCTCGCCACACGGTGTTGGAGGACTTGGCAAGGGAACAACCATTACCTGCGTCCTCCGCCTAGCCTGGCGAGATTTTTCGCGGCAACGCGGCTCGCGACGAAGCGACAGCAGACCCTAGGAACCCTGGCACTAGCTCCCTATAATGCGCGGTTCTTCGAATCACCCTTTTTGAGCGCGCATGACCAAGAAGCTTTATATCGAAACCCACGGTTGCCAGATGAACGAGTACGACAGCTCGCGCATGATCGACCTGCTGGGCGAACATCAAGCCCTGGAAGTCACCGAGAAGGCCGCAGACGCTGACATCATCCTGCTCAACACCTGCTCGATCCGTGAAAAAGCCCAGGACAAGGTGTTCTCGCAACTCGGCCGCTGGCAAAAGCTGAAGATTGCCAACCCCGACCTGGTGATCGGCGTCGGCGGCTGTGTGGCCAGCCAGGAAGGCGCGGCGATTCGTGATCGCGCGCCCTACGTCGACGTGGTCTTCGGCCCGCAGACCCTGCACCGTCTACCGGAAATGATCGACGCCGCGCGCACCACCAAGATCGCCCAGGTCGACATCAGCTTCCCCGAGATCGAGAAATTCGATCGCCTGCCCGAACCGCGCGTCGATGGCCCCAGCGCCTACGTTTCGGTGATGGAAGGCTGCAGCAAGTACTGCACCTTCTGCGTGGTGCCCTACACCCGTGGCGAAGAAGTCAGCAGGCCCATGGCCGATGTGCTCGGCGAGATCATCCACCTGGCCGAACACGGCGTGCGTGAGATCACCCTGCTCGGGCAGAACGTCAACGGCTACCGTGGCGCGACCCAGAACGGGCAGATCGCCGATTTTGCCGAGCTGCTGTATGCCGTGGCCGCCATCGATGGCATCGACCGCATTCGCTACACCACCAGCCACCCGCTGGAGTTCTCCGACGCGCTGATCCAGGCCCACGCCGAGATCCCCGAGCTGGTGAAATACCTGCACCTGCCGGTGCAATCGGGCTCCGACCGCATTCTCGCGGCGATGAAGCGCAACCACACCGCACTGGAATACAAGTCGCGCATCCGCAAGCTGCGCGCCGCCGTGCCGGACATTCTGATCAGCTCGGACTTTATCGTCGGCTTCCCCGGGGAAACCGAGAAGGACTTCGAGCAGACCATGAAGCTGGTCGAGGATGTCGGTTTCGACTTTTGCTACTCCTTCGTCTACAGCGCGCGCCCCGGCACCCCGGCGGCCGACCTGCCCGATGACACCCCGCTGGAGCTGAAAAAACAGCGCTTGGCGCTGCTGCAGCACCGCATCACCCAGCAGGGTTTTGAGAACAGCCGACGCATGGCCGGCACCGTGCAGCGCATCCTGGTCAACGATTACTCGAAGAAGGACCCCGGCATGCTCCAGGGCCGTACCGAGAGCAATCGGGTGGTCAACTTCCGCAGCGACAACCCGCGCCTGATCGGCCAGTTTGTCGACGTGCATATCGACGAAGCCATGCCCAACTCGCTGCGCGGCACCCTGTTAACCGACTAAAGCCGCAGCGGCCCGAGCTTCCCCCTCGCGGCCGCTAGCGCTATTCTTCGTTTCACTACCCCAGCCGACTGGCGGCCATCACACGACCTTGAACGCACCCATAGAACCACTCCGCTTTATCCTTGAACCCTTTGAGGCTCGCCGCTTCGCTAACCTGTGCGGCCAATTTGATGAGCACTTGCGCCTGATCGAACAGCGCCTGAGCATCGAATTGCGCAACCGCGGCAACCAGTTCGAACTGGTCGGCACCGCCGGTCAGACCCGCGCTGCCGAGCAGCTACTGCGCCGCCTCTACCGCGAAGCCGAAAACACCGAACTGTCGCCCGACCTGGTGCACCTGTTTCTGCAGGAATCCGGCATCGAGGAAATGAGCAACCCGACCGTCGAAGCCAGCGTCGCCCTGCGCACCCGCAAGGGCATGATTCGCCCGCGCGGGGCCAATCAGCAGCGCTACGTCAAAGCCATCCTCGACCACGACATTAACTTCGGCATCGGCCCAGCCGGCACGGGTAAAACCTACCTGGCGGTGGCCTGCGCCGTGGACGCCCTGGAGCGCGAGCAAATTCGCCGTATCCTGCTGGTACGCCCGGCGGTAGAAGCTGGCGAGAAGCTCGGTTTCCTCCCCGGCGACCTGTCGCAGAAGATCGACCCCTACCTGCGCCCGCTGTACGACGCACTGTATGAGATGCTCGGCTTCGAGCAGGTGGCCAAGCTGATCGAAAAGCAGGTGATTGAAGTCGCACCGCTGGCCTATATGCGCGGCCGCACGCTGAACAACAGCTTTATCATCCTCGACGAAAGCCAGAACACCACGCTGGAACAGATGAAGATGTTCCTTACCCGCATCGGCTTCGGTTCTACCGCAGTGATTACCGGTGATATTACCCAGGTCGATCTGCCGCGCGGCACCAAAAGCGGCCTGACCCACGTCATCGACGTGCTGCGTGACGTACCGGGCATCAGCTTTACCCACTTCAAGCCCAAGGACGTGGTGCGCCACCCACTGGTGCAGCGCATCGTCGAAGCCTACGAGCGCTACGACAACCGCATGCACGGCAAGCTGGATGACGAGCAGGATGAGCGCAATGCTTGAGCTTGACCTGCAGATTGCCAGCGACGCCGCCGCCCTGCCGAGCGAGGCGCAGTTTCGCGCCTGGTGCGAGATTGCCCTGCGCCAGCGTACAGCGGATTCCGAGCTGACCATTCGCCTGGTCGACGAAGCCGAAGGCCGCGAACTCAATCACACCTGGCGGCATAAGGATTACGCCACCAACGTACTATCCTTCCCTGCCGATGTACCAGACGAAATGCTGGATATCCCGCTGCTCGGCGATCTGGTGATCTGCGTGCCGGTGGTTGAGCGCGAAGCCCAGGAACAAGCGAAAACCAGCGAAGCGCATTGGGCGCACCTGGTGATCCACGGCTGCCTACATTTGCTCGGCTACGACCACATCGAGGATGAGGAAGCCGAAGAGATGGAAGCGCTGGAACGAGAATTGCTGGCTGAGTTGGGTCACCCCGACCCCTACGCCGACCACGAATAAGAGGGCACCTACAAACTACTGCGCTCGGCCATACTGCGTTGCACTCAGTCTCAAATGCTCATGTACAACTCGTACACTCCGCTTTTCGACTGAGCGCGCCTTGCCTGGCCATCGCTCGCTACGTTTGTAAGTACCCTCTAAATAGAAACCCAACTGAAATTACAAAAGGTTCCTGAGTAACCACCATGAGCGAAGACCGATCGAGCAACGAGCAGAAGTCCTGGTTTAACAGACTGACCCAGGCTTTTGCTCATGAGCCGAAAAACCGCAAGGAATTGCTGGAAGTGCTGCGCGAAGCGCATCAGAACAAGCTGCTCGACAGCGAAGCACTGGCCATCGTTGAAGGTGCAATTCAGGTCGCCGACCTGCAGGTTCGCGACATTATGGTGCCGCGCTCACAGATGATGAGCATCAAGGCCAACCAGACGCCCAAGGAATTCCTGCCCTCGATCATCGAAGCCGCGCACTCGCGCTATCCCGTGGTGGGCGAGAGCCTCGACGATGTGGTCGGTATCCTCCTGGCCAAGGATCTGCTGCCGCTGATCCTCTCGGGCGAACAGCCCAACTTCAATATCAAGGACCTGCTGCGTCCGGCCACCTTCGTACCCGAGTCCAAGCGCCTCAACGTGCTGCTGCGAGAGTTCCGCGCCAACCACAACCATATGGCCGTGGTCATCGATGAGTACGGCGGCGTTGCCGGCCTGGTGACCATTGAGGACGTGCTGGAGCAGATCGTCGGCGATATCGAAGACGAGCACGACGTGGAGGAAGACAGCTACGTCAAACCACTGCCTTCCGGCGACTTCCTGGTCAAGGCGCTGACGCCGATTGAAAGCTTCAACGAAGCCTTCGACACCGAATTCTCCGATGACGAATTCGACACCGTCGGCGGCCTGGTGATGAGCGCCTTCGGCCATCTGCCCAAGCGCAACGAAGTCACCCAGATCGGCGAGTTCCGCTTCCGCGTACTCAACGCCGACAGCCGCCGCATCCACCTGCTGCGCCTGAGCCCGGTTAGTAACTGACATACGCTGGCCACCTGAAACGGTGGCCAGCTCGCAACACTTCCCCCGCCTGCTCCGCCGCTTTACCCTTGCGCCACCTCAATCCAAGGACCTGCATGCAATGCACTGGATAACCCGACCTGGCTGGCCCGGCAACCTGATCGCGCTGCTCGCTGGCGCTATCACGCCCCTGGCGCTGGCGCCTTATGACCTGTGGCCGCTGGCCATCCTCTCCATCGCCCTGTTCTACCTCGGCCTGCGTGACCTCACGCCGCGTCAGGCGGTGCTGCGCGGCTGGAGTTATGGCTTTGGCCTGTTCGCTGCCGGCACCAGCTGGGTGTACGTCAGCATCCACGATTACGGTGCGGCCTCGCCGCCCCTGGCGGTGTTTCTGACCCTGCTGTTTGTCGGCGGCCTCGGTCTGCTGTTCGCCCTCAGCGCCTGGGTCTGGACGCGCTGGCTGCGCCGGGTCGAAGCGCCGCTGGCCGATGCCTTGGCCTTCGCTGCCCTGTGGCTGGCGCAGGAAGCCTTCCGCAGCTGGTTTCTCACCGGCTTCCCCTGGCTATACGCCGGCTACAGCCAGCTCGACGGTCCGCTGGCCGGCTTGGCCCCAGTCGGTGGTGTATGGCTGCTGTCCTTTGCCTTGGCGCTAAGCGCCGCGCTGCTGGTGAATCTGGCGCAACTGCGCACGCGCAAGGCGTTTCTCGCCATCGGCGTGGTGCTGTTAGTCGCCCCGTGGATTGCCGGCCTCGCCCTCAAGAACCACGCCTGGACCCAACCGCTAGGCGAACCGCTGAGCGTGTCGGCCATGCAGGGCAATATCGAACAGAACATGAAGTGGGACCCCGAGCAGCTCAACGCGCAGCTCGCGCTATACCGCGACATGACCTTCAGCGCCAAGCAGACCGATCTGATCGTCTGGCCGGAAACCGCCATCCCGGTGCTCAAGGACCGCGCTCAGGGCTACCTGGGTATGATCAATCGCTTCGCCAATGAGCGAAATGCCGCGCTGATTACCGGCGTGCCTATCCGCCAAAGCAACGAGCGCGGCGAGCAGCGCTACTACAACGGCATCAGCGTGGTCGGCCAGGGCAGCGGCGATTACCTCAAGCAGAAACTGGTGCCGTTTGGTGAATACGTGCCGCTGCAGGAAGTGCTGCGCGGGCTGATCGCCTTCTTCGACCTGCCGATGTCCGACTTCGCCCGTGGCTCCGCCGAGCAGAGCCTGCTGCAGGCTAAAGGCCATGCGATTGCCGCGTTTATCTGCTACGAAGTGGTCTACCCGGAATTTTCCGCCGGCCTGGCAGCGCAGAGCGACCTGCTGCTGACCATCAGCAACGACACCTGGTTCGGCCGCTCCATCGGCCCGCTGCAGCACCTGCAGATGGCGCAGATGCGCGCCCTGGAAGCCGGTCGCTGGATGATCCGCGCGACCAACAACGGCGTCACCGCGCTGATCGACCCGCAAGGCCAGATCACCACGCAACTGCCGCAATTCGAACAGGCAGTGCTCTATGGTCAGGTACAACCGATGCAGGGGCTCACGCCTTATCTGCAGTGGCGTGGTTGGCCCATGCTGATTATCTGCCTGCTGCTATTTGCCTGGGCGCTGTTGGCCAGCCGTATGGCCAAAACGCTGTAGAACCTGACCGAACTCGCTTAAGGCGGTAACACGTAGGGTGGATGACGCTTCACCCATCCACCATTGCGGCCTGATGGTGGATGAAAAAAGCGTCATCCACCCTACCTCCTACACCCGCATGGCGAAGACGCTTTAACGACGAAAAAAGCGGTAAAACTCGCGCAGCTCAGCCTGCGCGTCGCCGATGCTGACCGGGGTGAAGCGCAGCGGATGGTGCGCCGGGCATTGCGCCAGGCGGCCCTGATCGAGCGGGTGCAGCCAACCGAGCAGCGGGTAACCGCCCATGCTCTGGTGATCGGCCTGGAGGATGATCGGCTGGCCATCCGGCGGCACCTGAATCGCCCCACGGCCAACCCCCAATGACCACTGCCGCACGGGCGGTTGCACAGCCTCACCGAGCAGCCGCGCACCCATGCGGTCGGAGTGCGGACTGAGCTGCCAGGTCTGAGCGAAAAAGCCCTGCAACTGGTCTTCCTCGAAACTCGCCGCATCGCCGCCGGTGATCACCCGCAGCAAGGGTTTGCAGGCGTAATCCGGCAGATAGGGCCAGGGCACGCTGACGCCGCGGATGAAATGCGCAGGCCGACAGGCCAGCAGATCCCCTGCCTGCAACGCCTGACCCAGGCCTTCGCGCAGCTGCACGCTGACGCTGCCCAACATCGGTGCGGCGATAAAGCCGCCGGCGACCGCCAGATAGGCGCGCTGACCACTGCGGGCAAAGCCCAAACGCAGCAGCTGGCCTTTGCGCAGCGGCAAGCGCGTCCACAAGGGCTGCGGCTGATCATCCAGGCTCAACGGCACCTGGGCGCCGCACACCGCCACCCAGGTGTCGACCTCGGCCTGCAGCTCGACGCCGCCCAGGGCGATTTCCAGCAGCGGCGTGCCCCAGGGATTGTTCAGCAGATGATTGGCCCAGTCCGCACCGTGCCAATCCAGAGGCCCGGCGGGCGATACGCCCAGATGCTGCCAACCGCGCCGCCCAGCATCCTGCAGCAGGCTCTGCGGCCCTGGTTTGAGCACCCTTAGGCCGCTCATAGCTGACCGCCTTCGCGGATAAAGTCACGCTCATCAATGCTGCGAAAACGCACCCGGTCACCCAACGTCAGCGGGCATGGCGGCGTGCGCGCCGCGTCGAACAACGACCAGGGGCAACGGCCAATCAGGTGCCAGCCGCCGGGCGAGCTGTGTGGATAGATCGCCGTTTGCCGCTCGGCAATCGCCAGACTCCCGGCCGGTACGGCAATGCGCGGGGTGGCGCGGCGCGGCAAGGCCAGGCGCGCATCCAGCTCACCGAGGTAGGCAAAGCCCGGAGCAAAACCAATCGCGCCAACGCGGTACTCGCTCGCGGCATGCAGTTCGATCACCTGAGCGCCGCTCAGCTGGCACAGTCGCGCGACCTCGGCGAGGTCTTCACCGCTATACCAAATGGGGATTTCATGCAGCCGCCCGGCCTGCGCAACAAAAGGCTCGGCCAGCCAGCGCTCCAGCAGGGGTTTGAGCCGCTCGGCCAGTTCGAGATGATCGGTGCGCATCAGGTCGTAGTGCAGTAGCAGGCTGGTCCAACCCGGCACCAGATCGGTAAGCACTTCACCCAACTCGCCACGGATACGCTCGGCCAACAGGGCGATCCGTTGCGGCAGCTGCGCATCCGGCTGCTCGGCCAGCACCAGCAGCAGGGCTTCGGCACCGGCCGGTTCGAGGCGGATCATAGGGCGTCCAGGCTGGCCCGCAAACGCCGCAGCACGGCCAACGAATCGGCGTTATCGCCATGCACGCAGAGGCTGTCGGCGCGCAGCTGCAACGGCTTGCCATCGATATCGGCAAACGGCTCGCCTTGAGCAATCGCCAGGGCCTGCTGAAAAATCCGCTGCGGATCATGGTGCACTGCACCGCTCAAACGCCGGGGAACCAACTGCCCGTCGGCCAGGTAAGCGCGGTCAGCAAAGGCCTCGAACATCAACGGCACATCGGCGGCATCGGCCAGGCGCAGCTCACGGCTGTTGTCGGCCAGCGCCAGCACCATCAGCGGCAAGCCCTTGCGGTAACTGGCGCAGGCCTCAAGCACCGCGTTGAACAGCGCATCGTCACGCACCAGGTCGTTGTACAGCGCGCCATGCGGTTTGACGTAGGCCAACTGAGTGCCGACCGCGCGACAGAAGGCATCCAGAGCGCCGAGCTGATACAACACCAGCGCGGTGACCTCCTCTGGCGAGCAGGCGATATGCCGACGGCCGAAACCGAGCAAATCCGGATAAGCCGGGTGCGCACCAATGCTCACCCCATGCTGCACCGCCAGGGCGACGGTGCGTTGCATGGTCAGCGGGTCGGACGCATGAAAGCCGCACGCCAGGTTGGCCTGATCAATCAGCGGCATGGCATGCACGTCATCGCCCATGCGCCATACGCCGAAGCTTTCACCCATGTCGCAGTTCAGCAGGATTGTTTTCATGCCCACAAGCTTAGTGGCGCATTGCCGTGGCGGGAAGCCTGGGCCGGATCAATAAGCCAGCTTGAGGCGCTCCAGCTCCTGCTTGCTGATCGCGGGTTGATCCTTCTTCGGCTGCCAGTGCTTGCCGTTCCAGGCATCTTCACCGACCCAGGCTTTGAACAGCTGCAGATTGGCCTGGCGTTCGGCTTCATCATTACCCAGGTGCTGGTACATGCCGCCGGGCTTGCCCTTGCCGTTGCGCTGACCATCATCCAGCTGGCGCATCAGCGAGCCGGTTTGCGGCCAGCCGATAAAGTGCAGAAGCTCGGCATAGCTGTCCATGCGCGGCCCTTTGTTCTGCTTCTTGTAGGCGTCTTTATTCTGCTGCCACTGCCCCCAATACACCGAGGTGCTGCCATGACACGCGGCGCAGCGTGCCTGCCAAAGCGGCTGGATCTGTTGGCTATAGGTGACGCTCTCGGCCTGAGCCAAGGGGGCCGCCAGAACGGCGACAAACAGGAATGATTTCAGCTTCACGGGGCTTTCTCGGCGGGTAACCAGGCTGCTTTCTAGCGAACAGCGCTGCGTTTGGGAAATTGACTGTCGCGATACAGTTGATAGTCAAAGCTGCAGCAGTTGCAGCGGCTCCTTGGGAATGCAGCAGCAGGCCAGAATCTGCCCGGCCGGCAGCGCGAGAGCCGGCTGCTGGCGCCACTCCACTTCGCCCTTGCAAGCCAGCCGGCAGCTGCCGCAATGCCCGCCCCAGCAATCCGCCGCCAGCTCCACGCCCTGTTCGTGCAGGGCATGCAACAGGCTCGGCTGGCCGTTGTAGTCCAGCGCCTCACCTTGCCAATCCAGAGCGAACTGCCCGGCACCCGCACCCAGGGCGCCCGCGCCGAAAGCCTCCCAATGCACCCGTGAATCAGGCAAACCCAGGTCGCTCAGATGCGCTAAACAAGCCTTGAGCAAGGCGTCACCGGCGCAGATAAACACCTCACTGTCGGCCGTGACGATCTCGCTCAAGCGCTGCCGATCCAGCCGCCCCTGCCAAGCCAAGGGAGCCTGACTGTCGCGGCTAAGCGCAGGGCGGTAATCGAACTCAGGATGTGCAGCGGCCAGCGCCAGCAGCTCCTGGTGATAGGCCAGAGCCGCCTGGTCACGCCCGCCATAGAGCAAGGTCAGGCGCCGAACACCCGGCCGCTTGAGCCAGGCATGCAGCATGGCGCGCATCGGCGTGATGCCAACGCCGCCAGCAATCAGTACCAGGTGCGGGCCGTGTTGCGGCTCCAGGGTGAAGTGCCCGGCCGGCGGCAGAATGCGCAGCGAACGCCCCGGCTGCGCCTGCTCGGCCAGCCACTGGCTCATCCGCCCCAACGCTTCGCGCTTGATACACAGCTGATACTGCCAAGGCCGTGAGTGCCAGGCCGCCAGGGAATAGCAGCGGCGCATGGGCCGCGAACCGGGCGGCTGGGCGAGAATGGTGAGGAACTGCCCCGGCGCGAAACGCGGCAGCGGCAAGCGCCAGGGATGCACCAGCTCCAGGTGCAGCAGGTCCTCGCTCAGCCATTGGCTGCGGCGAATGCGCAGACGCCGGCCCAAGCGCTGCTGGCGACCCTGCCACCAGAGCCAGAGGCCGTGCAGGCTGATCGCCACAGTCGCCAGCGCACCGAGCAGGCTCAGGCCGATCAGCAGCGCGGCGAGGTAGATCATTTAGCAGGCCGTTGAAAAACGTAGGCGAGGCAGCCGAGACAAGGCAAAAACAGGCGAAAAAGCGGAGTGTACGAGCTGTACATGAGCATTTTGAGCCTGTTTTTAACGCCGTATCGGCAACGCAGGTAGTTTTTCAACGGTCTGTTAGATGGCGGCGCGGCGGCGCGATTGCCACCAAACCCAGACGCCGGTCAGACCGAGCAGGGCCAGGGTGAAGCCGAGCACATCGATCCACACCCACTCGCCGCTTTTGCCGAAAAACGCCTTGCCGGTGTGCATATCCATCACCAACTTGCCGATGGTGTAGGGCTTGGCCACTTCACCCTGGGCGGCCAGCAGCGCTGCATTACCCGCCCAGACGTTCCAGCTCAGACCATCGCGGCTTTGCAGCGCACCGATATCTTTAACGCTGGCCATCAGCTGGCCGTCGGCCAGGCGAGTAATACCGTGCACATCGCCTTCAAGACGCAGGGTAAGGTCATCGCCCTGCAGCTGATACAGACCCATCTTGCTGGCAACCCACAGGTTGTCGCCTTCACTCAGCAACTGACGCACTTCGACATCAGCCTGGCGTTGCGGCGCCTCATCCGCCTGCTGCACGAACAAACCCTGCTGGCTGCCCAGCCACAAACGGCCATCGGCGGCCTGGGCCACGCTGCGCAGCTCAAGCTCCTTTTCCATGGGCATGGACAGCCAGCTGATCGGCATATCCTTGATGCCCAGGCTCTTCTCATGCGCCAGGAAGATGGCCGTGACGCCGACAATAAACATCGGCAGGGCCAGTAGCACCCCGCTCCACAGGTGAATTTGACGGCTCGACATAGCGGTGACTCCTCAGGGTTACCAGCGGATTTCCAGGCTCATGCTGTACAGCGGCTCGGAATATTCTTGGGTGACTTCACGGTTTTTCAGCGACCCGTCAGCGTTGTATGCACGCTTTTCCTGGTCTTTTTGTGCCTGGCCGATGTTCTCGGCAGCCAGGCGCAAGGTCATGTTGTCCGTCAGGTTGGCGTTGACGAACAGGTCGAAGAACTCGACCTCGGTAGTACTGGTGCTCTCGTTGCTATTGCCGATTTCATCGTCGAAATCACCGGCCTTGTTCCAGCTGCCGCCCACCGTCAGCACCGTGGCCGGAATGCGGTACTCCAGACCGATGTTGGCCAGGTAGCCAGGCTGCTGTTTGAAGCGGCGCTTCTCCCCCGTGGCCTGGTCTTTCACTTCAGAATCCAGCCAGCTGTAACCGGCCGCGCTGCTCAGGCCGTCGATGCCCAGCCAGGCGAGGTCGCTGGAAAACTCCAGCTCGGCGCCCCACAGCTTGCCGTCGCCGGTGTTGCGGGTCTGCTTGTAGTACTCGCCATCACCACTGTCGAGGTAGGTCACTTCCTCCATCAGGTGCTTGATGTCGCGGCGGAACAGGTTGAGGCCGATCAGCCCGGCATTGTCACTCAGGTAGTGTTCCAGCCCCAGGTCGTAGCCCAGGGACTCCTCCGGTTCCAGCGTCGGATTACCGATCTTGTTCGGGTCCGAGATGGTGCCGCTCTTGCTGTCGACCATCGGCGTGATGTCATCGAACTTCGGCCGGCGCACGGTGCGTGCCACGCTGCTGCGCAGTGCCCAGGCCTCGGCCAGGTCCCAGCGGTAATGCAGGGACGGGGCAAAGTGCTCTTCACGGCCATCGGCTTCGCTGCCCGGGATCGAGCTTGCCAGCTCGGAGCTTTCCCAGCGCAGGCCAGGCTGCAGGTGGTGCTTGTCGTTGATGCGCCAGGTGTCGGTGACGTACAGGTCGAAGCGCTTCTCTTCCAGCTCGTACTGGCCGTTGGCTTCAGCCTGAGTTACGCCATTGCTGACCCGGATCTTGTCGCGGTCACGGTTCTTTTCGCTGTAGTCGTAACCGGCCAGCAGCTCATGGTCGCCACGCCAGTGGGTCAGGCTCTGGCCGAACTGCCACTCGCGGTCATTCTTGTCTTCGTCTTCGGTCTCACGCTTGTCCAGCGCGCCATTGGCCTTGTAGATCAGCTTGGATTTGCGTTTCTGGTCGTCCAGGTCGCGCACGCTGAAATGGCTGTCGAGCTGCAGATCCTCAGCCAGCGGCCGCTCCCAGCCCAGACTGATGCCGAGGTTACGGCTGTTCATCAGCTCTTTCTCGTACTCCGAGCCGTTGCCGGTGCCGTCAGCTTTGAACTTGAGCTTGTCCTTGTCGCGATGCATTTCGCTGTCGAGCAGCAGCAGGTCGACATTGAGCATGTCGCCGCCCTCGCTCTGCCAGCCCCAATGCGGGGTCAGGAAGTTCTCGAAGAAGCGCTTGTTCTCACGCTCCTGCTCACGCGCGCCGGCAACGCCTGCGGCGTTGTAGGTCACTTTGTCCTTGAGCTTGGGCAGGCTGCGGGTCTGCCGGCCGCCGCTGATCAGCCATTGCTGACGCAAGTCCGCCTCGCCCCAGCTGAACTGCGCGCTGCCATCCATCGGCCGCTGATCGCCACTGGCTGCACCGAGAATCACCTTGCGCTGCGCCGTGCTGCGCTTCTTCAGGATGATATTGAGAGTGCCACCGATGCCCTGGGCGTCCATCTGTGCGGTGGGCGAACGGAGGATCTCGATACGGTCGATCATTGCCATGGGGATCTGGTCGAGCTGCACTTCGCGCTTCTCGCCGCTGTCGGGCATGCGCCGACCATCCAGCAGAACCTGGGTGTACTCCTTGTCCAGGCCGCGCAGACGCAGGTCCTTGTTATCGCCAGGAGCACCGCCGAAATACATGCCGGTCTTGCGACGCAGAGCATCGCCGAGGCTGCCGTTGCCGGAACGGCGCAGCTCCTCGCCATCGATCACCACCTTGGGGGCAACCGACTGGCGGCGCTCTTCCGTGGCAATCCGTACGCCATCCACGCGCATCGTCGGCAGTGCCGTGACGCCGCTATCGGCCGCCTGAGCGGCCAGTGGGGAGAATGTCGCCAGCGCCAGCAATGACAACAGACGCGGCTGCGCCTTGAGACTGAACGGCCATTGCTGCTGCATACGAACCTCCCCCGGAAAATGAGGCGCGACTCTAATTGCCAATCAACCGCATTGCCAAATGAATTTGAAATACATTTGGCAATGCGTAAAAACCCTCAAGCTCCCGGTTCAGTAAACGTCGCGGCGATAGGGACCCTCTTCGCGCAGCGTGTTGATTGCGACTCTGCCGAGCCGTGCTCGGCAACACGCCGCCGGACACCAACGCCCATGACAAAAGCGTCAGAAAACTCGCCCGAGCCAGTTGAGACGAATGCCGAACACTGCAGGCGCGGTCACTTTTCGAGAATGTATAGCCTTTGTAAATGTTTAGCATTTGTATAAAGGCCTTATATAGAATCGCCCTCCTGTTTTCTTATCACGCGAATTCCATGAACGGCTTCCCCTGGCTCGGCACCCTGCGGCAATGGCACTGGATCAGCTCGGCGTTGTGCCTGGCCGGCATGCTGTTGTTTGCCGTGACCGGCATCACCCTCAACCATGCCGCGCAGATCGAGGCCAAACCGCAGGTTGTCAGCCATCAGGCGCAGTTGCCCGAGGCGCTGCAGACTGCACTGCAAAACAAACAACCAAGCCAGGGCTTACCGCTAGAGCTGCGCCAGTGGCTGGAGGCCGAGCTGGCGATTCGCCTGGATGGCCGCGACGCCGAATGGTCGGATGGCGAGTTGTATATCGGTCTGCCGCGCCCTGGCGGCGATGCCTGGCTGAGCCTGGATATCGAGTCCGGCGCGCTGGAGTTCGAGTCCACCGACCGGGGCTGGGTCGCCTACCTGAATGACCTGCACAAGGGCCGCAACACCGGTACGGCCTGGTCCTGGTTTATCGATGCATTCGCCGTACTGAGCGTGGTGTTCTGCCTCAGCGGCCTGCTGTTGCTGCAACGCTACGCCGGCAACCGCCCCAGCACCTGGCCGATGCTCGGTCTTGGCCTGGTGCTCCCCGTTCTGCTGGCTCTGCTGTTTATTCACTAAGGACATCCTGATGCCGAAACGCTTGCTGCTGCCCCTCTGCGCCCTGTTGAGCGCGCCCGTTCTGGCTGCCGAGTTGCAGCTTGAGGTGGAAATTCCACGCCTGCAGGTGGCCGAGTACCACCGCCCCTATGTCGCCATCTGGCTGGAGCAACCGGACCAGCAGCACGTCGCCAACCTGGCGGTGTGGTACGACCAGAAGCTCAAGGACAAGGAAGGCGAGAAGTGGCTCAAAGACATGCGCCAGTGGTGGCGGCGCAGCGGCCGTAGCCTGGAGATGCCGGTCGATGGCGTCAGCGGCGCAACCCGCGCCGTGGGCAAACACAGCTTGAGCTTCAGCAGCGCCGACGCCCCCTTCAAGCAGCTGCCAGCCGGCGAATACCGTGTGGTGGTGGAAGCTGCCCGCGAAGTCGGCGGTCGCGAACTGTTGCGCCTGCCGTTCACCTGGCCACCGCAGCAAGCCGCCGAACACAGCGCCCAGGGCAGTAGCGAGCTGGGTCAAATCAACCTGCAACTCAAGCCTTGAACTTCAGCCCTCATTTATTAAGGAAGACTGCCATGCACCCACTCGTAAAATGGACCGCCCTGACCCTGGCCATCTGCCTGCCGCTTTCCGCCCAGGCCCACCGCGCCTGGATGCTGCCTTCGGCCACGGTACTCTCTGGTGAAGACCCGTGGGTGACCGTGGACGCAGCCGTATCCAACGACCTGTTCTATTTCGAGCATTTCCCGCTGCGCATCCAGGGCATCGGCAACCTCGACAGCGCACCTGTCGGCGGCCCACCCGGCATGCGTCCACGCCCAGCCGCCGTGCTGCAACTGTTCGCTCCGGACGGCAGCGCCGCCAAGGCCGAGAACGGCAGCATCGGCCGCTACCGCAGCACCTTCGACCTGCACCTGACGCAGAAAGGCACCTACAAGCTGGCCATCGCCAACAGCGGCCTGTTCGCCAGCTGGAAAGAAGGCCAGGAAAATAAGCGTTGGATGGGCAAGGCCGAAGATTTCGCCAAACAGGTGCCAGCCAACGCTGCCGAGCTGAAAGTGGCGCAGAACAACAGCCGCATGGAAGTCTTCGTCACCTCCGGTAACCCGACGACTACTGTACTGAAACCCACTGGAGTCGGCCTGGAGCTGGCACCGATCACCCACCCCAACGACCTGTTCGCCGGTGAAGCAGCCGAGTTCAACCTGCTGCTCGATGGCAAGCCGGCCGCCGGCGTGGAAGTCAGCGTGATCCCCGGTGGCAATCGCTACCGCGACGAGCTGGGCGAGATCAAAACCACCAGCGACGCCAACGGCAAGATCAGCATCACCTGGCCGAACGCCGGTATGTACTGGCTGGAAGCCGAGCTGAAAACCAGCGAAGGCGTCACGGCACCTGCCACCGAACGCCGCGCGTCCTACAGCGCAACCCTGGAAGTACTGGCTCCCTGATACACCGTAGCCTGGATGCAATCCGGGATGATCATTTGCCGCCATCCCCGGATTGCATCCGGGCTACGTTATACAACTTGATACCGGTCTACCTGCTTGAGCGCCTTTCCCGCCCTTCGCCGCCACCTGCGCCACTGGCCCCTGCCGACCTGCCTGTTACTGGCCGGCCTGCTGCTCTGGCTGCAACCGGCGCGCGAACTCAGCGCCGCACTGATTAGCGCTACCTATCTCGCGCTGTGCCTGCACTACTGCTGGCCACAGCGCCGCAACCCACACGCAGCCCAAACTGGCGAACTGCTGATTGCCTACGCCAGCCAGGGCGGTCAGGCACAGTTGCTGGCCGAACGCAGCTGTGCGCAACTGCTCGCCAGCGGCATGCCGGCACGCTGCATCGCCCTAAACCAGCTCAGCAACGTAGCGCTACAAAAGCTTGAGCGCCTGCTACTGGTGGTCAGCACCTATGGCGATGGCGAAGCACCGGACAACGCTGCACGCTTTGAACGCGCACTGCAAAGCCTGCCAGCGCTGCCGCAACTGCACTTCGCCATTCTGGCCCTGGGCGACAGCAGCTACCCGCAGTTCTGCGCCTTCGGCCAGCGCCTGCAACAACGCCTGCAGGCACTCAAAGCGCAGCCGCTGTTCGACCTGCTCAGCGTCGATTGCCTGGATGCCGGCACCCTGCGCCACTGGCAGCAACAGCTCGGCCACTTAAGCGGCAACAGCGATTTTGTCGACTGGCAGCCCGCGCACTACCACCCCTGGCGGCTTGAGCGGCGCAGCTGCCTTAACCCCGGCAGCGTTGGTGCGCCAATCTTTCAGCTGAGCCTGAGCAGCACGGCAGCAGTCGACTGGCGCGCCGGCGACATTGCCGAAATCGGCCCACGCCATGCCCCGCAGCGAGTTAGCGATTGCCTGCAGCAGCTGGGGCTTGAGCCGCACACTCGCCTGGCTAACGGCCAGTTGCTAAGCGATGCCTTGAGCACACTGCATCTGCCCACATCCCGACCTGATAAAAACGCCATAGAGCAGTGGTTTGCCGAACTGACGCCCCTGCCGCACCGCGAATACTCGATTGCCTCCAGCTACGGCAGCGGCCAGCTCGATCTGCTGGTACGCCTGCAATACCAGGCCGATGGCAGCCCTGGCCTGGGCTCGGGCTGGCTGTGCCAGCATGCCGAAGTGGGCGCCACGCTCGACCTGCGCATTCGCCGCAACCCCGGCTTCCATGGCCCGGACGCCGCCACACCGATGATTCTAATCGGCAGCGGCAGCGGCCTCGCCGGCCTGCGCGCGCACCTACAGGAGCGCGCAGCCAATCCAGGTTCACGCAACTGGCTGCTGTTTGGCGAACGCCACGCCGCCCACGACACCCTGCTGAGCGACGAGCTACGCGCCTGGCAACACAGCGGCCACCTCGCACGCCTCGACCTCACCTATTCGCGCGACGTCCACCCGCAGCGCTATGTGCAGGACGCCCTGCGCGACGCCGCCAGCACCCTGCACGCCTGGCTGGCCGAAGGCGCCGCCATCTACCTGTGCGGCAGCCTCGAAGGCATGGGCCGCGATGTCGACGCTTGCCTGCGTCAGTTGCTGGGTGATGAGCAGCTGGAACAGCTGAGCCAAAGCAGCCGCTATCGGCGGGATTTGTACTGAAGGCAAGCCGGTCGACTGGTTTAGTCGCACACTCAAACCCAATGCAATCTTGTGAGCATCCCGACCCAGGGTCACAGCGCAATTGCTTACACCGCGACTCATAGCCTTATGCCGATGCCAGCAGCGCTGGTAGCTCTGCCATGTCGACGTCGGCCTTGGCCACGATGCGTTCGCCAGACCCCGACTACGCCCCACCGTCAGCTTCCCGCATAGCCTTTGATAGCTGCATAAAACAAAACCCCGGTCACTGCAGGCAGTGGCCGGGGTTTCGAATGAAGCTATGGCGGCTACCCGCCAGCGAATCTGGCGGTAGCAGCGCATGCAGACTTAGAAGCTATAAGTAGCCGACAGCACCGCCGAACGTGCATCACCGTATTCGATGGCCGAAGAGCGGCTAGCTGCACCCAACTGCTGGCGCACACTCTGCACATAGTCCTTGTCGAACAGGTTGTTCATGTTCAGCTGCAGGTCGAGCTCATCGGTGACCTTGTAGCCGAGCATGGCGTTGTGCACCCAGTAGGCATCCAGCTTGGCGTTATCGCTGGAGGTCACGTTGCGCTCGCTGGCGTAACGCGCACCGTAGCCGACACGCCAGCCTGCTGGCAGCTCGTAGGTGGTCCACAGGTTGAACGAACGTGGTGGCGTGTTACCCAGTGCCTGACCTTCACGGGCGATACCGGCGGCGGTATCCGCAGCCTTGAGGGTTTCGCTGTCGAGGAAGGTGTAGTTGGCGTAGACGTTCCACTGATCGGTAATACGACCGGTCACACCAAACTCGACACCCTGCACGCGCTGCTCACCCGCCAGCTGGGTAGAGCCATCGGCCATGGTTTCACGGGCGTTAGTCTTCTCCACACGGAACAGCGCAGCATCGAGTTGCAGGCGGCTATTGAGAAACTCCCACTTGGTGCCCAGCTCCCAGGTTTCGTTCTCTTCCGGGTCAAGCTCGGTAGCAGCTGCAGTCAGTGCACCGGAAGACGCCAGGTTCTCGGCCGCCGGGTTGAAGGAGGTGCCGTAAGCCAGATAAATACGACCATTTTCAGCTGGTTTGTAGACCAAACCAGCACGCCCACTCAGCTCCTTGTCACGCGAGTCCACACGCGTCACGGTACCGGCCGGCAGCGCTACGTTCTTCGAGTCGCCCTTGATCCAGTCATAACGCAGTCCTAGGCTCAGGTCCCATTGCTCGTTCAGAGCAATGGTGTCAAACGCATAGATGGCTTCGTTTTCCAGCTGAGTACTGGTCTCGGCGGAACGAGCCTTGCTGGTCGGCCCACTGTAGTGGCCCGGCGGGTTACCCAGATCGAAACTCTGGCCAGTGAAATTCAAGCCATAGCTGTAGGTATTGCGGTCGTAATCTTCACGCGAAACCTCAACGCCAGTAACCAGGGTGTGACCCAGGCCGAAGGTGTCGAAATACGCAGTCAGGTTGGTCTGGTTGATCCACATTTCGCTGGTCACATCGCGGCCATAGCCCTGCGGGCCGGCTGGACGGTAACGACCGGCCGGAACACCCGTCAGGTTGACGTGGGACGCGGAAATGACCGTGTCACGCTTAACTTGGCTGTAACGGCTGAGGTTCTGCAGGCGCAGGCTGTCGCTGAAGTCGTGTTCGAATTTGACGGTGAAGGCATCCGTCTGGATCTCTTCCTTGTCGATGTTCTTCCAACCGAAGAATGCATCGCGATCAACACCCGCCAGGCGCTTGCCATCGAAGGCAGGCACGCCGTAGTCCGGCAAATTGTCGTCGTTCTGGTGCAGGTAGCTCAAGGTCAAACGCGTCGATTCGCTCAGGCCCAGCAGCAGCGACGGTGCAATACCCCAGCGCTGACGGTCGACATAGTCACGACCCGGAACATCGTTCTCATGGGCCATCAGATTGAGGCGCACTGCACTGCCGGTGCCGACGCCTTCCAGGGTCTGATTGGTGTCCAGGGTCAGGCGGTGGTAGTTGTCAGTACCCAGGCTCGCACCAATTTCGGTGAAGTCACGCTGACGCGGCTGCTTGCTGACCTGGTTGATGCTGCCGCCGGTGGTACCGGAGCCGCCAAATACCGAGTTGGGGCCCTTGATGACCTCAACGGCTTCGATATTGAAGGTGTCGGTACGGTTGTTCTGCGAGCTGTCACGCAGGCCGTCGATCTGCATATTGGCGTTGGCGCTGAAACCACGGATGTTGATGCTGTCGCCCGAGCCGCCACCGCCTTCACCGGCGTTGAAGGTGATACCGGATACGTTGGCCAACACTTCTTTCATGCTCAGGGCTTTCTGCTCTTTGAGCAGGGCCTGTGGCACCACGGTGATGGTTTGCGGGGTATCGAGCAGCGGCACAGCGTATTTAGCCGAGGACGATGCCTCGGTCTTGTAGTCTT
Source organism: Pseudomonas sp. 1928-m (assembly GCF_029269135.1). Classification (NCBI taxonomy): domain Bacteria; kingdom Pseudomonadati; phylum Pseudomonadota; class Gammaproteobacteria; order Pseudomonadales; family Pseudomonadaceae; genus Pseudomonas; species Pseudomonas sp. 1928-m. Next base: position 1,077,824 of record NZ_JARIXO010000001.1, on the reverse strand, counting down.
CGGCCTGCTGGCCTTTGACCGTTACGCTACCCAACTCAACCGGCGTCCTTGCCTTTTGCGGCGCTTGTTCAGCGGCCATACCAGCGCCCGCCCAGGACGCGATTACCAGACCAATGGCCGAAGCCAGAAGGCGACGCTGCGGCAGGTTGCCGGCTTTTGTACCCATACCCATAAGAACCACCCCCGATCAAAACGAGGCGTGATTCTAATTGATAACTATTATCAAGCAATAGTCGTTTACACCTTTATTCTTATTTAGTTCCATTGCCGTGATTTTCATCGTGTAGGCACTGGCCGCCAATACTGGCCAGGTCACGGCAGCCGGTCAGCGCCATGGCCACTTCCAGCTCGGCGCGCAGCAGTTGCACCACATGCGCCACCCCACTAGCCCCAGCAGTGGCCAGGCCATAGATATAAGGCCGCCCGACCAATACGGCATCGGCGCCCAGGGCCAAGGCCTTGAAAACATCCGTACCGCGACGAATACCGCCATCGAGCAACAGCGGCACGCGCCCTTGCACTGCGGCGGCGATTTGCGCCAGCACCTCGATGGTCGCCGGCTGACCATCAAGGGTGCGCCCACCATGGTTGGAAACGATGATGCCGTCGACGCCTTCGGCTACCGCCCGCTGCGCATCTTCGGCAGTCATCACGCCCTTGAGCAGGATCGGCAGGCGCGTCAGTGAACGCAGCCACTGCACGTCCGCCCAGCCAGGCGCTGCCGCCATTAACGCACCACCGAGCAACAGGCCACCGCTGGGCGGCGCACTCTCGCGCAGCGGCTGCATGCCGCGCAGATTGACAGCCTCAACACCCTCGGGCAGAAAGAAACCAGCGCGCTGTTCACGGTTGCGCACGCCGTTGACCGGTGCATCCACCGTCAGCACCAGCGCCTGATAACCCGCAGCCTCAGCGCGCTTGACCAGCGCCTCGGTAAAGGCACGATCCGGCTGGATATACAGCTGAAACCACAACGGATTGTGTGCCTGCTCGGCCACGGCTTCGAGGGACACACTGGCCTGGGTGCTAAGCACCATGCCGGCTTGTACCGCCGAGGCGGCCAGCACCGTGGCCAGCTCGCCATCGGCATGAGCCAAGCGTTGATAGGCCACCGGCGCGAGGAAAATCGGGTGGGAAAAAGCCTGACCGAACAGCTGCAGATGGGTACTGCCACCGCTCAGATCGGCCAGCACCCGCGTGCGCAAACGAATGCGCTGAAACGCTGCCTGATTCTCCGCCAGGGTCAGTTCATCAGCCGCACCGCCCGCGATATAGGCCCAGGCTTTGGCGCTCATGCGCTCGCGGGCCAGGGGCTCATAGTCCGCCACGGCTGCGATGTTCGGCGGAATCTGCGTCAATTTCGGCAACGGCATGTCAGTCATGTATTGGCCCATTGGCGCAGCAGGTTGTGATAAACCCCGGTCAAACGCGCCAACTCGGCACTCTCCGGCACCTCAAGGGTTAGCGCCTGCACCGCCCGGTCCAGCTCCAGCAACAGGCTGCGCTGAGTGTCATCGCGCACCAGGCTCTGAATCCAGAAGAACGCCGCATAGCGCGTGCCACGAGTTACCGGGTTGACCCGGTGCAGGCTGCTGCCGGGATACAGCACCAGATGCCCGGCCGGCAACTTGACGCTGTGGCTGCCGTAGCTGTCCTCGACCACCAGCTCGCCGCCGTCATACTCGTCCGGATCACTGAAAAACAGCGTGGCCGACAGATCGCTGCGCACCCGATGCGGCGTGCCCGGCACGCTGAAAATCGCATTGTCGATATGGTTGCCATAGGTGCCACCACCGCTGTAACGGTTGAAGCGCGGTGGCAACACCTTCAGCGGCAAAGCCGCCGAGACAAACTGCGGATGATTACCCAGGCGCTGAACAATAAAATCGCCAATCTGCACCACCAGCGGGTCATCCTGAGCCAATTGCTGATTAGCCTTGGCCTTGACCGCCTGATGACCCGCCGTCAGCCGACCATCCTGCCAACTGGCCTGCTCAAAGGCCTGACGGCATTCACGCACCTGCTCGGGCGTCAGCACATCGGCAATGCTCAACATCATGATTCGCTCTCCTCAACGGCCGCCTCAAGCGCCCGCCACCAAACAGTTGCAAATGATTCTAAATAGCTGGAGCGCACTATGACAGCGCCGCACGCCGGGACCGTTGATCCAGCCCAATAAATTGAGCCGATGCACTGGCCCGCCGGCTAGCGGCACAGCATAAAAAACGCCCCGGAGGCCAAAGCATCCGGGGCGCGTTTTACTGCCTGAGCAGTTTAGAAGCGGAAATCGGTGCTCAGGGTCAGGGTGCGTGGATCGCCGAGCATGGCGCGACGACCATTCCAGTTGGTGGAAATGGCGTACTCCTCATCGGTCAGGTTATCCAGGTTGACCCGTACATCCAGGTTCGGGTTGACCTCGTAGGACGCCATCGCATTGAAGGTGGTGTAGCTCGGCAGCTTACCCACTGCGCCGTTGGGGATAATGCGCTCGGCATCGTCCGGACGGCCCAGGTAGGACGAACCCACATGCTTGGCACCCGCACCGATGGTCACGCCAACCGGCAGACGGTAGGTGGTCCACAGGCTGCCCGAAACGCGCGGGGTAAAGGCCAACTCATCACCACTGGTGCGGTCCACTGTGCCGTAGTCAGCGGCGTTGGCACGCTTGCGTACGTCATCCAGGTAGGCACTGTGCTTACGCTCGCTGTCCATAAAGACGATGCCGGCAAACACATTCCAGTCGTCAGTAATTTTGCCTGTGGCACTTAGCTCCAGACCTTTGACGATCTGCTTGCCGTAACCCTTGAGGGTAGCTGGCGCTGCCTGCCCCGCATCAAGCCCGGTAATCGGCACGTCCTTTTTCACGGTGTAGAACAGCGCTGCGGCCGTCGAAAGACGCTTGTCGAAGAAGTCCCACTTGGTACCCAGCTCGTAGCTGTCGGCCTTAACCGGACCGGCGCCATCCACCAGCCCTGGCATAGCCTGACCAGCGACGCGGGAAATGTCAGCGTTCGACAGGAAAGAACCTGCTGGCTGCACCGAGCGGCCATAAGCGGCGTAGATGCTGCCGTATTCCACCGGTTTGTAAACCAGGCCCAGCTTGCCGGCCACGGTGAGCTCGGTGTCATCGTAGCCATCCGGCCCTACAGGTGCGCCGGCAACGGTCTTGCTGCTGATATCGACCTGGTAGTTCTCCAGGCGCAGGCCGCCGGTGACTTGCCACTGCTTGTTCAGCTCGATGGTGTCGTACACGTACAGGGCAACCGTATCAACGGTCACCTCATTCAGATCACGCAGCTGGCCGCGTTTAGCCGTAGGGCCAGTACGCTGCCAATCGGGATTGAACGGATCGACCGCCACTTGCGGCCGTACCTCTGCATAGGTGCGACCCTCGGATTTCTCATGGGTCAGTTCCAAGCCGGTGGCCAGGTTGTGCTGCAGGCTGCCGGTGGAAAACTGCGCCGACAGATTGGTCTGGTTGGACAGGCTGGTGTTTACCCGGTCATAAAACTGGGTGTCAGTCAGCAGATCGCCCTGCGCGGCGCGGTACTGGAATGGCACGGTGTAACGCGCATCACGGTCAACCCGTGCCCAGCGCGTCTGGTTGCTGAGGGTCATACCAGTGGACAGGTCGTGCTCGACACGCGCCAGGAAGGCATCGCTGGTGGTGTCGTCATAATCGGACTTGAGGCCATAGAAGGTGTCGCGATCCACCGACGACAACGCTGGATCATAGGGCGTATTGCCCTTAAGCCCCTTGACCGAGGCGCCGGACACGCCCCAATCCGGACGATCATTCATCTGCACATGCTCATAGGCGAAGATCGCCCGGGTATCGGTGCCCAGCCCAAAAGCCACCGACGGAGCGATGCCCCAGCTGTTGTTCTCCGCGTGCTCGCGACCAGCAACGCCGCTGTCTTCCAGCAGCAGGTTGAGGCGCGCGGCAGTGGTCTCGTTGATCACCTGGTTGGTATCCAGGGTCATGCGCTTGCGTGCTTCGGAGTCGTACTGGTCGAAGGCATAACTGATGCCGCCGCCGATAAATTCTTCCAGGGTCGGCGTCTTGGTCACCAGGTTGATATAACCGCCGGCACCACCACGGCCGTTATCGGCGGCCGGGCCCTTGGCTACTTCGACCGACTCAACGTTGAACACGTCGCGGGTGTAGCTGCCGTTGTCGCGCGCACCGTCGATAAAGATGCTGCCGCTGGTGTCGAAACCGCGCAGGCTGAAATTATTGGTGCCGCTGGAAAAGCCGTTTTCGCCGGCATTGAAGCTGATACCTGGGGTGTTGCTCAGCACGTCGGTCAGGTTGCGTGCGCCCTGCTCTTTGAACAGCGCTTCAGGGATCACGCTGAAGGTTTGCGGCGTATCCAGCAGTGGTGCGGTCTGCTTCGGCGAGGAGGCCTTGTCGACCTTGTAGCCTGTGTCCTGCTGACCTTTGACCGTAACGCTGCCCAGTTCAACCGGGGCCTTCGCGGCTTCGGCGGCAAAGCTGTGGCTGGCGCACGAAGCAATGGCAAAGCCAATTGCACTGGCCAGCAGGCGGCGTTGTGGGAGATTTCTGCGCTTTTTATCGTAGTTGTTCATGAGAATCGCTCAGGCTTTAAAAACTGGCGCAATTCTAATTAGTAAGCACTCTCAATCAATCTTTACATCTCGTTTACAGGAACTCCTTTGTAACAAAATTGTCAGCCTTCACCACCGAGCACATGCAGGCCACCACTAGCGGAATGACGCAAAGGCTCTAGCGCGACTAATAGCGACTGGAGCCGGCGCATTGGCTGGCATGTAAGGCGCGGGGAAAATGTTGCGGGCACAAAAAAGGCACGGGGTCAGCCCGTGCCTTTTTGCCCAGCGCTAGGCCAGGTGTTACAGGTAGAACGACTTCAGCGGTGGGAAGCCGTTGAATTCCACCGCGCTGTAGCTGGTGGTGTAGGCGCCGGTGGACAGCCAGTACAGACGGTCGCCGATCGACAGGTTGAGCGGCAGGCCGTACTTGTAGTTCTCGTACATGATGTCGGCGCTGTCGCAGGTTGGGCCGGCGATCACCACCTCTTCCACCTCACCTTTCTTCTCGGTGTAGATGGGGAACTTGATCGACTCATCCATGGTTTCGATCAGGCCGCTGAACTTGCCCACGTCCACGTACACCCAACGCTCGACGGCGGTACGCGACTTGCGCGCGACCAGCACCACTTCGCTGACCAAGATGCCGGCGTTGGCGATCAGCGAGCGGCCCGGTTCCAGGATGATTTCCGGCAGGTCATCGCCGAAGTCTTCCTTGAGGAAGCGGATGATTTCCTCGGCGTAGGTTTCCAGGCTGTTGGTACGGGTGATGTAGTTGGCCGGGAAGCCGCCACCCATGTTGATCAGCTTGAGGACGATGCCGTCTTCTTCTTTCAGGCGCTCGAAGATCACCTTGACCTTGGCAATCGCCGCATCCCATACCGAGATATCGCGCTGCTGCGAACCAACGTGGAAGGAAATGCCGTACGGCACCAGGCCCAAATCACGGGCAAGAATCAGCAGATCCATGGCCATGTCGGTCTGGCAGCCGAATTTGCGCGACAGCGGCCAGTCAGCGGTGGTCGAGCCTTCGGTGAGGATGCGCACATAGACTTTCGCGCCCGGCGCGGCCTTGGCGATATTGCGCAGGTCAGCTTCCGAGTCGGTGGCGAACAGGCGCACGCCCTTCTCGTAAAAGTAGCGGATGTCCTTGGATTTCTTGATGGTGTTGCCGTAGCTGATGCGGTCGGCACTGACACCGCGCTCCATCACCTTGTCCAGCTCGTAGATCGAGGCGATGTCGAAACTGGAGCCTTTTTCCTTGAGCAGGTCGATGATCTCGACCGCCGGGTTGGCCTTGACCGCGTAATACACCTTGGCGAATTCGAAACCGGCGCGCAGGTCATCATAGGCCTGGCTGATGATCGCGGTATCGATCACCACGAACGGGGTTTCCTGGGTATCAGCGAAGGCTTTCATGCGCTGAAAAGTAGCGGGTGCGTAATAGTCTTCGACCTTGATCGACATGCTTGGGACTCCAGTTGGCGGAACCAGTTAAAACGCTTTCAGTCAGGCAAGAGCTGCACAGCAGTCACTTGCCCACCATTTAGGGATGCTCGGCGGTTAAACCACGCGAGCCGAACGTCTGATCAGTTTCCCCACTTTGGTTCGCCTACTTCCCAAGGCATGTCGCCGAGTACCCCAAGGGTCTCTCGTCGTCAGTACTTGAGCCGGATGGATCGTTGCCAGCATGGACGTTCGGGCGCGAACTTTAGGGCCATGGGGGGCTGAGATCAATCAAAAAATGCCGTGCTTTTGACCCCCTTTGTCGCCTTATTGATTGATCGTTTTATATTCAAAACAAAACGTCAGGAATGCTGCACAAAGCGCGGCAAAACCCTGGTTTGATCCTCTGACTACAGGTCACCGCGCTGAGCGACGTTTACCGTTATAATCGCCGCCTTTTTTGACAGACCGACTATTCAGTCGACGGGTTCCCGCACAATGACCATCCAGGCCACCGAAGTCGGCAAACGCCGTACATTCGCGATCATCTCTCACCCCGACGCCGGTAAGACCACCATTACCGAGAAGCTGCTGCTGATGGGCAAGGCGATTGCCGTGGCCGGCACGGTGAAGTCGCGTAAATCTGACCGCCACGCGACCTCCGACTGGATGGAAATGGAAAAGCAGCGCGGCATCTCCATCACCACCTCGGTGATGCAGTTCCCCTACCGCGAGCATATGGTCAACCTGCTCGACACCCCGGGCCACGAAGACTTCTCAGAAGACACCTACCGCACCCTGACCGCGGTGGACAGCGCGCTGATGGTGCTCGACGGCGGTAAGGGCGTTGAGCCACGCACCATCGCCCTGATGGATGTGTGCCGTTTGCGCGACACGCCGATTGTCAGCTTTATCAACAAGCTCGACCGTGACATCCGCGACCCGATTGAACTGCTCGACGAAATCGAAGCGGTACTGAAAATCAAGGCCGCGCCGATCACCTGGCCGATTGGTTGCTACCGCGACTTCAAGGGTGTGTACCACCTGGCCGACGATTACATCATCGTCTACACCCCGGGCCACGGCCACGAGCGCACCGAGACCAAGATCATCCAGCATCTCGATTCCGACGAGGCCCGCGCCCACTTGGGTGACGAGTACGAGCGTTTTATCGAGCAACTGGAACTGGTGCAGGGCGCCTGCCACGAGTTCGACCAGCAAGAATTCCTCGACGGCCAACTGACCCCGGTATTCTTCGGCACCGCGCTGGGCAACTTCGGCGTCGACCATGTACTCGACGCCGTGGTCGACTGGGCACCCAAACCGCTGGCGCGCGTCGCCAACGAGCGCACCGTGGAGCCGGTGGAAGAAAAGTTCAGCGGCTTCGTGTTCAAGATCCAGGCGAACATGGACCCCAAGCACCGCGACCGCATTGCCTTTATGCGCATCTGCTCGGGCAAGTACAGCCAGGGCATGAAGATGCGCCATGTGCGCACCGGCAAGGACGTGCGCATCGGCGACGCCCTGACCTTCTTCTCCAGCGAGCGTGAAATGCTGGTCGAGGCTTATGCCGGCGACATCATCGGCCTGCACAACCACGGCACCATCCAGATCGGCGACACCTTCACCGAAGGCGAAGCGCTGGGCTTTACCGGTATCCCGCACTTCGCCCCGGAACTGTTCCGCCGCGTACGCCTGAAGGACCCGCTGAAATCCAAGCAACTGCGCCAGGGACTGCAACAGCTGGCCGAGGAAGGCGCGACCCAGGTGTTCTTCCCCGAGCGCAGCAACGACATCATCCTCGGCGCAGTCGGTGTGCTGCAGTTCGATGTGGTCGCCAGCCGCCTGAAAGAGGAATATAAGGTCGAATGCGCCTACGAGCCGATCACCGTGTGGTCCGCGCGCTGGATCGACTGCAGCGACAAGAAGAAGCTTGAGGAATTCTCCAACAAGGCGGTGGAAAACCTCGCCCTGGATGGCGGTGGCCACCTCACCTACCTGGCGCCAACGCGGGTCAACCTGAGCCTGATGGAAGAGCGCTGGCCGGACGTGAAATTCCGCGCGACGCGCGAGCATCACTAAACAGCACCACCCTCTCCCCAACCCTCTCCCGCCAGCGGGAGAGGGAGCCGAACGCAGCAGGCCGTAGATATGCTAGCGACGCCTCGATCATTGGCCGAATCACTAATCCAACAAGCTACGCGGTCAACTCCCCTCGCCCGCTTGCGGGAGAGGGCCGCTTGTGCTCCACCCATAAGCGCAACAGTTCCAGCACCGCATCTGTTTGCAGCAGCACCTCATGATTCCAGAAGCGCAACACCTCAAAGCCCTGCCCCCGTAGCCAGTCATCACGCTGCCGGTCATAGGCTGACTGCTCCAAATGCTGACCACCATCCAGCTCAACGACCAGGCCTATCTCCAGGCACACGAAATCCGCGATGTAATGGCCCAACGGCTTTTGCCGCTTGAACTTGAGCCCCATAAAGCGATGGGCGCGCAGTTGATACCAGAGGCAACGTTCCGCATCCGTCATATCTCGTCGCAACGCCCTCGCACGCGCCCTAATCAGCTCGTCCATAAGCTACCCTGCTCCCTGCAAAGACCGCTGTTTGAGCAAACACTAGACCATGCACCTGATCGACACCCACACCCACCTGGACTTCCCCGACTTCGATGCTGATCGCGGCGAGCTGCTGACCCGCTGCCACGCCTTGGGAGTCGAGCGCCTGGTGGTGCTGGGTGTGCATCAGGCCAATTGGCAGCGTGTGTGGGATCTGGTACAGACCGAAGACAGCCTGCACGCCGCCTTCGGCCTGCACCCGGTTTACCTGGACGAGCATCGTCCTGAGCACCTGGGCGAATTGCATGATTGGCTGGCCCTCTGCGCCGGACACCCCAAGCTCTGCGCGGTGGGCGAGATCGGCCTGGACTACTTTCTCGAACAGCTGGACCGCGATCGGCAGCAACAGCTGTTCGAAGCGCAGCTCAAACTCGCCAGCGAGTTCGAGCTGCCCGCCCTACTCCACGTACGCCGTGCCCATGCGGCGACCATCGCCACCCTGAAACGCTTAAAGCCCGCCCGTGGCGGCATCATCCATGCCTTTGCCGGCAGCACTGAAGAAGCCCGCGAATACCTCAAGCTCGGTTTCAAACTCGGCCTGGGCGGCGCACCGACCTGGCCGCAAGCGCTGCGCCTGCGCAAGGTGGTGGCGCAGTTGCCGATGGACGCCATCGTGCTGGAAACCGACTCACCCGACATGGCGCCGTCCATGCACCCCAACCAGCGTAATAGCCCGCAGTACCTGCCGGCTATCTGCACAGCCCTGGCCGAGTTACGCGGCATCAGTGCCGAGGAATTGGCCAGCGCCAGTAGTCGCAACGCAGCCGAGTTGTTTGGTTGGCCGCAGCCCTAAGCAACAGCCTCAGTGACTGATCATCCATGGCCGGGCGCTGGGCTTGGTCTTTAGCGCATGGGGATTGGCCTTGGTTGGCGCCAGGGGCTTGTTCGGCGTGCAGCAACCACAACCTTTCGGGTGCTTGCGGCTCTGCGCGTATTCCTCAACCGTTTGCGGCGCGTTGGCGCTGCGCTCGTTGGCCGCAATGGCGCGGCGCTGGCTGCCTGACATGGTGGCCAGGCTCGGCGCGCTGAGAATCACCCGCGCGCTGGCCTCGCCACACCAGGGGCAGCTGCAGGGCTGGTCACGCTCGGCCATCGGTCGTAACTGGGTGAAATCACCGCAATCGGTGCAGTCGTATTCGTAAATCGGCATAGCGTCGCTCCTCTTCATCGTGGCTAAGAAACCGCCCTCTCCCGTATTCGGGAGAGGGGTCATCGGGTTACTTGTCCGGGGCGATGGGCAGGTCGATGCTGCCGTCGAGGAACTTGGTCGGGCCGTTGGCGTTGGGGTTGATATCGAACTCGAAGATCTCCGTCGGCAGCCACAGGGTGGCGCAGGCGTTGGGCACATCGACGATACCGCTGATATGCCCCTGCACCGGTGCCGAACCGAGCAGCGCATAGCCCTGGGCCGGCGAATAGCCAAACTTGGTCAGGTAGTTGATGGCATTCAGGCAAGCCTGCTTGTAGGCGATATTGACGTCCAGGTAGTGCTGCTTGCCGGCCTCGTCCACCGAGATACCTTCGAAGATCAGGTAGTTCTTGTAGTTCGGAGTGATCGGGCTGGGCTTGAACACCGGATTCTTGATCCCGTACTTGGCCATGCCACCCTTGATCAGCTCGACCTTCATATGCACCCAGCCGGCCATTTCGATAGCGCCGCAGAAGGTGATTTCCCCGTCACCCTGGCTGAAGTGCAGGTCGCCCACCGACAGCCCTGCGCCATTTACATACACTGGGAAGAAGATCTTCGAGCCGCGCGACAGGTCCTTGATATCGCAGTTACCGCCATGCTCACGCGGCGGCACGGTGCGTGCGCCGGTTAGTGCTGCCAGGTCGCGAGCCTCGCCCTTCATCTTGCCCATATGCGCGGTCGGCGCCATCGGCGGGTTGGCCAGGGCCGGCACGCGGTGCGGGTCGGTGTCGATCAGCTCCTGTTCGCGCTTGTTCCAGTCGGCGAGCATCTTGTGGTCCGGCAGGCAGCCAATCAGGCCAGGATGAATCAACCCAGCGAAGTTAACCCCCGGAATGTGCCGGCTGCTGGTAAACATGCCCTTGAAATCCCAGATGGCCTTCTGCGCCATCGGGAAGTGGTCGGTAAGGAAACCACCGCCGTTCTGCCGCGAGAAGAAGCCGTTGAAGCCCCACTGCGAGTCGGGCATCGCGCCGATATCGAGCAGGTCGACCACCAGCAGATCGCCCGGCTCAGCGCCGTGTACGCCCACCGGCCCTGAGAGGTAGTGCACAGTGGACAGATCCACGTCGCGCACATCACTGGCGTCGTCGTTGTTCTTGATCGCGCCGGCGGTCCAGTCATAGGTTTCGAGAATGAAATCGTCACCCGGCTTGACCCAACAGGCCATCGGAATATCCGGATGCCAGCGGTTGTGGATCTGCTCGTTTTCGGTGGCGGGCTGGTTGAGGTCGACCTTGATCAGCGTTTCGGTCATGACAAAGCTCCTGGGACCATTGATGAGGACTTGGCGCCACGGCGCCGGGGTACGGGGCTAGTCTTGAACGGCGGCGAAAAACCGCAAATACGTTGGATGACGTATGCCCTCCCCGGCAATAACGAGGCGTTTTCCAGGCATGAAAAAGCGGCCAGCGCATGGAGAACACGCCAGCCGCAAAACAGGAAATTCGAGCTACAGCGGGTGAACCATCACACCGACAGGTAACGGCTGATAGTCGCCTCGTCGACCTTGTCGCGGCTCTCCTCGACCACGAACTTGCCCTTCTCGATCACCAGGAAGCGGTCGGCGATTTCCATGGTGAACGACAGCACCTGCTCGGAGACCACAATGGTCAGGTCACGCAGGTTGCGGATCTCCTTCAGGGTGCGGGCGATGTCCTTGATGATCGACGGCTGGATGCCCTCGGTCGGCTCATCCAGCAGCAGCACCTTGGGGTTGGTGGCCAACGCGCGGGCAATGGCCAGTTGCTGTTGCTGACCACCGGAGAGGTTGCCACCCTTGCGCGAGCGCATCTCGTGCAGTACCGGAAACAGTGCATAGAGATCGTCCGGCACCTTGCCATTTGCGGAGGCTGGCAAACCAGTCTGGATGTTCTCCAGCACGCTCATGCTGGGGAAGATCATCCGCCCCTGGGGCACGTAGGCGATGCCGCTCTCGACTCGCTGATGAGTCTCCAGCTTGGAAATGTCGCAGCCGTCCACACTGATCTGCCCGCCCCACTGCGGCAGCACGCCCATCAGGCTTTTGAACAGGGTGGTCTTGCCCATGCCGTTACGGCCCATCACCGCGACAATCTCGCGCTTGGCCACATTCAGATTGAGGTCATGGAGGATCTGGCTCTGGCCGTAGCCGGAGGCGAGGTTGCTGATCTGGAACATGGAAAACTCCTTGTTGAACGTGGCCCGGATGCCATCCGGGCTAGCGCCGATGAATGCGTGAAGCAACTCAATGCCCCAGATACACCTCAATCACTTTTGGGTTGCTCTGCACCGCCTCCATGCTGCCCTCGGCCAGCACCTTGCCCTGGTGCAGCACGGTAACCTTGTGCGCGATGCTTTTGACGAACTCCATGTCGTGCTCGATCACCAGCACCGAACGGCCCTTGCTGATGCGCTTGAGCAACTCGGCGGTCTGCATGCGTTCGTTGACGCTCATGCCGGCTACCGGCTCGTCGAGCATCAGCAGCGCCGGGTCTTGCATCAGCAGCATGCCGATCTCCAGCCACTGCTTCTGCCCGTGGGACAGCAGGTCGGCCTGCAGGTAGAGGTTGTCGGTAAGCATGATTTCCGCCGCGATCTGTTCGACCCGCGCAATCACCTCGGCGGTGCGTTTGAAGAACAGCGCGCCGAACACCTTGCGCCCCTTGGGGTAGGACATTTCCAGGTTCTCGAACACCGTGAGGTTTTCGTAGATCGAGGGGTTCTGGAACTTGCGCCCGACCCCAGCGCGGACGATGTCGAACTCGCGCATCTTGGTCAGCTCGCGGTTCTCGAACTGAATGCTGCCGGCGGTGGCCTTGGTCTTGCCGCAGATCAGGTCGAGCACCGTGGTCTTGCCGGCGCCGTTGGGGCCGATCACCACCCGCACCTCGTTGCGGTCGATGTACAGGTTGAGGTCATCCACCGCCTTGAAACCATCGAACGATACGGTCAGGCCCTCGATGGCCAGCACCGGCTTGGGCATCTGAAATCCACTTGGCTGACTCATGGGGTGGTCTCCAGTTGTTTGGCTTCAGGAGCAGGCGCTGGAGTCGGGCTAACGGCCACGACCGGGGCCACGGATTTGCGCTCAAAACGTTGCAGCAACTTTTCCAGGTGCTTGCGCCCGTGGCTTTCCCAAACGCCGGCCAGGCCGTTGGGGAAGTACATGACCACGGCGATAAACAGCCCGCCCATCAGGTACAGCCACAGCTCGGGGAAGGTTTCGGAAAAGTAGGTCTTGCCGTAGTTGACCAGCAGCGCGCCATACACCGCGCCCAGCAGTGACATACGCCCGCCGACGGCAGCAAAGATCACCATTTCGATCGACGGCACGATGCCGACGAAGCTCGGTGACATAAAGCCGACCTGCAAGGCAAACATCGCCCCGCCGATGGCGGAAAATGCCGCCGCCACGCAGAACACGAAGATCTTGAAGCTGGCCACGTCGTAGCCGGAGAAGCGCACCCGCTCTTCCTTGTCGCGCATGGCCATCAGCAGGCGGCCGAGCTTGGAGGCGAGGATAAAGCGGCCGATCAGGATGCAGCCGAACAACAGGAAGGCGTTGATGAAGTAGAGGATCATCTTCGAACTGTCGTCGCGGATATCCCAGCCCATCAGGGTCTTCAGGTCGGTGATGCCGTTGACCCCGCCGGTGAGACCCTGCTGGCCGATGATCAGCACGGTGAGAATCAGCGCAATCGCCTGGGTGACGATGGAGAAATACACGTCACCGACGCGGCGCTTGAACATCGCCACACCGATTACCAGCGCCAATATCACCGGTATCGCAATCACCGCCAGCAGGGTGAAGCCGAAGCTGTGGAACGGCTGCCAGAGCATCGGCAGTTCGGTGATCTGGTTCCAATCCATAAAGTCCGGAATGCCGGGGGTGGACTGGATCTTGGTGCTTTCCGGGTCACTGGCTTCGAGCTTGAGAAACATCGCCATGCAATAGCCGCCGAGGCCGAAGAACACCCCCTGGCCCAGGCTGAGAATGCCGCCATAGCCCCAGCAGAGCACCAGGCCAACGGCGACAAAGGCGTAGGTCAGGTACTTGCCGACCATGTTCAGGCGAAAGGCATCCAGCGCCAGCGGGAACACCACCAGGATCAATGTGGCCAGCACCGCCAGGCCAATTGCGCCCTGCTTGCCGCCGAGAAACTTATCGAGTGTCGGGTTCATGGGACGGCTCCTTACTTGCGCACTTTGATGGAGAACAGCCCTTGCGGACGCAACATCAGAATCAGGATCACCGCAGACAGGGTGAACACCTTGGCCATCGAACCGCTCATAAAGAACTCCATCAGCGACTGCGCCTGGGCAATGCTGAAGGCCGAGGCGATGGTGCCGAGCAAGCTCGACGCACCGCCAAAGACCACCACCAGGAAGGTGTCGACGATGTACAGAGAACCGGCGGTCGGCCCGGTCGAGCCGATGGTGGTAAAGGCCGCGCCCGCTACACCGGCCACGCCGCAGCCGAGGGCAAAGGTCATGCGGTCGACCTTCTTGGTGTTGATCCCCACGGCGCGGCTCATCACCCGGTTCTGCACCGTGGCGCGCACCTGCAAGCCCCAGCGCGAGCGGTAGAGCATGAGGAAGATCATGCCGGTCATCAGTACAGTCAGGCCCATGACGAACAGGCCATTACGCGGAATATCAATGGCCTCGGTAGGGTTCCACGAGCCCATCAGCCATTCCGGCAAGGTGGCGCTGACTTCCCGCGCACCGAAGATCGAACGGAACGCCTGCTGCATCACCAGCGACAGCCCCCAGGTGGCCAGCAAGGTGTCCAGCGGGCGCTGGTAGAGCTTGCTGATCATCGCCCACTCGGCGAGCCAGCCAATCGCGCCGGCGATAAAAAACGACAGCACGATGGCGAGAAAAAAATAGTACGGACCGAAAAACGGCGCGTATTGCTCGGTCAGTACCGAGGCCACGTAGGTGGTGTAGGCACCGATGGTGAGGAACTCACCGTGGGCCATGTTGATCACGCCCATCTGACCAAAGATGATCGCCAGCCCCAGGGCCATCAGCAGCAGGACGCAGAAAACGGACAAGCCGTTGAAGCCCTGCATGGCCGCGATGGCACCAAATTCCGATAGCCATTCCATGATGATGGTCTCCTGCTGGAAGAAAGAAACACGTCAGCCCGAACAGGCATCAGGCGTACCCTCGCGGATACGCCCTGCCCTGAATCCGGCTTAGGCCGCTGTTACTGGTAGCCTTTCGGGAATGGGTTCGGCTCGATCAGGTCGGATTCGAACACCACCTTGAACTGGCCATCCTTCTGCACCTGGCCGATGCGGGTCTTGCTCCACAGGTGATGGTTGTCGTGCACCTTGACGTAGCCTTCCGGCGCAGTGGTCAACTCGATGCCAGGCGATGCGGCAGCCACCTTGTCGACGTCAAAGCTGCCGGCTTTCTCGACTGCAGCCTTCCACAGCCATGGACCGAGGTAGGCGGCCTGGGTCACGTCGCCGATCACCGAGTCCTTGCCGAACTTGGCCTTGAACGCTTCAACGAAGGCCTTGTTGTTCGGGTTGTCGAGGCTCTGGAAGTACTTCATGGAGGCGTAGAAACCGTCCATGTTCTCGCCGCCGATGCCCAGCAGCTCGTCCTCAGTTACCGACAGGGTCAGCAGGTTCTGTTTGGCGCTGGTGACGCCGGCGGCTTTCATCTGCTTGTAGAAGGCCACGTTGGAGCCACCGACCACAGCGGTAAAGACCACGTCAGGCTTCTTCAGCTTGACCTTGTTGATCAGCGAGCCGAACTGGGTGTTGCCCAGCGGGTAGTACTCCTCGCCCACCACCTTGCCGCCGAGCACGTTTTCAATGTGCTTGCGGGCGATCTTCATCGAGGTGCGCGGCCAGATGTAGTCCGAACCGATCAGGTAGAAGGTCTTGGCGCCCTTCTCCTTGGCGATCCAGTCGAGGCCGGCGAGGATCTGCTGAGTCGCTTCCTGGCCGGTGTAGATAACGTTCTTCGACTGTTCCAGGCCTTCATAGAAGGTCGGGTAGTAGAGCAGGCCGTTTTCCTTCTCGAACACCGGCAGCACGGCTTTGCGCGAGGCCGAGGTCCAGCAGCCGAACACGGCAGCAACCTTGTCGCCGACCAGCAGCTTCTTGGCTTTTTCAGCGAAGGTTGGCCAGTCGGAGGCACCGTCTTCCTGAATGATCTTGATCTGCCGACCGAGGATGCCGCCGCTGGCGTTGATCTGCTCGATGGCCAGGCGCTCGGCCTGGATCGAACCGGTTTCGGAAATGGCCATGGTGCCGGTGGCCGAATGCAGCTGACCGACCGTCACTTCGGTGTCGGTCACGGCCAGGCCGGTGGTGTTGACGTCGGCCAGAGCCATCTGGCTGAACACACTGGCCGCCAGCAGCGAGAGTGCCGCAGCACCCAACGCTAGCCGACGAGGGAGAAAGCGAGTCGGTGAATCCATGGTCATGCTCCTCTGGTGGTTTTCCTCCCTGGCTCGCCTTGCGGGTACCAGTTCGGCTCGCCACCAGCATGCGTTTGCCACCGGCGCGGGCGGTATACGCAGGTTGACGTAACGGCATACGTCATCTGACGTACAGCTCCGCGCCCCACGCTGGTGCAAGCTCACGCCCGAGCTGCTGGCAGATAGAAGCTCGCGCGCGCAAGGACGGCGGCTGCAGACGCAGGGCATGGATGTTGCAAATTCAAACAAGCGTATTAGCTACAACTCAGGAGCATCCTTGTGCAGCCGACCGGCACCCAGCGCATCGTCAAGATCCGCCGCGACTACAACAGCTGGGTCGCCGACGAGACCATGGAAGACTACGCCCTGCGTTTCACCCCCAAGTCGTTTCGCAAATGGTCGGAGCTGCGCATCGCCAACACCGCCCTGAGCGCGGTGTCGTTTCTCGCCCTAGAAGCCATCGGCGGTGCTCTGGCGCTGAGTTACGGCTTCACCAATACGCTGTGGGCGATCCTTGCGGTGAGCCTGGTGATCTTTCTCACCGGTCTGCCGATCAGCTACTACGCGGCGCGCTATGGCGTGGACATGGACCTGCTGACCCGTGGCGCCGGCTTCGGCTACATCGGCTCAACCATCACCTCGCTGATCTACGCCAGCTTCACCTTTCTGTTCTTCGCCCTTGAGGCGGCGATCATGGCTCTGGCCCTGGAGCTGTACTTCAACATCCCGCTGGCGCTGGCTTATGTGATCTGCTCGGTGATCGTTATCCCGTTGGTGGCCTACGGCATCACCCTGATCAACCGATTGCAGATGTGGACCCAGCCGCTGTGGCTGTTTCTGCTGTTCCTGCCCTACCTCTTTGTCATCAGCAAGAACCCCGAAGCGCTCAGTGACTGGACCAGCTTCGCCGGTCGCGAGGGAGAAGGCGGTGCGTTCAACCTGCTGTACTTTGGCGCCGCCTGCACAGTGGCCCTGGCGTTGGTCACGCAGATTGGTGAGCAGGTCGACTACCTGCGCTTTCTGCCGGAAAAGACCCGGCACAACCGCAAACGCTGGTGGGCCGCACTGCTGATGGCCGGGCCCGGCTGGATCATCCCCGGTGCGCTGAAGATGCTCGCCGGCGCCTTTCTGGCCTTTCTCGCTTTGCAGCATGAAATCCCCATGGAACGAGCCGCCGAACCGACGCAGATGTACCTGGTGGCGTTCAACTATGTATTCAGCTCTCCGGAGTGGGCGCTGGCGGCGATGGTGCTGTTCGTCATCGTCAGCCAGGTGAAGATCAACATGACCAACGCCTACGCCGGCTCGCTGGCCTGGTCGAACTTCTTTGCCCGCGTCACCCACAGCCATCCGGGGCGCGTGGTGTGGCTGGTGTTCAACGTCGCCATCGCGCTGATGCTGATGGAACTGGGGGTGTTCCAGGCCATTGAGGAAGTGCTCGGCCTGTACGCCAACATCGCCATCGCCTGGATCGGCGCGGTGGTGGCTGATCTGGTGATCAATAAGCCGCTGGGCCTGTCGCCCAAGCACATCGAGTTCAAGCGCGCGCACCTCTACGACATCAACCCGGTGGGTGTCGGCGCCATGCTGATCGCCTCCTTGCTGTCGATCCTGGCCCACGGCGGCCTGTTCGGCCAACTGGCGCAGGCTGCCTCACCGGTCGTCGCGCTCGGCTCGGCCATGCTCTTCGCCCCGCTGATTGCATGGCTGACCGGCGGGCGCTACTACCTGGCGCGCAGCAGCGACCCGCTGTTGCTCTATCCACTAGGCGTTACCACCACGGTGCAGTGCGGCCTGTGCAGTAACGCCTTTGAAAGCGAAGACATGGCCTTCTGCCCGGCCTACAGCACGCCAATCTGTTCGCTGTGCTGCTCACTCGATGCACGCTGCGGCGATGCCTGCAAACCGCGGGCGCGGCTGTCCGAGCAACTCGACGACTTTATCCGCTGGCTGTTCCCGCGGGTCTCGATCCCGCGCCTGCACAGCCGGCTGGCGCAGTACCTCGGCTTGCTGACGGTCTTGGTGGCGCTGCTGTTCGGCGCCCTCGCGCTGATCTACAGCCAGGTCTCCCAGGGATTGGTAGCGCAATCGGCGGAGGCGCAGGAAACCCTCTATCTGGCATTTCTCAAGGCTTTTTTGACCCTCTCGCTGTTCGCCGCGATTCTCGCCTGGTGGGTGGTGCTGACCCGCGAAAGCCGCCGGGTGGCCCAGGAGGAATCCGACCGCCAGACCCAGCTGCTGATGCAGGAGATCGAAGCCCACCGCAAGACCGACGAAGCCCTGCAGAAAGCCAAGGAAGCCAGCGAAGCCGCCAACGCTGCCAAGAGCCGCTATGTCACCGGGCTGTCCCACGAACTGCGCACCCCGCTCAACAGCATCCTCGGCTACACGCAGATTCTGCAGCGCGATGCCGGCATGCCAGGGCAGCATCAGGACGCCCTGGCCACCATCTTTCGCAGCGGCTCGCACCTGCTGTCGCTGATCGACGGACTGCTCGACGTGGCCAAGATCGAAGCTGGCAAGCTCAACCTGGAACTGACGGAAATCCCTTTCCCCGAATTTATCCACCAGCTCGAACGCATGTTCACCCCCCAGGCTGAAGAGAAGGGCCTGCACTTTCGCCTGGAAACCAGCGGGCGCATGCCAGCGGTGGTACGCGGCGATGAGAAGCGCGTGCGGCAGATTCTGATCAACCTGCTCGGCAATGCGGTGCGCTTTACCGACAGCGGCGAGGTCTGCCTGCGCGTCAGCTACCTGCGCGAAACTGCCAGCTTCGAGATCGTCGACACCGGTATCGGCATCGACCCCGAGCAGATCGAGCGGATCTTCCAGCCGTTCGAGCGCGGCGACCTGATGCGCCAGGACAACGGCGTCGGCCTCGGCCTGACCATCACGCGCATGCTCACCTCGCTGATGGGCGGCGAGCTGTCAGTCAAAAGTGTGCAAGACCAGGGCACCAGCTTCCAGGTGCGCCTGTTCCTCTCCGAGGTGCGCGTGCCCCAGGCGGTGGTGCATGTGGAGCACGACATCATTGGTTATCAGGGCCCGCGCCGGCTGATTCTGGTGGTGGACGACCATATCGAGCACCGTCGCGTGCTGGCCGGCATGCTCGAACCGCTGGGGTTCAACATCATCCAGGCCGCCAGCGGTCAGGAAGCAATTCGTCAGGCCGCCCTGCTGCACCCCGACCTGATTCTGATGGACCTGTCGATGCCGCAAATGGACGGTTGGGAAACTAGCCGGCTGATTCGCCGCAACGCACAGAGCAAGGCCCCAATCATCGTGATTTCCGCCAACGCCTTTGCCGATGACCGCGAGCGTAGCGTGGCCGCCGCATGCAACGACTACCTGGCCAAGCCGGTGCACACCCCGGAACTGCTTGAACGCATCCACAAGCAACTCGATCTGCAATGGCTGCGGCGCACCGCGCCTTTGCCAACGCCGCCGCTCGCAACCCGCGTGCTACCAAGCAGCAGTGACCTCGACGCACTGCGCGAGCTCGGCGCCATGGGCTATATCCGCGGCATTCTGGAGAAACTCGACGCCATTGATCGGCTGACACCCACCAGCGCCAGCTTTACCAAGCCCCTGCGCGCCCTGGTGAAAAGCTATCGCCTGGACGAATTCAACCGCCAACTCAAGGAGGCCGAGCATGAACGCGCTGACCAATCCATCTGAGCACAACCCCAGCCCGGCCGAGCGCGGGGTGATCCTGATCGTCGACGACACGCCGGACAACCTGGCCCTGCTCTCCGATGCCCTCGATGAAGTGGGTTACATGGTGCTGGTGGCGCTGGATGGCTTGAGCGCGCTGAGCCGCATCCAGCGCAGGCGTCCCGACCTGATCCTGCTTGATGCGATGATGCCGGGGCTGGACGGCTTCGAGACCTGCCAGCGGATCAAAGCCGATCCGGCCACTGCCGACATTCCAGTGCTGTTTATGACTGCATTGACCGACAGCGAACACGTGGTCAAAGGCTTCGCCGCCGGCGGTATCGACTATGTGACCAAACCGATCAACACCGAGGAAGTCCTCGCCCGCGTAGCCTCGCACCTGCGTACTGCGCGCATCCTGCAAACGGCGCGCGCCGCCAGCCAGGCGCAACCGCTAACGCTCAACGACGAGCCCGCCTATGCCACCCTCTCCGCGCGCTTTCAGCTCACCGAACGTGAAGTAGAAGTGTTGCGCTGGGTGGCCTGCGGCAAGACCAACCGCGATATCGGCGACATCCTCGGCCTCAGCCCGCGCACGGTGAACAAACACCTGGAGCACGTGTACGTGAAGCTCGGCGTGGAAACCCGCACGGCCGCCACCTCGGTGGCACTCTCGGCAATGGCCGAACGCGTCTGAGCCCGACGAACCATCGCGCATAAAAAAACCCGCCAAGGTGGCGGGCTTTTGCAAGCGAGTTGCTGATCAGACGCGGAACGCACCTATCAGCTGCTTCAAGCGCGCTACCAGCCCGGACAGCTCACGACTGGCCTGCTCGGTCTGGCTGGCCCCTTCGGCAGTGCGCTCACCGGCCTGGCTGATCTCGACGATGTTCTGGTCGATATCCTGCGCCACGGCGGTCTGCTCTTCGGCAGCGGTGGCGATCTGCTGGTTCTGATCGACGATCATGCCCACCGCGCCGAGGATATTCTCCAGCGCCTGCTGCACCTTGCCCGACTCATTGACCGTGGTATCGGCCATCTGGTGGCTGGCA
The DNA here is from genome assembly GCF_029269135.1 of Pseudomonas sp. 1928-m. NCBI lineage: Bacteria > Pseudomonadati > Pseudomonadota > Gammaproteobacteria > Pseudomonadales > Pseudomonadaceae > Pseudomonas > Pseudomonas sp. 1928-m. The sequence goes on along the minus strand of NZ_JARIXO010000001.1, from coordinate 1,056,870 downwards.
TTCATCGCCTTGACCGCCGCGCCGACGCCGCTTTGCAGCTTGGCAATCATCGACTCGATTTGCTCGGTGGACTGCTGAGTGCGCTTGGCCAGGTTACGCACCTCGTCGGCCACCACGGCAAAGCCGCGCCCCTGCTCACCGGCACGCGCAGCTTCGATGGCCGCGTTGAGTGCGAGCAGGTTGGTCTGCTCGGCGATGCCCTTGATCACGTCCAGCACCTGGCTGATCGACGCGCTATCGCTGGCCAGTTTGTTGATCACTGCAACCGACTGGTCGATTTCCCCAGCCAGGCGCTGAATGCTGCCAACCTGGGACTCGACCAGCGCACGGCCACTGACCGTTTCATCATTCACGCTCTGCGCGCTGCCCACCGCAGCGGCAGCGCTATGCGCCACTTCCTGAGCGGTGGCTGACATCTGATTCATTGCGGTGGCAATCAAGTCGATCTGCCCACGCTGGCCGGCAACCGCCTGGTTACTCTCACCTGAGACCTGCTGCACACGGTCCGCCTGGCGCTCAACCTCAACCACCGTCTGGCCCACGCGCTCGATCAACTGGTGGATCTTGCTCACCGTTTCATTGAACACCTGGCCCAGCTCACCCAACTCATCCTGGCTCTGCGCCTTGAAGCTGACGGTCATATCGCCGGCCGCCACCTGGTTCATCACCTGACCGAGTTTTTTCAGGGTAGTGCGGATCGACACATAGAAGCCGCCGTAGAGGTAGACGATCAGCAGGAACACCACCACCAGAGCCGCGACCAGCAGCACCATCTGCGTACGGTTTTCCTCCAGACGCACCTGCAGCTGCTTGTCGAGGAACACCAGCACCGCATCATTGAGCTGGTAGGTCTGCTCCATGGCGCCGCTGACATCCGCGTAGAACTGCGCCCAGGGCGTATCCAGCGAATCGGCGACTACCACCTGATCCTCGAAGACCGTAGTACTGGTTTTCAGCGTCTCCAGGCTGTTTGCAGCCAGACTGGCCAGCTCAGTACGGGCCTGCGCGCTGCTGTTGAGCGATGCCTGCAGATTCAGGCCATATTCGGCATGCAGCTTTTCCAGCTCCAGCAGCAGCTCATCAAATTTGGTACTGGCCGAAGAATTGAGAAAACCCTGGGCCAGCGAGTAGGAACCAATGGCACGGCCTTCACTGAGTACCGCGGTGACCTTGGGCGTATCCACCGTCACCAACTCAATCATCTGCCGCACGGCGCCCTGACGGTCCTGGCTCAGGCCGGCCTGGCTGGCAACCAGCTTGATAAACACCTGAGAGCTGCCCAGCAGCTTTTCGGCCAGGGCGATCTTGCCCTGCAGCGAGGTCTCAGCCTGCACCGCAGCCAGCTCGGCAATCAGCTCATCGCGCTTGCTGTTGAATTCTTCGATCTGCTCAGGCTCGCGCACTACCGCGGCCATGCCCTGCAATGCTTCGCTGATGCCGCCTTGCAGCTTGACCAGGCGCGCTTCAAGATCACCCGCCTGACCGGACTGACCGATCATCGCGTTGACCTCGGTGAGGTCGACGAAATCCTCGAGGTTGCGCCGTAGCGTCAGACTTTCGCCGAGCAGATCAATGCTCTCGAGAGCCGCCTGGGTACTGATGAACTGCCGGTAGGAGTCACGCACCAGGTAGAAGTTGGTGACCAGCATGGGCAGAAAGAACAGAACACTGATCAGACTGAATTTCATGCCGAAGCTGAGGCGATTCATTAGCGCGATGGCCGGATACAACACGGTCTTCACAGGACGTCTCCAGTTCTATTTATTGTTGTGTAGGGTTACAAAACGGCCGTGCAGAATCTCAAACGGCGGCTTGTATGTCCCTTGCTGCTCGACCTGTGGCATTTGCATCAACGGGGTAAATACGGGCAGATTAATGTGATCAATGTCACAAAATAACGGTCGAGCATGGCGCCATGTATACCTCTTATCGACTCCAACCTCTGTAACTTAAGGTTAATGATGCGCACATCACTGAAGCTCGGTATTGATCTGGGTGGCAGCAAAGTCGAAATAATCGCCCTGGAAAACGGCCAGCAAGTCTTGCGCCGACGCGCCCCAACGCCGCAGGGCGACTACCAGAAAACCGTCGCCCTGATTGCCAGCTTAGTTGAAGATTGCGAGCGCGAACTGGGCTGCCGCGGCAGCGTCGGTGTCGGCATCCCCGGCACCCGCTCCCCCGACCACGGGCGGATCAAGAATGCCAACTCGCAGTGCTTGATCGGCGAGGATCTGCAGGCCGATCTTGAGCAGCGCCTACAGCGCCCCATACGCTTGGCCAATGACGCCGACTGCTTTGCTCTGTCAGAAGCCTGTGATGGTGCAGGCGCAGGTGCAGTGAGTGTTTTCGGGGTAATTCTCGGCACCGGCGTCGGTGGCGGTCTGGTCGTGCGCCAGCACCTGCTTAGCGGCCCAAACGCCATAGCCGGCGAATGGGGGCACAACCCGCTGCCCTGGCGGCGCGATAAGGACGGCCCGAGCCGACGCTGTTATTGCGGGCAGGATGACTGCATCGAAACCTTTCTAAGTGGCCCGGGCTGGGCAGCCCGCAGCAATCTTGGCCTGGACGCAAGCGCCCTGGTGAGCGCCGCAGAAGCCGGCGATCCCGCCGCACAACATGCCGTTGCCCGCTATTGCGACCAACTGGCACGCGGCCTGGCGTCGGTGATCAACCTGATTGATCCGCATGTGATTGTGCTAGGCGGCGGCATGTCCAACTGCACTGCGCTCTACTCCCAGGTAGCGCCACTGCTGCCGCGCTATGTGTTTTCCGATCAGGTCAACACGCGCTTGCTACAGGCCAAGCATGGCGACTCCAGCGGTGTACGTGGCGCGGCCTGGCTGTGGAACGAATAGCCAGCTTCAGAACCAATTTACGATCTCGCGAGCTAGAGCCCTGCAAGGCGCTACGTTAGTAACAGCCTCCGGCTGGTCAAAACAGGCGAGGAACGGTCGGAGTCGCGGTCGACTGTACTTTTGTACATGAGCATTACGACCGGGCTGGCGCTCCAGCCTGTTTTTAACGCGGCAGGGCCGACGCGCAGCAGATCATAAATTGGTTCTCAGATAAGCAGGGTCCAAACAGCAAACACCGCATACCAGAACACTGCGGCGCGCACTAACAGCTGCCACAGCCCGTCCAGGCTGCTGACCCCGACCTCGCCAATCACCGGCTCCGGCGTCTCGCCTGCAGCCCGCGCAGTAATGATCGCCAACTGCGCCGCGCTGATATCCCAGCTGAGCAGCTCATGCAGCAAGGTCCGGCTGACGCCGGCGAAGTTACCTACCAGGGCAAAGCTCGCGGCGAGCACACGCACCGGTAGCCAGTCGAAGCCATGACGCACCTGCACAGCAGCTTCACGCAAGGCCGGCAGAGTGGCATGTTCGCTGGCCAGGGCGACCAAGCGATACGCCAGCGCCGCCAATGGGCCGAGCAACGCATACCAAAAGATCACCGCAAAGAAGCTCTGGTAGGCCTGCCACACCAGATGACCCTGCACGCGCTGTAGCAACTCACCCTCTTCGTCCGCCTCCAGCGCCAGATCACGCCGCGCCACCAGATACGCAGCCTCGGCATCTTCACGGCGCCAACTGTCGCGAAACGGCCCCAGTGCTGCCAGCAAATCACCGCGACCCAGGCTGTAAATCACCACCAGCAGATGCACCGGCAGCGCCAGCCAACCATAGGCTACGGGCTCCAGTACCAGCAGAATCAGCCCCAGAGCGAACAACGGCAACAGTACCAGCAAGGCCAGTGCCAGCCAGGGCCGCTCAGCCCACTGCGGCTTGCTCTCGGTAGCCGTCAACAACCGTAACCAGAGGCCATCGTGTTGAATAGGCTTACGCCAGGACGAGAACTTCTCGACCCACAGCACCAGCAGTAGCACCAGAAAATTCATGTCAGCTCCTTGTCTTGCTGCAATGCCATGCGCACACGCTGCCAGTCGAATGCCGGGCCGGGGTCGGTCTTGCGGCCTGGCGCGATATCGCTATGGCCACAGATGCGCTCCAGAGTGATCGCCGGGTAAGCCGCCTGCAGCTGCCGGGTCAGTTCAATCAGCGCCGCATACTGCGCTGCCGTAAACGGCAGATCATCGGTGCCCTCAAGCTCGATACCTAAGGAAAAATCATTACAGTTTTCCCGTTCAGCAAAACGCGACACTCCGGCATGCCAGGCGCGCTCATTGCAAGAGACGAACTGCGTGACGGCGCCATCACGCTCGATAAAGAAATGCGCGGACACCTGCAAGCTGGCAATGCTGGCGAAATAAGGATGCTCGTCCGCATCCAGACGATTCTGAAAAAACGCCTGCACCTTGCCCGTGCCGAACTGCCCAGGCGGCAGGCTGATGTTATGGATCACCAACAGAGAAACTTCGCCAAGCGGCCGCTGATTGAAGTTCGGCGATGGGCAGCGCTGGATGCCATCGCACCAGCCACTGGAAGGGTCCAGCTGCATAAAGACTCCTTGAACGAGCCACCACTCTAGCAGGCTGTTGAAAAACTACCTACGTTGCCGAGGCGTCGTTAAAAACAGACTCAAAATGCTCATTTACAGCTTGTAAACTCCGCTTTTTCGCCGCTTTGACCAGCCGAAGGCTGTTACTGGTGTAGCGCCTAGCCTCGACTGTCTCGCCTACGCTTTTCAACGACCTGCAAGTGCAGCCCATGCTCAAGGCCAAGGGCGAATGCCGAGCAGAGGCGCAGATGCAAAAACGCCGCCGGGGCAATACCCCGGCGGCGTTGTAGTGACGCATCAATACGAGTCGATCAAGCGCCCTTGAGCTTGCGCAGGTTACCGATCACCGACTCCAGTGCCCGGTCAAACAGCAGCGCATCATCGAGCAGGCGAATCGCGCCGCGGCGGAACTCCACGGCCAGGCCCATACGGGTCTTCTCCAGCACCTTCATACCGGTACGGTTGACGAAGATGTACTTGCCGGTTGGCTTGATCACCGCCGCCAGCTTGCACCGCAGCTTGTGCTCTTCATCTTCCTGAAATTCGACCCAACTACCGACTCGCAGGTTATCGACCTGCAGCAGCGACTCATCATCGTCCGGCAGGCTGGTTTCCGGTTCAGCGGCACGCAGTTCGCCAGGCGCCAGCAGAATGATCTCTTCGACCACCTCGACCATCGCCGGCTCTTCAACCGCTTCCGCAGCTGGCAGCTCCAGCAATGGCAACTCGATACCGGCCTCGGCCAACGCAGCGCGCTGCTCTTCATCGATTTCAGCAAGCGGTGGCACATCGCCCTGCGGATTTTCTTCCGGCAGGCTGCGCTTGAAGCGCTGGAAGGCCTGCACATGCAAGGCTTCTAGCTGACTGAAGAATTCACCGGTGGAGAACGGATCAAACGCCGCACTGGCCATGCCTTCACGCAGCGCTTTAAGCAGCCCCGGCACCATCTCCAGCAGACGCATGCGCGCCTCAGGCTCTTCGTGTAGCTCAACACTCCAAACCAGATCATCCATGGTCGCCAGCGCCGCCTGCCATTCCGCCGACTCAACGCCGTGCTTCAGGCAAGTCAGCATCAACACCTTGCTCCAAGCCTCCTGCAGCAGACGCACAACCACTTCCGGCAGGGTCTTGCCGAGCAAGCGCTCATTCAGAGCCTGCTCAACTTCACGCCGTGCCAGTGCAGCCTTGGCACTGCCTTCTTCGGCATCGCGGGTGCGCTGCTCAAGCAGCTCGCTACGGCGGCGCTCGTCGCCAGTGAAGGCCAGGAACTCGGCCAGTAGCTCGGAGAAGATCACCGGGTCATCGACGAAATCATTGAGCAAGCGTTGCACCACCTGCTCGATCTTCTGATACAGGCTGTCGCGCTGCGCATCGTCCTGCTCACCCCAACCCAGAGCGGCAGAGGCAATTTCATTGAGCAAGCGACGGGCCGGATGGCTGCCACGACTGAAGAAGGTCTTATCGATCACCGCCACTTTCAGCATCGGGATCTGCAGGCGGCCTATCAGCGCCTTGAGCGAATCCGGCAAGGTGCGGTCGTCGAGAATAAATTCGAAGAGCATCGACACCAGGTTGATAACGTCCTCATCAACCTCGCCGACCACCCGCGCCTTGCCGGCTTTGGCGCTGGCACGGGTCAGCAGGCCTTCTAGCTGCTCACGCAGATCGAAATCGTCACTCACCTGCGCGGGCGCACGCTGCTGCATATGCGAGAGCAGCCGCATCAGGTCATTGCTGGAGATTGGCATCGCATCGGCTGGGCGATTACGCCGCGGAATCACCGAGCCACGCGCTTGGGAAAGCAGCTCCTGCAGCGCGCCAAACACCTCCTGCACGCCCTCATCAGCAAATTCAGCCGAGAGTTCCGGCGATGCATCCTGACGAGCACCGCCTGCCGGTGCACTGGCGCGCGAAGGATTACGCCGCGCGGGCGCGGATTTGAGTTCAGGCAACACTCCGGCCGCGATCAGCGCCTGATTGGCTTCGGCATACAATTGATCGAGATCGCTGAGTACGTACTTCTCGAACAGCTTAAGAATGATCAGCTTGACCCGAATCTCGACGCCCAGGCTGCTGCAGGCATCAAGGAAAAATTCGCAGAGACTGGTCGGACCGACAGGGTTGCTTTTGTCGTCCAGCTTCTTGCTGACCATGGCGTTGAAGCGCGTGGTCAGATGGCTGAGCGCCGCACCGTCACGGCTGACCACCTTGGCCACCATCGAATCCAGTGCCACCGACTCTTCCAACGCGTCGTTCTGCACCAGCGACAGGGTGTCAAACGATACCGCATCCAAAGGCGCAGACTTACCGATTTCATATTGATTCAGGGTGGCAAAGGCCTCGAAGACCTTTTGCAGAAAGCCGCGCTCGATATTTTTGCGCTTCAAGCGCAGATCGCGCATCGCCTCGAAGAACGCATTCTGCTCGGCATTGCTGGTGGCACGATCCGCCATCTCGAACAGCGTATCGTCCGCATTGTCGAACAGCGCCTGCAACGCCGTCTTCAGCTGTTGCGCCGCTTTGTCACGCACATTTGTCAGCGCCACAGGCAGTCTTCCTACCGGCGAGGTGGGCGATTGCTCAGGGGCCACCTTACTCAGGTGAACCACGTTCGCATCAGTCTTCATTGCGAGTCTCCTGCAGACTGCCCCTCTTGGGCGAACCGATCTGCACAGCGATCAACTGAGCGTCATCCGTAACGTCAAAGGCCTGGCGTCAACAATTCTAAAAAGTAAAGCCATTATAGGGATGCGCGCGCACATACCAAGCTGACTTTTCCTCCAGACATGACCCGCGTCACAGATGCAGCGCCACAGCTTCCCAACGGTTACCTGCACATGACCAACGCAACACGCTATACGTAGCGGCCATGCGAGTTAACGAAGAACCTCCATCAGCATAGCCCCACCGCCGCCAGAGAACAGCCGCAAACACTGCGCAAACAGCCATCAATCCCTATAATCGGCGCATTCTGCTGACTGGAGCTCATCATGCCTAACCTTATCCTCGCCGACCTCACCAACGAAATCGAGGCCAATGTGCGCCGCGCACTGGCAGAGGATATCGGCAGTGGCGACATCACCGCACAGTTGATACCCGCCGAGCGCCTAGCACATGCCAAAGTCATCACCCGCGAGTCCGCAGTTATCTGCGGCACCGCCTGGGTCGATGCGGTATTTCGCCAACTCGACCCGCGGGTCGCCGTGCACTGGCATATCCAAGACGGCCAGCGCGCCGAACCCAACCAGGTGCTGTTTGAACTGGAAGGCCCCGCCCGCGCCCTACTCAGCGGCGAGCGCAGTGCCCTGAACTTCCTGCAGACACTCTCCGCTGTAGCCACCCGCTGCCAGCACTATGCCGATCTGGTGCAAGGCACCGCCGTCAAACTACTCGACACCCGCAAAACCCTACCGGGCCTGCGCCTCGCGCAGAAATACGCAGTGACTCAAGGCGGCTGCCACAACCATCGCATTGGCCTATATGACGCCTTCCTTATTAAGGAAAACCATATCGCCGCCTGCGGCGGCATCGCCCAAGCGGTAGCCGCCGCGCACAAGATCGCGCCCGGAAAACCGGTGGAAGTTGAAGTGGAAAGTTTGGAAGAACTGCGCCAGGCATTGGATACGGGAGCGGACATCATCATGCTTGATGAACTGAGCTTGGATGAAATGCGTGAAGCTGTAGCCCTCACTGCCGGTCGCGCAAAGCTGGAGGCATCAGGCGGGGTAAACGAAAGCACCTTGCGCGCGATTGCCGAGACAGGGGTGGGCTATGTGTCAATTGGCACGCTGACCAAGGATGTGAAGGCGGTGGATTTGTCGATGCGGCTTAACAGTTAAACACACGAACAGCACAACACAATATTTGCCGAGCCCCCAACCGAGACCAAACAGCCACAGTGCACACCTAACTTGAACCCAACAGAAATAGCTATGGAACAAAAAACTGAAAATAGCCGCAATCCAACTATGGCCCCGCCACCAACACACACACACCACCCGTAGCAACGGTGCACGTTATAGAACCGGTTCCAGGGGAAGAGGGCGTACCGGTAACAACCGTAGTAAAATCAATCACTGTGGTAATACTGTCACAGGCAGACAACGCTGCGGCTACCGGATTAACACTATTATGAAGATCCGCCAGCGCAGTGTTCACATAGGCCTTGGCCTCTGCCAAGCAAGCGTTATCAGCCGAGCGAGTCACATAATCCTGGTATGCAGGTAAGGCGACAGCAGCCAAAATACCAATGATTGCAACCACGACCATCAACTCAATTAATGTAAAGCCATTGCGCACTTGAGCTTGCATGCAAATACCCCTTAGAGACAATATCTCATCAGGTCGCGCCGAAAGGCGTGTATTAAAAATCATGGTAAAAAATACCCCGCATGTAGCGGGGCATTTTTTACCAGCAGCGGATTTAAATCAGGCTGCACTCGCAGAATAATGCCCCTGCAGCCACCCTGAAATCGATCCACTACGCTGACTCATTACGGCAGCGAGCAAGTAGCACCCTGACTAAAGTTGCAAGTCACAACATCGCCACTACCATTATTAGGCGTAAACGTAATAGCAGCCTCAAGAGCAGTTGTGGGTTCAGCAGAAATGGCCGAGCAGGCTACCGGGGTGAAACCAGGGGCAGCGGCAACCTTAGGATCCAAGATAGACGCCAATGCAATGTTGGCGTAAGCCTTAGCTTCGCCTAGACAAGCGTTATCCGCCGAACGACGGGTATAGTCCTGGTAGGCTGGCAGCGCAATGGCAGCCAGAATACCGATAATCGCAACCACGATCATCAGTTCGATCAGGGTAAAACCTTTTTGAGCTTTCATAGAGTCTCTCCGAAAATATGGACAGGTCCAAAGACCTACACGAAGCAATGCAGGCAGCATGCCAACCCCTGCAACCCACCTAACAAGCTGCCGCATAAGCCTGCGACAGCCCCACACAAGCACAGACAAGGCACTAACTGCCATTTTTTGTCACTGAAGCTCCCGCCATTTGGCAGCCATAAGCAACTAGGCTATAACGCAGGCATTGTTATGGAGCCTGCAATGAACGATAGCGTGTCCCTTACCGGCCTGGCCCGGCAGATGGTACTGGCGGAACTGCTTGATGAAAAAACCGCCCAGCAAGCCCAGGCACAAGCCCAGCGCAACAAGCTGTCCCTGGTCACCTACCTGGTGCAAAACAAACTCGTCAAAAGTCGCGTGCTGGCGGAACTGGCAAGCGAGCAGTTCGGCGTTTCCTTTATCGATTTAAATGTGATCGATAAGGAAAGCCAACCCAAAGCACTAGTGACCGAGAAGCTGGTGCGCCAACACCGCATACTGCCTTTGTGGCGACGCGGCAATAAGCTGTTTATCGCAGTATCTGACCCCACCAACCATCAAGCTGTCACCGACATTCAGTTCAGCACCGGGATGAACACGGAAGCCATCCTGGTTGAAGATGACAAGCTGGGCGACGCCATCGAGAAATTCTTTGACGCTGGCACAAGCGGCATGGAAGACCTGGGCGATATCGACCTCGACGGCCTGGATGTTGAAGCAGTCAATGATGACGCTCAAGAAAAAGGCGATGGCAATTCGGCCGATGATGCCCCCGTGGTTCGCTTCGTTAACAAGATGCTGCTCGACGCAATCAAGGGCGGTGCTTCCGACCTGCACTTCGAGCCTTACGAAAAGACCTACCGCGTACGCTTCCGCACTGATGGCATCCTGCAGGAGATTGCTCGCCCCCCCATTCAGCTTTCCCCACGCATATCTGCGCGCCTAAAAGTAATGGCGGGCCTGGATATCTCCGAACGGCGGCGCCCGCAGGACGGACGTATCAAGATGCGCATCTCCAAAAGCAAATCGATTGATTTTCGCGTGAGCACCTGCCCCACCCTTTGGGGCGAGAAGATTGTGATGCGAATTCTCGACTCGGCCAGCGCACAAATGGGCATCGATGCCCTGGGCTATGAGGAGTCGCAAAAAGACCTGTATATGACGGCCCTCAAACAACCCCAGGGCATGATTCTGGTCACAGGCCCTACCGGCTCGGGCAAGACAGTATCTCTCTACACCGGCCTCAATATCCTCAACACAGTGGACGTAAACATTTCCACGGCTGAAGACCCGGTAGAAATCAACCTGGAAGGCATTAACCAAGTCAACGTTAATCCCAAACAAGGTATGGATTTTACTGCCGCACTTAAATCTTTCCTACGCCAGGACCCTGACATCATCATGGTCGGCGAAATCCGCGACCTAGATACTGCTTCCATTGCCATCAAAGCGGCGCAAACGGGCCATATGGTGATGTCGACCCTGCACACCAATAGCGCCGCAGAAACCCTGACCCGCTTGCGCAACATGGGCGTGCCCTCTTTCAATATTGCAACCTCCGTCAACCTGATCATCGCCCAACGCTTGGCGCGCAAGCTGTGCAGTCACTGCAAAAAAGAAATGAAAATCCCTCGCGAAGCACTGCTTGAAGAAGGCTTTCCAGAGGACAAGATAGGCACATTCAAAATCTATGAGCCTGCCGGCTGCGAAAATTGCAATGGTGGCTACAAAGGCCGTGTCGGTATTTATGAAGTGGTTAAAAACACGCCTGCCTTGCAACGGATTATCATGGAGGAAGGCAACTCTATTGATATCTCTATCCAGATGCGCAAAGACGGCTTTAATGACCTACGGACCTCAGCACTGCTGAAGGCCATGCAGGGCGTTACTAGCCTCGCAGAAGTGAACCGCGTGACGAAGGACTAACTGATGGCCGTTAAAGCACTAAAAACCAGCACATTCGCGTGGGAAGGCACCAATAAGCAAGGTGCAAAAACCAAGGGCGAGATCGACGGCCAGAATCCTGCGCTGGTAAAAGCACAGCTGCGCAAGCAAGGGATCAACCCGACAAAAGTACGCAAAAAATCTGCCTCACTTTTCAGTGCGGGCAAAAAAATAAAACCGATGCATATCGCACTGTTTGCCCGCCAGATGGCGACCATGATGAAAGCGGGCGTTCCGCTACTGCAGTCGTTTGAGATCATTGCCGAGGGCGTCGACAACCCCAATATGCGCAAGCTGATTGATGACATCAAACAGCATGTCGCTGCAGGTAATAGTTTTGCATCAGCGCTACGCACTCAACCTTTATATTTCGACGATCTATTCTGCAACCTTGTCGATGCCGGCGAGCAAGCGGGAGCTCTAGAGGACCTACTTGATCGCGTAGCCACCTATAAAGAAAAAACCGAAGCCCTAAAAGCAAAAATCAAAAAAGCCATGAACTACCCTATAGCAGTAGTTCTAGTCGCACTTATAGTCTCTGCCATTTTGTTAATAAAGGTTGTACCTCAGTTTGAAAGCGTTTTCTCTGGATTTGGTGCAGAACTTCCAGCATTTACGCTTTTTGTGGTCGGCATATCCAACGGCTTGCAAAAGTGGTGGTTCGTATTTTTAATAGGCGCACTTGCTGCTGGCTTTGCACTAAGCGAATTAAAAAAACGTTCAGAAAAATTCCGAAATTGGATTGACCGCACAGCGTTAAAGGCACCAATAGTCGGCGACATTATTTACAAGTCATCAGTAGCTCGCTATGCCCGCACTCTAGCTACCACCTTTGCGGCAGGTGTGCCGCTGGTTGAAGCGCTTGACTCCGTAGCAGGCGCAACGGGCAATGTGGTATTCCGGACTGCGGTTAACAAAATTAAGCAAGATGTTAGCTCAGGCATGCAGTTGAATTTCTCAATGCGAACGACGGGAGTCTTCCCCTCAATGGCGATACAGATGACAGCCATTGGCGAAGAATCCGGCGCACTGGACATGATGCTCGATAAAGTCGCAAGCTATTATGAGGCTGAAGTTGATAACGCCGTGGATGGCCTAACCAGCCTCATGGAGCCCATTATCATGTCGGTTCTGGGTGTACTAATCGGCGGTCTAATTATCGCCATGTACCTGCCAATATTCCAGCTTGGTGGAGTTATTGGATAAACATGCAAGCCATTTATATCCTAGCAAACAATACACTTGCACTTATCATTTCCACCACCCTCATCGGACTGTTGATAGGCAGTTTCATTAACGTAATTATTTATCGCCTGCCAAAAATGATGCAACGTGAGTGGCGTGAACAGGCTCGCGAGATATTGGAACTGCCCGCCGAGACCCATGCAGCAACATTCAATTTGGTATTGCCCAATTCAAGCTGCCCGCACTGCTCCCATGAAATAAAACCTTGGGAAAACATTCCGCTTATCAGCTATCTGTTTCTGCGTGGCAAGTGCTCAAGCTGTAAAGCACCTATCAGCATGCGCTACCCGCTGGTTGAACTGGCCTGCGGCTTGCTGTCGGCCTTTATCGCTTGGCACTTCGGCTTTACTTGGCAGGCTGGCGCGATGCTGCTGTTAACCTGGGGTCTGCTGGCGATGAGCCTGATCGATGTTGATCATCAGCTGCTGCCAGACTCGCTGGTGCTGCCGCTGTTGTGGCTCGGTTTGATTGCCAATAACTTTGGTTTGTTTACCAGCTTGGAAGATGCTCTCTTGGGAGCGATTGCTGGCTATCTGAGCCTGTGGTCGGTGTATTGGCTGTTCAAACTGGTAACTGGCAAGGAAGGCATGGGTTATGGCGACTTCAAGCTGCTGGCGATGCTCGGTGCCTGGGGTGGTTGGCAAGTATTGCCGCTGACGATATTGCTGTCGTCGCTGGTTGGCGCAGTACTGGGTTTGATCATGCTGCGCTTGCGTAATGCTGAAACCAGCACACCCATACCTTTCGGCCCTTATCTGGCGATTGCCGGCTGGATTGCCTTGCTCTGGGGTGAGCAAATCACCTCCGGTTATCTGCAGATCGCCGGTTTCTGATAAAGCGCCGTAGCCCGGACTGCATCCGGGCTACGGTACCCCGCCAGCAACATCTCGGAAGCCCCTGCACTTCGCGGGCATATCCCTATCGTTCGCCAGCAGCAAAGCAGCTGCACTACAATCGCGCCCTTGGATGTCTGACACGAGCGCGCACCTTGACGAAAAAACCCTGGATTCTTGGCCTAACCGGCGGCATTGGCAGCGGCAAGAGTGCTGTGGCCCATCACTTTATCGACCTGGGCGTGCATCTGGTTGACGCTGACCACGCAGCGCGCTGGGTGGTTGAGCCTGGCAAGCCGGCGCTGGCCAAGATCGCCGAGCACTTCGGCAACGATGTGTTGCAGGCCGACGGCCAGCTGGATCGCGCAGCATTGCGCAACCGGATTTTTGCTGATGCCAATGAGCGGCGCTGGCTAGAAGCCCTGCTGCATCCACTGATCGGCCAGGAAATTATCCAGTACCTGGCACGCGCAGAATCACCCTATGCCATTCTGGTTTCGCCCTTGCTGGTTGAGTCAGGCCAGCACAAGTTGACCCAGCGCATACTGGTGGTGGACGCCCCCGAGCAGCTGCAAATGCAGCGCACCATGGCCCGCGATCAGAGCTCCAGCGAACAGGTGCAAGCGATTCTCAAGGCCCAGGCTAGCCGTGAAGAGCGCCTACGCCACGCCCATGACGTACTGCTTAATGATCAAGATCTGCAGTGGTTGCAAGCCGAAGTGGAGCGACTCCACACCTTTTACCTGAGCCTACGAGGAGGCCAAGCATGAGTACGCCAACCCTAGTCGCCTGCCCTACCTGCAACGCACCCGTCGAGTGGGGCCCGCAAAGCCCGAATCGACCCTTCTGTTCCGAACGCTGCAAGCTGATCGACCTCGGTGCCTGGGCCTCGGAAGAGCACGCGATTGCCGGCAACCCGCTGGAAGATGACCTGTTCTCTGGCGAGCTACCGCCGCGCGAGCATTAAAAGACTGCTGAAGCAAATAGGCCAGCTGTGCGGGGCTTTAGCCGCGATTGCCGAGAAACTGCTACCCAATCGCGGATAAAGCCCCCACGGGAAACAGCAGATTATTCTGTGCCCCGGTACCAGGCCATCACGGCCGCATAAAGCTGTAATCGCGCTCGTCATCCAGATTATCGGCAAGAAACTGCAGCTCTGCGGCCAGGTCCGCCGCGCTGCGCGCCGCCCGGCTACGCTCGACCACTGCGCTGAGCAGTGCCCGCAGCGCCATGGCCTGATCAAAGCCCTGCGCCTCGACACCCTGCAAACTCTGCTCGATTGCCTGCCTTGCCCATTGATGCACGCCCATATCACGCCCTCTCAGTTGATAGGTGCAAGATCGCGCATGGCCGTTCGCGCGATTTGATCTGGATCAAGCCATGCAACGCAATCGATGCGCTGAAGAGTGCGCCATCAGCGCGGCAGATCGTCATCCTTCCAGGGCGCAGCCAGATAGCGCGTGCGATTGAAGGTCTCCAGCCAATCCGGATAGAACACCACCAGCGCCGTCACCAGCATGCCGTTGATAAAGGCCTCAGGAAAAATCACCAACCAGAGATAGCCGATAAAATCCTCCAGCCACGGCGGCATCGGGAACAGTCCATCTATCCAGAGCAAAGTGAAAGCGACGGTGATACACAACAATGCCGCCAGCGCCGCAGCGAAGAAGCCGCTGCAGAAGATGTAGACGAACAAATTACGTGGCTGTTTTTTCTCGACCCACAGCGCACAGGCCTCGGTCACCCACACGGGAATCACCACCAGCAGCACGCCGTTAACGCCCAGCGCGGCCAAGTCCTGTTTACCCAGCGCCAGCAAACCCAGCTGAGCAATCAGCCCAACCAGCATGGCCAGGGGCCAATCCAGCAGCAAGGTGACCGCCGTCATGCCAATAAAGTGATAGGACAGGCCCGAATCGAAGTCCCTGCGCACCAACCACAGTACAAACAGCGCCAGCGCTGTGCCGCCGAGCAGATGCTGGCGGCGTAAATCACTGCACAACTCAACCCAGGGCGCACGCCAGATCGCCCAGCACAACAGCGGCAGATAGATCAGCCAGCCCAGGATCTGACTAGTGGAAGACAGCACGCTTGCGGCAATCATGCAGAACAACCCCCAAGCCATAGTGACCGACTTGCGCAGTCTACAACTGCCGTGCCCAGCAACACATGAAAAGCCCGCAACAACCGTCGCAGAGGGGTACCAACAACCCAACCGCGCAGGCTAAGCTGAGCCCATGGATGACTCAGATTACCTGCGTCTGTTGACGCACCAGGCCGAACAAGCCAACGCTTTTCTCTCCAACGCGCGTAAGTGGGAGCGTGAGCGCTGGGTGTGCCAGCGCCTGCTGCAGGCGCTGAACGTCAGCCACCGCCTGGATGAGTTCAGCGCCGCCGGTCATGAACCGCCTGACGTGTTGTTCCGCGAGGCGAGCTTTGAAGTGTTTTTCGTCCTCGACGAGGGCCGCCGCCTGAATGATGAATGGCGCGCCGAACTGGAGCGGCGGCGCAGCGCGTTTTCCCTCAGCCAACTGGTGCGCCGCGAAGCCAAACCACGGTGCATTGCCGCTGCCGAGCTGCAACAGCGGCTGACGCCCACCCTGCGCAAGAAAGCCCACAACTATAAAGAGCGCGGCCTCGACCTGGGTGAGCTGGATCTGCTCGCCTACGTCAACCTCAAACGCGCCGTGCCTGACTTCAATAGCCACTTCCCGCCGCCGACCGAGTTCCTCCGTCAGGGCTGGCGCTCGCTGTCACTGGTCGGCCCGACCTTTGCCCGCGTGCTGTTCGCCCACCCGGATGCACCAGACTTTCTGCGCCACAACCTCGGCCGCTCCGTACTTTTCGATGTGGGCATCAGCCTGTGAGTCCTTTACACGAATTGCTCGCGGCCGTGCCGCAACAAGGCTGCGTGCGCTGGATTGGCGTACGCCCCGCTTCACGGGCGACGATGATCGAGCTAGATGCCGTCGAGGCGCGCCGCGAAGCCGGCCTCACCGGCGACCACAGCAGGCCTGGGCCGCGCAATGCCCGGCAGGTCACCCTGATTCAATGGGAACACCTGGCGGTGATCAGCGCCTTGATGGGCCGCTCCGCCGAACAGCCAATCAGCGCGCCTGAACTGCGGCGCAATATCGCCATCAGCGGCATCAACCTGTTCAGCCTCAAGGGCCGGCGCTTCCGCCTCGGCCAGGCGATTCTGGAAACCACCGGCTGGTGCCAACCCTGCGCCAAGCTGGAAGAGCGCCTGGGGCTTGGCACCTTTCAGGCCATGCGCGGCCACGGCGGAATTACCGCCCGCGTGCTACAAGGGGGGATTATTCGCCTGAATGACGCCCTGCGCGTTGAGCCTTTATAAGCCGCGCGGCTAGAATGCCCACCACTTCAGCCGGCAATCGACCTCGGTCAATTGCCTACCGGCCCCTTAATTCGAGGCACGTATGTCCAGTCGCCTGAACCCTGATGATCAAAAACGTGTTGAGCAATACCTCAGCGCTCCTCAGCATCAGGTCGAGCGCCAGCCATTCAAGGTTTGGCGGCTGCTGCTGATCATTGTGCTGATCACGATTGGCCTGGGTGTGCTGAGCCGTCTTCTGAGTCGATTGGTGCTATGAGCTGCTTAGCGCTCGCCCACAGCGACTCACCAGTTTTTCTTAAAAGCCTTGTGAGCGTGTCTGATGACTCATCAAATCGTAATTGTCGGCGGCGGCGCCGGCGGACTGGAGCTTGCTACCCGCCTGGGTAGAGCCCTGGGTAAACGCGGCCAGGCCAAGATCACCCTGGTCGACGCCAACCTGACCCACATCTGGAAACCACTGCTGCACGAAGTGGCGGCCGGCTCGCTGAACTCCTCAGGCGACGAACTGAACTACGTGGCGCAGGCCAAGTGGAATCACTTCGAGTTCCAACTGGGGCGGATGTGCGACCTCAATCGCGCGGAGAAACGCATCAGCCTGGCCGCCACCCTGGACGACCACGGCCAGGTACTGATGCCTGCACGCGAGCTGAGCTATGACAGCCTGGTTATCGCCGTGGGCAGCACCACCAATGATTTCGGCACTGCCGGCGCCGCCGAACACTGCCTGTTTCTCGACACCCGCGAGCAGGCCGAGCGCTTCCACCACCAACTGCTCAGCCATTACCTGCGCGCCCATGCCAGCCAGAGCGCAGCCACCGAACTGATCAACATCGCCATCGTCGGCGCCGGCGCCACGGGTGTGGAACTGGCCGCCGAACTGCACCATGCCGCCCGCGAACTGGCGGCCTACGGCCTGGACCGGATCAGCCCGGAAAACATGCGCATCACCCTGATCGAAGCCGGCCCGCGCGTATTGCCGGCCTTGCCAGAGCGCATCAGCCAGCCGGTACATAAAACCCTGGAGAAGCTCGGCGTAACTGTCCTCACCGGCGCCGCCGTCAGCCAGGTCACTCGCGAAGCGCTGCATACCGCGCAAGGCCAGGTTATTCCGGCCACCCTGAAAGTCTGGGCAGCGGGGATTCGCGCACCTGATTTCCTTAAAGAGTTGGACGGCCTGGAAAGCAATCGCATCAACCAGCTGCAAGTGCGCCTGACGCTGCAAACCACCCTGGACGACAACATCTTCGCCTTCGGCGACTGCGCCGCCTGCCCGCAACCCGGCAGCGAGGGCCGCAACGTACCGCCGCGCGCACAAGCGGCGCACCAGCAAGCCTCATTACTGGCCAAATCGCTGAAGCTGCGCATCGAAGGCAAGGCGCTGCCGGAATACCGCTACCGTGATTACGGCTCACTGATCTCGCTGTCGACTTTCTCGGCGGTCGGCAACCTGATGGGCAACCTGACCGGCAGCGTTATGCTCGAAGGCTGGCTGGCCAGGATGTTCTACGTGTCGCTCTACCGCATGCATCAGATCGCCCTGTATGGCGTAACCCGCACGCTATTGATGATGCTCGGCGACCGCATCGGCCGCAGCACCGAGCCGCGCCTTAAGCTGCACTAAGTTGACCCAGCAAAAACCGTAGGAGCGGGCCATGCCCGCGAAGTAATGATCGCGGCCATGGCCCGCTCCTACATTTATTTAATGCGCCAGAAAGGTTACCGCCATAAATCGCAGGCAATAAAAAACCCGCACTAGGCGGGTTTTTTATCATTCAAGCATGCTTGAAATGGTGGGTCGTGTGGGATTCGAACCTACGACCAATTGGTTAAAAGCCAACTGCTCTACCAACTGAGCTAACGACCCAAAAATGGTCGGGGTAGGGGGATTCGAACTCCCGACATCCTGCTCCCAAAGCAGGCGCGCTACCGGACTGCGCTATACCCCGATGAAAGATTGGCTCCGCGACCAGGACTCGAACCTGGGACCCAATGATTAACAGTCATTTGCTCTACCGACTGAGCTATCGCGGAACTACTTGCTTCCTTTCTCAGAAACCGGAGCCGGTTGTTAAATCGTTTCCCGTGTCTGAGGCGCGCCATTTTACGTTTCCGCGCGCGCCTGTCAACCCCTTAAATTGCTTTTAGTACAATGATTTGCAGCTGCGTGAGCGGCTGCTATATCTTCCCTATGTCTGTATTCATTGCAGGACGCACCAGCCGTAAGGCTCCAGCCAGGAAAGTCCATGAGTAACCAGGGCATACCGCCAAATCCACCCGGCTCAACGCAGACCCTTGCCAGCCGGGGTATCCAGCCGCGCTTCGGCGACCTGGTGCAAAGTTGTCGAAAACTGGTGATGAACCGTCTGGCCGAACACCTGACTGGAGTCTTCGCCCAAGTCGACGACACCCTGTTTGAGTGCGCCGAAAAAGCCGAGAACAATCAGGTACAAACCCTGTTCTTCGACAACATGCGCGAGATCCGCAGGCAGCGCCCGCAGATAGAACGCAGCTACCACCAGCAGATCGCGCAGAACTTCTCCGACTTCCTCGAAGGCAAGCTCAAACCGCCACCCAGCGCCAGTGAACTGGACGCCGAGCACATGGCCCTGGTGCAGAACGAGGATTATGAAGAAAGCCTGCAAGTCACCAATATGGTCAGCCGGGTCAAAGCACGCTGCGCGCAACCGCTGTTTGCTCTGGAGCAACGTCTGGCGCTGCTGAACAACGGCCAGAAGCTCGGCGAGGACATCAACCCCTTCGGCCCGCAGATGATTGCCCAGGCCTTTCGCGATGCCCTGACGCCCTGCCCGTTTCCGCTGCGTATAAAGGTCATCCTTTATACGTTGTTTGATACTCACGTTATGCAGAGCCTGGACAGCATCTATGCCGCGCTGAATCAGCGCCTGATTGATGCCGGTGTACTGCCTAACCTGAAGTACACCGCGCAGCGCAACAATCCGCCGGCACGCCCCAAGACCACACCCGCCGCGCAGGCTGAACAAACGACCGAGAACCGCACCAGCGGCGCTGCAACCGTTACGCAGCCACCAGGACAGCCCTATAACGCCGCCAGTGCAGACTTGAGCGGCCCGCCGCCGAGTGACCCGCAGGAGTTACTGGGCAGCCTGGCGGCCCTGCTGGGCGAACACCGCCAGCGCGACATTGACGCCCCGCTACTTGGCGGCACCCGCAGCATTGCCAGCTTTACCCCGCGCGAGGCGACCAGCACCTACAGCGCCTCAGCCCTGCTGGATGCGCTCAACCGCATGCAGCAGCAATCGGCCAACGACCTGTCACAGCGCCTGAGTCGCCCGCAGCAGGTAGAAGGTCTCAAGGCCGATTTGCAGCAACAGCTGGAGGCCCACAGCGAACTGCCTGGCCAGCAGAAGGTTTCCGATCAGGAAGCCGACGTGATCGACCTGGTCGGCATGCTGTTCGACTTTATCCTCGACGACGACAACCTGCCGGACAGCTGCAAGACCACTCTGTCCCACCTGCACACGCCCTACCTGAAAGTGGCGCTGCAGGACAAAGCGCTGTTCACCCAACATCACCACCCGGCCCGCCGCCTGCTCAACGCCATGGCCCAGGCTGGCGTGCTGTATGGCGGCGAAGGCGATGAGCGCGGTTTACTGGCCAAGATGCAGTGGGTGGTTGAGCGAGTTATCCATGACTTCTTCGGTGACCTGCAACTGTTTGACGGCCTGCTAGAGGAGTTCAACGAATTCGTTGCCACCCTCAGGCACAAAGTCGAGCTGCGCGAACGCCGCGCGGTGGAAGCCGCCAAAGGTCGCGACAAACTGCTCGGTGCGCGCCAGCACGCGGTCGAAGTGATCGCCAACAGCCTGAATAACCGTCAGCCACCGACCATCATCCGCAACTTCCTCGAACTGACCTGGGCCGACGTACTGGTATTTGTGCTGCTGCGCAACGGCGAACAGAGCCCGGAATGGCAGCGCGCCTGTGAAGCGGCCGAGCAGCTGGCCTGGAGCGGTACGCTGCTCGACGAAGCCGGTCGGGAACGCCTGCAAAAACTGCGCGTGCCGCTGCTCGAAGATCTGCGCAAAGGTCTGGAACTGCTCGGTGGCTACCACGAGGATGGCATTCGCCGCCTGCTGCAGGACCTGGTGGCCTGCCAGCACGCCGTACAGGCCAAACAGCCACAGGTGGCCGCCCAGCTCAAGCCAACCCTGCCCGAGAGTCCGCTGGGCGCCATGCTTGGCGAAGATGCTGCACTGGCGACCCTGGCACCGCGCGAATCAACACTCTCGGCCCGCGCCCAGGCGCTGGCCAAGGAGCTGGGCCATATCGAGTTCGGCACCTGGTTCGAGTTCGTCAATGGCGAACAGGTGCGCACGCTCAAGCTGTCCTGGTTCAGCCCGACAACCCGCAACTATATGTTTGTCGACCAGAGCGGCCAGCGCGTGGCAATCAAGCCACTCACCCAGCTGGCCACAGAAATGGAACAAGGGCTGGCGCGCATCGTCACCCCTGAACGAGGTGCACCGCTGGTGGACCGCGCCCTTACCGCCATTTACCGCGTGCTCCAGCGTTTTACCGGGCGCACGGCTGAGACCCAAGAATAAGGAACTCCTATGGATGACGAACGTCGCTTGCACAGCCGGCATAACGCCGACGTGCAGCTGGAAGTCTTCGACTTGCACACCGGGCAGCGCCTGGGCCGCGTGGTCGACCTGTCCGCCGATGGCTTTATGCTGTTCAGCGATACCCCGCTGACCGCCGACGAGCTGGTGGAGTGCCGCCTGGTCAGCGAACAGGAGGTTGAAGGCGTGTGTGAAATCACCCTGGGGGCCGACTGCCTATGGAGCCGACCCGGCGCCGACGGCCAGCACTGCTGGGCCGGCTTTCACATTATTGATCTGGCCGAAGATCAGGCAGCAGCGCTGGAAATTCTGCTTAAACACCTGTAATTCGGCCCCATAAAAAAACACCCCGGTCAGCGCAAACTGAACCGGGGTGTTTTTTTTATTTGGCAGTCTTAATGCTACCTGCAGCGCTTAGCCGAAGACGATCTCATCGCCCTCGACCTTGCCCGCCACGCTAGTGCCTGGGGCAAACTTGCCGGCCAGAATCAGCTGCGCCAAGGGGTTTTCGATCCAGCGCTGCACGGCACGCTTGAGCGGGCGCGCGCCGTAGACCGGATCATAGCCGACGGCGATCAGCTTGTCCAAGGCCTCATCAGACAACTCCAGGCTTAGCTCACGCTCAGCCAACCGCTGACGCAAACGGCCCAGCTGGATTTGCGCAATACCGGCAATCTGCTCGCGAGCCAGCGGCTCAAAGATCACCACCTCATCAATCCGGTTGATAAATTCCGGACGGAAGTGCGTGCCCACCGCATCCATCACCGCCGCACGCTGCGCCTCGCGGTCCCCGACCAGCTCTTGAATCTGCGTGGAGCCGAGGTTGGAGGTCATCACGATCACGGTGTTTTTGAAGTCCACGGTACGGCCATGGCTGTCGGTCAAACGGCCATCTTCAAGCACCTGCAACAACACGTTGAACACATCCGGGTGAGCCTTCTCCACCTCATCCAGCAGGATCACCGAATAGGGCTTACGGCGTACGGCCTCGGTCAGATAACCGCCCTCCTCGTAACCGACATAGCCCGGCGGTGCACCGATCAGCCGTGCAACGGAGTGCTTCTCCATAAACTCGGACATATCGATACGCACCAACGCCTCTTCGGTATCGAAGAGAAACTCGGCCAGCGCCTTGCACAGCTCGGTCTTGCCGACACCGGTCGGCCCGAGGAAAAGGAACGACCCGCTCGGCCGATTTGGGTCAGACAAGCCGGCGCGGGAACGCCGCACCGCATTGGCCACCGCAACTACAGCCTCGTTCTGCCCGATCACCCGCTGATGCAGTAGGCCTTCCATTTTCAACAACTTGTCGCGCTCGCCTTCGAGCATCTTGCTCACCGGTATACCGGTCCACTTCGACACCACTTCGGCGATTTCTTCCTCGGTGACCTTGCTGCGCAGCAACTGGTTTTCGCTCTTGCCGTGCTGATCGACCATCTGCAGGCTGCGCTCCAGATCAGGAATGATCCCGTACTGCAGCTCGGCCATGCGGTTGAGGTCGCCCTTGCGCCGCGCCGCCTCAAGCTCCTGCCGAGCTTGCTCGATTTTCTGCTGGATCTGCGCGGAGCCTTGTACCTCGGCCTTTTCCGACTTCCAGATATCTTCCAGGTCGGCGTATTCACGCTCCAGGCGGGCAATGTCTTCGTTGAGCTTGGCCAGGCGCTTGATCGCCGCCTCGTCGTCTTCCTTCTTCAGCGCCTGAGCTTCAACCTTGAGTTGAATCAGCCGGCGCTCCAGACGGTCGAGCACTTCGGGCTTGGAATCGATCTCCATACGGATGCGGCTGGCCGCTTCGTCGATCAGGTCAATGGCCTTGTCCGGCAACTGACGGTCGGTGATATAGCGGTGCGACAGCTTGGCCGCGGCGATGATCGCGCCATCGGTGATGGCCACCTTGTGGTGCACCTCATAACGCTCTTTCAGGCCACGGAGGATGGCGATGGTGTCTTCTTCGCTCGGCTCATCCACCAGTACTTTCTGGAAGCGCCGCTCCAGCGCGGCATCTTTTTCGATGTACTGGCGGTACTCGTTGAGCGTGGTCGCGCCGACGCAATGCAGCTCACCGCGCGCCAGGGATGGCTTGAGCATATTGCCGGCATCCATCGAGCCTTCGCCCTTGCCGGCGCCGACCATGGTGTGCAGCTCGTCGATAAACAGGATGATTCGCCCTTCCTGCTTGCTTAGTTCATTGAGCACGGCCTTCAGTCGCTCCTCGAACTCGCCGCGGAACTTGGCACCCGCAATCAGCGCGCCCATATCCAGCGACAACAAACGCTTGTCTTTCAAGCCATCCGGTACTTCACCGTTGACGATGCGCTGGGCCAGGCCTTCGGCAATCGCCGTTTTGCCCACGCCCGGCTCGCCGATCAGCACCGGATTGTTCTTGGTACGGCGCTGCAACACCTGGATGGTGCGGCGAATTTCGTCGTCACGACCAATTACCGGGTCGAGCTTGCCTTCCTCGGCGCGCTTGGTCAGGTCGACGGTGTACTTGTCCAACGCCTGGCGGTTTTCCTCGACGTTCGGATCATTGACCGCATCGCCGCCGCGCAGGTTTGTCACGGCGTTTTCCAGTGCCTTGCGGCTGACGCCCTGCCCCAGCAGCAGCTTGCCCAGCTTGGTGTTCTCATCCATCGCGGCCAGCAGCACCAGCTCACTGGAGATAAATTGGTCGCCCTTCTGCTGCGACAGGCGATCAGCCTGATTGAGCAGGCGCGCCAGATCCTGCGACAAGTTGACGTCGCCGGATGGGTTCTGGATTTTGCCCAGCTGATCCAGCTCCTTGCCCAGGGCCAGGCGCAGGCTGTTGACATCAAAACCGACCTGCATCAGCAGCGGTTTGATCGAGCCGCCTTGCTGTTCAAGCAAGGCCTGCATCAGGTGCAGCGGTTCAATGGCCGCATGGTCAAGACCCACGGCCAGGGACTGCGCATCGGAGAGCGCGAGTTGCAACTTGCTGGTTAAACGATCAATACGCATAAACAATCAACCCTCGTGGTGATGGCAGGCCGGCACACTGAATCGCGCCCAAACAGAAAGCCTGCGGATGAAGAGTAGATGAGGCCGATTGTGCGGGTTTCAAGCCGAGCGGCGTTGACCTGGGTCATTTACCGCAACAGTGCCGCAGAGGCGGCACGTGGGGATCAGTTGCCCAGCCAGATCAGACTGGCAAAGCGACCGGTTTGCGCCGAGCGGCGGTAGGAGAAGAAACGCGGGTCGTTGAAGGTGCAGAAATCGCCGCCGTACACCGCCTCGACACCATGGGCAGCCAGACGGATGCGCGCCAACTGGTAAATATCGGCGATAAATTTGCCTGGATTGACACTCGACTGGAATGCCGCAGCGGCCTGCGCATGCTGAGCGACAAAGGCTTCACGCACTTCCGCCCCCACTTCGAAGGCCTGCGGCCCAATTGCCGGCCCCAGCCAGACCAGCACCTGATCTGCCGGCACCGCCAATTGATCCAGAGTGGCTTCCAGCACCCCTGCAGCCAGCCCGCGCCAGCCGGCATGGGCTGCCGCAACACGGCTGCCGGCACGGTCACAGA
This sequence comes from Pseudomonas sp. 1928-m, assembly GCF_029269135.1. Taxonomy (NCBI): domain Bacteria; kingdom Pseudomonadati; phylum Pseudomonadota; class Gammaproteobacteria; order Pseudomonadales; family Pseudomonadaceae; genus Pseudomonas; species Pseudomonas sp. 1928-m. The sequence goes on along the minus strand of NZ_JARIXO010000001.1, from coordinate 1,032,046 downwards.
ACAGCACGGGCAGGCAGTCGGCGGTCATTACCGTACAGGCAATGCCAGGTTTGCTGGTCCAACTGGCGTCAGCTTCGAGCACCCGCGCAGGATTGGCCTCAACCACCGCAACACCATGCACCTGCTGCAACCAGGCCGGCTTGCAGCCGAGCAGGCTGACCAACCGCTGACGGTTTTTCAGCACGGCCTTTGGCTCATCACCAACATGCTCGCCCAGGTTGCAACTGTCGAACGGCGCCACGCTGACACCACCACTGCGGGTGGTGACGCTGGTTTTTACTCTTGCCGGTGCGGGCCATTGCGGCGTCAGCCAGTCGTGCATCCTGTCACCCTGCTCCCTGTTGCCCAGCACTGGGTTAACCAACGTTCTAGCCAATAAAGGCCTCACGGTCCTGGCGCAGCAGCGTCAGCAACCAGACAAAGTCATCCGGCAATGGCGACTGCCATTTCATCCGCTCACCGGTAATCGGATGGTCCAGCTCTAGGAAACGCGCATGCAAAGCCTGACGCGGGAACTCCTTGAGCGTTTGCACCATGCTCGGGTTGGCCGCCGGCGGAATACGGAAGCGTCCGCCGTAGACTGGGTCGCCCACCAGCGGATAGCCAATATGACTCATGTGTACGCGAATCTGGTGGGTGCGACCAGTTTCCAGCTTGACCCGCGCATGGGTATGCGAGCGATAGCGCTCCAGCACCCGGTAGTGGCTGACCGCCGGCTTGCCGCCATCGCTCACCGCCATGCGCTGACGCTGCGAAGAGCTGCGGCCAATCGGCGCGTTGATCTTGCCGCCCGAGGTGATCACGCCAATCACGATGCACTCGTAGATACGGCTGACCGAGCGCTTCTGCAGTTGGTCGACCAGGCGGGTCTGCGCTTCGATGGTCTTGGCCACCACCATCAGGCCGGTGGTGTCCTTGTCCAGGCGATGAACAATGCCGGCGCGCGGCACATTGATAATGTCCGGCACGTGGTGCAGCAAGGCGTTGAGCAAGGTGCCATCGGCATGCCCGGCGGCCGGATGCACGACCAGGCCGGCCGGCTTGTCGATCACCAGAATCTGCTCGTCTTCATAGACGATGTTTAGCGCGATGTCCTGGGCGATCCATTCGCCCTGGGCTTCCTGCTCGGCGTTCAACGCCAACAGTGCACCACCGTGGACGATGTCGCGCGGACGCAACACCTCACCATCGACGGTCAGCAGACCCTCTTTGATCCAGGCAGACAGACGCGAACGCGAGTGCTCGGCGAACAGGAGTGCGGCGACTTGATCGAGGCGTTGACCGCCCATTTCATAGGGCACCTCGGCGTTCAGTTCAATGATCTGCTTATTAATAGAGGACATGCTCGGCAACAGAGGGGGCATAGCTTTTGGTTTCGGCTACACGCTTGTGGTTAAATACGGCGTCTTTGCCCCAGGGGTACCGGGGGCGCTCATCATAACAGGACGGCTTTGCTCAAGACAGCCGCCGTCACAGGGACGCAAGCCGCCATGCAAGTGAAACACCTGCTGCTGATCGCAATCCTCGCCCTCACTGCCGCCTGCTCATCGAAGCAGGTGGTCGACGAAAATCTGAGCGAGACCGAACTCTACCAGCAGGCACAAGCCGACCTGGACAATAGTAGCTATACCAGCGCCGTCGCCAAGCTCAAGGCCCTGGAGTCGCGTTATCCATTCGGCCGTTATGCCGAACAAGCACAGCTGGAACTGATCTACGCCTACTACAAGAACGTTGAGCCGGAAGCTGCCAAATCCGCAGCCGACCGTTTTATCCGCCTGCACCCGCAGCACGCCAACGTTGATTACGCCTACTACCTCAAGGGCTTGGCCTCGTTCGATCAGGACCGCGGCCTGATTGCCCGCTTTGTCCCGCTGGACATGACCAAACGCGACCCAGGTGCCGCTCGCGACTCCTACAACGAGTTTGCCCAGCTCACCAGCCGCTACCCCACCAGTCGCTACGCGCCAGATGCCAAGCAGCGCATGATCTACCTGCGCAACCTGCTGGCGGCCTACGAGATCCACGTGGCGCACTACTACCTGACCCGCAACGCCTACGTGGCAGCGGCCAACCGCGGCCGTTACGTGGTGGAAAACTTCCAGGAAACCCCTGCAGTCGGCGATGGCCTTGCCGTGATGACCGAAGCCTACCAACGCCTGACCCTGGATGACCTGGCAGCCACCAGCCTGGAAACCCTCAAACTCAACTACCCGGATCACCCAAGCCTGGTCGACGGCCAGTTCGTTCCGCGCGAAGAAGAAGCCGACAGCCGCTCCTGGCTGGCCAAGGCCACCCTGGGCCTGATCGAAACCGACACCCCGCTGCCACCCGGCGAAACCCGCGCCAGCCAGGATGTGATTCGCCAGTACGAAGATGCCGAAGAGCAGATCCCGGACGACCTCAAGGCCGGTACCAGTGAAGAAAAAGCAAGCCGTTCCTGGTTCAGTTACCTGACCTTTGGCCTGTTTGACTAAGCCGGCAAAACGCAGTGAAAAAGGGAGGCCTAAGGCCTCCCTTTTTATTGACCAGATGGCCGAAGCTGAACGGCAGGTAAGCCCGCCGTCACCACCAAACGCGGCTTATCGCGCAAAGCGGCGGGAAACAATACTCAGCGCACGACTTCAACGCTGGGCGCACACAGACGGGTTAGCTAAACTGCCCGCTTACCGATAGAAAGAGAGCGCCATGGGCCTGTTCCGCTTACTGTTCTGGATTGCCGTCATTGCGGCCGCGTTCTGGCTGTGGCGGCGCTTTACTCGGCCAACAGCCCCTCGCCCAGAAGACCACAACACCAGCGCAGCCCCTACCCCAATGGTGCGCTGCGAACATTGCGGCACCCATGTCACGCGCGATCACGCGCTGGCAAAGGGCGAACAGTGGTTCTGCAGCCAGGCGCATCTAGAGCAAGGCCCACAATCCGGTGAGCGCTGATTTCTCCCTGAGCGGAGAGCAAAGCAGGCGAATCCTGCGGCTCTATCACCTGTACCGCCTGGTGATCGGCATCACCCTGGCGCTGCTGGTATCCAGCAATCTGGACAGCGAACTGCTGGACATGATGCACCCAACGCTGTTTCGCAATGGCAGCTGGCTGTATCTGGCGCTTAACGTCCTAATTATCGCCACCGTGCGCAGCCCCAAGGGCCTGGCGCAAGTCTTCAGCTTGGCGTTGGTCGATGTAATTCTGCTGTCAGGCCTGTTCTATGCCGCCGGCGGCACGCCCAGCGGCATCGGTAACCTGCTGATTGTTGCCGTGGCGATCGCCAATATCCTGTTGCGTGGGCGTATCGGCCTGCTGATTGCCGCAGTCGCAGCAACAGGCATGATCTACCTGACCTTCTACCTCAGCCTTAGCCGCCCAGCGGCAGCCGCCCAATATGTGCAAGTCGGCGCGCTTGGCGCGCTTTGCTTCGCCGCTGCACTTTTCGTTCAAGCTCTGACCCGCCGCCTGCAAGTCAGCGAAAGCCTGGCCGAGCAGCGCGCTGCCGACGTGGCCAACCTGGAAGCATTGAACGCCCTGATCCTGCAGCGCATGCGCACCGGCATTCTGGTGCTGGATGAACTGCACCGCGTATTACTGGCCAACCAGGGCGCCAACCACCTGCTGGGGCATGCCGACCTGACCGGCAAGATTCTCGACCCACACTGCCCAGAGCTGATCAAGCGCATGCAGCAATGGTCGCACAACCCCAGCTTGCGCCCAGCCAGCCTGCAAGCGGCGCCTGATGGCCGGGTGCTGCAGCCGAGCTTTATTGCCCTGCAACGCGGCGAGCACAAACACACGCTGATTTTCCTCGATGACATCTCGCAGATCGCCCAGCAGGCGCAACAGCTCAAGCTCGCCTCACTGGGCCGCCTGACTGCCGGTATCGCCCACGAGATTCGCAACCCACTGGGGGCAATCAGTCACGCCGCCCAGCTGCTGCAAGAGTCAGAAGAGCTGGAAGGCCCCGATCTGCGCCTGGCACAGATCATCCAGGACCACTCGCGGCGGATGAACCTGGTGATCGAGAACGTCCTGCAACTGTCACGGCGGCGCCAAGCCGAGCCGCAACTACTGGATCTGAAGTACTGGCTGCACCGCTTCGCCAGCGAGTTTCGCAGCAGCGCCGCCCCAGGTCAGACCCTGCACCTGGAAACCAGCAGCGGCAGCATCCAAACCCGGATGGACCCGCACCAGCTCACTCAGGTGCTGAGCAACCTAGTAGAGAACGGCCTGCGCTATAGCGCGCAAAAGAACAAACACGGGCAAGTCTGGCTGAAACTGTTTCGCGACCCGGAGAGCGAGTTGCCGGTACTCGAGGTACTGGACGATGGCCCCGGCGTTACCGAAGAACAGCTGCACCACCTGTTCGAGCCGTTCTACACCACGGAAAACAAAGGCACTGGCCTAGGCCTGTATATTTCCCGCGAGCTGTGCGAAAGCAATCAGGCCCGCCTCGACTATAAACTTCGTGAAGGTGGCGGCAGCTGCCTGCGTATCACCTTCGCCCACCCGCGCAAACTGAGCTGACCATGACCCGCCAGAGAGCCCTGATCGTCGATGACGAACCCGATATTCGCGAACTCCTGGAAATCACCCTGGGGCGCATGAAGCTCGACACCCGCAGCGCGCGCAACGTCAAGGAAGCCCGCGAGTGGCTGGCCAAAGAACCCTTCGACCTGTGCCTGACTGATATGCGCCTGCCTGACGGTACCGGCCTGGAGCTGGTGCAACATATTCTGCTGCGTCACCCGCAAGTGCCAGTGGCGATGATCACCGCCTACGGCAGCCTGGACACCGCAATCAACGCGTTGAAAGCCGGCGCGTTCGACTTTCTGACCAAGCCGGTGGATCTCGGCCGCCTTCGCGAACTGGTTGCCGCCGCCTTGCGCCTGCGCAGCGCCGATGGTGAAGAACTGCCAGTGGACAGCCGTCTACTTGGCGACTCGCCGCCGATGAAGGCCATGCGTAAACAGATTCTCAAACTGGCGCGCAGCCAAGCACCGGTGTATATCAGCGGTGAATCCGGCAGCGGCAAAGAATTGGTCGCCCGGCTGATCCACGAGCAAGGCTCACGCGGCGAGCAACCCTTTATCCCGGTCAACTGCGGCGCCATCCCCACCGAACTGATGGAAAGCGAGTTCTTCGGCCACAAGAAAGGCAGCTTTACCGGCGCCATCGAAGACAAACAAGGGCTGTTCCAAGCCGCCAACGGCGGCACGCTGTTCCTCGATGAGGTCGCCGATCTGCCGCTGCCGATGCAGGTCAAACTGCTGCGCGCAATTCAGGAAAAGGCCGTGCGTGCAGTGGGCGGCCAGCAGGAGCTGATTGTCGATGTGCGCATTCTCTGCGCCACCCACAAGGATCTGGCCGGCGAAGTCGCTGCCGGACGCTTCCGCCAGGATTTGTACTACCGCCTCAACGTGATCGAACTGCGCGTGCCCGCCCTACGCGAGCGCCGCGAAGATATCGCCCTGCTGGCCGACATCATGCTCAAGCGCCTAGCCGACGGCACCGGCCTCAGCCCGGCCAAACTGGATGATGACGCGCTGGAGAAGCTCAAGAGCTACCGCTTCCCAGGCAATGTGCGCGAACTGGAGAACATGCTCGAACGCGCCTACACCCTGTGCGAAGACGACCGTATTACCACCAGCGACCTGCGCCTGGCCGACAGTGTGCCTATCAGTGAGAACGGAGAAGCCAACCTCGCGCAGATCGATAATCTGGAAGATTACCTGGAAGCCATCGAACGCAAACTGATCATGCAAGCCCTGGAAGAGACCCGCTGGAACCGCACCGCCGCCGCGCAACGCCTGGGCCTGAGCTTTCGCTCAATGCGCTATCGACTAAAGAAGCTCGGTATCGACTAAAGCGAGCACCAGTTATGGGGGGGCTTTAGCTGCTAGCCCTCCCCGAGAAACGCTCAACCCGCCGAAGCCAACCGCCCAGCCGGCGCATAGGGGGCAGGATCAACAATCGGCTCACGCCCCAGCATCAGATCAGCCAGCAACTGGCACGACGCAGGCGCCAGCACCAGTCCATTGCGGTAATGCCCGCAGTTCAACCATAAACCATCATGTCCCGGCACCGACCCAATAAACGGAATGCCCTCAGGCGAACCAGGCCGCAACCCCGCCCAATGCCCCACCACCTCGGCATCTGCCAACGCCGGCAACAACTCGATTGCGGAAGCCTTCAAGCTGGCCAGCGCCTCGTCAGTTGGCGTTTTGTCGAACCCCGCATGCTCAAGGGTGCTGCCAATCAGAACATGCCCGTCACGCCGCGGAATCGCATAACGCCCCCTGGCCAGCACGATGGCAGGGAGAAAGTCTTCAGCACATTTGTACAGAATCATCTGCCCCTTCACCGGCACCACCGGCAACTCGATGCCAAGGGTCTTCATCAGCTCGCCACTCCAGGCACCGGCAGCCAGCACCACCTGATCGGCATACATATCACCCTGTGCGGTGTGCACACCCGTAATACGCCCACCCTCGCGAATAAACCCACGCACCGCGCAGCGCTCATGCAAGGTGACATTCGGCATCTGCTGCAACGCGGCCCGTAGCGCCTTGACCAAACGCGGGTTACGCACATTCGCCACATCCGCCATTTGCACCGCCCGCCCAAAGCCCTTAGCCAACGCCGGGACCGCATGCTCTACCGTCGCGACATCCAGAGACTGCAGCGGCCGCCGCTCACGCTGCGCCCAGGCAAGCGCCTCAGCCTCGTCATCAAGATCAAGCCAATACAACCCAGTGACATACACCTCCGGGTCGATCTGCGTCTGCGCCAGCAACTGCTCACCTAGCCGCGGATAAAAATCCTGCGACCAATGCGCCAAAGCGGTTACCGCGGGACTGTAACGCCAGGGGTAAAGCGGCGAAACGATCCCACCGCCGGCCCAGGAGGACTCCGCCCCTACTACTTGGCTCTCCAGCAAGATCACACCCACACCAGCACAGGCCAGAGCCAGAGCACTGAGGAGGCCAAGCGCGCCCCCCCCTACCACCACGGCATTGTGCGCAAATTTGGCTTGCATATCGAAAACCCATCCTATAATTCTGATGCCTCAACTTCAGCAAGGATGCCCGAAGTGATGAAAAAACTATGCGGCTACAGTCTGGCCGAACTGCTGATCACTCTATCAATCCTCTCCATCACAGCCAGCATTACCATTCCAGCCCTCAAGCAGTTACTTGAAGGGCAACGTAAAACTCAGGCACTAAACCAGATGCTCGGCACGCTTGGCTACACCCGTAGCGCCGCAGTATTCAGCGGCCTGAACACTAGCCTCTGCGCCGGGCAAGCCGACTGCACCGGTTCACCTACTTGGGCAAAACGCCTGATTATCTTCCATGACGTCAATGCCAATGGCAGGCTCGAACCAGATGAACTGGTACTGCGCGAAGAAACCTTGCCAGACGACTACAACTGGCACTGGGCAAGCTTTCGCAAACTCCCTCACGTAATTCTCGAGGCCGATGGAACCTCTCGCGCAGCCAATGGCACTCTAACGCTGTGTAAGGCCGGGCAACCTCAACGACAGATCGTCATCAATCTGGCCGGACGCGTTCGCTACCAGTCGCCAACGACAAAGGCCACCTGCAACTAAGTCGCTCATCGCGGTTTTGCTACGCTCATCCGTTTCGGATGGTAACTGGAAAGCACCCACCCTAGGATTCAATCTATCTCAATCCACGGGCCACCCCCTATGTCCACCCACCGGACGAAATACTTGCAGCATGCGCGAAACCAAGGCTTCACCTTGATAGAGCTCATGGTCGTCATCGCCATCATCGCGATCATCGCTGCAATTGCCATCCCCAACTACCAGAGCAGCATTGATGCGGGCCGCAAGACCTCGGCAACCAACAACCTGCTCGGAGCACTGCAATTCGCCCGAAGCGAAGCGGTCATCCGCCGCAGCAACAAGGTGAAAGTATGCGCCAGTGCCGACGGCAATACCTGCAGCGGCAGCGACTGGAGCACCGGCGGCGTGGTGCTGGACGACACTACCCTGCTACGTAGCATCCCCGCAGCCCCCGACGTAACCATCAGCGGCAATGCCATCACCTTCAAGAACGATGGCACCACCACCGCTAGCAGCATCAGCGTGACAGGCGGCAAGACCATCTCGGTCAACATAATCGGCCACGCAAAGATCCACTGATAGGGACATGACAATGCACAAAACGCATCGCTCACGCCACCGCGGCTTCACCCTAATTGAGGTCATGGTCGCCATGGTCATTCTGGCCGTTGGTCTTCTCGGCATGGCCAGCCTGATGGCACGCAGCCAAAAATCCACCGAAAGCGCCTATTCGCGTAGTCAGGCCACCCTGTTGGCCTATGATTTTGTAGAGCGCATGCGCTCCAACCTGGTAGATCCAGAAGACACAGGCAAGAATTACAAAGTGCTATTCGTCACCGACCCCAGCAGCAATAAGACGACCGGTAACACAGGCAGTTACGCACTGAGCAGTCTACCCGCCTGCAGTGCACCGAGCGGGGCGGTTCCGGCGGGAGGAGCGAGCCGTGCCAACTACGACATCGCCGCGTGGTGCACAGCCCTCAAATCCAGCCTGCCTAGTGTGGACACCGCAAACACTAAGGTTTCATTCCAGACAGGGACGCAGTTCGAGGACTTCGGCATAGCTACCGTCACCGTCAAAATCCAGTGGCAGGACAACAGTGCTGATGGAGACAACCAGAAGCAGTATGTTGAAGTGGTGACAACTCTATGAACATGTATAAACAGACTGGCCTTTCCTTGATCGAAGTAATGGTAGCAGTGCTCATCAGCTCCATCCTGATCCTCGGCGTCACCGATCTGTTCAGCAGCGCCTTCATGTCCGGACGCAGCAATTCGGAGCTGACCCGCGTACAGGAAAACGGCCGCCTGGCGATGGAAATTATCGGCGCTGATGTCCGCCTGTCTGGCCTCAGGAGCTGCACATCGGACAGCTGGTCAGAAGAACCTCTTGCGGACGCCGTAGTGCTCGACGGCACACAGAAAAGTCTCACCCTGAGCTTCTCTCCCAAATGCGACCCCGATGATATACAAAGCGTCACCTACACCTTCACCAGCAGCGGTCTGACCCAGGCAAAGAATGGCGGCACGGCACAGCCCCTACTCGACGATGTAGATGGCACCTTCACCCTGCTGCCCGCCAACAGCACCCCCGACACGGCCAATGCCGTAGTGATTGCCGTCAAGGTGAAAAGTACCCAGGCCAGTTTTGCGGCACGTGATTTCAGCTCCACCTACGAATTCAAAAACCGACTAATTGCCCGGGACTGACCCATGAACACAAACAAACAAAATGGCATGGTGCTGCTGGTCAGTCTGATCCTTCTGCTAATGCTGACCATAATCGCAATCACTGCCTCCAACCAGGCAACCCTGCAACTGCGCATATCCTCCAATAGCGAGCAGCGCAATATGGCCTTCCTGGCTGCAGAAGGCGGTATAGCCAACTGGGTCGGCGCCTATCTAAGCAAACAGACCGTCCTCCCTAGCACGGGCACAATTGGCGCAACCCAGTTCAAAATTTCCGGAAGCAAATCCCGCTGGGACGTACCCTGCACCGGCTCTGGCCTGACTCCAGGCTCCCCTCAAATGGACTGCTTCGACCTGACAGTCGAAGGCGGGAGCGTCTGCGACGGCGGTACATGCTCGGTAACCACCAGCCATCGCCAGGGCGGGCAGCGCCGAGGAGAAATCCTGTGAACACACCAAGTACTTTCTACCGTCGAGCCAATAGGGCCAACACCATGACTCCATTCCAGTTCCTGCGCCGCACCTGCGCCTTCGGTCTGGCCGGCACACTGCTCCTGCATAGCGCAATTAGCACCGCCGACGACACCGAAATTTTCTTCGGCACCAAGCCGGATAATGGTATTCAGCCCAACGTACTGTTCATCCTCGACGACTCCGGCTCCATGGGCTGGTGTCTCAATAGCAACAGCACATGTAATAACAACAGCAATAGGATGAAGGTCCTCAAGGACACCATGACCAACTTGCTCAACACCACCAGCGGCGTCAACGTCGGCCTGATGGTGCTGAACAACTCTGCTGGCGCCCCTGGAGACGCCAGCGTGCCACGCCTGCTGCAAGCGGTTGAAGACATCGACGCCCCGATCAACGTCAAAGTTTCCAGCCCGGAAATCAAGATCAGTGCAGACGATGCCAGCCGCTACAATGGCAGCAACAACATTGCTGACCCGGCCTTGGTCATGGGCTATGTCAACGACCCTGGTAGCCCGATCATCCGTAGCCTGGGCGAACCCAATGTCTACTCCAACAACAACAGCACCTATTACCTGAGTACCAGCGGCGGCATAACCTACACCTGCTCGGTGAAGATGGATGCCACCACCCAATGCCCGAAAGACAAGATAACCACCCTGAACTCTGGCTCCGGCAGCTCCGGCAGCGATGGTCTGCTGTTGTTTCGCAACCTGAACATTCCCAAGGGCGTGAGCATTACCAGCGCCATTCTGGCAATTACCCCGCCGAGCAATGTGGCCAGTACCACTTTCAACGTTAGCCGGGTCGACTCCAAGACTCCCGAAGCCTTTAACCATAGTTCTGCACTTGCCAGCACCTTCACCGCCAACAGCTCCAAGCCCAGCACTGTGATCGCTGGCGTACACCAGCTAGACATCACTGACCTGATGCAGGCCCAGCAGAACCTCAGCCCAACCCACAACCCCATCGGCGACCTTGCCATTCGCCTGCGTGCAACCAGCAGGACCACGTTCAACTACGCCGTGGGTGATGTGGTCAACGCACCGCAACTGACCATCACCTATACCGGCAACGAAAATACCCCTCGCACCACCGGCCTGCGCTTCCAGACAGTGAACGTGCCGCAGGGTGCCATCATCACCCGTGCCACCTTGAACTTCGTCCCCGCCAGCTCGGACGATCGCACGGTCAGCTTCAGCGTCGCCGCTGAGAACAGCGACAACGCCAGCGACTTCAGCGGTGGAGACTTCACCGCCCGCGCAACCACTGCGGCCACCCCCTGGACACCTGCCCCCTGGCGTACGGAGAATCCGCCAGTCCATACCGAAAACGGCGCAGATGTCACCACTCAGGTGCAGGCCGTTGTCAATCGGGCAGGCTGGTGTGGCAACAATGCCATGGCCTTCACCCTCACTCCTAGCGGTGGCACTGGCAGCCGCACGGCCGTCAGCCAGGACGGCAATGACGGTTTCAAACCCATGCTCAGTATCAGCTATACCGGCGGCGAAGCCGGATGCATGACCCCAATCGTCGATCTCAGCCTGCTTGAGGACAAGGACGACGCCCGCCAGTACAGAACCAATAGCTCGAACACCAAAACCGTAAGTGTCAGCGAAAGCACAATGTCGTTCGCAGACACCAACGTCTATATCGGTGCACGCTTCCAGAAAGTGCCTTTCAAGAAGGGGGCTACCATCAAGGACGTACGCCTGATCGTCACCCCCAGCAGCGCCAACAACAGCGCCGTCACCGCCGATGTCTACTTCGACAACGCCGACGACTCGGCTGCTTTCAGCGCCAGCACCGACAACCTTGGTCAACGCACCGCAAGTGCCAAGACCAGTTGTACCTTCACCAGCCAGGGGGCTGGCATTCCGGTGTACTGCGAAGCCCCAGGGCTGAAAACGGCCTTGCAAAACGTACTGGCACGCAGCGGCTGGAAAGACGGCAACGCTCTGAGTGTACTGATCAAACAGACCTCCGCCGCCTCCTCCCTTAGCCTACGGGCCTTTGAAACCAGCAAAGCCGATGCCATTCGTTTGCAGGTCACACTGGACAAGGCCAGCGACCTCACCGACAACACCTACAAGGTGCGTGACTACCTCAAGGGCGTGACCAGCAGTATGCAGGCCAATAGCGGTACTCCGCTGGTCAACCTGCTTTACCAAGCTGCCAGCTACTACACTGCCCTGCCAGGCAAGCACAAAGGGCCAACCAGTCCCATAGAAAGCAGCTGCCAGGCCAACTACGTGGTACTGATGAGCGACGGCCAAGCCAACGGCAACAGCACTACCATCATCAATAATGCAAAATCGCTCATCGGCGGCGGCTGCGTCAGTCGTAACAGTGGCGAACAAACCGATGGTGAAACCTGCGGTGTGGAGCTCGCCAAATGGCTGAACGACACTGACCAGTCCAACAGCCTGGATGACAAAAACCTGGTCACAACACACACTGTAGGCTTTGCTCTGCAGGCTAGCGCCGGCGCCAAGAAGTTCCTGGCCGACGTAGCAACAGCAGGCGGCGGCAAGGCATATACCGCCGACGACGCCAGCGCCCTGGCTAACGCTTTCAACGCCATTATTCAAGAGGCATTGGCCAGCGACACCACCTTCGTCAGCGCCACCGCACCGGTAAACTCCTTCAACCGTCAGGATCACAAGGATCAGTTGTATTTCTCCTTATTCCGCCCAGCCAGCACAGATCGCTGGGCTGGCAACCTCAAACGCTACCGCATGGGCATCAGCAATGGCCTGCCATTGATCCTCGATCAGGACAGCGCGCCTGCTATTGACGCCAATACCGGCGTGTTCCGCAGCAGCGCCCGCAGTTGGTGGTCCACTGCCAACGATGGTAGCAACGTCACCGCCGGGGGCGCCGCCAGTAAGCTGCCAGTTCCAGCCAGCCGCAACCTGTGGACCAATATCGCGGGCGATACCACCCTCAACAAGCTCGATACCACACTGACCGCCGCCCAGATTGGCGCGAAGGACAATGCCGAGCGCGACGTACTGATCAACTACATCCGTGGTTTTGAAACCGGCACCAATAGCCTGCGTCAAACCATCGGCGACCCCATCCACTCCACCCCTAGCGTGGTGACCTACGGCTGCAACGCCAAGAATGCCAAAGGCGAATGCACCGACGAAATAGAGAGCGCTATCATCGGCACCAACGAAGGCTTCGTACAAATGTTCGACACCAAAACGGGTGCTGAGCAGTTTGCTTTCATGCCCAAGGAACTGCTGGCCAATCTCAGACGCCTAGCTGACAACGAAAATACAGGGGATCGTTCCCACCTATACGGCATGGACAACAGCGTCACTGTATGGGCAGAGGACAAGAGTAAGGATGGTGTGATCGATGGCAGCGACTTCGTTTACGCTTACGCCAGCATGGGCCGTGGCGGGCGCAATCTCTACGCCTTGGACATCACTAACCGCACATCTCCAAAACTCAAGTGGCTCATCCAGGGCGGCAGCGGCAACTTCACTCGCCTGGGTCAAACTTGGTCAGCACCGATCAAGACCAAGATCAAGGTCGGCAGCAGCATCACCGACGTACTGATCTTCGGTGGTGGCTATGACACGAACCAAGACAAGCTGCCTCCACCGGACAATATCCGTCGCACCGACGGCCAAGGCAACGACCTGTTTATCGTCAATGCAGAAACCGGCGCACTGCTCTGGTCCGCGTCCGGGTCTGGTATCGACATGAAGTACAGCGTACCAAGCAAGGTCAGCGTTATCGGCCTAGAAGTGAACGCCGCCAATCAACCAACCATCAACGCGGATGGGCTGACTACGCAGCTCTTCGTCGGCGACATGGGCGGGCAAGTCTGGCGTTTCCTGATCAATAATGGTGGCAGCGGTAACAGCCTGGCTTCGGGTAAGGTGCTTGCAAGCGTGGCCGGAGCCGATGCAGCCAGCGCACGACGCTTCTACAGCGAGCCGGCAATCACTCTGGTCAACGTCAAGAACAAGCTCAACCTGAGCGTCAGCATCGGCTCCGGTTACCGTGGCCACCCACTGGACAAGGTGATTCAGGATCGCTTCTACTCCTTCCGTACCGAAGACCTGAACAAATTCGGCCCAACCTTGGTAGAAGGCGATCTGTACAACGCCACCGACTTGCTGAAAGTGGAAACGGCAAGCGATCAGGCCAAACAAAAAGCCCTGCTGGACAAGAGTGGCTGGTATATCAATCTGACCAGCAATGGCGAGAAGGTACTGTCAAGTACTATGGTCATTGGTGGCGAGCTGTACTTCAACACCTACCAGCCGGTACTCGCGCAAAGCGCCTGCCGCGCCAACCTGGGCGTATCCCGTGGCTACCGGGTGAACCTGCTGGACGGCACAGCTGTAGGCGACACACGCTTCAGCGTGCTCAAGGGGGCAACTCTACCGTCCAACCCACAAGTCTACTGCAAGGGCGACACCTGCTGGGCCTATAACGACCCGTCACAGCTGGCCGAAACACCACCCAACCCACCACAATGCACCGGCCCGAACTGCCCAACGCCACCGAAAGGCTATGACATGGCCAACAAGAGCCGGCTGTACTGGACCGATAAACCCGAAGACGAATGAGCAGATAGATGAACAAGCAAAACGGTTTCACCCTGCTTGAGCTGGTCATCACCATGGCTATCCTGGCAATTCTTGCCTCGATAGCACTGCCCAGCTACATCAGTTATGTGGAGAAGGCTCAGTGCGAGGACGGTAAGGCGCTACTAAACAGCGCCTCCCAACAAATGGAACGGCGCAGGGCCGAGAACGGAGGCAAGTACGACGCCAATACCGTCCTTAATAGCAGCAGTACAGTATTCGGCATAGCCGCCAGCGATGTCAGTGCAACGGACTACACGCTGACAGTTTCCACCACCTCAGGGGCCCGCATCAGTGGCAACATGACGCTGACAGCAGCCAATGCGCATGGAGGTTCACTCACTGGGAAATGTGGCTGGTAACAGCTGCCCACCTCGGTCAACGAAAAACGCCGCACCCTGACAAAGAGCGCGGCGTTTTTCGTAGGTGACTCAATCTTTAGGATGGCATACGCGCCTCTACCTGCGTGAATAGCCACCACCTAAAAGAACGCTAGAGCGCCTTCACCCGCAACTCCTTCGGCATCGAGAACGTCACATTCTCAGGCCGCCCCTGCAACTCTTGCGCACCGGTTGCGCCCCACTCGCTCAGTTGCTGAATTACGCCCTGTACCAGCACCTCCGGCGCCGATGCGCCCGCCGTAATCCCAATACCTGCCACACCCGCAAACCACTCCTGCTTGAGGTCTTCTGCGCCATCAATCAGGTAGGCGGGAGTGCCCATACGTTCGGCCAGTTCGCGCAGGCGGTTGGAGTTGGAGCTGTTGGGGCTGCCTACAACCAGCAGCATGTCACATTCGGCGGCGAGTTGTTTGACCGCGTCCTGGCGGTTTTGGGTGGCGTAGCAGATGTCGTCCTTGCGTGGGCCGCCGATGGCGGGGAATTTGCTGCGCAGGGCGTCGATGACTTTGCTGGTGTCATCCATCGACAGGGTGGTCTGGGTGACGAAGGCTAGGGCTTCGGGATTGCGTACCTGTAGTTCTGCCACGTCGGCTTCATCTTCTACCAGATAGATGGTGCCGCCGTTGCTGGCGTCGTATTGGCCCATGGTGCCTTCGACTTCTGGATGGCCTTCGTGGCCGATCAGGATGCACTCGCGCCCCTCGCGGCTGTAACGCACCACTTCCATATGCACCTTGGTGACCAACGGGCAGGTGGCGTCGAAGATCTTCAGGCCGCGGCGCTCTGCCTCTGTGCGCACAGCCTGGGAGACGCCGTGGGCGCTGAAGATAACGATAACGTCATCAGGAATCTGATCCAGTTCTTCAACAAATACGGCGCCGCGCGAACGCAGGTCTTCGACCACGAACTTGTTGTGCACGACTTCATGGCGCACATAGATGGGCGGGCCGAAGACTTCCAGGGCGCGGTTGACGATCTCAATGGCGCGGTCGACACCGGCACAAAAGCCGCGGGGATTGGCGAGTTTGATATGCATGAGAGCCTCGACACGCGGTCGTTCAGGGGCAAGTTTAACGCGGGATCGAACAGCGCTCCCGCTTTGCGCAACCCGGACAGAATCCGGGAGGGGCATTCGCGTTTTCCCGGATTTCATCCGGGCTACAGATCAGAGCGCTTTGACCTCAATAATTTCCACATCGAAGCTCAGCGCCTTGCCGGCCAGCGGGTGGTTGAAGTCGATAGTCACCTGGCTGTCGTCAAAAGCTTTGACCACACCCGGCAACTCGGCATTGGCGGCATCGTTGAAGATCACCAGCAGGCCCTCAGACAGCTCCATATCCTGAAACTGGCTGCGCGGCATGATCTGGATATTCTGCGGATTGCCCTGACCAAAGCCCTGCTCCGGGCTGATCGACAGGCTGCGCTTGTCACCCGCCTTCAGCCCGTAAATAGCTTGTTCAAAGCCTGGCAGCAGGTTGCCATCGCCGACCTTGAAGGTGGCGGGCTTTTTATCGAAGGTGCTGTCGACCACATCGCCGTTGTCCAGCTTGAGGGCGAAATGCAGGGTCACTTCCCTGTCCGGACCGATACGCACGTCAGTCATTTGCCTGTTTCTCCGGACTTTTCACTTTTGAACATATCCAGCGCCAGCAGGATGGCGCCGCCGGTGATGGCCATATCGGCCACGTTGAAGGCCGGGAAGTACCACTGCTGATGCCAGTGCAGCAGGATGAAGTCGACCACATGACCAAACACCACGCGATCGACCAGGTTACCCAGTGCACCACCCAGAACTAACGCCAACGCCACCGCAAGCCAGGTTTCGCCAGGTTTTAGGCGCTTGAGCCATACCACCAGTACTCCGCTCACCACCACCGCTATCGCAGCGAAGAACCAGCGCTGCCAGCCGGCCGCATCGGCCAGGAAGCTGAATGCCGCACCGGTGTTGTAAGCCAGGGTCCAGCTAAAGTAATCGGGGATGATCACGATCTGCTGGTACATGCTCAGGTTGTTGTCGAACCAGAACTTGCTCGCTTGATCGACTACAAACACCAACAGACTCAGCCACAACCAGGCCAAACGCCCGAAACGACTAGCGTTATCACGCATAGTGACGAACCTCACCTGCGCCTTCGATGTTGTCCACGCAGCGACCGCAAATTTCCGGATGTGCTGGGTTCACCCCAACGTCCTCGCGGTGATGCCAGCAACGGGCGCACTTGGCATGCCCGGACTTCAGCACTTTGAGCTTGAGCCCCGCGACTTCGGTTTCCACAGCATCACTCGGCGCGCCGGCGAGCGGCGCCAGGCTGGCGGTGGAAGTGATCAGCACAAAGCGCAGCTCGTTGCCCAGTTTGTTCAGATCAGCAATCAGGCTGTCTTCGGCATACAGGGTGACTTCCGCCTGCAGGTTGCCGCCGATGGCCTTGGCTGCACGCAGGTTTTCCATCTCCTTGTTTACCGCGACCTTGACCGCCATCACGCGCTCCCAGAACGCACGATCCAGCTCGAAGCCTTCCGGCAGCTCGTTCAGGCCCTGATACCAGCCATTGAGCATTACCGACTCGTTACGCGCACCGGGCAGGTATTCCCACAGCTCATCGGCGGTGAAAGACAACACCGGAGCGATCCAGCGCACCAGGGCTTCGGCGATGTGGAACAGCGCGGTCTGGCAGGAGCGACGCGCCACGCTGTCGGCGGCGGTGGTGTACTGACGGTCCTTGATAATATCGAGGTAGAAACCGCCCAGCTCCTGCACGCAGAAGTTGTGCACTTTCTGGTAAACGTTCCAGAAGCGATAGCTGTCGTAGGCTTCTTCGATTTCGCGCTGCAGCAACAGGGCGCGATCTACGGCCCAACGATCCAGCGCCAGCATGTCTTCCGCAGGCAGCAGGTGCTGCGCCGGGTCGAAGCCGCTGAGGTTGGAGAGCAGGAAGCGCGCAGTGTTACGGATGCGCCGGTAGGAATCGGCGCTGCGCTGCAGGATGACCTTGGACACCGCCATCTCGCCCGAATAGTCAGTGGACGACACCCACAAACGCAGGATATCGGCGCCCAGGCTGTCGTTCACTTCCTGCGGCGCAACCACGTTACCCAGCGACTTGGACATCTTGCGGCCGTTCTCATCGACCACGAAACCGTGAGTCAGCAGCTCTTTGTACGGCGCGTGGCCGTCGATTGCCGCGCCGGTCAGCAAGGATGAATGGAACCAGCCGCGGTGCTGGTCGGAGCCTTCAAGGTACAGATCGGCACGCGGGCCGCTGGCATGGCCCAGGTTGTGCGAGCCACGCAGCACGTGCCAATGGGTGGTGCCGGAGTCAAACCAGACGTCCAGGGTGTCGCTGATCTTGTCGTAGTCAGCGGCTTCATCGCCGAGCAGCTCGGCGGCATCCAGCTTGAACCAGGCCTCGATGCCCTCTTGCTCGACACGTTTGGCCACTTCTTCCATCAACTCGGCGCTGCGCGGGTGCAACTCGCCCGTGGCCTTGTGCAGGAAAAACGGGATTGGCACGCCCCAGTTACGCTGACGCGAGATGCACCAGTCCGGACGACCGGCGATCATGCTGTGCAGCCGCGCCTGGCCCCAGGCAGGCACGAATGCGGTCTGCTCGATAGCGGCCAGCGCGCGCTCACGCAGAGTGCCGCCTTCATTGGGCTGCTTGTCCATGCCGACAAACCACTGCGCGGTGGCGCGGTAGATCAGCGGAGTCTTGTGGCGCCAGCAATGCATATAGCTGTGCTGAATGGCTTCGTGCTTGAGCAGCGCGCCGACTTCTTCCAGCTTGGCAACGATGGCCGGGTTGGCCTTCCAGATAAACTGGCCGCCAAAGAACGGCAGGTCGCTGACATACACACCGTTGCTCTGCACCGGGCTGAGGATGTCGTCATTGCTCATGGCGTAGCCTTTGCAGGAACGGAAGTCGTCCTCGCCATAGGCCGGGGCCGAGTGCACGACGCCGGTACCGGCGCCCAGTTCGACGTACTCGGCCAGGTAAACCGGGGCGAAGCGCTCATAGAACGGATGACGGAAGCGGATCAACTCCAGCGCTGCGCCGGGCGCGGTGGCGATCACTTCGCCCTGCAGGCCATAACGGGCCAAGCAGCCTTCTACCAGATCCTCAGCCAGCAGCAGCAGACGCTCGCCGGTATCGACCAGCGCGTAGGTGAATTCAGGGTGAACGTTCAGCGCCTGGTTGGCCGGAATGGTCCAAGGCGTAGTGGTCCAGATCACGATGGACGCAGGCTTCGGTAGGCTGGCCAGACCAAACGCGGCGGCCAGCTTGTCGGCATCTTCAACCACGAAGGCGACGTCGATGGCATCGGACTTCTTGTCCTGATACTCGACTTCGGCCTCAGCCAGTGCCGAGCCGCAATCGAAACACCAGTTGACCGGCTTAAGCCCCTTGAACACAAAGCCCTGCTTGACCATCTCGGCCAGCGCGCGGATTTCGCCGGCTTCGTTGGCAAAATCCATGGTCTTGTAGGGGTTATCCCAATCGCCCAGCACACCGAGGCGAACGAAGTCGGCCTTCTGCCCTTCGATCTGCTCACCGGCATAGGTGCGGCAGCGCTCGCGGGTCAGGTCAGACGGCTGATTCTTGCCGAAGGTGGTTTCCACCTTGTGTTCAATCGGCAGGCCATGACAGTCCCAACCCGGCACATAGGGAGCGTCGAAACCGGCCAGGGTCTTGGAACGGGTGATGATGTCCTTGAGGATCTTGTTGACCGCATGACCGATGTGAATGCTGCCATTGGCATAGGGCGGGCCGTCGTGAAGAACAAACTTCGGCCGACCTTCGCCTTGCGCGCGCAGCTTCTGATACAGGCCAATCTCGTTCCAGCGCTGCAGAATCTGCGGCTCGCGCTGCGGCAGGCCGGCCTTCATCGGAAATTGGGTGTCAGGCAGATTAAGCGTGGCTTTGTAATCGGTCATTTCAGGCTCTTCGTAAGCGATTGGCACCCAGCAGTTGAAGCCGGGTGCTTAAACGCGCCAATGGGCACGGGCGGCAGCAATATCGGCAGCAATAGCCGTCTTCAATGCCTCAAGGGAGGCGAAACGCTGCTCATCGCGCAGCTTGTGGTGGAAAGCCACCGTCAAACGCCGGCCATATAAATCACCGGCAAAGTCCAGCAAATGCACTTCCAGATGAGCGCGGCCATCACCGGCCACGCTCGGGCGCACACCAATGTTGGCCACACCCGGCCAGGTTTGGCCGTCAACCTCGGTGCTGACCAGGTACACGCCCTTGAGCGGCACTCGCTTGCGCTTGAGCTGCACATTGGCAGTCGGCGCATTCAGCTGACGCCCCAGTTTCTGCCCGTGCAACACCCGTCCGGCGATCTGAAAAGGTCGCCCAAGCAGGTGCTGCGCTAAGGCGAAATCCCCGGCACCGAGGGCTTCACGCACGCGCGTACTGCTGACGCGAATACCGTCCAGCTCAACCGTGCTGGCAGCCTCGACGCTAAAGCCTTCGCGCTCACCGGCCTCGGCCAGAAAGCCGAAGTCACCGGCGCGGTCACAGCCGAAGCGGAAGTCATCACCCACTTCCAAGTGCTGCACACCCAGGCCTTCTACCAGCACGCGATGCACAAACTCGGCAGCGCTCAGCTCACGCAAGCGGCGGTTGAAGCTCAGGCACAGCACCCGATCAACGCCCTCGGCGGCCAGCAATGCCAGCTTGTCGCGCAGCCGCGCCAAGCGCGCCGGGGCAACATCGGGGGCAAAAAACTCGCGCGGCTGCGGCTCGAAAATCAACACGCAGCTGGGCACACCGAGCTCGGCGGAACGCTCACGCAAACGCGCCAAAATGGCCTGATGACCACGATGGACACCGTCAAAATTGCCGATGGTGGCGACACAGCCCCGATGCTGGGGCCGCAAGTTGTGTAGGCCTCGAACCAGCTGCATAACGCGCTTCTTGCTCATAAAGTGGCCGATTATACGCACACCGGGCAGCGGACAACAGGCAGCAAATCAGCCGTCATCAGTGCACGCTACGCCGCGCAAAATCCTTCAGTCGAAACCCCAGCAGCGCCAACACGGCCAAATAGGCCAGCAACCCCACACCCACCAGCCCACCCAGGCGCAGCAAACGCCAGAGCATGGTGCCGTCCGCCCAGGCCGGCAGCTGCTGCATAGCCAGCAGCAGCACGCCCACCATCACCAGCAACGCCAGCAACAGCTTGCCAAGGAACAGCGCCCAACCCGGCTGCGGCTGGAACATGTCGCGTTTGCGTAGCTGCCAGTACAACAGCACGGCATTCAGACAGGCGGCCAAGCCGATGGCCAACGCCAGACCGGCATGTTCCAGCTTGAACACAAACACAAACAGCGCATTCATCACCTGGGTCGCCAGCAGCGTCACCAGACCAATACGCACCGGGGTCTTAATGTTCTGCTGGGCGTAGAAGGCCGGCGCGAGAATTTTCACCAGAATAATGCCGACCAAGCCCAACGAATAAGCGATCAAGGCGCGCTGGGTCATGTCGGTATCGGCAGCGGTGAACTTGCCGTACTGGAACAGCGAGGCAATCAGCGGCTCGGAGATAACCGCCAACGCCACCGCACTGGGTAACGCCAACACCAGGCACAGACGCAAACCCCAGTCGAGCAGCTTGGAATAGTCCTCGCGACTGGCACCGGCATGGGTTTTCGACAAGGCCGGCAGCAGGATGGTGCCCAGCGCCACGCCAAGCACACCGGCCGGCAATTCCATCAGACGGTCGGCGTAATACATCCAGGACACCGAGCCTGCGACCAAAAAGGAGGCGAAGATGGTGTTGATGATCAACGAAATCTGGCTGACCGATACGCCAAAGATCGCTGGCCCCATCTGCTTGACCACGCGCCACACGCCGGTGTCCTTGAGGTTCAGCCGCGGCAGCACCAGCATGCCGATCTTGTGCAGATGCGGTAGTTGGAACAGCAACTGCGCCAAACCGCCTACCAGCACCGCCCAGCCCAGCACCATGATTGGTGGATCGAAGTAAGGCGTCAGAAACAGGGCAAACACGATCATGCTGATATTCAGCAGCGTCGGCACAAAGGCCGGCACCGAGAAGCGGTTCCAGGTATTGAGCACCGCCCCCGCCAGCGAGGACAGGGAGATCAGCAAGATATAAGGAAAGGTGACCCGCAACAGATCGGTGGTCAGCTCAAAACGTTCTGCCTCATCGGCAAACCCCGGCGCAGACGCCCAGACAATCCAAGGCGCCGCCAAAATGCCGATAAAGGTCACCAGCGCCAACACCAGAGTCAGCAGACCGGTCACGTAAGCCAGGAACGTGCGTGTAGCCTCATCACCCTGCTGAGTCTTGTACTCAGCCAGAATCGGCACAAAAGCTTGGGAAAACGCGCCCTCGGCAAAAATCCGACGCAGCAGATTGGGCAGCTTGAACGCCACCACAAAGGCGTCCGAGGCCACGCCAGCGCCGAAGGTGCGGGCAATGATGGTGTCGCGCACAAAGCCCAATACACGCGAAAGCATGGTCATGGAGCTGACAGCGGCCAACGACTTGAGCAAATTCATGTAATATCCCGACTCCGCAAACAAGCACTGGCGCGCAAAGGCGACGAGTGTAGCGGTCTGCCACTGGTCAGGCCAGCACAGGGAAAAGCCAACAGGCTTGACAGCACTCCCTCATATCGGCATGATTCGCGGCCTTATTTGTTTGTAACCCCCAGAATTTTTTCGAGGAGCTTGACGGTGGCCAATACACCTTCTGCCAAAAAACGCGCAAAACAGGCTGAGAAGCGTCGTAGCCATAACGCCAGCCAGCGCTCGATGGTTCGTACTTACATCAAGAACGTCGTCAAGGCTATCGAAGCCAAAGACGTCGCCCTTGCTACTACTGCTTACACCCTGGCTGTGCCGGTAATCGACCGTATGGCCGACAAAGGCATCATCCACAAGAACAAAGCCGCTCGTCATAAGAGCCGCCTGAATGGCCATATCAAGGCCCTGGGCGAAGCTGCAGCTGCCTAAGCTGTTTGCGACACGCTACTAGTTCTTGAAAAACCGGCTTAACCGCCGGTTTTTTATTGCCCGTAATAATTGCCGGCGCAGCCTGCAACCCCCAGAGGCAATCGCCACGGTCGGCAGGCCACAAAAAAGCCCGAATCGCTTCGGGCTTTTTTTGACTCAGGGCTTTTCCGGCCAGGGCAGAATCGGAATGGCCGTCACCGCGTTCTGCGGGCTGCCCTCGATTACCCGGTCGCTGTAGACCAGATAAACCAGGGTATTGCGCTTCTGATCGAAGAACCGCACCACCTGCATGGTCTTGAACACCAGCGAAGTGCGCTCACGAAACACCTCCTCGCCCTCTTTGAGCTTCTCCAAGAAGCTGATCGGCCCGACCTGGCGACAAGCAATCGACGCCTCGGCGCGATCCTCGGCCAGCCCCAGACCGCCCTTGACGCCACCCGTCTTGGCCCGCGACAGGTAGCAGGTCACCCCCGCCACCTTAGGATCATCAAAGGCCTCGACGACGATCTTGTCGTTCGGCCCCATGATTTTGAAAACCGTCGACACTTCACCGATCTGCTCGGCCGCCGCCAACCCAGGCAGCAGCACCAACGCACCCAGCAATCCCTTTACGACTCGCATCAGCCTTCCCTCAAATCAGGATCAAATTATCCCGATGCACCAACTCGGGCTCATCAACATAACCCAGCAGCTTCTCGATGGCATCCGACGACTGACCGATGATTTTTTGCGCCTCAAGCGCACTGTAGTTGGCCAGCCCACGGGCAATTTCACGACCATCTGCCGCCACGCAGACCACCATCTCACCGCGGCGAAAGCTGCCCTGCACGGCTTTTACGCCAACCGGCAGCAAGCTCTTGGTGCCGGTTGCCAGCGCCTTGACCGCACCGTCATCCAGCACAAGGGTGCCGCGCGTCTGCAGATGCCCGGCCAGCCACTGCTTGCGCGCTGCCAGCATGCCGCGCTCAGGCGCCAGCAGCGTACCCAGACGCTCGCCTGCCTTGAGCCGCGCCAGCACCTGCTCGATGGCACCGCCAACGATTACCGTATGCGCACCAGAACGCGCAGCCAGGCGCGCCGCACGCAGCTTGGTCTGCATACCGCCACGCCCGAGCGCACCACCGACACCGCCGGCGACGGCGTCCAGCGCCGGATCATCGGCGCGCGCCTCGAAAATCAGCTCGGCATCGGGGTTATGCCGCGGATCGGCGTTATACATGCCATCGCGATCCGTGAGGATCACCAGCAGATCGGCCTCGACCAGGTTGGCCACCAGCGCGGCCAGGGTATCGTTGTCACCAAAGCGGATTTCATCGGTGACCACGGTGTCGTTCTCATTGATCACCGGCACCACATCCAGATCCACCAGAGTGCGCAGCGTGCTGCGCGCATTCAGGTAGCGCTTGCGATCGGACAGATCGTCGTGAGTCAGCAGGATCTGCGCCGTGCGCCGGCCGTGCTCGGCAAAGCTCGACTCCCACGCCTGAATCAGCACCATCTGGCCAATCGCCGCAGCCGCCTGCAGTTCATGCATGGCACTCGGCCGCGCACTCCAGCCCAGCTTGCTCATACCGGCCGCTACCGCCCCGGAGGACACCAGCACCAACTCGACGCCCTGCTCACGCAACGCGACCATCTGCTTGACCCATACCGCCATAGCCGCGCGATCCAGACCACGCCCATCAGCGGTCAGCAGCGCACTGCCAATCTTCACCACCCAGCGCTGCGCGCCGGTTACCTTGTCACGCATGATCTTCCAACCTTAGCCGCGACCTGTGATTACAAAAACGCCGCAATTAAGCGGCGTTTTGTAGTTGCTTAATCCCGGACGTAAATAATTTCCGGGCCATCATCTTCGTCTTCTTCATCCCAGAAGCTGTCGTCTTCATCGACATCACCGACCGCCTTAACCCCGGAACGACGCAGCGCACGCTTGTCGTCCAGCGCCTGCAGCTGAGCGCGCGCTTCGTCTTCGATGCGCGTATCCAGCTCAGCCAGCTCGGCGGCGTATTCTGGGTTTTCCTGGATGCGCTCAGCGCGCGCCTCAAGGAAGTCCATGATGTCATAACAGAGCTTCTCAGTGCCCTGGCGCGCCAGGGCAGAAATCACATAAACCGGCCCAGTCCACTCGATCCGCGCGACGATTTCAGCAATCCGCGCTTCCTGCTCTTCATCGAGCATCTGGTCAGCCTTGTTCAGCACCAGCCAGCGCTCACGCTCAGCCAGCGACGGACTGAACTTGGTCAGCTCATCAATAATGGTGGCGGCCGACTCAGCCGGATCGGTCAGATCCAGCGGCGCCATATCGACCAGATGCAGCAACAGACGGGTACGCGACAAATGCTTGAGGAAGCGAATACCCAAGCCAGCGCCGTGGGAAGCACCCTCGATCAGCCCCGGAATGTCAGCAACCACGAAGTTTTTGTAGCGATCGACACTGACCACGCCCAGGTTTGGCACCAGAGTGGTAAAGGGATAGTCAGCGACTTTCGGCTTGGCGGCCGACACCGAGCGAATGAAGGTGCTCTTGCCGGCATTCGGCAAACCGAGCAAACCAACATCAGCCAACACCTTCAATTCCAGCTTGAGATCGCGCGACTCGCCCGGCTTGCCCGGCGTGGTTTGCCGCGGCGCACGGTTGGTACTGGATTTGAAGCGGGTATTACCCAGACCATGCCAACCACCCTGCGCCACCATCAGCCGCTGGCCGGCACGGGTCAGGTCGCCAATCACTTCCTGGGTACCAGCATCGATGACCGTGGTACCAATCGGCACCGGCAGGATCAGGTCCTCGCCCTTGGCGCCGGTACAGTCGGTGCTGCCACCTTTCTCACCATTCTGCGCCTGGAAACGACGGGTATAGCGGTAGTCCACCAAGGTATTGAAGTTCTCGACCGCCTCGATATACACCGAGCCACCGTCACCACCATCACCACCGTTGGGGCCGCCCTTCTCGATGAACTTTTCACGACGAAAAGCCATCATGCCGTTACCGCCGTCGCCGGCTTTTACAAAAATCGATACTTCATCGACGAATTTCATTTTTACGCCTCCCGCAATCACGCGGGTCATCTAAACCGAGAAACACCAGGTTCTTGCAAAATTGACCTGCATTCAAATCGAACGCTACACCCAGGACAGTTTGGCAAGAACCCCAAGAAACAAAAAAGCCCCGTCGCATGGACGGGGCTTTCCCAGCAGTCGCGCAATTAAGCCGCAACGACGCTCACGTAACGGCGGTTGAACGCGCCTTTTACTTCAAACTTGATCACGCCTTCGATTTTCGCGAAGAGGGTGTGATCTTTACCCATGCCAACGCCGTAACCGGCGTGGAACTGGGTGCCGCGCTGACGCACGATGATGTTGCCAGGAATGATTTTCTGGCCGCCATACATCTTCACGCCAAGGCGTTTGGCTTCTGAGTCGCGACCGTTGCGGGTACTACCGCCAGCTTTTTTGTGTGCCATGAGTTCAATACTCCTATAAAGGGATCAGACCGAAACGAATCAGGCCTGGATACCGGTGATTTTGATCTCGGTGTACCACTGACGGTGGCCCTGGCGCTTCATGTGGTGCTTACGACGACGGAACTTGATGATGGTGACCTTGTCGTGACGACCTTGAGCGATCACTTCAGCAACAACTTTGGCACCTTCAACAACCGGAGCGCCGATTTGCACGTCGTCGCCATTGCCGATCAGCAGAACACGGTCAAAAGTCACAGCTGTGCCAGTGGCCAGCTCGAGTTTTTCGACCTTGAGGAATTCGCCTTCGGTGACTTTGTATTGCTTGCCACCAGTAACAATTACTGCGTACATGGTAAATCTCCGTTAATCCTGCTCACCCAGCGCTTTATAGGAATAAGTGTCGGCTGGCATGGCTGCTTGGGGCCGGAAGGACACCCTTGCAATTGCGTAAGGCAGGGAAATACCCAGGGGGAAGTTCAGGGTGCGCGATTGTACGCAAGCAATCGACACCATGCAAGTGCGCCGAGCGCTTGCCTTGACAGCCCCTACCCTGCCCCCTAGCATGCCGCGCAACCCATGAGTAGCAGGTGCAAGCGATGCAACCCCAGGCTTTCTACCGCGTGGTGGCGGATGACTTTACCGCCGTCGACGGCATCATCCGCGCGCAACTGGTGTCGCGAGTCCCTCTGGTCGAGAAAATTGGCGACTATATTATCTCCGCTGGCGGTAAACGCCTGCGGCCGCTGCTGGTTCTGCTCAGTGGCAAGGCGCTGGGTATCGAAGGCGACAACCTGCGCCTGCTCGCTGCCACCATCGAATTTCTGCACACCGCCACTTTGCTGCACGAC
Source organism: Pseudomonas sp. 1928-m (assembly GCF_029269135.1). NCBI lineage: Bacteria > Pseudomonadati > Pseudomonadota > Gammaproteobacteria > Pseudomonadales > Pseudomonadaceae > Pseudomonas > Pseudomonas sp. 1928-m. The sequence goes on along the minus strand of NZ_JARIXO010000001.1, from coordinate 1,005,001 downwards.
GACGTGGTCGACATGTCCGACATGCGCCGTGGCCGCAGCACCGCCAACGCCCAGTGGGGCAACGCACCGAGCGTGCTGGTCGGCGACTTCCTTTATTCTCGCTCCTTCGAAATGATGGTCGAACTCGGCTCCATGCCGGTGATGAAGATCCTCTCCAAGGCCACCCGGGTGATTGCCGAAGGCGAAGTGCTGCAGCTGTCGAAGATTCGCGACGCCAGCACCAGCGAAGAGACCTATATGGAAGTCATCCGCGGCAAAACCGCGATGCTCTTCGAGGCCTCGACCCATAGCGCCGCAGCACTGGCCGGCGCCAACGCCGAACAGACCGAAGCCCTGCGCACCTTTGGCGACCACCTTGGTGTGGCCTTCCAACTGGTCGACGACCTGCTCGACTACCGCGGCGACGCCACTACCCTGGGCAAGAACGTCGGCGACGATCTGGCCGAAGGCAAACCGACCCTGCCGCTGATCTACACCATGCGCGAAGGCACGCCCGAGCAGGCGGCCCTGGTACGTCAGGCAATCCAGAAAGGCGGTATCGAGGACCTGGAAAGCATCCGCAACGCCGTCGAAGCTGCTGGCGCACTGGACTACACCGCCCAGCAAGCCCGTGACTACGCCGAGCGCGCCATCGCCTGCCTGGCTGCGCTGCCCGCCAGCGAATACCGCGACGCACTGATCGAGCTCAGCCGCTTTGCCGTAGCCCGCACGCACTAAGGCCTGCCGCGCAAATAAAAGCCCGTCCAAGTGACGGGCTTTTTATGGCCTGCCATCCATGGCAGCCACCCTACGGGCCGTCGCTTCGCGACGTTAAAAATTGCTCCCGGCAATTTTCTGCTTGCGCGACGAAAGGCAGCGATTAATCCTTGCTATAAATATAATAAGAATTATTCTCATCTAACCACTTGAAAGGGAGATGAGTCATGACCTATCTGATCGATGCCTGGCTGGACCGCCCGCAGCCGTATCTACGCATTCTCAACCGCAATACCGGCGAAGTCTGCGCGCTGCTCAAGGAAGATGCGCTGGATGAGCTGCGTGATCAGGGTGACCTGGATCTGCACGAGCTGAACTCCAGCGAGCCGCTGGTGCTCAAGGAGTTGGTGCGCAATCTGTTTCTCTACTGCTACGCCCGGGCATTGCGCCCCTGAAACGCATCGCGGGCATGGCCCGCTCCTACACCCTCGTAGGAGCGGGCCATGCCCGCGATAGAAAGCACCTGAAACGCTAGAGAACGTCCAGCAGCTCCACATCAAATACCAGCACGCTGTGCGGTGGGATGCTGCCCACGCCTTGCTCGCCGTAGGCCAGCTCGCTCGGCACATACAGGCGCCATTTGCTGCCGGCATTCATCAGCTGCAGGGCTTCGGTCCAGCCGGCGATCACGCCGCCAACCGGAAACTCGGCAGGCTGGCCACGATCGTAGGAGCTGTCGAACACAGTGCCGTCGATCAGGGTGCCGTGATAGTGGGTGCGTACGCTGTCTTCACGGGAAGGCTTGGCGCCTTCGCCTGCGGTCAGCACTTCATACTGCAGGCCGGAAGCCAGTACGGTGATGCCGTCACGCTTGGCGTTCTCAGCCAGGAAGGCCAGGCCGGCACCAGCAGCTGCTTCAGCCTTGGCAGCGGCTTCGGCTTGCATGATGTCGCGGATTACTTTGAAGCTAGCGGTCAGCTCTGCTTCGCTGACGCGGCTTGGCTGGCCGGAGAAAGCATCGGTGATACCGGCAATGATGGCGTCCAGGCTGGCACCCGGCGGCGGGTTATCGCGCAGCTGACCACCCAGTTGACGGCCGATGCCGTAGCTGACGCGGGTTTCGTCAGTCGAGAGATTGATATCGGACATAGCACTGCTCCGCTGGAGGCTAAAAAAGGTCGGCCAGCCTAGCACAAACCGCCTGGCCGCCCTACCCGCCCGCCCGCCGCGCCTTGGCGATTGCGCCGACAATGCTCGGAGCAGTACTTCACCTCATCCCAGCAGCGCGCCCACTTCTTGCGCCAGGCGAAGGGCAGCCCGCACACCGCGCAGGTTTTGACCGGCAGCTCGGCCTTTCTCACAGCGACTCGCCCGCATCCAACAGCGCCAGCAGCTGCTCGCCACGCGCCCACAAGCCTTGCTGCTTGGCTTCGCTCATCTTGTCCAGGCCACGGTAGATCATGCCCAGCCGATGGTTACCCGACAGCTGCTGGCGGTGGCGCATAAGGAAATGCCAATACAGCGCATTGAATGGGCAGGCCTGCTCGCCCACGCTTTCGCTGACCTTATAGGCGCAGTCGCCGCAGTAGTTGGACATGCGCTTGATGTACTGACCACTGGCGCAGTAGGGCTTGGAGCCCAGGTAACCACCATCGGCGTGCATGACCATGCCCAGGGTGTTGGGCAGCTCAACCCAATCGAAGGCATCCATATACACCGCCAGGTACCAGTCGCAAACCTGGCTGGGCTGGATACCGGCCAGCAGGGCGAAGTTGCCAGTAACCATCAGCCGCTGGATATGGTGGGCATAGGCATGCTCCAGGGTCTGGCCGATGGCCTGGCTCATGCATTTCATCCGGGTTTTGCCGGTCCAGTAGAACTCTGGCAGCGGCCGAGTGTTGCCAAAGGCGTTACGCTCGGCGTACTCCGGCATATGCAGCCAGTAGATGCCGCGCACATATTCGCGCCAGCCAATCAGCTGACGAATAAAGCCCTCCGCAGCGTTCAGCGGCACCTGACCACGCCAGTAAGCCGCCTCGACATCCGCACACAGCCGACGCACATCCAGCAGGCCGATATTCAGCGCCGCGCTGATCCGCGCATGGAACAGAAACGGCTCACCGACCGCCATGGCGTCCTGATAATCACCAAAGGCCGGCAGGGCGAAATCGAGAAAGTGCTGCCACAGCGCCTCGGCCTCGGCGTGGGTCACCGGGTAGTCAAAAGACTCTAAGCTGCCGTAGTGATGACTGAAGCGCTCGGCCACCAGCGCCAGCACCTCCTCGGTAATGCCATCTGCCGGGAAACGCGCGGTCATCGGTGCCTTGATCTGTTTGGGCAGCGCCTTGCGGTTTTCCGCATCGAAGTTCCACGCACCGCCCACCGGGGTGCCGTCGCCATTGAGCAGCAAAGCGGTCTTGCGGCGCATCTCGCGGTAGAAAAACTCCATGCGCAGCTGCTTGCGCCCCTCGGCCCAGCGCGCGAACTCGTCCCGGCCACAGATAAAGCGGCTGTCTACATGCCACGTAATCGGCAAGCCGCAGCGCTTGAGTTGATCCTCCAGGCGCCATTCGCCGCACTCGGTGATATGCACCTCAGCCGCCTGCAACTGCGCGGCCCAGCGCTGCAACTCGCCCGGCAGCGAGCCGCTGTTCTGTACATCATCCAGCTTGACGTAATGCACTCGCCAACCACGCTCACGCAGGGCCTCGGCAAAGTGGCGCATGGCGCTGAAGATCAGCGCGATCTTCTGTGGGTGGTGCGGCACATAGTCAGTTTCCGCTGCCACCTCGGCGAGCAACACGGCATCCTGTTGCGGGTCCAGGGCCTGCAGGCTGGGCAGGTCGAAAGACAGCTGATCACCCAGCACCAGGGCAAGCCGGCGAATAGACATAGATGGAGTCGTTACCAGGAAGAATTAAAGGAAATCGGCACACGCAAGGTGTCCTGGGTGCCGTCTTGCATGCCGCACATTTCGTCATGCACCACCGCGTGCACCAGGTGAAATGGCACGCGCGGCAGGTCGTGCAGCAGATCGCGTGCATGCTCGACCGAGCGCAGATGCAGGGTTTTGCCATGACCATCACTGAGCGGGTGGGCACGGCCATCCATATGCGCCTCCAGCAGGTAGATGCCACCTTCGATAGAGATCAGGTTGAGCGCTTCGATATGCCCGGCTTGGGCGTGCAGCGACAGCTCTTGCAGGTTCATGGCGATGTCCTCGGCGGCTAAAGCTATACAAAAATCTATACAAATACAATTTTTGTACAACAACAGAAAAGCACAAGGCACAACGCAAACCGCCCGTCCGTTTTGCAACGGCCGGGCGGCGGGAACGCATAAGAAAGGGCTCAGCTCGATTCGTACTTGGTCAGCTTATCCAGATAACCCATGGCGAAGGCCGAAAGGACGAAGGCCATGTGAATGATCACGTACCACATCAACTTGCTGTCGGGGATGTTCTGCGCATTCATAAAAACTTTGAGCAGATGGATCGAGGAGATCGCCACGATGGAGGCCGCCACTTTCATCTTCAGTGAACTGGAATCCATCTTGCCCAGCCAACTGAGCTTCTCGGTACCCTCCTTGATATCCAGTTGGGATACGAAGTTCTCGTAACCGGAAATCATCACCATCACCAACAGGCCACCGACCAGCGCCATATCGATCAGCGACAACAGCACCAGAATCAGATCCGCCTCAGCCATGGCAAAGACGTTGGGCAGGATATGGAAGACTTCCTGAAAGAACTTCAGCGCCAGCGCCAACAGGGCCAGCGAAAGGCCAAAGTAGATAGGCGCCAACAGCCAGCGCGAGGCATACATGGCATTTTCGATAAAGCGTTCCATAAGGGCTCACTCAGGGTTTAAAACTGCCGGCGAGTATACCCAGCGCCCTCGCCGAGACAACCCTGGAATGTGCTAATCGATGACCGCTCAGGTTATCCCCGGCAACTGTGGATAACCTTGTGGGCAGGCTCAGGATCAATGGCTGCAAGCCAGCTCTGCGCAGGGTTTGCGCGGACTGATCAAATACTCGGCAATTGCCCGCTCAGGTTTCCGGCTGAAACTGGTAATCACCCAGATGGTGTCCGCGCTCGCCGTTCAAACGGCGCAGCTCGGCCTGGATATGCAGGCGCCAAATCGGCACATCGGTGGATTGCTCGTAACCCATGCCGTGCAGGTTTTCGGCGATGTCAGTGAGGATGCTTTCGGCAGCGAAAGCCCCGTGGAATGGGCCTTGCGCTTTAATCGTGGAAGGCTGCGCACCGGCCATGCCAGCGGCGCAGATCAGCGTCCAGAGGCCCTTGTTACCGGCCAGCGGCAACACCACGCATTCGATACGAGTATCCAGGCCCAGACAGTGACGCGTGAGATTGAGGCTGCGCGACATGGCGACGACCCTCTCAGGAGCAGGTCTTCAGCCTACACCCGAGCAAGCGCCGCTGGGAAGCCAACAGTTATCCCCGCTTGCTGTGGATAACTGTGTGGATGAATTGAGGAAAAGCCGGCCAGAGCCAGGCGCACTGGCCGGCGGCGCAATTCGCTCAGTGACTGACCAACCACCGGGCGAATTGCCGCAGCCGGGCGGTCATTCAGCCGCCGGCTTTTTCGCCCGTGGCTTCTTCTCCTTAACCGCAGCAGCCGGTTCTTCCTTCTTCGGCTCTTCCTTGTCGTCCTCTTCCATACCCATGGCGGCGATATCGCGCAGGCGCTCAACCACCCGCGCATTGACGCTGCCCGCCGGGAATTGCCCCTGCTCATTGGGCGACCCGGCGTCCGCACCGACCAACAGGCTCAACGCCTCATCGACCTGACGCACCGCGTAGATATGGAACTGCCCGGCACGTACCGCCTGCAGCACGCGCTCGTCGAGCATCAAGGTGGTGACGTTGGAGTGCGGGATGATCGCGCCCTGCTCGCCCGTCAGACCGCGGGCCTCACACAGACGGAAGAAACCCTCGATCTTCTCGTTGACCCCACCCACTGCCTGCACTTCACCAAACTGGTTGATCGAACCGGTGATGGCGAAGCACTGCTTGAGCGGGGTGCGCGACAACGCCGAGATTAGCGTACACACCTCACCGAGCGAAGCACTGTCGCCGTCGACGTAACCGTAGGACTGCTCCAGAGCGATACTCGCGGAGATTTCCAGGGGGAATTCCTGGGCATAACGGCTACCGAGGTAACCGGTGAGGATCATCACCCCCTTGGAGTGAATCGGCTGACCGAGATTGACCTCGCGCTCGATGTCGACAATGCCGCTGCCGCCCGGATAGACCGTGGCGGAAATCCGCGCCGGCACACCGAAGGCCGAGTCGCCGACCTCCAACACGGTCAGGCCGTTGCACTTACCCACGGCCGCGCCGGCGGTGTCGATCAGAATGATCCCGGCCAGCATGTCGTCGATGATCCGCGCCGATACGCGGCCGGTGCGAGTGGCCTTGGCCTTTAGGGCGCGCTCGATATGCCCGGCGTCGGTCACTTCATCCCCGGCCAGGCTGCGGATAAAGTCGGCTTCGCTGACCAGCTGGAACAGATCACCAATGCGCGCCGACAAACGCCCCTGGTGTTCGGCCAGGCGCGCACTGTAGGTCGCTACCCGCGCTACTGCGGCAGCGGTGAGCGGCGCCATGCCCTCTTCCGAGGTGCGGGTCTTCATCAGCTGGGCGAACTGCTCCAGGCTGTCGTCGGCCAGTGGGATGTCTTCATCGAAGTCGACCAGCACGCGGAACATCTCCTGGAAGTCCGGATCGAGGTCCTGCAGCGTGTAATACAGCTGACGCGAGCCGATGATCACCACCTTGAGGTGCAGCGGGATCATCTGTGGGGTCAGGGTCACGGTGGCGATGCGGCCGAGGTCACCCAGCGGCGACTCCATTTTCAGCTGCCGCGATTGCAGGGCACGCTTGAGCGCATCCCAGACAAACGGCTCGCCGAGCATTTTCTCTGCTTCAAGAATCAGAAAACCGCCGTTGGCGCGGTGCAGCGCGCCGGGGCGCAGCTGGCGGTAGCTGGTGTAGAGCGCGCCCTGGTCGGTGTTGTATTCGATGCGGCCGAACAGGTTGTCGTAGGTCGGGTGCGGTTCGAACACCACCGGCGCGCCGCCCTGGGCGTGATGACCAACCACCAGGCTCGGGCAGTACTGCTCTTCGAGCAGCTTGCGGGTTTGTGCGTCGGCCTTTTCCACTTCAACCAGCTGATCGACCACAGTCTTCAACAGATTGACCTGCACTGCCTGCAGATAGGCGCAGACACCGGCGTTCTCGGCGTATTTCTGCGACAGCGGCGCAAGCAGCGGCTGCAGGGCGATGGTGATGGTTTCTTCGTTGAGCTGACGCAGCAGGTTGCTCGACTCGCGCTTCCACTGCGGCAGGCTGGCCAGCTCCTCGTTGAGGCGCTCTTCCAGGGTGGCGATATCGGCGTGAAAACGCTCGCGCTCGGCTTCCGGCAGCTGGGCAAACTCGGCCTCATCCAGTGCCTTGCCTTCAAGCATTGGGGTGAAAGCGATATTGCTGCTGTCGCGGTACAGGGCGACGTTCTTTTCCAGCGACAGCCGCTCGATCACATCCAGCGCCTGGTCGTAGCGCTTGTTGAAGGCGCGGTCGATGGCGTTCTTCTTCTGCTGGAACGAGGGGTGCTCGAACACCGCAGGGAAAGTCGCCAGCAGGTTGTCGATCAGGCCGTTGATATCGGCGAGAAACTCGCCGGCAGTGCCAGACGGCAGCTCCAGGGCGCGGGGTTCGCGCGGCTCATCGAAATGATTGACGTAGACCCGGTCAGCCGGGGTTTCCAGGCGCTTGGCTTCAGCCTTGAGGTAGCGTTTGACGAAGGAAAAGCGGCCGGTGCCGGGCTCGCCCATAACAAATACGTTATAACCGGGGCGCGGCATCGCCACGCCGAACTGCAGCGCCTCGACGGCGCGCTCCTGGCCCAATACACCACGGAAGGGTTCCAGGTCTTCGGTATTGCTGAAGTTGAACTGCTCAGGGGAAAAGGGACGGGTAAGTGCTTCAGGTGCCAACCGCAAATGGGCTGCGACGGAGTCTGGCATTGGAAATCCTTGGACGGGGGCCTGGTGGAAATCATGGCCGCATCGGCCCGCATCCACAAGCCATAAGGATGATCCTGAGCAAGTGAAATCCTGCGCCCATGCACTACAGTGCCCTCAGTCTTAACAGGAAGCCTGCCCATGAGTCTTTTCCAGGAAGTCGCCATACTGCTGGCCCTGTCAGCCCTGGTCGGCGGCATTGCGGTGAAGCTGCGCCAGCCGCTGATCATTGCCTACATCCTGGTGGGCATCCTCGCCGGCCCGGCGGTGCTGGGCCTGAGCAGCGAAAACGAGCCGCTGCAGCTGCTCGCGGAGATCGGCATCACCGTGCTGCTGTTCGTGGTCGGCCTCAAGCTGGACATGCGCCTGGTGCGCACCCTCGGCCCGGTAGCCCTGGCCACCGGCCTGGGCCAGCTGACCTTCACCATCGTCTTCGGTTATGGCCTGTGTTACCTGCTGGGCCTGGAATGGCTGACGGCGCTGTATGTGGCCGTAGCGCTGACGTTCTCCAGCACCATCATCATCGTCAAACTGCTCTCCGACAAAGGCGAGATCGACTCGCTGCACGGGCGCATCGCCATGGGTTTCCTGATCGTTCAGGACATCGCCGTGGTGCTGGCCATGCTCGGCCTCAACCTCTATCAACCAAGCGGCGCCGAGCAGCCCGGCATGCACCCGCTGTTGCTCGCAGCCACCCTGCTGGGCAGCCTGGGCGTGCTGTTTCTGCTGATGCGTTACGCTCTGCCGCGCCTGCTGAATATGATGGCCGACTCGCCGGAACTGCTGATGCTGATGGCCATCGCCTGGGGCACCTTGCTGGCAGCCGGTGCCGACTCGCTGGGGCTGTCCAAGGAAATCGGCGCGTTTCTCGCCGGGTTCTCTCTGGCCTCGACCTCGCTGCGTGAAGCGGTGGCCAGCCGCCTGACCAGCCTGCGCGACTTCCTGTTGCTGTTCTTCTTTTTGCACCTGGGCCTGCAACTGGACTTTGCCCATATTCACGGGCAGATCGGCAGTGCGCTGATCCTCTCGGCCTTTGTGCTGATTGGCAACCCGCTGATCGTCATGGCCATCATGGGCTGGATGGGCTATCGCAAGCGCACCGGTTTTATGGCCGGGCTGACCGTGGCGCAGATCAGCGAGTTCTCGATCATCTTTGTCGCCATGGGCATCGGCCTCGGCCATGTTGGCCAGGACGCCCTGGGCCTGACCACCCTGGTGGGGCTGATCACCATCACCCTGTCGACCTACATGATTCTCTATGCGCAGCCGCTGTTCGCCCGTCTGTCACCCTGGCTGGGACCGTTCGAGCGGCATATCCCGCACCGGGAAAACGCCGACGACAATGCGCCCACCGGTGAACAGCCGGACATCATCGTCTATGGCATGGGCCGCTACGGCCGCAAACTGGCCGAGCAGCTGGAGCTGGGCGGACGCCGCGTGCTCGGCGTGGATTTCGACCCGCAGGCCCTCGCCCTGGCGCGCGAAGAAGGGCTTAACGCCTGCTACGGCGACGCCGAGGATGCCGACTTTCTCAGCCATATGCCGCTGGGCCACGCCCAGGCACTGATCAGCACCATCCCCCAGCGCGAGGTCAACGCCATTCTGTTTCGCGCCTTACGCAGCGCGGCATTCAAGGGCCAGATCACCCTTAGCGCGTTTCGTGCCGGTGATGCCGAAGCGCTGCATCATGCCGGCGCAGCCAGCGTGCTGCGGCCTTACAGTGACGCAGCGGAGACTGCAGCACGGCGCTTGCTGGAGGAAATCAAACAGCGCTGAGCCGGGAGTCAGCATGATCGGCAGCGGCCGGCGTGCACAAACAAAAACGGAGCCTTGCGGCTCCGTTTTGTATTGCGACGTGGCTTATTGGGCCAACTTCTTGTAACGCACGCGGTGCGGCTGCGCGGCAGCGTCGCCCAGGCGCTTCTTACGGTCGGCTTCGTACTCGGTGTAGTTGCCTTCGAAGAACTCGATATGCGAGTCATCTTCGTACGCCAGGATGTGGGTCGCCACGCGATCCAGGAACCAGCGATCGTGAGAGATCACAATGGCGGCGCCCGGGAAGTCGAGCAGTGCTTCTTCCAGCGAACGCAGGGTTTCCACGTCGAGGTCGTTGGACGGTTCGTCCAGCAGCAGCACGTTGGCGCCCTCTTTCAGGGTCAGCGCCAGGTGCAGACGGCCGCGCTCACCACCGGAGAGGTCCTTGACGAACTTCTGCTGATCGCCGCCCTTGAAGTTGAAGCGACCGACGTAGGTGCGCGACGGCACTTCATAGTTGCCGATCTTGATCATGTCGGAGCCGCCAGACACGGCTTCCCACACGGTCTTGCTGCCGTCGAGGTCGTCGCGGCTCTGGTCAACGCAGGCCAGCTGCACGGTTTCACCGATTTCGATGCTGCCCGAGTCCGGCTGCTCCTTGCCCATCAGCATGCGGAACAGGGTCGACTTACCGGCACCGTTACCGCCGATCACGCCGACGATGGCGCCCTTGGGCATGCTGAACGACAGGTTGTCGATCAGCGCGCGGTCACCGTAACCCTTGCTGACGTTGACGAAGTCGATGACCTTGTCGCCCAGACGCGGGCCGACCGGGATATAGATTTCGTTGGTCTCGCTGCGCTTCTGGAATTCCTGCGACTGCATTTCTTCGAAACGCTGCAAGCGCGCCTTGGATTTCGACTGACGAGCCTTGGCGCCTTTGCGCACCCACTCCAGTTCTTCCTTCATGGCCTTTTCATGGGCCGACTGCTGCTTGGATTCCTGGGCCAGACGATCCGACTTGGCTTCCAGCCAGCCGGAATAGTTGCCCTCGTACGGGATACCCGCGCCGCGGTCGAGTTCGAGAATCCAGCCAGCGACGTTATCCAGGAAGTAACGGTCGTGGGTGATCGCCACCACGGTGCCCGGGAAGTCGTGGAGGAAGTGCTCCAGCCAGGCCACCGAGTCGGCGTCCAGGTGGTTGGTGGGTTCGTCGAGCAGCAGCATGTCCGGGGCCGACAGCAGCAGGCGACACAGGGCCACACGACGCTTCTCACCACCGGAGAGGAATTCCACCTTGGCATCCCAGGCCGGCAGACGCAGGGCGTCGGCGGCAACTTCCAGCTGACGCTCGAGGTTGTGGCCATCGCTGGTTTGCAGAATGGCTTCGAGCTTGGCCTGTTCGGCGGCCAGCTTGTCGAAGTCGGCATCCGGCTCGGCGTATGCGGCGTAGACCTGATCCAGACGCGCCTGGGCGTCCTTGATCTGGCTCACGGCCTCTTCCACCACTTCACGCACGGTCTTGCTCGGGTCGAGCTGCGGCTCCTGCGGCAGGTAGCCGATATTCAGCTCCGGCATCGGACGGGCTTCGCCGTCGAACTCGGTGTCGACGCCAGCCATGATCTTCAGCAGGGTGGATTTACCCGAGCCGTTGAGGCCGAGCACGCCGATCTTCGCGCCTGGGAAGAACGACAGGGAGATGTTCTTGAGGATTTCCCGCTTCGGCGGTACGACTTTGCCGAGCCGATGCATGGTGTAAACGTATTGAGCCATGATGACCTTGGTTCTGGGTTGAAACGAAAGAGAAGCCGCCAACTGATGCGTGCAGCCTGAGGCTACACGGCGGGGACGGAGCCGCCAGGCGCTACCTGCGCAGCATCCTGTGCATACAGTCACGCGCGCGTGCGGCAAAGCTACCGGAATGCGCCGAGCAGGGCAAACGACGCTCGTCGGCGGCGCTGGCACTTTGCCACGGTTATGGCATGCTAGCCGCCCCCTGCCTGCCGGCCGTTCTGCGCACCCGCCAGGGACCAGCCCATCGCCGCCCAGCCCCCAGGATGTAAGTCTTTGCCAACAGTCACGCCCCCAACCACAGCGCATACACCCGGCACTCCGCCGGCTGAGGCGATGCGTGGGCCGACCCGTGGCGCACTGGTGGTGCTGGTACTGAGCATGCTGGTGTTGCTGCTCTGGCAGCTGCGCCAGGAATCCCAACAGCTGCTCGACAACCAGCGCCAGCTTGGCCTGGCCTACAGCTCGCAGCTGGCCAATCACCTGGGCCTGAACATGGAGCTCAAGGCCAGCGCCGGCCAGGCCCTGCTGCAAACCCATGTGCTGCCGCCCAGTAATTCCGATGAACTGGAAGAACTGCTGCACACCCTGCGCGGCGTATTCCCAACGCTGCGCAGCCTGGCCTGGCTGAATGGCCAGGGCCGGATCATCGCCGATAGCCATGCGCCCAGCGAAGATGCGCTGTACCTGGCCGAACTGCTGCAACGCGGCGGCGGCGAAAGCTTCTTCTATACCTTCAGCGCCAACGACCATGGCCGCATCTACCTGCTGCTGCGGCATAACCCCGACAGCGCCGCCAGTGGCTACTGGGTGCTGCGCCTGACCAATAGGGCGCTGGCCAGCTGGCTGCAGGAGCATCATCAGAGCCCGCACCAATGGCAGCTGGAAGACCGCAATGCGCAACGGGTGATTGCCAGTAACACGGCCCAGGGCGCCAACAGCTCATCGGTAGCGCCGCCGGTCACCGCCGAGAACCTCGACCAGAGCCTGCTGGAAACCCCGCTCAAGGGCAGCGACTGGCAGCTGCGTGCACTGTTCAACGAGCGCAAGGTGCGCGCCCAGCAACTGCCGCAACAGGCCAGCAAGCTGCTGCTGTTTATCCTCTGCGCCACCCTTACGCTGCTTGCGCTGTATCGCCTGCTGAATGAACAACGCAGCCTGCACGCGCTGAATACCGCCTCGCGGCGCTCGCTGCAGCAGGCCGCCAGCGTGCTCGGCGCCATCGAGGAGCGTGTGCTGGTGACCGACAGCAACGGCCAGCTGCAGTACCTCAATCCGCAGGCCGAGGCGATGTTTGGCCTGAGCAACGACGAGGCGCGCAACTGGCACCTGCTCAAACTGCTGCCGCGTCTCGACCCGCTGCTGCTGCACGACACCGCGCTGCACAACGACCTCGGCCCGGACCTGGTGGAAATCCAGCAGAACGGCGTCGCCCACCTCTACGACATCAGCCGCAGCGACTTGAGCGAAGACAACAAGCGCACTGGTTTTGTCTGGGTACTGCGCGATGTCACCGAAGAACAGCACGCCTCCCATGTGCTGCAGGAAACCCGGCGGCGTTACCAGGACATCTTCGACGGCACCGGCACCGCCCTCTGCGTGCTCGACCTGGCCGAGCTGCAGCGCTATCTGCAACAGCAGCAACTGCGCAACATGACCAGCCTGCAACGCTGGCTGGACGAGGACCCACAGCACCACAGCGAACTCTGTCAACGCCTGCGCCTGACCGAAACCAACCAGGTGGCCCTGCAACTGCTCGGCGTCGACTCCAACCAGCAAGCCTGGCAGCACCTGTTCAACAGCGGCCCGCTGCGCCCGGATGGCTTTCGCATGCAGCTGATCAGCGCCCTGCTCAGCGGCAGCGGCCAGCTGGAAATGGAACGCCAGATCCTTACCCCGCAAGGCTATGAGCGCCACCTTTGGCTGCTGCTGCGCCTGCCGGAAAGCATCGACGACCTGCAGGCCGTGACCCTCAGCATCAGCGACATCACCAACCGCAAGCGCATCGAAACCTCGCTGATCGAACGCGAGCGCTTCTGGTCCGATGTGGTCAGCGCGGTGCCCGACACCATTTATGTGCACGACATCGCCGGCAAGCGGGTGATGTACAGCAACAACCACCTCGGCCCGCAATTGGGCTACAGCAAGGCGGAAATTCAACAGCTCGGCGAGCGGCTGTGGGAGAAGATTCTGCATCCCGACGATGTCGAGCTGTACCAGCGCATGCGCAATATCCAGCAGGTACAGGGCAATGGCCTGCTGATGCAGTTCGAGCTGCGCTGGCGGCACCGCGATGGCAGCTGGCACTGGTTCGATATCCGCGAGCAGGCCCTGGCGCGCGATGCCAAAGGCCGGGTCAGCCGGCTGATCGGCGTGGCCAAGGACATCACCGAGCAGATCACCCACAGCGAATCCCTGCGCACCAGCGAGCAGCGTTATCGCCTGTTGGCGGAAAGCATCAGCGACGTGATTTTCTCCACCGACGCCCAGCTGCAGCTCAACTACGTCAGCCCCTCGGTGATGCCGGTGCTCGGCTATGACAGCGAGTGGGCGCTGGCCAACGGCTTCCAGAGCCTGGCCACCAACCCACGGCAGCTGAGCGGCTTCTACGCCTTGCTCGACCGCGTGCGCAACGCCCTCGGCGACCCGCAGCGGCTGGCCGAACTGCGCGCCGAGTTTCTGCCGCAGTTGTTCGTCTTCGATGCACTGCGCGCCGACGGCCAGAAGATCCCGGTGGAGCTGCGCCTGGTGCCGATGTGGGATGACAGCGGGCGCTTCGAAGGCCTGCTTGGCGTGGGCCGTGACATCAGCCTGCAGCGCCGCGCGGAGAAAGACCTGCGCATGGCCGCCACGGTATTCGAGCACTCCACCGCGGCGATTCTGGTCACCGACCCGGCCGGCTATATCGTCCAGGTCAACAATGCCTTCAGCCGGGTCAGCGGTTACAGCTCCAAGCAGATTCTCGACCAGCTGCCGAGCATGCTCACCGCCGACACCCAACAGGCCAGCCATCTGGCCTATGTGATCAAACAGCTCAACCAGCAGGGCAGCTGGGAGGGCGAGGTGTGGCTCAAGCGCAAGAGCGGCGAGAAATTCCCGGCCTGGGTCGGCATCACGGCGGTCAGAGACGATGAAGGCGATCTGGTCAGCTACGTGTGCTTCTTCAGCGATATCAGCGAGCGCAAGGCCAGCGAACAGCGCATCCACCGCCTGGCCTACTACGACGCCCTGACCCAGCTGCCCAACCGCACGCTGTTCCAGGACCGTCTGCACAGCGCCTTGCAACATGGCGAGCGGCACCAGGAATGGGTGGTGCTGATGTTCCTCGACCTCGACCGCTTCAAGCCGATCAACGACTCCCTCGGCCACGCCGCCGGCGACCGCATGCTCAAGGAAGTGGCGGTGCGCCTGTGCGCCTGTGTGGACAGTGACGACACCGTGGCACGCATGGGCGGCGACGAATTCACCCTGCTGCTGCAATCCCAGAGCCAGCGTGAGATCGCGCTGACCCGCGCGATCCACGTCGGCGAACAGATTCTCGCCAGCCTGGCGCAGCCATTTATTCTCGAAGGCCGCGAGTTCTTCGTCACCGCCAGTATTGGTATCGCCCTGAGTCCCCAGGACGGCAACGAGCTGAGCCAGCTGATGAAGAACGCCGACACGGCGATGTATCACGCCAAGGAACGCGGCAAGAACAACTTCCAGTTCTACCAGGCCGACATGAATGCCAGCGCCCTGCAGCGCCTGGAGCTGGAGAGCGACCTGCGCCACGCCCTCGAACAGGGCGAGTTCAAACTGTATTACCAGCCGCAGTTCTCCGGCGACGGCAAACGCCTGACCGGCGCCGAAGCGCTGCTGCGCTGGCAGCATCCACAGCGCGGCCTGGTGCCGCCGAATGACTTTATTCCGGTGCTCGAAGAGCTGGGCCTGGTGGTACAGGTCGGCGACTGGGTGCTGCGCGAGTCCTGCCGGCAACTGGCCGAATGGCACGAGGCGAAGATTCGCGTGCCGAAGATTTCGGTCAACCTCTCGGCCCGGCAGTTTGCCGAAGGCGACCTCAATCAGCGCATCGCCGAGATTCTCCAGCACAGCGGCATTCCCGCCGGCTGCCTGGAGCTGGAGCTGACTGAAAGCATTCTGATGGAAGACGTGGCCAACGCCATGCAGACCCTCAGCAGCCTGAAGAAACTCGGCGTGTTTATCGCCATCGACGACTTCGGCACCGGCTACAGCTCGCTGAACTACCTCAAGCAGTTCCCCATCGACGTGCTGAAGATCGACCGCAGTTTTGTCGACGGCCTGCCCCACGGCGAGCAGGACGGCCAGATTGCCCGGGCGATCATTGCCATGGCCCACAGCCTGAATCTCACGGTAATCGCCGAAGGCGTGGAAACCCTGGCCCAGCTGGATTTCCTGCGCGGCCACGACTGCGACGAAGTGCAGGGCTTCCTGCTCGGCCGGCCAATGCCGGCGCACCAGTTCACCGCGCTGTTTACCGGCACCGCGCTGTTTATGCTGGGCTGAAGCGCGCCCGCGCATGAGCCCCGCTTGTCCGCCAGATGACCACGCTTCATATGCCTGTTTAGTGCGGATGAGGTAGAATTCGCCCCCTCTTTCTACCGCCCAGCTGATTTTCTCAGGGGAATGCTATGTTCAGCCGTGATTTGACTATCGCCCGTTATGACGCCGAATTGTTTGCCGCGATGGAGCAGGAAGCCCAGCGCCAGGAACATCACATCGAGCTGATCGCCTCGGAGAACTACACCAGCCCAGCGGTGATGGAAGCCCAAGGTTCGGTACTGACCAACAAGTACGCCGAAGGCTATCCAGGCAAGCGTTACTACGGCGGTTGCGAATACGTCGACATCGTCGAGCAGCTGGCCATCGACCGCGCCAAGGAACTGTTCGGCGCCGACTACGCCAACGTCCAGCCGCACTCCGGCTCGCAAGCTAACAGCGCCGTGTATATGGCCCTGCTGGAAGCCGGCGACACCGTACTGGGCATGAGCCTGGCCCACGGCGGCCACCTGACCCACGGCGCCAGCGTCAGCTTCTCCGGCAAGATGTACAACGCCGTGCAGTACGGCATCGACAACGTCACCGGCCTGATCGACTACGACGAAGTCGAGCGCCTGGCCGTTGAGCACAAGCCGAAGATGATCATCGCCGGTTTCAGCGCCTATTCGCAGGTACTGGACTTCCCACGCTTCCGCGCCATCGCGGACAAGGTTGGTGCTTACCTGTTCGTCGACATGGCTCACGTAGCCGGTCTGGTAGCGGCTGGCGTGTACCCGAACCCGGTGCCGTTCGCCGATGTGGTCACCACCACCACCCACAAAACCCTGCGCGGCCCGCGCGGCGGCCTGATCCTCGCCCGTGCCAACGAAGCACTGGAGAAGAAATTCAACTCCGCCGTATTCCCAGGCGGCCAGGGCGGCCCGCTGGAGCACGTGATCGCTGCCAAGGCCGTGTGCTTCAAGGAAGCCCTGCAGCCTGAGTTCAAGGCCTACCAGCAGCAAGTGATCAAGAACGCCCAGGCCATGGCCAGCGTGTTTATCGAAAACGGCTACGACGTGGTCTCCGGCGGTACTGAAAACCACCTGTTCCTGCTCAGCCTGATCAAGCAGGACATCACCGGTAAAGACGCCGACGCCGCCCTGGGTCGCGCGTTCATCACCGTGAACAAGAACAGCGTACCGAACGACCCACGCTCGCCGTTCGTCACCTCGGGCCTGCGCATCGGCACCCCAGCCGTTACCACCCGCGGCTTCAAGGAAGACGAGTGCCGCGCACTGGCTGGCTGGATCTGCGAAATCCTCGCCAACCTGGGCGACGAAGCGGTTGAAGCGCGCGTACGCGAGCAAGTCAAAGCGGTCTGCGCCAAGTTCCCGGTTTACGGCAACTAATCAGCAGCTGCTGCTAAAAAGCCCGCCTCTTGGCGTAAGGCTGTTCACATAAGAAAAATGCCGCTTCGCCCTTGCCAGGGAAGCGGCATTTCTTTGTGCTCACCACCGTAGAATGGGTGCTAACCCATCAATTGGCTGATGGGTTAGCACCCATCCTACGGCCTGAACCACTGCCGAAGACTTAGAGCGAGGACGATTTCAAAGCCCGCCGCTCTATAGGGCGTAAAGCGGCCCCACTTAACTGAACAGCATTACGCCTCCTGGCGGGCTTTTTTATAGCTGCCGCGCCACCCTCAGCACAGATAAAACCAAGCCATCGTCAGCAGCCTTGGCTATAGTGGATAAAACCTCGCAGGAGTTTCTTTGCATGAGCGAAACAGCCAATGAGCGTCGGCGCTTTCACCGCATCGCTTTCGACGCCCCCACCGAGATCGTGCAAGGGGAACGGCGCTGGGCGGTCGAATTGCATGACGTATCGCTGAAAGGCCTGCTGATCAAGCGCCCCAACGGCTGGAATGGCGACCCTAATCAGCCATTCGAAGCCAATATCCAACTGGCCGACGACACGCGCGTACTGATGGAAGTGGTGCTGACCCGCACCCAGTCCGATCTGCTCGGTTTTGTCTGCCGGCATATCGACCTCGACTCGATCAGCCACCTGCGTCGCCTGGTGGAACTCAACCTCGGCGATGACAGCCTGCTGGAACGAGAACTCGCCGCCCTCGGCGAAGACGAGTAAAGAAAAAGGAGGCCTAGGCCTCCTTTTTTCATCCTGCCTGAGCAGATTTAGAACGTGTTTACGATTTCGCGAGCTAGAGCCAGACAAGGCAAAAACAGCCGAGAAACGCAGCGCAGCGGAGTAACAGCCAACGGCTGACCCGCAGGGTGAGCGAAGCGAATCACGCGCAGTTTACGAGCTGTAAATGAGCATGACTCGTTTCACTCGCCCTTCGGGTCGCGCTAAAGCGCATTAGCCGCAAGCGGCTTCCGAGGCTGTTTTTAACGCCGGATGGCCGACGCGCAGCAGATCGTAAACAGGTTCTTACTCGAACAACGCATCCAGCGCTTGCTCCAGACGCGTTACGGCAATCACCTGCAGCCCCGGCGGCGGATCTTTCGGCGCATTGCCCTTGGGCACGATGGCGCGTTTGAAGCCATGCTTGGCCGCCTCTTTCAAGCGTTCCTGACCGCTCGGCACTGGGCGGATTTCGCCGGACAGCCCCACCTCACCAAACACCAGCAGATCATGCGGCAACGGCTTGTTGCGCAGGCTGGAAATCACTGCAGCCATCAGCGCCAGGTCCGACGCGGTTTCCAGCACCTTGACCCCGCCGACCACATTGAGAAATACGTCCTGATCATAGGTCGGGATGCCTCCATGCCGATGCAGCACGGCCAGCAGCATGGCCAGACGGTTCTGATCCAGCCCCAGGGTGACGCGGCGCGGATTGGCCATATGGCTGGTGTCGACCAGCGCCTGCACTTCCACCAGCATCGGCCGGGTGCCTTCCCAAGTGGCCATGACCACACTGCCAGGGACTTCTTCCTGAGCGCGGGTAAGGAAGATCGCCGAGGGGTTGGTGACCTCTTTCAGGCCCTTGTCGGTCATGCCGAACACACCCAGCTCGTTGATCGCGCCGAAGCGGTTCTTCACCGCACGTAGCAAACGCAGACGGCCATCGGACTCGCCTTCGAAATACAGCACGGTGTCGACCATGTGTTCAAGCACACGCGGCCCGGCCAGGGCGCCTTCCTTGGTCACGTGGCCTACCAGGAAGATCGCCGTACCGCTCTGCTTGGCAAAGCGCACCAGCAGCGCCGCACTCTCGCGTACCTGAGACACGCCACCGGGCGCCGAGGAGAGTTGTTCGGTAAAGATGGTCTGGATCGAGTCGATCACCATCACCTTGGGCTTTTCCAACCGCGCAGTGGCAATAATGCTTTCGATGCAGGTTTCGGTCATCACCTTGAGCTTGTCTTCCGGCAAGCCCAGGCGGCGGGCGCGCATGGCCACCTGCTGCTGGGATTCCTCACCGGTGACATACAGCGCGGGAAAGCGCGTGGCGATATTGCACAGGGTCTGCAGGAGGATGGTCGACTTGCCGATGCCAGGGTCGCCGCCGATCAGCACCACCGAACCGTCCACCAGGCCGCCGCCGAGCACGCGATCCAGCTCACCGGAGGCGGTGGAGAAGCGCGGCACTTCCTCGACGCTGACCTCGGCCAGGGTCTTGATCTGCACCTGCTCGCCCGCCCAACCGGAACGCCCGCTGGGGGTGGCCGCATTGGCTTCGAGCAGGGTCTCGACCAGGGTATTCCAGGCCCCGCACTCACCGCACTGGCCAGCCCATTTCGGGAAGGTGGCGCCGCACTCGGTGCAGCCATACATGCGCTTGGCCTTGGCCATGCCGGACTCCTATAAACGCTGAGCCCGGATCATACGAAATAGCTGGATATATTTACAGTCCTGCGTACCTACGATTTGCAGCCATTGCCGCACCCACAACACTGCCCTGCGGAGCGTTTAAGCCGGCGCGCGAGATCATCCTTGAGGCCGACGCGTTCCTGCTTAAGCGCATACAGCGCATCATCAGCCAGCAGCTCGCTGCCCGCCTCAATCCGGCAGATGCGTTTATCCAGGGTTTCGTAGGTATCGGCCAGGCGGGCGAAGTCGGCGTCGCCCTGGCGCAGCTCATGCAGCGCGCCGCGCAGTTCGGGGAAGTCCTTGATCAGCGGATGGTGTTCAACATGCATGCGGGCATTCCTCTGGGATAGTCATTGCCTGCAGACTATCCCCTGAGCCGGGGCCGGCACTTGACCCGGATCAAACCCTTGACGCTATGACGCACCACTGAGAAAACCGGCCAGTTCGTCCTTGAGGCTGACGCGTTGCATCTTCAGGCCCAGCAGCAACATCTCATCCATGGCCACCCGACCGCTTTCCGCCTCATAGATACGCTTATCAAGCTCTTCATATTCCTCGGCCAAGCGGGCGAAATGCCCATCACTGGACAACAAGGCGTGCAGCTGCGTCTTGAACTCGGGAAACTCGCGGTGCAGCGGATGATGTTCCAGTGGCATAACGGCATCCTCATGGCGGGCCTTCCTTGAGCCTAGCCCAGTCGCGCCGGCTCTGCCGAAACGCCTTGCAACACGGGCCTCAGGCGAGGTCTGCTATCGTTGCCCAAGCTTCAAAAGCCATTAGCGAGAACTGGTTATGAGTACAACATCAGGATGTTCGGCGTGCCGTGACGGCCAAGGGCTGGGATTTCCCATCAGCATGGCCTTTCAGCCCATTATCAACCTGACTACAGGCAGCATATTCGCCCACGAGGCCCTGGTGCGCGGTATAGCCGGTGAATCCGCCGGCAGCCTGCTGAGTAAGCTCAACGCGGACAACCTCTACCCGTTCGACCAGGCCTGCCGGATTACCGCCCTGGAATGGGCCGCCAAGCTGCAAGTGCCAGCCATGGTCTCGATCAACTTTATGCCCAACGCGGTGTACAAACCCGAGACCTGCATCCGCGCCACGCTGGAGGCGGCGAAACGCTTCAACTTCCCGCTGCAGCGGATCATCTTCGAAGTCACCGAACAGGAGCAGGTGCTGGATGTCGACCACCTCACCGGCATCCTGCGCGCGTACCGCAAACAGGGCTTTATGACGGCGATTGATGACTTCGGCGCCGGCTATGCCGGGCTCAATCTGCTGGCCGACTTTCAGCCCGACCTGATCAAGCTGGACATGCAGCTGATCCGCAATATCGAGCAGGACAGCGTGCGGCAGATTCTGGTCGAAGCCGCCCTGCAGATGTGCCGCAAACTGAATATCCGGGTGATCGCCGAAGGCATCGAAAGCCTCGGTGAACTGCATGCATTACGCGATATGGGCGTGGAGCTGTTTCAGGGTTACCTGCTGGCCAAACCAGGTTTCGAGTCGCTACCCGAGGTCCATTACCCAGCCTGAGAAGTAGCTGGCAAGCGGCGCGCGCTGGATTACACTCAGCGCAACCTCACCTACCAGGGAACGCAGCATGAGCATACTCAGTGAATTCAAAGCCTTTGCCGTCAAAGGCAATGTGGTCGACATGGCCGTCGGCATCATCATCGGCGCGGCGTTCGGCAAGATCGTCTCGTCCTTTGTCGGTGACGTGGTGATGCCACCGCTGGGCGTGCTGATTGGCGGCGTGGATTTCTCCGACCTGGCGATTGTGCTGAAAGCTGCCGAAGGCGATGCCGCTGCGGTCACCCTGGCCTACGGCAAATTTATCCAGACCGTGCTCGATTTCCTGATCGTCGCCTTCGCCATCTTTATGGGCATCAAGGTGCTCAACAAACTCAAGCGCGAAGAAGCCGCTGCCCCCGAGGCGCCAGCCGCGCCGACCAAGGATCAGGAGCTGCTCAGCGAAATCCGCGACCTGCTCAAGGCGCAGCAAAGCCGAGACTGACTTCACCCGCGCGGAGGGCCGAGCGCCCTCCCGTACATGATTTGTTGCAGGACAACCCATTCGCTTACAACGCGTTCGTGTAAATTGGCCGCCCCTTGGCTACTTTTCCCCCTCAATGACCCTCCTGATTGCGTTTGCCGTTCTATCCATCCTCGTCTCCTTTATCTGTTCCATTCTTGAAGCCGCGTTGCTGTCTCTGACGCCCAGCTATATCGCTCAGCAGAAGGCCACCAAGCCCAAGCTTTATGAGCGCTTGAAAGGGCTGAAAGACAAGATTGACCAACCACTGGCCGCCATTCTTACGCTGAACACCGTGGCTCACACCGTTGGTGCTACCGGCGTGGGCGCGCAGGTCACCGTCGTGTTTGGTGACGGCTACCTGGGCATCGCCTCAGCGGTGATGACGCTGCTGATCCTGGTCCTCTCGGAAATCCTGCCCAAGACCATTGGTGCACGTTACTGGCCAACTCTGGCGCCATTCCTGCCGAGCCTGCTGGGCGGCATGATCCTGCTGCTCAAGCCGTTCATCTTCATGTCCGACATGATCATGCGGCTGTTTGGCGGCAAAGAGCCTGAGCACGACATCCGTCAGGAGATCAAAGCCTTGACCCTACTCGGCCGTGAGGTCGGCAAGCTGGATGAAGACGAGCAGCGCGTCATCAGCAATATCCTCGACCTGCACGAGATCAAGCTGCGCGACATCATGACGCCACGGATTGTCTGCGAGTTTGCCGCCCCCGATGACACCCTTGGCACGTTCAAGGCGCGCGTGAAAGAGAGCCAGTTTTCCCGCTACCCGATTATCGGTGAGGATGAAGCACCACTGGGCGTGGTGTTCCGCTATGACGCCCTGGGCGCCGATGCGGATGAAGCGCCGGTGTCCAGCATCCTCAAGCCGCTCAAAGTGGTTTCCGACAGCATGAACGTCGAAAACCTGATGACGCAGATGATGCATGAGCGTCAGCACATGTGTTTGGTGTATGACGAGTTCGGCAGTTGGCGCGGCCTGGTGACTATGGAGGACATCATGGAAACCATCATCGGCAAGCCGATTCTCGACGAAACCGACGACATCCCGAATATGCGCCGCTTCGCCAAGCGCCGCTGGGAACACCGGATCAAGGCCATCCGCGAGGAATAAGCGCTACCAGTAGTTCTCCACCGCCACCTGCCCCGGCCGCCGAGTCAGGCTGAGCTGCAGATCACGCTGTTTCAGCAGCGCGCGGGTGTCGTCGATCATCTGCGGGTTGCCGCAGATCATCAGCCGCGAATGCGCGGGTTCCAAGCTCAACCCCGCCACCTGCTCCAGTTCACCACTGCCCAGCAAGCTGGTGATGCGCCCATGCAGGCAACCGGGCACCTGCTCGCGGGTCACCAGCGGTAGATAGACAAAGCGTTCGGCGTACTCCTGCAGATGTTCCTGCTGCATCAGGCCGTGAATCAGCGGCTGATACGCCAGCTCGCTGGGCGTGCGCGCGCTGTACACCAGCACCACGCGCGCAAAGCGCTGCCACACCTCCAGCCCCTGCAGAATCGATAGAAACGGCGCGAGCCCCGTGCCACTGGCCAGCAGCCAGAGGTCGCGGCCATCGGCGAAACGATCCAGGGTAAGAAAACCCAACGCCTGTTTCTCTACCAACAGGCTATCGCCGACCTGCAGCCGGCTCAGCTCAGAGGTGAACTCACCGCCCGGCACGACGATGGAGAAAAACTCGAGAAACTCGTCATGGGGTGCCGAGGCCATCGAATAGGCGCGCCAGACCACCGAACCGTCGGCCTTGGCTACGCCGAGACGGGCGAACTGCCCGGCACGAAAACGAAAACCGGCATCACGCGTACAGCGCAGGCTGAACAGGCTGGGCGACCAGACCTGGATATCGGTCAGGGTTTGCTGGGTGAACTTGTCGTCGCTGGTCATGCGAACACCGGGCTTATGCGGATTGCATAAACCCAGTGTGGCGCAACGCCGGGCTGACAAACACCGGCAAAACCTGGGGGCTCTTGGCCTTCCCCCCCCTAGAACCTGTTCACGATTTCGCGAGCTAGAGCCATACAAGGCGAAAACAGGCGAGGAAGCGGAGTTTACTGGCTGTAAATGAGCATTCCGAGCCTGTTTTTAACGCAGTAGGGCCGACGCGCAGCAGATCGTGAGCAGGTTCTAACGGCGGTTGACTGCCTGCGCGGCACGTAACACATCGGCGCCGATTTCAGCCTCGAAGGTCTTCCACATCGGGCTCAGTGCAGTGCGCCAGGCGGCACGCTCGTCGTCAGTCAAGGTGACCACTTTGGCATTGCCGGCAGCAATGATGCGCTCGCGATCATTGTTGTTCAGCGCCTCGGCGTCCTTGTTCACCGAGAAAGAAACCTCTTCGATGATCGCTTCCAGTTCGGTGCGGGTCTTGTAAGGGATGCTGGTCCAGAACTCCTTGCTGCTGATCAGCATATAGCTCAGCGAACCGTGATTGAGCTCGCTGATAAACGGCTGCACGGTATCGACTTTCTGGCTGGCAATGTTCGACCACGGCCCTTCGGTGCCCTGGATGGTGCCAGCCTGCAGCGCCTTGAATGCCTCGGCGAACGGCATCTTCACGGTCTTGGCGCCAAGTTGAGCAAACTGCGCTTCCAGCACCGACGAAGGCTGAATGCGGAAGGCCAGGTCCTTGGCATCCTCGGGCTTGCGCAGCTCACGGTTGGAAGTCAGCTGCTTCATGCCGTTATTCCAGTAGGCCAGGCCGTAGATGCCGTGGCTGGACATCGAGTGCAGCAGCTCGCGGCTCTTGTCGCGCTTCTGGAAGCGCTTGACCGCCTCCAGATCGTCGAACAGGAACGGCAGGTCAAACACCTGCAATTGCTTGGTGTAGGCCTCGAACTTGGACAGCGAAGGCGCCAGCATCTGCACCTTGCCCTCGCGCAGCGCGTTGATCTCCTCACCATCACCGAACAGCGTCGAGTTCGGGTAGACCTCAACCGTAATCTGGCCGGCCAGGCGCTCTTCCACCAGCTTTTTGAACAACAGTGCACCCTTGCCCTTGGGAGTGTCCTCGGCCACTACGTGGGAGAACTTGATAACGATGGGCGCCTTGCCTTCTGCCTGGGCCGGGCTTGCCGCGACCAGCAACGCAGTGAAGGTTAAAGACAACAGGGACTTGAACATGAACATACCTTTTTGCAAATAGAACGCCGTGAAGCCTGCATAAGCAGGCCTCATTGAGTAGGGGTGTGGGCTATGGATGATTCGGCGGACGCGGCAGAGCAGCGGCGCAGTCCTGATCATCAGGCGCTACCAGATCGCAGCCGGGCGTGACGCTCGGGGCCTGGTTATTATTTGAATGCTGACCTTGCTGACTCATGCCTGCTGACTGACGGGTATCGGACACGACTGAGCAGATCTGCAAGGGGGCGGCATTCTTCGGCAAAGCCGCGCGCGACACAACCGTGATTTGCTGAACCAGCTCTCAGTTCAGAGACTTTTCCGCCACTTGCACCGACAATAGCGACCAACTGCACTTTTTATCGCGCCCTTGCGGCCTGCTACCCGAGTTATCCATGCCCCTGCTCAGCACCCCGTTTGCCCAGCTTGACCTGCTTCGCCAACCCGACCAGCCCAACGAGCCGCTGCAGGCCTTCGATGCCGCCGACGAATACCTGCTCAACCACCTGCACGAGCAAGGGCTGACGAACGACGCGCGGATACTGGTGCTGAATGACAGCTTCGGCGCCCTGGCCATCAGCCTGGCGAGCCTGGCGCAGGTCACAAGCAGCGGCGACTCGCACCTCGGCCATCTGGGCTTGCAGGTCAACCTGCTGCGCAATCAGTTGCCGGCGGATGCCGTGAGGTTTGTCCCGGCCAGCGCAGTCGCTCAGGGGCCGTTTGATGTGGTGCTGATCCGCGTACCGAAAACCCTGGCACTGCTGGAAGAGCAACTGATCCGCCTGCACGGCCAGCTCGCCCCTGGCGCGCAGGTGATTGCCGCAGCGATGATCAAGCACCTGCCGCGCGCCGCCGGTGATCTGCTGGAAAAATATATCGGCCCGGTGCAAGCCTCGCTGGCGGTAAAAAAAGCCCGCTTGCTGTTTGCCACACCCGAGGCCAAAGCCGCGCCCGTATCGCCCTACCCGACGCGCTACAACCTGGAAAAACCAGCTATCGCGCTGCTCAACCACGCCAACGTGTTCTGCCGTGAAGACCTGGATATCGGCACCCGCGCCTTCCTCCCGCACTTACCCAAACACCTCAGCCGCATGCGTGTCGCAGACCTCGGTTGCGGCAACGGCGTGCTCGGTATTGCCTATGCGCTGGGCAGCCCGCAGGCCGAGCTGACGCTGGTGGATGAGTCGTATATGGCGGTGCAATCGGCCGAGGAAAACTGGCGTGCGGCGCTGGGCGAACGCCCGGTCGAAATTCGCGCCGGCGATGGCCTGGCCGAGCAGACGGAGGATTCGCTGGACCTGGTGCTGTGCAACCCGCCCTTTCACCAGCAACAGGTGGTCGGCGATTTCCTTGCCTGGCGCATGTTCCAGCAGGCCCGCGCGGCGCTGGTAACCGGCGGCGAACTGTGGATAGTCGGCAACCGCCACCTGGGCTACCACGCCAAGCTGAAACGGCTGTTCCGCGGCGTAGAACAGGTCGCGGCGACGCCGAAATTTGTGGTGCTTAAAGCGATCAAATAAACGCCGGACCGTAGGGTGGATCACGCTTCACCGATCCACCATGGCGTCGGCACGGTGGATGAAAAAGCGTCATCCACCCTACAAAAACGTCCACCTCTACGGCGTCCCCATCCCCGCTGCCTGCATAAACAGCCGCAGCAGATAGGACACCGCGCCCAGGGCCAGCACACTGCCAGCCCAGATCAGCACCAGCCAGCCGAGCCGCTGCCACAGCGGCTTTTTCTCATCAATGTCGTTCATCACTCGCACCTTAGTGATAGCCATCTTCTTCAGTCACCTTGCCGCGGAACACGTAATAGCTCCAGGCGGTGTACATCAGGATAAAGGGGATGATGAACAGCGCGCCGACCAGGATAAAGCCCTGGCTCTGCGGCGGCGCGGCGGCTTCCCAGATGCTGATCGACGGCGGGATGATATTCGGCCACAGGCTGATACCGAGGCCGCTGTAGCCGAGGAAGATCAGCGTCAGGGTCAGCAAAAACGGAGAGTAGTTGGCGTTGCGAGCCACCGCGCGCAGCAGCGCCCAGGTGCACAGCAGTACCAGCAACGGCACCGGCATAAACCAGAAGATATTCGGCATGCTGAACCAACGCTCGGCGATGTCGGCATGCGCCAGTGGCGTCCACAGGCTGACGATGCCGGTGACGCCGAGCAGGACGAACACCAGCGGCCGCGCCATGTCGTGCATCTGCAGTTGCAGGCGGCCTTCGGTCTTCATGATCAGCCAGGTGCAGCCGAGTAAGGCGTAAGCGGCAATCAGCGCCAGGCCGCAGAACAGCGAGAACGGCGTCAGCCAGTCCAGCGCGCCGCCGACATACACCCGGTCGACCACCTCGAAGCCATCGATATAAGCGCCCAACGCCACGCCCTGGAAGAAGGTCGCGGTCAGCGAGCCGCCGATAAACGCCTTGTCCCAGATATGCCGTTTGGCGGCTTTGGCCTTGAAGCGGAACTCGAAGGCCACACCACGAAAGATCAGCCCCAGCAGCATAAAGATCAGCGGCAGGTACAGCGCGCTGAGCACCACCGCGTAGGCCAGTGGAAAGGCGCCGAACAGCGCCGCGCCGCCGAGCACCAGCCAGGTTTCGTTGCCATCCCAGACCGGTGCCACGGTGTTCATCATCACATCGCGCTCGCCTTCGCTTTTGACGAAGGGAAAGAGGATGCCGATGCCCAGATCGAAGCCGTCCATAACCACGTACATCATCACCCCGAAGGCGATGATCACGGCCCAGATCAGCGAGAGATCAATGCCCATATTCAATTCCTCTCAGCCAGCGAATCGGTTTCGCCCTCTTCCAGGCCCTCTTCAGGCGCGGACAGCGGACGGGACGGCGTGCGTTTCTGGCCCGGGCCGCCTTCGGCGGTTTCCTTGCCTTCGTCGGTGATCGGGCCCTTGCGCACCAGGCGCATCATGTAGCTGATACCCGCGCCGAACAGGGCGAAATACACCACCACGAACAGAATCAGGGTCAGGCTCATCTGCGCAAAACTGTGCCCGGACGAGGCATCGGCGGTGCGCATCAGGCCGTGGATAATCCAGGGCTGACGACCGATTTCCGTGGTGTACCAGCCGGCGAGGATGGCGATGATCCCCGACGGGCCCATCCACACCGCCAGATGCAGGAACGGCCGACTCTGGAACAGCTTGCCGCGACTGCGTAGCCACAGCCCCCAGAGGCCAGTAAGGATCATCAGCATGCCCAGGCCGACCATGATCCGGAAGGTCCAGAACACGATGGTTGAGTTAGGCCGATCTTCCTTGGCGAACTCTTTGAGCGCCGGCACCTGCTTGTCCAGGCTGTGGGTCAGGATCAGGCTGCCAAGGGCGGGAATCTCGATCTTGAAGCGGGTTTCTTCGCGCTGCATATCCGGCCAGCCGAACAGGATCAGCGGGGTCGGCTCATCGCCGTGGTTTTCCCAGTGGCCCTCGATGGCGGCGATCTTCGCCGGCTGATACTTGAGGGTATTCAGACCATGGAAGTCGCCAATCACTGCCTGGATCGGCGCCACGAGCAACGCCATCCACATGGCCATCGACAGCATCTTGCGGATCGCCGGGTTGTCGCGACCGCGCAGCAGGTGCCAGGCCGCCGATGCGCCGACAAAGAACGCCGTGGCGAGGAACGCCGCCGTGGCCATATGCGCCAGGCGATAAGGGAACGAAGGGTTGAACACCACGGCGAACCAGTCCACCGGAATCACCCGGCCGTCGATGATCTCGAAGCCCTGCGGGGTGTGCATCCAGCTGTTGGAGGCGAGAATCCAGAAGGTCGAGATCAGTGTGCCGACCGCCACCATCACCGTGGAGAAGAAGTGCAGCCCAGGGCCGACGCGGTTCCAGCCGAACAGCATGACACCAAGAAAGCCCGCTTCGAGGAAGAACGCGGTGAGCACTTCATAGGTCAGCAACGGCCCGGTGACCGCCCCGGCAAAGTCGGAGAAAGCGCTCCAGTTGGTGCCGAACTGGTAAGCCATGACCAGGCCGGAGACCACGCCCATGCCGAAGTTGACCGCAAATATCTTCGCCCAGAAGTGGTACAGGTCGCGGTACACCTCCTCCCCGGTCTTCAGCCACAGCCCTTCGAGCACCGCCAGGTAACTGGCCAGGCCGATGGTGATGGCCGGAAAGATGATGTGAAAGGAGATGGTGAAAGCGAACTGGATTCGAGCAAGGTCGAGAGCCTCCAATCCAAACATGGCGTTTCCTCAGTCAGGTGATACGGGGCACGGCAACGGGCGCGCATGCCAGTCACGGGTATTCAGTCGGGGGATTATTGTTCTGGGTGAGGCAACTAGCGAGCAGGGCAAAAGCCCTCACAACCGCACGCCGAAGGTGTTGACGCGGGTCAATGCATGTACAGAGAGTAGCGTTTGCCGGGGCAAGTTCAGCTGTGGTCGATTGTCGCGCGACCGGCTGTCACAAGGGCTGGCGCCTTATAACAGCGCTTCAGGTCGATCCACATCGCGCAGTACGCCAGGATCATCTACAACGATGCCGTGGCAAGCGCCTGGATTGGCTTGCAGCAGCGCGCGCGCACCTTGATCACCGCGCAGGGTCTGCAGCTGCGGCCAGAAGCTGCGGCCAAACAGCACCGGATGGCCGCGCTGACCATCGTGCAGTGGGTAGACGATACGCTCGGCCGCTGCCTGACTGCACAGCCGCTGCAGGCTGTCGGCACTGATCCAGGGCATATCGCCGAGCAATACCGCGACAGCCTCGGCGTCGCGCCCAAGCAACACAGCTATGCCTGCAGCCAGCGTGTGGCCCATGCCCTGATCGGCCTCACTGCAACGGATACCCCGGCACGCCGCCGGCAGCCCTAGCGCCTGCGCATCGTCCTCGTCGCGCAGCAGCACATGCACCTCAGCGAACACCTGCAACGCCTGCTCGACGCTGGCGGCCAACAGGCTGCGCCCGTCCGGCAAACGGGCCAGGCGCTTGTCGCTGCCAAAGCGCGTGCCACGCCCGGCGGCGAGCATCAAGGCGAGCACCTTGGGCATGCTAGAGCGCATCCCGCGCCAGGCCGTTGCGCACCCGCAAAATATCGGCGAGTACCGCCAGGGCGATTTCCGCCGGGGTCTTGCTGCCCAGGTTCAGCCCGATTGGCGCGATAATCCGCGCCAGCGCAGCATCATCCAGGCCGCCAACCCGGCGCAGGCGCTCGAAGCGTTTGGCGCTGGTCAGTCGCGAGCCCATCACACCGATATAAAAGGCCTCGGTGCGGACCGCTTCGATCATCGCCAGATCGTCGATACGCGGGTCATGGGTCAGCGCCACCACCGCGGTGTCGGCATGGCAACCACCGAGGCGAATCACCTCGGACGGCAGCTCACGGCGGATTTCCACGCCCGGCAAATCGACGCCTTGCAGCACTTCTTCGCGCGGATCGCAGAGCACCACCTCAAAGCCCAACCCCTGAGCGAACTGCGCACAAACCTGCGCCACCGAGGAGTAACCCGCCAACAGCAAGCGCTGGGCCGCACCGACGCGCACACGCAGCAGATTCGGCTGACGTTCAACTCTTGGCCCCTGCGTGCTGTCGGCCAGCAAGCGGCGCTCACCGCTGGGCAGCGCCACTTCGCGGATCAGCCGGCGCTGGCCAGCCAAAGCGCTTTCCAGCTCACGCAGATGGGCTTGTACCGCGCAATCGGCCGGAAAATTTTCCACCAGCACTTCCAGCACGCCGCCGCAGGGCAGGCTGATCTGCGAGTGCGGGTCGCTGCCATCGCCATAACGCAGCAGATAAATCGGCTCGGGGAACGCACCGGCGGCCAGGCGTTCAAGAAACTCATCCTCAACGCAACCACCGGACAACGAGCCGATCCACTCGCCGCTTGTGGTGGCGGCCAGCAGCGAACCCGGCGCGCGCGGCGCCGAGCCGTAGGTGCTCAGCACCGTACACAGCCACACGCGCTGCCCCGCCGCCGACCATTGCAGCGCCTGGCGCACTACCAGCAGATCAAGGTGCTGCATCAGGCTTCACCCGGCCTCAATGGCCTTTCTCGCTGCGCAACTGGCTGACCTGTTGCGGGCTCAGCTCGGCCGCCTGGCCGCCCCAGGTCTGCCGCAGGTAATGCAGCAGGTCGCGCAGCTGCCCGTCATCCAGCTTGTCACTGAAGCCCGGCATTGGCTGCATGCGCTCGAAACCGGTGAACTGCTGCTCCTTGATGCCGTCATCGATCACCCGCAACAGATTGCGGGCCTCGTTCAGGCGCAGGGTGGTGTTGCCATCCATCGCCACGGCCACATGCGGCACGCCCTCGCCCGCCACGCCATGGCAACCGGCACACAGGTTGAGGTAGTGCTGGCGGCCCTGCTGGGCGCTGTCATCGAGCTGCTCGAAGGCCACCGCGCTGACCTTGCGTGGAGCCGGCGGCTGATCGCCAAGCAGGTAGGTGGCCATGGCCTGGTGGTCGTCCAGCGGCAGGTACTGGGTGCTGTGGTGCAGCACCGGGTACATCTCGTTGAACATCGAACCCTGGGCGCTGATGCCATGTTTGAGGAAGGTCGCCAGGTCGTCGGTGCTCCAGCCACGCTCGGCCAGATCCTCGGCAAGCAGGCTGGGCGCCTCGTAACCGAGCAGTACACCGCCCTGCAAACGCTGATCCTGCTGCAGCGCGCCGAGGGCATTGCGCGGTGTGTGGCACTCGCCGCAGTGGCCAAGCGCCTCGACCAGGTACTGGCCGCGCTGCCAGGTCTCGCTTTTGCCTTCGGCCGGCAGCATCTGCACGCGGTTCTTGTAGAGCATGTTCCAGAAGCTCAGGCCGAAACGCACATTGAACGGGAAGCTCAGGCTGGTTTGCGGGCTGGGTTTGGCGATCGGCTCCAGGCTCATCAGGTAGGCGTAGATGGCGTCGGAGTCTTCACGCTTGAGCAGGTGGTAAGAAGTGTAGGGCATCGCCGGATAGAGCTTGCTGCCGTCGCGGCGCTCACCTTCAGCCACCGCGCGGTAGAAGTCATCGGCGCTGTACTCGCCGATGCCGTACTGCTTGTCGGGAGTGATATTGGTGCCGTAGATGGTGCCGAACGGCGACTCCAGCGGCAGGCCGCCGGCGTATTCGGCGCCGCCCTCGACGCTGTGACAGGCCACACAGTCGGCGGCGCGCGCCAGGTACTTGCCGCGCTCGATCAGTTGCTTATCCGCCGCCTGCGCGGCCAACGGCAGCAACAGGGCGGCAGCGAGCAGAATGTTCTTCATGCTCAACCCTCCTTGACCAGACCGAGGGACTCCACCACATCGCGCGCGGCGTTGTAGTAGCGCACGTAGCCGGTGCAGCGACAGATGTGCTTGCCCAGGGCGTCTTCGATCTCGCCTTCCAGCTCGCTACGCTTGACCGGCTGACGCTGCAGTTTTTCCACCAGCACGGTGGCGGCGTTGACATAGCCCGGCGTGCAGTAGCTGCACTGGAAGGCAAACTGGTCGACGAACTTCTGCTGGATCGGGTTGAGCTGGCTGACCTCACCCTGGGCATCGCGCTTGGCGTGGCCTTCGATGGTGCGGATGCGCTTGCCGTCGAAGAAGTGTGCGCCGGTGATGCAGGTGCGGATTTCTTCGCTGGTGCCGTCGGGCTTGTCGAGGATCGCCACACAGGCGTGGCACACACCCTGGCCGCAGCCCAGGCGCGAACCGGTGAGGTTCAGGTATTCATGGAGAAAGTCGATCATCATCAGGTCGTCGGCCACTTCCATCGGGCCGACTGCCTGGCTGTTGATGATCATGCTGAGCAGGCGCTTAGCCATGGAGGGCCTCCTTGATGCGGGCCGGTGTCAGGGGAAGGTCGCGCAGGCGCTTGCCAGTGGCGTGGGCCACCGCGTTGACGATGGCGCCGACCACCGGAATCATCACCACCTCGGCGATGCCCTTGGCTGGGTCGCTGGGTGATAGGGGCGGCAGAATTTCCGCGCTTTGCGACCACACCGCGCAATCCTTGGCACGCGGCAGCTGGTAGCGGTTGAAGTTCCAGGTGCCGTCGCCGGGGCCGCCTTCGTACAGCGGCATTTCTTCCAGCAGCGCGTGGCCAATGCCCATGGCGATACCGCCTTCAAGCTGACCCAGCACCAGTTCTTCGACGATCACCCGGCCGCACTCGAGCCAGGAGTGATGGTTGATCACCCGCGCCTCACCGTTGCCCTTGTTGACCTTGACCTCGACCAGCGTGGCCACCGGGCTGTAGTAGGTGACCATGGCGTTGTTCAGCTGAGTGACCGGGTACTTGATGCTGACGCGGTCGAGCAGGTGGAAGCCATTGCGGCTCATCTGCGCTTTCTGCGCGGCGGTTGCACCGTCACCGTATTTCACCGCCAGGGCATCGAGTGGCACGCGCTCGCGCTGGCCGCTGATCTCGAACTCGCCCTCGGCCCAACTCCAGCGGTTGAAGCCGTGCACGCTAACGCCGGTTACCAGGCCCAGCTCGTGAGCCTTGTGCGCCAGCAGCTTGAAGGGAATCGGTGGCATGCCGTCGGCGGTCAGCTTGCCTTCGACCCAGTGCGCATTCTCGCGGCGCACCACATAAGGGTTGGCCAGGCCGCCGTGTTCGCCACGGCCCCAGATGGCCAGGGCCGCCGGCCACAAGCCATGGATAAACAGGATGCGCGCCGCCTCGCGGGTGGAGTGCCCGGTGTAGTAGGACGAGTTGGTCGCCGACGAAGGCGAGGCCAGCTTGCCAACCCAGCGCGGGTTGCGCAGCGCCGCGTCCTGCTCGGCCTGGCTGATCATGTAGGGGTTGCCGCTGGTGGTCAGGGCCAGCTCACTCCACTCGGTTTCGCCGGTCTTGATTTCATCGGCGGGCTGGCCGAGGTAATCGGCGACCAGCAGGGCCTGCGAAGTGGCCATGCCGGTGCCCATATCGATGGCGACCTGGCGCAGGCTGACGCGGCCGTCGGCGCTGAACTCCAGGCTGGCCATCGGCGCTTCGGAGCCGGTGCCGAAGTCCTTCTGGCAGATGGCGAAACCGACGCCATAAAGGTTGTCCGGGTCTTCGGCATCGAAGCGCTGCTTGCGCGCAACGCGGTTCTTCCAGATTTCGTGCTGCGCCGCCTTGTCGAGAATTTCGTCGAGGCGCAGGGCACCGGCCGGGATCGCGCCCTGGGTGTTCTTCATGCCGGACTGGAACACGTTCTTCTTACGCAGCTCGATGGCATCGAGGTTCAGCCGCTCGGCCACTTCGTCCACCATCATCTCGGTGGCGGCCATGGTCTGCAGGGTGCCGTAACCGCGCATCGAGCCGGCCTCCACACCGCGCGAGTAATAGGCGGTGGCCGCCAGGTCGCTGCGCGGCAGGTAGTAGATCGATTGCGCCGCCGTGGCGCCGACCGCCGCCACCGAGGAGCTGTAGTTGGCGCGACCGCCGCCATCGACATCCATGTGCGCGCGGAAGATCTGGAAGCTGTGGTCCTGCTTGTTCACCGCCAACTGGTAATGCATGTCGAAGGGGTGGCGCTTGATACCGCTCTGGAACTGCTCGTAGCGATCATTGGCCAGGCGCACCGGCACACCGCTGCCGTAGAGCGCGGCCAGAGCGGCGTAGAAGACGTGGATGTTGTTGTCCTTGGAGCCATAACCGACGGTGTAGCCGGGGTGCATGCTGAGTTTCTTCACGCCAAAGCGCGACGGCGCGAGCATATGCGCGGTCTGCTCGGCCACCTCAAACGGGCACTGGGTGGCGACCACAAAATGCAGGGTGCCGCTGGCCACGTCGAACCAGCCGTTGCCGTTGTCGGCTTCCAGCGCGGCCGGCTCGATGGACTGGGTGGTGAAGCGCTCATCGAACACCAGCCAGTCGTCCGGCGGGGTCTGCAGCTGGTTGAGCATCTGTTCGGCGTGATACAGGCCCTGCTGAGTCAGGTCGCCACTGACCTTGCCTTCGCCCCAGGCCGGTTTACGGTTGTGGATCAGCGGGAACAGCATGCTGTCCTTGAGGCTGGAGAAGGTGTCGGGCTCGAACGGCGTGCTGCCGCCGACGCGCACGAAACGGAAACTGCCGTAAGGGTCGCTCTGGAACGCCGGCGCTTGCTCGCCGTAGCGGATCACCTTGTCGTTGAACTTGAGGATGTTCTTGGCCTGACGATAGCGCTCGAAGTCATGCCAGATCAGCAGCGCCACCGGGTGGCCGATAAACATCGGCACCTGGCCTTCGGGCAGCAGCGGGTCGAGGTTGTGGCCATCCGGGAAGGCGATACCGTCCTTGGCCAGATCGCTGGCGGTGACCACTCGCTGCGGCTGCAACTCGGCCGGCAGCACCGACAGATCGAAGCCCTGGTACAGCTGCTCGGTGCGCGTGGCCTTGAGCAACAGCGCATGGCCTTGCTGCTGCGGCCAGCCGGGCATGTCCTTGGCGCGAATGTCGCGGGCAAATACCTTGGCCCCGCAAGCTTTGGACACCCCATCGATGCGCGCCACGGCTTTGCCGCTGGCGTTGTACCAGGGCTGCGGCATGCGCGTGACGCGCTCTTCGAACAAGGCCGCAAACGCCTTGCTGCCCAACGGGGCGAAGCTGATGCCGATACCGGCGATGACGCTGCCTTGCAGAAAGGCGCGGCGGGATAACTCAGGAGTGGACATGTCCGTTCCTCGGGGCCAGAGCAGCCTGGCCGTTTGCTTGAACAAGAGAGTGACAGGCGCACCGCTTACCAGGACGGAGCAGAATCAGCGTAGACGACAGATTTATTGACCTGAAAGTCAAATTCTACCCAAGTCATTGCCACAACAGAATAAAAACCTGCCTTTAAAGTCAGATAAGTTTGCCGCCGCGCCTCTAACGCGGGCTTCAGCATGCCACCCACCCGGCCGCATGCTAGGCTGCGTCTCCCGCCAGCCGTGCGAGTTGTTTCGGCCATGTCTCAGCTTTTACGTCACCAGCGCCCATTTCTGGCCTTCTGGTTCGCCCGGGTATTTACCGCCAGCGGCTTCCAGATGATTACCGTGGCGATTGGCTGGCAGATGTATGCGCTGACCGGCAACGTGCTGGATCTCGGCCTGGTCGGGCTGATCGAGTTTCTGCCAAAAATTCTGTTTATCCTGCTCACCGGACATGTCGCCGACCGCTTCGACCGACGCAAGGTGGCCGCGCTCTGCCAGGGCGCGCAGGGGCTTATTGCTCTGTGCCTGCTGCTGGGTAGCAGCGCTGGCGGCATCAGCCGCGAGATGATCTTCCTGATTGCCTTTCTGCTCGGCACCGCCCGCGCCTTCGAGATGCCCACCACCCAGGCGCTGCTACCGAATATCGTGCCGCCCGGGCTGTTCCCCGCTGCCGTGGCCGCGTCGGCCTCGGCCATGCAGGCCGCCACCATTATCGCACCGGCGCTGGGCGGCTTGCTCTATGCGTTCGGCACACAGTGGGTCTATGGCCCGGCAGTGCTGCTGTATGGCTGCGCCCTGAGCCTGATGCTGAGCCTGCCGGCGCGCCAGCTGCCGCTGAAACAGAAGGTCTCGCTGGACTCGCTACTCGCCGGCTTTCGCTTTATCCGCAGCCGCCCTGCCGTATTCGGCGCAGTGTCGATGGACATGCTGGCGGTGTTGCTCAGCGGCGCCACCGCGCTGCTGCCGGTGTTTGCCAAGGACATCCTGCTCACCGGGCCCTGGGGCCTCGGCCTGCTGCGCTCGGCACCAGCGGTCGGCGCGATGCTGATGTCGCTGTGGTTGGCGCGCTTTCCTATCGAGCGACGGGTCGGCCCGGTAATGTTCAGCTCGGTGGCGATCTTCGGGGTGGCGACCATCGGCTTCGGCCTGTCCACCTCACTCTGGTTCAGCCTGGCGGCGCTGGTGGTGCTGGGCGCGGCTGACATGATCAGCATGGTGATACGTGGCGCCTTCGTACAGCTGCAAACCCCGGACGAGATGCGCGGCCGCGTCGGCGCGGTCAACGGCCTGTTTATCGGCGCATCCAATCAGCTGGGGGACTTCCGCGCCGGGGTCAGCGCAGCCTGGTTCGGCACGGTGCCGGCGGTGCTGATCGGCGGCGTGGGCGCGATCCTGGTCACCGGGCTGTGGATACGCCTGTTCCCCGAACTGGCCAAGCGCGATCATCTGCACCCGCAAGGCCCTGAGCGAAGCAACAACTAGCTGACCAACATGGCCTCGGCGACCTGCTTGCGCACGGCTTTGCCACACAGCTGCTCGACCAGGGTCAGGGCAAACGCCAGGGCGGTGCCAGGGCCCTGGCTGGTGATGCAGTTGCCATCGACCACCACCGGCTGATCGACAAACACGCAACCGCTCAGACGATCACTGAAGGCCGGGTAGCAGGTCATGCGCCGCTGCTTGAGCACGCCGTATTGCTGCAGGGCCAGCGCGGGCGCCGCGCAAATGGCGGCAAACAGCTTGCCGGCCTTGGCCTGCTCGCGCACCCGCTCGGCCAGCGGCTCGTGCTCGGCCAGGTGCTGGGCACCGGGCATGCCGCCGGGCAACACGATCAGGTCGAAGGGCTGGGCCAGCACGTCTACCAGCATGGTGTCGGCCGTCAGGCGCGTGCCACGGGCGCAGGTGATCATCCGCCGGCTTTCGATACTGGCCACCACCACCTCAACCTCGGCACGCCGCAGTACATCAATCAGGGTCACGCATTCGAGGTCTTCAACACCATCGGCAACGCTGATAAGGGCCCGTGCAGTCATCGTTTCGCTCCTTGTTCTGGTCGTGCATAAACTGTCCAAGCGGTCATAAATTCACCCGTTCCGGACGAGCTGATATGATGCGCGCCTTTTTCCAGATCGCCAGTAAAAACATGCACCCACGCGTGGATGTGCTTTGCTTTCGGTTTGCATAAACACGGCAAAAAAGCCGTTACGGGGAGTTCCGCATGCTGGAAAGACTGTTCCAACTCAAAGCCCATAACACCACGGTGCGCACCGAAATGCTCGCCGGGCTGACCACCTTTCTGACCATGGCCTATATCCTCTTCGTCAACCCGGAGATGCTGGCCAAGACCGGCATGGACCATGGCGCGGTCTTCGTCGCCACCTGCCTGGCCGCCGCCATCGGCTCGCTGATCATGGGCCTGTGGGCCAACTACCCGATTGCCCTGGCGCCAGGCATGGGCCTCAACGCCTTCTTCACCTACACCGTGGTGATGACCATGGGCCACACCTGGCAAGTGGCGCTGGGTGCGGTGTTCCTCTCCGGGGTGATCTTCTTTCTGCTGTCGATCTTCAAGATCCGCGAGTGGATCATCAACAGCATTCCGCTGGCCCTGCGCGCCGGCATCGCTGCCGGTATCGGCCTGTTCCTGGCGATTATCGCCCTGAAAAACGCCGGTATCGTGGTCGACCACCCAGCCACCCTGGTGACCCTCGGCGACATGACCCAAGGCGGCGCCCTGCTGGCCTGCCTGGGCTTCTTCGTGATCGCCGCACTGGCGCAGCGCCGGGTGACCGGCGCGGTGATGATCGGCATCCTGCTGATCACCGCCCTGTCCATTCTGTTCGGCCTGTCAAAGCTGGATGGCGTGGTGTCCATGCCGCCTTCGGTGATGCCAACCCTGATGCAACTGGACATCATGGGCGCGCTGGATATCGGCCTGGTCAGCGTGATTTTCGCCTTCCTCTTCGTTGACCTGTTCGACACCTCCGGCACCCTGGTCGGCGTGGCGCAGAAAGCCAACCTGCTGGACAAGGACGGCAAGATGCCCAAGCTCGGCCGCGCCCTGCTGGCAGACAGCACCGCGACCATGGCCGGCGCGGCGCTGGGCACCTCGACCACCACCAGCTATATCGAATCCGCCGCTGGCATCAGCGCCGGCGGGCGCACCGGCCTGACCGCCTGCGTGGTGGCCGCGCTGTTCCTCCTGGCGCTGTTCTTCGCCCCACTGGCCGGCGCCGTACCGGCCTACGCCACCGCACCGGCGCTGCTGTTTGTTGCCGTGCTGATGATGAGCAGCCTGGCGCAGATCGACTGGGACGACCTCACCGTTGCCGCCCCAGTGGTAGTTGCCGCCCTGGCCATGCCGCTGACCTTCTCGATTGCCAATGGCATCGCCTTCGGCTTTATCGCCTGGACCCTGATCAAGCTGCTGGCCGGCCGCTGGCGCGAGCTCAACCCGGCGCTGGTGGTGCTCTCGGTGCTGTTTGCGATCAAACTGGCGTACTTCGCCTGATGAACTAGCGGGTGAGCCATCGCTCACCCGTCTCCAATTTGAAAAGAGTCCCGCATGAGCCGTTCCCAGTTCGATCCCGCCAACTACGCCGCCCAGCTTGCCGAGAAGCAGCAGCGCCTGATCGAGCTGTTGGCGCCGTTCAATGCCCCTGCCCCCGAAGTATTCGAATCGCCGCGCGAGCACTATCGCCTGCGCGCCGAATTCCGCCTGTGGCGTGAAGGTGAGGACCGCCACTACGCGATGTTCGAGGCCGGCGATAACCTCAACCCGATCTTCTTCGAAGATTTCCCCATCGCCAGCGCGCAGATCAATGCGCTGATGCCACGCCTGAAGGCCTCCTGGCAAGCCAGCAGTGCCCTGAGCTTCAAGCTGTTCCAGGTCGAGTTTCTTACCACCCTGGCCGGCGACGGGCTGATCACCCTGTGCTATCACCGCCCACTGGATGCCGCCTGGCAGGCTGAAGCCGAGAAGCTTGCGGCCTATTTGCAGGTGAGCATCATTGGCCGCTCCAAGGGCAAGCGCATCGTCATCGGCAAGGACTATGTCGAGGAGAAGCTGCAGGTCGCCGGACGCACCTTCAGCTATCGCCAGCCGGAGGGTGCGTTCACTCAGCCCAACGGCGAGGTGAACCAGAAGATGCTCGCCTGGGCCTATGACGCGCTCGGCGAACGCCAGGATGATCTGCTCGAGTTGTACTGCGGCAACGGCAACTTCACCCTGCCGCTGGCCACCCGCGTGCGCAAGGTGCTGGCCACCGAGATCAGCAAGTCCTCGGTCAACGCCGCCCTGGCCAACCTGACCGACAACGGCGTGGACAACGTCAGCCTGGTGCGCCTATCTGCCGAAGAGCTGACCGAAGCGCTGAATGAAGTGCGGCCGTTCCGCCGCCTGGCTGGCATCGACCTGAAAAGCTACGACTTCGGCTGCGTATTCGTCGACCCGCCGCGCGCCGGCATGGACCCGGACACCTGCGAGTTGACCCGGCGCTTCGAGCGCATCCTGTATATCTCCTGCAACCCGGAAACCCTGGCCGCCAACATCGCCCAGCTCAGCGACACCCATAAAGTGACGCGCTGCGCGCTGTTCGACCAGTTCCCCTACACCCACCATATGGAGTCGGGTGTGCTGCTGGAACGCCGCTGAGGTTAGAGGCGCTGCACCCCACGCAGCGCCCAGAAGCACAGCCCCACCGAGACCACTTCCAGCAGCAGCGCGTAGAGATTGAAGGTCTGCTGCGCGCCGCCATCCAGCCACAGTCCACCAATCCGCGCCAACGCTAGAGCGCTGTAGAGCAGCACCAGCAGGGTCAGCGCGGCGCGAGTCAGATCCAGCCGACTCAGCGACAGGCCGATAAACGCCGCCAGGCCCAGTTGCAGACCGCCGTAGAAGGCCCGCATATCAGTGGCCGCCGCCGGCGACATCAGCAGCATGCCGCTGAGATTGGCCATCTCATGGGGGCGAACAAAATAGGCCAGCCCCAGCCCCGCCAATGCCAACAGTTGAATCACCAGTACTACGCGTGCAAACAACATGGACAGCATCCTTTTCTTGGAATTCGAGAGCCCAGAAATCGAGCACGCAGCATAAGCCCCCGCCGCGCCTTTCGGAAATCGACGGTGGTTAGCCACGGCCGCCGGGCGCTATGCTCAGCCTTTCACCTGCCAGGAGTTACCCGATGCGCCAGCTGCTTGTTCTCGCCGGGCTGTTTGTCAGCAGCCTGAGTTTTGCCGCCGAACCCTTGACCATCGACGTACACCGCGATGCCAACTGCGGCTGCTGCAAGGCCTGGATCAGCCACCTGCAGGACAACGGCTTTAACGTGGTCGACCATGTCGAGGCCGATATGAGCGCGGTCAAACAGCGCCTGGGCGTACCGCCGCGCCTGTCGTCATGCCATACCGGAGTGATCAACGGCCAGTTTGTCGAAGGCCATGTACCGGCGGCCGACATCCTCAAAATGCGCAAACAACCCGACCTGCTCGGCGCGGCCGTGCCCGGTATGCCAGCTGGCTCACCGGGCATGGAATACGGCAATGTGCGCGACGCCTATCAAGTCATCGGCCTGGATAAGCAAGGCGCAGAGCGGGTGATCAGCGAATACCCCACTATTGAATAAGTGACGACTGCACTGGCGCAGCTCACGCCAGCGGACGACACTCAAGCTCGGCATACACACAGGACGATAGCGATGCGCTGGAAACGCGGAAGACGCAGTGACAACGTGGTGGATGCGCGCGGCAGCGGCTCACGCATGGGCGGCGGCAAGGGCCTGACCCTCGGTGGCGTGGCCATCGTGGTGATCGTCGGCCTGCTCAGCGGCCAGGACCCGATGCAGATCCTCGGCCAGCTGGCTGGGCAAGCCATGCAGGGCGGCTCGGTCAGCGCGCCGCAAAGCTCCACGCCGGCAAGCAATGACGAGCAATCAGAATTCGTTCGCGCCGTGCTCGGCGATACCGAGGACACCTGGCGGGAAATATTCCAGGGCGCCAACCGGCAGTACAAAGACCCGACCCTGGTGCTGTTTCGCGGCGGGGTGAACTCAGCCTGCGGCTTCGCCAACTCGGCGGTTGGGCCGTTCTATTGCCCAGGCGATCAGCGGGTGTATATCGACCTGGCGTTCTTCCGTGAGCTGGAGCAACGCTTTGGCGCGGCCGGCGACTTTGCCCAGGCCTATGTGATTGCCCATGAAGTCGGCCACCACGTGCAGACCCTGCTCGGCGTCTCGGCCAAGGTCAATGCCGCCCGCCAGCGCGGCGAGCGGGTGGAAGGCGCCACTGGTCTACTGGTGCGCCAGGAGCTGCAAGCCGACTGCCTGGCAGGCGTATGGGCCTTCCACGGCCAACGCCGGCATGACTGGCTGGAGCCAGGGGATATCGAGGAAGCGCTGAACGCCGCCAACGCCATTGGCGATGACCGTTTGCAGAAGCAGGCCCGCGGCCAGGTAGTGCCGGACTCCTTCACCCACGGCACCTCGGAGCAACGCGTGCGCTGGTTCAAGACCGGTTTCGACGGCGGCGATGTCGGCCGTTGCGATACCTTTAAGGCCACACGGCTGTAACCCTAAGCACGACCCGTAGGGTGGATGTCGCCTCACCCATCCACCAGGGCGCCTCCTGATGGTGGATGAAAAAAGCGTCGGCTACGCGCCCCAATCCACCCTACAGCTGAACGCTGGCAGACCTGGATAACGGACATAAAAAATGCCGCTTACCTGATCAGGTAAGCGGCATTTTTCTTAGCAGCGCTCTGGCCTATTGCGCCCAAGGTGGCGGCGGCTCTTCGCCCTTGGGCTCGTCTTCGGCATTCAGCAGCGCCTGACGGCGCGCCTCGTCGGCCAGGGCGGCCTTGATTTCACGCATCACCGCGTCGATATCGGCTTCTTCTTCCGGGTCATCGAATTCACCGGTCAGCGGGCTTTCCGGGGTCAGCTCACCGGCCTCGTACAGCGCCCACATTTCCTTGGCGTACTTGGTGAACTTCAACTCCGGGGCGAACTGGCCAAAGTACGCAGACATATTGCCGACATCACGTTCCAGCATCTTGAACGCATGGTTGTTGCCGGCAGCGTCCACCGCCTGCGGCAGGTCGATGATCACCGGGCCATCTGGATCAAGCAGTACGTTGAATTCCGACAGGTCGCCATGCACCAGGCCGGCGCAGAGCATCTTCACCACTTCATGAATCATAAAGGCGTGAAATTCACGGGCATCATCCGGGTGCAGGTCGACATCATTGAGACGCGGCGCAGCATCGCCCTCGCCATCATCGACCAGCTCCATCAGCAGCACGCCTTCAAGGAAGTCATACGGCTTAGGCACCCGCACCCCGGCGTTGGCCAGGCGGAACAAGGCGGCAACTTCGGCATTCTGCCAGGCATCTTCCTGGCCCTTGCGACCGTACTTCGAGCCTTTGGCCATGGCCCGGGCATCGCGGCTGTTGCGCACCTTGCGGCCTTCCTGGTACTCGGCGGCCTGACGGAAGCTGCGTTTGTTGGCTTCTTTATAAACCTTGGCGACGCGCAGTTCTTCGCCGCAGCGCACCACATAGACCGCGGCTTCTTTACCGCTCATCAGCGGGCGTATCACTTCATCGACCAGCCCGGCTTCGACCAGGGGCTCAATACGTTTTGGCGTCTTCATCAGCTTTAATCAGGGGTCCTGTGTTGCCCAAGTCGTATCTGCCGCCCGTTATACGGCAATCTTTACGCAGCGCCCACCCTCCTGTCAGCACGGCCCCTATTGTGGGGTATTACGCGCGCCTGCCTAGCGTGGCAAAAACCGCTCAAGCACGCCGACTGGCGGTACTTTATGGACAGATAAACCAAGCAAACCAGGCGTTACAAGCAAGCGCCCGATGCAACCAAAAGGGATTAAGCACTGTCCCATAGGCTACATAATTGCCAGTCGCACATGCATTAACGCACTGGACCTGACTTTACCCCGCGAAGGCGCTTTGCCTGAGCCAGCAGTGATTGGGGGAGATAACCATGAAACGCGCC
Source organism: Pseudomonas sp. 1928-m (assembly GCF_029269135.1). Classification (NCBI taxonomy): domain Bacteria; kingdom Pseudomonadati; phylum Pseudomonadota; class Gammaproteobacteria; order Pseudomonadales; family Pseudomonadaceae; genus Pseudomonas; species Pseudomonas sp. 1928-m. The sequence continues at coordinate 961,595 of NZ_JARIXO010000001.1, read as the reverse complement.
CAATCTGGCACCAGCAGCATGACCCAGAACCCTGCCCTCTACCCGCGCGACGCACTGGACAGCCTAGCCGCCCAGCGCCATGCCCACCCTGAGCGCTGCAACGGCATCAGCGCGCCGTGCATTGCTTCCAGCTATGTCGCCACCACCACGCCGGCGCGTTATATCAGCCGCCTGTGTACTCAGTTCGCCCACAAGCTGCCGGTCAGTTTCGATGAGCACCACGGCCGCATCGAATTCGCCTTCGGCCTTTCGCATCTGCATGCCGACCGAACCGGCCTGCATATCACCGCCTTGAGTCATAACCCGCAAGACCTGGACAAGCTCAAGCACCTGATCGCCGCACATTTCGAGCGTTTTGCCTGGCAGGCGGAGCTGAGCCTCGACTGGCAATAGCAGTCAGGGTGCCAGCAGATGCTGGCGCAGCGCCTCGATGGCATAGCGCACCTTGGCCGGTTGCGCATCGCGGCGCGGCGTCACCAGGTAGATACCAAATGGCGGCATACGCCAGTGCGGCAACAACTCGCGCAGGCTGCCATTGGCCAACTCCTCGCGCACTTCCTGCTCCGGCTGCAGCGACACGCCCATGCCCGCCAAGGTGAAATGGCGCACGGCGAGGATGTTGTTGCAACCCACCCGGCTTTCCACTCGCAGCTTCTCCACCTGGGCATGCGGCCCGTGCAGCTCCAGCACATTGAACGCGCTCTCGACATGCAGAATCAGCCAGTCCAGGCCGATCAAATCCTGCGGCTGATTGATTGGCGGCTTGCGCAGCAGGTAGGCCGGCGCAGCGCACAGCAGCATGCGCGTATCACCGATATGCCGAGCCACCAGGCTGGAATCCTCCAGATGGCCGACGCGAATGGCCAGATCGATGCGCTGCTCGACCAGATCGACCTGCTCATCATGGAAAAACAGCTTGAGGCTCAGGCCACTGTGCGCCTGTAACAGCGGCGCCAGCGCCGCGCTGAGCCGTCGCCCAGAAAACCCCACGGGCGCGGCAATGCGCAGCTCGCCCACCGGCGCATCGCGCAACTCGGCCAGGCGCTGCTCGGCCTGCTGCGCCAGCGCCAGCACCTGGGCGCAGCTCTGGTAGAAGGTCGCGCCCGCCTCGGTCAGGGTCAGCTTGCGCGTGGTGCGATGCAGCAGGCTGACCTGGGTACTGTCTTCCAGTTTGCGAATCTGCTGGCTGACCGCCGAGGCGGTCATGCCGAGCACCTCGGCCGCCGCCACCATGGAACCACGGTCGACCACGGTGGCGAACACCGCCATGCGCTTTAACTGCTCCATTCGTAAGCCCTGCTTAATAGTTAAAGCCTTTTTAGCCTATTTTTCTGAGCTTTACCCAGCTGCGATTATCTCTCGCACTTAATCCCACCTGGAGACACCCATGAAACTCGCTCTGATCGGCGCCAGCGGCTTTGTTGGCGCAGCTGTTCTGCAAGAAGCCCTGGGCCGTGGCCATCAGGTCAGCGGCATTGTCCGTGATCCGGCGAAACTGCCGCAGCACCCGGCGCTTAACGCCGTGGCTGGCGATGCCTACAACACCGAGGCATTGGCCGCGCAACTCAAGGGCCATGACGCAGTGATCCACGCCTTCAACCCGGGTTGGGGCACTGCGGATATTCGCGAGCGTTTTATCCAGGGCAGCCAGGCGATCATCGCCGCCACTAAACAGGCCGGCGTGCCGCGCCTGCTGGTGGTCGGCGGCGCGGGCAGCCTGTATGTCGCCCCGGGCCTGCAGCTGATCGACACCCCAGACTTCCCCGCCGAATACAAGGAAGGCGCCGAAGGCGCGCGGCAGGCCCTCAACCTGCTGAAGACTGAAAGCGCGTTGGCCTGGAGCTTTATCTCGCCACCCGCGCTGTTGCAGCCGGGCGCGCGCAGCGGTCAGTTCCGCATTGGCGGCGAGCAGCTGCTGATGAATAGCGATGCCCCGGCGCAAATCTCGGTGGCTGACCTGGCCGTGGCCATCATCGATGAGCTGGAGCGCCCGCAACACCTGCGCCAGCGCTTTACCGTCGGCTACTAAACCGCACATTAATGAGGAGAACCCCATGCAACTGAACGCCAGCGCCTATGTCGCTACAGACACACCGGCCCGCTATATCAGCCGGCTGTGCAAACACTTCGCCCACAAGATCCCAGTGAGCTTCGATGAGCAGCAGGGGCGTATCGAGTTCGATAGCGGCCTGGCCCTGCTGCAGGCCGAGGCAGAGGGTTTGCGCCTGAGCGTGCAAAGCGCCAGCAATGAAGGCCTGGAAAGCCTGAAGAAGGTAGTCACCAGCCACTTCGAACGCGTTGCCTGGCAGGCCGAGCTAAGCCTCGACTGGCAGTGATCAATCCGCTGGCAGGGTCAGCTCGATGCTTTCCCCCAGCGATTCATCCAGGCGCTGCAGCTCGGCGTGAATCGCCGCTGAATCGTCGGCCAGGCGCTGGGCGATGTTGGCGAAGTCATCGGCGGCTTCTATAAAGGCCAGCACCACCGAGGGGTCGAAGCGTGTGCCGCTGGCTGCGTTGATCTGTTTGAACGCTTCGGCGTGGCTACAGGACGGCCGGTACAGGTGGTGACTGGTCAGCTCTTCATAGGTGCCGACCAGCGCCATCAGCCTGGCCGTCAGCGGAATCTGCTCGCCCCGCAAACCCTGCGGATACCCACTGCCGTCCCAGCACTCATGCTGGCTGTAGACGATATCGCGGGCGTCGCGGAGAAAATCGGTGACGTTGCCTAGCTTGGCTTCAGCGGCCAGCAAGGCATCACGCCCGGCTTCGGTGTGGCGGTGCAGCAGTTGCAGGTCCTCGCCCTGCAGCTGCTGGTTCGGATTGAGCAGTATGCGATCCGGCAGCACCAGTTTGCCGATGCCATGCAGCAGTGCCGACTTGCCCAGCTGAGTGATGCGTTCGCGGTTCAACTCATCGACCAGCGCCGGCTGCTGATGGGCCAGCGCCGTGGCCAGGGTGGTCATATAGGGTTCGATACGCGCCAGGTGCTTGCCGCAAGGGTTGTCGCGCATGGCTGCAAGGCTGGCCATGGCCTCGATGGTGACCTCTTGCAGGCGCTGCATATCGCGGGTGCGGCGGCGTACTTCCAGCTCCAGGTACTCACTCTTGTCGCGCAAAAAATCCGCGCTGGCCTTGAGCTGCAAATGCGCGTGTACGCGGGCGAGCACCAAGGGCGGGCTGATCGGTTTGGTGATGTAGTCCACCGCGCCGAGGTCAAAGCCGTGCTGCTCGTCAGCCACCTCGGTCTTGGCGGTGAGAAACACCACCGGAATATCCGCCGTGGCCGGGTTTAGCTTGAGCAGGCGGCAGACTTCGTAACCGTCCATCTCCGGCATCATGATGTCGAGCAGGATCAGGTCCGGCTGCTGGCTGCCGGCCGCGATGCGCAACGCCTTGACGCCACTGCTGGCGACCTTGACCCGGTAGCTGCCGAGCAGCAGCCCGCTCATCAGTTCAAGGTTTTCCGGGGTATCGTCCACCACCAGCACCAAGGCCTGATCCGGCCGGTCGAGTATGTTGTCCATCACCACTCCCCACTCATAGTGTCAGTTGCCGTTGCCCGGCTGCGGCCTGCAGCAGCGCCAGCGCCTGCTCGAAGTCAAACCCACGCACCGCTGCAGCCAGCGCCGCGTATTCACTAGTAAAGGCGCTGCGCAGCAGTTCGGCCTGCTCATCGAAGAGTTTTCCGGCACGCGGGTCGTCCTCGGCGAACAGCCGCTGCAGCTGCCGGCACAGTTGCAGCAACTGCTCGGTATCCACCGCCTGCAATTCGTGCGGCGGCGCGGCAGGAAATTGTGCGTTGATCGCCGTCACCAGGGCTTCCAGGCTCTGCTGCAACTCGGCCAGCAGGCCATCCAGCTCATCGTGGCGAGCATCCTTGATCGCACTCTCCAGAGTCGCCGCCTGGGCCGCCAAATCTGTCGCCCCGAGGTTACCGGCCAAGCCCTTGAGGCTATGGGCCAGACGCTCGGCGCTTTCCTGCTGATTGGCCGCCAGCGCGGCGCGCAGCTGCGCGGGGAAATCCCCCTGACTGGCGACAAACTTACCGAGCAGGCGCTGGTACAGCTCGCGCTTACCCAGCACCCGGCGCAGGCCGCTGTCGATATCCACCCCCGGCAGCTGCCAGTCCACGGCCGCCTCGGCTACGCGAGGCGACTCAGCCAGCGACTCGGCCTGGATCGGCATCCAGCGCGACAGGGTGTGCCACAGCTCGTTCGGCTCAATCGGTTTGCCCAGGTGATCATTCATCCCCGCCGCCAGGCAGCGCTCGCGGTCGGCGGGCATGGCATTGGCGGTCATGGCGACGATTGGCAGCTCAGCAAAGCGCGGCTCGCGGCGGATTGCTTCGGTAGTCGCGATGCCGTCCAGCACCGGCATCTGCATATCCATCAGCACCAGGGCGTAATAGCCGTCGGCATGACTGCGCAGCAGCTCCAGAGCGATACCGCCGTGCTCGGCCTGATCGATCTGCAAACCGCTTTCCTGCAGCAGGCCGCAGGCCACTTCGCGGTTCAGCTCATTGTCTTCCACCAGCAGCACGCGCAATGAGCTGAAATTGGGAATCTGCTCACCCGCCGGCAAGCGCGCAAACCCCTGCTCCGGCCCCGCGCCAGCCAGGCAGCGGATCAGCGCATCGAACAGCAGCGAAGGGTTGAGCGGCTTGAGCAACACGTCCTCAACACCGACCTTCTCCGCCCCCAACAGCACCTCCTCACGGCAATGGGCGGTGACCATCAACAGGTGCGGCGGTGGTTGCAGGTTGAGTTCACGCACCCGACGCAGGGTTTCGATGCCATCCATGCCGGGCATCTGCCAGTCGACCAGCAGCACCTCGAACGGCTCACGCTGCAGACTGGCCTGTTGCACCTGCTGCAAAGCGGCCAGGCCCGAGGCCACGGCGTCGACGCGAAAGCTCATGCTTTCCAGTATGTCGTGCAGCACCTGGCGCGCGCTGTCGTTGTCATCCACCACCAGCACCTTGCGCCCACGCAGATCTGCCTGCGGCAGCAGCCGTTGGGTTTGCTCGCGGGCAATGCCCAGCGGCACCCGGCACCAGAACAGACTGCCCTGCCCCGGCTGACTTTCGACCCCGACACTGCCGCCCATGGCCTCGGCCAGACTCTTGCAGATGGCCAGCCCAAGGCCCGTACCGCCGTATTTGCGTGTGGTCGAGGTATCGGCCTGCTGGAAGGACTCGAACAACCGGCCCATCTGCTCCGGCGTCAGGCCGATGCCGGTGTCGCGCACACCGAGGTACAGCAGCACCTGCTCGGCGTCGCGCTGCTCGACACGCAGGATCACCTCGACCTCGCCCTGCTCGGTGAACTTCACCGCATTGTTGGCGTAGTTGATCAGGATCTGCCCGAGGCGCAGCGGGTCGCCGACCAGTTGCTGCGGCAGCTGCGGGTCGAGGTTAAACACCAGCTCCAGGCCCTTGGCCGCAACCTTGTCGCCGATCAGGTTGGCGAGGTTTTCCAGCACCTGCTGCAGGCCGAAATCGATGCGCTCGATGGTCAACTTACCGGCCTCGATCTTCGAGAAGTCGAGGATGTCGTTGATGATCCCCAGCAGGTGTTGGCCGGATTGCTGAATCTTGCCCAGGTAATCACGCTGGCGCGGGCTCAGCTCGGTTTTCAGCGCCAAGTGCGACATGCCGATGATCGCATTCATCGGTGTGCGGATTTCGTGGCTCATATTGGCGAGAAAGTCCGATTTCAGCCGCGCCGCCTCTTCGGCCAGTTCCTTGGCTTCGGCCATGGCCTGCTCCGCCTGCTTGCGCGCAGTGATGTCACGGCTGATGCCCACCAGGCCGAGCAACTGGCCCTGCTCGTCATAGAAGGTGGTGCGCAACGTATCGAAGATCACTCGCCGGCCATCCGGGTAGAGCGAGTAGCCCTCGCTTTCAAACGGCTGCGCCTGGCTTCTGGCGATGCGGTCATGCTCGGCGCGCGAGGCAGCCCAGGCCGGATCGAGCAGCGCTTCGTCACGCCGGCCCTGCACCGCCTCGCTGGGCCGGCCGAACAGCGTGGCGCAGGCCTGATTGATGCCGACATAACGGCCGTCGACATCCTTGAACCAGATCGGATCGGGAATCGCGTTGATCAACGCCAGCAAGGTGCTGCGCTGGCGGCTGGCTTCAGCCTCGGCGCGTTGACGCTCGGCGATCTGCACAGCCAGGCGGCGGTTCCATACCAGCACGAAAATCACCAGTACCAGCAGGCCAAGCAGATAAGGCCAGCCCACGGCCAGCAGGCGCCGCCAGTTGAACACGGTCAGCGGCGGCAGCCAGCGCTCCTTGATCGCTTCCTGCTCGGTATCGCTCAGGTCACTCATGGCCAGGTTGAGCAGGCCGACCAGCTGTGGCCAGTCCTGGCGCACGGCAAAACGAAACTCGCTGGCGGACAAGCCGGTTTCGCCGCGCAGTTCCAGGTTGGTCAGGTTCAACTCGCGGATCAGGTAGCTGGCCACGATCATGTCGCCGACATAGGCATCGGCGCGCCCGGACGACACCGCGCGCAGCGCCGCCTCGGTGTCGCCGACTTCAAGCAATTGCACGCCCTCGACCTGCTCACGCAGCGCCTGCTGCAACGCATAACCGCGCTCGATGGCCACACGTTTGCCGGCCAGGTCACGCAGGCGCTGCACCGTCAGCTCGCTGCGGGTAAAGATCAGGCTGCTGCTGGTCAGATAAGGTTCGCTGAAGGCCATAAAGGCTTCGCGCTCGGCGGTCTTGGCCACCGAGGGCAGCAGGTCGACCTGGCCACTGCGCAGGGCTTGCAGCGCGCCCTCCCAGTCGTCCATCAGCACCGGCTCAAAACGCAGGCCCAGGCGTTGGCCGAGCAGCGCCAGGTAGTCGCCACTGATGCCACGATGCTGACCGTGTTTGTCCAGCACATCAAAGGGTGGCCAGCCGCTGCGCTCGAGGCCCACCCGGATCACCCCGTGCTCGGCGATCCAGGCGCGCTGCTGTTGGTTCAGCGACAGCGCCGCCACTACCGAGGTGGGCAGCAGGCAAAACAGCAACAGGCAGCAGAGGCGCGACATGGCGGCATCCTTGCGGGCAATCAGGTGTTCTTCAGCTTAGAACCTACGCGGGGACTCGCGAGCCGCGCTTAGGGCAGGTTGTCACCGAAGGCCGTTTCGATATTGATGCCCAGGCTGATTACCCCCAGCAGCGTGCCCGTATCGGGGTCGTACAGCGGCGCCGAGACTTTGCTCTGAAAGCTCTGCGTCGAGCCGTCATATTCAATCGCGCCCACATGGACCTCACCGCTGGGCAGCAGCGCGGCACGCTGAAAGTCCACTTCATCGGCCTGCCAGTAATCGCTGGTGACTTCGCTAATGGCGACCAGTTGGCCGCTGGCATCGCTGATAAAAATCTCGTTGAACAGCGGCGAGTATTGTTTGGCGATACCGGCCAACAACTGCGACGGCCGCAGGTTGAGCGTGCGGCGGATCAGCGGCTTTTCCTCAAGGATGCGCTCGCGCCGCCATTGCCGGTCCAGCTCCTGGATACGCTCATGGCTGATCTCGCGCTTATGCGCCTCACGCAATGCGGCGAGCAGGTCCGCATGCAGCCCCCAGCGCGCCACATGCTGTGCGGCCAGTTGGTGTAGATAGGCCTGCTCGGCCTGGCTCAGCGCGGTGCTGGCCGGTGCGCAGTTTTCCACCTGGCGGTTGAAGGCCTTGAGAAAATCCGGATGCTCATCAACAAAGGTCTTGGAAAAATACACCCCCAGCGGTGAATAGCGGACAAAGCGCTGATGCAGCTTCTGCTTGTCCTGAATCTGCTGCAGGGTGCTGTGCATGGCGTTGCTGTCGGCCAGCAGCATATTGATGCGGCCATGGCGGAGCATTTCCACCAGCTGCTCCAGGCGCGGCACCTTCTGTTCCACCGGGATGCCGCGGGACTCCAGCCAGATCATGCTGTTGCTGCCCAGGACATTGCCGATCTTCAATTGCCTGTCCCAGATGGGCAGGTTGAGCAGGCTGGGGTCCAGCGCATACCAGTACCATTTCTCGATCAGCAGTGGCGCCGAGAGCACCGCATAGCCGTCTACCAGGCTATTGGGTGCCGAGCTGAAGAAGCCATCGGCGATCTGTCGGCTGACGTTGAGCCGGGCGCGCTGCAGTGAAGTCAGCTGAATCTGATAGGGCTGCTGCATGCGGTTAAAGATGCATTCGAGCACCGTGACCGACAGCCCGCCGAGCTGGCCATCGACCACCACTTGGTAGGGCTCTTCAAAACTGGTGTCGAGGCGCACCGGCACCGACGGTTGCGCGGCGGCGCAGACGCTGGCCAGCACCAGCAGCAGCCCCCAATGGCGCAGTCTGATCATTGCCCTCTCCTTGCGTGTGCGCCGTGGCGGATGCAAGGAGTCTAGGCCAGCTTGGCTAAGTCGCCGTGCGCCAGCTTGCGGCCGCTTTGAAAGTCATATGTGGATTGGCAGACCGCCAACCGCAGCCGACAATCAGCCCATGTCTATTGAGGATCGCGCCATGCTTGATGCCGAGCGCTGCTGGCAAGCCGTATGCGAACGTGATGCCGCGCAGGATGGCCGCTTTGTATTTGCCGTGCGCAGCACCGGTATCTATTGCCGGCCCAGCTGCCCGGCGCGACGCCCCCGGCGCGAGAACGTCAGTTTCCATGTCGATGCTGACGCTGCTACCGCCGCTGGCTTTCGCCCATGCAAACGCTGCTCACCGCACGGGCAGAGCCCGGCCGAACAACTGGATACGCTGGTGGTGGCGGCCTGTGAGCTGCTCGATAACAGTGAACAACCGCTGACCCTCGCTCAGCTGGCCGCGCGCATTGGCCTGTCCGCCTCGCACCTGGCACGGGCCTTCAAGGCGCGCACCGGGCTGACGCCGAAAGCCTGGAGCGAGGCGCACCGCCGCGCACGGCTGGAACAACAGTTACCGGCGGCAGGCAGCGTGCTGGATGCCGCACTGAGCGCCGGCTACTCCGGCACCCGCGCGCTGTATCAGCAGCCGGCGTCCCTGAGCCCGGCGCAACGGCGCAAACAGGCCGCCGGCGAACGGCTGCGCTACAGCATCGCGCCCTGCACGCTCGGCCACTTGTTGCTGGCCAGCAGTGCCAAGGGTATCTGCGCCCTGCTGTTTGGTGACGACCCGGCTGCGCTGTTAAGTGAACTGCAGCAGCGCTTTGCTGCCGCCGAACTGCAGGTGGATAACCCGGGCTTGGGCGATAGCTTGCGCCAGGTGCTGGCGCAGATCAGCGAACCGCAGCGCGCCGCCCAGCTGCCGCTGGATATTCGCGGCACGGCGTTTCAGCAACAGGTGTGGCGCGCCCTGCAGCAGATCCCGCCTGGGCAGACGCGTAACTACGCCGAACTGGCCGCGCAACTGGGCAGCCATCCACGCGCCATCGCCCGCGCCTGCGCCAGCAACCCGCTGGGCCTGCTGGTGCCCTGCCACCGGGTAATCGCCAGCAACGGCAGCCTCAGCGGTTACCGCTGGGGCCTGGCGCGCAAGGCGGCGCTGCTGAAGGGCGAAGCCGATACCCAGGCGTAATAGCCGCGTAGGTTGGGTTGAGGAGCAACGCGACGAAGCCCAACAAACCAACCAACGCCTGTTGGGCTTCGCTGCGCTCAACACCAACCTACTTGCTCGAATGCTGAGATAAAAAAAGAGCGGCTCCACCTGCGTGGGCCGCTCCAAATCACGGAGTTGCATACATCAGTACCCGCACAGCGTGCGGATACGGCTGTTTGATTACTTTTCCAGGATTGCAGTCACACCTTGACCGCCGGCCGCGCAAATCGAGATCAGCCCGCGGCCTTCCTGCGCCACCGATAGCAACTTGGCCAGGTTGGCGACGATGCGCCCGCCAGTGGCCGCAAAGGGGTGGCCGGCAGCCAGGGAGCTGCCCTTGACGTTCATTTTGCTGCGGTCGATGGAACCCAGCGGCGCATCCAGGCCCAGGCGGGTTTTGCAGTAGTCGGCGTCTTCCCAAGCCTTGAGGGTGCAGAGCACCTGCGCGGCGAAGGCCTCGTGAATTTCGTAGTAGTCGAAGTCCTGCAGGCTCAGCTTGTTGCGCGCCAGCAGGCGCGGCACCGCGTAGGCCGGGGCCATCAGCAAGCCTTCCTTGCCGCCGACAAAGTCCACCGCTGCCGCTTCGCCATCCTTCCAGTAAGCCAAAATCGGCAGACCACGGGCCTTGGCCCAGTCCTCGCTGGCCAGCAGCACCAGGGAGGCGCCATCGGTCAGCGGCGTCGAGTTGGCGGCGGTCATGGTGCCGCGCGGGCTGCGCTCGAAGCAGGGTTTGAGGGTGGCGAGTTTTTCCAGGCTGATGTCGGCGCGCAGGTTCTGGTCGCGGGTCAGACCACGGAACGGCGTCAGCAGATCGTCGTGCCAGCCTTCGGCGTAGGCGGCGGCGAGTTTCTGGTGGCTGGCCACGGCCAGTTGGTCCTGCTCGTCACGCGGAATGGCCCAGGTTTGCGCCATCAGCTCGCAGTGTTCGCCCATCGACAGCCCGGTACGCGGCTCGCCGTTGCGCGGAATGGCCGGGGCCAGATGGCGCGGGCGAATCTGCAGCAGGCTCTTGATCTTCTCGCCAGTGCTCTTGCCACGGTTGGCTTGCAGAAGAATCTTGCGCAGCCCTTCGTTGACCCCGATTGGCGCGTCCGAGGTGGTGTCGACGCCGCCGGCGATGCCGCACTCGATCTGCCCGAGGGCGATCTTGTTGGCCACCAACAGCGCTGCTTCCAGGCCGGTGCCGCAGGCCTGCTGCAGATCATAGGCCGGGGTTTCCGGAGCAAGACGCGAGCCCAGCACGCACTCACGGGTCAGGTTGAAGTCACGCGAATGCTTGAGCACTGCGCCAGCCACCACTTCGCCAAGGCGTTCGCCGTGCAGGTTGAAACGCTCGACCAGGCCATCCAGCGCACTGATCAGCATCTCCTGGTTGCTCGCAGTGGCATAAACGGTATTGGAGCGGGCGAACGGAATGCGGTTACCACCAACGATGGCGACGCGGCGCGGCTGGGTCATGGATGACTCCTGAACAAGGAATTGATCTGAGAATCTGTTCAAAGTCTCGCGAGCTAGAGTCCTGCAAGGCAAAAACAGGCGAGGAAGCGGAGTGTACTTTTGTACATGAGCATTCCGAGCCTGTTTTTAACGCCGCAGGGCCGACGCGCAGCAGACTTTTAATGAATGGCGCACAGGCTAACCTGTCGCAGCAGCGTGGCATTGGCCGCCTTGCCAGTGCAGCAGGCGATGCGGTCAATTGCGCATTTCTGCTGCCTGCGTAGAGTGGGCGCACTTTTGATCTGTGTGCAGGAGCTGCCCCATGTCCGACCGTTATCTCGCCTTTGCCAACTCCACGTCCGGTCGCCGTCTGGTAAGCGCGCTTGGTTTGCCGGCGCCGTTGCTGCTGGAGCGCTGGATGGCCGGACGCAGCCGGCCGGTGGACGGCGCCCTGCTGATTGGCGGCGAAGGCAGCCTGGCCAGCGCCGTACTGCCCTTTGCCAACAAGCTGACTGATGCCCTGTTCGCCGCCCGCGAAGGCCAGTTCGAGCTGCCGCGCTGGACCGCCGAGCACGGCCCCAAGCTCAAGGCGCTGGTGTTTGACGCCAGCGGGCTGACCCGCTTCGAGCAGCTGATCGAGCTGCGCGACTTCTTCCAGCCGGCCTTCAAGGGCCTGGATAAATGCCCGCGCGTGGTAATCCTCGGCCGCGCCCCGGAATCATTGAAAGACCCGATTGCCGCCAGCGTGCAGCGCTCGCTGGAAGGCTTTAGCCGTTCCCTGGGCAAGGAAATCCGCCGTGGCGGTAACGTACAGCTGATCTACGTCGGCAAAGGCGGCGAGGCGCAGCTGGAAGGCGTACTGCGCTTCTTCCTCTCGCCGAAAAGCGCTTACGTGTCAGGCCAGGTGCTGCGCCTGAATTCCTGTGGCGAACAGGTCAAGGACTGGACCCGCCCACTGGCCGGCAAGAAGGCTCTGGTTACTGGGGCCTCGCGCGGCATCGGCGCGGCCATTGCCGAGACCCTGGCCCGCGATGGCGCCGAGGTGGTGCTGCTGGACGTGCCACCGGCCAAGGAAGCATTGGATGCCCTGGCTGCGCGCTTGGGCGGGCGCGGCCTGGCCCTGGATATCTGCGCCAGCGATGCCGCCGCACAGCTTATTGAGGCGCTGCCGGACGGCATTGATATCGTCGTGCACAACGCCGGCATCACCCGCGACAAGACCCTGGCGAAGATGAGTGACGAGTTCTGGAACTCGGTGATCAACGTCAACCTGAATGCCCCGCAGGTGCTGACCCAGGCCCTGCTGGACGCAGGCAAGCTGCACGACAACGGCCGCGTAGTGCTGATCGCCTCGATCAGCGGTATCGCCGGCAATATGGGCCAGACCAACTACGCGGTGAGCAAGGCCGGGGTAATCGGCCTGGCCCAGGCCTGGGCGCCGACGCTGGCCAAGCGCGGCATCAGCATCAACGCGGTGGCGCCCGGCTTTATCGAAACCCAGATGACCGCTGCGATCCCGTTGACCATCCGCGAAGCCGGCCGCCGCATGAACTCCATGGGCCAGGGCGGCCTGCCGCAGGACGTCGCCGAAGCCGTAGCCTGGTTTGCTCAGCCCGGCTCAGGCGCGGCTACCGCGCAGGTGCTGCGCGTCTGCGGGCAGAGCCTGCTCGGGGCTTAATCAGCGTCAGCAGATAGCAAAAGGCCCCGCAGTGCGGGGCCTTTTGCTATTCCAAGGTAGCCCGGATGCAATCCGGGACGCTGTATTGCCGTCAAAACCTTTCCCGGATTACATCCGGGCTACGGGCACAACGCCTGACCGATCAAGACGACAAATAAGACGAACGGGTCAACCCCAAACGCAGCGCATCGAGGAACTGGGTGCGTTCGCGCGGGCTGATCTTGGCGCTGGCGACCTTGTCGCGGTAGTGGTTCATCAACTCCTCCGGCGACAGGTGCACGTAGCGCAGCATGTCCTCAATGGTGTCGTGGGTCTCGATACCGGCGTGGTACACGCTGCCGTCGGCGTTCTGGTAGATATTCACCGAGTCGGTGTCGCCGAACAGGTTGTGCATATCGCCCAAGATTTCTTGATAGGCACCGACCAGGAAGATACCCAGCAAGTAGTCCTCACCCTCGCGCACTTCGTGCACCGGCAGGCTGGTCTCGATGCTCTGCTCGTCGACGTATTGGCGGATCTTGCCGTCGGAGTCGCAGGTCAGGTCCTGCAGCACGGCGCGGCGCAGCGGCTCTTCGTCGAGACGGTTGAGCGGCAGAATCGGCAGCACCTGGCCGATGGCCCAGGTGTCCGGCAGGCTCTGGAACACCGAGAAGTTGCAGATGTACTTGTCGGCCAGCTTGTCGTTGAGCTCATCCAGCACCTGACGGTGCGAACGCTGACGGGCTTTCAGCGAATTGTGCAGGCGGCGGCACACGGCGAAGTAGCACTGCTCGGCCAGGGCTTTTTCGGTCAGGCTGAGTTTGCCATCAGCATACTGAGTGGCCACATCGCTCATATAGTGGGTGGCGCGCCAGTAGGTCTCGGTGACCATTTCGATATCGGTCGGACCGAGCAGCTCGACCAGGTAACGCACGGTTTCCGGCAGGCTGGTGACGTCTTCGATCTTGGGGATCTCGTCGTTGTGTTTTTCCACATCGGTAACCTGCACCACCAGCATGGCATGGTGCGCGGTCAGCGAGCGGCCGCTTTCCGAGAAGATATGCGGATGCGGCAGTTCCTGGGCATCGCAGAACTCTTTGAGCATACCGACCACGACACCGGCGTAGTCGTCCATGTCGTAGTTGATCGAGCTGGCATTGCGCGAGTGGGTGCCGTCGTAATCCACACCCAGGCCGCCGCCGACGTCGATATGGTCGACCGGCAGGCCCAACCCACGCAGCTCGCCGTAATAGCGGATGGCTTCCTTGAAGCCGTGCTGGTAGTCGGACAGGTTGGCGATCTGCGAGCCCATATGGAAGTGCAGCAGGCGGATGCCCTGGTCCAGCTTGGCCGCGCGGAAGCGCTCGACCACAGATAGCAGCTGCGCCGCCGACAAGCCGAACTTGGACTTCTCACCGCCGGTGTCAGCCCACTTGCTTGATGCCAGAGACGACAGACGCACGCGTAGGCCGATCTGCGGCGCGACCTTGAGCTCGGCCGCTTCGTCGATCACCAGCTGCACTTCGGACTCTTTCTCGATCACGATAAACACGTTGTGACCGAGCTTCTGCCCCATCAGGGCCAGCTTGATAAATTCGCGGTCTTTGTAGCCGTTGCAGACGATGGTGCCGCCCTTCGGCGCCAACGCCAACACCGCCATCAGCTCCGGCTTGGAGCCAGCTTCCAGGCCGATGGAGACGTTCTGCGTGGCGATGATGTTTTCCACCACCGCTTCCTGCTGGTTGACCTTGATCGGATACAGCGCGGTGTACGGGCTCTGGTATTCCAGGCGCGCGATATTCGCGTCAAAGGCGCCGGTCAGCTGGCGTACGCGGTCTTGCAGGATGTCCGGAAAGCGCACCAGCAGCGGCAGCGACAGGCCGCTGGAACGCAGCTCATCAATCTGCTCGTAGAGGTCAATCGGCGTGCTTTGCGGACCATTCGGGCGCACCTCGACACGGCCCTTGTCATTGATCGCGAAATAACCCGCGCCCCAATGGCGAATGCCATAGACGCTGCGGCTGTCCGCTACGGTCCACTGGCTGCCGTCATCTTTACGTGTGCGTCGTGCAGACATCGATGTCTCCCTTGCTGGCGATAGTGGCCTTGGCACAGCCAAGACCCGTACAGATTAAAGTCTGGAAATGACGATTACTCAGCTGTGACCGGTGGCCCGCTGAGTAAGTTTAGAAAAGACGGGATCAGCCGCCGGACTTCTTGGCTTTAAAACCATGCTTGATCAGCTCGGCAATCAGCAGCTCGACGTGGTCGCCCTGAATCTCGATCACCCCATCCTTGAGCGAACCACCGCAGCCGCAGCGTTTCTTCAAGGCGCTGACCAGATCCTTGAGCGGCTCTTCGGCCAATGGCACACCGCTGATGGTGGTCACCGTCTTGCCGCCGCGACCTTTGGTCTCACGGCGCACGCGGGCGATGCCATCACCTTCGGGGATCAGGGTCTGTTTGCAGATGCAGGCGTCCACCGGCTGGCTGCAGTCCGGGCAATGCCGGCCGCTGTCGGTGGAATACACCAGGCCGCTGAGCGCGGCAAATGAGGAAGCTTTCTTGACCACCGGTTTGTCCTCGAAGGGGTCAGGATAGCGACTGGTCGACACCTGTTTGGCGTGTCGACCGCAAAGCCCCACTCTGGCAGGGGCAGCGCACCCTGGCGATACACGGCCAGGGCTTGAAGGCGGCGCAGTGTAACGGCAAAAAACGCAGCTGCTAAGTGTAAAAATGCGCCATTAATCGGCGGATTAGCGACGTTGTTCAGGATGCCGCACAAAACGCCTGCATATCCTGCACAAAGCCAGGGCTGACGCGGGGTTTGGCCGTTATTGAGGGCCTAGCGAGTGGCTGCCAGATAGCGCTGCAAGGCGGCCAACGAGTCGGGGCAATAGGGCAGGTGCTGAGTCTCGGCCAGTGCTTCGTCGATGGAGATAAAGCGCGCTTCCAACACCTCCTCCGGCTGCAAGCGCAGCGGCGCATCGGACACCGCCGAATAGGCCATGCACCACAGGCGGCTTTCTGGTGCGTCGTAGAGGAAATGCGCATGCTCAACCAACTGCGCATCCTCTATGCCCAATTCTTCAGCCAGCTCGCGCGCCGCGGACTCGGCATAGCTCTCGCCTTCCAGCACCATGCCGCCGGCCGCCACATCCCAGTAACCGGGATACAGCGCCTTGCTCAGGGTGCGGCGGTGCACACAGAGCAGACCGGCGCTGTTGAACAGCAGAATATAGGTGCCGCGCCCAAGCAGATGCCGCGCGCGCAGCTCGCTGCGCAACACACCGCCGAGCAGACGATCTTCCTCGTCGACCCAGGCGATGCGCTCAGCATCGGAGGCGGCGCGGTGCGCCACCTCGGCTTCGGACCAGGCCACCGCTTAACCCTGCGACAGCAGTTGGCGCAGGTCGATCAGCCCGGCATTGGCGCGCGAGATGTAGTTGGCCATCACCAGCGAGTGGTTGGCCAGCAGGCCATAACCGCTGCCGTTGAGGATCATCGGGCTCCACAGCGGCTCCTGCGCGGCCTCCAGCTCACGAATGATCTGGCGCACGCTGACAGTGGCGTTCTTCTTCGCCAGCACATCGGCGAAATCCACCTCGATGGCGCGCAGCAAATGGGCCAGCGCCCAGGCCTGGCCACGGGCTTCATAGAACACGTTGTCGATCTGCAGCCATGGCGTCTCGTAGTTCACGCCTTCGATAAAGTCGACCTGGGCCACGCTCTCGGCCAGCGCGGGGTCGACCACTGCAGTATTCAAGCGCACCTGGCCAACACTCGCCGACAGGCGCTGCGACAGTGAACCCAGGCGCGTGGCGGCATCGCCCAGCCAGTTGTTCAGGTTATCGGCGCGGGTATAGAACTGCGCATTGGACTGACTCGGATCGGCAAGACGAGCCAGGTAGCGATCCAAGGACTTGATGCCTTCGGCGTATTCGGCCTCGGAGGCCGGCAGCGCCCAGCTTTTGTTGTCGAAGTGAAAGCGCGGCTCAGCTTTAGCCAAGTCAGGGTCTTCAGTGGATTGCGACTGCGAGCGGGTGAAGTCCTTGCGCAGCGCGCGGGACATGTCACGCACCTGCACCAGCACGCCAAACTCCCAGCTCGGCATATTGTCGAGCCACAGGCCCGGCGGCGCGAGGTCGTTGGACAGGTAACCGCCCGGTTTGTCGAGCAAGGTGTTGGCCACTTGCTTGAGGGTTTCCGCAGTGGTGTAACCATTCACCAGCTTGTGTCCGCGCGCCTGGGAAGCCGCCTCGGCGCGCTGCTGCACGGAGAATTGCGCCGGTTCCTGACTCCAGTACCAACCGACCACCAGCGCCACAACCAAGTAAAGCCCGAGCAGACCAGCAGCCGTACGGACGGCCAGGCTTCCCGTCGATTTACTCTGTGAGGCGGTGGCGGCACCTGCCGCGCTATCACGCGTTTCGGCAGTTCGATTCTTCCAATCCAGCATGGCAATGTCCTTTTGTTACCCAAGTAGCAAGCTCGCGACCGGACTGCACAACCCGGTGACTGTTGGTTCGACCACAACCCTCAAGCAGGGTTGCGCAACTGCCTTGCACTATAAGGGAAGCGCGACCGACTGCGCAGCGGCGAACGGCAAACTTAGCGCCGGTTAAGCCGATTACGTATCTGTGATGCCATAGACAGAAGGCCGACGCCAATAGATCGACGGCACTCGCAATATTTCAAACGAGTGTTAGCATTGCTAGCACTAAGCCATCATCCGCAGCCCTGCGCTGCGCCAATCGAAACCGGGCCATGATCGAGCAAGAAGACCCCAGCCGCGACCGCCTCAAGCAGCACTTCGCCCAGCGCGTGATCAATCAGGCGCGCCAGGTATTGGAAGTCTGGCAGCGCCTGCAGCGCAGTGAGTGGAACGAAGCCGGCATGGGTGAACTGCGCGAGGCAACGGAATTGCTACAGCGCTATGCCGAGCGCTTCGATCAGGCCGAGCACAGCCAGCTGGCCCAGGAAATCGACAGCTGCCTGCAACTGGTGGCCGACAACCGTGGCCGCCTCAATAGCGAACTGATCAGCCAGCTCAACCAACTGCTGCAGCGCCTGTCACGCACCGGCCTGCGCCACGGCGACCGTTTTGAGCAAACCGTGCTGCCGCCGCTGCGCAAACCGGTGTACCTGGCGCTGCAGCATCTGGAGCGCGCCGAACAGCTGGTGCAGCGCCTGGAATTCTTCGGCATGAACGCCATTGCTCTGGACAGCGCCAATGCGTTTCGCAACGCCATGCGCGAGCGCCACCCGGCGGCGATTCTGATGGAAGTCGACTTCTCCGGCCCAGGTTGCGGCCTGCTCCTGGCGAAAAGTGTGCAGGAAGGCCTGGAGCACCAGATTCCGCTGCTGTTCTTCAGCCCTGAAGACACCGACACCATGACCCGCCTGTCAGCCGTGCGCGCCGGTGGCCAGGAGTTCTTCACCGGTAGCCTGGATGCCTCGAACCTGTTCGAGCGCATCGAAGTGCTGACCAACGTCTCGCAGTACGAGCCTTACAAGGTGCTGATCATTGACGATTCGCGGGCCCAGGCCACGCACACCGAGCGCGTGCTCAACAGCGCCGGCATCGTCACCCGCACCCTG
The DNA here is from genome assembly GCF_029269135.1 of Pseudomonas sp. 1928-m. NCBI lineage: Bacteria > Pseudomonadati > Pseudomonadota > Gammaproteobacteria > Pseudomonadales > Pseudomonadaceae > Pseudomonas > Pseudomonas sp. 1928-m. Next base: position 943,345 of record NZ_JARIXO010000001.1, on the reverse strand, counting down.
ATCGAGCCGATCCAGGCCATGAGCCATCTGGCCGATTTTCAGCCGGACCTGATCATCCTCGACATGTACATGCCAGAGTGCAACGGCCCGGAACTGGCCCAGGTGATCCGCCACAATGACCGCTATGTCAGCGTGCCGATTATCTACCTGTCCGCCGAAGACGACCTGGACAAGCAGCTCGACGCCATGAGCGAAGGCGGTGACGACTTCCTCACCAAACCGATCAAGCCACGTCATCTGATCGCCACCGTGCGCAACCGCGCTGCCCGCGCGCGCAGCCTCAAGGCGCGCATGGTGCGTGACAGCCTGACCGGGCTGTACAACCACACCCACACCCTGCAATTGCTCGAAGACGCACGCTTTCGCGCCGAGCGCGACGGCCAGCCGCTGAGCTTTGCGATGATCGACATCGACTTCTTCAAGAAGGTCAACGACACCTACGGCCACCCCATGGGCGACCGGGTGATCAAGAGCCTGGCGCTGTTTCTCAAGCAGCGCCTGCGCAAGAGCGACCATATCGGCCGTTACGGCGGTGAAGAGTTTGCCGTGGTGATGCCCGACACCGACGCCGAGTCGGCGCGCCGAGTGCTCGACGAAATCCGCCAGCGTTTCGCCGAAATCCAATATTCGGCGCAGCCCCATGACCTGTCCTGCACCTTCAGCTGCGGCATCGCCCAACTGGCGCCGCAACTGGACGGCAAACTGCTCTCGCAACAGGCCGACCAGGCCCTGTATGTGGCCAAGCACGGCGGGCGCAACCAGGTGGCGATCTACCAGGGCGAGTGAGGCTCGCCCTGGTGCACTTGAGCCATCGCCACTGCCAACCATTCGGCAGAAAACTGTGACGCAGTCGGCGCAGTCATATTACGGTCACGAAAAAGCAATAAATTCTGAGGCTTAGCTGCCGCCCTGACGCATCCGTCGGCGGCCGGAACCGTTCGTAGTCGGTCGAGCCTTATGCGCCTTAAATCCCTTACCAACCTCAATACCCTGCTGCTGGTCACCGTTTGCGTGGCCCTGGCCGTTACCCTCTGGTGGTCGCAACGCGCCCTGGAACGCCCTTATCTGCTGATGGCGCGCTATCTGAGCCTGTCCCAGCAATTCCAGGGCGAAGCCGCGCAGAACATCAGCGCCTATTTGGAAAGCGGCGACGCCCTGCGCCACAGCGCCGCCCTGCAATCGCTGGACAGCCTCGAACAGGCCATGGCTGAACTGCCCACGCAATTGGCGGCCAACCTGCGCCCCAGCCTCGCCGAACTCAAAGCCTTTAGCGCCAACGAGCTACTGGCCGCTGGCAAACTATCGGGTGACCCGCAGGGTCTGCTTTTGCAGGCCGAACGGGAAATAGATGGCACCCTTGAGCAACTCGCGCAGTACGCCGACAGCGGCGCCGCCGACAACTATCGCCGCCCACTGCTTATCGCGGCGCGCCACCTCACCCGCCTGGCCCATGCCCGCGACAAGCTGGTGCGCAGCGGCCGTAGTGAGCTGGCCAGCGAGGTTGAGCGCGAACTGGCAGCCCTGAGCAAACAGGCGCAGGCGCTTGGCGATTTGCCGCTGCTCGGCGTAGCCGACGCCAGCCAGTCGTCCAGCGACTCGTTTGCCGACCTGCTGGGGCTGGATGCCAGCAGCGAGAGCAGCCAGGCCGAAGACCGTGGCATTGCCCTCAAACGCGACCTGGCCAACCTGATCAGCCGCTACCCGGCCGAGCTGCAACGCACCCGCAGCCTGATCGAACAACGCAGCACCCTGGCCAACAGCACGCGCACGCAGATCAATCAGGTGCAGCAGGCGCTGGCCGCGCTGGAACCCTTGGTGCGCGCCGAACACGGGCGTATCCAGGGCGAAGTGCAGCTGATCCTCGGTCTGATGATCGGCCTGATTCTGTTGATCGCGTTGATCATCGACACTATCCAGCGCCGCCTCACCCGTGTGCTTGAGCGCCTGGTACCAGCCCTGTCGGCATGGGCCGCCGGCGACTTCGCCAGTGACATCCACCTCAACTCACGCACCCGCGAACTGCGCGATATCGAAGAGTCGCTAAACCGCCTGCGCGCCTATCTGGTCGATCTGGTCGGCACCATTCGCCGGCATGCCGAACAGGTGGTTGGCTCCAGCCGCACCCTGGCCGACCTTAGCGGCGGCCTGCACAGCGGCGCCGAACGCCAGGCCGGCGACACTGCGCAGATTCGCGATGCCCTCGGCGAGTTGCAATCGACTATTCAGCAAGTGGCCGGCGACGCCAGCCAGGCCGCAGACGCCAGCCGCGATGCCAACCGCGCCCTGGAACAGGGCCAGCAAGTGATCGGCCACAGCCTGACCGGCCTGCACTCGCTGGTTGATGAAGTGCAGGGCAACGCCCAGGCCATCGAGCGCCTGGCTGAAGAAACCGCGACCATTGGCAATGTGCTGACGGTGATTCGCGGCATCGCCGAGCAAACCAACCTGCTCGCCCTGAATGCCGCCATCGAAGCAGCGCGGGCCGGCGAGATGGGCCGTGGCTTTGCCGTGGTCGCCGATGAAGTGCGCTCGCTGTCGCAACGCACCAGCGGCGCCACCGCACAGATTCAGGAACTGATCGGCCGCCTGCAACAGGCCGCACTGCAATCGGTACAGGCCATGCGCACTCAGGTCGAGCACGCCGAAACCACCGCCAGCCAGGCCGAGGCCGCCGATGGCGCGCTGGATGAAATCGTCGCGGCAATCCGCACCATCGCCAGCATGGCCGAGCGCATCGCCGATGCCACCGCGCAGCAGAGCGGCGCGGTCAGCGAGATTCGCGGGCATAGCGAGCGCATCCATCAACTTGGCGGCGACAACCTGCAGCGCATCGGCGAGGGCCGCAACCAGGGCGAACAGCTGCTGCAACTCGGCGGTCAACTGCATACCGCCGTGCAGGCGTTCAGGGTTTAACCGGCGGTGGGCGCGGCAATCTGTCGCGCACCATCCAGCCCGTAGACAAGACCGCTTACAGCCTGAGCCGTGCCCTGAGCCGCCGGCCTCCGCTATGATGCGGCGATTCCCGCATCATGAGCCTGCCATGCACCGTCTACTCAGCCTGCTTCTGCTTCTGGTCGTACTGCCGGCCAGCGCCGGCCTGCTCGATAAGCCGCCCGCCCCTGCGCAATTCGGCGCGCCGCTGAACAACAGCGCGGACTTCCTGCCGGTACGCGAGGCGTTCAAGCTGAGCCTGATCAGCAGCTCCAGCGAGTCTGTGAAGCTGCGTTTTGTCGTTGCTGAGGGTTATTACCTCTATAAGCACCGCTTTGGTTTCACCAGCAGCAGCGAGGGTGTCAGCCTAGGACAGCCGCTACTTCCTCCAGGAAAGGCCAAGCACGACGAGTACTTCGGCGATGTCGAGGTGTATTACGAGGTGCTGGATGTCGAGGTGCCGGTCAACAACCCGTTTAACCACCCTTTTAGCCTGCACGTCAGCTATCAGGGCTGTGCAGACAAAGGTCTGTGCTATCCGCCGGAAACCGAAATTCTGGCAATTGGCGATAAACCGACGAGGTGGAACTGGACCGACCTGGCGCTGTTCTTCCTTGGCGGCCTGGCACTGACCTTCACCCCGTGCGTGCTGCCGATGCTGCCGATCCTCACCGGCGTGGTGTTGCGCGGCCAACCCGGCGGCATGCGCAGCCTAGTGCTGTCGCTGGCCTACGTGCTGCCGATGGCCCTCAGCTTTGCCATCCTCGGCGCGCTGATGGGCCTTTTCGGTGCAGAACTCAACCTGCAGGCACGCCTGCAATCGCCCTGGGTGCTGGTGCCGTTCGCGATCTTCTTCGCCCTGTTCGGCGCAGCCAGCCTGGGCTTTCTCGAGCTGCGCCTGCCGGCAGCAATCGACGGCCGATTACAGCGCCTGAGCCAACGTCTGCACGGCGGCACGATTTTTAGTGCAGCGGCGCTTGGCGTACTGTCCAGCGTACTGGTTTCACCCTGTGTATCCGCACCATTGGCCGGCGCGCTGCTGTATATCAGCGCCAGCGGCGACGCCCTCGGCGGCGGCCTTAAGTTGCTGGCCCTGGGCCTCGGCATGGGCGCGCCGCTGGTGCTGTTTGCCGTCGGTGGCGGTGCTCTGCTGCCGAAATCCGGCCCCTGGATGCTCACGGTGCGCAATCTGTTCGGCGCATTGCTGATGGCCGTGGCGATCTGGCTGCTTGAGCGCGTCGTACCCGGCCCAGTCAGCCTGGCGCTCTGGGGCCTGCTGGCCGCCGGCATCGCATTGTGGCTCGGGGCGCTGGAACTCACGCCGAAAACCCATCACCAGAAACTCGCGCAACTGCTCGGCCTGCCCCTGCTTGTCTACGCCTTGGTGGCCTGGGTCGGCGCACTGCAAGGCCAGGATGACCCGCTACGACCGCTTGGCCGCATGGTCAGCAGCGCCGAAGCCACTCAGGTACAAGCTGGCCAATGGCAAACTATCAGCACCCCCGCCGAACTGGATGCCGCCTTGCTTGCCGCACAGAACAACGGCAAGCCGCTGCTGCTCGACTGGTACGCCGACTGGTGCATCAGCTGCAAGGTGATCGAGCGTGAAGTGCTCAACGCCCCAGAAGTCGGCCGCCAGCTCGGCGACTACCAACTGGTGCGCTTCGACATCACCGAAAGCAACCCCGCCCAGCGCGCCCTGCTCGACCGCTACCAGCTGTTCGGCCCGCCGGCCATTCTGCTATTCGACGCCAAGGGTGACGAATGGCTGGATCTGCGTGTCGTAGGTGAGGTGGATGCGGCGACCTTTGCTGCGCGCCTGAGCACGGCGCGGGAACGTTTTTAACACCCCGAGTCATATATTTGCCGCAATCTGCGGTCATCGTGTCGACTATTGCTGAGAACTGGACAGCCCTGCGCTGTCGCGGCATAGTCCTGCCCAGTAGAAAAACAAGGATTAAGGATCATGGCGACCTTATTGGTACTGCACGGCCCCAACCTCAACTTGCTCGGCACCCGCGAGCCAGGGGTTTACGGCGCCGTCACCCTGGAGCAGATCAACCTCGACCTGGAGCGCCGCGCGCGTGAGGCAGGCCACCATCTGCTGTACCTGCAGAGCAATGCCGAGTACGAGATGATTGACCGTATTCACGCCGCAAAAGGCGAAGGTGTCGACTTTATCCTGATCAATCCTGCCGCTTTTACTCACACCAGCGTCGCATTACGTGACGCATTGCTGGCGGTGAGCATCCCATTCATCGAAGTGCATTTGTCCAACGTGCACAAACGCGAAGCTTTCCGCCATCACTCCTACTTTTCAGATGTCGCGGTGGGAGTGATCTGCGGCCTTGGCGCCAGCGGTTATCGACTGGCCCTGGAGGCTGCACTCGAACAACTTGAACTTAAGCGCCCCTGACCTCACCGGGAGTTGAACCACTATGGATATTCGTAAAGTCAAAAAACTGATCGAGCTGCTGGAAGAATCCGGTATCGACGAGCTGGAGATTCGCGAAGGCGAAGAGTCCGTGCGGATCAGCCGTCACAGCAAGCAGCCGGCCTTTATGCAACAGCCGATGTACGCTCAGGCGCCTGCGCCTGCAGCTGCTCCGGTTGCTGCAGCACCGGTCGCCACTGAAGCAGCAGCCCCGGCTGCCGCCAAGCTGAATGGCACCGTGGTGCGCTCGCCGATGGTCGGCACCTTCTACCGCGCATCCGGCCCAACGTCAGCCAACTTCGTAGAAGTCGGCCAGAGCGTGAAGAAAGGCGACATTCTCTGCATCGTTGAAGCGATGAAGATGATGAACCACATCGAGGCCGAAACCAGCGGCGTGATCGAATCCATCCTGGGCGAGAACGGTCAGCCGGTGGAATACGACCAGCCTCTGTTCACCATCGTTTGATCCACGGAGAGCCAGCGATGTTGGAAAAAGTTCTGATCGCCAACCGCGGCGAGATCGCCCTGCGCGTCTTGCGCGCCTGTAAAGAGCTCGGCATCAAAACCGTCGCGGTGCACTCCACCGCTGACCGCGAACTGATGCACCTGGGCCTGGCCGACGAGTCGGTGTGCATCGGCCCAGCCTCTGGCGCGCTGTCCTATTTGAATATTCCGGCGATCATCAGCGCAGCTGAAGTCACCGGCGCCACGGCTATCCACCCTGGCTACGGCTTCCTGGCGGAAAACGCTGATTTCGCCGAACAGGTGGAAAACTCCGGCTTCGCCTTTATCGGCCCGAAAGCCGAGACCATTCGCCTGATGGGCGACAAGGTGTCGGCCAAGGACGCCATGAAGCGCGCCGGCGTACCGGTGGTTCCTGGCTCTGACGGCCCACTGCCGGAAGACGAGGAAACTGCCCTGCAGATTGCTCGCGAAGTCGGTTACCCGGTGATCATCAAGGCCGCTGGCGGCGGTGGTGGTCGCGGCATGCGCGTGGTGTACAAGGAAGAAGACCTGATCAAATCGGCCAAGCTGACCCGCAGCGAAGCCGGCTCGGTGTTCGGCAACCCGATGGTCTATTTGGAGAAATTCCTCGGCAACCCACGCCATGTGGAAGTCCAGGTACTCTCCGACGGCCAGGGCAACGCCATCCACCTGGGTGACCGTGACTGCTCGCTGCAGCGCCGCCACCAGAAGGTACTGGAAGAAGCGCCGGCTCCGGGCATCGATGAAAAAGCCCGCGCCGAAGTGCTGCAACGCTGCGTCGATGCCTGCATCGAGATCGGTTATCGCGGCGCCGGCACCTTCGAGTTCCTCTACGAAGATGGGCATTTCTACTTTATCGAGATGAACACCCGCGTACAGGTTGAGCATCCGGTTTCGGAAATGGTCACCGGCATCGACATCGTCAAGGAGATGCTCAGCATCGCCGCCGGCAACAAGCTGTCGTTCAAGCAGAGTGACGTGGTGATTCGCGGCCACTCGCTGGAATGCCGGATCAACGCCGAAGACCCGGACAACTTCATGCCCTGCCCCGGCAAGGTCAAGCACTTCCACGCGCCAGGCGGTAACGGCGTACGGATGGACTCGCACCTGTACAGCGGCTACACCGTACCACCGCACTACGACTCGCTGATCGGCAAGATCATCACCTACGGCGCCACCCGCGACGAGGCCATGGCCCGCATGCGCAACGCCCTGGACGAGATCGTGGTCGACGGCATCAAGACCAACGTGCCCCTGCACCGCGATCTGGTCCGTGACAAAGGCTTCTGCAAAGGCGGCGTGAATATCCATTATCTGGAAAAGAAACTGGGTATGGATAAGCACTAAACCGCAATGACCTGCTGCGCGTCGGCGATACTGCGTCAAAAACAGCCTCGGAATGCTCATTTACAGACGTAAACTCCGCTTCCTCGGCTGTTTTTTCCTTGTCTCGCTCTAGCTCGCGAGGTCATTCTTCAAATTTTCGACAAGGGCTGCCATTCGGCGGCCCTTGTCGTTTCCGGCCTGCCGGCGGTGGCAGGCAACCCCAGGCATCAAGTAAGCTGCGCGCCAATTTGCGCCATCCCGCCACAACGCTCACGAGGTTTGCCATGCCCTGGTTACAAGTCCGTCTCGCCATCACCCCAGAGCAGGCGGAAACCTACGAAGATGCGTTACTGGAAGTCGGCGCCGTATCGGTGACCTTTATGGATGCCGAAGACCAGCCAATTTTCGAGCCGGACCTGGGCACCACACCGCTGTGGTCGCACACCCACCTGCTCGCCCTGTTCGAAGCCGATACCGACGCCAATGCAGTGTTCGCGCACCTGCAGCTGCTGACTGGCACTGAGCTGCCCGAGCATCAGGCCGAAGTGATCGCCGATCAGGACTGGGAGCGCAGCTGGATGGACGGTTTCCAGCCGATGCGTTTCGGCCAGCGCCTGTGGATCGTGCCGAGCTGGCACGCCGCACCGGAGCCAGATGCGGTCAATCTGCTGCTAGACCCGGGCCTGGCCTTCGGCACCGGCACCCACCCGACCACCGCACTGTGCCTGGAATGGCTAGACGGTCAGCACCTGCAGGATTGCAGCGTGATCGACTTCGGTTGCGGCTCGGGCATCCTGGCAATTGCCGCCCTGCTGCTCGGCGCACCGCAAGCAGTCGGCACCGACATCGACATCCAGGCCATCGAGGCCTCGCGCGATAACGCCGGACGCAACAACATCGACCCGGCGCGCTTCCCGCTCTACCTGCCAGACGACATGCCGCAACAGCCAGCCGACGTGGTGGTCGCCAATATCCTCGCCGGCCCCCTGGTGGCGCTGGCGCCGCAGATCACCAGCCTGGTCAAGCCCGGCGGGCGCCTGGCGCTGTCGGGCATCCTTGCCGAGCAGGCCGAAGAGGTGCGCGCCGCTTATAACGACGCCTTTATCCTCGACCCGACCGCCGATAAAGACGGCTGGGTGCGTATTAGCGGCGTACGCCGCTAACTGCCCCAGCGCGCGCAGCTGCTGCATTGCCAAGCACTTGCGTTAGACTAGCCGCCTCGTTTAGCCGGATCGCCGCATGACCCAGAGCTTCGTCACCCAGTGCCCCCATTGCCGCACCAGCTTTCGCGTGAACCTTACGCAGCTGGGTGCCGCCCATGGTGCCGTGCGCTGCGGAGCCTGCCTGCATGTGTTCAATGCCGCGCAACAGCTGCGTGAACAGGGCCAGCAACTGCCCGGCCCAGCGACGCCAGTAGCTGCGCCAACGCCAACAGCGACTCCACAGCCGAGCAAACCACCCGTGCCGCCCGCGCCACGCCCGGTTATGCCCAGCGCCGCCCCCGCAACACCGGCGGCGCCCGCCAGCAGCAAAGCTAGCGACACGCTGTGGATTCATGACGACCTGGACCTCGACAGCCTTGATCTGGATGAAGAGCTGGCCAAGCTCGAAGCCCAGGAGCAGCAGCTGTCCAAGCAGTTTCTGGCGATTGATAGCGCACCGAAATACAGCGAAAGCTTTCTGACCCCTGAACCGATAGAGCACGACCCGCACGACGAGCGCTGGGCCGAAGCCCTGCTGCAGGATGAGCTGAACAAGCCAGCCGCCAGCCTGAGCGCCAAACCTCAGCCGCTGCCACCACCTGCTCGGCCGACTCCGCCGCCGGCACCCGCAGTGCCAGCACCGATCAGCGAGCCCGATGACGAGCCGCCGCTCGGCCTCAACGCCCTTGACCGCCGCCACCCTGAGCCGGAAATCGAGCACATTGAGCTGCATGCCGAGCGCGAGCCCTTTGGCGCACTGGCAGACAGTCCGGTTGATGACGAACCCGCCGTAGCGGCGCCGAAGAAGGCCGCGCGCAGCGAGCCCGAACTGCGTGACGAGCACCTGTTCGAGTTGGATGACGAGCCGTTGCAACTGGACTGGCAACAGCCGAAGAAACCCTGGGGCCGCTGGATTGGCTGGGGCCTGCTGAATTTTCTCGGTGCTGCCGCGCTTGCCGGGCAGTACGTGATGTATCACTTCAATGAATTGGCCCGCCAGGATCAGTACCGCCCCTGGTTCGAGCAACTGTGCCCGGCGGTCGGCTGCCAGCTGCCATCCAAGGTCGATATTACCCAGGTCAAGAGCAGCAACCTGGTGGTGCGCAGCCACCCGGAATTCAGCGGCGCGCTGGTGGTTGACGCCATCCTCTACAACCGCGCGGCGTTCTCGCAACCCTTCCCGCTGCTGGAAATGCGCTTTGCCGACATCAACGGCCAACTGCTCGCCAGCCGCCGTTTCAAGCCCAGCGAATACCTCGCTGGCGAGCTGGCCGGCAACGCGGAAATGCCGCCGCAGACGCCTATTCACATCTCCCTGGACATCCTCGACCCAGGCACCCAGGCGGTGAACTACAGCCTGAGCTTCCACTCGCCGGAATAGGCTGCACGCAGCGGATTGCTTGAGAATCCGCCGCAACCAAACCCTTCGCGATAAGCCCAGAGCTGTTCAGAATTTGTTCAAAACAGCCTTTCTCCGGTCATCCAGAGCGGGTATCATGCCCACCCTTTTTCGCACTCTCCTATTTGTTCAACAGCAGGTCTCTTGAGCAGGGAAGCCCTATGTCGGCGCTACGCATCGGCCCCTATACATTGCCAAATTCGCTGATCCTCGCCCCGATGGCGGGCGTCACTGACCAGCCGTTTCGCCAGCTGTGCAAGCGTATGGGTGCGGGTCTGGTGGTGTCGGAAATGGTCACCAGCGATGTGCGCCTGTGGAACACCCGCAAGTCGAGCCTGCGCATGATCCACAGCGGTGATCCCGAGCCACGCTCGGTACAGATCGCCGGTGGTGATCCCGAGATGCTCGCCGAAGCGGCGCGGCGCAACGTGGAAATGGGCGCGCAGATCATCGACATCAACATGGGCTGCCCGGCCAAGAAGGTCTGCAACAAGGCCGCCGGCTCTGCCCTGTTGAAAGACGAAATATTAGTTCGCGAGATTCTTCAGGCCGTGGTCGCCGCCGTGGATGTGCCGGTGACCCTGAAGATCCGCACCGGCTGGGATCGCGCCAACAAGAACGGCATTGCCGTGGCGAAGATCGCTGAAGACAGCGGCATTGTCGCGCTGGCCGTGCACGGCCGCACCCGCGCCGACCTGTATATGGGCGAAGCCGAGTACGACACCATTGCCGCGATCAAGCAGGCGGTGTCGATTCCGGTGCTGGCCAATGGCGATATCGATTCGCCGCAGAAGGCCAAGGCCGTATTGGCCGCCACCGGCGCCGATGGCCTGCTGATCGGCCGCGCGGCTCAGGGCCGGCCGTGGATATTCCGTGAGATCGAGCATTACCTGCGTACCGGTGAACAACTCCCGGCACCCAGCCTGCTCGAAGTGGAACGCATTCTGCTTGAACATCTGGCTGCACTGCACGCCTTCTACGGCGATGTAATGGGCGTACGGATTGCCCGCAAGCATGTCAGTTGGTATCTCGCAACCTTGCCGGGCGCCAGGGAGTTCCGCGCCCAATTCAATCGTCTGGACAGTACGGACGCGCAGTGCACCAACGTTCGCGAGTTTTTCAGCGAACGTCATAACAATGGAGAAGGGGTGGCCGCATGACGATGTTGACTGAGACCTTAGAGAGTGGAATGGCTCCCGTGAGTGACAACAGCAGTTTGAAGCAGCATCTCAATACGCCAAGCGAAGAGGGGCAAACCCTGCGCGGCAGCGTTGAGAAAGCCCTGCACAATTATTTCGCCCATCTTGAGGGCGCCGACGTCAGTGACGTGTACAACCTGGTGCTCACCGAAGTGGAAGCGCCACTGCTGGAAACCGTGATGAACTACGTCAAGGGCAACCAGACCAAGGCCTCCGAGCTGCTCGGCCTGAATCGCGGCACCCTGCGCAAGAAGCTCAAGCAATACGACCTGCTGTAACCCCGAACTCCCGAAAAGGGCGGCCCACATGAGCCGCCTTTTTTGCTGATAACGCCTTTGCCAATACTTCTGCTCTGATGGATTCTGAAATGACCGACCAGACCACCCGCCTCCCCGTTCGCCGTGCCTTGATCAGTGTTTCCGACAAGACCGGCATCCTCGAGTTTGCCCGCGAGCTCGTCGCCCTGAATGTGGAAATCCTCTCCACCGGCGGCACTTACAAGCTGCTCAAGGACAACGGCATCGCTGCTGTGGAAGTGGCCGACTACACCGGCTTCCCGGAAATGATGGACGGTCGCGTCAAGACCTTGCACCCGAAGATCCACGGCGGCATCCTCGGCCGTCGCGCCATCGACGGCGCGGTAATGGACGAGCACGGCATCAAGCCAATCGACCTGGTCGCGGTCAATCTCTACCCCTTCGCCGCCACCGTGGCCAAGCCAGGTTGTGACCTGGCCGACGCCATCGAAAACATCGACATCGGCGGCCCGACCATGGTCCGTTCTGCGGCGAAGAACCACAAAGACGTGGCCATCGTGGTCAACGCTGGCGACTACGCCGGCATCCTTGAGTCGCTGAAAGCCGGTGGCCTGAGCTACGCCCAGCGCTTCGACCTGGCGCTGAAAGCGTTCGAGCACACCGCTGCCTACGACGGCATGATCGCCAACTACCTGGGCACCATCGAGCAGAGCCGCGACACCCTCAGCACCGAAGAGCGCGGCGCCTTCCCGCGCACCTTCAACAGCCAGTTCATCAAGGCCCAGGAAATGCGCTACGGCGAGAACCCGCACCAGAGCGCGGCGTTCTACGTAGAAGCGCAAAAGGGTGAAGCCAGCGTCGCCACTGCCATCCAGCTGCAGGGCAAAGAGCTGTCGTTCAACAACGTGGCCGATACCGACGCGGCGCTGGAGTGCGTGAAGAGCTTCGTCAAGCCGGCCTGCGTGATCGTCAAGCACGCCAACCCGTGCGGCGTGGCCGTGGCCCTGGACAGCGAAGGCGGCATCCGCCAGGCCTATGAGCTGGCCTACGCCACCGACACCGAATCGGCCTTCGGCGGCATCATCGCCTTCAACCGTGAACTGGACGGCGCCACCGCCCAGGCCATCGTCGAGCGCCAGTTCGTCGAAGTGATCATTGCGCCGAAAATCAGCGCCGAAGCCCGCGCCATCGTCGCCGCCAAAGCCAACGTGCGCCTGCTGGAATGCGGCGAGTGGCCAGCCGAGCGCAGCGCCGGCTGGGACTTCAAGCGCGTCAATGGCGGCCTGCTGGTGCAAAGCCGCGACATCGGCATGATCAAGGCAGAAGACCTGAAAATCGTCACCCAGCGCGCCCCGAGCGAGCAGGAAATCCACGACCTGATCTTCGCCTGGAAAGTGGCCAAGTTCGTTAAATCCAACGCCATCGTCTATGCCAAGGGCCGCCAGACCATCGGTGTCGGCGCCGGCCAGATGAGCCGCGTCAACTCCGCGCGCATCGCCGCGATCAAGGCTGAGCACGCCGGCCTGCAGGTTGCCGGCTCGGTGATGGCCTCCGACGCCTTCTTCCCGTTCCGCGACGGCCTGGACAACGCTGCCGCCAATGGCATTACCGCCGTGATTCAGCCGGGTGGCTCGATGCGCGATGCGGAAGTGATTGCCGCCGCCGACGAAGCGAGCATCGCCATGGTATTTACCGGTATGCGTCATTTCCGTCATTGATTTGATGGGTATCGCAGCGCTCCACCCATCCTACGGGCAGCGCAGATTCGTAGGATGGGTGGAGCCGTAGGCGATACCCATCGCAACACGATTTCAGCAACGTAGCCCGGATGAAATCCGGGAGCGCCCCATTTAAAAGCCCCGGATTGCATCCGGGCTACGCTCAGGAGAACCCCATGAACGTATTGATCATCGGCAGCGGCGGTCGTGAACACGCCCTGGCCTGGAAAGTGGCGCAAGATAAGCGCGTCAACAAAGTCTTCGTCGCCCCCGGTAACGCCGGCACCGCCGTCGAGCCCAAGTGCGAGAACGTCGCCATCGACGTGCTGGCCATCGAGCAGCTGGCTGATTTTGCCGAGCAGAACGTGCAGCTGACCATCGTCGGCCCGGAAGCGCCGCTGGTTAAAGGCGTGGTTGATCTGTTCCGTTCGCGCAAGCTGGACATCTTCGGCCCCACCGCCGCCGCTGCGCAGCTGGAAGGCTCCAAGGCTTTTACCAAGGATTTCCTCGCCCGCCACGCGATTCCTACCGCCGATTACCAGAACTTCACCGAAGTCGAGCCGGCCCTGGCCTACCTGCAAAAAGTCGGTGCACCGATCGTGATCAAAGCCGATGGCCTGGCCGCCGGTAAAGGTGTGATCGTCGCCATGACCCTGCAGGAAGCCGAAGACGCCGTGCGCGATATGCTCGCTGGCAACGCGTTCGGTGACGCCGGTTCGCGTGTGGTCATTGAAGAGTTTCTGGATGGCGAAGAGGCTTCGTTCATCGTCATGGTCGACGGTGAGAACGTGCTGCCGATGGCCACCAGCCAGGATCACAAGCGCGTCGGCGACGCCGATACCGGCCCCAACACCGGCGGCATGGGCGCTTACTCGCCGGCTCCGGTGGTCACTGCCGAGGTGCACCAGCGGGTGATGGACGAAGTGATCTATCCGACCGTGCGCGGCATGGCCAGCGAAGGCAACGTCTACACCGGTTTCCTCTACGCTGGGCTGATGATCGACAAGGCCGGCAAGCCGAAGGTTATCGAATTCAACTGCCGCTTCGGCGACCCGGAAACCCAGCCGATCATGTGCCGCCTGGAATCTTCCCTGGTGCTGCTGGTCGAAGCTGCACTGGCCAAGGCGCTGGACAAGGTCGAAGCCACCTGGGACCCGCGCCCGACCGTCGGCGTGGTAATCGCTGCCGGCGGCTACCCGGCCGACTACGCCAAGGGCGATGTGATCGAGGGTCTGGATGCTGCCGCACAGCTGGAAGGTAAAGTATTCCATGCCGGCACTGCGCTGAAGGACGGTCAGATCGTCACCGCCGGCGGCCGCGTACTCTGCGCCACCGCTATCGGTCGCACCGTTGAGGAAGCCCAGCAGCAGGCTTATCGCCTGGCCGAGAAGATCCGCTGGAACGGCAGTTTCTACCGCAACGATATCGGTTACCGCGCCATTGCCCGCGAACGCGGGGAAAAGTGAAGGTAATTAACGACAAAGGTGGCCAATTGGCCACCTTTGTCATATTTCCCTCGCGAACAGCTTGGCTATAATCCGACCACTTATTTCTGAAGGGACTTCACTGTGCGCCGGCTGAGGATTGCCACCTACCTGCTACTCAGCACGCTGCTGATGGCGCTCACCGTAGCGTCAGCTCAGGCAGGGGGTCAGGCATCCTGGTCAAGCCTCACCGACCCGACCGCCGAGCTGCAATTCAATGATGTAAGCAGCCCCGAGCGCCAGGCACAGTTCCGCCCCACCGATCTCACCCAGCTCTACACCCCCGGCGGCAACAGCGCGCTGTGGCTGCATCACCGCATGCCGGCCAACACCGATGCGCAGATGCTGCGGGTATTCGCGCCCTACCTGGCCTACCTCGACCTGTACGTGCTGCAAGGCGATACGCTGATCGAGCAGGCTCACACCGGCAGCAACCTGCCGTTTTCCAGCCGGCCCCTGGCCAGCCGCGATTTCCTCCTGCCACTGCCAAAAGCCGAACAGCCGCTGGATATCTACCTGCGTCTAGCCTCGGAACACTCGCTGCGCCCCAGCATCAGCCTGCAAAGCGCGCAGGCCATGGTCGCCGATGACGACCGCCCGCTGCTGTTCGGCCTGCTGCTCGGCTGCCTGGGCATGCTGGTGGCCTATAACCTCGTGCGCTTTGCCTACACCCGCGCCGTCAGCGGCCTGTGGCTGGCGGCCACCCAGGTCTGCCAGCTGATCGCGGTGGTCAGCCTGCTGGGGATCAGCACGCCCTGGCTTAGCGAATGGCAAAGCCTGCAGCCGCAGATCGCCAACCTGGCGATGCTGCTGGCCGCGCTCTGCGCCCTGTGCTTTACCGCCAGCTTCTTCCACAAGGTCTGCCCGAGCACACCACTGAACCATCTGCTCACCGGTGAAGTGGTGGTGATCAGCCTGGTCTGCGTGGCCCTGCTGGTGGCGACCAATCTGCAGTTCAATCAACTGGTCTATCTGCTTAACGCCGTCGCCGGCCTGAGCATTCTGCTGGTGGCGCTGAGCCATTGGCGGCATGGCTATCAGCCGGCGCGGCTGTTCAGCCTGGCCGTGCTGCTGTTCTGCGCAGCCTTTATCTGTGCCCTGCCGATCCTCTTCGGCTACTGGGCGGTGCAGAGTGAATGGATGGCCTACGGCCTGCTCGCCGTCACTGCGGTCAGCGGTTTTATCCTCAGCATGGCGCTGAGCGAGCGACAGCGACGCATCATGCAGGACCACTTCAGCACCAGCCGCGCCCTCGCCGCCAGCTCCGCCGAACTAAAAGCTAAGGCGGAATTTCTCGCCAAGATCAGCCACGAAATCCGCACCCCGATGAACGGCGTGCTGGGCATGACCGAACTGCTGCTCGGCACCCCGCTGTCGGCCAAGCAGCGCGACTACGTGCAAACCATCCACAGCTCGGGCAACGAGCTGCTTACCCTGATTAACGAAATCCTCGATATCTCCAAGCTGGAGTCCGGGCAGATCGAGCTGGATGACGTGCAGTTTGACCTCAATGCGCTGATCGAAGACTGCCTGGACATCTTCCGCGCCAAGGCCGAGCAGCAGAAGGTCGAGCTGATCAGCTTTATGCAGCCGCAAGTGCCACGGGTAATCAGCGGCGACCCTACACGCCTGCGCCAAACCCTGCTGAGCCTGCTGGACAACGCCTTCAAACAGACCGACGAAGGCGAAATCCTTCTGGTCGTGGCCCTCGACACCAATACCGAACAACCGCGCCTGCGCATTGCCGTACAGGACAGCGGCAAACCGCTGGACGCCAGCGAGCGCGACGCGCTGCTGAATGCCGAACTGCACAGCAAGGACTTCCTCGCCGCGACCAAACTCGGCGGCCGCCTCGGCCTGATCATCGCCCGCCAGCTGGTGCGTCTGATGGAAGGCGAGTTCGGCATCCAGAGCGGCGGCAGCCAGGGCTCGACCCTGTGGCTGACCCTGCCGCTGGACGCCACCCGCCTGGAGCAGCCCACCGCCGACCTCGACGCCTCGCTGCAGGGCGCGCGCCTGCTGGTGGTGGACGATAACGACACCTGTCGCAAGGTCCTGGTGCAGCAGTGCAGCGCCTGGGGCATGCAGGTTAGCGCGGTGCCGTCGGGTAAAGAGGCCATGGCCCTGCTGCGCACCAAGGCGCATCTGCGTGAATACTTCGATGCCGTGCTGCTCGATCAGGATATGCCCGGCATGACCGGCATGCAGCTGGCCGCGCGGATCAAGGAAGACGCCAACCTCAACCACGACATTCTGGTGATCATGCTCACCGGCATCAGCAATGCGCCGAGCAAGATCATCGCGCGCAACGCCGGGATCAAACGCATCCTGGCCAAGCCGGTGGCCGGCTACACCCTGAAAACCACCCTGGCCGATGAGCTGGCGCAGCGCGGCAAGGGCGATTCGCCGATGTTCAGCCCGACGCCGGTCAGCGCACCGCTGAACGTGCCCAATGACTTCCGCATCCTGGTGGCCGAGGACAACACCATCTCCACCAAGGTGATCCGCGGCATGCTCGGCAAGCTCAACCTGCAGCCCGACACCGCCAGCAACGGCGAAGAGGCCCTTAGCGCGATGAAGGCGCAGCAGTACGATCTGGTGCTAATGGACTGCGAAATGCCGGTGCTCGACGGTTTCTCCGCTACCGAGCAGCTGCGCGCCTGGGAAGCCGCCGAACAGCGCGCACGCACCCCGGTGGTGGCGCTTACCGCGCATATCCTCAATGAGCACAAGGAGCGCGCACGCCAGGTCGGCATGGACGGGCATATGTCCAAACCGGTGGAGATGTCGCAACTGCGCGAGCTGATCGAACACTGGGTTGCCGAACGGGAAATCCGCCGCCAACGCGACGCCCTGCCTTCCTGAGCAGGGTTGATTGCCCGGCACCCGCTACACGCTTACCCTGCCACCCTTCTTTATCGAGACGAGTCCTTTCCATGGCGTCCGCGCTGTTCAGCCTGTATTTGAAACTGCTGGTGCTCTATAGCCCGTTCTTCGTGCTGTCGTGCTTTATCGGCCTGAGCCGTGGCTACACCGTCAAGGAGCGCAAGCGCCTGGCCTGGAAAGTCGCCCTCGGCGTGCTGATCGCCAGCGTGCTGCTGTACCTGTTCGGCAAACACATCTTCACCCTGTTCGGCATCACCATCGACGCCTTCCGCATCGGCGCCGGCAGCGTGCTGTTTATCTCGGCCCTCGGCATGGCCCAGGGTAAGTCGGCGGTGCAGAGCGACAACGTGCAGCAGGACGTGACCATCGTGCCGCTGACCATTCCGCTCACCGTCGGCCCCGGCACCATCGGTGCGCTGCTGCTGATGGGCGCCAGCCAGCCGGACTGGGGCGACAAGGCCGTGGCCGTGCTGGGCATCGCCCTGGCCAGCCTGACGGTGGGCGTGGTGCTGTATATGTCCAACCAGTTCGAGCGCCTGCTCGGCGATCAGGGTCTGCAGATCGTCAGCCGTCTGATGGGCCTGTTTGTCTGCGCCTTGGCCGCGCAGATCATCTTTACCGGGGTGAAGAACTACCTCGCGCTCTGACCCGTAGTTCGCTAGATGCAACTGCGTAGCCCGGATGAAATCCGGGGGCCGCTCCGGCTTGCACGACTGCTCCCGGATTCCATCCGGGCTACGCCCCTCCCGTGTAATACCCACAACCTTGCACCATCCGCATGCAGCGCAGCCCTGCTGCGGTGCACGATGGCGTGCAAAAATCCTCAAAGCGCCCACAAAACTCATCTAACCATTTGAAAATAAAGCACTTAATAGAACTGGCACCGACATTGCTGTAGGCACTCCATCACTTGGATACAAGATGGAATTTCAGAGTATGTCCAACGCCCCTATCGCCTTCACCCTCGCCGACTGGCAACAGACCTACCGCGACGGCCAATCGCCCGCCGAGCTGCTGCATAGCCTGCGCCTGGCACTGAGCAGCGCAGATAACGCCTGGATTGCTCTGGCCAGCGAAGCCCAGCTCAACAGCCAACTCGATGCTTTGTCAGCGCTGCTCGACGCGGCCAACGGCGAGCTAAGCAAGCTGCCGCTGTACGGCGTGCCCTTTGCCATCAAGGACAATATCGACGCCGCCGGCTGGCTCACCACCGCCGCCTGCCCCGAGTTCGCCTACAGCGCGGCAGCAGACGCCACGGTGGTGGCCAAGCTGCGGGCGGCGGGCGCCATCCTGATCGGCAAGACCAACCTCGACCAGTTCGCCACCGGCCTGGTCGGCACCCGCTCACCCCACGGTGCGGTGTGCAACAGCTTTAACCCGGATTACGTCAGCGGCGGTTCCAGCTCCGGCTCGGCCAGTGTGGTCGCGCGCGGCCTGGTGCCCTTCGCGCTGGGCACCGACACCGCCGGCTCCGGCCGCGTGCCGGCTGGCTTCAACAATATTGTCGGGCTCAAGCCGAGCAAAGGCTGGCTGTCCAACAGCGGCCTGGTGCCGGCCTGCAAAACGCTGGATTGCATCTCGGTATTTGCCCTGACCGTCAGCGATGCCCTGGCCGTGGCGCAGATTGCCGGCGGCTATGACGCAGCCGATCCCTACAGCCGCAAGAACCCCAACAGCGCCATGGTCGGCATGCCAGCCAAACCGCGTTTGGCAGTGCCGAGCAACCCCGAGTTCTTTGGCGACACGCAGAACCAGGCGGTGTTTGAGCAGGCCCTGGGCAAGTTGCGCGAGCTGAATGTGCAGTTGGTGGAAATCGACTTTGCGCCCTTCCAGCAACTGGCTGAGCAGCTCTATTACGGCAGCTGGGTCGCCGAGCGCACGGTGGCGGTGGCAGGCGTTAATCCCGACCATATCAACCCAGTGGTGCGCGGCATCGTCGCGGGCGGCCATAAATACAGCGCCTGCGATGCCTACAAGGCCGAATATATCCGCGCCGAACTGAGCCGGAAGATCAACGACATCCTGGCCGGCTTCGATGCCTTGGTGGTACCAACCTCGCCGACCATTCGCAGCCTCGCTGAGATGGAAGCCGAGCCCGTGCTGTTTAACAGCCAGTTCGGCACCTACACCAACTTCACCAACCTAGCCGACCTGTCGGCCCTGGCTGTACCCGCCGGTATGCGTGCCGACGGCCTGCCGGCCGGGATCACCCTGATCGCCCCAGCCTGGCACGACCAGGCACTCGCCGCCTTCGGCCAACGCTGGCAGCAGGCCCTCAACCTGCCGCTGGGCGCCACCGGCCGCGCACTGCCCGCGCAAGTTGCCTGCAGCAGTCCAGCCCCCGGCAGCGTGCGCGTCGCCGTAGTCGGCGCACACCTGACGGGCATGCCGCTGAACTTCCAGCTCACCAGCCGCGACGCCGTGCTGGTGGAGCAAACCACCAGCGCCGCCACCTATCGCCTGTATGCCCTGCCCGGCACCGTGCCGCCAAAACCGGGGCTGGCGCGGGTGAGCGAGGACGGCGCGGCAATCATCGTCGAGCTGTGGGATATCCCCCAGGCGCGCTTTGGTGAGTTTGTCGCGGAAATCCCCACGCCACTGGGCATCGGCAATCTGCAGCTGGCCGATGGTCGCTGGGTCAAAGGCTTTATCTGCGAGCCCTACGCCCTGGATGGCGCCCGCGACATCACCGGCTTTGGCGGCTGGCGCGCGTTTATCGCCGCACAGAACGCCAACGCAGCTAAGGCTTAAGGAGAGAGCATGTTTACTACCGTATTGATTGCAAACAGAGGCGAGATCGCCGTCCGCGCCATGCGCACCCTCAAGCGCCTTGGGGTGAAGAGCGTCGCCGTCTACTCCGACGCCGACCGCAATGCCCAGCATGTGCGCGACGCCGATATCGCCATCGCCCTGGGCGGCGACAAGCCGGCCGACAGCTACCTGCGGATCGACAAGATTCTCACCGCCGCCAAGAAAACCGGCGCCCAGGCGATCTACCCCGGTTACGGCTTTCTCTCGGAAAGCGCCGAGTTCGCCGATGCCTGCGAGGCTGCCGGCATCGCCTTTGTCGGCCCGACCGGCGAGCAGATTCGCGAGTTCGGCCTCAAGCACCGCGCCCGCGAACTGGCCGGGCTTGCCGGCGTGCCCATGGCCCCCGGCACCGGCCTGCTCGACAGCCTGGAACAAGCGCTGGCATCGGCCGAGCGCATCGGCTACCCGGTCATGCTCAAGACCACCGCCGGCGGTGGCGGCATCGGCCTGACCCGCTGCGACGATGCTGCCGCCCTAAGCGCCGCCTATGAGAGTGTCAAGCGCATGGGCGAGCAGTTCTTCAGCGATGCCGGCGTCTTCCTCGAATGCTTTGTCGATCAGGCCCGGGATATTGAAGTGCAGATTTTCGGCGACGGCGCAGGCCGCGTCGCCGCCCTCGGTGAGCGCGATTGCTCGCTGCAGCGGCGCAACCAGAAGGTGGTCGAGGAAACCCCGGCACCCAACCTGCCGCAGGCCACCCGCGAGAAACTGCATGCGGCCGCCGTGCAGTTGGGCGAATCGGTCAACTACCGCAGCGCCGGTACCGTGGAATTTATCTACGACAGCGCCCGCGATGCGTTCTACTTTCTTGAGGTCAACACCCGCCTGCAAGTCGAGCACCCGGTTACCGAGCTGGTCACAGGTCTTGATCTGATCGAATGCATGCTGCGCGTGGCTGCCGCTGATCGCCTGGACTGGGCCGCGCTGAATCGCGCCCCACAAGGCGCTGCCATCGAGGTACGGATCTACGCCGAAGACCCGCTGAAGAACTTCCAGCCCAGCCCTGGCGTGCTCACCGATGTGCACTTCCCCGCCGATGTGCGTCTGGATGGCTGGGTCAGCACCGGCAGCGAGGTCTCGGCCTTTTACGACCCCATGATCGCCAAGCTGATCGTCCATGCCGACACCCGCGTTGAGGCCATCGCCAAGCTGCAGAAGGCCTTGGGCGAAACCCGCCTGCATGGCATCGCCAGCAACCTCGACTACCTGCGCCAAGTGGTGGCCGAGCCGCGTTTTCATGCCGGCGCGGTGTGGACGCGCCTGCTCGACAGCTTCCAATTCAAAGCCAACGTGATTGAGGTGCTGGAGCCCGGCACCTACTCCAGCGTACAGGACTACCCCGGCCGCCTCGGTTACTGGGATATCGGCGTGCCGCCATCGGGGCCGATGGATGATTTCGCCTTCCGCCTGGCCAACCGCATCGTCGGCAACCATAACGATGCCGCCGCCCTGGAATTCACCCTGCAAGGCCCGACCCTGCGTTTCCACAGTGACGCGTTGATCGCCCTGACTGGCGCGGATTGCCCGGCCGAACTGGACGGCGAAGCGGTTACCTATTGGGCACCGATCCACGTCAGCGCCGGACAAACGCTCAAGCTCGGCCGCGCCAGCAACGGTTGCCGCACTTACCTGGCCGTACGCAATGGCCTGGACGTGCCGCTGTACCTGGGCAGCCGTTCCACCTTTGCCCTTGGTCAGTTCGGCGGACATGCCGGACGCACCCTGCGCCCGGCGGATATGCTGGCCATTTCGCAACCCGCGCTGGCCGCCTGCACCACCCCGGCGCCGATCAGCGCGCCGCAGGCGCTGGATGCCAGCCTGATTCCCAACTACGGCAGCACCTGGAACATCGGCGTGCTCTATGGCCCGCACGGCGCGCCGGATTTCTTCACCGCGGAGTCCATCGAAGCGTTCTTCGCCGCCGAATGGCAGGTGCACTACAACTCCAACCGCCTCGGCGTGCGCCTCAGTGGCCCGAAGCCAAGCTGGGCGCGGGCCGACGGGGGCGAAGCCGGCCTGCACCCGTCCAACGTGCACGACTGCGAATACGCCATTGGCGCGATCAACTTCACCGGCGACTTCCCGGTAATCCTGACCAAGGACGGCCCCAGCCTCGGCGGTTTCGTCTGCCCGGTGACCATTGCCAAGGCCGAGCTGTGGAAGATCGGCCAGGTCAAACCCGGCGATACACTGCGTTTCCACCCCATCAGCTTTCAGCAGGCGCAGAGCCTGGAGCAAGCGCAACTGGGCAGCATCGCCGCACTGGCGGCGGTCAGCGCGGTCAGCCTGCCTGCGCCCTCCTTGCTGCCCTCGACCACTGTTTCCGCCACGGTATTGGCCGAGCTGCCAGCCACGGCCAAGCGTCCGCATGTGGTCTACCGACAGGCGGGGGATGCCTACATCCTGCTGGAGTACGGCGACAATGTGCTCGATCTGGCCCTGCGCCTGCGCGTGCACCTGCTGATGGAAGCGCTCAAGGCCGAGCCGCTGGCCGGCCTGGAAGAGCTCGCCCCCGGCGTACGCTCGCTGCAACTGCGTTATGACAGCCGCGTGCTGCACCAGCGCGCGCTGCTTGAACACCTGCTGCGCCTGGAAGAAAACCTTGGCGACGTGGCCACACTCAAGGTGCCGACGCGCATCGTCCACCTGCCCATGGCCTTCGAAGACAGCGCCACCCTCGCCGCCGTGCAGCGCTACCGGGAAACCGTGCGCAGCGAAGCGCCCTGGCTGCCGAACAACGTCGACTTTATCCAGCGCGCCAATGGCCTGGCCAGCCGCGATGAGGTCAGAGACATCCTGTTTGATGCCAGCTACCTGATCCTCGGCCTCGGTGATGTCTACCTCGACGCGCCCTGCGCCGTACCGCTGGACCCGCGCCACCGCCTGCTCAGTTCCAAGTACAACCCGGCCCGCACCTACACCGCCGAAGGCACTGTGGGCATCGGCGGCATGTACATGTGCATCTACGGCATGGACTCGCCCGGCGGCTATCAACTGGTCGGCCGCACCCTGCCGATCTGGAACAAATACGTAAAAAACCCGCAGTTCGAAAATGGCCAGCCCTGGCTGCTGCAGTTCTTCGATCAGGTGAAGTTCTACCCGGTTAGCGAGGCCGAGCTGGATGAATTCCGCGAGGCGTTCCGCGAAGGCCGCGCGCAGGTGCGCATCGAGCACAGCCAGTTCGACTTTGCCGAGTACCAGCGCTTTCTCGACGCCAACGCGGGCAGCATTCAAGCCTTCCAGAACCAGCAGAAGACCGCCTTCGAGGCTGAAGTGCAACTGTGGCGTGACGACGACCCCAGCGAGGCCGCCGCACGGATCAGCAGCGCGGATGAGGAGGGCGACAACGACGGCCACATGGTCAACGCCGAGATGAGTGGCAGCGTGTGGAAGGTGCTGGTCGAGCCCGGCCAGCAAGTGGAAGCCGGTACGCCGCTGTTGGTGGTTGAGGCGATGAAGATGGAACTGGCGGTTACCGCGCCGTTCGCCGGCCGGGTCAAGTCAGTACGCTGCGCCCCCGGCAAGGCGGTGACACCGGGTGATGCACTGCTGTTGCTTGCCCCCACCGAGGCGGCCTGAGATGCAACTGATCAGCGCGTCCGCACCGGGTAAGGAGCGCCCGGAGAATCTTGCCGAGCGCATCTACCTGCAGCTCAAAGACGACATCTTTGAGTTTCGCCTGCTGCCCGGTGATCGCTTCTCCGAAGGTGAGATCGCCGAGCGCATGGCGGTCAGCCGTACGCCGGTGCGCCAGGCGCTGTATCGCCTGCAACGCGAGGACTATCTGCAGGTGTATTTCCGCAGCGGCTGGCAGGTCAAGCCGTTCGACTTCGCGCATTTCGAGGAGCTGTACGAAGTGCGCATCGTCCTCGAACTGGAAGCCGTGCGGCGCTTGTGCGCACGCGCCCAAGACGAGCACTGCACTGCCCTGGAGCAACTCAAGCGCACCTGGTTGGTGCAACCCGAGCAGCGTTTGCAGGACGGCCGCGAAGTGTCGCGCCTGGATGAGCGTTTTCACTGCCAGTTGGTGGAGGCCGCAGGCAACCGTGAGATGGCCCGCCTGCATGCCGAGGTGAGCGAGAAAATCCGCATTATCAGGCGCTTGGACTTCACCCAGAGCCCGCGCGTGGCGGCCACTTATGAGGAACACGGACAAATACTCGGGGCGATTCTGTCGCGCCGGTGCGAAGAGGCACAGCTATTGCTCAAGACCCATATAGAGGTCAGCAAGGCGGAAGTGCGCAAGATCACCCTGCACATGCTGCATAGCGCGCGTCAGCGCACCATGCCGGCACCAGAGGTGAAGACCTGAAGTGAAGACCCAGGGCCCCGCCCTGTTTCAACTGCCAGACAAACAACTAAAAATCAGCAGCTCAAACACTTAAGTTCGTGAATGGAGATCGCACCATGCAACGTCGCAATCTGATCAAGGCCTTTACCCTATCCGCTTCCATCGCCGCCATGGGCATGACCTGGACCGTGCAGGCCGCCGAGACCATCAAGGTCGGCATCCTCCACTCGCTGTCCGGCACCATGGCCATCTCGGAAACCTCGCTGAAAGACATGGCGTTGATGACCATCGACGAAATCAACGCCAAGGGCGGCGTACTCGGCAAGCAGCTGGAGCCGGTAGTAGTCGACCCGGCCTCGAACTGGCCGCTGTTCGCCGAGCGCGGTCGTCAACTGCTGACCCAGGACAAGGTCGACGTCACCTTCGGCTGCTGGACCTCGGTGTCGCGCAAATCCGTGCTGCCGGTCTATGAAGAACTCAACGGCCTGCTGTTCTACCCCGTGCAGTACGAAGGCGAAGAGATGTCGCCGAACGTCTTCTACACCGGCGCCGCGCCAAACCAGCAGGCCATCCCGGCGGTCGAGTACCTGATGAGCGAAGACGGCGGCGCCGCCAAGCGCTACTTCCTGCTCGGCACCGACTACGTCTACCCGCGCACCACCAACAAGATCCTGCGCGCCTTCCTGATCAGCAAGGGCGTGGCCGAGAAAGACATCGAAGAGGTCTACACCCCCTTCGGTCACAGCGACTATCAAACCATCGTCGCCAACATCAAGAAGTTCTCCGCAGGCGGCAAGACTGCGGTGATCTCCACTGTAAACGGCGACTCCAACGTGCCGTTCTACAAGGAGCTGGCCAACCAGGGCCTGGAAGCTACCGACGTTCCCGTCGTGGCCTTCTCCGTGGGTGAGGAAGAACTGCGCGGCATCGACACCAAGCCGCTGGTCGGTCACCTGGCCGCGTGGAACTACTTCCAGTCGGTAGAGAACCCGGTTAACAGCGAGTTCGTCGCCAAGTGGAAGGCCTACGCCAAAGCCAAGAACCTGCCAGGCGCCGACAAGGCCGTGACCAACGACCCGATGGAAGCCACCTACGTCGGCATCCATATGTGGGCTCAGGCCGTGGAAAAAGCCGGCACCACCGACGTCGATAAAGTGCGCACCGCGCTCTATGGCCAGACCTTCGCCGCGCCAAGCGGCTACACCCTGACCATGGACAAGACCAACCACCACCTGCACAAGCCGGTGATGATCGGTGAAATCCAGGAAGACGGTCAGTTCTCCGTGGTCTGGGAAACCAGCAGCCCGGTCCGCGCCCAGCCGTGGAGCCCGTATATCGAAGGCAACGACAAGAAGCCGGATTACGCGGTGAAGTCGAACTAAGGCAAAAGCCCCTCCCCCTGACTGCGCGTGTTTTCCGCCCCTCTCCCGCTTACGGGAAAGGGGCTGGGGCGGCCCGCGCAGGGAGAGGGGTGCTGTAGCCCGGATGCAATCCGGGAAGACCGCTCCCGGATTGCATCCGGGCTACGCCAAGGAAACCCCATGCCCACTGCCTTTAGCCAAATGCTGCTGAGCCTGCTGTTGCTGCTGCCCCTGGCCGCGCACGCCGGTGATGCCCAGGACTTTGTCGCCGCCAACCCAGCCAAGCAGGCCAGCCTGCTGGAAAGCTGGTCCGCCGCGCCGGATGCCGCGCGCCTGCCGCTGATCGAAGCCCTGCAACAAGGCCGCGTCGCGGCCGACAGCGCGAAGAACGCCTTTATCGAAGTAAGCGGCGCGTATCAGCCCGCCGAAGGCGCCACACAACCGCTCGAAACACCGAAGAAGCTGCGCCTGAATAACCGCCTGCGCGGCCTGACCGCCACTGCGCTGGCCAGCCACCAACTGCTGGCCGACGATCCGGCGCTGCGTCTGGCCGCCGCCAAGCAACTGCAAAAAAGCGCCAAGCCGGCGCAGCTGCAACTGCTTAACGCCCAGGTCGCCAGCGAAACCGATGACGGCGTGCGTGATGCCCTGACCCTGGCGCTGGCCAACCTGCAACTGGTCGACAGCGACCTGGCCGTGCGCCTGGCTGCCGTGCGCCTGCTCGGTGAAACCGGCGACCCGCTGGCCCGCACCCGCCTGGAAACCCTCCTCGACCCGGCCGTGGAAAGTGACCCGACGGTACGCACCGCCGCCGAAACCAGCCTGGCCCAGGTCAAACGCAAACTGCTGATCGGCGAACTGCTCGGCCAGGCCTTTAGCGGCCTGTCGCTCGGCTCGATTCTGCTGTTGGCGGCGCTCGGTCTGGCCATCACCTTCGGCTTGCTCGGCGTGATCAATATGGCCCACGGCGAGATGCTGATGCTCGGCGCCTACTCCACCTATATGGTGCAGGTGCTGTTCCAGCGTTTCGCCCCGGAAGCCCTGGCGCTCTACCCGCTGGTGGCGTTGCCGGTGGCGTTCTTCGTCACCGCTGCTATCGGCATGGCGCTGGAACGCACAGTGATTCGTCACCTCTACGGTCGCCCGCTGGAAACCCTGCTCGCTACCTGGGGCATCAGCCTGATCCTGATCCAGCTGGTGCGGGTGATCTTCGGCGCGCAGAACGTTGAAGTGGCCAACCCCTACTGGCTGTCCGGTGGCATTCAGGTACTGCCGAATCTGGTGCTGCCGTACAACCGCATCGTGATCATCGGCTTCGCCCTGTTCGTGGTGGTGCTGACCTGGCTGCTGCTGAACAAGACTCGCCTCGGTCTCAACGTCCGTGCCGTGACGCAAAACCGCAATATGGCCGCCTGCTGCGGCGTGCCGACCGGTCGGGTGGACATGCTGGCGTTCGGTTTGGGCTCCGGTATCGCCGGACTCGGCGGCGTGGCCCTGAGCCAGATCGGCAACGTCGGCCCGGACCTGGGGCAGAGCTACATCATCGACTCGTTCCTGGTGGTGGTACTCGGCGGCGTCGGCCAGCTCGCCGGTAGCGTGATGGCAGCCTTCGGCCTGGGCATCGCCAACAAGATTCTCGAACCGCAGATCGGTGCGGTGCTCGGCAAGATCCTTATCCTCGCGCTGATCATTCTGTTTATTCAGAAACGCCCGCAAGGTCTGTTTGCTTTGAAAGGACGGGTGATCGACTGATGACTATGCCCCTGAATCAAACGCTGCTGGCGCGCGCCAGCGCCAAACTCGGCCCGCAAGTGTCGATCGGGATTGGCCTGCTGGTACTCGCCGTGCTGCTGGCCATGCCGCTGCTGCACCTGCTGCCGGCAGACAACGCCCTGCATGTGTCGGCGTACAGCCTGACCCTGGTCGGCAAGATCCTCTGCTACTGCATCGTCGCCCTGGCGCTCGATCTGGTCTGGGGTTACGCCGGCCTGCTGTCACTCGGCCACGGCCTGTTCTTCGCCCTCGGTGGTTATGCCATGGGCATGTACCTGATGCGCG
This sequence comes from Pseudomonas sp. 1928-m, assembly GCF_029269135.1. Lineage (NCBI taxonomy): Bacteria > Pseudomonadati > Pseudomonadota > Gammaproteobacteria > Pseudomonadales > Pseudomonadaceae > Pseudomonas > Pseudomonas sp. 1928-m. The sequence goes on along the minus strand of NZ_JARIXO010000001.1, from coordinate 915,502 downwards.
AAGCGGCCGGCGACGGCTTGCCGGCCTTTATGAGCTTCCTCGCCTGGACCGAGCTGCCCTGGTACTGGTACGGCACCAGCAACTTCCTCTGGGCGCTGTGCCTGGTAGTGCTGGCGCCCGGCTTGCTGGCCCTGGTGTTCGGTTTCTTCGCCTTCCGCTCGCGGATCAAAGGCGTGTACTTCTCGATCATGACCCAGGCGCTGACCTTCGCCGGCATGCTGCTGTTCTTCCGCAACGAGACCGGCTTTGGCGGCAACAACGGCTTTACCAACTTCAAAACGATTCTGGGCTTCGACATCACCTCGGCGCACACCCGCGCGGTGCTGTTCCTCGCTACCGTGGCGCTGCTGGTTGCCAGCCTGTACCTGGGCTGGACGCTGGCGCGCAGCAAGTTCGGCCGCGTGCTGACGGCGCTGCGCGATGCGGAAAACCGCCTGATGTTCTGCGGCTACGACCCACGCGGCTACAAGCTGTTTATCTGGGTACTCAGCGCCGTGCTCTGCGGCCTGGCCGGCGCGCTGTATGTGCCGCAGGTGGGCATCATCAACCCCAGCGAAATGTCGCCGACCAACTCCATCGAAGCGGCCGTGTGGGTCGCACTCGGTGGGCGTGGCACGCTGATCGGCCCACTGCTCGGCGCCGGTCTGGTCAACGGTATGAAGAGCTGGTTTACCGTGGCCTTCCCCGAATACTGGCTGTTCGCCCTGGGCTTCCTTTTCATTGTCGTAACCCTGTTCTTACCCAAGGGCGTGATCGGCCTTCTTCGTAAAAAGGGAGAGCAATGATGCGCGCCACTCCGGTACCCGAACTGATGCTCGAACCCGCCTTTGACCCGGCCGGCAGCGGCCGCGATGCGATAGGTGCAAGCACCCTGGCCAGCAAGGGCCTGAACGTTCGTCACGGCACCATCCTGACCCTGGAAGATATCAACGTCAGCTTCGATGGCTTCAAGGCGCTGACCAACCTGACTCTGTATATCGGCGTCGGTGAACTGCGCTGCATCATCGGCCCCAACGGCGCCGGCAAGACCACCATGATGGACGTGATCACCGGCAAGACCCGCCCGGACAACGGCGTCGCCTACTTCGGCGAAACCCTCGACCTGACCCAGATGAGCGAAGTGGAAATCGCCCAGTCCGGCATCGGTCGCAAGTTCCAGAAGCCCACGGTGTTCGAGGCGCTCAGCGTGTTCGAAAACCTTGAGTTGGCGCAGAAAACCAATAAGTCGGTATGGGCCAGCCTGCGCGCCAAACTCAGCGGCGAGCAGAAAGACCGCATCGATGAAGTGCTGCAGACGATCAAGCTCGACGCCTCGCGCCAGCGCCCAGCCGGGCTGTTGTCGCACGGGCAGAAGCAGTTCCTCGAGATCGGCATGCTGCTGGTGCAAGACCCGCAACTGTTGCTGCTCGATGAACCGGTGGCGGGCATGACCGACGCCGAAACCGAGTTCACCGCCGAGCTGTTCAAGTCCCTGGCGCGCAAGCACTCGCTGATGGTGGTGGAGCACGACATGGGCTTTGTCGGCAGCATCGCCGACCACGTCACCGTGCTGCACCAGGGCAGCGTGCTGGCCGAAGGCTCGCTGGAGCAGGTGCAGAACGATGAGCGAGTGATCGAGGTTTATCTGGGCCGGTAATTACCAAGGATCGCGAGCAAGCTCGCTCCTACACGGGCAGCGCTGAACCTGTAGGAGCGAGCTTGCTCGCGATAACGGTTTGTCAGACGCCACAGAATTGAGAGGCAGAACCAATGCTGCAAGTCCAACAACTCCACCAGTACTACGGCGGCAGCCATATCCTCCGTGGCCTGTCGTTCGACGTGAAGGTCGGCGAAGTCACCTGCCTGCTCGGGCGTAACGGCGTGGGCAAGACCACCCTGCTGAAATGCTTGATGGGCCTGATCCCGGCCAAACAAGGCGCAGTGCAGTGGGAAGGCCAGCCGATCACCGCCTTCAAACCGCACCAGCGCGTGCACGCCGGCATCGCCTACGTGCCCCAGGGCCGGGAAATCTTCGGCCGCCTGACCGTGGAAGAGAACCTACTGATGGGCCTGTCACGCTTCCCCGGTAGCGAAGCCAAGGTGGTGCCGGAATTTATCTACGAGCTGTTCCCGGTGCTGCGCGAGATGAAGCAACGCCGCGGCGGCGACCTCTCCGGCGGCCAGCAACAACAGCTGGCCATCGGCCGCGCACTGGCCAGCAAGCCGCGCCTGCTGATCCTCGACGAGCCCACCGAAGGCATTCAACCCTCGGTGATCAAGGAGATCGGCGTGGTGATCAAGAAGCTCGCCGAACGTGGCGATATGGCCATCCTGCTGGTCGAGCAGTTTTATGACTTTGCCGCCGAACTGGCCGATCAGTACCTGGTAATGAGCCGTGGCGAAATCGTCCAGCAGGGCCGTGGCGAGACCATGGAAGCGGATGGCGTGCGCGGACTGGTCGCAATCTGAATGGCGACGCTGGCACTGCACTTTGCGCATAATCAGGCTTTCGCTCATGGACTCGAGGCCCCGATGCCACCCCTGCGCACGCTTCTTCTCCCGCTTACCGCACTGGTCGGTATGGCACTGCTGATCTGGGCCGGCAGCCTGCCGGATTACTGGATGCTGCGCGCCATGCCGGTTGGCAGCGAAGCAGTCTATCCGCTCAAGCCGGTGCTGATTTTCTGCGCCATCGCCCTGGCCGAATGCGGCCTGCTGCTGGCGATACTGCGTCCGCGTTCCTATTGCCGTTCCTGGGGCCGCGCACTGTGCGCCAGCCTGCTGGCCATCGGCCTGGCGCTGTTCTGGCTGCAAGGTGCACTGCATGCCCCGCCCTACTACGGCATGCACCTGCAATGGTGGCTGGCGGTCAGCCTGGGGCTGGTGTTGCTGGCAGGTTATTCCTCCGTTCAGGCCTGGCGACACCGTCGCAACCGAGTGGCTGCATGAACGCCCCCACCGCCGTCTTTACCCCCAGCTGGCACGCCGAGCTGGAGCTGGGCTATGGCCGCGACGGCGATTGCACGCGGCCGACACTGCGCCGCCATAAAGGCCCGCTGCGGGTGCAGAAGCACCTGTATGCCGAAGGAGCCGAGGTCTGCCAACACATCATCGTCCACCCGCCCGGCGGCATCGCTGGCGGTGATCGTCTGGACATTTCGGCCACGGTCGGCAGCGGTGCCTGGGCGCAATTGACCAGTCCCGGCGCGGCCAAGTGGTACCGCGCCGCCGGCCCGGCCTACCAGAGCCTGAAACTGCGCGTGGAAGCCGGCGCCACCCTGGAATGGCTGCCGCAGGAAACCATCGTCTACGCCGCCGCCCAGGCCGAACTGACCACCGACATCGAGCTGCTGGGCGATGCCAAGCTGCTCTACTGGGACATCGTCGCCCTCGGCCGCCCGGCCAGTGGTGAACGCTTCGATGCCGGCCACTTCCAGGCCCAGCTGAATATCCGCCGCGACGGCCAACTGCTCTGGCACGAACGTCAGCGCGTCGTAGGTGGCGATGGCCTGCTCGACTCACCCATCGGTCTGGCGGGCAAACCGGTGTTCGCCACCCTGCTGATCAGCGGTGAAATCGACAGCGACCTGCTGGAGCACTGCCGCAACCTGAGCACACCGGTGCGCGGCGATCTGACCCAATTACCCGGCCTGCTGGTGGCCCGCTGCCTGGCCGACGAAGCCTTGCACGCGCGCGCCTGGCTGATTGCCCTCTGGCAGCTGTTGCGCCCGGCCCTGCTCGGCCGCACCGCCGTACCCCCACGTATCTGGAGTACCTGATGGACCTGACCCCGAGAGAAAAAGACAAACTGCTGATCTTCACCGCCGGCCTGGTCGCCGAGCGACGCCTGGCCCGAGGGGTAAAACTCAACTACCCGGAAGCCATGGCCTATATCTCCGCAGCACTGCTCGAAGGCGCGCGTGACGGCCAGACCGTGGCCGAGCTGATGCACTTTGGCACCACCCTGCTGAGCCGTGATCAGGTGATGGAAGGCATCGCGGAAATGATCCCCGAAATCCAGGTCGAGGCCACCTTCCCCGACGGCACCAAGTTGGTCACCGTCCATCAGCCGATCGCCTGAATATGATTATTCAAGACGCCACCGCCGCCGACCTGCCTGCCATCCTGGCCATCTACAACGACGCCGTGCTCAACACCACGGCGATCTGGAATGAAACCCAGGTCGACCTGGCTAACCGCCAGGCCTGGCTGAGCGAACGCAACACCGCCGGTTTCCCCGTACTGGTAGCCCACGATGCTGCTGGAGAGGTCGTCGGCTACAGCAGCTACGGCACTTGGCGCGCCATCGAAGGCTTTCGCCACACCGTTGAGCATTCGGTGTATGTGCGCAGCGACCAACGCGGCCAGGGCCTCGGCCCACAACTGATGCAGGCACTGATCGAGCGCGCGCGAGCGGCCGAACTGCACGTAATGGTCGCCGCCATCGAGAGCGGCAACAGCGCCTCGATCCGCCTGCACGAGCGCCTTGGTTTCGTCACCACCGGCCAGATGCCCCAGGTCGGCCGCAAGTTCGGCCGCTGGCTGGACCTCACCTTTATGCAGCTGATGCTGAGCCCCGAAAGGAGTGCGCCCTGATGCTGAGCGTCGAACGCCTCGACGCGGCTGACTTTGAGTCTTATCGCCAAGGCCTGCAGGTCCTGCTGCTCGACTCCGTGGCGCATGGCGCCTCGGTGGGCTTTCTCGCCGATCTCGATGCTGACGCGGCCAACCTCTATTTCGACCAAGTCCTGGCAGGCATACGCGAGGGCACTCACCTGCTCTGGCTGGCCTGTGAGCAGAGCCAGGTGCTGGGCAGCGTGCAACTAGTGCTGTGCCAGAAACCTAACGGCCTCAACCGCGCCGAAGTGCAGAAGCTCCTGGTACACAGCAACGCCCGCCGCCGTGGCATCGCCAACAGCCTGATGCAGCGCCTGGAAGGCGCAGCGGCCGAGCTGCAACGCGGCTTGCTGTACCTGGACACCGAAGCCGGCAGCGACGCCGAAGCCTTTTACCAGGCCCAGGGCTACACCTGCATCGGTGGCCTGCCTGACTACGCCTGCGGCCCTGACGGGCAGTACCGAGCAAACGCCATCTACTACAAAACCTTGTCGAGGCCACAGCCATGATTCCCGGCGAATACCAGATTCAGGACGGCGAGATCGAACTCAACGCCGGCCGCCGTACCCTGCGCGTAACCGTGGCCAATAGCGGCGACCGGCCGATTCAGGTTGGCTCGCACTACCATTTTTTTGAAACCAACGATGCCTTGAGCTTCGACCGAGCAGCCGCACGCGGTATGCGTCTGAATATCCCGGCCGGCACCGCCGTGCGCTTCGAGCCGGGGCAGAGCCGCGAAGTCGAGCTGGTCGACCTGGCCGGCCATCGCCGCGTGTTCGGCTTTGCCGGACGGGTGATGGGCGAGCTGTAAATGTCTAGGCGTCTGCTATGGCCTTATCGCGGGCAAGCCCGCTCCTACATGTGATCGCATTCCCCTGTAGGAGCGGGCTTGCCCGCGATAGTGAGCGCAGCGAACGGTTGCAAACCCAATTGAATCTGAAGGCGAACCCATGAAAATCTCCCGACAAGCCTATGCCGATATGTTCGGCCCCACCGTCGGCGACAAGGTGCGCCTGGCCGATACCGAGCTGTGGATCGAGGTCGAGAAGGACTTCACCACCTACGGCGAAGAAGTGAAATTCGGCGGCGGCAAGGTGATCCGCGACGGCATGGGCCAGGGTCAGCTGTGTGCGGCGGACGTGGTCGACACCCTGATTACCAACGCGCTAATCATCGACCACTGGGGCATCGTCAAGGCGGACGTCGGTCTCAAGGACGGGCGTATCGCCGCCATCGGCAAGGCCGGCAACCCAGATATCCAGCCGGACGTGACCATAGCCATCGGCGCTGGCACCGAGGTGATCGCCGGCGAGGGCATGATCCTCACTGCCGGCGGCATCGACACGCATATCCACTTTATCTGCCCGCAGCAGATCGAAGAGGCGCTGATGAGCGGCGTCACTACCATGATCGGCGGCGGCACCGGGCCGGCCACCGGCACCAACGCCACCACCTGCACCTCTGGGCCGTGGCATATGGCGCGCATGCTCCAGGCCGCCGATGCCTTCCCGATGAACCTGGGTTTTACCGGCAAGGGCAATGCATCCTTGCCGGAGCCGCTGATTGAGCAGGTCAAAGCTGGGGCCATCGGCCTTAAGCTGCATGAAGACTGGGGCACCACCCCGGCGGCCATCGACAACTGCCTCTCCGTGGCCGATGAATACGACGTACAGGTGGCGATCCATACCGACACGCTCAACGAGTCTGGCTTTGTCGAAACCACCCTGGCCGCCTTCAAGGGCCGCACCATCCACACCTACCACACCGAAGGTGCTGGCGGCGGCCATGCGCCGGACATTATCAAGGCCTGCGGCTTCGCCAATGTGCTGCCCAGCTCGACCAACCCAACCCGGCCGTTTACCCGCAACACCATCGACGAACACCTGGACATGCTCATGGTCTGTCACCACCTCGACCCAAGCATCGCCGAGGACGTGGCGTTTGCCGAAAGCCGCATTCGCAGAGAGACGATTGCCGCCGAAGATATCCTGCATGACCTCGGCGCATTCAGCATGATCAGCTCCGACAGCCAGGCCATGGGCCGCGTTGGCGAAGTGATCACCCGCACCTGGCAGACCGCCGACAAGATGCACAAACAGCGCGGCCCGCTGGAGGGCGACGGCCCCGGCAACAGCAACTTCCGGGTCAAACGTTATATCGCCAAATACACCATCAACCCGGCGATCACCCACGGCATCAGCCATGAAGTGGGCTCGATCGAAGTGGGCAAGTGGGCCGACCTGGTGCTCTGGCGCCCGGCCTTCTTCGGCGTCAAACCAACGTTGATCCTCAAAGGCGGGGCGATTGCCGCCAGCCTGATGGGCGACGCCAACGCCTCGATCCCGACGCCACAGCCAGTGCACTACCGACCGATGTTCGCCAGCTACGGCGGCAGCCGCCACGCCACCAGCATCACCTTTATCAGCCAGGCGGCGTTTGATGCCGGTGTACCCGAGCAGCTGGGGTTGAAGAAAAAGATCGGCGTGGTCAAAGGCTGCCGCGAGGTGCAAAAGACCGACCTGATCCACAACGATTACCTGCCAAATATCGAGGTGGACGCGCAGAACTATCAGGTCAAGGCCGATGGCCAGTTGCTCTGGTGCGAGCCGGCGGATGTACTGCCGATGGCGCAGCGTTATTTCCTGTTCTGACACAGACAGACGCGCGCTGCCGGCAACAGGTTGCCCGATTACCGGCAAGCTTTTGCCGAACAGCCCGCCTAACGTGCTGAGCGGGCGAGCTTCGTACGCCGCAGAAACCGCCTAGCCCGGGTGCTGCAACGATTTGGCGCAGGTTTTGCTCGGCACAAGGCTCATTTAGCCTGTCGAAAGGAGCCGCCATGAGAATTGATGCAGGAGCAACCTACCCAGCCGCCAACCAACGCGCGTCGACGGCCAACCAGAACCGAAGCACTGACGCGTCCTTCTCGGCGGTGCTGGCCAGCACCCCATCCAGTGCGCCGAAAGCCGCTGCGCCAGCAGACTTCAGCAGCATGACCCGCCAGGACCTGCGCGACTGGAGCAACGGGCAAATTCGCAGCGGGCAAATGTCACTCGATGACAGCCGGGCGTTTATGGCCATGAGCATGAAAATACCGGTCGCGGGCGGCCTGTCGGGCGAGCTTCCCGCTGCAAACGACAGCACGCGCTACGACTTTACCCAGAAGGCCCGCGCCGGCATGGAAGGCGCCGCAGCGCGTAATGACGCGGCAACCTTGAAGATGCTGCAGTCGGCCATGTCGATCATGCACAGCCAGACCGGCGGTGTGGATATTCGCGCCTGACGCTGGTGATGGCGAGTTGCGGCATGCGCCTCAGCGCAGCTGACTGTCCTTGCTGCCCCGGCGGTTATAGCCGCTGAATTTGGCCTGCTCCTTGTCGTGCTCGGTCTGGCAGGCCACGCACAGGTGCACGCCGGGAATGGCTTTGCGCCGCGCCTCGGGAATGGCGACGGCGCATTCCTCGCAGTGGCTCAGGCTTTCGCCGCGCGGCAGCTGGCTGCGGGCGCGCTGGATGGCATCCTCGATGCTGCTGTCGATCTGCTCCTGTACCGCGCCGTCATTTGCCCAGCCACCGGCCATCGCAATTGCCCTCCGCTGTGTATGCCTCTAGATATGCGCCGTCTGCGGGCGAATCTCAAGAGCACGCGGTCGCCCTACTCCTTGACCTCCATAAACTCACGCGCCCAAACGATATAGTCCTCGGGCTGGGTGTAGGTGTGGGTCAGTTCGGTGGCGCTAAGGTCGCAGGCATCGACGCCGCGCTGTTCGCGCAGGCAGTCGTAGGTGGCCTTGATCGCCGCGAAATAGGCGGCATGACCGTTGACCACGATGCGCACACCGAGACTGGCCAGGCGCGCGTTGTCGCGCAGCTTGGGGTTGCCGTAGGTGACCAGCATCAGCGGGATGTTCAGGGCGGCAGCGATCTGCTCCAGGTGAGCAAAATCTTCGACGCCGACCAGGCAGATGGCATCGGCACCGGCCGCCTGATAAGCCTGGGTACGACGAATCACTTCGCTGACATCCAGCACGCCGGCATGGGTGCGGGCGATGATCGCCAGGTCCGGATCAACCCGCGCCTCCAGAGCCGCGCGAATCTTGCCGACGCCTTCGTCGATGCTGATCAGGTCGGTGGACTTGCGGCCGAACTGCGCCGGCAGCAGGGTGTCTTCGATGGTCAGCGCAGCAATCCCGGCGCGCTCCAGCTCCACTACGGTACGCATTACGTTGAGCGCATTGCCATAGCCGTGGTCGGCATCGGCGATTACCGGCAGACGGCTGACCCGGCCAATACGGGTGGCCTGCTCAACAAACTCGCTAAGGGTGATCAGGGCGAAATCCGGCGCGGCCAGAACTTGTAGTGAAGCTACAGAACCACCCAGAATGCCGACTTCAAAACCCAGGTCGGCAGCAATCCGCGCGGCCATGGGATCGAACACGGAAGCCGTGTGATAGCAGCTATTCGAAGCAAGAAGCGCACGAAATTGTGCGCGAAGGTCGTGATGCGAGGCTCTTTGCATAGGGTGCACCATCGTTCATAGTCGATTATGAGCGAGGGATTATGTAGCAAAACTACAAAACCCGTCATGTAGTAAAACTACATAGTCGACCAACAACCTTGCACCCGCCTTTCAGTCTACCCAGCCATCCAGCGCACTAACCCAAGTCCGCCGGTAAACGTGGGCCAAAGCCGGCGCCGGTGAGCAGCCCATAGGCCATCCACAGCATCACCCCGGCATACAGCAAGCGTGGCAGCCAGGTGGCCAGCTGTTCGGTCAGGCTATCCAGCTTCTGGGTTTCCACCCCGGCGTAGTTGAGCAGGCTGGCCGGCAAGGTGCCGCTGGCCTCCCCTGTACGAATCAGGCCAAGGGCCAGCCCCTGGCCGGGAAAGTCGACAGACGCCAGCGCCTGCGCCAGGCTTTGGCCACGCTGCACAGCCAGTTGCACAGCGCTGAAACGTTTGCGCAGCGGCGCATGGCGGATCACCGCGCAGGACTTGGGTAAAGCATCCAGCATGGGCATGCCAGCCTCCAGCATCAGCCCCAGGCTATCGAAAAAGTCGCGCAGATTACGCCGCAGCAACGCGGGACCGAGAATCGGCACACTCGCCAACAGGCCATCGAGCGGCGAAGCCGCACCAGCAGGCGCGTGCTCACGACGCAGATAAAGCCCACGGCCCAGGCCATACAGAGCGCCCAGCAGCAACAACGGCCAGAGTACGCCCCATAGATAACCGACGATGCTCAGCTGGCCGCCGACCAACGCCGGCAGCGGCTGAATAAACAGCGCCAGCACCAACACTGCCGCCGGCATCAGCAAGCGTGATTTGACTGCAGCGGCCTGTTGCGCCCGGTGGTTGTAACGCTCGGCCAGCCGCTGGTAAACCGCCGCCAGACAGCCACTGGCCTGAGCGGCGCGCAGCAGGGTACTGTCCAGCTGGGTAAACAGGCCACTGCGCAGCCCGGCACTGGCCATATCGCTTCCGCCGGCGATCTGCGTTTGCAGACTGGCCAGCGCGGCCCTGGCGCGTGCAGGCACTTGCAGGCTGAGCAGCGCCCGCTCGACCGGCACGCCGGCTTTCTCCATGGCCGCCAGATGGCCGAACAACTGGGCGCGCGCAGCAAGATCAAGCAGGACAGAACGTGGCGTGGGCATAGGCAGGCTCAGCGAGGTGGGAATGACACAATAGGCGCCAGGTTAGCAGGCCGCGCTGCGCCCAGCTGCGGGCTATTCGGTGGCCGTCGGCAACTCGGCATGCGGCAGCCAGCGGCGGAATATCTGCGCGAAGCTGCCATCCTCATGCATGGCATCGAGGGCGCGCCGCCAGCGTTCGACCAACGCCGTATCGGTTTGCGGGGAGAAGGCAATGTAGTAGGCCGAACGCATAAAGGGCAGGTGCGCTTGCACCTGCTCCGGGCGCAAACCGCCGCTGGCCAGTTCGTCCTTGAGGGTCAGGTCTTCAGTGGCAATCAACTGCACCCGCCCATGTTTGAGCATGGTCACCATATTCTTCGCGCTGGGGACCCCGTAGAGGTTCTTGAAGCCGCGCGCAGTCAGGGTTTCAAAGGTGTACCACTGCTTCGGCACAGCCAGTGGCCCACTCTCGGCGGCCTGCTGCAGATTGTCGAAACGCAGGTTGCGTGATTTCAGCGAGTAGAAGCTGGTGGTGCCGATCAGCAGCGGCCCAACCCACTGAAACTTGGCCTCACGCTCCGGCGTGCGCACGGTGGAGAAGATCGCCGTATTCGGCTCGTGCTGAGCCAGGTGATAGCCGCGCGTCCAGGGCAGCAGCTCGATCTTGCCGGGGTCGCCGGTGCGCTCAATCAGCGCACGCACCACCTCTACGGCCAGACCGTGCAGCTCACCGTCACGGCTAAAGCTGGTCGGTGGCGCTTCCTCAGTGAGCAACTGCAATTCAGCACACGCAGGCCCGGCCAGACAAAGCAGCAGCCAGATCATCAGCGCGCAGCGTGGTTTGAGCAAAGTGGGTTCTCCCGGCACTGGCTTCAGACTAGCTCAGAGCCGGGCAAGTCGCGTTATGGCAAGGAAGGTGCGGCGGGCATGCTGAACGGTTGGGTAAACCAGCGCTTATGAATCCGCTCCAGACTGCCGTCGCGCAGTAACTCATCAAGGGCCAGCTGCCATTGCCGGACCAGCGCAGGATCAGTGTTGTTCGAAAAGGCGATATAAGAGTTGTTACCCATAAAGGTGAACTGTAACTCCACCTCATCACGGCGCATGCCTTGCTGCGCGAGCATGTCATCCAGCGCCAGGTTGTTGGCCACCAGCAACTCGATACGGCCGTGCTTGAACATCTTCATCATGTGCTGGGGCGTTGGCACGCCGTAGAGATTTTTCAGGCCACGGTCGCTGAGGTATTCATAGGAGTACCACTGTTTGGGCACGGCCAGGGTGTTGAAGCGTTCAACATCCTGCAGCGTACGCACATTCAGCCCGGCACCGCGCCGCGCATAGAAGCTGGTATGCCCCAGGGCAATCGGCCCGACCCACTGGAACAGCGCCTCGCGCCGGGCGGTACGCACCGTGGAGAACAAGCCGCTGTTGGCCTCGTGCTGCACCTGATGGTAACCGCGGGTCCAAGGCACCAGCTCGATGCGGGTGTCCTGCCCGGTACGCTGAATCAGCAGCTCGACCACTTCCACGGCCATGCCGGTCAGCTTGCCATCTTCGATATAGCTCAGCGGCCGGTATTCCTCGGTATACAGGCGCAGCTCGGCCGCCAGCGCCGATGCACAGCAGCCAAGCAACAACACAACCAGCCAGGACTTCAACCGCATTGGGCAATACCTGCAAAAACATACGAACAATGGGCCGAAACGCGGAATGATAAACAGCCATTGGCTCAGCAACCAGCAGAGTTCTGCGGCAAATCAGCGCGAGGGGCTATGGATTGGCCGTCAACTCCATCTCCCGCGCCCGCTGCCACTGCGCCAGGTTCTCGCGACTTACCTGCTGCACCTGCAACGCGATATTCACTGGTTGAGGCGATAGTTCGCCACGCATACTTCGCGCGGCCAATTGCACGGCCTGATAACCAATGGCATGGGCTTGCTGGATCATCAGGCTGTGTACCTCGCCCTTGCTCAGTGCATCAATCAGCAGAGGGTCGGCATCGAAGCCGACATGCAGTAACTCTCCGACCTTGCCGAGCCGCCGCAGCGCTGCCAGTGCGGCGCGTGAGCTGGTGCTGTTGGGGGTAAACACGCCCGCCAGCTGCGGCAAGCGCTCACGCAAGGCATTCACCGCCGCCTGGCTGTCATCGCCGATATAGGTATCCAGCAGGATACTCAGGCCGCCCTGCTCTGCGCCCTGACGAAAACCACGCTCGCGCTCGCTGGTCGAGGGCACACCGGCCTTCAAGCGCAACAGCGCCACCTGGCCCTGGCCACCAAGCGCCGCAGCCAAGGCCTGGCCGGCCTGCACGCCAGCGCGGAAGTTATCGGTGACGACCACACCGCGCACTGCACTACCGGGCAGGTCACGGTCGAAATACACAGTATTGATGCCGCTGCCCGCCAATTGCTGCACACGCGAGGCGATCTCCGGGCCGCTGGGGGCGATAACCAGCGCCTTGCAACCATGCTCCAGCACCCAGTTGATCATCTGCAGCTGGGTTTCCACGCGCCCTTCGTGGCTGGGTCCGCGAAAATGCATATCCAGGCCGTACTCTCTGGCCGCCTGCCGCGCGCCGGCCTCTACTTGCCCCCAGAAGGGCGTAGCCCCCGCCGCCACCACACCGATACAGTCCTTTGCCAACGCCTGAGTGGCCCAACTGGTCAACACAACGAATAGCAGCACATATCTCGACTGGCATCGGCTGTACATCTGCATCACTCCCAAAACCTGGCGACGCCATGCACAGCAGCATGCACAACACCTAACAGCGCTCAGGTGTCACCGTAGAGTTACTGCTATCACTTTAGCATCAGGCGATTAGCCTCGCCGGGCGCTGGGTTACCGATCATCCGCCAGAAAACCGTGCCATACACTTACGCCTCACACTTTTTCACACTCCAAGCGACGGCTGGGCTGGTAGCCGCCGCTAAGGCAGGCGATGATCGCGTCTCTTTCCTGCACCTTGAATGACATGACCGATACCACGCAAAGCACTCAGGCCACGCACAAACCCCGCCCACTGATCGATTTGCTGGTCAGTATCCTGATTCCCTCCCTGATTCTGATGAAACTCAGTGGCGAGAGCCGCCTGGGTGCCGACGGTGCGCTGATGCTGGCGCTGGCCTTCCCGCTGGGCTGGGGCAGCTTCGAGCTGCTCAAGTACCGCAAATTCAACTTTATCGCCCTGCTCGGTCTGGTCAGCGTGCTGCTTACCGGCGGCATCGGCCTGCTCAAACTGGATAACCAGTGGCTGGCGATCAAGGAAGCGGCGATCCCCGGCATCATCGGCATCGCCGTGCTGGTATCGACCCGCACCCGCTTCCCGTTGATCCGCACCATGCTGTTCAACAAGACCGTGCTCAACGTCGACAAGATCCATGAGCGCCTGGAGCAGGCCGGCAACACCGAGCTGTTCGAAACGCGCCTGCTCCGCGCTACTTACTGGCTGAGCGGCACCTTCTTCTTCTCCTCGGCGATGAACTACGTGCTGGCCAAGTGGATCGTGATCAGCCCGGCCGGCAGCGAAGCCTTCAACGCCGAGCTGGGGCGGATGAACCTGCTCAGCTACCCAATGATCGCGATTCCCTCGATGATCATGCTGATGGCCATCTTCTATTACCTGTGGCGCACCATCCACGGTCTTACCGGCCTCAAGCTGGAAGACGTGATGGCCAATGCCGAGCAGGACAAGCAGCCCTAAGCCACTCGGCCCGGCGCGCCACGAATGCTGACGCTCTCCGCCTACCTGGGCCTGTTTATTTCGGCCCTGGGCGCCGCCACCCTGCTGCCGCTGCAATCGGAAAGCGTACTGGTGGCGCTGCTGCTCAGTGGCGCCTACTCGCCCTGGGCCCTGCTGGCGGTGGCCAGTGTCGGCAATATCCTCGGCGCGCTGATCAACTGGCTGCTCGGCCGCTACCTCGAACACTTTCGCCACAAATCCTGGTTCCCGGTCAGCGACGCGCGCCTGCAGCAGGCGCAACGCGGTTATGCCCGTTACGGCCGCTGGTCGCTGCTACTGAGTTGGGTGCCCATCATCGGCGACCCGCTGACCCTGGTGGCCGGAGTAATGCGCGAACGCCTATGGGTGTTCCTGCTGATCGTCAGCCTGGCGAAAACCGCCCGCTATGCTGTATTGGCAGCCCTGACCCTTGGCTGGGGTTGAGTCGCACGCGACAAACGCCGTAACGCCAACAACAAGTCCGAGGTTGAGTAGCGGCCATGCCTCCGTGATACTGCGCAGCCTTCGCACAGGCGTGCGCGGGGACAGTCGCAGTACGAAGGAGTGATCTCAATGGAGCTGCATCCGTGATGAAAAGGAGCGATCTGGTCTGGACCCTCGTGGGGCTCGGCGCCGTGCTGTTGTCGTGTTACTTGCTCTATCACCAAGTTCGCACTATTTCCCTGAATGAAATCGCCGACAGCCTGCGCGCCATTCCGCGCCTGGATTGGCTGCTGGCCGCAGCGGCCACCCTTGGCGCCTATAGCGCCCTGGCCTGGTACGACCGCATCGCCCTGGCGCACCTGGGCAAAAAGATTTCCTGGCGCTTTATCAGCCTGTGTTCCTTCACCACCTATGCGCTGGCCCACAACATCGGCGCCTCAGTGTTCTCAGGCGCCCTGGTGCGTTATCGCGCTTACCGCAGCAAAGGTATGACGCCGCAGGAAATCGGCATCCTGATCGTCTTCTGCTCCTTCACCTTCATCCTCGGCACCCTCCTGGCCAGCGGCTGTGTACTGCTGCTGGAGCCGGACCTGATCCACCGCGTGGCCAAGGTCACGCCGCTGGTCTCCGAGATTATCGGCGGACTCCTGCTGCTATTGGTTGCGCTCTATGTGCTCGGCTCCTGGCGACACTTCAAGCCCTGGCACTGGGGCAAGCTGCATATCGAATACCCGCGCCTGGGGATTGTCGGCCGCCAGCTGCTGGCCGGCCCGCTGGAGCTGGCTTGCGCGGCAGCGATCATCTACTTCGCCCTGCCGGCGGAGCACAACCCAGGCTATCTGGTGGTGTTCGGCGTGTTCCTCGCCTCGTTCTCCCTGGCATTGCTGTCTCACGCCCCTGGCGGCCTGGGTGTGCTGGAAGTGACCTTCCTCGCGGCGATGCCCGAGCTGCCAGCGGCGGACGTTCTCGCCGCGCTGATCGTGTTCCGCTGCTTCTACCTGCTGTTGCCGTTTGCCCTGTCGCTGCTGGTGGTACTGGGGTTCGAATGGACACAGTGGCAGAGCCGCCGCACCACCCCAGACAATCCACCACTCCCCTGAGCCGAACCAACACCGGATAACCGGGGGCAGCATTGCGCCGCACACTCGCATAGAATGCGCGGCCGTTTTTGCGGCCCACCGTCAGACAGCCACTCGCCGGCTGTCGTGACAGGATGCCCAGAAACCTCCCGGTACTTATTCAGGAACAGCGCGCCGCAT
Organism: Pseudomonas sp. 1928-m; assembly: GCF_029269135.1. NCBI lineage: Bacteria > Pseudomonadati > Pseudomonadota > Gammaproteobacteria > Pseudomonadales > Pseudomonadaceae > Pseudomonas > Pseudomonas sp. 1928-m. Next base: position 899,850 of record NZ_JARIXO010000001.1, on the reverse strand, counting down.
GACTTTCTCTACACCCGCCCGCGCCTGCGGCATCGACTTCGGCACCTCCAACTCCACCGTCGGCTGGCTGCGCCCCGACGCCGAGACCCTGATTCCCCTGGAAGACGGCAAGATCACCCTGCCCTCGGTGGTGTTCTTCAACCTCGAAGAGCGTCGCCCGGTCTATGGTCGCCTGGCCCTGCAGGAATACCTGGAAGGCTACGAAGGCCGCCTGATGCGCTCGCTGAAGAGCCTCTTGGGCAGCAAGCTGCTGAAAAGCGAAACCACCGTGCTGGGTAGCGCCCTGCCGTTTAAAGACCTGCTCGGTTTTTTTATCGGTGAGCTGAAAAACCGCGCCGAGGCCACTGCCGGCCGTCCCTTTGAAGAAGTGGTGCTGGGCCGCCCAGTGTTCTTCGTCGACGATGACCCGGTGGCCGACCTGGAAGCACAGAACACCCTGGTGGCCGTGGCGCACAAGCTCGGCTTCAAGGACGTGTCGTTCCAGTACGAGCCCATCGCCGCGGCCTTTGACTACGAGTCGGGCATCAGCCGCGAAGAGCTGGTGTTGATCGTCGACATCGGCGGCGGTACCTCGGACTTTTCCCTGGTGCGCCTGGCGCCCGAACGCCGCGCAGTGGCCGACCGGCATAGCGACATCCTCGCCACTGGCGGCGTGCACATCGGCGGTACCGACTTCGACAAGCAACTCTCCCTGGCCGGCGTCATGCCACTGTTTGGCTACGGCAGCCGGATGAAGAGCGATGCGCCGATGCCCACCAGCACGCACCTGAACCTGGCCACCTGGCACACCATCAACGCGGTGTACTCGGCACAGTCGCAGCGCCAGCTGCAGAGCATGCGCTACGACATCGTCGACCCGACCGGCATTGACCGCCTGTTCCAGCTGATCGAGCGCCGTGACGGCCACTGGCTGGCCATGCAGGTGGAGGAAAGCAAAATCGCCCTGACCGAACAGGATGCACGGCCCATCGACCTCAGCCGCCTGGAAGACGGCCTGGTCGCCGAGCTGACCCGCACACTGTTCGAGGATGCCATCGAGCCGCTGCTGGAGCGCGTGCGCGCCAGCGTCACCCAGCTGCTCAGCGATGCCAGCGTTACTGTTGAGCAGGTCGATACAGTGTTCTTTACCGGCGGTTCCAGCGGCATTCCGGCGTTGCGCCAGAGCGTCGCGGCGATGCTGCCCAACGCCCAGCATGTGGAAGGCAATACCTTCGGCAGCATCGGCAGCGGCCTGGCCATCGAGGCTTACAAACGCTACGGCTAAACACTGCAACAGCTCGCGGCTAAAGCCCCTCCCACCTAGTTTGCAGTGATTGTGGGAGGGGCTTCAGCCGCGACAAAACCGCAAACGCCAGAATAAAAAACGCCAGCTCGAAGCTGGCGTTTTTATTGCTGCAGAATCAGCGCGGCACGGCCGGCTTCTTCACCGGCTTCTTGCCTTTGCCTTTGGCGGCATCGGCACGCTCCTTGGCGGCCTGCTGGTTACGCGCCTGCGCGGCGGCCTTGGCCTGCTCACGTTTGTCCCAGGGGTTGCCACCAGCAGCACCGGTATCACGCGGCGGCAAGCCGGTGTGCTGAGTCAACATCGGCTTGCTCTTGCTGGTGTCCTTGGCGACCTTGTGGCTGCCGGCCGGCGTCGAGTTCTTGCGGCGTGCACTCTGGTAGCTGTCGGTAGCCGGCTGATGCAGCGGGATCAGCTGGTTCTTGCCTGGCCCGATCAGATCGGCGCGGCCCATGCGGGTCAGCGCTTCGCGCAGCATCGGCCAGCCTTTCGGGTCGTGATAACGCAGGAAGGCTTTGTGCAGGCGGCGCTGTTCCTCGCTCTTGACGATGGTCACGCCGTCGCTCTTGTAGCTGACCTTGCGCAGCGGGTTCTTGCCCGAGTGGTACATGGCCGTGGCGGTGGCCATCGGCGACGGGTAGAAGGCCTGCACCTGGTCGGCGCGGAAGCCATTGCCCTTGAGCCACAGCGCGAGGTTCATCATGTCTTCGTCGGTGGTGCCTGGGTGCGCGGCGATAAAGTACGGGATCAGGTACTGCTCTTTACCCGCCTCTTTCGAGTACTTCTCGAACATGCGCTTGAACTTGTCGTAGCTGCCAATGCCCGGCTTCATCATCTGATTCAGCGGGCCTTCCTCAGTGTGCTCCGGGGCGATCTTCAGGTAGCCACCGACGTGGTGGGTGACCAGCTCCTTGACGTACTCCGGCGACTCGACCGCCAGGTCGTAACGCAGGCCCGAGGCAATCAGAATCTTCTTCACACCGGGCAAAGCGCGGGCGCTGCGGTACAGCTGAATCAAGGCCGAGTGATCGGTATTCAGGTTCGGGCAGATACCGGGGAACACGCAGGACGGCTTGCGGCACGCGGATTCGATTTCCGGGCTCTTGCAGGCGATGCGGTACATGTTGGCGGTCGGCCCGCCGAGGTCGGAAATCACCCCGGTAAAGCCCGGCACCTTGTCGCGGATTTCTTCGATCTCACGGATGATCGACTCTTCCGAACGGTTCTGGATGATCCGTCCTTCATGCTCGGTGATCGAGCAGAAGGTGCAACCACCAAAGCAGCCACGCATGATGTTCACCGAGAAACGGATCATGTCGTAGGCAGGGATTTTCTCTTTGCCGTACGCCGGGTGAGGGACACGCGCGTAGGGCATGCCGAACACGTAATCCATTTCCTCGGTAGTCATCGGGATGGGTGGCGGATTGAACCACACGTCCACCTCACCGTGCTTCTGCACCAGCGCGCGGGCGTTGCCCGGGTTGGTTTCCAGGTGCAGCACGCGGTTGGCGTGGGCGTACAGCACCGGGTCGTTGCGCACTTTTTCCATGGACGGCAAGCGGATCACCGTCTTGTCGCGGGTCATGCGCGGGCTGGCGAGAATCTGCACAACCTTCGGCTCGTTCGGGTCTTCCTGCGGGCCTTTTTCTTGCTCGATGGCGCAGGCGGCGGTGTCCTGGGTGTTCACATACGGGTTGATGATCTTGTCGATCTTGCCCGGCCGGTCGATACGCGTGGAATCCACCTCGTACCAGCCCTGCGGCGTGTCGCGGCGAATAAACGCGGTGCCGCGCACGTCGGTGATGTCTTCGATCTTGTGGCCGTAGGACAGACGCTGCGCCACTTCAACGATGGCGCGCTCGGCGTTGCCGTACAACAGAATGTCGGCGCTGGCGTCGATCAGGATCGAGTTGCGCACGCGGTCCTGCCAGTAGTCGTAGTGGGCGATGCGGCGCAGCGAGGCTTCGATACCGCCGAGGACGATCGGCACGTTTTTATAGGCTTCTTTGCAGCGCTGGCTGTACACCAGGCTGGCGCGGTCCGGGCGTTTGCCGGCCATGCCGCCTGGGGTGTAGGCGTCGTCGGAGCGGATTTTCTTGTCGGCGGTGTAGCGGTTGATCATCGAATCCATGTTGCCGGCCGCGACGCCGAAGAACAGGTTCGGCTCGCCGAGTTTCATAAAGTCGTCTTTCGACTGCCAGTTCGGCTGGGCAATGATGCCGACGCGAAAGCCCTGCGACTCCAGCAGCCGGCCGATAATCGCCATGCCAAACGAGGGGTGATCCACATACGCGTCACCGGTGACGATGATGATGTCGCAGCTGTCCCAGCCAAGCTGATCCATCTCTTCCCGGCTCATCGGCAGAAAAGGCGCCGGCCCGAAACACTCGGCCCAGTATTTTGGATAATCGAATAACGGCTTGGCGGCTTGCATGGACATGGAAAGTGACCGGCGTAGGCGAACAGGGATGGAAAATCGCGGGCGCGGAATATAGCACAAATTTTAACCAAACCCGACTTAGACGCTAGGTTTAACCGCCGAAATAGCCCTTTGCAGTTGTAGCGTTGCGGTAGTGGCTTACGGCTATACTCCAGCCCACAACATCGGTCGCTGACAGCCGGGGCAAGGGGTAACCGTGGTGCAACGCTTAGCCTTCTCGATCTTCTTCACGCTGAGCCTGGCACTTGCTAGCGGCCTGGCGCACGCAACTATCGAGCTGACAGCAGCCAGCAGCGGCACCTCGCTGAATGAGCAGATCGAACTTCTCGAAGATATCGGCGGGCAACTGAGCATTGCCGATATGGCCGATCCGGCTATTCAGGGCAGCTTCAAGCCAGCCAATGGCCGCGCCAGCGTTGGCCAGAGCCGTAATCCCTGGTGGATCAAGCTCACCCTACAGCGCAGCGCAGACGCCCCCAGCCAGTGGTGGCTGGAAGTCCGTTCCGTCACCCAGCTCGACCTACGCCTGTATCTACCAGAGCAGAACGGCAACTGGCAGGCACGCCAATCCGGCGAGTTGGTCAGCCACCGCGAGGGCCGTGACCACGAATTCCGCCATATGCTGTTCAAACTGCCGGAACTCGATCAGCGCCCCCTGACCCTCTATATGCGCACTTACGACCCTGCCGGCAACTCATTCCCAATGCGTGCCTGGCAGCTGGACGACCTGATCCAAGGGGCCGCAGAAGAGAATCTCGCCCTCGGCGTGGTCTACGGCATCATCGCCGCCCTGCTGCTGTACAACCTGTTTATCTTCTTCAGCCTGCGCGACTCGGCCTACTTCTGGTACGTGCTGACCACCGCTGGCGCCCTGCTGATGATCCTCAGCATGAGCGGTCATGGCTTCCAGTACCTGTGGCCAAACAACCCCGTGCCCTTCTGGCTGGACCGCATCACCCTGCCGTCGCTGTGGGGCTTCTGCGCCTGCCGCTTCACCCAAGTGCTGCTGCAAACCCGTAGTCATGTGCGCTGGGCCCACCATCTGCTGAGCCTGGCCTGCGCCTGCTATGTGATTGCGGTTGCTCTGGAAGGCCTGGGACAACGTCATAGCGCTGCCTGGATCATCGCCCTGCTATCGCTGACCAGCATCCCGGCGGCATTGGGCTCGGCGCTGATCCGCTGGCGCCAGGGCTACTTCCCGGCCTTTCTCTATCTCTGTGGCTACGGCCTGATCCTCGGCAGCATCAGCCTGGCGCTAATGCGCGCCACCGGCCTGGTACAACCAGCCACCTGGAATGCCTATGTATTTCCACTGGCGGTGGCGGCCGAGTCGATTCTGTTTTCTTTCGCTCTGGCGTATCGCATCCAGACGCTCAAACAGGAAAAAGCCAAAGCCCTGGAACAGGCCGACCGCGAAAAAACCGCACGCTTGGCGCAGATGCAGGGCAGCGCCGATGAACTGCAAAGTGCCGTCAAACTGCGCACTGCAGAGCTGGCCCTGGCCAACCAGCAGCTCAGCGAACGCGAGCGCGAGCTACAACACGCCGCCTTCCACGACCCACTGACCGAGCTGCCTAACCGGCGTTTTCTGGTCGAACGCTGTGAAGCGGCGCTGGCCAATGCCCGCCGGCACAGTGAAGCCACCGCCCTGTTGCTGATCGACCTCGATCATTTCAAACCAATCAACGACAAATACGGCCACGACGCTGGCGACCTGATGCTGCAAAGCATCGCCCAGCGCCTGCGCGAGCATGTGCGCTCGGGGGATGCGGTGGCGCGCCTGGGCGGTGATGAGTTTGCCGTGCTGATCTGCGGCGAAGATGCCGAGCAGCATGCCCGCGACATCGCTCGCCGCCTGCTGGACGAGCTGGCCAAGCCGGTGGCCTACGGCGCTGACCGCCTTACCGTAACCATCAGCATCGGCGTGGCACTGTACCCGCGTCACGCCAGTAACTTCACCACGCTATACAAGGCTGCCGATGAAATGCTCTACAAGGTCAAGAGCCGCGGCCGCTCGGGCTCGGCCGTTTGCGGGGAAGATGGTGAGTTGAGCAGCAGCGCCCGCCTGCAGCTGGATGTGCTGAATGTACCCAGTGGTTTGAGCTGATTAGGCGCAAGCCGCGAGCACAGCTCACCGCCCAGTTATCACCAAACCAACGTCGTGCTGGCAACTTCTGTGAACGATCAGGCAGCTGTGCCTATACTCGCGCAAACGCCACTCGACATCGGGAAGTCTGCAGTGCAGCGCCTAACCTTAGCCACCCTCCTCTTGCTGAGCCTGTTTAGCGGCCTGAGTGTTGCCAGCCCGGTAGTGCTGAGCGCGCCAAGCAGCGGCAGCGTGCTCAACGGACAAATCGAACTATTGGAAGATGTCGGCGGCCAGCTGAGCATCGCCGACATGGCCGACCCTGCCGTGCAAAGCCGCTTTCAGCCGGCTGCCGGGCGTACCAGCGTCGGCCAAAGCAGCAACCCCTGGTGGATCAAACTCAGCCTGCAACGCGCCAGTGACGCGCCCAGCCAGTGGTGGCTGGAAGTCGGCGCAGTCACCCTGCTCGACCTGCAAGTCTTTCTGCCCAGCGCCCAGGGCCAATGGCAACTGCGCCAAGCCGGTGAGCGCGTCGGCTTTGCCGCAGGGCGCGACCATGATTACCGCCGCGCGGTATTCCGCCTGCCGCCACTCGGCGAGCAGACGCAAACCCTTTACCTGCGCACCTTTGATCCGGCCGGCAACTCCTTCCCGCTGCGTATCTGGCAGCTGCACGACCTGGAGCAACTGGCCAAGCGCGAGCACCTGGTGCTCGGTCTGATCTACGGGGTGATCCTCGCCCTGCTGCTGTACAACCTGTTTATTCTGCTGGCCCTGCGCGACCCGGCGTACCTCTGGTATGTGCTGACCATGGCCGCGTCCCTGGTGTTTATCGCCAGCATGAGCGGCCATGGCTTCCAATACCTCTGGCCCGATGATCCGGTGCCAGCCTGGCTGGACCGCATTACCCTGCCGATTCTGGTCAGCCTGGGCATCCTGCGCTTTGCCCAGGCGCTGCTGTCCACCCGCACCACCCTGCGCATTGCCCACACCATCCTCAATAGCTGTATCGCGGTTTACCTACTGGCCCTGGCGGTCAATCTGGCCGGTTATCGCAGTGAAACCGGCCTGCTGATCGGGCTGATCCCGATTGTCACCGTGCCCACCCTGCTGCTCAGTGCCGTCATCCGCTGGCGGCAGGGCTTTACCCCGGCGTTGTTCTACCTGCTGGGCTACGGCAGCGTGCTGCTGAGTTTCGTGATTCTGGTGCTGCGCGCCGCCGGCGTGGTGCAGCCGGGCGAGTCCACCGCTTACCTGTTCCCGCTGGCGGTAGCGGCCGAAGCCATCCTGTTCTCCTTCGCCTTGGCCTATCGCATCCAGATTCTCAAGCAGGAGAAAGCCGACGCGATCCTCCAGGCCGACCGAGAAAAAACCGCACGCCTGGCCCAGGCCCAGGCCAATGCCGCCGACCTGCAGCACTCGGTTGAGCTGCGCACCGCAGAACTGGCCGCCACCAATGAACGCCTGCGCCAGCGTGAGCAGGCGCTGCAGCACGCGGCGTTTCACGACCCGCTGACCGAGCTGCCAAACCGCCGCTACCTGGTCGAGCGCTGCGAAACCGCGCTAGCCAACGCCCGTCGGCATAGCGAAGCGATTGCCCTGCTGCTGATCGACCTCGACCACTTCAAACCAATCAACGACAAACACGGCCACGATGCCGGCGACCTTATGCTGCAGCAGATCGCTCTACGCCTGCGTGAACATGTACGCGCCGGAGATACCGTGGCGCGCCTGGGCGGCGATGAGTTTGCCGTACTGGTGTGTGGCGCCGATGCCGAAGAGCACGCCCGGGAAATCGCTAATCGCCTGCTCGCCGAGCTGGCCAAACCGGTGATGTACGGCGCCGAACGGCTGACCGTGACCATCAGCATTGGCGTGGCGCTGTACCCGCAACACGCCGGCACCTTTACCGCGCTGTACAAGGCAGCCGACGAGATGCTCTATCGGGTCAAGACTCGCGGCCGCTCAGGCTCGGCGGTATGCGGCGAAGACGGCGAGCTGAGCAACAGCGCGCGCCTGCACCTGGATGTGCTCAGCGTGCCCAGCGGCCTGCTCTGACTCAGCTGTTGCGGTAGCGCCGCGGCACCCGCGCAGTGACCTTGCTGAGCAGCTCGTAACCAATGGTGCCGGCGGCCTGAGCCACTTCATCCACCGGTAATTGTGCGCCCCACAGTTCGACTGCCTCACCCACGGCGGCATCGGGCAGATCCGTCAGGTCGACAGTCAACATATCCATGGACACCCGCTCAACCAGCACCACTCGCTGACCACGGACGATAACCGGCGTGCCTGCCGGCGCATGGCGCGGGTAACCATCGGCATAACCACAACTCACCGTGCCGATACGCGACGGCCGCTCGGCGCGCCAGGTGCCGCCATAGCCAACCGTTTCCCCCACCGCCACCTCGCGACAGGCAATCAGCTGCGCGGTCAGGCTCATGGCTGGGCGCAGGCCCAGCTCAGCGACGCCCAGATCAGCAATAGGCGTGGCGCCGTAGAGCATGATGCCAGGACGCAGCCAATCCATATGCGCCGCCGGAATGGTCAGAATCGCCGCCGAGTTAGCCAACGAGCGCTGGGCAAAATCCAGATCCAGCAGATCGAGAAACTGTTCCAGCTGCAGTTCGGTGGTTTCACTGCCGCGCTCATCGGCACAGGCAAAATGGCTCAGCAGATTTAGCTCGGCCACCTGCGCAGCGCCCTGCAAACGGTCATACCATTCACGCACGGCAGCGGCGCTAAACCCTAGGCGATGCATGCCGCTGTCCAGCTTCAGCCAGACATTCACCGGCCGCGCCAGACTGGCGGCGAGCAACTGCTGTGCCTGTTGCTCGCTGTGCAGCACCACATCCAGACCCAGCTGCGCGGCGAACTGGTACTCGTCCGCCTCGAAGCAGCCCTCGAGCAATAGAATCCGCGCCTCACCATGCAGCGCGCGCACCTCGGCGGCCTCCTCTAGGCTGGCCACGGCAAAGCCGTCGGCCACATCGTGCAGCGCCGTCACCACCTCACGCACGCCATGCCCATAGGCATTCGCCTTGACCACCGCAAACGCCTGCCGCCCCGGTGCACAGCGCTTGGCCACCGCATAGTTGTGGGCAATGGCAGACAGATCGATGGTGGCAACAAGAGGGCGCATGACAGGGCTCCACGGCAGGCTAAAGCCGAGCATCTTAACCCTCAGCTCTTGGGCTGCAAACGCCAGGTAGCCCAGCACACGCCACACGCCTGCAATGCCGCGGCTAGCAACTCAGATTTAATTGCAGCGAGGCAAAAGCTACTGACAATAAGCTGTCAGTAGCCCTCCCCTAGAGTGGGTTCCACAGGCTAAAACGCGCCGTCAGATACTGCCGTTGCCTGTCGCACCCCAACCTTCAAGGAGAGAGAACATGAATGCGATTAACTGGTTCGAACTATTTGTCAGCAACTTCGAGCGTGCCCGTGGCTTCTATGAACGCGCCCTGGCCACACCGCTGGAGGTCATGGAGGGCATGGGCGGACGCATGGCACTGTTCCCCCACGCGCTGGAAAGCGGTGTCGGTGGCTGCCTGAGCGAGTCTGCCGAGCAACAGAGTGGCATTGGCGGCACCCGCGTCTACCTCAATGTCGAGGGCCAACTGGATGCCGTGGTAAACCGGGTGCCCTCGGCAGGCGGTGTGATTATCCACAGCAAGATGTCCATCGCGCCGCATGGCTTTATCGCTGTGATAAAAGACAGCGAAGGTAATGAAGTGGGCCTGCACAGCATGTCCTAAACCCAGCATTCCGGGCGTGCGTCAGCGCGCCCGGTAATCCAGAGCGAGAACAGCTGAGACAACATGAGACGCGCCGACCGTCTGTTTCAAATCGTGCAGTTCCTGCGCAGCCGTCGCCTGACCACCGCCCAGTGGCTGGCCGAGCGCCTGCAAGTATCGGTGCGCACTATTTATCGCGACATCCAGGACCTCTCACTTTCCGGAGTGCCGCTGGAAGGTGAAGCCGGCGTCGGCTACGTGCTGCGCCAACCGATGGATTTGCCGCCCTTGATGTTCGAGCGCGAGGAGATAGAAGCCTTGCTGGTGGGCGCGCGCATGGTCAAAGCCTGGGCGGACCCACAACTGCAACGGGCGGCGGAATCGGCACTGGCGAAGATCCACAGCGTGCTGCCCAACGAGCTGCGCGATGAGCTCAATCGCAACCAGCTGTTTGCCCCTGAAACCAATCCGTACCCCGTGCACTGGCTCGGCCAGCTGCGCCAAGCCATTCGCCAGCGCCACAAACTGCTGATCAGCTACCGCGATGAACGCGGAGAGACCAGCCAACGCTGCGTCTGGCCGCTGGGGCTGTTCTTCTGGGGGCAAACCTGGACCCTGTGCAGCTGGTGTGAGCTGCGCAACGACTTTCGCAACTTCCGCATCGACCGCGTCGAGCAGCTGCAGGACCGTGCGGAGACCTTTGCAGCGGTGGAGGGCCAACGCCTGGAGGACTACCTCAAGCCCTATCTAGGCGAGCACGCCACCGCACCGCTGTACAAAAGCTAACGCCTGATGAGCGCGGCTTAGAGCAAGCCGGATTACTCGTCGTCGAACTGATAGCTACCCGGCGCGAGGTTTTCGAAACGCGAGAACTTGCCGAGAAACGCCAGCCGCGCCGTACCCAACGGGCCATTACGCTGCTTGCCGATGATGATTTCGGCCACGCCCTTGTACTCGGTCTCGGGGTGATACACCTCGTCGCGGTAAACGAACATGATGATGTCGGCGTCCTGCTCGATCGCACCGGACTCACGCAAGTCGGAGTTGATCGGGCGTTTGTTCGGGCGCTGCTCCAGGCCACGGTTAAGCTGCGAGAGGGCAATCACCGGGCAGTTGAACTCCTTGGCCAGAGCTTTGAGCGAGCGGGAGATTTCGGAAATCTCGTTGACTCGGCTGTCACCGCTGGAACCAGGAATCTGCATCAACTGCAGGTAGTCGACCATGATCAGGCCGATCTCGCCGTGCTCACGGGCCAGGCGGCGGGTACGCGCACGCATTTCCGAGGGAGAGATACCGGCGGTATCGTCGATAAACAGCTTGCGGTCATTCAGCAGGTTGACCGCCGAGGTCAGACGCGGCCAATCGTCGTCGTCGAGGCGACCGGCACGCACCTTGGTCTGGTCGATGCGCCCAAGCGAGGCGAGCATACGCATCACGATGGAGTCGGAAGGCATCTCCAGCGAATACACCATCACCACCTTGTCACTGCGCATCAGCGCGTTTTCCACCAGGTTCATGGCGAAGGTGGTCTTACCCATGGATGGTCGGCCGGCGACGATGATCAGGTCGGCCGGCTGCAGGCCGCTGGTCAGGTTGTCCAGATCGGTAAAGCCGGTGGACAGACCGGTGATCGCGTCGCCGGCATTGAACAGGGTATCGATGCGGTCGATGGCCTTGACCAGGATATCGTTGATCCCCACCGGGCCGCCGGTCTTAGGCCGCGCCTCGGCAATTTGGAAGATCAGGCGCTCGGCCTCATCAAGAATCTCGGCGCCGGTACGGCCTTGCGGCATATAGGCGCTGTCGGCGATCTCGCCGCTGATGCCGATCAACTGGCGCAGCGTGGCGCGCTCACGAATGATCTGCGCATAGGCCTTGATGTTGGCCACCGACGGCGTGTTCTTCGCCAGTTCGCCGAGGTAGGCCAGGCCGCCGACTTGCGACAGCTGCCCTTCTTGGTCCAGCTGCTCGGACACGGTCACCACGTCGAAGGGGTGGTTACGCTCGGCCAGCTTGAAGATCGCGCGGAAGATCAGGCGGTGGTCGTGCCGATAGAAGTCGCCATCGGACACCGCATCAAGCACCCGCTCCCAGGCATTGTTGTCGAGCATCAGGCCGCCGAGTACGGCTTGCTCGGCCTCGATCGAGTGCGGCGGCACCTTCAGGGCGGAGGTTTGCAGGTCGTACTGTTCGGGCAGGCTGATGTCGTTCATAAGGCTCTGGGCAAAATTCGGTGTTCACAAAACAAAAGGCACGACACCGCTTGCGCAATGTCGTGCCTGATTGTTAGCGGCCAGGCACCTGAGTGCAAGTCCACTTAGTCGCGAGCCTATTAGGCTGCTACTACGACAACCTTAACGGTTGCTTCAACGTCGCTGTGCAGGTGCACGGCTACGTCGTATTCGCCGAGTTGACGAATGGTGCCGTTCGGCAGACGCACTTCAGCTTTAGCCACTTCAACGCCGGAGGCGGTCAGGGCTTCAGCGATGTCGTGAGTACCGATGGAGCCGAACAGTTTGCCTTCATCGCCCGCGGTAGCGGTGATGGTGACTTCCAGTTCAGCCAACTGAGCAGCACGGGATTCAGCGTAAGCTTTCTTCTCGGCAGCCAGTTTTTCCAGCTCGGCGCGACGCGCTTCGAACGCAGCAACGTTTGCGGCGGTAGCAGCGGTAGCTTTGCCTTGCGGCAGCAGGAAGTTACGACCGTAACCGGCCTTAACATTCACTTTATCGCCCAGGTTGCCCAGGTTGGCGATTTTTTCCAGCAGGATCAGTTCCATTTGGTAATAACCTCTTAACTTTTAACCTTCACCGTTCGCGGGGCCCGAGCCTTGTTTGCGCTCAAAGCGACCACGAAAATCAAGCAGACTGTCGACAATGGCCAAAACCACCAGTAACGGATAAGTCAGCTGCATAAACAGCAACAGCGTGATGTACAACCCGACCAGCCAGAACTTACCTAGCCGACCTTGCGCCACCATCCCATGCAACAGGGCGATGCCCGCAAACGCCAACGGCACACTGCACAACGGCGTCAACATGGCCATTTGCGGACCCAGATTGGGCCCCAACAGCATGCCAACCAGCAGCAACATCGCCAGCGGGGTCGGGAGGCGTAGCGCGCGAAACTCGCGACCAAAACCACCCGGGTTATACAACTGCGCCTGCCAGAAGCGCCCAAGCATCAGGCTCAACAAGCCGACTATCTGCAACAACGCCGCGATCAATCCGGTCAGTACCGGTGCAATCAGGCTATCCAGACGCGCTCGCTCATCCACCGACATCTGTTGGTGAACCCCATCGAGCATTTGCGGCATAAGCTTTTGCAGCTCAAGCGCCATTGCCTCGATGGGTTCGCGGAACACCGCGCCCAAAACCAGCCCATACACCAGGCCCAACGCCACGCTGCACAGCAGCACACGATTCCAGGACAGGTTGGCGCGTAACAACAACGCCAATCCCAGCGCACCGAGCAACACCAACAGGGTGCGCGGCTCACCGAAATACCACCAGCCAATAGCCGGTAGCAGGGCCCAGGCGAGGATGCCAAAGGCATCACTCCAACCGCGCCGCAGAAGCACCAGGCTTCCAGCGGCAGCACTTAACCAGAACAACAGCGGCAACGCCGCAGAAACCACCACTACGAGAGTGGCCTGCATACGGCCGCGCATAATGAATTCAGCTATGGCGCGCATGCGATCTATCCCTTACTTCTTGTCGAACATCCGGTCTCAGCGGCCGTGGCTGTCGGTGTAAGGCAGCAGGGCCAGGAAGCGGGCGCGCTTGATAGCGGTAGCCAGCTGACGCTGATAACGAGCCTTAGTACCGGTGATACGGCTAGGAACGATCTTGCCGGTTTCCGAGATGTAAGCTTTCAGCGTGTTGAGATCTTTGAAATCGATCTCTTTCACTTCTTCTGCAGTAAAACGGCAGAATTTACGACGACGGAAGAAACGTGCCATGAGAGTGGCTCCTCAATAGATCCGTGGATTACTCGTCAGCGTTGTCGCTGTCGTTGTTGTCGCTGTCATCGCCATCAACAGAATCGGCGTTGTCAGGACGGTCACGACGCTCACGGCGCTCACTGCGGTTTTCTTCGGCCTTGAGCATCTCGGACTGGTCAGTAACGGCCTCGTCGCGACGGATGACCAGGTTACGGATCACGGCATCGTTGTAACGGAAGTTGTCTTCCAGCTCAGCCAGGGCTTTACCGGTGCACTCAACGTTAAGCATCACGTAGTGAGCTTTGTGGACGTTGTTGATGGCGTAAGCCAGCTGACGACGGCCCCAATCTTCCAGGCGGTGAATCTTGCCGCCGTCTTCTTCGATCAGCTTGGTGTAACGCTCAACCATGCCGCCGACTTGCTCGCTCTGGTCCGGGTGAACCAGAAAGATGATTTCGTAATGACGCATAAATGCTCCTTACGGGTTGTAGCCTGCCGCCAAATGCGGTCAGGCAAGGAGTGAATTTCACTTGTTTGTCTTGCTGAAACAGAAAGGCGCCAAAGAGCCTGCCGTCGCGGCAAGGGGCGACATTCTAGTGAAGCCCCCCGCCACACGCAAGGTGAACTGGTGATTATTTGAACAACTCGATGCGATTGCACGAGCAGGAAGACGCTACTTACGACTCAATCGCAGCGGGCACCCTGTGGGCGCCCGCAACGGGTTACTTCTTGCTGCCAGCCTTGCGCTGACGCAACGCCTCAAACAGGCACACCCCAGTGGCCACCGATACGTTGAGGCTGCTGACGCTACCCGCCATCGGCAGCTTGACCAGGTAATCACAGTGCTCACGGGTCAGGCGGCGCATACCTTTGCCTTCGGCGCCCATGATCAGCACGGTTGGCCCGGTCAGATCATGCTCGTACAACTCCATCTCAGCCTCGCCAGCAGTACCAACAACCCACAGGCCGCGCTGCTGGAGTTTCTCCAAGCTGCGCGCCAGGTTGGTCACCGCCACCAGCGGAATCACTTCAGCCGCACCGCAGGCGACTTTACGCACGGTAGCGTTGAGCGTGGCGGATTTGTCCTTCGGCACAATTACGGCCAGCGCACCGGCCGCATCGGCAGTACGCAGACAAGCGCCGAGGTTGTGTGGATCAGTCACACCGTCGAGTACCAGCAACAAGGGGGCGCCCTCGGTGCGATCAAGCAGCTCGTCGAGCATCGCCTCGCCCCAGACCTGGCTAGGGCTGACATCGGCGACTACGCCCTGATGCACACCACCCTCGACCCAGGCATCCATCTCGCGGCGCTCGCACTGACCGACAGCAACCCGCGCATCCGCAGCCAACGCCAGCAACACCTGCACCCGCGGATCATTACGCCCTTCGGCCAGCCAGATTTGCTTAACCCGCTTCGGATGGTGACGCAAAAGCGCCTCTACGGCGTGCACGCCATAGATTTTCTCCAGCTGGCTCATGACTTCGCCTTACGCTTGCGTGCACCGCCGGACGCCGGCGCCCCACCAGCCGGAGCGCCCTTGCGGTGCGCGCCTGGCTTACCTGACTTGCTAGCTGGCTTGGCCGACTCACCCTTGGCCGCGCCTTTACCGGCTTTGCTCTTCGAATCACTGAGCAGCGATTTTTTCAGCGCACGACTCTTTTCCACATCGGTATTACCCGGCGCAGCACGCTCACCGCGACGCCCGGTTTTACCCGCCGCCGACTCAAAACCACCACGACGCTGACCGGCCGGCACGGCCGCTTTACCCTCAGCCAGCTCGAAGTCGATCTTGCGCTCGTCCAGATCAACGCGCATGACCTTGACCTCAACGCTATCGCCCAGGCGGAAACTGCGACCACTGCGCTCGCCCGCCAGACGGTGATGCACGGGGTCGAAGTGGTAGTAATCGCCCGGCAAGGCGGTGACGTGCACCAGACCTTCGACGTAGATATCCTTCAGCTCGACGAACAGGCCAAAGCCCGTCACAGCCGTGATCACACCCGGGAAGGTTTCACCGACGCGATCCTTCATAAACTCGCACTTGAGCCAGTTCACTACATCGCGGGTCGCCTCATCGGCGCGGCGCTCGGACATCGAGCACTGCTCGCCGAGCTGCTCGAGAATCGCATCGTCGTATGGGTAGATCCGCGCACGCGGCATGATCGTCGCGCCGGCACGCTTAACGTGCGGGGTGTCGAGCTTGGAGCGGACCACGCTGCGAATCGCCCGATGGATCAACAGATCCGGATAGCGACGGATCGGCGAGGTGAAGTGCGCATACGCTTCGTAATTCAGGCCGAAGTGGCCCTGATTGTCGGCGCTATAAACTGCCTGACTGAGCGAGCGCAGCATCACCGTCTGGATCAAGTGGTAATCCGGGCGCTCGCGGATGCTTTCCAGCAGCAGCTGGTAATCCTTAGGCGACGGACCATCCTTCGACTTGCCACGGTGCAGCGACAGCCCCAGCTCGGTGAGGAACGCTTTGAGTTTCTCTACGCGCTCCGGCGGCGGACAGTCGTGCACGCGATACAACGCCGGGATTTCATGCTTCTGCATAAACGCTGCCGTGGCCACGTTGGCGGCCAGCATGCACTCTTCGATCAACTTGTGCGCATCGTTGCGCTGGGTTGGGCGAATCTCGGCAATCTTGCGACCGGCACCGAAGATGATCCGAGTTTCCTGGGTTTCAAAATCGATGGCGCCGCGCTCATGGCGCGCAGCCAACAGCACCTGATACAGCGAATACAGCTGCTTGAGGTGCGGCAGTACTTCTTTGTATTCGCCACGCAGGGCCTTGCCTTCGCTACCCTTGGGCTGCTCAAGCATGGCGCTGACCTTGTTGTAGGTCAGGCGCGCGTGGGAATGGATCACCGCTTCGTAGAACTGGTAATCAGTCATCTTGCCGGTCTTCGAGATACTGATCTCGCACACCATGGCCAGACGATCGACATGCGGATTTAGCGAGCACAGGCCGTTGGACAGCTCTTCCGGCAGCATCGGGATAACCCGCTCCGGGAAGTACACCGAGTTACCGCGCACCTGGGCCTCGGCATCTAGCGCCGAATCGATCTTCACATAATGGGAAACGTCGGCGATGGCGACATAGAGCTTCCAGCCGCCGGAAAACAGCCGCCAGTTACTGCCGTTTTTCTCGCAATACACGGCGTCATCGAAGTCGCGGGCGTCCTCACCGTCGATGGTGACGAACGGCAGATGGCGCAGATCGATGCGCTTTTCTTTGTCCTTCTCTTCGACTTCCGGCTTGAGCTTGCGCGCTTCTTTCACTACAGCTTCGGGCCAGACGTGGGGAATGTCGTAGCTGCGCAGGGCAACGTCGATTTCCATGCCCGGCGCCATATAGTTGCCAACCACTTCAACCACATCGCCCTGGGGCTGGAAGCGCGTCGTCGGCCAGTGGGTGATTTTCACCTCAACGAACTGGCCCTGCTTGGCGCCGGCGTTACGCCCTGGCGTTACCAGCACTTCCTGCTGAATCTTCGGGTTATCGGCGACTACAAAGCCGACGCCGCTTTCTTCGTAATAACGACCAACGATGCTTTCGTGGGCGCGGGAGATCACTTCAACCACGGCACCTTCACGACGACCACGACGGTCGAGGCCGGAAACCCGCGCCAGTGCACGGTCACCATCGAACACCAGGCGCATTTGCGCAGGGCTCAAAAACAGGTCATCGCTGCCGTCATCCGGCACCAGAAAACCAAAGCCATCGCGGTGCCCGCTGACGCGACCAAGAATGAGGTCGAGCTTGTCTACCGGGGCATAGGTGCCACGACGGGTATAGATCAGTTGACCATCGCGCTCCATGGCGCGCAGACGGCGACGCAGAGCTTCGAGCTGCTCTTCAGTGGCCATGCCAAATTCATCGGCCAGCTCTTCACGGCTCGCCGGGGAGCCACGGTCAGACAAGTGCTGCAGGATCAGCTCGCGACTTGGAATGGGGTTTTCGTATTTTTCCGCTTCACGAGCGGCCTCGGGATCGAGGGATTGCCAATCGGCCATTAGAGGTAATTCACCTTATCTACACAAATTCGGTTTGCCATGTGCCTATTGAAGCGCGAAACCACTGTCCAGGTCAGCCCGGCACACAGAATAAAATTTTTTAACAACAGGGGTTTACAAGTAAAAACTCGGTCCGTATTATGCGCGCCACAACGACGGGAAACGAAGTTAACCGAGTTGTAGTTGATAGCAAATAGGCATTTTTTGCAATCAATGCCCAGGTGGTGAAATTGGTAGACACGCCAGCTTCAGGTGCTGGTGACCTTACGGTCGTGGAAGTTCGAGTCTTCTCCTGGGCACCAATTCAAAAAAACCGAGCCACTGGCTCGGTTTTTTATTGCCTGCGATTTAACCCATCACAGCGTAATCAATTCGGCGGGCACTCATGCATGCCCGCCCTGATCCAGCTTAAACGCGAAACTGCCCCAGGCTGGCCTTGAGTTTCTTCGCCAAGCCATCCAGCACACGACCGCTATTCGCCGTCGCCGCAACAGCCTCCGCCGCCCGCTGGGCCTCGCGATGAATCACCTCGACACGGCCACGCACCGCATCCGCCCCCTCCGCCTGGTGCGCAGCTGCCTCGGTCGCAGTGTTGATTGCACCATGCACCTCCTCCACCGCCTCACGCACCGACTGCTGCACCCGCGCACTTTCGCGCAACGCCGCCAAGCCTTGGTCCGCCTGCTTGCCCGCCTGACCAATCGCCTCAACCGCCTCGCGCGCGCCCTGCTGCAACGCGCCGATATGAGTTTGGATATCACCGGTGGACTGCTGCGTCTTGCTGGCCAGCGCACGCACCTCATCCGCCACCACGGCAAAACCACGACCGCTTTCACCCGCACGCGCCGCTTCAATCGCCGCATTCAGGGCCAAGAGGTTGGTCTGTTCGGCGATTGAGCGAATCACCGTCAGCACCACTTCAATCTGCTCGCTTTGCTTGGCCAGCCGCTCGATGACTGCCGCACCGGTTTCCACGCGCCGCACCAACTCCTCGATTGAGCCGCCCACGCGCAGTGCAATCGCGGCATTGTCATCCGCCGCCTGGCGAATCGCACCTACGCGCTGCAACGCCTCGCGCATGGCATGGCTTTCCGCCTGCGCCTCACCGGCCATTTCCGCCAGCGCCTGTAGGCTGCCCGCCACCTCATCGCGCTGACGCTCAGCAGCCGACTCGGCAGCGGCACTGCGCGAGGCCAGATTGCCGATTTCTTGCCCGGTCAGAGAAGCCACCTCACCCGCCTCACGCACAATCGGCTGCAGCTTGGCGACGAAGCGATTGACCGCCGCCGCCATATCGCCAATTTCATCGCGACTATTGAGCTCTACCCGGCGAGTCAAATCACCCTCACCCGCCGCCCAGTCATTCAGCACCGCAATCAAGGTATGCAGCTTGCTGACCACTCGGCGCCCCAGCACCAGCGCCAACACCAACAGAATCACCAGCGCCACCACCGCCAGGCCCATACTGATATTCCAACGCAAACCGGCAGCAGCCTGCTGCACCACCTTGCGACTGCTCTGTTCCATACCGCCGGCCGCCTCACGCGCCACGCTCAACCGCGCCGCCAGAGCGTCCGCACTGCTGGTGGCCGCGCCACTCAAACTGTCGGAAACCAACTGCCCACTGCTGTCGATCAGGCTGACGAAACGCTGATCCAGCTTCGCCAGCTCCTCATCCACCGACGCCGTGGAAACCCCCAGCAGGACCTTGCCGATATCAGAACCCATCGGACTGATCGTCGCCTCGGCGATATACACACCCGGATCATTGGCAGCAGCCTGCAACACCTTATCCAGCGCGCCATCGCCTTCCCCCTTGGCCATCAACGCGCGCACGCGAGAGTCCTGCCGATTGAGGTGACGCGTCAGGCGCTCGCCCTGCGCATCGAGGTACACCGCAAACAGCACAGCCGGATTGCGATGGGCGCCGCGCACCAACTCGGTCAGCGCCGGCACATCAGCATCCCAGATCGCCTTAGGCGCAACAGCCGATAACAGCTGCGCCAACTCGTCCGCCGAACGCTTGAGGTTGCTGTCCAACACACCGCGTATCTGCGCCTGCTCCTCGGCCAGCCGGGCGGAAAGGCCTTTGGCCAACTGCGCCTGAGTGCTGGCGGAAAGGCTGTCCAGACCGCCACGCACTTCATCACCAGCCTTGGTCAGCTCACCCACCAGGCGCGCCGTATCGGCCTGCATGCCCTTGGCCAAATCCGCCTCAAGCGTTGCCACCGTGGTACGGGTCAACGCCACCGCCACGACAACCTGCACCAGCAAGGCCACACCCAGCGCCAGAAACACCGGCAACAACAAACGACTGCGCAGCACAGAAATAATGGCAAACACGGCAGACACTCCTAACAGCGGTAATGCCTATAACGGCGGGGAAGCTGATTTATAAAGGCTAGCTCGGATATTTTTACGCGGACCAGAAACGACAAAGGGCCGCCAAATTGGCGACCCCCCGTGCACTGCCTGTGACTATCAGGCAAACGGATGGCGCAACACAATAGTCTCGTTGCGGTCCGGGCCGGTGGAAACGATATCAATCGGCGCACCAACCAACTCTTCCACACGCTTGATGTAAGCACGCGCAGCCGCTGGCAGTTCTTCCAGGGTTTTCGCGCCCAGGGTCGACTCGCTCCAGCCTGGCAGCTCCTCGTACACCGGCTGCAGACCCAGATAGCTGTCAGCATCAGTCGGCGCATCAACCAGCACCTCGCCATTCTGGTCTTTGTAGCCGACGCAGATACGGATGGTTTCTAGACCGTCGAGCACGTCGAGCTTGGTCAGGCACAGACCAGAGATGCTGTTGATCTCGATGGCGCGACGCAGGATCACCGCATCAAACCAACCGCAACGACGCGCGCGGCCGGTGGTGGAACCGAATTCGTGGCCACGCTTGGCGAGGAACGCACCGGTTTCGTCGAACAGCTCAGTCGGGAACGGACCCGAGCCAACGCGAGTGGTGTAGGCCTTGGTGATACCGAGGATGTAATCCAGGTACATCGGACCAAAACCGGAACCCGTAGCGATACCGCCAGCCGTGGTGTTGGAACTGGTGACGTAGGGGTAGGTGCCGTGGTCGATATCCAGCAGCGAACCCTGGGCACCTTCGAACATGATGTCCTTGCCCTCACGACGCATGTCGTGCAGCACGGCGGTCACGTCGGTCATCATCGGCTTAAGCAGCTCGGCGTATTCCATGCACTCGTCGAGCGTCTTCTGGAAGTCGATGGCCGGCTCTTTGTAGTAATTGACCAGCACGAAGTTGTGGTAATCCAGCAGCTCGCCGAGCTTGGCGGCGAAACGCTCACGGTGGAACAGGTCACCAATGCGCAGACCGCGACGCGCCACCTTGTCTTCGTAAGCAGGGCCAATACCACGGCCAGTGGTGCCGATCTTGGCATCACCACGGGCTTTCTCACGGGCCTGATCGAGGGCTACGTGATACGGCAGGATCAGCGGGCAGGACGGGCTGATACGCAGACGCTCGCGCACCGGCACACCCTTCTCTTCCAGCTTGATGATTTCACGCATCAGCGCATCAGGCGCAACCACCACGCCGTTGCCGATCAGGCACTGCACGTTTTCGCGCAGGATGCCGGAGGGGATCAGGTGCAGAACGGTTTTTTCGCCGTCGATTACCAGGGTGTGGCCAGCATTGTGACCACCCTGGTAACGCACAACAGCTGCAGCCTGTTCGGTCAGCAGGTCGACGATCTTGCCCTTGCCTTCATCGCCCCACTGGGTGCCCAGGACTACGACATTCTTACCCATAACACTAACCCTCTTCGCAAACTTGATGCCGGCCATAGCCGACGGAAACTTTTCGCACGACCGCTTAGGCTGTCAGTGCAGCCAACTGCCAGCGGCCATCACGCAACAGCAGCTGACGATCACAGCCTGCAGCCTCGGCGTCAGCCGCGACCTGCCCAGGCAATGCCTGAACCACGCGCTGACCGTCCTGGCGCAAGCGCACAATCGCCTGCCACAAAAACACATCATGGTTATCCGGAGCCCAGATACCGGCAGGCTCTTCACCCAACTGCATCTGCCCCAGACTGACCAGGGTTTTCAGGTCGGTGGAGAAACCTGTGGCCGGACGCGCGCGACCGAAGTCAGCGCCGATGTCGTCATAACGGCCGCCCTGGGCGATGGCATAACCCACGCCCGGGACAAAGGCCGCGAACACCACACCCGTGTGGTAGTGATAGCCGCGCAGCTCGCCCAGATCGAAGTACAGCGGTAATTCCGGGTAGCGCAAGCTCAGCGCATCGGCAATCGCCATCAAGTCATCCAGCGCGGCATGCACATCGTCCGGCGCATCGACCAGACAAGCCTGAGCCAGGTCCAGCACTTCACGACCGCCGCACAGCTCGCTGAGCGCGCGTAGCATCTTGCGCAGGTCATCCGGCAGGCTTTCGGTCAGCTCAACGACCTCATCCAGCGCCTTGCGCTGCAGCGCATCAAACAGCTGCTGCTCGACCTCGCCAGACAGCTCGGCGGCGCGCGCCAGGCCGCGATAGATACCGACATGACCAAGGTCCATGTGCACATCTGGCACCGCCGCCAGCTCAAGGGTGTTGACCAGCAGACTGATCACTTCCACATCGCTGGCCGGGCTGGCGTCGCCATACAGCTCGGCGCCCAACTGAATCGGGCTGCGCGAGGTGGTCAGCGCACGCGGCTGGGCATGCACCACGCTGCCGGCGTAGCACAGACGGCTCGGCCCCTCGCGGCGCAGGGTATGCGCATCGATGCGCGCCACCTGCGGCGTGATGTCGGCACGAAAGCCCATCTGCCGGCCGGACAGCGGGTCGGTCACTTTGAAGGTGCGCAGATCCAGGTCCTGGCCCGCGCCAGTCAGCAGCGATTCCAGGTACTCGATATGCGGAGTGACCACAAATTCATAGCCCCAGCGCTGGAACAGATCCAGCACCTGGCGGCGCGCCACTTCAATACGCCCTGCGTACGGTGGCAGTACTTCTTCGATGCCATCTGGCAGCAGCCAGCGGTCTACCGTTGCCATTTCGCCATTCCCCTCTTGAACCGGGCGGCACAAGCCTTCAGTGAAGCCAATAAAGGACGGTTGTTCCCAGCAACATGCTGGCCAACCCCAGCAGACGCAGCTGCCTGTCAGACAACTGCGTCAGTTGTAAAAGCGTGTCACGCCAATGGCGCGGACATAGGAAGGGCAGGATGCCTTCCAGCACCAGCACAAGACACAACGCGATGCCTAATTCCTGCCACATGCTTCCCACAGACGCAAAAAAGCCGGGATTTTCCCGGCTGCCGCATGATACCACGTTTTCCACAAGGATCACCCCGGCGGCTGCCCGCCGGGGTGATGACTTAAGGCTTGGACTTCTCCAGATAGCGGAAGAAGTCGCTCTTCGGATCCAGCACCAGCACGTCACGCTTATCGGCGAAGCTCTCGCGATAAGCCCTCAGGCTGCGATAGAACGAATAGAACTCCTGGTCCATGCCATAGGCCTTGGAATAGATCGCCGCAGCCTGGGCATCACCCTCACCGCGCAGCTCTTCGGCCTGACGGTAGGCATCGGCCAGCAACACACGACGCTGACGGTCGGCGTCGGCACGAATACCTTCGGCCAGCTCCTTACCCTTGGCGCGGTGCTCACGAGCCTCACGCTCACGCTCGGAGCTCATGCGATCAAACACGCTGCGGTTAACTTCCTTCGGCAGGTCGATGGCCTTGACGCGCACGTCTACCACTTCGATACCCAGCTCACGCTGTGCGGCGCGGTTAAGCGATGCGGTTACATCAGCCATCAGCGCATCACGCTCACCGGACACCGACTCATGCAGGGTGCGCTTACCGAACTGGTCACGCAGCGACGCTTCGAGACGACGCGCCAGACGCTCGTCGGCAATCTGCTTCATACCTGAAGTTGCGGTGTAGTAACGCTCGGCATCCAGCACCCGCCATTTGGCGAAGGCGTCAACCATCAACGCTTTCTTTTCCAGAGTGAGGAAACGCGAGCTGGTTGAGTCCAGCGTCAGCAGGCGAGCATCAAACTTGCGCACCTGGTTGACGTACGGAATCTTCACATGCAGGCCCGGCTGCACGTCCGGCTGGACGATACGACCGAACTGCAACAGCACCGCACGCTCAGTCTGCGCCACGATGTAGAAGCTGTTCCAGGCGACCAGCGCCAGCACCACGCCAACAATAAGGGCGATCAGCGATTTATTGCTCATCAACGGCTCTCCCTTGTACGCAGCTCAACCTGACGCGGATCAATAGTTAGCCGCGAACCAGTATCCGCGCTACTCGCAGCACCGGATATCGAGCTAGGCGCAGACGAACTGCGACCATCGATCATCTTGTCCAGAGGCAGGTAAAGCAGGTTGTTCTGCCCCTTGTCGCCTGTCACCAGCACCTTGCTGGTATTGGTCATCAGCTCTTGCATGGTGTCCAGATACAGACGTTCGCGAGTCACCTCAGGCGCCTTGCGGTATTCGGTCACCAATGCAGTAAAGCGATCCGCCTCACCCTGTGCGCGGGAAACCACTTCATCACGGTAACCGTTGGCATCCTCAATCAGGCGCTGCGCCTGACCACGGGCTTCCGGCACCACGCCATTGGCGTAGGTTTCCGCCTGATTCTTCTCACGCTGCTCGTCTTCACGGGCACGGATCACGTCATCGAAGGCTTCCTGCACTTCGCGCGGTGCAGCTGCGCTCTGCAGGTTGACCTGGGTCACGGCGATACCGGTGCGGTAGTTATCGAGGAAGCGCTGCAAGCGGTCCTTGACCTCACTGGCCATCAGCTCACGACCTTCGGTCAGCACCTGATCCATCTCGGTGGAACCCACCACGTGACGCACGGCGCTGTCAGTTGCATGCTGCAAGCTGACTTCCGGCTGATCGACGTTGAGCACGAAATCCTGCAAGTTGCTGATTTTGTACTGCACGGTCAGCGGCACTTCGATGATGTTCTCATCCTCGGTCAACATCTGCCCCTGCTTGCTATAAGCACGCTCGCGGGTGACGTTTTCCTGGAACTTGCGATCAATCGGCGGGAAATAGATATTCAGACCCGGGCCGACCGTCTCGTAGTATTTGCCGAAGCGCAGCACCACGGCCTGCTCCTGCTCATCAACGACATAGATCGCGCTGTACAGCCAGACTGCAGCCAACAACCCCAGGCCCACGAACAGCAGGCCGAAGCCGCCGCCATTGCCCGAGCCCGTCTCGCTGCCTCGTTTCTTGCCGCCACCGAACAGCCCATTCAGGCTCTCCTGCAGCTTGCGGAAGGCCTCATCGATATCCGGCGGCCCCTTGCGATCACCGTTCTTACGGCCACCCCATGGGTCCTGATTATTCGAGTTGCCACCCGGCTCATTCCAAGCCATAGCGCTCTCCATCTGATAAAGCAAAGACGCGCCCACGGCGCGCCCGCCAATGCTACAGAATGCATGCAACCAGCGGCAAAGTCGCTGATGCAGGCTTTATTGCAAAGTGTGTTGCTCGATAAACTCCTGCGGCTTCAGCCCTTCACGACTGACCAGCCGATTCAGCTCGATGCGCGGCAAACGCACGGCCAGCAGACTGCTACCGTCCTCGGCATGTGATTCGCTCTGTACTGCGCCCAAGGCGAAGAACTGCGCACGCAAACGCCCTAGGCGCTGCGGCAACTGCAATGTCGCGACAAACAGATCATCGCCCAATAACTCGGCTATGGCCTGACGCAGCAACGGCAAGCCACGCCCGTCCCGCGCAGAGAGCCAGACCCGCTGCGGCTTGCCATCGGCATCGCGCTGAATCTGCGGCTCTACGCCCTCAAGCAGGTCGAGCTTGTTATACACCTCAAGCATCGGCAGCTCATGGGCACCGATCTCACCCAGCACCGCCAACACCTGCTCAATCTGCTGATCGCGCTCGGGCTCGTGGGAGTCGATCACGTGCAACAGCAGATCGGAGTTGCTTGATTCCTCAAGCGTGGCGCGGAACGCCTCAACCAGCTTGTGCGGCAAATGCCGAATAAAGCCCACGGTATCAGCCAGCACAATCGGCCCCAGATCATCCAGTTCCAGACGACGCAGAGTGGGATCGAGGGTCGCAAACAGCTGATCGGCTGCGTATACGTCCGAGGTGGTCAGGGTATTGAACAGGGTCGACTTGCCGGCGTTGGTGTAGCCCACCAGCGATACCGAAGGAATGTCCGCACGCTGACGGCCGCGCCTAGCCTGCTCACGCTGGCTGCGCACCTTTTCCAGCTTCTGCTTGATCTGACGAATCCGCACGCGCAACAGGCGGCGGTCGGTTTCCAACTGGGTTTCACCCGGGCCGCGCAGACCGATACCACCCTTCTGCCGCTCAAGGTGGGTCCAACCGCGCACCAGCCGCGTACTCATGTGGTCGAGCTGGGCCAGCTCAACCTGCAGCTTGCCTTCATGGGTACGCGCGCGCTGGGCAAAAATGTCGAGGATCAGACCGGTACGGTCCAATACCCGACACTCGAAAGCACGCTCAAGGTTACGTTCCTGACTGGGTGTGAGGACGTGATTGAAGATAACCAGGTCAGCCTCGGCGGCCTTGACCTGATCACGCAGCTCTTCAACTTTGCCACTGCCGATCAGGTACTTGGCCGTCAGCCGATTGCTCGGAACACTGAGGAACGCGACAGTTTCAGCACCAGCCGAGATGGCCAATTCCTGAAACTCTTGCGGGTCCTCGCGCGCCTCGGAATTTTGGCCGTCCAGATGTACCAGAATGGCCCGCTCTCCACCTTCATGGCGCTCGAAGAACAATGCAGCCTCCTAAATCAGGCGTTACCAGGCTCAGCTTCAGCTTGCTCGGTTTCGCTGGCGCTCGGCAGACGCACCGGACGGCTAGGCACTACAGTGGAAATGGCGTGTTTATAGACCATCTGGCTGACAGTGTTTTTCAGCAAAATCACGAACTGGTCGAAAGATTCGATCTGGCCTTGCAGCTTGATGCCGTTAACCAAATAAATAGAAACCGGGACGCGTTCCTTACGCAAGGTATTCAGGTAAGGGTCTTGTAGCGAATGCCCTTTTGACATGTGCCGCACTCCTTTAAGGATCAATTTTCAATAATTTTAGTAAACCAACGAACGGCTTAAAGCCGTCATACCCCCAAGGATAGACGGCCAACGGCAAGGTCTCAGGTCAATATGGAGACCGCTGCCAGGTATTTCAAGGCACGCGGCAGATTGTCGCAGTCGGCGCTATCGAGCCAGTGCACATCCTGCTGCCAACCACGTAACCAGGTGAACTGTCGCTTGGCCAGCTGGCGCGTGGCGATAATGCCGCGCTCCTGCATCTGTTCAGCGTCGAGGTTGCCGTCCAGATAATCCCAGACTTGGCGATAACCCACCGCCCGTATAGACGGTAGCCCAACGTGCAAGTCACTTCGCTGACGCAGGCGTTCGACCTCGGTAACCAGCCCCTGTTCCAACATCAAGCGAAATCGCAGGGCAATTCGCTCATGCAACAGCTGCCTTTGTGCCGGGGCAATGGCCAATTGCGCCACAGTATAGGGGAATTGCCGCGCTGCCGATGCGCCAACGGCAGTATTTTCTGTCGCCTGGCGCTGGCGATGAACGGTCATGCTGTGCCCGCTCAAGTGATAGACCTCAAGGGCGCGAATCAAGCGCTGCGGGTCATTGGGGTGGATACGCGCCGCCGACTCCGGATCGACCGCACGCAGCTCGGCATGCAGCACCTCCCAACCTTCGGCCTGGGCGCGCGCCTCCAGCTCGGCGCGCAACGCTGCATCGGCGCTAGGCATTTCCGCCAAGCCTTCGAGCAATGCTTTGAAATACAACATGGTGCCGCCCACCAGCAGCGGAATACGTCCGCGCGCGGTGATCTCAGCCATAGCCGCAAGGGCATCGGCACGGAACTCGGCCGCCGAATAGCTCTCGGCCGGGTCGCGAATATCGACTAGCCGATGCGGGAACTCGGCCAGCGTGGCCTTATCCGGCTTGGCCGTGCCGATGTCCATGTCACGGTAGATCAGCGCGGAATCGACGCTGATCAACTCGCACGGCAGCACTCGCGCCAGCTCGATGGCCAGATCGGTCTTGCCGGCCGCAGTCGGCCCCATGAGAAAAATCGCCGGAGGCAGGCGCTCGGACATGCTTATAACTCTCTAAATGGCGCGGCGGCTTAGCAGGCCGTTGAAAATGTAGGCGAGGCGGCCGAGGCAAGGCAAAAACAAGCGAAAAAGCGGAGTTTACTGCTGTAAATGAGCATTTTGAGCCTGTTTTTAACGCCGTATCGGCAACGCAGGTAGTTTTCAACGGCCGGCTAGCGGCCGCGCAGGAACAGCTTGTCCAGGTCATCCATACCCATCTGCGTCCAGGTCGGACGGCCATGGTTGCACTGGCCGCTGCGCTCGGTGTGTTCCATATCGCGCAGCAAGGCGTTCATTTCCGGCAGGGTCAGACGCCGATTGGCGCGCACCGCACCGTGGCAGGCCATGGTGCCAAGCAGCTCATTGAGGTGCGCCTGAATGCGGTCGGTGGTGCCGTATTCGAGCAGATCACCGAGCACATCTTGCACCAGGCGAGTGGCCTCGGCCTGCTTGAGCAACGCAGGAATCTGGCGGATTGCCAAGGTTTCCGGGCCCAAACGCTGCAGTTCGAAACCCAGCCGCTGGAACCACTCGGCATGCTCTTCGGCGCAGTCCGCTTCACGCTGACTGACGGCAATCGACTCCGGCACCAGCAGTGGCTGGCCGCGCAGGCCTTCACTGGCCATGGCCACTTTAAGCCGCTCATAGGTAATGCGCTCATGGGCGGCGTGCATATCCACCACCACCAGCCCCTGGACGTTCTCGGCAAGGATATAGATGCCCTTGAGCTGGGCTATGGCATAACCCAGGGGCGGAATATCGCCTTGCGCATCTGGCAGGCCTGCTGGAGCCGGCGCAGTGGCCATCGGCGAGAAGAATTCGCGATAGGCGCCCTGAGCTTCGGCGGCCGGCAAGGCTGCTTCCGGACGGGAGCCTTGATAGCCGGCACCCGGCGAGCGCCATACTGAGGCGCTGGGCGCTGGCTGCAACAGACTGGCGGCCAAGCCGATTTCACCCTGCGGGCCAAACTCACCAGCAGCCTGACCGGTCGGCCGTAGCATCTCGTTGACCGTTGCCGGAGCCGCCAGCTGATCCTCCGGGCGCACCTCGCCAAGCGCACGGTGCAGCGTACCGTAGAGGAAGTCATGCACCATGCGCCCATCACGGAAGCGCACTTCGTGCTTGGTCGGGTGCACGTTGACATCGACCACCGAGGGATCGATTTCCAGAAACAGCACAAAGGTCGGATGGCGGCCATTGAACAGCACATCGCGGTAGGCCTGCCGCACCGCGTGGGCAACCAGCTTGTCGCGTACCATGCGCCCGTTTACATAGAAATACTGCAGATCCGCCTGGCTACGGGAGAAGGTCGGCAAGCCCACCCAGCCCCACAGGTGCAGGCCGTTGCGCTCGATATCAATGGGCAGCGCCTGCTCGAGAAACGCCGGGCCGCAAACCGAGGCGACCCGGCGCGCGCGGCTCTGTTCATCCGGCGCCTCGTGCAGGCCGAGCACGGTCTTGCCGTTGTGGCGCAGATGGAAGGCCACGTCGAAACGCGCCAGGGCCAGGCGCTTGATCACTTCCTGCAGGTGATCGAATTCGGTCTTTTCGGTCTTGAGAAACTTGCGCCGCGCCGGAGTGTTGAAAAACAGGTCGCGCACTTCCACCGAGGTGCCAACCGGATGCGCCGCAGGTTGTACTCGCGGCTGCATATCGCGACCTTCGGTTTCCACCTGCCAGGCCTGCTCGGCGCCTTCAGTACGCGAGGTCAGGGTCAGGCGCGCTACAGAGCTGATCGACGCCAGCGCCTCGCCGCGAAAGCCCAGGCTCATAACCTGTTCAAGGTCTTCCAGCTCGCGGATCTTGCTGGTGGCGTGGCGGGCCAACGCCAGGGGCAGATCATCCGGGGAGATGCCGCTGCCGTTATCGCGTACTTTGAGCAGCTTGACGCCGCCCTGCTCGACATCCACTTCGATACGCTTGGCGCCGGAGTCCAGGCTGTTTTCCAACAGCTCCTTGATTACCGAGGCTGGACGCTCAACCACCTCACCGGCAGCAATCTGGTTCGCCAGCCGCGGGCTAAGCAGCTGAATGCGTGCGGTCTCTCTTACTGACGGCTCATGGCTGCTCATGGCTGCGCAGCCAGAGCAGTCGCCGGGATCTGCAAACGTTGACCGACCTTGATCACATCACTAACCAACGAATTGGCGCTGCGCAACGCCGCCAGGCTGACCTGATAACGCTGGGCGATCAGCGCCAGGCTCTCGCCGGAACTGACCACATGCTCGCGCGGGCCGAGGGTAATCTTGCCGTTATCCCGCAACCAGGCCACATGGGTGCCGGGCGGTGGATTTTCATGGAAGAACTGCCGTACGCCCGTAACAATCGAGCGGGCCAACGCCTGCTGGTGGCTGGCCGAAGCGAGTTTCTTGGCCTCATTGGGGTTGGAGATAAACCCGGTTTCCACCAGGATCGACGGAA
Organism: Pseudomonas sp. 1928-m; assembly: GCF_029269135.1. Lineage (NCBI taxonomy): Bacteria > Pseudomonadati > Pseudomonadota > Gammaproteobacteria > Pseudomonadales > Pseudomonadaceae > Pseudomonas > Pseudomonas sp. 1928-m. The sequence continues at coordinate 869,795 of NZ_JARIXO010000001.1, read as the reverse complement.
TATCCGGCGATTTCAGCACCATAAAACCGGCCTGCTCTACCCGCCGCTTATGCAGCGGCGTCACCCGGCCCATATTGCCCAGCACCTTGTTACCGACGTTCAGGCTGGATGACAGCGAGGCGGTCATCGACAGATCGAGCAGCACCCCGGCGAGCATCTTGTCCTTGTCGTCCAGGCTGACATTGCCGGCGCCGCCGATCAGGTCCGACTGGTTTTCCGCATCCGCCAACCAGCGCGCGGTTTCCGACGTGGCGCCACGATCCGACAGGGCATACACCGAGGCGCCGAAGGCGGCCGCCCGCGGCGCGGCATCGGCATGAATGGAGACAAACAGGTCGGCGCCCTTCTTGCGAGCGATCTCGGTGCGTTTACGCAGCGGAATAAAGTAGTCACCGGTGCGCACCAGCTCGGCGCGGAAACCCTTCTCGGCATTGATCTGCCGCTGCAATTCCTTGGAAATCGCCAGGGTCACATGCTTTTCATACTGGCCTTTGACCGGCGACAGCGCGCCTGGGTCTTCACCGCCGTGCCCGGCGTCGATGGCAATCACGATATCGCGCTTGCCGTTGGGTATCGGTGTCAGCTTCGGCGGCGCCTGGGTTGTTGTTACCGGCACTTGCGGCGCGGTGGCCACCGTAGTGGTAGGCAGGCTGGGTGCGGCGCCGCTTTCCTGGTCAAACAGATCGACAACCAGGCGATGGCCGTACTGCTGATTGGGGGCCAGGGTAAAGCTCTTAGGCGTGACCGCCGCAGACAGGTCAATCACCACGCGCAGGTCATTCGGGGTGCGCTGCGCTGAACGCACGCCAGTGATTGGCGTGTTGCTCAGGGTCAGTTGATCGAAGTTGGTGGCCAGCTTGGCGCCGCTGACATCAATGACGATGCGATTGGGCGACGACAGCAGAAATACGCTGTGCTGCACCGGGCCGGACAGGTCAAACACCAGGCGGGTGTTATCCGGCGCACGCCACAACCGCACACTGCGCACATCCGAAGCGGCCATTACATCGGCGGCCAGGGCTACCAATGCCACTCCAATTGCGATGAAACGCGCGCCTATGCGCATAGCCAACCCCATAATAAATTCATGCCCCGACGGCCAAAGCAGCGCACCAGGTGGTGCCGCGTTCGCATTGCGCCTGCAAACGCAGCGCCCGGCCGGCCCCATGCGGGCTAATGGTAATGTCCAGGTCAGCCTTTGGCAAAACGCCTGCGCCGCGCTGTGGCCACTCGACCAGGCACAAGGCATCGCCCTGGAAGTAATCACGAATGCCCAGGTACTCCAGCTCCTCGGCATCCACCAGGCGGTAGAGGTCGAAGTGAAAGGCGCGCAACGCGCCAATCTCGTAGGGTTCCACCAGGGTAAAGGTCGGGCTTTTTACCGCGCCAACATGCCCCAGGCCGCGAATAATGCCGCGCGACAAGGTGGTTTTGCCGGCGCCAAGATCGCCATGCAGATAGATCACGCCAACACCGCCGGTCACCTCGGCGATCCGCGCGCCCAGCGCCAGCATCGCCTCTTCGTCGGCGGCAAACAGTTCTAATTCAGACACGCAGACTGCTCCTGCAACAATTGACGAATAACCGCACACAAATCACTGGCCGCCAGGCCACGGCCCTGCTGCGCCAACTGCTCGCCAGCACAGGCATGCAGATAAACCGCCAGCTGAGCCGCCGCCAACCCAGACAACCCCTGGGCCAGCAGCGCACCGATCAACCCGGCCAACACATCGCCCAAGCCGGCGCCGGCCATAACCGGGTGGCCGCGATCACACAACCACAAGCAACCATCCGGCGCGGCAATCAGGCTGCCCGCGCCTTTCAGCACGCACACCGCCTGGTAGCGCTGCGCCAAGGCGCGGGCCGCCACCGGGCGATCGGCCTGCACCTCGGCCGTGCTGATCCCCAGCAAGCGCGCCGCCTCGCCGGGGTGCGGCGTAAGCACAGCATCCGCTGGTAACTGGACCTGCGCTTGCGCCAACAGGTTCAGCGCATCGGCATCCCACACCTGCACAGCGCCACTGACCGCAGCCGCCGATAACAGACTGCGCCCCCAGGCGCCCTGCCCCAATCCCGGGCCAACCACCCAGACGCTGGCATTCGCGCCCAGTGCCAGCAACTGATTGGCCGAGGCCACGCCGGCGGCCATAACCTCGGGCAAGCGCGCCTGCGCTGCCGGCAGATGTTCACTGCGGGTCGCCAGACTGACCAACCCGGCACCGGCGCGCAGCGCGCTTTGCGCCGCCAGCAGGCCGGCGCCGGCAAAACCATGGTCCCCGCCGACCACCAGCACATGGCCCAACTGGCCCTTGTGCACGCCGGGCGAGCGTGCCGGCAACTGCGGCAAGCTGGCCTGCGCCAGTCGCTGTGCGCTAAAGGACTGGGCGGCAACCAGGGCCGCATCGGCCTGCAGATCATCAAACTGCAACTCGCCCCGATAATCCGCCGACTGCCCACTAAACAGGCCCAGCTTTAGGCCGACCAAGGTGACCGTCAGCTGCGCACGTACGGCGACGCCCAGCACTTGGCCGGTATCGGCGCAGAGCCCGGACGGAATATCCACCGCCAGCACCGGCAGGCCGCTGACATTCAACAGGCGGATGGCCTGGGCATACGGCTCGCGCACCGCACCCTGCAAACCAGTGCCGAGCAAAGCATCAAGCACCACGCCTTGCAGCTCGGCGCACTCGCTACAGGGCTGCACCGCCACCCCGGCGGCCAGCGCCTGATCACGGGCCAATGCTGCATCGCCCTGCAGCTGCGCCGCATCACCGACCGCCAACACCTGCACCTGCCAGCCCGCACGCAGCGCCAAAGCAGCCACCAGATAACCATCACCCGCATTGTTGCCGCGCCCAGCAAGCACCGTCAGCACGCCTGCATCCGGCCAACGACGGCGCAGGGCACGCCAGATAGCATGCGCGGCGCGACTCATCAGCTCGAAACCCGGCGTGCCGGCAGCGATCAATCGCGCGTCCAGCTCGCGCACTTGTGCGGCGCTGTACAGCGGCAGAGGAAGATTGTCAGGCGAATGCAGCATGCGTCGGCTCCGATGTCTGGCAGAATTATACCCACCTGTGCCCCGGTTACCCGCCCTCATATGAACACTGACACCCTCGACCTTATCGCCCTCGCCCAGTCGATCAAAGACTGGGGCCGCGAGCTGGGCTTTCAACAGGTCGGGATAGCCGATGTGCAACTGGGCGAACACGAGGCGCACCTGCAGCGCTGGCTGGACGCTGGTTACCAGGGCGAGATGGACTATATGGCCGCCCACGGCAGCAAACGTTCCCATCCGGACGAACTGGTGCCCGGCACTCTGCGCGTGGTGTCGCTGCGTATGGACTACCTGCCCGGCGACACACAGATGGTCCAACGCCTCGCCCAGCCAGAAAAGGCCTACGTGTCGCGTTACGCCCTGGGTCGCGATTATCACAAGCTGATCCGCAAACGCCTGCAGCAGCTGGCCGAACGCATCCAGCAGCAGATCGGTCCATTCGGCTACCGCGCCTTTGTCGATAGCGCACCCGTGCTGGAGAAGGCCATCGCCGAACAGGCCGGGCTTGGCTGGATCGGCAAAAACACCCTGGTGCTCAACCGCAAGGCCGGTAGCTACTTCTTTCTCGGCGAACTGTTTGTCGACCTGGCGCTACCGGTGGATCCGCCTCACGCCAGCGAACATTGCGGGCGTTGCACGGCCTGCATGGATGTCTGCCCCACCGCCGCCTTTGTCGGCCCCTATGTGCTGGATGCGCGGCGCTGCATTTCCTACCTGACCATCGAACTCAAGGGTTCCATCCCTGAGGAGCTGCGCGCACCGATCGGCAACCGGGTGTTCGGCTGCGACGACTGCCAGATGGTTTGCCCGTGGAACCGCTTTGCCAAACCCACCGAGCAGAGCGACTTCCAGCCGCGCCACAGCCTGGACAACGCCGAGCTGGCAGAGCTGTTCTATTGGAGCGAAGACGAATTTCTTAGCCGCACCGAGGGCTCGCCGCTGCGCCGCGCCGGCTACGAGCGCTGGCTGCGCAACCTGGCGGTGGGCCTGGGCAATGCGCCCTCCAGCATCCCGGTGCTGGAAGCGCTCAAGGCGCGCCGCGAGCACCCATCAGAATTAGTACGCGAGCATGTCGAATGGGCCCTGGCGCGTCATGGCCTGTAACGAATACAGGGGGTTCGTATGTCGTAGGATGGGTGATAACCCATCAATTGGCTGATGGGTTATCACCCATCCTACGCATCTTTCTTTTACTGAACGCACAGAAAAAAGCCCGCTGTAGCGGGCTTTTGCCTGCGTCAGACTTTAAGAAAGTGCTGGCGGTAATGCTTCAGCTCGGCGATGGACTCACGGATATCATCCAGCGCCTGGTGCGTGCCCTGCTTCTGGAACGACTCCTTGACCTGCGGCGCCCACAGGCCGGCGAGAATTTTCAGGGTGGAGACATCCAGATAGCGGTAGTGGAAGTAGGCTTCCAGGTTCTGCATGTACTTATAAAGAAAGCGCCGATCCTGACCGATGCTGTTGCCGCAGATCGGCGACTTGCCCTTCGGCACCCACTGCTCGAGGAAGGCGATGGTCATGGCCTCCGCTTCCGCCGGGCCGATAGTGCTTTCCCGTACGCGCTGGGTCAGGCCGCTTTGGCCATGGGTACGGGTATTCCACTCATCCATGCCGGCAAGCAGCTCATCACTCTGGTGCACGGCAATCACCGGGCCTTCCGCGAGGATATTCAGATCGCTGTCGGTGACGATGGTGGCCATCTCGATGATGACGTCCGTTTCGGGCTCCAGACCGGTCATTTCCAGGTCGATCCAGATCAGATTCTGCGGGTTCTGCATGCGGGGCTCCTCGGCTAAGGCCGACAGTTTAACAGGCCGCCGAAAAACTACTGCGTTCGGCCGACAGCATTGCGCTCAAGCCGCGCCTCGCATGCGCCACAACAGCAGGCGCGACTTGCGCCAGTCGTGCAGTTCGATCTGCTGATCCGCCGGATGCCCCGGCACCTCGAAGGTGTTGCTGATCAGCAGGCTACCGGCCGGCATCTGTGCACAGGCCCTGGCCCACAGTTCCGGCATCGGCGCAGGCGAAAGAAAGCAATACACCACATCAAACGTAGCCAGGTCCGTACGCCAGAGGTTTTCATAGCGAATCTGGCAATTGCTCTGGAACAAGGCGCGCAACCAGGCAATGACAAAGGACAGCGGAGCGGTCTCCACGCCGACAAACTGTGCCTGCGGATAGTGCCGCGCCAAACTCAGCAACGTGCCGGCCGGGCCGCAGCCCAGATCAATAAAGCGAAACTGCGCGGGCTGCTGGTCAAGCACCGCACGCAAATGCTGACGCGTACCGGCAGCCGTCAGGTACAGCGGCACCCGCTCGCCAAAGCTGTTCCAGTTCAACAGCAACAGCAGGACAAAACCACCGAGAAACACCCAGGACGGCAGCGGCGCACCACTGGCCAGCAACAGCGCAGGAACGAACAGCAAATTCAATCCGCACCACCAACGCGACAACCCCAGATAACGCGCCAGCGTGGTAGCCAGCAAGCCTTGCAACAGGCCGGCTGCCAGCCAGGTCGGCCGCCAGGGCGACAGTTGAGCCGCCAGATACAGCGCAAGGCCGATCAGCACGGTCGCGCCCACCTGGGCAGACAAGGCCAGTAGCGCCGGGTAGTGGCGGACAACGCGCAGCATGCAGACTCCTCAACCGTCCGACCGATGATGCGCCGCAGTTTAGCCGTGCCAGCAGCTCAATAGGCAGCCCGTGCTAGACTCGCGACCGTTTATTGCGCAATTCAACTCTCGGAAGCCCCATGGCCAAACGCCAACTCAACCGCCGGCAAAACTGGCGTATCGAAAAAATCCAGGGCGAGCGTGCCGCCCGCGCCGCCAAGCGCGAGTCGCAGGCTGTACAGATTCTTGAAGGCGGTGACCTCGGCCCGGAACAGACCGGCCTGGTGATCGCCCACTTCGGCGTGCAGATCGAAGTTGAAGCCCTGGATGGTGAACTGGCCGGCCAGGTATTCCGCTGCCACCTGCGCGCCAACCTGCCGACCATGGTCACCGGTGACCAGGTGGTATGGCGCGCCGGCAACCAGGGCATTGGCGTAATCGTCGCGCAGCTGCCACGCAGCACCGAACTCTGTCGCCCGGATACCCGCGGCCAGCTCAAGCCAGTCGCGGCCAACGTCGACCTGATCGTGATCGTCTTCGCGCCGCTGCCTGAGCCCCACGCCAACCTGATCGACCGCTACCTGGTCGCCGCCGAGCACGCCGGCATCCGTCCGTTGCTGTTGCTGAACAAGACCGACCTGCTGGATGAGCAGAACGCCGTGGCTCTCAACCGCATGCTCGGCGTGTACCGCGAGCTGGGTTATCCGCTGCTGGAAGTGTCCGCTCATGGCGGCGACGGCATGCAGCAGCTGCAGCAGCAACTCGATGGCCATGTCAGCGTGTTCGTCGGCCAGTCCGGAGTGGGCAAGTCGTCGCTGGTCAACAGCCTGTTGCCGGAAGTCGATACCCGCGTTGGCCCGCTCTCCGAGCTGACCGGCAAAGGCACCCACACCACCACCACAGCGCGGCTGTTTCACTTCCCCGGCGGCGGCGAGCTGATCGACTCCCCAGGGATTCGCGAATTCGGCCTGGTGCATGTCAGCCGTGACGATGTCGAAGCCGGCTTTATCGAGTTTCACGACCTGATCGGCCAATGCCGCTTCCGCGACTGCAAGCACGACCGCGAACCCGGCTGTGCCTTGCTCAAGGCGTTGGAAGATGGCCGCCTGCACCCGCAGCGCATGGCCAGTTACCGGCATATTCTGGCCAGCCTGCCAGAAGCCGAGTACTGAAAAAATCGCCGGGAGCGATTTTTAACGTCGCGCCGCGACGGCCCGCAGGGTGGCCGCCAGGGATGGCAAGCCATTCAAGATAAAAAGGCCGCGACATATCGCGGCCTTTTGGCATTTAGCTGCAGCTCACTCAGCGGGCTGATCGAACTGCAACACGCCTTCCTCGAAGATATTCAGCCGTTCGCGTAACTGCCCGCCGGGCAACGGTTCCGCTGGCGTGGCGGGAGGCGCGATGGCCGGTGCAGCCGGCGGACTACCCGCATCGGCAGGCGGCTCAGCCGCATCACTTTGCCCACCCTCGATGGCGCGCTGAGCCTTCTTGGTCAGCACCACAATGTCGATACGACGGTTGACTGGATTGAGCGGCTTCTCCCGATCAAACAAGGCCGACGACGCATAACCCACTACCCGCGCCACCTGCTCGTCGTCATAGCCGCCAGCAATCAGCACACGCCGCGCCGCATTGGCACGGTCAGAGGACAGCTCCCAGTTGCCATAGCCACCACGGCCGACAAAGGGCGCGGCATCGGTGTGGCCGCTGACGCTGATCTTGTTCGGCACCGCAGCGATGGTGTCGGTCATGGCCAGCAGAATGTCTTCGAAATAGGGCTGCAGACGCGCGCTGCCGGAAGCGAACATCGGCCGGTTCTCGGCATCCATGATCTGGATACGCAGGCCGTCCTGGGTGATCTCGAAAAGAATCTGATCCTTGAAGTTCTGCAGCTGAGGGTTTTCCTCAACCTTGTTCTGCAATTCCTGCAGCAGCAATTCCAGGCGCTCACGCTCGACTTCTTCGGCTATCGACTCGGCCTGCAGCTTGTCCACATCCGCCTGCGCATCCTCGGCCGGGCTCTTTTCGTCCTGCGGCTCCGGGTTCAGGGTGCGATCAGGGGCCGGCGTCGGCGTGCCGCCCAAGTCAATCACATAGGGGCTGGCACTTTCCGAGAACCCCACAGGGTCCTGGAAGTAGCCGGAAATCAGCTTCTTCTGCTCGGGTGTGGCCACCGTCATCAGCCACATCACCAGAAAGAACGCCATCATCGCCGTGGCAAAGTCGGCAAAGGCAATTTTCCAGGCGCCACCATGATGGCCACCGGCAACCTTTTTGACCCGCTTGACGATAATCGGCTGATTATTTTCCATGCTGCGCCTTAGCCCCCACGCATGGCCTGCTCAAGCTCGGTAAAGCTCGGGCGATGCGCAGGCAACAGCACCTTGCGGGAAAACTCCACAGCCAGCGATGGCGGCATCCCGGAGGCCGAAGCCACCAGACCGGCCTTGATCGCCTCATAGACGTTCAGCTCTTCTTTGGCATCATGCTCGAGAGCTGCGGCCAGGGGACCGAAAAAGCCGTAGGACGCGAGAATCCCGAAGAAGGTACCGACCAGCGCAGTACCGACCTTCTGGCCGATCTCTGCGTTATCCGCCTCGGCCAGAATCGACATGGTGATCACAATGCCCAATACCGCCGCCACGATACCCATGGCCGGCATACCGTCGGCCACCTTGGCTACGGCATGCGCGGGGTGCTCAACTTCTTCCTTGAGGCTGGATATCTCCATATCGAACAGCCCTTCCAGCTCATGCGGGGCCATGTTGCCGGAGGACATGATGCGCAGGTAATCGCAGATAAAGGCGGTCATCTGCTGATCTTTGAGAATGCCGGGGTACTTGCTGAAAATCGGGCTGGCGGCCGGGTCTTCGACATCGGCCTCGATGGCCATCATGCCTTCGCGGCGGCTCTTGTTGAGAATCTCGTAAAGCAGCTTGAGCACATCAAGGTAATAGGCATGGGTAAAGCGCGAGCTGAACATGCTCAGCGACTTCTTGAACACATGCATAAAGGCGCTGCCAGGGTTGGCCTGCAGAAAAGCCCCCAACGCCGCACCACCGATGATCAAGATCTCAAAGGGGTGAACCAACGCCATAAACTGGCCACCGGAGAGGATAAACCCGCCCAGCACACTGGCGAGTACAACAATGATGCCGATGATTTTTGCCATAGAAAGAGACTTGCCAGAGAGGGTAGAAAGGGGCTTTGCAAAACAACCCTTCTATTTATCGGAAGTTTTGCGCGAGACTATAGCCAGTTAAGGTCAAAAGCCAGCTTGTCTCAACCCGCATGCCAAAGCCCGTCCACTATCCGCGCACCCTGACAGACTGGCTCAAGCAGCTGGACAGCCAGCTATTGCCTGCCTCCATCGACAGCCAGCAGACGCTGCGCCGCGCCCTGGCAGACAGTAATCGCTCGATGCGTGAGTTAGCGGACTTGATGCAGGGCTGTCCAGCGCTGGCGCTCAGCGTCTTGCGCGAAGCCAACCGTAAAAGCAGCGGACTGAGCGAGCAAACCGAAAGCCTCGAAGCCGCCATCAGCCGCCTCGGCATTAAACGCACCGAAGACCTGCTCAACGCCCTGCCCGCCCTCCCCGAGCAGGAATTACCCAAAGCGCTGCGGCAGATTCAGCTGATCAGCCAGCACGCCAGCCACCAGGCCAACGGCCTGTTCGCCGGCCGCCTGGCGCGACTGTGGCAGGAAGTGCACTGGGGCAGCCTGCTGTTTCTCGCACCGATCTGGACCCTGCTTGCCGCTCACCCTGAGCTGTTTGAAGTGTGGGAGCAGCGCGTTTTGGTCAAGGGCGAAGCCGCAAGCAAGGTTGAACAAGAGCTGCTGGGCGTGCCGCTGCTGAAGCTGTGCCTGGGCCTGAGCGAGCAGTGGCATTTGCCGGAATGGGTCATCCAGGGCTACCGGCTACTGGTCAGCGACCGCCGCCTGCTGGTCAAGGCGCTGCATATCGCCCGCGACAATGAACATCCACTACACCAGCAACAAATCCTCGACGCCGACAGCAACCTGCGCCGCTGGCTGACTCAGCCGGCCAACAGCATCCTGCTGGCCAACGGCCTGGCGCTGTCCGCGCACTACGCCTGGAACAGTCCGCACAGCCTGCGCTGGCAGCGCCTGACCGGTTTATTTCTGCAACTGCCGCTCGATAACGTGCAGCAGTTGCTGCACCAAAATGCCGTCAGCAGCGCCCGACAGATGCCCGGCAGCGACCTCTGGCACCCGGCCGAAGCGCTGCTCTGGCCATGGCAGGCAAGGCACCTCAAAGCCACAGTCGAACAGCCCAAGCCCGCAGTCGTCAGCGCGTGGCGCCAGCAATGCGCACAATTGCTCGCTCAACCCAGTGCGTTTACCAATGTGCTGCAGCTCACCGCCTGCGCCAATCAGGCGCTCCAGGCCTGCGGCATGCAACGTGTATTGATCCTGCTCGCCGACCGCAACCACACCCGCTTGATCGCCCAGCAGCAGAGCGGCCTGGACAAGGCCGCCGCCAGCCTCAGCCTTGACCCACAGCAAAGCCAGGTGCTGCGCCGCCTGCTCAGCGCGCCGGCACAACTCAAACTGAGCCCGGCCAACATCGCGCAGTTCTCCGCCATGCTGCCCGGCTCGCTGAAAAGCCTGTTTCCCAGCGAACACCTGCTGATTCGCTCAATTGCCAGCAACAACCGCGTGGTCATGCTGATCTTCGCCGACCAGGGTGGCCGGGCGCTGAGCGATGCCAGCGTGCAGGGCTTCGGCAAAACCGTGCAATGCATCGAGCGCGCCCTGGCCAGCTTTGCCAACCGCGGGCGCTAGGCTTTCCGCTACAATCCGTCCCTTTCCTGTCAAAAGAGGCCCGGCATGACCGCCTTCGCTGAGTTGCCCTTGCTGATCGAACCCGCGCAACTGGCCAGCCGCCTGAATGCGCCCGAGCTGATTCTGGTCGACCTGACCAGCAACGCCCGTTACGCCGCCGGCCACATCCCTGGCGCGCGCTTTGTCGACCCCAAGCGCACCCAGCTGGGCCAGCCGCCAGCCCCCGGCTTACTGCCTGAGCAGGCGCAGCTTGAGCAACTGTTTGGCGAACTGGGGCATAACCCCGACGCCGTCTACGTGGTGTATGACGATGAAGGCGGCGGCTGGGCCGGACGCTTTATCTGGCTGCTGGATGTGATCGGCCACCAGCGCTATCACTACCTGGACGGCGGCCTACAAGCCTGGCTAGCGGAGGAGCGCGAGCTCAGCACCGCAGTGCCGCAAGCCAGCGCGCAGACTGTTGCCCTGCAGCTGCACGCTGCGCCGACCGCCACCCGCGAATACCTGCAAAGCCGCCTCGGCGCCGCCGACTTGGCCATCTGGGATGCCCGCGCCCCCAGTGAATACAGCGGCGAAAAAGCCCTGGCGCAGAAGGCCGGGCACATCCCCGGCGCCATCAACTTCGAGTGGACTGCGGGCATGGACCCAGCCCGGGCGCTGCGCATCCGCGAGGATATCCAGGCGCAGCTCAATAGCCTCGGCATCACGGCCGACAAGGAAATCATCACCCACTGTCAGACCCATCACCGCTCCGGCTTTACCTACCTGGTCGCCAAGCTGCTCGGCTACCCACGGGTAAAAGCCTACGCCGGCTCCTGGGGCGAGTGGGGCAACCACCCGGACACCCCGGTCGAGCGCTAAGCACCCGCAGACCGCCAGTCACTTTTAAGGAACGCCAATGAAAGATCGTCTGTTTATCCTCAGCCAGTACCTGCTGCCGCACCACCTGCTGTCGCGCCTGATCGGCTGCGCCGCCGAATGCCGCGCGGGGTGGTTCAAGAATCGCCTGATCGGCTGGTTCGCCAAGCAGTACCAGGTCAACATGAGCGAGGCCCAGGTCGAAGACCTGACGGCTTTTGCCCACTTCAATGACTTCTTTACCCGTGCCTTGAAAGACGGCGCCCGGCCACTCGACAGCAGCCCTGGCGCAGTACTCTGCCCGGCCGATGGCGCGGTCAGCCAGCTGGGTAAAATCGAGCAAGGCCGGGTATTCCAGGCCAAGGGCCACAGCTTCAGTGTGATCGAACTGCTGGGCGGCGACACTGAGCGCGCCGCGGCCTTTATGGGCGGCGACTTTGCCACCATCTACCTCTCGCCCAAGGACTACCACCGCGTGCACATGCCGCTGGCCGGCACCTTGAAAGAAATGGTCTACGTGCCGGGCCGGCTGTTCTCGGTCAACCAGACCACCGCGGAAAACGTCCCTGAGCTGTTTGCCCGCAACGAGCGCGTGGTCTGCCTGTTCGATACCGAGCGCGGCCCGATGGCCGTGGTACTGGTCGGCGCGATGATCGTGGCCTCGATCGAAACCGTCTGGGCGGGCCTGGTCACGCCGCCAAAACGCACGTTGAAAACATTCAGTTACGACGAGGCATCGCGTGCGCCAATCGTTCTGGAGAAAGGCGCAGAGCTCGGACGTTTCAAGCTCGGCTCTACAGCCATCGTGCTGTTTGGCCCGGAACAGGTGCAATGGGCCGCAGAACTGGCCGCCAACAGCCCGGTACAGATGGGCCAGCGCCTCGCCGCACCACTCGGCTAACCCGCCACAGCCGGCACTGTCAGCCCATGCAGACAGTGCCGCAGCGACTACCCAGCGTGAACCTCTGGGTACGAAAACCAGTCACAACAATGACTTCCAGATGATTTGCGTGTCGCGCCAACTTGGCAACCCAGCCAAGGACATGGCTGCGGGGCGCGCGAGATGCTGCTAGAGTCGAAACATAATTCCTAGACTCACCTGCCTTGCCCGTGTGCTGGAGTATCCGATTTAGATGGATAAACAGAATTCTCACTTGCTACTGCGCGTCACCACGCCGGATAAGCAAAGCCTGTCATTCTGCGAAGCCAGTCCTCGTGATCTGAAAAAATGGGTCGATGGCCTGCCCAAGGCCAATATCGGTGAAACCGCGCGCCAGCTTTACCAGGCGCTGGTCGAACTCAATCAGCTGCTGACGCCCTCGGAAAACCGCCTGCAACTGCTGGAAATCCTCCGGCCGGAAATCTATTTCGTCTGCAAGCAACTGGAAAAACACTTCCTTAACCAGGCCATCGTCCTCGATGAACGGCCGCGTAAGGTTGCCAACCTCTGCCAGGCCCTGCAGAACCACCTGGCCATCGGCTACAAGCTGATCGTTGCCCGCCTGGCCGCCCAGCCCGGCCGCGAACGCCACCAACTGCTTGCCGTCGCCCTGCAACGCGCCACCCACAGCCTGTGCGGCCCATTGATTCGTGCCAGCCAACTGTACTGCCCGGTACCCGAAGGCCTCTGGCTGGAGCTGCACCAGCTGTACCAGATGGCCCTGGCGCGCGGCCTGCACAAGACCATGATTCGTGACACCCAGGCACTACACACCCAAGGCCTGAGCACCGAGCAAAGCTATCTGGTTGCCCTGCTGCTTGGTTGCGCACGCTGCAACCAGATGCGCCAGAGCGCCATTGCCCGCCTGGCCGAAGTGCTCGAGCCCTGGAGCGCACTGGCCACTCTGCAGGCCGGCGACGAGCCTTCCAGCCTGTTCGCCGTTGCGCCGCAGCTGGATGGCCCGCCCCGTTATATCTCGCTGTTCCAGCAAAACGAGCTGCACAAAGCACTAGGGATCGATCCCAGCCAGTTGGTGGATGCGATCAAGGAACACCTGCTGCTGCCAGCCGAGAGCCTTGCCCAGTCGCGCCTGACGGTGCCTGAAGGCTTCAGCCACGACATGCTGCAACACCTGGCAGCCGCCTGGGGCGATATCGCCGAGCGCACCTTTCAGCGCAGCCAGGGCCACGGCGCACTGACCCTGTGCATCGGCATGAGCGCGCTGCATTTCTACCTGGCCGGCAAACGCCCGTTCAACGAAGTGCTGCAAGTCCCGGTGACAACTAATGCGGCGGTATTCAAAGCCGACACCGGCGCACCGGATGTCTGGTCAAACGCCTTTGATGCGCAGAAGAGCAACCAGTGGGAAAACGGCCTGCCTTTCGAGGAAATTCAGTACAACAAGCCGCACCAGCCCAACGAGTCGGCCGAGACTAGCAGCCAAGAAAGCTATCCGACCTACGAAGTGACCATCGTCAATATCAGCCCCGGTGGCTACTGCCTGTCATGGCCGAAGGACGTACCCAGCCAACTCCAGGCTGGTGAACTGCTCGGCGTACAAGGCCTGCCGCAACAGGGCTGGAGCATTGCCGTGGTGCGCTGGATTCGCCAGGTACGCGGCGGCGGCACGCAGATGGGTATCGAGCTGATCGCTCCGCACGCGCAAGCCTGCGGCCTGCAGCTGGTGCGCAAGGCCGAACAGAACAGCCAGTACCTGCGCGCCCTGCTGCTGCCGGAAATCAGCGCCATCTCGCGACCGGCCAGCTTGATTACTGCACGCCTGCCGTTCCAGGAAGGCAACAAGGTCAGCATCAATCTGAATGGCAACGAGCACCGTGCGGTGCTCAGCCGCCGGCAAACCAGCACCGGCAGTTTCAACCAGTTCGAATACCGTGGCGTCGAGCAGATCAGCAGTGAGCACGGGAAGCCTGTCACAGCGCCGAAAGGCCGCACGCCAGGCGGGGAGGAAGACTTTGACTCACTCTGGAAGTCGCTGTAGATTGCCGACGCACTCCCTTTTGTCGCCTTTTCGCGCCCGTTCGGCGCAGATTTGATACCACACCATGGCCATTGAAAAAAAAACCATTCGGCTACTGATACTCGAAGACTCGCAGAACGAGGCCGAGCGCCTGGTCAGCCTGTTCCGTAATGCGGGGCGGGCAACCCGTGTGCACCGCCTGACCTCCAGCGATGATCTCAACGAGGCCCTGCAGCAAAGCTGGGATCTGCTGATCTGCGCGCCGAGCAGTGAACAGCTGGCACCGAGTGAGGCGATTGGCGCAATCCGTCGCCAGGCCAAGGATATTCCGGTCATCCAGCTGCTCGCCGACAATGACTCCGACAGCATCACCGAAGCCCTGATGCTCGGCGCTCAGGACGCATTACCGCAAGGTGAAGATGAGCGCCTGGTATTGGTCGCCAAGCGCGAGCTGGCCAACCTGGAAGAACGCCGCGCGCGCCGCGCCTCTGAAGTGGCCCTGCGCGAAGCGGAGAAACGTTGCCAGCTGCTGCTCGACAGCTCCGTTGACGCCATCACCTACGTACACGACGGCATGCACATCTACGCTAACCGCGCCTATCTGGAGCTGTTTGCCTACGAAGATGCCGACGAACTGGAAGGCATGCCGATGATCGATCTGATCGGCAGCAGCGACCAGTCCAGCTTCAAGGACTTCCTGAAGAATTATCAAAGTGCCGAAGGCAGCGCCGAACTCAACTGTGCCGGCATCAAGGCCAACGGCCAGAGCTTCCCGGCGCAGATGAGCTTCTCCCCGGCCACCTACGATGGCGAGCCCTGCATCCAGGTGGTGATTCGCGCCGAAACTGGCAACGCCGAGCTGGAAGAAAAGCTGCGCGAAATCAGCAGCCAGGATCTGGTCACCGGCCTGTTCAACCGTACCCACTTCCTCGAACTGATGGACAACGCCGCCGAGCGCGCAGTGAATGCCGGGCAACCGTCCAGCCTCGCTTACATCCGCGTCGACCGCTACGCCAGCCTGCTCGCCGATATCGGCCTGGCAGGCATCGATATCCTGCTCACCGACCTGGCCAACCTGCTGCGCGCGCACTTCAGCGCTGACGCGCAACTGGCGCGCTTCGGCGATGACGTATTTGCCGTACTGCAACCCGGCGTCAGCCCGGAAAGCACCCGCGAGCAACTGAGCAGCTTGCTGAAAAAAGTCGAAAGCCATCTGTTCGACGTCAGCGGCCGCACCGTGCAAAGCACCCTGTCGATTGGTGTAGCCGGACTCAACGAGAAGACCGCCAAAGCCCAGGAAGTGGTCGACCGCGCCCATCGCTGTGCCGACGAGCTGAGCGATGGCAACGCGATCAAAGTGTTTAACCCAGCCGATGAACTGGCCGCCGCCGCGAGCCGTGGCAACATTGTCGCGATGATCCAACAGGCGCTGGAGAAGAACAGCTTCCGCCTGCTGTTCCAGCCGATCATCAGCCTGCGCGGCGACAGCTTTGAGCACTATGAAGCGCTGCTGCGCCTGATCGGCCCACAGGGCGAGGAAATTCCGCCGACCGAACTGTTCAACGCGGCAAAAGATGCCGGCCTTGCTGAAAAGATCGACCGTTGGGTAATCCTCAACTCGATCAAGCTGCTCGCCGACCACCGCAGCAAAGGCCACAACACCCGCCTGTTCGTGCACCTGTCGACTGCCAGCGTGCAGGATCAGACTCTGCTGCCGTGGCTCAGCGTGGCCCTGAAAGCCGCACGCTTGCCCTCAGATTCACTGGTGTTCCAGTTCAGCGAGCCGGATGCGATTGCCTACCTGAAGCAGGCCAAGGCCATCACCCAGGGCCTCAACGAGCTGCACTGCAAAACCGCGCTGACTCAGTTCGGCTGCTCGCTGAATCCGTTCAACACGCTCAAGCATCTGCATATCGACTTCGTCAAAGTCGACAGCTCCTTCTCCCAGGACCTGAGCAAGGCGGAAAACCAGGAAGCATTGAAAACCCTGCTGGCCAGCCTGCACTCCCAGGCCAAGCTGACCATCGTGCCCTTCGTCGAGAGCGCCAGCGTGCTGGCCACCCTCTGGCAGGCCGGGGTCAACTATATCCAGGGGCATTACCTGCAGGGCCCGAGCCAGTCGATGGATTACGACTTCTCGGCTGGCGACGAGTAAGCAGTACAGGCAGCAAAAAGCCGCCCGAGGGCGGCTTTTGTTTGCCTGCTATTTACTCCAGGCCGTCGCGGTCGCGAAAGCCGAGCAAATAGAGAATACCGTCCAGCCCCAGGGTTGAGATCGCCTGCTTGGCCGACTGCTTGACCAGCGGCTTGGCCCGGAAGGCCACGCCCAGCCCGGCGATGGCCAGCATTGGCAGGTCATTGGCGCCATCGCCCACGGCAATGGTCTGCTCCAGACGCAAGCCTTCCTTGGCCGCCAGCTCGCGCAGCAAATCGGCTTTGCGCTGGGCATCGACAATCGGCTCGACCGCCACGCCGGTGACCAGGCCATCGACGATCTGCAGTTCGTTGGCGAACACATAATCGATACCCAGCTTGGCCTGTAGCTGCTTGGCAAAGTAGGTAAAGCCACCGGAGAGAATCGCGGTCTTATAACCCAGACGGCGCAGTTCGCTAAACAAGGTCTCGGCACCTTCGGTCAGGCGCAGCGAAGCGCCGATATCGGCCAGCACGGTTTCCGGCAAGCCCTTGAGCAGGGCCAGACGTTCGCGGAAGCTGGCGGCAAAATCCAGCTCGCCTCGCATCGCCCGCTCGGTGATTTCCGATACTTGCTCACCAACACCAGCGGCCTTGGCCAGCTCGTCGATCACCTCGGCCTCGATCAGCGTCGAGTCCATGTCGAACACTGCTAGGCGACGATTACGACGGAACAGCGAGTCACGCTGGAAAGCGATATCGACGTTGAGTTCCTGCGCCACGCTAAGGAACTCGGCACGCAGAGCGGCCGGGTCGGCCGGCTCGCCACGCACGGAAAACTCGATGCAGCCCTTGCCCTGCTCGGCCGGCATATCCAGCGGCATACGCCCGGACAAGCGGTCGATATGGTCGATATTCAGGTCATAACGCGCGGTAATCGCGCTGACCCGCTGCAACTGCTCGGCGGTGACCTTGCGCGTCAGCAGGGTGACGATATGCCGGGCTTTGCCCTGGCCACTGACCCACTGCTGGTAATCCGCCTCGGATACCGGCGTGAAGCGCACCTGCTGATCAAGCTTGTAGGCGGTAAACAGAATGTCCTTGAGTACCGACGAGGCGCGCTCGGTATCCGGGATTTCCACCAGAATGCCGAACGACAGGGTGTCATGGATCACCGCCTGGCCAATATCGAGGATATTCACCCCGCCCTGGGCCAGCACGCCAGTGATGGCGGCAGTCAAACCGGGGCGATCTTCGCCGGTGATATTGATCAGGACGATTTCGCGCAAGGCTCGGTCTCCAGTACAGCGTCAGGGGCAGCGGCTTGCTGAACAGGTCACAAGCCGTGGAAAAGGCGCACATTCTACCCATTTTCAGCGGCAAACAGCCACGCACGGCGCTTTGCCCACCGCAGGGGCGCCGCTATACTGCGCGCCAACTACAGTCGACATGAGCCGAGCTCTGTGAACCGGCCCACCCCCGTAAAACCCGATAATTTCTTTCTGCTGCTGTTCCAGGCCCTGCGCCAACGGCGCATCCCCCTGGCGCTGCGCATTGTCAGCCATAGCCTGTTGCTGGTAGCCCTGGCCCTGGTCATCTATGGCTGGGTGATCGGCATGCAGTTCAAGTACGCCATGCAGCAACAGGCTGAAGCCCTGGGCACCAGCCTGATTACCCAGACTGCGGCCTCGGCGACCGAGCTGCTGGTGTCCAACGACATTCTCAGCCTCAACGTGCTGCTCAACAATCTAGTGAAGAACCCGCTGGTGGCCCACGCCGCCATCTACAGCGTGGACAACCGCATCCTCGCCGAGGCAGGTTCGCGCCCAAGCAAAAGCATGCTCGGCGAAACCGAGGGGCTGTATTCGACGCCCATCACCTTCCAGGAGGTGATTGCCGGGCAACTGCGTATCAGCCTGGATATGCAGCAATTCCAACAACCGATGACCATCAGCCTGCAGAGCATGGGCATTCTCAGCCTGATTCTGCTGGCCCTGACCCTGTCCTTGAGCATGCGCCTGGGCCGGCATATCTCCACACCGCTGCTGCAACTGCGGGTATGGCTGCGTGACCCGGATGACCCGGCGCCAGGCGCCGGTCGCCAGGATGAAATCGGCGACTTGGCGCGCCAGCTGCAAGCACGCCTGGTGCCGGAAAAGCCTGCGCTGCCAGAGGAACAGGAAGAGCCGCTCTACGACGACGAGCCGGTGGCCCAGGACGATGACGACTACCTGCCGGAATCGTTTGATGATGAGCCGGACTTCGAAGTGCGCGACCTGCACGATGAGCGCTTCGATGAGCGAGACGAATTGCTCGAGCCGCTGCATAGCGATGACCAGCCATACGCAGACAGCGCAGTGGACGATCCATTCTCCGAGCTGCGCGAGCAGCCCGAGCATGAGCCGGCGCCAGCTCCCGTGATCCGCCAGCCGCTGCCCAGTGCCGTACTGGCGATCCAGCTGGGCGCGCAAGAGCAGCTGCGCCGCCTGCCGCGCAGCCGCCTGATGGAGTTGCTACAGCGTTACCGTGACTGCCTGGACCGCGCCGCCAACCTGTACCAGGGCGAGCTGCATACCTTGAGCGACGGCAGCAGCCTGATGCTGTTTCACCAGCTGGATATTGGTGAGGACTACCTGACCCACGCCATCTGCTGCGGCGAACTGATGCGCGCCCTCGGTCACGCCCTGCAGATCGAAGTGGCGGACAGCGGCATCACCCTGCAATTGCAGCTGGGCCTGACCCTGGGTGAAAACCTCAGTGACCTTAGCCAGGGCGACCTGCTGCTCAGTGAAACGGCGCAGAACGCCCTGGCGCTGTCACAGCACAGCCGCAACCTGCTGCTGGTCGAGCGCAGCATTGCTGACGACGCCCTGGTCAGCCAGCGTGCGCGCATTCGCGCCATCGCCAGCCCGCAAGGCGCTTGCTGCGTGGAACGCCTGCTGGAGCCCTACCCATCACTGCTGGAGCGCCAACTGGCGCGCATGCACGAAAACCATTAAGCCGACCCAAGAAAAAGCCCGCCTGATTGGCGTAATGCTGTTCACATAAGAAAAATGCCGCTTCGCCCTTGCCAGGGAAGCGGCATTTCTTTGTGCTCACCACCGTAGGATGGGTGCTAACCCATCAATTGGCTGATGGGTTAGCACCCATCCTACGGCCTGAACCACTGCCAAAGACTTAGAGCGAGAGATTTCAAAGCCCGCCGCTCTATAGCGGCGTAAAGCGGCCCCACTTAACTGAACAGCATTGCGCCTGATTGGCGGGCTTTTTCTTAGTGGCGCTTAGAAGCGGAACACTTCGCCTTCATCACGCATTGGCTCAACCACCGGGATACGCGGTGGCGCAGGCGGCGCGGGCTTTACCGGCGCCGGCTTGCGCGGCGGCTCGGCCACCACTGGTACAGGCTTGCCGTGGGTTTCGACGGCTACCGCCAGCTGCTCAACCAGCTGCTGTACCACCAGGCTCTGCGCCCGTACCTGATCGACGATGGTGCCGCTGTGGGCTTGCTCCAGACGCACCAGACGCCCATCGAGCAGCTTGCCGTCGGCACCCGCCAGGCGCCACTGCGCTTCCAGCACGGCCGGGCGCTGCGGACCGGAGTCCAGGCGGGTAATCGACAGCCCCAGGCGCACCTGCGGCACAAAGCCGACGGTGGCCGGCGCCAGCACCAGGCGCTGGCTGTCCAGACGCGAGGCCAGCTGACGCAGCAGCTGCTGATCAATATCGGCAGCCAAGCTGCCGGCCCAGCGCGCATCCTCGGCGGCGGTCAGGCTGCCGTCGGTCTGGCGCTGCAACAGTGCCTCGCGCTGCAGGTAATCGGCAATCGCCACCGGCCCGAGCAGCACGGCAATGCCTTGCTCGGCGGCGGGAACGCGAATATCACCACTATCGAGCTGGTACAGCGGCGCTTGCTGGTAACGCGTACAACCCGCCAGGCCAAGCACGCCGGCCAGCAGCAGAATTCCGGGGAAACGCAGTGCAGTCATCTCACTCATCCAGCCGGCCAGTCTGCCGGCGTGCTTACACATTAGGTGCCGGCGGGTCGCTTGCGTGACCCGCCTTACGGCCGCGTATCATCCTTGAAAGCCGCTCGCGACTCCAGCGCAGCACTCGCTAGCCCTGGGCCTCGACCAACAGGCTGTCGACGCGCTGGAAGCCGCGCGGCAGCTTGTTACCACGCCGCCCGCGCTCGCCTTTGTAGTGTTCCAGGTCATCTGCTTTCAGCGACAGGGTACGCTTGCCGGCCTGCAATACCAGCGTCGCCCCGACCGGCAGCACGGCCAGATCGGTGAGGTATTCCTCACGCGACGCAACCCGCTCACCCGGAATGCCGATGATCTTGTTGCCTTTACCTTTACCCAGTTGCGGCAGATCGCGCACAGGGAACAGCAGCAGGCGGCCTTCGGTGGTCACCGCCGCCAGCCAGTCTTCTTCGCGATTGGCCAGCGGTTTCGGCGGCACCACCAGGGCGCCGGCCGGTAGGCTAAGCAGCGCTTTACCGGCCTTGTTCTTCGCTTGCAGGTCTTCGCCTTTGACCACAAAGCCGTAGCCAGCATCGGAAGCAATCACATACAACGCATTGTCATCCGGCAGCAGCACGCACTCGAAGGTCGCGCCCGGCGGCGGCGTCAGGCGCCCGGTCAGCGGCTCGCCCTGACCACGGGCAGACGGCAGCGAATGCGCCGCCAATGAGTAGCTGCGCCCGGTGGAGTCGATAAAAACCGCGTACTGATTGGAGCGGCCCGGCGCAGCGGTCTTGAAGCCATCACCGGCCTTGTACGAGAGGCCGGTGGCGTCGATATCGTGGCCCTTGGCGCAGCGCACCCAGCCTTTTTCCGAGATCACCACGGTCACCGGCTCAGTCGGCATCAGCTCGGTTTCGCTCAGCGCCTTGGCTTCTGCGCGGGCAACAATCGGCGAACGACGGTCGTCGCCGTACTTCTCGGCGTCGGCCAGAATTTCCTGGCGCACCAGCTTCTTCAGCTTGGTTTCACTACCCAGCAGGGCCAGCAGCTTGTCGCGTTCCTTGGCCAGCTCGTCCTGCTCGCCACGGATCTGCATTTCCTCAAGCCGCGCGAGCTGGCGCAGGCGGGTCTCAAGGATGTACTCAGCCTGAATCTCGGTAAGACCGAAGCGCTCCATCAGCACCGGCTTGGGCGAGTCCTCGGTGCGGATGATGCGAATAACTTCGTCGAGGTTGAGGAAGGCAATCAAGCGGCCTTCCAACAGGTGCAGGCGATGCTCAACCTTGTCCAAACGGAACTGCAGACGACGGCGCACAGTGCCTACGCGGTACTGCAGCCACTCGGTGAGCAGGGTGCGCAGGTCCTTGACCGACGGTTTGCCATCGAGGCCAATCACGTTGGTGTTGACCCGGTAGCTGGACTCCAGCTCGGTGGTGGCGAACAAGTGCTGCATCAGCTCATCGGCATCCACCCGGTTGGAGCGCGGGATGATCACAATGCGGCATGGATGCTCGTGGTCCGATTCATCGCGCAGGTCGGCGACCATCGGCAGCTTCTTCGCCTGCATCTGCGCGGCGATTTGCTCCAGCACCTTGGCCCCGGAGACCTGATGCGGCAGCGAGGTGACCACGACATCGCCGTCCTCGACGCGGTACACGGCGCGCATACGCACCGAGCCTTTGCCGGTTTCATAGATCTTCAGCAGGTCGCTGCGTGGGGTGATGATTTCCGCTTCGGTCGGATAGTCCGGGCCGAGGATATGCTCACAGAGCTGCTCGACCGTGGCATTCGGCTCGTCCAGCAGGCGAATACAGGCCGTCGCGACCTCGCGCAGGTTGTGCGGCGGCACGTCGGTGGCCATGCCCACGGCGATACCGGTGGTGCCGTTGAGCAGAATATTCGGCAGACGCGCGGGCAGAGTCGCCGGCTCATTCAGGGTACCGTCGAAGTTCGGCACCCAGTCCACGGTGCCCTGGCCCAGCTCGGTGAGCAGCACTTCCGAGTAGCGCGATAGGCGCGCTTCGGTATAGCGCATCGCGGCGAAGGACTTCGGATCGTCCGGCGCACCCCAGTTGCCCTGGCCGTCGACCAAGGTGTAACGGTAGCTGAACGGTTGCGCCATCAGCACCATAGCTTCGTAACAGGCGCTATCGCCGTGCGGGTGGAACTTGCCGAGCACGTCACCGACAGTACGCGCCGACTTTTTGTGCTTGGAGTCGGCGTCCAGGCCCAGCTCGCTCATGGCGTAGACGATGCGCCGCTGCACCGGCTTCAAGCCGTCGCCGATATGCGGCAGCGCGCGGTCCATGATCACGTACATGGAGTAATTGAGGTAAGCCTGCTCAGTAAAATCGGCAAGGGAACGGCGTTCAACACCGTCCAGGCTCAAATCGAGGGATTCGCTCATGCGTGCCTCATTGCAAGGTGGATTGGCGCAGCATCAAGGTGCCGCCGCGCTGGGTAAATTCGAGTTGTTTCAGGGCGCTCATGCCCAGTAATACGTCATCGCCGCCCATGCCGGGAGCGATCAAAGCCTCTACGTCGGTCAGCACGATATCGCCCAACTGCAGGCGCTCAAGCCGCGTGCGATGGGCCGTGGCGCGGCCATTGGCGGTGCTGATGGTGATTGCCGCTCCGGCTTGCAACCCCAGGCGCTGCGCCACCTCGGTCGGCACCGCGACCTGCGTCGCACCGGTGTCGAGGAGGAAAGTCACCTCCTCGCCATTGATCTTGCCGCCGGCCATATAGTGGCCCTGCCGACTGCTGGCCAGGTGCACTTCGACATAGCCGCTGCCATGCAGCGACTCAGGCGTGCGATTGGGATTGCGCTGAGCGTCTTCCCAGTCGCCGAAGAACTTGGTCGCCAGCAGCAAAGCCGCGCCCCAGGCCAGCACCAGCATCACGCGCCCGGCACGCTTGCCTGCAGGCTGCTCGCTCACGGCTTGCTACCCCAGCCGCCTTTAGGTGCGGTAAAGCGCCAGATAATCGGCCGTGATTCACCGTCGGCGCGGCTGAAGCGACCATTATCAACGCCGACCCAAGCGCCGTCCTGATCCACCCACAACGCCTCGGCCAGACCATAGGACGGCGGATAGAGGCGCTCCGGGGTCAGCGCCTCGGCGGCAAACGACCAGCACTTCTCGACCTGACCATTGCTCAGGCTGCGTCGACAGATGCGGTGCGCCTGGCGCTCAAGGGTGAAGAGCTTCTCGTTATGGAAGGCCAGGCCGGAGAAATCCCGTGGCTGCTCTTTCGCGCCCAGCTGCTCGGGCGCGGGCTCGGTGCCCGCCTCACTGAACAACACGCAGCCACCGGTGCAACGCCAGATGGCGCGCTGCTTGTGCACCACCAGCAAACCACGGCGCATGCGCTCGGCCGCCAGGTACAGGCGCTCGCCAGCCGGGTCGACGGCAATGCCTTCAAACAGCGAGTTGTAGTGCAACAACATGCCACTGGCGCGCGCCTGACGTAGCAGGCCCTGAGGCAGTTTCAGCCAATTGGGCTCACCCATAACCGGTAACTGCAGCACGGCCGCCTTGGCCTCACTGACCAGATAGCGGTTACCGGCGGCGTCACAACTGATGCCCTCGAAATCCAGCGCGCCCCCGCGCACCAGGCCGGCAGCCCAGCTGCGCATACGCAGCCCCCAGGGCAAACGCGCATCCGGCGCAGGCGGCGCGACAAAGGTCTCGGCCGTGGCCTGCCACTGCGACTCGTCGGATTCCAGGCGATAGAGCTGCTGATCATCGCGGTCGGAAACCGCCCACAACGCGTTATCGCACCAGGCCAACCCGGACAAGTTGCCACCAGTGACGCCACTGACCGCTTGCTCGTTGAGCAGTTTCAGCTCTTCCAGCGCCGCCGCGCTCGCCAGCAAGGGTGAGCAAAGCAATAGGCAGACAGCCAACAGCCGCTGCATCAGAGCAACACCTCGGCCAGGTTGCCCTTGGACTCCAGCCAGGATTTACGGTCGCCGGCGCGCTTCTTCGCCAGCAGCATGTCCATCATTTCCTGGGTGCCGGGGTAATCGTCCAGGGTCAGTTGCACCAGGCGCCGGGTGTTGGGGTCCATGGTGGTTTCCCGCAGCTGCGGCGGGTTCATTTCACCCAGGCCTTTAAAGCGGGTGACCTGCGGTTTGCCACGACGCTTCTCGGCCACCAGACGGTCGAGAATGCCATCACGCTCAGCTTCATCCAGGGCATAGAAAATCTCCTTGCCCAGGTCGATGCGGTACAGCGGCGGCATAGCGACATAGACGTGCCCCGCATCCACCAGCGGGCGGAAATGCTGAACGAACAGCGCGCAGAGCAAGGTGGCGATATGCAGACCGTCGGAGTCGGCGTCGGCGAGGATGCAGATTTTGCCGTAGCGCAGCTGACTGAGGTCGCTGGAACCCGGATCGAGGCCAACTGCCACGGCGATGTTATGCACTTCCTGGCTGGCCAGCACTTCGCTGCCATCGACTTCCCAGGTATTCAGAATCTTCCCGCGTAGCGGCAGGATCGCCTGAAACTCCTTGTCGCGCGCCTGCTTGGCGCTGCCGCCGGCGGAGTCACCTTCCACCAGAAACAGTTCGGAGCGCATCGGGTCCTGCCCCGCGCAATCAGCCAGCTTGCCAGGCAGCGCCGGGCCCTGGGTGATGCGTTTGCGCTCGACCTTCTTGCCGGCTTTGAGGCGGCGGTTGGCGTTGCTGATCGCCAGCTCGGCGAGCTGCTGGCCCAACTCCGGATGGCCGTTAAGCCACAGGCTGAAGGCATCTTTCACCACGCCAGAAACGAAGGCGGCGGCCTCACGGGACGACAGGCGCTCCTTGGTCTGCCCGGAGAACTGCGCGTCCTGCATCTTCATCGACAGCACGAAGGCAATACGCTCCCAGATGTCTTCCGGGGCCAGCTTGACCCCGCGCGGCAGCAGGCTGCGGAACTCGCAGAACTCGCGCATGGCATCCAGCAGGCCCTGCCGCAGGCCGTTGACGTGGGTGCCGCCCTGGGCGGTGGGGATCAGGTTGACGTAGCTTTCCTGCACCGCGTCGCCGCCTTCCGGCAGCCACAGCAGCGCCCAATCTACAGCCTCTTTATTACCCGCCAGGCTGCCGCAGAAGGGTTCATTGGGTAGCCGCTCAAATTCACTGACCGCATCCACCAGGTAGGAACGCAGGCCGTCTTCATACATCCACTCGACTTTCTCGCCGCTGGCCTTGTCCTCGAAACTGACCGCAAGCCCCGGGCACAACACCGCCTTGGCTTTCAGTACGTGCTTGAGACGGCTGACCGAAAATTTGAAGGAGTCGAAGTACTTGGCATCTGGC
Source organism: Pseudomonas sp. 1928-m (assembly GCF_029269135.1). Classification (NCBI taxonomy): domain Bacteria; kingdom Pseudomonadati; phylum Pseudomonadota; class Gammaproteobacteria; order Pseudomonadales; family Pseudomonadaceae; genus Pseudomonas; species Pseudomonas sp. 1928-m. The sequence goes on along the minus strand of NZ_JARIXO010000001.1, from coordinate 844,131 downwards.
CAGAAATGCACGCTGGTGCCGGTGTTGCGCTTGCCCACGGTGCCGACAACGGCCAAGTCGCTGGCCTTGTAGCCGTCGGCAAAACTCATCTGGTATTCGTTGCCGTCGCGTTTGACCGTGACGATCACGCTGGTCGACAGCGCGTTGACCACCGAAATACCCACGCCATGCAGGCCGCCGGAGAACTGGTAGTTCTTGTTACTAAATTTGCCGCCGGCATGCAGCTTAGTAAGGATCAGCTCGACCCCTGGCACGCCCTCTTCCGGGTGAATGTCCACTGGCATGCCGCGACCGTCGTCGAGCACTTCCAGGGAGTTGTCCTCGTGCAGGATCACCTGAATCGATTTGGCATGCCCGGCCAGCGCTTCGTCGACGCTGTTGTCGATGACTTCCTGGGCCAGGTGGTTGGGCCGGCTGGTGTCGGTGTACATGCCCGGGCGTTTGCGCACCGGGTCGAGGCCGGAAAGGACTTCGATGGCATCGGCGTTGTAAGAGCTAGAACCTTGCTGGGCCATGGGGTCTCTTGTTCGTCAATTGAGAGCGGAAAAGTCGATATCCTGCCACAGATGGCGAGGAATACCGGCGAAAGCGAAAAGCATCGGCAGGCGCTCGGCAAAACCCTGAAAGCCGTGATCGCCACCGGCCTGAATACGCAGCGCGCAGGCGCGGTAATAGTGCTGGGCATCGCGGTAATCGAGGGTTTCGTCGGCAGTCTGCAGCCACACCTGATAGCGCGCAGGGTCTTGCAGCGCCAGCACATCCAGTTCGGCCAAGGCCGTTACATGGTCAGCCGTCAGCTCCCAGGTCTCATCGCTGTAATAGTTCTTCTGCGGGCCCAGGTAACCATCGAAACGCAGGTGCGGGCGCACGGCGGGATTGATCAGCAGCGCCGGCAGCCCATGGCGCTCGGCCAAGTGGGTCGCATAGTAGCCGCCCAGCGAGCTGCCAACCAGCACGGGCCGACCAAGCTCGGCAATCAGCGCTTCGAGCTGGGCCATCGCCTGACGCGGATGGTGATGCAGCGCCGGCACCCGTAGCTGCGCGGCCAGGCCCAGCTGGGCCATGGCGCGCTGCAGCTGGCTGGCCTTGAGCGATGCCGGCGAGCTGTTAAGCCCGTGGATATAGAGAATGGATGTGGTCATGGGGCGGGAGGCTAACCGGTTGCGGCGACCGGCTGCAACCGGTTAGCCAGGCACTGCAAAGACCTTAGTAGCCTTTGATGGTGTAATCGATTTCGAACTTGATCCCGGTTACCCGCGATACACCGGTTTCCAGGCGACCGTCGTCAAACAGGCGCAGCCAGCGATAGCCCGGCGCGGTTTTATCCACCTGAAACTCCTCGCTACCCGGAGCGAACTGCACGCAGGTCGAAGGCGACGCCAGCAGGCGGATCGGGCCGCGCTGCTGATCAAGCTCCTGATGAATATGCCCCCAGAGCACCGCACGCACCTGGCTGAAACGCTCCAGCACGGCAAACAAGGCATCCGGGTTGCGCAAACCGATGGGCTCCATCCATTTGCAACCGATGGACACCGGGTGGTGATGCAGGCAGATCAGATGATGACGATCCGGCGCTTCGCTTAGCGCACGCTCCAGCAAGGCAAGCTGCTGGTCGTTGAGGTAACCGGGCACGGCACCGGGGATTGAGGAATCGAGCAGAATCACGCGCCAGTTGCCCAGGTCGATCACCGGTTCCAGCAGATCACTGCCAACGCAGGCGGCCTGCATGGCTGGCACTTCATCATGGTTACCGGGGAACCAGCGCGCGGGCGCAGGGATGGCAGCGGTCATCTCGCGGAAGCGCTGGTAGGACTCAGCGCTGCCGTCCTGCGAGAGGTCGCCACTGGCCAGGATCAGGTCGATCTGCGGTTGCTCCTGCAGCACACGCTCAATCACCCGCTGCAAGCTGTCCTGGGTATCCATGCCCAATAGCTTGCCTGCCCCGTCGGCAAACAGGTGACTGTCGGATAACTGCACCAGCAGTACCGAGCGATCAACAGCAGTGGTTTTAGTCGGCGCGCCCGGCAAGACCTTCTCCTTGAGCGGAATGCGTGAATTATGCTGGCTAGCCCTACGGGCGGTAAACCCGCGAAAGGGGAATAGATCACAGAACGTCCGCTGTAAATCCAACGCCCACCCTAAGGCTAGCGCGTATCGGAATAATGCGCCTGCGACTGATTATCGGCAGAACGTGGAAAAACCTAACGCACGGGCGCCAGTTCGTGACCGCAGGCCAGGCAGTGGCTCAGCCACTCGCCGAGAAACAGATTGAGCTGGGTCTTCTCATCCGGCTGATGCATGGCCGCATTCGGGTAGGGATAAATGCCGTGAAAGCGCCGCGCACTCTGCGTACCGACTACCTCGGCCATGCGCGCATCGTGATAGACCCGCACTTCCAGACGCGGCACCGGCAGCCAGGACAGGCTGTGTTCCTGGCGCACTTCGATGGTCGAGGTATAGGGGCAGGTTTCCAGCACCTCCAGGGCCAGCACGCCGAGCAGGTGTTCGCCCTGACTGAGAGCCACACGACGAACCTGCTGCCGGCCATCCCCGCGCATGTCCGGCAGCAGCTGCAGCAAGCGTACATAGTTGAGTTCGCAAGCGGTTTGCAGCTCGACCAGGTCGACCCGATAGCGCTCGCGCAGCAGGTTCACGACCACAACCCCCGCACTTCAGCGCGGTTCAGCGCCAACCACTGCAGGGCAATGATGCTGGCAGCATTGTCGATCCGCCCGTCTTTCAGCGCATCCAGGGCATCTTCCAGCGGCCAGACGTGCACGCGGATGTCCTCGCCCTCTTCCGCCAAGCCATGCACGCCGCCGGCCCCCTCGCTGTCGCAGCGGCCGACAAACAGGTGCACACGCTCATCCGAACCACCGGGTGATGGGTAGTACTGGGTAATCGGCCACAGCGAGGTCAGCGGTAGATTGGCTTCCTCCAGCGCCTCACGGCGGGCCACTTCCTCCGGCTGCTCGTCCTTGTCGATCAAGCCGGCGACCAGCTCCAGCAGCCAGGGATTGGTGCTTTTATCCAGCGCACCGACACGGAACTGTTCGATCAGCACCACGCAGTCGCGCTGCGGATCGTAGGGCAGCACGCACACCGCATCGTGGCGCACAAACAGCTCGCGGGTAAGCGCAGGACCCATGCCACCGGCAAACTGACGATGGCGCAAACGCAGCCGATCAAGCTTGTAGAAGCCGCTAAAGCAGGCCTCGCGCTCGATCACTTCGACATCTTCTCGTTGCATAACGCCCCCTGATTAACAGAAACGGGCCCGAAGGCCCGTCCTAGTTGCATCCTATGCTGCGCCGAAACAGGGCGCAGCAAAAGCTCTAGAATCCGATTCCGAGCTTGCGAGCTAGAGCCATGCAAGGCGAAAACAGGTGAGGAAGCGGAGTGTACGAGCTGTACATGAGCATTCCGAACCTGTTTTCAACGCAGCAAGGCCGGCGCGCAGCAGATCGTAATCGGATCTCTCTATCAGACCTTGTGGTAGAGCTGCCCACCCTGCGCCTTAAACTCCTCTGCCTTGGCTTGCATGCCCGCCTCAGCGTCCAGGTCGAGTGCGGCGATGCGTTGCTCTTCAGCATAGACGCGAACTTCCTGGGTGATCTTCATCGAGCAGAACTTCGGCCCGCACATGGAGCAGAAGTGTGCCACCTTCGCCGAGTCCTTGGGCAGCGTTTCGTCGTGATAACTGCGCGCGGTATCGGGATCGAGGCCAAGGTTGAACTGATCTTCCCAGCGGAATTCGAAGCGCGCCTTGCTCAAGGCGTTGTCACGAATCTGCGCGCCGGGATGGCCCTTGGCCAAGTCCGCAGCATGGGCGGCGATCTTGTAGGTGATGATGCCGGTCTTGACGTCATCCTTGTTCGGCAGGCCCAGGTGCTCCTTGGGCGTGACGTAGCAGAGCATGGCGCAACCGAACCAACCAATCATCGCTGCACCGATGCCGCTGGTGATGTGGTCGTAACCCGGCGCGATGTCAGTGGTCAGCGGGCCGAGGGTGTAGAACGGCGCCTCGTCGCAGCACTCCAGCTGCTTGTCCATGTTCTCCTTGATCAGCTGCATCGGCACGTGGCCAGGGCCTTCGATCATGGTCTGCACGTCGTGCTTCCAGGCGATCTTGGTCAGCTCGCCAAGGGTTTCCAGCTCGCCGAACTGCGCTTCATCGTTGGCGTCGGCAATCGAGCCCGGACGCAGGCCATCGCCCAGCGAGAAGCTGACGTCGTAGGCCTTCATGATTTCGCAGATGTCTTCGAAATGGGTGTAGAGGAAGTTCTCTTTATGGTGCGCCAGGCACCACTTGGCCATGATCGAACCACCGCGCGAAACAATACCGGTGACGCGCTTGGCGGTCATCGGCACATAACGCAGCAACACGCCGGCGTGGATGGTGAAGTAGTCCACGCCCTGCTCGGCCTGCTCGATCAGGGTGTCGCGGAACAGCTCCCAGGTCAGCTCTTCGGCCGCGCCGCCGACTTTCTCCAGGGCCTGGTAGATCGGCACGGTGCCGATTGGCACCGGAGAGTTACGGATGATCCACTCGCGGGTTTCGTGAATGTGCTTGCCGGTCGACAGGTCCATGACCGTGTCGGAACCCCAGCGAATGCCCCAGGTCAGCTTGGCCACTTCTTCTTCAATCGAAGAGCCCAGCGCCGAGTTGCCGATGTTGCCGTTGATCTTCACCAGGAAGTTACGGCCGATGATCATCGGTTCCAGTTCGGTGTGGTTGATGTTGGCCGGGATGATCGCGCGGCCGCGGGCAATCTCTTCACGCACGAATTCAGGGGTGATGATCTTCGGCACGCTGGCACCAAAGCTGTGGCCGGCATGCTGCTGATCGAGCAGGCCGGCTTCGCGCGCCACTTCCAGCTTCATATTTTCGCGGATGGCGACGTATTCCATCTCGGCGGTGATGATGCCTTTGCGCGCGTAGTGCATCTGGCTAACGTTGGCCCCGGCCTTGGCCCGGCGCGGGTTGTTGACGTGGGCGAAACGCAATTTGGTCAGCTCGGCATCGGCGAGGCGCTGTTGGCCGAAATTGGAGCTCAGGCCAGGCAGGCGTTCGGTGTCGCCACGCGCTTCGATCCACGGCGAGCGCACATCGGCCAAGCCCTTGCGCACGTCGATGATGACCTTGGGATCGGTGTACGGGCCGGAGGTGTCGTAGACCACCACAGGCGCGTTGATCTCGCCACCGAAGTCGGTCGGGGTCACGTCCAGGCTGATTTCCCGCATCGGCACCAGGATGTCCGGGCGCGAGCCCTGCACATAGACTTTCTGCGAACGCGGGAAGGGTTGGATCGACTGCTGGTCGACCTGGGCAGATTCACTCAGGATCGGGTTGAGGTTTTTTTCTTGTGTGCTCATCGGCGGCTCTCCAGGGCTATATGTCGGAGCGAACCTGGAGATGAATGAGCGGCGAAAGGCGCACCAGGGGCGGTGCCAGAGGCTCGCCGAAGGAAGGGCGAGCACATCTTGTTCCCTACGCAGGCCTTAACCTGATCAGGTTCAACGGGATCCGGCAGCTGCCAATCTCAGCCCCGCAATTGGGGCACCCCGACAAGAACGCGGCCAGTCTAATCAACCCCAGCCAATAAAACCAACTCGGGAGTCAATTTCTTATGACCCACGCGTCGGAAAGTGACGCGAGCAGCCGCTACAAATAACCCGACAGGCAGAACACGCCATGGATTGTTGCAATCTACACTCATTCAGCCCCAGACAAATCTTGACCCTCTAGGCAGCGCCCCTATAGCCTTGCCGATTACCGCCAAAATCAGGATCACACCCATGTTGCGCAGACTCTCTCTGGCTCTCGCTGTGGCCGCCGCGTCCAACGGAATGGCCTGGGCTGCTGAACAAGCCCCGCTGTCTACCAAAACTGACCTGGTCACGGTTTACCAGGAAGCCGCCGCCAACAATGCCGACCTGGCCGCCGCCCGTGCAGATTACGAAGCGCGCAGCGAAGTGGTCCCCCAGGCCCGCGCTGGCCTGCTGCCGAACCTGTCTGCCGGCGCCAACCTGAGCGACACCCGTACCCAGGTCGACTCGCCGGCCAACACCAGCTCGCGCAGCGGCATGGTGTACCAGGCCAACCTGAGCCAGCCGCTGTTCCGCGCTGACCGCTGGTTCCAGTTGCAGGCCGCTAAAGCGACCAACGAACAAGCCGTGCTGGAACTCTCGGCCACCGAGCAGAACCTGATTCTGCAGAGCGCCGAAACCTACTTCGCGGTACTGCGCGCCCAGGACAACCTGGCCTCGACCAAGGCTGAAGAAGCCGCGTTCAAGCGTCAGCTGGATCAAGCCAACGAGCGCTTCGATGTCGGCCTGTCGGACAAGACTGACGTACTGGAAGCCCAGGCCGGTTTTGACACCGCCCGCGCCAACCGCATCATCGCCCAGCAACAGGTGGAGGACGCCTTCGAGGCCCTGATCACCCTGACCAACCGCGACTTCGCCGCTCTGGAAGGCATCGAACACAGCCTGCCGATCCTCGCGCCAACGCCGAATGACGCCAAGGCCTGGGTCGACACCGCCGCCGCGCAAAACCTCAATCTGCAAGCCAGCAACTACGCCGTTGAAGCCGCCGAAGAAACCCTGCGCCAGCGTAAATCCGGCCACGCCCCGACGCTGGACGCGGTTGCCAGCTACCAAAAAGGCGACAACGACAGCCTCGGCTTCAGCAACTCCGGCGCACCCGGTCAGGCGCGTTTCAGCGGTGATGTCGAGCAACGCTCGATTGGCCTGCAACTGAATATCCCGCTGTACAGCGGCGGCCTGACCAGCTCCCAAGTGCGCGAGTCCTACCAGCGCCTGAACCAGACCGAGCAACTGCGTGAAAGCCTGCGCCGTCAGGTGGTGCAAAACACCCGCAACCTGCACCGCGCGGTGAATACCGACGTGGAAACCGTGCAGGCGCGCAAGCAGTCGATCATCTCCAACCAGAGCGCCCTGGAAGCCACCGAAATCGGCTACCAGGTCGGTACGCGTAACATCGTTGACGTGCTCGACGCCCAGCGCCAGCTGTACAGCTCGGTGCGCAACTACAACAACGCGCGTTACGACTACATCCTCAACAACCTGCGCTTGAAGCAGGCCGCCGGCACCCTCAGCCCGGACGACCTGGCCGCCCTGGAGCAGTACCTGAAATCCGACTACAACCCGGATGAAGACTTCCTCCCGCCGGACCTGGCCAAGGCTGCCGAAGCCCAGCTGCGCGGCAACCCGCAGTACTGAGTTAGGCCTAACAAAAAGCCCGCTGAATTCAGCGGGCTTTTTTATGGAACACGATTTGTAGGAGCGGGCCATGCCCGCGATTGCAATTTCGCGGGCATGGGTTAGGCACCCCCGCCGCTCCTACAAAACCTATTGCGACTTACCCTCAAGCAACCGCTCAAGCCCTGCCAGCAAACGCGCCAGCGCGCCCTGATTGGCCTGCATCACCGCCACCCCGGCATCACGCATGGCCTGCGCTGCATCAGGCTCACGCCACAATTGCGCGACTCGCTGGGCCAAACCATCGGCATCCGCCACCTCGCTCAAGGCGCCGGCAGCGCGCAACTGCGCGGCAATCTCGAGAAAGTTGAACAGATGCGGGCCGCTCAACACCGGCTTGCCCAGCGCCGCCGGCTCCAGCAGGTTATGCCCGCCATTGGCCACCAGGCTGCCGCCGACAAAGGCGATATCTGCGAGGGCATAGAGAAACAGCAGCTCGCCCATGGTGTCGCCGAGCAGCATCTGATCACTCGCCAGCAGCGCTTCGCCAGTGGAACGGCGGCGCGTGCTAAAGCCCTGCCGTTGGCACAACTCGAACACCGCATTGAAGCGCTCGGGATGACGCGGTACCAGAATCAGCAACGCATCGGGGTTGTGGGTGAGCAATTCACGGTGGGCAGCGAGAACGATCTCGTCTTCACCGGCATGGGTGCTCGCGGCAATCCACACTGGGCGCTGCGTGGCCTGCCATTGCTCACGCAAGGCTGCGGCACGGTTTAGCAACGCTGGATCAATGGTCAGATCAAACTTGATCGAGCCGGTGACCTCAACACACTCAGGCCGCGCACCCAGGCTGCGAAAGCGTTCGGCCTCCAGCGCCGTTTGCACCGCCAGCAAATCCAGCTCGGCGAGCATCGGCGCGGTGAGGTTGGCAAAGCGCGCATAGCCACGAGCCGAGCGCTCGGACAGCCGCCCGTTGGCCAGCGCCACCGGGATGCCACGCGTGGCGCACTGGTGGATATGGTTGGGCCACAGCTCAGTTTCCATAATCACCGCCAGCTTGGGCTGCACCTGATCGAGAAAACGCGCCGCCGCCCAGGGCAAGTCATACGGCAGGTAGCAATGCTGCACCCGCCCGGCGTACTCACTGCCGCCGAACATCGCCTGAATACGTTCCGAGCCGGTCGGCGTCATGCAGGTGATGGTGATCGGCAACTGTGGGTAGCGCACCAGCAGCTCGCGCAGCAGCGGCGCGGCGGCGATGCTCTCGCCTACCGACACCGCATGCAGCCAGATGCCGCCCGGTTTGAGCGCCGGCAAGCCAAGGGCAAAGCGCTCACCGATGCGTTTGGCATAGGCCGGCGCCTGCCAGGCACGCCAGGCCAAACGCCCAGCCACCAGCGGCAGACCAAGATGAAACAGCAGGGTGTAGAGGCTTCTATTCATGGCGCGCAGCTTATGCACTTTGGCCAATACCGTCGAGTCAGGCGCAGGCCCGCATCAGCCAATCGCCTGCAGATGCTGGGCAAAACACTCGGCCAACCACAACGCAGCCGGGCCCAGCGCTTCATCACGGCGGCAGACCAACTCGACCACCAGCGGTGGCGGCGTCCAGTCGCTACTCAGCTCCACCAGTTGGCTCTGATAAGTCGGGTACTGCACCACATGGCGCGGCAGCCAGGCCCAGCCAAGGTTGCGCATCAGCAGCTCGGCCATGGCGTAGAAGCTGTCGGTGCGCCAGACCGACGGGCTGAGCTGCTCGCCGCCGGGATAGTGACTGTCCTGCGGCGCCATCAGCAGCTGCCGATGGCGCGCCAGTTCACGCCGATCGACATGCCCGGCCCCCGCCAACGCATGTCCTGCCCCGCATACGGTCACCATCTCGATGGTGCCCAGGCGCTGACGTTCCAGCGCATCGGGCATCTGCTCATGGTGAAACAGCAGGCCGAGGTCGGCGCGGTGCTCCCGCAGCTTGCGCGCCACATCTCCCTGGGCGCCGCTGGCCAGCTGCACCTCGAGTAATGGAAATTGCTGAGCCAGCGCCTCCAGACTGTCCAGCACCGGCTGATAGGGCATCGCCTCATCCTGGGCCAGACGCAGGCGCACCTCTTCACCGCGTACCAGCCCCAGCGCACGGCCTTCCAGACGCTGACACTGACGCAGCACCTCACGCGCCTCTTCCAGCAGAGCCGCGCCGGCCTCGGTCAGGCGTGGCTGACGGCCACTGCTGCGCTCGAACAGGCGCACGCCCAGATCAGCCTCCAGCAGGGCAATCGCATTGCTCACCGCCGATTGCGCGCGCTGCATTTGCCGGCCCACGGCAGAGAACGACTGACCATCGGCGACGCTGACAAACAGGCGAATCTGCTCCAGGCTCCACTGCATAACCCATCTCCAATCCAGATAGGTAATCACTTTATCCCATCCGCCAGATCACTAGAATGGCCGCCAGATCACTATGGAGGCCACATCATGGGCGGCTATCTCTACCTCGCAATTGCCATCACTGCCGAAGTCATCGCCACCACCTCGATGAAGGCCCTGGATGGTTTCAATAAACCTCTGCCCCTGCTCTTGGTTGTGGTCGGCTACGCCATCTCGTTCTGGATGCTCAGCCTGGTGGTGAAGACCATCCCGGTCGGCGTCGCCTATGCGGTGTGGGCGGGCCTGGGCATCGTGCTGGTGAGCATCGCAGCGGTGTTTCTTTACCAGCAGCGGTTGGACCTGCCGGCCATGCTCGGCATGGGTTTGATCGTCGCCGGCGTGGTGGTGATTCAGTTGTTCTCGCAGAGTGTCGGGCACTAAGCCGGTTCTGGGCCAGGGGAGGCGCGCTAGCGCGAGCGGGTTATACTGCGCGCCTGTTTTCCCGGTGAGACACATGCATGTCCCAGGCGTTAAGCACTGATGTTTTGATCGTGGGCGGCGGTATCGCCGGCCTTTGGCTGAATGCGCGCCTGCGTCGTCAGGGTTTCGCTACCGTGCTGGTGGAAAACGCCCGCCTCGGCGGCGGGCAGAGCGTGAAATCCCAGGGCATCATCCATGGCGGCGCCAAATACGCCCTGCATGGCGCGCTGACCGGCGCCTCCGAAGCCATCGCCGATATGCCGCGGCGCTGGCGCGAAGCCCTGGCGGGCAATGGCGAGCTGGACCTGAGCGGCGTGCGCCTGCTCTCCGATGCCCACTACCTGTGGTCGCCCGGCAGCCTGGCCGGCAATATCACCAGTTTCTTTGCCAGCAAGGCGGTGCGCGGCCGGGTTGATCAGGTCAAAGGCGAGCAACTGCCACCTGCCCTGCAACACCCGAAATTCAAAGGCAAGGTCTACCGCCTGGCCGAACTGGTGCTGGATGTACCGAGCCTGATCAACCGCCTCAGCGAGCTGGCCGGCGACGGCCTGCTGGCTGCCGAGCGCATCGAACCACTGCGGGAAAATAGCGAGCTGGTCGGGCTGATCATCGACGGCCGCGAGATTCGCGCACAACGCATCATCCTCAGCGCCGGGCGGGGCAATGCCGAGCTGCTCAGTGCCCTCGACCTTAGCCAACCCGCACAGCAACTGCGCCCGCTGCATATGGTCTTGGTCAAAGGTCCAACGTTGAAACCGCTCTACGCCCACTGCCTGGGCGGCGGACCGAAGCCGCGCGTGACCATCACTACCCACCCGGCGGCCGATGGCCAGTGGGTCTGGTACCTGGGCGGTGATCTGGCCGAAGCCGATGGCGTAGCCCGTGATGAAACGGCGCAAATCCAGGCCGCGCAGAAAGAGCTAAGCGAGTTACTGCCCTGGGTCGATCTGTCCGCTGCGCAATGGGCGACGCTGCGGGTAGAGCGCGCCGAGCCGGCGCAATCCGGTCTGGTGCGCCCGGACAACGCCTTTTTGCACGAGCAGGACAAACTGCTGGTCGGCTGGCCGACTAAACTGGCCTTAGCCCCGGACTTTGCCGACCGCGTGCTGGCGGCGCTGGCCCGCGATGGCATTCAACCGGCGCAGCACGCGCCACTTCCCGCGCTGCCGCGCCCGACCGTCGCCCTACCCGCCTGGGAGGAACTGTTCTGATGCATCCACTGCACAGCCTGCACAACCTGCATCGCCCACTGGGCGCCACCGAGCTGCTGGTTTCGCCGCTGGGCCTGGGCACGGTCAAGCTGGGCCGTGATCAAGGGGTGAAATACCCCAACGGTTTCACCATCCCCGATGACGCCGCCGCCCGCGAGCTGCTGGCCCAGGCCCATGACCTGGGCATCAACCTGATCGACACCGCACCGGCCTACGGCACCAGCGAAACCCGCCTCGGCCCGTTGTTGCGCGGCCAGCGCCAGCAGTGGGTGATTGTCAGCAAGGTCGGCGAAGAGTTCGACAATGGCCAGTCGCGCTTCGACTTCAGCCCGGCGCACACCCGTTTCTCGGTGGAGCGCAGCCTCAAGCGTCTGGAAACCGACTTTATCGACCTGGTGCTGGTGCATTCCGACGGCAACGATGTGGCGATTCTGCGTGACAGCGGCGTGTACGAAACCCTGGCTGAGCTTAAGCGCGAGGGCAAAATTCGCGGTTTCGGCCTCTCCGGCAAAACCGTCGAAGGTGGCCTGCTGGCCCTGGAAACCGGTGACTGCGCGATGGTCACCTACAACCTCAATGAGCAGGCCGAACAGACCGTGCTCGACTACGCCGAGCTGCACGGCAAAGGCATCCTGATCAAGAAGGCCCTGGCCAGCGGTCATGCCTGCCTGGCGCCGGGTGTCGACCCGGTGCGCGCCAGTTTCGAGCTGATCTTCGGCCACCCAGGCGCCTGCAGCGCGATCATCGGCACCATCAATCCGCAACACCTGGCGCACAACGTCGCCAGCGCTGCCGCTGTAATTCAGGATATTGCCTAAGCGTTCACGCCCGCCCATCTGTGCCAAGCTCTCAGGCCGTATCCATGTCCGCGAGGAGTTGCCATGCCGCGCACCCTGATCCGCAAAGACCCCAGCAACTTCAAGACCCTGCAGCTGTTTGTCGAAGCCAGCCCGGAAGGGCTGAGCTATCAGGGCCTGGGGATGCCGCTGAACTTTGCGCAGATGCTGGAGAAGCGCAAACCGGTAAGCGTGGCCGACACCCAGCGCTTTGCCGTGGAGCTGGCCAACCTAGGCGTTTCGGTGCGCCTGACCCTCTGCTGGCAGGGCCGCGAATACTGGGTGCTGGTGCGTCAACGCCGTGCGGATCGCGGCGATGTGGTACTCAAGCTGATCTCCGGTTACGTGCCGGCCCATGAACTCAACCTGCCGCTGCTGACCGCAATTCAGGAAGTGGCCGAAGAATGCCTGCTGGAAACCCCGGAAGGCTGGCTAAGCGGACGCTTTGGCGACACCTGGCTGCCGACGCCCTACCAGAGCAGCCTGCACTACCGGGAAACCGCGCACTTCAGCCTCAGCTCGCTGTCCGGCGCGGCGCGGCCAGTGCAGTGTGGCAACCTCAAGCTGCTCGAACGCCCGCGCGCCTACGTGCACCTGCCAACCGCCTCATTGCAGCTGGTGTATGACCTGCGCCTGGATTTGCCCAAGGAAACGCGGCAGCTCAGCCTGCTGCATGTCGACGAGCATCTAGAAGATGGCCAACTGATCGCCCGACTCAATCGTGCGCGCCCCGACCTGTTTCTGATTGCCCTGGACCAAGGCCGACCGACCGCCGAGCTGCTGACCCTTAAGCAAGGTCAACTGTCACCCGCGAACACCCGCGGTCTATGGCTGGCGGAGAGCTTTGCGCCACAGGATGGCTGGCTGGTGCGCGAGGAGCGCGTTCGCTGGAAGGATTGGCTAAGCCTGCAAGGTATTTGAACGCAGCCGCAGAGGCAATCTGCAACGGCCAAAACCGTAGGGTGGATGACGCTCTTTTCATCCACCTTTGCCGCGTATCGGTGGATGGGTGAAGCGCCAACCACCCTACAATTGGCTGGCGCAGACGCAAAAAAGCCCCACCTAAGCAGGGCAAAAAGGGATTTCAGGCAGACGGGCTAGACTCATCCAGCCCGCGTAACAACTACTTCAATTCGCTGGAACTTTTGCCCAGCAGGCGCCTTGCGACGATCAGCAACTGGATCTGCTGGGTGCCCTCGAAGATGTCGAGAATCTTCGAGTCGCGCGCCCACTTCTCCAGCAGCTCATCCTCGCCATAGCCCAAGGCGCCGGCCAGCTCGACACATTTCAGCGTCACCTCGTTGGCCACCCGCCCGGCCTTGGCCTTGGCGATGGAGGCTTCCTTGGAGTTGGGCAGTTTGTTGTCGGCCATCCAGGCGGCTTTCAGGGTGAGCAGGCGCGCGGCCTCCCACTCGGCTTCCAGGCGATACAGCGTCGCCTCGGCATGGCTAACGCTGAGCAGTGGCTTGCGGTAATCCAGCGTGCAGACCTTCTTCAGCAGCTCACGGGTACGATCCAGCGACGCCTTGGCCACGCCCACCGCCATGCCGGCGACCAGCGGGCGGGTGTTGTCGAAGGTTTCCATCACCCCGGCAAAGCCTTTCTGCACATCGATTTCCGGGTTGCCCAGCAGGTTGGCCGCCGGCACGCGGCAATCGCTGAAACTGATCGAGGCCGTATCCGAAGCCTTGATCCCAAGCTTCTTCTCTAGGCGAGTCACCGTCATGCCCGGTGTGCCGTGCTCAACCACAAAGGACTTGATCGCCGCACGGCCGAGGCTCTTGTCCAGGGTGGCCCAGACCACCACCGCATCGGCACGCTCGCCAGAGGTAACAAAGATCTTCTCGCCGTTGAGCACGTAGTGATCGCCATCTTTGATCGCCGTGGTGCGAATCGCCGCCGAGTCCGAGCCGCAACCCGGCTCGGTAATCGCCATGGCCGCCCAGGTGCCGCCAAAGCGCGCCAGCTGCTCATCATTGGCCACTGCGGCAATCGCCGCGTTGCCCAGGCCCTGACGCGGCATCGCCAGCAACAGACCGACATCGCCCCAGCACAGCTCCATCACCCCGAGCAGGGCGGACAGATTGCCACCATTCTTGATGCCTTCCTGCTGTTCACGGGCCGCGCCGCGCTTGCTCGCCGAGGTGGCGCCGATGGCGTCCGGCGAGCCGGCATTCATGCCATCGAGCAGCGCCGCGAGCAGGTCCAGCTCCTTGGGATAGGCATGCTCGGCCTTGTCGTACTTGCGTGAAAGCGGGCGAAAGTAATTCTCCGCCACCTGATGGGCCTGATTGACCAAGCCACGGAATTTCTTTGGGGTTTCCAGATTCATGTTGAGGCGCCCTTAAAGCTGGAGACCGCCGGCCATAACTGCCAGCGCACGCAAATCGCGGTACCAGCGCTCGGCTGGATGTTCTTTGGTAAAGCCGTGGCCACCGAGCAACTGCACAGCGTCGGTGCCGATCTTCATGGCCTTTTCGCTGCACAGCAGGCGCGCCAAGTAGGCTTCGCGCTGAAACGGCAAACCCTGCTCGGCGCGGGCGCAGGCGCGCCAGACCATCAGGCGCATGGCATCGATCTCCACGGCCATGTCCGCGACCATAAAGGCCACGCCCTGGCGATGGCTAATCGGCTCGCCGAAGGCCACGCGCTCGTTGCAGTACGGCACCACATAATCCAGCGCCGCCTGCGCCGTGCCCACGGCCAGGGCGCACCAGGCCAACCCGGCGTAATCGAGAAAACTCTGGTAGTTAAACTGCTCGGCGGCGAGACGCGCTTCAACCGGCACCTTGACGCTATTGAGCCGCACGCGCGCCGTGCTGCCGGCCTTGAGGCCCATGGCCGGTTGCGGGCTGCGCTGTAGGCCCTTGGCGCCGGCTTCGACGATAAACAGCGCCGGGCCATCCGCAGCCTGCGCCGCGATGATCAGTTGGCTGGCATCCAGGCCGCGCAGCACCAGGCACTTTTCGCCGCTGAGGACATAATGCTTGCCACGCTTGCGCGCCCGAGCCGCCAGCTTATGCGGGTCAAACAACGGCGTCGGCTCATTCACCGCAATGGCCATCACTGGCGCCGGCTCTTCACCGACAAAGGCCGGCAGCCAGCGCGCCTGCTGCGGGGCATTGCCCCAGCGGCGGATGCAGTTGGCCGCCGACAAGGGCACCAGCAATGCAGCAGCCAAAGACAAATCGCCCTTGCCCAGCGCTTCGACAATCAGCGCATTACTCAAAGTGGTGCGTTCGCCCGCCATACCGCCTTGGGCCTCACTCACCGCGTAGTGGGTCAGCCCCAGCTCATGCGCCTGGTTGAGCAAGGCAGCGGGCAGCGCGGCTTGTTCATCTGCATCATGGGCCAGCGGGCGCAGCACTTCGCCAGCGAAGGCTTCGAGCATCTCCACCAGCATCTGCTGCTCATCGGAGAGCGACAGATCAAACAAGGCATCGGGGTCAGCCGGGCGCGGCAATTTGGCGACTTTGCCCGCGCGCTGCGCCGCCGCACGAAAGCTCGCGCGGCTGCCGGTGTAGATAAGTTTTTCGAAGGGTTTGCGCAACTTCAAGCGGTCCGGCCAGTCGGCCTGGGCGACCCGGTTGAGCATTGCCAGGGCACGGCCCTGTACGTCGGAAGTCATGGCATCTCGCTCCATGCGGGGGATGCCGATGATCATGCGCGCGGTCAGGGCAAGCGCCTATGACCGCGCCGACGCCAGCGACTGGCAAAGCAGCCAGTCGCTCTGGTCGTTTACTTGCTGCGGATCTTCTCGACGATGGCGGTAGTCGAGCTGTTTTCCACCAGGCCGAGCACGCGCACTTCGCCGCCATAGGCACGGACAATATCGCCGCCAACCACGCCGTCAATGCCGTAATCGCCACCCTTGACCAACACATCCGGCTTGACAGCACGCAGCAAGTTTTCCGGGGTGTCTTCGCTAAAGCTCACCACCCAATCCACCGCGCCCAGGCCAGCCAACACAGCCATACGCCGGTCCACCGCGTTGATCGGCCGGCCCGGGCCTTTCAGACGACTGACCGAGGCATCGTCATTCACCGCCAACACCAGTCGATCACCCTGGGCGCGCGCCTGCTCCAGATAGGTCACATGCCCAGCATGCAGGATGTCAAAACAACCATTGGTAAAGACAATCTTCTCGCCATGGGCGCGCGCATCCTCGATGGCCAGCAGCAGTTGATCGAGGCTTAGTACACCACGCTCAGAGCCGGCTTCACGCTGGATCGCGCGGCGCAACTCGGGTGCGCTGATCGCCGCAGTACCGAGCTTGCCGACCACGATACCGGCAGCCAGATTGGCCAAGGCGACGGCATGCGGCAATTCCTCGCCTGCAGCCAGACTGGCGGCCAGGGTGGAAATCACTGTATCGCCGGCACCGGTCACATCGAACACTTCGCGGGCGCGCGCGGGCAGGTGCAGCGCCGGATGCTCTGGACGCAGCAGGGTCATGCCGTGCTCGCCACGGGTCACCAGCAGCGCCCCCAGCTCCAACTCGGCCATCAAGGCCGCGCCCTTGGCCACCAGTTCGGCTTCATCACGACAGTGACCAACGATGGTTTCAAACTCGTGCAGGTTCGGGGTAATCAGGCTGGCGCCACGGTAGATGGAAAAATCCTTACCCTTGGGATCGGCCAGCACCGCAATGCCCTTGCTGCGCGCCAGCTGCACCAGTGCCTGATGGTTCTGCAGCGCGCCTTTGCCATAGTCAGAGAGGATTAGCACCTTGATGCCCTCCAGCTGCGCTTCGACACTGGCGGCCAGAGCAGCGCTGTCGGTGCGGAACGGCTCTTCGAAATCCATGCGCAACAACTGCTGATGACGGCTCATCACACGCAGTTTGACGATGGTCGGCTGGTCTTTGATCGTCTGGAAGAAGGTCTTTACCCCAACCGCCTGCAGGCTGTTGCGCAGACTTTCAGCGGCTTCATCCTGCCCGGTCACACCGAGCAATGTCGCTGGCGCACCGAGGGCGGCGATGTTGAGCGCGACGTTGGCCGCACCACCCGGGCGATCCTCGATCTGCTCAACCTTGACCACCGGCACCGGCGCTTCCGGAGAAATCCGCGAGGTGCCGCCATGCCAATAACGGTCGAGCATAACGTCGCCCACCACCAGAACGGAGGCTTGGTCAAAACAGGGCATGGACAACTTCATGTGAACTCCGGAGCCTAAAAGTGGCGGGCGCGTAGTCTATCAGGCGATATCCAATGGCGCGCTTTCATCCAACCCCAGCGCATGCAGGCGTGCATAGAAACCATTCTGCGCCAGCAGGTCGACATGGGTACCACGCTCAACGATCCGGCCCTGATCCATCACCAGAATCAGGTCGGCCTTCTCGATGGTCGACAGACGGTGCGCGATGACCAGCGTGGTACGCCCCTTCATCACCCGATCCAGGGCTGCCTGGATATGCCGCTCGGACTCGGTATCGAGGGCCGAGGTTGCTTCATCCAGCACCAGAATCGGCGCATCTTTTAGCAAGGCCCGGGCAATCGCCAGACGCTGGCGCTGACCGCCAGAGAGCAACACGCCATTCTCGCCGACTTCGGTGTCCAGCCCTTGCGCCAGCTTGTCGATAAACTCTTTGGCGTAGGCTGCCTCGACTGCCTGCTCGACGGCCTCACGCGGCGCGTCGGCTAGGTCGCCGTAGGCGATATTGTTGGCCACACTGTCGTTGAAAAGGGTGACCTGCTGGGTAACCAGAGCGATATGTCGGCGCAGGTTGCGCAAGGTGTAACTTTCGACATCCACTCCGTCGAGCAGAATCTGCCCAGTTTCATGATGATAGAAACGTGGAATCAAGCTAGCCAAGGTCGACTTACCGCTGCCGGAGCGCCCGACCAGAGCAATCATCTGCCCAGGCTCTGCACTAAAGGAAATATCGTTGAGCACCGGCTTCTCAGCACCAGGGTACTGGAAGCTCAGATTGCGCACTTCCAGCCGACCGCTGACCCGATCAAGCTCGACCGTACCCTGATCAGCTTCGGGAGTCTCATCGAGCTGTTCGAAGATACTGTCGGCCGCTGCCAAGCCTTTCTGAATAGTCGCACTCACCTCGGAAAGCTGGCGAATAGGCTTGGGGAGCAGGCCGGCGGCAGTAATGTAGGCCACCAGTTCGCCAGCCGACGCATCGCCGCGCAAGTAAAGCACTAGGTACATCAGCACTGCCATGGCGCTGAATATCACCAACTGCAGCATCGGGGTATAGACCGCCTGAGTGCGGGTCATCTTCAACGACTTGTTCATATTGTCGGCGCTGGAGCGATGGAAGCGCTGCTGCTCGTAAGCCTCACCGCCGAAGCTGCGCACCACCCGGTAACCCTGAATAGTCTCGGAAGCGACATGCGTAACATCGCCCATCGCCTCCTGGATCTTCTTGCTCTGCTTGCGAAATTTCTTGCTTGCTGACCCCACCATCAGGCCGATTACCGGCAATATGCTGAGCAGCACCAGAGTCAGTTTCCAGTTCATGTAGAGCAGATAACCGAACAAAAAAATGACCGAGAGCCCCTCGCGAATCACAACTTTGATCGCATCTGTCGCGGCACCAGTGACCATAGTCACGTTATAGGTGATACGGGAAATCAGATGACCCGAGTTGTGACTGTCGAAATAGCGATTGGGCAGGGTAAGCAGGTTGTCGAACAACGCGCAACGCAAGTCATGCACCACGCCACGCGCCACCTTGGCCAGGTAATAGTTGCCCAGAAATGAACCTATGCCCTGATAGAGCGCAATGAGTACAATCAGCAACGGCACGCCATAGATCATCGGCACCCCGAGCAAAGTAGCGTGCTCAGGGTTCTGCAAGCCATCCAAGAATAGCTTGAGCATATGCGCCAGCATCGGCTGGCTTGAGGCGAAGAGCAGAAAACCGATGATGCTAACGGCGAAAGCGCCCCAATAGGGGACTACATACTTCAGCAATCGCAGATATACCTTCAAACTGGATTGCTGTGCGGAGTTAGCCATGCGGCGGGCCTCGTACGACTGGCTAGAGAGACAAGATGCGAATTGTAACAGCGAACGAACTGCAAGATTGGCTGAGTACCGGTGAGGTGCTGGAAAAAGACAGTAAAGGCCCTAAGGTGTTGCGCCTACCTCGAGGAGAAATCCTCAAGATATTTCGCAGTCGCCGCTCCCCACTGCTGGCCCGCTGGCGTCCAGACGCCTCGCGCTTCGCCGAGCACGCGTTACGCCTGCAGGAATTAGGCATCGCCACCCCCCTCATCAAAGAGTGTTGTTGGATTGACTATAATCAGGCCGTAAGCGCGTGCTTATACGTTCCGCTTCAAGGCGCATCGCTAGACAAAATATTTGAGGAGTCCCGCGCGGAGCTCGAGGCTTTGCTGCCTCGATTGGCCAAATACATCCACCACCTCCACAAACAAGGTATCTACTTTCGCTCCCTTCACTTGGGAAACGTATTACTGACTCCAAGCGGGGGGTTCGGCCTGATCGATTTCCTGGATATGCGATTCAAACGCCGGCCACTTGGACCGAGAATGATTCGACGCAACTTCCAGCATATGCACAACTATCTACAGCGACGGAAAGTTCAAGACTTTCCCTGGGAACTATTGATGGATCACTATGAGCGTGCCAGAAGCGCCTCAAACTGAGCCAGATCGATCTTCGGCACCACCGTCGTGGGCATGCGACTATCGATCGATAAATTGAATACCTGAAAGTTTTCTCCGACAACTCGCTTCGCCATCAACTGGAAGCTCGGGAGAATGTAATCCTTATAATCATCATCAAGGCGACTGGGCAAAGCTTCATCGGCTTGCTCATAAAAGCGCCCGGCCTGAGCATTGAGATCCATCCCCACCAGAAAGACATGATCGAATCCTAGATGAAACGCAAGCTGAACGGCGGCATAAGGAATAGTTCGGCCACCAAAGTAGCCAAGCGCCATGTTTCGACTAAACCCGATGCGGTTGGGCTTACGTTCAAATAAAGAGAAACCGCATTCCAGTTCGGCATTACCGCGCGCATTCCAGGCAAACTGTCGATCTGACAAGGGTGTACCTGATAGAGGGCGATTAACCCGTAGCATCAAATACGGTTTAGCCATTTCGACAATATCAGGAGAGGCCTGCATCAGCACTTTCAGAGCATTCGCGCCAAGAGCTGCGTGGCTGGATAAGCGAATACCCTCCAACACCAACTGACGACGCTCACGGACAAACCCCTGATCATCGCAAAGATAGAACAAGGGGCGGGCCGCGGTCTGGGAGAAACGTGCAATAGCCCCATTCATGGTAATGAACGGCACGTGTGCGTAACGCTCAAGGGGAAATTGAGCAGCAGATGGCCCGGACGCGAAGATGATCACGGGCCCTGAGTGAATACCCTTACACTGCTGGAACTTTCGCCCCTCATCCCATAGCCCACAAAGCCACGAATCAAGAACCACTGGATTATTCATTTATGTTAGGCCCTCCCTGCCTCCGAACGCACGTCCATCGTATTACTGAGAATCACTCAACTTCCTAGCACTTTGCTCCTGCGAAACCAACTTAAGGGCTTCATAGCGTGTGGAAAAATACAAAAGGAACAAAGGGATCCAAAAACCAAACCACTCAATAGAAGGCCGGCTCAACACCATGCGCCCGTTAGTGGACAAGCAGAGCAAGCCATAGAAAAGCCAAAGCATAAAAAACACGCCACCACGATGAAAAATGGCACCCCTACTGAGTAAAAACACCATTGCCAGTAGCAATCCACCGCCGATCAAACCACCGACCCTGAAAACCTCAAGCACTGATGCATGAGCATGCGTAACAAACTTATCCGCTTTTATTTGAATATTCGCTTCATGGCCAAAACCCTGACCGAACGCCCAGTGCTGCTTAATTTGCTCAAGCGCTGCGGTCCATATCTCCATACGATAATTCGGCTCGGCCGCACGCTGCATGACTAACGAGAGAATGTCGGTAGTCAGGACAATGGCCAGCGCGGCAAAAACACCGGCGAGCAGCAGCGTGATATCAGTCCGACTGCGTCTGAACAACGAAAGCAGCAGCAGCGTAACAAACAGTGCCAGCATTGGCCCGCGGCTCTTGGTTAAAAACAAAAGAACTAAGCTAACCGCAATCAGTAATATCAACCCGAGTTGAATATGACGCGCTTTGTTTGGGAGTAACCACCAAGCAGCCAAGACAGAAAGTCCCAGGTAAATCGCCGAAGAAATCGGATTATCTGAGCCCCACCCTGCCAGGTCTTTGAATGAACTTCTATCGGCCAGCAACGTAGCAAAATCGGGGATTTTCCATAAAATCACGGCGATATATACAAAAGCAGTTAGCCCGCCAACCCAGGCAATCAATTGGGTGAAAACCTCGGGGGAGTATCGCCGACTGGAAGCTTCAATCCCAAGCATTAAGCAAAGGATGCTCAGACTGAACTTCAAGGCATCCTCCAAAGACTCAGAAGCCACGCCTGACCATAGTGCGCTCACCGAAAAGTAGGCCAGAAAAGCTAGAACCGAGAACAAAGACCAACTATTTTCCCTAAGCAATGATTTGAATCTAATAAATAACAACAGCGACGGCACAGCCACGAGCATGTAGAACACCGTCTTCTGACGACTACTCGCCAAGAAAAAGGAACTTGCTAAGAACACCAGAAAGCCCGTTGCTGCCCATTTATGAGCGACATCCACGGCATTCATGCGAATAGTACTTACCAGCCCCATACCCTTCCCCAATCTCAAACTGCTAACAGAATATTTTAGTTAATAGCGACACCAGACAGCAAACCTGCTAGCAACTACCTAAGTACTCGCTGCCAACATCGACTGCTCGATATCAGCCGGCAGTTCAGTTCCACCAACAAGAGCCTCAAGAACTGCCACAGTTCTTTGCAACCCCTGCACGCCGCCCGCCAGGTGGAAGCAAGCAAACTCCTCGGCACGAGTGACATGTGCCTGATAATTTTGCTCAATTAG
Organism: Pseudomonas sp. 1928-m; assembly: GCF_029269135.1. Taxonomy (NCBI): domain Bacteria; kingdom Pseudomonadati; phylum Pseudomonadota; class Gammaproteobacteria; order Pseudomonadales; family Pseudomonadaceae; genus Pseudomonas; species Pseudomonas sp. 1928-m. The sequence goes on along the minus strand of NZ_JARIXO010000001.1, from coordinate 822,058 downwards.
ATTAATGCGTTCTTGCAAGACAACAGCACTCTTAACTGCAGAGCCGAAGAAACGCTCTTGTTCAAATATCTCACGTTCCTGGCAGGTATTGAGGTAGATCGCCGGGCGACGAGCCAATCCGGCCTCTATGACGGCATTCGACATAAAGTTGATAGCAATTGCCGACTGCTCAAGGGCTTTCTCCAGCGGGCAATCCGCCGGCAATACTTCAATATTTTCCCGTTCTTGCGCCGCTTGCTTCCAGAACGACACGCGACTGCGTGGGTGCCCCTTGATCAGAACACGACGATCAGCATGACGTGCAGCCCAATCGCTCACGATTTGGTAATTGTGCAAGTAACAGGCTTGCTTTTCCTTATCAGGGCCCACCCCTAACACCAGTACTGTTTTCAACGTATCCGACGCAGCAGGCAAATCAAAAGCGGAATCAATCATGTGGGATCCCGCCAGTAGCAGGGTAGAAGTACCGAATCGTAAAGAGCGCCTCCTCAGCGCCTCCTCCGAACTTTTACCAAACAAAAGGTAATAGTCGTAGTCGTTCATTCCCAGGCGCCGGGAGCTTTCAACGGTCGAGGCATGCGCAAGGTGGACGAGAGGGCGATGCCGCTGATTAAGCGACAGGCGTAAAAAAGGGGCAAAAAAACTGCCATTGCGATCGTTGATAAGCACGCGGGGATCGTGCCGCTGAACCAGCCACTCCGCATACGCCGCGTAGCCGAAATAGCGCAGTGGTACTGGCTGCGGCGGAAGAGATAACATCCTTTTTGCAATAATGTTATCCGGCTCTTCGAGAGCGCTTTCGACCAGATGATGACCGCGAGACCGCAGCGTCTCAATTAGCCGCTTCTTGCGCTGCAGCGGAACAACTTTGAGGGCGCCCTGCAATAGTAAAAAGTCGCAGGGATCAGCCGTAACAATGCGGTTAGGCGAGGCTAAATGCGCACGGACTCCGAAGACGAGATCAAACAACGCATCACGGCCGAAACGAAAAGCGCTGCCAAGCAACCCATGCCGTTCGCGCAGCATCAGCCAACGGTAGCGATCTAGCGCCCGAGCCTTCGCGACCCAAACTCCCGCTGTCGGGATATCTGTCTGGTTAGCGGTCGCCATGCTAATTCCCGCCGAGCACAGGTGAGATCATCGGCAGCGCCCAGAATCTGCGGCTAATAGCGGCATCCGAAAAGCGCTCTACCAGCCGCGCTTGCATGGCCTGCGCGCTTGCATGGCGCTGCGCCGACTCCAATTGCGCCATATGCAACAAGCCTTGAGCCAGAGCGCTATCGTCGGCCAGGGGGAACAACACACCGACTCCTTCGACCACTTCGCGAGCACCACCACAGGCTGTCGCAATCAATAAAACACCAGCGGCCATAGCCTCCAACAGGACCATACCGAATGGCTCGTGATCGGAGCTTAGGGCAAAGACATCGAACGCTTTGAAGTAACGCCGCGCCTCGGGAATCTGGCCGAGAAATAGGACCTGTTGACTCACGCCGAGCTCCCTGGAGAGCCCTTTAAGGCTGCCTTCCAATCGCCCGCTACCCACTAGCGCCAGCACGCTGCCTACGGGAAGCTGAGGTAATGCACGAGCAAAACCGCGGATCAACGTGGCCTGATCCTTGTCGGGGTGTAGGCGACCAACATTACCAACAATCCAGGCGTCGGCAGGCAACTTCAGCGCCTCCCGTGCAGCCCGGCGGTCCAATTGCATAGCTTGCAACTGCTCGACATCGATACGGTTATGCAACGCTTCAATGCGATCGCCAGGCCAGCCGGCTAGGCAATGACGTATATCGTCACGCACCGCCTCGGAAACCCCCAGCAAACTCAAACGGCGGCGAAAAGCCTGAGCGAATAACCGGCGCGACCAACGCTGGTAAACGCCAAACGCGTGGCTCACGCCGATTATCGGCAAACGCGTGGCCAGGCAAGCGATATAGAGCGGTTTGAAACGGTGGGCGACGCACAGGGCGAACGGCCGAGAGCGGGCGATAGCGCGCAAGTCGCGGATCGCTCGCAGCTTCAGCCCGCCAATATCCTTGGAGCGGTAGTCGAGGAATATCACCTCGTCGGAGGCGCAGCCGTAAACTATCTGTGGATCAGGCGCACCAGTCAGAAAAACCGTAAGCACCTTGTAACGGGTTCCGACGAACAGGCTGGCGTACTGACGGGCACAGTCCAGAAAAGGCCCGTCATAGCCGTGGCAGAACTGCAAAACCCACGACTGACCTGCCCCAGCGCCCTCAGACATTGTCATACCAATCCTTGCCATCCTTGACCACAAGGATATCTTCCATGATCAGGTACTGCAGGTCGGAGCCGTAGAACATGTTCAACGCGTCAGTCGGCGAGCAAATCATCGGCTCGCCACGGCGGTTGAGCGAGGTGTTCAGCGACACGCCGTTGCCGGTGAGTTTTTCCAATTCCAGCATCATGTCGTAGTAGCGCGGGTTGTATTCGCGCTTAAGCACCTGGGCGCGCGAGGTGCCGTCTTCGTGCACCACTTCGCTTACACGGGTCTTCCACTCTTCGTTGACTTCGAAGGTGAAGGTCATAAACGGGCTCGGGTGGTCGACCTTGAGCATCTGCGGGCCGACGGTATCGAGCATCGACGGACAGAAGGGGCGCCAGCGCTCGCGGAACTTGATCTGTTCGTTGATACGGTCAGCTACGCCGGCAACGCTCGGGCAGCCGATGATCGAACGACCGCCGAGGGCGCGCGGGCCGAACTCCATGCGACCCTGAAACCAGGCCACCGGGTTGGCATCAACCATGATCTTGGCGATGCGCTGCGGCATATTGTCGATGCGTTTGAATACCGGTTTGCTCGGGTGACGAGCGCAGGCGGCGATCACGTCTTCGTTGGAATAGGACGGGCCGAGGTAGACGTGCTCCATCTTCTCCACCGGCACGCCGCGCTGGTGCGAAACGTAGGCAGCAGCGCCAACTGCAGTACCGGCGTCACCGGAAGCCGGCTGAACGAACAGCTCTTTCACGTCGTCGCGAGCGATGATCTTCTGGTTGAGTTTGACGTTCAGCGCGCAGCCGCCGGCGAAGGCAATCTTGCCGGTCTCGCGGATGATGTCGCCCAGGTAGTGCTCCATCATCTGCAGCGCCAGCTTCTCGAACAGTGCCTGCATACTGGCGGCGTAGTGGATGTAGGGGTCATCGGCGATATCGCCCTGACGCTTCGGCCCCAGCCACTCGATCAGCTTCTTGGAGAAGTAGAAACCCTTGCCATTTTCTTTATAGCGGCGCAGGCCGATAACGTTGGCGTACTCGGTATTGATCACCAACTCGCCATTCTCGAACTTGGCCAGGCGCGAAAAATCGTACTTGTTGGCATCACCATAGGGCGCCATGCCCATGACCTTGAACTCGCCGTCGAGCATCTCGAAGCCGAGGAACTCGGTGATCGCGCCGTACAGGCCGCCGAGGGAATCCGGGTCGTAGAATTCCTTGATCTTGTGGATCTTGCCGTTCTCGCCATAGCCGAAGAAGGTGGTGGCGTACTCGCCCTTGCCGTCGATGCCGAGGATCGCGGTCTTCTCGGTGAAGCCCGAGCAGTGGTAGGCGCTGGCGGCGTGGGCCAGGTGGTGCTCGACCGGCTCGATCTTGATCTTCTTCAGGTCGAAGCCGAGCTGCTGCAGGCACCACTGGATGTGCTTGTAGTAGCGCTTGTAGCGGCGATTGCCCATCAGGATCGCGTCGAGGGCACGGTCCGGCGCATACCAGTAGCGCTTGGCGTACTGCCAGCGGGCCTTCTCGAAGATGCTGATCGGGGCGAACGGGATCGCCACCACATCGACATCGGACGGCTTGATCCCGGCCTGCTCCAGACAGAACTTGGCCGATTCGTAGGGCATGCGGTTCTTCGCGTGCTTGTCGCGCACAAAGCGCTCTTCTTCGACGGCCGCGATCAGCTTGCCGTCGATATACAGGGCGGCGGAGGGGTCATGGCTGAGGGCGCCGGACAGGCCGAGAATGGTCAGTGCCACTGGTTTTGCCTCTTCTAGTCTGCTGAGCCGACGGCGGGCGTCAGCGGTATGCGTTGGTTGAGCAACTGGTGCAGCGCCGAATCGGCGGGCCAGTTGCGCAGGAAACGGGCGCGGTCGCGGGCATAAGCCCTGGCGAAACTGCGCGCACTGCGGTGCTGCTGCATGGCGTCGAGGTCGATCAACAACCAACGACCAACATTTTCATCCCAGAACACATTACTTCCCTTGAAATCGCCATGACTGATGCGTTCGCGCAGCAAGGCGGCGAACAGGCGGTCCAGCGCCAGCAGCTCGGCCTCCGGGGGGGGGGGGCCGTCTTGATATGCTTGAAAGCGGGCGATTATATCCTGCCCACGACAATATTCGGTAATCAGGTAGGCGCGCCCACGCAACCAGCACCAGCGACGCTCTAGCACGGCCAGCGGCTGCGGAGTGTCGATACCCAGCAACTGCAGGCGATTGCCCTCGACCCAGCTGTGCCAAGCGCGGCTGGGCCGCCAAAAGCGCTTGAGGCAATGGATAAAACTTTTGATGTTGTAGCGTTTGACCACAAGATCACGGTCGGACTGGCGGACTTGCGTCACCGTGGCGGAGCCGCCCTGCTTCAAGGCGCGTCCCTGAGCAAGCGGTACGTCGGGCTGAGCCAACAGTGTCGCAAACTCATCGACACACTCACGGCGCACCACACGCAAGCCGAATGCACCGACCTTGGCGTGGAAAAGGCTGCAATCGCGAGCAATCTTCTTCATATAGTCACGCAGACGCCAGCGCCGCACCTTTACCACCTCGGCCAGTAGCGCCTCCAGCGGCAGCGCGTGCTCACCATTGGCCAGCAAGTAATGCACCAGCAATTCCTCGATAAAGGGCTGAACCTCGGCAGGCAACTGGGCGAAGAACATACCTAGGTTTTCCAGCACCTTGCCGCGCGACAGCGGTTGACCGGCCGTTTCAACCTGCACACCACCACCGTCGATAACGAAGAGCTGGCCGCTATGCCGCAACAGATTGTCCAGATGCAGATCGGCCTGCCACAGCCCCTTGGCGTGCATTTGCGCGATGCTGACCAGCGCATCGGCCAGCACCGCCTGCTGATCGCCACTCAACAGCGGCTGGTCTTCCACAGCGCGCCAGGCATTCCATAGGCTCTCTGCGTCATCCAGGTACTCGAACAGCAGCCAGCCACCCTCGCCCTCACGCAGCCCATCCGCCAACAGTGCCGGCGTTTTCAGCCCCTGCTCGGCCAGCTGGCGCGCACCGTCACGCTCGCGCTGAAAGTGTCGCGCAGCCTTGTCGCCAACCAGCAGCTTGGCCAGCACAGGCCGGCCGCGCCATTCGGCCTGGGCGACATAGCGCTGCCCGGGCAATACGCGCAGCAGCCTTTGCAGAGTCAGTTCCGCCGAGCCGGCTGCATCGGCCAACTCGATGGCCAGCGGCAATGCTGGCGCACGCCCAACCTGACGGAGCTCCGCCAAGTTCATCGACGCGCCTCCTTGTTCCGCCGGCGCGCACCGAGACGCTCACTCCAGCGGCCAAGATCCGCCGTCTCGCCAAGATAGGCCGCCAACAGCACGTCGACCTCCGCCTCACTCCACACACTGGCGCGGCGCAACAACGGTTCCAGATCCTTTACCCGATCGCGCTCACCGAACAGCAATGGGCGGGTCTTTTCCAGATCAATCAGCTGTGCCTCGAAGCCTTCAGCGGTCTCGCGCAGGAAAATATGCTTAGGATAAAAGCAGCCATGCATCTGCCCAGCTTGATGCAGGCGCCGCGCCAGCTCACCACAGGCCTTGAGAATTGCCGCACGGCGCGCTTCTTCGAGCGCCGCCCAGCCAGGCAACCAGGCATCCAGATCCTGCCAGCCATCCAGGGCGCGGGTCAGCAGCACCGCACGCCGCTCGCCGGGCAATTTACGCTCGGCAAAAAATGCTACCTGCAACGCAGGAACACCCAGCGCCGCATAACGTTGAATATTGCGAAACTCGCGGGCAAAGGTGGGCTCGCCGAACGGATGCAGAATGCTGCGGGTCAGGTGATTGCTTTGGCGCTTGAGGTAAAACGCAGCCTCGCCCAAATCCAGCCGGTACACGCTGCTCCAGCCACCGCGCTCGGTATTGGGCTCGTCGACCGCTTCCAGCTGCAATGCCCATAACGCCTCAAAACTGGCCAGCTTCTGATTTTCGAGAACGACCCGATCCGCGGCCGCGACAAAATCACTCATTCCCGCCCCTCAAAAAATTTGACGATGCTGCGCACCTTGCGTTTATCCGCAGCACTCAGGCGCGTGTGACCACGATACTGCAGGTAAAAACGCAGACGCTGGGTACGGCTCAGATGGTACTTGGCTACTTTGTCCAGACAGGCCAGGTCCTTGACCATGCGATAGCGCAGCAACGGCCCCCACCAGAACGCGCCTGTCGGGCAATCGATGAGAAACAGCTCGGCCTGGTCGTTGACCAGCAGATTGCGCCATTTCAGATCGTTGTGGGTGAAGTGGTGATCATGCAGGGTGCGGGTCGCATGGGCCAGCTGCGCACTGACCCGCGCGACCCAGCTTCGATCGAGCAGACGCTCGTCCCTGCGCCGCGCCAGCAGCGCCATATCCTCAGTGCGTGGCAGCTCGCGAGTGATTAGCGCGCCACGCACGAAGGCACCGCCCTTGCGCTCCAGGCCGTAGGCTACGATGGGTGCGGTGGGAATACCCCACTTGGCAAAATACTTGAGGTTCTGCCATTCGGCCTTGACCCGCGGCCGGCCAATATAGCGGCGTAGCCCCTTGCCAGCGCCCCAGTAGCGCTTGACGTAATAGCACACGCCATCACGCTCGATACGTACCACCTCCGACAGCGGATCGCGGGTCAGGCGCTGCCCTTCGAGGGCAAACACCCGCTGCAGATCGGCCAGCTCATCAAGCAGCTCCGGGGGACAGATATCGGTAACCCGCCACTCGCTCATTGCTCGGCACCTGGCGCGTATTTGCGGGCGTAACGCTCCAGCAGGCGCTGCGCCTTTCGCTCCAGCCATGCTAGCAGCTGCGCCTCTTCACACAGAATCTGCCGCAACGGTTGCAGGCCCTTCAGCGCGGAAAAATAACCACGCAGAAAACGCAGCTTGTCGCGCCGGGTCAGGCCGATATCCAGTACGGAGAAGTACAGCGCGGCCAGGTCCTTGTTGCGCCAGCGCAAGGGCAGCCGGCGGCGTACCTGGGCGCGGTGCAGGTCGATCACTGACAGGCGGAAATCATCGGCGGTTACCGGTTTGTCGGTGTGCAGCAGAAAGTGGCAGATGTAGCAGTCACGATGATTGACCCCGGCGCGGTGCATATTGCCGATCATGTTCGCCACTTCCTTGATCAGCGCCCACTTCAGCCGGGGCTCGGGCGGTTGCTGCGCCCAGTTCAGACTGAGCTGCTCGAGGTCGGTGGTCGGCGCCAGTTCTTCGGTGACGATAAAGGAATGCTGCGCCGCCGGGTTGCTGCCGCGCTCGCCGTAAGCCACGGCAGTCATGGTCGCGACACCGACCTCAGTCAGTCGCTGAATAGCGTCCCACTCCTGGCGTGCACCGAGCACCGGCAGCTTAGCTGTGAGCAGGTTCTTGACGATCTCGCCCCAGCCAATGCCGCGATGAATCTTGACGAAATAACCGCGTCCATCGACCTCAGTGCGCAGCGTGCGGCGGCCTTCCAGCTCGCGGTACACCTGTCCCTGCAGAGCCTCGACGGCGGCAAAGGCATCGCGACCGGCCCACAGGCTTTTAAAGGGTTCAGCCAGTACCAGTTTCATGGACGTGTCGCCAGAATGATGTCAGCCGCATGTTGCGGCATGGAATACAGGTCGGCGCTGTCGGCATAAGCCAAACCGTTGCGGCCCCAGAAGGCGCGGCGCTGATCGTCGGCGAGCATATCGGCGAGCAGATGATTAAGCCGCTCCTGCTCGAACGGCCCGCTCAGTACACGCCCGGCATCCGCTTCGGCGATGTAATGGGCGTAGCCGCAAACATCCGTCACCAGCACCGGCAGGCCGGAGACCAGCGCCTCAAGCAGCACGGTGCCGGTGTTTTCGTTGTAAGCCGGGTGGATCAGCAGATCAGCCCCGAGCAGGAAACGCGGAATATCGCTGCGCCCCTTGAGAATCTGCACCTGATCGGACACGCCTAGGGCCTTGGCCTGCAGCTGGAACGAGCGCGGATCGTCCTGACCGATGGCGATCAGTCGGGTGCGTTGCTTCAGCTCGCGCGGCAAGGCGGCCAGGGCCTTGAGGCTGCGATCCAGGCCCTTGGTCTTGAAGCCGGAGCCGATCTGCACCAGCAGCAGGTCGTTATCCGCCAGTTTGAACTCGGCGCGGAACTCGGCACGGATTTCGGCAGCATTGGCCGGCGCGCGGCGGTCTGCGGCGATGCCCGGCGGCAGCAGGTGAAAGCGCTGCAGCGGGGTGTGGTAATGCTTGATAAACAGCGGCTGCTGCACTTCGGAGATCATCAGAATCTCGGTGTTCGACTCGGGGGCAAATACCGCCCGCTCATAATCGGCAAAGTGCTTGTAACGACCCCAGCGCTTGTACAGCGGATTGCGCAGGGTCTGCGCCTTGTCTTCATAGCAGCCATCGGCGGCGTAGTAGACGTCCAGACCAGGCATCTTGTTAAAGCCAATCAGCCGATCCACCGGCCGCTCGGCCAGATCAGCTTCGACCCAGGCCGTGAGCTTTTCATTGCGTTTGTGGTTGAACAGCGCCTTGACCGGCACCACCACCACGTCAAAGCCGGCAGGCACTTCACCTTCCCAGATCGGTGTGTAGACGCGAATGGCATGGCCGCGCGCCTGGCACGCCAGGGCAATGCGCATAAAGTCGCGCTGCAGGCCGCCGAAGGGGAAGTATTTGTAGAGGATAAACGCGAGCTGCATCAGACAACGTCCTCGGCTAGCAACAGGGCCTGCAATTGTGTGGCGACACGCTCGGCATCCAGACCGTCGAAGCAGGCTTTGTGTCGATCACCCGAGCCGGCATTGGGCCCCGTGGCGCACAGGTGAACCTGACCACGACCATAGGCACCGACACGCCCCGGCAGGGTCGGGCCGTACAGGGAAATACTCGGCACATCCAAGGCAGCGGCCAGATGGCCAAGGCCGGTATCCACCGCCACACAGGCAGTGGCTCCGGCAATCACTTTAGCCACGCCTGCAAGATTTAATTTGGGCAGCACTGCAGCGTTTTCAATGCCGGCGGCAATCCGTTCGGCACGGGTTTTCTCGGCTTCATTACCCCAAGGCAGGCGTACGGCCCAGCCCTGCGCGCTCATCTGCTCGGCTAGCTGGCGCCAGTCGGCTTCTGGCCAATGCTTGCTTGGCCAAGTGGTGCCATGCAGAAACAGCAAGTAAGGCTGCGGCGCGTGATCGGCCAGCTGCGCACGGTTCAGGCCGTAATCGCCGACACCAGCCGGCAGCGCATAGCCCAGCGCCTGGGCGAATAACTGGCGGGTGCGCTCAAGGGCATGCTGCTCGCGCGGCACGGCATAGGCGTGATCATAGAAGCGGCTGGCCAGTGGCTCGCGGGCCGAATCGCGGTCCAAGCCGGCAATTGGCGCCTTGACATACCGGGTCAGCCAGGCACTTTTCAGCAGGCCCTGGGCATCAATCACCAGGTCATATTTGGTTTCGCCGAGGCGCTGTTTAAAGCGCTTCCACTCACCATTTTTGAAAGTCTGCCAGAGGTGCTTGCGCCAGCGGCGGATGGCCACCGGGATCACCTGAGCCACGGCCGGATGCCAGGCGGGAATCTCGGCAAAACCCTCTTCCACTACCCAGTCGAACTGAATGCCGGGAATCGCCCGCGCAGCATCGGTCAGCGCCGGTAAGGTGTGCACCACATCGCCCAGCGAGGAAGTCTTGATCAACAGTACCCGCAAGCTATTCAACCTCGACCGGGTCGCTGACCAGGCGATCCAGCGCCTCGATCACCGGGCGCGGCTTGAGCTGGCCCAGGCAGTTGTAATGGCCGAAACGGCAGGTGCGGTCGAAGCACGGGCTGCATTCCAGCCCCAGCCGGACGATTTCCACCTGTTCGGCCAGCGGCGGGGTAAAGCCTGGCGAGGTCGAACCGTAGACCGCCACCAGCGGGCGATTCAGCGCTGCCGCCACATGCATCAGGCCAGAGTCGTTGGACACCACAGCGCCGGCGCAGGACAGCAGGTCGATGGCTTCGGCCAGGCTGGTTTCGCCTGCCAGGTTCACCGCCTCCTCGCGCAGGCCGGGGATCAGCCGGCTGCGAATATCTTCGCCGACCGGATGATCGTTCTTCGAGCCGAAAATCCACACCTGCCAGCCGGCGCGGATCTTCAGCTCGGCGACCTTGGCGTAATGCTCGCTCGGCCAGCGCTTGGCTTCACCGAACTCAGCCCCCGGACACAGCGCCAGCACCGGACGATCCAGGCTCAGGACGAACTTGGCCAGGGCGGCGTCGCGGCTCTGCGAGTCGATCTGCAAGGCTGGACGCGGATAGGGCTGCGGCAGCTCACTACCCGGCTCGAAGGCCAGCGCCATAAAGCGCTCGATCATCAGCGGGTAGCGTTCTTTGTCCAGAGTGCGGATATCGTTGAGCAGGCCGTAGCGCAGCTCGCCCTTCCAGCCGGTGCGCTTGGGGATACCGGCGAAAAACGGCACCAGCGCGGACTTCAGCGAGTTGGGCAGGAGAATCGCCTGGTCGTACTGGCCGGCCAGGGATTTGCCGATCTTGCGCCGCGTCGCCAGTTCGAGCACGCCATGACCGAGCGGAAAGCTCAGGGCCGCGCGCACTTCGGGCATGCGTTCGAGAATCGGCCGACTCCACTCGGGGGCCAGTACATCGATTGCACAGCCGGGGTGACGCTGCTGCAGACACTGAAACAGTGTCTGCGCCATCACCATGTCACCCACCCAGCTGGGGCCTACGATCAGTATTTTCATGCCACTTCCAGAAACGACCAAGGAGGCTTTCGCCTCCCGGACAGACTCAACGCTCGACTATCAGCCTAGCCTGCGGGCCGAATGCAGCAGCATCCAGCCCATGCGAGGCAGTTATTTGACCAGCGTACGCCACTCAGCGTGGGCATCGGTTTTACCCGTCACCAGATCAAAATAAGCGGTTTGCAGCTTCTCGGTGATCGGCCCACGGCGGCCTGCGCCGATCTGCCGGCCATCGACTTCACGGATCGGCGTGACTTCGGCGGCGGTGCCAGTGAAGAAGGCTTCATCGGCGATATACACCTCATCGCGGGTGATGCGCTTCTCGACCACTTCCAGGCCATGCTCGGCGGCCAGGGTCAGAATGGTATTGCGGGTGATGCCGTTCAGGCAGGAGGTCACTTCTGGGGTGTAGATCACGCCGTTCTTGACCAGGAAGATATTCTCGCCCGAGCCTTCGGCCACGTAGCCTTCCGGGTCCAGCAACATGGCCTCGTCGGCGCCACCGGAGATGGCTTCCTGCAGGGCCAGCATCGAGTTGATGTAGTTGCCGTTGGCCTTGGCGCGGGTCATCGAGATGTTGACGTGGTGGCGGGTAAAGGAGCTGGTACGCACCTTGATGCCAACCTGCAGGGCTTCGTCGCCCATATAGGCGCCCCAGCTCCAGGCCGCGACGATCACCTGGGTTTTCAGGCCACTGGCGCGCAGGCCCATGGCTTCAGATCCGTAGAACACCATCGGGCGGATGTAAGCGCTTTCCAGGTTGTTCTCACGCACGGCGGCGCGGGTGGCTTCGTTGATTTCGTCTTTGCTGAACGGAATCTTCATGCCCATGATGTGGGCCGAGTCGAACAGGCGGTCGGTGTGCGCTTGCAGGCGGAAGATCGCCGTGCCTTGCGGGGTGTTGTAGGCGCGTACGCCTTCAAACACACCCATGCCGTAGTGCAGGGTATGGGTCAGCACGTGGGTGGTCGCGTTGCGCCACGGCACCAGCTCGCCGTCATACCAGATCACGCCATCACGATCGGCCATCGACATAGTTGCCTGCTCCTCACATTCGATTGGTACAGCATTTGGCCGGCCACCTTAAGCGCCCGACCGCTTCAAATTCAGTTCAAACCCAGTTCCTGCCAAATGCGCATCACCGTGCGCCGCTCTTCGGCGAACTGATCACCGCTGACCACCCCAGGCTGCTTTTGCAGGGCCTGACGGTGGGCCGCCGAGCGGTAGGCCTTGTAGATATCCTGCAGCAAGCGGGCATCTTCGCCCGGTAGCAAGCCAACCCGCTCCAGCCCTTCCAGAATGCGAATATTGTCAGTGAACTCAAGCAATTCCGGGTACTGGCGCGACCAGGCCAGGGCCGCGTATTGCACCATAAATTCAATATCGACGATACCTCCGGCGTCCTGCTTGAGGTCGAACGGCGCGGTGGCCTCGAAGGCATTCGCCGCGGTGCCGGCCGCCGTGGCCTTGCTGCCGAGGTTGTCGCGCATCTTGGCGCGCATCTCGCTGACCTCAGTGCGCAGCGTGGCTAGGTCGCGCTCACGCCCCAACACCCCGGCACGCACCGCCTCAAACGCCTTGCCAACCCGCACACAACCGACCAGCACCCGCGCGCGCACCAGCGCCTGATGCTCCCAGGTCCAGGCTTCGCCCTGCTGGTAACGCTCGAAGGCACCCAGCGAGCTGACCAGTAGACCTGCCGCACCGGACGGGCGCAGCCGCATGTCGACTTCGTAGAGCTGGCCGGAATTGGTTTGGGTGGTCAGCAGGTGAATGATGCGCTGGCCCAGGCGATTGAAGAACTGCGCGCCGTCGATGGATTTTTCGCCATCGGTTTCCGCATGCGGGTCACCATCGTGGATAAACACCAGATCGAGGTCCGAACCATGGCCCAGCTCGATGCCACCAACCTTGCCGTAACCGACGATGACGAAGTCCGGATCACAGATGCTGCCGTCAGGGCGGCGCGGCGCGCCGTATTTGCTCACCGTATGGCGCCAAGCCAGAGCCAGCACCTGATCGAGAATCGCCTCGGCCAGCCAGGTCAGGTAGTCGCTGACCTTCATCAGCGGCAGGGTGCCGGCAATTTCCGAGGCGGCCACACGCAGGCGATGCGCCAGCTTGAAGTGACGCAGCGCTTCCATCTGCTGCTCAAGATCTTCCTCGGGAATGCGCATCAGGCGTTCGCGCAACTCGGCGGCCAGTTCCGGTGCCAGTGGCGGCTTAAACAAACGCCCTTCATTAAGTAGCTCATCGAGCAGCAGCGGGAAGCGGGTGATCTGCTCGGCAATCCACGGGCTGGCTGCGCACAGGGTCAGCAGACGCTGCAGCGCGCTGGGGTTTTCCGTGAGCAGCACCAGATAGGCCGAACGTCGCGCCACCGCTTCGATCAGCGGCAGCACACGCTCCAGCACCAGGTCGGGATTTTCATGCTCCACCGCTTGCGCCAGCAGGCGCGGGATAAAGGCATCCAGACGTTCACGACCGAGGCGCTGCATGGCGCGCACCTGGTTGCCGTTGCGCAGCCCTGCCAAGCGCTGCCAAGCCGATTGCGGCTCGGCAAAGCCGGCCTCGGCCAGCTGCCGGCACGCGGCCTCTTCGTCCTGCACATCCTCCCAGAGCGGCAACCACTCGCAGCCCACGGCCTCTTCGACCGGCTCGCCACCTTCCTCTTCATCGGGATCGGCGATCACCTGGCGGAAGTGCCAGTCCACTCGGCCACGCCAGTGCATCAGCTGCTCGTGGAACGCCTGCCAACTGTCGAAGCCCATGATAAAGGCCACACGCGCACGGTCCTGATCGGTGTCCGGAAGCATCTGCGTCTGCCGGTCATCGATAGCCTGCAGCGCATGCTCGGCATACCGCAGGAAGGCATAACCATCGCGCAACTCATCGGTCACCGCCGGCGGCAGGTAACCCTGATCGCGCAGGGTATTCAGCACGGCAAACAGCGAGCGCTGCTGCAGGCTGAGGTCGCGACCGCCGTGAATCAACTGGAAGGCCTGAGCGATAAACTCCACTTCGCGGATGCCGCCAGAACCCAGCTTGATGTTCTCGGCCATGCCCTTGCGCCGCACTTCCTGCTGGATCAGCTGCTTCATCGCACGCAGCGCTTCAATCGCCGAGAAATCCAGATAACGCCGGTAAACGAAGGGCCGCAGCATCTCTAGCAGTTGCGCGCCGGCGGTTTGGTCACCACCGACCACCCGCGCCTTGATCATCGCGTAGCGTTCCCAGTCGCGGCCCTGGTCCTGGTAGTACTGCTCCAGCGCGTTGAAGCTGAACACCAGCGAGCCGGAGGAACCGTAAGGGCGCAGGCGCATATCGGTGCGGAAGACGAAGCCGTCGACAGTGATCACGTCCAGCGCCTTGATCAGCTTCTGGCCGAGACGGATAAAGAATTCCTGATTATCCAGCGGGCGCTTCACCCCTTCGGTTTCGCCGCCTTCGGGGTAGCCGAAGATCAGGTCGATATCCGAGGACAGGTTCAGTTCATGAGCGCCCAGCTTGCCCATGCCGAGGATGACCATATGCTGCGCCTGGCCGCTGCGCCGGCCGATGGGGGTGCCGAACTGCATGCAGTGCCGTGGGTAGAGCCACTGATAGGCCAGATCGATACAGGCATCGGCCAGATCGGAAAGGTCGCGGCAGGTTTCGATCAAATCCGCCTGACGACTGATATCGCGCCAGATGATGCGCAATTGCTGGCGGTTGCGGTAACGCCGCAAGCGCCGCCCCAGCTCGTCGTCATCGGCGCACTCTTCCAGCACCTGCGCCAATTGCCCGCGCAGCTCGCCCGCCGCCAGACTGCGTTCCAGCTCACCACTGGCGGCCAGATCCAGCAACATCTGCGGGTCACGCAGGCCCTGCTGCACCACGAAATCACTGGCGGCGCCCACCCGCTGCAACGCCTCCAGTCGCGCGCTCGGCCAACCTGCGAAAGCCGCGGCCGCCTCACTGGAGAGCCCGGCAAATGCGTGCTGCAGGGACTGTTCGGCGCGCAGTGCGAGGGGGGACAAGGCAGCAGGCAAAGAGGCCAGCGCGGGCAGGCTCATGGTCTATCCTTTTTAGCGGTCTGCCAGTGCAGCGACCATGGATGGCACCACCCACGCTAGAGCGGGTCGAATCACTGGCAGAAAAATAATTGTAGTTTTACTACCAAAGATTGTATCCAAAAGGCTGAAATCGGCGTCGGAATGTAGTAAAACTACACGCAGCCGGTCCTACCCCCGGTCAATCCAAGAATTCACGCGGCCACTCACGAAGTCGGCCACGAAACCTGGCCTCCGATTCTGGAAGCCTTTCCGCCCTGGAGCAAGCCATGCAAGACCTCGATCCCGTCGAAACCCAGGAATGGCTGGACGCCCTTGAGTCCGTCCTCGATAACGAGGGTGAAGACCGCGCACATTACCTGATGACCCGTATGGGCGAGCTGGCCACCCGCAGTGGTTCACAGCTGCCGTATGCGATCACCACGCCTTACCGCAACACCATCCCGCTGACCCACGAAGCACGCATGCCTGGCGACCTGTTTATGGAACGCCGCATTCGCTCGCTGGTGCGCTGGAACGCGTTGGCCATGGTCATGCGCACTAACCTGAAAGACTCGGATCTGGGCGGCCACATCTCCAGCTTCGCCTCCTCGGCGACCCTGTATGACATCGGCTTCAACTACTTCTTCCAGGCGCCTACCGAGGAGCACGGCGGCGACCTGATCTTCTTCCAGGGCCACGCATCGCCCGGCGTTTATGCCCGCGCCTTTATGGAAGGCCGCATCACTGAAGACCAGATGAACAACTTCCGTCAGGAAGTCGATGGCAAGGGCCTGTCGTCCTATCCGCACCCCTGGCTGATGCCGGACTTCTGGCAGTTCCCGACTGTTTCCATGGGCCTGGGCCCGATTCAGGCGATCTACCAGGCGCGCTTTATGAAGTACCTGGAAGCCCGCGGCTTTATCCCGGCCGGCAAGCAGAAGGTCTGGTGCTTTATGGGCGACGGCGAGTGCGACGAGCCGGAATCCCTCGGCGCGATCTCCCTGGCTGGCCGCGAGAAGCTGGACAACCTGATCTTCGTCATCAACTGCAATCTGCAGCGCCTCGACGGCCCAGTGCGCGGTAACGGCAAGATCATCCAGGAACTCGAAGGCGTGTTCCGTGGCGGTGGCTGGAACGTCAACAAAGTCGTGTGGGGCCGTTTCTGGGACCCACTGCTGGCCAAGGACGTCGACGGCATCCTGCAGCGTCGTATGGACGAAGTCATCGACGGCGAATACCAGAACTACAAGGCCAAGGACGGCGCGTTCGTCCGCGAGCACTTCTTCAATTCGCCGGAACTCAAGGCGATGGTTGCCGATCTGTCCGACGACGAGATCTGGAAGCTCAACCGTGGCGGCCACGACCCGTACAAGGTCTACGCGGCCTATCACCAGGCGGTCAACCACAAAGAGCAGCCGACCGTAATCCTGGCCAAGACCGTCAAGGGTTATGGCACCGGCGCCGGTGAAGCGAAGAACACCGCGCACAACACCAAGAAGGTCGATGTCGACAGCCTCAAGCAGTTCCGCGACCGCTTCGACATCCCGGTTAAAGACGACGAGCTGGAAAACCTGCCATTCCTCAAGCCGGAAGAAGGCAGTGCCGAAGCCCGTTACCTGAGCGAGCGCCGCGCCGCCCTCGGTGGTTTCGTGCCACAGCGCCGCGCCAAGAGCTTCAGCATCCCAACGCCGCCGCTGGATACCCTCAAGGCCATCCTCGACGGCTCGGGCGACCGTGAAATCTCCACCACCATGGCCTTCGTGCGCATCCTCGCGCAGCTGGTCAAGGACAAGGACATCGGCTCACGCATCGTCCCGATCATCCCGGACGAAGCGCGTACCTTCGGCATGGAAGGCATGTTCCGTCAGCTTGGCATCTACTCCTCGGTCGGCCAGCTCTATGAGCCGGTGGATAAAGACCAGGTGATGTTCTACCGCGAGGACAAGAAGGGCCAGATTCTCGAAGAAGGCATCAACGAGGCCGGCGCCATGTCGTCGTTCATTGCAGCCGGTACTTCGTACAGCAGCCATAACCAGCCGATGCTGCCGTTCTACATCTTCTATTCGATGTTCGGCTTCCAGCGCATTGGCGACCTGGCCTGGGCCGCTGGCGACAGCCGCACCCGAGGCTTTTTGATCGGCGGCACCGCCGGCCGTACCACGCTGAACGGCGAAGGCCTGCAGCACGAGGACGGCCACAGCCACATGCTGGCGGCGACCATCCCCAACTGCCGCACCTATGATCCGACCTACGGCTACGAGCTGGCGGTGATCATCCAGGACGGCATGAAGAAGATGACCGAGCAGCAACAGGACGTCTTCTACTACATCACCGTGATGAACGAGTCGTACCAGCAGCCGGCCATGCCGGCGGGTGTCGAGGACGGCATCATCAAGGGCATGTACCTGCTCGAAGAGGACAAGAAGGAAGCCGCGCACCACGTGCAGCTCCTCGGCTCCGGCACCATCCTGCGTGAAGTACGCGAGGCGGCGAAGATCCTGCGTGACGAGTTCAACGTTGCTGCAGACGTATGGAGCGTTACCAGCTTCAACGAACTGCGCCGTGATGGCCTGGCCGTGGAACGCAGCAACCGCCTGCACCCGGGCCAGAAACCCAAGCAGACCTACGTGGAAGAGTGCCTGAGCGGCCGCAAAGGCCCGGTCATTGCTTCCACCGACTATATGAAGCTGTTCGCCGAACAGATTCGCCAGTGGGTGCCGAGCAAGGAATTCAAGGTGCTGGGCACCGACGGCTTCGGCCGCAGCGACAGCCGTAAGAAGCTGCGCCACTTCTTCGAAGTGGACCGCAACTGGGTTGTCCTGGCGGCCCTGGAAGCACTCGCCGACCGTGGTGATATCGAACCTAAGGTGGTGGCCGAAGCCATCGTCAAGTTCGGCATCAACCCGGAAAAACTCAACCCACTGGACTGCTAAGGAGCGAAACGATGAGTGAATTGATTCGCGTACCCGACATCGGTGGTGGTGAGGGTGAAGTAATCGAACTGATGGTCAAGGTCGGTGATCGCATCGAGGCCGATCAGAGCGTGCTGACCCTGGAGTCGGACAAGGCCAGCATGGAAATCCCCGCGCCGAAAGGCGGCGTGGTGAAAAGCCTTAAAGTAAAGCTGGGCGACCGCCTGAAAGAAGGCGACGAACTGTTTGAGCTGGAAGCCGAAGGCGCTGCCCAAGCACCAGCGGCGCCTGCCGCAGCACCGGCAGAAGCACCTAAAGCAGCTGCTCCCGCTCCGGCCGCCGCACCTGCGCCAACCGCGCAGGCCAGCAGCAGCGTGCAGGACGTGCATGTGCCGGACATCGGCTCGGACGGCAAAGCCAAGGTCATCGAGATCCTGATCAAGGTCGGCGATAGCGTCGAAGCCGATCAGTCGCTGATCACCCTGGAGTCGGACAAGGCCAGCATGGAAATCCCCTCGCCGGCTGCCGGCGTGGTGGAAAGCATCAGCGTCAAACTGGAAGACGAAGTCGGCACCGGTGATTTCATCCTCAAGCTGAAAGTCGCCGGCGCCGCTGCGGCACCAGCACCGGCCGCTGCGGCCGCACCTGCAGCCGCCAGTGATGTGCACAAGGTTCCGGCCGGCGCGCACCCGGCGGTCGCTGCCGAAGTGGGTGCGATTGCCTCGTTGGCCGCTGCTGCCGCCAACGTTGCCGCCGCGCCCAAGCGTGACGGTGCCAAGGTGCATGCGGGGCCAGCGGTACGTCTGCTGGCGCGCGAGTTTGGTGTCGAGTTGTCCGCCGTACCGGGTACCGGGCCGAAAGGTCGCGTGCTCAAAGAGGACGTACAGGCTTACGTCAAAGCAATGATGCAGAAGGCCAAGGAAGCACCGGCTGCCGGTGCAACCGGTGGTGCTGGCATCCCGCCGATCCCGGTGGTGGACTTCAGCAAGTTTGGTGAAATCGAAGAAGTGGCGATGACCCGCCTGATGCAGGTCGGCGCCAACAACCTGCATCGCAGCTGGCTCAACGTACCGCACGTGACCCAGTTCGATTCGGCCGATATCACCGAGCTGGAAGCCTTCCGCGTCGCGCAAAAAGCCGTGGCGGAAAAGGCTGGGGTCAAACTCACCGTGCTGCCACTGCTGCTCAAGGCCTGCGCCTTCCTGCTCAAGGAACTGCCGGACTTCAACAGCTCACTGGCGCCGAGCGGCAAAGCCATCATCCGCAAGAAATACGTGCACATCGGCTTTGCCGTGGACACCCCGGATGGCCTGCTGGTACCGGTAATCAAGAACGTCGATCAGAAGAGCCTGCTGCAGCTGGCTGCCGAAGCCGCCGCGCTGGCGGAGAAGGCACGCACCAAGAAGCTGTCGGCGGATGACATGCAGGGCGCCTGCTTCACCATCTCCAGCCTCGGCCACATTGGCGGCACCGGCTTTACGCCGATCGTCAATGCGCCGGAAGTGGCGATTCTCGGTGTCAGCAAGGCGACCATCCAGCCGGTCTGGGATGGCAAGGCGTTCCAGCCCAAGCTGATGCTGCCGCTGTCGCTGTCCTACGACCACCGGGTGATCAACGGCGCCGCTGCGGCGCGCTTCACCAAGCGCCTGGGTGACGTACTGGCGGACATCCGCACCATGCTGCTGTAACGCATCAACTTTCGAGCAGCCACGCTCGTATCCTCGACCCCGCCCCTTTAGGCGGGGTTTTTTCAGGGTTTGGCTACGATCTGCTGCGCGTCGGCTAAACGACGTTGAAAACGGCCTCGGCAAGCCGCTTACGGCTAACGCGCTTTAGCGCGATCCGAAGGGCGAGTGCAGCGAGTAATGCTCATTTACAACCCGTAAACTCCGCTTCCTCGGCCGCTTTCGCCGCCGTTTATCTCTAGCTCGCGAGCTCGTAAACAGACTCACAACTCAAAAACAGCAGCCGAAAAAACTCAGCCCTTCTGCAGATTACGAATCAGAAAGCTCAGGGCCTTGGCCAGTTCGGCGGCGCCCTTGTGATCACGCACGATGGTCAGCATTGGGCTGCCGTCGTTGGGGTTGTGCAGCACGCAACTGATGCCGTTGGTCGGGCATTCGTAACGCACGAAAGGGTCGACGCCAAATAGCGGTACGCGCTGGTTGCGCACGGCAATATCGGTGCCCTGCTTGCCACGGGTTTCTTCACGCAGCAGCAGCTCGCCGGACTCGCCCTGACGCAGCTGATAAAGCAGGTCCTGACGCTGCGCCTGGCCGACCTGATAAGCGGCGCGCAGGGCGTAGGTTTTTAGCAGATCATTGCAGTGCGCCAACAACGCCTGGCGGTCACTCTGGGTTAGATAAAGGCGTTTCAGTTCGAGCAGATAATTGCCTTGTTCGGCACTGCTCAAACCCGTGTCAGGCTCAGCGGCGAATACCGTTGAGGTGGCCATACAGCTGCTCAGCAGCACTGCGGATATTAGTTTTCTTGTCAGTCGCAATTGCATGATGCACCCTTACCCGACGCTATAAATGAAGTGAGTCGATTGCCGCTTCGATCAGCATACTGGAAGCCAGCCTCCGAATGAAAAGCCATCCCGATGCCGCGAGTCGTTTAGCGGCCGAGGTTGTGACGCAGTTGCCAGTGCCTTCGCGCCTTGGCTTGCTGCGTTTCGAGCGCTTGAATGAAGCCAGCTGGGCTCTGCTGTACCTCGATTCGGGCTGTGAACAACAGTTTGGTCTGCCCGCTCACGAACTCTGCTCCCTGCTCGATGCCCCCTACGCCAGCCTGATGGAACCCGCGGTGCGTCATCAGCTGCACGACAACATTGCGCAGCAACTGGCCGACCGACGGCACTACAGCGTGCAGTACTGCCTGCACACCCCGCGCGGCAGCCTGACTCTGATGGAGGTGGGCGAAGCCTTCAAGCAACGCGGCCGCCATCTGCTACGCGGCTATCTGCTGGTGATGAACGAGCAGAGCGCTGCTTCACCGCAAACCCTTGAGCTGTATGAGCGCAGTCAGGCCGAACTGCAGGCGCAGCAGCAACGCACGCAGGCCCAGCAACAGTTGATCGTGACCCTCGCGCGCCATCATTACGGCGACAGCGACCCCTTGCGTGAAGCCGCCGAACTGATCAGCAAAAGCGCCTGCGAGCTGTATGGCGTCAGCCGCGTCGGCATCTGGAACCTCAATCAACATGTGCTGCAAGCGGTGGCCCTGTACCAACAGGACCAGGGCCGGCATGTCGCCCAGGACGATATCGACGCCAGCCCCTACCCCGCCTACCTGCAGGCGCTGCACAGCGGCCGCGCGCTGGACGCGCATGATGCCCACCAGGACCCGCGCACCTGCGAGCTGAGCAGCAGCTACCTGCAGCCCATGGGCATCACCGCCATGCTTGATGCCAGCATCCGCATCGCCGGTGAAGTGGTGGGCGTACTGTGCCTGGAACATATCGGCGCGCCGCGCACCTGGCAGGCCGACGAAATCGCCTTTGCCGGCGAGCTGGCCGACCAGTACGCCCAGGTGTTGACCAATCAGCAACGGCGCTCCGCGACCAATGCCCTGTACCTGTTCCAGCGCGCCGTTGAGCAGAGTTCCAGCGCCTTTATCCTGCTCGACCGCGATGGCCTGGTGGAGTACGTCAACCCAAGCTTTACCGCCATCACC
Source organism: Pseudomonas sp. 1928-m (assembly GCF_029269135.1). Lineage (NCBI taxonomy): Bacteria > Pseudomonadati > Pseudomonadota > Gammaproteobacteria > Pseudomonadales > Pseudomonadaceae > Pseudomonas > Pseudomonas sp. 1928-m. Next base: position 800,502 of record NZ_JARIXO010000001.1, on the reverse strand, counting down.
CTGTACAGCGCCAGCGAAGTGCAGGGCCGCCGCCTGTCCGAAATCCCCGCCCTGGAAAACCTCAGCGACCTGCTGTTCGACGCCCGCTCCAGCCTGGCCGAACACAACAGCTGGCAGGGTGAATTCAAGAGCCGACGGAAGAACCTCGACCCCTACTGGGGCCAGCTGTCGCTGTCCAAAGTGCATGCCGACGACGGCAGCCTGACCCATTACATCGGCATCTACGAAGACGTTACCGCGAGCAAGCAGGCGCAGCAGCATATCGAGCGCCTGGCGTTTCGCGACAACCTCACCGGGCTGGGCAACCGCTACGCCTTTATCCGTTCGCTGGAAGATCACTTCAGCGCGCACCCCGGCAAGCCGATCAGCCTGCTGCTGGTGGATATCGACAACTTCAAGCGGATCAACGACAGCCTTGGCCACCAGACCGGCGACAAACTGCTGGTCAGCCTGGCGCGCCGTCTGCGCAACACCCTGCATCCCAGCAGCGTGCTGGCGCGCTTTGCCAGCAACGAATTCGCCGTGCTGCTCGAAGCCAATCAGGCCGACAGCCAGCTGGTGGCGCAGAAGCTGCTGCACACCCTGGACAAGCCGCTGTTTGTCGACAACCAGCTGATCAGCGTCACCGGCTCCATCGGCCTGGGCTGCGCCCCCGAGCATGGCGACGACCCGCAAACCCTGATGAAGCACACCGGCCTGGCCCTGCACAAAGCCAAGGCCAACGGCAAAAATCAGCTGCAGGTGTTTACCGATGTGCTGAATGCCGAGGCGCACTACAAGCTGTTCGTCGAGAGCAACCTGCGCCGCGCGCTGATGCAGAACGAGCTGGAGGTCTTCTACCAGCCCAAACTGTGCCTGAAGAGCGGCCGCCTGCTGGGCCTGGAAGCGCTGCTGCGTTGGCACCACCCGGACAAGGGCATGATCAGCCCGGACAAATTTATCAGCGTGGCGGAAGAAACCGGGTTGATCATCCCCATCGGCAAATGGGTCACCCGCCAGGCCTGCCGCATGAGCAAGCAGCTGATCGCCATCGGCTACACGCCGCTGCAGATGGCCATCAACCTGTCGCCCAAACAGTTCTCCGACCCGGATCTGGTTGGCGAGATCGCCGCCATCCTCCACGAAGAACAGCTCGACCCGGCCCTGCTCGAGCTGGAGCTGACCGAAAGCCTGCTGCTGGAAGCCACCGACGACACCCGCCACCAGCTCAGCCGCCTGAAGAGCCTGGGCCTGACCCTGGCCATGGACGACTTCGGCACCGGCTATTCCTCGCTCAGCTACCTGAAGAAATTCCCCATCGACGTGATCAAGATTGATCGCAGCTTTATCAAGGACATCCCGGAGAATCAGGACGACATGGAGATCACCTCCGCGGTGATCGCCATGGCGCACAACCTGAAGCTCAAGGTGGTGGCCGAGGGTATCGAGACGGCCGCGCAGCTGAATTTTCTCCGCCGCCAGCAATGCGATATCGGCCAGGGCTACCTGTTCGACAAACCCATCGCCAGCCGCGACCTGCTGGAAAGCCTCAAGCGCTATCCAAACCGAGGCTAGCTGTAACAAGCTCGCCCTTTGACGGTCTATGACACACATGCTTCTGCTGAGGAAATGGCTCATGGTTCTGCGTTCGCAAATTCTCGCTCACAAACTCGAACTGCCCAGCGCCGAGCAAGCCCTGCCTGGCCGCGCCGAAGCCATGCAGGTGCCAACTGCGCACTTCGTTAACGGCAACGCGCTGCAAGGGCCATTTCCAGCAGGCCTTGAGCAGGCGGTGTTCGCCATGGGCTGTTTCTGGGGCGCCGAACGGCGCTTCTGGCAGCAGCCGGGCGTGTGGAGCACGGCGGTCGGCTATGCCGGCGGCCATACGCCAAATCCGACCTATGACGAAACCTGCTCGGGCCTGACCGGCCACACCGAGGTGGTGCTGGTAGTGTTTGATCCACAGGTCACCAGCTACGCCGCACTGCTGAAAGTGTTCTGGGAGGCGCACAACCCAACCCAGGGCATGCGCCAGGGTAACGACATGGGCAGCCAGTACCGTTCGGCGATTTACTGCTACGGCGCTGAACAGCTGGCGGCAGCAAAGAGCACGCAGGCGCAGTTCCAGGCGGAATTGAGCAAGGCCGGTTTCGGCGCTATCACCACCGAGGTGCGCGAGGCTCCGCCCTTCTACTACGCTGAGGCCTATCACCAGCAGTACTTGGCGAAGAACCCCGGCGGCTATTGCGGCCTGGGCGGCACGGGAACCTGCCTGCCGGACTGATAGAGAGGGGATAGCACGATGGAACTCAGCAGCCTGACCAATCAGGTGTCGACCCAGGCAGCGGCTCAGGCCTCTGCCCTGGCCTCACTGCTGTTGCTGCGTAAGACCCTGGAACTGCAGGCTGCCAGCATCGGCGGCCTGGTTGAGGCCGCCACGCCGGCCAGCGCGCCGAACAATCCGCCCAATCTGGGCAATAGCGTCGACGTGGTGGTTTAGCCCGCTATATCCGCCGTCGCACTAGCCCCGGTAACCGCTTCCGCCTTCCAGCTTTTCAACAGTTTGCCGACCTTGTAACCGCGCCAGCCAAGCATGCGCGAGGCAGTCAGCACGCCAGCCATCAGCGCGCCGCCCACCCCGGCAGTCACCGTATCGGCCCCGGTCAGGTACAGGCCCTTGATCGGCGTCTGGCTGTGAATCCAGTGCTGCTCGAAGCGTTGTACGGTGTGGTCGATGCCGTAGATCTCGCCCTGCTCATTCCACTGATACCACTCGGTGGACAGCGGCGTACCCAGCTCGCAGAAATCCAATGCACCGCGCAATTGCGGCTGATGCTGGTAGAGGGTTTCCAGCAACTGCGCAGTCAGCTCGGCCTTGAACGCCTCGTAGTCGGCGCCGCGCTTGCCCCAGGTCGTGCCCTTCCACTGAGCGAACCACTGCGGCTGGGTCGGCGCGACGATTTCCACCGTGGCCTTGTTGGGGTAATGCGCATCCCACGCCGGGTCCTTGGCCGAGGGGAAGCTGATATAGATCAGCGGCATCGCCGGATTTTGCCCGGCCATAAAGCTGCTGACGTTGTGGTCGTGGTTGTGGGTCGGGTAAACCCAGTAGTTGGTCTTTGGCAGCTTCAGCTCGGCGGCGCTGCCCTTGAAACCGGCGTACAGGCACAGGGTGGCGGCCGACAATTTGACCTTGGGCAGCTGCTCCAGCAGGCCATATTCGCTGGCCACCTGATGGTCGAGCAGGCGGGTATAAGTCGGCACCAGGCCGGCGCAGCTGACAATCTGTGGCGCACGAATCTCAAAACCGTCTTTCTGCATGCGTACGCCGACCGCACGCCCCTTCTCCACCAGAATCTTATCGACCCCGGCATAGGTGAACACCTGGCCGCCCGCCGCCTCGATCACCGGGATAATGGTCTCTGAGATTTTTGTCGCGCCGCCCACCGGGTAGTTGCCGCCGGTGATGTAGTGCTTGGCCACCATCGCATGCATAACGAAGGCGGCCTCGGCAGGCGGCAGTCCGTAATCACCCCACTGCGCGGTGAGTACGCCGATCAGTTCTTGATTGTCGGTCAGGCCTTCGAGCACTTCGCGGGTGGTTTTGAAGAAGTAGTCCGGTAGCCACAACCGGCGCAGTTTGCTGTACAGCATGCCCAACGAGCGTGGCAGGGCTTGCCCGGCGAAGAAGCGCGGCACCTTGGCGCTGACCTCGCTAAGCAGGTCGACATAGCGCTCCAGCACCGCAGCCTCATTGGGGAAGTGGCGCGCCATCTCCGCCTTGAATTCCTCGCGCCCGGCCACGTAGTCGTAGGTCTGCTCGCCAATCACGATGCGGTCGTAGTGCGCATCCATCGGCGCCCACTCCAGCTTGCCGTCGCTGATCACATCGAACACCCGGCGGATCGCCGACCAGGGTTTGTGCACCTCGCCGATGTAATGCACGCCCACATCCCACTCGTAGCCTTCGCGCTCATAGCTGTGGGTGTAGCCGCCGGCAGTGTAATGCTGCTCCAGTACGCACACGCGCTTGCCAAGCTTGGCCAGCAGCGCGGCGGTGGTCAGGCCGCCGATGCCGGAGCCAATGATGATGGCGTCGTAATCACCCTGAACCAGGCGCGGACGGAAGCGGGTACCAGTGCGTTTCATGGAGAGCTCCTGCGTTATTCTTGTTATGCAATTTTTTGCATACTAGACAGCGATTGGAGTCGATGCAACTTTTTGCATAATCCGTATACTGCGGCGCACCTCAATAGCAGCCGGTGAAACCCGCCTATGTCGCTCAAGCACGCCATCCTTATCCTCCTGGAAAGCGAACCCGGCAGCGGCTACGACCTGCTCAAGCGCTTCAAGGATGGCCTCGGCTATTTCTGGAACGCCAAGCACCAGCAGGTCTACCTGGAGCTGAAAAAGCTCAGTGAAGCCGGCTGGCTGGAATTCGAGGCGCAGGCCCAGGACACCCGTCCGGACAAGAAGAACTACCGCCTGACCCCGGCTGGACACGCCGAGCTGCTGCGCTGGCTGGGCGAGCCAGTGCAGCCGAACAAGATCAACGATGCGCTGCTGGTCAAACTCTATGCCGGTGCGCATACCTCGCTGGATAACCTGCGCGAAGAAATGCAGCGCCATATAGCCGTGCACCGTAAGACCCTGGACAGCCTGCTCAGCATCGAACGCGACTACCAAGCCCTGCCGGATGAACAACGCAAGACGCTGCGCCTGCCCTACCTGACCCTGCGTCGCGGCATTCTCGGTGAGCAGTCCTGGCTGGCCTGGGCGGATGAGGTTGAACAGGAACTGCGGAAAAACTAAGCGCAGCAGAACTCACTGCAGATTACTGCTAGCTCAAAGGCAAACCGCTAGACTGCAAGCCAATAGCCACCAGTGCCGATACCCGCATGCCTGCGACCTCCGCCTACATATCCCCCGAACAGCTGTGCGTCGGCCTGTATATCCAGCTCGAACTGGCCTGGTGGGAACACAACTTTGCCTTTAGCAACTTCAAGATCAAGGATGAAGCGCAGATCAAGGCCTTGCGCGCTCTGGGCCTGGAGCGCCTGCGCTATGACCCGGCGCGCAGCGATTGCCCGCCGCTGGACGCCAGCCCGGCTCCGCTTGCGGCCGAACCCGTAGCCGCACCAGCGCCCAGCCCGGCCGAACAGGCCAGCCTGGCCCGCGCGGAAAAGCTCAAGGCGCTGCGCAAACGCCTGGCCGAGGTGGACCGCAAGTTCGTTCAGGCCAGCCAACAGGTCAAGACACTTAACCAGACCCTGCGCAGCCGCCCGGAAGACGCCATCAAGCAGGCCGGCGAGATTGTCGGCGCGATGGTCGAAACCCTGCTCGGCGGCAGCGGCGTAGTGCTGCACAGCATCAATAGCAAGGCCGCCGAAGACAGCTATTTCCACTCATTGAACGTCACCGTGCTGGCCCTGCTGCTCGGCCGCCAACTTGGCCTGGACAGCGAGGACTGCCATATCCTCGGCCTCGGCGCGTTGCTGCACGATGTCGGCAAGCTGGAAGTGCCAAGCAAGGTGCTGCTGAAAAGCGAGCCACTGACCCGCCCGGAACAACAGCTGCTGCAACTGCATTGCGAGTTCGGCCTGCGCATGGGCCAGAAGCTGATGCTCGACGACGAGGTGCTGCGCATCATTAACGAGCACCACGAGTACTGCGACGGCAGCGGCTACCCACGCCAGCTGCGCGAGGCCGCCATCGGCCGCCTCAGCCGTCTGGTGTGCATCGCCAACCAGTTCGACAACCTGTGTAATCCGCTCAACCCGCGCGATGGCCTCAGCCCGCACGAGGCCCTGGCGCTGATGTTCAAGCAATACAATGCGCGCTTCGACGCGGTGGCGCTGAAAGCCTTTATCCGCTGCATGGGGGTGTATCCACCGGGCTGCCTGGTGCAGCTGGATGACCAGCGATACGCCCTGGTCTTGGGGATGAACCCAAGCCTGCCGCTGAAACCGACGCTGGTGGTCTACGATGCCGAAGTGCCCAAGAACGAGGCGCTGATCATCGACCTGGAACAGGAAACACGCCTCGGCATTGCCAGCAGCCTGCGCCCGGCGCAGCTGCCGCGCGAGGCGCTGGAGTACCTCAACCCGCGCCAGCAGCTGAGCTACTTTGTTGAACCGAGCAAAGGTCGCTAGCCCGCGCTGCCTTCCTCAATCAGCCAATCCAGGCGCCAGCCGCCCTGGCTTTGCCCAAGCAGGTCGGCGAGCCATGGCAGGATCTGCTTGAGTTCGTCTTCCAGCCCCCATGGCGGGTTGCTGATCACCAGGCCGGAGCCATTCAAGCGTACCGCTTCGTCGGTGGGGTGCACATACAGTTCGACGCGCAGCAGCTTGGGCGCCTTGCTCTTTTGCAGGTCACTGTAGAAACGCCGCAGCTGGCGCAGGTCCTTGATCGGATACCAGATTGCCACCACCGCCTGACGCATGCGGCTGATGGCTTCGCTCAACGACTGAGCGCAGCGTTCCATTTCATCGGCCTGCTCGAACGGCGGGTCGATCAACAGCAGCGCGCGCTTCTCGCGGGTTGGCAGCAGGGCGCGCGGCACATACCAGCCCTCGCCGAGGTGCACCGCCACACGGCGGTCGCCGTGCATGTTTTCCTTGAGCAGGCGACCGTCTTCCGGGTGCTTCTCGTTCAGGTGCAGGCGGTCTTGCTCGCGGGTCAGCAGACGGGCCAGCTCCGGTGAGCCGGGGTAATGACGCAGCTCCCCATCCGGGTTCATCGCCCGAATCACTTCCAGATAATCCAGCAGCGGGTCCGGTACGTCGGTGGCCTGCCACAGCCGGGCGATGCCTTCCAGCCACTCACCCGTGCGGCTGGCTTGATCGCCGCGCAGGTCATACAGGCCGATACCCGCATGGCTGTCGAGGTAGGCGAACGGCGCCTCCTTGCGTGACAACAGAGCAATCAGGCGAGTGAGGACGTAGTGTTTCAGCACATCGGCATGGTTGCCGGCATGGAAGGCGTGGCGGTAGTTCATTGGGCGGGCTCCTGTGGCCGGGCAGTTTACCAGTTTGCCAGGCGCTGGATGGATCAGTACGGTGGCCACTGATCCGTCTGGCAAAAGAGAACCAACATGTCATTGCAAGAGCTATTGGGCATTGAGCTACCGCTGATCCAGGCCCCCATGGCGGGCGTGCAGCTGCATGGGTTGGCCGCTGCCGTATCCAACGCCGGCGCGCTGGGTTCGCTGCCCTGCGCCATGCTCGACGCCGCCGGCTTGCGCAAGGAGCTGCTGGCGCTGAATGAAAAAACCCACAAGCCCTATAACCTGAATTTCTTTTGCCACACCCCGCCAAACATCGACGGCACACGCGAAGCCGCCTGGCGCGAGGCGCTGAGTCCGTACTACCGCGAGTTCGGTATTGATCCTGCGGCGATTGCCAGCGGTCCCGGCCGCCTGCCGTTCAGTGCCGAGATGGCCGATCTGCTCGATGAGTTCAAACCCGCCGTGGTGAGCTTTCACTTTGGCCTGCCATCGGCTGAACTGTTGGCGCGCGTAAAAGCGTGCGGGGCCACGGTGCTCAGCTCGGCGACCACGGTTGAAGAGGCGTTGTGGCTCGAGGCCAATGGCGCTGACGCGATCATCGCCCAGGGCCTGGAAGCCGGCGGCCATCGCGGCATGTTCCTCACCGATGAGTTGAGCAGCCAGCTCGGCACCTTCGCCCTGCTGCCGCAGATCGTCCAGGCGGTGCGCGTACCGGTGATTGCCGCCGGCGGCATCGCCGAGGCCCAAGGCGTACGCGCCGCCATGGCCCTCGGCGCGGCGGGGGTGCAGGTCGGCACCGCGTACCTGTGCTGTGATGAAGCCAGCACCAGCGCCATTCACCGCGCCGCCCTGCACAGCCCGGCAGCACAGCACACGGCCCTGACCAACCTGTTCAGCGGCCGCCCGGCGCGTGGCATCGTCAACCGGGTGATGCGCGAATTGGGGCCAATCAGCATGCAGGCACCGGCCTTCCCGCTGGCCACTGCAGCCATTGCGCCGTTGCGCAGCAAGGCTGAAAGCCTGCGCAGCGGTGATTTCTCGCCGCTGTGGGCGGGGCAAAATGTCAGCGGTTGCAAGAATATCGGCGCCGCTGAGCTAACCCGCGAGCTGGCCCAGGGCTTTGCCGGGTAAACAGCAGAGCCCGGCTAAAAACACTAGGCAGCGACCGGACGCGATCAATCCCCTCGCCCTCCGGGGAGAGGGTTAGGGAGAGGGGATACCTGGCCGATGTGCGGTGTTTTCAGCCCTCTCCCCCAGCCCCTCTCCCGTAAATGGGAGAGAGGAGCAATGAGCATGGTCCTATGGTCAGGCTTATCAGGGCGACCCGACCCGGCCCAACGCCCCGTTATCACGCTTATTAATAGTGCTGGGAGCGGCGCACGCGCCTGCTTAGACTCGTTGCATCGTAACCGGAGGTACACCCATGTCCGAGTCCCTGCTCAGTTCCCGCAACCTGGCCTTCGAGCTTTACGAAGTGCTGGACGCCGAAGGCCTGACCCAGCGCGAGCGTTTCGCCGAGCACAGTCGCGAAACCTTTGACGCGGCCATCGACACCGCCCGCAGCATCGCGGAAAACCTGTTCGCCCCGCACAACCGCAAGAATGACGAACACGAGCCGGAGTATGTCGACGGCGCAGCGGTGCTGATTCCCGAGGTGAAACCGGCGGTGGATGCCTTCCTCGAAGCGGGCTTCCTCAACGCCACCCGCGAATTCGACGTCGGCGGCATGCAGCTGCCCAACCTGCTGTCGCAGGCCTGCTTCGCCCACTTCCAGTCGGCCAACGCGGCGACTACGTCCTACCCGTTCCTGACCATGGGCGCGGCCAACCTGATCGAAACCTTCGGCAACGACGAGCAGAAGCAGCGCTTTCTGCAGCCGATGATCGACGGCCGCTTCTTCGGCACCATGGCCCTGACCGAGCCGCATGCCGGTTCCTCGCTGTCAGACATCCGCACCCGCGCCGAGCCGGCCGAAGACGGCACTTACCGGCTTAAGGGCAACAAGATCTTTATCTCCGGTGGCGACCATCCGCTGTCGGAAAACATCGTGCATATGGTGCTGGCCAAGCTGCCGGACGCCCCAGCCGGGGTAAAAGGTATTTCGCTGTTTATCGTGCCGAAGTTTCTGGTTAACGCTGACGGCAGCCTGGGTACGCGCAACGACGTGGTGCTGGCCGGGCTGTTCCACAAGATGGGTTGGCGCGGCACCACCTCCACCGCGCTGAACTTCGGTGATAACGGCGACTGCGTCGGCTATCTGGTGGGCAAGCCGCACCACGGCCTGGCCTATATGTTCCAGATGATGAACGAGGCGCGCATCGGCGTCGGCATGGGTGCGGTGATGCTCGGCTACGCCGGCTACCTGTACTCGCTCGACTACGCCCGCCAGCGCCCGCAAGGTCGCCTGCCGGATGGCAAGGACCCGACCTCCAACCAGGTGGCGATCATCGAGCATGCCGATGTGCGGCGCATGCTGCTGACCCAGAAAGCTTATGTAGAAGGCGCTTTCGATCTCGGCCTGTACGCCGCGCGGCTGTTCGACGACACCCAGACCCTGGCGACTGAAGACGAACGCCGTATCGCCCTGGAGCTGCTCGATCTGCTTACCCCGATCGTCAAATCCTGGCCCTCGGAGTTCTGCCTCAAGGCCAACGAGCTGGCCATCCAGATTCTCGGTGGCCATGGCTACACCCGCGATTACCCGGTGGAGCAGTACTACCGCGACAACCGCCTCAACCCGATCCATGAGGGCACCCACGGCATCCAGTCCCTCGACCTGCTCGGGCGCAAGGTCTCGATGAACGGCGGCGCAGCGCTCAAACAGCTGCTCAAGCTGATCCACGGCACCTGCCAGCGCGCCGAAGCTCACGCCTCGCTGACCGCCCTGCGCCAGCCGCTGGAGCAACTGCTGGCACGCCTGCAAACGGTGACCCTGGCACTGCTGGGCGATCTGATGAGCGGCAAGGTCAACCAGGGCCTGGCCAACTCGGCGCTGTACCTGAAAGTCTTTGGCCACACCGTGATTGGCTGGCGCTGGCTGGAGCAGGCGATTCGCGCCGAAGAAGGCCTGGCGCGCGGCAACGCCGCCGATGCCGACTTCTATCAGGGCAAGCTACAGGCCGCGCGCTACTTCCTGACCTGGGAAGTGCCGAGCTGCCACCACGACCTGGCCATCCTCGAAGCCCGCGACGATACCTGTCTGGGTATGCAGGACGCCTGGTTCTAAGAACCTGCATACGATCTGCTGCGCGTCGGCCCTGCGGCGTTAAAAACAGGCTCGGCAAGCCGCTTGCGGCTAACGCGCTTTAGCGCGATCCGAAGGGCGAGTGAAACGAGTAATGCTCATGTACAACTCGTACACTCGTGTGCGAGCCCAGTACGCTTCCTCGCCGCTTTGACCAGCCGGAGGCTGTTACTAACGTAGCGCCTTGCATGGCTCTAGCTCGCAAGATCGTAAACAGGTTCTGTACGCATAGCATGCTGTTACAAGACGCCCGGCCGATGCCGGGCGTTTTTTTTGAGCGTTGCTCGAAGGCAGCGGTTAGAATCGCTGGCACGCGCCATGCATAGTGGCACGCTCACCAACCCGCACGGAGTACGCGCCTTGGATGCCAGCACCATCAATAATCTGTTTTTGATCGGTGCAATGCTGGTGGCCATGAGCATTCTGGTCAGCGCCTTCGGTTCGCGTTTCGGCATCCCGATTCTGGTGATCTTTCTCGCTGTCGGCATGCTCGCCGGCACCGACGGCCCTGGCGGCATCATCTTCAATAACTATCCGCTGGCCTACCTGGTCGGCAACCTGGCGCTGGCCATCATCCTCCTCGATGGCGGCATGCGTACGCGGGTCTCCAGCTTTCGTGTGGCCTTGTGGCCCTCGTTGTCCCTGGCCACGCTGGGCGTGCTGCTGACCGCCGGGTTAACCGGTGTCGCGGCGGCCTGGCTGTTCGACCTGACCTGGATGGAAGGCCTGCTGATCGGCGCCATCGTCGGCTCCACCGATGCGGCTGCGGTATTCAGCCTGCTCGGCGGGCGCGGCCTTAACGAACGGGTCAGCGCCACCCTGGAAATCGAATCCGGCAGCAACGACCCGATGGCGGTGTTCCTCACCGTTACCCTCATCGCCATGCTCGCCAGCGGCCAGGACGGCATGAGCTGGAGCCTGCTGGTGCAGCTGCTGCAGCAGTTCGGCATCGGCGCGCTGTTCGGCCTCGGTGGCGGCTGGCTGCTGCTCAACCTGATCAACCGCATGGAACTGGCCAACGGCCTGTATCCGTTGCTGGTGGTCAGCGGCGGCCTGATCATCTTTGCCATCACCACCGCCGTCGGCGGCAGCGGCATTCTGTCGATCTACCTGTGCGGCCTGCTGCTGGGCAACCGACCGATCCGCTCGCGCCACGGCATCCTGCATATGCTCGACGGCCTGACCTGGCTGGCGCAGATCGGCATGTTCCTGGTCCTTGGCCTGCTGGTCACCCCCCACGAGCTGCTGCCCATTGCCCTGCCGGCGCTGGGCCTGGCGCTGTGGATGATCCTGTTTGCCCGGCCGCTGTCGGTATTTCTCGGCCTGCTGCCCTTCAAAGCGTTCCATGACCGCGAGCGCGCCTTTATCGCCTGGGTCGGCCTGCGCGGCGCGGTGCCGATTATTCTCGCGGTGTTCCCGCTGATGGCCGGCCTGCCGAATGCCCAGCTGTTCTTCAACGTGGCGTTCTTTATCGTGCTGGTCTCGCTGCTGCTGCAGGGCACCAGCCTGCCGTTTGCCGCCAAATTGCTGCGCGTCACCGTACCGCCGGAGCCGGCGCCCATTTCCCGCGCGGGGCTGGACGTACACCCGACCAGCCAGTGGGAGCTGTTTATCTACCGTCTCGGGGCGGAAAAATGGTGCATCGGCGCGCCGTTGCGCGAGCTGAAGATGCCCGAAGGCACGCGCATCGCCGCACTGTTCCGTGGCAAGGAGCTGCTGCACCCCTCCGGCAGCACCACCCTGGATGCCGGTGACCTGCTCTGCGTGGTCGGCCATGAACACGACCTGCCCGCCCTTGGCAAACTGTTCAGCCAAGCGCCCACACGCGGCCAGGACCTGCGCTTCTTCGGTGATTTCGTGCTGGAAGGCGATGCCGAACTGGCCGCCATTGCCGCCCTCTACGGCCTGAAACTGGAAGGCGCCGAAGGCCAGCTGCACCTGGGTCGCTTTATTGCCCACAAGATTGGCGGCTCGCCAGTTATCGGCGACCAGGTGGAATGGCAAGGCCTCACCTGGACAGTGGCCGCCATGGAAGGGAACAAGATCCGCAAGGTCGGCGTCAGATTCCCCGAAGGCAGTCGCCCAGGCCCTGGGCTCTTCCTTTAAGCGCCGGGTTACGCGCCAGCGCTGTTGCGTTAAAAAGCGCAGCACAAGAGCGTAATCTAGCGCCCAAGAGCCGTTATATACGGCACAGGCGCTTAGCCAGGCGCCTGTTAAACTCAGCTTCTTTTCGAGCCAACGATCGTCACTATGCCCTCTCTTCGCACTTATCTTGCCGTCGCCCTGCTCGGGCTGTGCCTGAGCGCCCCGTTGCTGCATGCCGCCGAGCCACCGAGCCGCGCGGCCGTACAAAACAGCCTGGACAACCTGGCCGAGCGCAAGCTGCCGGAGGCCGAGCAACTGGCCGTCAAGCAGACTCTGGAAAAAACCCTGACGCTGCTGGATGAGAAAGCCGACAGCGAAAAGCGTCTGGCCGACCTTGAAAAGCAGCTGCAGCAAGCCCCACGCTTGATTGGCGAGGCGCAGCGCGACTTTGATCGACTGAAAAACAGCCTGCCCACCGAGGTCAATCTGCGCTATGGCAAAAGCGCGCTGCCGCTGCTCGAACAGCTGTTGGCCGAGCGCAACGCGCAACTCAACGAGTGGCAGAAACAGATCATCGAAGCCAACAGCCTGGTGATCACCTCGCAAACCCGCCCGGAGCGCGCCCAGGCAGAAATCAGCAGCAACCAGACCCGCAGCCAGACGATCAACGGCATCCTGAAAAGTGGCCGCGAGGCCAACAAACCGCTGAGCAACGAACGCCGTGACCAGTTGCATGCCGAACTGGCCAAGCTGGATGCGCAAACCCAGCTGCGCCGCCAGGAACTGGCCGGCAACAGCCTGCTGCAGGACCTTGGCAACAGCCGCCGTAGCCTGCTGGAAGAACGCATCAGGCGCCTCGAACAGGAACTGCTCGAGCTGCAGAACCTGATCAATGAAAAGCGCCGCAACCTCTCCGAGCAGACCGTCGCCGAGCAATCACGTGAGGCCGAAAAAGCCGGCAGCGACACCGTGCTAGCCCGCGAAAGCGCACTCAACCTGAAACTCTCCGACTACCTGCTGCGCGCCACCGACCGGCTCAATGAACTGACCCGCCTGAACCTGCAGACCAAGCAGCAACTCGACAGTCTGAGCCAAAGCGACCAGGCCCTGGCCGAACAGATCAGCGTGCTGCAGGGCAGCCTGCTGCTCTCGCGCATTCTCTATAAGCAGCAACAGGCGCTGCCGACGCTAAAGATCGACAGCAACCTGCCTGACCAGATTGCCGACCTGCGCCTGTACCAGTTCGAGCTTAACCAGCAACGCGAGGCCATCAGCAACCCCAGCGTGTATGTCGAGAAACTGCTCACCACCGCTGACAGCAACGCTGACACTCAGGCCCTGCGCACCGACCTGCTGGAAATCATCAATACCCGCCGCGAGCTGATCGACCGCCTCAACCGTGAGCTGAATGCCCTGCTCAACGAGTCGATCACCCTGCAGCTGAGTCAGAAGCAGCTGAAAACCACTGCCGACACCCTGCGCGCCACCCTCGACGAGCAGATGTTCTGGATTCCCAGCAACAAGCCGCTGGACCTGGAGTGGTTTAAATCCGCGCCGCGCCTGCTCGAACGGCAGATTGCCGAACTGCCCTGGGGCGCCAACCTGCGCCAGCTGGGCGCCGGTCTGACCGAGCGACCGCTGCTGTTCCTGCCCTTGCTGCTGCTGATTGCGGTGCTGCTGTGGCGCCGTGGTTACCTGTACCGCAAGCTCGCCGAGCTGCACCAGGACATCGGCCACTTCAAGCGCGACAGCCAGTTGCACACGCCGATGGCGATCATGCTCAACGTCTTGCTGGCACTGCCCGGCACGCTGTTCCTGGCGCTGTGCGGCTTCGCCCTGCAAATGGATGCCCGCGGACAGAACGCCAACCTGGGTGAGGCGCTGTTCCAGATGGCCCAGGCCTGGCTGGTGTTCTACACCCTGTACCGCATCCTCGCCGATGGCGGCGTGGCCGAACTGCACTTCCGCTGGGGCCGCTCGCAAGTGGCCTTCCTGCACAAACAAGTGCGCCGCCTGGGTCTGGTGGTGATCGCGCTGGTCGCCGTGGTCACGATTGCCAAGCACCAACCGGCCGGCCTGGGCGATGACGTGATCGGCCTGGCCGTGGTGCTGACCTGCTACGCGCTGATGGTCTGGCTGCTGCACAAACTGCTGCTTACCGGCCCGGCCCGCGAACATGCCTCGGCCTTCCGCATGCTGATCGGCATGGGCCTGAGCCTGCTACCACTGGCGCTGATCATTGCGGTCGGTTTCGGCTACTACTACACCGCGCTGAAACTCAGCGACCGCCTGATCAACACCCTCTACCTGCTGGTGATCTGGCTGATCATCGAAGCCACCTTCGTGCGCGGCCTGGGCGTTGCCGCACGTCGCCTGGCCTACCAGCGCGCCATGAGCAAGCGCCAGGCGCAGAGCAAGGACAGCGGCGAAGGCACGGAAACCGTGGTCGAAGAGCCAACCCTGGATATCGAACAGGTCAACCAGCAGTCGCTGCGCCTGATTCGCCTGGCCCTGCTCGGCACCTTTATCGCCGGCCTGTACTGGGTCTGGGCGGACCTGATCTCGGTATTTACCTACCTCGACAATATCTCCCTCTACGAATACAGCAGCGGTACCGGCGATGCCGCCACCCTGGTGCCAATCAGCCTCAGCGATGTGCTCGGTGCGCTGATCATCGTCGGCATCACCATCGCTCTGGCGCGCAACCTGCCCGGTCTGCTTGAAGTGCTGGTGCTGTCGCGGCTGAGTCTGGCCCAGGGCAGCGCTTACGCCACCACCACCCTGCTGTCCTACCTGATCGTGGCCATCGGCTTTGTCACCACCCTGTCGACCCTCGGCGTCAGCTGGGACAAGTTGCAATGGCTGGTGGCCGCGCTGTCGGTGGGTCTGGGTTTCGGCCTGCAGGAAATCTTCGCCAACTTTATCTCCGGCCTGATCATCCTGTTCGAGCGCCCGGTGCGCATCGGCGACGTGGTGACCATCGGCAACCTGTCTGGCACCGTGAGCAAGATCCGCATCCGCGCCACCACCATCACCGATTTCGACCGCAAAGAAATCATCGTGCCGAACAAAACCTTCGTCACCGACCAGCTGATCAACTGGTCACTCAATGACACCGTCACCCGAGTGATCATCAAGATCGGCGTAGCCTACGAAACCGACCTGCCGCTGGCGCGCAAGCTGATGATGCAGGCCGCCGAGGAAAACCCACGGGTACTGCGCGACCCGGCACCGCTGCTGTTCTTCCTGACCATCAGCGCCAGCACCTTCGACTACGAGCTGCGCTTCCATGTGCGTGAACTGGGCGACCGTAACGCGGCCACCGACGAAATCCTCACGCGCATCGCGCTGAGCTTCCGGGAAAACAACGTGGAAATGGCCTTCAACCAGGTCGAGGTGATGATCAAGAACCTGCAGGGCCAGGAGCTCAACCTGAGCAGCGGACAAGTGCTGGCGGCAGGCGCCGCTGCTGGCGCCAAGCAAGAGCAGCTGCCACCGCTCCCCGCCGTAGACCCGCTGTAAGTCAGCCACTCGGCCCGCCTGCGTGGGCCGCTACCTCATCACTGCCGGGCCACATTGGCCCGGCTGGAGCCTGACCGTGAAGCCGCTTATCGAGCTGCAGTTCGACAACCGTTTTGCCCGCCTCGGCGACGCGTTCTCCACCCCCGTGCTGCCCGAGCCGATTGCCGAGCCGCGCCTGGTGGTCGCCAGCCCGGCGGCCATGGCCCTGCTTGATCTCGACCCGAGCGAGGCCGACAGCGAGGTGTTCGCGCAGATTTTTGCCGGGCACAAGCTGTGGAGCAACGCAGAGCCGCGCGCCATGGTCTATTCCGGGCATCAGTTCGGCGGCTACAACCCACGCCTGGGCGATGGCCGAGGCCTGTTGCTCGGCGAAGTGGTCAACGATGCCGGCGAGTCCTGGGATCTGCACCTGAAAGGCGCCGGGCAAACGCCCTACTCGCGCATGGGCGACGGCCGCGCCGTGCTGCGTTCATCGATCCGCGAATTTCTCGCCAGTGAACACCTGCACGCCCTCGGCATCCCCAGCTCGCGGGCGCTGTGCGTAACCGGCTCCAGCACCCCGGTGTGGCGCGAAAAGCAGGAAAGCGCAGCAATGGTGCTACGCCTGGCGCCCAGCCATATCCGCTTCGGTCACTTCGAATACTTCTACTACACCCGCCAGCACGAGCAGCTCAAACAGCTGGCCGACCACGTGCTGCACAACCACTATGCCGACTGCCTGCAGCAGGAGCTGCCGTACCTGGCGATGTTCCGCGAAATCATCGAGCGTAACGCGGCGATGATTGCCTACTGGCAGGCCTATGGCTTCTGCCACGGGGTGATGAACACCGACAATATGTCGATCCTCGGCATCACCTTCGATTACGGCCCCTACGCCTTTCTCGATGATTTCGACGCCCAGCACATCTGCAACCACTCCGATGACAGCGGCCGCTACAGCTTCAGCAATCAGGTGCCGATCGCCCAATGGAGCCTCGCCGCCCTCGGCCAAGCCCTGGTGCCGCTGGTGGATGTAGACGCACTGCGTGAAACCCTCGGCCTGTTTCTACCGCTGTACCAGGCGCACTACCTCGACCTGATGCGCAAACGCCTGGGCCTGCTCAGCGCCGATGACGGCGACGAAGCCTTGGTGCAACACCTGCTGCAACTGATGCAGAGCAGCGCGGTGGATTACACGCTGTTCTTCCGCGAACTCGGCGACAGCCCAGCCGCGCAAGCCGTGGCGCGCCTGCGTGATGACTTTACCGACCTGGCCGGCTTCGACGCCTGGGCCGCCGACTACCTGGTGCGCAGCGCGCGCGATGGCGACGAGCAGGCGCAACGGCGCACGCGCATGCACGCGGCCAACCCCAAGTACATCTTGCGTAATTACCTGGCGCAGCAAGTGATCGAAGCCGCCGAGCAGGGCGATTACGCCCCGGTGCGCGAGCTGCATCAGGTGCTGTCGCGACCGTTCGATGAGCAACCCGGCTTCGAACGCTACGCCCAGCGACCACCGGAATGGGGTAAACACCTGGAAATCAGCTGTTCATCGTAGGTTGGGTTGAGCTTGCGAAGCCCAACAGGGAGCGCGCAACGCTCCGCCCGGCTATCGTTGGGCTTCGTCGCAAGCTCCTCAACCCAACCTACAAACCACCCAACATCCATTCCAGCCCCATGGCAACATGCAGCTCGGTGCTGTCGAGCAACGGCAACGGTGCGTCCAGGCCATCAAGCAGCAAGCCGATCTCAGTGCAACCGAGGATGGATACCTCGGCGCCCTGCTCCTGCAGCGCGCGCAAACAGTCCAGATAGAACACCCGCGCCGGCGGCAGAAACTGGCCCTGGCACAGTTCGGCAAAGATCACCCGGTCAATCTCCACCATCTGCGCCGCGTTCGGGGTGATTACTTCGATGGCAAAGCGCTCGGCCAGGCGCTGACGGTAGAAGTCCTCCTGCATGGTAAAACGCGTGCCGAGCAAGGCTGCGCGGCGCACACCCTGGCGTTGCAGCGCCTGGCCAACCGCATCACCAATATGCAGCAGAGGTATCTGCACCGCCGCCTCAATGGCCGGCGCCACCTTATGCATGGTGTTGGTGGCCAGCAGCAGGGCCGTAGCTCCCGCCCGCTCAAGGCCCTCAGCCGCCTGTGCCAGCACTTGCCCAGCCGCCTGCCAGTCGCCACGCCGCTGCAGTTCGGCGATCTCGGCAAAATCCACGGAATGCAGCAGCAGCGGCGCCGAATGCAGGCCGCCCAACTGCTCGCGCACGCCCTGGTTGAGCAAGCGGTAATAGCTGGCCGTGGACTCCCAGCTCATGCCACCCAGAATGCCTAGCTGACGCATATCACCTCCCACTCACTAAAGCCTTGAGCCTAATCCGCCAGCGGTTAAGCGCACAGACACAGTGCGCGCTAGAGCGGCCGGTACAGCCTTATCTATTAAATCGAAAAGGCATATAAACCTTTCCAAACATTCTTAGACTCTCTAAGCAGCAACCCTTATCTTCTCCGCCTTGCGTGGCCAGCCGTCTGGATTGGCGCGCCCGATACCTCACACGAGATTCGCACGCTAAGGATGTTCATGTTCTGGGACTCTCTTCCTCTGCCCCTGCTGTTTGTCGGCGCCCTGCTGGTCTGGGTGCTGTACGCCTTTGTGCGCGAGAAGTGGAGCCCGGACATCGTCGCCGCCATTGCCGTGGCGGCGCTGCTAATTACCCAGTTGCTGACACCTGCGGAAGTGCTCAGCGTGCTGAGCAACTCGGCGCCGGTGACCATCGCCTGCATGTTCGTGCTGTCTGCCGCGCTGGAGCGCACCGGTTGCATCGACGCCCTGGGCAACTGGCTGGGCAATCTGGTGGGCACCAGCCCGATTCGTGTGCTTACCGGGCTGACCGTCACCGCCCTGGTGATTTCCGCCTGCCTGAACAACACCCCAGTGGTAGCCATCCTCACCCCGGTGGCCATCGCCCTGGCCCGCCGCGCCGGCACCCTGCCGTCAAAACTGCTGATCCCGCTGTCCTACGCCACCATCCTCGGCGGCACCCTGACCATGATCGGCACCTCGACCAATATTCTGGTCGACGGCGTGGCGCGCAAGGCCGGCCTGGCGCCCTTCGGCATCTTCGAGATCACTGGCGCGGGCTTGATCCTGGCCAGTGTCGGCATGCTCTACCTGCTGACCATCGGCCGCCACCTGCTGCCTAACCGCGAAACCCTGTCCAAGCAGCTGCGCCCGGATCTGGACCGCACCTTTATGACCGAACTGCTGGTGCCGCACGACTCACCGGTTATCGGCAAAACCCTGCACGAAGCCAACCTCAACGGCGGCAGCGGCCTGCTGGTGCTCAAGCTGTTTCGCGAGGAACTGGAGCTGACCGAGCCCGCTGCCGACACCCTACTGGCCAGCGGCGACCGCCTGGTGTTGCACGGCCAAGTCAAGGATGTGGTGGAGCTGCGCGAAAGCGGCCATCTGATCTTCAACCGCAGCGACGCCTTCGAAACCATCAGCAGCCATGACGTGATCCTCGCCGAGGCCATAGTCGGGCGTAACTCGCGCTACAGCCACCGACCAATGCGCGACCTCGACCTGACCGCGCGCTATGGCATCGCCGTGCTGGCGGTGCACCGCCAGGACGAGAATATTCAGGGCAACCTCGACGATTTCGAGCTGCAGTTTGGCGACGTGATGCTGGTGGAAGGCACGCCAACGCAGATCAAGCGTTTCGCCGACAACGGCGAGCTGATCAGCCTCAATGCCGTGCAGGAACGCGCCTTCCGCCGCGACAAGGCGCCGATTGCAATCATCGCCACCCTGGCGGTGATGATCCTCGCCGCGTTTGGCGTGATGCCCATCGAAGGCCTGGCGATCATCGGCGCGGTCACCGTGCTGGCGACCCGCTGCCTGGATGTGGAAGACGCCTACAAGGCAGTGGACTGGAAGATCCTCAGCCTGATCTTCGGCATGCTGGCCATCAGCATCGCCATGGACAAAGTTGGCCTGGTCGGCCTGATGGTCAGCAATGTCATGGGGTTGATGCCCTGGGCTGGCCCACTGCTGATGCTGTCGTTTATCTACCTGTTCACCTCGATCCTCACCGAAGTGCTATCGAACAACGCCGTGGCCGTGCTGGTCACGCCGATTGCCATCGGCATGGCCCAGCACCTGGGCGTCGACCCGCGCGCCTTTGTGGTCGCAGTCATGTTCGCCGCCAGCGCCAGCTTCGCCACGCCCATCGGTTACCAGACCAACACCTTCGTCTACAACGCCGGCGGCTATCGTTTTACCGACTTTATGAAGGTCGGCATTCCGCTCAACCTGCTGCTGTGGGTAGTGGCCAGCTTCGTGATTCCCTGGTTCTTCCCGCTGACACCGGTTTAACAGGCCGTTGAAAACGTAGGCGAGGCAGCCAGCGCAAGGCAAAAACAGGCGAAAAAGCGCAGTTTACGAGCTGTAAATGAGCATTTTGAGCCTGTTTTTAACGCCGCGATGGCAACGCAGGTAGTTTTCAGCGGCCTGTTAGCGGCATAAGCGGCGAATATATCGATCTAACCCAAGGCCCGTTTCATTGCGCCAGCGCATTGACCGGGCCTGGCTGCCTTCTCCATGCTGCGTATCTTTCAATCTGCCCTGAAGGAACGCGCGCATGAAATTGGAAACCCTGGCCATCCACGCCGGTTACAGCCCCGACCCGACCACCAAGGCGGTGGCGGTGCCGATCTACCAGACCAGCTCCTTTGCCTTCGATGACACCCAGCACGGTGCCGACCTGTTCGACCTGAAGGTCGCCGGCAATATCTATTCGCGGATCATGAACCCGACCAACGCCGTGCTCGAAGAGCGCGTGGCTGCGCTGGAAGGCGGCGTCGGCGCCCTGGCCGTGGCCTCCGGCATGGCCGCCATCACCTACGCGATTCAGACCGTGGCCGAGGTTGGCGACAATATCGTCTCGGTGGCCAAGCTCTACGGCGGCACCTACAACCTGCTGGCCCACACCCTGCCGCGCTTTGGCATCCAGACCCGCTTCGCCGCCCATGACGACATCGCCGCCCTGGAAGCGCTGATCGACGAGCGCACCAAAGCGGTGTTCTGTGAATCCATCGGCAACCCAGCCGGCAATATCGTCGACCTGGCTGCCCTCGCCGCAGCGGCGCACCGCCATGGCGTGCCGCTGATCGTCGACAACACCGTGGCCACGCCGATCCTCTGCCGCCCGTTCGAGCACGGCGCGGACATCGTCGTGCACTCGCTGACCAAATACATCGGCGGCCACGGCACCAGCATCGGCGGCATAGTCGTCGACTCCGGCAAGTTCCCCTGGGCCGACAACAAGGCGCGCTTCCCGCTGCTCAATACGCCCGACCCGTCCTACCACGGCGTGACCTACACCGAGGCCTTCGGCCCGGCCGCCTTTATCGGTCGCTGCCGCGTGGTGCCGCTGCGCAACACGGGCGCGGCGCTGTCGCCGTTCAATGCCTTCCTGATCCTGCAAGGCCTGGAAACCCTGGCCCTGCGCATGGAGCGCCACTGCGAGAATGCGCTGAAGGTCGCCCACTACCTGCAAAACCACCCGCAGGTGGCCTGGGTGAAATACGCCGGCCTGCCGGATCATCCCGAGCACGAGCTGGCCGTGCGCTACACCGGCGGCAAGCCGGCGTCGATCCTGTCCTTCGGCATCGTTGGCGGTCAGGCCGCTGGCGCGCGCTTTATCGATGCACTCAAGCTGGTGGTGCGCCTGGTGAATATCGGCGATGCCAAATCGCTGGCCTGCCACCCGGCCTCGACCACCCATCGCCAGCTGAATGACGAAGAGCTGGAGCGCGCCGGCGTGCCGCGCGACATGGTGCGCCTGTCCATTGGCATCGAGCACAGCGACGATATTCTCGCCGACCTGGCGCAAGCACTGGATGCGGCGGCGGGCTGA
Organism: Pseudomonas sp. 1928-m; assembly: GCF_029269135.1. NCBI lineage: Bacteria > Pseudomonadati > Pseudomonadota > Gammaproteobacteria > Pseudomonadales > Pseudomonadaceae > Pseudomonas > Pseudomonas sp. 1928-m. The sequence continues at coordinate 778,765 of NZ_JARIXO010000001.1, read as the reverse complement.
TCGCCCTTGATATCCGCGCAAGCGACTCCAGATAAGGGGTAACCGCCTCTGGAGTCGCCCATGTCCAACCCTCTGCTGATCCCCTGCCCACACTGCAACGGCCTCAACCGTATTCCCGCCGAGCGCCTGGGCGATGCGCCGCGCTGTGGCCGCTGCAAGGCCGAGGTGCTACCGAGCACACCCTTCGAGCTGACCCAGGCCAATTTCGACGCGCAGAACAAGGGCGACTTGCCGCTGCTGATTGACGTGTGGGCCAGCTGGTGCGGCCCCTGCCGCAGCTTTGCGCCCATCTATGAGCAAGCCGCCGCGCAGCTGCAAGGCCACTGCCGCCTGAGCAAGCTGGACAGCGAAGCCAACCCGCAACTGTCGGCAGAAATGGGCATCCGCTCAATCCCCACGCTGATCCTGCTCAAGGGTGGCGTGGAAGTCGCCCGGCAGAGCGGCGCCCTGCCCTTGCCGCAACTGTTCGGCTGGTTGCGTCAGCAGGGTATCTAACAGACCGCGCTGAGCGGATTGGTCAATCACACACCGCCACCGAGGTCATTACCCTGCCATCGACCAACCTTTAGGCTGGCTGCACAACAACAGGTGTGGAGCCAAGCATGACGATGCCAATCGAACTGGTACGCCAGCTCACCGAAGAACAGATCGCCTTTGTCCAGCGCAGCGGCCTCAAGGCCGAAGTGCTGGAAGTGGGTCACGTGCGCCTGCGCATGCCGCTGACGGGTAACCAGAACCATATCGGCAGCATGTACGCCGGCGCGCTGTTCACCCTGGCGGAAATTCCCGGCGGTGCGCTGTTTCTCACCAGCTTCGATGCCCAGCGTTTTTACCCCATCGTCAAGGAAATGAACCTGCGCTTTCGCCGCCCGGCCAGCGGCGATATCTGGGTTGAAGCACGCCTTACGGCGGGAGAAATCCAGCAGCTGCAAAAGCAGGCAACAGAACTCGGCAAAGCCGAGTATGTTTTACAGTTGCAGCTAACCGATGAGAGTGGTGAAGTAGTGGTCGAGAGTCGCGGTCTGTATCAATTACGCGCACGCTGACACCTGACCTTGCCCTGGGTCAAAAGTCCAGCTATGACTCGAGGTCACAATAAATGTGCCGACATGCATCGGCAGGAGAACGCCGACCATGCCCAGTCACATCCTTATTGCCCACGACCTGCGCGACACTGCGGATATGGCGCTGTGCCGCGCCACCCAGCTGGCCAAGCAGTTCAATGCCAAACTGACCATCCTGCATGTACTCGACCCGAGCAAAAGCAGCCAGGAACATGAGCAGGCCAAGCAGGCACTGGACCGCAGCCTGACCCAGTACGCCCCGGCCGGCAGCCAGCTGCTGATCCGCACCGGCATCAAGCCCTCGGAAGTGGTGTTGCAGCAACTCAATGAGCTGGGTTGCGACCTGCTGGTACTCGGTGGCCATCACCAACGCCACGACTTCTTCTCCGGCACCAGCCTCGACCGCATTGCGCGCAATTGCCCGGTGCCGCTGCTGCTGGTCGCGCGTAACGATTCGAGCCCATATGAGCGCGCCTTGGCCGCCATCGACTTCTCGCTCTGCGCCTGCAGCGCCCTCGGCCAGGCTTACCGCCTGCTGCCGGAAGCCGCCGAGTTGCACGCGCTGCACGTATTCGAACCGGACAAGGGCACGCCCAAGCAGGTCGAAGCGCAACTGAACACGCAGAAAGCCCTGATCAACCAGTTGCTGGAAGATGAAGCGCAGAACCTGCCGGAGAAAGGCCCGACCCTGACTCACTCGGTGGAGCAAGGCGGCATCCTGCGCTGCCTGCAAGCGCGCCTGAAAAGCACCAACACCGAACTGCTGGTACTCGGCAGCCACGGCCGCAGCGCACTGTCGCAAGCATTGCTCGGCAGCCTGGCGCAGCACTTCCTGCACAAGGCGCCCTGCGACATTTACGTCGTCCGTTAGGTTTTCCACGCCCAACAAAAAAGCTGCCTAGGCAGCTTTTTTGTTGTCCGCGTAACGATCAGTTGGCGTTGAGCAGGTCATGCAGCTCGACAAACTGCTGGGTCAGCTTGTGGCTGCGGTCCAGGTAGATCAGCGGCGTGCAGGCCTGGTGCGATTCGCGCATCTTCACCGAACTCATCAGGTTGACCGGCAGCACCGGCAGGCCCTCGGCGACCAGCTCATCGAGCAGCTGCTGTGGCAGGCTGGCGCGCGGCTGGAACTGATTGACCACAATGCCTTCGACTTCCAGGCCTTCGTTGTGATCTTCCTTGAGTTCTTCGATTTCGCGCAGCAAACCATACAGCGCCTGACGCGAGAAACTGTCGCAGTCGAACGGGATCAGCACGCGGTCGGCGGCGATCAACGCGGAGACGGTGTAGAAATTCAGCGCCGGCGGGGTGTCGAGGTAGATGCGCTCGTAGTCCTCGCTGAGGTCTTCGAGCAGTTTGCGCAGCTTGTTGATCTTGTGCTTCTGCTCCAGCTTGGGCTGCAAATCGGCCAGCTCGGCGGTGGCTGTGACCACATGCAGGTTGTCGAACGGCGTTTCGTAGATATCCACACTGCCTTTCTTGCCGAACGGCGCCGATGACAGCGTGCCCTTGAAGAACTCGGCAATGCCCATGGGAATGTCCTCGCCGGTCAGGCCGGTGAGGTAATGGGTCGAATTGGCCTGGGCGTCCAGGTCGATCAGCAGCGTGCGATAGCCCTGGGAAGCGCTCACCGCGGCCAGGTTGCAGGCAATACTGGACTTACCCACACCGCCCTTCTGATTGAAGATCACGCGCCGCATGAAATACCCCCTGAATCCCGCATAAACCCCGAAATGGTCCCGGATTCTATGCAAACTACGTGACAAGGGCGAGATTTTCGGCAAAACCGCGCCGCCTCCGGTCAGAACAGCAGGCCACAGATTTGCGCATGGCCCGTACGGTCTGGATAATGCCAGCACTTCGCCACACCTGCTGCCAAGCCCTTCGCTGGTTGCGGCTGGCCGTAGCCGACATGGACGCCCACCGCGTGACACATTTCAGGATCGAACAATGGCGTGCCTGGGCCCCTGGCCTGGACAGCACGGCTGACTGGTGCGCCTGGCATCAGGCACCCTCGCGCCTGGTGGATGCTGGTCAGCAGCCGGATGTCAGCGCACTGCCGGCCATGCAGCGCAGACGCTTAAGCCGCCTGGCGCGGATGGCCTTTCACGTCGCCTGGCCCTTGGCCGAAGCACACCCGCAATTACCCATGGTGTTCGCCAGTCGGCATGGCGAAACCCCACGCACCCTGACGATTCTGAGCGACCTGGCGCATGGCGAGCCGCTGTCGCCGACCCAGTTCAGCCTCTCGGTGCATAACGCGATCATTGGCCTGTGGTCGATCCAGCGCGGCGATCACAGCGAAATGACCGCCATTGCCGGCGCCGGCGACGGCCTGGAAAACGCCATATTGGAAGCCTGCGGCATGCTCCACGACGGCGCACCTGCAGTGCTAGTGGTGATTGCCGAGGAAACCCCACCCGAGCTTTACGCACCCTTTATCGATGACGTGCCGTTCCCCTATGCTGTTGGCCTGTTGCTGACGCCAGGTGATGACTGGCAGCTGCAACTGAGCCGCGCCAATGGCGCTGGCAGCGAATGGCCCCATGCCCTCAATCTGGTCCGCGCCCTGTGCAGCGATCAGCCGACCCTGCAGCACCACTGGAAGAGCCGACAATGGATCTGGTCACGCAACAAGGCCTGAGCCGTTACAGCGCGCCCTATGTCTGGCGCCTGATTGCCACGGCCCTGAGTTTCAGCCTGTTCGGCATCGGCGGCGTGCTGCTACGCGTACTGATCTTCCCGCTGCTGGCCCTGCTACCGGGTGATGCTCTGAGCCGACGCACCCGCGCCCGTGCGGTGGTGAGCAAGACCTTCTACCTGTTCGTGCGTTTTATGTACCGCAGCGGCGTGCTGACCTACGAGGTCGAAGGCATCGAGCGCCTTGGCCAGCCGGGGCAGATGGTCATCGCCAACCACCCCTCGCTGATCGATGTGGTGGTGCTGATCGCCTTTATTCGCGATGCCAACTGCGTGGTCAAACAGAGCCTGTGGGATAACCCGAGCATGCGCGGCCCCCTGCGCGCAGCCCACTACATCAGCAACAGCGGCAGCATGGACATGCTCGACGAAGCGGCCGGCGCCCTGCAGAGCGGCCAGACCCTGGTGATATTCCCCGAAGGCACGCGCACCACGCCGGGGCAGGCCCCGGAATTTCACCGTGGCGCGGCGGCTATCGCCATTCGCGGTGCGCGCATCGTTACTCCGGTGGTGATCAGCGTCAGCCCCACTACTCTGACCAAAGCCGAGCCCTGGTACAGCATTCCGTCGCGCCGTTTTCACATTCGCCTGCGCGTAGGCGAGGATATTGACCCACAACAGTTCAATGCCATGGGGCCGCCGCCGATAGCCTCACGCAAACTCAACGATTTTCTGCACCAACACTTTATGAAGGAGCTCGCCAAAGATGAGCGATTTACAGCTGGAAATTAAAAACTTGATCATCGACGCCCTGGGCCTGGAAGACATGGCTGCCGAAGACATCGCCGCCGACCTGACCCTGTTCGGTGAAGGCCTGGGCCTGGACTCGGTAGACGCCCTGGAACTCGGTCTGGCGATCCAGAAACGTTTCGGCATCAAGATCGACGCCGAAGCCAAAGACACCCGCAAGCACTTTGCCAACGTAGCCAGCCTGGCGGCATTCGTGTCATCGCAACAGACCGCCTGAGGAAGCCGCCGATGCAAACCCGTGAAGAGATTTTCGACACCCTGCGCGACGCGCTGGTCGAGCTGTTCGAGTTGGACGCCGAACGTATTACGCCGGAAGCCAACCTCTATCAGGACCTTGAGATCGATAGCATTGACGCTGTGGACCTGATCGACCATATCAAGCGCCAGACCGGCAAGAAGCTTGCGGCCGAAGAGTTCAAGGCTGTGCGCACCGTCGGTGACGTGGTCGAGGCGGTGCTGCAGCTGGTCAACGCCCCAGCCAGCGAATAATGAGTCGCCTATTTGGCCTGCTCCTGCTGCTGGCCGGGCTGCTCTATCCCTTTGCCGTGTATTACGGCATGGAGCATCTGTCGCCACGCCTGTTTGCCGCCGTGCTCGGCGGCCTGTGGCTGGTGCGTGCGCTGAGCCAATGGGGCAAGCCGGGCAATCGCTGGATGACCGCCGTGGCCCTGGGCTTCTGCCTGTTGCTGGGCCTGGCCGGTGAACCTGAGCTGCTGCGCTGGTATCCGGTGCTGCTCAACGGCCTGCTGCTGGCGCTGTTCGGCCTCAGCCTGAAGTTCGGCCCGCCGCTGATCGAGCGCCTGGCGCGCCTGACCGAGCCGCAGCTGCCGGAAGTGGCGATCCGCTACACGCGCCTGGTCACCGCCATCTGGGCCTGGTTCTTCCTGGCCAACGGCCTGGTGGTAGTGGCACTGAATTTCTGGGCGCCGCTGAGCTGGTGGACGCTGTATACCGGGTTGATTGCCTACGGCCTGATGGGCCTGCTGTTTGCCGGCGAATGGCTGGTGCGCCAGCGTGTAAGGAGACATGAATGAACTGGCTGCCCCTCGAGCACCTGCTGCTCGAAGCCCACCCAGGTCGCGCAGTAACCGTGGACCTGGACCAGCCCCAGCTGCGCCAGCACGCCCTGCAACTGGCGGCTGAGCTGCAAGGCCGTGGCGTAAAACGCCTGGCGCTGTACCTCGACGATGCCGCTGAACTGGCCATCGCCCTGCTGGCCGCCTGGCGCGCCGGGATTGCCGTACTGCTGCCGGCCGATGCCCAGCCGCAAACCCGCCAACGCATGACTACGCAGTGCGACCTGTGGCTGGACAATCTAGATGACCTGCTTAGTCCCGAAAGCGCTGCGCTGCCAGCGGCCCCGCTCGATCTCGACCAGTGCCGGCTGACCCTGTGCACCTCCGGTTCCAGCGGCGAAGCCAAGCTGATCGACAAATCCCTGCGCCAGCTGGCCAATGAAGTCACCGCCCTGGAGCAACTGTGGGGCGAGCAACTGGGCCAGGCGACCATCCTTGGCAGCGTCGCCACCCAGCATATCTACGGCCTGCTGTTTCGCGTGCTCTGGCCGCTGTGCGCCGGCCGCGCCTTCCAGCGCCGCGCCCAGCCATTCCCCGAAGATTTGCAACGCGAAAGCCTGGCCAGCGGCAGCGACTTTGCCTGGGTCGCCAGCCCGGCTCTGTTGAAGAGAATGGGCGATAACCTCAACTGGCCAGCGCTACGTGCAGTGCGTCAGGTGTTCTCCTCCGGCGGCGCGCTACCCGGCGAAACCGCCGCTGAGCTGCATGAACTGCTTGGCCAATGGCCCACGGAAATCTACGGCAGCTCGGAAACCGGCGGCATTGCCTGGCGCCAGGGCGGTGAGCTGTGGACGCCCTTCGCCGGCATCGAACTGGGACAGAACGGCGAAGGTGCGCTGCACCTGAGCTCGCCCTACCTGCCAGCCGGCCACCGCGAGCAGACCGCCGATGCGGTGGAACTGCAGGCCGATGGCCGCTTCGCCCTGCGCGGCCGCCTGGACCGGATTATCAAGCTGGAAGAAAAGCGTATATCCCTGCCCATGCTCGAACAGGCGCTGAGCAGCCACGAATGGCTCAGCGACGCACGCTTGGGTGTGGTGCAAGAAGGCCGCGCCTACCTCGGCGCGCTGGTTGCCCTAAGCCCGGCCGGTTTGCACGCACTGCGCAATCAGGGGCGCAAGACCGTCACCGAAACCCTGCGCCGCCATCTGGCCAGTCATTGCGAAGCCATCGCCTTACCCCGGCGCTGGCGCCTGCTCGTCCAGCTGCCCTACAACAACCAGGGCAAGCTGGCGCAAGCCACAGTGGAAGCAGTATTGGCCGAGCCGCGACCGACCCAGGTGGCGCCGCTGTCCGCTGTCGAGCAGGACGGCGAATGGCAGCTGGAGCTGGTGGTACCGCTGGATCTGGCGCACTTCACCGGCCACTTCCCGCAGACCCCGGTGCTGCCAGGCGTGGTGCAAGTCGATTGGGCGCAGCAACTGGCGCGCAGCCTGATCAAAGACCTGCCGCCGCGCTTCAGCGGCATGGAAGTGCTGAAATTCCAGCAACTGGTGCGCCCCGGCGATCAGCTGCAACTGACCCTGCGTTTCGACTCCGCGCGCGGCAAGCTGTACTTCGCCTTCCGCAATGGTGAAGCGGCCTGCTCGTCCGGACGGATTCTGCTGGGAGCTGCCAGTGTCTAAACACACCCCGGAAAGCGTTGGTGAGGCAGCCAGCGCAAGGCAAGAGCAGGCGAAGAAGCGGAGTTTACAAGCGCTAAATGAGCATTCTGAGCCTGTTCTTAACGCAGCGATGGCAACGCACGACTGCATGGATGCAGGAGGTAGAGCGACGCAGGAAGCCAAAGCCGAGGTAGCTTTCCATAAGCCCTGCGCGGTGATCCCGGTCTATAACCACGAGCACGCGCTGCCCGTGGTGGTCGCCGCGCTGCATGCGGCCGGCCTGCCCTGCCTGCTGGTGGACGATGCGTCGAGTCCGGCCTGTGCGGCGGTGATGGATCAGTTGGCTACACAGCCCGACACCTACCTGGTACGCCTGCCGATCAACCAGGGCAAAGGCGGCGCGGTGATGGCCGGTCTGCGTGAAGCGGCGCGTCTGGGCTTTAGCCATGCGCTGCAGGTGGACGCCGACGGCCAGCACGACCTCAGCGATCTGCCGCACTTTATCAACGCATCACAGGCCACCCCTGAGGCGCTGATCTGCGGCTACCCGCAGTACGACGAGAGCGTGCCGAAAGGCCGCCTCTACGCGCGCTACCTGACCCACGTGTGGGTGTGGATCAACACTCTATCGCTGAGCATCCGCGACTCCATGTGCGGCTTTCGCGTGTACCCGCTGCCGGCCACCCTGGCGCTGATCGACGCGGTAAACATCGGCAAGCGCATGGATTTCGACACCGAGATTCTGGTGCGCCTGGCCTGGCGCAATCAGCCGATGCACTGGCTGCCGACCAAGGTGCACTACCCGCTGGACGGCCTCTCGCACTTTCGCCTGTGGCACGACAACGCGCTGATCTCGAAGATGCACGCCAAGCTGTTCTTCGGCATGTTGCTGCGCGCCCCGCAGATCCTCTGGCGCAGGTGGCAGGCATGAGTGGCCAGCAGCACTGGGCCGGGCAGCGCGAGCGCGGCAGTTTTATCCTGATGAAATTCACCGCAGTGCTGGCGCGCCTGCTCGGCCGTCGGCTGATCAGCCCGCTGCTGTATTTGATCGTGCTGTATTTCTACCTGTTCGGTGCCAAGGCGCGGCGCAGCATCCGCCAGTACCAGCGCAACCTGGCCAACTGGAGCGGCCGCGCCGAGCTGCAGCCCACTCGCCAGTCGGTATTTCGTCATTTCATGAGCTTCGCCGACACCCTGCTGGACAAGCTCGATGTGTGGAACGGCAAGCTCGGCCTAGAACAGGTGACCCTGATCGACCCGGGCAATGCCTGCGCCCAGCTGCACCAGCAAGGCCGTGGGCAGATGCTGGTGGCCGCGCATTTGGGCAATCTGGAAGTCTGCCGCGCCCTGGCCGAACTCGGCGAGCAGGTGACGATGAATGTGCTGGTGCACACCAAACATGCCGAACAGTTCAACCGTCTGCTCGGCGAGGCCGGTGCCACCCACCTGCGCCTGATTCAGGTCAGTGAACTGGACGCGGCAATCATGCTGCAATTGTCCGAGCGTCTGGAACGCGGTGAATGGCTGGCGATTGCCGGCGACCGCGTGCCGCTCAAGGGCAGCCGCAAGGTCAACGTGAACTTCCTCGGCAAGCCCGCCGCCTTCCCACAAGGCCCGTGGTTGCTGGCCGGGCTTCTGCAATGCCCGGTCAACCTGATTCACTGCCTGAAAATCGACAAACGCTATCAGGTGATCATCGAACCCTTCGCCGAGCGCCTGCACTGGAAGCGCAGCGAACGGGACGAGGTGATCCGCCACTGGACCCAGCGCTACGCCGACCAGCTCGCGCAGCGCTGCCTGGATGCGCCCCTGCAATGGTTCAATTTCTACCCGTTCTGGAATGAAGATGACGACAAATCAGCCTGATCCCATCGTGTTTGGCGAACGCCCCCTGAGCATCGAGCAGGTTGTCGCCCTGGCCAGCCGCAGCGCCCCGGCGCAACTGCAGAGCGATGCCGCCTACCGCGAAAAAATCGCCAAGGGCGCGCGCTTTCTCGACAGCCTGCTGGACAAGGAAGGCGTGATCTACGGTGTTACCACCGGCTACGGCGACTCCTGCGTGGTGGCCGTGCCGCTGCACCAGGTCGAGGCGCTGCCACGTCACCTCTATACCTTCCACGGCTGCGGCCTGGGCAAATTGCTGGATGAAGCCAGCACCCGCGCCGTGCTGGCCGCGCGTTTGCAGTCGCTGTGTCAGGGCGTCTCCGGGGTGCGCGTGGAGCTGCTGGAACGCCTGCAGGCGTTTCTCGAATTTGATGTGCTGCCGCTGATTCCGGAAGAAGGCTCGGTGGGCGCCAGTGGCGATCTGACGCCGCTGTCCTATGTTGCCGCCACCCTGAGCGGTGAGCGCGAAGTGATGTTCAAGGGTGAGCGCCGCAGCGCCGCCGATGTGCACAAGGAACTCGGCTGGACGCCGCTGACCCTGCGCCCGAAAGAAGCCCTGGCGCTGATGAACGGCACGGCGGTGATGACCGCCCTGGCCTGCCAGGCCTATTCCCGCGCCGACTACCTGCTGAAATTGGCCACGCGCATCACCGCGCTTAACGTGGTGGCGCTGGAAGGCAATCCGGAACACTTCGACGAGCGCCTGTTCGCCGCCAAGCCGCACCCGGGGCAGATGCAAGTCGCCGCCTGGCTGCGCCAGGACCTGGCCATCGACGCGCCGACCGCGCCGCTGCACCGCCTGCAGGACCGCTACTCGCTGCGCTGCGCGCCCCATGTACTCGGCGTGCTGGCCGACAGCCTGGGTCTGCTGCGCCAGTTCATTGAAACCGAACTGAACAGCGCCAACGACAACCCGCTGATCGACGCCGAAGCCGAGCGCGTGCTGCACGGCGGCCACTTCTACGGCGGGCATATCGCTTTTGCCATGGACAGTCTGAAAAACCTGGTGGGCAACGTCGCCGATCTGCTCGACCGCCAGCTCGCCCTGCTGGTCGACACCCGCTACAACCACGGCCTGCCGAGCAACCTGTCCGGCGCGCCTAGCGTCAGCGCGATGATCAACCACGGCTTCAAGGCCGTGCAGATCGGCACCAGCGCCTGGACCGCCGAAGCGTTGAAAAACACCATGCCGGCCAGCGTGTTCTCGCGCTCCACCGAATGCCACAACCAGGACAAGGTGAGCATGGGCACCATCGCCGCCCGCGACGCCCTGCGCAGCCTGGAGCTGACCGAACAGGTCGCCGCCGCCACCCTGCTCGCCGCGAATCAAGGCGTGTGGCTGCGTCAGCGCGACGGCAAGAGCGATATCCCTGCGCCGGTTGCCGCCATGCGTGAACAGCTGGCCGAGGACTTCCACCCGGTGATCGAAGACCGCGCCCTGGAAGCCGAGCTGCGTCTGTGCCTGGTGCGTATCCGCGCGCAGCACTGGAGGCTCTATGCGTAGCAAAGGCGTATTGCAGGCGGAAATCGAACTGCAGGTGCCGTTCTTCGACGTCGACATGATGGAAGTGGTCTGGCACGGCCACTACGTCAAATACTTCGAAGAGGCGCGCTGCGCCCTGCTCGACAAGCTCGGCCACAACTACGTGCAGATGCGCGACGCCGGCTACGCCTGGCCGGTGATCGACCTGCAGCTGCGCTATATCCGTGGCGCGCAGTTCGGCCAGAAGATCATCGTGCGCGCCGATCTGGTGGAGTGGGAAAACCGCCTGAAGATCAACTACCTGATCACTGACGCCGCCAGCGGCGAGCGCATGACCCGTGGCAGCAGCGTGCAGGTCGCGGTGGAAATCGCTACGCGGGAGATGCAGTTTGCTTCGCCCAAGGTGTTGATCGACGCCGTTGAGAAGGTGCTGGCGTGAACAGCCTGCACAAGCTCGTAGCCCGGATGCAATCCGGGAAGCGTTCTCCGACCTTGCACCGCTCCCGGATTGCATCCGGGCTACTGCTGCTCCTGCTTCTGACACCGAGAACTTACGCCTTCGACCTCGACCAACTCAGCGCCCAGCTGGCTAAACCTGCCGTGGTCCGTGGCCCGCTGATTCAGGAAAAGCACCTGCGCGCCCTGCCACAGCCGCTGACCAGTCGCGGTCAGTTCGTCCTGAGTCGCGACTTCGGCCTGCTCTGGCAGCTGCAAAGCCCGCTTAAGCAGGATTACCGCATAAACAGCCAGGGCATCGCCAAACGCACGCCCAGCGGCTGGCAACAGCAACCCGGCCAGGATGTCGCCGCCCAGCAGAGCCGGCTGTTTCTCGCCGTGCTCAAGGGCGACCATAGCGGCCTGTCCAAAGATTTCCAGCTGCAACTGAGTGGCACTGCCGAGGCCTGGCAACTGCGCCTGGTGCCGAACTCGGTGCTGCTCAAGCAGATTTTCAGCCGCATCCAGATCGACGGCGGCGCGCTGGTGCAGCGTATCGAGCTGCATGAAACCCAGGGCGACCACAGCGTGCTGCGCTTACCGGAAAGCCAGGCCGGCGATGCCTTGAGTGAGCAGGAGCGGCGCGACTTTGCCCAGTGAACGCTGGCTGCCGCGCGGCTTTCTGCTGCTGCTCGCCGCCCTACTGGCGCTCGCCGCCTGGCAGTGGCGCAACGGCCCGCCCGTAGCGGCGGATATGCTCGCGCTGTTGCCGGCCGGTAGCGGCGATGAACTGGTGCAGCAGGCCGAGCAACGTATGCAGGAGCCGCTCAATCGCGACCTGCTGCTGTTGATTGGCCACCCGCAGCGCGACCAGGCGATTGCCCTGGCGCAGCAAGTTGGCGAGCAGTGGCGCGGCAGCGGACGCTTCGCCCAAGTGCAGTGGAGCGTCGACAGCGACCTCGCGGCGCTGCGCGACTACCTGCGCAGCAACCGCCTGAGCCTGCTGCCGACGGCGGATCGCCAGCTGCTGCTGGAGCAGCCACAACAACTGATCGAACAACGTGCCGCCCAGCTGTTCGACACCTTCGCCGGTTTCAGCCTGCTGCCCATCGAGCAGGACTGGCTGGGCCTTGGCGTACGCGCGCAACAGGTACTGAATCCCGGCAGCCGCATCCAGGCCGACCTGAGCAGCGGCGCACTGCTGCTGGAAGAGCCGGGCATGACCTGGGCCATGCTGCGCGCCAGCGCCCAGGGCAGCGCCTTCGATATGCAGGAGCCGCCGCTGATTGCCGCACAGGTCGCCGCTACCCGTGCACAGATCGAAACAGCCGGCGGCCAACTGCTGGCCGCCGGTGGCGTGTTATACGCCGCCGCCGGGCAGGCCAAGGCCACCCGCGAGATCAGCCTGATTGGCGGCGGTGCTACGCTCGGCACCCTGCTGTTGTTGTTGCTGGCCTTCCGCCGCGTGCGGGTGCTGGTCAGCTTGTTGCCTATTGGCATGGCCCTTTTGGCTGGCTGCACCGCCTGCGTACTGGTGTTCGGCCAGATCAACGCCCTGACCCTGGTACTGGGTGCCAGTCTGGTCGGGGTCGCTGCGGACTATCCGCAACATTACTTAAGCAAGAGCTGGAGCAACGCCGAGGGCACAGATGGCTGGACCAGCTGGAGCGCACTGCGCGCCACCCTACCGGGCTTGAGCCTGAGCCTGGGCACCAATCTGATCGGCTACCTGGCGCTGGCCTTTACCCCGTTTCCGGCGCTGACCCAGGTCGCGCTGTTCTCCGCCGCTGGGCTGATTGCCGCCTATCTGTGCTCGGTCTGCCTGCTGCCGGCCTGGCTACGTGGCCTGCGGCTAAGCCCATCGCCGCAGCTGCTGAGCCTTAGCCAACGCCTGCTGGCCGGTCGGACACGCCTGTTGGCCAAGGTCGGCAGCGCGCCACTGCTGGCTTTACTGCTGCTGTTTTGCGCCGGCGGGCTGTGGCAGCTGCATACACAGAATGATTTACGCCAGTGGTTGGGCCAGGAACCGGAGCTGCTGACCGAGGCCCAGCGCATCGCCGAGCTGACCGGACAACAGCCCACCAGCCAGTTCTTTCTGGTGCGCGCCGCTAACCCACAGCAGTTGCTGGAGCGCCAGGCGGCGCTAAGCCAGCGTCTGGATCAGGCAGTGCAAAACGGTCAATTACGTGACTACCGCGCCCTGAGCCAACTGGTCGCTCCCGACAGTCAGCTGCAGGAGTTGCGCGCTGCGCTGGGCGCACTGCCGCAGCACTGGCAACCGCTGCTCGACCTGGGCATTCCGCCAGCCGCGCTGCATAACGAACTGCTGGAACTCCAACAGAACAACCAGGCGAGCCTTGAACAAGCCCTGGCCAGCCCCTTGGGCGAGGCCTGGCGACCGCTATGGCTGGGCGCTCATAGCAAGAACGGGGCAGATGCTGTGGCCGGGCTGGTCAGCCTGCAGGGGCTTAGCAACAGCAGCGAACTCAAGCCGCTGGTCGAGGGCCTGCCTGGGGTGCAGCTAGTGGATCGGATCAGCGAACTCAACGCGCTATTCAGCGCCACCCAACTTAGCGCCGCAGAATTAAAACTCATCTCCAGCGTGGCGATCCTCTTGCTGCTGTGCCTGCCGTTCGGCCTCGGCGGCGCACTGCGGGTGGTCTGCCTGCCGCTGCTGGCAGCGCTGGCGGCGCTGGCCTGCCTCGGTTGGCTGGGCCAGCCGCTGACGCTGTTCAGCCTGTTCGGCCTGCTGTTGATCACCGCCATCGGCGTCGATTACGCCATTCTGATGCGCGAGAACATCGGCGGGCCGGCGGTCAGCCTGCTCGGCACCCTGCTCTCGGCGCTGACCAGCTGGCTGTCGTTCGGCCTGCTGCTGATCAGTGACACCCCGGCGATTGCCAACTTTGGCCTGGCGATCAGCCTCGGTCTGCTGTTCTGCTTCCTGCTCGCGCCCTGGGCCGGTACCCAGCGAGTAAGCGCACCAACTCGTAATCAAGGAATAGCGTCATGAGTGTTATCGGGTTCTGGCTGCTGGCCCTGGCGATCTATGCGCTGGTGGCATGGGTCGGCGGCCGCCGCTTGATTCCCATCGTCGGTCAGTTGCTGGTCGCCAGCCTGGCGATTCCGGCGTTGCTGCTGTTGTGGGTCGAGCCGCACTGGCAGCTCAGCGCCAAGCAGCTGCTCGCGCCTGAATGGCTGAGCCTGGCCTACGGCCTGTGTTTCGCGTTGCTGCTGGGCTACATACTCAGCGACGTGATCGACCTGGAGGTGAATGCTGCCTGCCTGAAGATCGCCCTGCCGAGTTTCCTCGTGCCGATGCTGGCCGGTTTGGTCTGCGCCGTCTGGCTGCTGCCTGGCGAGCGCGACTGGTTGAGCGCGGTGGGCATCGGCCTGCTGTTTTCGATCACCGCGATCCCGGTGCTGTACCTGTTTCTGCAGAGCATCGGCTACCCGCTGGAGGCGACCAAACGCCTGCTGCACGCGGCGATCCTGATGGACTTTATGTGCTGGAGCCTATTCGGCCTGGCCCAGGGCAGCAGCAATCCGGCCACGTTGCTCTGGCCGCTGCTGGCCGCCGGCCTGCCACTGCTGCTGCGCGCGCTGAAGATGCGCCACGGCCTGCTCTACAGCCTGCCGTTCTTTGCCCTGATGCTGCTGTTCCAGCAACTGGGGCTCAACGCCCTGGTATTCGGCATCGCCTATATGCTGTGCCTGGCCTGGCTCAAGCAGCCGTTTCGCCTGCCTTTACCGACGCGGCACTGGAAGTTGCTGTTGAATGGCCTGGCAGTGCCGCTGATCCTTACCTACGGCGTGCTGCGCGTGGATTTCCACAACATCGGCGCGCACTATTCCTGGCTCTACCTCGGCGCGCTGCTGGTGCTGCCGGTGCTGAGCAAGGTGCTGGGCAGCTGGCTGGGCCTGCACTGGGCCGACCCGGCGGCCTCAAGTCAGATCAAATGGCAGGAAAGCCTGCTGCTGAATATTCGCGGGCTGACCGAAATCGTCTTCCTCAATCTGCTGCTGCAATTGCAGTTGATCGATGCCCTGGTGTATTTCAGCTTGCTGCTGATGAGCCTGTTTTCCACACTGCTGCCAGCCCTGCTCGGCACGCGCCCAGCCACCCATGCCATTAACGAGGCAAGAAGCCGCCATGAAGTCTCTTGAAGTCGAACAACGCCAGGTCGTCGTTATCGGGGCCGGCCCTTCCGGGGCGATCGCCGCGGCGCTGCTCAAGCGTAATGGCCATGATGTGCTGGTGCTGGAGCGCCAGCGCTTCCCGCGCTTCTCGATCGGCGAAAGCCTGCTGTCGCATTGCCTGGACTTCGTCGAAGAAGCCGGGATGCTCGACGCTGTGCGTGCTGCGGGCTTCCAGACCAAGCATGGCGCGGCCTTTGGCTGGGGTGAGCGTTATACCGAGTTCGACTTCCGCGACACCTTTACCAAAGGCCAGGGTTCGACCTATCAGGTGCTGCGCGCCGATTTCGACAAGCTGCTGGCCGACCAGGCCGAACTGCAGGGTGTGGAAATCCGTTATGAAGAGGAAATCTTCGCCGTCGACTTCAGCGGCGTGCGCAGCGGCGACTGCCCTCGCCTAAGCGTGCGGCGCTTGGCCGACAGCCATGAGTATCAGGTCGAATGTGCCTTCGTCCTCGACGGCAGCGGCTACGGCCGCGTGCTGCCGCGCCTGCTTGACCTCGACACGCCGTCGAGCTTCCCGGTGCGTCAGGCGGTGTTTACCCACGTCGAAGACCGCAGCGAAGGCACCGGCTTCGACCGCGAGAAGATTCTGATCACCACCCACCCAACTCTGAGGGATGTGTGGTTCTGGACCATCCCGTTCAGCAACGGCCGCTGCTCGGTCGGCGTGGTGGCCGATGCCACCCGCTATCAGGGTCGCCCGGAAGATCTGGACGCCTGCTTGAAGCAATTTATTGAAGAGACGCCCAGCCTGCACAAGGTGCTGAAGAACGCCGTGTGGGACACCCCGGCGCGGACCATTGGCGGCTATTCGGCCAACGTGAAAACTCTGCACGGCCCAGGCTTTGCCCTGCTAGGCAACGCCGCCGAATTCCTCGACCCGGTGTTCAGCTCGGGCGTGACCATCGCCATGCGTTCGGCGAGCATGGCCGCAGGCGTTCTGCACCGCCAGCTAAGCGGCGAGACGGTGGACTGGGAAAATGAATTCGCCATCCCGCTTAAGCGCGGCGTCGACACCTTCCGCGTGTATGTCGAGGGCTGGTACGACGGCAGCTTCCAGGACGTAATCTATTTCGAGAAAGCTCAGCCGGAGATCCGCCGGATGATCAGCTCGATCCTCGCCGGCTACGCCTGGGATGAAAAAAACCCCTATGTCGCCGAACCGAAGCGGCGCCTGCGGGTGCTCGCTGAACTCTGCGCCACTAGTCAATAAGGATATTTATGAGCAACCCGGCCGCCACCTACGTCGAGGAAACCCGCTTCGGCTTCTGGTTCTTGCAGAGCCACGTCTGGCAGCACCATGTGCTGCGCGTGGCGATCAATGACCTGCGCGGCCTGTTCGCCGGCCCGCTGCCAGAAGCACCGGTGCTGCTGGATGCCGGCTGCGGCCAGGGCAAGTCCTTCGGCCTGCTCGCCGAGGCGTTTGCGCCTGCGCGGATAATCGGTCTGGATGCTGATCCGCACAGCCTTGACTGCTCGCGTGCCGAGGCGGAGCGCCTGGGCCTGGATGTGCAATTGATCGCCAGCGACTGCGCGGCCATCGACCTGGCGGATGCCAGCGTCGACCTGCTGTTCTGTCACCAGACCTTCCATCACCTGGTCGAGCAGGAGCAGGCCCTCGCCGAGTTCTGGCGTGTACTCAAACCGGGCGGCCGTTTGCTGTTCGCCGAATCGACTCAGTACTACATCGACACCTGGGTGATCCGCTGGCTGTTCCGCCACCCCATGCATGTGCAGAAAAGCGCCGAAGGCTATCTGCAGATGTTGCGCGGCCAGGGCTTCGAGTTCGAACCCCAGAATGTCTCCTACCCCTATCTGTGGTGGAGCCGTTCCAAGGACTTCGGCCTGCTGGAACGCTGGGGGCTGCTAAAGCCCAAGCCGGTCGGCCAGCGCAATGAAACCCTGGTCAATGT
Source organism: Pseudomonas sp. 1928-m (assembly GCF_029269135.1). Classification (NCBI taxonomy): domain Bacteria; kingdom Pseudomonadati; phylum Pseudomonadota; class Gammaproteobacteria; order Pseudomonadales; family Pseudomonadaceae; genus Pseudomonas; species Pseudomonas sp. 1928-m. The sequence continues at coordinate 761,656 of NZ_JARIXO010000001.1, read as the reverse complement.
GGTGGCGCGCAAGCCGCTTGAGGCAACCCCAGCATGAGGCGCCTCATCCTGCTCGGCCTCGGCCTGCTGCTCAGCGCCTGCGCCGCCCACACACCGCTGCCGCTAAGCGCACCGACCTTTGGCGCGCCACTGCCCGCCGCGCTGCGCGTCGAGCGCCAGCAAGGCGCGGATCAACAGACCTGGTGGCTGGTGGTGCAGACCGAACAATCGGCGCTGCGCTGGTCGCTGTTCGATCCACTCGGCGTGCCCCTGGCGCGGCAGCTGCTGGAGGATGGCAAGTGGCGCGCCGATGGCCTGCTGCCGCCCAACAGCGAAGCCCAGGAGCTGTTCGCCGCCCTGCTGTTCGCCCTCACCCCTCTCGACAAGCTGCCCGCCAGCTATGCGCCGGACACCTGGCAGCAACTGGCCGACGGTCAGCGCCGGCTTAATCCGCACTGGCTGATCGACTACCACGCGCCGCTGGATTTCACCCTGAGCCAAGGCCAGGTGCTGAGTTACCGGGTCTACGCCCTCGCCGACGAAGAGATTCCCTGATGCCGGTTTACCTCAACGCACTGGGCCTTAACTGCGCCCTCGGCCAAGGCAAGCAGGCGGTGGCGACAGCGCTGTTTGCCGGCGATAGCAGCGGCATGCAGGCGCAAACCGGCTGGGTGGCCGAGCGCGCGCTGACCGTCGGTGCCGTGCCTGGCGACCTGCCGGATTTACCCGAGCTGCCGGGCCATCCGCCGAGCCGCAATAACCAGCTGCTGCTGGCGGCCGCGCTGGAAATCGAGCCAGAACTGCGCGCCGCCATCAGCCGTTTCGGCGCCGAGCGGATCGCCGTGGTACTCGGCACCAGCACCTCGGGCATTGAGGAAGCCAGCCAGAGCATCGCCACCTATCTCAAACAGGGCGAGTTGCCGGCGCACTATCACTATGCCCAACAGGAGCTGGCTGAGCCGGCGAACTTTCTCAGTGACTGGCTGGGCCTGAGCGGGCCGTGCTTTAGCATTTCCACCGCCTGTACCTCAGGCGCGCGGGCGCTACTGAGTGCGCAGCGTCTGCTGAACCTAGGCGTGTGCGATGCGGTGATCTGCGGCGGCGTGGACAGCCTGTGCCGCCTGACCCTGAATGGCTTTACCGCCCTGGAAGCGGTCTCAGCCGAGCGTTGCAACCCGTTTTCTGTGAATCGTCACGGCATCAATATCGGCGAGGCGGCGGCGCTGTTCTTAATGACTAAAGAGCCAATGACCAGAGAGCCGCTAGGTGGCGCAGCCGCCATACCAATCACCCTGCTTGGTGGCGGTGCCTGCTCCGACGCCCACCATATTTCCGCACCGCAGCCCGATGGCCTTGGTGCCCAGGCGGCGATGCGCAAAGCCCTGGCTGCAGCCGGGATCAGCGCTGACCAGGTCGACTACCTGAACCTGCATGGCACCGCTACGACCCACAACGACGCCATGGAAAGTCAGGCGGTGCAGGCAATCTTCCCGCATGGGGTGCCCTGTTCATCCAGCAAGCCTATGGTCGGCCATACCCTGGGCGCCGCCGGTGCATTGGAAGCTGCCTTCTGCTGGCTGACCTTAAGCGAATACAACCCAGAGCAGTTGCTGCCGCCGCACCTGTGGGACGGCCAGGCTGACCCGGCCCTGCCAACGCTGAATCTGGTACAGCCCGGAACCCGCCTGAGCAATAGCCGCCCGCGCCGGCTAATGAGCAACTCCTTCGCCTTTGGCGGCAACAATATCAGCCTGCTTCTCGCTGAAGCGCCAGGAGAACAGCTATGAGCCAATGGCCAATCGCCGAACTGATCCCCCACGCCGCTGACATGATCCTGATCGACCAGGTGCTGCGCTTTGGCGACGAGGACATCGAAACCCAGCTGACCATCCGCCACGGTGGCCTGTTTAACCTGGAAGACGGCAGCCTGCCGGCCTGGGTTGGCATCGAGCTGATGGCGCAGAGCGTCGCCGCCTACGCAGGCTGCCAGGCGCGCCTGCGCGGCGAGCCGGTGGAGTTGGGCTTTCTGCTCGGTACGCGCAAGTACGAGTGCAATGTCGAACGCTTCCCGGCCGGAGCCGAGCTGCATATCCATGCGAGCCGCTCGCTGCAGGATGACAACGGCATGGGCGTGTTCGAGTGCCAGCTGCGCGGTCCCGGCATCGAGGCCCTGGCCCGCCTTAACGTATTCCGTCCACCCCAGGTGGCCAGCTATCTTCAGGAAGAATTTGAGGGAACGCAGCCATGAGCGAAAAAGCAGCCGTGAGCGAAAGCAAAGCCATAAGCGAAACCATTCTGGTCACCGGCTCCAGCCGTGGCATCGGTCGGGCGATTGCCTTGCGCCTGGCCAAGGGCGGCTATGACATCGTACTGCACTGCCGCGCCCGCCGTGAGGAAGCCGAAGCGGTGCAGGCGCAGATCATCGAGATGGGCCAGCAGGCGCGCATCCTGCAATTCGACGTCTCCGACCGCGCCGCCTGCCGCGCGGCGCTGGAGGCCGATGTCGAGCAGCACGGCGCCTATTATGGGGTCGTATGCAACGCCGGCCTGACCCGCGACGGCGCCTTTCCGGCGCTAAGCGAAGAGGACTGGGACATCGTGATGCGCACCAACCTGGACGGTTTCTATAACGTGCTGCATCCGCTGACCATGCCCATGGTGCGGCGGCGCAAGGCCGGGCGCATCGTCTGCATCACCTCGGTATCCGGGCTGATCGGCAACCGTGGCCAGGTCAACTACAGCGCCTCCAAGGCCGGCATTATCGGCGCGGCCAAGGCCTTGGCGATCGAGCTGGGCAAGCGCAAGATCACGGTCAACTGCGTGGCTCCGGGGCTGATCGATACCGAGATTCTCGATGCCGATGTACCCATCGAGGAAATCCTCAAGATGGTCCCGGCCGCCCGCATGGGCACTCCCGAAGAAGTAGCCGGCGCGGTGAATTTTCTGATGTCCGAGGAGGCGGCCTACATTACCCGCCAGGTCCTCGCGGTGAACGGTGGGTTGTGCTGATGAACGGATGCAAACGGGTTGTAGTCACCGGCATGGCCGGCGTGACCTCGCTGGGCAGCGACTGGCCGACGATTGAAGCGAACTTCAAGGCCGGCAAGAGCGGCATCCGCTATATGCACGAGTGGGACAGATTCAGCGAGCTGAACACTCGCCTCGGCGGCCCGGTGGATGATTTCGTGCAACCCAAGCACTGGAACCGCAAGCAAACCCGCAGCATGGGCCGCGTCTCCAAGCTGGTGGTGTACGCCGCCGAACGCGCACTGGAGCATGCCGGCCTGCTCGGCGACGAGTCGATCAAGGACGGCCGTATGGGCGTGGCCTGCGGCTCCTCCACCGGCAGCACCGACGAGATCAAGGCGTTCGGCAATATGCTGCTGAACTCGGTGGCCGACGGCCTCAACGCCAACTCCTATATCCGCATGATGCCGCACACCACGGCGGCCAATATCAGCATCTTCTTCGGCCTCAAGGGCCGCCTGATCCCTACCTCCAGCGCCTGCACCAGCGGTAGCCAGGGCATCGGTTACGCCTACGAGGCGATCAAGTTCGGCCGACTGCCGATGATGCTCGCCGGCGGCGCCGAAGAGCTGTGCCCCACCGAGGCCATGGTGTTCGATGCGTTGTACGCCACCAGCCTGAAAAACGATGCCCCGCACACTTCACCGCGCCCCTACGACAGCGGCCGCGACGGCCTGGTAATCGGCGAAGGTGCCGGCATTCTGGTCCTGGAGGAGCTGGAACACGCCCTGGCCCGTGGCGCGACTATCCATGCCGAAATCGTCGGCTTTGGCTGCAACTCCGATGGCCAGCACGCCACCAAACCGGTGCAGGCGACCATGCGCGGGGCGATGGAACTGGCGCTGCAGGATGCCGGCTTACAGCCTTCTGCCATCGGCTACGTCAACGGCCACGGCACCGCCACCGACCAGGGTGATGTCGCGGAAACTCAGGCCACTCAGGAACTGTTCGGCAGCCAGATGCCGATCAGCTCGCAGAAGAGCTACTTCGGCCACACCCTGGGCGCCTGCGGCGCGCTGGAGTCCTGGTTCAGCATCGAAATGATGAACGCGGATAGCTATGTGCCGACCCTGAACCTGGACGAGATAGACCCGGCCTGCGGCGAGCTGGACTACCTGCGCGGCGAGTTCCGCCAGATGAGCCACCAGTACGTGATGAATAACAACTTCGCCTTTGGCGGGGTGAATACCTCGCTGATCTTCAAACGCTGGACTTAAACCACTGGACAAGGAGTCCGCCATGTACCGCTTCACTAAGCTGCTGCTCATCAGCCTTGCCATCGTTTCTTTGCTGGCCTGTAGTCGGGTTCAGCCGATCCGCGAAATTCATCAGCCCGTGCCGCTCGCCAACTACAGCGGCGACTTTCATCAAATCCTGCTGCAAGCGCTGGCGCACGGTAACTGGGTGGTAGAACAGGATCGACCGCAGCAAATCCTCGCGCGCATCGACTTTCGCGGGCACAGCGCCTCTATTACCCTTAATTACAGTGCGACGCGCTATGACATCCTGTACCGCGACAGCGAAAAGCTACGCTATGCAGATGGCAAGATTCACAAGCGCTATAACGCCTTGGTGAAACGCTTGCACGGCTTGACCCAGCACTATATGAAACTGTCGATCAATCCTGAGCCAAGCAGCTCATAAGCATAAGAACCACGGAGGTCACCATGAAATTGCGCCACCTACTCGTCGCTGTTGCCTGCTTCGCGGCACTGCCGAGCATCAGCCAAGCCCGTGACACTACCCACTTTCTGCCGTTCGAAGCCGCTGTGCAGGAAGCCCTCAACGCCGGCCGCCTCGACGGCAGCGTGAAGTTCTACCTGGCGGGTAACAAACCGGCTGGTGCGGTCAGTGTGATCAAATCCGGCGTCACCACCAGCCAGAAGACCAACGCCTTCAACAAGAGCGATGAAGCCGCCTGCAGCTGGGCCCTGCAATCCGCGCTGATCCGCTTCCAGAACGCCGCCAAGGCTGCCGGCGCCAATGCCGTGGTCGACCTGGCCAGCAACTACAAGAACATCGAGTACAAGGACAGCCAGAAGTACGAATGCCACGCCGGCGCGGTGATGGCGGGCGTCGCCCTCAAGGGAAACCTGGCCAATGTCAAATAAGCCGGCGCTGCTTGGCCTGCTCGGCGCGCTGACCCTGCTCGCCAGCCTGCCCGCGCTGGCCGAAGTGGATGGCCAGCAGCTGTACCGCCAGCACTGCGCCAAATGCCACGCCGAAGACGGCCGCGCCAACACCCTGCGCGGCTGGCTGTACTTTGCGCAGAACCTGAGCAAAGCCAAGTGGCAGGACAACAACAGCGACAACGACATCCTCGAAGCCATTCAGGAAGGCCCAGGCGCCATGCCCGGCTACGCAGGCAAGCTCAGCGAAGCCGAACAGCTGGCGCTGGTAAGGGCAGTGCGCGATTTGCGTAAGCCCTAAGCAACACCCAGAAAAACTAAGGCCGCATTAGCGGCCTTTGTTTTATCTGCACACCTGTAGGAGCACGCCATGCGTGCGATTCGCGGGCATGGCCCGCTCCTACGGGCCTGTGTTTCTCAGGTGTGGTATTGCGCGGACAATTCATGCACCGCTTCGAAGAACGCACCCGCGTGGGCTGGATTAACTTCCGGGGTGATGCCGTGGCCGAGGTTAAACACTTGGCCGCTGCCATGACCGTAGCTGGCAAGAATACGCCCGACTTCGGCGCGAATCGCCGCCGGGTTGGCGTAGAGCACGCTCGGGTCCATATTGCCTTGCAGTGCCACCTTGTTGCCGACGCGGGCGCGAGCACTGCCAATATCGCAGGTCCAGTCCAGGCCCAGGGCTTCAGCGCCGCTGTCGGCCATGGACTCCAACCATAGGCCGCCGCCCTTGGTGAACAGGATTACCGGCACACGGCGACCGTCATGCTCGCGGATCAGGCCGTCGATGATCTTCTGCATATAGGCCAGGGAGAACTCCTGATACGCCGCGGCAGACAGCGAGCCGCCCCAGGAATCGAAAATCTGCACGGCCTGCGCGCCAGCCTTGATCTGCCCGTTGAGGTAGGCAGTCACCGATTGCGCCAGCTTGTCGAGCAGGGCATGCATGGCCTGCGGGTTGTCGTAGAGCATGGCCTTGGACTTGCGGAAGTCCTTCGACGAGCCGCCTTCAACCATATAGGTGGCCAGGGTCCAGGGGCTGCCGGTAAAGCCAATCAGCGGCACACGGCCATTCAGCTCGCGGCGAATGGTGCGCACGGCGTCCATCACATAACCCAGGTCCTGTTCCGGATCGGGGATCGGCAGCGCCTCAATGTCAGCCATCGAGCTGATGACTTTCTTGAAGCGCGGGCCTTCGCCCGTTTCGAAATACAGGCCCTGGCCCATGGCGTCGGGGATGGTCAGGATGTCGGAGAACAGAATCGCCGCGTCCAGCTGCGGGTAACGGTCCAGCGGCTGGATGGTGACTTCGCAGGCCAGCTCCGGGTTCTTCATCAGCTTGACGAAATCACCGGCCTTGGCACGGGTGGCGCGGTACTCCGGCAGGTAACGACCGGCCTGGCGCATCATCCACACCGGGGTGACATCGACAGGTTGCTTGAGCAGAGCACGAAGGAAGCGGTCGTTCTTCAGGGCGGTCATAACAATTCCCGAAACATGGAAGGCAGCAAAAAAGTGCGGGCATTTTCGCAGACCACAAAACAAAAGGCACGGCGAGTGCCGTGCCTTTTGTCTATAGGGTCAATTTGTCGCGGGAAAACACTTCTGTGGGAGGGGCTTCAGCCGCGATGCCGCCGATTTAAAGCGCGCGGCTAAAGCCCCTCCCACAGGTACAGCGTAGTAGCTTAGACGCCGAGGTAATCCAAGATGCCTTCGGCGGCATTACGGCCTTCAAAGATCGCCGTCACCACCAGATCGGAACCGCGAACCATATCGCCGCCGGCGAAGATCTTCGGGTTGCTGGTCTGGTGCTTGAACTGGCTCTGCTCCGGGGCGACGACGCGGCCCTGGCTGTCGGTTTCGATCTTGAAATCGCTGAACCAGGCAGCCGGGCTTGGACGGAAACCGAAGGCGATCAGCACGGCTTCCGCCGGGATGATTTCCTCGGAACCGGGAATCGGCTCAGGGCTGCGACGGCCACGGGCATCAGGCTCGCCGAGACGGGTCTCGACCACTTTCACGCCTTCGACCTTGTCTTCTCCGACGATGGCGATGGGCTGACGGTTGAAGAGGAATTTCACCCCTTCTTCCTTGGCGTTTTTCACTTCCTTGCGCGAGCCCGGCATGTTCTCTTCGTCGCGGCGATAGGCGCAGGTGACCGACTTGGCGCCCTGGCGAATCGAAGTGCGGTTGCAGTCCATCGCGGTGTCGCCGCCGCCGAGGACGACGATGCGCTTGCCCTTCATGTCGATAAAGTCTTCCGCGTTCTTCTCGAAACCGAGGTTGCGGTTGACGTTGGCGATCAGGAAATCCAGCGCATCGGTAACGCCCGGCAGGTCTTCACCGGGGAAGCCGCCCTTCATGTAGGTGTAGGTGCCCATGCCCATAAACACGGCATCGTACTCATCCAGCAGCTGCTGCATGGTGATGTCTGTGCCGATCTCGGTGTTCAGGCGGAACTCGACGCCCATGCCGGTGAAGACTTCGCGGCGATTGCTCAGCACGCTCTTCTCCAGCTTGAACTCGGGGATACCGAAAGTCAGCAGGCCACCGATTTCCGGGTTCTTGTCGAACACCACCGGGGTCACACCGTTGCGCACCAGGACGTCGGCGCAGCCGAGACCTGCCGGGCCGGCACCGATCACCGCAACGCGCTTGCCGGTTGGCACCACGCGCGACATGTCCGGGCGCCAGCCCATGGCGAAGGCCGTATCGGTGATGTACTTCTCCACCGAGCCGATGGTCACCGCGCCGAAGCCGTCGTTAAGGGTGCATGCACCCTCGCACAGACGGTCCTGCGGACACACACGGCCGCAGACTTCCGGCAGGGTGTTGGTCTGGTGCGACAACTCGGCGGCGGCGAGGATGTTGCCCTCGGACACCAGCTTGAGCCAGTTGGGAATGAAGTTGTGCACCGGGCACTTCCATTCGCAATAGGGGTTGCCACAGCCCAGGCAACGGTGTGCCTGGTCGGCCGCTTGCGCAGGCTTGAAGTTGTCGTAGATCTCGACGAACTCTTTCTTACGCTGACGCAACAGTTTCTTCTTCGGGTCTTTGCGCCCGACTTCGATGAACTGGAAGTCGTTATTCAGACGTTCAGTCATTGCAATACCTCATCAAACCACTTCAGGCGCATTCTTATTGCGGGTTGGCACGGGTGCTGGAGAGCAACGACTTCAGGCTTGCCGCCTTCGGTTTGACCAGCCAGAACTTGCGCAGGTAGTCGTCCAGGTTTTCCAGCAGGTTGATGCCCCACTCACTCGATGTTTCCTGGACGTACTCGGCGAGTACGCGCTCCAGGTGGCTACGGTAAGCCTCCATCGACTCATTGTTGATCCGCTGAATTTCCACCAGCTCGTGGTTAACGCGGTCGTAGAAGCTGTTATCCAGATCGAGCACGTAGGCGAAACCGCCGGTCATGCCGGAACCGAAGTTGTAGCCGGTCTTGCCCAGTACGCAGACAAAGCCGCCAGTCATGTATTCACAGCAATGGTCGCCCGTGCCTTCCACTACCGTGTGGGCACCGGAGTTACGCACGGCGAAACGCTCGCCCGCAGTACCCGCGGCGAACAGCTTGCCACCGGTGGCGCCATACAAGCAGGTGTTGCCAATGATGGCGCTGTCCTGGGTCTTGAACGGGCTGCCTTTCGGCGGGGTGATCACCAGCTTGCCGCCGGTCATGCCCTTGCCGACGTAGTCGTTGGCGTCGCCTTCCAGGTACAGGTTCAGACCACCGGCGTTCCACACACCGAAGCTCTGGCCCGCAGTGCCCTTGAAGCGGAAGGTGATCGGCGCCTTGGCCATGCCTTGGTTGCCGTGTTTGCGGGCGATTTCGCCGGAGACACGGGCACCGATGGAACGGTCACAGTTGCAGATTTCCAGATCAATCTCAGCACCGCTGGCTGCCTCAATCGCCGGCTTGACCAGCTCGACCATCTTCTCGGCCAGCAGACCTTCGTCGAACGGCGGGTTGCGATCAACCAGACAGAACTGCGGCTTGTCGGCCGGAATGTGGTCGCTACCGAGCAGCGGCGTCAGGTCCAGATGCCCCTGCTTGGCGGTTTCGCCCGGCAGCATTTCCAGCAGATCGGTACGCCCGATCAACTCTTCCAGGCTACGCACGCCGAGCTTGGCCAGCCACTCGCGGGTTTCTTCGGCGACATAGGTGAAGAAGTTCATCACCATTTCGACGGTGCCGATGAAGTGATCCTTGCGCAGCTTGTCGTTCTGCGTGGCCACGCCGGTGGCGCAGTTGTTCAGGTGACAGATACGCAGGTATTTACAGCCCAGGGCGATCATCGGCGCAGTACCAAAGCCGAAGCTTTCGGCGCCGAGAATAGCGGCCTTGATCACGTCCAGGCCGGTCTTCAGGCCGCCGTCAGTCTGTACCCGCACCTTGCCGCGCAGGTCGTTGCCGCGCAGAGTCTGGTGGGTTTCGGCCAGGCCGAGTTCCCACGGCGCACCGGCGTACTTGATCGAGGTCAGTGGCGAAGCACCGGTGCCACCGTCGTAACCGGAGATGGTGATCAGGTCGGCATAGGCCTTGGCCACACCGGCGGCGATGGTGCCAACACCGGCTTCCGCCACCAGCTTGACCGATACCAGGGCAGCCGGGTTGACCTGCTTGAGGTCATAGATCAGCTGCGCCAGGTCTTCGATGGAATAGATGTCATGGTGCGGCGGTGGCGAAATCAGGGTCACGCCCGGTACTGCATAACGCAGTTTGGCGATCAGACCGTTGACCTTGCCGCCCGGCAGCTGGCCGCCCTCGCCGGGCTTGGCGCCCTGAGCAACCTTGATCTGCAGCACTTCGGCGTTGACCAGGTATTCCGGGGTCACGCCAAAACGGCCAGTGGCCACTTGCTTGATCTTCGAGCTGCGCACGGTGCCGTAACGGGCTGGGTCTTCGCCGCCCTCACCGGAGTTGGAGCGCGCACCCAGGCGGTTCATTGCCTCGGCGATGGCTTCGTGGGCTTCCGGCGACAACGCGCCAAGGGAAATCCCGGCGGAGTCGAAGCGTTTGAGAATATCGCCCAGCGGCTCAACCTGATCCAGCGCCAGTGGCTGATCGGCCAGCTTCAGTTGCAGCAGGTCGCGCAGCATCGATACCGGACGGGTGTCGACCAGCGTGGTGTATTCCTTGAATTTCTCGTAGCTGCCCTGCTGCACAGCGGCCTGCAGGGTGTTGACCACGTCCGGGTTGTAAGCGTGGTACTCGCCGCCGTAGACGAACTTGAGCAAGCCGCCCTGCTGGATGGTCTTGCGCGCGTTCCAGGCTTCGGCCGCCAGCAGCTTCTGCTCGTTTTCGATATCAACGAAGCGCGCGCCTTTGATGCGGCTGGCCACACCTCGGAAGCACAGCTCGGTGACGTCATCGGCCAGGCCGACCGCTTCAAACAGCTGCGCACCACGGTAGGAGGCAACAGTGGAGATACCCATCTTCGATAGGATCTTCAGCAGGCCTTTGGAGATGCCTTTGCGGTAGTGCTTGAACACTTCATACAGATCGCCCAGCACTTCGCCGGTGCGGATCAGGTCGCCCAGCACTTCGTATGCGAGGAACGGATAGACCGCCGACGCGCCGAAGCCGAGCAGCACCGCATAGTGATGCGGATCGCGGGCAGTCGCCGTCTCGACCAGGATGTTGCAGTCGCAACGCAGGCCTTTTTCGGTCAGGCGGTGGTGAATCGCACCGGTGACCAGCGAGGCGTGGGCCGGCAGCTTGCCTGGGGCGATATGACGGTCAGACAGAACCAGCAGCACCTTACCGGCGCGCACCGCTTCTTCGGCCTGATCGGCCATGTTACGCACGGCGGCTTCCAGGCCAATCGACTCGTCGTAGTTCATGTCGATCAGCTGACGCTCGAAGCCTGGGCGGTCGAGGGTCATCAATGCGCGCCACTTGGCCGGCGAGATCACCGGGCTGCTGAGAATCACCCGTGCGGCGTGCTCTGGCGACTCTTCGAAGATATTGCGCTCGGCACCGAGGCAGATCTCCAGCGACATGACGATGGCTTCACGCAGCGGGTCGATCGGCGGGTTGGTGACCTGCGCGAACTGCTGACGGAAATAGTCGTACGGCGAGCGCACGCGCTGGCTGAGCACGGCCATCGGCGTGTCGTCGCCCATCGAGCCGACCGCTTCCTGGCCTTGTTCGCCAAGCGGACGCAACACCTGATCACGCTCTTCGAAGGTGACCTGGTACATCTTCATGTACTGCTTGAGCTGGTCAACGTCGTAGAACGCAGAACCATGGTCGCGGTCTTCCAGGGTCGCCTGAATGCGCTGGGCACTCTTGCGCATCCACTGCTTGTAGGGGTGACGCGACTTGAGACGGTTGTCGATATCGTCGCTGCCGAGAATCTGCCCGGTTTCGGTGTCCACCGCCAGGATCTGCCCCGGGCCAACGCGGCCCTTGGCCAATACGTCCTCGGGTGCGTAGTTCCACACGCCGATTTCCGAAGCCAGGGTGATATAGCCATTCTTGGTGGTAACCCAGCGCGCCGGACGCAGGCCGTTACGGTCGAGCAGGCACACAGCATGGCGGCCATCGGTGAGTACCACACCGGCCGGACCATCCCAGGGCTCCATGTGCATGGAGTTGTATTCGTAGAACGCGCGCAGATCGGCGTCCATGGTTTCGACGTTCTGCCATGCAGGCGGAATGATCATGCGCACGCCACGGAACAAGTCGATGCCGCCGGTGACCATCAGCTCAAGCATGTTGTCCATGCTCGAGGAGTCGGATCCGACACGGTTGACCAGCGGGCCGAGTTCTTCCAGGTCGAATATCTGGTCATTGGCAAACTTCAGGCGACGCGCCTGCGCCCAGTTGCGGTTACCAGTGATGGTGTTGATTTCACCGTTGTGCGCGAGGAAGCGGAACGGCTGTGCCAGCGGCCACTTCGGCAGGGTGTTGGTGGAGAAGCGCTGGTGGAAGACGCAAATGGCGGTCTGCAGACGCTCGTCACCCAGGTCCGGGTAGAACTGCTGCAGATCGGCCGGCATCATCAGGCCTTTGTAGATGATAGTTTTGTGCGAAAAGCTGCAGATGTAGTGATCGCTGTCAGCGGCATTGGCCACCGAGGAACGACGACGGGCACTGAACAGCTTGATCGCAAATTCCTGGTCGGACAGGCCTTCGCCGCCGATAAACACCTGCTCGATCTGCGGCAGACGCTCAAGCGCCAGACGGCCAAGCACGCTGGTGTCGATTGGCACTTTGCGCCAGCCGACCAGGCTCAGGCCAGCTGCGAGAATCTCGCGATTCATGTTTTCGCGGGCCGCTTCAGCCTTCACTGGATCTTGGTTGAGGAACACCATGCCGACGGCGTACTGCTTAGGCAGCTCGACGGCAAAGTGCTGCTGGGCCATGGCCCGCAGGAAAGCATCAGGCTTCTGGATCAGCAGACCGCAACCGTCACCGGTTTTACCGTCGGCGTTGATCCCGCCACGGTGGGTCATGCATGTCAGGGCTTCAATCGCGGTCTGCAGCAGGTGATGGCTAGCCTCACCCTGCATATGGGCGATAAGGCCGAAGCCGCAGTTATCCTTGAACTCATCAGGACGGTACAAACCTGCTTTCATAGGGACTCTCACCAGACGGCCTATCACAAGGCAATTACTTTCTAATTCAACCACTTACCATGCGCGCAGGACCAAGCCCCAGCTTTGCGCAGGCGAAAGGGCAGTCATTGTACATACCCACCTAGGCCGTCACAAATCTTAGTGACGAAGCCTTGAAAAAATATGTCGCTAAAACGAAGGATAAGACCGGAAGGTCGTGGTAGCGACCGACCGGTCAGCGCAAGCGCTGAAGTGTATCAGCTAGCGCGCCTGGGCAATCTCTTGCTGAATGCCCGCGAAGTTACGCGGCCAGGGCTTACCAGCCTGCACCTTGGCAGGCAGGGTACGCAAGGCCGCCTGCGCCGCATCACGCGTGGCAAAGCTGCCATAGGTAACCACATAAAGCGGCTTGCCCTGATGCTGCTTCTTGAAATAGCGGTAGTCCGCGCCATTGGCTTTTACAAAAGCCTGCGCACCACTTTCCAACCGAGCCCCGAGGATCTGCAGGGTATAACGCGAGCCGGCCTGCGCAGCATACCAATCACCACCAGCAGCAGGCTGGGCCGCAGCGACCGGTGCTTGCGGCTTAATTGGCGGCGGCACGGCAGCAGCCACTGGCGCAACCGGCTTAACCACGGGCGCAGCAGGCGGCGCAACCACAGGCGCAACCTTGACCGGCTCAGACACTACAGGCGCCACCGGAACACTCGCCGAAACCGCCGGCTCAGGCGCGATATCCGCAGCACCTGATGCACCTAGTGCGTCAGCCTCTTCTGCACCACTCAAACCTGCCGCCTGCGCCAAAGGCTCACGAATAACCGGCTGCGCCTCCCCCACCAAAGGCAGCGGCAGTGGCTGATTAGCCCCCTCGAATTGAATTGCCGGTGCAACCGCAGGAGCAGCAGGAGCAGGCGACTCCGCAACTACCGCAGGCGGAAGAGTTTCACCGAGTGGCAACTGTGCAATCACAGGCGCCTCTACATCTTCAACCACTCGCCCCTGCATAAACCAGGCAGCCAACACACCGATAGCCACCACACAGAGAGCCAGCAAATGCTTGCGCGGCAAACTGAAAGAAAAACCACCCCGGTTCGCCGCGCCGCGCTGCGCCAACATCGCCTCAACCAACGACTCGCGCGCGACCTGATTGATTACCCCAGGCCAGCCAGCAGATTGCTCATGAATATCCGCAACCTGCTCATCGCTCAACACCTCAATACCTTGCCCCGCCCCCTCAAGACGCTGAGCCAGATACTCGCGCGTTTCATCCTCGCCATAAGGCTGCAACTCGATGACATGAAAGCACTCATCACCCGCAGCCACATGCTCAATACGCGGTAGCAGCTGCGAATCAGCAAACAGAAAGACATGCGGGCGACCTTCCGCATTGCCGACCGCCAGACTCAGCAAGCTGGTCAGCGCCGCGTCACTGAGATCCTCAGCATCATCAACCAGCACATAGACTTCCTGCCCGGTCAGTGCCAATTGCCCGACCTGCGCCAGAATGGCCGGCAGCTCCGGCCGCTGCACCTGCAGCCCCTGCGCGACCTGACGCAAAATGCTCGCAGGATCAGCAGCGCCCTTGGCGGACACCACCACACTTTGCACAGCCTGCTTATTGGTACTGGCTACCAGCGCCTGGCGCAGCAGGGTTTTGCCACTGCCATCCGGCCCACTGACCACCAGCAACAGCTGGCTGTAGCGCGCCAAGTGATGCAGCTGGCCCAGCACCGGTTTGCGCTGCGCCGGAAAAAACTTGAAGCCCGGCACCCGCGCAGCAAAGGGGTCGTGAGTGAAGTGGTAATGATCGAGAAACGCCTCGTCAGCATGCAGACTTGTCATGGGACACTCGTTAATTTTTAAGCTGAGCCAGCTGCGCCGCATAATCTGCGCTCAGCGTGGCATTCAAAATTTCCCGGGGAAAATCACCGGTTACAACCGCCTCACCCAAGCCGCGCAACAACACCAGGCGCAACTTGCCATCGAGAACCTTCTTGTCGACCGCCATATGCTCCATAAAGTCCTCAGGAGTCATATCCCCAGGAGGAGTAACCGGCAATCCCGCGGCAATAAACAAGCGAACGGCCCGCTCACGCTCAGCAGCGCTGATCCAGCCCAGGCGCTCGGACATATCCAGCGCCATAACGGTGCCAGCCGCAACCGCCTCACCATGCAGCCAGACACCATAGCCCTGATGCGTCTCGATGGCATGGCCGAAGGTATGCCCAAGATTCAACGTAGCGCGCACACCCGACTCACGCTCATCAGCCGCGACAACGCGAGCCTTGGCCGCACATGAATGAGCAATCGCCGGAGTCAGGGCCTCCTGATCAAGGGCACGCAGTGCAGGCATATGCTCCTCAAGCCAGGACAGGAATGGCTCATCGCAAATCAAACCGTACTTGATCACCTCGGCCAAACCAGCAGACAACTCACGAGCAGGCAAGGTAGCCAGCGTGGCGGTATCGATCAACACGGCTTGCGGCTGGTAGAAGGCTCCCACCATATTTTTACCCAGCGGGTGGTTGATCCCGGTTTTGCCACCCACCGATGAATCGACCTGCGACAGCAGCGTGGTTGGCACTTGGATAAAGTTCACACCGCGCTGGTAACACGAGGCGGCAAACCCCGCCATATCACCGATTACACCACCACCCAGAGCAATGACCGTCGTGCGACGGTCATGCCGCGCGCCCAGCAATCCATCAAAAACCAACTGCAGGGTTTCCCAGGTTTTATAACTCTCACCATCGGGTAACACCACAGAGGTAATGGCGTAGCCCGCGAGCGAACGCTCAAGCGCAGCAAGGTAGAGGGGAGCAACAGTCTCATTGGTTACTATCGCGACCTGCCGGCCAACAATGTGGGCTGCCAGCAAATCATCACGAGCCAACAGCTGAGCACCGATATAGATCGGGTAGCTGCGGTCACCAAGATCGACATGAAGAGTCTGCATAAAGCCCCCAGGTTACAAAGGGGCCTAGGATAGCGCAGTTCAGCCTGCGCTTTAACGGGGAGAAAGCGCCTCAAGACGCTCAAGGATCTCTTGCACCACCAGGCGAGGCGGACGCTCGTCGGTTTCGACCACTACATCAGCGATTTCACGGTAGAGCGGATCGCGAACAGCCAACAGCTCAGCCAGAACCTTACCCGGGTCCGCCGCACGCAACAGCGGCCGATTGCGATCACGCGAAGTACGATCCACCTGCTGCTCAACAGAAGCATGCAGATAAACCACATGACCGCCGCGCCTCAGGGCAACACGGTTTTCAGCACGCATCACCGCGCCGCCACCAGTAGCCAATACCATACCGTCCACATGGCAAAGCTCTGCGATCACCGCCTGCTCACGCTCACGAAACCCCTGCTCACCTTCAACATCAAAGATCCAGGGAATATCAGCGCCCGTGCGCTGCTCAATCTCTTTATCAGAGTCCTTGAACGGCAACCGCAATTCTTTAGCAAGCAAACGCCCGATGGTGCTTTTACCAGCCCCCATCGGGCCTACAAGTATCAAGTTTCGCACTTAGGTCATCGATTCACAGCAATGGCGTTATCATTCATAATGCGCGGAGTAAGGAAAACCAACAACTCCGATTTATTATCCTGAACTATATCTCGACGAAAAATTCTCCCCAGGTAGGGTAAATCGCCAAGAAAAGGAACTTTTTCTACCGAAGAGCTTCGAGTGTTAGAAAAAACACCACCGATTACGATGGTTTCACCATCACGCACAAGAACCTTTGCATTAACTTCATTCTTCTTGATTGGCGGAACCCCTAACACCGCATTGGGATAGTCCGGTTCATCTTTAGTAACCTTAACCTCCATGATAATACGATTATCGGGAGTAATTTGCGGAGTAACCTCCAGAGAAAGCGCAGCTTCTTTAAAGGAAACTGTAGTGGCGCCACTGGAGCTCGCCTCTTGATAAGGCACCTCAGTGCCCTTGAGAATTTTCGCAGTCTCTTTATCAGATGTTACAACTTTCGGCTGAGAAACAATCTCCCCATTACCTGTCTTCTCCATAGCAGAAAGCTGAAGATCCAAAATGGCGTTATCAGTAATAAAGCCAATACCAATTCCAGCAGCACTATTCACAACCCCAAGATCTACAAAAGGAACGGGCACGTTAGTAGTGCCTACCGTTGGGCGAGTACACGCCCCAGCAAATGGACCACAGGTCCCAGCTCCATCTGCATCGATACCAGTCGCACCATCCTTACCGTTGGCACGCCATTTTGCACCTGCCCCCCCCAAGGTCCCCCCCCAACGCACGCCCAGGCTTTTATCGTAATTCACGTTCGCCTCGACAATTCTCGCCTCAATCATTACTTGGCGAACAGCAACATCTAGCTGTGTGACAATACGCCGCAGCTCATCGATACGCTCCTGAGTCAAAGTAACAATCAGGCTATTTGTTCTGTCATCAGAAATAACAGTCCCACGCATATCATCCTTCAACTCACCTTCTTTATCTTTACTCTCATAGAGCTTTGCAATGTCCGACGCTTTGGCATAATTAAGCTGAATAAAGTCCTTACGCAACGGAGCCAATTCGGAAACCTGCTTTTGTGCCTCTAGCTCTTGGCGCTCGCGCGCGGCAATTTCATCAGCCGGCGCAACCATCAGAACATTACCTAACCTACGCTTATCCAACCCTTTAGTCTTAAGAACCAAATCCAAAGCCTGGTCCCACGGCACATTCTGAAGCCGAAGCGTTATATTTCCAGAAACAGTATCACTCGCAACCAAATTAAGATCAGTAAAATCAGCAATCAGCTGCAACACAGAGCGAACATCAATATCCTGAAAATTCAGGGACAATTTTTCACCGGAATACGCAAAGCTATCGGCCTTACGCTTATCCGACTCAACTTGAGTTAGCGGCTTTACACTGACGGTAAGCTTGTTATCTGCTTGATAGACTAGATAGTCGTAAACACCTGACGGCTCAATAAGAATACTCGTATCACCTGTAGAACCAACAGCACTCACAAACTGCACAGGCGTTGCGAAATCCTTCACGTCAAGTTTCACCCTAAGCGATTCAGGTAATTGCGTCTTGGCAAAATTTAAACGAATCTTCCCACCCTGATCTTGTATATCAGGATTTATAGAAGCATCCGACAAGGTAATAACAACATTACCCTCGCCTTGTTCGCCGCGCTGAAAATCGATACTACTAACCTCTCGTGACTGAGCAACATACTTGTGCGCTGGAGCAACGATAGGAGCAGCCATTTTCTGGCTACTGACGAACGAACCTTTAGCCCCCTCACCAACCACCACGAAAAGGTTATTCCCCTCAGCGCGGGTGCTGTATGGAGAAAGGGTAGTCAGATTTATAATCAGCCGGGTGCGATCCTTTGTTTCGACAACTGTAACGCTACGCGCGTTACCCGCTCCCAGCTCTCTATTTTTCGTACCAAGCTTGCTCGACACACCAGGCAAATCAAGCGCGATACGAGCCGGCTGATCTATTGTATAACCACGCGGAGCAAGCACTGGCTCATCAAAAGTCAACTTCAGCTCAACACGATCTCCCGGTAATGCAGCAACATCTAGGGCCTGCAAGTTTGCAGCCATCAGCGAGGGCGACAAAAACGCAGTTATCAGCGAAATACCAAAAAATGAGAGGCTTTTTTTCATCTTCATATTCCGTTGAGCAGGTCGATTATTCTTTTTCATATTCATTCCGCTCCGATTAAGAACGCTCCTTAAGGGACAGACTACGCGGCCGCTCCAACCAACCACCCTCACCATCCGGAACGATTTCAACTACATCAACCTTAGATTCATCTATGGCAAATATTCGGCCATGATTTCGACCAAGATAGTCCCCCACCCGAACTCGATGGACACCACCAGCCCCACTAATCAACGCAAAAGAACCCGCATCATTGGCCAAGGTACCCACCATCAAAAACGTTTCTATATTGAAGCCTTCGAGAAACTGTCTTACACGAGCCTCGTCAGGCTTAATATCTTTTGAACCTTTCTGCTGAGCCATTAACTCTAACTTTACAGGCGGCTGAAATGGACTACGCAGTGAAGCAGCACTGTACGTGAAACTTTCATAAGGCTGAAACTTCGGTAATGGTTCAATTTCACCCTTAGGACGAGCACGCACCTCATCCATATAAGCCTGAAGATCAGAAAATCCGCTCCCACCCTCGCACCCAGAAAGCGCCAAAACAAAACACGCCAACAACACCAAATAGCTTCTCATGGCTGCACTCCCTTATCATTGTAGCGATAAGTTTTAGCCAATATAGTCATCCTCAATTTTGAAGAGTTCTCTGCATCAGGAGTCAAATCAAAATCATGAAGCGTTACAATCCGAGGAAGACTCGCCACACCACTTACAAAAGTAGCCAAGTCGTGATATGCACCGACAACAACTATCTGAATAGGTAATTCGATGTAAAACTGCTGCACTGCCTCTGGCAAAAGTTTGATCTCCTCAAACTCCAGACCGCTACCCAAGCCTGTACGAGTAATATCTTCCAACAATCCAGGAACCTCAGTATCACTCGGCAACTGTTTCAAAAGAGCACCAAACGAAACCTCCATTTCCTGCATCTGCTCTTTATATGCATCTAAATTTGCAGCTTGAAAAGCCTTACTTGAGAACTGTTCCTTTAGGGAAATCTCTTCAGCCTGCTTACCTTCTAGCTGCACCTGCAAGTCTTTCAGGTGAAAATTATACCCAAGCGCAACAATACCCACCAACAACAAAGCACCTGCAATAAACTTTACCGCCGCAGGCCAAGAGCCGATGTTATTGAGATCAAGGTCATTTAAATCAATCTGCCGCAGACTTTCTAAGGAATCATTAAGACTCATGGCTTAGCCTCCTCTGCCGCAAGCGCCGGCTGGGTCTGCTGTACGCTTAGCTGAAACACATTAGCCTGATCAACCGCGCCTGCCGTCACAGACTTAACTTCAGTTAGATTTGGCGCAGCCAACCATTCAGAAGCATCTAAATTTCGCATTAGGCTCGAGACACGATTGTTGGATTCAGCAGCACCAACGATTGCGATATTTTTTTCGGTCATTTTCACGCCAGTGAAATGAACACCATCAGGTAATGTTCTAACCAGCTGATCAAAAACCCGCCCAATAATCGGTCGATTACCCTGCAAATCCTGAATAATCTTCATCCGCTCAAGAAGCTGCTGTCGACGCGCTTTGAGCTCACTGATTTCAGCGATCCGAGCATCCAGGACAGCAATCTCCTTACGGACAAACTCATTTCGAGCATTTTGTTGCTCTATCGCCCCGCTCAGATATTGATCACCAAGGAAGACAGCACCTGCCGCAACAACAAACACACCAGCAAGCGTCACCAAAAAACGCTGCTTGCGCTCTTCGCGTAGCTGCTCGCGCCAGGGTAGAAGGTTAATCCTCGCCATTAGTCGAAACTCCTCATCGCCAGACCACAGGCAATCATCAAGGCCGGCGCATCGCTGGCGAGCGCACCTGCATTGACCTTGCCACTCAGCGCCATTTCAGCGAATGGATTGGCGACCAATGTCTGAGTGCCAATTTTTTGCTGAATCAAACGATCAAGGTCTGGAATCGACGCAGTACCGCCCGCCAACAGGATGTAGTCGACATCATTGAACTGACCCGCTGCGAAGAAGAACTGCAGAGAGCGAGCGACCTGCTGAACCACGGCCTCTTTAAATGGCTGCAGCACTTCGCTGTCGTAGTCATCCGGCAAGCCACCTTGCTTCTTGGCAAGGCCGGCTTCTTCGACGGACAAACCATAGCGGCGCTGAATTTCTTCGGTAAGTTGTTTACCGCCAAATAGCTGCTCACGGGTATAGATAGTGCGACCGTTGTGCAGGACGCTGAGCGTGGTCATGGTTGCGCCAATATCGACAACCGCGACAGTCAGCTCATCACGACCGCCGCCCAGCTGATCGATCAGCAGACCGTATGCACGCTCAAGCGCATAGGCTTCGACATCAACCACTTTGGCGGTAAGACCGGCGAGCGCCAGAGCGGCCTCACGGACTTCGACGTTTTCCTTGCGGCACGCGGCAAGCAGCACCTCGACACGATCAGCATTGCGCGCGGACGCGCCTTGCACTTCGAAATCGATCGCAACTTCTTCCAGTGGATAGGGAATGTATTGGTCGGCCTCGATCTTCAGCTGATTTTCAAGCTCATCATCAGAAAGCCCAGCTTCCATTTCGATGGTCTTGGTAATCACCGCTGAGCCTGCCACTGCCACCGCAACGGTTTTCACACCGCTTTTGGCTTTGGCGAGCACACGTGAAAGGGCCTGCCCCACCCCTTCCAGTTCGGCGATGTTCTTTTCGACCACCGCGTTTGGCGGGAGCGGCTCGACTGCGTAAGCCTCTACCTTGTAGCGGCTTCCGGAGCGGCTCAATTCGAGGAGCTTGACGGAGGTCGAACTGATATCGATCCCGAGTAGCGTATTCGCTTTCTTATTGAAGAGCCCTAGCACGACCGATTTCCTATTGGCATCCGCGACTTACGGACTATTTATGTTTTTTCACATTAAATAACAGTCTTGACAGAAGCGCAAATGGCTACCCAGCAAAAAAACCGCTTATAATGTGATCAGTTTTTCTCTTTTAACCTTGTGTTTCGCTTAACCCGTTCTTTTATCTGGAAATCCAAAAATCTTGATGCATCTTTTGCGTTTTTTCTGCTGGTCTGGCCTCGCCGCTTTTTGTGCTCTGGTGCTCAGTTTCAGCGGAGCCTTCCTCTATCTTAGCCCTAGCCTTCCATCCGTCGAATCTTTGCGCAGCATTCAGCTGCAGATTCCTCTGCGCGTTTACAGCAGCGACGCCAAGCTGATTGCCGAATTCGGTGAAATGCGCCGCTCGCCAATCGCCTTTGCGGACATCCCCCCAGATTTCATCAGCGCTTTGCTGGCGGCCGAAGATGACAACTTTGCCAACCATTATGGCGTCGACCTTACCAGCCTGATGCGCGCTGCAACGCAAATCTTGAAAAGCGGGCAGATTCAAACCGGCGGCAGCACCATTACCATGCAGGTGGCGAAGAACTTCTTTCTCACCAGCGAAAGAAGTTTCTCGCGCAAGATCAACGAGATACTTCTAGCTCTGCAAATTGAACGGGAGCTCAGTAAGAACGAAATTCTTGAACTTTATGTGAACAAGATTTACCTGGGTAATCGCGCTTACGGTATCGAAGCAGCCGCGCAGGTGTATTACGGCAAATCCATTCGCGAGGCCAGCCTTGCTCAAATGGCAATGATTGCCGGCCTGCCCAAAGCCCCCTCGCGCTTCAATCCACTGGTCAACCCAACCCGCTCGATGGAGCGCCGCGACTGGATTCTTGGGCGCATGTACAGCCTTGGACGCATCGACAAACAGCGTTATGAGGAAGCCCTGGCTGAACCCATCAATGTCAGTTACCACGTACCGGCACCGGAACTGGCGGCACCTTATATCGCTGAGATGGCACGCGCGGAGATGGTCGGCCGCTACGGCAGCGAGGCTTATACCGATGGCTTTAACGTCACCACTACGGTATCCAGCGACCTGCAACTCGCGGCCAACTCGGCAGTCCGCGAGGGC
Organism: Pseudomonas sp. 1928-m; assembly: GCF_029269135.1. Classification (NCBI taxonomy): domain Bacteria; kingdom Pseudomonadati; phylum Pseudomonadota; class Gammaproteobacteria; order Pseudomonadales; family Pseudomonadaceae; genus Pseudomonas; species Pseudomonas sp. 1928-m. Next base: position 739,368 of record NZ_JARIXO010000001.1, on the reverse strand, counting down.
CTGATTGCTTACGACCAGCGCCACGGTTATCGCGGCCCAGAAAGCCGGCTGCCGGGCATGACCAAGGAAAACTGGCAAACCGAGCTGAACAAGCAAACCTCTCTCGGCGGCCTGGAACCGGCCATTGTCACAGGCGTGGAAAAAAGCGGGATCATGGTTCTGCTACGCAACGGCGAGGAACACGCCGTTGCGTGGGACAGTATGAAATGGGCGCGACCTTTCCTTAACACCAACAGCATGGGCCCACGCCCACAACAGCCCGCCGATGTCAGCCAGATTGGCGACCTGATCCGCGTGCAACGCCAGGAAGACGGCAGCCTGCGCTTTGTTCAGCTGCCTGCGGCGCAGAGCGCTCTGGTATCGCTGGACCCGAACAGCGGCGCCATTCGCGCCCTGGTCGGCGGCTTCTCCTTTGAACAGAGCAACTACAACCGCGCCGCGCAAGCCAAGCGCCAGCCGGGCTCAAGCTTTAAACCCTTCGTCTACAGCGCCGCGCTGGATAAAGGCTATACCGCCGCCACCCTGGTGAATGACGCGCCGATTGTGTTCGCCGACGATGCGCTGTCACAGGTATGGCGACCGAAGAATGACAACAACACCTTCCTCGGCCCGATCCGCCTGCGCGAAGCCTTGTACCGTTCACGCAACCTGGTTTCCATTCGCCTGCTGCAGGACCTCGGCATCGCCAGCACCCTGAGCTATATCGAGCGCTTTGGCTTTGAGAAAAAGGACCTGCCGCCCAACCTGTCGTTGGCACTGGGCACCGCGAGCCTCACGCCAATGGAAATCGCCGAGGGCTGGAGCGTGTTTGCCAGCGGCGGCTACAAGACCGAGCCTTATCTGATCGAACGGATCGAAGACCGCACGGGCAAGCAGCTGTTCAACGCCAACCCGGCGCAAACCCCGACCGGTATCGCCCAGCGTGCAGAACAGGGCAGCGCACTGCAGTTCAGCGTCGGCGACCAGCCACTACCGCCTGAGCCGGTGCTTGCTGAGCAGATTATCGATGAGCGCACCGCCTACATCATGACCAGCATGCTCCAGGACGTGATCAAGCGCGGCACGGGCCGCCGCGCCATGGCCCTGGGTCGCGATGACCTGGCAGGCAAAACCGGCACCACCAACGAGTCGAAAGACAGCTGGTTCTCCGGCTATAACGCCGACTACATCACCACGGTCTGGGCCGGTTTTGACCAGCCAGAAAGCCTGGGCCGCAACGAGTACGGCGGCACCGTGGCCCTGCCGATCTGGATGAGCTATATGGCCGCCGCCCTAAAGGACAAACCCAGCCACCTACTGACCGAACCCGAAGGCCTGCTGACCCTGCGTATCGATCCACACAGCGGTCGCGCGGCCACACCCGATACGCCAGAGGCCTACTTCGAGCTGTTCAAGAGTGAGGACTCGCCGCCACCCATGGGCGAGTTTGAGCCTGGCATGTATATCCCGGGCAGCCCGCTACCCGCTGATGAGTCCGCGCCGATCGACCTGTTCTAAATCACCGTCGCCCAGAGCGGCATTCTGAAACAGCCGAATTAGCGCCAATAAAAAACCCGCCGTAGCGGGTTTTTTATTGCTCTTGAGCTAAGCGCTTAGCCGTTGAACACGTCGTTTACCGACTGCAACGGGTAATGCTTCGGATACGGCAGAGTCGCCACACCGCTTTCAATCGCAGCCTTGGCCACGGCATCGCAGACCACCGTGATCAGGCGTGGGTCCATCGGCTTAGGAATGATGTACTCGCGGCCGAACGACAGGGCAATGCCGCCATAGGCGTCGCAGACTTCCTGCGGCACCGGCAGCTTGGCCAGGTCGCGCAGGGCCAGGGCAGCGGCGATCTTCATTTCTTCGTTGATGCGGGTCGCGCGAACGTCCAGCGCACCACGGAAGATAAACGGGAAGCCCAGTACGTTGTTGACCTGGTTCGGGTAGTCGGAACGACCGGTAGCCATGATCACGTCATTACGCACTTCATGGGCCAGTTCCGGTTTGATTTCCGGGTCCGGGTTGGAGCAGGCGAACACGATTGGGCTCGGCGCCATGCGCTTGAGGTCTTCCGGCGCCAGCAGGTTGGCACCCGACAGACCGACGAATACGTCAGCACCGTCCAGAGCGTCAGCCAAGGTGCGCTTGGTGGTTTCGCTGGCGAATACCGCCTTGTACTGGTTCAGGTCGTCGCGGCCGGCGTGGATCACGCCTTTGCGGTCGATCATAAAGATGTTCTCGACCTTGGCGCCCATGCTCACCAGCAACTTCATGCAGGAGATCGCAGCAGCGCCAGCGCCCAGGCAGACGATCTTGGCGTCTGGCAGGGTCTTGCCGGCGATTTCCAAGGCGTTGAGCATGCCGGCTGCGGTCACGATAGCGGTGCCGTGCTGGTCATCGTGGAACACTGGAATGTCGCACTGTTCGATCAGCGTGCGTTCGATTTCAAAGCACTCAGGCGCCTTGATGTCTTCCAGGTTGATGCCACCGAAGGTGATCGAGATGCGGCGTACGGTGTCGATAAAGGCCTGCGGGCTCTCGGACTCGACTTCGATGTCGAATACGTCGATACCGGCAAAGCGCTTGAACAGCACGCCTTTACCTTCCATTACCGGCTTGGAAGCCAGCGGGCCGAGATCGCCGAGACCGAGAATAGCGGTACCGTCGGAAATGACTGCCACCAGGTTGCCTTTGCCGGTGTAGCGGTACGCCAGCTCCGGATCACGCGCGATTTCGCGCACAGGCTCAGCGACGCCCGGGCTGTAGGCCAGGGACAGATCGCGTGCGGTTGCGGTGGGCTTGGTTAGCTCGACACTCAGCTTACCCGGACGGGGATGGGCGTGATATTCGAGAGCGGCTGTTTTCAAATCAGACATGTTGGCATTTCCGCTTTGGGCTGTTGAACAGGCAGGCGGCCGAGGATACGCAAGTTGTATACAGCTGCACAAGACTGGCAAGTCCGGATGCGCACGCAGGCCCTAGCGCACGACCTTCAGCCAGTCGCCAGCACGCGGCTGACCTGTCGGGTAGAGGTTATTCAGCAGACGCAGGGTCTTCAGCGCGTCACCCGGCAACTTGCTGCCTTTGGCCAGCGCTTCGATGGTTTGCCCCGGCTTGGCCTTGACCATTTGCAGGCGCAGCGGCTGCGCCTGCTGGTACTCGGCACTGGTCATCGGCCGGAAGCTTTTGATCACGCTGAGAAACTGCTCATCCTGAGTTTCCAGCGAGGCGCGACCACGCACGGCAGCGACAAACAGGTAAACCCGTGGACCGTACTGAATAACCGCCACACGCTTGGCGGCATTGCCTGGAATCACCGCGCTGTAGCCCTTGAGGCCGGCCTGCTGCAACTCGACGCCGGCCAAAAGCCGCTGACCTCCGACACGCTGACGCAGCAGCTCAGCCGGCGTCAGGTTTTGCGGATTGTCTTCCAGGGTCATGGCGATAAATGCCTGCTGATCGGCGGTGTGACCGATCAGCGCATCCGGGCGATTAAGCAGGCTCCAGCCCTGGGGAAACGCCAGGGTGAAGTTCAGATCGGCATGATAGAACCGCTGGCCGCGACGCACGCCGGTTTCGGCGGAGTCACCAAAGGGCAAACCCTCCAGGCGCTTGAGAAAGGCCTCTCGATTGACCTCCTGCTGACCGGTGGCCAAGGCCCGTGCAGGGCCCAGCACCTGCTGCAAACGCCGGTCGTTATCCGGGTGGGTATCGAACAGCCCGTGGTAACCACCGGCCGGCTGCGCCTCACCGCGCGCAGCGGCCTGGTCACGGGCGAAGTCTTCCTGATTCTTCAACACCTTGACCACTTCGATCATCGCCTGCGGGTCATAGCCACTACGCGCCAGATACTGCGCACCGAGGCCGTCGGCCTCCAGCTCCATATCGCGGCCATAACCACGGACAAAGGCGCTGCCCAGCACCCCGGTGACATCGGCGGCGGCGCCAACGCCAGTGCCAATCGCCACAGCCTGACCGAGCAAGCCCCAGGCGGTGGACTGACTCTGCTGCTGCACACTGTGCCGCGCGGTAACGTGGCCTACTTCGTGACCGAGCACGGCGGCCAGCTCGGCTTCCGAGCTGAGGTAAGCCAGCAGTCCGCGATGGATGTAGATGTAACCGCCCGGCAGGGCAAAGGCGTTGATATCCGGGCTGTCGACCACTGTGAACTGATAGGCCAGTTGGTTGCGATGGCTGTGCTTCGCCACCCGCTCACCGACCTGCTGCACGTAAGCCTGCAGCTTCTCGTCGGCGTAGCGCGGGTTCTCCTTGAGGATCTGCTGGTTGTAGCGACGGCCGAGATCGAGTTCCTGCTGCTCGCTCATCATCACGAAGTTGCTGCGTCCAGTGGCCGGATTGACCGCACAGCCTGCCAGCTGCAGCAGCAGGGCGAACAAGGTCAGTACGCGCAGGATCATGGCAACACCTCCAACATGGCCTTATCGGTCAACGGCAGCATCCAACGCGCCTGCCCCGCGCGCAAACCGCCACGCTTGGAGCGGTCAATGACCCAGCCGCGGGCCTCGACCTTGCGACCTTCAAGGCCTTGGACAGCACGCAGATCAAAATCGCCCAACGCACGGGGCGCGATATGCAGCACCAGCGCATCGCCCATTTCCAGCCACAGACCGCCGCCATTGCGCTCGATACGCTGGACCCGGCCCTGTAGCAGAGCAAAGCCGCCGCTATTCAACTGTTCAGCGGCTTGCACCGGCGAACGCTGCCAGAGCCCGGCACGTGCCTGCCGAGCACTGCGCTCGGCCGCCTGTTGGCATTGCACCAACGCCAGGTTAGGCGCGACAGCCACCAGATAGCCGAGACCCTCGGCGAGCAACTGCGCCTCCAGATTGCGCCCACGGCTGTCATAGGCGTGCGCCAGGGTGCGCCCGTAGTGATCCTTGGCCTGCTGACCATACTGCAACGAGACCCGGCCATCGCTCGCTGCTATCAATGCCTGCAAACGCTTGCGAGCGGCCTCGGCGAAAGGCTCGGCAGAGCGGCCCTGACGGCCCAGCTCCGGGCTATTCAGACCGATCAAGCGCACATTGCGCCCATCGACCAAGCGCAGGGTGTCGCCATCCACCACGCGCTGCACCTTGGCACTGGGCAAGTTGCCTGGCGCCGGGCAGAACGCAAGGGCGACGCCTGCATAAACGCCGAAAACGAAAAAGGCGCCCACTAGGGACGCCTTTTTCAGTAGCGAGGTGCAAACCATGTGGGTCTGCGTCGCTGCGCGCAAGCCTACTGCTTGGCGCCGAACATGCCGAAACGCTGCTTGAAGCGATCAACACGGCCGCCGGTATCCAGCATTTTCTGCTTGCCGGTGTAGAACGGGTGGCACTCGTTGCACACGTCCAGGCTCAGTGGCTTGGCCAGGGTGGAGCGAGTTTCGATCACGTTGCCACAGCTGCAGGTGGCGGTGATGGCTACATAGTTCGGATGGATATCGGCTTTCATGGTGATTCCTCAGGGCTGTCGTGCCGCCACCAGACACTATTGTCAGGTACCGCACGGAATTAGGCCGGCGATAATACCAGAGCACCGCAGCGACGCAAGGCCGGCCGTCGACTGGCTGCATGCTAAGATCGCGACTCTCCAAGAACGTGTTCAAAGTCTCGCGAGCTAGAGTCATGCAAGGTGCAACGACCAACGGGAGTAACAGCCGAAGGCTGGCCCGAAGGGTAAGCGCCAGCGAATAAAACAGGCGAGGAAGCGGAGTTTACTGATGTAAATGAGCATTCCGAGCCTGTCTTTAACGCAGCAGGGCCGACGCGCAGCAGACTTTGGGCAGGTTATTACCCCGAGACCAGGAGCCCCTTGCTTGCCCGACGTCATTCTGCGCCTCGCTTTGCCCTCGCCGCTGCGCCGCCTGTTCGACTACCGTGCCCCGCCCGGTGTGCCGAGCAGCGCTTTGCAGCCTGGCGTACGGCTGCGCGTGCCGTTTGGCCGGCGCGAGATGATCGGCATCCTGATCGAGGTGACCGAGCACAGCGAAGTTCCGGCAGACAAACTCAAGCCCGCCCTGCAACTGCTCGACGCCCAATCGCCACTGCCACCGGCACTGTTCAAGCTATGCCTGTGGACCGCGCAGTATTACCAGCACAGCCTCGGCGACACCCTGAGCTGGGCGCTGCCGGTGCTGCTGCGCCAGGGAGAGCCGGCGGAAGTACGCCAGCAGCGCTTCTGGTCGGTCACTGAAGACGCACAACTCGACGACCCACGCCTAAGCCGCGCACCGCGCCAGCGTGATGCGCTGAAAACCCTCGCCCAGCACCCCCACGGCGTCGCCCATCCGCTGTTGAGTAAGCTGCAGCTGAACAAGGACAGCCTCGACCTGCTGCTGGAAAAAGGTCTGGTCAAGGTCGAAGTGCGCCGCCATGCGCCCAGCGAGCGCCACGCCAACTGGCTGGCCCAACCGGAACTGCCGCTGAATGCTGAACAACGCGCGGCCAGCGAAGCGATTCGCTCGGGCCTCGGCAGCTTCAACGCCTTTCTCCTCGCCGGGGTCACCGGCAGCGGCAAGACCGAGGTGTACCTGCAGTTGATCCGCGAAACCCTGGAGGCCGGCAAGCAGGCCCTGGTGCTGATCCCCGAGATCAACCTAGGCCCGCAAACCCTGGCGCGCTTCGAGCAACGTTTCAACGCCCGTATCGCCCTGCTCCACTCGGCGGTGAATGACCGCGAACGCCTGGACGCCTGGCTGGCGGCGCGCGATGGCGAGGCCGACATCATCATCGGCACCCGCTCGGCGCTGTTCACCCCTATGCAGCGGCCGGGGCTGATCATCATCGATGAAGAACACGACGCCTCCTATAAACAGCAGGAAGGCCTGCGCTATCACGCCCGCGACCTGGCCGTGGTGCGTGCGCATCAGGAAAACATTCCGATTGTGCTGGGCTCGGCCACACCCTCGCTGGAGAGCCTGCAAAACGCCCACAACGGCCGCTACGCCCTGCTGCACCTGCGCGAGCGCGCCGGCGGAGCCAAACAGCCACGTTTTCTGCGGCTGGATGTGAAAAGCCGGCCATTGGATTCCGGCATCTCCGGCCCGATGCAGCAAGCCATCGCTCAGACCCTGCAAGCCGGCCAGCAGGTATTGGTGTTCCTCAACCGCCGCGGCTTCGCCCCGACTCTGCTCTGTCACGACTGCGGCTGGCTGTCGGAATGCCCGCGCTGTGACGCAAGGATGACCGTGCACCAACGCTCGCGCGAGCTGCGCTGCCACCATTGCGGCCACGTCGAGCGTCAGCCGAGCAACTGCCCGAAGTGCAACAACGTCGACTTGCGCCCGGTCGGTGCGGGCACCGAGCGCGCCGAAGAACGCCTGGAGATTCTCTTCCCCGACGTGCCGGTATTGCGCGTCGACCGCGACAGCACCTCGCGCAAGGAGGCCATGACCACCCTGTTCAACACCGTGCAGCGCGGCGAGCCGTGCATCCTGGTCGGCACGCAGATGCTCGCCAAGGGTCACCACTTCCCGCGCGTGACCCTGGTGGCGATTCTGGATGCCGACGGCGGCCTGTTTTCCGCGGATTTTCGCGCCAGCGAGCGCATGGCTCAGCTGATCGTTCAGGTCGCCGGCCGCGCCGGGCGCGCCGAAGAGCCGGGCAAAGTGATTATCCAGAGCCACCTGGCCGACCATCCTTTATTGGTGCAACTGACCGAGCAGGGCTACTTCGCCTTCGCCGAACAGGCCCTGAGCGAACGGCGCGGCGCCGGCCTGCCGCCCTTCTGTCACCTAGCGTTGCTGCGCGCCGAAGCGCATAAACCCGGGCAGGCCGAAGGCTTTCTCGATGATGCCTGCACTGAAGCCGAGCTGTTATTGAATGAGCTGAAACTCAGCGGCATTGAGCTGCTCGGCCCGGTGCCCGCACCGATGGAACGCCGCGCCGGCCGCTACCGCGCCCAGTTACTGGTGCAAGCCAACGCCCGCGCACCGTTGCACCGCCTGCTCAACACCTGGATGCACGCTTTGGAGCAGATGCCCAGCGGCCGCGCCGTGCGTTGGTCGCTGGATGTTGACCCGATTGATCTGTTCTAACCACCCGCAAAGACCGGCTGACCGTTAGAGCTAAGCCGCCGCAGCTAGCCTGTTACACTGCACGCCATTTCGTTTAGCAGGCCTGTACCGTGACCAACACCGCTTTCTCTTCTCTGCCGCTTTCCGCCGCCATGTTGGCGAACCTCGAGTCCCTCGGTTACACCGAGATGACCCCGATCCAGGCGCAGAGCCTGCCGGTAATGCTCAAGGGCATGGACCTGATTGCCCAGGCCAAGACCGGCAGCGGCAAGACCGCCGCCTTTGGCATCGGCCTGCTCAACCCGCTAAACCCGCGTTACTTTGGCTGTCAGGCACTGGTGATCTGCCCAACCCGCGAGCTGGCCGACCAGGTGGCCAAGGAACTGCGTCGCCTGGCGCGCTCGGCGGACAACATCAAGATCCTCACCCTCTGCGGTGGCGTGCCGTTCGGCCCGCAGATCGGCTCGCTGGAACACGGCGCGCAGATCATCGTCGGCACCCCGGGGCGTATCCAGCAGCACCTGAGCAAGGGCACCCTCAAGCTCGACGGCCTGAATACCCTGGTGCTCGATGAAGCGGACCGCATGCTCGACATGGGCTTTTACGACAGCATCGCCGAAATCATCAGCCAGACCCCGACGCGCCGGCAGACCCTGCTGTTCTCCGCCACCTACCCAGCCGGGATCAAGCAGCTGTCCGCGACCTTTATGCGCGACCCGCAGCAGGTCAAGGCCGAGGCGCTGCACGATGACACGCAGATCGAGCAGCGCTTCTACGAAATCGCCCCGGAAGAGCGCATGGACGCGGTGGTCAAGTTGCTCAACAGCTACCGCCCACAGTCCTGTGTGGCCTTCTGCTTTACCAAGCAGCAGTGCCAGGAAGTGGTCGACCACCTCACCGCCAAAGGCATCTCGGCCGCCGCGCTGAACGGTGACCTGGAGCAACGCGACCGTGATCAAGTACTGGCAATGTTCGCCAATCGCAGCTTGTCGGTACTGGTGGCCACCGATGTGGCCGCACGCGGTCTGGATATCGATGCACTGGACATGGTGATCAACGTCGAACTGGCGCGCGACTCGGAAATTCACATTCACCGCGTCGGCCGTACCGGTCGTGCCGGTGAAAAGGGCCTGGCCATGAGCCTGGTGGCCCCGGCCGAAGGCCATCGCGCCCAGGCTATCGAAACCCTGCAAAGGGCGCCGCTCAACTGGCACCCGCTGAGCAGCCTGAAGCACCAGGGTGGCGCGCCGCTACAGCCACCGATGATTACCCTGTGCATCGGCGCCGGACGCAAAGACAAACTACGCCCCGGCGATATTCTCGGCGCCCTGACTGGCGCGGCTGGCATCCCTGGCGCGCAGGTCGGCAAGATCGCCATCTTCGACTTCCAGGCCTATGTCGCCGTTGAGCGCGTCGTGGCCATGCAGGCACTCAAATGCCTCAGTGAAGGCAAGATCAAGGGCCGCTCGCTGCGTATTCGTACCCTATAGTGGCCGCATAAGCTAAACAGACGGCCGCAGTGACGCGGCCAGCGACAGAGGAGTATCCCCTTGCGCAATATTCTGGTGATCGAAGACAGCCCGCTGGTGCTGAAAATTCTCGAACATCTGTTTCGCAAGGAGAGCGGTTTTCAGCCGATCTTCTGCGCCTCCATGGGCGAAGCCCAGGTGATGCTGGAAACTTCCGCCGAGCTATTCTTCGCCGCCATCGTCGACCTCAACCTGCCGGATGCCCCGGACGGCGAGATCGTCGATGTGGTGATGAGCTATCACCTGCCCTGCATCGTGCTCAGCGGCACCTACAACGAGCAGCGCCGCGACCAGATGCTGCTCAAGGGCGTGGTCGATTACGTCCTCAAGGAAAGCCAGCACTCCTACGAGTATGCCTTCCGCCTGCTGCACCGCCTGGAAAGCAACAGCGAGGTGAAGATCCTCATCGCCGAGGATTCCGACGCCACCCGCCATTACATCCGCCACGTGCTGACCCCGCATCGCTACCAGATTATGGAAGCCTGCGACGGCGACGAAGCCCTGCGCATCCTCAAGGAACAGCCGGATATCGACCTGCTGGTGGTCGACCACAGCATGCCGGGGCTCAGCGGTTTTGAGCTGGTCAAGCTGCTGCGGCAAAAGATGAAGCGCCACGAGTTGATCATTCTCGGTCTGTCCGCCGACACCAAGGGCTCGCTCAGCGCCAAATTTATCAAGCACGGGGCCGATGATTTCCTGCGCAAACCCTTCTGCCCGGAAGAGCTCAACTGCCGGGTGATGTCGACCCTGGAGCGCCGCGACCTGCTGCGCGCACTGAAACAAGCCGCACAGTTCGACGCCCTGACCGGCCTGAACAACCGCCGCGCGTTTTATGAACATGGCCAGCAGCTGTTCCAGCAGGCACGCTCGGGCGGCCGCGACCTTAGCGTGGCGATGCTCGACCTGGATTTCTTCAAGCGGATCAACGACGAACACGGCCACGCCAGCGGCGACGCAGCACTGATTGCCTTCTCCCGCGCGTTTTCTGCCGCCTTCCCCGATGCCCTGCTCGGCCGTTTGGGTGGCGAAGAGTTCGCCATGGTCAGCCAGCAGGATGCCGCGACCCTCAGCGACACCCTCGACCAACTGCGCACACACTGCGCCAGCCTGAAATACGCCATCGGCGCACCGCCGCTGTCGTTCAGCGCCGGCATCTACCACGGTGCCCCCGATGATCTGGAAAGCCTGCTGCACCAGGCCGACCTGCGCCTGTATCAGGCCAAGAACCAGGGCCGCGGGCGCAACTGCTGGCAGTAGCCGCTACAAACCATGGCGCTGAAAAATCTGCGCATAGCTGCCATCGGCGCGCATGTCCTCAATCGCCTTGTTGAAGGCATCGGCAATCTGCTGATGCTGCGGGTGTTTGCGGCTGACCAAAATATGCAGGCCGTTCTCACTTAACGGCTGCGGCAGAAACTCCAGCTGATTACGAATCCCGGCCAGGCTGCGGCTCAGGTGATAGCGCGCCACCAGCTCGTCCTCCAGGGTCAGCTGCACCCGCCGCGCCTGCAGCATGCGCGCGCCCACTTCAAAGCCGACCACGCCGACCTTGGTCAGCCGGCTGTCCTGATCAAACTCGCTGGAATAGGCATAACCGCGCACCACGGCAATGCTGTAGGGGTACAGGTCGGGCAACTGGGTGAATTTTATCTGGCTGCCCTTGCGCTGCAGAAACCGCACGCGGTTGATCAGGTAGGGCTGTGAGTAATGGCCAAAAACCGCGCGCTCGTCGGTGTACCAGGCGTTGATCAGCACATCATAGATTTCCTGCTGCAACCCCCGCACCGCACGCTCCCACGGCACCTGCACATAGCTGGTGGTGTAACCGGCGCGAGTCAGCGCGGTGGTCACCAGGTCGGAGGACACCCCATTGTTCAGCAGCGTCTGGTCATTGAATGGCGGCCAAGGGTCCGCCACCAACCGCAAGGTCTCTGCAGCATGGCCATACAGAGGCGCCAACAGCGCCCACGACAGCAGGCAGGCACGCAGTCCATTCATCAACGGCGGTTCCAGAGATAGCGGAGCACTAATCCTAGTCGATCACTGGCGCAGCCACACCCCACTGACCATACGTTAAGATGCGCGCTGTTTTGCGCCAGCCTTGGCGCGTGTCGCAGGTTGAGGAAATAGCTGTGCTTACACCCCAGGTCGTGATTATCGGAGCCGGTGCCGCCGGGCTTATGTGCGCGCTGACCGCTGCGGCGCGCGGGCGTCAGGTGCTGTTGCTGGATCACGCCAACAAGGCCGGCAAGAAGATCCTGATGTCCGGCGGTGGGCGCTGCAATTTCACCAATATGTACTGTGAGCCGAGCAACTTTCTCTCGAAAAACCTGCACTTCTGCAAGTCGGCCCTGGCGCGCTACACCCAGTGGGACTTTATCGGCCTGGTGGCCAAACACGGCGTGCCGTACCACGAGAAAAAGCTCGGCCAGCTGTTCTGCGACAACAAGGCCAGCGACATCCTCGACCTGCTGCTCAGCGAGTGTGATGAAGCCGGCGTGACGCTGCGTCTGGACACCTCGGTGAGCGAGATCAGCAAGCTGGATAACGGCTACCAGCTGCAGACCAGCGCCGGCGCAGTGCGCTGCGAATCACTGGTGATCGCCACCGGCGGCCTGTCGATCCCGACCCTCGGCGCCAGCGGCTTTGGTTATCAGGTGGCCAAGCAGTTCGGCCACGAACTGCTGCCGACCCGCGCCGGCCTGGTGCCGTTTACCATCACCGACCCGCAGCTCAAGGCGCTGTGCACTGAGCTGTCCGGCACCTCGGTGGAAGACTGCGTGGTGAGCTGCAACGGCCAGAGCTTCAAGGAAAATATCCTGTTTACCCACCGCGGCCTCAGCGGCCCGGCGATTCTGCAGATTTCCTCATTCTGGCAACCCGGCGAGGCTATCAGCATCAATCTGTTGCCGCATATCGACCTGCCCGAGTGGCTGGAGCAGCAACAACGCGAACGCCCTAACAGCGAACTAAAAACCCTGCTCGCCGAGCTGTTTACCAAGAAGATGGCCGGCCTGCTGGCGGACAACTGGTTCGCCTCCAAGCCAATGAAGCAGTACACCCACGCCGAGCTCAAGGCGATTGCCGAGCAGCTCGGCGACTGGCAGCTGGTGCCAGCCGGCACCGAGGGTTACCGCACCGCCGAGGTCACCCTGGGCGGCGTGGATACCCGCGAGGTGTCGTCGAAGACCATGGAGTCGCTGAAATCGCCAGGGCTGTATTTTGTCGGCGAAGTGCTGGATGTGACGGGGCATCTGGGCGGCTTCAACTTCCAGTGGGCCTGGGCCTCGGGTTACGCCGCCGCGCAATACGTCTGACCGTTCAGGGCGCTGGGGCAGGCTCAAGCGGCGGCAACGGCTCACCCGGCAGCCACTTCTGATGGATCGCGGCAAAGCTGCCGTCGCGTTTCATGCTGTCGAGTTCGCGCTGCCAGCGGGCGATCAAGGCGTCATCGGTCTGCTGGGAAAAGGCGATATAGCTGTCGCTATGCATAAAGTTGAACAACAGCTGCACTTCATCGGCCTGGATATCACCCTGCGCCAGCAGCGCATTGAGGCTGAGGTTATCCAGCACCATCAGCTTGACCCGCCCGCGCTTGAGCATGCTCACCACCTGCGCCGGCCCGGTGACCGGGGTGAGGTTGCTGAAGCCCTCGGCCAGCAGGCGCTGGTGGCTGTACCAATCGCGCGGCACGGCAATTTCGCCGTACTCGCGGGCTTCCTCTAAACGACTGATAGACAGAAAGGAGCGGCGCAGCGCGTAGAAGCTGGTGACGTTGCGAGTAATCGGCCCGACCCATTTGAACAGCTGTTCACGCTCACGGGTGCGCATGGTCACGAACAGCCCAGTATTGGCACGGGTCAGGGCTTCTTGATAACCGCGCGCCCAGGGCACCACAGTAATCGGCGCGCTCTGCCCGGTGCGCTGCATGATGGCCTGCACCACCTCGGTGGCCAGCCCGGTCGGTTTGCCCTCTTCGCTGAAGTTGATCGGTGGGTATTCTTCGGTGTACAGGCGCAGCGGCTGGGCCTGTAGGCTCACACACAACAAGCTGGCAAGCAGCAACGCGAGCAATCCACGCACACAGGTGTACAACACGGCAGATGCCTCGCGAATGAGCGGATAGTTTCAGCGTAGCCCGGCCACGGTGATTCACCTCACACAACCGATCAGCGCGACATTTTAATCGGCCCGAGCAGCGCTTGCTGCTGCCAAGTCGAGACAGACTCCGTTAGGCTGCTACCTGTTACGGTTGATCAAGGTCGGGCCATGCCGTCCACTGCGCTGCGCCACTCGCTTCGTCGTCTCTGGGCTCAGGATAAATTCAGCTACAGCCTGCGGGTGTTTATTGCCCTGAGCGGGGCGTTGCTGCTGTGCTGGTCGCAGGGCTGGATGCATGCATTGATCCCGCTGTTTCTCGGGGTCATCGCCAGTGCCCTGGCGGAAACCGACGACAGCTGGCAAGGCCGCGTGATGGCACTGCTGGTGACCCTCGGCTGCTTCAGTGTGGCGGCCTATGCGGTGGAGTTTCTCTTTCCCTACCCCTGGCTGTTCGTCTGCGCCCTGGCGCTGTCGAGCTTTGCCCTGACCATGCTCGGCGCCCTCGGCGAACGCTACGCCACCCTCGGCGCGGCCACACTGATTCTCGCGGTGTACAGCATGATCGGCGTGGAACAGCGCGGTGGCGCGGCGGGGCTCTGGCAGGAGCCGCTGCTGCTGGTGGCGGGCGCAGCCTGGTACGGCCTGCTGTCGGTGCTGTGGAATGCGCTGTTTGCCAACCAGCCGGTGCAGCACAGCCTGGCGCGGCTGTTTCGTGAGCTGGGCCAGTACCTCAAGCTCAAGGCGGCGCTGTTCGAACCGCTGCGCCAGCTCGATGTGGAAGAACGCCGCCTGGCTCTGGCCAAACAGAATGGCCGGGTGGTGGCGGCGCTGAATGCGGCCAAGGAAATCATCCTGCACCGGGTCGGTAATGGCCGGCCCGGGCCGAAGGTCAGTCGCTACCTGAAACTGTACTTTCTCGCTCAGGACATCCACGAGCGCGCCAGCTCCTCGCACTATCCGTACAACGAGCTGGCCGAGGCGTTCTTCCACAGCGATGTGCTGTTTCGCTGCCAGCGCCTGCTGCGCCTGCATGGCGAGGCCTGCCAGCGGCTGGCCCAGGCCATCGAGCTGCGCCAGCCATTCGAATACCGCGAGCTGTGCCGCCAGGCACTGGACGACCTGCACGACTCCCTCGAACACCTGCGCGTGCAGAGCAACCCGGCCTGGCGCCACCTGCTGCGCTCGCTCGGCGCGCTGGCCGGCAACCTGCGCAGCCTGGATACGCTGCTGGGTAACGCCAGCAACCCCGACGCCATGGCCGAGCAGCAGGACAGCAGCCTGCTCGATCGCGAACCGCAGTCGCTCAAGGATGTCTGGGAACGCCTGCGTCTGCAGCTGACGCCGACCTCACTGCTGTTTCGCCATGCCCTGCGCTTGTCCATCGCGCTGGCCGCCGGCTACGGCATGCTGCACTGGATTCACCCGACCCAAGGCTACTGGATTCTGCTGACCACCCTATTCGTCTGCCAGCCGAACTACGGCGCGACCCGGCTCAAGCTGGTGCAGCGCATCAGCGGCACGGTGCTCGGCCTGCTGCTGGGTTGGGCGCTGTTCGACCTGTTCCCCAACCCGCTGGTGCAGGCGCTGTTCGCGGTGGTCGCCGGGGTGGTGTTCTTCGCCCTGCGTAGCAGCCGCTACACCCTGGCCACCGCCGCCATCACCCTGCTGGTGCTGTTCTGCTTCAACCAGGTCGGCGATGGCTACGGGCTGTTTATTCCGCGGCTGGTCGACACCCTACTCGGCAGCCTGATCGCCGGCCTGGCGGTGCTGCTGATTCTGCCGGACTGGCAGGGCCGTCGTCTGAACCGCCTGCTGGCCAGCACCCTGAGCTGCAACAGCCGCTACCTGCAGCAAATCATCGCTCAGTACGCCAACGGCAAACGTGACGACCTGGCCTACCGCCTGGCGCGGCGCAATGCGCACAACGCCGACGCCACGCTGTCGACCACCCTGGGCAATATGCTGATGGAGCCGGGGCATTTCCGTAAGGAAGCGGATATCGGCTTTCGCTTTCTGGTGCTCTCGCACACCCTGTTGAGCTACCTATCGGGCCTCGGCGCGCACCGTGGCGAAACCAGCCTGAGCGGCAGCGACAATCCGCTGCTGAGCAGCGCCAGCCAGTTGGCCAGCAGCCTGGAAGAGATTGCCAGCTGCCTCAACGAGGAGCGCCCGGTGGCCATCCACAGTGACGCCGAAGAGCAACTAGCCGCCGAGCTTGAACAACTCAGCGACGACCTGGACGACCAACAACGCCTGCTGCAAACCCAGCTGGCGCTGATCTGCCGCCAGCTCGGGCCACTGCGCACCCTGGCCGCGCACTTACTGAAGAAGCAAACATGAACAAACCCCAGCTGCTGCAACAGGTAATCGCCCGCCTCGAAGATGACCTGCTGCAGGCCCAGCAGGCGGCGCTGACCGCCTATGAAACGGCGACCCACGAAGAAAACATCGCCGAAAACAAATACGACACCCTGGGCCTGGAGGCTTCCTATCTGGCCACCGGGCAGGCACGCCGCGCGGCCGCCATTCGCCAGACCCTGGCAAACTGGAAGCAGCTGGTATTACGCACCTTTGACCCACAGCTGGGCATTCAACTCGGCGCGTTGATTGAGCTAAGCGACGACCAAGACCGCCGCCAATGCCTGTTCCTCGGCCCGGACGGCGCGGCGATGAAGCTGCTGCAGGATGGCCAGGCCGTGCAGGTAATCGGCCCGCAAGCGCCCCTCGGGCAGATCCTGCTTGGCAAGACCGTTGGCGACGAAGTGACCCTGCGCCTGGCCAGTGGTGTGCAGCTATTGGAAATAGTGCGAGTCGTTTAAGGAATATCCACGTGCCAGTCGGCAGCCAACTGCGCCAGCCGGCCCTGCTCGATCATCTGCTGCAGCGCCCGATCGAACTCCTCACGCAAAGGCCGGTAACGCTCATCTCGGGGAAAGGCGAAGTAGCCGTCCTGCAGGTCGATCGGCGTTTCAAGCTGTTCGAGTTTGTCAGCCAGCCCCAATGCTAAAAGCACCGACTGGGTATTACGCTGATTGCTGGCCAATAGATCCAGGCGGCCGGCACCGAGCATCTTCAGGCCATTCTCGACCCTTTCCACGGTGACTAACTCGAGCTGCTCGCGCAGGCTGTCGAAACGCGCACCATAGGCCCAGGCACGCACCACCCCGATGCGCCGACCGAGCAACTGCTGATAGTCGCCGCGCCAGCTCAATACGCTGCCGCGCTGGCGGTAGAAGACGATGTGGTCGCGGTAGAAAGGCCGAGCAGAGAAGGCAAAGAGTTGCTCACGTGCGGCGTTCTTGTAGGGGCCGATAAGGATATCGCCCTCCCCACGCGCCACCATGTGCTGCGCACGGGCCCAGGGATACAGCTCGAAGCGAACCTGGTAGCCCAACGGCTCCAGTGCCTGGCGCAATACACTGGTGGCGAGGCCGCTGTAACCACTGCCGTGCTGCTCAAATACGCCGGGAAAGTTACTGCCTACAGCCAAAAGTTCGCGCGCCGCCAGGGGCGGGATCAACAGCACACAGCAAAATGCCAGCGACAGCCTGCGCAGAAAGTTCGAACACATGGGGTAGCGGCCTCAGCCACAGGGTGGCGATATCTGCCAGCCTAGCAGGTCAGTCGGGGCCGCAGCAGGGCAACGCACCGTCATGCAACTGTTTACGCATCTGTCGGTCGACTAAAGGACTATCAGCCGATAGCTTTCAGGGGAGACCGCTATGCAAGCCAACGTCCAAGAGCTCGAAACACTGTTCCAGCAACTGGGGCTCGACCATGACCAGGAAAGCATTGACCGCTTTATCAAGCGCCACTCGCCCCTGCCGGAAGACTGCCGCTTAGCCGATGCGCCATTCTGGGACACCGCCCAAGCCGATTTTCTCCGCCAACAGCTACTGGCCGACGCCGAATGGGCCGAGGTGGTGGATCAGCTCAATCTACTGCTGCGGGGCTGACAACTCGCCGAGCGAACCGGGCAGTTCGCGCCAGGTCAGGTACACCCGCAGGTCGAACTCCAGCTGGTGGTAGCCCGGCAGCATGTATTCACAGAGTTTGTAGAAGGCCTTGTTGTGCTCGGCCTCCTTCAAATGCGCCAGCTCGTGCACCACGATCATCTGTAAAAACTCCGGCGCGGCCTCGCGAAACAGCGAGGCCACGCGGATTTCCTTCTTCGCCTTGAGCTTGCCGCCCTGCACCCGCGAGATCGCCGTATGCAGGCCGAGGGCGCGATGGGTCAGGTCGAGGCGATTGTCGTAGAGCACCTTGTCGATGGCCGGGGCATTACGCAGGTGCTCCTGCTTGAGGCCCTGGATATAGGCGTACAGCGCCTTGTCGCTTTGAATTCCGTGCTTGCCGCTGTAAGACCGCGCCAGGTAATCGCCCAGGCGCTGCTCGGCGATCAGCTGGCGGATCTTGTCTTGCAGCTGGGTCGGGTAGCCTTGCAGGTATTTAAGCGGGGTCATGGTCGAAGTAACGCGGCACGATAAGGCCGTGAATTATGCCGCAAGCCGCACGCGCCAGGGGGCGGCTTTTCGCACCACTCAGCGGCGCGGTTACTGGCTTGGCACCACCCGCAGCAACCGACCATCGGCGCTATCGGTGAGCAGATACAGCGCGCCATCCGGCCCCACGCGCACGTCACGGATACGTTCTTCCAGCTCTTCGAACAGCACTTCTTCACCGGCTAGCTTGCCGTCCTGCAGACGAATGCGGCGCACGCTGCGTTCGGCCAGGGTCGAAGCAAACAGATCGCCCTGCCATTCGGGGAACAGCGCGCCGCGGTACAGGGTCAGGCTCGACGGTGCGACCGAGGGCGTCCATTGCAACAAGGGCTGCTGCAGGCCGGGCAGCTCGGTGTAAGGCGATATCTGCGCGCCGGTGTAATCGACGCCAAAGGTGATCAGCGGCCAGCCATAGTTGTTGCCGGGCTCGATCAGGTTCAGCTCATCGCCGCCACGCGGACCGTGCTCGTGGCTGTATAGGCGCTGCAGCTGGCTGTCGTAGACGATGCCCTGCACGTTGCGATGGCCCAGGCTGTAGATCTCCGCGGCGGCGCCGGCCTGGCCTACGAGCGGGTTGTCCTTGGGAATGCTGCCGTCGCGGTTGAGGCGCACAATCTTGCCGATATGGTTTGTCGGGTCCTGGGCCTGCTCACGCAGGTCAAAGCCATCGCCCAGGGTCAGCACCAGGCTGTTATCCGGCAGCCAGGCCATGCGCCCGCCATAGTGCGCGGCACCTGCTTTGGCCGGCTGCGCGCTGAACAGCACCTGCAGCTCCTGCAATTGGCCATCGACCAGCCGCGCCTTGCTCAGGCGGGTGTTGTTGGCCTGGGCGGTGCCGTAGGCGTAGCTTAGATACAGCTGCTGATTGCTGGCGAACTCGGGGTCAAGCAGCACCTCCATCAGCCCGGCCTGGGCGGCGACAAAGCCCTCGGGCACGCCGCCGACCGGCTGCGGATTAAGACTGCCGTCCGGCTCGATGATGCGCAGGCGGCCGACCCGCTCGGTCACCAGCATGCGCCCATCCGGCAGAAAGGCCAGCGACCAGGGGTGCTCCAGGCCTGCGGTCACAGTTTCGATGCGGTAATCCATGGCGTGCGCCAGGCTGCTGCCAAGCAGACCAAGCAACAACAGAGCGCGGGAGGTATTCAGCATGGTTCGGGCCTTTTGCTCACAGAGGAATCAATCAGGATTGTGCAGGCAACGAGCGCCGCGCCAGCACGGCAAATAACAGCGCGCCCAGGCTGCCGCAGGCCATCAGCCCGAGGGTGCCGGCCAGCGTGCGGTTGGCGCCGATCAGCGTCGGCATCGGCAGCAGCGCGTTGGCCAGCGCCATCGCCGCCAGCACCGCGATTGCTCCGGCCAGGGCAAACAGCAGCCAGCGGCCTGTTGGCCAGACGCGCGCCAGGCCGCTCGCCACCGGCAAGGCAAAGATAAATCCGAGGATCACCAGCACCGCGAAAGTCGGGCTAAAGCCCAGCAGGTCCAGGCAGGTAGTGTGCACCCGCACGCCAAGCGGCATGGGCGCGCCGAGTGCTTGCAGATTGGCCAGATTGAACTGAGTCTGCAGCACAGTGCCCATCACACTCGCCAGCAGCACAGCCAGGAAGAAGTACAGCAGGGTGCGCAATTTGCTCGGCATGCGGGCGGACTTCCAGAGACGACAGTGGCCCGAGTATGGACCAGCGCGCCGTGCGGCATGTGCTAGGTGTTTTACATGGTTTTACCAAGCCCACAAATGGGCGATAGGCGCAGCCACAGCGCTGTAGCAGAATGCCAGCAGCCATCCTGCCGACAACAACCCACACAAGAACCGCACGATGAAAAAAGCCCTGTCCTTCTGCGCCCTGACGCTTGCGCTATTCGCCGTAGTGTTCAGCCTCGGTCCCGTGCCACCGGTCGACACACAACTGAGCTCGGTCCAGCTGCCTGCCGACCTCAACCGTTATCTGGCCGAGAGCGAAGCGCGCTACCCGGACATTACCCCCGGCGCGGAAAAAACCATCGTCTGGGCCCACCCGGATCAACGCCAGACGGACCTGGCAATCATCTACCTGCATGGCTACTCAGCCACCCGCCAGGAAACCGCGCCGCTAAGTGAACAACTGGCCGAGCAACTGGGCGCCAACCTGTTCGCTACTCGCCTCAACGGTCACGGCCGCAGTGGCGCGGCGATGGCCGAGGCCAGCGTGCACGACTGGCTGCAGGACAGCCAGGAGGCTTTGCAGATCGGCCAGCGCCTGGGCAAACAGGTGCTGGTGATCGGCACCTCGACCGGCGCCACCCTCGCCACCTGGCTGGCGTTGCAGGGTGAGAACCCGCAGGTGCTGGCCTATATCATGGTATCGCCGAACTTCGCCCCCAAAGACCCAGCCGCCACCGTGCTGACCTGGCCCTGGGCCAGCCATTTCGTGCCGTTACTGCTGGGCCCCGAGCATCAATGGCAACCGCGCAATGCCGAACAGGCGCGCTACTGGAGCCACCGCTACCCGGTGCAGGCGCTGCTGCCGATGATGGCGCTGGTGAAGTACGTACGCGAGCAGCCGCTGGAGCAGATCAGCACGCCGATTCTCACGCTCTATTCGCAGGACGATCAGGTGGTCAGCGCCCCCGCCATCGAAGCCGCCTTCGCTCGCTTCGGCTCACCGCACAAGCAGCTGATTGCCCTCAAGGACACCCAAGACCCATCGCACCATGTGCTGGCTGGCGAGATTCTTTCGCCAAGCGACACCGCGCGAGTAAACCTGGCGATCATGCAGTTTCTAAAAGCTTTGCCGGGCCTGCCGTCAATATCGATGCGCAACGCAGACTCGCAATAAGCGGCCCATAAAAAATGCTCGTATCCAAGGATACGAGCATTGATTAGCGAGCAAAGCGTGGCTCTAGGCCAGCCGTACCTCAGTCACGCGGTGGACGGGCCAGGCTTGCACGCGTGTCCAGCTGACGCTGATGCACCGTGGCATGCTCCGGTATGTCCTGCACCTCACTCAGCTGCGCCGCACTACGGGGTTGTTGCAGCCAGCTGGCAAGTAGCTGATCGCGCCACTGCGGATACTGGGCGCCGTGCAGCCGGTTCAGCTCATCCAGCCCCTGCCGGTAGGCGCCTAGGTCATTGCGGCGCAGGTGTGCGGCCAAGGCCAAATGGCGGGCTGGATCACGCTCCTGCAGGTAGCGATGCAAGGTATAAGACCAGTGATAAACCATGCTGCTGCCACTCTCGTAACTCAGCTTGGTGATCGCCTCAAGGCTCGGGCGCTGGCCAGCAGCCACTCGGCTGATGTCATTCATGCCACGCTCGAAATGGCTTCCCCAAGCCAGGTATTCCGCCAAGCCTTCCGCCCACCAGGTGGTCAGATTCAACGGGTAGTGGCCAAACGCGCCGTATTGATTGAAGCGACCGTCCAGGTAGTGGACGTACTCATGATTCAGGTTCCACACCTGCCCCGCCTGCACATAAGCGAAGAAGCGCGCCTGATTGCCCGCCAGCCAAGGGCTGCCTTCCAGGTACATGCCGCCATTGTCGGTGCTGAAGCCATACAGCAGTCCGCCGAACTTCTGGTACTGCTCGCGGCTGGAGAAAATCACCAATTCCAGAGCCGCGTTGAGGTCATCGGCAACCGGCGTCCAGTTGGTTTGCATGATGCGATGGAAGTCCTGCTCCTGCTTGCCCAGGCTCTGACAGATGTCCAGCATTTGCGTCTGGCTCAATGGCTGTGAACGCACCTTCAGCGTGGGACCGCAGACGTGCGTGTGCGGCAACACCTGAGCGATTTCAAACTTGTAGCACAGCCCGTTGAACAGGCTGCTGCACGCACCGTCAACATCTGCACGGTAGGCGTAGTCCACGTAATAGCTGCGGAAGTTGCTCTTCAGCTCCAGATCATCCAGCGCCCCTTGTCCGAGATGCGCCTGCATCACCTGGCGTACTGCACGGTTGCTGCCCTCACGCCAGACGCCATCACTCAGCTGGGCAAGTTTGCCCAAGGCCTCAATGGCGTTCATTACGATAAAGCCATCGCGATTGAGCCACAGCGCATTGCGGCTGCTGGCCAGTTGGGCGATCGCGTCTGGAAAGCGGCTGTCCTGAATCAACGCACTGCGTAATGCGCCTTCGGCCCAGCCAAAACGGTCAAACAGGTTCAAAGTCTCGAACACTGCATCACCGTAACTGCGCTCCTTGCTCAGCTGCGCGGTAGTGGTGAAATGCTGCAGTAGCGCCTGCAAACGCGGCAGGTGCCGCACGATGCCGGCACTGGCTTGCGGTGTAGCCATCAGCGCACCCAGACCGACGACATAACCTTCGATCACCTCACCCGAGGCTTTCTGATAGGTCAGCAATTCACGCATGTTCGACACCTGGAACAGCGCGTGCTCCAGCATGCTCAACTGCGCCGCAGTGGCCTTGCTGAAACCCAGGAAGTAGTTATAGGCGCGCACGTAGTACAACAGCTTGTTCAGGTCAGGGTCCTGAATCTGTTGTTGGCGGGCCAGGAAGTCGATGGCGGCCAATACCGCCTCCAGACGTCCAGCCTTGGCATGCTGGAAATGCTCCACGAAGAACTCGTTCTCCAGTACCTCACGGACCATTGGCGAGAAATCCGCTTTGCTCCGCAGCGAAGGGTCCAGCGGCGGCAGGGTCGGCTGCACCGGAGGTTGCGGCGTAACCGGCGGCTCTATCGGGGGCTGCACCGGTGGTGTAACGGGAGGTGTAACCGGCGGCTGTGGCTGTGCCCCGCTACGCAACTGCAGACGAACCTGAGTAATACCAGAATGGGCATGCGTACTGTCCCTGATCTGGTAGCTGAAGCTGTCCTCGGCGTTCTGCTCACGATAGGCCCGATAGCTGTAGCGCCCGGTTTTACCATCCAGCTTGAGGCTGCCCAGGCGTGGGTAATCAATGATGCTGAACGTCAACGGGTCGCGGTCCGCATCCCGCCCCAACAGAGTCGCTTCAAACAGCGTATTGGTACTCACCGCCAGAACCTGGCTGGTCGCCTCTGGCGCACGATTACCGGCGCTGCCGTCTGCAGGCAACAGGTTAAGCTGCACCACGGCAGGTACCGACCAGCTCTTGCCATCGGTAGCGCGGTATTCGAATTCGTCGTAATGGCCAGGGGCGCTGGCAGTCGGCTGATACTCATAACGCCCAGTGTTCCAATCCAGCTGAATACGGCCGTACTTGGGCTGCTTGGTAATGGCAAACGTGATCCGCTCGCCTTGCGCATCGCGCGCCCAGATCCAGCTGGCATTCACCTTACCCGCGGCGATGTGCTCACTGTGCCCCCGCACTTCAGGGGCCTGGTTAACCTCAGCAAGCGCCGCGCTCAGTGGCGTCAAAGCCAGGATTAGTGCGCAGGCGTGCAGGTCTTTTCTGATTATTTTTCTGAACATAGCGTCATCATCTTGATGAATAGTAAGGGGCGCGGATTCTATCCAGCCCCCTACCGTGAAGACGCCAATCACCGCACGTTGCCTGCAACTTAGCCGGCTTTTACTGGTTAAATCCCGAATTTGCGCAACTGATCGCAACGCAAGTGCCAACTCGTTCGTACCGCAAACCCTCAATGCATCTACCTGGGATTACTGCGCCTGATCCACACAGGACCGAGCGTCGACATGAAAATCACAGGATTGCCCACGCAAATAACTGCGGTAGATCTGCAACAGCTGCGCGGCCGTCAGGCGACAGGTCTGCGCCCGGCACTGCGCATTAAAGGCAAAGGCGCTCTGCTCGGCTTCGGCCAGACGGATATATAGCGCCGGCCAGTCAGTGACGGGCGCATCGGCCGGGGTAAACAGCAAACGTCCGTCACGCTGCACCAGCGCCGCGCCGGCTGCGGCGTAGTCGAAGACAAACAGCAGCGTGCGCGAGGTCTTGGTGGTGCACTCGGCGCGGCTATCACAGTGCTGCGGATCGCTCGCCACAACCATGACGGCTGGCGGCTCGCTAACCGGCGGCTGACTTGTACAGCCGGCCAATGCGGTGAGTCCGACTAACAGCGCGATCAACCTCGTCATAGAGTCCTCCTGGATAACAAAAAGCCCCGCATCGGCGGGGCTCTAAGTACAAATTACGCACGATCTTGCGAGCTAGAGCGATACAAGGCGAAAGCAGCCGAGGAAGCGGAGTGTACGAGTTGTACATGAGCATTCCGAGGCTGCTTTCAACGCCGTAGCGCCGACGCGCAGCTGATTGTCTGGGGTTAGTTGACCTTGGCGGCCAGCTCACCTTTTGCATAACGCTGGAACATGCCTTCCAGGGAGATCGGTTTGATCTTCGAGGCGTTGCCGGCAGTGCCGAAGGCTTCGTAGCGCGCGATGCAGATATCACGCATGGCGGTGACGGTGGCGCCGAAGAATTTACGCGGGTCGAACTCGCTTGGGTTCTCGGCCATCAGGCGGCGCATGGCACCGGTAGACGCCAGACGCAGGTCGGTGTCGATATTGACCTTGCGCACGCCGTACTTGATGCCTTCGACGATTTCTTCAACCGGTACGCCGTAGGTTTCTTTGATGTCGCCGCCGTACTGGTTGATGATCGCCAGCCACTCTTGCGGCACCGACGAGGAACCGTGCATCACCAGGTGGGTGTTGGGGATGCGCTTGTGGATTTCCTTGATGCGGTCGATGGCGAGAATGTCACCGGTAGGTGGCTTGGTGAACTTGTAGGCACCATGGCTGGTGCCGATGGCGATGGCCAGGGCGTCGACCTGGGTTTGCTTGACGAAGTCGGCAGCTTCTTCCGGGTCGGTCAGCATCTGGCTGTGATCCAGCACGCCTTCGGCGCCAACACCGTCTTCTTCGCCGGCCATGCCGGTTTCCAGGCTGCCCAGGCAACCCAACTCACCTTCCACAGACACGCCGCAGGCGTGAGCGAAGGCCACGGTCTGCTGGGTCACGCGGACGTTGTAGTCGTAGTCGGCCGGGGTCTTGCCGTCTTCTTTCAGCGAGCCGTCCATCATCACCGAGCTGAAACCCAGCTGGATCGAGCGCTGGCAAACATCCGGGCTGGTGCCGTGGTCCTGGTGCATGCACACCGGGATATGCGGGAACTCTTCGATGGCGGCCAGGATCAGGTGACGCAGGAAGGGCGCGCCGGCGTATTTACGGGCACCGGCGGAAGCCTGGACGATCACCGGGGAATCGGTCTTGTCGGCCGCTTCCATGATCGCGCGCATCTGCTCGAGGTTGTTGACGTTGAAGGCCGGCACGCCGTAGCCGAATTCGGCGGCGTGGTCGAGCATCTGGCGCATGCTGATAAGTGCCATGGTGTTCTTTCTCCCGGTGGGGCTCGTTAATCGTGCAAGCCTGCCGCAGGGGCAGGCGCTATTCAAGTCATTCAGACCGGGGGTGAGCCCGGCCTGTATTCAAGTCGTTGTCAGGGTGCCTTGCAGCCACGGCCGATCAGGTCATCCTTGGCCGTCCAGTAGACCAGCCCTTCTTCGCCCTTAGTGTGAAAGGACAGCATGCCGTCGCTATACAGCACACCCGAGCCGGATGGCTCCTGAGTCAGGCGATAGACAATATCGCCGCCGCCCAGGCGCAGATCAACGGACTCACGGCTGCTGTCGGCAAAACGCCAGAGTACTTCGGTTTGACTGTCGCACACCCAGCGCGTCCAGTTATCCGACGGTGCCGGCTGGCTGGCGCAGGCGCCAAGCAGGCTGAGCAACGTCAGCAGCGTGGTTCTTTTCAGCATCGTGGCTCGCTCCCTGATCAGGCTGTTCACGCTTTAGCGCGCTGTTCCAACACTTCTACGGCCGGCAACACCTTACCCTCGACGAACTCGAGAAACGCGCCGCCGCCGGTGGAGATATAGCTGATCTGCGCGCCAACGCCGTATTTGTCGATGGCGGCCAGGGTGTCACCACCGCCGGCGATGGAGAACGCCGGGCTTTCGGCGATGGCCTGGGCCAGCACCTTGGTGCCGTTGCCGAACTGGTCGAATTCAAACACCCCGACCGGGCCGTTCCACAGGATGGTCTTCGACGACTTCAGCAGCTCGGCAAACTGCGCAGCGGTCTGCGGGCCGATATCCAGAATCATGTCGTCTTCAGCCACATCAGCCACCAGCTTGACGGTGGCTTCGGCGTCTTCGGCGAAGGCTTTGGCGACTACCACGTCAACCGGCAACGGCACGCTGACCTTGGCCGCGATAGCCTTGGCGGTGTCGACCAGATCAGCTTCATACAGCGACTTGCCCACCGGAAAACCGGCGGCGGCAAGGAAGGTGTTGGCGATGCCACCACCGACGATCAGCTGGTCGCAGATCTGGCTCAGGCTATTGAGCACGTCGAGCTTGGTCGACACCTTGGAGCCGGCAACGATTGCGGCCATTGGCTTGGCCGGGTTACCCAGGGCCTTGCCCAGGGCATCCAATTCGGCCGCCAGCAGCGGGCCGGCACAGGCGACCTTGGCGAACTTGGCCACGCCATGGGTCGAACCCTCAGCGCGGTGAGCAGTGCCGAAGGCGTCCATAACAAACACGTCGCACAGCGCGGCGTATTGCTGGGCCAGTTCATCGGCGTTTTTCTTCTCGCCCTTGTTAAAGCGCACGTTCTCGAACAGCACGATCTCGCCCGCCTTGAGCTCAACGCCGCCCAGATAATCCGCCACCAGCGGGACATCGCGGCCCAGCGCCTTGCTCAGGTAAGCGGCAACGGGCGCCAGGCTGTTCTCTTCACTGAACTCGCCTTCGGTCGGACGACCCAGGTGCGAGCAGATCATGACCGCTGCGCCCTTCTCCAGCGCCAGCTTGATGGTTGGCAGGGAGGCGAGGATGCGCGCGTCGCTCTTCACCGCGCCGTCTTTTACCGGCACGTTGAGGTCTTCGCGGATCAGCACGCGCTTACCGGCGAGGTCGAGGTCGGTCATCTTCAGAACGGTCATAGTTCAGTCCTTCACGGGGGCTGGAGTAGTCAGGGAGAGAAAGTGTTCAGCAACATCAAGCATGCGGTTGGCAAAGCCCCACTCGTTGTCGAACCAGGCCAACAAATTCACCAGACGCGGCCCGGAGACGCGGGTCTGGCTGCCGTCGACAATCGCCGAATGCGGGTCATGGTTGAAGTCGCAACTGGCGTGTGGCAGTTCGGTGTAGGCCAGCAACCCCTTGAGCGGGCCGCTCTCGGCCGCCTGACGTAACACGGCATTTATCTCGGCCGCCGAGGTATCGCGAGCAGTCTGCAAGGTGATATCCAGGCACGAAACATTCACCGTCGGCACGCGAATAGCTTTGGCCTGGATGCGCCCGCTTAGTTCCGGCAGCAGGCGCTCGATACCGCGGGCCAGGCCGGTGGACACCGGAATCACCGACTGGAAGGCCGAGCGCGTACGGCGCAGGTCTTCGTGGTGATAGGCATCGATCACCGGCTGATCGTTCATCGCCGAGTGGATAGTGGTGATCGACACGTAGTCGATGCCCACCGTCTCATTCAGCAACTTGAGCAGCGGCACGCCACAGTTGGTGGTGCAGGAGGCATTCGACACCAGCTGTTCGCGGCCCGTCAGGCAATCCTGATTGACCCCGTAGACCACCGTAGCGTCGATATCCGCCTCACTGGCCATCGGTTGCGACAGCAGCAGCCGTGGCGCACCCGCATCGATAAAACGCTGGGCATCGGCGCGGCTGGTGTACTGGCCCGAGCATTCGAGCAGCAGGTCGATATCCAGGGCTGCCCAATCGATGGCCTCAGGCGTCGCCTGACGCAGCACTTTCACGCAGTCGCCATTGATATGCAGGCAATCACCGTCGACCTTCACCTCACCGGGGAAACGCCCGTGGGTGGAGTCGAAACGGGTCAGGTATTCGATGCTGGCCTGGTCGGCCAGGTCATTCAGCGCGACGATTTCCAGCTGCGCCCCGGCGCCACGCTCATGCAACGCGCGCAGCACGCAGCGGCCGATACGGCCGTAGCCGTTGAGGGCAATTCGATAGGGGCGCTTGGGCATGGTGGTCTCGATAGGGAACCGTAGGATGGGTGAGCCGCAACGCGGCATCACCCATCATTCGCCGGATCAGGCGTCCAGCAGCTCGGCGGCGGTTTCCAGGATATTTTCGACGGTGAAGCCGAATTCCTCGAACAGCGCCGGGGCCGGGGCAGACTCACCGAAGGTGGTCATGCCGATGATGCGGCCTTCCAGACCCACGTACTTGTACCAGTAGTCGGCATGCGAGGCTTCGATGGCGATCCGCGCACCGACCTGCACCGGCAACACGGCTTGCTTGTAGCCGGCGTCCTGCTGGTCGAACACGCTGGTGGACGGCATCGATACCACACGCACCTGGCGGCCCTGCTCTTCCAGCTTGGCGGCAGCCTGCATGGCCAGGCCGATTTCCGAGCCGGTGGCGATCAGGATCAGTTCCGGCTCGCCAGCGCAGTCTTTCAGCACATAGCCACCACGCGCGACATCAGCCAGCTGCTGGGCGCTGCGGGCCTGGTGCGGCAGGTTCTGCCGGCTGAAGATCAGCGCGGAAGGGCCGTCGTTGCGCTCGATGGCGTACGTCCAGGCCACCGCCGATTCCACGGCGTCGCATGGGCGCCAGGTGTCGAGGTTCGGTGTGCCACGCAGGCTGGCCAGTTGCTCGATTGGCTGGTGGGTCGGGCCGTCTTCGCCGAGGCCGATGGAGTCGTGGGTAAACACGAACAGCACGCGCTGCTTCATCAGCGCGGCCATGCGCACGGCGTTGCGTGCGTATTCCATAAAGATCAGGAAGGTCGCGCCGTACGGCACGAAGCCGCCATGCAGGGCCACGCCGTTCATGATCGCGCTCATGCCGAACTCGCGCACGCCGTAGAACATATAGTTGCCGGACGCGTCGTCAGCCGACACGCCCTTGCAGCCTTTCCAAAGGGTCAGGTTGGAGCCGGCGAGATCCGCCGAGCCACCGAGGAATTCCGGCAGCAGTGGACCGAACGCGTTCAGTGCGTTCTGACTGGCCTTGCGGCTGGCGATGGTTTCGCCCTTCTCGGCGACTTCCTGAATATAGGCAGCGGCTTTGGCGGCGAAATCGGCGGGCAGCTCACCGGCGACGCGGCGTTTGAACTCGCTGGCCAGCTCCGGATAGGCGGCGGCGTAGGCAGCAAAGCGCTCGTTCCACTCGGCCTCGGCGGCAGCACCGGCAGCCTTGGCGTCCCACTCGGCGTAGATGTCGGCCGGGATTTCGAACGGGCCATGGTTCCAGCCTAGGGTGGCGCGGGTCAGGGCGATTTCATCGTTGCCCAGCGGTGCGCCGTGGCACTCTTCCTTGCCCTGCTTGTTCGGCGAACCGAAGCCGATGGTGGTCTTGCAGCAGATCAGGGTCGGACGGTCGCTGGTTTTGCGCGCGGTTTCGATGGCGATCTTGATTTCGTCGGCGTCGTGGCCGTCGACATTGCGAATCACCTGCCAGCCGTAGGCTTCGAAGCGCGCCGGGGTGTCATCGGTGAACCAGCCGTGCACTTCGCCGTCGATGGAGATGCCGTTGTCGTCGTAGAAGGCGACCAGCTTGCCCAGACCGAGGGTGCCGGCCAGCGAGCAGACTTCATGGCTGATGCCTTCCATCATGCAGCCGTCGCCGAGGAAGGCGTAGGTGAAGTGGTCAACGATCTGGTGGCCGTCACGGTTGAACTGCGCACCCAGCACTTTCTCGGCGATAGCGAAACCCACGGCATTGGCGATGCCCTGGCCCAGCGGGCCTGTGGTGGTTTCCACACCTGGGGTGTAGCCGTATTCCGGGTGGCCCGGGGTGCGACTGTGCAGCTGGCGGAAGTTTTTCAGGTCTTCGATGCCCAGGTCGTAACCGGTCAGGTGCAGCAGCGAGTAGATCAGCATCGAGCCGTGGCCGTTGGACAGAACAAAGCGGTCACGGTCAGCGAATTTCGGGTTGCTCGGGTTGTGCTTGAGGAAATCACGCCACAGCACTTCGGCGATATCCGCCATACCCATCGGGGCACCGGGGTGGCCGCTGTTGGCTTTCTGCACGGCATCCATGCTCAGGGCACGAATGGCATTGGCTCGCTCACGACGGCTGGGCATCACTGAATCTCCTACGGGGCTGCTTGGGCAACTGGGGGTCGAAAAAGGCGGCCATTTTCGCCCAGCGGGGCCTATTGGGGCAATCACAGATGGTCGTTAACCCCGGACAATCGGCAATTAGCTCGGGCCAGACGCCTCAAATCGACGTTTGCGTGGCCAGGCACGGCGCGCGAAACAGCTCGCCATGCCACAAACCGTGCAGCGTGCGGCGCATCACCAGTAACCAGACCAGCACCAGCTTGGCCGCCAGCAGCAGCCCCACCAAGGTGAAGAAGGCCAAGCCGGTCAGCTGCTGCAGGGCAAAGGTGGCCAGGGTGAACACCCCCAGTGGGAAGGTGAACCCCCACCAACCCAGGTTGAACGGCAGCTCACGGCGCAGGTAATGCTGGGTGAACAGGCTGGCCGCCACCAGCCACCACAACCCCGCGCCCCACAGCGCCAACCCGCCGACCAGGCCCAGCTGCTGCGCCATCTCGGCCGCACCCTGCAGGGCCGTCCCCTGCCAGGCCTGCGGCGCTGCCTGACCCAGGCTGATCAGGCCCAGGCAACCGGTGGCCAGCGGCCCCAATGGCAACCAGCTGCTGGCGGCAAAATCCATATCCGGCAACTTGTGCAGAGCCAGGCGCAGCAGCACCAGGGCGATCAGGGCAAACGCCAGGCTCAGCGACAACCCCCACAGCACATAGCCCAGGCTGAGCAGCAACTGCGCCGACTCTGCAGCCAGGTGTGGCGCCAGTGCCGCCGCGCCGCTGGCCACCACCTCGGGGGCGACAATCGGCAGCAGCCAGACGCCGGTCAGGGTTTCCAGCACATGCTTCTGCCGGGTGAACATCAAATACGGCACGCCGATCGCAGCGCCCAGGGCCAAGACCAACGCCAGCCACCACAAGCCATGAGCCAGCGTCACGAGGGCGGCGCCATGCAGCGGCACGGCAAACAGCAGCAGGCCGTTGATCACCTGCACCAGCCCCATGGGGATCGCCCCCAGAAACATCGACTGCACCGGGTGATCGAGCATCGGCCAGAGGGTGTCGCGAAACAGCAGCAAGCGTGCGGCAAACAGCAGACTGAACAGCGCGTACAACAACACCGTCAGCCACCACAGGCCTTCGGCCAGCAACAGCTGCCCTGGGAAAGACAGCGGCAGCTTGGCCACCACCTGCGCCAGCACGCCGGTGCCCATGGTCATGGCGAACCAGTTGGGGGTGAATTGACGAACAAAAGCCAGCGGCTCATGCAAACGGGTAAAGGGGCGCAACATCACGGCATTCCTCACAGACAATCGCCACTGGCGATCCATGACTGGGAGGTTAGGCACAGCCGTGCTATAGGTAAAATACATATAAAAGATACAAGGCATACCTTCTATTTATGAACCTGCACCACCTCAAGGTCTTTCTCGCCATCGCCCAGACCGGCAGCATCAGCGCCGGGGCCGCCCGCCTGTTTATCAGCCAGCCGGCGGTGACCCGCGAGATCCGCGAGCTGGAAGCCCGCCTGCGCCTGCCACTGTTCGACCGACAAAGCCGCGGCGTCACCCTCACCGCTGCCGGGCAACGCTTGCTGCCCTACGCCGAGCGCATCTTTGCTCTGGAGCAGGCCGCCGAGCGTGACCTGCAGGCGTTCGCCAGCCTCGGCTGCGGTGAGCTGCATCTGGGCGCCAGCGCCACCCTGGGCAGCTACCTGTTGCCGGCGCTGGTGGCGCAGTTTCATCAGCAGTACCCCGGCCTGCAGCTGAGCCTGCAAATCGACAATACAGCCGCCTGCCTGCAACAGCTGGAAGACAACACCATCACCTTGGCGTTTATCGAAGGGCCATTCGCCCCGGAGCAGTTCAACCACCGCCACCTTGGCACGGATGCGTTGCTGCCCGTCGCCAGTCCCAGTCATCCGCTGGCCAAGCAAGCAGCCATCAGCCCGATTGAGCTGGCCGACGCCGCCCTGCTGATCCGCGAACAGGGTTCCGGCACCCGCGCCACCCTGGAGCAGGCTTACCAGGCGCTCGGCCTGCAGCCGCGTATCGCCATGGCCCTGGGCAATAGCGAGGCGCTAAAGCGCAGCCTGTTGGCCGGTCAAGCCGTGGCCTGGATTTCCGAACTGGCGGTGCAGCAGGAGCTGCGCAACGGACAGCTGTGCCACCTGCCCGTCCGCGACTTGCAGATCAGCCGCGACCTGCATGCCGTCTGGCGTCGCGAACACAGCCTGAGTCCGGCCGCGAATGAACTGCTGGAGCAGGTGGAACAGGCACTGAGCACCAGCAAGGGCAATATCAAAACTTTTTGATATTCCCCTTGCTGGATAAAAAGTGACCGACTAGACTGCCCAGCCTATGAATATGCGCGCCTCCCATCTGGCCTTTGAGCCGGTCGACGCCCTCGCCGCCCTCGCCGCCCTGTGCAAGGCCAGCGGTGATGCGCTGCGCCTGAATATACTGCGTGCCCTGGCCAACGATTCATTTGGCGTACTGGAGCTGGCGCAAATTTTCGCCACCGGCCAATCCGGCATCAGCCACCACCTCAAGGTCCTGGCCCAGGCCGGCTTGGTGGCGACACGCCGCGAAGGCAATGCGATTTTCTACCGCCGCGCGCTGGCTCAGGGCGAGCAGCTGGGCAGCCGCCTGCATTCGGCACTGCTGGAAGAGGTCGATCAGCTGCAGCTCCCAGCCGAAGTGCAGCAACGTATTGCCGCCGTGCACGGTCAGCGCGCTGCCGCCAGTCAGGAATTCTTCGCCCGCAGCGCGGCGAGCTTCCAGGCCCAGCAGGACCTGATAGCCGGCCTGCCGCAGTACCGCGACAGCGTACTGGCCCTGCTCGACTCCCTGGGCTTTGCCAGTGATGCCAGCGCCGTAGAGATCGGCCCCGGCGACGGCGGCTTTCTGCCGGAACTGGCGCGGCGCTTCCAGCATGTGCTGGCCCTGGACAACAGCGCGGCGATGCTTGAACTGGCGCGCATGCGCTGCGCCGAAGAAGGCCTGGGCAATGTTGAGCTACAGCTGGCCGACGCGCTGCAGGACGACTATCCAGCCGCCGATTGCCTGGTGTTGAACATGGTGCTGCACCACTTCGCCGCCCCGGCCGATGCCCTCAAACAGCTGGCTCAGCGCCTGAACCCCGGCGGCAGTCTGCTGATCACCGAACTGTGCAGCCACAACCAGAGCTGGGCCCGCGAGGCCTGCGGCGATCTGTGGCTGGGCTTCGAACAGGACGACCTGGCCCGCTGGGCGGTCGCCGCTGGTCTCAACACCTGCGAAAGCCTGTATGTCGGCTTGCGCAATGGCTTCCAGATTCAGGTGCGGCACTTTGCCAAACCTTCACTAACTCATGGCCCACGGGCTGCAATTACCGGTAACCAACAGGAACCCGCACGATGAGCGAATACTCCCTCTTTACCTCCGAGTCCGTCTCCGAAGGCCATCCCGACAAAATCGCCGACCAGATTTCCGATGCGGTGCTGGACGCCATCATCGCCCAGGACAAGCACGCCCGCGTGGCCGTGGAAACCCTGGTCAAGACCGGCGTGGCCATCGTCGCAGGTGAAGTCACCACCAGCGCCTGGGTCGACCTGGAGCAGATCGTCCGCGACGTGATCTGCAATATCGGCTACACCAACTCCGACGTCGGCTTCGACGGCGCCACCTGCGGCGTGCTGAACATCATTGGCAAGCAGTCCCCGGACATCAACCAGGGCGTCGACCGCGCCAAGCCGGAAGATCAGGGCGCTGGCGACCAGGGCCTGATGTTCGGCTATGCCAGCAACGAAACCGACGTGCTGATGCCCGCACCGATCCGCTTCTCCCATGCACTGGTGCAGCGCCAGGCAGAAGCGCGCAAATCCGGCCTGCTGCCGTGGCTGCGCCCGGACGCAAAATCCCAGGTCACCTGCCAGTATGAAAACGGCAAGGTGGTTGGCATCGACGCCGTAGTGCTGTCCACCCAGCACAACCCGGAAGTGTCGCTGAGCGATCTGCGTGAAGGCGTGATGGAGCTGATCATCAAGCACTCCCTGCCAGCCGAACTGCTGCACAAAGGCACCCAGTACCACATCAACCCGACCGGTAATTTCGTGATCGGTGGCCCCGTGGGCGACTGCGGCCTGACCGGGCGCAAGATCATCGTCGACAGCTACGGCGGCATGGCCCGTCACGGCGGCGGCGCGTTCTCCGGCAAGGATCCATCCAAGGTTGACCGTTCGGCCGCCTACGCTGGCCGCTACGTGGCGAAGAACATCGTGGCCGCCGGCCTCGCCGAGCGCTGCGAAATCCAGGTGTCCTACGCCATCGGCGTAGCCCAACCGACCTCGATCTCGATCAACACCTTCGGCACCCACAAGATCGCCGAAGACAAGATCATCAAGCTGGTGCGCGAAGTGTTCGACCTGCGTCCGTACGCCATCACCAAGATGCTCGACCTGCTGCACCCGATGTACCAGGAAACCGCGGCCTACGGCCACTTTGGCCGCACCCCGGAGCGGAAGACTGTCGGCGACGACAGCTTCACCACCTTCACCTGGGAAAAGACCGACAAGGTCGCCGACCTGCGCGCTGCCGCTGGCCTGTAAGCCAAAATCGGCTGCAGAAAAAAATGGCCGGGAGCCATTTAACGTCGCACAGCGACGGCCCGCAGGGTGGCCGCCATGGATGGCGGGCAATAAAAAACCCGCTACGGCGGGTTTTTTATTGCTCTCGACTGTCACTTCACCGCCCTAGGGCGTCGGCGTAAACCAATAAGCAGGCTTGTCGAAGGGATGGTTCGAGGAAAGATGGGGATTGGCAATCCTCAATGTGCGTCGACGATCCAGGCCGAGCTGCTCGATGGTGGCGGCATATTCTTCGGTAAACAGGCGATCCAGGGTGCCATCGGCAATCAGCGCGTGCATGCCTTCCTCGACACGCTGCGCGCGCCAGCGCCCCTCGTCAGTGCGGGCAAACCAGAAGTACACCGGTAACGGGTAATACAGCAGCAGCTCGCGCTCGATGGCCATCTGTGGGTATTTCTTGCGCCAATGCGTCAGCTCGCCGCTGACCTCGCTGACGCCACGACCGAAGGCATCGAAGCGCCGCAGCATCAGCATATGGAACAAGCCTTCATAGCTGGTACCGGTGACCACCGGCAAGCCGGCCGCCTGATACACCGCCACATCAGACCACTCACGCTGCTGACCAAAACGCAGCTGGCGCAACTGCGCCAGCGACTGCACGCCGGCAAAACGCGGCTGATCCTCGGCCTGAATCAGGAACACCCGGTAACCGAGCAAGCCCTTGTCGACCGGAATCTTTACCGGTCGCAGGCTTTCTTCCAGTGCCTGCGTAGCATCCAGCACCAGGGTATTGAGGCCGCCATGCGGGCGCTGCATCTCGACGACCTGCAACTTCTCGCTCATTGGCTGGCCGGGCTCAAGCCGATAATCGCCGTATTGCTCGCGGGTTACCTCCAGCGCCGCGCGTAATACGCGCCAGTGATAATCGTAGCGCTGGTCATCGGCCGTCTCCGGCGCGTTGTGCACAAAGCGCCACTGCTCGGCCAGCGCATCGGCCGCCCGCACCCCGCCAAATGGCGCAAAACCCATGACAAGCAGGCACAGGCCTACACCCCAAAACCGATGCAATCCCATTGGCATAAAGCTGCCACCCCCAAACACGCGCTTAAGCTGACCTATTAAGCATAGCTGCTACGCTGGATAAACCGTTCCGAGCAAGGATGCTCAGCATGAAAGCCGCCCTAGCGCTGTTATTAATCGCCCTGACCCTCGACACCTGGGCCGCCCCCTGCCCGGATTGGCAGAGGCAACGCGCTGAGCTGGAAATCGCCGCGCTGAGCCAGCAACTGGCCGCGTGGGACGATGCCTACCACCGCCAGGGCGAATCACTGGTGGCCGACGAGCTCTATGACCAAGCCAGCGCCAACCTGCAGCGCTGGCTTGCCTGCTTCCCTGAAATCACAGTAGCCGCGACTAACCCACTCAGTACCAGCAACGGCCGTCATCAGCACCCAACAGCGCATACCGGCCTGCGTAAACTGGCTGACAACCATGCAGCGGAAGCCTGGATCAGCAGTCGCGAGGATTTGTGGGTTCAACCCAAGGTCGATGGCGTTGCCGTCAGCCTGGTCTATCGCGATGGCCAGCTGCAGCAGCTGATCAGCCGTGGTGATGGTCGCACGGGACAAGACTGGAGCATCCACGCCCGCCACCTACCGGCCATTCCTGCACACTTGCCCAAGCCGCTCAGCCTGGTGCTGCAGGGCGAACTGTATTGGCGTCTGCCGGGGCATATCCAGCACAAGGCCGGCGGCCTCGGTGCGCGCAGCAAGGTCGCAGGACTGATGAACAGACAGACACTGACCACCGAAGAAGCCGCCGGCATCGGTCTGTTTGTCTGGGATTGGCCCGACGGCCCGGCACTGATGCCCCAGCGCTTGCAGCAGCTGGCGGAGCTGGGCTTTGCCGACAGCCAGCAGTTCAGCCAACCGATCCGCAGCCTGGAACAGGCCGCCCACTGGCGCGAACGCTGGTACAACAGCGCCCTGCCCTTCGCCACCGATGGCGTGGTGCTGCGCCAAGGGCAACGCCCGGCTGCCGGGCGCTGGCAAGCCGAACCGCCGCACTGGGCGGTGGCCTGGAAGTACCCGGTCAGCCAGGCCTTGGCGGTGGTGCAAGCGGTGGATTTTCGCATCGGGCGCAGCGGGCGCATCACCCCGGTGCTGCGCGTACAACCGATAAAACTGGATGACCGGCGCATCGAATATGTCAGCGCCGGCTCGCTGCAACGCTGGCAGGCCCTGGACATTCGTCCCGGTGACCAGGTGGTGATCCGCCTGTCCGGGCTGACCATCCCAGTGCTGGACAGCGTGCTCTGGCGCACCCAGCAACGCGCCACACTGCAAGTGCCTGACCCTGCGGCCTATCACCCACTGAGCTGCTGGCGCGCCACACCGACGTGCGCCAGTCAGTTCCGCGCACGCCTGGCCTGGCTCAGCAGTAAACAGGGCCTGGCGCTACCGGGCGTGGGCCCCGGCACCTGGGAAAAGCTGCTGCATGCGCAACAACTCGACAGCCTGCTCGACTGGCTGCACCTCTCGGCCGAACAACTCAAAAGCATTCCAGGCCTGGGCCCACGCAGCGCCAGTGCCCTGCAACAGAGTTTCGACCTGGCCCGCGAACGGCCCATGCAGGACTGGCTACGCGCCCTCGGCCTGCCGGGCAATGGCAATCTGGCGCTGGACGCCGACTGGGACACCCTGGCGCAACGCAGCCTAGCCGACTGGCAACGCCAACCCGGTATCGGCCCGCAGCGCGCGGCGCAGCTGCAGGCCTTCTTTCAACACCCTGAAGTGCAGGCTCTGCGCGCACAACTGCGCGAGGCGCAGATAGTGGGGTTCTGAGCAGTCGTCAGAACGCGCGGAACTCTTCATGACAGGCCTTGCAGCTGTCTTCGACCCGCTGCATCGGCGCAACCAGCGCCTCCGGCTTTAACGGCTGTGCTGCAGTGGCGGTCACCAGCGCAGCGGTGCTGGCTTCCATGGCCTGGGCCAATTCCTGAAAACGCGCCTGGCGCTGCCAGACATCATCCTTGGCGCGGCTTTCCTCACCGTCTTCGCGCACCTGCGGGAAGTGCTGCCAGGGCGTGCGGGTCAGCTGATCGAGCTTGCTGGCGCCCTCGACAAATGCCTGCTCCTTGAACGCCAACCGTCCGCGCAGCATGCCGCCGAGGTCTTCGCTGACCTTGAGCATCTGCTTGAAAATGCTCTGACGCTGGCCTTGCGGCGAATTGGGATCGACACCGCCGCAGCCACTTACGGCCAGCGCCAGTAAAACCAGGGACAGGGTTTTAAGCTTCATAACACCTTCAATGCCAACAACCGGGTGGATAACGGGCGACAGTATCGCCACCCACCACCCACCGGCCAAGCGTGGTGTTTTGCCGCAGATGTCGGAAGCTGCGCGGGCGCTGGTGCGCAGAGGTTAAGCGGAGACCACAAACAGGCTGACGATCAGCGCCATACCGGCGAACCACACCAGCGAACCACACCAGCGAACGGATCGGCCCCCAGTCGGCCAGGTAGCACAGAAAATACAGCACCCGGCTGAGCACGAAGGCAATCGCCAGCTGATCCAGCAACCCCTGCTCGGCGCCGCCGGCCTGGTGGGCGATGATCACCGCCGCGGCGAATGCCGGAGTCACCTCGAAGCCATTGAGCTGGGCGTTGTTGGCACGCTTGCGCCAGCCTTCCAGACCGGAGAGAAACGCACGCGGGTCGCTGTTGGCACGCGGCCCATAACCGGCGCCGAGGAACTTGGCGCTGGCGGTGGCCAGGTAAGGCAGGACGATGGCAATCAGCACGCACCAGTAGGCAAGGGTCATACAGGCTCCAGAGGCTAGGACAGTGAGACTTGCAGCCTGTCGCAGGTGCGACACAAAGGCCATGGCTGAACTGGCCAGAACGCACGGCGCAACAGCCAATTCGCCCGACAGAAAGCCTTGGGCTTATGCGCCAGGCTGGCTATACTTCGCCAGCTTCACGCAACCGGCACAGCTCCGGTTGCTCCCGCCACCTGTCCGAGGGGCGCTGCAGCAAGCGGTAAATCTGTTTTGAATCCCCAAGCCCCGCATTCCAGCAATGCAATCAGGCGGATTCAAATCAGACTTCCGTCTGTCAGGCTCGGATGGGGCGTTAACCATACGCATCAACGGCGCCCATTCGCAGACAACGAATGGAGAGCTTTTTATGAGCGCCGCTTTTAACGATTACAAAGTCGCCGACATTTCCCTGGCTGCCTGGGGCCGTCGCGAAACCATCATCGCCGAATCCGAGATGCCAGCCCTGATGGGCCTGCGCCGCAAATACGCCGGTGAGCAGCCGCTCAAGGGCGCGAAGATCATCGGCTGCATCCACATGACCATCCAAACTGCCGTGCTGATCGAAACCCTGACGGCACTGGGCGCCGAAGTACGCTGGTCGAGCTGCAACATCTTCTCGACACAGGACCAGGCCGCTGCCG
Source organism: Pseudomonas sp. 1928-m (assembly GCF_029269135.1). Classification (NCBI taxonomy): domain Bacteria; kingdom Pseudomonadati; phylum Pseudomonadota; class Gammaproteobacteria; order Pseudomonadales; family Pseudomonadaceae; genus Pseudomonas; species Pseudomonas sp. 1928-m. The sequence goes on along the minus strand of NZ_JARIXO010000001.1, from coordinate 700,222 downwards.
CCATCGCTGCTGCCGGCATTCCAGTATTTGCCTGGAAGGGCGAGACCGAAGAAGAGTACGAGTGGTGCATCGAGCAGACCATTCTCAAGGATGGCCAGCCGTGGGATGCCAACATGATCCTCGACGACGGCGGCGACCTGACCGAGATCCTGCACAAGAAATACCCGCAGATGCTCGAGCGCATCCACGGCGTTACCGAAGAGACCACCACTGGCGTACACCGCCTGCTGGACATGCTGGCCAAGGGCGAGCTGAAGATCCCGGCGATCAACGTCAACGACTCGGTGACCAAGAGCAAGAACGACAACAAATACGGCTGCCGTCACAGCCTGAGCGACGCGATCAAGCGCGGTACCGACCACCTGCTGTCCGGCAAGCAAGCGCTGGTGATTGGCTACGGTGATGTGGGCAAGGGCTCGGCGCAGTCGCTGCGTCAGGAAGGCATGATCGTCAAGGTCACCGAAGTTGATCCGATCTGCGCCATGCAGGCCTGCATGGACGGCTACGAAGTGGTTTCGCCGTTCAAGGACGGCATCAATGACGGCACCGCCGCCAGCATCGACGCACAGCTGCTGGGCAAGATCGACCTGATCGTCACCACCACCGGTAACGTCAACGTCTGCGACGCCAACATGCTCAAGGCTCTGAAAAAGCGCGCCGTGGTGTGCAACATCGGTCACTTCGACAACGAAATCGACACCGCTTTCATGCGCAAAAACTGGGCGTGGGAAGAAGTGAAGCCACAGGTGCACAAGATCCACCGTACCGGTGCCGGCAGCTTCGACCCGCACAACGATGACTACCTGATCCTGCTGGCCGAAGGCCGCCTGGTTAACCTGGGCAACGCCACTGGCCACCCAAGCCGGATCATGGATGGCTCGTTCGCCAACCAGGTGCTGGCGCAGATCTTCCTGTTCGGCCAGAAGTACGCCGACCTGTCGGCAGACCAGAAAGCCGAGCGCCTGACCGTGGAAGTGCTGCCGAAGAAGCTCGACGAAGAAGTGGCCCTGGAAATGGTCAAAGGCTTCGGCGGCGTGGTCACCCAACTGACCAAGACCCAGGCCGACTATATCGGCGTGACCGTCGAAGGCCCGTTCAAGCCGCACGCTTACCGCTATTGATGCGTAGGGTGGGTTGGCCGCGCGGCCGACCCATCGAGAACCCTGGTGGGTTAGCCTGCGGCTGACCCACCCTACGGAATGTCCTTATGTCTCAAGAACGCCGTTACAGCTTCGAGTTCTTCCCCACCAAGACCGAAGCCGGGCACGAAAAACTGATGAGTGTGGCGCGCCAACTGGCGACCTACAAACCCGATTTCTTCTCCTGCACCTACGGTGCCGGTGGCTCCACTCGCGACCGTACGCTCAATACCGTGCTGCAACTCGATGGCGAGATCAAGGTCCCGGCTGCGCCGCACCTGTCCTGCGTCGGTGACAGCAAGGCCGAGCTGCGCGAGCTGCTGACCCTGTACAAGAATGCCGGGATCAAGCGCATCGTCGCCCTGCGTGGTGACCTGCCGTCCGGTATGGGCATGGCCAGTGGCGAGCTGCGCTACGCCAACGAACTGGTCAGCTTTATCCGCGAAGAAACTGGCGATCACTTCCATATCGAAGTGGCCGCCTACCCGGAAATGCACCCGCAGGCACGCAACTTCGAAGACGATATCGCCAACTTCGTGCGCAAGGCCAAAGCCGGCGCGGACAGTGCGATCACCCAGTACTTCTTCAACGCCGACTGCTACTTCTACTTCGTCGAACGCGTGCGCAAGCTGGGTGTGGATATCCCCGTGGTGCCGGGCATCATGCCGATCACCAACTACAGCAAGCTGGCGCGCTTCTCCGACGCCTGCGGTGCGGAAATCCCGCGCTGGGTGCGCAAGCAACTGGAAGCTTACGGTGACGATACCGACAGCATCCAGGCGTATGGCGAGCAGGTCATCACTGAGATGTGCGAGCGCCTGCTGCAAGGCGGCGCTCCGGGTTTGCACTTCTACAGCATGAACCAGGCCGAACCGAGCCTGGCAATCTGGAACAACCTCAAGCTGCCACGCTAACGCTTCACGGCAGCAGCCTCGGCACCCGCGCCCTGCGGATGCCGAGGGCTGTTTATCCGGCCCTGCGCCGCAGCCTTTTTCACCACTCGCCTGGCAAACCACGGTAGCCTTTTGCAACGCACTGCCCGGTCAGCGCAGTCAGTCACGACCATACTTTCAGCAAGCGTCTAGCCATGTAGGGCTTACGCGGTATCACAACCATGGAGCGCCGCAATGGCCGCACGAAGAAAGACCAACGCCTCAGTCACCCCCAAAGGCAGCCTGGAAACCCTCTCGCAGCGTGAAGTGCAGCAGCTGCGCGAAACCGGTTCCGGCAGCGTTTATGCGCTGTTCCGCCAGTGCGCCCTGGCAATCCTCAACACCGGCTCGCACAGCGACAACGCCAAAACCATTCTGGAAGCCTACCCGGACTTCGAAATCCGCATCCTGCAGCAGGATCGCGGCATCCGCCTGGAGCTGTTCAACGCCCCGGCCGACGCCTTCGTCGATGGCGAAATGATCGCCAGCACCCGAGAGATGCTGTTCAGCGCCCTGCGCGACATCGTCTACACGCAGAGCGAGCTGGAGAACAAGCGCGTCGACTTCGACAGCTCCCAGGGCATCACCGATTACGTCTTCCACCTGCTGCGCAACGCCCACACCCTGCGCGCCGGCGTCGAGCCAAAGATCGTGGTGTGCTGGGGCGGCCACTCGATCAGCACCGAAGAATACAAATACACCAAGAAAGTCGGCCACGAACTGGGCCTGCGCGGCCTGGATATCTGCACCGGCTGTGGCCCCGGCGTGATGAAAGGCCCGATGAAAGGCGCGACCATTTCCCATGCCAAACAGCGCAATGTGCATGGCCGCTATCTGGGCCTGACCGAGCCGGGGATCATCGCCGCCGAAGCGCCCAACCCGATCGTCAATGAGCTGGTGATCCTCCCGGATATCGAGAAGCGCCTGGAGGCCTTCGTCCGTGTCGGACACGGCATCATCATCTTCCCCGGCGGTGCAGGCACGGCTGAGGAGCTGCTGTATTTTCTCGGCATCCTGATGCACCCGGACAACCAGAACATTCCCTTCCCGTTGATCATGACCGGGCCACGCAGCGCCGCCGCCTACCTCGAACAGCTGCATGATTTTATCGGTGCGACCCTGGGTGAAGCGGCGCAGCAGCGCTACAGCATCATCATCAACGACCCCGAGCAGGTCGCCCGGGAAATGGCCGAAGGGATCACAGCGGTGAAACAGTTCCGCCGCGAACATAACGACGCCTTCCACTTCAACTGGCTGCTGAAGATCGACGAAAGCTTCCAGCACCCGTTCGAGCCGACCCACGCCAACATGGCCAGCCTCAAGCTGACCCGCGAGCAGCCGGTGCATGAACTGGCGGCCAACCTGCGCCGAGCGTTTTCCGGGATTGTTTCGGGCAACGTCAAGGACAAAGGCATCCGCCTGATCGAGCAATACGGCCCTTACGAGATCACCGGCGACCGCGACATCATGCAGCAGCTCGACCAATTGCTGCAGGCCTTCGTCGATCAGCATCGGATGAAACTGCCGGGCAACAGCGCCTATGAGCCCTGCTATAGGTTGACCACCTGAGCGGAGGGGATTTTCGGCGAGCACGCGGGATGCTCGCCGATTCCCCTTTGACACCAGGACTGGGCATGGCGACCACTCCGTCATAGTGTCAATACAAGGTCGCGCCTAGTAGCATTCGACCAAAGCATGACTATGCAGTCGAACTATTTGCTGCCTACTCTGCTGCCATGAACACCAAACGCAGCATGCTCTTCATCGTTGTTGTTCTCGCGTGCTTGAGTCTCACCGCCCAAGGCCGCACGCTGCGCATCGTCAGCGAAGCCTGGCCGCCCTATATCTACGAAGAAAACGGCGAGCTGCACGGCCTCGACTACGACGTCACGAGGATCGTCCTGCGACGCCTCGGGGTGCAAGCCGAATGGCAAATGCTGCCCTGGAAGCGTTGCGCGCTGGCCCTGGAACAGGGCAAAGCCGATGCGATTCTCGGCAGCTACCGTACCCGGGAAAGCGAGGCTACTTTGCTGTTCCCCAGCGAACCGCTGTCGCGGATTGAGCTGTTACTGTTCTATACCAAGAACCGCCCCTACCCGTTTCGCGCCATCGACGACCTGCAAGGCCTGAGAATAGGCGTGTCCAGCCGCTACCGGTATTCCGAGCGGGCCTTCGCCGAATCAACACAGTTCGTCCGCGAACCGGCGCCCAACCATGCAGCCAATTTCGGCAAGCTGATGCGCGAGCGAGTGCACCTGGTGGTCAACGACCGCCATACCGGGCGTTTCGTGCTCGCCAGCATGGGCCTGAACGATGCGGTCAGTCATCATCCCCAGGTGATCGGTCGCGATTTCCTCTACCTTGGTTTGCGGCGCGGCGCGGGTCTAGATGACTTGGCCGAGGACTTCGCCCGCGAACTGCGTCTGCTCAAGCTTGAGCCGACCTACACCCTGCTGCTTGCCCGCTACGGCATACGTCCCAGCCTGCAACTCGCGGCCTCAAACCCCGCACCGCAGTAGCCGAAAACCCCACGACGACGGCGCTTCGCACCGTTAAGCAGGCCACAGCTGCGCAAAGCCTCAGCTCTGTTATACTCGGGCCTTCCCGCCAGGCTTGCGCCCGGATGCTAGCCCCCAGAGGTCAGCAGTACCGGACGGGATTGCGCCCCCCAAGCGCGATTCAAGCCAGGCAATACACCCCATAGGGCTGCGCCCTCACTAGACAGGATTACACATGTCCTTTGCTTCCCTCGGTCTCTCCGAGGCATTAGTCCGTGCGGTCGAATCCGCCGGCTACACCCAACCCACTCCGGTGCAACAGCGGGCCATCCCCGCCGCGTTGCAAGGTCGCGACCTGATGGTTGCAGCCCAGACGGGTACAGGTAAGACGGGCGGTTTTGCCCTGCCGATCCTCGAGCGACTGTTCCCCAACGGTCACCCAGATCGCGAACAGCGTCACGGCCCGAAACAACCGCGCGTCCTGGTATTGACCCCGACCCGCGAACTGGCCGCCCAGGTGCATGACAGCTTCAAGCTGTATGCCCGCGATTTGAAATTCGTCAGCGCCTGCATCTTTGGCGGCGTTGGCATGAACCCGCAGGTCCAGGCACTGGCCAAAGGCGTCGACGTATTGGTGGCCTGCCCCGGTCGCCTGCTCGACCTGGCCAACCAGCGCGCCATCGACCTGTCGCATGTAGAAATCCTCGTCCTCGACGAAGCCGACCGCATGCTCGACATGGGCTTTATCCATGACGTGAAGAAGGTCCTCGCCAAGCTTCCGGCCAAACGCCAGAACCTGCTGTTCTCGGCGACCTTCTCGAAAGACATCACCGATCTCGCCGGCAAGCTGCTGCACAACCCGGAACGCATCGAAGTCACACCGCCGAACACCACGGTCGAGCGCATCGAGCAACGGGTATTCCGCGTTCAGGCCAGCCACAAGCGCGCCCTGCTCGCCCACCTGATCACCGCTGGCGCCTGGGAACAGGTACTGGTGTTCACCCGTACCAAGCACGGCGCCAACCGCCTGGCCGAATACCTCGACAAGCACAACCTGCCGGCTGTGGCGATCCACGGCAACAAGAGCCAGAACGCCCGCACCAAAGCCCTGGCCGACTTCAAGGCTGGCAATGTACGCATTCTGGTGGCCACCGATATCGCCGCCCGCGGTCTGGATATCGATCAGCTGCCACACGTGGTCAACTTCGAGCTGCCCAATATCGAAGAAGATTACGTGCACCGCATCGGCCGTACCGGCCGTGCCGGTCGCAGCGGTGAAGCGATTTCCCTGGTTGCTCCGGACGAAGAGAAGCTGCTCAAGGGCATCGAGCGCATGACCAAGCAGAAGATCGGCGACGGTGATCTGCTCGGCTTTGATGCCAGCACCGTCGAGGCCGAGCGCCCGGAAGTGCGTGAGCCGCAGAAGCCACGTCAACCGCGCGGTGCCAAGCCGGAAGGCGAACGCCATGGCGGCGGGCGCAAGGACAAAGGCAAGGACAGCGGTCGCGACAACAACCGCAGTAAGCCCCAGGGCGGCCGTAGCCAACAGCCGCGTGGCGCATCATCAAGCCGCGCCGCCGCGCCAGCCGTGCCCGCACTCCCTCCGGACCGCGCGCCGGACGAGTTCCGCGACGATGAAATCGATAATTTCGGCAACCGTGCCGACTATGTAAGCCCGAACCAGAACAAGCAGCAGAACCGTGGCCGTCGGCCCGGTGCGCCTGCAGCACCAAGCGGTCCGAGCGCCAGCAATGGCGTCGGCCTGGGTGCTCGTCCAGCTAAGCCACCACGCAGCAACGGCGGCGGTGCAAATGCTGGCGGCCAAGGCCGTCGCCAGGGTTCAGGCTCTGCTGGCCAGGGTGGTCAGGGCCGTAATGGCTCCGGTCGCGCACGTCCGCCGCGTGACACCCGCACCACCTCGCTGAACCGCGATGAGCTGCCACGCCAGGAAGCCGCAGTGAAAAGCCCACGCGACAAGCAACCGGTGATCGTGCACAAGGGCTCGCGCCTGGACCGCTTCCCGACGCCGGAGCAGCTCGACGAACTGGCGAGCGCCCGTCCGCGCGGCGAAAAGCCGGCCCTGCTGACGCGCAACCGCGAAGAGTCGTAACTCGCTAGCCGTACACAAAAACGCCGCCCAATGGGCGGCGTTTTTGTTTGTGCATAGTAAGCGTTGCAGGTCACGCCATCGGCATGGGTATCGCTACGCTCAGCGGATCGCCGCCCGCCCCAACCTACTTGCGTACGCCTTCAACCGAGATGATCAGCTCAACGCTTTCCGACGCTGGGCCCAGATCCTTGGTGATGCCGAAGTCTTTCAGCTTCAGCGTGGTGCTGCCCTCGAAGCCGGCACGGTAGCCGCCCCATGGGTCTTTGCCTTCACCGATAAACTTGGCGGCAATCACCACCGGCTTGGTCACGCCATTGAGGGTCAGGTCGCCGGTGATATCTGCAGTGCCTTCGCCAGTGGATTTGACCGAAGTGGACGCAAAGGTCGCGGTTGGGTGCTTGCTGACGTTGAGGAAATCATCGCTGCGGATGTGCTTGTCGCGCTCGGCATGGTTGGTGTCGACGCTGGTGGTGTTCAGCGTCACGTTGACCTTGCTGTCCTGCGGCTTGGCGGCGTCGAAGCTGAAGCTGCCGTCAAAATCCTTGAACGTACCGTACAGCCAGCTGTAGCCCAGGTGGCTGATCTTGAAATTGACGAAGGCGTGCTGGCCTTGCTTGTCGATGGCGTAATCGGCGGCCATCGCCTGACCAGCGCCGATTAGTGCGCCACCAAGTGCCAGGGCTACGAGGGTTTTCTTCAACATGGGCATGCTCCTTATGAGTGTGGGATGGGGCCAATTCAGCCCCGGAAACAGCAAAGGTCATTAGCGACCAAACATCCGCGTCAGCGTACGGTCACGATCAATAAAGTGGTGTTTCAACGCAGCCAGGGCATGAATGCCAGCAAAGATCACCAGCGCCCACGCCAGGTATTCATGCACCAGCCCGGCTAAGTCTTCCTGATCAGGAATGCTGGTCAGGCTGGCCGGTACTTCAAACAAGCCGAATACCGGAATGCCGCGACCGTCTGCCGTAGAGATCAGGTAGCCGGAAATCATCAGCACAAACAGCCCCAGGTAGAGAAAGCTGTGGCCCAGCTTGCTGGCCAGGCGGGTCATCCGCCCGTGGTTCGGCAAACTCGCCGGTGGCGGACTGAACCAGCGCCACAGCACCCGACCGAGCATCACCGCGAACAGCACCAGGCCGATGCTCTTGTGCAGGTCCGGTGCGGTCTGGCGCCAGCTGCTGTAGTAGTCCAGGTCGACCATCCAGTAACCCAGACCAAACAGGCCGAACACGAACATCGCCACCAGCCAGTGCATGAGGATGCTGACCAGGCCGTAGTGAGAAGAGCTATTGCGCCATTGCATTGAAAGCTTTCCGAAAGAAGAACTGAGACCGCGAGTGGAGCAAGACTAGCAACAAACCTATCGACTAAAAGCGGAAATTTTCGCTTTGAAATATCGGGAAATACGATGCGTTACTCGCCCCTTCAACTCAGCGAATTTAGTCTAGCGGTACTCGGCAAAGTTCAGCCGCCAGGCTACAGGCGGCATGATAGAGCGGATCAGCGGAGGCTTGGGTATTTGAGCGCGGTTGTGCCGTCCATCCGCCGCAGTGCTTCTGATAGGCTTGGCGCAGATGATTGCGAGCCGAGGAATAAGTAGAGCGATGAGCCTGAACGACCAGTGGATGCAGCGTGACCTGAAAGTGCTCTGGCACCCCTGCACGCAAATGAAGGACCACGAGCAGCTGCCGCTGGTGCCGATCAAGCGCGGCGAAGGCGTGTGGCTCGAGGACTTCGACGGCAAGCGCTACCTCGACGCGGTCAGCTCCTGGTGGGTCAACGTGTTCGGCCATGCCAACCCACGGATCAATCAGCGCATCAAGGATCAGGTCGATCAGCTGGAGCATGTGATCCTCGCCGGCTTCAGCCATCAGCCGGTGATCGAATTGTCCGAGCGCCTGGTCAAAATGACCCCGGCGGGCCTGGACCGGGTGTTCTACGCCGACAACGGCTCGTCCTGCATCGAAGTCGCGCTGAAGATGAGCTTTCACTACTGGCTCAACGTCGGCAAACCAGCGAAGAAGCGCTTCGTCACCCTCTCCAACAGTTACCACGGCGAAACAATCGCGGCGATGTCGGTGGGCGATGTGGCGCTGTTTACCGATACCTACAAGGCGTTGCTGCTCGACACCATCAAGGTGCCCAGCCCGGATTGCTACCACCGCCCCGACGGCATCAGTTGGGAAGAACATTCGCGCACTATGTTTGCCGCCATGGAACAGACCCTGGCCGAGCACGGCCATGAAGTCGCGGCGGTGATCGTCGAGCCGCTGATCCAGGGCGCCGGCGGCATGCGCATGTATCACCCGATCTACCTCAAGCTACTGCGCGAAGCCTGCGACCGCTACGGCGTGCACCTGATCCATGACGAGATTGCCGTAGGCTTCGGCCGCACCGGAACGATGTTCGCCTGCGAACAGGCCGGCATCCGTCCGGATTTCCTCTGCCTATCGAAAGCGCTCACCGGCGGCTATCTGCCGCTGGCCGCCTGCCTGACCACCAACGAGGTGTATGAGGCGTTCTACGACGACTACTCGACCCTGCGCGCCTTTCTCCACTCGCACAGCTACACCGGCAATCCGCTGGCCTGCGCCGCCGCCCTGGCGACCCTGGATATCTTCGAGCAGGACAATGTGATTGAAGCCAACAAGGCCCTTGCCGCGCGGATGGCCAGCGCCACCGCGCACCTGGCCGATCACCCGCATGTCGCCGAAGTGCGTCAGACTGGCATGGCCCTGGCCATCGAGATGGTGCAGGACAAAGCCAGCAAAACCGCCTACCCCTGGCAGGAGCGTCGCGGCCTCAAGGTGTTCCAGCACGCCCTGGAGCGCGGCGCACTGCTACGGCCACTGGGCAGCGTGGTGTATTTCCTGCCGCCTTACGTGATCACCCCCGAGCAGATCGACTTTCTTGCCGAGGTGGCCAGTGAAGGCATCGACATCGCCACCCGCACCTCGGTCAGCGTGGCGCAAGGCAATGCCAACTACCCCGGTTTTCGCGATCCGGGCTGACGTCATCCACCCTACGGATATCAATGCGCACGGCTCAGCCTAAGGCTAAAATTCGCGCCTTTACTCTAGGTTCACCTCTTATGCGCCTATCCCGTTTCTTTATCGATGCCCCCCTCTCCCTCGGCCAACACGAGCTGCCGGAAGCCCAGGCCCATTACATCGGCCGCGTGCTGCGGCATACCGTGGGCGATGCGCTGCAATTGTTCGATGGCAGTGGCCAGGAATACCGCGGCGAGCTTATCGAAGTGGGCAAGAAAAGCGTGCGTGTCGAGTTACGTGAAGCCTTTTCCGGACAGGCCGAATCACCGCTGCATATTCATCTGGGTCAGGGCCTGTCACGAGGCGAACGCATGGATTGGGCGATTCAGAAGGCGACCGAGCTGGGTGCCAACGAAATCAGCCTGATCGTCAGCGAACGCTGCGAAGTGCGCTTCAAGGATGAACGCGCCGACAAGCGCATGGCGCACTGGCGGCAGGTGGCGATCAGCGCCTGCGAGCAATGCGGCCGCTCGGTGCTGCCGATCATTCACCCGCCCACCAGCCTCGCAGACTGGCTGACGCAGGTCTCGGCCGACCTCAAGCTAGTGCTGCACCCGGTCGCCGAGCCCTGGGCCAGCCATCCGCAACCACAGTCGCTGGCCTTTCTGATCGGCCCGGAAGGCGGCCTGAGTGACAGCGAAGTAAGCCAGGCAAAGGCCCAGGGTTTTCACGCCGCGCGCCTCGGCCCACGGGTGCTGCGTACGGAGACCGCGCCGGTCGTCGCCTTGAGCGTGGCGCAGCAGTTGTGGGGCGATTTCTAAGCGCTACTCCAACGCCATAAAAAAGCCCGCTGATGCGGGCTTTTGTTTTTCCTTCGGTCAGATCAATCCGGCATCCGCCAGCTTCTGCTCCAGACCGATCAAATCCGGGATCTTCAGTACCGCGTCGCCAAACTGCACCGCATCCAGCTCCAGCGGCGCCAGATCGACATCCGCACGCAGCAGATCGCTACCGACCTTGATCGAGCGCGGAATACCCTGCACCAGCACGGCAATGAACTTGACGCTAGGCCGGCCACCCAGGGCGTTGATTACCGCCACCCGTGAGCCGGGACTGATGCTGGCCTGACCATCCGATGCGGCCTCGAACGACAACAGCGGCAGGCGCAGATCGCGCCAGGCAATCTGCCCGAGGAACCAGCTGGGCATGCCTTCGCTGACCTGCGGCGTGCGGTAGGGAATCAGCTCGGCAACCGCGACGTTGGGCAGCAGCAGAGTACGGTCAGTCAGCGGCATCAACAGGCCGGTAAGGCTGTTGGCGCTGTTCTGCGTGGCGACGGCTTGGCTCATGGATATTTCCTGTACAGGGCACGGCCCCGGATTATCGGCACTGCTCGGCCAGGTGATTGACCAGGGCTTCGGCCAGCTCGCGCGGGTCCCCGCTGAAGCTGCTGTAGCCGGCTTCACGCAGGCTGTCCGGCATGCTCGGGCAGGCGCAGCTGTCGGCGCGCTGCGTCCAGATCACGCTGCCCTGGCGACGCACATAGGCGGCTGCGGCGCTGCCGTCGCTGCCCATGCCGCTGAAGGCGATTACACCGCTGAGCGCACCAAAATGCTGGGCCAGATTAAGCATCATCTGATCAATCGACGGGCTGTAGGGTTCTGGCCAGCCGCGCTCGGCAATCTGCATCTGGCCGTCATCGTTGAAGCCCAGCTCATAACTGATCGGCACCACCACCACTTCACCACAACGCACTGCGTCGCCATGGCGCGCCGGGTTAACATGCCACTGACTGTGGCGTCCCACCGCTTGCGGCAGTGCACTCTCAAAACTCGCATCGATATGCTGGGCATAGACAAAGCCCACCGGCAGACCGCCCGGCAAGGCATCGAGAAAGGCTTTTACCGCCGCCGGGCCGCCCAGAGAAGCTGCCAGCAGCCACACCTGGCGCGCCGGCTCGCCGGCTACCAGCGGTGTATCCGCCAGCGCAGCCGGCAGGTCCAGACGCGATGGACGCTGCGCTTCCGCCAACAAAGCTTCCAGGCTCGGACCAACCGCCTGCGAGGGATCGCCGACCAGCTTCTTCAACTTGCCGAACAGGCGGCGTTCCCAGCGCGGGTAGTTTTCCGAATGACGCTCGGGGGCGTGGCCTTCACCAAACAGCACCGGGGCCGAGGCGCTTTCCATCAGGCTGTCGACCAGCGGCAAGTCCTCCGACTGGGCCAGATCAACCAGCCACAGATCGGTTTCGCAGGCGTTCAGGGTTTCCTGATCGAGGCGCGCCGGGTCGCTGTTCATCACCACCTGATAGCCGCTGCCGGTCAACGCCTGCTGCAGCACGTGACGCTGCAGCGAGGTATCGGCAATCACCGCGATGCGGGCTGCAGTTTTCTCACTCATTGCGGTTTACCGGGTGGCGGCCCACCAGTTGCTGAATGGTTTCAAGCAACAAGGACTCCTGGTAAGGCTTACCAAGGTACTCGTTGACGCCGATGCTCATGGCCCGCTCACGGTGTTTTTCACCGGTACGCGAGGTGATCATGATAATCGGCAGATCTTTCAGGCCTTCATCGTGGCGCACCAGGGTTGCCACTTCGAAGCCGTCCATGCGTGGCATTTCGATGTCCAGCAGCATGATGTCGGGCTTACGCTCCTGCAGCTGCGAGATGGCATCGACACCGTCCTTGGCGGTCAGCACGTTCATGCCGTTACGCTCGAGCAGACGACTGGTGACCTTGCGTACGGTGACCGAATCGTCGACCACCATGACCAGGGTCGGCCGATCCGCTTCGATCTCCGCCGCCGTTGCCGACTGCTTGAGCAGACGCGGCGTCAGCTGGGTAAGCAAATGCGCATGCAGCACGCGGATAGTCGCCAGCAGGTCGAGAATGACTACCACGCGACCGTCACCGAGGATGGTTGCACCGGAAATTCCGTGTACACCAGCAAACTGCGGGCCGAGGCTCTTCACCACGATTTCCCGCGAACCAGCCAGGGAGTCAACCTGCACGGCCACGGCGTGCTCTTTGGAGCGCACCAGAATCACCGGCAGCGGCAGGCTCTGACCAACCAGCTTGGGCTGCTGACCGTTGTTCAGCAGGTCGCCCAGGTAGCGCAGTTCATAGCTCTGCCCGGCGTACTCGAAGCGCGGCGCATCCGGCGCGTAGTAGGCTTCCAGCTCATACGGGGAGACCCGCACGATACCTTCGATGGTGTTCAACGGAATGGCGTAGAGGTCTTCACCCGACAACACCATCAGCGCGCGGTTGACCGACACGGTAAACGGCAGGCGAATGGTAAAGGTGGTGCCGGTGCCCGGGATCGACTCGATGCTCATCGAACCGCCGAGCTGTTTGACCTCGGAGTGGACCACGTCCATGCCCACACCACGCCCAGAAATCTGCGTGACCTTCTCGGCGGTAGAGAAACCGGCCTCGAGGATAAACTGCAGCACTTCGTAGTCGGTGAGGTCGGAGTCGGCGTCCATCAAGCCGCGCTCGATGGCTTTGCGCCGCACCGCTTCCAGGCGAATACCGCCGCCGTCATCAGCCAGGGTCAGGACGATATCGCCGCCCTCACGGCCCAGCGCCAGGCGAATGGTACCCTGCTCCGGCTTGCCGGCAGCACGGCGTACATCGGCGGCTTCGATGCCGTGGTCGACGGCGTTGCGCAGCATGTGTTCCAGCGGCGCGACGATACGTTCGAGTACGGTACGGTCCATCTCGCCATCGGCGTTGCCGACGACGAACTCAACCTGCTTGCCCAACTCACCGGAAATCTGCCGCACGATACGGCGCAGACGCGGCACCAAACGGTCGAAAGGCACCATGCGCGTACGCATCAGGCCTTCCTGCAGCTCGGAGTTGACCCGCGCCTGTTGCAGCAACAGGGTTTCCGCATCGCGGTTACGCGCGGCCAGGGTTTCTTTCAGGTCGAGCAAGTCGGAGGCGGACTCGAACAGTGCACGCGACAGCTGCTGCAGCTGCGAGTGACGGTCCATTTCCAGCGGGTCGAAATCCTCATAGCCCATACGCTCGGCTTCAGCCTCAATACGGCTGAGGATCTGCGCCTGGGTTTCAGTATCGAGGCGGCGCAACTGATCACGCACACGGTCGATGGTGGCTTCCATCTCACTCAGGGTGAAACCGAAGTCACTCACCTGTTGCTCGACCCGACCACGGAAAATCGATGTCTCACCGGCCAGGTTGACCAGGCCTTCGAGCAATTCGGCTGGCACCTTGACCAACTCTTGCGGCGCACGCCGCGAGGCCGCTTCCTGCGCAGCCTCTTCAGCGCGGCGCACGAACGGCAGCACCTTGGCTACCAGCTCCTGCGCTGGCATGGCACTGGCTGCAACAATCGGTGCGCTCAATTCCGGCAGGCGCGGGGCTTGTTCGGCAACTGGCGCAGGCGCTTGCTGGCTCGCCGTATCGGCCACCAGGCTGTCATTCAGACGCTGCCGCAGCGCGTCCAGCTCCTGCTGCAAGCCTTCAAAGCCGGACTGCACATCGACAAACAGGCTCTGCGGCCACGGCGCACCCTGAGCTTGCGCTTCGGTCAGGTGCTGTTCGAGGCTGTGGGTCAGGTCGCCCAGGCGCTTCTGCCCGGCCAGACGTGCACCACCCTTGAGGGTGTGCAGGATGCGCAGCATATCGTCGATGGCGGCGCCGTCTTCACGGTCAGCCTCCCAACGGCCGATGGCGACTTCCATGGCTTCCAGCAGGTCATCACCTTCCTCAAGGAAGATGTCGAGGATGTCCGATTCGGCATCGTCATCCTGCAGGGCGTCGGCAGCCTTGAGGGCAACCGCAGACGGCATACTCAGTTGTTCATCCGGGTTGGCGCGAAACCGCTTGATGGTTTCGATCAGCGCCTCACCACTCGGTACGCCGCGTTTGCCACGAACCGCTTCGAGCATCTCGGCCAGGCTGTCGTGACAGGCCTGGAGCAGGGTGAAGAGGTCCTGACTGGCGCGCAAACGCCCTTGGCCAAGGCCTTCGTAGAGGAATTCCAGTTCGTGGGCCAGATCACCGATTTCACGGATCTCGGCCATGCGTGCACCACCCTTGAGGGTGTGCAGATCGCGCTGCAGCGATTCCAGCTCCAGGCTGTTGTTAACGTCGCCCATCCAGCGTTGCAACGCCGCACCAGCGCTGTCGATGATGTCGAAACCTTCCTCAAGGAAGATTTCCACCAGCTCAGGATCACGCTCGTCATCAAATACGGCAGGCGCAGCTACAGCGACCGGCGCTGGAACTGGCTCGGGCTCGGGCTCGGGCTCGGGCTCGGGCGCAATATCAGGGACGGCAGCAAATTCAACTTCGCTTTCAGCAACAGACTCGACCAGTGGTTGCTCGTCGAACTCCACAGCAGGCAGCTCGAACGCTTCGATCTCCAGAGCCTCAGCTGCCAATGGCTCGCTATCCAGTGGTTCCTGCGGCGCATCCGCCAAGATGCCAAAGTCGATCTCTTCTTCTATCTCTGGCAGCTCAGCAGGCTCGGGCTCTACCAGATCGAACGACTCGATCATCGGCAAGGCTTCGGCTTCGGCTTCGGCTTCGGCTTCGGCTTCGGCTTCGGCTTCGGCTTCGGCTTCGGCTTCGGCTTCGGCTTCGGCTTCGGCAACAGGCTCGGGGATAGCTGGGGCCACAGGCAAGCTTTGCCCGCCACTCTGACGGAAGCTGCGAATGGCCTCGATCAGCTCCAGTGGCGAATGCATGGCGAGGCGTGCCTGCAGCTGCTCCAGCAGCTGTGCCAGGGAGTCATGGCTTTGCTGCAGCAGGTTCGCCAGTGGTTGCGAGAAGCTGTAGCGGCGATCAACCAGGCCTTCGTACAAGGATTCCAGCTCATGGGCGAGATCGCCAATCGGACGGATCTCGGCCATGCGCGCACCACCCTTGAGGGTGTGCAGGTCACGTTGCAGCGAGGACAGCGCCGCTTTGTTATCCGTATCAGCCAACCAGCGCTCCAGCGCCTGGCCGGCACTCTCGAGAATATCGACTGCCTCTTCGAGGAAGATCGACACCATTTCTTCGTCGAGCGATTCATACAACGAAGCAGCCGGCGGTTCGACCAGCGGTTCACTGAGAGCCTCGATAGGTGCAGGCAGTTCTTCAACATCCGGCGCGTCGAGCTCAAGCGGCTCAATCAGCTCATCCGGCTCGGCCAGGCTGAGCTCTTCCAGCGCAGCTGTGGCGTCGGCCAGCTCGACAATCTCGATACCGCTGTCACCGTTGTTGGACAGCAAGGCCAGGGTGTTAGGGTCCAACGCTTCCATCAGCAAGTTGCGCAGGGCCGTTACGCGCTCAGGCGCACCGCTGACCTGCAGGCCAGCGGCAACCTGATCCATCATGCCGATCAGCGCTTCGTGGGCTTGCTCAGCTTCGCTGAAGAAGCGCTCGCTGACCGCCAGACGACCCTCTTCGACCGCGCCATACAGATCAAGCAAGGCTTCGCAGAGCTCATCGATCTGCGGCAATTCAGCCATCTCGGCGCCACGGCCGAGGGTGGTCAGTTCGTCCAGCAGAGAACTCAGTTCCTGACGCTCGGACGGATGCTCGCGCCATTTGCGCAGCAGGTCTTCGGCATCCAGCAGAATATCCATACCTTCGGCGAGGAAGATGCTGATCATCTGCGGGTCGCGCTTCTCACCCTGATCGCTCTGCCGGCTGTTCTCGGCGTGCTCGAGGCGGTCACTGTGCAGCTTCTGCACGCGCTCAAGGAACTCGGCAGCACCCGGCAGAACTGCCAGTGGCTGGCTTTCCAGCTGCTCAAGGCCCAGACGGAAGAGTTTCTCGGCGCTGCTCAGCAGCTCCGCTTCGGCCAGGTCCATCGGGATCAGGTTGGTCTTGAATTCCTTGACCAGCTTTTCCAGCGGCGAAGCAATCTCGGCCACCGGTTGAATGCCGGCCATCGAGGCGCTGCCCTTGAGGGTGTGCAGGGCACGCTGCAGGTCGTCAGTAACCGGCTGCGGCAGCACCTGGGCACAGTCAGCCAGGAAGCCAACCAGGGTATCGAGGTGCATTTCCGCTTCGTTGCGGAAAATCTCCAGCAACTGCGGGTCTAGTCCGTCCTCGTCTTCAACAACTTCGGCGGTAGCAACTGGACTGCCCTTGGGCTCCGCTACCAGCTCAACCGGGGCTTGAGGTTTTGGGAGGCTTCGGCCTTTAGCCAAGGCGTGCGCCGTCGCGGCCAGGTGGTCAACATCGTCGCGCTGGCGTTGCGCTTTATTGGCGAACTCCTCGACCAGCGCCGGCATCAGCGCGACCACATCGGCGATCACCTGCTGCACTTCGGCGCCAGGTTGAATGCTGCGATCCAGCACGCGGTTGAGCAGGTTCTCAATCGACCAGCCCAGCTCACCAATAACCAGAGCACGAACCATACGGCCACTGCCCTTGAGGGTGTGGAAGGCGCGGCGGATTTCGGTCAGGGCCTCTTTGTTGTCGGTGTCGGCGCACCACTGCGGGAAGTACTCGCCAATGGTTTCCAGCACTTCACCGACTTCTTCGATAAAGACTTCCAGCAACTCTTCATCAATCGGTTCTTCATCAGCCGGTGGCGGCAGCAGGCTTGGCGGCACATCGTGAGCCGGCGGGTTGATCGCCTGCACTGGAGCGGCCATCACATCAGCCATCGACAGCGCTTTTTCGGCAACAGCTTGCTCGGGCTCTTCGCTCAGCGGGGCACTGGGCAGCTCGACCTCAGGCAACTCGAGGGCAGCCAGTTCGGCTTCATTCCAGTTGGCCGGGCTGTCGCTTTCGTCCAGTTCAAAGCTGCCAAGTTGCAACTCTTCACCGGCAAAGGCTTGTTCCTGAGGCATTTCAGCCAGCGGCAGAGGCTCGGCGTCGGGCAGATCGATACTGAAATCGATCAGTTCAAGATCGCCAGCTGGCGCTTCAGTAACCCACTCAGCCTCACTGGATGGCGCTTCAATCGCTGTCGAGTCCAGATCGGCAAATTCGGCACTGAAGTCATCCGCCAGCTCCAGGCTCAACGGTTCTTCGACAACCGGCTCCAGGCTCGGCTCGATTTCGGCTGGCTGCTCCGGTTCGGCGCTGAGCACTTCCATATCGTCCAGCGGATCGGCCAATGGCGCGAAGGACTCTACAGGCGGCTCGACACGGTCGAGAATCGATGGCTTTTCTTTCAGTGGGTAGCCCAGGCTTTCCAGGCTTTCCTCGGCCACGTCGAGAATCAGGTCGCCCTGGGTCGCGTGGTCTTCAGCCAGGCGCTCGAGGTAGTACTCGACGCTGGTGATGGCGTCCGCCAGGGTGTCGAGATTCTGCCAGTTGGGCACGGCCTTGCGTGCCAGCAGCTGCTCCTGAATATAACGATTGCAGGCATTCAGCAGGTCGGCGGCGCGCTGCAGCGGAATCATCGCCAGGCCGCCACGCACCTGTGTCAGCAAATCGGGCACACGGGCCAGGTGTTCGTGGTTCCACTGCGAGGCGATAAATTCGATGATCGCGTCTTTGGCCTGTTCCAGACCATTGCGCGCTTCCTTGATCACCAGCTGGTGAATCTGCGCCACGTCGGTGGTCGGCAGATGGCTTTCTTCGCGGCCGCCGTCCTGCGCGGGACCGACCATGCCGGCCAGGGTGGCCTCGACGTACAGCAGAGCGCCGGCAACATCCATCAGCACCGCATCGCTCGGTTCGCCCTGGCCCTTGGCCAGGCCGTTGACCACATCGAGCTGATCGACAATGACTTTGCGCGGCTGACCGAAACCCAACACCGCGAGGGTGTCGGCAATCTGCTTGAGCGGTGCGGCGAGCGCATCCAGATCAGCGACCTGGGTACGGTCGCTGCGCACGAACAGATCGAGGCTGTCCTTGACCCGCACCAGTTCTTCACAGAGAGCGGCAACCACCGAACGCATGGCGTCGCGGTCCGGACCAGCCAGGCGGGCCCGTTCTTCGTCGACAACATCGTTGTCCGGCAGTGCATCGTCGAGGCGATATTGCTCTTTGAGGTTGCGCACGCGCGGCGACTGCGCCGACGACTTGGCCACATAGAACAGCAGGTTCTTGCTCAGCTCGTCAGGAGCTGCCTGGTTAAGACCATCGGCGCCCTGCTCGAGCAGGCGCTTGAGTTCCTTATCAACCTGACGCAACAACGTCCGGATCGAGGTGCCATTGCTCACACTGCCGTTGGCCAGACCTTCGACCACACCCGAAGCGATCTGCCACAACGGGCCGAGCGGAGAGTCCTTGCAGAGATTTTCCAGGCGCGCGAACACCCGTGCCATATAGCCCAGGTTGGTCGGCAAGTCCTGGTTGCGGATCACCCCGACCAGGGCCATTTGCAGCATTTGCCGCAGTTTGCGCAGCAACACCGGCAGTTCGGCAGTGCGTAGTTGGTCAATGGTTTCATGGGGTAGCGCTGGCGTGCGGCCGGACATATCCGGGGCAAACAGGCTGGTTTCCGAGAGCAGTTTTTCCCCGCGCGCGGCGCGCAGGTCATTGAGCAGAGGCAACACGACCATCGGCAGGTCGCGGCGGGCAGTCTGGATACGGTCGAGGTAAACCGGCAGCTGCAGAATCGACTGCATCAGCACTTCCAGGGCTTCACCCTGGTTGGTCACCCGGCCGTCGATCAAGGCGCCGGCCAGCTGTTCCATTTCCTCAGCCAGCAACGCCGCGCCGAAAAACTCGACCATCTGCAAGGTGCCGAGCACCTGATGCACATAGGTCTGGCAGAAACGCATGCGCGTAGCGTCCTGGGGGTTCTCGACGAACGCCTCAAGCGCCTGACGCGCCTGCTTCAGGGTTTCCGCGATCTCGCCCTTAACCCATTCCAGGGCGACATAATCGTGCCGATCACCCATAGCCACTCCACTCATATACTTGGCTCTTCTGCCTTATCAAGCTGCTGAAAAACTACCTGCGTTGCCATTGCTGCGTTAAAAGCAGGCTCGAACTGCTCATTTACAGCTCGTAAACTCCGCGTTCTCGCCTGCTTTTGCCTTGCACTGGCTGCCTCGCTTACGTTTTTCAACAGCCTGTTATCCCTTGCGGGTAAACGCCAGCACTCGCTCGTCGGCTACCGGGATCAACTCCGGATGCTGCCAACCTGCTACTTCGCCCACTCCCACCACCAGCAGCCCCCCGGGCACCAGGCGCTCGGCCAGGCGGTTGAGGATCTCGCGGCGACGCCAGCGACGAAAATAGATCAACAAGTTCTGACAAAAAATAACGTCCATTCCGGACATCGGTGCCTTGGCCAGTTCCAGCACATTGAGCCGGGCGCAACACACGCGCGCGGCCAGATTCGGCACCACTTTGAAACGTCCATCGTCCTGGGCCAGGAAGTATCGCTGGCACAGATCGGCATCCAACTGCTCCAGACGGCGCGCACCATATTGGCCATCGCGCGCCTTGCTCAAGGCATTCAGGCTGATGTCAGTGCCTGTTACCCCGAAATGATCCGGGTGTTCACTTTCACGCAGAACTTCGGCCGCGCTGATGGCCAGCGAATAAGGCTCTTCGCCACTGGCACAGCCAACACTCCAAAGTTCCCATGGCTGCGTCACGCCCTGCTGCAAACGCTCGC
This sequence comes from Pseudomonas sp. 1928-m, assembly GCF_029269135.1. Classification (NCBI taxonomy): domain Bacteria; kingdom Pseudomonadati; phylum Pseudomonadota; class Gammaproteobacteria; order Pseudomonadales; family Pseudomonadaceae; genus Pseudomonas; species Pseudomonas sp. 1928-m. Next base: position 679,993 of record NZ_JARIXO010000001.1, on the reverse strand, counting down.
GCAAATAGCTTTCGAGCACTTCAAAGGAAGGGCGATGACGAAAGAAACGGGTTTCCTGCACAGTCAGCCGATCCAGCAGGGTCGACCATTCCACCGCACCGCGGGGACCATCGGTTACCTGCCGGTAATACGTGGCGTAATCCATTACGCCCAGCTCGCGCATCCGCGCACTCAGATTGGTTTGCAGAAACGCCCGCCGCCGCTCATTGAGAACGACTCCGGTACGCTCCTCAAGCAGCGTCTGCCAGTCACGAAACTCCGTGGCTGTCATGTCTGCCAGAGGCTGCAAGGCCCAGACGCCTGACTGCATGTCGTGCCCCTCGCTCACGGCCATAGTCCTTGTGCGACAGGCCTTTCAGCCTGCCGCGCAGCACCTGATTAAGCCTGTTCCCCACCCGGCAAGGTAAAGCCGGATACCGACTTACGCATCTCACTGGCCATCTTGGCCAGGTTACCAATGCTCTTGGCGGTGGCAGTGGTACCGGAGGAAGTTTGCGAGGTGATTTCCTGAATCACGTTCATCGTGTTGGAAATGTGGCCCGCCGAAGATGCCTGCTGGCGAGCAGCGTTGGAGATGTTCTGAATCAAGGCCGCGAGGGTCTTGGATACCTTCTCAATCTCTTCCAGCGCCACCCCGGCGTCCTGTGCCAGACGAGCACCACGCACCACTTCGGAAGTCGTTTGCTCCATCGAGATAACGGCTTCGTTGGTGTCGGTCTGAATCGTCTTAACCAGCGCTTCAATCTGCTTGGTTGCAGCAGACGAACGTTCTGCGAGGCGTTGTACTTCGTCCGCTACCACGGCGAAGCCTCGACCCGCATCACCGGCCATGGAGGCCTGGATCGCGGCGTTCAGTGCGAGGATGTTGGTCTGGTCAGCAATGTCGTTAATCAGGCTAACGATGTCACCGATCTCCTGGGACGATTCACCGAGGCGTTTAATCCGCTTCGAGGTGTCCTGGATCTGCTCACGGATGTTATCCATGCCGGTAATGGTGTTGTGCACCACTTCGTTGCCCTTGTTGGCGATGGCTACGGAACGTTCCGCTACCGCCGAGGACTCCGAGGCGTTCGCCGATACCTGGTCAATCGACACGGCCATTTCGTTGATCGCCGCAGAAGCACCGGCAATTTCCTGGGCCTGGTGCTCGGACGCTTCAGCCAGGTGCATCGCCGTGGCCTGGGTTTCCTGGGCCGCACCGGCTACCTGAACGGCGGTCAGGTTGATCGTTGCTACCAGGTCACGCAGCTGGTCGATGGAGTAGTTGATGGAGTCAGCGATGGCACCGGTGAAATCTTCGGTTACCGTCGCGGCCACGGTCAAGTCACCGTCTGCGAGGTCAGCGATTTCGTCGAGCAGTCGCAGAATCGCCGCCTGGTTACGTTCGTTTTTCTCGGCGGTAGACGCCAGACGACGGTTGGTTTCCCGCACCATCACCAGGCCGATGAGGATAATCGAACCGAGCGCCAGTGCACCCAGCACGTAACCGATCAGGGTGTTGATCGCACGGCCAGTGGCCAGATCATCAAAGCCGACAGCCAGCGTGGAAGCCTTGTCCAACAGGGTCTGCGAAACGCTGAAGATCACGTTGGCCGACTCACGCACCTGGAACAGTTCCGGCGAGGTTTCGAGAATCTCGTCCACCGAACCGGATACGAATTCGAACAGTTCGGAAATTTCCGCCAGACGCTCAAGTGCCTCGGCATCGCTGACCTGGGAGATTTCCATGGCGGCGTTGCCTTCGAGCATCGCGCTCAATACGCGACCGAACAGGCTGGCGTCACGACCGAACATGTCAGCGGCCTGCACCGAATCCTGGTCACCAGCGAGTACCTTGTTTACCGAACCCAGAATACGTTCTGCCAGCAAGGATTGACGCTGAGCTACCGAGACCTGAGCCGCCGGCGCACCGCTTTCCAGCAGAATGTCGACCACTTCTTCGTACTCGACCTGCAGCTGCGGAATGGTTTCCGCCAGGGTGGCAGCTACCTGGTGCAGCGACAGTACGGTCTGTTCGTTGGCCAGGATGGCGTCGGTGTTCTGCCGCAGCGTATCCCAGTCCTGCTGCACCACAGCAATCTGTGGCTGCAGGGATTCCGGCGCTGCAGGCAGCCCGGTCTCCTCGTTACCGTCGGTCAAATAACCCCAGCGGGTCTGGAAGTCGTTACGTGCATCGCGCAGCAAGGCGAACGCTTCAGCCGTACCGGCCGCCGCTTCCGTGGAGTTTTTCGCGATACGCTGGGACAGTACGCGCAGTTCACCGGCGTGGCCGATGTATTCCGTGTCGTAGTTGGATTGGGTGTTGATGTAGGCGAAGTTGGCGAACAACAGCACGATCGAAACGATCAGGACAATAAACAGCCCCGCGATCAACGTGCTACTGCGCGCACCTGCTAACAAATTACCTGCATTTAGTTTTTTCATTTACTGGCCCCCGCCTGGACCGACCGCACTACGGTTCCCATGTAACGCCAAAAGGCCGGCAAAGCCGACCCCACCGATAAACTGTTAATACGCCACGTCGAGAAAACCCGGGTTCTGGGCCAGCGCGTGTGGGCTGAACACCAACCAGGGCTGTTCACGTTGAAATACTCCGTGGATAAAGGGTGCTATGGACGCCTCGAGCGGCGGCAGCTGCTCAGAGAAGGTGTCCACAGGAAAATGCTGCATGCCGAACACTTCATCGACCGTCAGGCCGGCAAAGACTTCCTGGTGATCAACCACCAGCACTCGGCGCTTTTTGCGCAGCGGCGACAGCTCGCTGCCAAAGAAACCGCACAGGTCCATCACCGGCAGCAGGCGACCACGCACGTTAGCCACGCCCTTGACCCAGTTTTTCACACCCGGCAACAAGGTATGGCGCGGCTCATGTAACACCTCGCCAACTTCGCCCATGGGCGCGACGAAAAAACGCTCGCCCATGCGAAAACCGATACCACTCCAGGTCTGTACCACCGCTTGCTGCGAAGGCAAGCCAGCCGCCAGCGAACGACAGAGCCTGTCGATATCCTGAAGGGTTTGAAAAGGTGTTTGCGCGTCCGACATGCCAGCTGCGGCCTTATTCTTTTTTAATTGCGGACTGACCCGGTATTAGCCGGCCAATACCGCATTCAAGGTTTTAACCAGAGTTTCTTCATCAACCGGCTTGGTCAGGTAATCCTTCGCGCCCTGGCGCTTGCCCCAGACCTTGTCGGTTTCCTGATCCTTGGTGGTAACGATGATCACCGGGATGTGACTGGTGTCCGCATCCTTGGTCAGCTGGCGGGTCGCCTGGAAGCCGTTGAGGCCAGGCATGACGATATCCATCAGCACCGCGTCCGGCTTTTCCTGGCGAGCCAGGGCAACGCCGTCGGCACCATTTTCCGCCTTGAGTACCTGATGGCCGTGCTTTTCCAGCATGGCGGTCAGCTTGTACATTTCAGTCGGCGAGTCATCAACAATCAGAATTCGAGCCATGGTGTTTCCCAATACTTTAAAAAGGCGCTCAGCTGTTCAGCCAGGCGTCAGGACGCTTGTTCCACCGGTACAAAGTTAGGCACATGGGCTTTGATCGCACCGAGCAGCTCTTCTTTACTGAAGGGCTTTGTCAGGTATTGATCGGAACCGACAATGCGACCCTTGGCTTTATCGAACAGACCGTCTTTGGAAGACAGCATGATCACCGGGGTGGATTTGAAAGCGCTGTTGTTCTTGATCAAGGCACAGGTCTGATAGCCATCGAGCCGCGGCATCATAATGTCGACAAAGATGATGTTCGGATGGGTATCGGCGATCTTTGCCAAAGCATCGAAGCCGTCAACTGCAGTAATCACCTCGCAGCCCACCTTTTTCAGCAGGGTTTCCGCGGTACGACGAATCGTTTTCGAATCGTCGATCACCATCACCCTCAAACCCTCGGAATGCTGTTCCATGTTTGCCCTACCATCGCCTCGGTGAGTCGTTATTTTTGCGTTATATCAGTGCGCCTGAGGCCCTGTCACCGACGGGCTACAACCCAATCGTCGGGCCTTTTTAGCACACTCTCCAGATGCAATCTATAAGCCGCGCGGGGCCAAGGTTTTTCCTTGACCACCCGACTTGTCAGCGCCACCCTGACGCCACATCACGTCTTAGCACACTTTAATCGCTGCCATTTTACGGAGAACACCGCCATGAGCGTCCGCCTCGGCATTGTCATGGACCCCATCGCCCAGATCGCCTTCAAGAAGGACAGCTCGCTGGCCATGTTACTGGCCGCCCAAGCGCGCGGCTGGACCCTCTTCTATATAGAGCAGAAAGATCTTTACCAAGCCAAGGGCGAAGCACGCGCTCGACTTTCAGAGCTTAGCGTATACAACGACCCACAGCGTTGGTTCGAACTGGGTAACGAGCAGGATATCGCGCTAAGCGAGCTGGACGTGATCCTGATGCGCAAGGACCCGCCCTTCGATAACGAGTTTGTCTACTCCACCTACCTACTGGAACAAGCCGAGCAAGCAGGCGTTCTGGTGGTCAACCGCCCGCAAAGTCTGCGCGACTGTAATGAAAAGTACTTTGCCACCCAGTTCAGCCAATACACACCGCCGACCGTGGTCAGCCGTAGGGCCGACATTCTGCGCGAGTTTGCCAAAGAGCAGCGTGACATCATTCTCAAACCCCTCGATGGAATGGGCGGATCGATGATATTTCGTCACCGCGAGGGCGATCCCAACCTTTCGGTGATTCTCGAGACCCTGACCAACCACGGCCAGCAGCAGATCATGGCCCAGGGTTACCTGCCGGCGATCAAGGATGGTGACAAGCGCATCCTGATGATTGACGGTGAACCGGTGCCCTATTGCCTGGCGCGCATTCCGGCGGCTGGCGAAACCCGCGGCAACCTCGCCGCTGGCGGTCGCGGCGAAGCCCGCCCGCTGAGCGAGCGCGACCGTGAAATCGCTGCCGCCGTCGGCCCGACGCTGCGCGAGAAAGGCCTGCTGTTCGTTGGCCTGGACGTGATTGGCGAGCACCTAACCGAGATCAACGTGACCAGCCCGACCTGCATTCGCGAGATCGACGCGGCCTTTGATACGCGCATCGGCGAACGATTGATGGACGTGATTGCCGAGAAGCTCAATGCGCGCAGTGCTTCATAGACTTTTCCATGCACCCTCGGCAGACTGCGCGGCAACCTGAGCAGACCCGAAACGCGATGAACGCAGCAGCCCAACTCCCTGAACTTTCCAGCGCCGGCGTACAGCCGGCGGACCGCCTGGGCTTTACCCTGTTCCTCGCTGCCGTACTGCATGCTGCGCTGATCCTCGGCCTGGGCTTTACCCTGGCCGAGCCGAGCCAAATCAGCAAAACCCTGGAAATCACCCTCTCCACCTTCAAGAGCGAAGAAAAGCCCAAAGAAGCCGACTTCCTCGCCCAGGACAACCAGCAAGGCAGCGGCACCCTGGACCACAAGGCCGCGCCGAAAACCACCGAGCAGGCTCTATTTCAGGACAGCGAAGTCAAACGCATCACCCCGCCCGCCGCGCCGCAACAGCCGGCCGTGCGCCAGGAAGCGCCCAAAGCCGCCGTCGCCACTCGCACCCCGCAACAGCAGAAAACCCCGGTCAAACGCGAAGAAACCAAGCCCACACCGCAAACCCGACCAGCACCGGTATTCGACAGCGCGCAACTGTCTTCGGAAATCGCCAGCCTGGAAGCCGAACTGGCCCAGGAAGTTCAGCAATACGCCAAACGGCCGAAGATCCATCGCCTCAACGCCGCCTCGACCATGCGCGACAAAGGTGCCTGGTACAAAGATGAGTGGCGCAAGAAGGTCGAGCGGGTCGGCAACCTCAACTACCCGGATGAAGCACGCCGCCAGGGCATTTACGGCAGCCTGCGCCTGCTGGTATCGATCAACCGCGACGGCACCCTGTACGAAGTGCAGGTACTGGAATCCTCCGGCCAGCGCACGCTCGACCAAGCAGCCCTACGCATCGTGCGCCTGGCCGCGCCGTTTGCACCGTTTACCGGCGACCTGGCCGATGTCGACCGCCTGGAAATCATCCGCACCTGGCGCTTCGAGCGCGGCGACCGCCTGTCGAGCAACTGATCAGCCAGACTTTTACCGGCCGTAACAAGCGCAGCGCTTGAAGCCAATGGCCTGAAGCCTGAAACTAACGCCCATGAAAGACGCCAGCCCCAGCTACCTCAAGCACCACTTCCTGATCGCCATGCCGCACATGGCCGATCCGCATTTTGCGCAGACCGTCACCTACCTGATTGATCACAACGAGTTCGGCGCCATGGGCCTGGTGATCAACAAGCCCAACGGCCTCAACCTGGCTGACGTGCTCGAACAGTTACGCCCGGATGACGAGCCGCCGGTGCTGTGCCAAAGCCTGCCGATATTTACCGGCGGCCCAGTGCAGACTGACCGAGGCTTTGTTCTGCACCCCAGCGGCTCGCAGTTTCAGGCGACCCTGGAGCTGGGCGAGCTGGGTCTGTCGACCTCACAAGATGTGCTGTTCGCCATCGCCGCCGGCACTGGCCCGGAGAAATACCTGATCACCCTCGGCTATGCCGGCTGGGAAGCCGGGCAACTGGAGGCCGAGCTGGCTGACAACGCCTGGCTGACCTGCCCAGCCGATAACACCATCCTCTTCGACCTGCCTTTCGATCAGCGCCTGAATGCCGCCGCCGCGCGCTTAGGCGTCAACCTCAGCCTGCTCACCTCACAAGCCGGGCACGCCTGATGGCCGAGGCGAATACAAAACCGCTGCGCCTGCTGCTGGGCTTCGATTATGGCAGCAAACAGATCGGCGTCGCGGTCGGCCAAGTGATCACCGGCCAGGCCCGCGAGCTGTGCATCCTCAAGGCGCAGAACGGCGTGCCGGACTGGCAGAAAGTTGAAGCGCTGATCAAGGAATGGCAGCCGGACGCCATCGTCGTTGGCCTGCCACTGAACATGGATGGCACGAAAAGCGAGATGAGCGAGCGCGCCGAGAAGTTCGCCCGCCGCCTTAACGGCCGCTTCAATCTGCCCGTACACACCCACGACGAACGCCTGACCACCTACGAGGCCAAGGGCCAGCGCCTGCAGCAAGGGCAGAACAGCGGCTACCGCGAGCGCCCGGTCGACGCCCTGGCCGCCGCCCTACTTTTACAGGGCTGGCTCGAAGAAAACTGCCTGGGCTAACCCCCACCAAGATTGCACCTGGAGTGTTGCCATGAGCTTACCCAACCCGGCCGAACTGCTACCGCAAATGGCCGCCGCCCTGACCAGCCACCTGAATCAGCGGCAGATCAGCGAACCGCGCTTTATCGGCATCCGCACCGGTGGCGTCTGGGTTGCCCAGGCGCTGCTGGAAGCCCTCGGCCGCGACGACGCGCTGGGCATTCTCGATGTGTCCTTCTACCGTGACGACTTCACCCAGAATGGCCTGCACCCACAGGTACAACCGTCCGAGCTGCCGTTCGAGATCGAAGGCCAACACCTGGTGCTGATCGATGACGTGCTGATGAGCGGCCGCACCATTCGCGCCGCGCTCAATGAGCTGTTCGACTACGGCCGCCCGGCCAGCGTAACCCTGGTCAGCCTGCTCGACCTGAATGCCCGCGAGCTGCCGATCCGCCCGGACGTGGTCGGTGCCACCCTGTCGCTGGACGGCGACCAGCGGGTAAAATTGTCCGGCCCCACGCCGCTGACCCTCGAACTCCAGACGCTTGCCCACTGAGACTCGCCAGATGACGACCATAGCCGCCAAGCGCCCGCTGCAGCTGAATGACCAAGGCCAACTGCGCCACTTCCTGTCCCTCGACGGCCTGCCCCGCGAGCTGCTGACGGAAATCCTCGACACCGCCGACTCCTTCCTCGAAGTCGGCGCGCGTGCAGTGAAGAAAGTCCCGCTGCTGCGCGGCAAGACCGTGTGCAACGTGTTTTTCGAGAACTCCACGCGCACCCGTACCACCTTCGAACTGGCCGCCCAGCGCCTGTCTGCCGACGTCATCACCCTCAACGTGTCGACCAGCTCGACCAGCAAGGGCGAAACCCTGTTCGACACCCTGCGCAACCTCGAAGCCATGGCCGCCGATATCTTCGTCGTGCGGCATGCCGACTCCGGTGCCGCGCACTTTATTGCCGAGCACGTGTGCCCAAACCTGGCGATCATCAACGGCGGCGACGGTCGTCACGCCCACCCGACCCAGGGCATGCTCGACATGCTGACCATCCGCCGGCACAAGGGCAGCTTCGAGAACCTCTCGGTAGCCATCGTCGGCGACATCCTGCATTCGCGGGTAGCGCGCTCGAATATGCTTGCGCTGAAAACTCTCGGCTGCCCCGATATCCGCGTAATCGCGCCGAAAACCCTGCTGCCGGTCGGCATCGAGCAATACGGCGTGACCGTTTACAGCGATATGGCTGCAGGCCTCCAAGATGTCGACGTGGTGATCATGCTGCGCCTGCAGCGTGAGCGCATGACCGGCGGCCTGCTGCCTAGCGAAGGCGAGTTCTACCGCCTGTTCGGCCTCACCGAGGAACGCCTGAAACTGGCCAAACCGGATGCGCTGGTCATGCACCCAGGCCCAATCAACCGTGGCGTGGAGATCGAATCGGCAGTGGCCGATGGCCCACAGTCGGTGATTCTCAATCAAGTCACCTACGGCATCGCCGTGCGCATGGCCGTGCTGTCCATGGCCATGAGCGGGCAGACCGCGCAACGCCAACTCAACCTAGATGCCGAGGAGCAAAACTGATGCGCATCCGTATCCTCGGTGCCCGGGTTATCGACCCCAGCAGCGGCTTCGATCAACTTGCCGACCTTTATATCGAAAGCGGCAAGATCATCGCCATTGGCCAGGCACCGGCCGGCTTCGTCGCCGAGCAGAGCATCGACGCCCAGGGCCTGGTCGCCGCACCCGGGCTGGTCGACCTTAACGTCGCCCTGCGCGAGCCGGGCTATAGCCGCAAAGGCAGCATCGCCACGGAAACCCTGGCGGCAGCCGCCGGTGGCGTCACCAGCCTGTGCTGCCCACCCTTTACCAAGCCGGTACTGGACACCCCGGCGGTCGCCGAGCTGATCCTCGACCGCGCTCGTGAGGCCGGGCACACCAAGGTGTTCCCGATTGGCGCGCTGAGCAAAGGTCTGGAAGGCGAGCAGCTGGCCGAACTGGTAGCCCTGCGCGACGCCGGCTGCGTGGCCTTCGGCAACGGCCTGGACAGTTTCCGCAATAACCGCACCCTGCGCCGCGCCCTGGAATACGCAGCCACCTTCGACCTGACGGTGATCTTCCATTCCCAGGACCATGACCTGGCCGAAGGCGGCCTGGCCCACGAGGGCGCCACCGCCAGCTTCCTCGGCCTGCCAGGCATTCCGGAAAGCGCGGAAACCGTGGCCCTGGCCCGCGACCTGTTGCTGGTTGAGCAGACCGGCGTGCGTGCGCACTTCAGCCAGCTGACCAGCGCGCGCGGCGCCCAACTGATCGCCGACGCCCAGGCCCGCGGCCTGCCAGTAACAGCCGACGTGGCGCTGTATCAGCTGATTCTCACCGATGAAGCCCTCAGCGATTTCTCCAGTCTCTATCACGTGCAACCGCCGCTGCGCACCGCCGCCGACCGTGATGGCCTGCGTACTGCGGTAAAAAGCGGGGTGATCTCGGCCATCGCCAGCCACCACCAGCCGCACGAACGCGACGCCAAACTGGCACCGTTCGGCGCCACCGAGCCAGGCATCAGCAGTGTGCAGTTGCTGCTGCCGCTGGCCATGAGTCTGGTACAGGACGGTCTGCTCGACCTGCCCACCCTGCTCGCCCGCCTGAGCAGCGGCCCGGCGCAAGCGCTGCGCCTGCCTGCTGGTAACCTCAGCGTAGGCGCACCCGCCGATCTGCTGCTGTTTGATCCGCAGGCCTCGACCCTGGCCGGTGAGAGCTGGTATTCGAAAGGTGCCAATTGCCCGTTTATCGGCCATTGCCTGCCGGGCGCCGTGCGTTTCACCCTGGTGGATGGGCATATCAGCTACCAGGCTTAAAACCTGGCCCCACAAAAAACCTGCCGCGGCGGGATTTTTTGTGTGCCTGAAATCAACCGCGTTCGGCGTTCTTGATCGACACCTGGGTGTTCAACGTCCAGAAGTCATACAGCACACCGAGCAGAAACAGGCCGCCGGTGCACAGGTAGATGATCCCGGTGATCCACTTGCCTTGGTACATGCGGTGCACACCGAAGATGCCGAGGAAGGTCAGCAGAATCCAGGCCACGTTGTAATCGGTGTCGCCTGCGGTAAAGCGCAGATCGGCCTCGCGATCCATTGCCGGAATCAGAAACAGGTCGACGATCCAGCCGATAAACAGCAGACCGAAGGTGAAGAACCAGATGGTCCCGGTCACCGGCTTACCGTAATAGAAGCGGTGCGCGCCGAGAAAACCGAAAATCCACAGCAGGTAGCCGATAAGTTTGCTGTGCGTGTCCTGTCGCTGCATAGATGTGCCTCCTAGTGGCTGGTAACGCTTTGACGCCACACTCTACGCAAGGTTCGCCGCCTGGGGAAATCCAGCGCAGCCACCAGCATCGCCGCGCTTGAAGCCCGCACTGGATTGCTAAATACTGTATGTATAAACAGTTAAGCAGGCAACACCATGCAACTGATCGAAAAACTCACCGTCCTCGCCGACGCCGCCAAGTACGACGCCTCCTGCGCCAGTAGCGGCGCGCCAAACCGCAGCTCCAAGGGCAAGAGCGGAATCGGCTCGACCAATGGCATGGGCATCTGCCACAGCTTTACCCCGGACGGGCGCTGCGTGGCGCTGTTGAAGATCCTGCTGACCAACTTCTGCCTGTATGACTGCCAGTACTGCGTCAACCGCCGCTCCAGTGACGTACCGCGCGCGCGCTTTACCCCAGAAGAAGTGGTGACCCTGACCCTCGACTTCTACAAACGCAATTGCATCAGCGGGCTGTTTCTCAGCTCCGGGATTATCCGCTCGGCCGACTACACCATGGAGCAGCTGATCCGCGTGGCCAAATTGCTGCGCGAAGAGCATGAGTTTCGCGGCTATATCCACCTCAAGACCATCCCCGACGCCGACCCACTGCTGATTGCCGAAGCCGGGCGCTACGCCGACCGCCTCAGCGTGAATATCGAACTGCCCACCGAGAGCAGCCTGATCCGCCTGGCCCCGGAGAAAAAGGTGCTCACCATCAAGCAGGCCATGCACTCGATCCATCAGGGCGAGAGCGAAGCCCGCGCAGAAATACGTGCACCGCGTTTCGCCCCGGCCGGCCAGAGCACACAGATGATCATCGGCGCCGACGCCACCGATGACAGCACCATCCTGCACACCGCGGCCTCGCTCTACGGCGACTACCGCCTACGCCGGGTGTATTACTCGGCGTTCAGTCCAATCCCGCAAAGCCCGAATACCGTGCCATTCGAAGCGCCGCCGTTGTTGCGTGAACACCGCCTGTATCAGGCTGACTTTCTGCTGCGCGGTTACGGCTTCGCGGTAAGTGAACTGCTCAGCGGCCCGGGCAACCTGGCCCTGGATATCGACCCGAAACTGGCCTGGGCACTGAACAACCGCGAGCACTTCCCGGTCGACTTGAATCGCGCCGAACCTTCGATGATCGCCCGCGTTCCCGGCATCGGCGTGCTGAGCGCGAAACGCCTGGTCGCCCTGCGCAGGCAGAAACGCATCCGCTTCGAGGATCTGACGCGCCTGCGCTGCGCACTGGAAAAGGCCAAGCCCTTTATCGTCACTCAGGACTATCGCCCTCTGCAGGCCAGCCGCGAATCGCTACTGCTGCGTCAGCAACTGAGCGAAACGCCAGCACAGATGGCGCTCTGGTAATGCACCGCGCCCCATTCGACGGCAGCTTTGCCGGCTGGCGTGAAGTTGCCAGAAGCCTTTTGCAGCAAGGCGTGCCACCGCACCAGGTCACCTGGCTGGGCGATGGTGACCGCGGCGGGCTGTTTGACCAGACGCCGATAAGCCCCACCCCCGCCGCAACAACCCCTGCGCCGCGCATCCCCAAGCAGCTGCTGGAGTTGCTGCAGAGCGCTGCACGCTTTCGCATTGAGGATCGCTGGAGCCTGCTCTATCGGATTCTCTGGCGTGTCGCCCAAGGTGATCGCGCGGCCATGCTGCCGGGCGATATTGACGGCAGTCAGCTGCATAAACGACTGAAAGCGGTGCGCCGCGAAGCCCACCACCTGCATGCCTTTCTACGCTTTCATCCACGCCCGGAACACGCCGAAGGGCCGCAGCTGGTGGCCTGGCACGAACCGGCCCACGACATTCTGGCCAGTGCCAGCGGGCACTTTGCCGAACGCCTGGGACGCAGTACCTGGTTGATTGCCACGCCGGATGACGGCGTGTATTGGGATGGCCAGCGCCTGCACTACCAACGGCCTTGCCCGAGTGAGTGGCAACGCCTGGCGCAAACGCCCGAGGATGAGGGGGAAGCGCTGTGGCTGGCCTATTACGGCAGCACCTTCAACCCAGCGCGGCTGAACCGCAGCGCCCTGGAAACCAGCCTGCCCGTGCGTTTCTGGAAAAACCTGCCGGAAGGCCCGCTTATTCCACGCCTGATGAGCCAAGCCCGCGCCGGCGCGCAACGCGATGGCCAGGCTGAGGCCGTCGCGCGCCAGGGCGGCAAACGCATTCGCCACACCCACGCGCAAGCGCCTGACGTCAGCGGAAACGCCGACCCGGATCTTCCTCGCTGACCTCCAGCGACAAGCCCTGGGCCATGCTGCTCAGATGGTCGCCATCGGTTTCCGAACCGAGCTTGATCATCAGGCGCAGGTCGTTGGCCGAGTCCGCATACAGCAGCGCGTCTTCGTAGGTGATTTCGCCCTGGCTGTAGAGGTTGTACAGCGCCTGGTCGAAGGTCTGCATGCCCTGCTCGGTGGAGCGCTTCATCAGCGCCTTGAGCTCGTGCACCTCGCCCTTGCGGATCAGGTCGGCAGCCAGCGGGGTATTGATCAACACCTCGATCACCGCGCGGCGGCCCTTGCCATCAGGAGTGGGGATCAACTGCTGGGCGACGATGGCCTTGAGGTTGAGCGACAGGTCCATCCACACCTGGTTCTGCCGGTCGGCCGGGAAGAAGTTGATGATGCGGTCCAGCGCCTGGTTAGCGTTGTTGGCGTGCAGGGTAGCCAAGCACAGGTGGCCGGTTTCGGCGAAGGCCACGGCGTGGTCCATGGTCTCGCGGGTACGCACCTCACCAATCAGAATCACGTCTGGCGCCTGGCGCAGGGTGTTCTTCAGCGCCACTTCGAAGGATTCGGTGTCGATGCCGACTTCACGCTGGGTAACGATGCAGCTCTGGTGCTGGTGGATATATTCGATCGGGTCTTCGATGGAGATGATGTGGCCGCTGCTGTTCTTGTTGCGGTAGCCGATCATCGCCGCCAGAGAAGTCGACTTACCGGTACCGGTCGCACCGACAAACAGCACCAGACCGCGCTTGGTCAGGGCCAGCTTCTTGAGAATTTCCGGCAGTTTCAACTCGTCCAGCGTCGGGATATTGGTCTCGATCCGACGCAGCACCATGCCAGCCAGGTTGCGCTGATAGAAGGCGCTGACGCGGAAACGGCCAACGCCACGGGCGCTGATGGCGAAGTTGCATTCGTGATTTTCAGTAAAATCGCGGCGCTGCTGCTCGTTCATCACTGCATGCACGGTTTCGCGGGTCTGCTCCGGCGACATGGGCGTCTTGGTGATCGGCATGATCTTGCCGTTGACCTTCATCGACGGCGGCACGCCAGCAGTAATAAACAGGTCGGAGCCGCCCTTTTCCACCATCAGGCGCAGCAGTTTTTCGAATTCCATCGTTGTTCGCCCATGTGCATCACGCGGTTATCCAAGGCCAGCGGCAGGCGCGTGGATTGCCGCTTGGCTGAACCCGACAGGCGATTGCCGGCCGGGTACTGTCGATTTAGAAATTTTCTGGCGTTTTGGCTTTCTCGCGCGCCGCTTCACGGCTGACGATGCCCTTGGTTACCAGGGTCTTCAGGCAGGAATCCAGTGTCTGCATGCCCAGCGAACCACCGGTCTGGATCGCCGAGTACATCTGCGCGACCTTGTCCTCGCGGATCAGGTTACGGATGGCCGGGGTGCCGATCATGATTTCGTGGGCTGCCACACGACCGCCGCCGATCTTCTTCAGCAGGGTCTGCGAGATAACCGATTGCAGGGACTCGGAGAGCATGGAACGAACCATGGACTTCTCTTCGGCCGGGAATACGTCAACCACGCGGTCGATGGTCTTGGCCGCCGAGGTGGTGTGCAGGGTGCCAAACACCAAGTGACCGGTTTCTGCAGCAGTCAGGGCCAGGCGGATGGTTTCCAGATCGCGCATCTCGCCGACCAGGATGATGTCCGGGTCTTCCCGCAGGGCCGAACGCAGGGCTTCGGAGAAGCCGAGGGTGTCGCGGTGCACCTCACGCTGGTTGATCAGGCACTTCTTCGATTCGTGAACGAATTCGATTGGGTCTTCAACGGTGAGGATGTGGTGGTATTTGTTGCTGTTTATATAGTCGAGCATTGCCGCCAGGGTGGTCGATTTGCCCGAACCGGTCGGCCCGGTCACCAGCACCAGACCACGCGGCACATCGGAAATCTTGCGGAAGATCTCGCCCATGCCGAGGTCTTCCATGCTCAGCACTTTCGACGGAATGGTTCGGAAAACCGCACCAGAACCACGGTTCTGGTTGAAGGCGTTAACCCGGAAACGCGCCACGCCGGGCACTTCGAAGGAGAAGTCGGTCTCGAGGAATTCCTCGAAATCCTTGCGCTGCTTGTCGTTCATGATGTCGTAGATCAGTGCGTGCACCTGTTTATGGTCCAGCGCAGGCAAATTGATCCGGCGAACATCACCGTCGACCCGAATCATCGGAGGCAGGCCAGCGGAGAGATGCAGGTCCGATGCACCTTGCTTGGCGCTGAAGGCCAGCAATTCAGTGATATCCATGGGACTCCCTAATGACAGACAAGCAGGTAGAATGCCGCGAAACCCAGGCGGCGGGCGCAAGTAATGTCCACGATAGCAGAGAATATTGCAAAGGTCGGAGTGCGCATCCGTGAGGCGGCGCAAGCCTCGCAGCGAGATTGTGCGACTGTTGGCCTACTCGCGGTGAGCAAAACCAAACCGGCCGCGGCGATTCGCCAGGCGTTTGCCGCCGGCACCCGCGATTTTGGTGAGAACTACCTGCAGGAAGCCTTGGAAAAGCAGGTCGAACTGAGCGATCTGCCGCTGACCTGGCACTTCATTGGCCCCATCCAGTCGAACAAGACCAAGCCCATCGCCGAGCACTTTGCCTGGGTGCATTCGGTGGACCGCCTGAAAATCGCCCAGCGCCTGTCTGATCAGCGCCCGGCGCATTTGCCGGCGTTGAATATCTGCCTGCAGGTAAATGTCAGTGGTGAAGCCAGCAAGTCTGGCTGCAATCCGGACGAGCTGCTGGCACTGGCACAAGCGGTTACACAACTGCCCAACCTGCGCTTGCGCGGATTGATGACAATCCCCGAGCCCACCGATGACCCCGGCGAGCAACGCGCCGCCTTCGCCCGCCTGCGTGAGCTGCAACACGGCTTGAACCTGGACCTCGACACCTTGTCCATGGGCATGAGCCATGACCTGGAAGCGGCGATTGCCGAAGGCGCGACCTGGGTACGCATCGGTACCGCCTTGTTCGGCGCGCGCGACTACAGCAATAACTGATTGAGTTTGCCTTCAGCCTTATTAAGGAAGCCCGTTATGACCACTCCCCGCATTGCCTTTATCGGTGCCGGCAATATGGCCGCCAGCCTGATCGGCGGCCTGCGTGCCCAGGGCATCGACGCCAGCGCCATTCGCGCCAGTGACCGCGGCGCCGAACAGCGCAGCAAGATCAGCGCCGAGCATGGCATCGAAACCTTTGCCAGCAACGCCGAGGCGATTCAGGGTGCGGACGTGATCGTGCTGTCGATCAAGCCGCAAGTAATGAAAGAGGTATGCCTGGACCTCGCCGCACATATCGGCGAGCAGCAGCTGGTGGTGTCGATTGCCGCCGGCATCAGCTGCGCCAGCCTGGAAAGCTGGCTCGGCCCGCGCGCCATTGTGCGCTGCATGCCCAACACGCCCGCGCTACTACGTCAGGGCGTTAGCGGCCTGTATGGCAATGCTCAGGTTTCGCCGGCCCAGCGCCAGCAGGCCGAACAACTGCTCAGCGCCGTCGGCCTGGCTCTGTGGCTGGATCAGGAAGCGCAGATCGATGCCGTGACCGCCGTGTCCGGCAGCGGCCCGGCGTATTTCTTCCTGCTGATCGAAGCCATGACCGCCGCCGGCGAGAAGCTTGGCCTACCGCGCGAGACCGCCGCCCAGCTGACCCTGCACACCGCTCTTGGCGCCGCACGCATGGCCGTGGCCAGCGATGTCGATGCCAGCGAACTGCGCCGCCGGGTAACCTCACCGGCCGGCACCACCGAAGCGGCAATCAAGACCTTCCAGGCCGAAGGCTTCGAAGCCCTGGTTGAAAAAGCCCTGAACGCCGCCGCCCACCGCTCTGCCGAGCTGGCCGAACAACTCGGTCAATAAGGAACGAAAATGATCGGACTCAACACCGCCGCCGTTTATATCCTGCAGACCATTGGCAGCCTGTACCTGCTGATCGTGCTGCTGCGCTTTATCCTGCAACTGGTGCGGGCAGACTTCTACAACCCGGTCAGCCAGTTCATCGTGCGCGCCACCCATCCGCTGCTGAAACCGCTGCGCAAGATCATCCCGAGCCTGGCCGGGCTTGATCTGGCCTCGCTGGTGCTGGCCATCGTGGTACAGCTGGTGTTGATGGCGCTGACCCTGATGCTGCTCGGTTATGGCCTGGACAACCCGCTGCAGCTGCTGGTGTGGTCGATCATTGGCGTCACCGCGCTGTTCCTCAAGGTGTTCTTCTTCGCCTTGATCATCAGCGTGATTCTTTCCTGGGTCGCCCAGGGCAGCCACAACCCGACCGCCATGCTGATCAACCAGATCTGCGAGCCGCTGCTGTCGCCGATCCGCCGCATCCTGCCGAGCATGGGCGGGCTGGATCTGTCGCCCATCGTCGCGTTTCTGCTGCTCAACCTGATCGACATGCTGGTGATCCGCAACCTGGCGATCATGACGGGCATGTACAAAGGCCTGAGCCTGGCGATCTGACCGCGAGCGCTGATGAGCCACTTTCGCTGGGATGGCGCCGACCTGATTCTCGAGTGCCACCTGCAGCCCAAGGCGAGCAAGGATGAATTCGCTGGGCTGCACGGTGATCGAGTGAAGATCCACCTCACCGCGCCGCCCGTGGATGGCAAGGCCAACGCCCAGCTGCTGGCCTTTCTCGCCAGCGCGTTCGCCGTCAGCAAGAGCCAGGTCAGCCTGGAAAGCGGCCAGCAAAGCCGGCAAAAGCGCGTGCGCATCAAACAACCGCAGCGCCTGCCAGACGAACTCGCACTGACCGCTCGGTCACTCTGACCGACCATAAGGCGGGCGTGCGACGACATGCAATTGACGCCATAGCTGCGACCCGCATAATGCCAAGCAGGTCAATCCACGAACGTCGTGGATCTGGCGTAATTCCACAGGCTTTAAAGCGTTATCTGCCGCGTCGGCTTGCTGCGCGGCATCGTTCAATGTGTGCCCGACTTAACCTGGGTGCCGTATAGCCCCAGTCGCCCCACAATGGATGCGCCAACCGGAGGAAAGCCCAGGATGAGCATGGAACGTCTCAGTCAGCAGGTCGATGCTTACGTCACCTGGAAGCGCGAGCTGATGCGCGAAATCACCCGCTACCGCAGCTGGCTGGTGACCAATCGGCTGAACTCCGAGGCCGTGGAAGCCAAGCTTGAGCGCGCGCTGAAACTGCTGCGCACCGACCACATCACCCTGGCCTTTGTCGGCGAGTTCTCGCGCGGCAAGACCGAGCTGATCAATAGCCTGTTCTTCTCCTCCTACGGCCAGCGCATGCTGCCGTCCCAGGCGGGGCGCACCACCATGTGTCCGACCGAGCTGTTCTTCGACCCGCGCTCGGAGCGTTCCTATATCCGCCTGCTGCCGATCGAGACCCGTGTGTCCGAGGCCAGCGTGGCGCAGTTCAAACGTATTCCACGGCACTGGGTCAATATCCCGCTGGACCTCAGCGACCCGGACAATATGGTCCAGGCCTTTGTCCAGGTCGCACGGACCAAACCCATGCCGGTCGAACAGGCGATTGCCCTGGGCTTCCACCCGGACATGCTGGAAAGCACCAATAAACCCGGCGAAGTACTGGTGCCGGCTTGGCGCCACGCCATGGTCAACTTCGACCACCCGCTGCTGCGCCAGGGCCTGCGCATTCTCGACACCCCAGGCCTGAATGCCCTGGGCAGCGAGCCGGAGCTGACCCTGTCGATGCTGCCCAGCGCCCAGGCGATCATCTTCCTGCTGTCCGCCGACACCGGCGTGACCGCCAGCGACATGGCCGTGTGGCAGCAACATATCCGCCAGCTCGACGAAGACACCCAGACCAGTCTGTTCGCCGTATTGAACAAGATCGACGTGCTGTGGGATGACCTGGCCGGCGAAGCCTTTGTGCAGAACGCCATCCGCCAGATCCAGACCAGCACCGCGCGCCAGCTCGGCATCCGCGTCGAGGACGTACTGCCGCTGTCGGCCAAGCAAGCGATGCTAGCCAAGGTGCGCAAGGACCCGGACCTGCTGGCTCGCAGCCAGATGAGCAACCTGGAAAACCTGCTCTGCGAGCGCATCATCGCGCAGAAGGAACGCCTGCTCGAAGACCGCGTGGTCAATCAGGTGCTCGCTCTGCTGCAGAACAGCCAGCACGTGCTCAACCTGCGCCTGGAAAAGGTCAACGAACAGCAGGCGCTGCTGAGCAACCATCAGCACGACAACGGCCAGATGCTCTTCGAGCTGACCGCCAAGACCAAAGAAGACCACAGCCAGCACCACAAACGCCTGCTGGGCCTGAAAACCAACCAGCGCCTGCTCAAGCGTCAGGGCGACTTGCTGCGCCATGCCTCACGCAGCGAGCGCCTGGACGAACACCTGAACAAGGTGCGCAAGAATCTCACCGGCAGCTGGACCACTCTGGGTATCAACCAGGCCATCCTGCACTTCTTCCGCAGCGTGGAGCAGGACCTGCACAACCTGGCGCAGGAAGCCGAGATGGCCAACAAGATGGTCGCGGCCATCTACCGTCGGCACAACGAAGAGAACCCGCTGCACGGTGTGGACGCCCCGCAGTTCAACGTCAACCGCTACCTGCGCGAACTCAAGCAGCAGCAAACCAAAGCCGACCAGTTCCGCTTGCAACTGAAAACCCTGCTGACCGAGCAGCGCAGCCTGACCAAACGCTTCTTCGCCACCCTGGTGCAGGAAGTGATCGGCCTGCACCAACGCATGCGCCAGGAAGCCGAACAATGGGCCAGCGATGCGCTGATGCCTCTGATGCAGCACACCCTGGAGCACAAGCAGTTGCTGGAAACCCACATGCTGCGGCTCAAGGCCCTGGCCCAGGAAACCCAGCAGTCGCGCCAGCGCGGCCAGCAACTGGCGCGTTACAGCAGCGAATTGGAGCAGCAACTGGCGCAGGCCAACGACATGCTGCGCATCCTGCGCCGTCCCGCCCCTGTGCAACGTCAAGGCAAGGTGGTCAACCTGCCTGGGGCTGCGCGCCCGCATAGCATCGGCGAATAGTCCTCCTCACCAGCTATACCCAGCCGCCCCATGCGCTTGCCGCGTGGGGCGGTGCTTTTAGGGTCTGTTCCCGTTTCGTGCGCAGCCGCGCCGGAGCCCGTTTTTACGCGAGGCAAGGCACGAGACACGAAGTTTGTTCAGCACATCCATGTGCTTCACCCCTTCGGGGCTTGCGCGCAAAAACGCTCCCGGCGTTTTTGTGGTTGTTCCAAATGAGTGTCGAGAAACGCTGCATCGCGTAAAAACTGGCCCGGCCCTGCGGGTTGCGCGAAAAATTTCGCCATGCGGTGTTGGAGGACTTGGCAAGGGAACAACCATTACCTTCGCCCTCCGCCTAGCCTGGCGAAATTTTGCGCAGCAACGCGGCTTGCGACGAAATGGGAACAGACCCTAGACTGCGGCCTTCTTTTATTGCGAGCAGGGTCGATGTCGACTGCCTTTCCCCAAGACTCTGTTGGCCTGGTAACTCCGCAGGTGCTGCACTTCGCAGAACCTCTGGCGCTGGCCTGCGGGCGCAGCCTGGCCGACTACCAACTGATCTTCGAAACCTATGGCGAGCTGAATGCCACGGCCAGCAACGCCGTGCTGATCTGCCACGCCCTGTCCGGCCATCACCATGCTGCCGGTTATCACAGCGCGGAAGACCGTAAACCGGGCTGGTGGGACAGCTGCATCGGCCCTGGCAAACCCATCGACACCAACAAATTCTTTGTCGTCAGCCTGAACAACCTTGGCGGCTGCAACGGCTCCACCGGCCCCAGCAGCATCAACCCGGCGACCGGCAAACCCTTCGGCGCCGACTTCCCGGTGATGACCGTGGAAGACTGGGTGCACAGCCAGGCGCGGCTGGCCGACAACCTCGGCATCCGCCAGTGGGCCGCGGTGATCGGCGGCAGCCTGGGCGGCATGCAGGCCATGCAATGGACCATCAGCTACCCAGAGCGCGTGCGTCACTGCCTGGCGATTGCCTCGGCACCCAAGCTGTCGGCGCAGAACATCGCCTTCAACGAAGTGGCGCGCCAGGCGATCCTCACCGATCCACAATTCCATGGCGGGCACTTCCAGGAACAGGGCGTGATCCCCAAGCGCGGGCTGATGCTGGCGCGCATGGTCGGCCACATCACCTACCTGTCGGATGACGCCATGGGCGAAAAATTCGGCCGTGGTCTGAAGAGCGAAAAGCTCAACTACGACTTCCACAGCGTCGAGTTTCAGGTGGAAAGCTACCTGCGTTACCAGGGTGAAGAGTTCTCCGGGCGCTTTGACGCCAACACCTACCTGTTGATGACCAAAGCGCTGGACTACTTCGATCCGGCGGCGTCCTTCGATGGCGATCTGGCCAAGACCCTGGCCCACGTCACCGCCGACTTCTGCGTGATGTCCTTCACCACTGACTGGCGCTTCTCGCCAGCGCGCTCGCGGGAAATCGTCGATGCGCTGACCGCTGCGCGGAAAAACGTCTGCTACCTGGAAATCGATGCGCCTCAGGGCCACGACGCCTTCCTCATGCCGATCCCGCGCTACCTGCAGGCGTTCGACAGCTATATGAAACGGATTAAGGTGTAGCCATGCGCGCGGATCTCGAAATCATCCAAGAGTGGATTCCTGCGGGTAGCCGGGTGCTTGATCTGGGCTGCGGCAATGGCGAGCTGCTCGCCTGGCTGGCCGAGCACAAACAGGTCAGCGGCTACGGCCTGGAAATCGATGCGGACAACATCGCCCAATGCGTGAGCAAGGGCGTCAACGTGATCGAGCAGAACCTCGACAAGGGTCTCGGCAACTTCGCCAGCAACAGCTTCGACGTGGTGGTCATGACCCAGTCGCTGCAAGCCCTGCATTACCCGGACAAGGTGCTGGCGGAGATGCTGCGCGTCGGCAAGACCTGCATCATCACCTTCCCCAACTTTGGCCATTGGCACTGCCGCTGGTACCTCACCACCAAGGGCCGCATGCCGGTATCGGACTTTCTCCCGTACACCTGGTTCAACACGCCGAACATCCACTTCTGCACCTTTGAAGACTTCGAAAAGCTGTGCCACGACCAGGGCGCGAAAGTCATGGATCGCCTGGCCGTAGACCGCGACCACCGGCACGGCTGGGCCAGCCGGATCTGGCCTAATCTGTTAGGTGAAATCGGCATTTACCGGATCAGCGGGCCTACGGCCGAAGACCTGCAGATCGCCAACTAGGCGGCTGCACTGCACGATTAGCTACCAGGAGATCCTTATGCGTCACATCGCACTACTGTTTATCGCCCTGTGCCTGAGCCTACCGGCGCTGGCTGAACGCAAGCAGACCTTTGGCGATCTCGACGTGCACTACATCGCCTTCAATTCCGGCTTTCTGCAACCGGATATCGCCGCTGCCAATGGCCTGGTACGCAGCAAGACCCAGGGCGTGGTGAACATTTCCGTGCTCAAGGCCGGTACCGCCAGCAGCGCCAGTGTCAGCGGCGAAGTGAAGGACCTGGTCGGCCGCAGCCACCCGCTGACCTTCAAGCAGGTCAACGAGGGCGCCGCCATCTATTACCTGGCGCAGTTCCCCTTTACCCAGCGCGAGATGCTGCGTTTCACCATTAATGTGCGCGCGGCCGATGGCGTGGCGCACAGCTTCAATTTCAACCAGGAATTCTTCCCAGACGAATGATGACCTTCAGCGAACTGGTACTTGCCAGCCACAACGCCGGCAAACTCAAAGAACTGCAAGCCATGCTCGGCAGCAGCGTACGCGTGCGCTCGGTCGGCGAATTCTCGATGGTCGAGCCGGAGGAAACCGGCCTGTCGTTTATCGAGAATGCCATCCTCAAGGCGCGTAACGCCGCGCGACTGTCCGGCCTGCCGGCGCTGGCCGACGACTCCGGCCTGGCGGTGGATTTTCTCGGCGGTGCGCCGGGCATCTACTCGGCGCGCTACGCCGATGGCCAGGGTGACGCGGCGAATAACGCCAAGTTGCTCGACGCCCTGAAAGATGTGCCGGATGCCGAGCGCGGCGCGCAGTTCGTCTGCTGCCTGGCGCTGGTGCGGCATGCCGACGATCCGCTGCCAATCATCTGCGAAGGCCTCTGGCATGGGCGCATCCTGCACGCCGCGCAAGGCGTGGAAGGCTTTGGTTATGACCCGCTGTTCTGGGTGCCCGAGCGCGACTGCTCTAGCGCCGAGCTACCGGCGGCCGAGAAAAACCAGATCAGCCACCGCGCCCGCGCCATGGCCCTGCTGAAACAGCGGCTGGGTTTGGCATGACCACCGCGCCCGGCGGCGGCTTCGAGCTGCCGCCACTTGCACTCTATGTGCACATCCCCTGGTGCGTGAAGAAGTGCCCGTATTGCGACTTCAACTCCCACGCCGCCGGGCCAACGCTGCCAGAAGAAGCGTACGTCGACGCCCTGTTGGCCGATCTGGATGCCGACCTGGCGCAGGTGCATAAGCGGCCGCTGAGTTCGATCTTCTTCGGCGGCGGCACGCCTAGTCTGTTTTCGGCCAAAGCCCTCGGTCGCCTGCTCGAAGGCGTGGAGCGGCGTGTGCCGTTTGCCGCCGATATCGAAATCACCCTGGAAGCCAACCCCGGCACCTTCGAACAGGCCAAGTTCAAGGACTACCGCAGCCTTGGCATCAATCGCCTGTCGATTGGCGTACAGAGTTTCCAGGCGCCCAAGCTGATCGCCCTAGGACGTATCCACGACGGCGATGAAGCGGTGCACGCAGCCGATATGGCGCGCGCCGCCGGCTTCGACAATTTCAACCTCGACCTGATGCACGGCCTGCCGGACCAGTCCATCGAGGATGCCCTCAGCGACCTGCGCACCGCCATTGCCCAGGGACCGACGCACCTGTCCTGGTACCAGCTGACGGTGGAGCCGAACACGGTGTTCTGGAACCAGCCGCCGGTGATGCCCGAGGACGATATTCTCTGGGACATTCAGGAAGCCGGGCAGGCTCTGCTGGCCGCCGAAGGTTACGCGCAGTACGAAGTCTCGGCCTACGCCCAGCCTGGCAAGGCGGCCCGGCACAACCTCAATTACTGGACCTTTGGCGACTTCCTCGGCATCGGTGCTGGCGCCCACGCCAAGTTAAGTCGCCCGGACGGCAGCATCAGCCGCAGCTGGAAAACCCGCCTGCCCAAGGACTACCTGGACCGCAGCAAACGCTTCAGCGCTGGCGAGCGCGCCCTTAGCGCCGATGAATTGCCCTTCGAATTTCTGATGAATGTGCTGCGCCTCACGGACGGCGTCGCCAGCGAGCTGTTCACTCAGCGCACCGGCCTGCCGCTCATCCAGCTCGCTGCCGCGCGCGCCGAAGCCCAGCAACGCGGCCTGCTGCACAGCGACCCGACACGCCTGAGCGCTACCCGCGAAGGCCAGCTGTTTCTCAATGATCTGCTGCAACACTTTCTACCCTGACGCATGCGCCCACCCGGCTAAGGAAACCTGATGGACCTGCTACTCGACCTGATCGTCACCCTGTCGCGCTGGAGCCGCAGCCACCTCTACGACATCTCCCTGGCGATTATCGCGACGCTGTTGGTGCTGTTCGGGCCTGGGGTCAATGCCTGGGTGCAGCGCAATACCAGCAGCATGAATTTCATCTTGCGTACGCTGATCTTCGTGCTGCTCTGCGCGGTCGGCTACGGCCTGCTGATCGTCTTCGCCACGCCGTACCTGGCCAAGGGCCTGGGTTTCTTCAACAACTTCACCCTGGCCCCGGTGCTGATTCTGGTGTTCTTTATCATCGGTATCCTCGCCGACCGCAGCTAAGCTGCGCGCCCACTGATCGACAGCCCGGCCACGGGCTCTCGGCTGCAGTTGCCAACTGAAGCGCGCATCACGTCCTGGCAACAAATCGCCGACTGACTGTGACGATCATCGCAGATCGCCATCACGCCTCAACATACGCCGGCTTTTTTCATTAGCCTTGCGCCCCCAACACTGCTCGCAGTACTGGTTGCAGCCGTTT
Source organism: Pseudomonas sp. 1928-m (assembly GCF_029269135.1). Lineage (NCBI taxonomy): Bacteria > Pseudomonadati > Pseudomonadota > Gammaproteobacteria > Pseudomonadales > Pseudomonadaceae > Pseudomonas > Pseudomonas sp. 1928-m. Next base: position 655,378 of record NZ_JARIXO010000001.1, on the reverse strand, counting down.
TCTCCCGTCCGAACAGCGCCTCCAGCCTTCCCTTGCCCGACTTCGCGTCAGCTGCGGCAGTGCATTACGGCCACACATATTGATGCCCTTGCCATGATCACGCCTGCCCTGCGCCATCTGTTCCGCCTGCTACTGCTGCACACAGCCCTGTTGCTAAGCATCGCCAGCCAGGCCAATGCCTCAACTGAAGCATCTGCGCAGAGCGAGGACAGCTGGACCATCAATATGCAGAACGCGGAGATTCGCGACTTTATCGAGCAGATTTCCAGCATCAGCGGGCAGACCTTTATCATCGACCCGCGGGTAAAAGGTCAGGTCACGGTGATTGCCCAGCAGCCGATGAATATCGCCGAGGTCTACAAGCTGTTCCTTTCGGTGATGAGCACCCATGGCTTCGCCGTGATGCCGCAGGGCAATCAGCTGAGCATCATCCCCAGCAGCGAGGCCAAGACCACCGCCGGTAGCCACGGCAACCTGGAAACCCGCGTGCTGCAGGTGCAGCATGGCGCCGCCAACGACCTGCTGCCGCTGATCCGCCCACTGGTGGCCAACCACGGCCACCTGGCTGCCGTGCCTTCATCCAACAGCCTGATCATCAGCGACACCCCGGCCAATATCGCCCGTATCGACGAAATCATCCGCCAGCTGGACAGCCAGAATCAGGATGACTTCAGCGTCTATGACCTGCGCCATGCCTGGGTCCACGAGCTGGCGGCGGTGATCAACAGCTCACTGAAAAACGCTCAGACCAGCGGCGCCCAGGTGATCGCCGACACCCGCGCCAATCGCCTGCTGCTGCTCGGCCCCAGCGACGCCCGCGCGCGCCTGTTGAAGCTGGCGCAAAGCCTCGACACGCCCAGCTCGCGCTCGACCAATACCCGGGTTATCCGCCTGCGCCATGGTGATGCCAAGGAAATGGCAAAGACCCTCGGCGACTTCGGCGACAACCTGAGCCAGAGCCAGGGCAGTGAAAACGCCGCACCGCTGAAGTTGATGATTCGCGCCGACGAGAGCCTGAACGCCATCGTCATCATGGCCGAAGCCGATATCGTCAATATGTTCGAGGACCTGGTACGCCAGCTGGATATACCCCGCGCCCAGGTGCTGGTGGAAGCGGCCATCGTCGAGATGTCCGGCGACATCAATGACGCCCTCGGCGTGCAATGGGCCATCGATGGCCGCAACGGCGGTGGCCTGGGCGGCGTCAATTTCAGCAATGCTGGGCTGTCGGTCGGCACCCTGCTTGGCGCCATCGCCAGCGAGAACCCCGCCGAGCTGGCCAAGGCGCTGCCCAACGGGGCGATTTTCGGCGTCGGCAACGACAACTTCGGCGCGCTGATCACCGCACTGTCCTCGACCGGCAAAAGCAACCTGATCTCCACCCCCACCCTGCTGACTCTGGACAACCAGGCCGCCGAGATTCTGGTCGGGCAGAATGTGCCGTTCCAGACCGGCTCCTACACCACCGACGCCGCCGGCTCGAGCAACCCCTTCACCACCATCGAGCGCAAGGATATCGGCGTGACCCTCAAAGTCACCCCACATATCAATGAAGGCGCCACCCTGCGCCTGGTGATCGAGCAGGAAATTTCCTCCATTGCCCCGAGCACCGGGCTGAATGCCCAGGCGGTGGACCTGGTCACCAACAAGCGCTCGATCAAGAGCACCGTGCTGGCCGATGACGGCCAGGTGATCGTGCTCGGCGGCCTGATTCAGGACGACATCACCAGCAGTGAGAGCAAGGTGCCGCTGCTCGGCGATATTCCCGGCGTCGGCCGGCTATTCCGCTCAACCCGCGAAGCCCGACAGAAGCGCAACCTGATGGTGTTCCTGCGCCCCACCGTGGCGCGTGACGGTGTCGGCCTGGCCAACCTGAGCCTGGGCAAATACCGTGACCTGCGCCTGCTCGGCCAGGCCAACGGTTACGACCATCTGCCGCAGCAGGCCCACGCTTTGTTCGACCAGGGCATTGAGGCACCCGCGACCGACCTGCGCCAGCCGGCCAAAGCCATCCCGGCAAAACCGAGCAAGACCCTGATCGAGACGCCCAAACCTGTCGACCCCGCCACCCTCGGCGATGGTCGTGGCGGCGAGAGCAAACCCCAGGTTGCAGCGCGCCGCCACACCATCCAGCTGGTTGAAGGCAGCAACCGCGAATTTATGCAGGCTCTGCTGGAGCGCCACCCCAAACAACCGCTGCGCCTGGCCGAGCGCGAGCAGGACGGGGAAACCCGCTACGTCGTGCTTTATGGCAGTTACCCGAGCCGCGAGACCGCGCTTAAAGCCCTGGCCGCCCTGCCCGAACAGCTGCCCAAACGCGGCGCCAGCGCCCTGCCCGAGTAAGCAACCAGGCGTTGCGGCACCACGCCGCAACGCCATGGCCGAGCGGCGTGGAACTGTGCCCCATTCCGAGCGAGACGTGGCACACCCTGGATATGAGACCAAGGTTCAAATTAAACAAGCTGGCCCTGCCCATACCCTCTGCCTGTGAACTGCATAGCGAATAACCACAGAGGCTCTACCTAGACTGCGCGACTTCAACTTTCCAGACTAATGGAGCAGTCGCATGTCAAAACGCTGGATTACAGCCGCAGTCGCCACCGCCATTGTCGGCGGCGTCCTGGGGGTCGTGCTCTCGGCTGACCTTGAGCCAAAGCCAAGCCAAGCGGCATCGAATAACAATCCCGACAGCAAATCGTCCGCGCCCAGCGCAAGCACGGCCGCATCCGCCAGCCCAGCAGCCAGCCAAGGCGCCAGCGGCGTCTCCACCCTGCAGGCCAAACCGCCCGTGGCCACCAGCAGCGCCGCGCAGGCCACGCTCTGGGATGCCGACTCACTGCAGGAAACCGAGAGCAACGGCATTACCCAGCACCTGACCCAGGTCGACCCTGAGCAACTCAACAACCTGGCGCTCGGTCAGGTGGTTTCTCTGGCACTACCGGGGCGCAGCAGCCCAACCCGCGCCAGCCTCGGCGAAACCCGCAACACCGCTGGCAGCGCCGTATGGCAAGGCAACCTGATCGATGGCGACGAGGTGGAAAGCATGACCCTGGTCAAGGGCGCGCTGGAGACCCATATCACCGTCGCCACGCTCGACGGCAGCCTGTCGATCATCATCGATAACGCCACGGGCAAGACGGTGATCACCGATGAGAACCAATTGGTAATGCGCGCCGACCCCAATGACCACCTGCACTACGACCATAAAGAACTGGCCCCGCTGCCACCGCCCACCCAGGGCTGATCGCCGTCTTACTCAAATCGCACAAGGAACGCTGATATGAAGAAAGTGCAATGGCTCTCTGCCCTCGCACTGGCCCTAACCGCCCATAGCGCCCAGGCCAACCCGCAAACCGTCGACATCATGGTGCTCTACACCAAAGACGCGCAGAGCCTGCCCAACGGCCGCGATATCGACGCACGCATCGCCAGCTATATCGAATACACCAACACGGCCTACGCCAAAAGCGGCGTGAATATCCGCCTGCGCCTGGTGCACAAGCAGCTGCTCGACTGGGCCAACTACTACGACGTGTCCGGCGCCAACCTCAACAAATTCACCGACGACGCCCAGGTAAAGCGCCTGCGTGAGCAATACGGCGCCGACGTGGTACAGCTGATCAACCGCACCACCCAGGGCCAGGGTTATGGCGTCTGCGGTATCGCCTGGATGGGCACCGGCACGAAGAACAGCGACCGCTTCAACAGCGGCGCCAAGGAAATGGCCTATGGCCTGACCGGCGTCGACTGCAGCCTCAGCACCTTCGCCCATGAGGCTGGCCACAACATGGGCCTGCGCCACTCCTACGAGCAGGACCAGCAGGAAGGTTACTACAACGCCAACGGCCACAATGGCACCCACGAATGGAGCCGTGGCTACGGCGTCCAGGGTCAGTTCAGCACCATCATGGCCTACCCGCAGGTCTTCAATGCTCGTCGTCAGGCGCCGGTATTTTCCAACCCACGGTTGAATGACGCCGACTGCGCCAATCAGCCCTGCGGCATGCCGGATCGCTCCGATGCCGTGCGCGCGCTCAACGCCATGGCCGGACAGATCGCCGCCTTCCGCGCCACCCAGGTGCCGGTCACCACTAACCCCGGTACCGGCAACCCAACCACGCCACCGGCCGAACTGCCCTGGTGCAGCAAGCCAGCGCTCAAGGGCCTGGTCAGCAACGGCGAGTTCAACAGCAACGAAGGTTGGCGCGCGCTGTTCGGCCAGGCTCAGTTGAGCCTGGTCAATGTGGCGCTGAACTGCCGCGACAATGCCCTGCAAATGGATGCGCGGGCCTTCGACGTACTGGCTACACCGGTCACCGGCCTGACTGCTGGCGCGCAATATCGCCTGAAAGCCAAGGCCATGCTCAAGGCCCGCGACAGCCGTGAGAACGTGCGCGTGGCGATCCTCCAGGAAAGCACCGACGGCCGCTTTACCTACAGCGCCGAGCAGACGGTCAGCCTGTCGGTGACTGGCAACGAGTTCAGCCGCCTGGAAAAAGCCTTCACCTACACAACGCCAAGCAACGTGCGCAATCTGTATGTGGCGATCTGGAGCGACAGCGGCAGCAGCCTGCTGGTTGATGAAGTCGAGCTGCAGGAAGTCCAGGCCGCTGCGCCTCCGGTACCACCTGCGCCAACCCAGTTCGGCTGGAACTTCGAGAACGGCATTGGTGGCTGGTCTGGTTTCCATGGCAGCGCCCGCGCCAGCACCTTCGCCAGCGGCAGCCGCCAGGCCTTGGAAGCCTATCAGCGTCAGTACGAAGGCGCCGGTGCCAGCGTTAGCCTGCTCGGCAATGTCCAGGCGGGTAATCGTTACCGCGTCTCGGCCGACCTGAGCATTGGCCGCAGCAGCGCGGTCAGCGCCATCGCCTACGCCTACCTGTATGTCGAAGACAGCAATGGCCGTGGCCAGTACCTGCCGCTTGGCCAACGCTCCACCCGTGGTGGCAGCTGGAGCAAGTTGCAGCATGAGGTGCAGCTGCCAGCCGGTACGCTGCGCCGCGTCGACCTGCTGATCCTGGGCACCCAACGCAGTGAGTCGCTGTTTATCGACAACGTCAGCATCGGCAAGCTGTAAACACCCAGTAGTACCCAAGCCCATGGCTGCCTTAGCAGTCATGGGCTTTTTCATTAAGGATTTTTATGCTGCAGCCCAATAAACCAGCCCAGTCCGTCGCCTCGGAGCATCTGATCACGGGCCTGTGCCTGCTGCTTCTGCTCGCTGGCAGCCTCAGCCTGGCCTATCAGGGCGCGGCGTTCTGGCGCTTACTGCACAGCCCAATCAACCTGGCGCCCGTGCAGCACGCCCCCGTGCAGCCGGTTATCGATGAGCAGCAACTGGCGGGACTGTTCGGCCTCCCTCTACTCGACAGCGGCGGCCCGGCTCCGGCTACATCCTTGCAACTGACCTTGATGGCCGCCTTCAATCATCCACAAAGCAGCCGCTCCAGCGCCATTATTGGCCAGGCCGGCCTGCCCCCGGCGCGCTTTATGGTCGGTGCCACCATCGCCCCAGGCGTCACTCTGGAGAGCGTACAGCGCCAGCATGTCACCCTGCTCCGTCAGGGTCGCCGCGAGAGCCTGCACTTCCCGGATAAATCCAACCAGCCGCTTACACCTGCTGCCGACCCTGTCGCGACCGGATTACTTAGTCAGGCCAGCAGCCTCGACTAAAAACCCGCAGCGGCTATCTCGATCGGCACGATCTCGAACCGATCCTGCTTGGAGATCAGCTGAAATGCCCGCAGCTTGGCATCGCCATAGCCTTGCGCATTGGTAAAACGGTCATGCACCAGCACGATCAGGTCCGGATAAGGAAACACCCCAGCATTGAAGTGGCCGACTGCCAGCAGCTCGCTGGTTTCGCGCTGCACCAACGGTGGCGTCAGGCGCACCAGCTGACCACGGTGATAAACCCGGTAATGGCTGCTCTTGCCCAAGGCAAAACTGCTTTGATTGAACTGGCGGATCGACCAACTGCCGGCCACCTCCTGAATGCTGCGCTCGCCCTGGGTGCTGCAACCACTCAACAACACCGCCGCCAGCAGCAGACACTGTCCCAACTTGCCCATAAGTCCTCCCTAGAGCCTCACCTGGCCGATAGAAACAGCCCGATAGCTGCCACAGCACAGGCATGCTCAGCTGCGGGCATTCGCATCACTGTAGTCGTCAGCCATAAAAAAACCGCCTGCAAAGAGGCGGTTTTTCCAATGCTAGCGAGGCTCAGTTGCCTTCGCGGCGCAGCGCCTGCGGGGTGAAATCTCGCGGGCCCAGCTTGGCGTTGAAGTTGTACATCGGCTCGTTGTTATCCAGGCCGTCGACAAAGTAGCGCTTGCCTTTGAAGTCGTAGATGGTTTCCAGGGTGCTGCCGAACATTGGTACGTCGTAGTAACTGATCGGGTGGCTTTCCTGCACGCCGCTCAGCTCGCCACTCTTGTCGTAAAGATCGGCGGCGAGGATCTGCCAGCTGTCTTCATCGATATAGAAGCGACGCTTGGCATACGGATGACTAAAGCCTTTGCGCAGCTCGGCCTCGACCACCCACACACGGTGCAGTTCGTAACGCAACAGATCCGGGTTGACGGTGTTGCTGCGCAGGATGTTGTCGTAGGGGATGCCCTTCTGGTGCACGGCGTAGCTGTTGTATGGCACCAGCATTTCCTGCTTGCCGACCAGCGTCCACTCGTAACGATCCGGCGCGCCATTGTAGGAGTCAACCTGATCGGCGGTAGCCATGCCGTTACTGTCCGGCTGCAGGGTGTCGTAGGCCAACATCGGCAAGCGGCGCACGCGGCGCTCGCCACGGTTAAAGCGCCAGGCCTTGCGGATCGCCAGTACCTGGTCGAGGGTTTCCTGCACCACCAGCGCCGAACCGGCGAGCTTGGCCGGCGCGACCACCTTGTACTTGTAGTAGAACAGGGTGTTGTCCAGATCCTGCGGGCTGACGCCTTCGCGACCGTAGAGGAAGTAGATGTCGCGCTCCAGCTTGAGCAGGTTGTAGGCGCCGTTGCTCAGTACCGCCGCCTGGTTGGTGACAAAGCTGATCTGGTCACCGCGGTAACGCATGATGTGGTTCCAGATAACTTCCTGGCCGGTTTTCGGCAGCGGGAAGGGAATACCGGCGGCGGCACCGTCGACACCATTACCGCCGGAAATCAGCTCGGCAGTCTGCGCATTGAAGCGCGTGGCGTCATAGATACGCTGCGGCGCGGCGGCGCTGCGACGGGTCGGGAATACCCGTAGGAAGTAATCCGGGTTCTTCTCCAGCAATGCCTTGAGGCCCGCCGGCAGCTGCGCCTGGTACTGCGCCAGGTTCTGGCTGTTGACCTGATACAGCGGCGCATCGGCGCTGTAGGGGTCAGGGTGATGCATGCCCGGCTGGTAGTTGGCCGGCGGTTGCGCCAGGCCACCGTCCCAGGCCGGGATGGTGCCGGCGGCATTGCCCGCGCGCTCACCGCCCAGCGGGGTCAGGTCTTGGCCCAGACGTGCAGCCTGGGTACTGTCGACTTTGGCCTGTGCCTGTAACGCGCACGTAGCCAGCAGCAGAATTGAAAGCGTTCTCAACACAGCGATCTCCTCGCAGCCTGGCCTGAGGCAGGGCTGCTGTTTTTATGACCGGGGCAGTGCTGCCCGGGTTTATGTGCCGTCTTGGTGAGGAGCCGTCCTGGCGGGCGTCGGATTATTCCGATCTTGTGCAATCGTCCCTGTGCTTATGGTCTTGCTGCGCCGATACCTCAGCGCGTGAATCAATCAGTCGATGCGCTGGAACTTCAGGTCCCATACGCCATGCCCCAGACGCTCGCCGCGGCGCTCGAACTTGGTGGTCGGGCGCTCCGTCGGGCGCGGCACATACTGGCCGTCCTCGGCCTGATTCTGGTAACCAGGCGCAGCATTCATGACTTCCAGCATGTACTCGGCATAAGGCTGCCAATCGGTGGCCATATGCAGTACACCGCCAACCTTGAGCTTCTGCCGCACCAGCTCGGCAAACGCCGGCTGCACGATACGCCGCTTGTTGTGCTTGGCCTTATGCCACGGGTCTGGGAAGAATAGCAGCAGCCGATCCAGGCTGGCGTCGGCCACACAGTTGCGCAGTACGTCCAGCGCATCGCAGCTGTAGACGCGCATATTGTTGAGGTTCTGCGTCATCAGGCCGTTAAGCAGCGCGCCGACACCCGGACGGTGTACTTCCACCCCGATAAAGTCCTGCTCGGGCGATGCGGCGGCCATTTCCAAGGTGGAATGACCCATGCCAAAACCGATCTCGAAGGTGCGCGGCGCGCGGCGGCCGAACACCTGATCAAAATCACGCAGGCCGTCCTCCAGTTGCAAGCCGAACTTCGGCCAGCCCTGATCGAGGCCGCGTTGCTGACCTTCTGTCATGCGCCCGGCACGCATCACGAAACTCTTGATCGCGCGGTGCTTGGAGGTGTCTTCAGCCGGCTCAGGTTGTTGCTGCAATTCGGTCATGCTGTGCTCTTAAAGTGCTTATAGAGTGCTTTTACTTAATCAGACCATCCAGCGGCGAAGAAGCGCTGGCATAGAGTTTTTTCGGCATGCGCCCGGCCAGGTAGGCCATGCGCCCGGCGATGATCGCGTGCTTCATCGCCTCGCCCATCAGAATCGGGTTCTGCGCATGGGCAATCGCGCTGTTCATCAGCACCGCCTCACAGCCCAGCTCCATGGCGATGGTGGCATCGGACGCGGTGCCCACGCCGGCATCGACCAATACCGGAACGGTAGCCTCTTCGAGAATGATGCGCAGGTTATACGGGTTGCAGATGCCCAAGCCGGTGCCAATCAGACCGGCCAGCGGCATCACCGCGATGCAACCCATGGCCGCCAATTCGCGGGCGATGATCGGGTCATCGCTGGTGTACACCATCACGTCGAAGCCGTCCTTGACCAGCACTTCGGCGGCCTTGAGGGTTTCGATCACATTGGGGAACAGGGTCTTCTGATCGGCCAGCACTTCCAGCTTGACCAGCTTGTGACCGTCGAGCAGCTCACGGGCCAAACGGCAGGTACGCACCGCCTCAACGGCGTCGTAGCAACCAGCGGTGTTCGGCAGGATGGTGTACTTGTCCGGCGAGATCACATCCAGCAGGTTCGGCTCGCCCGGGTTCTGCCCGATATTGGTCCGCCGCACTGCCACGGTGACGATCTCGGCACCCGAAGCCTCGATGGCCAGACGGGTTTCTTCGAGGTCTTTGTACTTGCCGGTCCCCACCAGCAGACGCGACTGATAAGTACGGCCGGCCAGGGTAAAGGGCTTGTCGCTGGGCGCATGGCTCATGGGTAATCCTCGTGAAGGTGGGCGGCAGTCAGAACGCGATAAACCGATGAGCGGGGATCAACCACCGCCAATGGCGTGGACCACTTCAACCTGGTCACCCTCGCGCAAGGCGGTGGTGGCGTGCTGGCTGCGCGGCACGATATCCAGATTGAGTTCAACCGCCACGCGGCGTCCGGCCAGATCCAGACGGTCGATCAACCCGGCGACGGTGGCGCCGTCGGGCAATTCGAATGCTTCACCGTTTAACTGAATATGCATGACGGGTCGGTCACAACTGGGAAAAGGGCCGGCATTCTAGCCTGATCATGGGCGTTGACCAAGGCTGAAGGCTGCCGCTCGCCCTGCTTTCTGACTTACGAGTCAGGCGTTATGACGCCCACCAAGCTTCCAGGCCGCCGTGCCCAGGCACAGCCAGCCGGCAAGAAACGCCAAACCACCGAAAGGCGTGACCATGCCCAACGCACTGATGCCGCTCAAAGTCAGCGCATACAGACTGCCGGAGAACAGCACGATGCCCAGGGCAAACAGTGCGCCGGCGCAATTGACCAGCGGCGCTGGCCGCAGCAAGGCCAGCAGGCCGACGCCGAACAGCGCCAGGGCGTGAATCAGCTGGTAGTGAGTACCGGTCTGGAATACCGCGAGATAGGCTGGCGTCAGCTGGCTCTTCAGGCCATGCGCGGCAAAGGCACCGAGGGCAACACCGGTAAAACCGGCACAGGCAGACAGCAATAACCACAGACGAGCCATGCATCACTCCAGCTATAAAGACAGGGCTGGCTATAATGGCCGGCAAAATCACCCTGGCCAAGCACGCATGTTTCGATCCATCGCCCGTCGCCTGCTCAAACTCCTGCTCTGGCTGATCCTCGGCTCTATATTGCTGGTGCTGCTGTTTCGCTGGGTACCGCCACCCGGCACAGCGCTGATGGTCGAGCGCAAGGTCGAATCCTGGCTCATTGATCAGCCCATCGACCTGCAACGCAGCTGGCGGCCGTGGAGTGAACTGCCGGACGACCTGAAGATGGCAGTGATTGCCGGCGAAGATCAGAAGTTCGCCGAACACTGGGGATTCGATGTCGCGGCCATCCAGGCCGCCCTGGAGCACAATCAGCAAGGCGGCTCACTGCGCGGCGCCAGTACCCTCAGCCAGCAGGTGGCGAAGAATCTGTTTCTCTGGTCGGGGCGCAGCTGGCTGCGCAAAGGCATGGAAGTGTGGTTTACCGGCTTGATCGAACTGCTCTGGCCCAAGCAGCGGATTCTTGAGGTGTACTTAAACAGCGTCGAGTGGGGCGATGGCGTGTTCGGTGCCGAAGCAGCCGCGAAGCATCACTTCAAGGTCGGCGCACCTTACCTGTCGCGCCAGCAGAGCAGCCTGCTGGCCGCCGTGCTGCCCAACCCGCGCGAGTGGAGCGCCAGCCGCCCGAGTGCGCACATCAGCCGTCGGGCCAGCTGGATTCGCCAGCAGATGTGGCAACTGGGCGGCAGCCATTACCTCAACCGCCTGCAACCCAGCCGCCCCGAGTGGTGGCCGAGCTGGTTAAAGGGCGTTTAGCTCAGCGCTGTTTAAGCAGGCGCCGCGGCACGGCATAGAGGAAGTACAGCTCGTCGTCCTGCAGGTGTGCGGTCATGCCCAGCTCGGGATAGACCCAAGCCTGCCCTTCGGCCAGCTCCAGGGTCAGACGCGGTTGACCGATACTCGCGGCGAGTCGCGCAACATCCAGCGGCGCCGGTGGTAGCAAGGTCAGCGCAATAATCGGGCGATTGGCCAATGGCACCAGCAGCTGACTGCCCAGCGGCTGCTCCTTGTCCGTTGGTTTTAACCCTGCAGCGGCCAGCAAGCTCTCGCGCTCGGCCTTATCCAGACCGACTTCCGCCTCCAACGACCAATTGCCATCAGCATCCTGCAAGTCGCCGCGATACAGCAGGCGTGCGCCTTCCAGATTAGGCTGCAGCCATAGCTCACCATCCAGAGCGTCATGCAGATGCACCAGACTCAAGCGATCATCGGCCAGAGGCGTGAGCACTTTGGTTTGCCATTGCGCCAGCCAGGGCAGAGGCTGCGCAGCCGGCTGCGGGCGCATCAACCACGCACCCCAGGCAAAGAACAAGGCGGCGACCACGGCAAAGATCAGCCAGTGCTGCGGGCGTATGGGCGGTAATTTCACGGGCTTTTCCTTAGGCAGAAAAAAGCCGCACCTGGGTGCGGCTTCTGACAGTAGCGCGATTACGCGGCGATTGAGCCCTTGAGCTTGTTCATCGCGTTCTTTTCCAGCTGACGGATGCGCTCGGCCGAGACGTTGTACTTGGCAGCCAGGTCATGCAGCGTGGCTTTCTCTTCGGCCAGCCAGCGCTGATAAAGGATGTCACGGCTGCGCTCATCCAAACCTTCCAGCGCTTCGTGCAGATTGGCGGTGGAGCTGTCGCTCCAGTCGGAATCTTCCAGCTGACGCGCCGGGTCGTAGCGGTGGTCTTCCAGGTAATGCGCTGGCGACTGGAAGGCGCTTTCGTCGTCCGCTTCGGCAGCCGGATCGAAGGCCATATCATGGCCGGTCAAACGGCTTTCCATCTCGCGCACTTCACGCGGCTCAACGCCGAGGCTTGCGGCTACGGCATGCACTTCGTCGTTATTCAGCCAGGCCAGACGCTTCTTCTGGCTGCGCAGGTTGAAGAACAGCTTGCGCTGCGCCTTGGTGGTGGCGACTTTGACGATGCGCCAGTTTTTCAGGATGAACTCATGGATCTCGGCGCGAATCCAGTGCACGGCGAACGACACCAGGCGCACACCCATTTCCGGGTTGAAACGCTTGACCGCTTTCATCAGGCCGACGTTGCCTTCCTGAATCAGGTCGGCCTGGGCCAAGCCATAACCGGAGTAGCTGCGGGCGATATGCACAACAAAACGCAGGTGAGCCAGCACCATTTGCCGGGCGGCTTCGAGGTCTTGTTTGTAGAAGAGACTTTCCGCCAGCTCACGCTCCTGCTCGGGGGTCAACAGCGGGATGCCGTTTACCGCATGCACGTATGCCTCCAGGTTGGCACCCGGAACCAGAGCATGAACAGGTTGCAAAGAAGTGGACATTTGAATCCTCCGACTTACGAGATCGTGGAGCAGTCTAGCACTGCCCCATGGGACTTTATACCGGGGTACAAGTTCCCTTACACATAGTCAATATCAAGCAAAACAATAACTTACTATCTAGGGGCCAGTTCGCTCAAGTGCCGTGCGACCGCCAGCCAGGCGCCAATATAGCCCAACAGTACCGCGCCGAGCAGCAGGGATAGACCATCGGCTATCGGCACACCCGCCAGGGCGAAGTCGCTGCCATACAAACCGGCCAGGCGCACCACGGCGTCATTCAGCCAACCCAAGCCGTAAGCCAGCAGCAGCCAGGCCAGCAGCCCGGCGCCCAAACCGTACAGCGTGCCCATATAGAGGAAGGGCCGACGCACATAGCTGTCGGTGCCGCCGACCAGCTTGATCACTTCGATCTCGGTGCGGCGGTTCTCGATATGCAGACGAATGGTATTGCCGATCACCAGCAGCAGCGCCATCACCAGCAGCAGAGTCAGACCGAAGACGAAGCGCTCACCCAGCTTGAGCATGGCGCTCAGGCGCTCGACCCAGAGCAGATCCAGCTGCGCCTGCTGCACCCGTGGCAACTCGGCCAGGCGCAGGCGCAGTGCTTCCAGGGCGACCTTGTCGACTTGCTGCGGCGTTACCACGATCACTCCAGGCAACGGGTTGTCCGGCAGTTCTTTAAGCGCTTCGCCGAGGCCGGACTGCTGCTGGAACTCGGCCAGGGCCTGTTCGCGGCTGATCCACTCGGCCTCTTCCACATCGTCCATCTCGGCGATCTGCTCACGCAGCGCCTGGCCCTGAGCATCCGTGGCGTCGATCTGTAAAAACAAGGAAATCTGCGCCGCACGCTGCCAGGACACGCCCAGGCGCTCGACGTTATCCAGCAGCAGCGCCAGGCCCATGGGCAGACTGAGGGCCACGGCCATCACCAGGCAGGTAAAGAAGCTGCCAATCGGCTGTTTAGCCAAACGGCGCAGGCTGTCGACCAGGCTGGCGCGGTGGTTTTCCAGCCAGGCGTGCAGCTGGTGGGTAAAGCTTGGGCCGTCATCGCCCGGCGTTGGCGACTCGGATTTCTTCGGCGCGGCACCGACGCGTTGTGCGGGCTGCGGAGGCGGCATGCGGGTGGCGCTCATGCGGCCTCCCCGTCGCCGATCAGGCGGCCACGCTGCAGGGTCAGCATGCGGTGGCGCATGCGCGCGATCAGGGCCAGGTCGTGACTGGCGATCAGCACGGTGGTGCCCAGGCGGTTGATGTCTTCAAACACGCCCATGATCTCGGCCGCCAGGCGCGGGTCGAGGTTACCGGTGGGCTCATCCGCCAGCAGCAGGGCCGGACGATGCACGATGGCGCGGGCAATACCGACGCGCTGCTGCTGACCGGTGGACAGGTCGCCAGGGGACTGCTCGGCCTTGTCGGCCAGGGACACGCGCTCCAGCGCGGTGCGCACACGGGTGCCGATCTCATCCTTGGACAGGCCAAGAATCTGCAGCGGCAGCGCCACGTTGTCGAACACGCTACGGTCGAACAGCAGCTGATGGTTCTGGAAAACCACGCCGATCTGCCGACGCAGGAAGGGAATCTGCGCATTGGTGATATGCGACAAATCCTGCCCGGCCAGCAGCAGTTTGCCGCTGCTCGGCCGCTCCATCGCCAGCAGCAGGCGCAGCAAGGTGCTCTTGCCGGCGCCGGAATGCCCGGTGACGAAGAGAAACTCGCCACGGCGCACGTGGAAGCTCAGCTCGTGCAGCCCGATGTGGCCGTTGGCGTAGCGTTTACCGACCTGCTCGAACTTGATCATCCTATTTCTCCGCGAACAGCGCCTGAACGAAGGCCTCGGCCTCGAAGGTGCGCAGGTCATCAATGCCCTCACCCACCCCGATATAACGAATCGGCAAAGCAAACTGCTTGGCCAGGGCGAAGATCACCCCACCCTTGGCGGTGCCATCCAGCTTGGTCAGCGCCAAACCGGTGAGATTGACCGTCTGATTGAACTGCTTGGCCTGATTGATCGCGTTCTGCCCGGTGCCAGCATCCAGCACCAGCAGCACTTCGTGCGGCGCGGTGTCATCGAGCTTGCCGATCACCCGACGGACCTTCTTCAACTCTTCCATCAGGTTGTCTTTGGTATGCAGGCGCCCGGCGGTGTCGGCGATCAGCACGTCCATGCCGCGCGACTTGGCCGCCTGCACGGCATCGAAAATCACCGACGCGGAATCCGCGCCGGTGTGTTGGGCGATGACCGCAATCTGGTTGCGCTCGCCCCACACCTGCAACTGCTCCACGGCGGCAGCGCGGAAGGTATCGCCGGCGGCGAGCATGACCTTCTTGCCGTCCTGCTGGAGTTTTTTCGCCAGTTTGCCGATGGTGGTGGTTTTGCCCGCGCCGTTAACGCCGACCACCAGAATCACATAGGGCTGTTTGCTGCTGTCGATTTTCAACGGCTGTTCGACCGGTTTTAGCAGCGCCACCAGCTCATCTTGCAGGGCCTTGTACAACGCACCGCTGTCGGCCAGCTCCTTGCGCGCGACACGCTTGGTCAGGTTGCCGATGATCGCGGTGGTGGCCTCGACGCCCACGTCAGCGGTCAACAGGCGGGTTTCCAAGTCTTCGAGCAGGTCATCGTCGATAACCTTTTTGCCGAGAAACAGGCTGGCCATGCCCTCGCCAAGGCTGGCACTGGTTTTCGACAGGCCCTGCTTGAGGCGTTCGAGAAAGCCAGCGCGGCTTTCCTCGGCGCTTTTGACCGGCGCAGCGGCTGGCTGCACGGCAGCAGGCTCGGCCGCAGGCGGCTCGATAACCACTTCAACCGGTGCGGGCACTTCAATATGCGCGTGCAGCACTTCGCTGCCGGCATTGATACGGAAACGCGACGGGCGTGGCTGTGGATTGGCTTCGCTGGCGTCAACCGGCGCGGGCATGGCAGCGGCCTGCTCAACCGGAGCGACCGGAGCGACCGGAGCAGGCTGCGACTCAGCAACGACCTCAGCGGTAATAACCGGCTCTACGACTGGCGCAGCGACTTCGCTTACCGGCGCAACGGGCGCAGGTGCGGGTTCGGCAACAGTCGGAACAACAGGCTGCTCGCTAACCGGAGTTGGTTGCGGCTCAGGGCTGGCCGGTGCTTGTGGCTTCTTGCGCAGCCAGCCGAACAGGTCTTTCTTCTCCGCAGGCTTCTCGGCAGAGGCCGGCGCAGAAGGCGCGGGAGTGTTTTTGTCGTCGTTGGAACCAAACATGGAGGACGGCTATCTCGAAAGGTGCGACACGCCGGTACAAGGCTCAGAAAGTATTACCCACGCAGCGCAACAGAGCTGAAGAGTGTGCGCAGTAATACCCGGATGCCCCAGCAGACACGGCCGCCAGTAAAACGGATGCGTATCCTAGCACCTCCGCGCCCGCCGGCGCTAAGACCAAGCGGGCGCGTCCGACAGCTTGTACTGCCGTTTAGAAGGTCTTGCTGGCGCTGGCGACCAGGGTCGGCCCGCACAGGTCGTCATAACCCATAAAGCTTGCACACTCACTTTTCGACAGGTCGGTGTCGATGTAGCTCAGGCCCCAGGTCACGCCAACAAAATCGCGGTTCAGCTTGACCTCCCAGTTGCGGTATTGCGCACGGCCCTGCTCCTCGTTGCGGAAAAACACCTCGTCCTTGTAATCGACGTATTCGTAGCGCACCTCCAGGCCGACTTCGCCCGGTAGCTGAGTGCGGTAGCCGATCAGGAACGAGGCCAGGTCTTCATCCTTGTCGCCTTTATAGAAATTACCTTCTTCATCCCAGGCGTCAGGGCCTTTGATATTGCTGACGTACTTGGCGCCCAGCAGCACGCCATAGACATCCAGCAGGGCCTGCACATCGCTCTGGTTGTAATCGCTTTCACGGGGGAAATCGTACCGGGTGTAGTAGGTGTCGAGGCTGATGTTCTCGCTGATCTGCCAGTAGTAACCGGCGTAATACTCCAGTTCCTGGCGGGTTTTCGAGTCGAAGCCGAAGTCGACGCTGGAGGTCCACACCCCGGCGTACATACCACTGACGTGACTGAGCACAAGATTCAGCTGGGCCGCCGGATCGCCCTGGGTTTGCGAAAGCCCACTGGCACGGTAGTCGCTGACAATCGCTGGGGTGACGTCGAGGCGAAACTGCTGATTCAGCTCGAACGCCTGAACGCAGCTCAGTGGGACCAGGACAAGGCTGCTGAGAAACACGGTGGGTAAGGAGCGCATACGAATCTTCCTGTTTTTATAGGTGTGGGCAGATGCGACAAAGCAGCGCCAAGCCCCGCGCGGTACGCGGAGCAGGGTGGCTGTGAATTGTTATGGGTAAGACGGGGCTGGAACGGGCTCAGGCCTCGCTGGCGTAAACCTGCTTGCCGGCGAAGAAGGTGCGCAGCACCTGGGTGTCGAACAGCTCTTCATCGCTGACCTTGAACACATCGCGGTCGAGGACGATCAGGTCAGCCTGCTTGCCGGGCGCCAGCGAGCCAATCTGCTTGTCCAGGCGCAGCGCCTTGGCGGCATTCAGGGTGTAGGCCTGGAACATGCTTTCGCGGTCGATGCTTTCCTTGGCATTCAGCACGCCCATCGGGCCCTTGCGGGTGCTGGCCTGGGCGATGGCATTCCACGGATTGGGGCTGGATACCGGCCAGTCGCTGGCACCGGCGATGGTCGCACCGGCCTGGTGCAGCGAACGTGCGGGGTATTGGTACTGATAGGCGGCGGCGCTGACGTAGGGTTTGACCAGCTCCTCGGTGTAAGTCTCGGCGGTGGCCCAAAGCAGCTGCATCGAGGCGATCACGCCAAGCTGCTTGAAGCGCGCAAACTCCTTGGGATTGACCAGCTGCAGGTGGCTGATGCTGTGTGGCACTAGCGCCGGCTTGAGCGAGCGGGCGTATTCGAAGCCATTCAGCGCCTCACGCACCGCGCGGTCGCCGACCGCATGCACATGCATGATCCAGCCGCGCTGCTCAGCCGCCACCGCCAATTGGCCGAAGTGCTTCGGATCGATCAGCAGCTCGCCGCGCTTGAGGCTGTTCTTGAATGGGTCGATCACCGCAGCGGTCTGGCCGGGGAACTCCATCACGCCGTCGGCAAAGATCTTGATCCCTGGGAACGTCAGGTTCGGCACACCCTGGAATTGCTGCATAACCTTGCCCAACACTTCGAGATCGGCCGGCGTGCTCTGCGGATGGGTGATCAGCAGCGCCGCAACGTGGGCGCTCAGCTCACCGCTCTCGGCCAGCTTGCGGTACAGCGGCAGTACGCCAACATCCTGCTCGGTGGGGCGCATTTCGAACAGCGAATCGCCGCTGCCGGCATTGGACGCCGCGTCCATCCAGGCGGTAACGCCGACCTGGTTATTGACCTTCACTGCCTCACGCGCTGCGTTGAGCATCACCGCTTCGGTGGGCGCAGGCAGTTGGCTGCGCACCCGATCCCAGCCGTTTTCCGCCAGGTAGCCGTTGGGGGTGAAGTCGGCGGCATGGCCGATATAGTTGCGTTCCTTCTCCGGCAGGCTTTTTACCAGCGCCGCGTCGATCTTCACCCGCGCGAGCATGGCGTTGTTGGCCCAGCCGGTATGGCCGTCGATGCCATTCAGCACCACCGGCTGATCGGCCCAGCGGCCCTGGTTGAAGATCTTGCCCAGCCCCGCGCTCTGCTCCCAATAGCCCGAGCTGGCGCCGGAGATGACGATGATATCGCCCACCCGCGCTGCGCCGGCCTGATCCTGGGCGATGATCCACTGCTCCAGCTCGGCCAGCGGCTTCACTTCGTCATACAGGTTGGAGCCCATGCTGTCGTAGGCCGCCACCACCGGGTGGCTGTGGGTGTCGATCATGCCCGGCATCAGCACCTTGCCGGCCAGGTCGATCAGCTGCGTATCGGCATCGGCCAGGGCCTTGATCTCGGCATTGCTGCCCACCTTGAGGATCTTGCCATCGGCCACGGCGACCGCTTGCGCCAAAGGTTGACCGGGTTCGGCGGTGTACACCTTGCCGTTAAATAGCAGCAGGTCGGCGGCAGCCATGGCTTCCATCGAGGAAAAAGCCATGGCTGCGGCCAACAGGCTTGGAATAAATCGTTGCATTGCCTTAGCCTCTTGTTCTTATAGGATTCGCCGCGAGACTAGCGCCTGGCGCAGCGGTGCAGAACCGCAGTACCAAGCAAAACGCTTTTGCCAAACAGGAAAAACTATATGGACAAGCTCAGCGCCCTGAGCATGTTTGTCGCCACCGCCGAGCACGGCAGTTTTAGCCGTGCCGCCGAGCAACTGGGCAAGACGCCTTCGGCCCTGACCAAGGCGGTCAGCCATCTGGAAGCCGAACTGGGCGCGCAACTGTTCGAGCGCAGCACCCGCCGCACCGCGCTGACCGAGGCCGGGCGGCTCTATCTGGATACCGCGCGCCAGGTGCTACAACGCCTGCACGATGCTGGTGAGGAAATCGGCCAGCTCAAGCACGGCCTACATGGCAACCTGCGTCTGACCGCGCCGCTGGGTTTTGGCCGGGCGTTTCTCGATGAGGCTTGTGGCGGTTTTCTCGCCGCCAATCCGCAGATACGCCTGAGGGTGGACCTGAGCGACGCCTTTGTCGATCTGGTCGAAGGTGGTTATGACCTGGCCCTGCGCGAGGGCCGCAGTGACCTGCCGGGGCTGATCGCCAAACCCCTGGGGCACAATCGCATCGTGCTATGCGCCAGCCCGGCTTACCTGGTCGCCAACCCGACGCCGGTGCGCCCCGAGCACTTCGCCAAGCACCAGTGGCTGCTCTACCGCCACCCATCGCTGGACCAGCATTTCTGGTGGCTGGCGCAAAACGGCGTGCGCCTGCGCGTCCCGGTGCCTAATGCCCGCCTGGAAAGCGACAACTACGACCTGCTGCTGAGCAATACCCTGAGCGGCGCCGGTCTGTATGGCTGCCCGACCTGGAGCGTGCAGCCGTATCTGGACAGCGGCCAACTGATGCAGGTGATGAGCGAATATGACTTCGACCCGGACGCCTTCGGCCCACTGATCCTCGCCGTATACCCCAGCCATCGGCGCGCCACGCGCAAGGTGCAGGCCTTCATCGACTACCTGGCGGCGTTTCTCGACGCCCGCGGGCTGGGCCTCAATTCCGCCGCCGAGACCTAAATAATAGCCACGGAGCAGGCGGAACCGGCCCACAGCGGCAAGGTCTCACGGTTCTGTTGCACGCCGCTTGCCGTTAGAATCCGCCCCTGCCTGAGCCGCCCGAGAGGCCGAGGCTATGCAGATCACAAACAGGTTCTATGGATTGACTGCCGCAACACGCCATACTCTGCCGCAGGTTTTGCCCAACACCTCATACCTGCGCCTCACAGCGTGCCGAGTCGCCCTCCGCGCCACGGCAACATGTCATTTACGGTGAACAGACTCCCATGCCAACGCTTGCCCATCGTGTCGCCGCCCTATGTTTCGGCGTGCTCTTTACCCCACTGCTGGCTCTGGCCGCCGAGCCGCAACCCACCCACGAATTCAGCCTGGACAATGGCCTCAAAGTCATCGTGCGCGAAGACCATCGCGCGCCGGTGGTGGTCAGCCAGCTCTGGTACAAGGTCGGCTCCAGCTACGAGACGCCCGGCCAGACCGGCCTGTCCCACGCCCTCGAACACATGATGTTCAAGGGCAGCCGCAAACTCGGCCCAGGTGAAGCCTCGCGCATCCTGCGTGAACTGGGCGCCGAGGAAAACGCCTTCACCAGCGACGATTACACCGCCTACTACCAGGTGCTGGCCCGCGACCGCCTGGCCATCGCCCTGGAGCTGGAAGCCGACCGCCTGGCCAGCCTCAAGCTGCCAGCCGATGAGTTCGCCAAGGAAATCGAGGTGATCAAGGAAGAGCGCCGCCTGCGCACCGACGACAAACCGTCGAGCCTGGCCTATGAGCGCTTCAAGGCCATGGCCTACCCCGCCAGCGGTTACCACACCCCGACCATTGGCTGGATGGCCGACCTCGAGCGCATGACCGTCGAGGAGCTGCGCGCCTGGTACGAAGCCTGGTACGCGCCAAACAACGCCACCCTGGTGGTGGTCGGTGATGTCAGCGTCGCCGAGGTGAAGATCCTTGCCGAGCGTTATTTTGGCGCCATCCCCAAGCGCACTGTGCCCACGGCAAAAGCGCCGCGTGAGCTGGCCGCACCGGGCGAGCGACGCATCACCCTGCACCTGAAAACCCAGCTGCCGAGCCTGATGATGGGTTTCAACGTGCCAGGCCTGGCCACCGCCGAACAGCCGCGCCAGGTGCATGCCCTGCGCCTAGCCGCCGCCCTGCTCGATGGCGGCTACAGCGCCCGCCTGCCGACACGCCTGGAACGTGGCGAGGAACTGGTCTCCGGCGCATCGGCCTGGTACGACGGATTCTCCCGCGGCGACAGCCTGTTCATCCTGTCCGCCACGCCCAATGTACAGACCGGGAAAAACCTGGAGCAGGTCGAAGCCGGCCTGTGGCGTGAGCTGGAGGATTTGAAAAACACCCCGCCGAGCGCCGAAGAGCTGGCCCGCGTGCGTGCACAAGTGATCGCCGGTTTGGTCTACGAGCGCGACTCGATCACCAGCCAGGCCACCGCCATCGGCCAACTGGAAACCGTCGGCCTGTCGTGGACGCTGATCGATCAGGAACTGGCCGAACTGGAAGCCGTCACCCCGGCGGATATCCAGCAGGCCGCCAGCACCTTCTTTACCCGCGACCACCTGAGCGTCGCCCATGTTCTGCCTGAGGAGAAGCGCAATGAGTGAGCGCAATGGCCTGCGCTACGGCCTGCTCGGCCTGGCGCTACTGATATTGATGGCGCTGCTGGCCCTGGTGATCAACCGCCCGGAAAGCAGCCCAACCCCCGCTCCGGCCGCCGAATCGAACAGCATCGAATCCCTGGCCGCTCTGGGCGATCAGCCACCCAGCCGCCGCGATCTGAATATCCAGACCTGGCAAACCGCCGAAGGCGCCAAGGTGCTGTTCGTCGAAGCCCGCGAGCTGCCGATGTTCGACCTGCAACTGACCTTTGCCGCCGGCAGCAGCCATGACGACGGAACCGCCGGCCTGGCCATGCTGACCAACGCCATGCTCAATGAGGGCGTACCGGGCAAGGATGTCGGCGCAATCGCCGCCGGCTTCGAAAACCTCGGTGCCAACTTCGGCAACGGCGCGTTCCGCGACATGGCCATCGCCAGCCTGCGCAGCCTCAGTGCTGCGGACAAGCGCGAGCCGGCCATGCAGCTGTTCAATCAGGTGCTCGGCCAGCCGACCTTCCCCGACGACGCCCTGGCGCGGATCAAGAATCAGCTGTTGGCCGGCTTCGAATACCAGAAGCAGAACCCCGGCAAGCTGGCCAGCCTGGCGCTGTTCGAGCGGCTGTACGGCACGCATCCCTACGCGCACTCCAGTGACGGCAATGCCGAGTCGATCCCGGCCATCAGCCGTGAGCAGCTGCAGGCCTTCCACGCCAAGGCTTACACCGCCAATAACGCGATTATCGCGCTGGTCGGCGACCTCTCGCGCAGCGACGCCGATGCCCTGGCCAGCCAGGTGTCCGCCGCCCTGCCGAAAGGCCCGGCGCTGCCGCGTATCGCCCAGCCGGAAGTGCCCAAGCCGGGCCTGCAACATATCGAGTTCCCTTCGAACCAGACCCACCTGATGATTGCCCAGCTCGGCATCGACCGTCGCGACCCGGACTACGCCGCGCTCTACCTGGGCAACCAGGTATTCGGCGGCGGTGGTTTCGGCACCCGCCTGATGACCGAAGTACGCGAGAAGCGCGGCCTGACCTATGGCGTCTACTCCGGCTTCAGCGCCATGCAGGCGCGCGGCCCCTTTATGATCAACCTGCAAACCCGCGCCGAACTCAGCGACGGCACCCTGCAACTGGTCAAAAGCATGCTCGCCGACTTCATCAGCAACGGCCCGACTGCAGAAGAGCTGAACAACGCCAAGCGCGAGCTGGCCGGCAGCTTCCCGCTGTCCACCGCGAGCAATGCCGCCATCGTCGGCCAGCTCGGCTCCATGGGTTTCTATGACCTGCCGTTGAGCTACCTGGAAGACTTTATGCGCGACGTCGAGGCGCTGAGCGTGGAACAGGTCAAGGCCGCCATGGCCAAGCACCTCAACCCGGACGCCCTGGTGATCGTCACCGCCGGCCCGAGCGTGGCGCAGAAAGAACTGCCGCCGCCCACCGACAACCCAGCCGAGCAACCTACTGGCGTCCCGGAGCACTGATGAGCAAGCGACCTAAGCCGCCGAAAGCCAACCCCGCCCATAGCGGCGATGGCCAACTGCGGATCATCGGCGGGCAATGGCGCTCGCGCCAGTTCAACTTCCCCATGGCTGCCGGCTTGCGGCCGACGCCAAACCGCGTACGGGAAACCCTGTTCAACTGGCTTGCGCCCTATGTCGAGGGCGCCAAGGTGCTCGACCTATTCGCTGGCAGCGGCGCGCTGTTTCTTGAAGCCCTGTCGCGCGGTGCCGGCAGCGCCCTGGCCCTGGACCTCAATCCAACCGCCATCGCCAGCTTGCGCGGCCACCTGCAAACGCTGAAGTGCGACAACGGCCAGCTGCAGCAAACCGACGCCCTGCTCTACCTGCAGAGCCCGGCTGCAACGCCGTTCGATCTGGTATTTCTCGACCCGCCGTTCAACCAGAACCTGCTGCTCCCTGCCTGCACCCTGCTCGAGCAGAACGGCTGGCTGGCGGCCGACGCCTGGGTCTACACCGAAAGCGAGAACTCACCCTCCAGCCTCGGCATGCCCGGCAACTGGCGCCTGCACCGTGAGCAGAAGGCCGGCCAGGTGTACTACGCGCTATGGCAGCGCACAGTCGCAGCCTGAGGCAAACTCCGGGCTTCACGTCGTGAAGCCCAACCTCGGTCAGGTTCTGTTATTCGCCCCACTCATTTAACTTCCGTTTCACCGCCTCAGGCCCTAGCCTGAGCGCTTTCCCAATCGATATTTGTCATGCAAACGTCCTTCAAGCCCGCCTGGTGGCTACCCGGCCCGCATCTGCAAACCCTGTGGAACCCGATGTGTCGCCAGCCGGCGAAACTTGAGCGCACGCGCGAACGGCTATGGCTCGAGGATGGCGACTTTCTCGATCTGGACTGGCACGGTCCGCACCAAGCCGACGCACCGCTGGTGCTGGTGCTACACGGCCTGACGGGTTCATCCGACTCGCTGTATGTGCTGGGTTTGCAGCAGAAACTGGCGGCCCAGGGCTGGGCCAGCGTGGCGTTGAACTGGCGCGGCTGTTCGGGCGAGCCGAACCTGCTGGCCCGTGGTTACCACTCCGGCGCCAGCGAGGACCTGGCGGAAACCGTGCGCCACCTGCGCGCCCAACGACCGATGGCGCCGATCTATGCCGTGGGTTATTCCCTGGGCGGCAATGTGCTGCTCAAGTACCTGGGGGAAAGCGGCGCAGAGAGTCAGTTGCAGGGCGCTGCGGCGGTGTCGGTGCCGTTTCGTCTGGATCAGTGCGCCGACCGCATCGGCATGGGCTTTTCCAGGGTCTACCAGAGCCACTTTATGCGCGAGATGGTGGCCTACGTGAAGGACAAACAGCGCTTGTTTGCTCACCAGGGCATGGCCGACCGCCTGTCCACCCTGGAGAAACTCGGCCCGCTGGACAATATGCGTACCTTCTGGGATTTCGACGGGCGCATCACCGCGCCGCTGCATGGCTATGCCGATGCCGAGGACTACTACCGCCGCGCCTCCAGCCGCTACTTCCTCGGCCAGATCGAGACGCCGACGCTGATTATCCAGGCCGCCGACGACCCCTTTGTGTTCCCGCACAGCCTGCCCGAAGCCAGCGAACTGTCGCCCAGCATCGAATTCGAACTGCACGCCCACGGCGGGCATGTCGGCTTTGTCGAAGGCAGCCTGACCAAACCAAGTTACTACCTGGAACGGCGTATTCCGCAGTGGCTGACCGAGCAGGCCGCGAAACTCCTCTAGGGTGGATGACGCTCTTATCATCCACCAATAGGGCAGGTGATATTCGAGTGGTTGTGTAGGTGACGGCGGGCAAGCTTCGCGTTGCCCACCCTACGACTGAAACAACAACTCAACCCACAGCCCGGATAAGCGCAGCGCAATTCGGGACAGTAACCCCGGATTGCGCCCAGGCTTACCCGGGCTACTGACTTGGCGAGTCGTTCTTAGATCACCTGCTCCAGCGGCACATGCAGCTTGGCGTACAGCGCCTCTACCGCCTCGCGCGCTTGCGGGGCGATATAGCCGCCTTCCAGCGTCAGCACCTGGTAGATGCCACGGCGCAGCATCTCTTGGCTGAGGTCGCCGGGATTGCCGCGAGTGGTGCAGAGAAAGCGCACCCAGGAGGTCATGATGATCCAGCTGTTGAGGGTCAGCGCCTCGATCTGCGGCGCATTCATCAACAGGATGCCGGCCTCGACAAAGCCCTGATAAATCTCCTGTGCACGCTGCAGACAGCGCTGCGAGAACAGCTTGTAGCGCTCAGCCAGCTCAGCGTCACTGTCGAGCAGGTGTTCCAGATCGCGGTGCAGAAAGCGGTAATGCCACATCGCGGCGAGCAACGCTTCCAGATAGAAGGTTTTGTCCTGCACCGTCAGCGCGCGGCCTTCGGGGCGACGCAGAAAGGTATCCACCTGGCTTTCGTAGAGGGCAAACAGCTCGGCGATGATCGCCTGCTTGTTGCGGAAGTGGTAGTACAGGTTGCCCGGCGAAATCCCCAGGTGCGCGGCGATATGGTTGGTGGTGACGCTGCGCTCGCCCTGGGCGTTAAACAGCGCCAGGCTCTCCTGAATGATGCGTTCGCGGGTTTTCAGTGGGGCTGACATAACGACTCGTTCTCGGCTCAAAAGCCCGGCAAAGGTACACGCACCCGCCGCCAAAGTGTTACCTGCGCGCCTCTCAATCCTGCGCGCTAACTTTTCGTTGGGCTGCGTCCGTCGGCTGACAGCGCCATGCTATTTGACAGATTAGAGCAATTGCTCTAAAAATCCAGCACACCTTTTCTGCAGCGGCCTCAGCTCATCTGACGCACTGCATTGCTGGAATGCCGAGGAGTATCACCATGGTCGCCGACGTCGCCTACCTAGAACAAAGCCTGCAACGCAGCCAACAGCAGCTTAGCCAGTTGGAGAGCAGCTTTGCCCGTCAGCGCCAGGCGTTCAAAGCCAACCCCATGCCTTCGGCCGAGCAGCGCATCCAGTGGCTCAACGTGCTGCGCGATTTGCTCAGCAACCAGCGTGACGCGCTGATCAGCGCCATCTCCCAGGATTTCAGCAACCGCAGCGCCGACGAAACCTTGCTCGCCGAGCTGATGCCGAGCCTGCATGGCATCCACTACGCGACCAAACGCATCAAGAAGTGGATGAAGCCTTCGCGGCGCAGCGTCGGCATGCAATTTATGCCGGCTTCGGCCAAGGTAATCTATCAGCCGCTGGGCGTGGTTGGGGTGATCGTGCCGTGGAACTACCCGCTGTTTCTCGCCATCGGCCCACTGGTTGGCGCCCTGGCCGCCGGCAACCGGGTGATGATCAAGATGAGTGAGTCGACCCCGGCCACCTCGCAGCTGGTCAAGGATCTACTGGCTAAAGTCTTCCCCGAGGATCTGGTAACCGTGGTGCTGGGCGAGGCGGAAGTCGGTATGGCCTTCTCCAAACTGCCGTTCGACCACCTGCTGTTTACCGGCGCCACCAGCATCGGCAAACACGTGATGCGCGCCGCCGCCGAGAACCTGACCCCAGTCACCCTGGAACTGGGCGGCAAGTCGCCGGCCATCGTTTCGGCCTCCGTACCGCTGAGTGACGCCGCCGAGCGTATCGCCTTCGGCAAGACCATGAACGCCGGCCAGACCTGCGTCGCACCGGATTACGTGCTGGTGCCGAAAGATCGTGTGGAGGGCTTTGTCGAGGCTTACCGCAATGCGGTGCAGAGCTTCTACCCGCAACTCAAGGACAACCCGGATTACACCGCGATCATCAACGAGCGTCAGCAGCAGCGCCTCAATGGCTACCTGCAGGACGCTGAGAGCAAGGGCGCGACCATCGTCCCGCTGTACCCCGAAGCCCAGGGCCGGCGCATGCCGCAGGCCGTGCTGCTGAACGTAACGGATGAGATGAAGGTGATGCAGGACGAGATTTTCGGCCCGCTGCTGCCGATCATCCCCTACGACAAGCTGGAAGATGCCTTCGCCTTTATCAATGAGCGCGACCGGCCGCTGGCGCTGTACTACTTCGGCTACGACAAGAGTGAGCAGCAGCGCGTGCTGCACGAGACTCACTCCGGCGGCGTATGCCTCAACGACACCCTGCTGCACGTGGCCCAGGACGACATGCCGTTCGGCGGCGTCGGCCCGTCCGGCATGGGGCATTACCACGGCCATGAAGGCTTCCTCACCTTCAGCAAGGCCAAGGGCGTGTTTATCAAACAGCGCTTCAACGCCGCCAAACTGATCTACCCACCCTACGGCAAAGCCCTGCAGACGCTGGTGTACAAGCTGTTCGTTCGCTAAACCCATCTTGCCCTGGCATGCCGGGGCAAAGGCTTAATTCGGTGATAACAATAAATGCACAACACCACGTTTGAAGCGCCGGCCCTAACTCGGCGCAACCTACTCAAGGTCAGCTTGATGGGCTCGGCCTTTCTCGCCACTGCCGGGCTGACTGCCAGCCTCAGCGGCTGTTCGGCGAGTACGCCGAAAGCCGGTTTTGCGGTAATCCGCGAGTCCGATCTGGCCTTTCTGCATGCCTTGATCCCGGTGATGCTGGCCGGCGCGGTAACGACCGAGAAGATGCCGCAAGCAGTCGAAGGCACCCTCGCCAACCTCGACTACAGCCTTAATCACGTCTCGCCGGAATTGCTCAAGCTGACCGTGCAACTGTTCGACGTGCTGGCCATGCCGATCACCCGCGGCCCGCTGACTGGCGTCTGGGGCAGCTGGGAAAACGCATCGCCCGCCGATGTGCAGGCGTTTCTCGACCGCTGGCAGAACAGCTCCATCGGCCTGCTGAAAATGGGTCACGCCTCGCTGCTGCAGCTGGTGATGATGAGCTGGTATAGCCGAGCCGAATCATGGGCCCACTGCGGCTACCCCGGCCCTCCGACGGTCTGACTAACGGCTGGCTGCGCGTCGGCCAGGCGTTGTTGCAGATGCGCTCGGACGGTGACTTGTCACCGAACGCCCGGAGGGCGGCCCGTAAGGGTGAGTGAAGCGAGTACTGCTCATTTACAGCTCGTAAACTCCGCGTCCTCGCGCATCTGCGCCTAGCCTGGCTCTAGCTCGCTCAGCCTTGTATGCAGCGCAATCATAAGAAAGAGATCCTCAAATGCCTGTACCCGACAGTTTCAAAGAAGGCCTGGCCCGTGGCTGGAAGACCTATGACGGCTCACGCCTGGACAGCGATCTGACCCTGGAAGCCGACGTGGCCATCGTCGGCAGCGGCGCGGGTGGCGGTACTACCGCCGAAATCCTCAGCGCGGCCGGCTTCAAGGTGCTGTTGATCGAGGAAGGTCCGCTGAAGACCAGCGACGACTTCAAGATGCTCGAAGACAAGGCCTACGCCAGCCTCTATCAGGAAGGCATCGGCCGCATGAGCAAGGATGGCGCCATCACCATCATGCAAGGCCGCGCGGTCGGCGGCACTACGCTGATCAACTGGACCTCAAGCTTTCGCACGCCCGCGCCAACCCTGGAACACTGGGCCAAGGAGCATGGCGTAAAAGGCCACAGCCCCGAGGAAATGGCGCCCTGGTTCGAGCAGATGGAACAGCGCCTGGGCGTCACGCCCTGGGTCGTGCCACCGAATGCCAACAACGCGGTGATCAGCAGCGGCTGCGATAAGCTTGGTTACGAGTGGCAGACGATTCCGCGCAACGTGCGCGGCTGCTGGAACCTCGGTTACTGCGGCATGGGCTGCCCGACCAACGCCAAGCAGTCGATGCTGGTCACCACCATTCCCGCGACCCTGGATAAAGGCGGCGAGCTGCTCTATCTGGCCCGCGCCGACAAGCTGCTGATCGAGGGCGACCAGGTCACGGGCATCGAATGCCTCGGTATGGACGAGCGCAGCGTCGCCCCCAATGGCCGCACGATCACGGTCAAGGCCAAGCATTACGTACTCTCCGGTGGCGGCATCAACACACCAGGGATTCTCCTGCGCTCGAATGCACCGGACCCGCACCAACGCACCGGCAAGCGCACCTTCCTGCACCTGGTGAACTTCTCCGCGGCCTTGTTCGATCAGGTGATCAACCCCTTCTACGGCGCGCCGCAATCGATCTATTCCGACCACTTCCAGTGGGACGACGGTACCGCCGGCAGGCTCTCCTACAAGCTGGAAGTACCGCCGCTGCAACCGGCACTAACCGCCACCCTGCTCGGCCGCTTCGGCATCGACAACGCCATGCGCATGGAGCAACTGCCCAATACCAACGTGATGCTGGCCCTGCTGCGCGACGGCTTCCACCCGGACAGCGCCGAAGGCACAGTGGAACTGCGCGGCGATGGCAGCCCGGTGCTCGATTACCAGATGACCGACTACACCTGGGACGGCGTACGCCGCGCCTTCCATACCATGGCCGAGATCCAGTTCGCCGCTGGGGCCAAAGCCGTGCTGCCGCTGCACGCCGACGCCGGCTATGTGAAGACCCTGGCCGAGGCGAAAAGCCTGATCGACAACCTCAGCCTGGAGCTGTACCGCACCCGCCTCGGCAGTGCCCACGTCATGGGCGGTTGCGCCATGGGTGAAGACCCGCAGCAGGCCGTCACCGACAGCCTCGGTCGTCACCATCAACTGAGCAATCTGTCGATCCATGACGGCTCGCTGTTCCCCACCAGCATCGGCGCCAACCCGCAGCTGTCGATCTACGGCCTGACCGCCAAGCTGGCCAGCCAATTGGCTGAGCGGCTGCGCGCCTAGCTAATCTCGGAGGGGCCAGACCATGTTGCAGAAAGTGGTTTCCGTGCTGCTGATCATCGCCGGCATCATTCACTTGCTGCCGCTTAGCGGCGTACTCGGTGCAGAACGCCTGGCGCAACTCTATGGCCTCACCTTCCAGGAACCCAACCTGCTTCTGCTGATGCGCAGCCGCGCCGTGCTGTTTGGCCTGCTCAGCGCCTTGCTGTTCTACGCCGCATTCCGCCCAACACTGCAACCGATCGCCCTGATCGGCGGCATGCTTAGCGTGGTGAGCTTTCTCTACCTGGCCTGGAGCACTCCCGGTTACAACGAGGCGCTGCGCCGAGTGGTGATCGCCGATTGGGTGGCGCTGGTATGTTTGGTGATCGCGTCCTTGCTGGTTTTTCTGGCCCGTAGCAGAACCTGAGGCCAAACGCACCGACTTGGCCGCAGTCGCCTTGCTGCGCTACCATCCGACTCCCCAACGGACCCGCCAGGACGTCACGATGAATCGAGTGTTATACCCAGGCACCTTCGACCCCATCACCAAGGGGCACGGCGACTTGGTCGAGCGTGCAGCACGGCTGTTCGACAGCGTGATCATTGCGGTCGCCGCCAGCCCGAAGAAGAACCCGCTGTTCAGCCTGGAACAACGCGTCGAGCTGGCCCGGGAAGTCACCCAGCATCTGCCCAACGTTGAAGTGGTGGGGTTTTCCACCCTGCTGGCGCACTTTGCCAAAGAGCAAGGCGCAAATGTATTTCTGCGCGGCCTGCGCGCGGTATCGGACTTCGAATACGAATTCCAGCTGGCCAATATGAACCGCCAACTGGCCCCGGATGTGGAAAGCCTGTTTCTCACCCCGTCGGAAAAGTACTCGTTTATATCCTCGACCCTGGTCCGCGAAATCGCCGCACTGGGCGGTGATATCTCCAACTTCGTGCACCCGGCCGTAGCTGCCGCGCTGACCGAACGCTTCAAGCGCTGAGCCATTACCGCATGGCCGCGTGCATGCGCGGCCCCGATGCGGCACAATTTGCGCATTGCTTCCCCAAGTTTTATGGCTGTACCCAAAAGGGCGCAGCAGGAGTGCGTAATGTCCCTGATCATCACCGACGACTGCATCAACTGCGACGTCTGCGAACCCGAATGCCCGAACGCTGCGATCTCTCAGGGCGAAGAGATCTACGAGATCGACCCCAACCTGTGTACGGAATGCGTCGGCCATTACGATGAACCGCAGTGCCAACAGGTCTGCCCGGTCGATTGCATCCCGCTCGATGAGAACAATGTCGAGAGCAAGGATGAGTTGATGCAGAAGTATCTAATCATTACCGGTAAAGCCTGACAGGCCCATGGAAAGCTACTGCACTTGGCCATGCCGCGTTGAAATCAGGCTCGGCCTGCTCATGTACAACTCGTACACTCCGCGGCCTCGCCTGATTTCGCCTTGCCTGGCCTTCGCTCGCGACGCTTTCCAAGGGTCTGCAAAACAATGGGACGCCTGATCCGCGGCCATCACCCCTGGCGCACCCTGCTCGGTGCGCTTGCTCTACTCTGCGCCCTTGAGCTGCATGCCGCAGCCCAGCCTGAACACATCGCCATTGCCACCGCACATCCAGCCGCCACCGTGGCCGGTCAGGAAACCCTGGCCCTGGGCGGCAACGCCTTTGACGCGGCAGTGGCCATCAGCGCCGCCCTGGCCGTGGTCGAACCTTACGGCTCGGGCCTGGGCGGTGGCGGTTTCTTTCTGCTGCGCGAAGCCGGCGAACAACCAACCTACCGCTTTCTCGATGCCCGCGAGCGCGCGCCTCGGGCGGCGCATGCCGACCTATATCGAGTCGACGGCGAGATCCGCAAAGACCTTTCGCTAAATGGCGCACTGGCCGCTGCTATTCCTGGCTTACCAGCAGCACTGGTAGAGCTGGCCGAACGCTTCGGCCGCCTGCCGCTGCGCGATTCACTGGCGCCGGCCATCCGCCTGGCGCGCAGCGGCGTCAGCATCGACCGGGTTTACCGGGAACGCGCCGGCTGGCGCTTAGCGGCCATGCGCGACGACCCGGAAACCGCACGGATTTTCCTCGACAAAGGCGAAATACCCGAAGAGTTCGGCCTGCTGCGTCAGCCGGAGCTGGCACGCACCCTGGAGCAACTGGGCACGAAGGGCCTTCAGGGCTTCTACGCCGGAACGGTGGCCACACAGTTGGTCAAGGCAGTACGTGATGCTGGCGGCATCTGGACCCTCAAGGACCTGGCCGACTACCGCATCGTTGAACGCCAGCCGCTGCGCGTCCAGCTGGATCAAGGCCGTGAATTGATCAGCGCACCACCGCCTTCAGCCGGAGGTATAGCCCTGGGGCAAAGCCTGCTGATGCTGCAACAACTACCCTGGCAACAGGCTGATAGCGTGCAGCGTACCCACCTGGTGGTGGAGACGCTGCGCCGCGCCTACCGAGATCGAGGCCTGCTGGGCGACCCTGACTTTGTCGAGAACCCGATGCGCCAGCTACTGGCCCCTGATTACCTGAAGCAGCTGGCCAGCAGCATCGACCCGCAACGCGCAACGCCGAGCGACAGCTTGCCGCCCGGCAAAACCTGGCAGGAAGGCGACCACACCACCCATTTCTCGGTACTCGACACCGAGGGCAATGCGGTGGCCGCAACCCTGTCGGTCAACTTGCCGTTCGGCGCCGCCTTTACCGCACCCGGTACCGGGGTGCTGCTGAACAATGAAATGGATGACTTTGCCGCCGATGTTCAGGGGGCCAACGCTTACGGTCTGACGGGTAGTCAGGCCAACAGCATCGTCGCCGGAAAACGGCCGCTATCGAGCATGAGTCCAAGCTTTATCGAAAGCACCGAGAACTTCGCCACCTTCGGCACGCCGGGCGGCAGCCGAATTCCCAGCATGGTGCTGCTGGCGATGCTGCAGTACCTGGATCAGCAACCGATTGAGCACTGGCCCAACGTCGCGCGCTACCACCACCAGTTCCGTCCGGACCTGATCGAGCATGAGCCGGACACATTCAGCCCAGCAGAAATCACGGCACTAGAGGCGCTCGGGCATCAATTGAAGTCGACAGGCAGGCAATACGGCAATCAGCAGGTGCTGTACTGGGACAAGCAAGACGGGAAAGTTGCAGCGGCAAGCGATCCACGCGGGATCGGTACTGCGATGGTCACACCAACCATGCCGCAGTAATGCGGATCACTGATGCGCCAGACGAGAACCTCTCAGGGCTGCCAAACCAAACACCGCAGCAGCCCGGAAGCTACTAGTCTTTGCGATAACCACTGGTAGTACAGCCGAGACAACGTACAAAAGCAGCCATACCAGGCTCAACAACCAGTGACTTACCAGCTTCGCCAATATTGCCGCCAGCTGCGGAGAAGGGCAACGTTACAACAAATGCACCCGCACCGATAACAGTGGCAGCAATCAAGAACGGACGAGCAATTACTAAGTCAGCAACCATTGAATACGCTTTTGGCGCTTCGACCATATAAAGAGAGTCTCCACTAGAGTTCTGCTGCGCTACGTCAGCATAAGCCGGCAGCGCCAGCAGGCCAGTGGTCAGCGCCAGAGCAGCAGCGGTTGAGCGGAACAGTTTCATGGGGCGATCCTTCAGCTATTAGGAGGCGGTAAGACTAACTATAACAGCGCATTGGTAATTGTCAGCGTGACGGCCGTCAATCGCCATAAAAGGCGTATTCAGGTTTTTTCGGAATAAAGGGCCGGTAAAACGCCAGAATCGCCTTGAGATCGGCCGTTTCATCCCCCGTAGGCATAAAGGTCGGGCTGATAAAAACCCGCTTGTTCTGATAGTCCAGCGCGCCCAGCACAATAGGTACGCCTGCGCCGAGGGCGATGTGATAGAAGCCCATCTTCCAGCGTTCGACCTTCTTGCGCGTGCCTTCCGGCGAGAGGATCAGCATAAACTGCTGATGTTCGCTAAAGGCCCGCACTGCCTGCTCAACCGTATTGCCCTGACGTTCGCGGCGAATGGCGATACCACCCCACAGCCGCATCAGCGCACCAAAGGGCCAGCGGAAGATCGTGTGCTTGCCAAACCAGCGGGCATTTAGACGCAGCACGAATTTCACTGCGATAAAAATCACAAAGTCCCAATTGGAGGTGTGGTGCGCGCCGATCACCACAAACTTGTCTAGCTTCGGCAGCTGGCCTTCGATACGCCAGCCCATCAGTTTCAGCGCCACACGGCCGACCCACTCAGCCAGAGGGTTGCGGGGCAGATAGTTACCGGACATCAAAAAACCTCGGTCTTTCTTATTGTTGTGTAATCAGTTCAGAGAACCGTGCCTGACGGCCAAACTTAGCCCGACGAAAACGTCTTAGCGTTGGCAGCGCGGACAATAAACGCTGGCGCGCTGGCCCAGTTTGACCTCGCGCAGGGTGCTGCCGCAGTGCTTGCAGAATTCACCGCCGCGCCCGTAGACGAACAGTTCCTGCTGGAAATACCCAGGCTGGCCATCGCCGCCGACAAAGTCACGCAGCGTCGTACCGCCGCGCTCGATGGCATGGGCGAGGATGCGCTTGATCTCATCCGCCAGCTTTAGGTAGCGCGCCCGCGACACCGAGCCAGCCTCTCGGCGCGGGTCGATACCAGCAGCAAACAGCGCCTCGCTCGCGTAGATATTGCCGACCCCAACGACCACGGCGTTATCCATGATAAAGGGCTTGATCGCCATGGCTCGACCACGGGACAGCTGGAACAATCGCTCGCCATCGAACAGCTCGGTCAACGGCTCGGGGCCGAGTTTGCTGAGCAGCACATGACTCAACGGATCACTGCTCCACAGCAGCGCGCCGAAGCGCCGTGGATCGGTGTAGCGCAGGGCCAAACCGGACTCCAGCTCGATATCCACATGTTCATGCTTGGCCGCTGGCAAACCTGCCTCGACCAGACGCAGGCTACCGGACATGCCCAGATGACTGATCAAACTGCCGGTTTCGGCCTTGATCAGCAGGTACTTGGCGCGCCGTTCAACGCACTCGATACGCTGCCCGGACAGCTGAATATCCAGATCTTCGGGGATCGGCCAACGTAGGCGCCGCTCACGCACGATTACCCGGCTGACGCGCTGACCTTCAAGGAATGGCGCGATGCCACGGCGGGTGGTTTCTACTTCAGGAAGTTCTGGCATAACAAGTGATCAGCTGAGCAATCCGAGCGGGCGCCTACCTTAGCAGGATCGCCCCGCAGCGACGAGGCAGCCTGTTAGTTCGCCCCCAGGTCGCGAATGCTCTCGCGCAGGTTTTCGAAGTCATATTCGGACAGGCCGACATACTCCAGCACCAGTTGCTCGATGCTTTGCCATTCATGGTCGTCCGGCTGATTGCCCAGCACCATATGGCTTTCACAGATGTGCTCGGCCATTTTCAGAATCGCCAGCAGGGTTTTCAGCTGGGCATCGCGGCTGGCGTCCTCGGTGAAAATCGCCAGGGCATTGTGGTGGCTGGCAATCGCCTCGCACAGGTGCAACGGCAGGTTCCAGGACTTGGCGGTGAAGTAGCCGACCACCGCGTGGTTGGTGTTAAGCAAGCGGTTTTCGGTATCCACCACGCGGCGCTCGCCGGTGGCGCTGGCGTAGGCCTCCTCCAACACCGCCATGTAATTGGGGAAGCGCTTGATCATCAGCGGGATGCCGCAATTGTGGAACAGGCCGAGGGTGTAAGCCTCATCCGGCGAGTGGTAGCCGATGCGCTTGGCCAGGGTCAGGCAGGTCATGGCCACATCCTGGGCGGTGTCCCAGAAACGGTTGAGAGTGACGATGGCCTCATCAGTCAGCTCGCCACGGATCGACTGCGCATTGATCAGGTTGATCACCGTGTTGCAGCCCAGCAGGTTGACCGCCTGCTGGATCGAGGCGATGCGGTTGGTCAGGCCGAAAAACGGCGAATTCACCAGTTTCAACAACGCGCCGGACAGGCCCGGATCCTGCCCAATCAGCTTGGCGATGGCGCGCAGGTCCGGGCTTGGCATCACCTGTTCCATCTGCAAATCCACCATGATCTGCGGCTGCGGCGGCACGCTGATGCCCTGCAGCACTTGCTGGATATATTCGGCGGAAAGCTCTTGGGACATGACGGGGACAACCGGAATGAGAAGTGAGCCACAGTCTAGCTAAACCCTCGGCACTTCCACAGGCGACTTTTGTAACCGCCGTAAGGCCAGCGAACCCGCTATAATTCCGCTCTTTTTTCGGAGTCCCCAGCATGTCCCTGCCCAGCCTGCGCCTGAAAGCCAACGCCGATCGACGCCTGCGCGCCGGCCATCTGTGGGTCTACAGCAACGAAATCGACGTGGCCGCCACCCCGCTCAGCGGCTTTGCTGCCGGTGACCAGGCCATCCTTGAGGCGACCGGCGGTAAGCCGCTAGGCGTCGTCGCGATGAGCCCGAACAACCTGATCTGCGCCCGCCTGCTGTCGCGTGATGTCAAACACGTGCTGGACAAATCCCTGCTGGTGCACCGCATCAATGTGGCCCTGTCGCTGCGTGAGCGACTGTTCGACAAGCCTTGCTACCGCCTGGTGTATGGCGACTCCGACCTGCTGCCGGGCCTGGTGGTCGACCGTTTCTTCGACATTCTGGTGGTGCAACTGGCCTCCGCCACCATGGAACGCCACAAGGACGACGTGCTCGCCGCGCTGATCCAAGTGTGCAAACCCAGCGGCATCCTGCTCAAGAACGACTCCGCCGCCCGCGATGCCGAAGGCCTGGCGCGTTATGTGGAAACCCCGTTCGGCGTGGTGCCGGAGTGGGTCGCCCTGGAAGAGAACGGCGTGAAGTTCGAAGCACCAGTGATCGAAGGGCAGAAAACCGGCTGGTTCTACGACCACCGCATGAACCGCGCGCGCCTGGCGCCTTACGTCAAAGGCAAGCGCGTGCTCGACCTGTTCAGCTATATCGGCGGCTGGGGCGTGCAGGCGGCGGCCTTCGGTGCCAGCGATGTGATGTGCGTGGATGCCTCCGGCTTCGCCCTCGACGGCGTGGAGCGCAACGCCGCGCTGAACGGTTTGACCGACCAGGTCGCCTGCGTAGAGGGTGATGTGTTCGAGGCGTTGAAACAGCTGAAATCCGCGGAAGAGCGCTTCGACGTGATCGTCGCCGACCCACCCGCCTTTATCAAACGCAAGAAAGACCAGAAGAACGGTGAAGGCGCCTACCGCCGCCTCAACGAGCAGGCCATGCGCCTGCTCAACAAGGACGGCATCCTGATCAGCGCTAGCTGCTCCATGCACCTGGAAGAAGACAACCTGCAGAACATCCTGCTGACCAGCGCGCGCCACCTGGACCGCAATATTCAGCTGCTCGAACGCGGCGCCCAGGGCCCGGATCATCCGGTGCACCCGGCCATCAACGAGACCCGCTATATCAAGAGCCTGACCGTGCGCCTGCTGCCCAATAGCTGAGCACCTGCACCTGCCGAGTGCGTCTTGGCAGGTGCTTCTTTCTCTCCCGCGTTGTTACCACTCCCCACACCCGCCTGGCGCAACCCCGCGCCTGGACTAGGCTTAGACCCCAGCACCGCAGCGCTCGCGATGTGCCGCAGCTGCCTGGCACAGTGCTTGCGTAACTTGAACATTCAAACAAGTACCCGTTACAGCATAGAAACGGGCGCGCGGATTCAAGCATTCAGATAACGGCCACAAGCTGCTGTCTGTTCAGAGCACATTTGGGGAGGGGTATGGCTGACCTGGCTGGGGACAAACCGTTCCTGCAATTCACCAACGTCAAGAAGACTTACGACCACAAAAACCTAGTGGTCAAGGATTTCAACCTGGATGTGGCCAAGGGCGAATTTATCACCCTGCTCGGCCCTTCCGGCTCGGGTAAAACCACCTGCCTGATGATGCTCGCCGGGTTCGAGGACGTGACCAGCGGCGAAATTCTGATCAACGGCCGCTCGGTCACCAGCATCGCACCCTACCAGCGCAATATCGGCATGGTGTTCCAGCAGTACGCGCTGTTCCCGCATATGACCCTGCGCGAAAACCTTGCCTACCCGCTGAAAATCCGCAAGCAGCCCAAAGAAGTAATTCGCGCCAAGGTCGATGAGTACCTGTCGCTGGTCGAGCTGCTGGATTTCGGTAACCGCTTCCCCGGGCAACTCTCCGGCGGCCAGCGCCAACGCGTGGCCCTGGCCCGCGCACTGATCTTCGCCCCCGATATCGTATTGATGGATGAACCCCTCGGCGCCCTGGACAAGAAGCTGCGCGAGCAGATGCAGTTCGAGATCAAGCGCCTGCACGAACAGCTCGGTTTCACCGTGATCTACGTGACCCACGACCAGACCGAAGCGCTGACCATGAGCGACCGCATCGCCGTGTTCAATAACGGCATCGTTCAGCAATGCGCGCCGCCCCATGTGCTCTACGAGCGCCCGGCCAACCTGTTCGTCGCTGACTTTATCGGCGAGAGCAACAAGCTCAAGGGCGTGATCGAATCGGTCGGTTCTGAGACCGTCGAAGTGCGCCTGGACGACGGCGCCATGGTCAATTCGCTGAAGGCCAACTGCACGGAAGTCGGCCTGCCCACCACGGTGTCGATACGCCCGGAAAAACTCACCTTTACCGACCGCCTGGGCGCCGCCGGCAACCAAGTCATGGCGCGTTTCGTCACCCGCCACTATGTCGGCGAATACATCCGCTACCACTTCGAAACCGCCGACGGCACCGAGCTGGTGGTGAAGAACATGAATGACAGCAGCGCCCCGCAACTCAGTGCCAAGGAAGAAGTCGCCCTAGCCTGGCTGCCGCAAGACAGCCAGGCCCTGGATCGCCCCGTAACAACCCCCTGACCTATAAGAAGCAATGGAGCACAGCAATGGCTAGAACACTGACCACCCGCTTTTCCACCTTCGCTTTAGCTGCCGCGCTAGGCACGGCAAGTTTCGCCGCCAGCGCGCAGGAAACTCTCACCGTGGTGTCATGGGGCGGTGCCTACGGCGCGGCCCAGCAGAAACACGTAATCGACCCGTTTATGAAAGACACCGGCAACAAGGTGCTGTTCGAGGACTACACCGGCGGTGTGGCCGAGATCAAAGCCCAGGTCGAGTCCGGCAATATCCAGTGGGATGTGGTCGACTTCGAGGTAATCGACCTTGAGCGCGCCTGCTCCGAAGGCCTGCTGGAAAGCATCCCGCGTGACATCCTGCCACCAGGCGTGGACGGCGTACCGGCCGAGAAGGACTTTATCCCCGAAGCCCTGGCCAGTGAGTGCGCGGTCGGCAATATCGTCTGGTCGGTGGTGTTCGCCTACAACGAGAAAACCATCGGCGGCACCAAGGCCGCGAGCATCAGCGACTTCTTCGACACCAGCAAAATTGCCGGCAAGCGGGCCCTGCGCAAACGCCCACAGGTGAACATGGAATGGGCACTGCTGGCTGATGGCGTGCCACCGGCCGAAGTCTATGACGTGCTGTCCACCCCGGAAGGCCAGGCCCGTGCCTTCGCCAAACTGGACACCATCAAGAAGGACATCGTCTGGTTCGACTCCTGGTCCCAGGCTCCACAGCTGCTCAACGATGGCGGCGCAGTGCTGGTGCAGTCGGCCAACGGCCGCTTCTATGACGCCATCCGCCAGGAAAACAAACCCTTCGTTATTGTCTGGGACGGCCACGTCTACGACCTCGACGCCTGGGCCATCGTCAAAGGCTCGCCGAAAAAAGACCTGGCACTGAAATTCATTGCCTACGCCACCGGTTCTACCCCGCTAGCCGGCATGCCGGATGTGGCGTACGGCCCGACCCGTAAATCCTCCATGCCGCTGGCTGACCAGAGCGCCGCACCGCACCTGCCGACCGCTCACCTGAGCAAAGGCATCCAGGCCGGTTCGGACTTCTGGGCTGACTATGGCGAATCCCTCGGTGAGAAATTCAACGAGTGGCTGTTGAAGTAACCCGCTATGACCCCTCTCCTGCGGGAGAGGGGTCAGGATTTTCGGAGTAACGCCTTGTCCTCCCTCACGTCTACCGAAGCCAGCCAAGCCTCCAGCGCCCGCAACAAGAAACGCCTCACCGCCTTTCTGTTTGTCGTGCCGCTGCTGGTGTTTATCCTGCTGACCTTCGTCGCACCGATTGCCAGCATGCTCTGGCGCAGCGTCCATCACCCGACGGTGGCCGCCCTGATTCCGCTGACCCTGCACGAGCTGCAACGCTGGGACGGCAAAGCCACACCCGACCAACAGACCCTGAGCGTGTTCGCCCAGGAGCTGCACAGCCTGGCCAAAGAGCGCCAGTCCGGCAAATTGGCCGAAGAGTTCAACCGCGCCTCGGCAGGCATGTCCAGCGTGGTCAAAGCCAGCGCGCGCAAGCTCAGCCGACTGCAAGATGCGCAATTGCAGCAAGAGGGCGCCGACATCCTGCTCAAGTCGCACCGCAACTGGAGCAAGCCGGAAATCTGGTACTCCATCCAGCGCGCGGGCAAACCCTACACCTATGACTACTACCTGACCGCCCTCGACCTGGAACTGCACCCCGAGCAAGGCATTCAGGTACGCGAAGACACGCAGATCTACCTGCAGCTGTACAGCAAGACCCTGAGCATGGCGCTGGTCATCACCATTTTTTGCGCGCTGCTCGGCTACCCACTGGCCTACTACCTGGCCGGCCTGCCGGAGAACCGTGCCAACCTGCTGCTGGTGCTGGTGCTGCTGCCGTTCTGGACCTCGCTGCTGGTGCGCACCACGGCCTGGATCGCGTTGCTGCAGACCAACGGGGTGATCAACTCCTTCCTGCTCGGCATCGGCGTGATCGGCCAACCCATCGAGATGCTCTACACCTCGTTCGCCACGGTGGTGGCGATGACCCATATCCTGCTGCCGTTTATGATTTTGCCGCTGTACAGCGTGATGCGCGGCATCGACCCCAGTTACCTGCGCGCGGCGCTGTCGCTGGGCGCGCGGCCGATTCCGGCGTTCTTGCGCATCTACTTCCCGATGACCCTGCCGGGCCTCAGCGCCGGGGCGCTGCTGGTGTTCATCATTTCCGTGGGCTACTACATCACCCCGGCGCTGGTCGGCGGCACCGATGGGCAGATGATCAGCAACATCATCGCCTTCCATATGCAGCGCTCGAACAACTGGGAACTGGCCGCCGCGCTGGGCTCCTTGTTGCTCGGCCTGATCCTGCTGCTGTACTGGCTGTACGACCGTTTTGTCGGCGCCAGCAATATCAAGCTGGGATGAACATGCTTAGATTCTTTTGCCGCGCGCACCGTAGCCCGGATGAAATCCGGGACGCGCACCTCGCCACGACACCGTCCCCGGATTGCATCCGGGCTACCCCTTCGTCCGACTGTTTGACACTGGACGCTTGCCTATGAAGATTCCCGCCTACTACGGTTTCTGGCACCACCTCGGCGCCTGGCTGCTGAAGACCAGCTCCTGGCTGGTGCTGCTGTTTCTGATCCTGCCGATCCTGGTGATCATCCCGCTGTCGTTCAACGTCGAGCCGTTCTTCAGCTTTACCGAAGGCATGCTCACCCTGCAGCCCGAGGCCTATTCGCTGCGCTGGTACACGGCCATTTTCAACGACGACAAGTGGTTGCTGGCGATCAAGAACAGCTTTCTGATCGGCATCTTTGCCACGCTGATTGCCACCGTGCTTGGCACCTGCGCGGCAGTGGGGCTGGCGCGCGACGACATGCCGATGCGCCGGCTGATCACCGCGCTGCTGCTGTCACCGATGATCGTGCCGCTGATCATCACCGCCGCCGGGATGTTCTTCTTCTATTCGGATCTGGGTTTGGCCGGCAACTACCTCGGGGTGATCATCGCCCACGCCGCATTGGGTACGCCGTTTGTGATCATCACCGTCACCGCCACCCTCACCGGCTTCGACTACAGCCTGGCCCGCGCGGCGCTGAATCTGGGTGCCACGCCATTGCGGGTGTTCTTCGACATCATCATGCCGCTGATCCGCCCGGGGGTGATTTCCGGCGCGCTGTTCGCCTTTATCACCTCGTTCGACGAAGTGGTGGTGATCCTGTTTATGGCCGGCCCGCAGCAACGCACCATCCCCCGGCAGATGTTCTCGGGCCTGCGCGAGCAGATCAACCCGAGCATCCTGGCCATCGCCACCCTGCTGATCCTGGTGTCCATCGCCCTGCTGGTGACCATCGAACTGCTACGCCGCCGCGCCGAGCGCATGCGCGGAATCGAGCTGATCGAATAGCCCCCTGCCCCGCATCGTTCAGGCTTGCTGAACCAGGCCTGAACGACTGCACCAAAGCCTCTGCAACCGATTGACCTGTCGCCCCTCGCTGCCTACCATCGCGCCGCCGCATAAGCGGTATCAGAGATCAGACCTTAATGGACCTTCCCAGTTATTGCCCCTTAGCGGCTACAACTTGGCAACCGGCGTACCCGTCAGCGGCACGCCTGCAGGCCCGTATCAGCACGTTCTGATCACGGCTCTCCAGGCGCCCGTGGCGCGTGCCCAGGAGAGCAACAATGAATGTCTTCACCCTTGCGCAAAACCTGCGCGTCGCCCTGCAACAGAACGACCCAGGCAACGCCCTGGCAGCCGTGCACAGCCTGCGCCCGGCCGACCTCGCCGAGACCCTCGACCTGCTGGAAACCCACCTGGCCTGGCAGGTACTCAAGCAATTGCCCGGCAAACGCCGCGCCGAAGTCTTCGGCTACTGCGCCACGCCCCAACAACTGGCGCTTAGTCATCACCTGCAACGCACAGAGCTGGTGGAGCTGGTCGCCGCCATGTCTGCTGACGAGCGCGCTGACCTGTTTAACCAGATGGATAGCGAACTGCGCGCCACCCTGCTGCCCGCCCTGGCCCAGGCCGAACGCGAGGACCTGTGCAAGCTGGCCGAATACCCCGAAGGCTGCGCCGGCGCACTGATGACATCGGCCTACGCCACTCTGGCAGTCGGTCTGAACGCCGCACAGGCC
Source organism: Pseudomonas sp. 1928-m (assembly GCF_029269135.1). Lineage (NCBI taxonomy): Bacteria > Pseudomonadati > Pseudomonadota > Gammaproteobacteria > Pseudomonadales > Pseudomonadaceae > Pseudomonas > Pseudomonas sp. 1928-m. The sequence continues at coordinate 613,197 of NZ_JARIXO010000001.1, read as the reverse complement.
ATCGACAGCCTGCGCCATGCCGCCCCGGACGCCGAAACCCTGTACCAGAGCTATGTGGTGGATGAACAGCGACGCCTGCTCGGCACCGTGTCACTGCGCCAACTGATCCTGGCACCGGCCGACACGCCGATCAGCCAGCTGATGGTGCGCGAGGTGATCAGCGCCCAGGTCGACACGCCTCAGGAGCAGGTGGCCAAACTGATCGAGCGCTATGACCTGTTGGCCCTGCCGATTACTAATGGCGGCGCGCAACTGGTGGGCATCGTCACCTACGACGACGCCATGGATGTGGTAACCGCAGAAGCCACGGTGGACTTCCACAAAGGCGCGGGCGTCAGCACCCTGATCGGCAACCTGAAAGATGCCAGCATCAGCCTGCTCTACCGCAAGCGGGTGTTCTGGCTGGTGCTGCTGGTATTCGGCAATCTGTTTTCCGGGGCCGGCATCGCCGCCTTCGAGGACGTGATCGCGGCCAATATTGCCCTGGTGTTCTTCCTCCCGCTGCTGGTCGACAGCGGCGGCAACGCCGGCTCGCAATCGGCCACCCTGATGGTCCGCGCCCTGGCCACTGGCGAGGTGGTGCTGCGTGACTGGCTCGGCTTGCTGCGCCGCGAATGCCTGGTAGCCCTGGCGCTGGGCATCACCATGGCTGTTGCCGTGTCCCTGCTCGGCCTGCTGCGCGGTGGCCCGGAGATCGCCCTGGTGGTTGCCAGCAGCATGGTGGTGATTGTCATAGTCGGCAGCCTGATCGGCATGAGCCTGCCCTTCGTGCTGCACCGCCTGGGCCTCGACCCGGCCACCGCCAGCGCCCCGCTGATCACCTCGATTGCCGACGCCTCCGGCGTACTGGTGTACTTCGCCATCGCCAGCCAGGTGCTGAGCCTGAACTGAGCCCACACCGCTGGGCATACCGGCCTTCCTTGCGAGCGCGCCGAAGGATTAGAATCGGCGCTCTCCTGCCCTATCCAGGCGGACCTTGTAGCCCAGCCACGCCAGCGCCCACCCCGCGCCAGGCAGCGCCCCAGCCCGGTAAATGCGCACTTGCGTTTGCCTTGGGCCTGATCCCGGCTCAACATACGCAGCAACAGCCCGTTGCCCGCACAGCGTTATTGCCTGTGCACGCGTGACCTGAATAGCCTTTGCAGGATTTATCGCCATGCCTGATTACCGCTCGAAGACCTCCACCCACGGCCGCAATATGGCCGGCGCTCGCGCCCTGTGGCGTGCCACCGGGATGAAGGACGAAGACTTCAAGAAGCCGATCATCGCCATCGCCAACTCCTTCACCCAGTTCGTGCCAGGCCACGTGCACCTGAAGGACATGGGCCAGCTGGTCGCCCGCGAGATCGAGAAACACGGCGGCGTCGCCAAGGAATTCAACACCATCGCGGTCGATGACGGCATCGCCATGGGCCACGACGGCATGCTCTATTCGCTGCCATCGCGCGAAATCATCGCCGACTCCGTGGAGTACATGGTCAATGCCCACTGCGCCGATGCCATCGTCTGCATCAGTAACTGCGACAAGATCACCCCCGGCATGCTGCTGGCTTCGCTACGCCTGAATATCCCGGTGATCTTCGTGTCTGGCGGCCCAATGGAAGCGGGCAAGACCAAGCTGGCCAGCCACGGCCTGGACCTGGTCGACGCCATGGTCATCGCTGCCGACGATTCGGCCAGTGACGAAAAAGTCGCCGAATACGAGCGCAGCGCCTGCCCGACCTGCGGCAGCTGCTCCGGCATGTTTACCGCCAACTCGATGAACTGCCTGATGGAAGCCCTGGGCCTGGCCCTGCCGGGCAACGGTTCGACCCTGGCAACCCACAGCGACCGCGAGCAGCTGTTCCTGCAAGCCGGTCGCACCGCCGTCGAGCTGTGCAAACGCTACTACGGTGAAGGCGACGAGTCGGTGCTGCCGCGCAACATCGCCAACTTCAAGGCGTTCGAAAACGCCATGACCCTGGACATCGCCATGGGTGGCTCGACCAACACCATCCTGCACCTGCTGGCCGCCGCCCAGGAAGGCGAAGTCGATTTCGACCTGCGCGACATCGACCGTCTGTCGCGCAAAGTGCCGCAGCTGTGCAAAGTCGCGCCGAATATCCAGAAATACCATATGGAAGACGTACACCGCGCCGGCGGCATCTTCTCCATCCTTGGCTCGCTGGCCCGTGGTGGCCTGCTGCACACCGACCTGCCGACCGTACACAGCAAGTCCATGGCTGAAGCCATCGCCAAATGGGACATCACCCAGACCGACGATGAAGCCGTACACACCTTCTTCCGCGCCGGCCCGGCCGGTATCCCGACGCAGACCGCATTCAGCCAAAGCACCCGCTGGGACACCGTGGATGACGACCGTGAAAACGGCTGTATCCGCAGCGTCGAGCATGCGTACTCGCAAGAAGGCGGCCTGGCCGTGCTCTACGGCAACATCGCCCTCGACGGTTGCGTGGTGAAAACCGCCGGTGTGGATGAGTCGATCCATGTCTTCGAAGGCAACGCGAAAATCTTCGAAAGCCAGGACAGCGCCGTGCGCGGCATCCTCGCCGACGAAGTGCAGGCCGGCGATATCGTCATCATCCGCTACGAAGGCCCGAAAGGCGGCCCGGGCATGCAGGAAATGCTCTACCCGACCTCGTACCTGAAATCCAAAGGCCTGGGCAAAGCCTGCGCCCTGCTCACCGACGGCCGCTTCTCCGGCGGCACCTCGGGCCTGTCCATCGGCCACGCCTCGCCGGAAGCCGCAGCTGGCGGCGCCATCGGCCTGGTGCGCGAAGGCGACAAGATCCTGATCAACATCCACGAGCGCTCGATCAACCTGCTGATCAGTGATGAAGAGCTGGCCGCACGCCGCGTGGAACAGGACAAGAAAGGCTGGAAGCCGGTGGAAGTGCGCCCGCGCAAAGTCACCACGGCGCTCAAGGCCTACGCCCTGCTCGCCACCAGCGCCGACAAGGGCGCGGTCCGTGACAAGGCGCTGCTGGACAAACTGGTGCCGTAAGTCAGTCGCTGTAAACAAAACCCGGCTCAATGCCGGGTTTTTGCTTTCAACTGACGCCCATGTAGCGCCCGGCACGGTGGTTGATCGCCAGTACCATGTTCAGCGCCAACGCGCCGAGGATCGACAGTGCCACTTTGTCCAGCGGTACGACCATTACCGCACCCAGCACGATCAGTACGTCGATGGCCATCTGCACCTTGCCAGCGCGCAGGCCGAAGCGCTCCTGCAGGTACAGCGCGAGGATATTCACCCCGCCGAGGCTGGCGCGGTGGCGGAACAGCATCAGTAAGCCCAGGCCCATGGCGAAACCACCGAACAGCGCGGCATACACCACGTTCAGGTGGGTGAAGCCAATCCACTGCGGCGTCAATTCGGCCAGCAGCGAAACCATCCCCACCGCGCAGAAGGTGCGCAGGGTGAACGGCCAGCCCATGCGCCAGATGGCCAGGGCGTAGAACGGCAGGTTGATCAGAAAGAACACCAGACCGAACGGCCAGCCAAGCAAGTATTTCATCAGAAAGGCCAAGCCCACGGTGCCGCCGGTCAGCAAACCAGCCTGGCTGTAGAGGGTGATCCCCAGCGCCACCATGGCCGTACCCAGCAGCAGCGCCAGGCCGTCTTCCCAGAGGGGGTGGCGAATAAAGATCGCGGCAATACGATCCGGCTCGGCGTGATCGGCATCAGCGTCATGCATGGGGAACAACCTGTAGAGGGCAAACGGCAATAGACAGCGTAGCGGCCAGCAAGGCATGTGTTAGCGCTACGCAACACGAGCCAAAGGGTGGCACGCCCTACCGGCGCCCACCCTGGCGGAAATCAATGCAGCGCGGAAAAACTCAGCCCGAACGGGCTATTTGCGATCCCACACCTCAAACACATAGCCCGGCGTTTCCAGGCCTTCCATGTGTTCGATGGCGGACGACAGGTGCCAGTCAGCATCGGCCACTTCGGGGAAGTAGGCATCGCCCTGGGGACTGATGCCGACGCGAGTCAGGTACAGGCGTTCGGCCTGGGCCAGGCCCAGCTCGTAGAGTTGCGCGCCGCCGATCAGCATCAGCTCTTCGGCATCTTCCTCGCGCGCCCAGGCCTCGGCACGTTCGAGCGCGGCGTCGAGACTGGCGAACACTTCCGCGCCCTCCAGCTGCAGCCCGGGTTGACGGCTGACCACCAGATTGAGCCGACCCGGCAAGGGCCGGCCGAGGGAATCCCAGGTCTTGCGACCCATGATGATCGGCTTGCCCAGAGTCAGCGCCTTGAAGTGCTTGAGATCCGCCGGCAAATGCCAGGGCAGTTGGTTATCGCGGCCGATCACGCGGTTTTCCGCGAGGGCGGCGATCATGCAGAGAGGCAGGGAATTTTTCATAGCCGCGAGAATACCGTCTGCGTGGCGATCATTGAAGCCTTGCCTCAGAACCGGTTCAGTGCGTTTAACCATCCTGACGCTTGCCCACCACACGGTTGCGCCCCTGCTCCTTGGCCAGGTAGAGCGCGACATCTGCCAGGCGCAGGGCATCGCCCAGGCTCTGATGCGGCTGTGGCGTGAGGTAGGCCATGCCGATGCTCAGCGTAACCACGCCGGCGGCATCCGAATGGGCATGCGTCAGGCCCAGGGCTTCGATGGCGCTGCGGATGTCCTGCAGAATCGCCAGCAGTTGCGCTTCATCCAGGCCATACCAGACGCCGACAAATTCCTCACCACCATAACGCGCTGCGCAATCCAGCGGCCGCCGGGCAAACTCGCCGATCACCCGGGCCACCTGGCGCAACGCCTCGTCACCGGCCGCGTGGCCATAGTGGTCGTTGTAACGTTTGAAGAAGTCCACATCCATCATCACCACGCCCAAGGCCTGCTTTTCCCGCTGCGCCTGGCGCCAGCTGCGCTCGGCACGCTCGCTAAAGGCGCGACGATTGAGCAGCCCGGTGAGGAAATCCTTCTCAGCCAGGTCCTGCAGCAGGCCATGGGCGAGGAAATTTTGCCGCGTGGCATATTCCAGGGAATAGCAGCCCACCGAGCCGATGACATTGGCCAGGGCCAGAAACAAGGCATTGTTCAGCAGCGCCTCGCCCGCCAGGCCGATGCTCAACTCCACCGCCAGATATGCCACGAAGGTCCCCCAGCCGCACAGCACGGCGGTGGCAAAACGCAGACCGGTGAGAAAGTAGAAGAACACCGTAACCAGGATGATGCCCTCATAGGGCAAGGCAAAGCTGTGATAACGGGCCAAGCCGATGATGCCCGCCACCGCGAGGCCGGAGAGCAGCGCCACAATGCCGCCGATCAGTTGCAAGTGATCACGCAAGCCCGGTCGATAGGTGGCCAGCCAGGCCAACAGCAGCAGCGGCTGAATTACCCCCAGGCGCAGAGCGAGTATCCGGCCGCGCAATGGGTCCGGCAGATTGATCGCATCCAGCAGCACAAACAGCAGCGCCAGCAGCGTGGCCACCAGCAATGACCAGCGCATACGGCGCAGGAACACATTGGCGTGATAGCGCTTGAACGCCTGCTCCAGTTCATCGTCAAAACTCAGCGCGCGAAAGCCCTGCTGATGCTGACGCAGGTACGGCGAATCCTGATTGACCCACTCCAGATGCGGTAACTTCACGATGGCTCTCGCTTTTATTGTTATGTGTTCAGCGGCTGCTGACCGAGACACCCGGCCGCCCACTACCAGCAGCCTAGCCGGACTGGCCACAGGAGTACACGCGCGCAGTGCTGTGCCATGTGCCGGCCGCTGCGGTTATGCTCTGCTTTCCACTCGTTTATGGAACACCGCGTGAGCCCACTCGACCACCCCACGCCCAGCCGCCTGCAACGCCTCTGGCTCAGTGAAAGCATCCGCCTGCGTGAGGAGCATGCTGGCCCGCTGGAGGACAGCGAAGCCAACCGCCGCGCCCAGGCCCAAGGCGGCGCACTCGACGAACGCATCCAGACCCGCGCCTGGTGGCTGGGCGAGCGCGACGGCCAGGTACAAGCGCTGCAGCACTGGCTACAGGGCGCACGCCTGGCCGGGTTGCTGCTGGTACTGCTGGCCATCCTTAGCGGCAGCGGCCTGGCGGTGGCGGCATTGGGCGATGGCCTGCGTCCGGTCAATGTGTTCTGGGCCCTGGGCAGTCTGCTCGGGCTGAATTTGCTTCTGCTGCTGGGTTGGGCACTGGGCCTGCTGCTAAGCCGCGACAGCGCGGGCGTCCTCGGCCATCTGTGGTTATGGCTGAGCGCCAAACTTGCCCGCGATGCCCAGGCCGCACAACTGGCACCCGCCCTGCTGCTGATGTTGCAACGCCAGCGCCTCAGTCGCTGGGGCCTGGGCGTACTGGTGCAGGGTTTCTGGCTGCTGACCTTAATCACCGCCCTGCTGACCCTGCTGGCCCTGTTGGCCACCCGCCGTTACGGCTTTGTCTGGGAAAGCACCCTGCTCGGCGGCGACAGCTTTATCGCCATGACTCAGGCCATCGGCAGCCTGCCGGCGTTGCTCGGTTTCAGCCTGCCGGATGCTGAACTGATCCGCGCCAGCGGCGACAGCGCCCTGGCCAACGAAAGCGCGCGGCTGAGCTGGGCCGGCTGGCTGGTCGGCGTATTGGTGGTCTACGGCATATTGCCGCGCCTGGCTCTCCTACTGCTCTGCCTATGGCGCTGGCGCCGCGGTTGCGCGGCACTAAGCCTGGACCTCAGCCTGCCCGGCTACAACCTGCTGCGCGAATGCCTGCAACCGAGCAGCGAACGCCTCGGCGTATGCGATGCAGCGCCCACGCAGCTGCATGAACCCCAAGCCGGCAACCACAGCGAAGGCAGCCAGGGCGCGTTATTGGTGGCGGTCGAACTGGACCCACAGCGCAGCTGGCCACCCGCGTTGCCCAAGGGCATCGGTGATGCCGGGGTGATCGACAGCCGCGAGCAGCGCAATCAGCTGCTCGACCAACTCAACCGCTTCCCGCCGGCGCGCCTGCTGATTGCCTGCGACCCACGCCGCTCGCCGGATCGTGGCAGCCTGGCACTGCTCGGCGAGCTGGCGCGCACGGCCAGCGCCACGCGGATCTGGTTACTGCCACCGCCACCCGGCGAAGCCCTCGACAGCGCCCGCCTGGGCGACTGGCACCGCGCGCTGGAGCACCTGCAACTGAGCTACAGCGACAGCGCGCCGTTCAGCTGGCTGGAGCATGGTCATGACTGACATCGATCACTTCGTAGCCCGGATAAGCGCAGCGCAATCCGGTGAACCATGGCCCCGAATTACGCCAAGGCTTATCCGGGCTACCGGAGGTCTGTCATGAACAGCCCGCTGAAGCTGGCCGTGGTCGGCCACACCAATGTCGGCAAGACCTCGCTGCTGCGCACCCTGACCCGCGACGTCGGCTTCGGCGAGGTGTCCCATCGCCCCAGCACCACCCGCCACGTCGAAGGCGCACGGCTGTCAGTAGACGGCGAGGCGCTGCTGGAACTGTACGACACACCCGGCCTGGAAGACGCCATCGCCCTGCTGGATTATCTGGAGCGCCTGGATCGCCCCGGTGAGCGGCTGGATGGCCCGGCACGGCTGGCGCGCTTTCTCGACGGCAGCGAAGCGCGCCAGCGTTTCGAGCAGGAAGCCAAGGTGCTGCGCCAGCTGCTGGCCTCGGACGCCGGCCTCTATGTAATCGACGCGCGCGAGCCGGTGCTGGCCAAATACCGTGATGAGCTGGCCGTGCTGAGCATGTGCGGCCGGCCCTTGCTGCCGGTGCTGAACTTCGTCAGTAGCAGCCAGCACCGCGAGCAGGACTGGCGCGACGCTCTCGCCCGCCTCGGCCTGCATGCCCTGGTGTGTTTCGACAGCGTGGCACCGCCGCTGGATGGCGAACGCCGCCTATACGACAGCCTGGCGCTGCTGCAGGAAAAAGCCCGCCCGCAACTGCAACGCTTGATTGACGATCACCTGGCGCAACGCCAATTACGCAAAAGCAGCGGCGCGCGGCTGATCGCCGAACTGCTGCTGGACTGCGCCGCCTGCAGGCGTAGCGTGGCCGCGCAAGCCGTGCTGGAACAAGGCGCCATCCGCGAACTGCATCAAACCATCCGGCAACGCGAGCAACGCTGCGTGGAAGCCCTGCTGCGCCTGTACGCCTTCCGCCAGGACGACGCCAAGGCCGGCGACCTGCCTTTGCTCGACGGCCGTTGGGGTGATGACCTGTTCAACCCGGAAACCCTTAAGCAGCTGGGCATCAATATCGGCGGTGGCATGGCGGCGGGCGCGGCCACCGGGGTCGGCGTCGATCTGCTGGTCGGCGGCATCACCCTAGGCGCGGCGGCGCTGATCGGCGCCGTGCTCGGCGGCAGCGCGCAGACCCTACGCGGCTACGGCGCCCGGCTGAAAGGCAAACTCAAGGGCCAACGCGAGCTGACTGTGGACGACGCAGTGCTGCGCCTGCTCGCCCTGCGTCAGCAACTGCTGCTGCAAGCACTGGAAGCCCGCGGCCATGCCGCGGTTGAGGCCATCAGCCTGAACACTCCACAGGACGCCAGCTGGCGCGAAGGCAAACTGCCGGAAGCCCTGCACAAAGCCCGCGCCCACCCGGAATGGTCATCGCTTAACCCCAACGCACAACTGGAAGACGGCGAGCGACAGGAGCAGGTACAGCAGTTGGCGGCAGAGTTGCTCTAGCAGTTTTCAGATGTCGCGGCTAAAGCCCCTCCCACATGGACAGCATCTATCCGTGGGAAGGACCGGGCGGCGCTCCGCTTTAGCCGCGAATCAAACAGCGCAGATTAGACCGCGACAGGCGCCGGAATATGCGGGTGCGCCTGATAGCCGACCAGCTCGAAGTCCTCGAACTTGAAGGCCAGCAGGTCCTTCACTTCAGGATTGAGCTTCATCACCGGCAACGGCAGCGGCTCGCGGCTCAGTTGCAGGTCGGTCTGCTCGATATGGTTGGCGTACAGGTGGCAGTCGCCGCCGGTCCAGATAAAGTCGCCCGGTTGCAGGCCGCAGACCTGCGCCACCATCAAGGTCAGCAGCGCATAGCTGGCGATATTGAACGGCACCCCGAGGAAGATATCCGCCGAGCGCTGATACAGCTGGCAGCTCAGCTTGCCGTCGGCCACATAGAACTGGAACAGCGCATGACATGGCGGCAGGGCCATCTGCTCAACCAGGGCCGGGTTCCAGGCGGAGACGATCAGACGGCGCGAGTCCGGGTTCTTCTTGATCATCTCGATCAGCTTGCTGATCTGGTCAATCGACTCGCCATTCGGCGCCGGCCAGCTGCGCCACTGGTAGCCGTACACCGGGCCGAGGTCGCCGTTCTCGTCGGCCCACTCGTCCCAGATGCGTACGCCGTTGTCCTTCAGGTACTTGATGTTGGTGTCGCCCGCAAGAAACCACAGCAGCTCGTGGATGATCGATTTCAGGTGGCACTTCTTGGTGGTCACCAGCGGGAAGCCGTCGGCCAGGTTGAAGCGCATCTGATGGGCAAAAATGCTGTAGGTGCCGGTGCCGGTGCGGTCGCTCTTGAAGGTGCCGGTCTCACGAACCAAGCGCATCAGGTCGAGGTACTGTTTCATTGCACGGCCTCCTGCGCAGCCTGGCGTTTGTAGGCGTAGGCGATCAGACCCAGGCCGCCGAGGATCATCGGCACACAGAGGATCTGGCCCATGGTCAGCCAGCCGCCGGCCAGGTAACCGAGCTGGGCATCCGGCACGCGGACGAATTCGACGATAAAGCGGAAGATCCCGTAGCACGTGGCAAACATGCCGGACACCGCCATGGTCGGGCGCGGCTTACGCGAGTAGAACCAGAGGATGGTGAACAGCGCCACGCCTTCCAGAGCGAACTGATACAGCTGCGAGGGATGGCGCGCCAGCTGCTCGGGGTCAGTGGGGAAGACCATCGCCCAGGGCACGTCGGTGGCCTTGCCCCATAGCTCGGCGTTGATAAAGTTGCCGATGCGTCCGGCGCCCAGACCAATCGGCACCAGCGGCGCGATAAAGTCCATCAGCTCGAAGAAACTCTTGTTGTTGCGTTTGCCGAACCACCAGGTGGCCAGCATTACGCCGATCAACCCGCCGTGGAACGACATGCCGCCTTCCCAGATGCGCAGCATGCGTACCGGCTCGGCGATATAGGCGGCCAGATCGTAAAACAGCACATAACCCAGACGGCCGCCGAGAATCACGCCCATGGCGACCCAGAACACCAGGTCGGAGAGCTTCTCCTTGTTCCAAGTTGGCGCGAAGGTGTTGACCCGGCGCGAAGCCAGCCACCAGGCGCCGCCGATGCCGATCAGGTACATCAGGCCGTACCAATGAATTTTGATCAGCCCAAGGTCCAGGGCTACGGGGTTAATCTGCGGGTAAGGCAGCATTTCAATTCCTCAAATCAGAAAACTCAGGCCCACGCTAAACAGCAGCAGGGCAAACAGACGCTTGAGCAGGCGCGGCGACAGCTTGTGCGCCAGGCGTGCGCCGACACGGGCAAAGTACATGCTGGGGATGGCAATACCGACCAGCGCCGGCAGGTAGACAAAGCCCAGGCTCCACTCCGGCAGCGCGGGTTTATCCCAGCCCAGCCAGATAAAACTCAGGGCACTGGCTATCGCAATCGGCAGGCCGCAAGCCGAAGAAGTAGCCACCGCCTGCTGCATCGCTACGCTGCGCCAGGTCAGGAACGGCACGGTCAGCGAACCGCCGCCAATCCCGAAAATTGCCGAGGCCCAGCCAATCACCCCACCGGCCAGGGTCAGTGCCGGCTTGCCTGGGACAGTGCGGCTGGCTTTGGGTTTCAGCTCCAGGGCCATTTGCACGGCAATAATGATCGCGAACACGCCGATGATCTTCTGCAACAGCGGCCCCTGAATCGCGGCGGCGGTCATCGCGCCAAGCCCGGCGCCGAGCAGAATCCCCAGGGTCATCCAGGCAAATACCGGCCACAGCACGGCACCTTTACGCTGATGTTCGACCACCGAGTTGATCGAGGTGAAGATGATGGTCGCCAGCGAGGTGCCTACCGCCAGATGCGTCAAAATCATCGGATCAAAGCCCTGCGCAGCAAAACTCAGCACCAGCACCGGCACGATGATAATGCCGCCGCCTACGCCAAATAACCCGGCAAGCGTTCCAGCTGCAGCCCCCAGGATCAAATACAGCAGCAGTTCCATCAGCACCCCCGCAAACAATCCGGCATGGTAACGGATGCACAGGGCCGGACTCTACTTTGGGCGATGGATGTCCGCTCAGGCTTTGCGTAAAGTGCCAGCATCGCCTGTGGAATAGACCAGCATGCGCCCGACCCTGTACCTGAAGCTGAGCTGTAACCAGATGCACCTGACGCACCTGCAAAGTGGCCGCGCGCTGCACCTGCAGGCCGACCCGGCGTTCAGCAATCAGCGCTTGCTGGTGGCGGACTTTGCCGCGGCGCAGCAACTGCTCCAGCGCGGCGTCGAGGAAATCCTGCCCAAGCGCTTTTTGCGCCTAAGCCGACCGCCGCAGCTGCTGATTCAACCACTGGAGCGCCTGGAAGGCGGTCTGTCGCAGGTCGAGGAGCGCATTCTGCTGGAACTCGGCCTCGGCTGCGGCGCGCGCAAGGTGCGCCTGCACCTGGGCAACGAACTGGACAACGCCGGCGTGCTGGCCAAGTTAAGGAGCTAACTCATGTGCCTGATCGTCCTGGCCTGGCGACCGGGCCATGCCCAGCCGCTGCTGCTGGCCGCCAATCGCGATGAATTCTACGAACGCCCCAGCCAGCCACTGGCCGAATGGCCCGATGTGCCGGGAGTGATTGCCGGTCGCGACCTGCAGGCCGGCGGCACCTGGCTAGGCGTCGGCCCTGACGGACGTTTTGCCGCCCTGACCAATATTCGCGACCCCGGCCAGGCTCAAGGCAGCCGCTCACGGGGCGAGCTGCCAGTGGCCTTTCTCGCTGGCAGCCATAGCATCGAAGACTTTCTGCATGACCTGCATGAGCGGCGCCGGCACTACAGCGGCTTTAACCTGCTGCTCGGTGACAGCCAGCAGCTCTGGCACTTCAACTCCCTGACCGGGCGCGCCACACCATTGGCGGAAGGCGTGCACGGCCTGTCAAATGCCGACCTGGACACGCCCTGGCCCAAGCTGCAACGGGCCAAGCAGGCACTGCACAACGGCTTGCATGAGCCACAGCCGCAGATGCTGCTCAAGCTGCTGGCCGACCCCACCCGCGCGACGGATGCTGAGCTGCCGCAAACCGGCATCGGCCTGACCGGCGAACGCCTGCTCTCCAGTGTGTTTATTGCCAGCGTCACCTATGGCACGCGCGCCAGTACTGCGTTGATCGTCAATGCCGACGGCAGCCGCGTGCTGGCCGAGCGCACGTTCGGCAGCAATGGCAGCTGTTTAGGTGAGGTGGTTGTGCACTGCTGAAGCCGCTTAGCAGGCTGTTGAAAACGTTGGCGAGGCAGCCAGTGCAAGGCAAAAACAGGCGAAAAAGCGGAGTTTACGAGCTGTAAATGAGCATTTTGAGCCTGTTTTTAACGCCGCAATGGCAACGCAGGTAGTTTTTCAACGGCCTGCTAGTTGCTGTGGGCAGGCTCGCTGAATTTATCAAGGGTAAACAGCGGCGAGGCAATCGTCGGATCGTCGGCATCGGCCACCAGCAGCGGCCGACCATCGGCCTGGAAAGCCAGCCCCTCGATTTTCACCACCGGCGTCAGGCGGCTCAGCTCGACGATGCTCAGCTGTGCATCCAGCCGCCCGAGTACACTGCCAACGCAGGCACCGTCGAGGTAGCTGGAATCGGTGGCCTCCGCCGTCGCGGTGAAATACAGCGCGCCACTGGGCGCCACGCTGAGGTCGGTCAGGCTCAACGGTACGCCATCCAGCTCAGGCAATTGCAGCGGCACAATCCGCTGCAGCGCGGCGGCGCTCAGTTGCCCATCCTGCAGATCGCGCAGCACCTGGGGTAAATCGAGCAGCACCAGGGCATTCTCCCGACCACGACCGTTGCCACGTTGCGCCAGCAGCAACTGCTCGCGATAGACCACGCTGCCTTCGATATTCAGGTCCTGAAAGTGCTCGGCGAGCGCGTGGTACAAGGGGCCGAGGTCGATAACGCGCACGCTGCCGGCCTCAACCAGACAGCCGCGACAGCGGCGCTTGGTCGAACCCGAACCGAGGGCCAGCAGGCAGTCGCCTGGTAATGACAGCAACGCTTCGAAGTCAGGTTTAAGACGTTTGCGCTGCTTGGCATCCTCGGGCAACTCGCCGGGCAGCAGGGTCAGCTCGGCCTGCCAGTCGCCACTCAGGCTGTAGCGTTGCAGCACCAGCGCATCGTCGGCCAGCACCCATAGGCTCTGGCCCTGACGCACCAGTGCGCTGGCCGCCGACAGGCGCAGGGTGGCCAGTTGGCGCAGCGCCAGGAGCTTATCTGCAGGGTTCAGCACGAGCGGCGGGCGCTCATGCCTGGATATCTGACGCTGGATTGATCATGCGGCCCAGGCCGAGGTTGCGCAGGGCCAGTTGCAGGGTGCTGTGGATTACCTGCGGGTTGTCGATGCTCATCACCTGGCCGAGCAACTCCTGGGCCTTGCCCATGCTGATCTGCCGTAACAGCCATTTCACCTTGGGCAGGTTGGTGGCGTTCATCGACAAGCCATCGAAGCCCATGGCCATCAGCAACACGGCGCACGCCGGGTCACCGGCCATCTCACCGCAAATGCTCACCGGTTTGCCTTCGGCATGGGCACCGGCCACCACCAGGCGCAGCGCCTGCAGCACGGCCGGATGGAGGAAGTCGTAGAGGTCGGCGACGCGCGGGTTGTTGCGGTCCACGGCCAACAGGTATTGGGTCAGGTCATTCGAGCCGACCGAGAGGAAGTCGACTTGGCGTGCCAGCTCGCGCACCTGATAGACCGCCGCCGGAATCTCGATCATCACCCCGACCGGCGGCAGCGGCACGTCGGTGCCTTCATCGCGCACCTCACCCCAGGCGCGGTGAATCAAGTGCAGCGCCTCTTCCAGCTCCTGAATGCCGGAAATCATCGGCAGCAGGATGCGCAGGTTGTTCAACCCTTCGCTGGCCTTGAGCATGGCGCGGGTCTGCACCAGGAAGATTTCCGGGTGGTCGAGGGTGACGCGGATACCGCGCCAGCCGAGGAAGGGGTTGTCTTCCTTGATCGGGAAATAGCTCAGCGCCTTGTCACCGCCGATATCCAGGCTGCGCATGGTCACCGGCAGCGGGTGGAAGGCGGCCAGTTGCTCGCGATAAATCGCCAGCTGCTCTTTCTCGCTGGGGAAGCGCTCCTTGATCATAAACGGCACTTCGGTGCGGTACAGACCGACACCTTCGGCACCGCGCTCCTGAGCGCGCTTTACATCAGCGAGCAGGCCGGTGTTGACCCACAGCGGCATGCGGTGGCCATCGAGAGTTTCGCACGGCAAGGCACGCAGCGCATCGAGGCCCTGAGCCAGCTGGCGCTCTTCCTCAACCACTTCGGCGTATTGCTTGCGCAACACTTCGCTGGGGTTGGTGAACACCTCACCGTGGTAGCCGTCGACGATAAGCTGAATGCCGTCGATTTTCGAATACGGCAGGTCAACCACACCCATCACCGTGGGAATACCCATGGCGCGGGCAAAGATCGCCACATGGGAGTTGCCCGAGCCCTGCACCGAAACCAGGCCGACCAACTTGCCTTCCGGCACTTCGCCAAGCATCGCCGGCGACAGCTCTTCGCTGACCAGAATGCAGTTGTCCGGGTACACCAGGGTCTGCTGACGCGCCTGCTGCAGATAGGCGAGCAGGCGCCGGCCGAGGTCTTTGACGTCGCTGGCGCGCTCGCGCAGGTAGGCGTCGTCCATCAGTTCGAAACGGTTGATGTGCTCGCCAATCACCTGGCGCAGTGCGCCCTGGGCCCACTGGCCGGTGCGGATGACCTTGACCACCTCGTTACCCAGAGCGGCGTCTTCCAGCATCATCAGGTACACGTCGAACAGCGCACGCTCTTCGGGGCGCAGCTGGGTGGCCATCTTCGCCGACAGCGCGCGCATGTCAGAGCGCACGCCTTCCAGGGCGTTATTGAACAGAGTCAGCTCGGCGGCGATGTCATCGACGGTCTTATCCGGCACCACTTCCAGGTCGGCCGGCGGCAATACCACCACCGCCGTGCCCACGGCAGCGCCAGGCGAGCCCGGCACGCCGACGAACTTGGCTTCCTGAATGCCCTTGCCCTGCCGGCCCAGGCCGCGAATCGAGCCGGTGGCCTCGGCGTGGGCGATAACCCCAGCGAGCTGCGCACTCATGGTCACCAGGAAGGCTTCTTCGCCCTCGTCGAACTGGCGCTGTTCTTTCTGCTGGATAACCAATACGCCCATCACCTTGCGGTGGTGAATGATCGGCGCACCGAGGAAGGAGGCGTAACGCTCCTCACCGGTCTCGGCAAAGTAGCGATAGCGCGGGTGTTCGGAGGCGTGTTCGAGGTTGAGCGGCTCTTCGCGGGTACCGACCAGGCCGACCAGGCCCTCGTTGGGGGCCATGCTGACCTTGCCGATAGCCTTCTTGTTCAAGCCCTCGGTGGCCATCAGCACAAAGCGGTTGGTTTCCGGATCGAGCAGGTAGACCGAACAGACCTGGCTGCCCATGGCCTCGCGCACTCGCTGCACGATAATGCCCAGCGCCGCCTTGAGGTCCTTGGCGGCGTTTACTTCCTGGACAATCTTGCGCAGCGTATTGAGCATGCTTGGCTCTAGCCTATGTCAGTCCCGCGCCAAAAGGCGCGGAGCGAGTTCCTTGAGGGCGCGACGGTAAACCTCGCGCTTGAATGTCACCACCTGGCCCAGCGGGTACCAGTAGCTGACCCAGCGCCAGCCGTCGAATTCCGGCTTGCCAGTCAGGTCCATGCGCACCCGGTCTTCTGCGCCCGTTAGACGCAGCAGGAACCACTTCTGTTTCTGCCCGATACACAGCGGTTGGCTGTGCGTGCGCACCAAGCGCTGAGGCAGACGATAACGCAACCAGCCCCGGGTGCAGGCGAGAATTTTCACATCCTGCTGTTCCAGGCCGACTTCTTCGTTCAATTCGCGGTACAGCGCTTCTTCCGGCGACTCATGGTCATTGATCCCGCCCTGCGGGAACTGCCAAGCGTCCTGGTTTATCCGACGCGCCCACAGCACCTGGCCGACATCATTGGTCAGAATGATGCCGACATTCGGGCGAAAACCATCGGAATCGATCACGGCACACAACCTCGTAAACGCCTGAATTTAAGACATGCGGGCATTGTTCCACAAAGGCCGCGGCAGCAGCAACGCGAGCGGCCCGTGTAATAGGAAAGCCTTATAAAAGCCGTTATTCTGGCCGCCTTTCGTGGCTGGCAATCAAAGGTGCTCCCGTGCGTTTGGCTTTATTCGATCTCGACAACACCCTGCTCGGCGGCGACAGCGACCACGCCTGGGGCGATTACCTGTGTGAGCGCGGCATCCTCGACGGCATCGCCTACAAGGCGCGCAACGATGCGTTTTATCAGGACTACCTGGCCGGCAACCTGAATATCACCAACTACCTGAATTTCAGCCTGGAGATTCTCGGCCGCACGGAAATGGCCCAGCTGCAGCAGTGGCATCGCGAGTTTATGCGCGACTGCGTCGAGCCGATCATCCTCGCCAAAGGTGAAGCACTGCTCGCCGAGCACCGCGAAGCCGGCGACAAGCTGCTGATCATCACCGCCACCAACCGTTTTGTTACCGCGCCGATTGCCGCGCGCCTGGGCGTCGACACCCTGCTGGCCACTGAATGTGAAATGCAGGACGGCCGCTACACCGGGCGTACCACCGATGTGCCGTGCTTTAAGGAAGGCAAGGTCACCCGCCTCAACCGCTGGCTCGGCGAAACCGGCCTGAGCCTGACTGATAGCAGCTTCTACAGCGACTCAATGAATGACCTGCCGCTGCTGGAACAAGTCACTCGCCCATTCGCCGTCGACCCCGACCCGAAGCTGCGCGCCGAAGCAGAGAAGCGCGGCTGGCCGGTTATCTCGCTGCGCTGAGATTGATGGGTATCACTGCTCTCAACCTGCGCCGCCCGGCCCATCCTATGGCGTTTTCCGTGAACACTCGGGCATAGACCCGTAGCCCGGATAAGCTCCGGCGCAATCCGGGGATAGGTTGTGCAGCCGACATTGTTTCCCCGGATTGCATCCGGGCTACGAGGCTGACAGCCATCCAATAAAAACGCCGCCTGATCAGGCGGCGTTTTTATGTGCGCGCATATCAGGCCGGTTTGGCGCCCATCAGGCCCATGATGATCAGCAACAGCAACATAATCAGCCCGGCATAGGTCGCGCAGAAACCCAGCAGACGCTTGGGTGCAGGTGCGCCATTCAGGGCTTGCCAGGCGCCCAGACGGCCCGCCAACAACAGTCCGATCAGCATCAACACAGCGAACAGCACACTGCTGAACAGCAACCAGGTCTGACTCAGCGGCCAACCGATGAGGTCAACCAGCAACCAACCGGTGACCGGCAGGCTCAGAGCCAGCAGACCAAGCACCGGCAGGCTGATCAGGCGGGTGCGCTTGAGCTTGCGCTGCAGAACAGCGGAATCGCCACTGCGCGAGGCCTTCCAGAGCATAAACAGGTGCACGGGCACCCCAACCAGCAAGAGGATGCCGGGCAGCATGTGCAGCATTTTCAGCAATGGGTAATGTTCCATTGTTTCAGTCCTACCGGGTTTCCGGCTTATCCAAGAAAGAGTTTGTACGCCGGGTTATCGCTCTCATCCCAGTAGGGATAGCCGATGGCTTCCAGCGCCGCTGGCACCAGATGGCGCTCGCCCTGCGGCACCTGGAGGCCCGCGACCACCCGACCATCGGCAGCGCCGTGGTTACGGTAGTGGAACATCGAGATATTCCAGCGCCCACCCAATTTCTGTAAGAAATTAAACAGTGCGCCCGGCCGCTCGGGAAACTCGAAGCGGTACACACACTCATCCGGCACCGCCGCCGCATGACCGCCGACCATATGGCGGATATGCAGTTTGGCCAGTTCGTTGTCGGTCAGATCCAGCACCGGGAAACCCTGCTCACGCAAGCCCTGCACCAGCGCCGCACGCGGGTCGCTTTCCGGGTGGGTCTGCACGCCGACAAAGATGTGCGCTTCCTTATCCTCGTGGTAGCGGTAGTTGAACTCGGTGATCTGCCGCTTGCCGATGGCTTCGCAGAACGCCTTAAAGCTTCCGGGCTGCTCGGGGATGGTCACGGCGATGATCGCTTCGCGCTTCTCACCCAACTCGGCGCGCTCGGCGACATGACGCAGGCGATCAAAGTTGACGTTGGCCCCCGAGTCGATACCCACCAGCACCTGACCGCTGCAGCCTTCGCGCTCCACGTACTTCTTGATCCCAGCCACGCTCAGCGCACCGGCCGGCTCGGTGATCGAGCGGGTGTCGTCGTAGATGTCCTTGATCGCCGCACAGATCTCGTCGGTGCTGACGGTGATCACCTCGTCGACATGGTCTTTGCACACATCAAAAGTGTGCTGACCGATCTGCGCCACCGCCACGCCATCGGCAAACAGCCCAACCTGCGGCAACACCACGCGCTCGCCGGCCGCCATGGCGGCCTGCAGGCAGTTGGAGTCGTCCGGCTCGACACCGATGATCTTGATTTCCGGGCGCAGGTATTTCACATAAGCGGCGATCCCCGCGATCAGGCCGCCGCCGCCCACCGGCACGAAGATCGCGTCGAGCTGGCCCGGCTGCTGGCGGAGGATTTCCATCGCCACGGTGCCCTGGCCGGCGATGGTGTGCGGGTCGTCGTAAGGGTGGATATAGATGTAGCCCTTCTCATCCACCAGTTTCAGCGAATAGGCCAGCGCTTCGGGGAAGCTGTCGCCATGCAACACCACCTTGCCGCCCCGCGAACGCACGCCCTGCACCTTGATTTCCGGGGTGGTCTTGGGCATCACGATGGTGGCCTTGACCCCCAGCACCTTGGCCGCCAGCGCCAGCCCCTGGGCATGGTTGCCAGCCGAGGCAGTAACTACGCCGCGCGCCTGCTCTTCGGCCGAGAGCTGCGCCAGCTTGTTGTAGGCGCCACGAATCTTGAACGAGTACACCGGCTGCAGGTCTTCGCGCTTGAGCAGAATCTGGTTACCCAGACGCTCGGTAAGCTGGTTGGCGGCTTGCAGCGGGGTTTCCACTGCCACGTCATAGACGCGCGAGGTGAGGATCTTCTTGACGTACTGTTCGAGCATGGCGGGCATCGCAGGCGGCTTTTCAGGGAGTCCGCGAGTCTACCCCAGCGTTGCGCCGAACGACCATACAAGCCACGGGGTTTTCCCCGACCTACGTCCGTTGGCCGCCCAGCCGCGCTATAATTCGCGCCTTTCCTCACTCCCACGCCAGGCCCCATGATGAACCAGGATCAACTCAAGCAAGCCGTCGCCCAGGCTGCCGTCGACTTTATTCTTCCCAAACTCGACGCCAAGAGTGTGATCGGAGTCGGCACCGGCTCCACCGCCAACTGCTTTATCGACGCCCTGGCCAAGCACAAGATGGAATTCGATGGCGCCGTCGCCAGTTCCGAAGCCACCGCCGCACGCCTCAAAGGCCATGGCATTCCGGTGTATGAGCTGAATACCGTCAGCGACCTGGAGTTCTATGTCGACGGCGCCGACGAGAGCGACGAGCACCTCAACCTGATCAAGGGCGGCGGCGCAGCCCTGACCCGCGAGAAAATTGTCGCCGCCGTGGCGCAGACCTTTATCTGCATCGCCGACGCCAGCAAGCTAGTGCCAGTGCTCGGCGCCTTCCCACTGCCAGTGGAAGTGATCCCGATGGCGCGCAGCCATGTGGCGCGCCAGCTGGTCAAGCTCGGCGGCGACCCGGTGTATCGCGAAGGCGTGGTGACCGACAACGGCAATATCATCCTCGACGTGTTCAACCTGTCGATCACCAACCCGGCCGAGCTGGAAAGTCAGATCAACGCCATTGTCGGTGTGGTCACCAATGGCCTGTTCGCTGCCCGCCCGGCCGACCTGCTGCTGCTCGGCACCGCTGAAGGGGTAAAAACCCTCAAGCGCACCTGACGCCTAGGGCGGCAGAAGCTGGCGGCTGTGCAAAAATGGATCAAGTCGGCAGACAGCCCGCGCCCCGGGAGTCATGCTGTCAGCATTGCTTAGTTACCAGGATCATCAGGGAGTTCTATGTCCGCATTCGTCTCATCCGCCCATGATCGCCAGCTCGACCTCGGCGACCTGTTGCGTGAACTGGTGGCACAGGGCCGGACCAATCAGGACAATGCAGAGCAATGCCTGGCGATCCGCCGCAGCGCCGCCAGCAACCAGCAACACCCGCTGGAGTTTCTCGCGGCCCAGCAGCTCGATGATCTGAAAAACCCAGGCAAAAAGCTCGAGCTGGAAACGCTGACCAGCTGGCTCGCGGAACAATGCGGCCAACCCTTCCTGCGCATCGACCCGCTGAAGATCAATGTCGCCGCCATCACCCCGCTGATGTCCTACGCCTTCGCCCAGCGCCACAAGATTCTCGCCGTGGCCGTGGACAATGACAGAGTAACCATTGCCAGCAGCCAACCACTGGTGCACAGCTGGGAAGCCAATCTGATCCATGTGCTCAAGCGCCCGATCAAGCGCGTGGTAGCCAGTCCAACGGATATCCAGCGCTTTACCGTAGAGTTCTACCGCCTGGCCAAATCGGTCAGCGGCGCCTCGGCCGGCGACACTAAGATCAGCGGTGTGGGCAACTTCGAGCAGTTGCTGAATCTCGGCGCCCAGGATCAGGAGCCCGACGCCAACGACGCGCATATCGTCAATATCGTCGACTGGCTGTTCCAGTACGCCTTTACCCAGCGCGCCAGCGATATCCATATCGAGCCGCGCCGCGAACAGGGTAGCGTGCGCTTTCGCATCGACGGCGTGTTGCACACCGTCTACCAATTCCCACCGCAGGTGACCGTTGCCATCGTCAGCCGCCTAAAGAGCCTCGGGCGGATGAACGTTGCGGAAAAGCGCAAACCGCAGGACGGCCGGGTCAAGACCAAGACCCCGGACGGCGGCGAAGTGGAGCTACGTCTGTCGACCCTGCCCACCGCCTTTGGCGAAAAGATGGTGATGCGGATTTTCGACCCGGAAGTGCTGCTGAAAAGCTTTGACCAACTGGGTTTCTCCGCCGATGACCTGAAACGCTGGCAGAACATGACCAGCCAGCCCAACGGCATCATTCTGGTCACCGGCCCTACCGGCTCGGGCAAAACCACCACGCTGTACACCACGCTCAAGCAACTGGCCACGCCTGAGGTCAACGTCTGCACCATCGAAGACCCGATCGAGATGATCGAAGGCACCTTCAATCAGATGCAGGTGCAGAGCAATATCGACCTGACCTTCGCCAGCGGCGTACGCGCCCTGATGCGCCAGGATCCGGACATCATCATGGTCGGCGAGATCCGCGACTTGGAAACCGCCGAGATGGCGATCCAGGCGGCGCTGACCGGGCACCTGGTGCTCTCGACGCTGCACACCAACGACGCACCCAGCGCCATCACTCGCCTGCTGGAGCTGGGCGTACCGCATTACCTGCTCAAGGCCACCCTGCTCGGCGTGATGGCGCAGCGCCTGGTGCGCACCCTGTGCCCGCACTGCAAGGCGCCGCAGACCCTGGATGAAGACGGCTGGCAGAGCCTGACCAAACCCTGGAGTGCGCCGCTGCCGACTCAGGCCTGCAGCGCCGTCGGCTGCCTGGAGTGCCGCGACACCGGCTACCGCGGCCGCGCGGGGGTGTATGAAATCATGCTGATCAATGATGCGATGAAACCGCTGATCACTGCCGACACCGACCTGATTGCGCTGCGTCGGCATGCCTTCAAGGAAGGCATGCGCAGCCTGCGCCTGTCCGGCGCGCAGAAAGTCGCCGCCGGCCTGACCACCATTGAGGAAGTGCTGCGGGTGACTCCGCAGAGCGAGCAGAAATAGCGCCGGCGCACGCCTCAGCTTCTGGGCAGGCGCTGCTGGCGGGCGAGAATACTTGCGACCCGCTGCGGCTTGCAGTCCAGGTAGGCAGAGGCTTGCAGCAAGCGCTGGTTGGAATGCCAGGCGAAGAGAAACTGCCCGCCCTTGAGCTGATCGACCACCATCCGCGCCACTTCCGGGCGCACCGCTGGGCAACCCAGGCTGCGGCCGATACGGCCATGCTTCTGCGCCCAGCCGGGGTTCACATAACCGGCGCCGTGAATCACGATGGCACGCTCGCGGGCCAGGTCATTCAGGCCGGGTTCCAGACCATCCATACGCAGGGAATAACCATGCTTGCCGCTGTAG
The DNA here is from genome assembly GCF_029269135.1 of Pseudomonas sp. 1928-m. Classification (NCBI taxonomy): domain Bacteria; kingdom Pseudomonadati; phylum Pseudomonadota; class Gammaproteobacteria; order Pseudomonadales; family Pseudomonadaceae; genus Pseudomonas; species Pseudomonas sp. 1928-m. The sequence goes on along the minus strand of NZ_JARIXO010000001.1, from coordinate 590,924 downwards.
CTTTCAGCGGTGCGGAATAACCCCAGACTGCTTTGATGGCTGCCCAACCGATTGGAGAACGCCTCGGCAAAGTTCTCCCCGGACTTGCGGCCGTGAGCGACAAAATCACGTAACAGCAAACGCTTGCGCTGCAGATCGAAGATCCACAACCGCCGCTCGGTGGAAGGCCGCGAATAATCGATCACCGCCAGTCGGCGCGCAGGCTCAGCACCATGATTGACAGCGCACTGCATGGCCGCCAGCGCATGCTGCAATGCCTGCTGATTAAGCCCAGGGGCAATCCGCACCAAATCCCTGAGCAGCCCATCCTGCTCCGCGGCGGTCGCCGACAACGGCATCCACGAAAGCCATAAGCCGATCAGGCAGAACCTGCCAAGACGTCCAAACATTGCGCAAATACCTCTAGTACCTTCGGACGTCCTGTCACAAGATCCAACCATCGCCCGCCTATACTGGCTGCGGCCAAGTTGTTCTTAGCCCATGGAATGGAGCAGTAGATTGTTCAAAAAACGCACACTCTACCTGAGCGCCGCTCTGCTCACCCTGCCATTGGTCGCCAATGCCGCCGACGCGCCCTTTGCCACCAGCGCCGATCTGCGCCCATTGCTGGCCCAGCTAACGCAGCACTGCAGCCCATTACCGACAAGCCTAGACGAGAATGCTCAGCGCCTGCTGCAGGCTTTTTATACGCAACGCGACGGCCAACCGGCCTGGCAGAGCAGCGAACAACTGCTGCAATTGCGCGAACAGCTGGCGCAATTGGCCGATGACGGTCTGCAGCCCAACGACTATCTGCTGCCCAGCCTGATTGCGGAAAGCTTCGCCGAGCAGCGCGACTGCGCCGAACTGCTGACCAGCCACAGCTACCTGCAGGCCCTGCTGCACCTGCGTCGCGGCCGTTTGCTGCAACAGCGCCTGGAACCACTGTGGCAGGCGCCTGGGCAGACCAACCCGGACCCGCAACTGGCGACCCTGTCGCTGGCCCTGCTGCATCTGCACACACCGGCCCTGGCCTTTACCAGTGCGCGGCCGGCCACCGTGCACTACCAGCGGCTGCGTAGCGCCTACGCGCAACAACGCCTGCTGCCTCTGCGGGAGTGGACGACATTGGCCAGCGGTACGCTGCTCAAGCCCGGCGGCAAGGATGTGCGACTGCCAGCATTGCGCGCACGCCTGATCGCCCAAGGCTACCTGGTTGCACCGTTGGAAGAGCTGGGCAGCACCTACGACCTGGCCACGCAAAGTGCCCTGGAGAATTTTCAGCGCGACCACGGCCTTAACCCGGATGGCATTCTCGGCCCCGCCAGCCTCACCGAGCTGAATATCAGCGTACAGATGCGTCGCGAGCAGCTGCGCGCCAACCTTGAGCGCCTGCGCTGGCTGGCCGACTCAATGGGCGATGCCGAAATACTGATCAATGTCGCGGCCGCCGAAATCCAGGTGCAGCGCGATAACCAGCTGCTTTGGCGCAGCCGTACCCAGGTCGGCCGCGCCGAACGGCAAACGCCGCTGCTCGCCTCAAGCATTGTGCGGCTGACCCTCAACCCAACCTGGACCGTGCCGCCGACCATCCTGCGCGAAGACAAATTGCCGGCCATTCGCGACGACATCAGCTACCTGGAACGCCAGCAGATGAGCGTGCTCGACCGCGACGGCAACCTGCTCGACCCGCACAGCATCGACTGGGACAACCCCGGACCGATTCGCCTGCGCCAGTCCGCCGGCAGCCATAACCCACTCGGCCGCGTGGCCGTGCGCTTCGACAATCCGTTTGCGGTTTATTTACACGACACTCCCAGCCAGCAGCTGTTCAGCAAGGCGCCGCGCGCGTTCAGCTCGGGCTGCGTGCGGGTCGAAGCCGTCGACACCCTGCTCGCCTGGTTGCTCAGCCCGGATGAGCTGAACAGCGTGCAGACGCGCATCGCCAGCGGCGAGACGCAGCAGTACCGCCTGCAACACCCGGCGCCGCTGCTGATTGCCTACTGGACCGCCGAAGCCACAAAGGGCGGAGCCCTGCGCTACTACCCGGATATCTATGCGCGTGACGCCCGCCTGATCAACGCCCTGGCGCCAAGCGTGCACTGATTCGCACGCATGACCGTTGATCGGCGCACCTTGCAACACCATCGACAGCTGCGCCAACGCCAACTGTGCTTAGATACCTGAACCGCTAATCAGCAGACCTCACTCGCCAAGGAGCTACATCACATGGAAATCGGCAGCGTCATTTTTCTTTTTGTCGGCCTCGCCGTCGCCATCGTCTTTATGGGCTTCAAGGTTGTGCCGCAGGGCTACGAATGGACAGTGGAGCGCTTCGGCCGCTACACCAACACCCTCAAGCCGGGCCTGAACATCATCGTGCCGATCATGGACAAGGTCGGCCGCAAGCTCAACGTGATGGAAAACGTGCTGGATATTCCGCCGCAGGAAGTGATCACCGCCGACAACGCCACGGTGCAGATCGACGCCATCTGCTTCTTCCAGATCATCAACTCGGCCCAGGCGGCCTACGAGGTGAACAACCTCGAACACGCCATCCGCAACCTGGTGATGACCAATATCCGCACCGTGCTCGGCTCCATGGAGCTGGACGCCATGCTCGGCCAGCGTGACGCGATCAACGAAAAACTGCTGCGCACCGTCGACGAAGCCACCGCGCCCTGGGGCATCAAGATCACCCGCATCGAGATCAAGGACATCAGCCCACCCGCCGACCTGATGGCCGCCATGTCCGGCCAGATGAAAGCCGAACGGATCAAGCGCGCACAGATTCTCGAAGCTGAAGGCCTGCGTGCCGCCGCCATCCTCACCGCCGAAGGGCAGAAGCAGGGCGACATCCTCAAAGCCGAAGGCCAGCGCCAGGCCGCCTTCCTCGAAGCCGAAGCGCGCGAACGCGCCGCCCAGGCAGAAGCCGAAGCCACGCGCATGGTTTCCGAAGCCATCGCCCAGGGTAACGTGCAGGCGGTCAACTACTTCGTCGCGCAGAAGTACATCGAAGCCCTCGGCCAGCTGGCCAGCGCCAACAACAGCAAGGTCATCCTCATGCCGCTGGAAGCCAGCCAGGTAATCGGCGCCGTCGGCGGCATCAGCGAAATTGTCAAAGCCACCTTCGGTGAGAAGAAGGGTTAAGCCATGTGGGACTTTTTACAGCACCTGTCGTACTGGAACTGGCTGGCGTTCGGCACGCTGCTGCTGATTCTCGAAGTGTTCGGTGCCGGTGGCTACCTGCTGTGGATCGGCCTGGCCGCCGCCAGCGTCGGCCTGCTGACCTTTATCTTCCCAAGCCTGCCCTGGGCTGCGCAGTTCATCCTGTTCGGCCTGCTGTCGATACTCACGGCGGTGTTCTGGTGGCAGCGCCAGCGCAGCGCAGCCAAACCTTCCGACCAGCCGGGGCTGAACCAGCGCGGCAGCGAATTCGTCGGTCGCACCTTTGTCCTGCACGAAGCCATCCATGGTGGCCGCGGCAAGATCAAGGCCGGCGACAGCCTGTGGCTGGTGAGCGGTGCTGACCTACCGGCGGGCACGCCAGTGCGCGTAGTCGGCCAGGATGGCGTGCTGCTGAAAGTTGAGGCCGCATAGTGCGGTCGAGCACATCCTGTATAGCCGGTTGGCCCCGGCCATACAGGGGTTAATGCTCTTATCGGCTGCTACCTGGGCAACGCGTAAACCTTGAACAGCACCTTGACCATCTCACCCGGCTCCCCCAGGTGGCGGCGGTAGATGTTCTCCAGTTCGCCGGAGCGGTAGCTTTCGCTCAGCGCGGTATCCACCAGCAGGCGCAGGTCCTCATCAGCACGGGCCAGGGCCATGGCCACCGGGGCGAACTCGTAGATGCGCTCCAGCACCCTCATCTCGCTGGCATCCTTGTTCTTGGCCAGGTAGTTCTGCAGCAGGATGCGCTCGGAAAAGAACGCATCAGCCTTGCCCTCCGCCACCAGTTGCACGCCCTGCTCTGGGTTAGCGACGGTCACCAGGGTGGCGACCACCCCCAGCTGGTTCTGCTGCTGACGCACCCAGGCCTCGGTTGCACCGCCCTCGGTGACCGCATAGGTGTGGTTGGCCAGGCCACGGTTGATGGTGGCCCGCCAGGTCGGGCCGCTGTGCGCCACCTTGCCGTTAAGCACATTGATCAGCGCCGGCGAGGCATCCTCACGTACCAGCGCGGCAAGGCCGGCGGTGTAGATCGGCAGCGAAAAGCTCACCGCCTTGCGCTCTGTCAGCGTTTCCAGGGTCGGCGAGCAGAGAATGTCGATGCTGCCCGAGCTGACCGCAGCGATGCTCTCGGCCTCCTCCACCGCCTGGTAACGCACCTGCAGTTCGGTCAGGCCCAGCTCGGTTTTAATATGCGCAGCCACCTGCTCGCACAATTCGATGGCATAGCCGCTGGGCTGGCCGTCCTGCTGGCTGCTGAAGGGCGCAATATCCGGCAGGTAACCAAGAGTCAGGCTGTTGCTGCTGCGCACGCGCTCCAGCGTACTGGCGCTGGCCAGCAGCGGCAGGGCGAGCAGACAGGCCAGCAGCAGGTTGATGGGTTTTAGCAGTTGTCCGTTCATGTCCATATCCCCAGATTCAGATGGCTTGGCAGTCCGCATGCACACTCACGCCTGACCAGGCGCGGGCGGCTCAGCGACAAAGCGCTTGGCGATAAAGCCGTACAGCAGATAACCCAGCGCCAGTACCAGCATCGCGCCGAACACCGCATCCTTGCCCGAGGCATACAGGGCGTAGAAGCAATAAACCATCGCCACCAGCAGCACCACCACGTTGCGGGTATAGATCGCCGCGCTGACGCGGGCCTTGTACATGATCACCAGCAGGCCGGAGAGCGCCGTGACATAGGGGATCAGGTTGGTCACCGCGGCCAGGTTCACCAGCTTGCTGAACTGCGCGCTGGCATTCGGCGAGATGGTCGACAGCGCCAGCAGGGTTTGCAGCACCCCGCACACGATCATGCCGATCACTGGCGCATTGGCCGCAGTGACCTTGCCGAACAGTTTGAGGAACATGCCCTGATCCGCCGTGACCTTGGCCGTTTGCGCCAAAGTGAACTGCCAGCCCAGCAGCGAACCAATGCAGGCCATGACAGCCAGGCCCATGATGATGTTGCCGATAAAGGGGTTGAACATCTGCGCATAGACATAGGCAAATGGCGCGGTGGAGTTGGCCAACTCGGCATTCGGCACAATGCCCTGAATCACCGTGGTCGACAGTACATACACCACTGCCGCGCCGAGGGTGCCGAACAGGCAGGCCAGCGGCACATTGCGCTCGGGATTTTCCACCGCATCGGAGTTCTGCGCCGCCGACTCCATGCCGAGGAAGGCCCACAGAGTCAGCGGAATACTCTGCGCAATGGCATCGCTGATCTTCAGGCTGTGCGGGTTCCAGGCATCCTTCAACACCGCAGGGTCAAACCAGAACCAGCCGATCAGACTGAGCCCTGCCACTGGAATGATCACCCCCCAGACAGTGATCGCGCCAATTCTGCCGGTGATACGCGGGCCGCCGAAGTTGGCCACCGTGGTCAGCCAGATCAGCCCGACTGTGCCGACAAACAGCGGAATCGCGCCACTGCCCAGCCAGGGGAAGAACGGCGTGAGATAACCCACTGCAGAAATACCGATGGCCACGTTGCCGATGGCCAGCGAAAGAAAATACAGAAACGAACAGAGAAAAAACGCCGACTTACCGTGCGCCTCCTCGGTATACGCCGACATACCGCCCGAGCGGTGGCAGTAGATGCCGCACTGGGCGAAACAGTAGGCGATGGCCATGGAACCGACGGCGGTGATGATCCACGACAGCAGCGAAACGGCCCCCAGCTGGGCCATGCTCGACGGCAACATGATGATGCCCGACCCCATCATGTTGACCGACACCAGGGTGGTAAGCCCCACCAGGCTCATCTTCTTGCTTGACTCAGCCATCGACCTCTCCTTGTTCTTTGCGTGGCACTGGCGCGGCCAGCAGCCAAGGCTGCCGGCCGGGAGTGGCTAAACGTTACTGTTTGACCACATAGACCCTGTACGTCAGCCCACCCTGGCCATCGCGCTCAATCTCGACGCCATGGTTGTCGTGCTCAAACCCGGGGAAGTGGCTGTCGAACAGTTCCATCGCCAGCAGGTAATCGATGATCGCCTGCTTGTCCGCGCCAGCCTTCTCACCCGGCATCATCAGCGGGATACCCGGTGGATAGGGCACGACCTGCACGGCCACGGTGCGGCCTTGCATGTCACGCACGGCGATCTGCTCGATCTGGCCTTTGACCAGCTTGGCGTAGGTCGCCCGCGGCGATGAAACAACGTCGGGCAACAGGCTGAAGGCGGCGTCCATGTTGTGCAGCAGCTTGGAGGCGAGCATGTCCTGGTGCATGGCGTCGGCCAGGTCCTTGAGCCCCATGCCGGCGTAACGCTCGCCGTGGTTGGCGACCAGCTCAGGCATCACCAATTCCAGCGAGGCGTTGCTGTCGTAATGCTTCTTGAACTCCATCAGCCCGGCGACCAGCGAGCCCCACTTGCCCTTGGTTACGCCCAGGCTGAACAACAGCAGAATCGAATACGGCTCGGTCTTTTCCACCACGATGCCGCGGCTGGCGAGAAACGACGACACCAGCGGCGCGGGAATACCGCTGGCCTCCATCTGCCCTTCCAGGGTCTGCCCTGGGGTCAGTACGGTGACCTTGATCGGGTCGAGCATGCAGTAATCACGGCCCAGGTCGCCAAAACCATGCCAGCTGGCGTTCGGCTTGAGCACCCAGGCATCGCCCTGGCGCAAGGTCTGCGGGTCGAGGTCGGCAAAGGGCACGCCGTTGACCTCATCCGGTTGCCACACGCCAAACCACCAATCCTGCGGCTTGCGCTTACGCACCTCATTACCCAGACGCACCATGGCCTGGCGGAAGGCGATGGCTTCGCCGATGGACTCATCGGTGAGGTACTCGCCGGCATCGTCCATCATCTTCGCCGACACATCGGTGGAGGCGAGGATGCTGTACTGCGGCGACGTCGAGGTGTGCATCATGAAGGCTTCATTGAACAGTGCCGGCTTGACCGGCACCTTGCCCGAGCGGATATGGATCATCGAGGCCTGCGACAGCGCCGCCAGCAGTTTGTGGGTCGAGTGGGTAACGGTCACCGTGGCGTCATCGGCATGCCGTTCGCCACGGTGCATGCCGTAGCGGCCTTCATACAGCGGATTGAAGCGCGCGTAGGCATACCAGGCTTCGTCGTAGTGAATCCGGTCGACGCTCTGGCTCAGTTCGCGGGTGGTGGTCTGCACGTTGTAGCAGAGGCCGTCGTAGGTCGAATTGGTCAGCACCGCCAGTACTGGACGGGCCTGCTTGTCGGTCATCAGCGGACTTTCGGCGATTTTCTGCGCCACCGCCTCGGGCGTCAGCTCGCTGCGTGGCACCGGGCCGATCAGCCCGCGTGCGTTACGCCGTGGCCGCAGGTACAGCGGCACCGCGCCGGACATATTCAGCGCGTAGTTCAGCGACTTGTGGCAGTTGCGATCGACCAGCACCGCATCGCCATCAGTCACCGCCGAGTGCAGGACGATCTCGTTGCTGGCTGAACTGCCACCGACCGAGAAGAAGGTGTAATCGGCGCCAAACACCCGCGCGGCATTCTTTTCCGCCTCGGCAATCGGCCCGGAGTGATCATTCAGCGAGCCCAGCTCACCCACCGACACGCTGAGGTCGGAGCGCAACATCTGCTCACCGTAGAAGTCGAGAAAACTGCGCCCCACTGCGGTCTTCATAAAGGCAGTGCCGCCGGTATGCCCAGGGGTGTGCCAGGAGTATTCATGGGTGTCGGCGAAGTTCACCAGGGCGCCGAAAAATGGCGGCAGGATGCTGTCCAGATAACGCCGGGCAGCGGCTTCGATGCGTCCGGCGACAAACGCCGGGCTGTCTTCCGGCTGCCAGATAAACCCGTCGATATTTTCAACAAACTCCAGCGGCACCCGGCTCTGATGCGCCTGGCTCATACCGAGCATGATCGGCAGCTGCGCGGTGCGCTGGCGGATCAGCTGAATCAGCTGCAGCGCTAACGGCAAGTTCTCCTCGCACAAGCCCCAGCCGAGGATGACGCAGCAATAGGCTGGGTCGGCGCGAAAGGCGATTTCCGCGTCATCTAGCGAGCTGACTCGCTCAACCTCCAGGCCATGTTGCTGCAAGGCCCGACCCACCTCCTCGGCGCTGCGAAGAACGATGCTGTCCGGGTGTTCCAGGGTGTTGACCACAATCAGCACCGGGTAACGCTGGGCTAGGGATGCCGGCAACGGCACTTTCGCGTGACTCATGATGAACTCCTTGTATTAGACCTGATGGGTGCCAAGCCTTAGCAGGTTGTTGAAAAACTACCTGCGTTGCCATCGCGGCGTTAAAAACAGACTCAAAATGCTCATTTACAACTCGTAAACTCCGCTTTTTCGCCTGTTTTTGCCTTGCGCTGGCTGCCTCGCCAACGTTTTTCAACAGCCTGCTAGCGCTTGAGGCACCAGAAGTGGTAACCGCCGTCCTGATGCACGGCGCCCTCTACCTCTTTCTCGAAACCGGGGAAGTGCTTGCCCCAATCCTGCAGGGCCTGGATATAACGAATCCATGGGCCATCCAGCGGCCCGAGGTTCTCGCCGGGCATGACAATCGGGATGCCTGGTGGATAGGGCATGATGCCAACCCCAGTAACCCTTCCTGCCGCCTGTTGCAGCGGCAGCAGTTCGACCTCGCCGGTTTGCAGCGCCTGGAATGCAGCACGCGGGGTTGTTTCGATCAGCGGCAGGTTGCCGAAGGCTTCGGCCTGCAGGGCGTCCATGCGGCTGCTGCGCATGTACTCGAACATCTCGTTGCTGAGGTCACGCAGGCCCATGCCGTGGTAGCGCTCAGGCGCCTGGGCGAGCAGATCAGGCAACACCCGCTGCAGCGGAGCATTGCTGTCGTAGTGACGTTTGAAGGCCAGCAGCACGTTGATCAGCGTGCCCCACTTGCCCTTGGTTACGCCGATGCTGAACAGGCACAGCACCATAAAGTCGGTGATGCGCGACGGCACGATATTGTTGCGGTAGAGAAAGGCACCGAGGATGGGCGCAGGGATGCCCTCCGCCAACAGCTGGCCATCGGCGCCCATGCCCGGCACCATGATGCCGACCTTGATCGGGTCGAGCATGCACCAGCCTTTTTCCAGACCAGCGAACCCATGCCATTCGGCGCCGGGCTCCAGCTCCCAGCAGGCGGGATCGCTGGTCAGTTGCTCGGCATCGGCGTCGGCAAAATCAACCGTCTTGCCAGTTTTGCTATCGCAGACCTGCGGCGCGTTCCACGGCTGGAAGAACCAGTCGCCGCGGCTGGCAAACTCGCGGTGGGTACGCGCCAGCGCCTGGCGGAAATCCACCGCCTCGCGCAGCGAATCCTGGGTCAGGCTATAGCCGCCGTTGCCATCCATCATCGCCGCGCCCACCTCGTTGGAGGCGAACAGCGCATACAGCGGCGAGGTGCTGGCCTGAATCACAAAGGACTCATTGAAGCGGCTGTGCTCGACCGGGTTGCGGCCATTGCGAATATGGATAAACGAGGCCTGCGACAGCGCGGCCAACAGCTTGTGGGTGGAATGGGTGGCGAACACCGTGGGCGCATCGGCTTTGTGGCTACTGGGCTCACCGCGCATGGCAAAGCGGTTCTGATACAGCGGGTTAAAGCGCGCGTAGCCGTACCAGGCCTCATCGAAGTGAATGCGCTCACTGCTCTGCGCGAGCAGGCCCTCGGCGCGTTCGGCGTGCAGGCACATGCCGTCATAGGTGCAATTGGTGACCACGGCATACACGGGCTTGCTGCCCTTGGCCTGAGCACGCAGCGGATGGTTGGCGATGGCGGCCTGGATGCGCTGCGCATCGAACTGCGCGGGCAGCAGTGGGCCGATAATCCCGTAGCGGTTGCGTGTCGGCGTCATATACAGCGGCAGGCCGCCAGTCAGTACCAGGCCCTGCTCGATGGACTTGTGGCAATTGCGGTCGCACAGGGCGAACTGGTTTTCACCGACGCAGGCCATAAAGATTGCCCGGTTGGAGCCAGAAGTGCCGTTGAGTACCGAGTAGCTGGCGTGGGCACCGAAGATCCGCGCCACATAGGCTTCGGAGTCTGCCACCGGGCCGCTGTGGTCGAGCACTGAACCGAGACTGCCGCGCTCAATACCGCTGTCGGTGCGAAACAGGTTTTCCCCGAAGAAATCAAAGAACACCCGGCCAACCGGCGACTTGGTAAAGGCAATCCCGCCCTGATGCCCCGGCGCGGCCCAGGAGTGCTCATCCTTCATGGTGTAGCGCAGCAGTGCATCGGTAAACGGCGGCAGCAGGTGTTCGAGGTAGCGGTTGATCGCGGCAATCACCCGACCGACCACAAAGGGCGCGGTGTCTTCGAGCATCCAGACGAACTCGTCGGCCAGACCCATGGCCTCCACCGTGATGCTCTTCTTGGCATTACGGTCGGCCATCAGAAATACCGGGACGTTTTCATTGCGCTGGCGAATGCTGCGCAGCAACTCCAGCGCCTGGGCGTGAGAGCTATCGTCATTCTTGCCCAGGGTCCAGTCGACGCAGATGCAATGCAGCGCCGCATCGGACATCACCGCCGCCAAGCCATCCTCGTAGGAGGTGGCCTTGATCAGCTCGGCATTGCGGCTGGCAAATTCGTCGACCAGTTCGTTGAGCACGCGGCCACGCATGCTGGCTGGGCTGCCGAGGTCGTCGTCGACCATCAGTACGCGCATTTTCAGGGGTTTGTTGGTTCGTCCAATCATCAACCTGCCTCCATCGTCCTTTTTGCGCAAACGCAGTCGCACTGTCCATACCCTGGCACCCAGTAACCGTGCAGGGGTTAGTGCATAGAAACCGGGGAATTGCTGCATGCCCGATCACCCCACTATGCGCCGAGTGGGGAAACATCTTGTGACATGGATCAACAGCCTAGTCAGCATCGCGGGCCGCGCAAACTTTCTGACCGAACAAACAGCTGAGTGCGACAAATCGCCGTGCTAGAGCGGCACAGTGCCATTACGCAAGACAAATAAAGGCCCATAAACAACCAAGCCCCGCGAGGCGGGGCTTGGTTGTGCAGCTAAGCAGGCGGCTTAAGCGTCGCTGTCGGCGCTGGCCTTGTAAGCGGCCGCATCGAGCAGCTTGTCCAGCTCGCTGGCATCGCTCGGCTTGAGCTTGAAGAACCAGCTGCCGTAAGGATCGCTGTTGACGCTTTCCGGGCTGTCGGCCAGGCCGTCGTTGATCGCGATCACTTCACCGGAGACCGGTGCGTAGATGTCGGAGGCGGCCTTGACCGATTCCACCACCCCGGCTTCCTGACCGGCATTCAGGGTCTTGCCGACTTCCGGCAGCTCGATGAATACCACATCACCCAGGGCTTCCTGAGCGTGATCGGAAATGCCAACGGTAACGCTGCCATCGGCTTCCAGGCGCGCCCACTCATGGCTGGCGGCGTAACGCAGATCGGCGGGGATATTGCTCATGTGTCGTTCCTCATCTGACATGACGGCGACCACGCCGTCATGGAAATTTAGCAGGCCTTGGCCATACCGAAAGAAAGTCTTTAAAAACCTAGCGAGCCGCTCCAAAACGGGCGCTCTCGACCATCCATGGCCAAATCAAAGCTCAGATCAGGGCCTTGCCGTTACGCACAAACGTCGGTTTGACCACCCGCACCGGGTACCACTTGCCGCGGATTTCCACCTCGGCGCGTTCGTTGGTCGCTGCCGGCACGCGGGCCAGAGCGATGGATTTACCCAAAGTCGGCGAGAAGCTGCCGCTGGTGATCTCACCTTCGCCCACCCCTTCAACCCGCACCACCTGGTGCGCACGCAGCACGCCGCGTTCTTCCAACACGAGGCCGACCAGCTTGGAGGCGACGCCTTCGGCCTTCTGCTTCTGCAGCGCGGCGCGGCCAACGAAACCACGGCTGGCCGGTTCCCAGGCAATGGTCCAGGCCATGTTGGCGGCCAGCGGGGTGACGCTTTCGTCCATGTCCTGGCCGTACAGGTTCATCCCGGCTTCCAAGCGCAGGGTGTCACGCGCGCCCAGGCCAATAGGGGAAATCCCGGCACCGACCAGCTCATTAAGGAAGGCCACCACTTCGCTGGCCGGCAGCATGATTTCCAGGCCGTCTTCGCCGGTGTAACCAGTGCGGGCGATAAACCACTCGCCATCCGGCTGGCCTTCGAACGGCTTGAGACTCTGAATCAGGTTGGCGCGCGATTGGCTGACCAGCTCAGCGGTCTTGCTGCGCGCATGCGGGCCTTGAATGGCCAGCATCGCCAGCTCGGCGCGCTCGTGCAGCTGTACGTCAAAGTCGACGCTCTGCAGGCGCATCCAGGCCAGGTCCTTGTCGCGGGTCGAGGCATTCACCACCACGCGGTAACCAAAGTCGGTCAGGTAGACGATCAAATCATCCACCACCCCGCCCTGCTCGTTGAGCATGCCGCTGTAGAGGGCTTTGCCGATGCTTTGCAGGCGCTCGATGTCGTTGGCCAGCAGGTGTTGCAGATAGGCCTTGGCCTGGCTGCCACTGACATCCACCACGGTCATGTGCGACACATCGAACACCCCGCAGTCGCGACGCACCTGATGGTGCTCCTCGACCTGCGAGCCATAGTGCAACGGCATGTCCCAACCGCCGAAGTCGACCATCTTGGCACCCAAGGCGAGGTGCAGGTCATAGAGCGGTGTGCGCTGTCCCATAAGTGTCTCCTTGCGGGCTGGGCAGTGCAGCGGCAACCTGGCTGAGCCCAGACAATCGGGCACTGGCACGGGCTATCAAGATGATCGGCCGCTGCGAATGGCGCGCATTGTAGCCGCAACACCGGGGGCGGTCATCTTGGTCTTGGCTGTACTGAAGGAGCCTGGCGGGTTACGCCGCTACGCGGCTAACCCACCCTACCCGTGACGCCGCGCCGAACGGCGGATCAGCAAAATCACCGGCAGCAGACCGACCAGTACCAGCGTCAGGGCCGGCAGCGCAGCGCGCGCCCACTCGCCCTCGCTGGTCATTTCAAACACCCGTACCGACAGCGTGTCCCAACCAAAGGGGCGCATCAGCAGGGTGGCGGGCATTTCCTTGAGCACATCGACAAACACCAGCAACGCCGCCGACAACGCCCCCGGCACCAGCAAGGGCAGATAGACCTTGAAGAACAGTCCAACGCCGCCGACACCCAGGCTGCGCGAGGCCTCCGGCAAGGACGGGCGAATGCGCGCCAGGCTGTTTTCCAACGGCCCGTAGGCCACCGCCATAAAGCGGATCATATAGGCCAGCAGCAGCGCCGACAGGCTGCCGAGCAGAGTCGGCTTGCCCGCACCGCCCAACCAGCTGGACAGCGGAATCACCAGCTCGCGGTCCAGGTAACTGAACGCCAGCATAATCGCCACCGCCAGCATCGAACCGGGCAAGGCATAGCCAAGGTTGGCTACGCCGACGGTGGAGCGCATCAGCCGGGTCGGCGCCAGGCGTCGGGAGAAGGCCAGCAGCAAGGCCACGCTGACGGTAATCAGCGCCGCCATCGCGCCTAGGTAGAGGGTGTGCAGGATCAAGGCGCTGTAACGCTCATCCAGATCAAAACGGCCGCGCTGCCAGAACCAGACGATCAGCTGCAGCACCGGAATGACAAAGCCGCAGGCGAATACCAGGCCGCACCAGGCGCTGGCGGCCAACGCCTGACCGCCCTTGAGGTGATACAGCGCCTTGCCGCGCGGCCGTTCATTCACCGGGCGTACGGCTCCGCGGGCGCGGCGTTCGCCGTAGAGCACCAGCATCACCGCCAGCAGCAGCAGGCTTGCCAGCTGAGTGGCGCTGGTCAGGCTGTAGAAGCTGTACCAGGTCTTGTAGATGGCCGTGGTAAAGGTGTCGAAGTTGAACACCGAGACCGCGCCGAAATCCGCCAGGGTTTCCATGATTGCCAGCGCCAGGCCGGCACCAATCGCCGGGCGCGCCATCGGCAGCGCTACGCGCCAGAACGCTCGCCACGGGCTCAAGCCGAGCACCCGCGCGGCTTCCATCAAGCCCTTGCCCTGGGCCAGAAAGGCATTGCGCGCAAGCAAGTAAACGTAGGGGTAGAACACCAGCACCAGAACGATGATCACCCCGCCGGTGGAACGCACCCGGGGGAAACGCACCCCGCTGCCGAACCACTCGCGCAGCAGAGTCTGCAGCGGGCCGGCGAAATCCAGCAGGCCGACAAACACGAACGCCAGCACATAGGCGGGAATGGCAAATGGCAGCATCAGCGCCCAGTCCAGCCAGCGCCGACCGGGGAACTCGCAGAGGCTGGTAAGCCAGGCCAGGCTCACGCCAAGCAGCGTCACACCCACGCCAACTCCGAGGACCAACACCAGGGTATTACCAAGCAGGCGCGGCAACTGGGTTTGCCACAGGTGCGCCCAGATCTGCTGGTCGACCTCGTGCCAGCTGAACATCAGCACGCTCAGCGGCAGCAGCACCAGCAAGGCAACGGCAAAGGCGATGGGGTACCAGCGGCGCTGGGCAGGATGGGCCACGCAAAGTCCTCAAAACTGGAAAACACAACGCCCCGGACTGAGCCGGGGCGTCGAGTATAACGGCGTAGGATGGGTTGAGGCGCGTAGCGGCGATACCCATCGTGTTGGATGCGATGGGTATCGCTGCGCTCAACCCATCCTACGCACTAGCTGCTGACGATCTGCGCTTAGTTCCAGCCAGCGCGATCCATCAACATGGTCGCTTCAGCCTGGCGCTTGCCGGCGACTTCGGTGGCAATCGAGTCAGCCTTAAAGGTGCCCCACGCAGCGACTTCCTTGGACGGTGCAACCGCCGGGTTGGCCGGGAACTCCTGGTTGACGCCGGCGAAGATAGTCTGCGCTTCTTCGGTGGTCATCCACTCCAGCAGCTTGCGCGCGGCTTCGGCGTTTGGCGCGTACTTGGTCACACCGGCACCGGCCAGGTTGACGTGCACGCCACGGTCGTTCTGGTTCGGCCAGTACGGCTTCACTTTCAGGTCAGGCTGCTGCTGGTGCAGGCGGCCATAGTAGTAGGTGTTGGTGATGCCAACGTCGCACTGGCCGGCGTCGATGGCTTGCAGCAGCGCGGTGTCATCGGCGAACACGTCGGTGGCCAGGTTGTTGACCCAGCCCTTGACGATTTCTTCAGTTTTGGCCGCGCCATGGGTTTCGATCAGGGTGGCGGTCAGCGACTGGTTGTAGACCTTCTTGCTGGTACGCAGGCACAGGCGGCCTTCCCAGTTCTTGTCAGCCAGGGCTTCGTAGGTGCTCAGCTCGCTCGGTTTAACCCGCTCGGTGGAGTAGAAGATGGTCCGCGCGCGCAGCGACAGGCCAGTCCAGCTGTCAGTGCTGGAGCGGTACTGGGCTGGGATATTGGCAGTGATCAGCTCGGATTTGGTCGGCTGCAGCACGCCTTCCTGCTCGGCTTGCCAGAGGTTGCCGGCGTCTACGGTGATCAGCAGGTCAGCCGGGGTGTTGGCACCTTCGGCTTTCAGACGGGCGATCAGCGGCGCTTCCTTGTCGGTGATGAACTTGACCTTGACCCCGGTTTTCGCGGTGTAGGCATCGAATACCGGCTTGATCAGCTCGTCGATACGCGAGGAATAAACCACCACTTCATCGGCGGCCTGCGCAGTGCTGGCGAGCGCGGTGAGAGAGAGTGCGGCGAACAAGCCTTTGCTTACCTGCATGGTGTAGTGCCTCTTGGTATAGACGAGTTAAGGTGCCAAATAGTAGTGAATGACATTTAGCTTCTCAACTCGCTATCCATTTAAACCTGTAACAAGTGCCTTCAACCCTCCTTTATGCCACCGCCTGCTGGGCGGCCAACTGCTTGGCCTGCTCGCGCAGCACGAACTTCTGCACCTTGCCGGTGCTGGTTTTCGGCAGGCTGGTAAACACCACGCAGCCCGGCACCTTGAAACGCGCCATGCGCTGCTGACAGAAGGCGACGACTTCCTCGGCGGTCAACTCGGCGCCCGGCTTGAGGGTGACGAAGGCGCAGGGCGTTTCGCCCCATTTGGCATGGGCCATGGCCACTACGGCCGCTTCCAGAATCAGTGGATGGCGATACAACACGTCTTCCACCTCGATGGAGGAGATGTTCTCGCCGCCGGAAATGATGATGTCCTTGCTGCGATCCTTGATCTCCACATAACCGTCGGCGTGCCACACCGCCAGGTCGCCGGAGTGGAACCAGCCACCGGCAAAGGCCTCTGCGGTGGCTGAGGGGTTCTTTAGGTAACCCTTCATCACCACATTGCCGCGCATCATGATTTCGCCGATGGTCTGGCCGTCTTTCGGCACCGGTTGCAGGGTATCGGGGTCGGCTACCATCAGGCCGTCGAGCAGCGGCGCACGCACACCCTGACGGGATTTCAGGCGCGCACGCTGTTCCGGGCTTTCACTGTCCCATTCACTTTTCCACTCGCAAGCCACGCTGGGCCCGTAGGTTTCGGTCAGGCCGTAAACGTGAGTAACGCGAAACTCCAAGGCTTCCATGGCCTCGATTACCGCTGCGGGTGGTGCGGCGCCGGCGGTGAGCACTTTTACCGGACGGGTTTTCAGGGCTTTCAGCGCGTCATCGGCGTTGGCCAGCATATTCAGCACGATGGGCGCGCCGCAGAAATGGTCGACGCCATACTCGGCGATGGCCGGATAAATCGCCTCGGCGCGCACATGGCGCAGGCACACATTGACCCCGACATAGGCGGCCAGCGCCCAGGGGAAGCACCAGCCGTTGCAATGGAACATCGGCAGCGTCCACAGGTACACCGGGAAGCGGCTCATGTCCCAGCACATGGCGTTGGACAGCGCGTTCAGGTGTGCGCCGCGGTGGTGATAGACCACGCCCTTGGGGTTGCCGGTGGTGCCGGAGGTGTAGTTGAGCGAGATCGCCTGCCACTCGTCCGCCGGCAACTGCCAGGCATAGTCCAGGTCACCTTCGGCCAGCAGCGCCTCGTATTCCAGCTGGCCGATCAGCAGACCCTCGGTATATTCCGCATCGTCGATGCCAATCACCAGCGGCGGCTGTGGCAAGTGACCGACCACACGCTGTGCCAGTTCGCCGAACTCCTTATCCACCAGCAGCACCTTGGCTTCGCCGTGCTGCAGGATAAAGGCGATGGCTTCGGCATCCAGACGGGTGTTGATGGCATTCAGCACCGCGCCGCACATCGGCACGCCGAAATGCGCCTCGAACATCGCCGGGCCGTTCGGCGCGATCACCGCCACCGTGTCGCCCAGGCCGATGCCGCGCTGGGCCAGGGCCGAGGCCAAACGAATACTGCGGCTGTAGGTTTCGCCCCAGGTCTGGCGCAGGCTGCCATTGACCAGCGCAAGGCGCTGCGGATAGACGCTGGCGGCGCGCTCGAGAAAGCTCAGCGGGCTGAGCGCCTGAAAATTTGCCGCATCGCGGGGCATGCCGTATTCGTAGGGATTGACGCTGTGCATTGTTGTTCTCCAGCTGGGCGTTGTGCGCAGAGACCATAGCAGCCGTAAGGTTTTAGCGATGCGCTACCTTGGTCGAAACCGTGACTTGCAAGTCAGCAATCACGTCAGCATAGGCATCCGAACAGCCATGCTGGGCGCTTGATCGCGGCGTAATAACCGCCGCAGAGCGCTCTAGACTGCGTGACAGGCCTCCATAGTTTTATCTCGGCTTGTCTGGCGCCCTCTTTTCAAGGAGTTATCGAGTGACTTCACGTTTACCTGTGATCGTTGGTTTTGGTGGCTATAACGCGGCTGGGCGCAGCTCCTTCCACCACGGTTTCCGCCGTACCGTGATCGAGTCCATGGACACGCCCGCGCGCCAGCAGACCCTCGCTGGCCTGGCGGTGATGATGAAGCTGGTCAAGGTGGTCGATGGCGGCTATCAGGATGACGCCGGCACTGCCCTAAGCCTGGCCGAGATCGACAGCCGCTTCGCCGAGCAGATTCTCGCCTCGACCCTGGTGCGCCGCATCGAGAAACAGCACCTGGATGTCGACGCGGCGCACTGGCAAAAAACCATCGACATCAGCGCCACTGCCGGCCAGCCGCTGAGCTTTATCACCCTGCGCAAGCACCTGCCCGAGCCACTGCCGAGCGACTGGACGGTGGACGAGCTGAACGCCAGCGAAGTGCTGGTAACCCTGCACGACAACTGTGAATTCAAGGTCGACAGCTACCGCGCCCTGCCGGTGAAATCCGCCGGCCAGCTGCCCACCGGCTTCGAACCGAGCGAGCTGTACAACGCACGCTTCCATCCGCGCGGTCTGGCCATGACCATCGTCGGCGTCACCGATGCGCTGCGCGCCACCGGCATCGACTGGCAGACCATCATGCAGCACGTGGCCCCCGACGAAGTCGCGGTATTCGCCGGTAGCATCATGAGCCAGCTCGACGAGAACGGCTTCGGCGGCCTGATGCAGTCGCGCCTCAAGGGCGGTCGCGTCACCGCCAAGCAGCTGGCCCTGGGCCTCAACACCATGCCGGCGGACTTTATCAACGCCTATGTGCTGGGCAGCGTCGGCACCACAGGCAGCGTCACCGGCGCCTGCGCCACCTTCCTCTATAACCTGCAGAAAGGCATCGAGCTGATCAGTTCGGGCAAGGCGCGGGTGGCCATCGTTGGTAACAGCGAAGCACCGATCAATCAGGAATGTATCGAGGGTTACGGCGCCATGGGCGCGCTGGCCACCGAGGACGGCCTGCGGCAGATCGAAGGCAACGACACCGTTGATTTCCGCCGCGCCAGCCGCCCGTTTGGCGAAAACTGTGGCTTCACCCTGGCTGAAGCCTGCCAGTTCGTCGTGCTGATGGATGACGAACTAGCCCTGGAGCTGGGTGCGGATATCCACGGCGCAGTGCCGGATGTGTTTATCAACGCCGACGGTTTCAAGAAGTCCATTTCCGCACCCGGCCCCGGCAACTACCTGACCGTGGCCAAGGCCGTGGCCAGCGCCGTGCAACTGCTGGGCATCGACGCGGTACGCGAGCGCAGCTTTGTGCATGCCCACGGCTCCAGCACCCCGGCCAACCGCGTGACCGAATCGGAAATCCTCGACCGCGTGGCCAGCGCCTTCGCCATCGAGCAATGGCCGGTGACAGCGGTGAAAGCCTTTGTCGGCCACTCCCTGGCCACCGCCAGTGGCGATCAGGTGATCTCCGCTCTGGGCAGCTTCAAGTACGGCATTATCCCGGGGATCAAGACCATCGACGCGGTGGCCGAAGACGTGCACCAGCAGCACCTGAGCTTCGCCACCGCCGACCGCTCACGCGCCCCCGAGCAGCTGGATCTGTGTGTAATCAACTCCAAGGGTTTTGGCGGCAACAACGCCAGCGCCCTGCTGCTGGCCCCGCATGTGGCCGAACGTATGCTGCGCAAGCGTCATGGTGAAACCGCGTTCGCCGCCTACCTACAACGCCGCGAGGCCACCCGCAGCAAAGCGCAAGCCTACGACGCGCAAGCACTGCTGGGGGATCTGGGGATTATCTATAACTTCGGTAACGACCTGATCGACGACCAGCAGATCGAGATCAGCGCCGAGCAGATCAAGGTGCCGGGCTTCGCCCAGCCGCTGGTGTTCAAGAAGGATGAGCGCTTCGGCGATATGCTCGACTAAGCCGAGCCATCGCCGAATACTCCGGGCTACGGGCCATATAGCGCCGCGATTTGTGGGAGGGGCTTTAGCCGCGATTGTGCCTGCCCACAACGCTAGACTCGTCGCTTAATCCAGCGCGCGGGCCAGCTGAATCAGCTCGGCGCGCCAAGCGGCGGCCGCTGGCAGAGCCAGAAAGTACGGATTAAGCAGCGACTCACGCGCCTCATAGGTCAGCGCCTCGCCCTTGAGCGTCAGCACTTCACCACCCGCACCTTCCAGCACGCCTTGCGCCGCCGCGGTGTCCCACTGCGAGGTCGGCGCCAAACGCGGGTAGCAATCGGCATTGCCTTCGGCCAGCAAACAGAACTTCAGCGAGCTGCCGACATTGGCCAGTTGCAGATCACCAAAGCGCTCACTCAAACCGGCCAGCAGGGCCTCTTGCGCGGGGCTGGAATGGCGTCGGCTGGCCACTAGGGTAAAGGCCTCCTGCGGGGCCAGACGCACACTGATCGCCTCGCTGACACCCGCCGCATCGGCGCGCCAGGCACCCAGCCCTGCGCCGCCGTAATAGCACAGGCCGGTGGCCGGAATGCCGACCACGCCGAATACCACGCGGCCCTGCTCGATCAGCGCAACGTTGACGGTGAACTCCTCACTACCGGCGATAAATTCCTTGGTGCCATCCAACGGATCGACCAACCACCAGCGGCTCCACTGCCCGCGCTCGCTCAGGGCAATATCGGCCGCCTCTTCAGACAGCACCGGAATATCTGAAGCAAGGGCCAGCAGGCCATCATTGAGGATATGGTGCGCGGCCATATCGGCGGCGGTCACCGGCGAGGCGTCGGCTTTTTTATTCACCGTTACATCGGCGCGCCAGAAAGGCAGGGTCGCCGCGCCGGCTTCGCGCACCAGCTCAATGACTGCAGGAATCAGTGGATGGCTCATGGCTTAAAGATCCCACGCTGGGTCAGTACATCGCGGGCCAGGTACAGCGCGGCCAGAGCGCGGCCTTCGGTAAATTGCGGATGCTGGATCAGGCTCGACAGCTCGCGCAGGCTGGCCTTGTCGACACGCATCGGCTCCGGCTCATCGCCGGGCAGGCGTTCTTCATAGAGGTCCGAGGCCAGAACCACCTGAATCTTCTGGCTCATATAACCCGGCGACAGGCTCAGCTCGGCCAGCAACTCAAGCTTGTGCGCGCCAAAGCCGGCTTCTTCTTTCAGCTCGCGGTTGGCCGCGTCCAACACGTCCTCGCCCGGTTCGATCAGCCCTTTGGGCAGCGACAACTGATAGTCATCAGTGCCGCCGCAGTATTCCTCGACCAGCAGCGCGTGCTCGGCATCGACCATCGCCACCACCATCACCGCGCCATAGCCGGAACCCTTGCCCACCAACCGCTCATAGGTGCGTTCCACGCCGTTGCTGAAGCGCAGTTGCAACTCCTCAACGCGGAACAGGCGGCTGCTGGCGACGATTTCGCGGGCGAGTACGGTGGGTTTCTGACGCATGGGGCGGCTCCTGGGCAGGACATAGCGGGTTATCATAGCGCGGCTTTTCCTATTATCTGCGTAGGAGATTGCGCGATCACGACGCCCACGGCGCAAATCGCGACCGCCTGCGCATCTACCAGAAGAACTGCGCATGCCTGCCTTGCCCTGGAACGCCATCGACACCGTCCTGCTGGATATGGACGGCACCCTGCTCGACCTGCACTTCGACAACCACTTCTGGTTGCAGCACCTGCCGCAGCGCTATGCCGAGCACCATGGCGTCAGCCGCGCGCTGGCCGAAGCTGAACTGCTGCCGCTGTTTCGCGAGCATGCCGGTACGCTCAACTGGTACTGCACGGATTTCTGGAGCCGCGAGCTGAACCTGTCGATCCGTGACCTCAAACGCGAAGTGGCGCACCTGATCGCCCTGCGCCGGGACGCCGACACCTTTATCCAGGCCCTGCGCCAGGCCGGCAAACAGGTGGTGCTGATCACCAACGCGCACCGCGATTCGCTATCGCTGAAGCTGGAACGCATCGAACTGGCGCCCTACTTCGACCGGCTGATCAGCTCCCACGACTATGGCTTTCCCAAGGAAGACCAGCAGTTCTGGCACGCCCTGCAGCAGGACATCAGCTTCGAACCTGCGCGCAGTTTGTTTATCGATGACAGCCTGCCAATCCTGCGCAGCGCCGGCCGCTTTGGCGTCAGCCACCTGCTCGCCGTGCGCCAGCCCGATAGCCAGGCGGGGCCGAAGGACACCGAGGAGTTTGCGGCGGTCGAGGATTATCGGGAGCTGTTGCGCAACCTTGAGGGAAGCGACTGATAATTTGTGGGAGGGGCTTTAGCCGCGACTGTCGCCGCTGAAGCGGGGTGCCGCCCAGCGCCTCCCACAGGTGTCACCTACTCGGGAATACGCAGCACCTGGCCCGGATAGATCTTGTCTGGATGGCTGAGCATCGGCTTGTTGGCTTCAAAGATTTTCGGGTAGGCATTGGCGTTGCCGTATTCGGCTTTGGCAATCGCGCTCAGGGTATCGCCCTTCTTCACCGTGACAAAACGTGCCGCCGGGGCCGGCGTGGTTACGCTGATATGGTCTTCCACTTCAGCGACGCCAGCGACGTTGCCCAGGGCCAGCAGGATTTTCTCCTTCTCTTCCTGGCTGGCCACCTCGCCACGGGCGATGACTTTCTCACCCTCGACGCTGACCTGAATATTCGGGTTACCCAAGCCCACCTTGGCCACATGCGCGGTCAGTGATTCGGCCGCCTGGGCCTCCTGACCGACCAGCGACTCCCAGAGTTTGGTCCCGGCTTCTTTAACAAAGGCAAACAGACTCATAAACGCTTCCTCTTGATTCCTTGGAAAGTGGCCGGGCGACGCCGCCCGGAGCCAGAAGTCTAGACCCGGATTCGTGACAAAGGTGCCAGACCCGGCGCTGTCGCTGCAGGTCGCGCCATAGGCCGTATTCAGCTCAAGAACGTACTCCACTGCCTGCTAGAATCGGCAAAACTCAGGGCGTTGAAGGATTCATCGTGGATATCAAACAGCTGAAGTTTCTGATCGCCCTGGATGAAACCCGCCACTTCGGCCAAGCCGCCGCGCGCTGCCATATCACCCAGCCGACCCTGTCGATGCGCCTGCGTCAGCTGGAAGACGAGCTGGGCCTGGAGCTGGTCCGCCGTGGTCAGCGTTTCGAGGGTTTCAGTGCCGAGGGCGAGCGCATTCTGGCCTGGGCGCGCAGCCTGATGGCCGCCCACGATGGCCTGTATGCAGAAGCGGCCGCCTGCCGTGGCCAGCTGGTCGGCACCCTGCGCCTGGGCGTGGTGCCGCTGGCCGGTTTCGATCCGATGCGCCTGGTGCAGTTCTTCGCCGAGCAGCATCCTGGGCTGCGCTTTCAGCTGTTCGCCCTGAGCAGCGAGGAGATTCTCGAACGCCTAGGGCGCAACCAGCTCGACCTCGGCCTGTCCTACCTCGACCGCCTCAACCCTGAGCATTTCGACAGCCTGGAGCTGGCGGAAACGCGCATGGGCCTGCTGTATGACCGCCGGCATTTTCAGTTCACCCGCCCGGCCCTGCGCTGGGAAAGCCTGATCGACCTGCCGCTGGGCCTGCTCTCGGCCGGCATGCATTTTCGCCAATCGATCGACCACAGCTTTCGCTCCCGTGGCCTGACGCCCAGCCCACGGTTGGAAACCGATGCCGTGCATCAACTGCTGCAAGCGGTCAGCGCCGGGCTGTGTTGCGCGATCATGCCGCTCAACGGTGGCCTCGCCGAGTTCACCGAACACCTAGCGCTGACGCCAATCGAAGACGCCCACACCCTCGCCCCGCTGGGCCTGATCCTGCGCCGCAGTGCACCGCGCTCGGCCCTAGCCGAAGCCTGCTTTGCCGAAGCGCACAAGCTGCTAGCCGCTGATGCGGGCTGAAAGGCCCAGACTTGAAGCCTTGATAGACAACGTCGATCACAAGATCGGTAACAGCGATTAGACGCACCCGGCACAGCGGCCTAGGCTGGCGAAGTCACTCCGTCGCCGGGAAGCCTGCCCATGCCACGCCACGCCCCTGCAATCGTCAAAGATGCCACCCCAGTGCTGCTGCCGGCACCGACTTATAGCTATGTCGAGCTGGCAGAGGCGCAGCTGGATGGCGCCGCCGCGCTGGCCAGCGAAACCGCCCTGGCGATCAGCTACAACGGCATCAGCCACAGCGTAATGATGGTCTCGCCCAGCGACCTTGAAGACTTTATCTACGGTTTCAGCCTAAGTGCAGGCCTGATCGACAGCTTCGATGAGATCTACGACATCAGCCTCAAGCCACATGCCGACGCCATCAACGCCGAGGTGCAGGTCAGCAACCGCGCATTCTGGGCGCTCAAGCAGCAGCGCCGCACCCTGGCCGGTAACAGCGGCTGCGGCCTGTGCGGGGTCGAAGCGCTGGAACAAGCCCTACCGCAATTACCCAGCCTGACGCAGTGCCCGCTACCAGCAGCCGCCCATCTGCAAGGCCTGCGTCAGCGGATTCAAACCGTACAGACCATGGCTCGCCATAGCGGCGCGGTACATGCCGCGCTGTTTGTTGATGGCCAGGGGCAGATCCGCCTGTGCCGCGAAGACATCGGCCGGCATAACGCCCTCGACAAGCTGCTCGGCGCCTTGCATCGCGCAGATGACGACCCGCGCCAGGGCTTTGCCGTGGTCACCAGCCGTTGCAGCCTGGAGCTGATCCACAAGGCCCTGCGCGCCGGCATCGGTACCTTGGTCAGCCTGTCCGCGCCGACCACCCTCAGCGTGCAGTGGGCGCGCCAGCACAACCTCAACCTGATTCACCTGCCCCAGCACAGCGCGCCACGGGTCTACAGCCCGGCCGCACCCGGAGTCGCCCAGCCATGAGCCTGCAACCGATCAAGCCACGCTATAAACCCTACACCGGGGCAGCCGCCGGCTGGGGCGCGCTGCGCAGCGTGACGCACTTCTGGCTGGACAGTAAGCAGCCGTTCAAAAACCTGCGCGCTCTGCTCAAGACCAACCAGCACGGCGGCTTCGACTGCCCCGGCTGCGCCTGGGGTGATTCGCCGGAAGACGGCCACATCAAGTTCTGCGAAAACGGTGCCAAGGCGGTCAACTGGGAAGCCACCAAACGCCGGGTGGACGCGGCTTTCTTCGCCCGCTACAGCGTCAGCCAACTGCGTGAGCAAAGCGATTACTGGCTTGAATACCAGGGCCGCCTGACCGAACCGATGCGTTACGACGCCGCCAGCGATCATTACCAACCGATCAGCTGGGACGCCGCTTTCGCCCTGATCGCCGAGCATCTGAATGCGCTGCAAAGCCCCAATCAGGCCGAGTTCTACACCTCCGGTCGTGCCAGCAACGAAGCCGCCTACCTGTATCAGCTGTTCGTCCGCGCCTTTGGCAGCAACAACTTTCCCGACTGCTCGAACATGTGCCACGAAGCCAGCGGCGTGGCCCTCGGGCAAAGCGTGGGCGTCGGCAAGGGCAGCGTGACCTTCGCCGACTTCGAGCACAGCGACGCGATCTTCGTGCTCGGGCAGAACCCCGGCACCAACCACCCACGCATGCTCGAACCGCTGCGTGAGGCGGTCCAACGCGGCGCGCAGGTAGTGTGTTTCAACCCGCTGAAGGAGCGCGGCCTGGAGCGTTTTCAGCATCCGCAACATGCGTTGGAAATGCTCAGCAACGGCTCCGAACCGCTCAACACCGCATTCTTCCGCCCGGCCTTGGGCGGCGATTTAGCCGCCCTGCGCGGCATGGCCAAGTTCCTCCTGCGATGGCACCGCGAAGCGCTGACTAATGGCGAGCCGGCGGTGTTCGACTTGGCGTTTATCGCGGAACACACCCACGGCGTGGACGACTATTTAGCGCTGCTGGATGCCAGCAGCTGGGATTCGTTGGTCGAGCAATCCGGCCTGAGTCTGGACGAACTGAAGCATGCCGCCCTGCTCTACCGCCATGCCGAGCGGGTGATCATCTGCTGGGCCATGGGCATCACCCAGCACCACAACTCGGTGGCGACCATTCAGGAAATCGTCAACCTGCAGCTGCTGCGCGGCAACCTTGGCCGCCCCGGTGCCGGCCTGTGCCCCGTGCGCGGCCACAGCAACGTGCAGGGCGATCGCACCATGGGCATCAATGAGCGCCCACCAGCGGCCTTTCTCGATGCGCTGGAGCAGCGCTTTAACTTCCAGGTGCCGCGCGCGCAGGGCCACAATACCGTCGAGGCGATCAACGCCATGCTCGACGGTCAGGCCAAGGTGTTTATCGGCCTGGGTGGCAACTTTGCCCAAGCCACCCCGGACAGCCCGCGCAGCCACGCCGCGCTGAGCCGCTGCGCGCTGACCGTGCAGATCAGCACCAAGCTCAACCGCAGCCACCTGACCACCGGCAGCGATGCGCTAATCCTGCCGTGCCTCGGGCGGACCGACATCGACCACCAGGCCGACGGCCCACAGGCGGTGACAGTTGAAGACTCGTTCAGCATGATCCACGCCTCCTACGGCCAGCTCGAACCGCTGTCGCCACAGATGCGTTCGGAGCCGGCGATCATTGCCGGTATCGCCAAGGCCACCCTGGGCAATCATCCGGTGGACTGGGATGCGCTGATTGCCGATTACCGGCGCATCCGCGAATTGATTGCCGAAACCATTCCCGGCTTCAGCGACTTCAATCAGCGTCTGCAACACCCCGGCGGTTTCTACCTGGGCAACGCCGCCGCCGAACGACGCTGGCTCACCGCCAGCCACAAGGCCAACTTCAAGGCCAACCCGCTGCCCGCCGACCTTCTGCCAACCCAGGTGCGCAGCACCGGGCAAACGCCGGACCTGATCCTGCAGACGCTGCGCTCCCACGATCAGTACAACACCACCATCTATGGCCTGGATGACCGCTACCGTGGGGTCAAGGGCCAGCGTCAGGTACTGTTCGTCAACGAAGCGGACATCCTGCGCCTGGGCTTTCAACCGGGGCAGCAGGTCGATATCCAGTCCATCTGGGATGACGGCATCGAACGCAAGGTCGAGGGCTTTACCCTGCTGGCCTTCGATATTCCCGCCGGCCAGGCAGCCGCCTACTACCCGGAGGCCAACCCGCTGGTGCCGCTGCAGAGTTTCGGCACGGGCAGCTTTACCCCGACCTCGAAGTACGTAGCCATCCGTCTGCAGGCGCATCAGGCCGAAG
This sequence comes from Pseudomonas sp. 1928-m, assembly GCF_029269135.1. Classification (NCBI taxonomy): domain Bacteria; kingdom Pseudomonadati; phylum Pseudomonadota; class Gammaproteobacteria; order Pseudomonadales; family Pseudomonadaceae; genus Pseudomonas; species Pseudomonas sp. 1928-m. Next base: position 564,125 of record NZ_JARIXO010000001.1, on the reverse strand, counting down.
CGCGCATTCTTTGAGCCGATGTGGGGCGGGGATCACAATGACGACCAGCGGCAGGGAATTTTTCGGAGAAACGCCCTCTAAGACTGTGCGCGGAATAATCATCCTTTAAAAACAAAGGCCTATGTCCGCACACCCATTTAGTCGAGAAGGTCTGCCGTATGCGTACATTATTTTCTGCGCTGGTATTCAGCGCCCTGGCTTCGCCCCTGGCCCTAGCGGGCGATACCGCCAAGGTTGCCATTGGTGGCGGTGTGGGTGGCGCCCTGGGCAATGTGATCGGCCAACAGGTTGGTGGCAGCACCGGCGCGGCGATTGGCGCGGGCCTGGGGGGCGCAGCCGGCGGTGTGATTACCGCACGCGACGGCAACAAGATCGAAGCTGCACTGGGCGGTGGCCTGGGCGCGGCGGGTGGCTCGGTACTGGGCAACAAGGTCGGCGGTAGCACCGGTTCGACCATCGGTGCCGGCCTGGGCGGTGCAGCCGGTGGCGCGCTGGCCAATGAATACGCCGGCGGCAGCGAACGTGATCGCGGCCACGACAAAGGCAAGAAACACAAGAAGCATAAAAAGCACAAACATCACTAAGTGCCGAGTGCTGACAGCAAAAAGCCGCCTAACAGCGGCTTTTTGCGTATGGCACCCATCCTACTCAGCTATGTCGCTGGCTCCATCAGCAGCACCGTCAGCGCTGCGCGCAGGCTTTCGGGAATGCTGACCGGGCGGTTGCTGTTGCGGTCGACGAAGACATGCACAAAGCGCCCGGCCGCGCAGGCCTCGTCTTCATCCGCCTTGAATACCGCCAACTCATACTGCACCGAACTATTGCCCAGCTTGCCGACCCGCAGGCCGATCTCGATGCGTTCGGGAAAGGCGATGGAGGCGAAGTAATCGCAGCTGGAGCTGACCACAAAACCCACCACCTCACCGTTATGGATATCCAGGCCACCAACCTCGATCAGGTAGCTGTTCACCGCGCTGTCGAAGAAGCTGTAATAGGTGACATTGTTGACGTGGCCGTAGACATCGTTGTCATGCCAGCGCGTGGTGATCGGCTGGAAGTGCCGGTAAGCGCTGCGCAGGTGTTGGGGTTGGCTCATCGGAAGTCCTTGAAAGTAGCGAGGCGGCTTAATACGCCACCTGATAGATGGCCAGGGCATGGGCCTCGGTCATTTCCCTCGGGTTGTTCACCAGCAGGCGCTGTTGCTGCATGGCGTCGCGGGCCAGGGTCGGCAGCATATCTTGCGGCACACCGGCATCACGCAGGCGCGTGGGCAGGCCGCTACGTACGCTGAAGTCGGCCAGTGCGCCGATCAACTGCTCGGTCTGTTGCAACGTGCTGCCGGCGCGCAGCTGATCGCCCAGCACCAGCGGCGCCAGCTCGGCATACAACGGCGCGGCTGCATTGCCGTTGAAACCCAGCACATGTGGCAGCACCAAGGCGTTACTCAGGCCATGGGGAATATGGAAATGCCCGCCCAACGGATAAGCCAGCGCATGCACCGCCGCCACCGGCGCGTTGGCAAACGCCTGGCCGGCCAGGCAGGAGCCCAGCAGCATGGCCTGACGCGCCTCGCGGTTGCCGCCGTTGTGCACCACTTCATCCAGATTGGCCGCCAGCAGGCGCAACGCTTCGCGGGCCAGCAGGTCGGACAGCGGGTTCTTTTTCAGCGCGCTGGTGTAGGCCTCAATGGCATGCACCATGGCGTCGATTCCGGTGGCGGCGGTCACCGCCGGCGGCAGGCCAAGGGTCAGCTCGGCATCGAGCAGCGCCAGGTCCGGCAGCAGCAGCGGCGAGACCACGCCCATCTTGGTAGTTTCGCCGGTGGTGATGATGGAAATCTGCGTGACTTCAGAGCCGGTGCCGGCGGTGGTCGGCACCAGAATCAGCGGCAGACGCTGACCCCGGGCATTACCGACGCCGTAGACCTGCGCCAGTTCCTGGCCACAATCGGGATGCGCCAGCAGCGCCACCAGCTTGGCCACATCCATCGAACTGCCGCCGCCAAAGCCAACGATCAGCTGCGCCCTGAGTGCGCGGGCCTGCTCCACCGCTGCCAGCAGAATGGCCTCGGGCGGGTCGGCGACCACCTGATCGAATACCTCAACCGTCAGATCCGTGCGGGCAAAACCTGGCAACACATCCACCAACAAGCCGAGCTTGCTGATGCCAGGGTCAGTGACGATCAGCACCCGCTGCGCGCCGCGCTCGCGGCACAGCTCGGCCAGACGCCGCGACGCGCCGATCTCGCAGAGAATCTGCGCGGTGGTGGCAAAGCTAAAGGGCAGCATGGGGTGATCCTCTTGTTGTAATAAATGGCTCGCGCAGCAACGTGGATAGCACCCACGCTACGCGCTTCGGTCAGAAGGCGAAACTCGCCTCATCCATGGCCATCAGGCACGCCGCGCCACCAAGCAAGGCTTCGCGGTGGGCACTGGCCCGTGGCAACACCCGGCGCAGGTAGAAGTCGGCGGACTGCAGCTTGGCCTGATAAAACGCCGCCTCACCGTCTCCCGCCTCCAGGGCATCCTGCGCCCGTGCCGCCGCCTGCAGCCAGAAGCCGGCCAACAGCACATAGGCCGAATACTGGAGAAAATCCACCGACACCGCGCCGATCTCCTGCACATCGCGCTGACTGGCCGCAATCACTGCGCTGCTCAGCTCGCGCCACTCGCCCAGACGCACCTGCACGCTTTTGGCCAACTCGGCCAATGCCGGACGGCCAACCTGGGCATCACACAGCTCGCTGAACTCGGCCTGCAGCGCCGACAGTTCCGCACCGCCGTCACCGAGCACCTTGCGGCGGATATAGTCCAGCGCCTGAATGCCGTTGGTGCCTTCATACAACTGGGTAATGCGGCTATCGCGCATCAATTGCTCGATACCCCATTCGCGGATAAAACCGTGACCGCCATACACCTGCACAGCATGGCTGGCGACTTCCTGGCCCATGTCGGTAAAGAAGGCTTTGACGATCGGGATCAGCAGCGCCGCGCGCTTGCCGGCAGCCTTGCGCGCGGTGGCATCCGGATGACCATGCTCAAGGTCGAGCTGGCGCGCGCAGTAGGCCGCCAGCATGCGGCTGCCTTCGACCAGGCTCTTCTGCGTCAGCAGCATGCGCCGCACATCCGGGTGATTGATGATCGGATCGGCCGCCTTGCCCGGCTCAGCCGGCCCACTGAGGGCACGCGACTGCAAACGCTCGCGGGCATAACGCAGCGCGCCCTGGAAGGCCGCTTCGCCGATACCGAGGCCCTGCAGACCGACCTGGAAGCGCGCGTCGTTCATCATGGTGAACATGCAGGCCAGGCCCTGGTTGGCCTCGCCGATCAGCCAGCCAGTGGCGCCGTCGAAGTTCATCACGCAGGTGGAGGCGCCCTTGATGCCCATCTTGTGCTCGATAGCGCCGCAGGACAGCGCGTTGCGCTCACCCGGCGTGCCATCGGCCGCGGCGATAAATTTCGGCACCAGCAGCAGGCTGATGCCCTTCACCCCGGCCGGTGCATCCGGCAGGCGCGCAAGCACCAGATGGATGATGTTTTCCGACAGGTCCTGCTCGCCGCCGCTAATAAAGATCTTGCTGCCGCGGACCTTGAAGCTGCCGTCCGCTTGCGGCTCGGCCTTGGTGCGCAGCAACGCCAGATCGGTGCCGGCCTGGGGTTCGGTCAGGCACATGGTGCCGGCCCATTGGCCACTGACCAGCTTGTGCAGGTAGATGTCCTTCAGCGTTTCGCTGCCATGTTTGTACAGCGCCAGCACCGCGCCCTCGGTCAGCCCGGAATACACCCGGAACGACAGCGAAGCGCCCATCAGCATCTCGTGAAAGTTGCAGGCAAGCATCTGCGGTAGCGCCTGACCGCCGTACTCGCTCGGCCCGGTCATGCTCGCCCAGCCATTATCGACATATTGCTGATACGCCTCGGCAAAGCCATCCGGCGTGCTCACCTGGCCATCGCAGAGCTGACAACCCTGCTCGTCGCTGTTGCGGTTGAGCGGCGCCACCACCTCAGCGGCGTAACGTGCGCCCTCTTCCAGCACGCCGTCGATCAGCTCACGATCAAGGCCGTTGCCGAGCAGCTGGCAGTGGGCGCTGATATCGAACAGCTCATGCAACACAAAGCGCATATCGCGCAGCGGGGCTTGGTAGCTCATACCCGGCCCTCCTGTACGTCAGCAAAACGCTGGCCGCTGCTGGCCAGTTTTTCAATCAGGCGTGCCGGCAACCAGTGCTCACCGAACGTCGCCTGCAGCGCCTTCGAGCGGTCATGAATCGCCGCCACACCCTGGCCATCGGCCCAGCTCATCGGCCCGCCTTTATCGGCCGGAAAGCCATAGCCGTTGAGGTAGACCAGATCGATGTCGTGACTATTGGCGGCGATATTCTCTTCGAGGATTTTCGCGCCCTCGTTGACCAGTGCCAGCAGGCAGCGTTCGAGGATTTCCTCGGGACCAATATCGCGGCGAACAAAGCCCAACTGCTCGGACACCTGCAGCACCAGGGCATCCACCTCGGGATCGTGCTCGGCCTGGCGGCTGCCTTCGGCGTAGCGGTAATAGCCCATGCGCGTCTTCTGGCCGAAACGACCGAGGCCGCACAGGCGGTTATCCACCTGCACCGCCGGATCATCCTGCCCCTTGCCGGCCAGCTCGCGGGCGCGCCATTCCAGATCGATACCGACCACGTCGTACATGCGGAACGGGCCCATGGCAAAGCCAAAACCCTGCAACGCGGCGTCGACCTGATGCGGATAAGCCCCTTCAAGCAGCAGCATGCGCGCCTCGCGCACATAGGTGTGCAGCATGCGGTTGCCGATAAAGCCGTCGCAGTTGCCCGCCACCACGCTGACCTTGCCGATGCGCTGACCCAGGGCCACAGCCGCGTCCAGCACCGCAGGGGCAGTCTTAGCGCCACGGACTATTTCCAGCAATTTCATGATGTGCGCGGGGCTGAAAAAATGCAGGCCCAGCACCTGCTCAGGGCGCTTGGTCACTGCGGCAATCGCGTCGATGTCCAGCGCCGAGGTGTTGCTGGCGAGAATCGCACCTGGCTTCAGGGTGGCGTCGAGCGTGCGGAAGATCTGCTGCTTGAGCTCGAGGTTCTCGTACACCGCCTCGATCACCAGATCGGCATCGGCCAGCGCCGCGTATTCGCCCACCGGGGTGACGAAGGCCAGGCGCGCGGCCGACTGTTCTTCGCTGATGCGGCCCAGTTTGAGGTTATGCGCGTTGGTGTCGGCCACCACAGTCATGGCCTGCTCAAGCATCTGCGGATTGTTGTCCAGCCACAGCACCTGAATACCGGCGTTGGCCAGGCTCATCACAATGCCGCGGCCCATGGTGCCCGCGCCGATTACGGCGGCCTGCTGAACTTCGAATGCCTTGCTCATGCCCACCCCTCTGCCAGTTGCCTAAAAAAATTCGCCCACCACCATAAGCAAGGCATTACTATTTTTGAAATTTAGTCTTGTGATAAGTCGTATTCAGCCAATGAATATCTCAACCTTCGACCTCAACCTGCTGCGCGTGTTCGACGCACTGATGCGCGAGCAGAATGTCTCCCGCGCTGCCGAACGCCTGTCGCTCAGTCAGCCGGCAGTGAGCAATGCCCTGAATCGCCTGCGCGAACTGCTCGACGATCCGCTGCTGGTACGGGTGGGTCGCAGCATGCAGCCGACGCCACGCGCCCAGGCGCTGGAAACGCCGATCCGCGCCGCCCTGCAGCAGATCGAGCAAAGCCTTAGCGCTGGTGAGGTGTTCGACCCGGCCAGCAGCCGTCAGCACTTCAGCATCGCCGTCACCGACTATGTCGAGCTGATCTGTATGCCGCGCCTGCTCAAGCAGCTCAGCCAGCAGGCCCCCGGCATGCGTATCGACATCCGCCACCTAAGCCCCAGCCTGCCGGCCGAGGCGCTGGACAAGGGTGAGCTGGATCTGGTGCTGGGGCGCTTCGAGGAAATCCCCGCGCGCTTCGCCCGCCAGCACTGGATGAGCGAAACCCTGCAGCTGGCGCTGCGTCGTGATCATCCACTGGTTAGCGGGCCCATGGATCTGCCGACCTTTCTGCAGCTGCGCCATCTCTGGGTACACGGCGGCCAAACCCGCGGCATGGTGGACCAGTGGCTGGGCGAACAGGGCTTGTGCCGGGAGATTCTCTACACCACGCCCAACTACCTGCAGGCCGCGCACATCGTCGCCAGCAGCGAGCTGGCCGCCGTGCTGCCGACCCAACTGGCGCGCTACTTCGCCAGCCTGCTGCCATTGCAACTGTTCGAGCTGCCGTTCGCCCTCGGCCCGTTTCACCTGGAAATCGTCAGCCTGGCCCAGCGCCAGCGCGACCCGGCGCTGCACTGGCTGATTGAACAGATCCAGCAGATCGCACGGCGCTGATCACCCGGCAGTCGGGCAAAGCCTTCCTATACTGACGGCTACTGTCGTGCAGTCTTGGGGAATCGATCATGCTGAAATCGGCTTTGGCGCTGCTGCTGGCGCTACTGGGCACCCTGGCGCAAGCCCAAACGCTGGAGATCGTGCTACTCGACAACCAGGGCAAGCCACTCAGCGACGCCGTGCTGTGGATCGAGCCGGGGCTGACGCAAAGCCAACCCGCCACCGCGCTGATGGACCAGCAGAAGCGCCAGTTCAGCCCCTATATCCTGCCGGTGCAGGTCGGCACCACGGTGAGCTTCCCCAACTCCGACCCGATCAACCACCACGTCTATTCCTTCTCGCCGGCCAAGCGCTTCGAACTGCGCCTGCACCAGCAGAAGGCCGCGCCGCAAGAGATGCGTTTCGACCAGCCCGGCCTGGTGACCCTGGGCTGCAATATCCACGACTGGATGCTCGGCTTTATCCTGGTGCTCGACACGCCCTGGTTCGCCCAAACCGACAAACAGGGCAAAACCCGCCTGGACTTCGATGCTGCCGCAGGACAAACCCTGCAGCTCTGGCACCCGCGCATCGCCGACCCGCAGGAAGCCATGAGCCGCGCCGTACCAAACGACGGCGCGCTAACCTGGCAACTGACCGGCGCACTAAAACGCGACCCACGGCCAAAAGCACCCGCCATGCGCCCACAGGGTAAAGGCGGCTACGTGCCTTGATGTCAGATCAATAGCCAGATGAGCATCTGCGCAATGCAGCAATTAATTCGGCAAACGCTCGAATAGATACTCGCCACCTACCTCATGCCCGGCTACCGATACAGCGCCGTACTGCGGCTGTTGCGGGTAGTCCTGGCTGACACCACGGCGCACCACCTGATACAGATTGAAACCAGGCACTGTGGCATCCAGCCCCTGCAAGCTACGCAGAAAATGCCAGGCGAATATCGAGTGGCCCTCCTTGCCCTCATCGGACACAGGCTCCTCTCCACCGGAAGACAACACCAGCACGCTACGTTTGCGCAGCACCTCAGCGGGTGCAATCCGCCCACCCTGGTAGGCCTGGCCACGCACTAAGGTGCCGGAAAAACAACTGTCCGAAACCAGCAATACCTGACGCGCGGGAATCGCCCGCAGCAAGGTGGCGATGTCCTGATTGGAAATCCATTGCGCCGCTGTTTTTACCGAGCCATCGCTGGGTATCCAGTAACCCATCTCGGTGTCATCCATCAGGTAGCCATGCCCGGCGTAATAGACAAATACCGCATCGGCCGGCGTCATTTCCCGCGCCAAGGCGGCCACCGCACGGACAATATCGGCCTTGCTGGCGTTGTTCAGCACGCGCAACTCAAACCCCAACACCTGCTTGAGAGTGGCGGCAACGCGCTCAACATCACGGATGGGGGTGCGCAACGCGGGGATTGGCGACTGATACTGGTTATTGCCAATCAGCAGTGCTACGCGCCGCTCAATCGGCCGCCCGGCAATCGCTGCCGGCACGCCGCCCAGCGCAGCCTTAGGCAAGCAATAAGCCTGATCGTCATCGGCGGCGGTGCACTCACGCACATCCACCACCCGCGGATTGCGTCGCAACTCTTCCAGCGCTTCACGGTAGAGCAAGGTGCGGGCCTGGTGGCGCTGCAGATCAATGGCCTGCATCTGCGCACGCCCGGGTATACCGCCGGCGAAAGCCGGAGGGCGAAAATCGGCCAGCACTGGCTCGACTAGTACCAATAGCACCAAGGCTATCCAAGAAGTTGGTTTCATTGCTCGCCCTCCAAACCCGTCAACAGCGCCGGCCAGCGTTGTAGCCAACAACATGCATGGTCGAAGCCGGGCAGCTGTTTCAGACGCCCACCATGGCGAGCGACGAAATACGCAGCTACCGCAGTGGGTACCACCTGATCCGCCGCGCCACTGAAATGCAGCGCCCGCGCACGCTGAGGTGGCCCATCCAGTGGATCCAGCGAGCCATGCAAGGGTGACAGCTGCAGACGCCTGGTCCACTCGTTCAGTGCCAGGGGGGCAGCCAGCGTAACCAACAGCTCAACATCATCACGCTGTTGCGCCAGCAGGGTCGCCAACACGCCACCGCCGGAATAACCGACCAAGCGCAGCCGCTCGGCTCCCGCTTGTTGCTTGAGTTCGCTTACCGCCCGGTCCATAGCCTGCAATACCTCAGCGGAGAAACGCCGTTCGCTCCAATACAAGGGAGAGCACTGGCGCAACTCGCTCGTGCTCAGGTACTGGCAAGGGCGCCCCAGGTAGGCGACGGCCACTGCTGTATCGCGCTCGGCAAGCAGCATCGCCAAAGGACGAATGGGCGTGGGATCTTGCGGCGGCCTATAGACGGAAGGCCAAGGTGCGCCATCGCCCTCGATATAGAGGGTGAGCGTCTGCGAGGCAGCCGTCTGCCGCAGCAAACCCAACAGGTTGAACGGCTGAGCCACCAGCTCAACCGGCGACCAACCCCGCTCCATCACCCAGGCCTCAGTCTTTAGCCGCGAACCCTGTAGTTGAACTGGCTGAGTGCAGCCACCCAGCCAGCACACGCATGCACCCAGCAGCACCAAACGCCAGAGCACTGCGCCTACCACAACAATCAGAATCGCAGGTTAAGGTTGGCCATCCAGGTATTCATATTCTGATTGCCACGGCCTTCCTCTTGCTCATAGGCCAGCCCGGCGCTGACACCATGAGCCAGGGAGAGGTAGTTGACCCCCAAGACCCAGACCCAGGCCTCCCGACCTATAGGATCAGAAGGGGCAAAGTTCTGCGTGGTCGAACGATGTACATCGTCCATATAACGCAGCCCAGCGTACGGCAGCCAACCATTCCACCAGTAACCGACCTGACCACCCAGCTGAATACGGTCAAGTTCATTGGTGGCATCAGAGTTCTGCAGTTTCTGCAGCCCGCCTAACTGCTGCTGGGTCTCACCACGCAGGCGAATATCGTCATACGACTCTTCGGCATGCAGGTAACTGGCCCGCCCACTGAACTGCCAACTGCCTAACCAGCGCTGGTAATTGAGGTTTAGTCCGGCATACCAGCGGTCAACCTCCTGTCGGCTGCTGCCACTGGCATCCAACTCGCCTTCACCAATACCCACACTGGCATCCAGTGCCCAATGCTCATTCAACTGCCAGCCGAGATAAGGCGCGAGCATAAAACCGCGACTAGTCAGCTCGTTTTCTTCTGCACCAATAGCAGTATTGATCCCGGAGATATCTCCGTGATCAATCGCCAGGGAAACGCCCAGGATTAATGCTGGTGAAAGGCCAAAGTCGGCGCCAATAATGTAATTTTGAATATCAAAATCGTTCTTCGTGGTATTACCGGAAATATTGCCATAGCGCTGATCAGTATCTTCATCCGCAGCACTGGCCCACAGATTCAAGCCCGGCAGAGCATCACCTGCAGCCATCCCGCGGCCTGCTGCATTGCCCGCCATCGCAGGCGCGCCAGGGGCAATCCAGCGCCGCGCCAGGTTGTCCGAGATGGCAAGAGATTGTTGGCCCGCGGTGGCATTGAACAGCACTTGGGAGGTCGTTGCCCCACCGCCAAAACACTCTGGATGGTTAGATAAAGACTCCGCAGCAAATATGCCGCCAGAAATATAGTTCGAGTAAGCAGTTAAACAGTTGGCTGAAGAAACGAAGGGAAATAGTAGACACATGCCGGCCAGCGCCAGCCTGAAGGTGGCTTTCATTCAGAATCTCCTACAAGTGCGGTCTTCTTGTTCTGGCTACGGCTCGGCTGCCATCTTGGCGTTATTCACAGCGCGCGCATAAAGGGAGCGGAGCAGCGCCACTTCCTTATCACCAGGGGATTCCTTCTCCATCCGCGTCAGCACCTGCTGCAACAACTCAAACTCACGCAATTCGAAATACCCTGCCAACAGGTATAGCTCTGGATTTCTATCTGTCGCCATTGCGGCTTTACGCAGTTGCGCATAATTTTTTTCCACCGACTCTAGGGTGCCGCCACTCGGCATGCTGCGTAGCCGCACCATCCCGGCCTTGACCTGGGCATCCGGGGCCGGGGTCTTGGCCAGTTGCTTGACCAGCAACTTCGGCAACTGACGTACCTGCGGCTGTAATGCCGCATCCTGGGCGGAGATGCCGCTGCGGTGCACCTGCAACTCGCCCGGCCCCTGCCAGACCTGCTCTTCGCCACTGTTGAAAAGCACCAGTTGCAGACTGGTTTTCTCCGACAAAATCAGTCGATCGCCTTCATGCAGTTTGCTGAACACCTGCAGCGTCCTGTTCTCCGCCTGCGCCGGTACATTCAAGGCAACAGTGCCGCTCAGACCAGTGACCAAGCCGACCTCAAGCGCCAACGCCAGACCGGGCAGCCACAGCAAAGAACACAGTCCCAAGCGACACCACTGTCTAAGCATTTTCATGGTCTCCCTGATGTAGCCCGATGACCTCAAAGACGCGAATCGGCGCTTCGCGGCCCTTGACCCGAATCACCTCGCTGCGCCCGCAACTCACAAGCTCGCCTGCTTCGGCAATACACTCGGCACTGGCCAGAATGGCGCAGCCAAGTTCCTTGGTCATGCCTTCCAGGCGCGAAGCCAGGTTCACCGTATCGCCAATGGCAGTGAACTCCATGCGCACCGGTGAGCCGATATTGCCCAGCACCACCTCACCACTGTGTAACCCGATGCCTACGGCAAAAGCCGGCAGGTCGCGGCCGGGAAAACGCTGCTGCATCCAGCAGGCGAATTCCTCGGAGACTTTCTTCAAGGCTAGCGCAGCGCGAATGGCCCGTTGTGCGTGGTCGCCCAACGGTACCGGGGAGCCAAACTCGACCATCACTGCATCGCCAATAAATTTATCGATACTGCCGCCCTCGGCCAGCAAGGGTTCACAGGCGCGGGCGAAATAGGCATTGAGCATCTCCACCACCTCTTTCGCCGTGAGCCGCTCGCTGATACTGGTGAAGTTGCGGATATCGGAAAACAGCACAGTCACCCGCTGCGCCTGACCGCCCAGCTCCGGTCGCTCACCCGAACTGAGCAGGGCTTCGACCACCTGCTCCGAGACATAGCGGCCGAACATCTGCCGCAGGCGATTGCGCTCCCGCTCTTCGCCAGTCAGGCGCAGCCCCAGCACACCCAGAAAGCTCAGCGACAGAGCCAGCCCCGCAGCACTCTGCGGCAACAACCAGCCCAAGCGGAACAACCACTGGCCCAGCGCCAGCAACAGCGCCAGCCCCAGTAACCAGGCCAGCAGGGTTGCCCACACCGGCAGACGCAGCACACAACACACCACCAGCAAGCTCAGAGCCAGCAGGCCGACGACTCGCCAAACAGTTTCAGGGCTACGCAACTGACGGCCGTCGAGCAATGCCTGCAGCACATTGGCATGCACCTCAACCCCACTCATCAACAGGCTGCGCCCACCCAACCAGTCGCTGCTGAACGGGGTGAAATGGGCATCGTTAAGCCCAGCAGCCGTGGCGCCGAGCAGCACCAGTTTGCCGCGCAAGGCCTGTACTTCGGGATCATTCAGGGCGTCGTCCGCCAGCAGCTGGTGCAGAGGCAGGCTGTTAAAGGTGCCAGGCGGCCCCAGGTAAGGAATGACCGCTGCCGGCTGATCGAGCTGTACGGCACGCCCACCCAATTGCCAGGCGGCTGCGCGCACATCCTGCCCCGCAGCGCGTACTGCCAGCAGCGCAGGTAGACTCAGGTGCGGCAATTCATCCTGCAGCTGTGCCCGCTGCTCAGCCGCCACTGGCGCCAGACGAAAGCGCCGCACCAGACCATCGCCTTCGACCAGCAGATCAGCCAGACCAACATGCGCCTGCAGGTCATAATCAGGCAGCGCCAGCAGATAATCAGGGCTCGGCAGCAGGTAGTCGCTCACCGCCGACCCACTGCCGGAACGACTGGCCACCAGCAGCAATTGACCGCTGGCCAGTTGCTCGCGGAAGGCCCGGTCATAGTCCCTGGCACCCGGAAACTGACCATCGCCCAGCGTGCTCAGCCAGCGTTCGGGGCTGATGCTGTAGAGCATATCCAGCCCCACCAGCGGCACCCCGACCTGACGCAGGCGCTCGACCGCCATGGCGAGCCGGTCGGTCCAGAACAGCATGGGATCATCCGGGTAGCGAGCCAGGCTGTCTTCATCGATGGCCACGATGGCCACCTGCTGCGGTGCATCATGCTGCCCCTGCAGCTGAAATTGCAGATCCAGCAAGCGCCGCTCGCTGCCGTCGAGCAGGCCGGCGCGCGCCAGCCATTCGACCAACGCGACACTGAGCAACACCAGCGCCAGCAGCTTCAAGGGCATGCGCCATGCCCGCGCTATTCGCATCCACGCCCCCTTGTGCATACCAGGTGCTGCGCCCGCCAGAGGTCTTTCTATACTCAAGGCATTTCGCCACCGGCGAGCCGACTATCCACAAGCCCGATTATCCACAAGCATAGGCACATGCCATGACCCTGCGCGGCAAGATTCTCGGCTTCTTTCTGCTGTTGTTGCTGGCGGTAATGTTGCTGCTCCTGGCGCTGGTCTATCGCTCCACCTATCAGCACACCCTGAGCCAGGTGGCCGGGCAGCTGAACTTCGCACATGCCGTACTGAGTAACGAGCTGCAAAGCCGCCGCCAGGCGCAGAGCGCCATGGCCGACTTGATCGCCAAGGACTTCACCCTGCTCGGCGAAATCGCCGACCTGATCGCCAGCCCGCAGCAGGAGGCGCAGTCGCTGTCTGCCGCGCTGGAATCCTTCGCCTCGCGCAGCCAGGCCAGCTTTGCCCTGGTCAGCGCGCCCGAGGGGCTGATTCTGGCGGGCACCAGTGGCGAACTACTGCCCGGCGCCGCGCTGCCGTGGGATGACCTGCTGGATGAAGACGACCCGCAAAGCGCCGACCGCCTGGTGGTTTTTGATGAGCGGGTGCTGCATATCAATGCCACGCCAATCTTCGCCCCGCGACCCAACCTGATGGGTTGGCTGCTGATGGCCTTCGAACTGGATGACCAGGCCACCGCGCACCTGGCCCGCCTAAGTGGCGCGGACGTGGCGCTGCTCGACGGCAGCCCCGGCCAATACCGGGTGCTGGCCAGCAATCTGCAGGCACTGCCACGGGCCGAGTTGGCCGGCCAGTTGCTGCCGAATGCCGAGGGGGTTTTCCGCTTCAAGTTGCAAGGCCTGGAACAGGTGGCCCTGCGCGCACCACTGATCGGCACCAGCAGCGAATTGCAGGTGCTGCTGATGCGCTCGCTGTCCGCCGAGCTGGCCGATTACCAGCCGCTGCAATGGCAACTGGCAGCCATCTTCGCCATCGCTCTGCTACTGGCCGGCCTCGGCGCCCTGTGGATCGCCAATACCGTCAGCCGGCCACTAAGCCAGATGGTCGATAACGTGCGGCGTATCGCTAGCGGCGACTATCAGGTACCGATGTCCACCCAGGCCAGCGGCGAAGTCGGCCTGCTCGCCCGCGAATTCGTCGCCATGCAGCAAGGCATTGCCGAGCGCGAAACCACCATCAGCTTTCTCGCTTACCGCGACCCGCTGACCGAACTGGCCAACCGCAACCGCTTTGTCGCCGAGCTGCAACAGGCCCTGGCGCACTGCGCGCCGGGCGAAGGCGTAGCAGTGCTGCTGATGGACCTGGACAACTTCAAGGACCTTAACGACACCCTCGGCCATGACGCCGGTGACCACTTGCTCTGCCAGCTCGCCGCCCGCCTGCAGGCTCTACTACGCCCCGGCGAGCAACTGGCGCGCCTCGGCGGTGACGAATTTGCCCTGCTGATCAGCCCCTGCCAGCCGGGCTGGCTGATCCCCGCCGCCGAGCATTATCGCGCCGCCCTGCACGAGCCGTTTGCCGTGCGCGGCATCAGCATGACCCTCAACGCCACGATTGGCATCGCCCTGTATCCGGATCACGGTGAAAGCGCCGGCAGCCTGCTGCAGCATGCCGAAGTGGCGATGTACCTGGGCAAGCAGCAGCGCTCGCCCTACGCCCTCTACCGCCCGGAGCTGGACCGCCACAGCCTGCTGCGTCTCGCATTGATGAGCGAACTGAAAGGCGCAGTGGAAGGCGGCCAGCTCAGCCTGTACTTTCAACCCAAACTGAATATTCGCGCGCGCAGCCTGTATGGAGTGGAGTGCCTGGTGCGCTGGATTCACCCGGTGCACGGGTTTATTCCGCCGGACGAATTTATTCCCCTGGCCGAACAGACCGGCAACGTCTGCGCCCTGACCCGCTGGGTGGTGCGCACCGCCGTGGCGCAGAGCCGCGCCTGGCAGGAACAGGGCCTGGCGCTGAAGACCGCGATCAATATCTCCGCACTGGATCTGGCCGACCCCGGCTTTGCCGGCTTTATCGCCGCGCAACTGGCCGAGCATGGCGTGCCGCCATCTGGCCTGATTGTGGAAATCACCGAAAGCGCGGTGATGGCCGACCCGGAACTGGCCATGGGCCAACTGCAGCAGCTGTGCGAATTGGGCGTGCAGCTGTCGATCGACGACTACGGCACAGGTTACTCAAGCATGGCCCAGCTCAAACGCCTGCCGGTGCATGAGCTGAAGATCGACAAGTCCTTCGTGCTGGACCTGCTGAGCAACCCTGATGACGACATCATCGTCCGCTCGACCATCGAGTTGGGCCACAACATGGGCCTGAAGATCGTCGCCGAAGGGGTGGAAACCGAAGCCATTCTCGACCGCCTGGATCAGCTCGGCTGCGATATCGCCCAAGGCTACCTGCTGAGCAAACCGCTGCCACCCGCTGCGTTTGCCAGCTGGCTGGAGAACTGCCAGTGGCACTTGCCCGCCACACCTACTGAAGGCGCTGCTCGCCAACCGCTACCACCGGGCAATTAACAATAATCCCACTGGCTCTCACACTGACCAAACCTTGCTCCTGCGCTTGCAACACGGCATCAGCCGAACGCAACGGGCTGCCTGGCGTACCACTCAACCAGCGCACCTCATAGACATGCCACAACGGGCTGTAGGCCGGGTCCTGGTTATCCCCACCTAACGGCAGCGGGATAGACGGGAACACACTGGCCTGGCTGTCATCAACAAATTTGTAGACCCGATCATAAGTAGCCAACGGGTGCGGTCCAGGCATGTCGGGCAACGCATTGGCCAGTCGCGGGACGTAGTTGGCCTGCATGACTGTCGCCATCTGCGCATCCGAAATATCGGTGGTCAGGTAGTAAACCTGCTCACCGTTGTACCAACCCGGCAACACCGGCAGGCTCATATGAGTGAAATGCGAACTGCCACAACCACTCAACAACAGGGTTAACAACCACAAACCAAGCAAAGCAAAGCACGCATGCACATTTCCCTTAGACGTTCCTAGTGGTTAAGCCAGTAGAGTCTGATTGTCCGGCGTTATTACAGATTCAGGCATAGCCCGCCTTTAAAGGTGCTCGCGGTACAGGCATAGCTGTCGCCAATAAGCGCCTGAAAAACTCAACACGCACAAAAAAGGCCGCTGCCGATCATCTTGATCAGCAGCGGCCCGGGAAAACGGTGGGACGTAGGTTAAAACGCGTTATCGCCAATCAACATGCCGTGCACAACCATATAGGTCTTGCGCCCGGACTGCAGGGTCAGCGGGCTACGCTCGGCAATTACCCAGCCTTTGGCCAGCAGTTTGTCGATGTGCGCCCGCAGTTCTGGCAGGTAGCGTTGCTCTTGCTGAAGCGATTCCATTCTGCTCATCCTCTAGAGGACTCCTTTGTGACAGCAGCCAGGTATACCGGCCCGTTCATCCGTGAAAGCTGTCACAAAAGCATAGTGGCCCTGTGCCTGCTTCTAAAGCGGCAAATGGCCACATCTCTGTAGGCATAACGCGCCAAGCGGCTATAGCGTTTGGCTTACATTGTTTTGCAGTTTAGACCGCTGTAGCCGTGGCGGCGGATTCGCCGACATGCGGTGAACTGAACTCCAGATAGCCATCCTCAACTTTGCCGTAACGCAGCAGCGCTAGGTCCAGCAGGTAGTTCTGGTAGAGCTTCCACGGCGCACGATCCCCCTGGCTGGGGATCTTGTCGGCCGCGCGCTTGATATAGCCGCTAGCCAGATCGAGGAAGGGTGCGTCCTTGACCTGCCGCGCCATGTCGCGCGGGGTGCACTGGCGCATGCCGTTGGCATCCATATGGTTGATCAGCCGGCAGAAGTACTCGCTGGAAAGGTCCGCCTTGAGCGTCCAGCTGGCATTGGTGTAGCCCAGCACCACCGCCGCGTTGGGCAGGTCGCGCAGCATAATGCCGCGATAACCCATGCTCTTGGCCGCATCGAAGGGCACCCCATCCACGGCCACCTGCATGCCGCCAAACAGCTGCAATTCCAGACCAGTGGCGCTGATGATCACATCCGCCGGCAACTCCTGACCGGACTTCAGGCGAATGCCCTTGGCGGTAAAGCCATCGATATGCTCCGTCACCACCGAGGCCTTGCCCTGGCGCAGCACCTTGAACAGATCGCCGTTGGGTACCGCGCACACCCGTTCATCCCAGGGTTTGTAGCGCGGGCTGAAGTGACGCATGTCGAAGTCCTTGCCCAACTGATGCCGGGCCATACCGAGCAACGCCTTGCGCACCAGGTTGGGGAACGCCTTGGCAAGCTTGTAGAAGCCCAGCTGTATGGCCACCTGGCGGGTGCGGGCCAGGCGATAGACCCAGGTTTCCGGCAGAAAACGGCGCAGGAAGGCAGAAATCGGATCACCCTGCGGCAGGCTCACCACATAGGTCGGCGAGCGTTGCAGCATGGTCACGTGCTTGGCCTTGTCGGTCATCGCCGGCACCAGGGTGACCGCCGTGGCGCCGCTGCCGATCACCACCACGTTCTTGCCGCGGTAATCGAAATTTTCCGGCCACAACTGCGGGTGAATAAACTCGCCCTGGAACTGTTCGCGGCCTTTGAATTCTGGGGTGTAGCCCGCTTCGTAGCGGTAATAGCCGGTGCACATCAGCAGGTGCTGGCAGCTCAACTTGATCGGTTCGGGCTCATCGCCGCGCTGCACCTGCAGGGTCCAGGTGGCGCGCTCGCTGCACCAGTCGGCCTTGAGCACCTTGTGCTGAAAGCGGATGGTTTCCTGAATGCCGTTTTCCTGCGCGGTTTCTTCGATATAACTGCGGATCGACGGGCCGTCGGCAATCGCCAGCGGGTTGGTCCAGGGTTTGAAGTTGTAGCCAAGGGTGAACATATCCGAGTCGGAGCGAATGCCCGGATAGCGGAATAGGTCCCAGGTGCCGCCGAGGGCCGCACGGCCTTCGAGGATGGCGAAGCGTTTGCCAGGGCAGTGCTTCATCAGGTGATAGGCCGCACCGATGCCGGACAGGCCGGCACCAATGATCAAGACATCCAGATGTTCGGCAGACATGGGGGCTCCTCAGGCTTCTTGTTATGGCTGCAGGGCAATGTGTAGCGCCCGTGTGCCCGCCAGATTCACCCCCAACAACGCGTTTGTCATCCAACCTTTAGTGGTGTGATCAGGCGCAGGCTGACCACAGTTATGGCTGAAGAATGACAAAAGCGCTCAGCAACCTGCTCAGCGATCAGAAGCGATTACGCAACACCACTTCGTTGTACGGCAGTTTGCCGATGCGCGGCTTGGGCTCGATGGTTTTCTTGCCGACAGCGACCATCAGGGCGATGACATGGTTTTCAGGCAGGTTGATCAACTTGGCCACCGCATCGAAATCGAAGCCGTCCATCGGGCAGGAATCCAGGCCCTTGCCGCGCGCGGCGAGCATCAGGGTCTGCGCCATCAGGCCGCAGCTGCGCATGGTTTCATCGCGCTGCACCTGTGGTTTGTCGCGGTAATAGGTGTCGATGGCACCGGCCATATAGGCCTGCACTTCCGCGGGCGCACCGTCCCAAACGCGGCCGACATCCTCCTGCCAGCTGTCGAGCTTGGCGCACACCACCACCAGCATCGAAGCATCGGTCACCTGCGCCTGACCCCAAGCCACTTCGCGCAGCTGCTGACGCTGCGCCGGATCGCTGACTTCGACCAGGCGCACATGCTGCAGGTTGAACGCCGACGGTGCGAGCAGCGCCAGTTGCAGCAGTTCATCCTTATCGGCATCACTCAGGGTAAATGCCGGGTCATAACCTTTGACCGCGCGGCGGCTACGGATGGCTTCGTCGATGTGCATGGGCATTCCTTCTATTTAGGTGTGAAAGCAGGGTGTGAAAGAGGGCAATGCTAGGCACTTGCCGGGCGTAACGCCAAACGCCTTTACCGATAACAATGATCGACACAGACGATTCTAGGCGGTCGCCTGTTAAAATCGCCGCCTCGCCAAATCGACCACAGCCCATGACCCCAACCGCCCTCGCTACCCTGCAGCAACACCTGCTCACCGCCCTGACTAGCGCGCCGAGTGAAACCCGTCGCCTGTTTCACGGCCGTGGCCGCTGCTGGCCGGGGCTGGAACAGATCACCGTGGATTGGCTGCAAGGCGTGCTGCTGGTGGCGCTGTTCAAGCCGGTGAGCGATGCCGAACTGGCCGCGCTGCAGCAGATGCTGCTCGATCTCGGCCAATCCGCTGCCTGGCAGCAGAGCGGCGCGCACTGCCTGTTGCTGCAGCAGCGCTACCTGCCCGAAAGCCCAACGCACTGGCTGCTCGGCGAGCCGGTGGAGCATTGGGATATCTGCGAGCACGCTCTGCACTACCGCCTCGACCTGGGTAAAAAGCAGAACAGCGGGCTGTTCCTCGACATGCGCTATGGCCGCCAATGGGTGCAGGCGCAGGCGGCGGGCAAGCGCGTGCTCAACCTGTTTGCCTACACCTGCGGCTTCTCGGTGGCGGCGCTGGCCGGCGGCGCGCGTCAGGTGGTCAATCTGGATATGGCCAGGGCCGCGCTCAGCCGGGGGCGCGATAATCATCGGCTGAACCAGCACGATCTCAGCCAGGTGGTATTTCTCGGCCACGACCTGTTCAAGTCCTGGGGCAAGGTCGGCAAGTACGGCCCCTATGACCTGATCATCATCGACCCGCCGTCCTTCCAGCGCGGCAGCTTTGTGCTGAGCAAGGACTACCCCAAGGTGCTGCGCCGCCTGCCCGAACTCTTAAGCGCGGACGGGGTGGTGCTGGCCTGCAGCAATGAGCCGGAAATCGGCCCGGACTACCTGATCCAGGCCATGGCCGATGCAGCACCAAGCCTGCGCTTTAGCGAGCGCCTGGCCAACCCGCCGGAATTCCCCGACAGCCAGCCGGACAGCGCCCTCAAGGCGCTGGTGTTTCGCCGCGAACAAGGCCCGCAAATACCGTTTTAGAGGGCTCGCCAGGGCAGAGCATTGCCTATTGCAAACTGGTCTACAGTTAGGCGACCACCCCTCGCGAGATCACCGCAATGACGCTGAAAACCCTTGGTCTGGCCCTGCTCGCCACCCTGTTACTGGCCGCCTGCGCCAGCAACACCACGCAACCCTCGCAGTATTCCGGCTTCCTCAGTGATTACTCGCAGCTGCAGCCGGCGCAGTCAGCCAGCGGCGCGCCGGTAATGCGCTGGGTATCAGCGGATTTCAAACCGGAAAACTACCGTTCGGTGTTGGTGGAAAGACCGGTGTTCTACCCCGCGCCGACCCCGAATGCGCAAGTTAGCCAGCAGACCCTGGACGAAATCGCCCTCTATCTGCAGCAGGCCATGCGCCTGGAACTGGCCGGACGGCTAAAGGTTGTCGAATATGCCGATCGCGACACCCTGGTGCTGCGCTCGGCGATCACTGCGGTCAACCTGTCGCCAGAAGGGCTGAAAGTCTATGAAGTGGTGCCGATTGCCCTGGTAGCCGCAGCCGCCAGCACCGCCGCCGGCACCCGCGACCTCAACAGCAGTATTTATGTCGAGCTGGAAGCCATCGACGGCCGCACCAGCCAGCCAATGACCCGCGTGGTGCGCAAGGGCCACGGCCTGCAACTGGAGAACGACAGCGCCCAGTTACGCCTCAAGGACATCAAGCCGGCGCTGGATGAATGGGCCAAGGATGCGCGTAACTTCAAGCCCTAGGGCCTGATCGTTCAGGCAAAGACAAAGTATTTGCGCACGGTCTCGACCACTTCCCAGGTGCCCTTCATACCGGGCTCGACGATAAAGATATCGCCGGCGCGCAGGTGAATCGGCGCCTGGCCCTCTGGGGTGATGATGCAGTAGCCCTCCTGAAAGTGGCAGTACTCCCATTTTTCATAGGCCACCTGCCATTTGCCGGGTGTGCAAATCCAGGTGCCCATGATCTTGCTGCCGTCCGCCGAGGTGTAGGCGTTGAGGTTGACGGTGTGCGGCTCGCCGGCAATCCGCGTCCATTTGCAGGCATCCAGCAGCGGAATCGGCTGGGTATCACGCAGTACGGTAATCGGTGACATGGGTGGCTCCTGAGGTCGGTAGAACATCAGACGCCAGCCTAGGGCCGCCATCGTCCCGCGACTGTCCTGAGGTCGACCTGCAACTGCCTGGAAGCGCAGCCCCTTCGCCCAGGCTGATGCGCAAACCGCGTGCTACCTTGAAGGGGGCCTGTTGGTTTATTCCCGCCGCTTGCCCGATCCGGAGATGCTTTATGTCCAGTCTTTACCGCTTGGTCACCCGCAGTGATTTTGACGGCCTGGTATGCGCCGCCCTGCTCAAACACCTCAACCTGATCGACGACATCCTCTTCGTCCACCCCAAGGACATGCAGGACGGCAAAGTGGCGATCACCAGCAACGACATCACCACCAACCTGCCCTACGTGCCCGGCTGCCACCTGGCCTTTGACCACCACCTCAGCGAGACCATCCGCAACCAGCCGGCGAGCAATCACCTGATTGATGCCGATGCGCCGTCTGCAGCCAGGGTGGTGTGGAAGCACTACGGCGGCCACGACGCCTTCCCACGGGACTGGGACGAAATGATGGAGGCCGTGGACAAGGCCGATGCCGCACAATTCAGCCGCGACGACATCCTCGACCCGCAGGGCTGGGAACTGCTGAGCTTTATCATGGATGCACGCACCGGCCTCGGGCGCTTCCGCGATTTCCGCATCTCCAACTACCAACTGATGATGCAGCTGATCGACTTCTGCCAGACCCACGGCATCGCGGAAATCCTCGAACTGCCGGATGTCGATGAGCGCGTGGCGCTGTATCTGGAGCACCAACGCGAAGCCAAGGCGCAGATCCAGCGCTGCGCAACGGTCTACCACAACCTGGTGGTGCTCGACCTGCGCAACGAGGAGACGATCTATGCGGTCAACCGTTTCGTCATCTACGCCCTCTACCCGCAGTGCAATATCTCCATCCACGTGATGTGGGGCGTTAAACAGCAGAACACCGTGTTCGCCATTGGCAAATCGATCCTCGACCGCAGCTCCAATACCAATGTCGGCGAACTGTGCCTGAGCTACAACGGCGGCGGCCACGCCAACGCCGGCACCTGCCAGGTGGCCAACGAGGATGCCGAGGCGGCGCTGCGTGAGCTGATCGCTGAAATCACTGCTGACGGTTAAACCCCGCAGTAGGCTGGGCGTAGCCTCGGCTAGAAGGTTAAGCTGTGGCGCATGAGCACAGCCCCCTTTATTACGCCGCTTGAATCCAGCCGCACGGATGCGCCTTCTGGCTTGCGCATCGGCGGCGACTGGACGCTGCCTCACTACGCCAGCCTGGAAACCGAGGTACTGGCACTGCGCGGCACGCTGAACAGTGCCGCCAGTATTGACCTGCAAGACCTTGGCGCGCTGGACACCGCCGGCGCCGCGCTGTTGGTGGAATTGCTCGGCAGCCAGCGCCTGGCGCAACTGGCCAGCGATGCCCCGGGCCTGGCCAGCGAGCGCCGCGCGTTGTTGCAGGCGGTAGGTAACGCCATCGCCGATGCCGGTGACGCGCTGCCAACCAAGCGTATCCCCGCCTGGCGCGAGTTTTTCGGGCAAATTGGCCAGGCCGTGGAAGAACTCTGGCAGCAAGGTGTGGCGCTGCTCGGCTTTATCGGCATGACCCTGGCGGCGATGTTCGCCATCCTCCTGCGCCCCGGCCGTTGGCGCATCACCTCGCTGATCGCCCATCTGCAACAAAGCGGCTTGAACGCCGTGCCCATCGTCGCCCTGCTGACCTTTCTGGTCGGCGCGGTGGTGGCCTTTCTCGGCGCCACGGTGCTCGCCGATTTTGGCGCGAGTATCTATACGGTCGACCTGGTGGCGTTCTCCTTCTTGCGTGAGTTCGGCGTGCTGCTCACCGCCATTCTGATGGCCGGACGCACCGCCAGCGCCTTTACCGCGCAGATCGGCTCGATGAAGGCCAACGAGGAAATCGACGCCATCCGCACCCTGGGCCTGAGCCCCATGGAGCTGCTGGTGCTGCCACGGGTGTTCGCCCTGCTGATCGCCCTGCCGATCCTCACCTTTATCGCCATGCTCAGCGGCATCCTCGGCGGCGCGGTGGTCTGCGCCCTGAGTCTGGACATCTCGCCGACCATGTACCTGGCCATGCTGCAGGAAAATATCGCCCTCAAGCACTTTGTCGTGGGCATGGCCAAGGCGCCGCTGTTTGCCTTCCTGATCGCCGTGATCGGCTGCCTGGAAGGCTTCAAGGTCACCGGCAGCGCGCAATCGGTGGGCGAGCGCACCACCTCCAGCGTGGTGCAGTCGATTTTCGTGGTAATCGTGCTCGATGCCCTGGCCGCGCTGTTTCTGATGGAGATGGGCTGGTGATGGGCGAAGCGATTATCGAGGTACGCAACCTAGTCAACCGCTTCGGCGCGCAGACCGTGCACCAGGACCTGGCACTGGACCTGTACCGCGGCGAAGTGCTGGGCGTGGTCGGCGGCTCGGGCACCGGTAAATCGGTGCTGCTGCGCAGTATTCTCGGCCTGCGCCGCGCCAACGCCGGCACCGTGCGGGTATTTGGCGAGGAGTTACTGAGCCTGCCGCCCGAGCAGCGCTCGCAACTGGAGCGGCGTTTCGGCGTGCTGTATCAACGCGGCGCGCTGTTTTCTTCACTGACGGTGACCGAAAACATCGCCCTGCCGCTGCTCGAACATGCCGGCCTCACTCGCGCTGCCGCCGAACGCCTGGCCCAGGTCAAACTGGCGCTGGTCGGTCTGCCGCGTGAAGCCGGCGACAAATACCCGACCGAGTTGTCCGGCGGCATGATCAAACGCGCAGCGCTGGGGCGGGCACTGGCCCTGGAGCCGGACATCCTGTTTCTCGACGAACCCACCGCCGGGCTCGACCCGATTGGCGCAGCGGCCTTCGATCAACTGATCCTGACCCTGCGCGATGCCCTGGGCCTCAGCGTGTTTCTGGTCACCCATGACCTGGACACCCTCTACACCATCTGCGACCGAGTGGCCGTGCTCGCAGAAAAACGCGTGCTGGTGGCCGACCGCCTGGACGTCGTGACCGCCACCGACAACCCTTGGATTCACGAGTATTTTCACGGCCCGCGCGGACGCGCAGCCGAACAGGCCGCTAACAGCGCGCCAGGGAGAAATTGAATGGAACCACGCGCCCACCACGTATTGATCGGCCTGTTTACCGTGCTGATGGTCGCCGCCGCACTGGGCTTTGCCCTGTGGCTGAGCAAAGCCAGCTCGGACCAGGAAATCAACGACTACGATGTGATCTTCACCGAGGCCGTCAGCGGCCTGTCCCAGGGCAGTGCCGTGCAATACAGCGGAATCAAGGTCGGCGATGTGATCAGCCTGCGCCTCGACCCAAATGACCCACGCAAAGTGCGCGCGCATATCCGCGTCAACGCCAACACGCCGATCAAAGAAGACACCCGCGCCCGCCTGTCGATCACCGGGATCACCGGCGCCTCGCTGATCCAGCTGCACAGCGGCTCGCCGGAAAGCCCCATGCTGGTCAGCAAGGGCGATCAACGAGCGGAAATCATCGCCGATCCCTCGCCGCTATCACGCCTGATGTCCAATGGCGAAGACCTGGTGCTCAGCGTCACGCGCCTGCTCAACCGGGCCAATCAGCTGTTCTCCCGCGACAATATCGGGCGCATCTCGCGCACCCTGGAAAACATCGAACAGACCAGCGCCAGCGTCGCCGAGCAGCGCGACGAGCTGCGTACCGCCCTGCAACAGATGAGCACGGCCAGCCAGGAAGCCGCCGACCTGATGCGCAACGCCAACCAGCTGCTCAGCGGCCAGGGCCGCGAAGCGCTGGACAGCGCCAGCCGCCTGATGGCCTCGCTGGAGCGCAGCAGCACTAACGTCGAGCGCCTGCTCAGTGACAACCGCGCCGCCCTCGACGGCGGCATGCAGGGCATCGGCGAGCTGGGCCCGACCATTATCGAACTGCGCGAAACCCTCAGCGCCCTGCGCTCCTTCGCCCGCCGCCTGGAGGAAGACCCGGCCGGCTACCTGCTGCGCAGCGACACCATCAAGGAGTTTCAACCATGAGTCGTCTTCGCCTGCTCGCCGCCCTCTTGCTGATCGGCAGCCTGGCCGCCTGCTCGGTCTTGCCGAAAAGCCAGGTGCTGAGCATCTACCGCCTGCCCGCCAGTAGCCTGCCCAGCCATGACGCCAGCGCCGATTGGGCGCTGCGGGTGAACAAGCCCTACAGCAGCCAGCTGCTCGACAGCACGCGGATTGCCGTATTGCCGCCAGGCGACCAGATCAGCGCCTACCAGGGCGTGCGCTGGAGCGACCGCGCGCCGCTGCTGCTGCGCGACCGACTGATCGATGCCTTCCTCGATGACGGCCGCCTCAAGGCGGTGAGCAGCGATGAAAGCCGCCTGCAAGCCGATCTCGAACTAGACGGCGACCTACGCGCCTTCCACAGCGAATACCAGAACGGCCGACCGGCCGCGCGCATCCTGTTCGAGGCGCGCCTGGTGCAGAGCGGCAGCCTGCGCATCCTCGCCAGCCGGCGTTTCGAAGTCAGCCAGGCGGCCAGCGACACCTCGGTGCCAGCGGTGGTCAACGCCTTCGGCCAAGCCGGCGACCAACTGGCCCGCGAGGTGCTGGAATGGACCCTGAACCAAGGACAGAGCGCGCAGCAAAAATAAACTGAGTTGTTCCAGCAAGGGGCGAACCATGGACAAATTTATGCAAGCGGCCATCGATGAAGCCCGCCAGGGCCTGGCCGAAGGCGGCATCCCGATCGGCTCGGTACTGGTGCACAACGGCCAGATTATTGGTCGCGGCCACAACCGCCGCGTACAACAGGGCAGCGCCATCCGTCATGGTGAAATGGACGCCCTGGAAAATGCCGGCCGGCAGACCGCGCAGACCTACCGCGAGTCGGTGCTCTACACCACCCTCTCACCCTGCGCGATGTGCAGCGGGGCGATCCTGCTGTATGGCATCCCCAAGGTGATCATCGGCGAGAACCAGACCTTCCTCGGCGAAGAAGCGCTGCTGCGCGAGCGTGGCGTGCAGCTCGATGTGCTGCACAACAGCGAATGCCTGCACCTGATGCAGGCCTTTATCGCCGCCCAGCCGACGCTGTGGAACGAGGATATCGGCGAGTAGCTGCTATCCCTGCTGCCCCGCCAACCAACTGCGCACCTCGGCGTAGGGATAATCTTCCAGCGCGGCAAACCCACCGAGCTGGCGCGCCTTGAGCTTGGTAAACAGCGGCACGCTGATACCGCAGAGAAAGCGCGTCAGGCACTCGGCGCTTGGCGCGCTGCCTTTGAGCTCCTGATGCTTGCGCACAAAGCCGTCGCATAGCCCGTGCACATCCTGCTCCGCCAGCGGCGGCAAGGCCGGTGGCGCAGGTAACTGAGCCACCTGCCCACGGCATACCGAACAATGCCCACACTGCTGCGGCGCGTTGGCGTCGCCGAAATAGGCGGCCAAGCGCTGGCTCAGGCACAGCTCGCTGGCAAACAGCGCGAGCATGGCGTGAATCCGGCGGATTTCGCTGGCTTCCTGCTGGCTGAAATAGCCGTGTAATTCCGCGCCCAAGGCCGCCGGATCGAAACCCGGGTCGAGCAGCGCGTAGACCTCGGTCATCTGCTTGCTTTCCAGCTCAATCCAGCCCTTTTCCTGGAAGTAATCCAGCGCCTTGATCACCCGGCCGCGCTCGGCCTGGTGCTGCTGGTAGAGCTGATCGAAGTCCACCGTGCACCAGGTGCGTGCGCGCTGCGAGGTGCTGATCAGCGCCTCAACAAACTGCCGCCGCTCACCCTCGAACTTCTCCAGCAGCGCTTCGGGCTCCAAGAGGAATTTGAAGCGATATTCGGCGAAATAAGCGTAACGCGGGGCGATGATGCCGCGTAGCTCCAACTGCACCAGCAGGGTTTTCAGCGGCAGCTGACGGATATTGCTCTGCTCGGAGAGCTGGTTAAGCATCAGCTCCCATTCGCCGCTCTGGCTGCTATTCAGCAGTTCGTCGAGCACACAGCGAATGCCGTCCAGCTCCGGCGTATCGCCATAGACGAAGTTTTCCAGCACGTTGAGGCTGTCGCGGTTGGCCAGCACCAGGCAGTCCGAGGGCTGGCCATCGCGGCCGGCGCGGCCGATTTCCTGGCTGTAATTCTCGATGGATTTCGGCAGGTCGAAGTGCAGCACATTGCGGATATCGGCCTTATCGATGCCCATGCCAAAGGCGATAGTGGCGACGATGCAGTTGATCTGCCCCGCCATAAACTGGCGCTGAATCGCCTCGCGGGCCTCATGCGGCATACCGGCGTGGTAGGCACTGGCAGCAATGCCGCGCTGGCTCAGGCGCGCAGCCACCTGCTCGGCGGTCTTCTGCTGGGTCACGTAGACGATGCTTGGCTGCCCGGCCTTGGCTCCTAACCACTGCTCCAGACGGCGCTGTTTGTCAGCACCACTGACCGGCTCGACCAGCAGATTGAGGTTGGCGCGGTAGAAACCGGTAGTGACCACGTCACCGGCGGCGATGGCAAACTTCTGCTGCATATCGGCAATCACCGGCGGCGTGGCCGTGGCGGTGAGCAGCAGCACCTGCGGGATGCCGAACTGGCGCTGGTAGTCCGGCAGCTTGAGGTAATCCGGACGGAAGTTATGCCCCCACTCGGAGATGCAGTGGGCCTCGTCGATCACCAGCAACGAGATCGGCACCTGGGCAATAAAGTTGCGAAAACGCTCATTTTTCAGGCGTTCGACCGAGATCATCAGAATCTTCAGCTCGCCGGATTTCGCCCGCGTCATCACCGCGCTGGCCTCCTCGCGGCTTTGCGCCGAATCGATACTCGCGGCGCTGATGCCACGGCTATGCAGAAACGCCAGCTGATCCTGCATCAGCGCCAGCAAGGGCGAGACCACCAACGTCAGGTGCGGCAGATGCAGCGCCGGCAGCTGGTAGCACAAGGACTTGCCCGAACCTGTAGGAAAGATCGCCGCCGCCGAACGGCCCGCCAGCACGGCCGTCACCACCCGCTCCTGGCCGGGACGCAGTTGCTGAAAACCAAACACACGCTCAAGGGTACTCATAGCTGTCACTCCATTGACCGCACTGGCGGCAAACAATGATTAATTCCTACAAACCGCGCTGCTATTGCCAATCCAACTAACACCACGGGCCACACAGGCGTACATTCAAACCATGCAAATAAAAAAGGAGATGAGTATGCAGGTATCTGGTTTCAGCGGCAGCTTGCCGGTTACCCACTAGATCGCTCACCACCCAGGCCAGATGGCCGCGCAGCATAGACCCCGGAAGAACCGGAGTAGCTGATGCGAACCACAGGCCGATGCGCAGTCTGGCGGGACAACTCAGGTTCGCCGTGAGTTATGCCAAACCATAGACCTAACGCCGCCACACAACTCGAAAGCGCCAGCGGCCACCCGCGACATATCGACACCTACCTGGCACTTGCCAGTCATGCTGAAGTCGACAGCCGCAGACAATGGCTCTGGAAATCGCCTGAGTTGCCAACCCCGTTAGCGCTGTGGCCCGAGACAGCCATATAGCAACATCTAGGGCCGTGCAGAGCGGCCACCTGAGCAAGAGTGCAACGCGCAACACTCGCAAACGTGCCTGATCTGTTAGCAGATACGCACCCAAAGCCGCCTCCGGGCGGCTTTTCCGTTTCTTATCGCACATGCAAAGCACCGTGGGAGGGGTTTAGCCGCGATAACTTATTAAAAGCTCGCCGCTAAAGCGCCTCCCACCGGTTATCGCTGTGATTTCCCGTGCATAAAAAAACCGCCGATTAAGGCGGTTTTTTCAGCGCGGCAGTTACAGCTTAGAGTTGCGGGCCGGCATTCTTGATGGCATCGCTGACATCGAACTTCTTGAAGTTCTCAATGAACAGACCGGCCAGGCCTTTGGCGGCTTCGTCGTAGGCGTTTTTGTCTTCCCAGGTGTTACGTGGGTTGAGCAGGTTGGTTTCAACGCCTGGTACCGACTTCGGCACGCTCAGGTTGATGATCGGCAGCAGCTCGGTTTCGGTACCGATCAGCGCGCCGCTCTGGATCGCTGCAATCACGCCACGGGTGGTCGGGATATTGAAGCGCTTGCCAACGCCGTAGCCGCCGCCGGTCCAGCCGGTGTTGACCAGGTAGACCTTGGAACCGAAGCCGCGGATACGCTTGATCAGCAGTTCAGCGTACTCGCCAGCCGGACGCGGGAAGAACGGCGCGCCGAAGCAGGTGGAGAAGGTCGACTTGATGCCGCCGCCGCTGCCCATTTCGGTGGAACCAACCAGCGCGGTGTAGCCGGAGAGGAAGTGGTAAGCCGCTTGCTCTTCGTTGAGGATCGACACCGGTGGCAGTACGCCAGTCAGGTCGCAGGTCAGGAAGATCACGGCGTTCGGCTCGCCGCCGAGGTTCTTCTCGCTGCGCTTCTCAACCAGCTCCAGCGGGTAGGCCGCACGGCTGTTCTGGGTCAGACTGTCGTCGGCGTAGTTCGGTACGCGATTTTCGTCGAGCACCACGTTTTCCAGCACGGCGCGGAACTGGATGGCTTTCCAGATGACAGGCTCGTTCTTCTCGGACAGGTCGATGCACTTGGCATAGCAACCGCCTTCGATGTTGAACACCACACCCACGCCCCAGCCGTGCTCGTCGTCGCCGATCAGGTAGCGGCTTTCGTCGGCCGACAGGGTGGTCTTGCCGGTGCCGGACAGGCCGAAGAACAGGGTCACGTCGCCTTCTTCACCGATGTTGGCCGCGCAGTGCATCGGCAGCACGTCGGCGTCCGGCAGCAGGAAATTCTGCACGCTGAACATGGCTTTCTTCATTTCACCGGCGTAACGCATGCCGGCGATCAGGACTTTCTTGGCGGCGAAGTTGAGGATCACGCAGCCATCGGAATTGGTGCCGTCACGCTCCGGTACGCACTCGAAGTTGGCGACGTTGAGCACTTGCCACTCGCCTTTGCCAGCCGGGTTGTACTGCTCCGGGTTGATAAACAGGCAACGGCCGAACAGGTTCTGCCAGGCGGTGGCAGTGGTCATCTTGACCGGCAGGTAGTGCGCGTCGGCAGAACCTACATGAACGTAGGAAACGAAGCTGTCCTGGGCGTCGGAGAACGCCTGCACGCGGTCCCACAGGGCATCGAACTTGTCAGCCGGGAACGGACGGTTGATCGCGCCCCAGGCGATTTTCGCCTCGGTGCTCGGCTCTTGCACGATGAAGCGATCAGCCGGCGAACGACCCGTGCGATGGCCTGTGCGTACAACCAGGGAGCCGTTGGCGGCCAGCTCGCCTTCACCGCGACGAAGGGCTTCTTCGACCAGTTGGGCAGCGCTGATGTCGGTGTACACGGCGTTGTTGGCTTGCGTCATGTGGGTCCCCGTCGGCCACGTGGCCGAGTCTTCCGAACGTTTTGTAGTAGAAAATCAAGCACTACTACAGCGAAAAAAGTGCGCCGGATTATGCCAGAAAAAGCCAGCTGCGGGTGCAGCCTCTGATCAGATCATGCCGGTGCGATTTGCGGCTATTTGCCACAGAACCTGCTTAGGATTTAGTGGCGCGTATCCGATGGTGCTTCGATGCTGCCATCGATAAACAGTTGCAGTACATCCGCCGCATCGAACAGGTAGCGCTCGTTGCAGAACTGGCAATCGATTTCCACGCTGCCGCCATGCTCCTGCACCAGCGCCTCGGCGTCGGCCTGGCCGAGGCTGATCAGCGCGCGGCTGGAGCGCTCACGCGAGCAGCTGCAACGGAACTGCAGGGCGCGCGGGTCAAACAGGCGCAGCGCTTCCTGGTGATACAGACGGTGCAGCAGGGTTTCGTTATCCAAACCCAGCAGCTCCTCGGCCTTCAGCGTATCGGCCAGGGCCATGGCGTGCTGCCAGCTGGCTTCACGCTCATCGGCTTCCTTCAAACGGTCGGCCGGCAGCTGCTGCAACAGCAGGCCGCGGGCACGTTGGCCATCGGCACTGAGCCAGAAACGCGTCGGCAACTGCTCGGAGGTGGCGAAGTAATTGGTCAGGCAATCGGCCAGGGTTTCCCCTTCCAGATCGACAATGCCCTGATAACGCTGCCCGGATTTCGGGTCGACGGTCATGGCCAGCACGCCATCGGGCATCAGTTCACGCAGGTTGGCATCGGCAGTGATCTGCTCGGCGTGATAACGGGCGATACCGCGCAGCTCGCCTTCGCTGGAGCATTCGACCATCAGCAATGGCACTGCACCGGAAGAGCGTGCCTGGAGAATCAGCAGGCCTTCAAATTTCAGCGTGCCAATCAGCAAGGAGGCGGCGGCCAGCAGTTCACCCAGCAGTTGGGCGACCGGTTGCGGGTAGGTGTGCTTGGCCAGCACATGGCTATAACTGTCGGCCAGGCCGACCAGTTCGCCACGGATATCGCTGTCGTCGAACAAGAAGCGTTGGGAAAAATCAGGCATGCCAACTTCACTGAGTGTGACTCGGCCCGCGATTTTAGGCGCAAACGCCCGTCCGACCAAGCGCCTCTTATCTATCAGCGCTGCGGGCGGAAGCTATCGATAGCCACCAACATCACAGTTAGCGACAAAAGGCAGGGCGAAACTTTGCATTCTTGTGACCAACTCCCTAGCATGCGCGCCGCCTTAAAGCCCTTACAGATGACAAGGATGCCACTGCATGAACCCTTCATTTATTAACCCGCAATGGCGTATCCGCCCGCTGGTTGCCTGCCATATCGTCGCCCTCCTGCTGCTCGCCAGCTGGTTGTGGGCGCCCAGCCGCGCGCTGTGGGACCAGTTCGATCTGCAGCTGTTTGCCCTGCTTAACGAACCCGTGCACAGCGCCGGCTTGTGGGCGCAGACCTGGGCAATCGGCAGCATGCGCCCGGTGGACATGGGTGTTGGCGTGCTGATGCTGGCCGTGATGCTCAAGGCTGACCTGGTGTTCAGCGGCCCTCAGGTGCGCAAAGCGCTGTATGCCTTTCTCGCGGCGCTGATAGTAATGCTGCTGTTTCGCGTCGGCTTCGCCGAGCTGGTCAAGCTGATGGACTGGCAGCGACCAAGTGCATCGCTGGTGGTGGAAGGCGCCGCGCGACTGACCGAACTGTTCCCGACCTGGGAAGAGCGCTGGGATATGAAAGACAGCGCCACCCGCAGTTTCCCCGGTGATCACGCCTCGGTGCTGCTGATCTGGGCGATGTTTATGAGCTTCTTCGCGCGCAACTGGCGCCTGCTGCTGGTCTGGACGATGGCGGTGATTTTTATGCTGCCGCGCCTGGTAGCCGGTGCACATTGGGGCTCGGATGCCCTGGTGGGCGGCCTGTTCCTCGCCCTGCTGGCGCTGGCCTGGGGCTGCTTTACGCCGTTTGCCTACAAAACCAGTGAGTGGCTGGAATACGTCACCCAGCCGCTGCTCAAGAGCCTGGCCAAGCTGCCACTGCTGGGCCGCCTGAGCGTTATCAGCGGGCGCTAGATATAAGGCGCCATGCCCCTAGGCTTCTTCGTCAGCCCAGGGATGGCGCAGGCCGCCGTCTTGCCGATCATTGAAGTCGTGCATCTGCCGACGCTGTTTCTTGCTCGGCCGGCCATCGGTCTGCATACCCAACGCCCCCGCCTTGCGCTGCGCCGCCGCTTGCTCGCGGCGCTCGATGCTTTCTGCCGTTTCGGCATACAACGCCTGCGCCTCAGGCGCGCCACGGCGCACTACTGAAAGCGCCTGCACCACCACACTGCGCTCCTCAAAGCCGGTGCGGATCACGTAGACATCACCGACTCTCGGCTCCTTACCCGGTTTGCAGCGCTCACCGCGATGGTGAACCTTGCCGCCCTCGATAGCGGCCTTGGCCAGGGCACGGGTCTTGAAGAACCTCGCCGCCCATAGCCATTTATCCAGGCGGATCTTGCCGTCGTCTTTATCGCTCATCTGATCCCCTCTGATGCCCGCTGTGCAGGCGGACATTTTGCCTGATGCAGTTGTCATAAGGGCCAACTAGAATGCCCGCAAATATGACGGATCGCCCTTTGAAGACTTTCGACCAACTTGGCGTAATCGGCCTGCGTGAATGGATCAACCTGCCGGAACTGGGCATGGTCGGCCTGCGTGCCAAGATTGACACCGGCGCCAGCACCTCCAGCCTGCACGCCAGCGAGATACAGCCGTTCGACCGCGATGGCGAGCCCTGGGTACGCTTTACCGCGCACCTCGGCACGCTGGTGCAACGTCGACATCGCTGCGAGGCGCAGCTGGTTTCGCTGAAGACCATCAAAAGCTCCAACGGCCAGGCACAATCGCGCTATGTGATTCGCACCAACCTGACCCTGGGCGAGCGCGAATGGCCGGTGGAGTTCACCCTGACCTGCCGCAAAACCATGCGCTACCGCGTGTTGCTTGGCTCCAAGGCGCTGATTGACGGGCAATTGCTGGTCAACCCGGCACTGACCTACGTACAGAACAAACCCACCCTCGCTGACTCCCCTGGTGCCCAATGAAGATCGCCGTGCTGTCGCGCAACCCGCGCCTGTATTCCACCCGTCGCCTGGTTGAAGCCGGGCAGCTGCGGGGCCACGAGATGGTGGTGATCGACACCCTGCGCGCCTATATGAACATCGCCAGCCACAAGCCGCAGATCCACTACCGCGGCAAGCCGCTGGAAGGCTTCGATGCGGTGATCCCACGCATTGGCGCGTCCGTGACCTTCTATGGCTGCGCGGTGCTGCGCCAGTTCGAGATGATGGGCGTGTTCCCGCTTAACGAGTCGGTGGCCATTGCCCGCTCGCGGGACAAACTGCGCTCGCTGCAGCTGCTGTCACGCCGCGGCATCGGCCTGCCGGTGACCGGCTTCGCCCACTCCCCGGATGACATCGCCGACCTGATCGACATGGTCAATGGCGCACCGCTGGTGATCAAGGTGCTGGAGGGCACCCAGGGCATCGGCGTAGTGCTGTGTGAAACGGCAACCGCCGCCGAGTCGGTGATCGAGGCCTTTATGGGCCTCAAGCAAGACATCATGGTGCAGGAATACATCAAGGAAGCCGGCGGCGCGGATATCCGCTGCTTCGTGGTCGGCGATAAGGTGATCGCCGCGATGAAACGTCAGGCCAAGCCCGGCGAATTCCGCTCCAACCTGCACCGTGGCGGCAGCGCCAGCCTGATCAAGATCACCCCGGAAGAACGCATGACCGCAATCCGTGCGGCCAAGGTCATGGGTTTGAGCGTGGCGGGGGTGGATATCCTGCGCTCCAACCACGGCCCGCTGGTGATGGAAGTGAACTCCTCCCCCGGCCTGGAAGGTATCGAAACCACCACCGGCAAGGACGTCGCCAGCCTGGTGATTCAGCACCTGGAGAAGAACAGCGGCCCGAACCTGACGCGTACCAAGGGTAAGGGCTAAGCCTCACAAAAGTGGCGGAGGGTCCTGATGCTGCTGCATCCAGGCCTGAAAATCCGCTTCCTTCAGCGGCCGACTGAAGTGATAGCCCTGCCCCAGCGAACAGCCATGCTGACGCAGACAATCGAGTTGCCACTGGCTTTCGATACCTTCGGCCACGCATTCCAGGCCCAGGTTGCGGGCAATCACCAGAATGGTCTGCACCAGCATCAGGCCGCTGCCGTCTTCACCGTCCATGTCCCAGGTAAAGCTGCGGTCGATCTTCAGACGATCCAGCGGCAGACGCTTGAGGTAAGTCAGCGAGGAGTAGCCGGTGCCGAAATCATCGATGGCGAAACGCACGCCCAGCGCCTTGAGCGCCTGCATATTGCTGATGCACTGCTCAACCTCCTCAAGCAGCACGCCTTCGGTGATTTCCAGCTCCAGCGCCGTGGCTGGCACCTGATGGCGCTGCAGGCACTCGCTGATGCGCGCCACACAACTGCGTTGGCGCAGCTCGCGCGGGCTCAGGTTGACCGCCAGCACCAGCTGCGGCCACTGCGGTAACCAGCGCGCTAATGCCGCGCAGGCCTGTTCCAGCACCCAGGCACCGAGCTCCTCGATCAAGCCGGTCTCTTCAGCCAGCGGGATAAAGTCGCCGGGCATCACTTCGCCGCGCTCCGGATGCACCCAGCGCAGCAGCACTTCCGCGCCGGCAATGCGCTCGGTGGCCAGCGCCAATTGCGGCTGAAACACCAGATACAGCTGGTTGCGCTGCACCGCCTGGCGCAGCTCGCTCTGCATCTGCAAGCGCTGATCGATGGCCGCCTGCATCTCCGGGGCGAAGAAGTGCAAGGCGTTGCGCCCGCCCTGCTTGGCCCGGTACATGGCGGTGTCCGCCTGTTTCAGCACGTCGGCGGCCACCTGACTGCCGAAAGGGTGCAGGGCGATGCCGATGCTGGCGCTGATCGACAGCTCATGACCGTCAATCCAGCAGGTGCCGACCAGGCTTTTCAGCAGTTTTTCTGCAGTGACTGCTGCCGCCTCCGCCGCCAGTTGCGGGTTGCTGTCGAGCCCTTCGAGCAGCACCACAAACTCGTCGCCACCCATTCGCGCCAGGGTGTCTTCGGCGCGCAAGCCGCTGGCCAGGCGCGCCGTAACCTCACGCAGGAGGCCATCGCCGACCAGATGACCGAGGCTGTCGTTGACCGTTTTGAAGTGATCGAGGTCGATAAACAGCAGCGCGCCCAGGGTATTTTCGCGCTGCTCGCGGTCCATCGCGTGCTGCAGACGGTCGAGCAGCAAACGCCGATTGGGCAGGCCGGTGAGTTCATCACTGAAGGCCAGCCGCTCGATTTCGCGCTGATAACGCTGACGCTCGGAAATATCGGTGACGCTGCCGCGAATCAGTACGGGTTCACCGGGCATGCGCACCAGGCGCACCTCGCAAGGAATCTGCCGGCCCTTGCTGTCGCGGTGCAGCCAGTCGAATACTGGCGCCTCGCCGGACATCGCCCGTTGCAGATAGACCTGGCCCAGCTCGGCGGTCAGCTGGCCGTCCGCCTGCTTGCTCGGGCTTAGATCAAACACGCGCTTGCTGGCGATTTCTTCACGGCTGTAACGCAGCAGGCGCAAGGCGTTGTCATTGCACTCGACCAGCGTGCCGTGCAGATCGAACAGCATGATCGCCTCGGGCGCATTCTCGACAATGGTGCGGTAGCGCGCCTCGGCCTGCAGGCGCTCGCTGATGTCTTCCACCAGCAGCAGGAACATGCGCACCCGGCCGGTGCTGTGACGCACCGCGCGCAGGCTGACGCGGGTATGCACCAGGCTGTCGTCGGCGCGGCGAAAGCGTTTTTCCAGCTCAAAACCTTCACGGCGGCCGCTGAGCACCTGGTCGAGCAGCGGCAGCTCGTTGTGCAGGTCGTCCTCCAGCGACAGCTCTTCCCAGCTCGACGCCAGCAGCTGTTCGCGCGAACGCCCGAGAATGCTGCAGAGCTTGTGGTTGACCTCCTCCCAGGCAAAGTTCGGGCTGGTCAGGGCCATACCGATCAGCGGCGCCTCGAAGAACAGACGCAGGCGCTCATCCCGTTCGCGCAGTTGCTGTTCGGCGTATTTACGCGCGCTGACATCCTGCAACGCGCCATATACGCGCACCAACTCGGCGCCGTCGCGCTCGGTGATGCCGCGGATACGCAGCCAACGCGTCTTGCCCTTGGCGGTAAGCAGGCGCACCTCGATATCGAATTGCTCCAGCCCATCGATCAGCTGCTGCAACACCTGTTCGGCCAGCACGCGGCCGCTGGCATCCAGGTAACTCAGTGCGCCATTGAGGTTAGGCGTGCCGTTTTTCGGGTCCAGCTCATAGATACGAAAGCAGCCGGCGCTCCAGTCCATATCCTGCTCTGGCAGGTTTAGCACCCAGCCGCCGAGGTTGGCGATGTGCTCGGTCTGGCTGAACAGATAGCTCTGTTTGAGCAACTCGTCGCTCTGTGAGCGCACCTGGGTGGCCAGTTGCTCGCGGGCGGTGACATCGCTCTGCAGGGCGACAAAATGGCTGATGCCCTGGTCATCGCGCATCGGCGCCAGGGTAAATTCGTTCCAGAATTGCTGGCCGTTCTTGCGGTAGTTACGCAGCACCACATCGCAGCCTATGCCCTCGCGCACGGCCTGCTGCAAGCGGCTCAAGCCCTGTTGCTGCTGGTCATCGCGCAGCAGGAAATTCCAGTTGTTGCCCAGGGCCTCCTCGCGGCTGTAGCCGGTAATCTGCTCGAAGGCCGGGTTGCAGTAGATCAGCGGCAACGCCGGCTGGCGCGCATCAGCAATGATCACCCCCAGAGGGCTGGCCTCCAGCGCCAGATTGGCCAGGGCCAGTTGCTGCTGCATTTGCGCACTGCGCGCCAGCGCCTGGCGCAAGTCGCTCAGGCTGCGCCCCACCAGCAGGGTGGCGAGCATAAATAGCAGCACGCTGAAGTGCAGCTCCATGCGTTGCGGGTCGAGCCAGGCCGCACTATTAACCAGGCCGCGCAGCAGCGGCAGGATCAACACCATCAATACGCTGAGCACCGCACCACAGAGGCCGCCGGCAAAACCCCAGACCAACGCCAGACCCAGCATCATCACGCCAATCAGCGGCAGATTGAGGGTCAGTGGCAACACCCCAAGGAGCCATGGCATGCCGATCAACAGCAGCACCAGCAGTGGCCAGGGCGGCAACTGGCGCAGCACCTCGGGCACCTGCTCGCAGCCGCTGTGTACGGGCCCAGCCAACCAGCCGTGGCGCCGCAGTAATGGGGTCAGATACACCAGCAAGGGGATGGCGATGGCCAGGGCGGTAAGGCTATCGGCCAGCCACAGGGTCATGCTGCCCGAGGGCAGCTCCTCCAGCGGCGCATGACCAAACAACCAGAGATTGCCCTGCACCCCCAGCGACATGGGCACAATCGGCAGCAGCACGCCAAGCAGCATAAAACGCAGCAAATGACTGAGGTCGGGCAACGCCGGATCAAACGGCCGCTGCCGCAGCAACAGCCAGGCCAGTGCTACACCGAGGGTTTCCGGCAGGGCATAGAGCGGCGCCCACTGCCATTCCAGGCCCCACAACGGAATCGACAACGCGGCATTGAGGTACACCGCAAGCAATACGCGCGGCCCCCACCACAGGGCAAACACCAGCGCCAGGGCAAACGGTGGGTACCACAGCGCCGCCCCATCGGTGAACTGGGTCGCCAGGGAAAGCCAGGTGGCCAGATGGAGCAATGGCAGCGGCAGCAACCAGGTCCATGGTGAGAGGCGGTGGGGAACTGCAGGCATGCTGACCTCATGTCATCGCGCTGATAAAGCATAGTTCAGCGCAGTGATGACAGTATGCCAGTGCCCTCTAGACCGCGTCGCGCGGCAACAGCAGCCCCAACGGCAGGCAAACCCGAGCTTCCAGGCCACCGCCGGAGCGGTTACGCAATTCGACGCTGCCGCCGTGCAAGGCGGCGATGCGCTTGACGATGGCCAAGCCCAACCCGGCGCCCTGGCCGCCACGGGCGCGGTCGCCACGGATAAAGGGGTTGAAGATGCTGCCCAACTCGGCCGGATCAATGCCCGCGCCACGGTCCAGCACACTCAGCACCACATAAGGCGCGCTGTGGTCGCCAGACAGGGACACCGCCACTTCCACCGCATTGCCGCCGTAACGCAGGGCATTTTCGATCAGGTTGACCAGGAGCCGCTTGAGCGACACCCGGCGCAACGGGAAAGCGGGCACCGGCTCCATGCACAGGCGCACCATTTCCTGCTTCTGGTTGTAGGGCGCGACCACTTCGCTGATCAGCTCGCGCAGGTCGAGCTGCTCCAACGGCTCGTCACGGCCGTCGCGGATAAAGGCGAGGAACTGGTCAAGGATTGCATCCATGTCCTCGATATCACGGACCATGTCCTCGGTCAGCTCCGAGTCGGTGTGGAGAAACTCCATGGACAGGCGCAGGCGAGTCAGTGGCGTACGCAGGTCGTGCGACACCCCGGCGAGCATCAGTTCACGCTCACGCGCTGCTTGTTCGACGTCTTCGGCCATCTGGTTGAAGGCGCGGTACACCTCGGCCATCTCGTTCGGTGTATCGCCCACTGGCAGGCGCACGCTGCGGCCCTTACCGATCTGCCGGGCGGCAAACACCAGGCGATTCAAGGGCGCGCTGAGCTGACGAACGAAAATCCACGCCGCCGCCGTCGACAGCAGACCAATCGCCAGGAACCAGCCCAGCACACTCCAGATCTTCTGCCCACGCAGTGGATGCGGATACAGCGGCACCCGCAGCCAGTCCTCACCCAGCGCCGGCGCATGCACCCAGAGCGCCGGCGGGCTCTTGGCGCGTACCCGCACTTCGGTGTCCGGGCCCAGTTCGGTCTGCATCTGCCGAGCGAAAATCTCGCTATACGGCCAGTGTTGCTCGGTGGCCGGCACCTGCTCGTGCGGCACGCGCTTGAGCCCGGCGGCTTCGGCGATGGTGGCGCGGTCTTCCGGGTCCGCCGCCCAATAGGCGCGCAGGGTCAGCGCCGCGCCATGGCTGTACTGACGGTCGACCAGCACATCCTCGTTCATCATCAGATAAACCAGGGTCAGCGCCTTGGAGAACAGCACCACGATCAGCACCAGCCACAGCGTGCGGGCGAAGAAACTTTGCGGGAACCAGAGAGGGGTTTTCATCAAGATCTATTTATTACCGTCCGGCACAAACACATAACCCACGCCCCAGACCGTCTGGATATAGCGCGGCTTGGACGGGTCCGGCTCGATCAGCCGGCGCAGGCGGGAAATCTGTACGTCGATAGAGCGCTCCAGGGCGTCCCACTCGCGGCCACGGGCCAGGTTCATCAGCTTGTCGCGGGTCAGCGGCTCGCGGGCGTGTTGCACCAGCGCCTTGAGCACGGCGAACTCGCCGGTGGTGAGCATATGCACCTCATCACCCTTCTTCAGCTCGCGGGTGGCCAGGCTCAGCTCGTACTCGCCAAAGCTCACGCTTTCGTCCTCGCTACCCGGCGCGCCCGGTACTACCGGGGCCTGGCGGCGCAGTACGGCCTTGATCCGCGCCAGCAGCTCGCGCGGGTTGAACGGCTTGGCCAGGTAATCGTCGGCGCCCAGCTCCAGACCCTGAATGCGGCTGGCCTCATCGCCCTTGGCGGTGAGCATGATGATCGGCACCTGGTTGTTCGCCTCGCGCAGGCGGCGGCAGGCGGACAGGCCGTCCTCGCCCGGCAGCATCAGGTCGAGCACCACCAGATTGAACAGCTCGCGGGCCAGCAGACGGTCCATCTGCTCGACGTTTTCCACCGCACGCACGCGGTAGCCCTGCTCGTCAAAAAAGCGCTCAAGCAGGCGACGCAGGCGGGCGTCGTCGTCAACGATAAGGATTTTTTCGCCTTCAGCGGGAAGTGCAGTGCTGCTCATTCAGGGCTCCTTGTCCGGGCATCCGCCGGGCGCGGACGCGCTGGCAGTGTGCAATGGCCGGCATTATGGCTCAGGAGCCGCAACCGACGTGCAGCCCATTGTTAGCAGATTTTTCCCCGACTGGTTCCCGGTGCGCTGCCGGGCAGTGTTTATAATGCGCGGCTTTCGTGTCTGGCCCGTGGTCTGCGTGGCCGGTTTTTCGTTTCAGTGTGGGTAGCTTTTTATATGCTCAGCATCAACAACCGCATCGCCGAAGAACTGGGCGTACGCCCGCAACAGGTCGCCGCCGCCGTGGCGCTGCTCGATGAAGGCTCCACCGTGCCGTTTATCGCGCGCTACCGTAAAGAGGTCACCGGAAGCCTGGATGACACCCAGCTGCGCAACCTGGAAGAGCGCCTGCGTTACCTGCGCGAACTCGACG
This sequence comes from Pseudomonas sp. 1928-m, assembly GCF_029269135.1. Classification (NCBI taxonomy): domain Bacteria; kingdom Pseudomonadati; phylum Pseudomonadota; class Gammaproteobacteria; order Pseudomonadales; family Pseudomonadaceae; genus Pseudomonas; species Pseudomonas sp. 1928-m. The sequence continues at coordinate 523,752 of NZ_JARIXO010000001.1, read as the reverse complement.
AGCGTCGCGCCAGCATCCTCGCCAGCATCGAGGAGCAGGGCAAGCTGACCCCGGAGCTGACCCGCGAGATCAACTTGGCTGAAACCAAGACCCGCCTGGAAGACTTGTACCTGCCGTTCAAACAGAAGCGCCGCACCAAGGGCCAAATCGCCCTGGAAGCCGGCCTCGGCGAGCTGGCCGACGCACTGTTCAACGACCCAACCCTGAATCCCGAAAGTGAGGCCGAGCGTTTTATCGACGCCGAAAAAGGCTTTGCCGACGTCAAGGCCGTGCTTGAAGGCGCCAAATACATCCTGATGGAGCGCTTCGCCGAAGACGCCAACCTGCTGGCCAGCCTGCGCAGCCACCTCAAGGACAACGCCATCCTCAGCGCCCGCGTAGTCGCCGGCAAAGAGAACGAAGGCGCCAAGTTCCGTGATTACTTCGAACACGACGAAAAGCTCAAGGGCGCACCTTCGCACCGTGCCCTGGCGATTTTCCGCGGGCGTAATGAGGGCATCCTCAGCGCCAGCCTGAAAGTCGGCGAGGAAATCCCAGGAGCCATGCATCCGTGCGAAGGCATGATCGGCGAGCGCTTCGGCATCAGTGCCCGTGGCCGCGCCGCCGATAAATGGCTGGGTGAAGTGGTGCGCTGGACCTGGAAGGTCAAGCTCTACACCCATCTGGAAACCGACCTGTTCGGCGAGCTGCGTGAAGCCGCCGAGGACGAGGCGATCAACGTGTTCGCCCGCAACCTGCACGACCTGCTGCTGGCCGCCCCGGCCGGCCCGCGCGCCACTCTGGCGCTGGACCCGGGCCTGCGCACCGGCTGCAAGGTGGCAGTGGTGGATGCCACCGGCAAGGTGCTGGAAACCTCCACGGTTTATCCGCATGCGCCGCGCAACGACTGGGACGGCACCCTGGCGATCCTCGCCAAGCTATGCGCCAAGCACGCAGTCGACCTGATCTCCATAGGCAACGGCACCGCCAGCCGCGAGACCGACAAGCTGGCCGCTGACCTGATCAAGAAGTTGCCGGGCCTGAATCTGACCAAGGTCATGGTGTCCGAGGCCGGCGCCTCGGTGTATTCCGCCTCAGAACTGGCCGCCAAGGAATTCCCCGATATGGACGTGTCGCTGCGCGGCGCTGTGTCCATCGCCCGACGCCTGCAGGACCCGCTGGCCGAGCTGGTGAAGATCGACCCGAAATCCATCGGTGTTGGCCAGTACCAGCACGACGTGTCGCAGCTCAAGCTGGCGCGCTCGCTGGATGCGGTGGTCGAGGACTGCGTAAACGCCGTCGGCGTGGACGTGAACACCGCCTCCGCCGCGCTGCTGGCGCGCATCTCCGGGCTGAACACCACCCTGGCGCAGAACATCGTCGCCTTCCGTGACGCCAACGGCGCGTTCAACAGCCGCGCCGACCTGCTCAAGGTGCCACGCCTGGGCGACAAGACCTTCGAACAGGCGGCTGGCTTTCTGCGCGTGATGAACGGCAGCAACCCGCTGGACGCCTCCGCCGTGCACCCGGAAACCTACCCGCTGGTGCAGCGCATCGCCGCCGATACCGGTCGTGATATCCGCTCGCTGATCGGCGATTCGGGCTTCCTCAAGCGCCTCGACCCGAAGCAGTTCACCGACGATAAATTCGGCCTGGTAACCATCGGCGATATCTTGAGCGAGCTGGAAAAACCCGGCCGCGACCCGCGCCCGGAGTTCAAGACCGCCGAGTTCCAGGAAGGCGTGGAAACCCTCAACGACCTCAAGCTGGGCATGATGCTCGAAGGCGTGGTGACCAACGTGACCAACTTCGGCGCCTTCGTCGATATCGGCGTGCACCAGGACGGTCTGGTGCATATCTCGGCGCTGTCGGAGAAGTTCATCAAGGACCCGCACGAGGCGGTCAAGGCCGGCGACGTGGTCAAGGTCAAGGTCATGGAAGTCGATATCCCGCGCAACCGCATCGCCCTGTCGATGCGCATGGGCGACACGCCCGGCGAGAAGATCGAAGGAACGCGTGGCGGTGCACGTGGCGGCAAGCCGGCCGGCAATGCACCGCGCAGCGAACGCCACTCCAGCCAAGACAAACCGGCTCCGGCCAGCGGCGGCATGGCGGCGCTGTTTGCCAATGCCAAGCAGCTGAAGAAATAGGCCAACGCCAATCCCGTAGGATGGGTTGAGGGGCGCAGCACCGATACCCATCGCAGCCTTGATGGGTATCGCGTTGCTCAACCCATCCTACGGGCTCACCCGCCTTGCCCTGCCGCGTCGCCCTGACGCAAAAGCACAGCGCCCAGCTATAACCTTCTTCACCCGCCTCGGGTTATAAAGCGCTATCGACCGCTGAGCGCGGTTTTCTCGCCCCCTTGTAGAGCATGCGTGTCGTCCCCATATTGAGGCGACCGATGCGTGAAGGAATGCAATCTTGAGCGACCTGTTACCCCGCCGCCTGGCCCAGCTTGGCGAGCGCGCCAACCTCTCCCTGCTTTCCCAATGCCTGCACGGTATCGAGCGCGAATGCCTGCGCGTCGATGGCGACGGCCAGCTGGCGCTGACCCCGCACCCGGCCGCCCTCGGCTCGGCGCTGACCCACACGCAGATCACCACCGACTACTCCGAATCGCTGCTGGAATTTATCACCCCGGCCGAACCGGACCCGGCAGCGACCCTGGCCGACCTGGAGCAGATCCACCGCTTCGCTTACAGCAAGCTGGACGGCGAATACCTGTGGAGCCCGTCGATGCCCTGCGCCCTGCCGGACGAAGAGACGATCCCGATCGCCCGTTACGGCAGCTCACATATCGGCGAACTCAAGTACGTCTACCGCAAGGGCCTGGCCCTGCGTTACGGCAAAACCATGCAGTGCATTGCCGGCATCCACTACAACTTCTCCCTGCCGGAAGCGCTGTGGCAACTGCAGCAGCAGGCCGAAGGCGATACGCGCAGCGCGCGGGACTATCAGTCGGCGCGCTATATCGCGCTGATCCGCAACTTCCGCCGTTACAGCTGGCTGCTGATGTACCTGTTCGGTGCCTCGCCGGCGCTGCACAAGGGCTTTATGCGCGGCCGCCCGCACCAGTTGCAGGAGCTGGACGCAGAAACCCTTTACCTGCCCTACGCCACCAGCCTGCGCATGAGCGACCTGGGTTACCAGAGCACCGCCCAATCCGGTCTGACGCCCTGCTACAACGACCTGGCCAGCTACACCGACAGCCTGCGCCAAGCGGTCGGCACGCCCTACCCGCCCTATGTGGACATTGGCGCGAAGAAGGATGGCGAGTGGCTGCAGCTGAACACCAACATCCTGCAGATCGAGAACGAGTACTACTCGAATATCCGCCCGAAACGCGTGACCTACAGCGGCGAGCGGCCGATCCAGGCGCTGATGGCCCGTGGCGTGCAGTACGTTGAAGTGCGCTGCCTGGACATCAACCCCTTCCTGCCGCTGGGTATTGATCTGACCGAGTCGCGCTTCCTCGACGCCTTCCTGCTGTTCTGCGCGCTGGCCGACAGCCCGCTGCTGGAAAACCGCGAATGCCATGCCTGCACCGACAACTTCCTGACCGTGGTCAAGGAAGGTCGCCGGCCGGGCCTGCAGCTGCAACGCAATGGCCAAGCGGTAGCGCTGCAAACCTGGGCCGATGAGTTGCTCGAACAAATCCGCCCGCTGGCCGAGCTGCTCGACCAGAACTGCGGCGACAATGCCCACAGCCTGGCCTTGCAGGCGCAACAGGCCAAGGTCGCCGATACCAGCCTGACGCCGTCCGCCCAGGTCCTGGCGCAACTGCAACAGGGCCTGAGCTTTACCGAGTTCGCCCTGCGCCAGAGCAAGCTGCACGCCGAATACTTCCGCAGCCAACCGTTAAGCGCCGAGCAGCAGGCAGCCTTTGAGGCCAGCGCGGCCCAGTCGCTGCAGGAGCAGGCCGAACTGGAAGCCCAGGAAGAAGGCGACTTCGACAGCTTTGCTGCGGCCTATCAGGCCAGTATTCTGGCGTTAGCTGTTTAACTGCGAAGCATGCCGGCTCGCGCGCAGCCGGCATTTCGCCAACTGCATCACATAAACCGCCAGCGGTGGCAAAAGCGGGATCAGCGGCGCAGCCCTGCCCAGACGATGCGGCTAGCATTGCACGGGTAAATCCACTGCGAGCTGCCGCCATGGCCTGCGCCGACCTCAACACGGAAGATGACCAGCACTGGAGCCTGGAAAGCCTTAACAAAGCTTACCAACAGGGCTACATGGCAGGGCTGACTGGGCAAACCAACACCCCGCGCGGGCTCGCCGCCGATGTGCTGATCGCCGCCTGGGAAGCCGGCTGGGACGACGGCCACGAGCAATTCGAGCTGCACAAACGCTACAGCGCCTGACCCCTCGCTCTACCCAACCCTCATCTGCACACCCCGTTAACGCCCGCAGCACTTCAATCTGCGCGGCGGCGTATCGCCTTGCCTTTGATCGGCACTCGCTTTATCGCAGCGCATTAATTCGATTTTTATTCGATATAAATCGATAAAAACCCGACAAACGCTTTATATTCTGCTTTTAAAGCCGATTTTTATCGTATATAAATAGCCCGTCCACTGCCATGACTCACCCGCGAGGCATGGCACAGTCGCCGGCCTCTGCTAGTGTCAGATGACCGCCCCAACTGCTCTTGAGGTGCCAAACCATGCCCCGTATCGTTACCGTCGCCGCCACCCAGATGGCCTGCTCCTGGGACACCGCTGCGAATCTCGCCAACGCCGAGCGCTTGGTGCGTCAGGCCGCCGGCAAGGGCGCGCAGATCATCCTGCTGCAAGAGCTGTTCGAGGCGCCGTACTTCTGCCAGAAGCCCAACCCGGACTATCTGCAACTGGCCACCCCGACCGAGAGCAACCCGGCGATCCTGCACTTCCAGAAAATCGCCAAGGAGCTGCAGGTGGTGCTGCCGATCAGCTTCTACGAACTGGCCGGCCGCGCGCGCTTCAACAGCATCGCGATCATCGACGCCGACGGCAGCAACCTCGGGATTTATCGGAAAAGCCATATCCCGGACGGCCCGGGCTACCACGAGAAGTACTACTTCAACCCTGGCGATACCGGCTTCAAGGTGTGGGATACCCGCTACGCCAAGATCGGCGTAGGCATCTGCTGGGACCAGTGGTTCCCCGAGTGCGCGCGCAGCATGGCGCTGCTCGGTGCCGAAATTCTGTTCTACCCGACCGCCATCGGCAGCGAGCCACATGACCCGAGCATCAGCTCGCGCGACCATTGGCAGCGCGTGCAGCAGGGCCACGCCGGCGCCAACCTGATGCCGCTGATCGCCAGCAACCGCATCGGCCGTGAAGACCAGGGCGATTACCACATCAATTTCTATGGCTCGTCGTTTATCGCCGACCAGTTCGGCGCCAAGGTGCAGGAAGCCAACGAAACCGACGAGGCAGTACTGATGCACAGCTTCGATCTGGATCAGCTGGAGCATATCCGCAGCGCCTGGGGCAGCTTCCGTGACCGCCGCCCGAACCTCTACGGCCCGCTAAAAACCCTCGACGGCCATCTGGCCTCCGAGTAAAAACGCCTCGTAGGATGGGTTGCGACGCGCAGCGTTGATACCCATCCGTCCCCGCTCAATGTTTTGGTGAATTTATGACAACCCTGACGACTACCCCACGCGCCGACGGTTTCCGCATGCCCGCCGAGTGGGAAAGCCACAGCCAAACCTGGATGGTCTGGCCCGAGCGCCCGGACAACTGGCGCCTGGGCGGCAAGCCCGCGCAAGCCGCGTTCACCGCCGTGGCCAGGGCGATTGCCGAGTTCGAACCAGTGACCGTGTGCGTGTCCGCCGGCCAGTATGAAAACGCCTGCGAACGCCTGGCCCACGCCAATATCCGCGTGGTGGAAATCACCACCGACGACGCCTGGGTACGCGACACCGGGCCGACCTTCGTCACCAACAACAGCGGCGAAGTGCGCGGCGTGGACTGGGCGTTCAATGCCTGGGGCGGGCTAAATGGTGGTCTGTACGCCAACTGGGTGCGTGATGACCAGGTAGCCCGCAAGATTCTGCAGATCGAAGGCTGCGCGCGTTATCGCACCGATGAGCTGATCCTCGAAGGCGGCTCGATCCATGTCGACGGCGAAGGCACCCTGATCACCACCGAGGAATGCCTGCTCAACCCCAACCGCAACCCGCACCTAAGCCGCGAGCAGATCGAGCAGTACCTGGCCGAGCACCTGGCCATCGATAGCGTGATCTGGCTGCCGGACGGCCTGTTCAATGATGAAACTGACGGCCACGTCGATAACTTCTGCTGCTACGTGCGCCCCGGTGAAGTGCTGTTGGCCTGGACCGACGATGCCACTGACCCCAACTACCCACGCTGCCAGGCCGCCATGCGCGTGCTGGAAAGCGTACGGGATGCCAAGGGCCGTCAGCTGATCGTGCACAAGATGCCGATTCCCGGCCCGCTGTATGCCAGCGATGAAGAGTGTGCGGGGGTGGATCTGGTGGCCGGTACTCAGGAGCGCGATCCATCAATCCGCCTGGCCGGCTCCTACGTCAACTTCCTGATCGTCAATGGCGGCATCATCGCGCCCAAGTTCGACGATCCCAAGGATGCCGAAGCCGAAGCAATCCTGCGTCGCCTGTTCCCCGAGCACCGCGTGGTAATGGTGCCGGGCCGCGAAATTCTGCTGGGCGGCGGCAATATCCACTGCATCACCCAGCAGCAACCTGCGCCGCAACAGCGCTGATAACGAACGCCTGGTCAGAGACTGGTCAGGCGTTCTTAGTCCTGCATGGCCTGGGTAAATTGCCCAATGGCATCCACCACGCGCTGCGCCTCATCGCGGATTTCCAGCATCACCTCACCCGCCTTGTTGGCCAACAGTACGCCCTGTTCTGTTTTCTGCTTGCTGCCATCCATGCCACTGACCGCCTTCAGCGCCAGGTCATGGTTAAGACGCACAACGTCGTTAATCTCGACCGTCGCCTGGCTGGTACGCGCGGCCAGATTGCGCACCTCGTCCGCTACCACGGCAAAACCGCGCCCTTGCTCGCCGGCACGCGCCGCTTCAATGGCCGCATTAAGGGCCAGCAAATTGGTCTGCTCGGCGATACCGCGAATAACTTGGACAATGCTGCTAATACGCTCGGACTGGGTGCTCAAAGCGCCAATATTTTCGGAAACATGCGCCAGCTCAGCGGCGATGCCGCGCACCACCTGCACAGTCTCCTCGACCGTTTCAGCGCCCTTGATCGCGCTTTCATCGGTTTCCCGAGCGATATCAAAAGCCAGCTGGGCGGCAGCGGATTCGGCCTCGCGGTGCTCCACCTGGTTGGTGATATCACTGGCAAATTTGACCACCCCATACAGGCGGCCGGCAGCGTCATACAGCGGGTTATAAGTAGCGCGCAGCCACACCAGGCGGCCGCCTTTGGCCACGCGCTTGAAGCGGTCGGCAATAAACTCGCCCTGGTTCAGGCGCTGCCAGAAACGTCGGTACTCATCACTGGCGGCATCCTCATGGGTGCAAAACTGGCGGTGATGCACGCCACGCACCTCCTCAATGCGATAGCCCATGGTGCTGAGGAAATTTTCATTGGCCTCCTGCACCTCGCCGGCCAGGTTGAATTCGATCACCGCCGTGGAGCGGTTGATCGCCTGCAGGTAGCTGCCGTGCTGATGCTCGGCATGCATACGCTCGGTGATGTCAGCGGCCAGCTTGATGACCGTGATGACCTTGCCCTGGGCATCACGCACCGGCAGGTAGCTGGCCTCCAGCCAGATCTCGCGGCCGCCCTTGGCAATGCGCATATAGCGGTCACTGAAGCTCTCGCCATCGGCCAGGCGCCGCCAGAATTGCGCATAAGCCGGACTCGCCACCTGCTCTTTGCTGCAGAACATACGGTGGTGCTGGCCGCGAATCTCCTCCAGGCGATAGCCCATGGTGGCGAGAAATGGCGGGTTGGCATCGAGAATCTCGCCCTGGGCGGTGAACTCGATCATGGCGAAGGTTTGTCGGATGGCCCCGATAACCTGTTGACTGGTTGCCAGTTGCACCAGGCACTGCTGCAACTCACTGCGAAGCTGTGATCCGAACATATGAAGCGCCTCAGAAAGGGCAATATTTGCTCAGGGCACACCGCAATCAATTCATCCCTGACTCAACCACGTATCGACACGCGGTGGTTAACATTTAGTCCAGTTTCACTGCGAGCGCATGGCCCGCGCTGTACTTTCTGCATCAAGGGTATGCAAAGCCTGGTACTGGCTGACAAATACCTGCCCACCGAAGCGTTGCAGAAAATCCGCGCGCAGCAGCCGATCCATCACCGGGCCCTTCACTTCCGCCAGGTGCAACTGCACGCCGGCGCTCTGCAGACGCTCGCTGATGGCCTCCAGGCTATCCAGGGCACTGGCGTCGATCTGATTAACCCCGGAGCACATCAGCACCAGATGACGCACGCCAGCACGCTTGGCGATCAACGCAGCAATGCGCTCTTCCAGGTAGCGCGCATTGGGGAAGTACAGGCTTTCATCGACGCGCAGCGACAGCACGCTGGGGCTTTCCACCACCTGGTAGCGCTCGACATTGCGAAAGTGCTCGCTGCCGGGCAGTTGGCCGACCACCGCCATATGCGGCCGGCTGGTACGCCAGAGAAACAACAGTATCGACAGACTTACCCCAAGCAGAATGCCGGCCTCGACACCGTACAGCAGCACGCCGAGCAGCGTTGCCAGCTGCGCCATTCCTTCCTGCGGCGAGTAGCGCCAGGTACGCCGCAGACCAGCGAAATCGATCAGCCCGACTACGGCGACGATAATGCTCGCGGCCAGCACCGCCTGCGGCAGGTGCTGCAGCAACGGCGCCAGGCCGAGCACCGCTGCCAGCATCAGCCCCGCAGCAAACACGCCAACCAGCGGCGTGGCGACATTGCTTTGCAGCGCCAACGCCGAGCGGGAAAAGCTCGCCGCGACCGGCATACCGCCACTGCAAGCAGCAGCGATATTGGCCGCACCCTGGCCGAGTAGTTCCTGATCAGGATTGATCGACTGACGCTTGCGCATCGCCTGGCTCTGGGCGATGGACACCGACTCGACAAAGCCCACCAGGGCAATCAGCACGGCCGCCGGCAGCAGCTCGCGCAGCAAGCCCAACTCCAGACTCGGTAGCGCCAATGGCGGCAAACCCGCGGCCACCGTACCGACCACGCGCACGCCATAGGCTTCCAGCTGCAGCACAGCGCCCAGGGCCATCGCCAACAGCATTAACAGCAATGCACTCAACTGCCTGATGCGCAGCGCCAGGGTTTCAGGCAAGCCGAACAGGCCGAGATTACGCAGCAGCATCAGCAACACCAGGCTACCCAGGCCCAGCAGCAGCGTCGGCAGGTGCAGCGCCGGCACCTGCGCATACAGCGCGGGCAGCACCTGCAACAGCGTCAGCCCGTCGGCGCGCACGCCCAATAGATGCTTGAACTGGCTGACGGCAATCAGCAATGCCGAGCCGCTGACAAAACCGGAAATCACCGGATGACTAAGAAAATTGGCGACAAAGCCCATGCGCAACAGGCCCATCAACAGCAGTAATACGCCGACCAGCAGGGTCAGGCTGGTGGCCGCCGCCAGATAAGCCGCGCTGCCGGCGGCAGCCACTGGGGCCAAGGCCGCTGCGGTCATCAACGACAGCACCGCCACCGGGCCGAACGACAGTGCCACGCCGGGGCTGGCGCCGATCAAGGCATAAACCACCAGCGGCAGAATGCTCGCGTACAACCCCACCACCGCCGGCAAACCGGCCAGCTGCGCATAGGCCAACGCCTGCGGCACCAGCAGCAGGCAGACCAGGCACGCAGCCAGCAGATCGCGACCGGCCTGGCCGCGGTCGTAACTGCGCAAGGTATTCAGCAGCGGCCATCTAGAGAACATTCAACGGCACCTTGAGGTAACGCACGCCATTGTCTTCAGCGGGCGGCAGATGGCCGGCGCGCATATTCACCTGTACCGCCGGCAGCATCAGCGCCGGCATGCCCAGGCTGGCATCACGGGCCTGACGCATGGCGACAAAGGCCTCTTCACCCACGCCCTGATGCACATGCACGTTATGCGCGCGCTGCTCGGCCACTGTGGTCTGGTAGCAATGCTGCTCGCGCCCCGGCGCCAGGTAATCGTGGCACATAAACAGCCGAGTGCTGTCTGGCAAGGCAAACAGCCGGGCAATCGAACGGTACAGCGCCCGCGCATCGCCACCGGGAAAGTCGCAGCGCGCGGTGCCGTAATCCGGCATAAACAGGGTGTCGCCAACAAACGCCGCATCGCCAATCAGGTAGGTCATACAGGCCGGGGTATGCCCTGGCGTGTGCAGGGCACGGGCGTTGAGCGAACCGATCTGAAACCCCTGCTCATCGCGGAACAGCTGATCGAACTGGCGGCCATCGACAGCAAACTCGCTGCCGGCATTGAACAGCTTGCCGAAGGTGTTTTGCACCACGCGAATCTGCTCGCCGATTGCCAGCTGCCCGCCTAGAGCAGCCTTGAGATAGGGCGCAGCGGAAAGGTGATCAGCATGTACATGGGTTTCCAGCAGCCACTGCACGCTCAGCCTCTGCTCGCGCACATAGGCGATCAAGCGGTCGGCACTGTCGTGGGCGGTGCGCCCGGCGGCCGCGTCGTAATCCAGCACCGAATCGATAATGGCGCACTGCGCGGTGGCCGGGTCGCTGACCACATAGCTGTAGGTCGAGCTGGCAGGGTCGAAAAAAGCCTGAATTAGCGGGGACATGGCAGCTCCAGCCGACCGGCCAAAGGGCCGCTCGGCACTCCAGCGTTAGGTCTTGGTCTTGCAGGTGCTGATACCCAGCAGCGGGTATACCGGACAGAAGCGAAACAGGCCGGTGGCCAACGGCACGATGCCAATCAGGCCCCATAGGCCGATCACCCCGCTCAGGCTCAAGCCAATCAGAATCAGACCCGCGGCAATGCGCAGGCTACGGTCGAGGGTGCCAACATTTGCTTGCATAGTGATCTCCCGATCATCAATTAGCCGCGCCGGCGTTCCAGCGCAGCAAACACCACCATTCCCACCAGCATGGCCGCCACAAACAGCAACACCTGCCAGCGCCCGGTAAACAGAATCGCCACGGCTGGCCCCGGACAAATACCGGCAATCCCCCAGCCGATACCGAACAACAGGCTGCCGCCGATCAACCGGCGATCCAGCTCACGCTTGCCCGGCAACTGCATCGGTGCACCGAGCAGACTGCTGCGCTGCGCGCGCGCCCAACTGAACGGCAGAAATGCCACGCCAATCGCCGCCACCATCACCAGGGCCAGCGATGGGTCCCAGGCGCCGGCCAGGTCGAGAAACGCCAGCACCTTGGCCGGGTTGGCCATGCCTGCGCTAAGCAGGCCGATGCCAAAAATCAGCCCGGCAAGAAACGCCATCAGCTTGCGCATGTTCAAGCCCCCAGCAGATGACGCAGGACAAACACCGTGACGAAACCGGCGACCATAAAGCTCAAGGTGGCGGCCAGAGAGCGCGGTGACAGCCGCGACAAACCGCAGACGCCATGCCCGCTGGTGCAGCCCGCGCCATAGCGGGTGCCGACCCCGACCAGCAGACCGGCAACGATCAGCGCCAGCCAGCCGCTGTCGATGTGAATCTCGGGCAGACGAGTAAACAGCTGCCAGAACAGCGGCGCGAGCAACACGCCGAGCAGAAACAGGCCCTTCTCGCCCCAGCCTTCACCACGCTCCAGCAAACTGCCAAGCAGGCCGCTGATGCCGGCCACCCGGCCATTCATTACGGCGAACAAGCTGGCGGCCAGACCGATCAGCGCGCCGCCGGCCAGGGCACTCCAGGGCGTGAAGTTGTACCAATCGATACTCATCAATGCTCACCGGCGCAGAACAGCTGATACAGGGTATTGATCACCGCCAGCGCGGCCGGGCTGCTGATGCAGTAATAGATCTGCTTGCCCTCACGACGGGTCGCCACCAGCCCTTCACGGCGCAACACCGCCAGTTGCTGCGACAGGGTCGGCTGCTGAATACCCAGCAGGGTTTCCAGCTCGCTGACATTGCGTTCGCCCTGAGACAGCTGACACAGCAACAGCAGGCGATCCGGGTTGCCCAGGGCCTTGAGCAACTGCCCCGCCGCATCGGCATTGGCGCGCAGTTGCTGGATATCGAGTGGCGGATGTTCAGGTGTCATGGTAAGCAACTCAGTTAAGATAAAAACAATCTATTCTTTTATATATTGAATAGCAAGCCCTGTCCGCGACACCACACAGAGGTAAATCGCAGGCGATAAAAAACCCGGAACAGAGTCCGGGTTTCTTGTGTCACTCAGGCCAAGCTGGATGCAACAGCTCGGCCTGAAGCCGCCACAATCAGAGCAGTGGCAAGGTGTAGCTGACGATCAGACGGTTTTCGTCGATGTCGTTGGCGAAGTTGGAACGCACGGTGGCGTTACGCAGACGCACGCCCAGGTTCTTCAGTGCGCCTTCCTGGAACACGTACATCAGCTCGCTGTTGCGTTCCCATTCCTTACCTTCGGAACGGTTGGCGCCCAGTTCAACGTTGTCACCGGTCAGGTAACGGGTCATGAAGGTCAGACCTGGAATGCCGATGCTGGCGAAGTTGAAGTCATAACGCGCCTGCCAGGATTTTTCGTCCTTGTTGGCAAAGTCACCGATCTGCACATAGTTGACCAGGAACGGGTCGGTGCCGTTGATGTAGGCAAAACCGGTGTCGCCGCTCATCTTCTGGTAGCCCAGACCGAAGCTGTGGCCTTCAATGCCGTAGGTAACCATAGCGCCCAGGGCTTTGTTATCGATGTTGCTGCGGCTGCCGTCGGTGGAGCGGGCATAACGCAGATCGGTCTTCAGGCTCTGCTTGTCCGCCAGTGGCAGTACGTGCACCAGGCTGAACGAGTTCTGCTTGTACATGTCCTCCAGTTTGGAGTGGTAGTAGCCGGCAGTCAGATCCTTGGTGATCTTGTAGTTGCCACCGAAGAAGCTGAATGAATCGGTCGTTGCACCACCGGTAACGGCGATACCGCGAGTACCAAGAGCCCCTGTGCGGCTATTGATGCTAGTGGTCAGGGCGATATCTTCATAGTCATTGGAGTTACGGCCGTTGACTTCACGTACATGACCCATGTCCAGGGTCAGACCGTCGATTTCCTGGGAGACCAGATGACCGGCCTGGAAAACCTGCGGCAGCAAACGGCTGTCGCTGGAGGCAATGGCCTGGTTCTTGAACTGCATACCGCCGACACGCAGGGTGCTTTTGGAAATCTTGGCTTTGGCTGCAACGGCCAGACCGGAGTAATTGTCCTGGGAACCGCCGGACGAACGATCCGGAACCAGCAGGCCGCTACCAGCGGTACCGTCACCGGAATCCAGCTTGAAGCCGAACATGCCGATGGCGTCAGCACCAAAACCTACGGTGCCTTCGGTAAAGCCCGACTCAGCGCGCAGGATAAAGCCCTGCGCCCACTCTTCTTGCTTGTGCTGAGCAGCGCCTTCCTGACGGAAATCACGGTTGAAGTAGAAGTTACGCGCTTCGACGGTAGCTTTGCTATCGCCAATAAAATCGGCAAATGCCACTTGGCTCAGGGACAAGCCCAGGGTGCTGGCAGCGACGGCCAGGGCCAGGGAGGTCTTTCTCATTATGTGTTCTCCAGTTGTGTGTGGTTGCACATCGGCGCGGGTACTGTCTTCAGCCAGTGAAGCGGCAGGCGCGCACCGAATTCGGGGGTTATTGCAAGGCCGGGCGCCGGGCAGGCGAATAGCTGCCGCAGCCAGAGGCGAGCGTGCAATAAGCGAAATCAGGTGAGCGCGTGAAGGCAGTCAGCGCGAGCTGGGGAATGAGGACATAGCAGCGGACAGGTAAAAATCATGGCGCAGGTCTCTTCATTTTTATTCTCGGCCAATAACCCTGGCCGTTATGTGCTGAGCCCTACGCAGATACTGTGCCAGCTACCAAAAACAGCCCGCCAAAGCCTCTATTACAAGGCTCTCCGGGTTTACAGGAGGTTTTCTGCAGGCCTGCTGAAGAGGTAATAAGCGGTTTTTTGCCTATGGCAAAAAGCAAAAAGGCGGGTTATCGCCAACAGGCGACGCTAACGGCGTGCCTGTGCGCCTGGTCAGTCCAGCACAATCTGATTCTTGCCCTGGCGTTTGGCCCGGTACATCGCGGCATCGGCGCGCGCGTACAGGGCATCCAGGCTGGCATCGTCAGGGCGCAGGCTGGTCAGGCCCTGACTCAGGGTCACACCGAAGGTTGTGCCTTCGTGGTTAAAACTTAAGCGGCGCACCTCGCGCTGCAGGCGCTCTGCAATCTGCTCGGCCAACTCCGGCTCGCAGCGTGGAAACAGCGCGGCAAACTCTTCACCGCCGATACGCCCGAACAGATCACCCCGGCGTAACGTGGTGGCGCCGCTGTAGGCCAGGCGCTGCAGCACCTGATCGCCCATCTGGTGGCCGTAACGGTCGTTGATCTGTTTGAAGTCGTCGAGGTCGAGCAGCAGAAAGGCCAGCGGGCTGCCATATTCACGGGCCTGCTCGAACTCGCGCTGAGCGCATTCGAAGAAGTGCCGACGGTTGCTGCTCTGGGTCAGCACATCGGTGGTGGCCAGGCGGTGCAACTCGCCTTCCAGCTGCTTCTTCTCGGTGATGTCTTCGGCGATGCCGACGATGATATGTGGCTTGCCGGGCGAGCTTTCACGGCTGACAAAACACTTGTCGCTGAGCCAGCGAACCTGACCATCACCACGAATAATGCGGTACTCGCGGGCCTCGACCGCACCAGTTTCCAGCACCTGGGCGAAGCTTTCGGCGGCGTAATCCAGATCATCCGGGTAGATGTTGTTGCGCCACTCTTCGTAGCCGGCCAACAGCAGCGCGGCGGAGCGGCCGAAGATCCGCTCGTAGGCGGGGCTGACGTAGATCACCCGCTGGGCATCCCAGTCAAACGCCCAGAGCACCGCATTGACGCTGCCCAGCAGGGTGCTGAACAACTGCTCACGCTCCTGCAGGCGCGCCACCTCGGCGCGGGTGTGCAACAGCGCCAGGGTCAACTCTTCCTGTTCGAGCTGCTGTCTGCTGACTTCATCCATAAACACCGCCGCTGCGCTCAGATAACGGGGATATGACAGCAGCATACGCCAGAAATTAAAAAGCCCGCCAATAGGCGGGCTTCCTTGGTGCTGCAGACCGTCAGGCGGTTGCCGGCCGCAATGAATAGGTCTTCAGCTGCTCGGCAAACTCGCGCAGCGACTGAATACCGCTGGCTTCGGCATCACTGACCCAGTGCTTGATGGCTTCAAGCATGTCGTGGCCATTGGCGCTGGTTTTCACCCAGATCTGCTGCAGGGCAAGGCGCTTTTCGTAGATCACCTTGAGCGCCTGGCTTTGCTCCAGCATGCGCTGGATACGCGCCTGGTGGGTTTCATCAAGCAGGCTCGGCTCACGCGAAAGCAGACGTTTGGCACGGTGGAAGTGATGGCGAACCGAAGCATCGGCCTTGGCCAGCTCCTGCTGCACCAGCGGCGCGATTACCAGCTTGCGGTACTGCGCCATGATCTGAAAACGGTTGTTGAGAATGGCCATGGCGGTATCCATGTCCAGGCTGCGCTTGCCTTCCACCCGGTGGGCAATCGGCGCAACGCGCTGCACCTGGGCCAGGCCGAGCAGGCTGAACAGCTTGATCCAGAACCAGCCCATGTCGAATTCCCACTTCTTCACCGACAGCTTGGCGCTGTTGGGGTAGGTGTGGTGATTGTTATGCAGCTCTTCGCCGCCGATCAGGATGCCCCAGGGCACCAGGTTAGTCGCCGCATCACGGCATTCGAAGTTGCGGTAGCCAACGGCATGGCCGAGGCCGTTGATCACGCCAGCCGCCCAGACCGGAATCCACATCATCTGGATCGCCCAGATGGTGATACCGGCAGCACCAAACAACGCCAGGTCGATGGCGCCCATCAAGGCCACACCGCCAACCGGGAAGCGCGAATAGAGGTTGCGCTCAATCCAGTCTTCCGGGCAGTTCTTGCCGTAAATACGCAGGGTTTCCGGGTTCTTCGCCTCTTCGCGGTACAGCTCGGCACCGGTACGCAACACGGTGCTCAGGCCCTTGATCACCGGGCTGTGCGGGTCATCCACGGTTTCGCATTTGGCATGGTGCTTACGGTGGATCGCGGTCCACTCGCGGGTGTTCTGCGCCGTGGTCAGCCACAGCCAGAAACGGAAGAAGTGCTTCAGCACCGGGTGCAATTCGAGCGCGCGATGCGCCGAGTAGCGATGCAGATAAACCGTGACGCTGACGATGGTCACATGCGTCATCAGCAGGGTGACTGCGATCAACTGCCAGACCGACAAGTCAAGAAAACCGTTGTACCACATGGATCACGTGCCTCATGAAAAAGGAAAGACATGGCCGCTTTTTTAGCGCACATCTGTACACATTATCCCTGACCCGGATCAGAAAACCAGTTGGTCTTTTGCATAAGAATGCCGCGCCCTTATCAACATCTATACTGCCGGTCTTAGGCAAAGGACTGACTTTTATCCCATGAATGCTCCACAAGGCGCTTGGCGCCTGACTCTCGGCTATATGCTCGCCGCCGCCCTTTGGGTGCTGTTCAGCGACGGTCTGCTGATCGCCCTAGGGCTATCGCTGGTGCAACTGGAACGTGCGCAACTGCTCAAGGGCCTGGCGTTTGTGCTAGCCACCGCAGGCTTTCTGTATGCCGTGCTCCGCACTCATCGGCAGCAGCACAGCCAGGCCCATCAGGCCCTGCAACGTAACGAAAAGCGCCTGCGCCAGGCTGCGGCGGTATTCGATGCCACCCAGGAAGGCGTGCTGGTCACCGATGCGCAGCAGCATATCGTCCACTGCAACCCGGCCTTTAGCCGCATCACCGGCTACAGCCAGGCGGAAATCCTCGGCCAGTCACCGAGCATGCTGAAATCCGGACGGCACGACAAAAGCTTCTATGACAGCCTCTGGAGTGCTCTGCAAAACCGCGGCGCGTGGAGCGGCGAGGTGTGGAACCGGCGCAAGAGCGGCGAGATTTATCCGCAGTGGCAATGCATCCGGGTGATCCACGATGAACTGGGCGAGATCAGCCATTACGTCGCGGTGTTCTCCGATATCAGCGCACTGAAACGCTCGCAACGTGAGCTGGATTATCTGGCGCACCACGACCCGCTGAGCAACCTGCCCAACCGCCTGCTGTTTACCGAACGCGTCGAGCGAGCCCTCGAACGCGCAAAAACCGATGGCCAAGGCGGCGCGGTGCTGTTGATCGACCTCGACCATTTCAAGAACATCAACGAAAGCCTCGGCCACAACATTGGTGACCTGCTGCTCAAGGACGTCGGCGAGCGTCTCGGCCAACAACTCGGTAAGCGCATGACCCTGGCGCGTCTGGGCGGTGATGAGTTCGGCCTGCTTGATGAAAGCTGCAGCAGCGCCGAACAGGCGGCAGTGATTGCGCAGCGTCTGCAGGCGTGCCTGACCCAGGCCTTCAGCATCAATCAGCAGGAGCTGTTTATCACTGCCAGCATCGGCATCAGCCTCTATCCCAGCGAGGCCGGCGATGTTGGCCAGGTGCTGCGCAACGCCGACTCGGCGCTGTTCAAGGCCAAGAACAGCGGCCGTGAGAACTATGCCTTCTACAGCCAGGAACTGACCGAACATGCGCACCAGCGCGTCGAGCTGGCCAGCGCCCTGCGCCATGCCCTGGATCATCAGGAGCTGCGCGTCTATTACCAGCCGCTGATCTGCCTGCGCAGCCAGGAGATGATCGGCGTCGAAGCCCTGGTGCGCTGGCAGCATCCGCAACGCGGGCTGGTGGCGCCCGGCGAATTTATCCCGATTGCCGAAGAAACCGGATTGATCGGCGCCATCGACGCCTGGGTGCTGGAACAGAGTTGCCGGCAGATGGTTGCCTGGCAAATTGCCGGATCTAAGCTGAGGTTTGTCGCGGTGAATGTCTCCAGTCGCCTGTTCAGCCGTGGCGAGCTCGACCTGCGGGTGGCCGAGGTGCTGCGCGATAGCGGCCTCGCCCCGGCGCACCTGGAGCTGGAAGTCACCGAAAGTGCGGTGATGGAAAACCCCGACGCAGCCCTGGCCTTGCTCGAACGCCTGCGCGCCCTCGGCATTCGCCTGGCGATTGATGACTTCGGCACCGGCTACAGCTCGCTGGCGCGCCTCAAGCGTCTGCCGGTACACAAACTCAAACTTGACCAGAGCTTTGTCAGCGGCCTGCCACATGATCAGGATGATGTAGCCATCACCCGCGCGGTGATCGCCCTCGGCCACAGCATGGGGCTCAAGGTGCTGGCAGAAGGGATTGAGCAGCCCGAACAGGTCGAACTGCTCCAGCAACTCGGCTGCGACCACGCCCAGGGCTATTATTTCGGCCGTCCGCAACCTGCAGAGCAGCTGGCCAAACACTTGGCGCCAAGCGCCGCAACGACGAACTAAGGCACCACGTATGCGGATCATGATTCTGGAAGACGACAGCTGGATCGCCGATCTACTCAAGCAGATCGTCCTCAGCCTGCGCCCCTGCAGCCAGGTGGTGTGCCTGGACAGCGTCAGCGCGGCCCTGCGCGAATGGCAGCAGCGCCCGGCGCAGATGGTCATCTGCGACTGGAACCTGCCGGACGGCCCCGGCACCCGTCTGCTTGAGCAGGTGCGCCGCGACAACAGCAGCACGCCGCTGGTGGTGATCACCGGCCGCTCCGACCGCGCCAGCGTACTGGCCGTGCGCGCCCTGAAAATCAACGCCTTTATCAGCAAACCCTTCCAGGCCGCGCATGTCGCCGCCAGCCTGGCAACCCTATTGCCCGCAGACAACGACGAGCAGCCGTACCAGGCCCGCAACACCCAGCACGACCTGCTCGACCACCTGCGTAGCCTGCCCAGCAGCGCCTTGCAATTACCGCTCAAGGCGCATGTGCGTGATCGATTGCTGCAAAGCTTCAAGGGCGAGCAGATCGACCTGCGCGAGCTGGCCAACGAGTGGCAACACGACCCAGCACTTAGCGCGCGCCTGCTCGCCGTGGCCAACAGCAGTGCCTACACCCAGGCCGGTAAATCCTGCACCAATCTTCTTGAGGCGCTGCACAAACTCGGCGCGATCAACAGCCTCAACCTGGCGCTGGGCCTGGCCCTGCGCCAATGCAGCGCGCTGGATAACGCCCTGCTGCACCTGTTTGCCCAGGCGCACCTGGACAGCACCGAGCAACTGATCGAACGCAGCACCTACCTTGCGCGCCAGTGCGCCATGGACCCTGCCCCCTTTCATACCGCCGCCCTGTTGCACCGCATGGGCGAGCTCTGTGTGCTGTATCTGGCGCAGGCGTGGCAGGACAGCGGGCAAAGCTTCAGCGAAGCCCAGGTGATGCAGGCACTCGATCAGTTCAGCAGCCCATTTGCCATCAGCATCAAGGCGCAGTGGCACTTGCCGATGCACTTGCGCGAGCTGATAGGGGCGTCCTACAACCTGCCGGCCAACAACGTCAAACGCGAGAATATCCTCATGCGCCTGGCCGCCTGCGAACTCACCAGCGCAGCTGATGACCCTGAGCTGGCGCGCCTGCGCCGACTGGCGGGACTGAGCTGAATGACACTCTTTGTGCATGTACGCGTGATGAGGCGGATGGATGCTTAAGCCGTTCAAACCCAACACCATCCACTGGATCGTCGGCCTCGGCAGCCTGGGCCTGGCGATCTTCTTCAGCGTGCTCGGCGGTTTTGCCCTGAATGAGCGGGAAACCCTGTGGAACCTGCAAATCGCCAAGCAGCACGAGCTGCAAAGCCTGACCCTGCGCAACAGCCAGCAGGAACTGCAACAACAGGCGCAGCTGCTGGCCGAAACCATCGCTGCCGACGCCTGGCTGGTCGAGCTGGTGCGCCAGGCCCATGCGCTGCAAAGCGATGAGCCAACAGATACACACAGCCTGAATGCCATCCGCAACCAGCTGTACACCCGCCTCGTCCCGCGCTGGCGCAACCTGCAAGGCATCCGCCCGTTTGCCCTGTATATCCACCTGGCGCCTAGTGCCCAAGTGCTGCTGCGGGTGCATGAGCCGCAGTGGTTTGCCGACTTCCCAGCCGCACAGCGGCCCATGCTGCTCGACAGCCTGAGCCAGGGCTCGGCAACCGCCGGCCTGGCGGCCAATGGCGATAGCCTGAGCATGCGCGCCATCGTGCCGCTGCAGGTGGAAAGCCCCGCGGGTCTGCTTAATGTCGGCGCACTGGAGGTCAGCCTGGATGTGCTGAGCAACCTGCAACAGCTGGACCGCGAACTGGATGCCGGGGTGGCCCTGTTGCTCAAGCGCCAGCTACAAACGCCAGGCAGCAGCGGCGAAGTGCTGCGCACCCCGACTACAGAGCCCGAATACTGGCATCTGGCCGGGTTCTCCCAGGTGCAGGTGCAGCGCTGGCAGGCGCAACATCGTTTGCCCGCGCCCGAGGCGGGCAATACCTTCAAGCTGCTCGACGATCAAGGCCGCACTTACCTGCTCAACCAAATGCATTTGAACGGCTACCAGGCCGACCCGGCCAGCACCGGCAGCCCGGTACTAGCACTGACCTGGCGCGATATCACGGCGCTGTACAGCCTGCACCAACACGACAAACGCTGGCTGGTGATCAAATGGCTGCTGGCCTGGCTTGCCGCCGAAATGCTCTTGCTGTTGCTGCTGCAGGCCACCCGGCACAGCAGCCAGCAGGTTATGCGTCGTCACCACGCCGAGCTGCAGAGCAAACACCAACAAAGCGAAGAATCGCGCCAACTGCTGGCGCTGATTACCCAGGCGCAGGCGGCCTATATCAACGCGGACAACCAGCGCGAGGCCTTCGATACCCTGCTCGGGCGGATTCTCGAGGTCAGCGCCAGCCAGTTCGGCTTTGTTGGGGAAATCCGCCATGACCAAGCCGGCGCGCCCTTTCTGCGCACCTTCGCCATCAGCAATATCGCCTGGGATGCACCAAGCCGCGCGTTCTATGCCGAGCATGCGCCACAGGGCCTGGAATTCCGCAACCTCGACACCCTGTTCGGCCAGGTGATCCGCAGCGGTCAGCCGCTGATCAGCAACGACCCGAGCAATCATCCACACAGCGCCGGCCTGCCGCCGGGGCATCCGCCCTTGCTGGCGTTTGCCGGCTTGCCCATTCACGCCAACGGCGAGCTGCGCGGCATGCTTGGCCTGGCCAACCGTGCAGGTGGCTACGACGAGCAGTTCACCGCCCTGCTGCAACCACTGCTGACCACCCTCGGCCAACTGCTCGAAGCCCTGCGCCGCGACAGCCAGCGCGCGCAGACTCAGCAACACATGCAGCGCCAACAAGCCGCCTTGCGCGCACTCAACGAGATTGCCGCACTGCCTAAACTGAGCAGCCACGAACAACTGCGCCAGGCCCTGCAACTGGGCGCCGAGTTCTATGGCATGCCAATTGGCATCATCAGCCAGATCAACGCAGACAGCTACCAGGTCAGGGTGCAGGTTTCGCCGCCCGACACCCTGCAGGACGGCCAGTGCTTCAGCCTCGGCGACACCTACTGCAGCATCACCCTGCGCAGCAACGATGTGCTGGCCATTGCCGCCATGGGCCAGAGCGAACATGCCGCGCACCCCTGCTACCCCTTGTTCGCCCTGGAAAGTTATATCGGCACCAGCATCTGGGTCGCCGGCCAGCGCTTCGGCACCCTGTGCTTCGCCTCAAGCGCGGCGCGTGATAGGCCATTCGATGATGCCGACGAAGAATTTATGCGCCTGTTCGCCCGCTGGGTCGGCGCCACCCTGGAGCGCATGCGCCATGAAGAACAGACCCGCGAGGCACGGCGCTTTCTGCAGGCGGTGCTCGACTCGGCCACCGGGGTCAGCATCATCACCACTAATACCGACGGCCTGATCACCCTGTTCAACTCCGGCGCCGAACGCCTGCTGGGTTATCGCAGCGCAGAGGTCATCGGCCAGCACAGCCCCGCACTGTTCCACCTGAGCGAAGAAATAGAGACGCGTGGCCGCCAGCTCAGCCGCCAACTTGGCAGTGAGGTCAGCGGTTTTGCGGTGTTTACCCGCCTCCCCGACCTGGGCGAGCCGGAAACCCGCCAGTGGACCTACCGGCGCAAAAACGGCGAGCAGCGCATCGTCAACCTCACGGTCAGCGCTATGCGTGACACCAAGGGGGTGATCACCGGTTACCTGGGTATTGCCAGCGATATCAACGACCTGCACCAGACCACACGTGCCCTGCAAAAAAGCGAAAGCCGTTTCCGCGGCCTGGTCAGCAGTTTGCCGGGCGCGGTGTACCGCTGCCGCAACGATGAAAGCTGGTCGATGAGCTACCTCAGTGAAGAAATCCAGGCACTCAGCGGCTACCCAGCCAGCGACTTTATCAACAACCGCGTACGCAGCTTTTCCAGCGTGGTGCACCCCGACGATCTGCCGATCACCTTCCGCGCAGTGGCCGCCATCGAGCGTCAGGAGTCCTTCGAGCTGACCTACCGCCTGCAGCACGCCGATGGCCACAGCGTCTGGGTACGGGAAAAAGGCCGCGGCGAATACGACAGCCACGGCGAGCTGCAGTGGATTTCCGGTTTCATCTGGGACATCAGCGACCGCAAGGCCGTGGAAGACCAGCTGCGCCTCAGCCAGCAGCGTTTCAGCAGCGCCTTCAGCACCGCGCCGCAGGGCATGGCCCTGGTGTCGCTGCAAGGGCAGTGGTTGGAGGTCAACGAAGTGCTCTGCGAGATGCTCGGCTACAGCCGCGAAGAGCTGCTGCGCAGCAACTTCCAGCAGATCACCCACCCCGACGATCTGGAAACCGACCTGCAGAACGTCGAGGAGCTGCTGGCCGGCGAGATCAGCTCCTACCAGATGGAGAAACGCTACCTGGACAGCCAGGGGCGGATCATCTGGGTGCTGCTGAGCGTATCGCTGGTGCGCGACAGCGACGATAAGCCGGTGCACTTTGTGGTGCAGATTCAGGACTTCAACGAGCGTATCGCCTCAGAAATGGCCATCAGGGAGCGCGAGGATTACCTGCGCGCCCTGCTCGACAACGTGCTCGACGCGATCATCACCATCGACCAGCAGGGCTATATCGAAACCTTCAACCACGCCGCCGAGCGCATCTTCGGCTACAGCCACCTGGAGGTTTCCGGGCACCGCGCGACCCTGCTGCTGCCCGAACCACAGCGTTCGATGCGCGCACGCTACCTCAGCCACTTCCTGAAAACCGGTATCCAGCAGATGCTCGGCAAGGAAATCGAGCTGACCGCCATGCGCAGCAACGGCGAGACCTTCACCATCGAGCTGGCCATCTCGCAGATCAGCCACCAGGGCGAGCGGCGCTTTATTGCGGTGATCCGCGATATCGAAGAGCGCAAACGCATCGAGCGGATGAAGAACGAATTCGTTTCCACCGTCAGTCATGAACTGCGCACCCCACTGACCGCGATTGCCGGCTCCCTCGGCCTGGTCAATGGCGGCGCTCTCGGCGCGGTGCCAGCGAGCATGCAACAGATGCTGCAGATCGCTCAGGACAACAGCCAGCGCCTCAACCTGCTGATCAACGACCTGCTCGACATGGACAAACTGGTGGCCGGCAAGATGCTCTTCGAGCTGCACGACGAAGCGCTGCAACCACTATTGGAACAGGCCATCGAAGAAAACCAGCCGTACGCCGAGCACTACCAGGTGCACCTGCAGCTGCAAGACCCGGCGACCCCAGCACGGGTGCGCGTCGACAAGCTGCGCCTGGCCCAGGTACTGGCCAACCTGCTGTCCAACGCGGCGAAGTTCTCACCCCAGGGCCAGACCGTGGCAGTGCGTGTAGAGCAGCACAACGCGCTTGTCCGCGTCAGCGTGACCGACCACGGCCCCGGTGTGCCGGAAAACTTCCAGGCGCGGATTTTCAGCAAATTCTCCCAGGCCGACGCCACCGACACCCGGCAGAAAGGCGGTACCGGCCTGGGCCTGGCGATCAGCAAGGAAATCATCGAACGCATGGGCGGGCAGATCGGTTTCCACTCCAGCCCCGGCCACGGCGCGACTTTCTGGTTCGAACTGACTACCCTGGCCCTAGAGGCGACGCCAGAATCGCCCGCCAGCCCCGAGGAAAACCGGCATGTCTGAGCTGCAACGTATTCTGCACGTGGAAGACGATCCATCGATCCAGGCCGTGGCCAAGCTGGCGCTGGAAGCGGTGGGTGGCTTTCAGGTGCTCAGCTGCTCATCCGGCCGCGACGCCCTGGATCAACTGCTGGGCTTTGCCCCGGACTTTATCCTGCTGGATGTGATGATGCCGGACATGGACGGCCCGCAAACCCTGGCGCAGATCGCCCGGCTGATCGACATCAGCCAGGTGCCGGTGGCCTTTATGACCGCCAAGGTGCAACCGGCGGAAATCGCCCATTACCGCAGCCTCGGCGCCCGCGATGTGATCATCAAACCCTTCGACCCCATGCAGCTGGCCGCGCAGGTGCGCAAGATCTGGAGCCTGGCCCATGAGTAACGGCAAGAGCGCCACCGATGAGCTGCAGCAACACCTGCAGCAGTTGAGCAATGCCTTCGCCGTGCGCCTGCAGGTGGAACTGCCGGCCCTCGCGCAGAACGCCGAACGCCTGCTGCACGCCGCCGACCCGCAGGAGCAGCTGCAGCACCTGCACAGCCTGCGCGACCAGCTGCACAAGCTGGCTGGCGCCGCCGGCACCTTCGGCTTCAGCAGCCTCGGCCAGCGTGCCCGCGAGCTGGAGCAGGAAGCCGATCAATGGCTGGAAACCCTGCAGAAGGAACAGCAGAGCCTGCAAGACTTCAGCCGCAGCCTGCAGCAACTGGCGCGCCAGCAGTTCCAGGCCGAACGTAGCCAGGAGCCCGCCACACGCGCGGTCAAGCCGCCACGGCCGAATAGCAGCGCGCGGCGCATTTATATCCTCGAAGACCAGCTGTCGATTGGCGAGAACATGCGCCTGACGCTGAATAACTTCGGCTACCACGCCGAGCACTTCAGCCGCATCAGCGAGCTCGACGCCGCCTTGCAGCAGCAACTGCCCGATGCGCTGATCGTCGACGTCAACCTGCCCGACGAGAGCCTTACCGGCCTGGAATATGCCGCCAGCCTGCAGCAACGCCTGGATGAGCCGCTGCCGCTGCTGGTGATCACCACCCAGAACGACTTCGCCACCTACTTGGAGGCCGTGCGCGTCGGCGCCATGGGCTTTTTCACCAAACCGGTGGACATCCCACAACTGGAAAACCGCCTGGAGCGCTGCTTCGCCCAGCAACAGGGCGAGCCGTACCGGGTGCTGATCATCGACGACGACCGCGAGCTGGCCAGCCGCTTCAGCCTGATTCTGCGTGGCGCCAATATGCTGGTGGAGATGCTTCATGAGCCGGCGGAAATCTTCGCCCGCATGCGCAGCTTCAACCCCGAGGTGGTGCTGCTGGATGTCAGCATGCCCGATTGCACCGGCCCTGAACTGGCACAGATCATCCGCATGAACGATGACTGGCTGCGCGTGCCGATCATCTACCTGTCGGCGGAAACCGACATCAACCGGCAGATGAATGCGCTGATCAAGGCCGGCGATGACTTCGTCACCAAACCGATTTCCGACAACGCCCTGGTTGCCGCCGTGTTCTCCCGCGCCCAGCGCGCGCGCCTGCTGAGCAACGCGCTGTCGCGCGACAGCCTCACCGGGTTGCTCAAGCACGCCGACATCAAGGAGCAGGCGGCAGTCGAGCTGGAGCGCGCGCTGCGCAGCGGCAAACCGGCCAGCGTAGCGATGCTGGATATCGACTTTTTCAAGAAGGTCAATGACAGCTACGGCCATGCCGCCGGCGACAACGTTATTCGCGCCCTGGCCAACCTGCTGCGTCAACGCCTGCGGCGCATCGACAGCCTGGGCCGTTATGGCGGCGAAGAGTTCCTCGTGGTGCTGCCGGATTGTCCGTCAGACCAGGCGTTGCGGATTCTCGATGAGATCCGCCAGCGCTTTGCCGAACTGCACTTTATCGCCAGTGGCCAGCAGTTCTCAGTCACCCTGAGCGCCGGCATCGCCTCCACCGAAGACGCCCCGGCGAGTGCCGACGACCTGCTGGATAAAGCCGACCGCGCTCTGTACGCGGCCAAGCACAACGGCCGCAATCAGGTGCGCTGAAGCTGACCATGAGCCTGGATATTCGCGCCTGCAACGCCGCGCAGCTGCCCATGGACCTGCTGCTGGAAGCCGATCCGCATCTGCCATATGTGCAAGCCTACCTGGCGGACGGGCACTGCTACCTCGCCGAGCGCGATGGCGTGGTCGTCGGCGTCTATGTGCTGCAGGCGCGTAGCCACGCCACCTTGGAGCTGATGAATATCGCCGTCGACCCAAGCTGTCAGGCCCAGGGTATCGGCACACAACTGCTGCAACATGCCCTGTACAGCGCTAAGCAGCTGGGCGCCACGCGCCTGGAAGTGGCCACCGGCAGCTTCGGCCACCAGCTGACCTTCTACCAGCGCGCCGGCCTGCGGGTGTACGCCGTCGAGCCGGATTACTTCCTTCAGCACTACCCCGAGCCGCTATTCGAGCAGGGTTTGCAGCATAAGGATCGCCTGCGTCTGGCCATCGACCTCAACTAGGCCAAATGCCTTCGCGCTTGGCTTTATGAAATTTATCGCGTAGATTTTCATGAAATTATTTAAATAGAATTTCATGAGGCGCGCCATGTTCAAACAATCCGCCCAACATATCGGCACTTACTACGCCGGCACCTACCCCGGCGCCATCCCCCTGCGCCCGCGCCTGCAGGAAGCGTTGCAGTGTGATGTGCTGATTATCGGCGGTGG
This sequence comes from Pseudomonas sp. 1928-m, assembly GCF_029269135.1. NCBI lineage: Bacteria > Pseudomonadati > Pseudomonadota > Gammaproteobacteria > Pseudomonadales > Pseudomonadaceae > Pseudomonas > Pseudomonas sp. 1928-m. Next base: position 496,936 of record NZ_JARIXO010000001.1, on the reverse strand, counting down.
TTTCAGCGGCCTGCACAGCGCACTGCGCTTGGCCCTGGCCGGCAAGAAAGTGGTCGTGCTGGAAGCGAGTCGCCTGGCCTGGGCCGCCTCCGGGCGTAACGGTGGTCAGGCGCTGCCGGGCTGGTCCTGCGACATGCCGCCGTTCGAGAAGGCCCTCGGCCTGGAACGCGCCCGCCGCCTGTGGGACAGCATGGTCTGGGCCGCCGAGGAAATGCGCGAGCTGCCCGAGCGGCACAACTTCGATATCGATTACCGCACCGGCGCGATCTACACCGCCGTACTGCCGCGCCGCGTGCGCCAACTGCAGGACAGCCTGGAAGAAGCCGAGCAGAAGTACGGCTACTCGCAGCTGAGCTTTATCGCCAAGGACGAACTGCCGCAGTGGATTGCCAGCCCACGCTACCTGGCGGCCCTGCATGACAGCGGCGCCGCGCACCTCAACCCGTTGAAACTGGCCCAGGGCCTGGCCGATGCCATCGAGAAGGCTGGCGGCAAGATCTTCGAGCAGAGCAAGGCGCTCGAATACCGCGAAACGGCTGAGGGCTATATAGCGCGCACCGAGCAGGGCGAGGTGCGCAGCGATGTGCTGGTACTGGCCTGCAACGCCTATATCGACAAGCTCGATGCACAGCTGTCGAAACGCCTGCTGCCGGTCGGCTCCTACCAGGTCGCCACCGCGCCGCTGGACCCGGAGCTGGCGCGCTCGCTGTTCCCGCGCGGCACCTGCGCCATCGACAACCAGTTCGTGCCGGACTACTTCCGTGTCACCCCGGACAACCGCCTGCTGTTCGGCGGTGGCTGCACCTACCTGGGCGGCATCCCGGCGGACGTACCGGCGGCCACCCGGCCTTATCTGGAGCGGGTGTTCCCGCAACTGCGTGGCGTGCAGATCGACTACGGCTGGGGCGGGCATATCGACTGCACCATGCACCGCACCCCGGATGTCGGCCGCAGCGGGCAGAGGTACTGGCTGCAGGGCTTCTCCGGCCACGGCATCCTGCCGACCCTGGCGGCCGCCCGCGCGGTCAGCGATGCGATCCTCGGTGACGCCGCGCTGCTTGAGCTGTACCAGGGCCTGAGCAACCCGCGCTTCCCCGGCGGCGACCTACTCGCCGCGCCGATCGAGGCGGTGGGCAAAGCCTGGTATCGCCTGCGCGATGTGATTTGAACCCGTAGCCCGGATGTAATCCGGGACCACCCTCCCCGGATTTCATCCGGGCTACGCCATAAGGAAAACCCATGGATATGCAGGAAGAAGTCGAAGGTCTGGCGATCCTGATCCGCGACCTGCGCAAGCACAAGAACCTCACCCTGGGTGAGTTGGCCGCGCGTATCGACCGTTCGGTGGGCTTTCTCTCCCAGGTCGAGCGCGGCCTGTCGCGCCCAACCGTGGCTGACCTCACCGCGATCAGCGAAACCCTGGGCGTGCCGACCACCTATTTCTACAGCCTGAGCAAGCCGCGCGACGTGCCCTGGGTCACCCGTCCGGGTGAGCGCCGCACGCTGTATTACGCCGGCGGCATTACGGACGTATTGGCTTCACCGACCATGGCCGGCGGTTTCTCCATGCTCGAAAGCCGTTTGGACCCTGGCGCCACCAGCGGCGACGGACATTTGAACGACAGCTCCGAGCAAGGCGGTTTTGTCCTCGAAGGCGAACTGACCATCTGGTACGGCGACGCCGCCGAGCCGGTCACCCTCGGCCCGAACGACAGCTTCCAGCTGCCGCCGCACGCACAGTTTCGCTACGCCAACCTTTCCGATTCCCCCACACGAGTGCTCTGGGTCTTCACCTGACCCGCGCAGATAGCCGCCATGACAATAACAACAGCATTCCCCGACCTGCTCAGCGAAGTCCGCGCCTTCCGTAGCGCCAACCCCGAAGTGCGCTATGTCGACCTAATCAGCCTGGACATCCCCGGGCACTTCTACGGCAAGCGCTACCCCATCGACATGCTCGAGAAGGTCGCCGCCGGCAGCCCGCTGAAAATCCCGCAGAACTGCGTGCTGCTTGGCGTACAGGGCGGCCTGCACCCGATTGGCGATTACTGCTTTAACGACGGCGACCCGGACGCACCGCGCCGGCTGATCCCCGGCACGCTCAAGCCGGTACGCTGGGAAAGCCAACCGCTGGGGCAGATGCTGATCAGCTCCGACGGCACCGCTGCGCCCATCGAATTCGAACCGCGTGAAGTACTCGCTCGCGTGCTCAAGCGCCTGGCAGCACGCGGTATCCGCCCGGTGGTGGCGTTCGAACTGGAGTTCTACCTGTTTGATCGCAAGCTGCAGGACGGCCTGCCGCAGTTCCCCCGCGACCCACTGTGCGACGATGCGGATGATCAGCCGAATATGCATATAGAGCGCCTGTCGCGCTTTGCCGATGTGCTGCACGAGATCGTCGACGCCGCCAACGAACAAGGCGTAGACGCCAACGTGATCACCGCCGAACTCGGCCCCGGCCAGTTCGAGATCAACTTCGGCCATTGCGACGACGGCCTGCGCGCCGCCGACTGGGCTGCTTTGTTCTGCCGCAGCACCCGTGGCGTGGCGCTCAAGCACGGCCAGCGTGCCAGCTTTATGAGCAAGCCCTACCTGCACGCGCCGGGCAGCGGCATGCATGTACACGTCAGCCTGTATGACGCCGCCGGCGGCAACCTGCTCGCGGCCGATGAGCAGCGCCCGCTGCGCTATGCAGTGGCCGGCTGCCTGGAGCTGCTGCCGCATTGCATGCCGATCTTCGCCGCCAACCACAACGCTTTCCGCCGCTACGGCGCCATGGTCAACGCCGCCAGCCGCGCCAGTTGGGGTTATGAGGACCGCGATGCGTGCATCCGCATCCCCGAATCGGACGGCAAGAACCTGCGCATCGAACACCGCCTGGCCGGCGCCGACGCCAACCCTTATCTGGTGCTGGCGGCGATTCTCACCGGCATGGAGCACGGCCTGGATGCCGGCAAAGAGCCGATTGCCCCGCTCAACGAAAACCGCCAGAGCGGCATCGACTTCCCCCAGGACATGCTCGGCGCAGTCAGCGCCATGCGCGACCACCCGGTAGTCAACCAGGGCCTGGGCAGTGAGTTCGTCATGGTCTACTGCGAGAACAAGCGCCAAGACCATCTGGCTTTTATGCAGGAAGTGAGTGCGCGGGAGTACCGCTGGTTTCTCTAGCCACCACACGGCCATCGCGTAGCCCGGATAAGCCCTGGCGCAATCCGGGAACTCTCCCCGAATTGCGCTGGAGCTTATCCAGGCTACGGGCTGTAACCCGTAGGATGGGTGATAACCCATCAATTGCCGCGATGGGTTATCACCCATCCTACGCCCCCACCTAGCTTGCGGCCTCAACGCAACAGATGCACCGCCAACCCGGCCAGCGCCGACACCAGCAGCACCTCCATCACCCCACGCTGAAAGCGCAGCAGCGCCAGCGCCGCCGCCACGGCCAGCACGGCCGACGGCCAGTCGAAGGTGCCGGCAAAACCCTGCGGCCAGAGCACGTGGTAGGCAAAGAACAGCGCCAGATTAAGGATCACCCCGACCACCGCAGCAGTAATCGCGGTCAGCGGTGCGGTGAATTTCAGCTCGCCGTGGGTCGACTCCACCAGCGGCCCGCCGGCGAGAATAAACAGGAAGGACGGCAGAAAGGTGAACCAGGTGACCAGCGCCGCTGCCAGCGCGCCGCTGACAAAGCCCGAATCGCCGCCGAATACCGGCTGCAAATAAGCGCCGACAAACGCCACAAACGCCACCACCATGATCAGCGGCCCCGGCGTGGTTTCGCCCAGGGCCAGGCCGTCGATCATCTGCGTCGGAGTCAGCCAGCCGTAGTGACCGATGGCGCCCTGGTAGACATAGGGCAGCACCGCATAGGCGCCGCCAAAGGTCAGCAGCGCCGCCTTGGTAAAGAACCAGGCCATCTGCGTCAGCGTGCCGTCCCAACCATACAGCCAGGTCAGCAGGCCCATCGGCAGCAGCCAGAGCAGCGCGCCCACCGCCAGCAACAGCGCCAGGCGCGACGCGCGAAAGCGCGTATGCGCCACCGGCGGGCTGTCATCGTCGATCAGCGCCGGACCGTAGGAATGACCAGCCGCCGCATGCCCGCCGCCCAGGCTGAACTGTTGCGGCAACAGGCGGCCACCGAGGTAGCCGAGCAGCGCGGCGCCAAGCACGATCAAGGGAAACGGCAGGTTGAAGGCAAAGATGGCGACAAAAGACGCCCCGGCGATGCCCCACAGCCAGTTGTTCTTCAGCGCCCGTGAGCCGATGCGCCAAGTCGCCTGCATCACGATGGCGGTCACCGCCGGTTTGATCCCGTAGAAGATCCCCGCCACCAGCGGCACATCACCATAGGCGATATACAGCCAGGACAGGCCGATTAGGATAAACAGCGACGGCAGCACGAACAGCACCCCGGCAATCACCCCGCCCCAGGTGCGGTGCAGCAGCCAGCCGATATAGGTAGCCAGTTGCTGCGCCTCCGGCCCCGGCAGCAGCATGCAGTAGTTCAGCGCATGCAGAAAACGCCGCTCGGATAGCCAGCGGCGTTTCTCCACCAATTCCTGGTGCATGATCGCGATCTGCCCGGCAGGCCCGCCGAAACTGATCAGGCCAAGCTTGAGCCAGAACCAGAAGGCTTCGCGCAGGCTCACTGCTGGCGGCGCAGTGGATGCAGATGATTCGGACATGCGGGCAACTCACGGTGATAAAAACGGTCGCACTATAGCGCGAGCGCATGACGATTTAAGCCGGCACGGCTCAAGCCCAGGCACGGATTTCCGTATACTTGGCAGCGCTGCGCCCTCCTTCCAACCTGCCCGTGAAGCTCTCTGTGAAAATCCGTCATTCGATAGTAAGCCTGCTGCTGATCTGCAGCTGCGTTGTAGTTGCATCGAACACCCAGGCCGCCCCCGCCAAACAACAGGACCTGGCCGCCGGCAGCGCCCTGCTGGTCGACCTGCAGACCAATCAGGTGCTCTACGAGCGTAACGCCGACAGCGTGGTGCCGATTGCCTCGGTGACCAAGCTGATGACCGCCATGGTCACCCTCGACGCCAAGCTGCCGCTGGATCAGCAGCTGCCGATCATGATTCGCGACACCCATGACATGCGCGGCGTGTTCTCCCGCGTGCGCGTGGGCAGCGAACTGAGCCGCCGCGACATGCTGCTGCTGGCCCTGATGGCCTCGGAAAACCGCGCCGCAGCCAGCCTGGCGCATCACTACCCGGGCGGTCACGCGGCCTTTGTCGCGGCGATGAACGCCAAAGCCCGCGCCCTGGGCATGAAGCATTCGCGTTTCGTTGAGCCCACCGGCCTGTCGGAGCACAACGTCTCCAGCGCCCGCGACCTGGTGCTGATGCTCAAAGCCGCGCGCCAGTACCCGCTGATCAGCCAGTTCAGCACCACCTCGGAAAAGACCCAGGCATTCCGCAAACCCAACTACACCCTGGGTTTTCGTAACACCAACAACCTGGTGCGCAAACCGGGTTGGAGCGTGCAGCTGAGCAAGACCGGCTACACCGGCGAAGCCGGCCGCTGCCTGGTGATGAACACCGTGATGAATAACCGCCCGGTGGCCTTCGTGGTGCTGGATGCCTTCGGCAAATACACCCATATGGCCGACGCCAACCGCCTCAAGCGCTGGCTGGAAACCGGCAAGGTCACCGCCGTACCGCCAGCGGCCATCAGCTACCGCCAGCAGAAACTGGCGCAGCGTCAGGCCAAGGCGGCGCAGTAGCGAACAGATAAACAGCCGGATCAGCACGACGCTCCGTCGTGCTGCGCTCCACAGATAGAAAAGCCTCAACCTAATAACCGAGGCGTTACTGGAAGCGTCCGACCTCCTGACGCAGCTCTTCGGCCAGCTGATCCAGTTCGCGGGCAGTTTGTGCCAAATTGGCCACCACTTCGCGCTGTTCGCTGTTGGCCAGCGCAATGCTTTGCAGGTTACTGCTGAGCAACGTCGCGGTACTGCTCTGCTCGCTGGTGGCGGTAGTAATGGCGGTGAATTGCTCACCCGCCGCATTGCTCTGCTCGGCAATCTGGCCCAGTGCAGCAGCAACCTTAGCGTTACGCTGCAGCCCATCCTGCATCAGCAGCTTGCCCTGCTCCATGGTGCTGATCGCACTGTTGGTCTCGCCCTGAATACTGCCGATCATTGCGGATATTTCGTTGGTCGCCTCGCGGGTGCGCGAAGCCAGGCTGCGTACCTCATCGGCGACTACGGCAAAACCACGGCCCTGCTCGCCAGCGCGGGCGGCCTCGATGGCCGCGTTGAGCGCAAGCAGGTTAGTCTGATCAGCAATCGAGGTGATCACGCTGACAATTCCACCGATCTCCTGCGAGCGCTGGCCCAGGGTATTGACCACTACGGACGTGTCATTCAGTGAGCTGGCAATCTGCTCCAGAGCGCTCGAAGCCTCGGTCATCGAACTGCGGCCAATGCGCGTCTGCTGAGCATTGTCGCTGGCCAGGCGTTCGGTATTGCGCATGTTGTCGGCAATGTTCAGCGACGTGGCGCTGAACTCCTCCACAGCACCTGCCATGCTGCTGATCTCACCGGACTGCTGCTCGATACCCTCATAAGCACCGCTGGCCAAGCCGGACAAGGCCTGAGCACGGCTACTGACGTTGTGTGCGGCGCCGCGAATGCGCGCCACCATGGTCGACAACGCTTCACCCATCTGGTTGAAGTTGCGCGCCAGCTCACCAATCTCATCCTGACTGGTGACGTTAAGACGCGCGCTCAGATCGCCTGCGCCCAATGCCTGCGCCTGTTGCACCAGATCACCCAGCGGGCGCAGTTTGCGCCGCAACAACCAGATCACTGCCGCGACCGCCAGCAGCAATGTCACCAGGCTGCCGATTGCCAACTGGCTACCCACGCGCCAGGTCACCGCCTGGATTTCTTCACGCGGCATACTCGCCAGCACCTGCCAGGGCCCGCCGGAAAACGGCATGGCTACGCTGAAGAACTCCTCGACACCGTCACTCCAGAACGCTCCATGGCCTGGCTCAGCCAGTACATCAGCGAGCTTGCCGGCGATTTGTTCAGGCTCCCGTGCACCGGCCGGGGCGACCAGCCACTTGCCCTGATCGTCGAGTAACGCCAGCGATCCCGTGGCGCCGATGCGGAAGCGCTTGAGATTCTCAAACTGCGCGTTCTGCCCATCGGTGTAGTCGAAGCCGACAAACAGCACCGCGATTACCCGACCGCTGGCGTCACGCACCGGGGTGTACTGAGTCATGTAGAAGCGCTCAAACAGCAACGCCCGCCCCACATAGCCATCACCAGCAAGCAGACGTTTATATGCGGGATGCAGATGGTCGAGCACCGTGCCGATGGCGCGGGTGCCATCAGGCTTGGTCAGCGAGGTGCTGATGCGCACAAACTCATCACCATCGCGTACGAACACCGTGGCCACGCCTGCAGTCAGCTGATGAAACTCATCGACTTCAGTGAAATCGTTGTTCAACAGGCTGGAGCCCAGGTACAGCGCCGGGGTTTGCATGCCGGCCACAGCTACTCGCTCAGCCCCCTGCACACTCAAGCCGCCACTGAAACGCCGCTCAAACAGACCGGCAAGACGCTGAGTGCTCTCACGCAGGCTGTCATGAAAAGTGCTCAGCTGATCGGCCAGCAGACGCGCCTCGCTGCCCAGATGCTCCTGCCGCGTAACCAGGTTGGCCTGGTTCAACGAGCGCAGGGCGAATACGGTGCTGGCACTAATCAGTAGAACCAGCACCAAGGCCAATGCAGTGGCCAACTGCCAAGCAATCCGAGAACGTGGGGAGGTCATGCATGCCTCCAAAGGCATAAAGCGGCAGTTATAGGGTAATAAAAGGCGTAATCGCCTTTATTTACTCGGCGACCGCACAGAATACTTGAGCGGAGTACTAAGAATATAGCCAAGCAAAATTGATCGGCTTTCGCTTGCCGATAGAGGGCTGCACCAGGCAAACATGCCTATTTCGCCACTAAGGATTAGCGGCGGTCTGAAATTGCCGGAGTGAGGGTCTACAGGCGCTTCAGGCTACCCCGCAGGCCTGACCCAGGCGATGCCTAGTTGCTCAGCCCGAGCAACGGCTGACGCATACCAAACACCAGAAAGCGCGCCAGCTCGGGGAGCGGCAAGGCCTTGCTGATCAGGTAGCCCTGCACCTGATCGCAGCCGTACTGGCGCAGCAGCGCCAGTTGTTCGGCGTTTTCCACGCCCTCGCCCACCACCTGCAGGTTGAGGTTGTGCGCCAGGTTGATCATCGCCCGCACCAGCTGGCGGTTTTCCGCGCGCTCGCTCATGCCGCCGACAAAGCTCTTGTCGATTTTCAGCAGGGTGATCGGCAGGTTGTTCAGGTGCACGAAGGAGGAGAAGCCGGTGCCGAAGTCGTCCAGCGAGAAGCGCACGCCGAGGCGACCGAGGGCCAGCATGGTCTGCTGCACCTGATCACTGCGGCGCATCACTGCGGTTTCGGTCAGCTCGAACTCCAGCCACTGCGCATCCACCCCGCGCTCTTCGATCAGACGGCTGAGGGTTGGCAGCAGCTGGCTGTCCTGAAACTGGCGGAACGACAGATTGACCGCCATATGCAGCGCAGGCAGGCCCCGCCCGCGTAGCCACTGCATATCGCGTAGCGCGCGGCTGATCACCCAGTAACCGAGCGGCACGATCAGCCCGCTTTCCTCGGCCAGCGGTACAAATTCATTCGGCGCCAGCAGGCCATGTACACTGTGGCGCCAGCGCACCAGTGCTTCCAGGCCGACTATGCGTCCGGTCTGCAGGCACAGGCGCGGCTGGTAATGCAGTTCCAGCTCGTCGCGACGCAGGGCGCGGCGCAGCTCGCTTTCCAGGTCGGCCTGGTTGCGTGCGCTGCGGTTGATCCGCTCGTCATAGATATGAAAGGTGCAGCCCTGCTGGCTCTTGGCCTGTTGCATGGCGATATGCGCGTGCCACATCAGCGGGTCGGCGCTGCCCTCGGCGCGGGAATGGGCCAGGCCCAGGCTGCAGCCGATCAGCAGGCTTTCGCCGTCGATCCAGTAGGGCTCACCTAGAGCTTCGGTAATCTGTGCAGCCAGGCGCTCGGCGCGCTGTGGGTCACGGCGGCTGTCGAGCAGCAAGGCAAATTCATCGCTACCCAGGCGCGCCACCTGGTCGCCGGCCTGCAGCTGCGCCTTGATCCGCGCCACCACCTGCAGAATCAGGCTGTCGCCGCCCTGGTAGCCGAGGGCATCGTTGGCGTGGCGGAAGTTGTCCAGGTCGAGATGACCGAGGGTCAGGCCGCGGCCTTCGTACTCGGCCAGACGCGCGGCCAGCAGGGTCTGGAAGCCCTGGCGATTGGCAATCCCGGTCAGCGCGTCCTGTTCGGCCAGGCGGTGCAAGGTGTCGTTGAGGTTGCCGCGCTCACGCGCATAGCGCAGGCAACGGCGCAGCACCTCGGCGCTGAGCTGGTCGCGCACCAGCCAGTCGCACACGCCCTCAGGCTCGGCTTCGGGCTCGGCATCCAACAGCAGGACAATCGGCAGGGAGCAGCGCCCGGAGGCAGGCAGGTATTTGGCGGTGGTCAGGAGCAGGGCGTTGCTGGGTTTATCGAACAGCGCGCTGGCCGCCTCCCAGGACGGTGCGGTGATCAGCGCATAACCACTGCCAAGCGCACTCAGACGCTCGCGCAGCAATTGCGCCCAGCCCGGCGTTTCCGCCAGCAAAAGCAACCGTAATGGTTCGACGAACGCGGACAAACAACTTCCCCCACTGCACAAATAAAGAGCATTGAACCCGCTCGGATGCGTCGTAATCGACGTCTAATCACGCACATCCTTGTGTCAGTGGCGCGCGCCCTGCGGCATGGCAAGGACCCGAAAGTGGCACCAGAGTACTGGATTAGGAAAATTAACCAAGCCTGGCGGTTTGCCATTATGTGCGCTGCGACACACTTCCAGATGGTCACGGCAGAAAGCGCCAGGCCTGTTAAAATGCGCGCCCATTCCGCCTGACGATTGACTCCATGTCCCGACTGAACCCCCGGCAGCAGGAAGCCGTGAACTATGTCGGCGGCCCACTTTTGGTGCTCGCCGGCGCAGGCTCCGGCAAAACCAGCGTGATCACGCGCAAGATCGCCCACCTGGTGCAGAACTGCGGTATCCAGGCCCGCCATATCGTCGCCATGACCTTTACCAACAAGGCCGCGCGCGAGATGAAAGAACGTGTCGGCACCCTGCTCAAGGGCCCCGAAGCCCGCGGCCTGACGGTGTCGACCTTCCACAACCTGGGTATGAACATCATCCGCAAGGAATACGCGGCGCTGGGCTACAAGCCGGGCTTCTCGATCTTCGACGAGGGCGATATCAAGGCGCTGCTGTCGGACATCATGCAGAAGGAATACTCCGGCGATGACGGCGCGGACGAGATCAAGAACTACATCGGCAGCTGGAAAAACGATCTGATCCTGCCTGAGCAGGCCCTGGCCGAGTCGCGCAACCCCAAGGAACAAACCGCCGCCATCGTCTACCTGCACTACCAGCGCACGCTCAAGGCGTACAACGCGGTGGACTTCGACGACCTGATCCTGATGCCGGTGAAGCTGTTCCAGGACAACCCCGACATTCTGGAAAAGTGGCAGAACCGCATCCGCTACCTGCTGGTCGACGAATACCAGGACACCAACGCCAGCCAGTACCTGCTGGTGAAGCTCTTGGTGGGCATGCGCAACCAGTTCACCGTGGTCGGCGACGATGACCAGTCGATCTATGCCTGGCGCGGCGCGCGCCCGGAAAACCTGATGCTGCTCAAAGAGGATTACCCCTCGCTGAAGGTGGTGATGCTGGAGCAGAACTACCGCTCCACCAGCCGCATCTTGAAGTGCGCCAACATCCTCATCGCCAACAACCCGCATGCCTTCGAGAAACAGCTGTGGAGCGAGATGGGCATGGGCGACGAGATCCGCGTAATCCGCTGCAAGAACGAAGACGCCGAATGCGAGCGGGTGGCCCTGGAAATCCTTACCGAGCACCTGCGCACCGAGCGCCCTTACAGCGACTACGCCATCCTCTATCGCGGCAACTACCAGGCCAAGCTGATGGAGCTGAAACTGCAGCACCATCAGATTCCCTATCGCCTCAGTGGCGGCACCAGCTTCTTCGCCCGCCAGGAGGTGAAGGATTTGATGAGTTACTTCCGCCTGCTGGTCAACCCGGACGACGACAACGCCTTTCTGCGAGTGATCAACGTGCCGCGCCGGGAAATCGGCTCGACCACCCTGGAAAAGCTCGGCAACTACGCCACCAGCCGCAAGATCAGCATGTACGCCGCCGCCGGCGAAATCGGCCTGGGCGAGCAACTGGATGCGCGCTATACCGAACGCCTGGCACGCTTTACCAAGTGGATGGACCGGGTGCGCCAGGAATGCGCGCAGAACGACCCGATTGCGGCGATCCGCAGCATGGTCATGGACATCGACTACGAGAACTGGCTGCGGCAGAACGCCTCCAACGACAAGGTCGCCGACGCGCGCATGGGCAACGTCTGGTTCCTCGTCGAAGCGCTGAAGAACACCCTGGAGCGCGACGAAGACGGCGACATGACCATCGAGGACGCCATCGGCAAGCTGGTGCTGCGCGACATGCTCGAGCGCCAGCAGGAAGAAGAGGAAGGCGCCGAAGGCGTGCAGATGATGACCCTGCACGCCTCCAAAGGCCTGGAGTATCCGTCGGTGTATATCCTCGGCGTGGAGGAGGAAATCCTCCCGCACCGCTCCAGCATCGAGGCCGATACGGTTGAAGAAGAGCGGCGCCTGGCCTACGTCGGCATCACCCGCGCCAAACGCAACCTGACCATGACCTTCGCTGCCAAGCGCAAACAGTACGGCGAAATTATCGACTGCTCACCGAGCCGTTTTCTCGATGAACTGCCGCCCGAGGATCTAGTCTGGGAAGGCCTGGACGACGCACCGCCCGAGGTCAAGGCCGCCACCGGTAACTCGGCCCTGGCCAATATGCGCGCCATGCTGAAGAAATAGCCGCGTAGCGGCGCGCCCGTGGTGTGGCCTCCAGGGATAATTGATCAATCACGATGTAGGTTGGGTTGAGGAACGAAGCCCAACAAGGCGAGTGACATGCCATGCGGCCGCCAATGTTGGGCTTCGCCGCTGCGCGTCTCAACCCAACCTACAGCGCAGACCGTAGGATGGGTGATAACCCATCAACCGCAGCGATGGGTTATCACCCATCCTAGGCAAAACACTAGAACAACGAGGGTAACCGCGTGGAAGCGCTAAAACAGAAGATTCGCGATGAAGGCACCGTGCTCTCGGAGCAGGTGCTCAAGGTTGATGCCTTTCTCAATCACCAGATCGACCCGGCGCTGATGCAGCAGATCGGCCATGAGTTTGCCCAGCGCTTCGCCGGCCAGAACATCACCAAGATCGTCACCATCGAAGCCTCGGGCATTGCCCCGGCGGTGATGGCCGGCCTGGAGCTGGGCGTACCGGTGATCTTCGCGCGCAAGTACCAGTCGCTGACGCTCAAGGACGACCTGTATATCTCCAAGGTGTTTTCCTTCACCAAGCAGACCGAAAGCACCCTGGCCATTTCGGCCAAGCACCTGAACGCCAAGGATCACGTGCTGCTGATCGACGACTTCCTGGCCAACGGCCATGCCGCCCGCGCGCTGATCGACCTGATCGGCCAGGCCGGCGCGAGCATCGCCGGCATTGGCGTGGTGATCGAGAAATCCTTCCAGCGCGGCCGCGCCGAACTGGATGCGCAGGGCTATCGGGTCGAGTCGCTGGCACGCATCGACTCGCTCAAGGATGGTCAGGTCAGTTTTATTGATTAGATAAGGCACACACATGGATCGTGATTACCAAAAGGCGGCCAAGTACGTGCGCAAGCATGCTGCCAAGACCCTCGACAAGATGCCTTGGATCGCCGGCGCCTTGCTCGGCCTGCTGGCGGTGAGCCTGTTGACGGCCCCGCCCTCCCTGCCTCTGCTAGCCGCCAATGCGCTGCTGGGCGGTCTGTTTCTGACGGCCTATGCCTTCAGCCTGAAACGCCCTGAGTGGCAATGGCTGACAGGCATGCTCGTCCCAATATGCATGCCACTTATCTCGGTCATACTCAGCGAGAAACTCGGCTACAGCGACTGGTATCTGCTGCAAGGGCCGCTGGCGTTATTCGCTACGTTTAGCCTGCTGGCACTGCTGATGCGCCCATATCTGCGCAAACTGGCTGGAATACCGATAAAACGCCGGCACAAAAAAGCCGCCTAAATAGGCGGCTTTTTTACAGCAGAGTCAGGCGTATTACAGGCCGGACATCTTCTGGATCGCTTCACGCAGCTCGTCGTCCGAGCAATCCGCGCAGGTGCCTTTTGGCGGCATGGCGTTGATACCGGAAATCGCCTTAGCCAGGATGCCGTCAAGGCCGCCCTGGTGGTCTGCGCGCTCTTTCCAGGCTGCAGTGTCGCCAATTTTCGGCGCACCCAGGATGCCTGGGGTGTGGCAGGCACTGCAGTGCTTGGCAATGATGTCATCGGCAGTACGCGCACCGCCGCCAGTTGTGGCTGCTACAGCACCCACGCCCTTGCACTCTTCACCCATCACACAGACTTGGCCGACCGGCTTCAGTCGCTCGGCAATGGCATCGTCGGTCGTGGCCTGAGCAGTCACTGCCCACAGAGCCAAAACGGTAGCCGGTGCTACCAGGAGCTTTTTAATCAGGTTCACGGTACACCCTCTTCGTGGCTAGTCACGCTCGCGGCCACGGTTTCGCGAGCGGGCGACAGTATAACGGCAAGCCGCTGCCGCCGAAACAACCCATATTGTCGCAGGGTTATTTAGAAATTGGCCGGCGTAGTTGCGCTAATCAGCCGTGCTGGCTGCTCGAACGGATTACGGAAACGGTGCGGTTTGCTGCTCTCGAAGTAGTAGCTGTCGCCCGGTTCGAGGATAAACACCTCATCACCGACGGTCAGCTCCAGCTTGCCTTCAACCAGCATGCCGGCCTCTTCACCTTCGTGGGCGTACATTTCGTCGCCGGTGTCGGTACCGCTGGGGTAAGTTTCATCAAGGAAGGAAATGGCTCGGCTCGGATGCGCCTTGCCCACCAGCTTCATGGTAATGGCCCCGCTGCAGATATCGGTGAGTTCGGCGGCGCGATAGACCACCTGAGCCTGGCTATCCTGCTCCACATCCAGGGAGAAGAACTCCACCAGTGACATGGGGATACCCGCCAACACCTTTTTCAACGAACTGATCGAAGGACTTACGCTGTTCTTCTCGATCATCGAAATGGTGCTGTTGGTGACGCCCGCCCGCTTGGCGAGTTCACGCTGGGAAAGGCCTTTGAGTTTGCGAATGGATTGCAGGCGTACACCGACGTCCAATGCTGGAGTCCCCCTTGGGATAGATACAGAAAAGTCGCCGTATCATGGCATAGCGTTCGGAATTTACAACACTCGCGTTCAAACTCGTCTACAGCGTGCGTGTTAGAGCCTATTGAAGGGCTCGCGAGCTAGAGTCATGCAAGGCGCTACGTCAGTAACAGCCTTCGGCTGATCAAAACAGGCGAGGAACGGTCGGAGTCGCGGGCGACTTTACGGGTTGTAAATGAGCAGTCCGAGCCTGTTTTTAACGCAGCAGGGCCAACGCGCAGCAGCCTTTGAACAGGCTCTAAGCCCCGAGGTAGAGCAGCGGCGCCCTGCGCAGGTTACAGAAAAGCTGATAGGGAATGCTGCCAGCCTGGGCGGCCACATCGCTGGCCAGCACCTGTTTACCCCAGAGTTCGACCCGGCTACCCAGGCCCGCTTGCGGCAGATCGGTCAGGTCGACGGTGAGCATGTCCATCGACACGCGGCCGATCAGGCGGGTCAGTTGGCCATCCACCGACACGGGTGTGCCGGTCGGCGCATGGCGTGGGTAACCGTCGGCATAGCCCATGGCAACTACGCCGACACGGGTTGGCCGCTCGCTGACAAAGCGCGCGCCATAGCCCACCGGCTCGCCGGCCGGCAGTTCGCGCACGCTGATGATCTTCGACTCCAGAGTCATCACCGGCTGCAGCCGCGCAGCCACGGCCTGCGCCTGTTCGAAGGGGGTGGCGCCGTAGAGCATAATGCCGGGGCGCACCCAGTCGCTCGGCACGCTCGGCCAGCCCAATACGGCTGGCGAATTGCGCAGGCTGACCTCGGCGACAATACCCTGGCGCGCCTGCTGAAAAACCGCTAACTGTTCAGCACTGCGCGGGCAATCCAGCTCGTCGGCACGGGCGAAGTGGCTCATCAGCACAATCTTCGCCACCTTGCCGCTGGCCAGCAGGCGCTGGTAAGCCGCCTGGTAGTCGGCCGGATGCAGGCCGACGCGGTGCATGCCGCTGTCCATCTTCAGCCAGACGGTCAGCGGGCCGCGCACAGCGCTGCGCTCAATCGCCTCCAACTGCCACAGCGAATGCACCACGCACCACAGCTCGTGCTGCTCGATCAGCGGCAATTCGTCGGCCTCGAAAAAACCCTCCAGCAACAGGATCGGCCCGCGAATACCGGCCTCGCGCAGTTGCAGCGCTTCCTCGATGCAGGCCACGGCAAAACCATCGGCCTGCTCCTGCAACGCCTGGGCACAACGCACCGCGCCATGGCCGTAGGCATCCGCCTTGATCACCGCCAGGGCGCGCGCGCCGCTGACTTCACGGGCCAGTTGATAGTTGTGACGCAAGGCGTTGAGGTCGATCAGGGCACGGGCAGGACGCATGATGTTCTCGGCTATCAGCAGTTTTCAGGTTATAAAAAATTGTCGGGAGCTAGTTTTAGCGTTGCGTAGCAATGACCCGAAGGGTAGCCGCCAGGGATGGCAGGCTATAAAAAAGCCCGGTGTGATGGCCGGGCAAACTCTTATCGCAAACGGGCGAGGCGCGTTACAACGCAGCCACGATCATCATTTCCACCAGCACTTCTGGCTTGTACATCTTCGCCTCGACGCAGGCCCGCGCGGGCGCAGCACCAGGCGCGACCCAGGCGTCCCAGACCTGATTGAGACCGGCGTAATCACGGTCCATGTCCTTCAAGTAGATGGTCACGGAGAGGATCTTCGACTTGTCGCTGCCAGCCTCGGCCAGCATGCGGTCGGTGTTGGCCAGGGTTTCGCGGGTTTGCTGCACGATGTCGCCGCTGTAGTCATCCGCCAGTTGCCCGGCCAGGTAGACCGTGCCGTTGTGGATAACGATTTCGCTGTAGCGACTTTCAGTGTGCAGGCGCTGTACTGACATGCTTGTGACTCTCCTGGGAACGGCTGTAACGGGAAATATCCAGGCCTTCGGCGCTGATCTGCGGACGCTTTTTCGCCATCAGATCGGCAAGCAAGCGACCGGAGCCGCAGGCCATGGTCCAGCCCAGTGTGCCGTGGCCGGTGTTGAGGAACAAATTACGCAAGCCGGTGGCACCGACAATCGGCGTGCCGTCCGGGGTGGCCGGACGCAGGCCGGTCCAGAACTCGGCCTGGCGCAGATCGCCGCCCTGCGGGTAGAGATCGGCGGTGATCATTTCCAGGGTGGCGCGGCGACGCGGGTTGAGACTCAGGTCGAAGCCGGCGATTTCCGCCATGCCGCCCACGCGGATGCGGTTGTCGAAACGGGTGATCGCCACCTTGTAGGTTTCATCGAGGATGGTTGAGGTCGGCGCCATCGCGGCATTGGTGATCGGCACAGTCAGCGAATAGCCCTTGAGCGGATACACCGGCGCCTTGATGCCCAGCGGTTTGAGCAGTTGCGGGCTGAAGCTGCCGAGCGCCAGCACGTAGCGGTCAGCGGTTTCCAGCTTGCCGTCGATCCACACGCCATTGACCCGGTCGCCCACGGCGTCGATGCGCTGGATGTTCTGGCCGAAGCGGAATTCCACCCCCAGCGCCTTGGCCATTTCGGCCAGTTTGCTGGTGAACAGTTGGCAATCGCCGGTCTGGTCATTCGGCAGACGCAAGGCGCCAGCCAGTTTGTCTGTGACAGTGGCCAGGGCCGGCTCAACGCGGGCAATGCCGGCGCGATCGAGCAGCTCGTAAGGCACGCCGGACTGTTTGAGTACGGCGATGTCCTTGGCGGCGTTGTCCAGTTGCGCCTGGGTGCGGAACAGCTGGGTAGTGCCCAGGCTGCGGCCTTCATAGGCGATGCCGGTTTCCGCACGCAGTTCGTCAAGGCAGTCGCGGCTGTACTCGGACAGACGCACCATGCGCTCCTTGTTCACCGCGTAACGGCTGGCGGTGCAGTTGCGCAGCATCTGCGCCATCCACAGGTATTGGTCGATATCGGCGGTGGCCTTGATCGCCAGCGGCGCGTGTTTTTGCAGCAGCCACTTGATCGCTTTCAGCGGAACACCCGGCGCCGCCCACGGCGAGGCGTAGCCCGGCGACACCTGGCCGGCGTTGGCGAAGCTGGTTTCCATGGCCGGGGCATTCTGCCGGTCGACCACCACCACTTCAAAACCCTGACGTGCCAGGTAATACGCACTGGCTGTACCAATCACACCGCTACCGAGAACCAGAACCCGCATGCCGCTCTCCTCGCCGCGACAATGCGCGACGGATAATTCTTGAGATCACAATTGAGCGCAGTATAGGAAGAGATCAGCAGTGCTTTTCACTATATAAATAGCTATATTTGGCGACAATTCTTGGCAATATCGCCTTCTGTAGAGGGGTATCCACCATGCGCACCCAGCATCAAAGCCGCCGCGAACTGGACAAGATCGACCGCAACATCCTGCGCATCCTGCAGGAAGACGGCCGTATCAGCTTTACCGAGCTGGGCGAACGAGTCGGCCTGTCGACCACACCCTGCACCGAGCGCGTGCGCCGCCTGGAGCGCGAAGGCATCATCATGGGCTACCACGCGCGGCTCAATCCGCAGCAGCTCAAGGCCAGCCTGTTGGTGTTTGTCGAGATCAGCCTGGACTACAAGTCCGGCGATACCTTCGAGGAGTTCCGCCGCGCGGTACTCAAGCTGCCGCACGTACTCGAATGCCACCTGGTGTCCGGCGACTTCGACTACCTGGTGAAGGCGCGGATCAACGAGATGGCCAGCTACCGCAAGTTGCTCGGCGACATCCTGCTCAAGCTGCCGCACGTGCGCGAGTCGAAGAGCTACATCGTCATGGAAGAAGTGAAAGAGAGCCTGAGCCTGCCGATTGCCGACTAGCAGTCAGACCAGAACTTGGCGGGTAGTCGCAATCAGCTGATGTACCTGCTTGGCCACCGCCGGCTCAATCATCTGCTCCGGTCCCTGGCCGCGCGGGCAGGGCAGGCTTGGCGTGGTGCCGAACAGCCGGCAGATTAGCGGGCGCTGGTCATACACCGTGCACCCTTGCGGACCCAGGTGCACGCAATTGAACTCGGCCAGCGCGGCGTCATGTTCGGCATCGCTTTTCACCGGCAGCCGCGACATCTCCTCGGATGAAGCCGTAACCGGGCCGCAGCAATCGTGGCAGCCCGGCACGCAGGCAAAACTGGGAATCTGCAAACGCAGCTGGTCGATCTTGCGGCTGGTGCAACTCATGGGCGTGATCCTGAAACACAGGCCGGCATAGTAACCGCGCAGCGGGCTGGATCGCGGCAGTTGCGCGAGCCAGCCGACGAAAATCCGCTTATTTCGCGATTGCCTCTTGGCGTTTGGCAAATCCCACGCTTATGCTTCGTAAAATTTTCCAAACACAATAATCAGGATTCCACACATGAACGCCCGCGTTCACCAGCCGGTTCACAACAGCCAGCACGCCAACTCCTATTACGCCGCCAGCGCCAATCGCCAGCTCGACTACCCCGCCCTGGGTGGTGAGTTGCGCGCCGATGTGTGCATTGTCGGCGGCGGCTTTTCCGGCCTTAACACGGCCATCGAACTGGCGCAAAAAGGCCTTTCGGTGGTGCTGCTGGAGGCGCACAAGATCGGCTGGGGCGCCAGCGGGCGCAACGGCGGCCAACTGATTCGCGGCGTCGGCCATGGCGTGGAGCAGTTCGAATCGGTGATTGGTGCGCAAGGCGTGCGCGAGCTGAAACTGATGGGCCTGGAAGCGGTGGAAATCGTCCGCCAGCGTATCGAGCAGTTCAACATCGACTGCGACCTGACCTGGGGCTACTGCGACCTGGCCAACAAACCCAGCCACCTCGCCGACTTCGCCGAAGACATGGCCGAGCTCAAGCAGCTGGGTTACCGCCATGAAATGCGCCTGCTGCAACCGGAGCAGATGCACGAAGTGGTCGGTTCCAACCGCTACGTCGGCGGCATGATCGACATGGGTTCCGGCCACCTGCACCCGCTCAACCTGGCCCTCGGCGAGGCGGCCGCGGCGCAGAGCCTGGGCGTGCAGCTGTTCGAGAAATCGGCAGTGACGCGCATCGACTATGGCAATGAGGTCAAGGTACACACCGCTCAGGGCGTGGTGCGCGCCGCCACCCTGGTGCTCGGCTGCAACGCCTACCTGAATGGCCTGAACAGCAACCTGGGCGGCAAGGTACTGCCCGCCGGCAGCTACGTGATCGCCACCGAACCGCTGTCCGAAGCCGAAGCGCGGGCAATCATTCCGCAGAATATGGCCCTGTGCGACCAGCGTGTGGCCCTGGATTATTACCGCCTGTCCGCCGATCGGCGCCTGCTGTTCGGCGGTGCCTGCCACTATTCCGGTCGCGATCCTGCAGACATCGCCGGCTATATGCGGCCAAAAATGCTGGAAGTCTTCCCGCACTTGAAAGATGTGAAGATCGACTACCAGTGGGGCGGCATGATCGGCATCGGCGCCAACCGCCTGCCGCAGATCGGCCGCCTCAAGGAGCAGCCCAACGTGTATTACGCCCAGGCCTACTCGGGCCACGGCGTCAACGCCACGCACCTGGCCGGCAAGCTGCTCGGCGAGGCCATCGCCGGCCAGGCCAGCAGCGGCTTCGACCTGTTCGCCAAGGTGCCGCATATGACCTTCCCCGGTGGCAAACACCTGCGCTCACCACTGCTCGCCCTGGGCATGCTGTGGCATCGGATGAAAGAGCTGGTCTGATCGCCCCATGCAGCAGGCTGCAAAGGCCTGCTGCGTAAGCCCCTCACAGCTTCCAGAACGGCAGAAACACCTCGCGCCGGGCCTGTTCGCGGCTCAGGCCAATATCCTTGAGCTGCTCATCGGTCAGCGTCAGCAGCGCCCGGCGGGTTGTCAGGCGCAGCCAGAATGCGTTCCAGCGGCGTACAGCTGGTTTAACCGCACCCGGACGAGCATACAGATGCCCGCCAGCGGACTCCTGCTGCAACTCGTCTGCTTTCATGCTCAGCCTGACATCACTTAAACCGTTCATCGCCTGCTCCTGCCCGTAAGCCTGATGGGAGATCATGATGGGCGAGACGGAAAAAGCATGACAGATTCAAAAATGTAATTTTAAATCCATACAGATTCCCGCAAACAAGCTCTGAATGGTGGATTTATCGTCGATCTGTACTGGCTTTGCGTACTACACAGAGCTATTGCGAGGCAACTGTTATGACGCTCTATATCAATCTGGCCGAACTGCTCGGCACCCGCATCGAGCAGGGCCTGTATCGTCCCGGTGATCGCCTGCCCTCCGTGCGCGCCCTCAGCCTGGAACATGGCGTCAGCCTGAGCACGGTGCAGCAAGCCTATCGCCACCTGGAAGATCAGGGCCTGGCAACACCCAAGCCCAAGTCCGGCTACTTTGTGCCCCAGGCGCGCCACCAGCCGGCGCTGCCGATGGTCAGCCGCATGGCCCAGCGCCCGGTGGATGTCTCGCAGTGGGATCAGGTGCTGGAACTGATCAGCCGACCGCCAGGGCAGGAGGGCCTGCTGCAACTCGGTCGCGGCCGCCCGGATATCGACAGTCCGACGCTGAAACCGCTGCTGCGTTCGCTGTCGCGCCTGAGCCGCCGCCAGGACGCAACCAGCCTGACCTATGGCTGCATATACGGCCACCTGGGCATGCGTGAGCAGATCTCGCGGCTGATGCTCGACTCCGGCTGCAGTCTGTCGCCCGAGGAAATCATCGTCACCACCGGCTGCCACGAGGCGCTGTCGGCGGCGATTCGTGC
This sequence comes from Pseudomonas sp. 1928-m, assembly GCF_029269135.1. Lineage (NCBI taxonomy): Bacteria > Pseudomonadati > Pseudomonadota > Gammaproteobacteria > Pseudomonadales > Pseudomonadaceae > Pseudomonas > Pseudomonas sp. 1928-m. The sequence continues at coordinate 475,893 of NZ_JARIXO010000001.1, read as the reverse complement.
GGTGTGCGAGCCGGGGGATATCGTTGCGGTGGATTCGCCGAGCTTCCACGGCGTGATGCAGGCGCTCAAAGGCTTCGGCATGAAAGCCCTGGAGCTGCCCACCGACCCGATCACCGGCATCAGCCTGGAAGCACTCGAACTGGCACTGGAGCAATGGCCGATCAAGGCCATCCAGCTGACCCCGACCTGCAACAATCCGCAGGGCTACATCATGCCCGAGGCCAACAAGCGCGCCCTGCTGGCCCTGGCGCAGCGCTATGACGTGGCGATCATCGAAGATGACGTCTACGGCGACCTAGCCTACAGCTACCCGCGCCCACGCAGCATCAAATCCTATGACGAAGATGGCCGCGTGCTGCTCTGCAGTTCGTTTTCCAAGACCCTGGCACCCGGCCTGCGCATCGGCTGGATTGCCCCGGGGCGCTACCTGGATCGCGTGCTGCACATGAAATACATGGGCACCGGCAGCACCGCCCAGCTGCCCCAGCTGGCCATCACCGAATACCTGGAAGCCGGCCATTACGAGCCGCACCTGCGGCGCATGCGCGCCCAGTATCAGCGCGGGCGGGACCTGATGATCGACTGGATCAGCCGCTACTTCCCGACCGGCACGCGGGTCAGCCGGCCGCAGGGCAGTTTTATGCTGTGGCTTGAACTGCCGACCGGTTTCGACAGCCAGCGCCTGAACCGCGAATTGCTGCAACACGCCATCCAGATCGCCCCCGGCAGCATCTTTTCCGCCGCCGGCAAATACCGCAATTGCCTGCGCATCAACTACGCCGGCAAACCCACCCCGGAGCTTGAACAGGCGATTCGTCAGGTTGGCGAATGCGTGGCCGCACTACTCGCCGAGCAGCAGTTGGCACCAGGGTCAGACTGAGCGCGCTACTCGAAGCGCTCGACCAGCTCGACGCGACGGTTAAGCGCGCGGCCTTCCTCGCTGCGATTGCTGGCCAACGGCGCCGCCATGCCTACACCCACGGCCGTCAGGCGTTCGCCGGCAATGCCGTGCTGCTCGACCAGCGCCTTGACGATGGACTGGGCGCGCCGTTGCGACAGCTCGCGGTTGTAGTCCAGCGCGCCCTTGCCGTCGCTATGACCGACCACCAGCACCTTGAGCGCCGGGCTGGCCTTGAGCAGTTTGGTGATTTCCTCCAGCTGCGCGGCGGAGTCGGCGCGCATGCTGGCCTGATCGAAGTCGAAGAAGATCCCGTACAGCGCCACTTTGCCCTTGGCATCGATATCCACCTGCATGGCCGGCGCCTCAACCACCACCATGCGCTGCTCCATGGCCTTGCGCTCCAGCACATCCAGCCGAATCAGGCTGCGGCCCTTGTTCGGCCCACCCCCGGCCTGATTGAGGATGACATAGAGCGCGACATACAGGTCGCCCTCGGGCCGTTTGAGCCGGGCATACAGGTAACGCTGATCCTGGTGGTACTCACGCAAGTGCATGTCCAGGGTGATCGCATGGTTGAAATTGCGCCCGCCGCACTCCTCACGCGCACACGCGAACAGCGTCTCGAAGCCCGCGTCGGCCAGGGCCTGCTGATAGTTGCGGAATATCTCCAACGGCGTGCGCTCGGGTGGCGCACGGTAGCCAAGCCGAGTCAGCTTGCCCTCCAGCACCTCGCTGGCATCAAGGTTTTTCTGCAGGCCGCCATAGACCGTGGCTGCGCCCTTGATAAAGCGCCAGTCAGTAAAGGCCTGAACCTCATAGGCATAAATTTCCGCCCCGTCGTAGCGGGCAATAGCCGGGTGGTCGGCACTACCGGGCAGATCGCCGGCAGCGGCCACCCCCGCCACCAGGCTCAAAAATAGTGCAAGGATTCTGCTGAACATGATCGGCTTCCCGGCGAATGGATCTGGAGGAAACCCTAGCTGCTGCCCCCCGTGCTCGCCAGCGGGCTGGCAAAGGCCCCACGCTGAAACGCCAGCCAGACAAACAGCGCCGCGCCAATCGCCATCAGGATCGGCAGCGCATGGCCGCTAACCCACTGACTGGCGGCACCGGTCGACAGCGGCCCGAGCAGGCAACCGGCGCCCCAGAGCAAGGCGATATGCGAGTTGGCACGCACCAGCGCATCGTCACGATAGCGCTGGCCGACCAGAATCAGCGACAGGGTGTACAGGCCGCCCGCACTGGCGCCGAACAGCACCAGCACCACCCAAATCAGCGGCGTATGCAGCAATGACGGAATGCTCAGGCTCGACAGCAACAGCACCACCCCGCAGCAGCGGAATAGCGTCTGCCGTGGCACACGGTCGGCCATCCAGCCAATCGGCAACTGCAGCGCGGCGTCACCGACCACCACCGCACTGACCATGATCAACGCCAGCTGCTGGGCAAAGCCCTCACGCACCAGGTACACCGGCAACAGCGTTAGCACCATCGCCTCGAACGCGGCAAACAACACCACCGCCCAGGCAATCGCCGGCGAGGTGCGGCAAAACGCCAGAATGCCGCGCCCAGACGCGCTCTGCGCATCGACCTTGGGCGCGCCATCGCGACCTAACAGCAGCAGGCTACCGCCTACCAGCAGCACAGCGGAGCACCAGAAGCCGCGATCACTCTCGGTGCCCAGCAAGGTCAACAGCAGCGGCCCGCACAGCTGACTGAGCGCAAAACCGGTGCCGTACAGCGCCACCAGACGACCACGCAAACGGTCCTCGACCAGCTGATTGATCCAGCTTTCGCCGAGCACAAATACCACGGTCAAGGAGATGCCAATCAGCAGACGCAGCAACAGCCACAACGGATAGCTCGGCATCACGCTCAGCAGCGCCACCGAGGCGGCACTGGCCAGCAGGCACAGGCGCAGGGTCTGCGGCGTACCAAACCAGCCGGCCAGGTGCCCAGTGAGACGCGCCCCGACCAGCACGCCAATCGCCGGCATACCGGCCATCACACCGATGGCAAAGGGGCCGTAACCCCAGGACTCAAGGCGAAACGACACCAGCGGCAGCGTCACGCCCAGCGCCAAGCCGACGATCACCACTGCCGCGCTGACGGCGAAATAGGTCATCCAATTCATTTTTTCACTCCATTCCCTGGCTCGCTCGGCACCCGCAGCGCAGATGCAAAACGGCCGGGCTCCATAGGAACCCGGCCGCAGGTGTGGCCCTTTTCGAGCCGGCCCCAGAGAGGGCGGACCTTTATCGCAATACTACCCAGCCTGCCTCGACCGGATTGCGCCCCGGAAAAGATCTTCTGGGCTAAGGCCAGACAAGGCGCCCCGCAGCTTTTAAGCGCAGCGTACTGCAGTACGTGAGCATTAAAAGCGAGGACGCAACGCCGTATGGCCGACGACCAGGAGATCGCCCCGCTATCGTTAAAGCTTGATCCAGGTCGCCTTGATCTCGGTGTACTTGTCAAAGGCATGCAGCGACTTGTCGCGACCGTTACCGGACTGCTTGAAGCCACCGAACGGCGCAGTCATGTCGCCGCCGTCATACTGGTTGACCCACATGCTGCCAACGCGCAGGGCCTTGGCTGCCAGGTGCGCCTTGGACAGGTTGCTGGTCCAGATGGCTGCAGCCAGACCGTAGATGCTGTCGTTGGCGATCTGGATAGCTTCCTCGGTGCTGTCGAACGGGATCACCGTCAGCACCGGGCCAAAGATTTCTTCCTGGGCGATGCGCATGGCGTTGTGCGCGTCATCGAAGATGGTCGGCTCAACGTACTGGCCGCCGGTTTCTTCCAGGGTGCGCTTACCGCCGCAAAGCAGCTTGGCCTGATCCTTGTGGCCGGCGTCGATGTAGCCGAGCACCGCATTCAGGTGGCCAGCGTCGACCAGCGCGCCGACTTTGGTGTCCGGGTCCAGGGCGTGACCGGCTTTCCAGTCCTGCATGGCTTCCAGAACCATGGGCATGAAGGTGTCTTTGATCGAACGCTCCACCAGCAGGCGCGAGCCGGCGGTGCACATCTCGCCCTGGTTGAAGCAGATCGCCGCAGCAGCAGCTTCGGCCGCCGCCTTGAGGTCCGGTGCATCGGCGAAGACGATATTCGCGCTCTTGCCGCCGGCTTCCAACCAGACGCGTTTCATGTTCGATTCGCCAGCGTAGATCATCAGCTGCTTGGCGATCTTGGTCGAACCGGTGAACACCAGGGTGTCGACATCCATATGCAGCGCCAGCGCCTTGCCAACGGTATGGCCGTAACCTGGCAGCACGTTGAGCACGCCCGCCGGGATGCCGGCGTCCAGCGCCAGCTGGGCCATACGCAGGGCAGTCAGCGGGGATTTTTCGGAGGGTTTGACGATTACCGAGTTACCGGTGGCCAGGGCCGGGCCGAGCTTCCAGGCGGTCATGATCATCGGGAAGTTCCACGGCACGATGGCCGCAACGACGCCAACCGGCTCGCGGGTAACCAGGCCCAGCTCGTCGTGCGGAGTAGCCGCCACTTCGTCGTAGATCTTGTCGACCGCTTCGCCGCTCCAGCGAATCGCCCGCGAGGCACCCGGCACGTCGACACCCAGGGCGTCGCTGATTGGTTTGCCCATGTCGAGGGTTTCCAGCAGCGCCAGTTCTTCAGCATGCTGATCCATCAGATCAGCAAAGCGGATCATCACGCGCTTGCGCTGCGCCGGGGCCATGCGCGACCAGACGCCAGATTCGAAGGTGGCGCGGGCATCCGCCACGGCCAACTCGGCATCGGCCAGATCACAGCTGGCCACCAGGCCGAGCAGACGACCGTCGACCGGGCTGATGCACTCGAAGGTGGCCCCGGAGACAGCAGCGCGGTACTCGCCATGAACAAAGGCCCGGCCTTCGATCTTCAGGTTGTTGGCGCGCTGCTCCCAGTCGGCACGAGTCAGGCTAGTCATTGCTACATCCTCTATCGCTAGTAAAGCGCCGCTGGTGGTCGCTGCGCTGTCAATTATTCTGCATGGGGCCGCAAGAACCTGCTCACCCAATCCTGCCGGCAACACTAAACCAGAGGCTTGCACACTTCCAATATTTTTTACAAAAACTGGCAAAGCCGCCTTGTTATGTGTGCTTTATTAAACATAGACTGCCGAAATCGTCACCCCGACCGACAACAAGCCTGGCCTTAACAGGCGCTCAATCCCTACCGGACATGCTTATGAACATCGAAAAGATCGTCGACTTCGCCACCGCCACTACCACACCCGAACATTACCGTCCGGCTGCAGAAAAAGTGCTCAAGGGCGACCCCGAGCAAAGCGTGCGCAACCACTACGGTAGCCCGTGCGGTCAATTCAATACGGGGATCTGGGAAGGCGGCGTCGGCCACTGGACCATCAATTACACCGAACACGAGTACTGCGAGATTCTGCAAGGCGTCTCGGTGCTGCGCGACCAGGACGGCAACGCCAAAACCCTGCGCGCGGGCGACCGCTTCGTCATCCCGGCTGGGTTCTCCGGCACCTGGGAAGTGCTGGAGCCATGCCGCAAGGTCTATGTGATCTTCGAGCAAGCCAGCAACTGATAGCTCTTCATGCGTCACCCTTCGCCCGCCTTGCGCGGGCTTTTTATTGCCTGCCATCCCTGGCGGCCACCCTGCGGGCCGTTGCTACGCACCGTTAAAAATGGCTCCCGGCCATTTTTTATCGCCCAGGGTTTACCACGCCAAATCGCAGGCAAGAAAAAGCCCGCTATAAAAGCGGGCTTTTTCGGCAAGGAGCCAGACCAATTACTTGATCTTGCCTTCCTTGTACATCACGTGCTTACGCACAACCGGATCGAATTTTTTAATTTCGATTTTGTCCGGAGTGGTGCGCTTGTTTTTGTCGGTAGTGTAGAAGTGACCAGTACCGGCACTCGAGATCAAACGGATCAATTCACGCATGACTTTCTCCTTAAACCTTTTCGCCGCGAGCGCGCAGCTCGGACAGAACGACGTCAATACCACGCTTGTCGATGCAACGCATGCCTTTGGCAGAAACGCGCAGACGCACGAAACGGTTCTCAGACTCGACCCAGAAGCGGTGATGCTGCAGGTTCGGCAGGAAACGACGACGGGTTTTGTTGTTTGCGTGGGAAATGTTATTCCCGGTTACCGGACCCTTACCGGTAACTTGACAGACTCTCGACATGCCTCAGCCCTCTAAAACCACATGCCCAACCCGGCATGGGTTGGCCGCTAATTATTCAATCTTGGCGCGCAGCGCCGCGTATCTCGAGGGTCTTACCGGCCGTACCTGAAAGCGCAAGAACCGGGCCCCTACAAAAGAGCGCTGCTTTATACCAGAAAGCCCCCAGTGCAACAAGGTTAAACGCACTTTACCCGGCAGACGCCAACCAGCGATTGTTGCGTCCAGGCTAGCCAGCAAGGGCACCCGCGCAGATCGACCGCTCGTCGCCAAGACTGATTGCCCTGCCGCCGGTTAATGGCCTAGGGTAAGACCTGCGCCAGCGCGCCCACCGCTATTCAGGAGTTTGCCATGCGTCTTGCTACCCTACCGCTGCTGCTCGCCCCGCTTCTTGCGCCCGCCCTGGCCCAGGCCAGCACGCTCAGTGTCTGCACAGAAGCCAGCCCAGACGGCTTCGACGTAGTGCAGTACAACTCGCTGACCACCACCAACGCCTCGGCCGACGTGCTGATGAACCGCCTGGTGGATTTCGACGCGACCAGCGGCACCCTGCAGCCGAGCCTGGCGCAGGCCTGGGAGGTCAGCCCGGACGGCCTGAGCTACAGCTTCACCCTGCATCCGAACGTGCAGTTTCACCAAACCGAGTATTTCATCCCCAGCCGCCCGCTGAATGCCGATGATGTGCTGTTCAGCTTTCAGCGCATGCTCGACCCAAAGCATCCTTGGCACAAGGTCGCCCCCAGTGGTTACCCGCATGCGCAATCAATGCAGCTGCCAAGCCTGATCAAAAGCATCGACAAGACCGGCGAACACAGCCTGCGCTTTAACCTTAACCGTCCGGATGCGACCTTCCTCGCCACCCTGAGCATGGGCTTCGCCTCTATTTATTCCGCCGAGTACGCCGCGCAATTGCTGGCAGCGGGCACGCCGGAGACCCTCAACAGCCAGCCAATCGGCACCGGGCCGTTTGTCTTCAAACGCTTCCAGAAGGACGCCAGCGTGCGTTACAGCGCCAACCCAAGCTACTTCGCGGGCAAACCTGCGGTGGACAACCTGGTGTTCGCCATCACCCCAGACGCCAACGTGCGCCTGCAGAAGCTGCGCCGCGGCGAGTGCCATATTGCTCTGTCACCGAAACCGCAGGATGTGCAGTCCATCAGCGGCGATAGCACTCTACAGAGCGCGCACACCGCTGCCTTTATGACCGCCTTCGTCGGCATCAACAGCCAGCATCCGCCGCTGGATCAGCCCGCCGTACGTCAGGCAATCAACCTAGCTTTCGACAAGGCCAGCTACCTCAAGGCGGTGTTCGAAAACAGCGCTGAAGCCGCCAATGGCCCCTACCCGCCGAATACCTGGAGCTACGCCAGCGAACTGCCCGGCTACCCGCATAACCCGCAGAAAGCCCGCGAATTGCTCAAACAGGCCGGCCTGGCCGATGGCTTCAGCACCACCATCTGGACCCGCCCCACCGGTAGCGTACTCAACCCCAACCCAAGCCTGGGCGCGCAGTTGCTGCAGGCGGACCTCGCCAAGGTCGGCATCAAAGCGGAAATCCGTGTAATCGAATGGGGCGAGCTGATTCGCCGCGCCAAAGCCGGCGAGCACGACCTGCTGTTTATGGGCTGGGCCGGCGACAACGGCGACCCGGACAACTTCCTCACCCCGCAATTTGCCTGCGCCTCACTTGAATCCGGGCTGAACTTCGCGCGCTATTGCGACCCGCAACTGGACAAGCTGATCGCCGATGGCAAAAGCACCAGCGACCAGACGCAGCGCAGCCAGATATATAAAGAAGCGCAGCAGATCATCCAGCAGCAGGCGCTGTGGCTACCGCTGGCCCACCCAACCGCCTACGCGCTAACGCGCAAGCAGGTCGAGGGTTATCAGGTCAGCCCATTCGGTCGCCAGGACTTTGCCAAGGTGCGTTTAAACCCTTAAAGCCAACCGTACTCGGCCATCGACAGCGGCTCGCCGTCGCCGACGATAAAATGGTCGAGTACGCGCACATCCACCAGCTCCAACGCCTCTTTCAGGCGACGGGTCAGCACCCGATCGGCCTGGCTCGGTTCGGCGACACCGGACGGGTGGTTATGGGTCAGGATCAGCGCCGCCGCGTTATGTGCAAGCGCGCGCTTGACCACCTGCCGGGGATACACACTGGCGCTGTCGATGGAGCCATGAAACAGCGCTTCGAACGCCAGCACACGGTGCTTGGCATCGAGAAACAAACAGCCAAACACCTCATGCGGCTCATGGCGTAACAGCGCTTTCAGGTAATCACGCACAGCTTGCGGGCTTTCCAGTGCCGAATCGCGACGCAATTGCTCGGCCAGATGACGACGCGCCATCTCCAGCACTGCCTGCAACTGGGCGAACTTGGCCGGCCCCAGACCCAGTCGCTGGCTGAACGACGACAGATCCGCCTGCAGCAAGGCGCGCAGGCTGCCGAAGTCGCCCAATAGATGGCGCGCCAGGTCCACCGCACTCTGCCCGGCCACACCTGTGCGCAGGAAAATCGCCAGCAATTCCGCATCGGTCAGGGTGCTTGCGCCCTGGGCCAGCAGCTTTTCCCGCGGGCGCTCGGCCGCAGGCCAATCACGAATACTCATCACACCTCCTTGTGTGTTGCCAGGCGCGGCAAAGCGCCGCGCCCGAGTGCCGCAAAGCCAAGCCTGGCAAGCGCTTGGCAGCGCTACTCCGCTGCAGGCTCTGTGCTATCGTAGCCCAACTTTTGCGCGGCGCCTGGCCTGGGGAGGTGTCAGCGTCGCGGTGTATATCCATCTTTATAAAAGGCAGGCCTATGCAGCGGCTGTATCGGAAACGCATCATTGTTGGCGTGGGCGGCGGTATTGCCGCGTATAAAAGTGCCGAGCTGATTCGCCGACTCAAGGACCAGGACGCCGACGTGCGCGTGGTCATGACCAAAGGCGGTCGCGAATTCATTACCCCGCTGACCCTGCAAGCTCTGTCCGGGCATCCGGTGCACCTTGAACTGCTCGACCCCGAGGCCGAAGCCGCCATGGGCCATATCGAACTGGCGCGCTGGGCCGATCTGGTATTGATTGCCCCGGCCACTGCCGACCTGATGGCGCGTCTGGCCCAGGGCGTCGCCGATGACCTGCTGACCACCCTAGTGCTGGCCACCGATGCGCCTGTCGCCCTTGCTCCGGCCATGAACCAGGCGATGTGGCGCGACCCGGCGACCCAGGCCAATGCCCAGCTTCTAGCCCAACGCGGCCTGCATCTATTCGGCCCCGCCGCCGGCAGCCAGGCCTGCGGCGATGTTGGCCTGGGCCGCATGCTCGAAGCTGAGCAGCTGGTGCAATGCGCCGCCGACTGCTTCCAGCACCAGGCCCTGACTGGCAAGCATGTGCTGATTACCGCCGGCCCGACCCAGGAAAACATCGACCCGGTGCGCTATATCACCAACCACAGCTCCGGCAAGATGGGCTTTGCCCTCGCCGAAGCGGCCGCCGAAGCCGGCGCCAAGGTCACCCTGATCAGCGGACCGGTGCATCTGCCGACGCCCGAGCGCGTCACCCGCATCAACGTCACCAGCGCCCGCGACATGCTCGCCGCCTGTGAAGCCGCGATGCCCTGCGACCTGCTGATTGCCGCCGCCGCCGTGGCCGATTACCGCCCGGAAGTGGTCGCCCAGCACAAATTGAAAAAAGACCCGAGCAGTGGCGACGGTCTACTCCTGCAAATGGTGCGTAACCCGGATATTCTCGCCACCCTGGCGGGGCGCAGCGACCGGCCGTTCAGCGTCGGCTTTGCCGCCGAGACCGAGAACCTGCTGGAGTACGCCTCGCGCAAGCTACGCGACAAGAACCTCGACCTGATCGTCGCCAATGACGTGGCCAACCCCAGCATCGGCTTCAACAGCGAAGAAAACGCCATCACCATCATCGACCGTGAGCTTCAGCAGAGCAGTTTCGCCCAGACCAGCAAAAGCAAGATTGCCCGCCAATTGGTGAGTTTTATTGCCGAACGCCTGGCCCGCAACTGACGCTGCACTCACCGACCACAGAGCCTGATATGCACGCCTTACAAGCCAAGATCCTCGACCCGCGCCTGGGCAACGAATTTCCCCTGCCGCATTACGCCACGCCGGGCTCCGCCGGCCTCGACCTGCGTGCCATGCTCAAGCAGGATCTGGTGCTGGAGCCGGGGCAAACTGTGCTGATCCCCACCGGCCTGTCGATCTACATCGGCGACCCCGGTCTGGCCGCGATGATCCTGCCGCGCTCGGGCCTGGGTCACAAACATGGCATCGTCCTGGGGAACCTCGTCGGCCTGATCGACTCGGACTACCAGGGCGAATTGATGGTGTCCTGCTGGAACCGTGGGCAGAGCGCCTTCACCATCGCCATCGGCGACCGTATCGCCCAGCTGATTCTGGTACCGGTGGTGCAGGCGCATTTCGAGCTGGTTGAACAGTTCGATGAGAGCCAACGCGGCGCAGGCGGCTTCGGCCACTCCGGTAGCCATTGATTGCCTTAATCTAATTCCAGGATGAATTGCCGAGGAGACGCTGCATGAAACTCTTCAAGCGCACGGCCAAGGACGCTGACGGAGTAACCGCCAGCGCCCAACTGACCAGTGCCCCCGCCGCCAAAGCGGCCAAGAACAGCCCCAACGCCCTGTTGCCGGGTGTGCTGGCGGCGTTAGTCGGCATCATCCTGGCCGGTGCGCTGCTCTGGTTCGGCCCGCTCAACAGCGCCTACCAGCAACAGCTGCAGCAACTCAGCCAGGCCTGGGGTGGCGGTCAGGCGACCGTGTTGCAGAAAGCCCTGCAGCAGCTGAGCGCCGACACCCAGGCAGCCGCGCGCAACCCGCAACTGCTGCAAGCCCTGCAAAGCCAGGACATCAATCAGATCCGCGACGCCGAACGCAACCTCACTTACTGGCACGGGGTGGTCGACGCGCACCTCAACGCCCGCGGCCAGGCCGTGCAGGACATGGGCCGCAGCGCGCCGATGAACTTCGCCGCGCTGGACATGCTGCGCCGCGCAGAAAACGGCCAAACGCCCGCACCCGAGGCCTACAAAGTCGGCCAGCGCTGGCTGGTGTATAGCGCCGCGCCGCTGCGCCTGAGCGAAGGTGAGCCGCTGCATGGCACCCTGCTGCTGGCCGTGGATCTGGAGCGCCTGCTCGCCAGCCTGCCGGTAATGCCCGCCGAAATCGGCCAGATCCAGCTGATCCAGCAGTTCAACAACACCGCTGCCCAGGTCCTCGCCCAGCGCGGCGACGCGCAAGGCACCGCGCAAGCATTCAGCACCGGCAACCCCAACTGGACGGTCAGCTTTACCCCCGGCCCGTCACTGACCAACCCGGTGTTCTCGCCGTTGCTGCTGGCCATCGCCGGGCTGCTGGCCCTGGCTGGTGCAATTGTCGGCCTCTACCTGCTGCAGAGCAGCCTGCAACGTCACCTGCGTGACGATGTGCTGCAACTGGGGCAGATGCTCAAGGAGCTGTCCGCCGGCAAGGCCGTCAAGGCGTTCAGCCTGAGCCTGCCAGCCCTGGATATCCTCGCGCAGAACCTCGCACGCATGCCGCGCCGCGCGACTGAACAGGCCGCCGCCCCGACTGCCAATGCCGGCGCAGCCAACCCAGGCGTCGCCGCCATGCAGACGCCCGCCAGCGCCATGGTCGACCCACTGTTTCAGGACACCGATATCCTCGACATCGATATTCTCGACGAAGACCAGGACCTGCTCGGCCTCGATGAGCCGGCCCCCGCCCCCGTGCAGGCGAAAGCGCCCAAGCTGCCTGCCGACATCTTCCGCGCCTATGACATTCGTGGCGTAGTCGGCCGCACCCTGAATGCCGAAACCGCCTACTGGATCGGCCGCGCCATCGGCTCGCAAAGCCTGGCGCAGGGCGAGCCGAACATCGCCGTTGGCCGCGACGGCCGCCTGTCCGGCCCGGAGCTGGCGCAACAGCTGATCCAAGGCCTGCTCGATTGCGGCTGTAACGTCAGCGATGTCGGCATGGTGCCGACGCCCGTGGTGTATTACGCCGGGCATATCCTCACCGGCAAATCGGCGGTGATGCTCACTGGTAGCCACAACCCGCGCGATTACAACGGCTTCAAGATCGTCATCGCCGGCGACACCCTGGCCAACGAACAGATCCAGGCCCTGAAAGCACGGATCGACAACAACGACCTGGCCAGCGGTGTCGGTACGGTCGAACAGGTTGATGTGCTGGAGCGCTACTTCAAGCAGATCCGCGACGACATCGCCATGGCCAAGCCCATGCGCGTGGTGGTCGATTGCGGCAATGGCGTGGCCGGGGTAATCGCCCCGCAATTGATCGAAGCGCTGGGCTGCTCGGTGATTCCGCTGTACTGCGAAGTCGACGGCAACTTCCCCAACCACCACCCCGATCCCGGCAAGCCGGAAAATCTGGTGGATCTGATTGCCAAGGTAAAAAGCGAAAAAGCCGACATCGGCCTGGCCTTCGACGGTGACGGCGACCGCGTCGGCGTGGTGACCAATACCGGTACTGTCGTCTACCCGGACCGCCTGCTGATGCTGTTCGCCAAGGACGTGGTATCACGCAACCCCGGCGCCGACATCATCTTCGACGTCAAATGCACGCGCCGCCTGACCCCGCTGATCAGCGGCTACGGTGGCCGCCCGGTAATGTGGAAAACCGGCCACTCGCTGATCAAGAAAAAAATGAAGGAAACCGGCGCGCTGCTGGCCGGCGAAATGAGCGGGCATATCTTCTTCAAGGAGCGCTGGTTCGGCTTTGACGATGGCATCTATGCCGCCGCCCGCCTGCTGGAAATCCTCAGCCAGGATCGCCGCGACGCTGAACACGTGTTCAGCGCCTTCCCCAACGACATTGCCACCCCGGAAATCAATATCCAGGTCACCGAGCAGAGCAAGTTCAGCATCATCGAACGCCTGCAGCGCGACGGCGTATGGGGTGAAGGCAATATCACCAACCTCGATGGCGTCCGCGTCGACTACCCCAAAGGCTGGGGCCTGGTGCGCGCGTCCAACACCACGCCGGTGCTGGTACTGCGCTTCGAGGCGGAAACCGAAGAAGAACTTGAACGGATCAAGGAAGTCTTCCGCGCCCAGCTGTACAGCACGGTGCCCGACCTCGACCTGCCGTTCTGATTGATTAGCGAATTTTCTACTGGAGCCCTGCATGACCCTCGAACGTGATGCCGCCACCAACGTCGCCAAGGTACTGTCCGAAGCGCTGCCGTATATCCGCCGCTTCGTCGGCAAGACGCTGGTGATCAAATACGGCGGCAACGCCATGGAAAGCGAAGAGCTCAAGCAAGGCTTCGCCCGCGACATCGTGCTGATGAAAGCGGTGGGCATCAACCCGGTAGTCGTCCACGGCGGTGGTCCGCAGATCGGTGATCTGCTCAAACGCCTGAGCATCGAAAGCCACTTTGTCGACGGCATGCGCGTCACCGATACCGCGACCATGGACGTGGTGGAAATGGTCCTCGGCGGCCAGGTCAACAAGAGCATCGTCAATCTGATCAACCAGCACGGCGGCAGCGCCATCGGCCTGACCGGTAAGGATGCCCAGCTGATCCGCGCCAAGAAACTTACCGTGACCCGGCAAACGCCGGAGATGACCCAGCCGGAAATCATCGATATCGGCCATGTCGGCGAAGTCACCGGGGTCAACATCGACCTGCTGAACATGCTGGTCAAGGGCGACTTTATCCCGGTGATCGCGCCGATTGGCGTCGGCCCGGATGGCGAGTCCTACAACATCAACGCCGACCTGGTCGCCGGCAAAGTCGCCGAAGCACTGAAGGCTGAGAAGCTGATGCTGCTGACCAATATCGCCGGCCTGATGGACAAGCAAGGCCAGGTGCTCACCGGCCTGACCACCGAGCAGGTCGATGGCCTGATCGCCGACGGCACCATCTACGGCGGCATGCTGCCGAAGATTCGTTGTGCCCTGGAAGCGGTGCAAGGCGGGGTGACCAGCGCACATATCATCGACGGTCGCGTACCGAATGCCGTGCTGCTGGAAATCTTCACCGACAGCGGCGTGGGTACCCTGATCTGCAACCGCAAGCGCCATTAAGTCCCCCCTGCCGCACAAATCAGCTAGGTAATCCTGGCTGATTCAGCCGCCTGATAGCCTGCTGCCCCCCTTGCAGCAGGTCGCCGCAACACCGAAGCTCAGTGATCCGCACTGCCAGCCAGAGGTGTACCGCATGCCAACCGCGCCTTCCCGCGACGCCTTCAGCTTTTTCCACACCCTGCGCGTGCGCTGGGCCGAAGTGGACCCACAAAGCATCGTGTTCAACGGTCATTACCTGACCTACGCCGATGTCGCCATCACCGAATACTTCCGCACCCTGGACATCCGCTACCCGGATGATCTGAGCCGCGACGGCGGCGACTTCTTCGCGATCAAGACCGTACTGGAATACCTGGCACCCGCGCGTTTTGATGATCAACTGCACATCGGCATTCGCGTCGCCCGCCTGGGCCGCTCCAGCCTGAGCTTTGCCATGGGTATCTGGTGCGGCGAACAGGCGCTGACCACCGGCGAAGTGATTTACGTGCACGCAGACAGCGCAAGCCGCAGCAGCAGTCCGCTACCGACGTGGTTGAGAGCGAAAATTCTGGCCTTTGAGCGCTGCGCGCCCGAGCAATAAGGCTACTGGTTGCGCCCCAGCAGTTCCTTGAGTCGATCACGGTCAGCATTGAAGCTGCTGTCCGCCTCTTTACGCGCAGCCTGATAACGCAGGATGTCGCCCTTGAGGCGCGCCTGTTCGGCCTTCTGGTTATCGATCTGCGCCAACAGATGCGCCGGCACCGCACGCCCGGCACGCTCGTGCTCGGCGGCCTGGCTCTGCAGATTGGCCTGTTGCGTACGCACCGACTGCAGGTTGCCACGCGCCACACCAATCAGACCATCCAGCTCGGCCAGCTTGCGCGCGCGGGCGCGCTCGACGTCGTCTGGCGTGCTGTACAGGCGCAGTAACTGCGCATCGGAGCTGGCGCGGGCCTTCTCGGCGAGGATGCGCTTCATCTCCTCAGGGCTCGGCGCAGGCGGAATCACCTGAATCACGCGCCCCTGGTCATTCAGCACTTCATAACCCTTGCTGATGTGCTCCGGCGGCACACCCTGACGGCTGAGCACCGTGGTGCCCTTGTCATCGACGTAGCGATACAACTCAGCCGCACCCGCCACAACCGGCAGCAGTAGGCCGAGCAACAGCGAACAGCGGGTTATGGCAGATTTATGCATCAATGCAGCACCTTATCGGCAGGTTAGATTCCGTATTCGGCGCGGTAAGCTTGTACCGCTGGCAGATACTGCTTGAGTTCAGCATCCTCTGCCAGATATTCCAGTACCTGTTCGAGTGACACAATGCTCACCACCGGCATGCCGTAGTCGCGCTCGACCTCCTGAATCGCCGACAGCTCGCCCTTACCGCGCTCCTGGCGGTTCAGCGCGATCAGCACACCGGCCGCTTGTGCGCCCTGCGCCTGGATGATCTGCATCACTTCGCGAATCGCCGTACCGGCGGTGATCACGTCATCGATGATCAGCACGCGACCGGCCAGCGGAGCGCCTACCAGCGTGCCGCCTTCGCCATGATCCTTGGCTTCCTTGCGGTTGAAACACCAGGGCATATCGCGCTGATGATGCTCGGCCAGCGCCACTGCGGTGGTCGCCGCCAGGGGAATACCTTTGTAGGCCGGGCCGAACAACACGTCGAAGTCGATACCGCTGTCCACCACGGCCGCAGCATAGAAACGCCCGAGCTGAGCCAGGGCCAAACCGCTGTCAAACAGCCCGGCATTGAAGAAATAAGGACTGATACGTCCAGATTTGAGGGTGAACTGACCAAAGCGCAGAACCCCACGCTCGATGGCAAAACGGATGAAATCGCGTTGATACGCTTGCATTAAAAAGCCCCGGACAGCACGGATTTACTAGGTAATTTAGCTAATAGAGGTGAGCTCGGGTATCATACACGCACGTGATTTTGGGGGCCATTTATGCGGATCATCAGTGTGAACGTGAATGGTATTCATGCGGCAGTCGAGCGCGGTTTGCTCAGTTGGCTGCAAGCACAGAATGCCGACGTCATCTGCCTGCAGGACACCCGCGCCTCCGCCTTTGAACTGGACGACCAAGCCCTCCAACTGGATGGCTATTTCCTCTATGCCTGCGATGCAGAAGTGCCCAGCCAAGGTGGCGTGGCGCTGTATTCGCGGTTGCAACCCAAGGCGGTAATCAGCGGCCTCGGCTTTGAAATGGCCGATCGCTATGGGCGCTACCTGCAGGCCGATTTCGACAAAGTAAGTATTGCCACCATGCTCATGCCTTCGGGGCAGCAGGGTGATGAAAGCTTGAATCAGAAATTCAAGTTTATGGACGACTTCACCCATTATTTGGACAAGCAGCGCCGCAAGCGCCGCGAATACATCTATTGCGGCTCGTTCTATGTGGCGCACCAGAAGCTCGACGTGAAGAACTGGCGCGACTGCCAGCAATCGCCCGGTTTTCTAGCGCCAGAACGTGCCTGGCTGGATGAAGTGATTGGCACCATGGGCTATGTCGATGCGCTGCGCGAAGTCAGCCGTGAAGGCGACCAGTTCAGCTGGTGGCCGGACAGCGAACAGGCTGAACTGCTCAACCTCGGCTATCGCTTTGACTATCAGCTGCTCACCCCCGGTATGCGTCGCAGCATCCGCAGTGCGCGCCTGCCGCGTCAGCCACGCTTCTCGCAGCACGCGCCGCTGATCGTTGATTACGACTGGATGCTCAGCATCTAGCCTGATCAGCAGATACAAAAAAACCGGCTATTCGCCGGTTTTTTATGCTGCGTCATCCCTGGCCACCACCTTACGGGCCGTCGCGATGCGACGTTAAAAATCGCTCCCGGCGATTTTTTGCTATCTGCACAACGCTTATTTCACCAAGCGCCAGGCAAAGGGGTAACGGTAAGCCTGGCCTTCATTGGCCTTGACCCCGGCAATAACGGTCAGCACCAGCGCCGCGATGCTGACCAGCACCAGCAGCGGAAAGCCGATCACCACCACCATCAGCAGGAAACACAGCAGCGCGGCCAGGGCCACGCTGATCTGGAAGTTCAGCGCTTCCTTGCCCTGAGCATCGACGAACGGATCAAGGTCCTTCTTGATCTGCCAGACGATCAACGGCCCAAGCAGGTTGCCAAAGGGAATCACCAGCCCGAGAAAGGCCGCGAAGTGGCAAAACATGGCCCACTGACGGGCTTCAGGACCGGGAATCGGTTGTGGCGCTTGGGACTCGTCGCTCATGGTGCTTCTCCTTGCGTGATGGGCTTGTCGTACAGCTCAATCAGTCTGCCAGTGCTGCTTGTTGCAACTCGAACAGCTCAGTCATGCCTTTCTGCGCCAACGCCAACATGGCGTTCAGCTCAGCCGGCTGGAACGGTGCGCCTTCGGCAGTGCCCTGCACTTCGATAAAGCCGCCCGTGCTGGTCATCACCACGTTAAGGTCGGTTTCCGCGGCGGAATCTTCCAGGTAGTCCAGATCCAGCACCGGCTCCCCCTGATACATGCCCACCGATACGGCGGCAATCATCTGCTTGAGCGGGTCGCCGCCTTTCAGGCCGCCACGCTTCTTGATCACTTTCAGCGCATCGACCAGGGCCACCATGGCGCCGGTGATGGACGCGGTGCGGGTACCGCCGTCGGCCTGGATCACATCGCAATCGACGTACAGGGTGTTCTCGCCCAGCTTGGACATATCCAATGCGGCGCGCAGCGAGCGGCCGATCAGACGCTGGATTTCCAGGGTACGGCCGCCCTGCTTGCCACGGCTGGCTTCACGCTGGTTACGGTCGCCAGTGGCGCGCGGCAGCATGCCGTACTCGGCAGTCAACCAACCCTGCCCCTGACCTTTAAGGAAACGCGGTACGCCCGACTCGACACTGACCGTGCAAATCACTTTGGTATCGCCAAATTCCACCAGCACCGAACCCTCGGCATGCTTGGTGTAGTTGCGGGTGATGCGAATCGAGCGCAACTGATCGGCGGCGCGGCCACTAGGACGTTTCATCTAGGAATTCCTGCTCTGAATAAAAAATCTGCTCGGCATTATAGGGCCGTATGCCCGTAGCGGGTGTGCCGAATTGGGAGCGGCCGACGCACTGCGCTACAATCCTGCGCCTTTAGTTCCGACTTTTCGCGAGGTTCGCCCCATGATCCACAGCATGACAGCCTTCGCCCGCGCCGAGCAGGCCGGTGCCAACGGCACCCTGAGCTGGGAGCTGCGCTCGGTCAACCATCGCTACCTGGAACCTCACCTGCGCCTGCCGGAAAGCTTCCGCGACCTTGAAGGCGCGGTGCGTGAAGCGCTGCGCAACGGCCTGTCACGCGGCAAAGTCGAATGCACCCTGCGCTTTAGCGACGACAATGCCGGCAAGGCCCTGCAAGTCGACCTGGAGCGCGCCGCGCAACTGATTGCCGCCGCCGAAAGCGTGGCCGGTCTGATCAAGCAGCCCGCCGCGCTCAATCCACTGGAAGTGCTCGGCTGGCCCGGCGTTCTGGTGGCCGATGCCGCCAACCCGCAGGCACTCAATCAAAGCGCCCTGGCGCTGTTCAGCCAAGCGCTGAGCGAGCTGAAACAAAGCCGCGAACGCGAAGGCAGCGAGCTGGCCAAACTGCTCAATGAGCGCCTGGACAGCATCCTCGAACAAGTCGTCGCCCTGCGCGAACTGGTGCCGCAGATGCTCGCCGGACAACGGCAGAAAATTCTCGATCGTTGCGGCGAAATGCAGGCCGAGCTGGACCCGCAGCGCCTGGAGCAAGAGTTGGTGATCCTCGCGCAGAAAAGTGATGTGGCCGAAGAGCTGGACCGCCTCAGCACCCACGTCAGCGAAGTGCGCCGCGTGCTCAAAACCGGTGGCCAGGCCGGCCGACGCCTGGACTTCCTCATGCAGGAACTCAACCGCGAAGCCAACACCCTCGGCTCCAAGGCCTTCGACACCCGCAGCACCCAGGCGGCGGTAAACCTGAAAGTGCTGATCGAGCAGATGCGCGAACAAGTGCAGAACATCGAATAAGCCCGACCGCCACTGCTACTCTCTGAACAACGCGTTCCAGGATTGATCCATGAGCATAACCACCGGCACCCTCTATATCATTTCCGCCCCTTCCGGCGCGGGCAAAACCAGCCTGGTCAAGGCGCTGATCGACAGCGAAGCGCAAATCCGCGTGTCGGTCTCGCACACCACCCGCGCCATGCGCCCAGGCGAAGTGGACGGGGTGAACTACCACTTCGTCAGCCGCGAGCAGTTCCACGCCATGCTCGACAAGACCGAATTTCTTGAACACGCGGAAGTCTTCGGCAACCTCTACGGCACCTCGCAAGAATGGGTCAAGCAAACCCTGCGCGACGGCTTCGACCTGATTCTGGAAATCGACTGGCAAGGCGCGCAGCAGGTCCGCCGGCTGATGCCGGAAGCCAAATCGGTCTTTATTCTGCCGCCGACCCAGGAAGCGCTGCGCCACCGCCTGACCAACCGCGGCCAGGACAGCGGCGAGATCATCGAGCGACGTATGCGTGAAGCCGTCAGCGAGATGAGCCACTACGTCGAATACGACTACCTGCTGATCAACGATGACTTCGCCCACGCCTTGAGCGATCTGAAGGCGATTTTCCGCGCCAATCAGCTGCTGCAAGGCCCGCAACAGCAACGCCACAGCGGCTTACTCAGCGAGTTACTGGCCTGACTTATTACGCTGCGACAAATCAAAGCTTCCCTTAATGCTGGTGATTTTTTAGACTATCCAGTCCGCTCGCCCATTTGGGCCCAGCTCTATTACGCATTTGCTACGAGGAACACCATGGCCCGCGTTACCGTCGAAGATTGCCTGGATCACGTTGATAACCGCTTCGAGCTGGTCATGCTCGCTACCAAGCGCTCGCGCCAACTGGCTACCGGTGGCAAAGAGCCGAAGCTGGCTTGGGAAAATGACAAGCCGACCGTAGTCGCGCTGCGCGAAATCGCCGCTGGCCTGATGAGCTACGACGTCATCGCCCAAGACGACATCGTCGAAGAAGAACCACTGTTTGCTGCATTCGAGGAAGAGGCTAACGAGCCTCTGTAAGCCTATGCCGGGTCGACGTCGTCAGGCGCAGGGTCATCTGAATCGGCAAGGGGAACGCCCATGCCGAGCATAGACGCCCTCGCCGACAGACTTTCGACCTACCTCGACGGCGACCAGGTCAATCTGGTTCGCCGCGCTTACTTCTACGCCGAACAAGCCCACGACGGCCAACGCCGCCGCAGCGGCGAAGCTTACGTCACCCATCCCCTGGCGGTGGCGAGCATCCTGGCAGACATGCACATGGACCATCAGAGCCTGATGGCCGCGATGCTGCATGACGTGATCGAAGACACCGGTATCGCCAAAGAAGCTCTGGACGCGCAGTTCGGTGAATCCGTGGCGGAGCTGGTTGATGGGGTCAGCAAACTGACCCAGATGAACTTCGAGACCAAGGCCGAGGCGCAAGCTGAAAACTTCCAGAAAATGGCCATGGCCATGGCCCGTGATATCCGGGTAATTCTGGTCAAACTGGCCGACCGTCTGCACAACATGCGCACCCTGGAAGTGCTGTCCGGCGAAAAACGCCGACGCATCGCCAAGGAAACCCTGGAAATCTACGCACCGATTGCCAACCGCCTGGGCATGCACAGCATGCGCATCGAGTTCGAAGACCTGGGCTTCAAGGCCATGCACCCGATGCGCTCCGAGCGCATCCGCACCGCGGTCAAGCGTGCTCGGGGCAACCGCAAGGAAATCGTCAACAAGATCGAAGAGTCGATCACCCACTGCCTGGCGCGCGAAGGCATGGAAGGCGAGGTGATGGGCCGCGAGAAGCACCTCTACGGCATCTACCAGAAGATGCGCGGCAAACGCCGGGCGTTCAACGAAATCATGGACGTCTACGCCTTCCGTATCGTCGTCGACAAGGTCGACACCTGTTACCGCGTGCTCGGCGCCGTGCATAACCTGTACAAGCCCCTGCCCGGCCGCTTCAAGGATTACATCGCAATCCCCAAGGCCAACGGCTACCAGTCGCTGCACACCACGCTGTTCGGCATGCACGGCGTACCGATCGAAATCCAGATCCGCACCCGTGAGATGGAAGAGCTGGCCAACAACGGCATCGCCGCGCACTGGCTGTACAAATCCAACGAGGAAGACCAGCCCAAGGGCAGCCACGCCCGTGCGCGGCAGTGGGTCAAGGGCGTGCTGGAGATGCAGCAACGCGCCGGCAACTCGCTGGAATTTATCGAGAGCGTGAAGATCGATCTGTTCCCCGACGAGGTCTACGTGTTCACGCCCAAGGGCCGCATCATGGAGCTGCCGAAAGGCTCCACGGCGGTTGACTTTGCCTACGCCGTACACACCGACGTCGGCAACACCTGCATCGCCTGCCGCATCAACCGCCGCCTGGCGCCGCTGTCGCAAGCCCTGGAAAGCGGTTCGACGGTGGAAATCGTCACCGCCCCCGGTGCACGACCAAACCCGGCCTGGCTGAGCTTCGTGGTTACCGGCAAGGCCCGCACGCATATTCGTCACGCTCTGAAACTGCAGCGCCGCTCGGAGTCCATCAGCCTCGGCGAACGCCTGCTGAACAAGGTGCTCGCCGGCTTCGACAGCCGCGTCGACAAGCTTTCGCCCGAACGGGTGCAGGCAGTGCTCGCCGAATACCATCAGGACGTCATCGAAGACCTGCTGGAAGACATCGGTCTGGGCAACCGCATGGCCTATGTGGTGGCGCGTCGCCTGCTCAGCGACAGCAACGAAGCGCTGCCGAGCAGCGAAGGGCCGCTGGCGATCCGTGGCACCGAGGGCCTGGTGCTGAGCTACGCCAAATGCTGCACGCCGATTCCGGGCGACCCGATTGTCGGCCACCTGTCCGCCGGCAAAGGCATGGTGGTGCACCTGGACAGCTGCAAGAACATCGGCGAAATCCGCCACAACCCGGAGAAATGCATCCAGCTGTCCTGGGCCAAGGACGTTACCGGCGAGTTCAATGTCGAGCTGCGCGTCGAGCTTGAGCACCAGCGCGGCCTGATCGCCCTGCTGGCCGGCAGCGTGAATGCCGCCGACGGCAATATCGAGAAGATCAGCATGGACGAGCGCGATGGCCGCATCAGCGTCGTGCAACTGGTGGTCAGCGTGCATGACCGTGTGCACCTGGCGCGAGTGATCAAGAAGCTGCGCGCCCTGACCGGGGTAATTCGCATCACCCGCGCGCGCGCCTGATCGGCCAACTTCAAAATTGAACAGCGCAATCAGCCGCCAGCTGTACTTTGACAGCCGCTGTGGCTTTCACCCAACCTAGGCAATCTAACTGGCAGCGCGCCCATGTGCGCTGCAGTGTTCCTCCACATCAGCTTTACAGGAGTTCCCATGAGCAAGAGCGTTATCACCAGCGACAAGGCCCCAGCCGCAATCGGCACCTACTCCCAGGCGATCAAGGCGGGCAACACCGTGTACATGTCCGGGCAGATCCCGCTGGACCCGAAAACCATGGAGCTGGTGGAAGGCTTCGAAGCCCAGACCGTGCAGGTATTCGAGAACCTCAAAGCCGTGGCCGAAGCCGCCGGCGGTTCGTTCAAGGACATCGTCAAGCTGAACATCTTCCTCACCGACCTGTCGCATTTCGCCAAGGTCAATGAAGTCATGGGCCGTTACTTCGAGCAGCCCTACCCAGCCCGCGCCGCCATCGGCGTAGCCGCCCTGCCGCGTGGCTCGCAGGTAGAAATGGACGCTATTCTGGTTCTCGAATAAGTCTCTCGGCGGGGCGCTGCCCCGCCCTTCCCTCTTGAGGACGCCGCATGCGCTGCCTGTTTGTTGCTTTGCTCACCGGCGTCCTGCTCAGCGGTTGCGCCAGCCCTTCGCCCGACCCCAGCGGTACCTGGATCAACCAAGCCGCCATTGAAGCTGCCGTCGAAGGCGGCAACCTGCGTGAAGCCCTGCTGGCCTACGGCCCCAATCTGGAATGGCAGCTCGACAACCCGCGTCAGCTGGCCAGCTTCAGCAATGGTTTCGAACGCGGTGAAGGCAGCTTCGAACGCCAGGCCGACGGCCAGCTGCGCGTGCACTTCTACGGCGACTTTCAGGAAAGCCTGAGGCTCAACAACGATGAGCTGGTTCAGGCGCAGAGCGACACCTGGCCGGAACAACGCTTTGTCCGCGCCCCTGCCGCGCCCGGCCCGCTTGCGCCGCCGGGAAGCAGCTTCGAACAGGCGTTGTACAGCGCTTACCTGGGCGGCACCTGGCTGATCAAGGAAGGCCTGGGCGAAGGCGGCCTGGTGCTGTTCCAGGCCGATGGCAGCCTGCAGGGTCTGCCAGGCGCCGAGCGTTATGCACTGTGCCTGGCGGGTGACTGCGCGACCATGAGTGGCGAGTTCGACAGCCTCTGGCTGCAACTGGGCGACCAGGGGCAAAGCTGGCTATTCGAGCGTGAAGGCGATCAGTTGCGCGTCTTCGAAGCGCTCAATCGCTCGCAGATCGATGAAATGCCCAACTACTACAAAGGCCAGCAGCGCTGGCTGCTGGTCAAACGCTAGGCCGACCCGAACGCTACAACTGCTGCAGAATCGCCCGGTAACCCTCGCGGAAGCTCGGGTACTGCGGCGTCCAACCCAGGGCGCGCGCTCGGGCGTTGCTGCAACGCTTGCTACCTGAGCGGCGCACCGTCGACTGCTCGGACCAATGACTGACATCCAGCTGCTCGCGCAACCAGGCCACCACTTCATGCAGCGGCGCAGGCTGATCGTCGACGCCGATATAGCAGTCATCCAGCGCCACACCACGGGCATCGGCCTGTAGCAAATAGGCCAGTAGCCCAGCCGCGTCATCGACATGGATGCGGTTGCCATACAGCGGCGGCTCACTGACCACCCGATAACCCTGGCGCACCTGCTTGAGCAACCACTCGCGGCCTGGACCGTAGATGCCGGTGAGGCGTACCAGGCTGGCGGGCAGCCCGCTATGCAAAGCCAGCTGCTCGGCCTCACGCATGATTCGCCCGGAGTAGCTATCAGCCTCTGCAGGCGAGTTTTCATCCACCCACTCGCCGAGCTGCTGGCCATACACGCCACTACTGGAGACAAACAGCAGGCGTTTTGGCCGCTGGCCCTGCTGCGCCAGCCAACCCAGCACGCGGCGCAGGCCGTCGACATAGGCGGCGCGGTAGCCGGCCTCGTCATGCTCGGTGGCGGCCGCGCAATACACCAGGTAGTCCAGCGGTTCGCTCGGCCAGGCGGCCGGGCAGGCGTCGGCATGTAGATCACCGGCAACCGGGCGAATACCCTGCGGCAACAGCGCCACGCTGCGGCGCAAGCCATACACCGTCCAGCCCGCAGTGTTCAGCTGCTGACCCAAACGGCTGCCAACATCACCACAGCCGGCGATCATCAGTGTCTTACTCATCGTTGCGTATTCCTTAGGGTCTGTTGCTTATCAGGGCAACAGTGCCACCAAGCCGGCCTGTTGCACCAGCTCCAACAGCGGCTGTGGATACACACCGAGGAAGAACGCCAGCACGGCGACGAACAGCAGCATCATGCCGCCGGCGCGCTGCGCCCAGTTGAACGGCGCATCGTGACGACGCAGGTTCGGCTCGAGCATAAACAGGGTGACCATTACCCGCAGGTAATAGAACACGCCGATGGCGCTGCCGATTACCAGGGCGCCGAGCAGCCACCATTGCTGCGATTGCACACCGGCGGCGACCACATAGAACTTGCCGATAAAGCCAGCCGTCAGCGGAATACCGGCCAGTGACAGCATCATCACGGTGAGCACTGCGGTCAGGTACGGACGGCGCCAGAACAGCCCGCGGTATTCGTACAGGGCATCGGCATCACGGCCGTTGTAAGGCGTCGACATCAGGGTGATCACGCCGAACGCACCCAGGCTGGTCAGCACGTAGGTGGCCAGGTACACGCCAACCGCTTCCACGGCCAGGCCCTTACTGGCGATCAGCGCCACCAGCAGGTAGCCAAAGTGGGCAATGGAGGAATAACCGAGCAGACGTTTGAGGTTGTTCTGCAACAGCGCCAGCAGGTTGCCGAAGATGATCGAGGCGATGGCGATCAGCGTCAGCAAGTCATTCAACCAGCCGCCTGCGGTGGCCGGCGACATCTGATACAGACGCAGCAGCACGGCAAACACCGCGACCTTGCTGGCGGTGGCGAGGAAAGCGGCCACCGGCGCCGGCGCGCCTTCGTACACGTCTGGCGTCCACAAGTGGAATGGCACCAGCGACAGCTTGAAGGATAGGCCGATCAGCATCATGCCCACGCCCAACTGCGCCAGCATGCTCGGCAGGCCATCGGCGGCCAGCTTGGCGCCGATGCCGGCGAAGGTCAGGTTGCCCGACTCGGCATACAGCAGCGCCATGCCGAACAGCAGGAACGCGCTGCCTGCGGCGGACAGCACCATGTACTTGATGCCGGCTTCCAGCGAACGCTTGTTGAAGAAGGCGTAGGCGATCATGCCGT
Organism: Pseudomonas sp. 1928-m; assembly: GCF_029269135.1. Classification (NCBI taxonomy): domain Bacteria; kingdom Pseudomonadati; phylum Pseudomonadota; class Gammaproteobacteria; order Pseudomonadales; family Pseudomonadaceae; genus Pseudomonas; species Pseudomonas sp. 1928-m. Next base: position 450,306 of record NZ_JARIXO010000001.1, on the reverse strand, counting down.
AGGTCGGCACCGAGAGCAGTTCCAGGCCGATAAACAGGCCCGCCAGATGCTGCGCGCTGACCAGCACCAGACCGCCAGCGGCAGACAGCAGCATCAGCAGGTACAACTCTTCACGGTTACCCGGATAACCCTTGCCGGACTCGCCACCCAGATAGGCGTGGGTCAGCGTCACACAGGCCAGGGTCGCGGCCAGCACCAGAGCCATGTAATAGCAGGCGAATTTATCCACCAGCAGCAGTGGGGTGACCTCGATGGGCGTTACACCCAGGGCCGGTAGCAGTGACAGCAGCGCCAGGTTGAGGCCCAGCACCGAGAGGCCGAAGGTCATCGTGTGGTTGCGCTTCCAGGCGATGGCCAGCATCACCAGCACCACCGTGGCACTGGTGATCAGCAGCGGCAGCAGCGCGATAAAGTGTTGAGTCGTGAATTCCATACGCTACTTACCGGGCCGGAACAGGTTGATTGAGGGCACTACCCAGCCACTGCTGCACGCCTTGCATGCTGGCGGCGGAGGTGTCGAGCACCGGCTGCGGGTAAACACCAAGCAGGATCAGCAGCACGGCCAGGCCGAGCACCATGCTCAGTTCACGCAGCTGCAGGCCAGGCAAAGCGGTTTCCGCCTTGGCCGGGCCGAAGTAGGCGCGGTGAATCATGATCAGCGCGTAGACCGAGCCGAACACCAGACCGGTGGCAGCCACCACGGTGACCCAAGGCGCACTCTGGAAGCTGCCTAGCAGGATCAGGAACTCGCCGACAAAGTTACCAGTGCCCGGCAGGCCCAGCGCCGCAGCGGCAAAGAACAGGCTCAGCGCCGGCAGCCAGGGCATGCGCGCCCAGATGCCGCCCATTTCGCGCATATCGCGGGTGTGCAGGCGCTCGTAGAGCTGGCCGCAGAGGATAAACAGCGCCGCAGCGGACAGGCCGTGGGCGAGCATCTGCACCACCGCGCCCTGCAGGGCGATCTCGCTGGCCGAGTAGATGGCGATCAGCACAAAGCCCATGTGCGAAACACTGGAATAAGCCACCAGGCGCTTGATATCGGTCTGCGCGAACGACAGCAGCGCGCCGTAGATGATGGCGAACACGCCAAGCCACTGGGCAATCGGCGCAAACTCTGCTGAGGCATTGGGGAACAGCGGCAGGGCAAAACGCATCAGGCCGTAGGCAGCGGTTTTCAGCAGGATACCGGCCAGGTCTACCGAACCGGCTGTCGGCGCCTGGGCGTGGGCGTCCGGCAGCCAGGAGTGGAACGGCACCACCGGAAACTTCACCGCGAAGGCGATAAAGAAGCCGAGCATCAGGATGTACTCGGTGCCGGCCGCCATCTTGGTGTTGAGCAGATCGGCGTAGTTGAAGGTCAGCACGCCCGTCTGGTCGAAGTGCACAAACACCAGGCCGAGAATCGCCAGCAACATGATCAGACCGCTGGCCTGGGTGAAGATAAAGAACTTGGTGGCGGCGGTGATGCGGGTCTTGCCGTCACTGCCACTATGACCCCAGAGCGCGATGAGGAAATACATCGGCACCAGCATCATTTCCCAGAAGAAGAAGAACAGGAACAGATCGACAGCGAGGAACACGCCGACCACGCCGCCGAGAATCCACATCAGGTTGAGGTGGAAGAAGCCGACGCGGTTCTGGATCTCGTTCCACGAGCAGAGCACCGAAAGCACACCGAGCAGGCCGGTGAGGCTGATCATCAGCACCGACAGGCCATCCAGCGCCAGGTGCACGCTGATGCCGAAGCGCTCGATCCACGGCACCTGGAACTCGGCCGCCCACTGCGGCGCAGCACCTGGGGCAGGCGCCAAGCTGAAGTCGCCAGTGGCCCATAGCCACAGGCCCAGACCGAACAGCAGGGCCATGGTCAGCAGGGCGATCCAGCGCGGCAGGGTGTTGCCGAAACGTTCGAGCTGCCAGCACAGCAGGCCGCCGATAAAGGGGATCAGGATTAGCCAGGGCAGAATCATGACGGGCTATTTTCCTTAATTCAGAAACAGGAGAACGGCGAGCACCAGCACGGCGCCCCCGGCTATCGAAGTGGCATACCAGCGCACCTGGCCGGTCTCACTGCGGGCCAGCAAGGCGTGGCCGCCCCGCGCCAGACGCGGAATCAGGCGGATGCTGCGGTCGATCGGGTCATGCCCGAGCAGGCGGCAGACCAGCAGGTACGGCTGCACAAACAGCTTGTCGTAGAGCCAGTCGAAGCCCCAGGCGGCGAACCACCAGGCCGAGAGGAAGCGCCCTGGTGCGCTCTGCGCCACCGCTGTGGCAAAGCTGCGCTTGCCGAGAAACAGCAACGCCGCCAGGACGATGCCAATGATGGCGATGGCCCCGGAGGCGATTTCCAGGCTGTGCTTGGCGTCACCGCCGGCATGACCGACGCTCTGCGGCAATACGCCCGCCAGTGGCGGGCTGATCAGCGCGCCAATAAAGGTCGACAGCACAATCAGGGTTACCAGCGGCAGCCAGTGGGCCACGCCATGGCCGGCATGGGCCTCGGTCTTCTGCTCGCCATGGAAGGCGATAAAGATCAGGCGGAAGGTGTAGAGCGAGGTCAGGAAGGCCCCGGCCAGCCCGGCATACAACAACCACTGATGACCACTGGCAAAGGCTTCCCAGAGGATTTCATCCTTCGAGTAGAAACCCGCCGTAATCAGCGGCAACGCCGCCAGGGCAGCACCGCCGACGATAAAGCTGGCGTAGGCCAACGGCAGTTTCTTCCACAGACCGCCCATCTTGAAGATGTTTTGCTCATGGTGGCAGGCGTTGATCACCGCACCGGAAGCGAGGAACAGCAGAGCCTTGAAGAAGGCGTGGGTCATCAGGTGGAAGATTGCCGCATCCCAGGCGCCAACGCCCAGGGCGAGGAACATGTAGCCGATCTGACTCATGGTCGAGTAGGCGAGGATGCGTTTGATGTCGGTCTGCACCAATGCAGCGAAACCGGCCAGCACTAGGGTCACGCCGCCAACGATGCCGACCAGTTCGAGAATCTCCGGGGTCAGCAGGAACAGGCCGTGAATCCGCGCGATCAGGTAAACGCCGGCGGTGACCATGGTCGCCGCGTGGATCAGCGCCGAAACCGGGGTCGGGCCGGCCATGGCATCGGCCAGCCAGGTTTGCAGCGGCAGCTGCGCAGATTTACCCACTGCGCCGCCGAGCAGCATCAGCGTGGCGATCCACAGCCAGCTGTCGCCTTCCACATACTTCTGCGGCGCCAGCGCCATCAGCTCCTGAATATTCAGGGTGCCCAGATGGAGGAACAGGATAAACAGACCGATGGCCATAAACACGTCGCCGATACGGGTGACGATAAAGGCCTTGAGCGCCGCGTTACCGTTGGCGGTGTGCTTGAAGTAGAAACCGATCAGCAGATAGGAGCACAGCCCCACGCCTTCCCAGCCGAAGTACAGCACCAGCAGGTTATCGCCCAACACCAGCAGCAACATGCTGAAGATAAACAGGTTGGTGTAGGCGAAGAAGCGCGAGTAGCCCTCTTCACCGCGCATGTACCAGCTGGCAAACAGGTGAATCAGGAAACCCACGCCGGTAACCACGCCAAGCATGGTCAGCGACAAACCATCCAGGTACAGGGTGAAGCTTGGCGCAAAACCGGCCACGCTCATCCACTGCCACAGCACCTGGGTAAACACGCCGTTTTCCGGCGGATTAAGGTTGAACTGCACGATCACCCAGGCCGCCATCAGCGCGGACAAGCCCACCGAACCGACGCCAATCAGCGCAGACAGATTTTCGGAGAAACGCCCGCGCGAAAAGGCCAGAAGAAACCAGCCCAGCAGCGGAAATACACAGGTCAGGAATAGAAGGTTCATCCGCGCATCTCGCTGGCAGCGTCGACATCGAGGGTGTTGAAGCGGCGATACAGCTGCAACAGGATCGCCAGGCCGATACTGGCTTCGGCGGCTGCCAGGGTGATCACCAGGATAAACATCACCTGGCCGTCAGGCTGGGCCCAACGACTGCCCGCCACCACAAAGGCCAGGGCGGTGGCATTCATCATCACTTCCAGGCTCATCAGCACAAACAGGATATTGCGCCGCACCATCAGGCCGATCAGGCCGAGGCTGAACAGCACGCCGGCCAGTGCCAGGCCGTGCTCCAGGGGAATCGCATTCATGCCGTTGGCTCCTTGGCATCGTGACGGCCGAGGTGATAGGCCGCGACCAGCGCAGCGAGCAGCAGCATCGAAGCCAACTCCACCGCCAGCAGGTAAGGCCCGTACAGGGCGATACCGACGGCTTTGGCATCAATGGTCTGCAAACCGAGGGCCGCGCCACTGGGCGACTGAAACAGCACATAGAGCAATTGCCCCAGCAACAACGCCGAGAGAATCGCCGGGCCGGTCCAGATACCCGGCGTCAGCCACTGGCGCTCCTGCTCGACCGCCGCCGGACCGAGGTTGAGCATCATCACCACAAACACGAACAGCACCATGATCGCGCCAGCGTAAACGATGATCTCCAGCGCGCCGGCAAAGGGCGCGCCGAGGGCGAAGAAGGTCATCGCCACGGCCAGCAGCGAGAGAATCAGATACAGCAGGGCATGCACCGGATTGCTCGCGGTGATCACCCTGAACGTGGCCGCCACAGCAACGCCGGCGGCGAGGTAGAAAGCGAATTCCATGTCCCCTCCTTAGGGCAATAGGCCTTTGACGTTGATCGGTTCGGCTTCGTTTTGCGCGGCGCCTTTCGGCTTGCCGGCAATGGCCATACCGGCGACGCGGTAGAAGTTGTAGTCCGGATTCTTGCCCGGGCCGCTGATCAGCAGGTCTTCCTTCTCGTACACCAGGTCCTGCCGCTTGAACTCACCCATCTCGAAATCCGGAGTGAGCTGGATCGCCGTGGTCGGGCAGGCCTCTTCGCACAAGCCGCAGAAGATGCAGCGCGAGAAGTTGATGCGGAAAAAATCCGGGTACCAGCGGCCATCCGGGGTTTCCGCCTTCTGCAGCGAAATGCAGCCCACCGGGCAGGCCACCGCACACAGGTTGCAGGCCACGCAGCGCTCTTCGCCGTCGGGGTCGCGGGTCAGGACGATGCGTCCGCGATAGCGTGGCGGCAGGTACACCGCCTCTTCCGGGTATTGCAGGGTGTCGCGCTTGCGAAAGCCATGGCTGAAGACCATGACCATGCTGCGCAGTTGGGTGTAGGTGCCGTGCACCACATCCCGTATGTATTTGAACATTCTGTGGTTCTCCTTACTGGGCCGCGGCCAGCACGAATGCGCCGGTCACCAGCAGGTTGATCAGGGTCAGCGGCAGGCAGAACTTCCAGCTGAAGGCCATGACCTGGTCATACCGTGGCCGCGGAATCGAGGCGCGCAGCAGGATGAAGATCATGATGAAGAAGCAGGTTTTCAGGGCAAACCAGAAAAACGGAATCTGCGGCAGGATGCCAAACGGCCCGTGCCAACCACCGAAGAACAGGGTTACCAGCAGCGCCGAGATGGTGATGATGCCGATGTATTCGCCGACGAAGAACATGCCCCATTTCATCCCGGCATATTCGATGTGGTAACCGTCGGCCAGCTCCTGCTCAGCTTCCGGCTGGTCGAAGGGGTGACGGTGAGTCACCGCCACGCCGGCGATAAAGAAGGTACAGAAGCCGAAGAACTGCGGAATGATAAACCAGAGGTTTTCCGCTTGGTAATCGACGATGTCGCGCATGTTGAACGAGCCAACCTGGGCGACGATGCCCATCAGCGCCAGCGCCAGGAACACCTCGTAGGACACCGTCTGCGCCGAGGCGCGTAGCGCTCCAAGCAGGGCAAATTTGTTGTTACTCGCCCAACCGGCGAACAGCACGGCATACACCGATAGCCCTGCCATAGCGAAGAAGAACAGGATGCCGATATTCAGGTCCGCCACGCCCCAGTTCGGGGTGATCGGGATAATCGCAAAGGCCATCAACATGGCGGCGAAGGCGATCATCGGCGCGAGGATAAAGATGAACTTGTCGGCGAACGGCGGCGTCCAGTCCTCCTTGAAGAACATCTTGATCATGTCCGCTGCGATCTGAAACATGCCGAACGGCCCGACCCGATTAGGGCCGTAGCGGTCCTGCCACCAGCCCAGCAGGCGCCGCTCGACAAAGCTCAGCAGCGCACCGCAGACCACCACCACCAGCAGAATCACGATGGCCTTGAGTACGGCGATCAGCACGTCCAGCACTTCGGGGGTCAGCCAACTCATTGCGCGGCCTCCTCAATGCGGGTGACCACGCTACCTGCGATCAGCGCCGGCATGCCCACCAAACCGACTGGCAGGCCGACCACACCGATGGCCAGCTCTTCGGTGATCTGCAACGGCAGGCGCAGGGTCTGCCCAGCGACCGTCAGGCTCAGCAGCGCGCCGTCATTTACGCCCAGGCGATCCGCTTCGGCCTTGGCCAGCAGCGCGTAAGGTGCGGGAATGCGCTCCTGCAGCGGCGCGGCGCCGGCCGAGGTTTCTTCACTGCCGAACAGGTGATGCAGCGGCACAGCCTGCAAGGTGCCCGGAGCCGGGTTAAAGGCGGCCGGTACGCTGAACCACGGCAGCACCGTGCCTTTGGCTTCCAGCAGACGCACACCGGGGTCACCAGCGCGCAGATGGCCGCCGACTTCGTCCTGAAACTTGTTCCAGGCCTGCGGCGAGTTCCAGCCCGGCGACCAAGCGAATGGAATCTGCTGGCGGTCTTCCTTGCTGCCGGAATAGCCTTCCATGGAGAAGGAAAAAGCCGAATCCTGATCCTGCGGCTGACGCGGCTCGTGCACGCTGATATTGGCGCGCATGGCGGTGCGACCGCTGTAACGGTGCGGCTCACGGGCCAGCTTGAGGCCCTTGATGCGGAAGGTGGCGTTGGGTGCCGCTTCGCCGATGCGCGCCAGCAGGTTGTTGCTAGCCGCGACTGCTGCGGTCACCGCATCCAGCTGAGTCCAGTCGAGCGGCTTGCCCTGTAGCGTGCTGTGCAGGGCATGCAGCCAGCGCCAGCCCTCGCGAATCAGGATATTGGCGTCGTAGTAGCTCGGCTCGAACACCTGGAAGAAGCGCTGGGCGCGGCCTTCAAAGCTGACCAGGGTGCCATCGCCTTCGGCGAAGCTGGCCACCGGCAGCAGCAGGTGGGCTTTTTCGCTGGTGGCGGTGTGCTGATGGTCGGCGACGATTACCAGTTTGGCGGCCGCCAATGCGGCATCGACCTTGGCTGCATCAGCGCGACGGTACAGGTCGTTTTCCAACACGATCACGGCATCGGCCTGACCCGTCGTCAGCGCTTGCAACGCATCATCGACCGACTTGCCGGCGACGTTTTCACCCAGCAGCAGGGCCAGGCCCATGCTGTTGGCTTCCGGCACTACCAGGCTGATGGAGGCGTTCTTTTCGCGATTCTTCAGCGCACTGGCGATATTCGCAGCGGCTTCGATCAGGCTCTTCTCGCCCAGGGATGCGCCGGCAACGATCAGCGGACGCTTGGCTTCAAGCAGCGCTTCGGCAATCAACTCCACCAACTCGCCGACATCTGCATCCAGACCGTTAACTGCTGGTGCGCTTGGATCGATGGCATGGGCCACAGCGAAGCCGATACGCGCCAGATCGGCCGGGGCCGCGTGCACGCAGGCTTCGGCCACATCATCCAGGCGGGTGGCGGTGACGCTGGCGATAAACAGCGGATGCAGCGCGTCCTGGGCGACGTTCTGCACGGCGGCCATGTGCCAGTCCTGAATTTTCATCGAGGCGGCGATTTCAGTGGCCTTGCCCTTGACCGCCTGACGCAGGGCCAGGGCCATGCGTGCGGCTGTCTGAGTCAGGTCTTCACCGAGGATAAACACCGCGTCGTGCAGCTCGACTTCACGCAGGGTCGGCACTGGCAGCGGACCGTTCTGCAGGATGTCGCGGATCAAGCGGATATTGTCCAGCTCGCCAGCGGCGATACCGGAGTAGTAGTTGGCCTCGCCGACCAGCTCGCGCAGGGCGAAGTTGCTTTCCAGGCTGGCGCGCGGCGAGCCGATGCCGATTACGCGTTTGCCTTTGAGCAGCTCGGCGGCCTTGTCCAGCGCCGCGTCGATGCCGAGCTTTTCGCCACCGTCTTTATTCACCAGCAGCGGCTGGCGCGGACGGTCGCTGCGGTTGACGTAGCCATAACCGAAACGGCCACGGTCGCAGAGGAAGTACTGGTTTACATCGCCATTGAAGCGGTTTTCGATGCGTCGGAGTTCGCCGTAGCGCTCGCCGGGACTGGTGTTGCAGCCGCTGGCGCAGCCATGGCAGATGCTCGGGGCGAACTGCATGTCCCACTTGCGGTTGTAGCGCTCGGAGTGGGTCTTGTCGGTGAACACACCGGTCGGGCAGACCTCGACCAGGTTGCCGGAGAACTCGCTCTCCAGCACGCCGTCTTCGACCCGGCCGAAGTACACGTTGTCATGCGCGCCGTACACACCCAGGTCAGTGCCGCCGGCGTAATCCTTGTAGTAGCGCACGCAGCGGTAGCAGGCGATGCAGCGGTTCATTTCGTGGGAGATGAACGGGCCGAGCTGCTGGTTCTGGTGGGTGCGTTTGGTGAAGCGATAACGGCGCTGGTTGTGGCCAGTCATCACCGTCATGTCCTGCAGGTGGCAATGGCCGCCCTCCTCGCACACCGGGCAGTCGTGCGGGTGGTTGGTCATCAGCCACTCGACGACGCTGGCGCGGAACGCCTTGGATTCTTCATCGTCGATGCTGATCCAGGTGTTGTCGGTGGCAGGCGTCATGCACGACATGACGATGCGCCCGCGCATATCGTTTTCATCGGTGTACTGCTTGACCGCGCACTGGCGGCAGGCGCCGACGCTACCGAGCGCCGGGTGCCAGCAGAAGTAAGGGATATCGAGACCTAGGGACAGGCAGGCCTGCAGCAGGTTGTCCGCCCCATCGACTTCGAAATCTTTGCCGTCTACGTGGATAGTGGCCATGGTTCAGGTTTCTTCTTTGCCCACCGAAGCGGGCTTGGCTAATGGAATCACGTTGTGCTGCGGGGCCAGGTCAGTGGCCGCCAGAGCGCCATTGTTTTACGCGGGGACGAATTGCCCCGTCGTCGCCGGAGCCGCCGAGCTGGCAACACCAGCCTCGAACTCCGAGCGGAAATACTTGATCGCACTGCCCAACGGCTCAACCGCACCCGGTGCATGGGCGCAGAAGGTTTTGCCCGGGCCAAGGAAATTGACCAGACCGAGCAGCGTGTCGATGTCCTGCTGAGTGCCTTGCTTGCGCTCCAGGGCGCGGAGAATCTTCACGCTCCAGGGCAGGCCATCGCGGCACGGCGTACACCAGCCGCAGGACTCGCGGGCGAAGAACTCTTCCATATTGCGCAGCAGCGAGACCATGCTGATGCTGTCGTCCACCGCCAGTGCCAGGCCGGTGCCCATGCGCGTGCCGACTTTGCCGATACCGCCGGCATACATCAGCGCATCCAGGTGCTCGGGTAGCAGAAAGCCGGTGCCGGCACCGCCGGGTTGCCAGCACTTGAGGGTATAGCCATCGCGCATGCCGCCGGCGTAGTCCTCGAACAGCTCGCGGGCGCTAACGCCGAAGGGTAGCTCCCACAGGCCGGGGTTCTTCACCTTGCCGGAGAAGCCCATCAGCTTGGTGCCGTGGTCTTCACTCTCAGGGCGGGCCAGGCTCTTGTACCAATCCACGCCGTTACCAACGATGGCCGGCACGTTGCACAGGGTCTCGACGTTGTTTACACAAGTCGGCTTGCCCCACACGCCTACGGCGGCCGGGAACGGCGGCTTGGCGCGCGGGTTGGCGCGACGGCCTTCGAGGGAGTTGATCAGCGCGGTTTCTTCACCGCAGATATAACGGCCGGCACCGGTGTGCACAAACAGCTCGAAATCGAAACCGCTGCCGAGAATGTTCTTGCCAAGCAGGCCGGCAGCCTTGGCTTCCTCAATGGCGCGGTTCAGATTCGCCGCCGCATCGACGTACTCGCCACGCAGGAAGATATAGCCGCGATAGGCCTTGAGCGCCCGTGCGGAAATCAGCATGCCTTCCACCAGCAGGTGCGGCAGCTGCTCCATCAGCATGCGGTCCTTCCAAGTATTCGGTTCCATCTCGTCCGCGTTGCACAGCAGGTAGCGGATGTTCATGGATTCGTCGGCGGGCATCAGCCCCCACTTCACCCCGGTGGGGAAGCCAGCACCGCCGCGGCCCTTGAGGCCGGAGTCTTTGACGGTTTGCACGATGTCGGCCTGGGCCATTTCGCTCAGGGCTTTGCGCGCGGCGGCGTAGCCGTTTTTGGCCTGGTATTCCTCCAGCCACACCGGCTGGGCGTCGTCACGCAGGCGCCAGGTCAGCGGATGGCTTTCCTCACTGCGGGCAATCTTGTTGGCCGGGCCGATGGAGGTCAGCGTCTTGATACTCATACGTAGGCCTCTAGCAGTTTGGCAACGCCATCAGGTTGCACGTCGCCAAAGGTGTCGTCGTCGATCATCAGCGCCGGGGCCTTGTCGCAGTTGCCCAGGCAGCACACCGGCAGCAAGGTAAAGCGGCTGTCGTGGGTGGTCTCGCCGAGGCCGATACCGAGCTGTTTCTGCATTTCGGCGACGACCGACTCATGGCCACCGACATAGCAGGTCATGCTGTCGCACACGCGGATAATGTGGCGGCCCACCGGCTGACGGAAAATCTGACTATAGAAGGTGGCCACGCCTTCGACGTCGCTGGCGGGAATGCCGAGGATCTCGCCAATCGCATCGGCGGCGCCATCCGGCACCCAGCCACGGACTTTCTGCACGATCTTCAGGGCTTCGATCGACGCCGCGCGCGGATCTTCGTAGTGGCGCATCTCATGCTCGATGGCCGCACGCTCGGTTTCGCTCAGAGCAAAACGGTCGGTTTGAATCAGGGTTGTCTGGCTCATATCAGCGGTCCACGTCAGCCATAACGAAGTCGATACTGCCCAGGTACGCGATCAGGTCGGCGACCATGCTGCCGCGAATCACCGAAGGGATCTGCTGCAGGTGCGGGAAGCTCGGCGTACGAATGCGCGTGCGGTAGCTCATGGTGCTGCCGTCGCTGGTCAGGTAGTAGCTGTTGATGCCCTTGGTCGCCTCGATCATCTGGAAGGACTCGTTGGCCGGCATCACCGGGCCCCAGGAAACCTGCAGGAAGTGAGTGATCAGGGTTTCGATGTGCTGCAGCGTGCGCTCTTTCGGCGGCGGCGTGGTCAGCGGATGATCGGCCTTGTATGGGCCTTCCGGCATATTGCGCAGGCACTGATCGATGATCTTGATGCTCTGACGCATCTCTTCCACACGCACCATGCAGCGGTCATAGGCATCGCCATTGGCCGCCAGCGGCACTTCGAATTCGAAGTTCTCGTAGCCGGAATACGGCCGCGCCTTGCGCAGGTCGAAGTCGCAGCCCGTAGCGCGCAGGCCAGCACCGGTGGTGCCCCACTCCAGCGCTTCCTTGGTGTTGTACTGCGCCACACCGATGGTCCGCGCCTTGAGAATGCTGTTCTGCAGCGCGGCCTTTTCGTACTCGTCGAGGCGCTTGGGCAGCCAGTCAACGAACTCCTTAACCAGACGATCCCAGCCACGCGGCAGGTCGTGAGCGACGCCACCGATACGGTACCAGGCCGGGTGTAGACGGAAGCCGGTGATGGCTTCGATCACTTTGTAGGCGCGCTGACGGTCGGTGAAGGTAAAGAACACCGGGGTCATCGCGCCGACGTCCTGGATATAGGTACCGAGAAACAACAGATGGCTGGTGATGCGGAAGAACTCGGCCAGCATGATGCGGATCACGTCGACCCGCTGCGGCACGGTAATGCCCGCGAGTTTTTCCACGGCCAGCACGTACGGCAGGTTGTTCATTACCCCGCCGAGGTAGTCGATGCGGTCGGTGTAGGGAATAAAGCTGTGCCAGCTCTGCCGCTCGGCCATCTTCTCGGCGCCGCGGTGGTGGTAACCAACCTCGGGCACGCAATCGACGATCTCTTCACCGTCCAGCTGCAGAATAATGCGGAACGCACCATGGGCCGACGGGTGATTGGGGCCGAGGTTGAGGAACATATAGTCCTCATGCTCGCTGCCGCGCTTCATGCCCCAGTCTTCCGGCTTGAAGCGCGCGGCCTCTTCTTCCAGCTGCTGTTTGGCCAGAGTCAGGCTGAACGGATCGAACTCGGTGGCGCGCGCCGGGTAGTCCTTGCGCAGCGGGTGACCTTCCCAGGTCGGCGGCATCATGATCCGCGTCAGGTGCGGGTGGCCGCTGAAGTGAATGCCGTAGAGGTCCCATACTTCGCGTTCATACCAGTTGGCATTGGGCCAGATGCTGGTGACGCTGGGCACATTGAGGTCGCGCTCGTTCAAGGCAACCTTGAGCATGATGTCGCTGTTCCGCTCCAGCGACATCAGGTGATAGAACACGGTGAAATCCGCACCCGGCAGACCGCGACGCTGGGTACGCAGGCGCTCGTCGACGCCATGCAGGTCATACAACATGACGTAGGGGCGCGGCAGATTGCGCAGGAAGGTCAGGATCTCGACCAGCCGCTCGCGGGCCACCCACAGCACCGGCATGCCGGTACGGGTGCTCTGTGCGGTAAAGGCCTCGGCGCCAAAACGGGAATTCAGTTCGACGACCACATCTTGGTCGTCAGCCTTGTACGGCGGTATGGACAGAATGCTGTCTGCAGTCATGGTCTCGGTCGCTATCGGTCAACGGCGTCAGTAGGCGGGCTCAAGCGAGCCCAGGCTCACACTTCGTCGGGGCTGCGCAGATTGGTCACGGCGATTCGCTGCTCGCGACGCTGTTCTTTCTGCGAAGGCATGTCGGCACGGTAAACACCCTGATCACCGACTACCCAGGACAACGGCCGGCGCTCCTGACCGATGGACTCCTGCAGCAGCATCAAGCCTTGCAGAAATGCCTCGGGACGGGGCGGGCAACCGGGAATATAGACGTCGACCGGCAGGAACTTATCGACCCCCTGGACCACGGAGTAGATGTCGTACATGCCGCCAGAGTTGGCGCAGGAGCCCATAGAGATCACCCACTTGGGCTCCAGCATCTGCTCGTACAAGCGCTGGATGACCGGGGCCATCTTGATAAAGCAGGTGCCGGCGATGACCATGAAGTCCGCCTGGCGTGGGGAGGCTCGAATCACTTCCGCACCAAACCGGGCTACGTCGTGCGGCGCGGTAAAGGCGGTGGTCATTTCCACATAGCAGCAGGACAGGCCGAAGTTATACGGCCATAGGGAGTTCTTGCGCCCCCAGTTCACTGCACCATTCAGCACATCGGCAAGTTTGCCCATGTAGATGTTCTTGTGGACTTGATCATCTAGCAGCGGGTCGGAAACAGTCTCCCGCTCGCCGACCGGATAGCGCTCATTAGGCGCATCCGGATCGATCCGAGTAAGTTTGTAGTGCATCGCCAAAGCCTCATTGTTTTAGCTTCGCCTGCCGCTCGCGACGGCCCTGAGGTGCCCAATCGAGCGCCCCAATCCGCCAAAGGTAGACAAGACCTGCCAACAGAATTGCTATAAAGACTGTAGCTTCGATCAGCCCAGCCCAGCCGCTTTCGCGCACCGAAACTGCCCAAGCGAAGAGAAAGAGGGCTTCAACGTCGAAGATCACGAAGAGCATCGCGACCAGATAGAATTTGGCTGACAGGCGCAGACGCGCGCTGCCGACGGGCAACATGCCGGACTCAAAGGGCTCATTCTTGCTGCGACCCCAGGCCTTGCTCCCCAGCAGGCTGGACAGCCCGAGCATAAAGCCGATAAGCCCGAAAACTCCGAGCAGAAACACAGCAAAAGCCCAGTTATGGGACATGGTCGTTACCGCATCAGGCATGCCGGTACTCCTTGGGTAAAAGGAACGGCTTGTATAATTTTATTGTGGCGAGTGCGAACCCCAAGCTGGGTCGCCCGCAAAGTATGGTCGCAATTCTATTCGCACAACGTTTTAGTAACTAATTATTTTCTGTTCACAAAGCGACATAAACGCGTAGCCAATCGCCAAAACCCGTCCAACACATCAAGCACGGGCGCTGAAGCGCATCAGCAGTTGGTTCCATTGAATACAGCCGCTATGCTTGGCTGCATCTCAATGGATAAAGACTATGACCCTCACCGAACTGCGCTACATAGTCACCCTCGCTCAGGAACAGCACTTCGGCCGCGCCGCCGAGCGTTGTCACGTCAGCCAGCCGACGCTGTCGGTGGGGGTAAAGAAGCTCGAAGATGAGCTGGGTGTGCTGATCTTCGAACGCAGCAAGAGCGCAGTGCGTCTGACCCCGGTCGGTGAAGGCATCGTCACCCAGGCGCAGAAGGTGCTGGAGCAAGCCCAGGGCATCCGCGAGCTGGCTCAGGCCGGCAAGAACCAGATGGCCGCGCCACTGAAAATCGGCGCGATCTACACCGTAGGCCCCTACCTGTTCCCCCATCTGATTCCGCAACTGCACCGCGTCGCCCCGCAGATGCCGCTGTATATCGAAGAGAACTTCACCCACGTGCTGCGCGACAAACTGCGCAATGGCGAGCTGGACGCGATCATCATCGCCCTGCCGTTCCATGAAGCCGATGTGCTGACCAAGCCGCTGTATGACGAGCCGTTCTACGCCCTGCTGCCCGCCGGCCACCCCTGGGCCGCGATGAAAACCATCGACAGCAAGCTGCTGAACGACAAGAGCCTGCTGCTGCTCGGTGAAGGCCACTGCTTCCGCGATCAGGTGCTGGAAGCCTGCCCAACCCTGCGCAAGGGCGGCGAAGACAGCGCCAAGCACACCACTGTGGAGTCCAGCTCGCTGGAAACCATCCGCCACATGGTCGCCTCGGGCCTCGGCGTGTCGATCCTGCCGTTCTCCGCGGTCGACAGCCACCACTACGCTCCCGGCGTGATTGAAGTGCGCCCACTCAGCCCGCCCGCGCCGTTCCGCACCGTGGCCATCGCCTGGCGCGCCAGCTTCCCACGGCCGAATGCCATCGAAGTGCTGACCGACTCGATCCGCCTGTGCTCGGTGGCCAAACCACTGCCTAAGAGCAGCTAAGACAGGCCATGACCGAGCTGGCCGCGGTTTCTGTCACCGCGCTGAAAGGCGTGGGTGCGGCTCTGGCCGAAAAACTCGCCAAGGTCGGCCTGGAAACCCTGCAGGACGTGCTGTTCCACCTGCCGCTGCGTTATCAGGACCGTACCCGCATCGTGCCGATTGGCGCGCTGCGTCCCGGTCAGGACGCAGTAGTTGAAGGCATAGTCGCCGGCGCCGATGTAGTCATGGGTCGCAGGCGCAGCCTGCTGGTACGCCTGCAGGACGGCAGCGGCACCCTCTCCTTGCGCTTCTACCACTTCAGCCAGGCGCAGAAAGAAGGTCTCAAACGCGGCACCCAGGTGCGCTGCTACGGCGAAGTGCGCCCTGGTTCATCGGGGCTGGAAATCTATCACCCGGAATACCGCGCGCTGTGCGGCAGCGAGCCGATTGCCGTGGAACAGACCCTGACGCCGATCTACCCGACCACCGAAGGCCTGACCCAGCAACGCCTGCGCCAGCTCAGCGAACAGGCCCTGGCGCGCCTGGGCCCGCATAGCCTGCCGGATTGGTTGCCGCGTGAACTGGCTGACGACTACCAGCTCAGCCCGCTCGACCAGGCGATTCGCTACCTGCACCGGCCACCGCCGGATGCCGATCTGGAAGAACTCGCCGAAGGCCGTCACTGGGCCCAGCACCGCCTGGCCTTCGAGGAGTTGCTCACCCATCAACTGTCGCTGCAGCGTCTGCGCGAAAGCGTGCGCGCGCAGCAGGCTCCAGCGCTGCCGCTGGCGAAACGCCTGCCGCAGCAATACCTGGCCAACCTGGGTTTTACCCCCACCGGCGCGCAACAGCGGGTCGGCGCGGAAATCGCCTATGACCTCAGCCAGAGCGAGCCGATGCTGCGCCTGGTGCAAGGCGATGTCGGCGCTGGCAAGACCGTGGTCGCCGCCTTTGCCGCACTGCAAGCGCTGGAAGCCGGTTATCAGGTCGCACTGATGGCGCCGACCGAGATTCTTGCCGAGCAGCATTTCATCAACTTCAGCAAATGGCTGGCGCCGCTGGGTCTGGAGGTCGCCTGGCTGGCTGGCAAGCTCAAGGGCAAGGCCCGCACCAGTGCCCTGGAACAGATCGCCGCCGGCGCGCCCATGGTGGTCGGCACCCACGCGTTGTTTCAGGAGGAAGTGCGCTTTGCCAAGCTGGCCCTGGTGATCATCGATGAACAGCACCGCTTCGGCGTGCAGCAGCGCCTGGCCCTACGACAGAAAGGCATCGGCGGGCGTATGTGCCCACACCAGTTGATCATGACCGCCACGCCAATCCCGCGAACCCTGGCGATGAGCGCCTACGCCGACCTCGACACCTCGATCCTCGACGAGCTGCCGCCGGGCCGCACCCCAGTGAATACCCTGGTGATCGCCGACAGCCGCCGCCTGGAAGTGGTCGAGCGCGTGCGCCTGGCCTGTAATGAAGGGCGCCAGGCCTACTGGGTGTGCACGCTGATCGAAGAGTCCGAAGAGCTGACCTGCCAGGCCGCGGAAACCACCTTCGAGGATTTATCCGCAGCGCTCGGCGGGCTGAATGTGGGGCTGATCCACGGGCGCATGAAGCCTGCAGAAAAAGCTGCGGTGATGGACCAATTCAAACAGGGCCAGCTGCAACTGCTGGTGGCCACCACGGTGATCGAAGTCGGCGTCGACGTGCCCAATGCCAGCCTGATGATCATCGAGAACCCGGAACGCCTGGGCCTGGCCCAGCTGCACCAGCTGCGCGGTCGGGTCGGCCGTGGCAGCGCCGCCAGCCATTGCCTGCTGCTCTATCACCCGCCCTTGTCGCAGCTGGGCCGCGAGCGCCTTGGCATCATGCGCGAGACCTGCGATGGTTTCGTGATTGCTGAAAAAGACCTGGAACTGCGCGGCCCCGGCGAGATGCTTGGCACCCGCCAGACTGGCCTGCTGCAGTTCAAGGTGGCCGACCTGATGCGCGATGCCGACCTGCTGCCGGCGGTACGCGACGCCGCGCAGGCACTGCTGGAACATTGGCCACAGCATGTCAGCCCGCTACTTGAACGCTGGCTGCGGCATGGCCAACAATACGGGCAAGTGTGAACCCGCGCACAGGACAACCGTCGCCTGCGCCGCATTTTACTCATCCCGCTGTTTATACTCGGGGTATTGCTACTTCTGCTGGATACCGTCATGACCGAACTTGCCCTAGCTACCGACACCGCTCCGCGCCCGCCAGCGGTGATTCTGCAACTACTGGAAAAGCTCGGCCTGCCCTACCAAATCTGCCGTGATGTGCCCGGTCTGCCGGTCGCACAACGTCTACAGGCGGTTTTGCTGGATGACGCCGTCGGCGCGCTGCTGGTGCTCTATCCACAGAGCCAGCTGCTCGACCTCAATCGCCTGACCGAACTGACTGGCCGCCAGCTGACTGCGGTCAAACCAGAGCGCCTGGAGCGCATGCTCGGCAAGCACAGCCTGAAAGTGCTGCCCGGCCTGCCGCCGCTGACCAGCTCGCCCTGCCTGTATGACGAACGTCTGCTGCAAGTGCCCAGTCTGTATATCGAGTCCGGCCAGCGCGGTGTGCTGCTGGAGCTGAGCACCGAGGCCTTCAAAAGCCTGCTAAGCAAGGCCAGTGCTGCACGTTTCGGCGAGCCACTGAGCAATATCCGCCTGAACCTGGATCGCCCGGACGACGACCGCGCCGAGATCACCCTGGCGGTGCAGGCCTTTACCGCGCGGCGCATCCAGCAACGCCTGGAAGAAACCATCGAGATTCCGCCACTACCGGAAACCGCGCAGAAGATCATCAAGCTACGCGTCGACCCGGATGCCACGGTGGATGACATCACCGGCGTGGTCGAAACCGACCCGGCGCTGGCCGCTCAGGTGGTCAGCTGGGCCGCCTCGCCCTACTACGCCGCGCCGGGCAAGATCCGTTCGGTGGAAGACGCCATCGTCCGCGTGCTCGGCTTTGATCTGGTGATCAATCTGGCCCTTGGCCTGGCCCTGGGTAAAACCCTGAGCCTGCCCAAGGACCATCCGCAACAGGCCACGCCCTACTGGCAACAGGCGATCTACAGCGCTGCGGTGATCGAGGGTCTGACCCGCGCCATCCCGCGCGCACAGCGCCCGGAAGCCGGCCTGACCTACCTGGCTGGCCTGCTGCACAACTTCGGCTACCTGGTGCTGGCGCACGTGTTTCCGCCGCACTTCTCGCTGATCTGCCGGCATCTGGAGGTCAACCCGCACCTATCGCACAGCTATATCGAGCAGCATCTGCTCGGCATCAGCCGCGAACAGATCGGTGCCTGGCTGATGCGCTACTGGGATATGCCGGAAGAACTGGCCAGCGCCCTGCGCTTCCAGCACGACCCTGAATACACCGGCCCCCACGCCACCTACCCGAACCTGGTGTGCCTGTCGGTCAGCCTGCTGCGCAATCGCGGCATCGGCGCCGGCCCGCAGAGCGAGATTCCGCAAAGCCTGTTCGACAACCTCGGCATCAGCCGGGACAAGGCCGAAGAAGCCGTAAGCAAAGTGCTAGCCGCCGAAGTCGCGCTGCGCGAACTGGCGGCGCAATTCCACCCGGCACACTAAAACGCAGAAAACACAAAGGGGCCTACGGGCCCCTTTGTTGTTGCAGTCGAATACGATTAGCTAAGAGGCGCTTCCAGTTACGCTTTGAAGCCGCTCTAGCTTACTCAGCTTGTTAACTAGCAACCTCGCTCCGCTATCATCGACGAAGTTCTCATACATGACAGTGCTGTCACGAAAGTGATTCTCGAGATGATTCAGAACGCCGCGTAGCGCAGCTAACATGCTCTCGACTGCAGCCCTGCTGATCCCACTTAGAGCGCTGGAGTTCCGGTTGCTGAGGTAGTTGTGATCTTGGTGTGCAATACGCTTGTTGCGATGCTCGCGGGCAAATGCTGCCTCCGCTACAGCCTTAGCGCAGAGTAACTGAGCTTCTACCCTTAGCACGGGATCTGTAATAAGTAATGGAAGCGACTGTACGGTTAGGTTCTTGTTTTTGCCTGTAGCTGGTGGGTCCGTCATCCGTGATACACCAAGGAGCACGCTATCCCATAGCTCGTCTTGCACGATCTTAAAAAATAACCCCGCCGTTCGATTGAGCAACTGAACCGTGTCCGCTGTATCTCCGAAAAGCTGCCGATATTGCTGCCAGAGGACATGAAGTTCTATGAGTTCTATGTGGAGAACATAGAAACCAACACCGAGCTCTTGCCCCATTGAGGAAATGTAATCGGCACGTACTTCGTCCATTGATCGGGTGCCCATCGAATATGTCCTGACTACTTCTTCAGCTGCGCACGCCGTGCAGCGAACAACTCCGGCAGCACCTGCACGCTGCCATCGAGCAACTGGGCCACGGCTGGCTGCTCATACAAGGCGGCATATTCGGCCAGTTTTTCACTGGGCATCTGCCGGTAGGCGTAGAGCATAAAAGACTCCACCGCCTCGGAACTGGAGGCCCGCAGCGCGTCTTCCTGCGCCTTGGTCTGAGTGCTCAGGGCTTTCTCGTCGATGCTTTCGCCACGGCCCTGCAAGGCCAGAAACGCCTGGGTCTTGCCGACTTCATAACGCAACAAGGTGGCTAGCGTAGTGGTGTGTGCGGCGGCATCCAGGCGCCGCACCAGAGCCAGTCGCTCCTCACGCGGCGGGCGCTCGCCCAGTTGTTTGCGATAGGCCGCCAAGCCTTCTGCGCCGCCCTCACCGACCGAACGCTCGGCGGCAGTAAAGCTCTGCGCCAGGGGGCTTTCCAGCAGGCTCTTGGCCTGTTCCAACTGGGCTTGATCGAGCTTGCCGGTCAGCTTCTTGGCCAAGTCCAGGCACAGGCCATCGGCGGCAAACACCTTGGCCAACTGCGCTTGCTGTTTATCGCTCAACCCGCGCTGCACAAGCGGCGCACTCTGTTCGCAGAGCAAACGGATACCGGCCAGCTCGAATAACGGCGCAAAGGCTTCGGCTTTGGGAGGTGCAGCATGGGCAAGGGCGGTGGTAAACAGCAGGACACTTAGCAGCAGACGCATGGGCAAACTCTCACTAGGGCTATGCCCAGCCTAGCGAAAGCAGCGCGCGCCGGCCAGCCCTGGCGCGCGGCGGTGAGGCTCAGGCGGCCTTTTTGGCGGCGTCTTTCTTTTTCGGCATCAGGTATTTGGTCAGACCCTGGAACCAGATCACCAATGCCGGGTTGCCCTGGATCTGGATGTCCTTGTTCTGGATGCCCTGCATAAACGCCAGCTGCTTGTTCTTCGCGCTCATGGTGGCGAAACCGTAGGCGGCATCCTTGAAGCCAAGGGCGAAGGCAGGCTCAGTAGCCGGGCCGCGCTTGCTGGTGATGCGCTGGTCTTTGACGATGAAGTGACGGGCAACTTTGCCGTCCAGGGTGTGCAGCTGAAAGACCATATCGCGGTCGACCAGTTGTTGCTGGAATGCCGGGTTTTCACGGCTGGCCTTGGCCATCAGACGGCCCAGCATCCACAGAAGAAAACGGAATTTCATGCGCGAGGCCTCGCAAAGGGTAGGGAAAAGGCGGCGCATTGTAGCGGTTTGCGGCGGGGACTACATCCGGCTGAAAGAAGGGCGTGAACACGCTGGCCGGGGGTGGTGCAGCCCGGAGCCAAAGGCCCCGGGCCTGAGGACTCAGTTGACCGCGTCTTTCAGGGACTTGCCCGGTTTGAAGGCGACGGTGTTGCTGGCCTTGATCTTTACCGGCTCGCCGGTTTGCGGGTTTTTACCGGTGCGAGCACCGCGATGGCGTTGCACGAAAGTACCGAAGCCCACCAGAGTGACGCTGTCCTTGCGGTTCAGTGCGTTGGTGATTTCTTCGAGTACCGCGTTAAGTACACGGTTTGCCTGATCTTTAGTCAGATCCGCCTTATCGGCGATAGCGGCGGCGAGTTCCGGTTTACGCATAAATGCCTCTTTACGGTTTTTTGTTGTTGTGTCCGGGCTGCTCTGCGCGAGCAGATACCAAGGCGCCGCAACAGCTCTAGGCTGCGGCAGACTGAGGGAGGATGGCATGCCATTGGGCCCTGCGCCAGTCTTGTCCGACAGTTAAACCAGGCAATTTTGTGGCATATCCGACAGAACGTCCGCCATTCAGGCCAAAAGCGCAGGCAGCAGCTTATTCAGGGCCAATTTATCCTGCACGGCCGTACCGGTGAGGGCATAACCGAGCAGCGCGCCACTGCTGTCATGGCACAGCGCCTTGATATCGGCGCCGCTGCCCTCCACGCGCCACTCGCCTTGCAGGCCGCGTGGTGGCGGCGAGACCACCAGCGGGCAGACCGGGGTTTTTACCGTGACCGGCATCGGCCCGTAGCTCACCGCCGTCGGCGTGCCGGCCAGGGTTTGCGCCAGGGCGCGCGCGCTGGTCATCAGCGGCATGACGTAGAGCAGGTTGATCCCATCGACCTCGGCGCAGTCGCCCAGGGCGTAGATATTGGCGTGCGAAGTACGTAGCTGGCGATCCACCACCACCCCACGATTAACCGCCAGCCCGGCCGCAGCCGCCAGCTCGATACGCGGACGCAGCCCCACGGCAGACAGCACCAGGTCACACTCGATCAGCGTGCCGTCGGACAAGTGGGCTTCCAACGCATCGCCTTGGTGATTCAGGCTGGCCAACACCGGGCCGAGGTGAAAACGCGCACCCAACCCTTCCAGACCCGCTTGAACTGCAGCGGCGGCAGCCGGATGCAGCAAGCCTGGCATCACCTGTTCGCAGGGTGCGACCAGCTCGACCTGATAGCCACCCAGGCTCAGGTCGTTGGCAAACTCACAACCGATCAGTCCGGCGCCCAGCAGCAGGACGCGCTGCTTGCCGGCAGCCGCCGTGCGAAAGCGTGCGTAGTCCTCCAGATCATTGATCGAGAAGATCGCATCGTCGGCATCACCTTCCACCGGCACACGAATCACCTCGGCGCCCCAGGCCAGTACCAGGTCGCGATAGGGCACGGCTTCTTCGCCGATCCACAGCTGCTTGTGGCCCGCATCGATGCCGCTGATGCGGGTATGGGTGCGCACTTCCGCCTTGAGCTGTTCGGCCATGGCGCCCGGCTCGGCCATGCTCAGGCCATCGGCGTCCTTGTTCTTGGCAAAGCCGGTGGACAGCATGGGTTTGGAGTACGAGCGACCGTCGTCGGCGGTGATCAGTAGCAGCGGGGTTTCGCTGTCCAGCTTGCGAAACTCACGGGCCAGGTTGTAGCCGGCCAGGCCGGTGCCGACGATGACGACAGGTGCGCTCATGCTGCATTCCTCACACAGGCCGCGCACTGCGGCGGCCGTAATAGATTTCAGGGCTGACGCGGCTCAGGCGATCTCGATCATCTCGAAATCCATCTTGCCGACGCCGCAATCGGGGCACAGCCAATCGGCGGGGATATCTTCCCAGGCCGTGCTAGGGGCGATGCCTTCATCGGGCAGGCCGAGGGCTTCGTCATAGATAAAACCGCACACCACACACTGCCACTTGCGCATAGCCACCTCGGCGCTTATTCAGCTCGTTCGAGGTGTTAAGTATGCGCACTCACTAAACAAAACGGCGACCCTTGGGTCGCCGCTTGTCACAGCCTGGACTCAGAACCGGTTTCAGATCTCGCGAGCTAGAGCGATGCAAGGCAAAAACAGGCGAGAAAGCGGAGTTTACGGCTGTAAATGAGCATTTCGAGACGCCGCGTCCCGGCCTGTTTTTAACGCAGCAGCGCCGACGCGCAGCAGATCGGAGACGGTTCTTAGCCGATTTCGATCATTTCGAAATCAAGCTTACCCACGCCACAGTCAGGACACAGCCAGTCTTCCGGGACATCCTGCCAGAGCGTGCCAGCGGCGATGCCTTCATCAGGCCAGCCTTGGCTCTCATCGTAAATCAGTCCACAGACCACACATTGCCACTTCTTCATAACTACCTCAGGCGGATCACACGGCTATTGCGCCGGGGAAACTACCGCATATGTGCAGGTGCGCCAAGCCGCCGGGCGATGAATAGCCCGTCATCGGGGCCAACCAAAGTCGGGTTCTGCCCGATGTCGCGGCCAATCGCCGCGCCTGCTGCTACCTGTCCGGGCGCAAGGGCCATGCTAGACTCGCGCGCCTCTGCTTACGGTGAAACCTGCCCGTGCCCCACGCCGCTCTCGCTCATCCGCCGCGCTGGCTGACTGCCAGCCAACTGCACCCTGCGCCCACTGCTGCGGTGCGCGATTGGCTATTCAATGAAGATTCGCTGACGCGACGGCTGACCGCCCTGTCGGCTGATGGCTTCAGCGTCACCCCGTTGCAGGAAGGCTGGCAGCGCCTGCGCAGTGATGAATGCAGCGCGCTGGGCGTGGTCAGCGGCAGCCAGGGCTGGGTGCGCGAGGTGTACCTGCGCGGCCACGGCCAGCCCTGGGTATTCGCCCGCAGCGTGGCAGCGCGCAGCGTACTGGAAGGCTCGGGCCTGGCGCTGGACCAACTCGGCAGCCGCTCGCTAGGTGAGTTGCTGTTCAGCGACCGCGCCTTTGATCGCGGCGAATTGCAGGTGTGCCGCTACCCAGCGCAGTGGCTGCCAGCGGAAGCCTGCAGCGAGCGCCTGTGGGCACGCCGCTCGTGCTTTAGCCGTGGTGCGCTGGGGGTGCTGGTGGCCGAGGTGTTCTTACCCGAATTCTGGCAGGCCGCCGAGCTCGACACGCCGTAGGGTGGATGTCGTTTTTACTTCCACCTTGCAGCCACCCTGGTGGATCGATAAAGCGTGATCCACCCTACGCCGTCCGTATAATCAGTCGCACCTCGCATGGAGACGCGCTCGATGTATACCCGCCTGCTGCATTCACTCAACCGCCTGCACCCGCGCGCCTGGGACTTTATTCAGCTGATGCGCCTGGACAAGCCCATCGGCATCTACCTGCTGCTGTGGCCAACGCTGTGGGCCTTGTGGGTGGCGGCCGAGGGCGTACCGAGCGCGAAAAACCTGTTTATCTTCGTGGTCGGCGTGTTGCTGATGCGCGCCGCCGGCTGTGTGATCAACGATTACGCCGACCGCAACTTCGACGGCCACGTCAGCCGCACCAAAGCCCGCCCACTGGCCAGCGGCAAGATCCAGCCGCGTGAAGCGCTGATTCTGTTCGCCGTACTGGTGGCCGCCAGCTTCGTGCTGGTGCTGTTTACCAACGCCACCACCATCTGGCTGTCATTCGGCGGCCTGGCTCTGGCCGCCTGCTACCCCTTTATGAAGCGCTACACCTTCTATCCGCAGGTAGTACTGGGCGCGGCATTCTCCTGGGGCATGCCGATGGCGTTTACCGCCGAAACCGGCAATCTGCCGCCGGAAGCCTGGCTGCTGTATATCGCCAACCTGCTGTGGACGGTGGCCTACGACACCTACTACGCCATGGCCGACCGCGAGGACGACCTGAAGATCGGCGTGCGCTCTACTGCCATTCTGTTTGGCGATGCCGACCGCCTGATTATCGTCACCCTCCAGGGGCTGGCGCTGCTCTGCCTGCTGCTGGCGGCAGCGCGCTTCGAGCTGGGCCTGTACTTCCACCTCGGCCTGCTGGTGGCCGCCGGCTGCTTTGCCTGGGAGTTTCACAAGACGCGCAACCGCAAGCCGATGGCCTGCTTCAATGCCTTTCTGCACAACCACTGGGCGGGCTTGGCGATCTTTATCGGCCTGGTGCTGGACTACGCTCTGCGCGGCTAGAAAGAAGCTTTGCCGCGCGCTTGTCATATCGCTGCAATAATTCCGTTATCTAATGCAGCCCATTACAGCGAGATGACCCGAGGCTTGACCCATGGTTGGCAAGAACATCCTGATCGTCGATGACGAAGCACCGATCCGTGAAATGATCGCCGTGGCCCTGGAAATGGCCGGCTACGAGTGCCTGGAAGCGGAGAATACCCAGCAGGCGCACGCCATCATCGTCGACCGCAAACCCGATCTGATCCTGCTCGACTGGATGCTCCCCGGCACCAGCGGCATCGAACTGGCGCGGCGCCTCAAGCGCGATGAGCTGACCGGCGACATCCCGATCATCATGCTCACCGCCAAAGGCGAAGAGGACAACAAGATCCAGGGCCTGGAAGTCGGCGCCGACGACTACATCACCAAGCCGTTCTCGCCGCGCGAACTGGTTGCCCGCCTGAAGGCCGTGCTACGCCGCGCAGGCCCGACCGACAGCGAAGGGCCGATCGAAGTCGGCGGCCTGCTGCTCGACCCGATCAGTCACCGCGTGACCATCGACGGCAAACCGGCCGAGATGGGCCCCACCGAATACCGCCTGCTGCAGTTCTTTATGACTCACCAGGAGCGCGCCTACACCCGTGGCCAGTTGCTGGATCAGGTCTGGGGCGGCAACGTGTATGTCGAAGAGCGTACCGTCGACGTACATATCCGCCGCCTGCGCAAAGCCCTTGGCGAGGTCTACGAGAATCTGGTGCAGACTGTACGCGGCACGGGTTACCGTTTCTCCACCAAGAGCTAGGCCGCGCATCGTCATGATGCCCGGCAAACAAGGATTGATTGGCGGATGAGTTTGAATTGAATCAAGACTGGCGCGGCCCCCTGATACGTCGCTTGTTGCTGCTGGTCGGTGTCTGCCTGCTGCTCGGGCTGATCACCGGCGAATACGCCTGGACCTTACTCCTCGGCCTGGCCGGCTACCTCGGCTGGCACTTGCAACAACTGCTGCGTCTGCACAAATGGCTGCGCACCCGCCAGGGTGACGAAGCGCCGCCCGATGGCTACGGCCTGTGGGGCGAAGTATTCGACAGCATCTACCACCTGCAGCGCCGCGACCAGAAAGTCCGCGGCCGCCTGCAGGCCGTGATCGACCGCGTGCAGGAGTCCACCGCCGCGCTGAAAGATGCGGTGATCATGCTCGACCGCGACGGCAACCTGGAGTGGTGGAACATCGCCGCCGAGAAACTCCTGGGGCTGAAAACCCCGCAGGACAGCGGCCAGCAGATCACCAACCTGGTGCGCGACCCGCGCTTTATCGAATATTTCGAGAACCATAATTACAACGAGCCGCTGGAGCTGCCCTCACCGATCAGCGACCGCCTGCGCCTGCAATTTCATATCACCCAGTACGGCAACCGTGAGCACCTGATGCTGGTGCGCGACATCACCCGCCTGTATCAGCTGGAACAGATGCGCAAGGACTTCGTCGCCAACGTCTCCCACGAGCTGCGCACCCCGCTGACGGTGATCGCCGGCTACCTGGAAACCCTGCTGGATAACGTCGAGGACGTTAATCCACGCTGGCTGCGTGCTCTGCAGCAAATGCAGCAGCAAGGCGGACGCATGCAGAACCTGCTGAATGACCTGCTTTTGCTAGCCAAGCTGGAGGCCACCGACTACCCCTCGGACAACCAACCGGTGGCCGTCGATCTGCTGCTGCTGAGCATCAAGAACGATGCCCAGGCGCTGTCTGGCGAGCGTCATCACCGCATCAGCCTGGAAGCCGATCCGCATCTCAAGCTCAAGGGCAGCGAAACCGAGCTGCGCAGCGCCTTCTCCAATCTGGTGTTCAATGCGGTGAAATACACCCCGGACGAAGGCGAGATTCATGTGCGCTGGTGGGGCGATGAGCAGGGCGCGCACCTCAGCGTGCAGGACAGCGGCCTAGGCATTGAGGCCAAACATCTGCCGCGCCTGACCGAGCGCTTCTACCGGGTCGACTCCAGCCGCGCCAGCAACACCGGCGGCACCGGCCTGGGCCTGGCCATCGTCAAACACGTGCTGCTGCGCCACCGCGCGCGGCTGGACATCGTCAGCAAACTGGGCAAGGGCAGTACCTTCACCTGCCACTTCCCCGCGCTGCAGGTAGTACGGCGCGGCCAGTAACCGCGCTCTACTTGCAAAGCCGGCTATCAGCCCCCACCCTTTAGCGGTCATTCACTACCCGAACCCTTTATGGACCCCTCCACGAGTTACGTCGCCAGCAACTATTTCGCCGATTTCGGCCTCGTTTTATTCGCTCTGTTTCTAGTGCTGCTCAACGGCTTTTTCGTTGCCGCCGAGTTCGCCATCGTCAAACTGCGCGCCACCAAGGTCGATGCCCTGGCGGAAAAAAATGGCTGGCGCGGGCATATCCTGCGCACCGTACACAACCAGCTCGACGCCTACCTGTCGGCCTGTCAACTGGGTATCACCCTAGCTTCGCTCGGCCTCGGCTGGGTCGGCGAACCGGCCTTTGCCCACCTGCTCGAACCGCTGCTGGCGGCTATCGGCATCGAATCGCCGAAGCTGATACACGGCATCGCCTTCTTTACCGCCTTCGCGATCATTTCCTACCTGCATATCGTGGTCGGCGAGCTGGCACCCAAGTCCTGGGCCATCCGCAAACCCGAGCTGCTGTCGCTGTGGACGGCCGCGCCGCTGTACCTGTTCTACTGGGCCATGTACCCGGCGATTTTTCTGCTTAACGCCAGTGCCAACGCCATTCTGCGCGTGGCTGGCCAGGGCGAACCGGGGCCGCACCATGAGCACCACTACAGCCGCGACGAACTCAAACTGATCCTGCATTCCAGCCGCGCCAGCGACCCCAGCGATCAGGACATGCGCGTGCTGGCCTCGGCCGTGGAGCTGGGCGAACTGGAAGTGGTCGACTGGGCCAACTCCCGCGAGGACCTGGTGTCCCTGCCGCTGGCGGCGGCGCTGGATGAAGTGTTCAGCGTGTTCCGCCGGCACAAGTACAGCCGCTACCCGATCTACGACGACACCAGTGGTGAGTATGTCGGCGTACTGCATATCAAGGACCTGCTGCTGCACCTCTCCTTGCTGGAGATGCTGCCCTCGGCGCTGAAACTGGCCGAGCTGATGCACCCGATTGAGCGCGTCGGTCGGCATATGCCGCTGTCCAGCCTGCTGGAACAGTTCCGCATCGGCGGCTCGCACTTCGCCCTGGTCGAAGAGGCCGACGGCAAGGTGATCGGCTACCTGACCATGGAAGACGTGCTGGAAGCCCTGGTCGGCGATATTCAGGACGAACACCGCAAGGCCGAACGCGGCATCCTCGCCTATCAGCCAGGCAAGCTGCTGGTACGCGGCGACACGCCATTGGCCAAGGTCGAGCGCCTGCTCGGCGTCGACCTCGACCATGTCGAGGCGGAAACCCTCGCCGGGCTGATCTACGAAACCCTCAAGCGCATGCCCGAGGAAGAGGAAGTGCTGGAAGTCGACGGCCTACGCATCATCGTCAAGAAGATGAAAGGCCCGAAGATCGTGCTGGCCAAGGTGCTGAAGCTCGATTGAGTATCCTCGCCGCCTTGTAGGATGGGTTGAGCGGAGCGATACCCATCATTTCGGAGCGATGGGTATCGCAAGCTCAACCCATCCTACGGCTTGGTTACTCGCCGCCAACGGCGAAGTTAGGCAGGCTGTTGACCGGCTGGGCGAAGTTGAAGGGGATCGATTCCAGCGCCAGGCCGACATTGCGTTGCACCACAAAGTGCAGGTGTGGGCCGGTGCTGTTGCCGGTATTGCCAGAGCGTGCAAGCAGGCTGCCAGCGCGCACACGACTGCCTTCGCTGACCGCCACCGAGCCCTTCATCAAGTGCAGGTAGACGCCCATGGTGCCGTCGTCATGCAGGATGCGCACATAGTTGCCCGCCGGGTTGTTGCCGCGGCCACTCTGCTGATTCTCGGTTTTCACCACAATGCCGCTGCGGGCCGCGACAATCGGCGTGCCTTCGGGCATGGCGATATCCATCGCGTAACGACCTTTCGGGGTGAAGTGGCTGTACTTACCGTTGGCGCCCTGGGTCAGGCGGAACGGGCCGCCGCGCCACGGCAGCGGGTAGCTCTTCTGCGTCGGCAGCAGGCGCGGATCGCCCATGGCATAACGCAGCTTGGGGGTGTAACGCATGGGTTTGCTGGCATCGCGCGGGGCCAGGGTGGCCAGACGGATATTGCTGCGCGGCGGCAGCACCCAGCTGATCGGTTTGTTCGGCACACCCGTGACGTTGTCAGTGCCTTCCAGGCGCAGTTCGATCTGCACCGGGGCGTGCAGGTCGTTGCGTACCAACAGGGTTTCACCGGCTTCGTGCTTCTTGGTTTCCAGCTTTACCTGGTTGTCCAGGCGCTCAACCATGCGGTCGCGAAACACGAACACCTGCGCACCGGGCGCGGCCTGGTCGGTATAGGTGACCACGCCGTTGGCATCGGTGTACTTATAAATAGTCAACGCCGCTGCCTGGCCGGCAAGGGTCAACAAACTGCAGAGAAGTATCAAACGCCCTAGCATAACGACTCGGATCTTATGATGTGCTGTGTCCGGACCATTGAGATTAGCAGCGCTACCGCCACCGTGCGAGGCACCAAGGGTCAGGCTGTGAACCGGCTCACCGCCACCGGTCGGTATAAGCCGCCAGTTTTCCCGGATGGCGTCCAGACTTCGCCTGCGTGCAACACATTGCGGGGAGGTTGGCGCTAAGCGCAGCGGCACCCTACGCGCCAGGGCTGAAGTGCTTCTGCGCAGTCCCCCGGGCGATTAGACGGGAGATGTAGTCGAGCTTCTGCGGGTCGCGGTCGACGAATCTGAAGGTCAGTTGCAGCCACTCGCTGTCGGGCTTTGGCTCGAACGCCGCGACGGCATGCAGATAGCCGTTGAGCCGTGCGGTTTCCGCCGCCTCGCCCTGTTCCAGATCGAGCACCGCGCTTTCCAGCACCTGCGGCAGTACCTCGGTGCGTTTGACCACCAGCAGCGCTTCCTTGAGGCTCAGCGCCTTGATCACGCAGGACATGGTGGCGCCGCCAGGCAACCGCAACTGGCCTTGCCCGCGACCGCTAGGCGCGCTGGCGGCAGGGGCTTTGGCGGCAGGTTTACCGGCAAAGGCCGCCGCAGCCTGCACGGCCGGCCCTGCTGCGGGTTTGACTACATCGGCCTTGCCGCCGGTCAAGGCGGACAGCGAATCGTTGGCGAAGGCGCCGCTGCTGAGCATTTTTGGCGGTGCGCTGGACATCAGCGCCTGCAATTTGCCGGCACGGCTGAGGGCCTTTTTCACCTTAGTGATCAGTTGCTCGTTGGAAAAGGGCTTGCCGATAAAGTCGGAAACGCCGGCCTGGATCGCCTGCACCACGTTCTCTTTGTCACCGCGGCTGGTGACCATGATAAACGGCACGATCTTCAGGGCTTCTTGTTCGCGGCACCAGGTGAGCAGTTCCAGGCCAGACATTTCCGGCATTTCCCAGTCACAGAGAATCAGGTCAACCGGCTGGCGCGTCAGCATCTGCAGGGCTTTGCGCCCGTTGACGGCTTCCTCGATCTGGATGCCTGGAAAGTGGTCGCGCAAACCCTTCTTCACCAAATCGCGGATAAAGGTTGCGTCGTCCACTACCAGCACGCTGACTTTGCTCATCGGCCACTCCTGTTCTGATGGCCTTAAGCATAGTCACGGCTACTGGCCAAAGGCCAACCGAAATGCACCATATGTCGCGATCAGGTGCATCTTGGCCATGCAGGGTCGCACGGGCAGCGCGTCAACGCCGCCCGCAACAGCCGACTCAGTTGCCCTTGTTGGTGCCCTGCACTTCTTCCTGCATACGGGTCAGGCCGATGTGTTTGACGTCGGTGCCGCGTACCAGGTAGATCACCAGTTCAGCAATATTGCGCGCGTGATCGCCGATGCGCTCCAGCGAACGCAGAGCCCAGATGATGTTGAGCACGCGCGAGATCGAGCGCGGGTCTTCCATCATAAAGGTCACCAGCTCACGCAGTGCGGTCTTGTATTCGCGGTCGACGGTCTTGTCGTACTGCGCCACCGACAGCGCCAGGTCGGCGTCGAAACGGGCGAAAGCGTCCAGCGCCTCCTGCACCATCCGGCGTACCTGATCACCGATATGCCGCACTTCCACATAACCGCGCGGCGCTTCGCCTTCTTCGCACAGCAGGATCGCGCGCTTAGCGATCTTGGTGGCTTCGTCGCCGATGCGCTCGAGGTCGATTACCGACTTGGAGATGCTGATGATCAAACGCAGGTCGGAGGCCGCCGGCTGACGACGAGCAAGAATGCGCACGCACTCTTCGTCGATATTGCGTTCCATCTGGTTGATCTGGTCATCGATCTCGCGCACTTGCTGAGCCAGACCGGAGTCGGCATCGATCAGTGCGGTCACCGCGTCGTTGACCTGCTTCTCGACCAGGCCGCCCATCGCCAGCAGGTGGCTGCGCACCTCCTCCAGCTCGACGTTGAATTGCTGGGAGATATGCTGGGTAAGGTTTTCTTTGTTGATCATATGCAAACCCTTGGTTTAACCGGATACGTGTCGACAGCGAATGGGATTTTCCAGAACGTGTCGGGCAAGGCGGCGAAGCGCAGACAATACGATTTGTACGGCAAGCTTCGCCAACGCCGCCCGGCGCGTTATGGCGTGGCCATCAACCGTAACGACCGGTGATGTAGTCCTCAGTCTGTTTCTTGTCCGGGTTGGTGAACAGCGTATCGGTATCACCGAACTCGATCAGTTTGCCCATGTACATAAACGCCGTGTAATCCGAGACCCGCGCCGCCTGCTGCATATTGTGGGTAACGATGACGATGGTGTACTTGGATTTCAGTTCGTAGATCAGCTCTTCGACTTTCAGCGTGGAGATCGGGTCGAGCGCCGAGCAGGGTTCGTCGAGCAGCAGCACTTCTGGCTGTACCGCCACGGTACGGGCGATCACCAGACGCTGTTGCTGACCACCGGAGAGGCCGAGTGCCGAGTCGTGCAGACGGTCTTTGACCTCATCCCACAGCGCCGCGCTTTTCAGTGCCCATTCCACGGCTTCATCGAGCACGCGCTTCTGGTTGATGCCCTGGATGCGCAGGCCGTACACCACGTTCTCGTAGATGCTCTTGGGGAACGGGTTGGGCTTCTGGAACACCATGCCGACGCGACGACGCAGCTCGGCGACATCCTCGCCTTTGCGGTAGATGTTGGTGCCGTCGAGGTTGATTTCGCCTTCTACGCGGCAACCGTCGACCAGATCATTCATCCGGTTGAAGGTGCGCAGCAGGGTCGACTTGCCGCAACCAGACGGGCCGATAAAGGCCGTTACGCGCTGGTTGGGAATGCTCATCTTGACGTCGAACAGCGCCTGCTTCTCGCCGTAGTACAGGTTCAGACCCGGCACGTCGATGGCCACGCGCTCGTTGGCCATGCTCAGGCCCTGGCGGTCGCGGCCGAGGGCCGCCATGTCGATACCGTGTGTATGTGCTTCGTGCTGCATGGGATGCTCCCTACGCTAACAAATTCGTTAAGCCGCCGCGGCCAGCAGGCCGCGGCGCAATGATTAGTGATCCAGCGCCTTGTACTTCTCGCGCAGGTGGTTGCGGATATAGACCGCCGCCATATTCAGCACCACGATGACCAGCACCAGCAGCAGCGCAGTGGCATATACCAGCGGCCGCGCGGCCTCGACGTTGGGGCTCTGGAAGCCGACGTCGTAGATGTGGAAGCCCAGGTGCATGATCTTCTGATCAAGATGCAGATACGGGTAGTTGCCATCCACCGGCAGACTCGGCGCCAGCTTGACCACGCCCACCAGCATCAGCGGCGCCACTTCACCAGCGGCGCGGGCCACGGCGAGAATCAGGCCGGTCATCATCGCCGGGCTGGCCATTGGCAGCACCACGCGCCAGAGGGTTTCCACCTTGGTCGCGCCGAGGGCCAGAGAGCCTTCACGCACGGCGCGGGGAATCCGTGCCAGACCTTCTTCGGTGGCCACGATCACCACCGGCAGGGTAAGGATCGCCAGGGTCAGCGAGGCCCAGAGCAGGCCCGGCGTACCGAAGGTCGGCGCCGGCGCAGCTTCCGGGAAGAACATGCGGTCGAGCGAGCCACCCAGCACATAGACGAAGAAGCCCAGGCCGAATACCCCGTAAACGATGGCCGGGACGCCCGCCAGGTTGTTTACCGCGATGCGGATCACCCGGGTCAGCGGGCCCTGCTTGGCGTATTCGCGCAGGTAGATGGCTGCGACCACGCCGAACGGGGTAACGATCACGGCCATGATCAGGGTCATCATCACGGTGCCGAAAATCGCCGGGAAAATACCGCCTTCGGTGTTGGCTTCACGCGGGTCGTCGCTGACGAACTCCCACAGCTTGGCGAAGTAGAAGCCGAGCTTGTCACCCATGCCCATGGCATTCGGCTGGAAGGCCCGTACCACCTTGCCCAGGCTGATGGTCACTTCGCGGCCATCGGCGGTCTTCAGCGTGGCGCTGTCGCGGTTGAACGCCTGGTTGAGGGCGATCAGCTCGGTCTCCAGCACCTTGTACTCGGCATCCCACTGCGCGCGCTCGGCGTCCAGCTCGGCCTGGGCGACTTCGTCCAGTTTGCCCTGCAGCTCCAGCTTGCGGGTTTTCAAACGAATGCGCTCAAGCCCGGCGTTGATCCGGCCGATGTCCTTCTTCTCCAGGCGCACCAGTTGCTTGTGCAGCTGCTCGACACGCTCGATGCGTTCCAGCAGCACCGGCCAGCTGGCATCGCCCTCGGCAACCAGTTCACCGGCTTCCTTGACGTTAACCAGGTAGCCGTAGAAGTTGCCCCACTCGCGACGCTCCAACGCCGTGAGGTTTTCCGGGGTGCGCAGGTCGCTCAGCCATTCGCCGACCACCCAGGTGAAGTCCGCGCCATACACGTCGCGGTTACCCACCTTGAACAGCTCGCGGGTCATAAACTCGCCGCCGTTGACGTCCACCGGCAAGCCGGAAGCCGCCAGACGGGCACGCGGCACTTCTTCGATCTGGGTGATCTCGCCGGCCATCACGCGGGCGGACTGGCCAGGGATCTGGTAGTGGGCCTCAACGATATCCGCCGGCCAGAAGTGGCCGAGGCCGCGCACGGCGATCACCATCATCAGACCCAGGGTCATGATCACCGCGATCGACACCGCGCCGGCATTCATCCAGATCCACGGGGTACCGCTCTTGAACCAGGTTTTCAGGTTGTTCTGTTTCACGGACATATACCTTCCCAAGCCTTAGAGCGAGGCGTACTTGACGCGCAGACGCTGGCGCACCAGCTCCGCCAGGGTGTTCATGACAAAGGTGAAGCCGAGCAGCACCAGCGCCGAGAGGAACAGCACGCGGTAGTGGGTACCACCGACTTCCGATTCGGGCATTTCCACCGCCACGTTGGCGGCCAGGGTGCGCAAGCCTTCGAAGATGTTCATGTCCATAATCGCGGTGTTGCCGGTAGCCATCAGCACGATCATGGTTTCGCCAACGGCGCGACCCATGCCGATCATCACCGCCGAGAAGATGCCTGGGCTGGCGGTAAGAATCACCACGCGGGTCAGGGTCTGCCACGGCGTAGCACCGAGGGCCAGGGAACCGAAGGTCAGGCTCTTCGGCACGCTGAACACGGCGTCTTCGGCAATCGAGTAGATGGTCGGGATCACCGCAAAGCCCATGGCCAGGCCGACCACCAGGGCGTTGCGCTGGTCGAACGGAATGCCCAGATCATTGCTCAGCCACATGCGCATATTGCCGTCGAACAGCCAGTTCTCGACATGGCCGCTCATGGCCAGCGACACATAGCCGACCAGCAGAATCACCGGGATCAGCAGCGCCGACTCCCAGCCGTCCGGCACGCTCAGGCGGATCGACTCTGGCAGGCGGCTCCACAGGTAACCGGCCAGCAGAATGCCGATTGGGGTAAACAGCAGCAGGCTGAAGATGCCCGGCAGGTGACCTTCCACATAAGGCGCGAGGAACAGGCCGGCGAAGAAGCCGAGGATCACCGTTGGCAGCGCTTCCATCAGCTCAATCACCGGCTTGACCTTGCGGCGCAGCGCCGGGGCCATAAAGTAGGCGGTGTAGAGGGCGGCAGCGATAGCCAGCGGCGCAGCCAGAAGCATGGCGTAGAACGCCGCTTTCAGGGTACCGAAGGCCAGCGGCGCGAGGCTCAGTTTGGGTTCGTTGTCAGTGCTGGCAGAGGTGGACTGCCAGACGTGGCCCGGCGCGTCATAGTTCTCGTACCAGACCTTGCCCCACAGCGAACTCCAGGAAATTTCCGGGTGC
This sequence comes from Pseudomonas sp. 1928-m, assembly GCF_029269135.1. Lineage (NCBI taxonomy): Bacteria > Pseudomonadati > Pseudomonadota > Gammaproteobacteria > Pseudomonadales > Pseudomonadaceae > Pseudomonas > Pseudomonas sp. 1928-m. The sequence continues at coordinate 415,284 of NZ_JARIXO010000001.1, read as the reverse complement.
GGGTTGTCGACCAGGAAACGCTGCAGCTGGCCGTCGCTCTCCACCAGCACGCGGTTGGCGCGCGGCGACAGAGCAGCCAGGGCCTGGCCTTCAGCAACAGGTTCAACCAGCAGGGTGCGGTGCGCAGTGCTGTGGAAGATACCCAGGTTGCCCTTGGCATCCATGGCGAAGAAGCCCTTGCGGCGCTCTTCCGGGAGAATTTGCACAATTGGGCTATCAGCCAGCTGGAAGCTGCGGATCGAGGTCAGCGAGGCCTTGCCGTCTTCCTGACGCACCATAAACCACTGGCTAATGCCGCCGCTGGTGTCGCCGATCATCAGCGAGATACCACCGAGCAGCGAGGTGGCGTTGCTGACTTCCAGCTTGCCGTCTTCCAGCAGCTTGTAGCGACCATTCAGGCTTTTGCTGCGCATATCAAAGACATCGGCAGTCGCACGGCCATTGACCACATACAGCCACAGGTGGCGCGGGTCGATAATCAGCGCCTTGATCGGCTCGGCGATCTGCGGCAGAACGATACGCTCTTCGCTAAGGCTCACCTCGCCGGTCATCATGTTCTCTTCGCGGCCCAGGCTCACCACATGCAGCTCGGTGCCGGTGGAGCCCGCCAGCATCAGCGTGCCGCGGTTCAGACTAAGGCCGACGTGGTCAAGCTCACGGCCTTGGGCATCGAGCTCAATCGGCGCATCGCCGAAGGGGTAGTCGATGCTTGGCGCGATGGTCTTTACATCATTCGGGTAGGTGATCTTGTAGACATGCTGGAACACCAGCACCTGGCCGTTGGACAGCCCCAGGGCAACGCGGTTGCTACCCGGCTCATCTGTGCCAACTGCAACAATCCGTGCATTGGCCGGAATCGGCAGCTGCACGCTGCTCAGCGGCTGCATCTTCTTCGCATCGAAGAACTGCACCTTACCGCTCTGATCCAGGCGCATGCCCATCTGGTTCTGTTCTTCCAGGGTCAGCAGCAGCGGCGCGGCGGCTTCATTCAGCCAGGCAACCTGCACCGGTTTGCGGCTGTCCATGCTGGCGCCCTGGAACATCGGCATAACCACATAAGCCAGATAGAAGAAGATCAGAGTGATGGCGCCGAGTACGGCCATACCACCGACGGATACCGCCCAGCGGGCGAAACGATCTTTCAGCGCGCGGATACGCCGCTTGCGCTGCAGGGCCGGGGTGTTGAAGTCCAGCCCGAGGGATTTCGATGTGGCGGTCATGGTTTCACTAGCCAAGTCATTCATAGGGAAGAGCGTCTCTGCGCAGCCATGAGCGCGCCATAGTGATTTCTGTCGCTATACGAGGCGCTAACTCTAGCCGCCCTATGTGACAGAAAAGTTACAGCGCTTTGACAAAGCAACGCCCACCTGTCGTAAACGGAGGCGGGCGTGCGACTTACTTAGGCGTCCTTGCCTGTACCAGGATTACTCCAGGCCCAGTTCCTTCAGGGTTTTCGCAGCCACTTTGCTTGGCAGCGGGATGTAGCCGTCTTTCACGACAACTTCCTGGCCTTGCTTGGACAGCACCAGCTTGACGAACTCGGCGTCCAGCGGGCTCAGCGGCTTGTTCGGCGCCTTGTTGACGTAAACGTAGAAGAAGCGAGCCAGCGGGAACTTGCCAGCCAGAGCGTTTTCTTCGTTGGCGTCAAAAGCTTCGCCGCCTTTCTTCGACAGAGGCACAGTCTTCACGCTGGAAGTCTTGTAGCCGATACCCGAGTAACCGATGGCGTTGATGGTGCTGGAGATCGACTGCACCACGGAAGCCGAACCTGGCTGCTCGTTGACGTTAGCCTTGTAGTCGCCTTTGCACAGGGCTTCTTCTTTGAAGTAACCGTAAGTGCCGGATACCGAGTTACGACCGAACAGCTGGATCGGCTTGGCAGCCCACTCGCCGGTCATGCCCAGGTCACCCCAGGTTTTGATATCGGTAGCGCCACCGCACAGGCGGGTGCTGGAGAAGATCGCGTCAACCTGAGCCATGTCCAGGCTCTTGATTGGGTTGTCTTTGTGCACGAATACCGCCAGGGCGTCGATGGCCACCGGTACGGCAGTCGGCTTGTAGCCGTATTTCTCTTCGAACGCCTGGATCTCGGCATCCTTCATTGGGCGGCTCATTGGGCCCATGCTGGCGGTGCCTTCAGTCAGAGCGGGCGGCGCAGTGCTCGAGCCGGCGGCCTGGATCTGGATGTTGACGTTCGGGTATTCCTTTTTGAACTCTTCAGCCCACAGAGTCATCAGGTTGGCCAGGGAGTCGGAACCAACGCTGGACAGGTTGCCCGATACGCCGGAAGTTTTGGTGTAGCTCGGCAGAGCCGGATCGACAGCAGCAACCGCAGTGGCGGTAGCCACGCCAGCGGCGACAAAAGTCATGGCCGCCATCAAACGCTTAAGTTTCATGCCTTACTCCTAGCAGACTAGTGTTGGATTGAACGGGGCCAAGTATCTGTAGGCCGCATGACGACTGTATGTATGCAATGTGACAGTTAGATGAACGCTGCTGAAATTTTGCCGCAGTCGATGCACTGGCGTGCAAAGCCCAGGCGGCCAAGTGCCATGGTCGCCCTGCGACTGCCGAGTCGCTATACTCGCTGCGCCCGCACTCCCGCGGGCCTGCTGGGCCGACCCGCGATAGCCGCAGAGCCTGACTCGCCGCCACCGCGAAGCCCCGCACCGCGCCAATAACAACAACCGCGCCGCGAGCCTATCCGATGCACGATTTCGAACAGGAAGACCCCATCCCGCAAGGCGACCTGGCTTTGCAGATCACCGCGCTGCCGCGTGAAACCAACGGTTTTGGCGATATCTACGGCGGCTGGCTGGTATCGCAGATGGACCTGGCCGGCACCGCCATGGCCAGCAAAGTCGCCGGTGGCCGTGTAGCCACCGTGGCCATCGACCGCATGGCCTTTCTGGTGCCGGTAGCGGTAGGCGCGCAACTGTCCTTCTATACGCAAACCGTGGAAGTGGGCCGCAGCTCGATCCAGATGCTGGTTGAAGTGTGGAGCGACGATCCGCTGTCCAGCGAATGGCGCAAGGTCACCGAAGCGGTGTTCGTGTTTGTCGCCATCGACGGCAGCGGCCGCACCCGCCCGGTGCCGGCACGGCGGTAGGATGGGCGGCAGCCCATCAGTCGTGGTCCCATGACAATTGCGCTGATGGGTTAGCACCTGCGCGGCCCGACCCATCCTGCGAGCTGATGGCACCCTGGCACTTGGCCCGGAAAAATCCCGATACATTTGCCAAAGCGTATATTCAAATCTGTAACTTTTCCGTCATACCGGGCTTTTAGTTTCTGCGTTGTTCTCAACCCACTACGCAGGATATAGCCATGAAGAAAATAACCCTGAGCGCCATGCTGCTCGCCAGCCTGTTCGCAGGTTCCGTTGCTGCATCTGAATTCAACAAGCCGGGCTTCGTCACTGAAGTTGAAGACGGCCGTCTGTGGGTATTCCGTGAGGACTCACAAGAGCTGAAAGACTTCAAAGAGCATGGCGAACCGGCCAAGCAGTTCACCGAAATCGGTACCGGCCCGAACGGCATGACCGTCAAAGCCGCCGACGAGCAGTCACTCAAGGACTACCTGCAACTGCTGAAGAAGTAAGCTACAGCAACAAAAACGCCGGCTATTAGCCAATGCTGTTCAGTTAAGTGGGGTCGCTTTACGCCCTATAGAGCGGCGGGCTTTGAAATCTTCCTCGCTCTAAGTCTTTGGCAGTGGTTCAGGCCGTAGGATGGGTGCTAACCCATCAGCCAATTGATGGGTTAGCACCCATCCTACGGTGGTGAGCACAAAGAAATGCCGCTTCCCTGGCAAGGGCGAAGCGGCATTTTTCTTATGTGAACAGCATTACGGCTATGAGCCGGCGTTTTGCTGTGCGATAGAAATTAGCCGCGGATGTTGTAGATGTCCTTCTCGTTCAGCTCGGCGTACTCGTACAGACGCTGCAGATAAGCCTTCTGCTGCGCCCACACCTTGCTCGCTACCGGATCGGCTGCGGCGCTGGCGTCGACCACTTCGGCGGCCACTTCCTTAAGCTTGGCCAGCACTTCGTCCGGCAGACGGCGTACTTCCACGCCCTCGCCTTTGAGCTGCTCCAGAGCTTCCATGTTCTTCGCGTTGTAGTCGTCGAGCATGTCGCCGTTCACATCACGCGCGGCAGCGCGGACGATGGCCTGCAGATCGGCCGGCAGGGTTTCCCAGGCCTTGATGTTGACGTCCAGTTCGAAGGTCACGTTCGGCTCTTGCCAGCCCGGGGTGTAGTAGTACTTGGCGGCTTTGTGCAGGCCCAGGGCCTGGTCGTTGTATGGGCCGATCCACTCGGTGGCGTCGATGGCGCCAGTTTGCAGCGCGGTGAAGATTTCACCAGCCGGCATGTTGACCACGGTGCCGCCCATTTTGGTCAGCACTTCGCCGCCCAGGCCTGGGGTACGCATCTTCAGGCCCTTGAAGTCATCAACGCCGTTGATTTCCTTGTTGAACCAACCGGCGGTCTGCACGCCAGTCGCGCCGCAGGCCATCGGCAGTACGCCGAACGGTTTGTAGGTTTCTTCCCACAGCTGCATGCCGCCGCCTTTGTGCAGCCAGGCATTCATTTCCTGGGCGTTGGGGCCAAACGGCAGGGCGCAGAAGAACTGCGCGGCCGGCACTTTGCCCTTCCAGTAGTAAGGCGCACCGTGGCCCATTTCGGCGGTACCGCGGCTCACTGCATCGAATACTTCCAGCGCCGGCACCAGCTCGCCAGCGGCGTAGACCTTGACCTTCAAGCGGCCGTTACTCATTTCCTCAACCAGCTTGGCGAAGCGCTCGGCACCGACGCCTACGCCGGGGAAGTTCTTCGGCCAGGAGGTGACCATTTTCCAGTTGAAGGTTTGGCTGCTCGCGCCTTCTTGGGGCTTACCAGCGGTTTCAGCTTCTTGTTTGCAACCGGCCAGTGCCGTGGCTGCAAGGCCTACGCCTGCTGCTGCGAGAATTTGACGACGTTTCATGCAAAGCTCCTTTATTGTTGTAGTGGTCTGACCACAGGATCACTGCGGACCCACCGCGCCTGAGTAACATAGGGGTAAGTGACTCTCAAGCCTAGCGGATACGACTAAAGTTGTAGTGCCATTGCCGCACGCGTACAGGCCTGCCTAGAATCGCCGGCCTGCCTGCCCACAAAGCCCATAACCATAAGGACTCATAATGTCCGATAAACCTCCTCTGCTGCTCGGCCTTGCCCGTCTGATCGATTCATTCAACGCCCGTTTCGGCAAGGCCTGTGCCTGGCTGACCCTGTTTCTGGTGCTGGGCACTGCCATCGTGGTGGTCCTGCGTTACGGTTTCGGCATCGGCGCTACCGCCCTGCAGGAAGCTGTGCTGTACGCCCACGCACTGGTATTCATGGGCGCCGCCGCCTGGGTGTTGCAATGCAACGGCCATGTACGCGTCGACATCTTCTACCAGAAGTTCAGCGCCAAACGTAAAGCCCTGGTCGACAGCCTCGGCACCCTGCTATTTCTGCTGCCGGTGTGCCTGTTCCTCGGTTGGGCCAGCTGGGATTACGTCAGCAATTCCTGGTCGACCCTGGAAGGTTCCAGCGAGTCCGGCGGGCTGAAATTCGTCTACCTGCAGAAGAGCATCATCCTGGTGCTGGTGGTCAGCCTGGTATTACAAGGAATCTCCGACTTGATCAAATTCGCCAATATCCTCACCGGCCGCATGCCAGCCGTGGAGGTGAAGCATGGCTGAGTTGATGGCGATTCTGCTGTTTATCAGCATCTGCGCGGCCCTGATGGCCGGCTACCCGGTGGCCTTTACCCTGGGCGGTGTATCGCTGCTGTTTGCCGGCATTGGCATCCTCACCGGCACCTTCGATGGCGGCTACCTGAGCGCCCTGCCCAACCGCCTGTTTGGCATCATGAACAACCAGACCATGCTGGCGGTGCCGCTGTTCGTGTTTATGGGGGTGATGCTGGAGAAGTCCAGGGTTGCCGAAGACTTGCTGGAATCCATGTCGCGGCTGTTCGGCACCCTGCGCGGCGGCCTGGCGATTTCCGTGTGTGTGGTCGGCGCGCTGCTGGCAGCCTCCACCGGTATTGTCGGCGCCACCGTGGTGACCATGGGCCTGCTGGCTCTGCCAACCATGCTGCGCCGCGGTTATGACCCGGCGATTGCCACCGGCACCCTGGCCGCCACCGGCACCTTGGGGCAGATCATCCCGCCGTCCATTGTGCTGGTGCTGCTGGGCGACGTGATGTCCAGCGCCTACCAACAGGCGCAGCTGAAGATGGGCATCTTCTCGCCGAAGACCGTCTCGGTCGGTGACCTGTTCGTCGGTGCGCTGATCCCCGGCTTGATGCTGGTGGGCATGTACATCCTCTACATCATCGGCGTGGCGATCCTGCAACCGAAGAAGCTGCCGGCCCTGCCGCAGGAAGAGCTGGGCCCGATCGAGTGGGGCAAGCTGATCAACGCCCTGGTACCGCCGCTGCTGTTGATCGGCGCGGTACTCGGCTCGATCCTCGCCGGCTACGCCACCCCGACCGAAGCCGCTGCACTCGGCGCCCTCGGCGCGATGCTGCTGGCCTTCTACAAGGGCAAACTGAACTTCGGCCAACTGCGTCAAGTGGCCTACGGCACCACCGAAATCAGCGCCATGGTATTCCTCATCCTGATCGGCGCCTCGCTGTTCTCCCTGGTGTTCCGCGGCTTCGGCGGCGAAGCGATGATCGAGGACATCTTTGCCCAGTTGCCCGGCGGCGTGCTTGGCGCGTTCTTCCTGGTGATGGTGGTGATCTTCCTGCTCGGCTTTATCCTCGACTTTATCGAAATCACCTTCGTGGTGGTGCCGATTGTCGGCCCGGTATTGCTGGCCATGGGCTTGGACCCGGTGTGGCTGGGCGTGATGATCGCGCTGAACCTGCAGACCTCCTTCCTCACCCCGCCGTTTGGCTTTGCGCTGTTCTACCTGCGCGGCGTCACCCCGGCATCGGTGCCCACCAGCACCATCTATAAGGGTGTGCTGCCGTTTATCATGATCCAGATCCTGCTGCTGGTGATTGCCTACCAGTTCCCGGGGCTGATCACCTGGCTGCCGGAACAGGTCTACGGCAAGTAGGCCTGACTCCAGCCAAAAAACGCCCGTCACTGACGGGCGTTTTGCTTTCTGCGCGCAAGCTGGGCTCCAATAGCCTTCTTTATTCTTCCTTCTACGAGTACGCCGATGGCCAGATCCCATGTTGAACGCCTTGAACTGGACGAGCTGACCTGCTGGCGCGCGCGCTATGGCGCCTATGAACTACTGATCAGCCAGCAAGGCGCGCAAATCCTCAGCTACCAGGCGGATGATCAACCGCCGCTGATCTGGCTCAGCGAGCAAGCGGCCTACAAGCGCGGCCAGGGCGTGCGCGGCGGCGTGCCGGTGTGCTGGCCCTGGTTCGGCAGCCTGCAACGCAACCCGCCGGCAGTGCAGGCCATGCATCTACAGCCAGAAACTGCGCCTGCCCATGGCCTGGTACGCAACCTCGACTGGCAGCTGCAAGGCATCGACAGCCGCGATGACGGCATCCACCTGGAGTTCATCTACAACAGCGCCACCCAGCCCCTGACCGACTGGCCCCACGCCGCCGAACTGCGCTTATCCATTCGCCTGGATGAGCGCCTGCATATCCAGCTAAGCAGCCGCAACCTGGGCGACACGCCGCTGGCGATCAGCCAGGCGCTGCACAGCTATTTTGCCGTCAGCGATGTCCGCAAGGTTGCGGTCGAAGGCCTGCACGGCTGCCGCTATATCGAAACCCTGGAAGACTGGCAGCAACGCCAGCAGGACGGCCTGCTGCAGTTCAGCGGCGAGACCGACCGTATCTACCTCGATACCCCGGCGCAGCTGAGCATCCTCGACCGTGCCTGGCGGCGGCGCATCCAGCTGCACAGCAGTGGCTCGAATTCGGCCGTGCTGTGGAACCCCTGGACCGACAAGGCGCAACGCCTCTCACAATTCGCCGCCGACGCCTGGCCCGGCATGCTGTGTATCGAACACGCCAATGTGCTGGACGACATCCGCGTGCTGGCGGCGGGTGAGCAGCACCAGCTCGATGTGAGCCTCTGGGCTGAACCCAGCAGCGCTTAACCGACCAACGGTTCATCCCTTCCCCGCGCCGAGCCCATTCGGGCTCGGCCGCAGCGCAGCCGTCACAGATCAATCCGGCAAAACCTGCACTGCATCACACTAACTTGCAGCAACCAGACAACTTTTGTGACGTGCCACTAATTTGCTAGTAAGCAATTACTTACATATATAGAGCCATATCCCTACATAACTTTTCAGACCCGTCTTATTGTGACGAAATACTCACAATTTTTAGGAACTATCGTTCCAGTTATTAATCGTCGAATATCGCTCACTGTTACATATTTCACACTTTCAACGGTTGTCCGACACTCTTCATGGGGCTAGGATGCCCACCTCACTAGGACGTGCGCAACTTGTTGCACATTTAAGTGCGCAACTTCTTGCGCACCCACAGCGCGGCAAGATGGTATTCGGAAGCACACCTGCTTCTTCGAAGTTACCCGCAGCGATAATCGAGTCATGGAATGACCTATTCAAACAAACTCACTGCTCATTATTTAGAGCTGGCCAAACTTCCTATTAATGAAGGGAACTTTGCCGGTAATGACGTGCGTTATTCCAGCGAATACGAAGTTCTCGAAAATGAGCTGGGCAAGGCCACGGCGCTGCACGAAACGGCGGCGATTGACTGGCAAAAAGTCCGCGAAAACAGCGAGATACTGCTTAGCGGCCACTCCAAGGATTTGCGCGTCGCCGCCTGGCTGATCTGGGGGCTTTACCAGCGCGAATCCTTCCCCGGCCTGCAAGCCGGTTTCAGCCTGTTGCACTACCTGTGCCTCAATCACTGGGTCGAGCTGCACCCCCGCAAACCGCGCACCCGCGCCGCCGCCATCAGCTGGCTGATTCCACGCCTGGAGCAGGCGCTGGCCGAGCACGTACCGATTGGCGAGCAGCTGGCGCTGTTCCGCAGTCTGGCCGAACAACTGCGCGCCCTGGAAGCCTGCCTGGCCGAACATCTGGGTGAAGATGCGCCACTGCTGCTGCCGCTGTGCCGACGCCTGGATGAGCTGGTCAAGCGCGCCAGCCAGGGTCAGCCAGAGCCCGGCTCGGTCGGCGCGGCGATTGCCCAGGTCAAGCAGGCTGCCAGCCAGATGCTCACCCCCGGTGCGCCGGTGGAAAGCGAAAAGGAAGCGCACAAGAGCCTGCGTAGCCTGCAAGACCAGGCCCGCCCGCTCTGCGCTTATTGGCTCAAGCAGAAAGCCAGCGACCTGCGCGCCCTGCGCCTGGCGCGCACCCTGCTCTGGCTACCCATCGACAGCCTGCCGGAACGCAATGCCGAACAGATCACCGCGCTGCGCGGTCTGCCGGCGGACAAGCTGGCCAGCTATCAGGAGCGCTACCAAAACGGCCAATACGCCGATCTGCTGGTCGACCTGGAAGCCAGCATCGCCCGCGCGCCGTTCTGGCTCGACGGCCAGCATCTGGTCTGGCAGTGCCTGCATGAGCTGGACGCCGAGCAGGCGATGCGTGAAGTAGAAATCCAGCTCGCACTGTTTATGCAGCGCATGAGCGGCCTGGAAGAACTGCGCTTCCACGACGGCAGCGCCTTCGCCGATGCACAGACCCGCGCCTGGCTCAGCTCCCACGTGATGCCGCATGTGCAGGCCCCGGTCAGCGACAACACCCCCGTAGCCAACGACGGCAACGCACTGCCGGCCTGGGATATTGCCCTGCAGGAAACCCTGCCCAAGCTGCGCAAGGACGGCCTGAAATCCGCCGTGCAGCAACTCAAGCTTGGCCTGGCCAAGGCGCGCGGCGGCCGCGAACGCTTCTTCTGGCAGCTGACCCTGGCGCGCCTGTGCTACAGCGCAAAGAAATACGAACTGGCCAAAACCCAACTCGAATCGCTCGACCAGACGCTACAGGCCACCGGCCTCGGCGACTGGGAACCCGATCTCGCCCTGGACGTACTGCGCATGCTGCACAGCTGTTGTGAGCTGTTGCCGCAGAACCACGCGGTACGTGAAAGCAAGGAAGAGATCTACCGCAGGTTGTGCCACCTCGATCTTGAAGTGGTACTGGACTAGGCCCTCGGGCCATAACCGTAACGGAGAATGACCATGGCCAAAGAAGGCTCGGTAGCCCCCAAGGAACGCATCAACGTCACTTTCAAACCCGCCACCGGCGGTGCTCAGGAAGAGATCGAACTGCCACTGAAACTGATGGTTCTGGGTGACTTCACCCAACGCGCCGACGATCGCAAGATCGAAGACCGCAAGCCGATCAGCATCGACAAAAACAGCTTCGACGAAGTGCTGGCCAAGCAGGAACTCAACCTGACCTTCGCCGTGCCTAATCGCCTGCAAGACGACGCCGAAGGCGACGACATGGCGGTGCAGCTGCGCATCAACTCGATGAAGGACTTCAACCCGGCCAATGTGGTCGATCAGGTCCCTGAGCTGAAAAAACTAATGGAACTGCGCGACGCCCTGGTTGCTCTGAAAGGTCCACTGGGCAACGCCCCGGCCTTCCGCAAGGCAATCGAAAGCGTGCTGGCTGACGACGACTCGCGTGACCGCGTACTCGGCGAACTCGGCCTGGCTGCCCAAGGCAAGCTGGACTCCTGATTCAATTAACAAGGAAGCTAATTCATGAGCACTAGTGCAGCAGTAGAAAGCGGTCGCAGCGCCGCCGACCTCGGCATCCTCGACCGCATCATTGCCGAGACCAAACTGACTCCGGACGACGAGGCCTATGACATCGCCAAGCGTGGCGTGTCGGCCTTTATCGAAGAGTTGCTGAAGCCGCAGAACGAAAATGAGCCCGTGAAAAAGGCCATGGTCGATCGCATGATCGCGGAGATCGACGCCAAGCTCAGCCGGCAGATGGACGAAATCCTCCACAACGCTGAATTCCAGGCGCTGGAATCCTCCTGGCGCGGCCTCAAGCTGCTGGTGGATCGCACCAACTTCCGCGAAAACATCAAGCTGGAGATCATCAACGCCTCCAAGCAGGATCTGCTCGATGACTTCGAAGACAGCCCGGAAATCACCCAGTCCGGCCTGTACAAGCACATCTACACCGCCGAATACGGCCAGTTCGGTGGCCAGCCGGTCGGCGCGCTGATCGCCAACTACTTCTTCGACCCGAGCGCACCGGACGTCAAGACCCTGCAATACGTTGCCAGTGTCGCCAGCATGTCCCACGCGCCGTTTATCGCCGCTGCCGGTCCGAAATTCTTCGGCCTGGAAAGCTTCACCGGCCTGCCGGACCTGAAGGATCTGAAAGATCACTTCGAAGGCCCACAATTCGCCAAATGGCAGAGCTTCCGCGAGCAGGAAGATGCTCGCTATGTCGGCCTGACCGTACCGCGCTTCCTGCTGCGCAACCCGTACGATCCGGAAGACAACCCGGTGAAGACCTTCGTCTACAAAGAGAACGTCGCCAACAGCCACGAGCATTACCTGTGGGGCAACACCGCCTACACCTTTGCTTCCAAGCTGACCGACAGCTTCGCCAAGTTCCGCTGGTGCCCGAACATCATCGGCCCGCAGAGCGGTGGCGCGGTAGAAGACCTGCCGCTGCACCACTTCGAAAGCATGGGCGAAATCGAAACCAAGATCCCGACCGAAGTGCTGGTCTCCGACCGTCGTGAATACGAGCTGGCCGAAGAAGGCTTTATCGCCCTGACCATGCGCAAAGGCAGCGACAACGCCGCGTTCTTCTCCGCCAACTCGGCGCAGAAGCCAAAGTTCTTCGGCATCAGCGAAGAAGGCAAGACCGCTGAACTGAACTACAAGCTCGGCACCCAGCTGCCGTACATGTTCATCATCAACCGTCTGGCCCACTACCTGAAAGTGCTGCAGCGCGAGCAGATCGGCGCCTGGAAAGAGCGCACCGACCTGGAGCTGGAACTCAACAAGTGGATCCGCCAGTTCGTTGCCGACCAGGAAAACCCGAGCTCCGAAGTGCGTAGCCGCCGTCCGCTGCGCGCCGCTCAGGTGATCGTCAGTGATGTTGATGGTGAGCCGGGCTGGTACCGCGTCAGCCTCAACGTGCGCCCGCACTTCAAGTACATGGGTGCCGATTTCACCCTGTCGCTCGTCGGCAAGCTGGACAAGGAATAAGCATCCTTATGTCAGGTTACGGAAGCCTATTCGAACGCCTCGGCGGTGAAGCCAGCCAGCGCGCTGGCTGGAGCCGCGAGGTCGCCGCCATGGCGTCGGTGGCTACCCACCTGGCGAAAATGCTCAGCACCCGGGCGGGCAGCGTGCAAACGCTGCCCGACTACGGGTTGCCCGATCTCAACGATATGCGCCTGTCGCTGCACGATTCGCTGCAGCAGGCGCGTATCGCCATCGAACGCTTTATCGAAGCGTACGAACCGCGTTTAAGCGACGTGCGGGTGATTTCCCTGCCCCGCGACAACAACCCGCTAAGCCTGGCCTTTGCCATCGAAGGCCTGCTGGAAGTGGACGGCTTTAAACGCCAAGTCAGTTTCTCCGCGCGCCTGGATGGCAGCGGACAGGTCAAGGTCAATTAAGGAGAGCCCATGTCCGGTAAACCCGCAGCCCGCGTCAGCGACCCAACCGCCTGCCCGATTCCCGGCCACGGCACCAACCCGATTGTCGCCGGCTCCCCCGACGTGCTGTTCGACAGCCTGCCCGCCGCCCGCATGGGCGACCCCACCGGCTGCGGCAGCGCCCTGGCCAGCGCGGTCATTCCCACCGTGCTGATCAACAACAAGCCCGCCACCGTGCTCGGCACCGTGGGCAGCCATGGCAATCCGGTGATCGCCGGTTCCGGCACCGTGCTGATTGGCGGCTGAGCCGACACAGCCACAAGGACGAACTGCTGAATGTCTTTTAACCACTACTACCAGAGCGAACTCACCGCCCTGCGCCAACTCGGCAAGCGCTTTGCCGAGCGCAGCCCGGCGTTGGCGCCGTTTCTTGGGCAGAGCGGGCGCGACCCGGATGTCGAGCGACTGCTGGAAGGCTTCGCCTTTCTTACCGGTCGTCTGCGGCAGAAGCTCGATGACGAGCTACCGGAGCTGACTCACTCGCTGATGCATCTGCTGTGGCCGAACTATATGCGCCCGCTGCCGGCATTCAGCATGTTGCAGTTCGACCCGCTCAAGCGCCCGGGCGGTGCCTTGCTGGTGCCACGCCATACGCCGGTGGAATCCAAGCCGATCCAGGGCGTGACCTGCCGCTTTCGCACCGCCTTTGCCACCGAGGTGCTGCCACTGGCGCTGAATGGCCTGGACTACTCGGTAAAGGGTGACGGTGCGCTGCTCAGCCTGCGCCTGGCGATGAGTGCCGATGGTCATCTGGGCGATCTCGACCTCAAGCAGTTGCGCCTGCACCTGTCCGGCGAGCGTTATATCAGCCAGTTGCTGTACCTGAGCCTGTTGCGCCACCTCGGCGGCGTGCAGCTGGTGCTGCTGAATGCGGCTGGCAAGCCGCTGCAAGGGCCTGATGAGCGTCCATTGATACCGCTGCAGCTGCCGGCCAGCAGCGTTCAGCCGGTGGGTTTTGCCGAAGATCAGGCGCTGATTCCCTACCCGCTGAACACTTTCCGCGGGTACCGCTACCTGCAGGAATACTTCGCCTTCCAGGACAAGTTCCTGTTTGTCGACCTGCTCGGCCTGGATGTGCTCAAGCGCGTGCCCGAAGACGTGCTCAAGCAGGCGCGCGGCATCGAGCTGCGTTTCGATATCCACAAGGCCGGCGTGCAACGTATCCGCCCGACCCTGGATAACGTGCGCCTGTACTGCACGCCGGTGGTCAACCTGTTCGCCCATGACGCCATCCCGATTCGCCTGGACGGCAAACAGGACCAGTACCTGCTGCTGCCCTCGGAGCTCGACTCCGAGCATTGCGGGGTGTTTTCGGTGGATCGCGTCACCGGCTGGAAGCCCGGCGGCAAGGGTTACGAAGAATACGTGCCGTTTGAATCCTTCGAGCACGACGCCAGCTTCGATGTGCCGCTGGCCCGCCCGCACTACAGCGTGCGTCAGCAACCTTCGCTGCTCGGCGACGGCCTGGAAACCTACCTGAGTTTCGGCCTGCGCAACCTCGATCAGCACGAAACGCTGTCCATCGAACTGACCTGCACCAACCAGAACCTGCCACGGCAGCTGGGTCTCGGTGATATCTGCATGCCCTGCGAGGACACCCCGGAGTTCCTCACCTTCCGCAATATCAGCGCGGTTACGCCGAGCTACGCGCCGCCGCTGCACCGCGACTTCCTCTGGAAGCTGATCAGCAATATGTCGCTGAACTACCTGTCGCTGGCCAACGTCGACGCGCTCAAGGTGATCCTCGAAACCTACGACCTGCCGCGCTACTACGACCAGCACGCTGAGAAGGTCAGCAAGCGCCTGCTCGACGGCCTGAAAAGCATCAGCCACCAGCACGTCGACCGCCTGCATCGTGGCCTGCCGGTGCGCGGTGTACGCACGCAATTGACGATCAACCCCGAGGGTTATGTCGGCGAGGGTGACCTGTTCCTCTTCGCCAGCGTACTCAATGAATTTTTCGCCCTGTATGCCAGCTTGAACTCGTACCACGAGCTGCGCGTACAGAGCACACAGGGAGAGGTGTACCAATGGACGCCGCGCATGGGGCTACAGCCCCTGCTCTAAACCGGCTTAGCCGGGGCATCCGCGAGTACAGCCTGTTTCAGGGTGTGCAGCTGGTGCTGGAACGCTTGCACGCCGCCCATCCTGAACTGGATGAGGAGGCGCTGTATCAGCGACTGGAACTGCAGGCCAACCCGAGCATGGGGTTCCCCGGTAGCGATATTGATCGCGTGCAATTCTTCGAAGAGCACGGCGAACTGCGTGCACGCCTGCGCATCAACCTGGTCAGCCTGTTCGGTGCCGGCTCGCCGCTGCCGGCGTTCTATGGCGAGCAGGCGCTGGGCGACAGCGAAGATGGCAACCCGACCCGGGACTTCCTCGACCTGTTCAACAACCGCCTGCAGCGTCTGCTGCTGCCCACCTGGCAGAAATACCGCTACCACACACGCTTCCAGAGCGGCGCGGTCGACCCGTTCTCCGCGCACCTGTTTGCCCTGATCGGCCTGGGCGGCGAAACCATTCGCAGCGCCTCCGAGCTGAACTGGAAACGCCTGCTGCCCTACCTCGGCCTGCTCAGCCTGCGCGCCCACTCGGCGGCGCTGATCGAGTCGGTGCTGCGCTACTACTTCAAGCACGCCGACCTGCATATCG
Source organism: Pseudomonas sp. 1928-m (assembly GCF_029269135.1). Classification (NCBI taxonomy): domain Bacteria; kingdom Pseudomonadati; phylum Pseudomonadota; class Gammaproteobacteria; order Pseudomonadales; family Pseudomonadaceae; genus Pseudomonas; species Pseudomonas sp. 1928-m. The sequence continues at coordinate 399,997 of NZ_JARIXO010000001.1, read as the reverse complement.
AGCAGTGCCTGGAGCGTCAGGTGGAAATCCTCGGCGAGCAGCGCAACCGCCTCGGTCTGGCCAACAGCCAGCTGGGTGAAAGCCTGGTGCTCGGCGAGTTCGTGCGTGACCGCGGCGGCAAGTTCCGCATCCATGTACGCCAGCTGAACTGGGATCGCTTCCACGAATTTCTGCCCATCGGCAGCGGCTATCAACCGCTCTGCGCGCTGGTGCGCTTCACCCTGCGCGACCCGCTGGATTACGACATCCGCCTGGAACTGCGCCAGGACGAAATACGCGAATTGCGCCTCGGCGCGGACAACCCCTGCCTGCTGGGCTGGACCACCTGGCTGGGGCGTGAAAACGCAGACGGCCTGGTCACCCTCGGCAGCAAAGCTCATTAAGGAAGATGGAAATGATCAACGTCGATTTACAGCAACTGGTTCAAGCCCTCGACGCTGCCAGCAAACATGACCTGGAATGCGCCGCCGAGCGCTGCGTAGTCCGCGGTGGCAGCAAGATTCTCGTGGAAGACCTGCTGCTCGGCCTGCTTGAGCGCCCGGAAGGCTTGCTGCCCCGCGCCCTGCAGGATGCCGAAGTGGACGCCGGCGAGCTGGCCCGCGCCCTACAACCGCGTGGCGAACATAGCGAATCACGCAACCCGGTATTTGCCACCGAACTGGTGCAATGGCTGCAGGACGCTCTGCTGGTCGCCAGCCTGGAGCTCGGCCAGAGCCAGATTGATGAAGCCGCGCTGATCCTCGCCCTGCTGCGCAATCCGATGCGCTACGCCGGCAGCCACTATCAACCACTGCTGGCCAAGCTGAATGCCGAGCGCCTGCGCGAATTCGCCATGGCCCAGCAGCCGCAAACCGCCGCTGGCAAACCTGCAGCCGGTGGCGAATCGAACCTCTCGCGCTTCACCCACAACTTCACCCAGCAAGCCCGTGACGGCAAGCTCGACCCGGTGCTGTGCCGCGATGGCGCGATCCGCCAGATGATCGACATCCTCGCCCGCCGGCGTAAAAGCAACCCGATCGTGGTCGGCGAAGCCGGTGTCGGCAAAACCGCCATCGTCGAAGGCCTGGCCCTGCGCATCGCCGCCGGTGAAGTGCCGGCCGCACTCAAGGGTGTCGAACTGCTATGCCTGGACCTCGGCCTGCTGCAAGCCGGCGCCAGTGTCAAAGGTGAATTCGAACGCCGCCTGCAGGGCGTGATTGATGAAGTGAAGGGTTCGCCCAAGCCGATCATCCTGTTTATCGATGAAGCCCATACCCTGATCGGTGCCGGTGGCCAGGCCGGCAGCGGCGACGCGGCCAACCTGCTCAAACCCGCCCTGGCGCGTGGCGAGCTGCGCACCATCGCCGCCACCACCTGGAGCGAATACAAGAAGTACTTCGAGAAGGACCCGGCCCTGGCCCGCCGCTTCCAGCCGGTGCAGCTGCATGAGCCAACCGTCGATGAAGCCGTAACCATCCTGCGCGGCCTGGCGCCTGTTTACGAAAAAAGCCACGGCATCTACCTGCGTGACGACGCCGTGGTCGCTGCTGCCGAGCTATCCGCACGCTACCTGGCGGGCCGCCAGCTGCCGGACAAAGCCGTCGATGTCCTCGACACCGCCTGCGCCCGCGTGCGCATCAGCCTGGCCGCTGCGCCAGAAGCGCTAGAGCGCCTGCGTGGCGAGATCGCCGAAGGTGAACGGCAGAGCGAGGCCATGGGCCGGGATATGCAAGCCGGCCTGAAAATCGACAGCGAAATCCTCGAACAACTCGAAGCACGCCTGGGCCAGGCCCGCGCCGAGCTGGAGCAGATCGAAACCCGTTGGGCGGTGCAGCGCGAGCTGGCCGAACGTCTGCTGGAATTGCGCAAGCAGTGCGCCAGCCTGCGCCAAAACCCTACCGAAGCCGAGAACAGTGACGGCCAGGCCGTACAGCTGGAGCAACTGGAAGGCGAACTACGCGCCGTGCAAGCCGAGCTGGCCAGCGCTCAGGTGAATGAGCGCCTGGTCAGTTTCGAAGTCTGCCCGCGCCTGGTGGCTGAAGTGATCAGTCACTGGACCGGCGTGCCGCTGAGCCAGCTGGCCCGCGAACACAACAGCAAGGTGCTGACATTCGCCCACGACCTAGGCCTGCGCGTACGTGGCCAGCAGCAAGCCATCGCCGCGCTGGACCGCTCGATGCGCGCCACCGCCGCTGGCCTCAATCGCGCCGATGCGCCGGTCGGCGTGTTTCTGCTGGTCGGCCCCAGCGGCGTCGGTAAAACCGAAACCGCACTGGCCCTGGCGGATCTGCTGTACGGCGGTGAGCGCTTCCTCACCACCATCAACATGTCCGAATTCCAGGAGAAGCACAGCGTTTCCCGCCTGATCGGCGCACCGCCCGGCTACGTCGGCTATGGCGAAGGCGGCATGCTCACCGAAGCCGTGCGGCAGAAGCCCTACTCGGTGGTGCTGCTCGATGAAGTAGAAAAAGCCGATCCAGACGTGATGAACGTCTTCTATCAAATCTTCGACAAGGGCGTGGCCAACGACGGCGAAGGGCGCGAGATCAACTTCCGCAATACGCTGATCCTGATGACCAGCAACCTCGCCAGCGAGCGTATCGCCAGCCTCTGCCAGGGCGGCCAGCGCCCGGATGCGGAAGCCCTGGAACAGGCGATTCGCCCGACTCTGACTCAGCACTTCAAACCGGCGCTGCTCGGCCGTATGCGTGTGGTGCCGTACTACCCGATCAATGGCGAGGTGCTCAACGAGCTGGTCGGCCTCAAACTCGCGCGTTTCGGTGAGCGCCTACAGCGCCGTCAGCTGCAGTTCAGCCATTGCCCGGCGCTGCTGGAGAACCTCGCCGAACGTTGCAGCCACAGCGACAGCGGCGCGCGCCTGATCGATCACCTGATCGACCAGCACCTGCAACCGCTGGTGGTCGACCGCCTGCTCGACGCCATGGCCAGCGGCGAAAGCCTGCAACGCGTACACGCCACCCTGGACGGCGAAGGGACGGTGGTCTGTGAGTTCGCTTAACGTGTCGCTGATGTTCAGCCAGGTGCCGCAGCCGCTGCGCTATGCCGAAGCGCTGTTGCAACGCTTCGCCACGCTGGCGCGCGCGGCCAATAGCGACGCCCTGCTCGGCGGCCTGGTGGAAAGCGCCGCGCAGCTGTCGGGCAGCGAACTTAGCCAGCTGTACCTGCTCGACGACACCCACACCCGCCTGACCCTATCCGCCGAATGGCAGGACGGCCTGCTGCAGCCACGCGCGGACGCCAGCCTATCCAGCGACTACGACGGTGAACAGCTGCTGCAGTACTGCCTGTGCCAGAACCAGACGCTCAGCCTCAATGAACTGGACAGCAGCCTGCACCAGACCGGCTTCCTCCCCGAGGCGCAACAGCCCTGGCGCAGCCTGCTGTGCCAGCCGATGCTGGATGAGCAGAAAGGCGTCACCGGCCTGCTGCTGATTGCCAGCCAGCGCGCGCGGGAGCTGCAGGGTTTTGCCGACTCACTCGGCCACCTGGGCAGCTTTGTTGTCGCCCAACTGCATTTGCTGCAGCGCCTGCGTTCACCGCGCAGCGAGCAACCGGTTGCCGTGGTCAGCACGCCCTGCTCCAGCGGCTATGGCCTGATTGGCGACAGCCCGGCAATGCGCAGCGTTTACCAGCTGATCAGCAAAGTGCTGCACAACCCGGTCAGCGTTTTGCTAGCGGGCGAAACCGGCACCGGCAAGGAGCTGGTGGCCCGTGCCATCCACGATTGTGGTTTCCGCCGCAGCAAGGCCTTTGTCGTGCAGAACTGCGCCTCGCTGCCGGAAAACCTGCTGGAAAGCGAACTGTTCGGCTACCGCAAAGGCGCCTTCAGCGGCGCCGACCGCGATCATCAGGGCCTGTTCGATGCAGCCAATGGCGGCACGCTGTTTCTCGATGAAATCGGTGATATGCCGCTGAGCCTGCAAGCCAAACTGCTGCGCGTCTTGCAGGAAGGCGAAGTGCGCCCGCTGGGCTCCACCGCCACGCACAAGGTCGATGTACGCATCGTCGCCGCCACCCACCACAACCTGCGCAACCTGGTGGAAGAAGGCCGTTTCCGCGAAGACCTGTTCTATCGCTTGGCGCAGTTCCCCATCGAACTGCCGGCCCTGCGTGAACGCGATCAGGACATCCTCACCCTGGCGCGCTATTTCGCCGACAAGGCCAGCAGCTTTCTGCAGCGCAACCCATGCCGCTGGGCCGATAGCACCCTCGATCACCTGGCCCGCTACCCCTTCCCGGGCAATGTGCGCGAGCTGAAAGGCCTGGTCGAACGTGCCGTGCTGCTGTGCGAAGGCGGCGAGCTGCTGCCGGAACATTTCGACCTGCGCCAGGCCGGCAGCAACGATGACCCAGGCATGAACCTGCGCGAGCGCATGGAGCGCGTCGAACGCAGCCTGCTGCTCGACTGCCTGCGCAAGAACCGTGGCAACCAGACCAGCGCCGCCTGCGAACTCGGCCTGCCGCGCCGCACCCTGCTGTATCGCATGCAGCGGCTGAATATCAGCCCGGCTGACGTGTAAGGCTTAAGGAGAAGAGCATGTTCAACGCCGCCAATCAGAGTTACGTCAATCCCGCCAGCGCTGTGCTTGTCCAGCCGCAACGTGGCCATGTAGGAGTCTTCGCGTGAAACCTACTCCAGCGAATGCAACTGCGCTTGGCGAACACTTCTACCTGTTCCAAAAAGCGCCAGGACAACCGAGCAAGAAATTGATCATCACCAGCCACGGTGCCTATGTGCCAGGCATGCACCTGTCCGTGCCCGCTAACAGCTCGCTGGTGTTCTATGGACCGGATGGCAAGACCCTGCAAGACCCTGGGCTGGGCAATGTGATGCGCGGCGAAGTTGAGGTGCACGAGCGCAAGGGGCCGGGTACGACCACCCGCAACTATTTGGTTTCCAAATATAGCGACGACCAGTACTCGAGCATTGCCTATGGTGCCAAGCTCGAAGGGGTCGACATCCTCACCGTGCGCAACCGCAAAACCCCAACCCTGCTACTGCAGAACAGCACCATTGCCCTGAGCGATGTTTTCAATGAATTGAGCAAGAACGGCCTGCAGTACGACGAAATCCACTGTGTGTTTTGCCGTAATTTTCTCTTTCATCCCAAGCCCGAAACGCATATTGCTCCGGCCGTGACGCCGCCAACATCGGTTGCAGCGGTCGCCTCCAACTCCAGAAGCAGTGCGGTATCAGCCTCTGCAGTCGTTCGCGCCTTGACTGGCAACGCCGCCAACCTTGCCACAAGCCTGGCGCCTAACCGCTTTACCCTGGCGATTGATGGCCTCAGCCACGATCTGCAGGTGTTGGAATTTACCGGCCGTGAAGCCATCAGCCAGCCGTTCGTGTTCGAGTTGGAGCTGATCAGCGAGCGCCCCGATCTCGATCTGGAAAGCCTGCTGCACCAACCGGCATTTCTTGCCTTTACCCAAGACGGCGGAGGAGTACATGGCCTGGTCTACCGCGTCGCCCAGGGTGATTCCGGCAAGCGCATGACCCGTTACCACATCACCCTGCGCCCGCAACTGGCGTACCTGGCGCACCGCTTCAATCAGCGGATTTTCCAGCACCTGAGCGTGGAAAAAATCATCAGCCAGGTGCTCGAAGAGCACGGCATTCAGAGCAATGCCTACAAATTTCAGTTCGGCCCCAGCGTCTACCCGACGCGCGAATACTGCGTGCAGTACGACGAAAGCGACCTGCACTTTATTCAGCGCCTGTGCGAGGAAGAAGGCATTCACTACCACTTCCAGCACAGCGAACAAGGCCATGTGCTGGTCTTCGGCGATGATCAGACGGTGTTCCCCAAGCTGGCGCCCACCGCGTACCAGCAGGACAGCGGCCTGGTTGCCGACGAGCCAGTGATCAAGCGCTTCGCCCTGCGCCTGGAAACCCGCAGCAACCGCGTAACCCGCCGCGACTACAACTTCGAAAAGCCCAAGCTGCTGATGGAAGCGGCCTTCAACAGCGAGTTCCAACCCGACCTCGAGGACTACGACTACCCCGGTAGTTTTGTCGAACGCGAGCGCGGCAAACACCTGGCCAAACGCCACCTGGAACGCCACCGCAGCGACTATGAACTGGCCAGCGGTGAAAGCGATCAGCCACTGCTGGTCAGCGGCCACTTCCTCAACCTCAGCGCGCATCCGCGTGATGACTGGAACCAGCTCTGGCTGCTGACGGAAATCAGCCATGAAGGCAAACAGCCGCAGGTGCTGGAAGAGTCCGTCACCAGCCACACCCAGGTCAGTGACGGCTTTCAGCAGGGTTACCGCAACCGCTTTAGCGCCACACCCTGGGATGTGCTGCATCGCCCAGCACTGAAGCACCCGAAACCCAAGGTGCTCGGCAGCCAGACGGCCGTGGTCACCGGGCCAGCGGGTGAAGAGATCCACTGCGATCAGTACGGCCGGGTCAAAGTGCAATTTCACTGGGACCGCGAAGGCCAGGCAGACGATAAGACCAGCTGCTGGTTGCGCGTTTCCTCCAGCTGGGCCGGCGATGGCTACGGCGCTATCGCCATCCCGCGCATCGGCATGGAAGTGCTGGTGACCTTCCTCGAAGGTGATCCCGACCAGCCGCTGGTCACCGGTTGCCTGTACCACGCCGCCCACGTCGTGCCCTACGCGCTGCCAGCGAACAAAACCCGCAGCCTGTTCAAAACCCTGAGCAGCCCAGGCGGTGGCGGCTACAACGAGCTGCGCATCGAAGACAAAAAAGGCGCCGAACAGATCTACCTGCACGCCCAGCGCGACTGGGACGAAAACATCGAGCACGACCAGAAAATCCGCATCGGCCACGAACGCCACGACACGGTCGAAGCCAACAGCTACAGCCAGTTTCTCGCCGAAGAACACCGCACCACCCACGCCGACCGCAAAGTGGAAACCCGCAGCAACGACCACCTCACGGTCGGGCAGAAACAACATGTGAAAGTCGGCGTCGGCCAGTTCGTCGAGGCCGGCAACGAAATCCACTACTACGCCGGCAACAAAGTGGTCATCGACGCCGGCATGGAACTCACTGCATCGGGCGGTGGCAGCTTTCTCAAGCTTGATCCGGGCGGCGTCACGCTCAGCGGCGCGACGATCAAAATGAACTCTGGTGGTGCACCGAGCGTGGGGACTGGGATCGGCATTGTGCTGCCGGTTATTCCGGGGGCGGCGGATGCGGATAAAGCTGGGGAGCTACTGCAACCGATAGCCCCAGGGGCCTTTACCCTCAGTACCCACCGCAATCAGCCGCTCATTTCACGTTGTGGCAAGCAAAGTAACGGCGCCTGTAGCCGTAAGGATTGCCCATGCATACGTGGCTAACAACGCTTGAAGACCTGCCCCAGTCCACACCTGAAGAGTGGCACGCAGAGGGTCAGGTGTACTTCATCCTAGATCGGGTGCTCCACCCCCAGGCGCTGGAAAAGCTCTATCAGGCAGAAGGCGCTATCGAAACTCGCATGCTCTTCCAGAGCAGCGATTATGCGGCCTTAATCGATAGCAGCCCTGTCTGGATTTCGGCCCAAGCCAATAGCCAGGCCGAGAGTCTGGCCGCTCAGCTTTGCCATGACCGACTGTCTGGCATAGCCATCCAGTCCAACCAAACGGCAGAGGATGCCTTCAGTCATGCGCAATCGCTGCTGACTGTAAACAGCACGACCCACGGCGAAAGCCTCTGCCGGTTTTACGACCCTCGGCTGTGGAGCGCACTGGCTTTATCGTTTGACGAAAATAACCAAGCAGATCTCTTCGGCCCATGGAGTCGCGTGTTTACACCCGGCAACACGCTTATCGGTTCAGAGAACTCTTGGCTGCAATGGCAACGCCCACAAACAACGCAAGCTGCCACCACTCAACAACTGACGCTGGGGAGCTATGAACTGCAGCTACACCAGGAAGTCCGTTGGCTCTATTGGTTGTCACACCACACAACAGCATTTGCAAACCCGCTTAGCCAAGCGGAAATCCGCAGAGTTATCGATAACCTGCAACTGCTGAGCACTCACGGAGTCGATGAGGCTAGGCACTTACAACGCTTGCTACTGCTGCTGAATAAACAGCCGCTGCAGGAGCAAGACACAACTATGTCGATTCTGCGCAGTGACCTGCCCCTACTCCAGAAACTCGAAAAATTGGAAACGCTGACATGACAGGAACGTCCACTTCCCCAGCGAACAGCTGCAAAGCCAACCCAATTCCCTTGCCGCAGATCGCCCGCGGAATAACGGCCGACCAAAGTGTGTTCTCCGACGACGCAGCCCCAGCATGCTCGCCGAAAGCCTTTGCTGATATCGCCTATGTCACCGGCCAACGCAAATTCTGGTTGCTACCTGAACGCTTGCAAACGCTACTGATCGAGTGCTCCAACGAGCTGAGTGCCTCAGCCGTGCTGAAGGATCGCGATGCACGCAACCAAGCTCTCGCCCAGCATGGTCTGCACGAACCTTTTATCCCAATCGATGCGTATGTATTCCTCAGCCCAGAAGACCAGCAGCGCTATGACGCCATCGAAGAAGAAATACGCAGCCTAAAAGAACAGATCGCCGCCGATGAACCGCACGTATTGCAGCGTTATGATGCGGCCGAGCAAAAAGTCCTGAGCCAACGCGGCATTAATGCCCAGAAGCCTTACCTGGCAGAACTCAGAGACGCGCGCGCCGAACTACACAGCGCCCTACGCGATCGTCGTGAACGTCTGCGCAAGCTGCACCTCCAACGAAGCCAGCTGCGCAGCAAAGGCTACGGCATTGCCAAGGGCATCGGTTTTCATATCGAAAACGAAAAAATGTACGGCCTGCGTGAAGTTCAAGTGCGCGAAGCCTTGCAGGCCTACAACAGCTTTATGGCGAAAGTCAGGGGTATCGACTTCACCGAATACAACCGCCTCACCAATGAATATCAGCCTGTCTGGGACGTACTCAACGCCTACCGCAAGGTGATTGAGTCGTGCCAGAGCGGCGCACTGGATTGCCAGGCGCTGGAAGAGTTTCGCGCGCGCTACGACTACCTCGTTGACTACCGCCTAGGTGGCTATATCGAGCCCATCATCGCCCTTGCGAACCTAGGTATCGCGACACCAGAGTTCGCCCTGTGTAGCAATAGCGATATGGCCAGCGGCCTGAAGGAATACAAGGATTACCTTGAGGCCTACAAGAAGAAGCAAGAGGCCATCAACGACGCCGAAGAACGCTTCGATAAATTCGTCAAAGCCACAGGTGGCTACTCACCGCCCCCCTCCGAACTATTAAGTAAACAGCGGGCAAAAATTGCCGAGCTACAACCCATTCTCGACCGGCTACGCCAGCAGGCGGACGCCAACATGCAGCGCATGCGGCCAACGCGTCAGTTGCTGTGGGACACCCACAGCTACGAAATGCGCCATCAGGACAGTGTCTGTAATGACGACATCCCCCTGCGCGAGTTCTCTCTTGCCTCAGTAACGCGTCCACTGGCCCACCTCAGCCTGTATGACCTGGCCAACAAAAGTGACCCTGAACTGGCCGCGACCCTGAAAAAGGATCACGCACGCACCGCACGCTTCGCCTCACTCTATCGAGCCGACCCAGACGCCATCTTTTCTGCGTTTCTTGAACGCCAGGGCGCGATCCCTCTTGAAGAACAAGACCCAAGATGGTTCGACAAGAACGGCCTGTTTATCGCCGATGATTTCTTTAACTACCTGCAAGAAAGTGGCTGGCAGGTAAAAAGCCTGGAAAGCCAGGCAGAACCCTGGGGCAAGAAGCTCTTACAAATGATTTTCGAGGACTCGACCCGGCAACAATTGCGGCTGTTCGACACCTCCTATCAAGCCCAGTTTGTCCGCCTGTTAGGGATGGATGCCAGCGAAGTCAACGTTAACGCGGTTGTCCGCACGGCATCTCCCCAAGTAATACCCGCCGCCGAACTGGATGCTCTGACCACCCGCACGGAGTGGATGGAAACCACCACCACCGCAGAGGCATCCGGCCCCGACGACTCCCCGAAGATTCTCAAGGAGCGCACCCTGGCATCCGCGGCCCTCGGCATGACCGTCGATATTGGCCGCGGTGAAGTCGACTTGGTGAACATCGAAATACCTAAAAAAGCAGAAGCCTCTGCCATCACGTTGCGCTTCAACACACCAGAGGGCACCGAAGCCAGCCAACCCATCGGGCATTTCTACCTGAGCTATAGCGTGGTCGCCTGGGGTTTTGCCGGGGTCAGCCTGATGCTCGCCCGCGAGGTCGTATTAGAGGTTGATAACAATGGTCGCCCTAGCATCAGCGGGGTGGATTTCGCCCAGCGCCAAGGGCAAGCCGCCAGTCTCAAACTGTTTGCCGGCGCGCAGGTCGGTTGCACCATCAAAGGTGGCCTGCACTGGAAACCGCCAATGGATGCGTTAATCCTCAGTCCAAACTTGGAAGACAAGAAAGAAGCCAGCTGGCAAACACTTAGCGCCTTTATGGCAGAGGGCTCCTTAGGTGTCGGTATTGGCCGTGAGTTCGACTTCCGAGTGGGGCTTATTGGCGGCAAGCTGATGTTCAGCATTAAGGCCTCAGTGTTCTTCGGCCCGGGTGCCAAAGGTGCCTATAGCTTCGAGCTCGACTATCAAGGCATTAAACAACTGCTGATGCTGTATCGCCGTGTGCTGATGCGTAACAACTTCCGCCGCATCGACTGGATCGATGAAAACGCCTTCACCTACCTCAGCAAAATAACCTTGTTCGGCACCCTCACCCTGGCCAACGTCTCCGAATTTAGTGCGTTATTGTTAACCAAACTCGACTCACTGATTGATGAAGTGGTCGGCAACCCTAGTAAACGCGCTGGGCAAATCGCCTACACCCTAGTCAACGATATTAAGCAAGAGGCCCTAGGGAAGTGGTTCCTAGGTATGCCACCAGAAACGCTGGGGCCATTGCTTTATACATTGAGCAGTGAACCTTGTGAGTTCGTTATACAAAACGATGAGCAAGCAAAACCGGATAAGTATTCAGCCCAGCAAGCAAGTGACTTCCAGCAAATCGCCATCGCTCGCTGCTTGGAATGGACAGCCGGTAATGCTAGCGGAAAGCGCTTTAGCGAGCTAGATCCAAACCCAGCGCAAATACTTTTTCAAAAAGCGCTTGAGCGGATGAGTATTGATGCAAGCCACACTGATGACAAACTTCGAAACACTAAAAACAATCTAGCCCATCTAGATAGATTTATGCAAAGGCTCACTGAAAATGACGCAACAGAAATCAGCCAAACAAAATTCATACAAGTAAAAACCGCATTAACCATGCATTTACAATCCTCTTTCAAAATACTTACCAATTATTGAGGTGACAATGCCATACAGAATAATAGTTCTCCAACTGATAGCCCTTCTTAGCTTTGCAGTGCATGCAGCGCCCAAAGACCAAGAATTTAAATCGGGGTTTGATCTATATAACCAGCACAACTGGATTGACTCACAAAAACATCTAAAAATAGCGGCAGAGGCAGGCAATAGCGAAGCCCAATACTATCTAGCCGAAGCGCTAAGGCTTTCCAATCGCTATATGACCGAAGAATCACAGCATTGGTATACAGCCGCAGCCGAGCAGAATGATCTATTTGCAATGATACGGCTTTCGGACAGCGATGACCTTTGTGAGACCTTGCAAGAAAACTGCAAGAAAGATCGTACGTATTGGAAAAAAATAGCCAAAACCCTAGCCCAAGAACAAGCCGACAGCGGAAACAATATCGCGATGCATGCTTTGTATTACTTGACCGGCAATAGGGACTGGCTAAAAAAAGCGGCCGACGCAGGCAATCATGAAGCAGGGTATTTCCTAGCGGACTTAATGCTGAGTGACACCATGGAACAGGGAACAGGGAAGACAACATTAACACCTGAGGCCGAACTCTATCTCAGGAAGTCAGCAGAGGAGGGTAACCCCAAGGCTATGTCACTTCTTTCATCGAGACTAGATAGAGACGGTAAATTCAACGAGTCCAAAGAGTGGCTAGAGAAATGCCTATTAACTAGCCACGACAATTGCGTATTAAGACTAGAAAGCATTCATAGACAGCTGACAAAAAGATATACAAATCTTGGTTATCAACCTGATAAGTCCATAGCTTATGGACTATTACTTTTTAGGCGCGACGCCCTAGGCAAAGCTAAAACCAGCAGTATGTTTGACACCTTTGAAGACGAACTAACTGCCGAGCAAAAGGCTGAGGGTGAAAAGTTTTTCCATGAATGGAAGAAAACTCACCCTCCGCTTTCCTATCATGTTCCCAAGCTTGGCTTCTAGGTAAAAAGGCACAAATACTTATGTTGTCGCGAATCCTTTTACTTAGCGCACTTCTATTCGCCAATATGTCGAACGCCGACGCATTGGCAAAAAAACAGTTCGCAAAAGGATTTATTCTGTACAACCAGAACGATTGGATTAACTCACAAGAACCCCTTCGCACAGCAGCCAAAGCCGGTAACTGTGAAGCGCAATATTATTTAGCCGAGGCGCTACGACTTTCCAATCGCTATATGACGGAAGAGTCTCAGCAATGGTATGAAGCTGCAGCCGAACAGAACGACCTCTTTGCGATGATACGCCTTTCAAAGAGCGATGATCTCTGCGGGGCACTACAAGTCAGCTGTAAAAAAGATCGAGCCTATTGGAAGAGTAGGGCCAAAGACCTAGCACAGGAACAGGCACAGAGCGGAAATAATGTAGCTATGCATGCCCTCTACTATCTAACGGGCGACAGAGACTGGTTAAAAAAGGCTGCAGACGCCGGCAATCATGAAGCTGGATATTTTCTCGCTGACTTAATACTGAGCGAAACGAGGACACAAGAAACAGGAAAAACGAAATTAACCCGTGAGGGCGAAAAAATTCTCAGAAAGTCAGCAGAGGAAGGCAACCCCAAAGCTATGTCGCTTCTTTCGTTAAGACTAAATAGAGCAGAAAACTATATTGAATCGAAAAAATGGTTAGAGAAGTGTTTATTAACCAGTCATGCCGATTGTGTGTTGGCACTAGAAACAATTCACAAAGGTCGAACTGACATATATCAAAACCCCGAGTACACGCCCAATAAGGCTATGGCGTATGGCTTACTACTTTTCAGGCGAGATGCGCTAGGTAAAGCAAAGACTAGCTGGATACTCGACACATTCGAAGACGAACTAACTGCCGAGCAAAAGGCTGAGGGCGAAAAACTCTTCCATGAATGGAAGAAAACTCATCCACCACTTTCACTCCACGCCCCCAAGCTTGGCTTTTAATATCTAACCTGTTTATGGGAAGGCAATATTAATGAAGCATTAATGCATGTTTTTATTAATAACGGACTACCAGCAACAAACAACGGAAATTTGGCCACTTAAAATCTGATCAATTTTAAGCCGACAAGCAAAACTGAGGCTTAAACAGCGGGATCAAAGAATGGAGCACGACGCTCAAATGACAAATAGCCATTGGTTTACCACTGATCTCGCTCACCGGGTTGGTAAGCCTGCAAACACAGGAGGTGCAGCGGTGAAGATCAACACAAGCACTGCGGTCACAGCTCCCAGTTTCGGGCGTTTATCCGCCATTTTTATGAACCAGGTCACCTGACAAGGCTCTGTCTTGCATTTCAATGCCCGCCCACCAGCAGCACTTTGCCACTACAACGGTGACTACCGTTGCCATTCACGCTTTCAAGGAGGAAATCCGCGTGCCTAAACGCTATTACGCCCTCGTTCTTCTCGCAGCTCTATGCCTCACCGCCTGCAGCGGCAATTACAAGTTCAACGATGACGAATATCGCCCGCTGGGCGAACCGCAAGCAGTGAAACGCGGCAACTGACCGCAAGGAGTTAACAACCATGGAACTGGTCTTCGATGTGGTCAGTGCACAGCAGTTCGTGCCAGGTCTATTGACCACCAAAACCTTCAAGCAGGCCGGCGGCATTATTGGCCGGGCGGAGGAGTGCGACTGGGTGATTCCGGATCGCAAGCGTGTGCTGTCCAGCCGGCATGCCGAGGTGAGCTATCGCAATGGCTCCTTCTACCTGACCGACACCAGCAGCAATGGCATCCAGCTCAAAGACAGCGGCGCCAGCCTGCGCAAGGGCGAGGCCCAGCGTATCGAGCATGGCAGCGTGTATTGCTTCGGCGATTTCGAGTTGCGTGCGCGGCTGATTCAGGACCCGGCCATGTTCGCCGGTGATATCGGCCGTGCGCAGCCGGCCGGCAGCATCATTCCGGACGATGCCTTTCTCGACCTCGACCCGCTGACCGCCATCGACCAGCAAGAGCGCGTATACGCCGAGGTCGATGACCTGACGGCGATTCTGCGTCCGCATAACGTGCAGGCACAGCAGCGCGACTACGCGCAGATTGATGAAGAAAACCTGCTGGTGCCCGCGCTGGTGATGCCAACGCCTGAGCCGCAACCCAAGCGTGCGCCGGAACCGGTGCGTCTACCGCCGACCTTCTGGGAAAAATTCGGCGAAGCCCTTGGGGTCAAACTCGATGACCTCGATGACGATGCCCGCGAAGCCCTGGCCATTCACAGCGCCAAGCTGCTCAAGCAGAGCATCGGCAGCCTGCAGCAAAGCCTGCGCACGCGCAGCGAGCTGAAGAACGAACTGCGCCTGGCTCTTACCACTGTACAGAGCGCCGGCAACAACCCGCTCAAGCACACCGCCGACAGCAGTGAAGCGCTGAGCGCCCTGCTGCGTGGTGGCAAGGCCGGGCAACTGAGCGCCGAGCAGACCATCAGCCGCAGCTTCCGTGATCTGCAAGCGCACCAGGTCGCGCTGCTCGCCGCCAGCCGTGCAGCGGTCAAGGGTATGTTCGAGCAACTGTCGCCGGAGCAGCTGAGCCTGCGTTTCGAGCGCGAAGGCCGCAAGCCACTGATCGCCACCGCCGGCAGCCGCTGGCGCGCCTACCGTCGCCTGCACACGCTCCTTACGCAGAACGACGACTGGAGCGACCGCCTGTTCGCCCGCGACTTCGCCAACACCTACGAAGAACAGGTTCGCCTGATCGCCACCCTCAACACCGACGTTCAAGGATGATCTCCATGCACCGTTTCACCTGCCTGGCCCTGTTGGCCGCCCTGCTCAGCCTGACCGGCTGCGCGGCACTTTCGCCCTATTCGGATATGACCAAGCTCGACCTGACCCTCAACGGCAGCGACCAGCTCAACCCGGACCTCAATGGCCGACCTTCGCCGATCGTCCTGCGCCTGATCGAGCTGAAACACCCGGTGGCCTTTGAAACCGCCGATTTCTTCTCGCTCTATCAGCGCCCGAAAGAAGCCCTGTCGCCGGATATGGTGGTGCTCGAAGAGCTGGAACTGCGCCCGGGCGAGCAACGCGAAATGAAGCTCTCGGTACAACCCGGCAGCCGCTATGTCGGCGTGCTGGCGGCCTACCGCGACCTGCCGGAAAGCAACTGGCGCGTGGTCATCCCGCTGCAGGAACAGGAACGCAACAGCAGCGTGCTGACCCTTGATGCCCTGGGCATCAAGACCCAGGACGACATCAACAAGGAAGGGAAATAAGCCATGGCCATGCATAAAGTGGTCTGGCAGGAAGGCATGCTGCTGCGCCCGCAGCACTTCCAGCAGAACGACCGTTACTACGACTACCAGCTGAAGACCCGCACGCAGAAACTCGACAGCTACGCCTGGGGCTTTTTCGAGCTGGAGATCGACCGCCAGTTCCTCAATATGGGCAAGCTGGTGGTGAGCAAGGCCAGCGGCATTCTGCCCGACGGCACCCTGTTCGACATCGGCGCCGAACGCGAGCCGCTGGCCCTCGACGTGCCGCCGAACACCGGCAACACTCCGGTGTATCTGGCCCTGCCCCTGGTCACCGGTAACCATATCGAGAGCCGCCGCCCGGAGCAGCAGGACGTACTGGCGCGCTTCACCGCTTTCGATGAAGAAGTCACCGACTCCAACGCCGGCGACAGCGCATCGAGCCAGGTCAGCTGCGGCCGCCCGGATTTCCGTCTGCTGCTCGGCGAGCAGCAGAGCGACCAGGCCTACGTCAAACTGCAGCTGTGCGACGTGCTCGACACCACCCCGGACGGGGTGATCAGCATCGACCCGGAATTTATTCCGACCTACGTCAACTTCCAGGCTTCGGGCTATCTGCTGAGCTGCCTCAAGGAAGTGATCAGCATGCTCGCCCACCGGGGCGACATTCTGGCTGAACGTATTCGCGCCACCGGCAAGGTCGGTGGTGCGGAAGTTGGCGACTTTATGATGCTGCAGCTGATCAACCGCTTCGAGCCGGTGCTGCGCCATTACCTCGGTATTGAGCAGGTGCATCCGGAGCAGATCTACCGCGAATTACTCGGCCTGCTCGGTGAGCTGGCGACCTTCTCCAGCGAGATCAAACGCCCGCGCCTGGAAGGCCGTTACCTGCACAGCGACCAAGGCACCAGCTTCCGCAAACTGATGGATGCAATCCGCCAGGTGCTGTCGATGGTGCTGGAACAGCACGCCATCGAAATGCTTCTGCAGCAGCGTCAGTACGGCATTCAGGTATCGCCGCTGCACGACCACAAGCTGCTCGCCACCTCTACCTTTGTCCTCGCCGCCAGCGCCCAGTGCGATTCCGAAGAGCTGCGCCAGCGCCTGCCGGCGCACCTCAAGGTCGGCCCGGTGGAGCAGATTCGTCAACTGGTCAACCTGCACCTGCCCGGGATCAAGGTCAAACCGATGCCCGTGGCGCCACGGCAGATCCCCTTCCATTCGGGGAAAACCTACTTCGCCCTGGAACTGGGCTCCGAGGAACTGGCGCAGCTGGAACGCTCCGGCGGCTTCGCTTTCCACGTGTCCGGCGAGTTCTCCGGGCTTGAGATGAAATTCTGGGCGATCAGGAACTGATTATGACCACCAAGGAAATGGAATACGGCCAGGACGACAAAACCGTCATCCTCAACCGCAAAGGTGATGCCCCCGCGCACAGCCCGCTGACTGACTTCGCCGCGCCGCCGAAATTCGAGCAGCTGGAAGAGCGGATGATCTACGCCGCGCGCCTGCGCCCGGCGGAGAGCTTCAATATCAGCCTCAACCCGCTGGTCGCAGCCGCCGCCACCCTGCTCTCGGAAGTGGTGCGCCTCAAGCACAGCTTCGACAGCGAAGACATGCATGCGCTGAACCAGCGCCTGTCCAGCGCAATCAAGTTGTTCGAACACCGCGCCCTGCATGAAGGCGCGGAAAGCAGCCAGGTAATGGCCGCGCGCTACGTGCTCTGCACCGTGGTCGATGAAGCTGTGGTGACCACGCCCTGGGGCAACGAGAGCGAATGGTCGCAGATGAGCCTGCTGTCCTCGTTCCACAACGAGACCTTCGGCGGCGAGAAGTTCTTCCAGCTGCTCGAGCGCCTGTCGCGCAACCCGGTCAAACACCTGCCGATGCTCGAACTGATGTACCTGTGCCTGTCGCTCGGCTTCGAGGGCAAGTACCGCGTACTGCCGCGCGGCATGCTTGAGCTGGAAGCCGTGCGCGACAGCCTGTACCGGCAGATCCGGCAGATGCGTGGCGACGTACCCCGCGAGGTTTCGCCGCACTGGCAGGGCCTGAAAGACACCCGCCGGCGCCTGGTGCGCATCGTGCCGTGGTGGCTGGTGGCGCTGTTTACCCTGGTGTGCCTGGTGGTGATGTATGGCGGTTTCGCCTGGGTATTGGGCGAGCAGCGCGAGACTATTTTGCAGCCGTACGAGCAACTCGACCCGTCTGCGGGTGTAAGCATGGATGATCTGAAATGAAGAGTTTTTTCGGCAAGTTAGCCGCATTTTTCCGCAAGACCTGGGTATGGAGCCTGTGTCTGGTATTGGTTCTGGCGCTGCTGGTGTGGTTTGTCGGCCCGTTGCTCGCGGTCAACGATTACAAGTTCTGGGAGTCGGCCACCAGCCGCCTGCTGAGCATCAGCCTGCTGTTCCTGATCTGGGGCCTGGCCATGGTGTTTGCCAGCTGGAAGGCCACCGCGCGCAAGAAGGCCGAGGAAGACGACGCCGACGCCCAGGAACGCCTGCGCCGCGAAGGCCTGATCAACGAAGAGCAGAGTGAGCTGCGCAATCGTTTCAAGCAGGCCCTGCACACCCTCAAGCGCTCCAGCCTGTATCGCGGCCGCAGTGAAAAATGGCGTAACGAGCTGCCCTGGTACCTGCTGCTCGGCCCACAGAGCAGCGGCAAGACCAGCCTGCTGGATTTCTCCGGCCTGGATTTCCCGCTCAATCGCGGTGACCAGCAACGCCTGACCAAGGACGTTTCCGGCACCCGCTATGCCGACTGGTATTTCGCCGACCACGCGGTGCTGATCGACACCGCCGGGCGCTACCTGACCCAGCCCGACCCGGCCATCGACAGCCGCGCCTGGGACACCCTGCTGGGCCTGCTGCGCAAACGCCGCGCGCGCCCGCTGAATGGCGTGCTGGTCAACATCCCGGTGGAGCAGCTGCAAGGTGGCAGCGAAATCGAACTGGAAAATCTCGCCCGCCAAACCCGTCAGCGCCTGCAGGATATTCACCAGCGCCTGGGCGCCGATGTCCCGGTGTACCTGGTGCTGAGCAAGGCCGACAAGGTGTTGGGCTTCGATGAATTCTTCGATCAGCTGTCGCGCGAAGAAAGCGACCAGGTGCTCGGCGCCAGCTTCCGCAAGGAGCAGAACGCCACCGACGTACAGGTGATCCGCCAGGAGTTCGAAGAGCTGCTGCGCCGCCTCAACAGCCAGGTAATCCTGCGCATGCACCAGGAGCGCGACACCCAGCGCCGTGGCCGCATTCTCGATTTCCCGCACCAGCTGGGCCTGCTCGGTGAACGTCTGTGCCTGTTCAGCGAACTGGCCTTCAGTGGCAACCGCTATCAGCGCGCCAGCCAGCTGCGTGGGTTCTACCTGACCAGCGCGCCAGAACTGAACGACCAGCTCGACCCGAGCACCAGCAGCATCGGCCGCAACCTGGGTCTGTCCAGCAGCGCCCTGCCGACCTTCCGCACCGGCCGTGCACGTTTTATCAATCACCTGCTCAGCCGAGTGATCTTCCCCGAAGCCGACCTGGCTGGCCTCGATCAGAAGGAAGTGCGCCGTATCGACTGGGGCCAGCGCGCCATGTACGCCACCGCTCTGGTGGTACTCGGGGTATTCGGTGTGGTCTGGGCTAGCGGCTTCTCCGGTAACCACGGCCGCCTGGAACAATTGCGCGACCTAGCTCAGCAACTGACTCAGCAACACAACAGCCTCGGCGTTCAGGACGATGCCCTGCGCACCCTCAAGGCGCTGGATCACAGCTACGCCGCCACCCAGGTATTCCCGCCGAAGGGTGATGTGTCCTACCTGCAACGCGGCGGTCTGTACCAGGGCGAGAAAGTCGACCCGACGCTGCAACAGGCCTACCGCGCCGAGCTGGAAAACCTGCTGCTCAGCCGCGTCGGGCGCCAGCTGGAAGCGCAAGTACGCGCCAACCTGGGTGATCGTGAACGCCTGCTCAACAGCCTGCGTGCTTATTTGATGCTCAATCTGGAGGAGCGCCGCGACAAGGCTTTCCTGCAGGAGTGGCTGGCGGCCGACTGGTCACTGCGTTACGCCGGCAACAGCGTCGGTCAACGCGGCCTGAACGAGCACTTCGAACGCCTGCTGTCCGAGTCGTTCGCGCCCTACTCGCTGAACGAGCCCCTGGTGGCCCAGGCTCGGCAGATTCTGCGCAGCGAATCGCTGGCCAACGTGGTCTACCGCATGCTTCGCGAAGAAGCGCGCAGCCTGCCGGACTATCGCCTAAGCCAGAAGCTCGGCCCGCAAGCCGCGCTGTTCGCCGGCAGCGACTACGCCATTCCGGGTTTCTACACCCAGGTTGGCTACCAGAAAACCTTCACCGCCAAAGGCGCCGACCTGGTGCGCGACCTGCTGCGCGACAACTGGGTACTGGGTGAAGGTGACACCCTCAGCAGCAACGACCTCAGCCGTCTGCTGGTGGAAATGGAGCAGCTGTACTTCCGCGATTACGCCAACTACTGGGGCGAAGCCCTCGCTCAGCTGTCGCTGGACCCAATCGGCAGCGCTGGTCAGGGCGCCCTGCAGCTGGCTGGCCTGACTTCCGCCAACTCGCCACTGCTGCAGCTGCTGGTGGAAGTGCGCGACAACACCCGCTTCAAAGGCTTGGCCGAAGCCGCCGATGATGCCGGTGCTGCCGCCGAAGCGCTGCAAGGCGCCAAGGGCAAACTGGGCAAGGCCGCCAAACTGGCCACCGCTGCCGCCGAACAGGCGCAAGCGGCACTGGTGAAAAACCTGCCGGACACCGCGCGGAAAACCCTGGAGCGCCGCTTCGAACCGCTGCACCGTTTGCTCGACGAAAACGGCGGTGCCGGCCCGGAACTGGCCAACACCCTGCAGGCACTGGATGCCCTGCAACTGCAACTGGCCAGCCTGGCGCATGCCAGCGCTCCGGAGCAGGCTGCGTTCGAACTGGCCAAGGCGCGTATGGCCGGCCAGCGTGATTCGATCAACCAGGTGCGCAGCAGTGCCGCGCGCCTGCCGCAACCGGTCGGCAACTGGCTCGGCCTGCTCGCCGAAGACAGCTGGATGCTGGTGCTCAACGATGCCTACCACTACCTCAATCAGCGTTATAAGAGCGAGCTGTACGCCGCTTACGACGGCTCGTTGAAGCAGCGTTATCCGTTCAGCGCACACAGCGAAAGTGATGTGGCGATTGCCGACTTCCGCGAGTTCTTCAAGGCTCAGGGGATTGCCGAGCGCTTCTTCGACAACTACCTCAAGCCATTCGTCAGCGGCACCGCCGGCCAGTACCAACTGCGCCGCGTGGATGGCCGTGGCCTGCCGCTGTCGCGCGAGTTCTTGCTGCAGATGAGCCACACCCAAACCATCCGCCGCAGCTTCTTCGCCGAGAACCCCAACGAGCCGAAAGTGCTGTTCAAGCTCGAACCCTACTCGCTGGATTCCAGCCTGGGTCGCGCCGACTTCCGCTTTGGCAACCAGCAGATGGAATACCGCCACGGGCCAATCGTGCAGACCGCCTTCAGCTGGCCGGCCGAAGCCAATGAAGGGCGCACCAGCCTGGTGGTCGAAGAGCTCGGTGGACGCAAAGTGGGTATCGAGAAGAACACCGGCCCCTGGTCGCTGTTCCGCCTGCTCGACCTGATGAGCGTGGACTACCACAGCGGCCGCGACGTGCTGATGCTCAAGGCCGACCTCGGCGGCCTGCGCGCCAACTACCTGTTGCACAGCCAGCGCTCGCCGAACCCGTTTGACCTGGACCAGCTGCGCAGCTTCAAACTGCCGGCCACGCTCTGATGCAGGAGGTTGCCAACCTCTGGCGCAGCGCTGCGCGTACCGACACCGGCAAGGTGCGGGCGCGCAACGAGGATGCCTTTCTGGCCCTGCCAGAACAGGGCCTGTGGGTGGTTGCCGACGGCATGGGCGGGCACCAGAACGGTGCCCTGGCCAGCCGCCTGATTGTCGAGCAGCTGGCCGAGCCGAGCGCAGGTGATTTGCCGCAGCGTCTGGATGAGCTGCGCAAACGCCTGCACACGCTCAACCGCCGCCTAGGCCAGGAACTGACCGTCACCGCCGCCCATCCGGACCCGGTGATAGGCAGTACCGTGGTGGCGCTGCTGATCGAAGGCGACCGCGCCGCCTGCGTGTGGGCCGGCGACAGCCGCTGCTACCTGTGGCGCGGCAGTCGGCTGTATCAGCTCAGCCGCGATCACTCGCTGCTGCAGCAGCTGATCGATGAGCAGCAACTGAGCCCAAGCGAAGCTGCTCGGCATCCGGCCGCGCACGCCTTGACTCGCGCTATCGGTGCCAGTGACGAGCTGAAGCTGGAAATTCTCGAACTCGATGTGCTGCCCGGCGATGCCTTTCTGCTGTGCAGCGATGGCCTCTACCAGGGCCTGTCGGCCGATGCTTTGGGCGCGGCGCTGAACCTGCCGTCACCGCAGCTGACGCTGAATCGTTTGTTCCAGCAGGCCCTCGACGGCCCGGCGCGGGACAACCTGAGTGCGGTAGTGATTCGCCGATGAGGACTCACGGATGAGTGAACAGCTGCTCGACGACCTGCCGCTGGCCAGCAGCCCGGCCAGCGACCTGACCTACTTCGCCCTGGCCGCGACGGCCGCCAAACCGGCCGCGCAAGCCCCGCGCGAAGTACTCAGCGAACTGCCGGAAGTGCTCGGCGGCCGCTACAAGATCGAGCGCCTGCTCGGCGTCGGCGGCATGGGTGCGGTGTATCGCGCCCGTGACCTGCTGCGCGAACAGTTCGGTGACCCCGAGCCCTATGTGGCGCTGAAAACCCTCAGCGATGACTTCGCCGAATACCCGGACGCCAACGCGTTGCTGTACAGCGAGTTCGCCCTGACCGCACGGCTTAATCATCCGCATGTGGTGCGCCTGTTCGGCTTCGAGGTGGATGTGCCAAGCCAACGTGCCTTCCTCACCCTGGAGCTGCTCAAGGGCCTGACGCTTGATCAGCTGCTTAGCGAACGCCCCGAGGGCCTGCCCTGGAGCGAGCTGCAGGAAATCGCCATCGCCCTGCTCGACGCCCTGAGCTATTCGCACAGCCTCGGCGTGCTGCATGGCGACCTGAAGCCCAGCAATGTGATGCTCGCCGAAGACGGCCTGCGCCTGTTCGATTATGGTCTCGGCCAGCCCGTGGAAGGTCTGCTGCCTGGCCTGCCGCGCCTGTGCCGCAACCGCTTTACCGCCTGGACGCCGCGCTACGCCGCCCTCGAGTTGCTCGACGGCGCGCCGCTGACCGCCGCAGCCGATGTCTATGCCCTGGCCTGCGTGCTGTATGAACTGGCCAGTGGTCGCCACCCGTTCAGCCGGCAGAGCGCCAAACAGGCCAAGGCCATGGAGCTGGATAAACAGCTGCAGCGCCCTGAGCAGTTACCGGCACATTGCTGGCCCGCCCTGCGCACTGCGCTGGCGTTCGATGAAGCGCAGCGCAGCATCAGTTGCGCGCAGCTGCTTGAGGTATTTCGCCAACCCACACACAGCGGCTGGCGGCGCTGGCTACGGCGCAGTTGAACGCAGCATGCGCGTATCAGCAGCATCAATGGATGATCTTTTAACAAGGAAATGACTATGTTCAACCCGGCCAATGAAACCCACTTCAGCCTGAGCATCGAAGGCCTTGAGCACGACCTGCAAGTGCTCGAGTTCAGCGGCCGCGAAGCCATCAGTCAGCCCTATCGTTTCGAGGTGGAACTGATCAGCGAAAACGCCGAGCTGGATCTGCAAAGCCTGCTGCATCAGCGCGCCTATCTTGCTTTTACCCCCGATGGCCTGGGCATTCACGGGCTGATCTACCAGGTCGCCCAAGCCGAATCCGGCAAGCGTCTGACCCGCTACAAACTGAGCATCGTGCCGCAGCTGAGCTACCTGGCCTTGCGCACCAACCAGCGCATCTTCCAGCACCTGACAGTGCCGCAGATAGTCGCCCAGGTGCTGCAGGAGCACGGCATCGCCCTGGGCGGTTACCAATTCCAGCTCGGTCCAACGGTTTACCCCAAGCGCGACTACTGCGTGCAGTACGACGAGAGCGATCTGCACTTCGTCCAGCGCCTGTGCGGGGAGGAAGGGATTCACTACCACTTCCAGCACAGCGCGCAGGGCCACGTGCTGATCTTCGGCGATGACCAGAGCGCCTTCGGCAAGCTCGGCCAGCCCACTGCCTACCTGCAGGACAACGGCATGACCGCCGATGAGCCGGTGATCAAGCGCTTTGCCGTACGCCTGGAAACCCGCACCAGCCGCATCACCCGCCGCGATTACGACTTCGAACAACCGCGCCTGCTGATGGAAGCCGCTTTCAAGGAAGATCGCGACCCCGAGGCCAAGCCGCTGCCGGACCTTGAGGATTACGACTACCCCGGTCGCTTTGTCGACCGTGCGCGCGGCAAGCACCTCAGCCAACGCCACCTCGAACGCCACCGCGCCGACTACCGTCTGGCCGAAGGCCGTGGCGATCAGCCGAAACTGCTCAGCGGGCACTTTCTCGAACTCTCCGACCACCCGCGCCAGGACTACAACGACCTCTGGCTGCTGCACGAGGTGATTCACCAGGGCAAACAACCCCAGGTGCTGGAAGAGTCAGTCACCAGCCATACCGCCGCCAGCGACGGTTTCCAGCAGGGTTACCGCAATCACTTCATCGCCACGCCCTGGGATGTGCCCTTCCGCCCGCCATTGGCCCATCCAAAACCCAAAGTCCTGGGCAGCCAAACCGCCGTGGTCACCGGCCCCGCGGGTGAGGAAATCCACTGCGACGAATACGGCCGGATCAAAGTGCAATTCTTCTGGGACCGCGAAGGCCAGGCAGACGATAAGACCAGCTGCTGGCTGCGCGTGGCCTCCAGCTGGGCCGGTGATGGCTACGGTGGCATCGCTATTCCACGCATCGGCATGGAAGTACTGGTGACCTTCCTCGAAGGCGACCCCGACCAGCCGCTGGTAACCGGCTGCCTGTACCACGCCGAACACGTGGTGCCTTACGACCTGCCGGCGAACAAGACCCGCACCGTATTCAAAACCCTCAGCACGCCAGGCGGTGGCGGCTACAACGAGCTGCGCATCGAAGACAAGAAAGGCGCCGAGCAGATCTACCTGCATGCCCAGCGCGACTGGGATGAAAACATCGAACACGACCAGAAGATCCGCGTCGGCAACGAACGCCACGACACCGTCGAAGCCAACAGCTACACCGAGCTCAAAGCCGAAGAAAACCTCACGGTCAAAACCGAGCGCAAGGTCGAGGTCAAACCCGACGACCACCTCACCGTCGGGCAAAACCAGCACATCAAAATCGGCACCTCCCAACTGACCAAA
The DNA here is from genome assembly GCF_029269135.1 of Pseudomonas sp. 1928-m. Lineage (NCBI taxonomy): Bacteria > Pseudomonadati > Pseudomonadota > Gammaproteobacteria > Pseudomonadales > Pseudomonadaceae > Pseudomonas > Pseudomonas sp. 1928-m. The sequence continues at coordinate 375,198 of NZ_JARIXO010000001.1, read as the reverse complement.
GCCGGCCGCGAAATCCACCTCAAAGCCGGGCAGAAAATGGTCATCGAAGCCGGCACCGAGCTGACCCTCAAAGCCGGCGGCAGCTTTATCAAACTCGACCCCGGCGGCATTACCCTGCTCGGCCCCCTGGCCAAAATCAACGCCGGCGGCGCACCGGGCAAAGGTACGGGGATCAAGATCAAACCACCGGCACTGCCGGGTGCGGCGGATAGCGATAAAGCGGGGAGTTTGTTGGATGAGGCGTTGGTGAATGCGGAGCCATTACCCCCGCCAGAATCCACGAAAAAGAGTTTCCGTATTCAGATGAAACGTCCCTACGAGAAAAAGGGGATCGGAGGCCAACCGTATGTACTGGAGGTCGATGGAGTGACCTATGAAGGCATGACATCTGCTGATGGCTTTGTAGATCAACCAGTTCCGCCAGCTGCAAAAAAGGGGAAGCTTACGTTCTTCCCGTTTGGATCTAATTCACAACCGTGGATTTGGGAACTTGATTTAAGCGTGCAATCTGACGCTTCGGACATTAAAGGTCTTCAATCTCGATTAAAGAACCTTGGTTTTTATAATGGGAGGATTGATGGTGAAAATGGTCCGAAAACTAAATACGCCACTCGCTGCTTCCATCGCTCTTGCGAACTAACAGATAAAGATTATCTATCTGCTGCTGATATAAAACGGCTACAAGAACAGCACATTGCGTAAGGACGGAAGTAATGATCTATGGAAATTTTGACCTCCGCCGTGGCGATCACGATGGAAAACCTGCGCAGAATAAACCTCCACGATGGGCGGGGAGTGATAATCCAGTTTTAACTGTAATTAATGCCGAAACAGCAGCAGCATTTTTAGGCAGTAGCGCAGCACTCACTGTTCCTGAACACGTTAGAAAACTTCAGGAAGATCTGGTAGCACTAGGGTTTTCAATAGTTGGTAAGCCGGATGGCGGATTTGGTATTCGCACGGGATGGGCTGTCAGAGAGTTTCAAATATATGCATCTATGAATAAAATTGCATGTGTGAGGCCAGAAAAGCAGGGCCAGCTTTTACTAGATCACTCAGGATCTCCGGTAAAAATAAATAATTTAGATGTCTATTTTGACAGCTCAGCTGCGATTGTCGCTCAAGCGGGAAAGGCGCCGACCGTAAGTGGCTCTACAACTGCTCCTGCAAGTTACTATGTTGATAGTCTTCAGTCTGTAGATAATGCAGCGAAATACGATGGGCCAATAAGCGGAGTCGTGAATGAGAAGACAAGAGCTGCTATAGAATATTGGCTGGATAACGATTACAGGTGTCCGGTTATATTTGAAGCCTGGACGATTAGTCAAGGTATCAGAAGTAACTTGGCCGAATCAGGCTGTAATATATGGGCAGAAAATGGATTTACCACCGGAGCACCGAGAGTATTGGTTAGAGACTTCTCGGATTATTTTGAGTTTCCAACTGGTCGAGCTCAAGTAGACTATCAATCTGTGGGGTATTACCAGTCGGGTAGCTTTGGTGGGCCAAATGCAACAAAAGCACACAGCTGGTCTCCTGAAGCAGATATGTCGGTTAAGAACATAACAGGCTCTGAAGTGAATGCTACCCAGCTTAATACACCTGCTTTATCAACATATCGCACCATCCGCGTGGTAGCAGAAGCAGAGTGTTTTGGATGTTTTGATGTATTGAATGCTTGGGATAATGCGTTGATCTCCGCCGGACCTTGCCACTGGACCATGGGGCTCTTCAAAGATGGGAAATATGGGAAAGGAGAATTTGTCGGATTTATTGCTTACCTCAAGAATAGGAGTAACGAAACCTTCAATAAGGTTTTTGGGGGCTTTGGCTTGTACCCTATACATGATTGGGGTGCCCCAAGCTTATATGCGGATGATTTGAAGACCTATTCCGGCTGGGTCAAGCTGACGAATGATACCTTTGTTCAAGGCCAACAAACTCATGCGGATACTGAGTTTGATGAGCTGGCGAAAACAAAAGAAGAAGCACATTATTTAAAGACTTGGCATTGGTTTTACAGAATGAGTATGGCTGGTAGAACATTGCAAGATTACAAGACAGCTATGTGGTCGATGGCTAAGGTCCGATTGACAGATATCTTGGAAAAAGAAGTCACTTTCCATGTAGGAACCGTTACCGTTACCAGTACCTTAGGTAAAGTATTTACTTCAGAAAAGTCCGTGGCCATTCTTCTTCGATGGCATGTGTATCGACCATCTCATGTTGTAAATGATGACTATGAAAAAATTACTCCGGTAATACAGCAGGCAGTTAGTGGAACTGCCGGTGTCAACTGGTCATTGGCGGTGGCAGCCTGGGGAGATGCTCATGAGACGGCGTTAACAGGGAAGCTGCTATCTGCGGCAGCTGCTATTAACTCTACGATCACCGCAAGTATTGCCTTTGGTGAAAATCAGCCTCAGGGCGCTGTTAGAACAGGTAGAAATACCTTCGTATTGGAAGTGTAACTATGAAATACATATTTGCTTCTCTGATGTTTTCCCCTATGGTCAGCGCAGCCACTGTAGATGTATGTGACTCTTCTGTGGGTGTGAGACACTTTATTTCAAAATGGTCCGAAGGTGGGGAACAGGTAGATACGTTATCGAGAGTTAGTGGCGAAAAATTTTCTGTCCAAGAAGGGAAGGTCGTTTATAACAACGACCTCAATGGTGATGGGGTTAAAGACTTTATATTTTCCTCCTATGCTAGTGAAGGATCTAGCAAGGACAGAACTTATGGTTTTCTAATTCAGTGCAAGGGTTATTTGAAATTTATTGGGGGCGATTATTTTGCTCGAATTGAGGTCTTGGATAGATCCCCTGAAACTGTTAGCGGATTCAAGGAAATTCAGATTCATTCCTATAAAAGAGATGGTGAAGGGAATATTCGCTATAAAGGGAAAGAAGCATTAACCACGCCTCATACATGGATATTTAACCCGGAAACCAAAAAATATGAAGGAAAATCAGAATAGTTAAGCGAAAGAAACGTTTAACAGGAAATTGGCGGGTATTTTTAGCTAAATTGGAAAATAGATTTCCTGTTTTTTAGGCCGGAATTAAATAGGCACGGACTTATTTTCTATAGCTGGTAGAAGCTACCGAACAAGGAAATAATGTGTCAGCATCATTAACTTTGAGAGAGCCTTATCGTCTTTAGATGGAACTGATCAGCAAGAACGCCGAGTTAGATTTACAAAGCCTGCTAAATTAACGGTTGGATGAGGCGCTAGTGAATTTTCTGCTCAATACTGATAACCAGCAGCAGAAATTTTTCCTGCGTTCTGAATAGCGGTGCCAATGCCTAACTGCCACACAGGTTAAGTAATTCTAGAGCACACTATGCAAGAACACTCTATAAATTATCTTTGAACAAAACCACTATTTTCATGAAAAAAGACCTAAGCCTTATCTCATCACTTTTTACATTCTTTTTAATATCCGCTTGCAGCACTTCACAAGCAAACAAACTAGAGCCATTTGATTTTAAGGATGCCACTCGGAAATTCAGAGATCAGCAGCATGATACTCCGGGCGTATGGTATTGCGGCTACCGCAAACATAAAACATCGGAGAACGCCGTGACCCAAGAAGCACTAATGGTAGAAATCGACGAAAAATATCTTTATATAAAAAATAGCAACAACATCATCGAATTAATTCGAACACTAGAAGATAACGAAACAATATACTACACCAATACATCACTACCCATCAATGCACGTATAAAGTTACTAAAAATCAGTAATTTTAGCGAGCATCAAGAGTCTCATGATCGCACAGTAGAGGTCGAAGTTAGCACTCCGAAAAACAGATATTCACTGCAACTACTTGGTAAAAGCTGCGGGATATAATAACCCAATAGATATTTATTATTGTGGAATACCGGACCACTCAAATCAGTAGTAACACACTAGTCAATATAAGCTACAGGGTGACCTTACCCCCCAGCTAACAACCTATTCATGCTAGCCCACCATGAAATTAATCGTTATTTATAAAAATTTCGAAAGTTAAGAGAACGGTATTTAATCGTTCAATCCATATTAAAATCTAGAGAAACCCATTCTTCCAGAAAGAAATTGATCTTTAGGGGGACACCGTAGTCTACCAAGTAATTAAAACAGGATATTTTTGCGACGACTTTCAATATTAAAATTTACAAATAACACAACCGCTAAATTAGCATAATTAAATCGTATAATCTTTCTCGCACTACAACTTCTACCTTTAAAGCCCGCCCAATAATTCGCCTGGTACCGCCTAACGTTAAACGCGAAATCATCAGTCAGCCCTATCGTTTCGAGGTGGCGTTGATTAGCAAGAACGTCGAACTGGACCTGCAAAGCCTGCTACTTCAATGCCCCTTTCTAGCCTTTAACTGGACGTGTTGGCACTCGACGAACACAACGATTCAATCCACATACAAAAAACATTTAAAAGACATCAAATCCCGTTACGTCAATGAGTTCGAGGCCAACAAGAAATTAACAAAGCTCTGTATTCAGCCCTACTCCTTCTCGCATTTTTTGGTAACGCCGCATGCGCCAATCAACCAGTAGAAGAGTCATTCACGGCGAGGTCAAATCTAGAAGAGGGCTCTTGCTATAGATATCTGACCGAGCTGGTGAGAAGCAGTAATTTTCCGTTCAAATACGTAACCAAAGAGAAAACTGACTTATTGATCGACAATGACACCGGCGACAGCGTGATGGCCCAGTTGTTTTTCGATACAGACGGCACCGGCACTATCGGCTGGGTTCAGTACAACGTGTCCCAACGCCAACTATTAAATATTTCAGGCGACGTAGAGGAGCCTGAAGAACTAACTTTCGATACATCGTTCGCTACAGAATATGAAACGTGCATAAACCGCTGAAATACGATCTCAGTTTTCATTGTTGGAGCCGTCGCTTTGCCCTACGTCATTCCAATGACCTTACTGCTAATGCTTGTGCTGGCCACCCCCGCACAAGCACAGGCGACACCCCTCACATTCGATAGAGGCGGCAGCACTGAAACCTATCGTGCGGACATGGACACCGGCGAGTTGACGATCAGTCGGGGAACGGAAACCAAGGTATTCGCAGATCTCGTTGGCTACGCCGGCCAGGCGTCCAGAGCCCTGGTCTCGTTCAACGGTGCTCCCACGCTGACTTACAGAAACGCCGGGGCAAACACATCTTTTGAGGTGTTCTATACCCTCACGATCAAGGACAACGTCCCGGTGATCAATTGCGTATACGGCAATATCCGCAATGGACAGAATGGCGCATCCATTCGCAAGGCCGTATGCAACCTGGATAAACCACTGTCGAGCGAGTATCAGGATCTGATTTTCGCCTACTCGGACAAGTGGATCGAAGCCTCTAATTCGGTATCCCTGCAATCCGTTATGGCGGAGCCCTCGCAGCCAGCCGATGCGCCTCTTGGCCGCCTAGGCGAGGTTGATGTCGTATTGCGCTACAGCACGGTCGACGAGCTGATGTCCGCTGCCCCGAAAACCATCGCGACGTTGGGAAAGAAAACCCATGAGGTGAGCAACGGCAATGCGTACTTCGTTTATGAGGCTGATGGCATCACGCCGCTGGCGCTGGACGTGGAGACGGAACCGGCCACACACACGCTCAAACGCCTGACAGCAGCAGAACTGCTGCGCAGCATCGAAGCCAACTGAGTGGCTCCAAGCTGATTACGCCAACGCGCTGAGCGAAAGGTTAACTAGCGCCCCACCGCCTTCAACGCCTACGCCAACTCGGTAGCATCAGTAAAACTGCGCTGCCCCTGTAGCTGGCCCTGGCGCAGATCGAGCCAAAGTACGCTGGCATTGTCCGCCGGGTATCGGGGGGCAATGCGGGCGTCGCGGTCGAGGAGGACGCGGTAGTTGTAGTCGCGCATTTTGGGGATGGCGAAGAGTTTGCCGATGATGCTCGGCATGCGGCTGATATCGGCGAGAAACACCGTGTGGCGCTGCTCCAGATAGCCCTTGGGCTTGCCCTGCAGGGCGGCGTCAACGAGTTTGGCGGCGTCCATGCTACGGGCTACTAGCAGTACTTGCAGTTGATCGTCCAAGGTGTAGGCCTGGTCATGCTGATCGAGCAGGGTCCAGGGCGCCAAACGCTCACCGGTTTCCAGGGCCATGCTGGTGGCGGAGAACAGGCACAACAGCAGAGCAATAGCGGCTTTCATGGTGGGCACTCCGGTTTTATAGGTCGTCATCGGTCACCACTCTAACCAGATCCGCCTCCATGGCATACGCCGCATCCGCCAGCTCGTTGTTGACCTGTTCAATCTTCAGCGTGCCGCTGACCCAGAGCGGGGCGTAGATGTCTTCCAGCTCAATACCTTTGGGGTAGCGCACCAGCACCAGCTGATTCGGTGGCGGCGGCGGGACGTGGATGCAGGCGCCGGGGTAAGGAACCAGGAAGAACAGCGTGCTGTGGCCCTTGCTGTCGGTTTCCAATGGTACCGGATAACCACCCAGGCCCACCGCCTTACCATCGAAGGCGGCGACGGTTTTCGTCGAGTACATCACCGCCGGCAGGTTCTGGTCCTGCTGTTTAAGGCCGCCGGGGTTGTAGAAGCCGCTGTCCTGTTCGAGGCCTTGGTGGCTGATCTCGGGCATCTCCTCCAGGGCCTGGCGGTCTTCCGGCGGCATCAGCTCAAGCCAGTCGGTTTCCGGCAGTTCGGCGCAGGCCAGGGGGCTGATAAGCAGCAGGGGTAACAGCAGATAGCGCATCGGCGGGCTCACATAGCAGCGGAGTGAAAGGGCATCAGTCCTTTCTGACAGCGGCGTAGATTACCAGCAGCACCACGGCGCCGATCACTGCGCCAATAAAGCCGGCGGATTCGCCCACCTTGTAGATGCCCAGCGCCTGGCCGCCGTAGGTGGCGGCAATCGAGCCGCCGACGCCCAGCAGGATGGTCATGATCCAGCCCATGCTGTCGTTGCCGGGTTTGATAAAGCGCGCGATCAGACCGACGATCAGGCCGATAAAGATGATGCCGATAATGCTCATGCGAGCCTCCTCAGTGAACGGTGGGTTTTACGACCGTTGATCTGACCACGGGAAAAGCGGGCAGTTCGCTATTCCTCGGTCTCCGGTGGCGCAACGCCATAGCGGTGGTAGATGCGGGCAATCTCGCCACTCTCGCGCATGTCGCGCAGCGCCTGCCCCAGTTGCTCGTAGAGGGCCGCTTTGTCGCCCAGGTAATGGCGCTTCGATGCACCGTAATAATTACCAAGGGACTGCTCGTACTGGAAGTCGGCATAGCTGTAATCGCGGAAGCCGATCTTATGGAACTGCGCTTCGATGGCTTCGGCGTCCAGCACCACCATCACATCCAGGCGCCCGGCGCGAAACATCCCGGCCAGCAGGTAGTCGTCGGTGGCCAGGCTTTTTTGCAGGGTGTTGTCGCCATCGAACTGATCGAAGTAGGCGGTGCCGCGTTTGACCCCGATCACCTTGCCCTGCAGGTCGGCATAGCTGCGCAGGCTGGCCTGCTGCCCGGCCTTGACGATAAAGCGGATGCTTTTGCGCTGGGTACCGATAGACGGCAGAAAGTGCACGTAGTCCATGCGCTCGGCGGTGAACAGCACGCGCGGTACCAGGTCGATACGCCCGGATTTGAGGTCTTCCAGACTGCGCACAAAGGGCGCGTAACGCCATTCGATGCGCGCGCCGACGCGTTGCGCGGCCGTATCCAGCACCTCGATCAGTGGGCCGACGGGCAGCGAGTCGAGGGCCTGCATCTCTGGCGGGCGCTCGCGGTAATCGGCGCGTAACACCTGTTCGGCATGGCAAAGCGGCAGGTACAGCAAAGACAGCAGCAACAGATACTTCATGACGAGGCTCTTGTGTATGGCCTACGCAAGAGCTTAGTCATAAAGCAGGCTTCAGGCCTTGGCGATCAGTGCCTCGACCACGGCGATCTGCTTGTCCAGCGTGGCGCGATCCGCGCAGCGCAGGGTGGCGTGGCCGACCTTGCGCCCGGCCTTGAAGGCCTTGCCGTAGTGGTGCAGGCGGCAGTCGGCGATGGCGATCACCTGCTCCACCCGCGGAACCACACCGATAAAGTTGAGCATCGCGCTCTCACCGACCTTGGCAGTCGAACCCAGCGGCAGGCCGGCGACGGCACGCAGGTGGTTTTCGAACTGGCTGCACTCGGCGCCTTCGATGGTCCAGTGCCCGGAGTTGTGCACGCGTGGGGCGATTTCGTTAGCTTTCAGGCCGCCATCGACTTCGAAGAACTCGAAGGCCAGCACGCCGACGTAGTCGAGCTTGGTCAGCACACGGCTGACGTAATCTTCGGCCAGCGCCTGCAGCGGGTGGTCGGTGCTGGCGATGGACAGCGCCAGCACGCCGCTGTCGTGGCGGTTGTGCACCAGTGGGTAGAAGCGGGTTTCGCCATCACGGGCACGCACCGCCACCAGCGACACTTCGCCGGTAAACGGCACGAAGCCTTCGAGGATGCACGGCACGCTGCCCAGCTCGGCAAAAGCGCCGGTTACGTCTTCGGACTTGCGCAAGACTTTCTGGCCCTTGCCGTCGTAGCCCAGGGTGCGGGTCTTCATCACCGCCGGCAGGCCGATGCTGGCCACGGCGGCGTCGAGGTCAGCCTGCGATTGGATATCGGCGAAATCCGGGGTGGGAATGCCGAGGTCCTTGAACATGGATTTTTCGAACCAGCGATCACGGGCGATGCGCAGGGCTTCGGCGCTCGGGTACACCGGGACGAACTGCGAGAGGAAGGCCACAGTCTCGGCCGGCACGCTTTCGAACTCGAAGGTCACCAGATCGACTTCATCGGCCAGCTGACGCAGGTGATCCTGATCGCCGTAATCGGCGCGGATATGCTCGCCCAGCGCTTGCGCGCAGGCATCCGGCGCGGGGTCGAGGAAGGCGAAGTTCATCCCCAGCGGCGTGCCTGCCAGGGCCAACATGCGGCCCAGCTGGCCGCCACCGATTACACCAATTTTCATAACAAAGCCCCTTTCAGCAGGTGGCGAGACCAAGCAGTTGAACGTTGCCCGCAGCGCAGGAAGCGGAGTTTACGCCGGTAAATGAGCATTCCGAGCAGCGGACAGCGTTCAAGTGCGCCGTGTCGCAGCCCCTGATGGAATGGGCTTTAAGCCTCACGCGGGTCCGGATTCTCCAGCACGGATTCGGTCTGCTCGGTGCGGAACGCCTTCAACCGCTCGTGAAACTGCGGGTGCTGGTGACCGAGGATGCTCGCAGCGAGCAGCGCGGCGTTGACGGCACCGGCCTTGCCGATGGCCAGGGTGGCGACCGGAATACCGGCCGGCATCTGCACGATCGACAGCAGCGAATCGACGCCCGAGAGTACGGCCGACTGTACCGGCACACCGAGTACCGGCAGGTGGGTCTTGGCCGCACACATGCCCGGCAGGTGCGCCGCACCGCCAGCCCCGGCGATGATCACCTGGATGCCGCGGCCTTCCGCTTCTTCGGCGTACTGGAACAGCAGGTCCGGGGTGCGGTGGGCAGAAACCACCTTCACTTCGTACGGAATGCCCAGCTTGTCCAGCATCTCGGCGGTGTGGCTAAGGGTGGACCAATCGGACTTGGAGCCCATGATCACGCCAACCAGTGCGCTCATCGTCGTGCCTCTTCTTCATCAAGTGCCCGTAGGCGCTGCAGAAACTAACAAGCCACGCTGGAAACCAGGCGTGGCTTGTTAGTGTATGAATTATGGCGGTGCGGACCGCCAAAGGCCGCGCAGTATACCGTAAAGCCTGGGCTGGCGTGCACCTCGGCACGCCGTTTGTCGCGCACCGCCCGCCACGACGTCAGACGCAACGCCGGGGGAACGCCACGAGCAGACCTGGCGCACAAATCGCGGCCGGTGGCCTGGCTATACTGCGCGTTCTCTTCACAACCAAGGACACCCCCATGACAAGGCTGTCACTGCTACTCGCCGCTTCGCTGTTCACCCTCAACGCCAGCGCCCTGGAACTGGCCAAATACCCGCAAGTGTTCAATGCCGGCAATGGCATCAGCGTCACCGTCGCGCCGAGCAGCGATGGCAAGCAGGCGCTGATCCAGGTCAGCGGTATCAATCACCCGCTGGATGAAGTGGTGCTACTGAGCACTATCAGCGAGCGCGGCAACGATGAGCGCGACTACACCACCACCCTCAATGGCAGCGCCTACAACATGCTGGTCAAGCGTCAGGGCTGGGGTGGCGAGCGCTTCCAGCTGTACCTGCCCAATACCGACGGCTTTGAGCTGGGCTTCGACGAAACCAAGAGCAAAGAGGCCAAACCCGCCAACCTGCTGGCCTTGTATGAGCAGCAGAAGAAAAAAGGCATTCAGGACAAACTGAGCCGCTTCGACCGCGAGCAGCGTGTGGCTGACTTCAGCGCACAGCTGCAGCAGATCGACCAGGACGCCTCGAAGGCCTGCGGCACCACGCTGGTCACGGAGGTTGAGTGGAACGCCATCGACGACGACAAACTCAAGCGCCTCAGCGTGCCGAGCTTTTGCGGTGAGGTGGTCAGCCAACTGGCCAATCTGTGCGAGAACGGTGATGAGCAAAAGGCTGCCGCCAAAGGTCTGAAAACCGTGCAGTGCAGCTTTGACGCAGAGCTCAAATTGCGCGAAAGCGATGCAGGCCTGGTGTTCACCACCCATGAAAAAGCACCCAATCAGGGCGACTTTATCAACGCGTTCCTGCGTAATCGCTAAACCTGGTTAGCCCGCAGCGGCCCGGATAGCCCCGGGCTGCTGCGGTGCCGCGGCATAGTTCTTGCCTCATTCAGGCATTCTGAACTGTTGCGGTTGCCCCGATGTTGCACGCCCACCTGACCACCCTGCATGTGGTTTCGCAGATCCTGGAAATCTTTGCCACGCAAGCCGAACTGACCGAGCCGCTATTGGCCGGCAGCGGCATTGCTATGGCTGATCTGGCCTGCGCCGACACGCGCATCACCCGCACCCAGGAATTGCAGGTCTGCGCCAACGCCCTGCAGCTGCGCAATGACCTGGGCCTGGAGCTGGGCCGACGCATGCATGTGTCGGCCTATGGCATGGTCGGTTACGCCGCACTCTCCAGTGCCACCTTTGGTGACGCCTGGCGGCTGATGCTGCAGTACCCGGCGCTGCTCGGCACCTACTTCAAACTGGATATGCACCTCGAAGGCGAGCTGGCCTGGGTCAGCGCCAGCGACTACCAGCACCGCCCAGAGCTTGAGGTATTCAACCTGGAAATGTGCCTGGCTTCGCTCAAGCTGATCAGCGATGACCTGCTCGGCCAGCCCCTGCCGCTCAGCGCTGCGCAGTTTCGCTACAGCGAGCCGGACTACAGCGCGCGCTACCCGCACAGCTTCGCCTGCCCGCTGCAGTTTGATGCCGCACGCAATGCTTTTGCCTTTCCCGCCAGCTGGCTGCAGCAACCACTGCCGCTGGCCGATGCGGTGACCCACCGGGAAATGCTTGAACGCTGCCGCAAGCAGAACAGTGAGTTCAACAGCCGCCAGGCCTGGCTCGCGCGCATCCGCCAGCTCCTGGCCGAACAGCTGACCGCACCACCCGGCCTGGAACAGCTGGCGCAGCAAATGCACTGCTCGCCGCGCACCCTGCGCCGCCACCTGCAGGAACTGGGCACCCACTACCAAGAACTGCTCGACGAGCTGCGTTTCGAGCGGGCGAAAACCTTGCTCGGCCAGGAAGACTGGCCGATCTGCCGGATTGCCGAATACCTCGGCTTTAGCGAAACAGCCAGTTTTCGCCATGCCTTCCAACGCTGGAGCGGCGTGCCGCCAAGCCGTTTTCGCGCGTGACCCTGCGCCGCGCGGTGATAGGGATTTGTGGGAGGGGCTTTAGCCGCGACAACCACGATCAAACAGCTCGCCGCTAAAGCGCCTCCCACGAAATGCCAAGGCGGCCGCGCAATTTATGGCCCAGCCATCCCTGGCAGCCACCCTGCGGGCCATCGCTGCGCGACGTTAAAAATCGCTCCCGGCGATTTTTTTGGCCATTTCGATCCCCTTTTGGCCGTTGTCAGCGTTCTTTCGCAGCGCCATACGGGCGAACAATGGCTGCCAGAACAACACGCCTGGGAGCCACCTGCATGCTGACCTTTTACAGCGACGACCATCACCTGCACCACGGCAGCTGCGAGCTGATCGACGGCCAGCTGATGCCCTGTTTCGAGAAGCCACAACGCGCCGACCATATCCTGCAACGGGTCAAGGATCGCCAGCTCGGCGAGGTGCGTCCGCCGCAGGATTTCGGCCTGGCGCCGATTGAGCGCATCCACAGCGCGGCGTACCTGAACTTCTTCAAGGGTGCCTGGGATCGCTGGCAGGCGCAGAACGGCAGCGGCGATCTGCTGCCCTTCACCTGGCCGGCGCGCACCCTGCGGCAGATGATCCCCAGGGATTTGCACGGCCAACTCGGTTACTACAGCTTCGACGGCGGCGCACCGATTACCGCCGGCACCTGGCAGGCCGCTTACAGCGCTGCGCAGGTGGCGCTAAGCGCCCAGCAAGCAATTGCGGGCGGCGCCCATAGCGCTTTCGCCCTGTGCCGCCCGCCAGGCCATCACGCCGCCGGCGAGTTGATGGGTGGTTACTGCTACCTGAACAACGCCGCCATCGCCGCCCAGGCCTTCCTCGATCAGGGCCACAAAAAGGTCGCTATCCTCGATGTCGACTACCACCACGGTAACGGCACCCAGGACATCTTCTACGCTCGCAATGACGTGCTGTTCGCCTCGATCCACGGCGACCCAGCCGACGAGTTCCCGTTCTTTCTCGGCTATGCCGATGAACGCGGCGAGGGCGCCGGCGAAGGCTGCAACTTCAACTACCCGCTGGCCATGGGCAGCCCCTGGGCAGTGTGGAGCGCCGCACTGGATGAAGCCTGCCAGCGCATCGCCGAATACGCTGCTGAAGTGATTGTGGTGTCACTGGGCGTCGACACGTTCAAGGACGACCCGATTTCCCAGTTCAAGCTCGACAGCCCGGATTACCTGGCCATGGGCAAACGCATCGCCGCCCTCGGCAAGCCGACGCTGTTTGTGATGGAAGGCGGTTATGCGGTGGAAGCCATCGGGGTCAACGCAGTCAACGTGCTGGAAGGTTTCGAGGGCGCGTAGTGCGTAGGGTGGACGACGCTGTTTTCGTCCGCCGTTAGGTGCCACATACCCGTGGTGGATGGATAAAGCGCCAGCTGCGCTCCCCGATCCACCCTACACATCTCACACTGTCTAAAGGGTGAAGAACGATGAAAACAATCAAACACCTACTTGCCGTCGCCATCTGCGGCGCAACCCTGCTGGCCACTGCGGCCCAGGCACAAACGCCAGAGAAGCCGCGCGAACTGCGCGTGTACAACTGGGCCGACTATATGCTGCCTTCGGTGCCCAAGGAATTTCAGGCCAAGAGCGGCATCCAGCTGACCTGGGACGTGTTCGACACCAACGAATCCCTGGAAGCCAAGCTGCTCACCGGCAACTCCGGCTACGACCTGGTGGTGCCGACCAACACCTTCCTCGACACCCAGATCAAGGCCGGCGTATTCCAGAAGCTGGACAAGAGCAAGCTGCCCAACTGGCAGCACCTCGACCCCGGCCTGCTGCAGCTGATGACCGCCAACGACCCCGGCAACCAGTACGCCGTGCCCTACATGTACGGCACCGTGCTGATCGGCTTCAACCCGGACAAGGTCAAGGCCGTGCTCGGCGCCGATGCGCCAGTGGACAGCTGGGACCTGATCTTCAAGGAAGAGAACATCAGCAAACTCAAGCAGTGTGGCGTGGCCATGCTTGATTCGCCCGGCGATATCCTGCCCATCGCCCTGCACTACCTGGGCCTCGACCCCAACAGCACCAAACCCGAGGACTACGAGAAAGCCAGCGCGCTGATGCTGAAAATTCGCCCCCACGTCGCCTACTTCCACTCCGCCAAATACATGACCGATATCGCCAACGGCGACATCTGCGTGGCCATCGGCTACTCGGGCAGCTTCTACCAGTTCGCCAACCGCGCCAAAGAAGCCGGTAACGGTGTGGTGGTCGACTGGCGCCTGCCGAAAGAAGGCGCGCCGCTGTGGTACGACTCCTTCGCCATCCCGAAAAGCGCGAAGAACGTCACCGAAGCCCATGAGTTCCTCAACAACCTGCTCGAACCAGCAGTGGTGGCGCCGATCAGCGATTTTCTCGGTTACCCTAACCCAAACAAAGACGGCATGCCGCTGGTGGGCGCAGAAATCCGCGACAACCCCGGCCTGACCCCAACCGCCGAAGCGCAGAAAACCCTCTACGTGCTGCAACCGCTGCCGCAGAAGATCGAACGCGTGCGTACCCGGGTGTGGAACACCATCAAGTCGGGTACCTGATGGCCACGGACGAATGACCTAAGCTGGATAACTCCTTGAGCCCCCCTGGCAACTCACTACGAGATGCCAGCGGGGCTTATTCAGGCCATAAGAAAAAGGATAACTGTATGCAATTGACTGCCCGCTCCACCCTGCTGGCCGCCGCGATCATGGCGGCCACAAGTTCTTGCGTATGGGCTGCGCCGCTCGACGGTGGCGCGGTGGCTGCCCCAGACGAATATGGCGCCAAGGTCGCGGCGCAGGTACTGAAATCCGGCGGCAATGCAGTGGATGCGGCCGTAGCAACGGCCTTTACCCTGGCAGTGACCTATCCCGAAGCCGGTAACATCGGCGGCGGCGGCTTTATGACCCTGTTTATGGACGGCAAACCTTTCTTTATCGATTACCGTGAAGTGGCCCCTCTCGCGGCCACCAAGACCATGTACCTGGATGACAAGGGTGAAGTCATCGAGAACAGCACCATGGTCGGCGCTAAAGCCGCCGGCGTGCCCGGCACGGTGATGGGCTTATGGGAAGCGCACCAGCGCTTTGGCAAGTTGCCCTGGGGGGAACTGCTGACACCGGCCATTGGTTATGCCCGCAACGGTTTCACGGTTGCTGAGCAGCAATACCAATACCGCGAAGACGCGCTGGCTCTGTTCAACGACCAGACCAACTTTGCCGACTATTTTGGCAGCATGCGCCCGGGACAAACCTTCAAGCAGCCGGAGCTGGCACAAACGCTGGAGCGGATCGCCGCCAATGGCGCTGCGGAGTTTTACCAGGGTAAAACCGCAGAATTGCTGGTGGCGCAAATGCAGCGCGACGGTGGTTTGATCAGCGCCAAAGACCTGCAAAGCTATCGCGCAGAATGGCGCGAGCCGATGCGCATCGACTGGCAAGGCAACACCCTGTACACCGCACCGTTGCCCAGCTCTGGCGGCATCGCATTAGCCCAACTGATCGGTATCAAAGAGCAGCGCGCCGCTGACTTCAAAGGCGTTGAACTCAATTCCTCGCGTTACATCCATTTGCTGGCGGAAATCGAAAAGCGCGTGTTCGCTGACCGCGCCGATTACCTGGGCGACCCCAAGTTCTCGGATGTGCCGGTCAAGCAATTAGTGGACGCCAGTTACATTGCCAAACGGGCCGCAGAAGTTAACCCCACGGCCATTTCAGCCACTGAAAAAGTTCGCCCGGGTTTGGAAACCCACCAGACCACACACTTCTCGATCATCGACGCTGACGGCAATGCCGTGAGTAACACCTACACCCTCAACTGGGATTACGGCAGCGGCGTAGTGGTTAAAGGTGCAGGCTTCCTGCTCAACGACGAGATGGATGACTTCAGTGCCAAACCCGGCATTGCTAACGCCTTCGGTGTAGTTGGCAGCGACGCAAATGCCATCGAGCCGGGCAAGCGCATGCTCTCCTCGATGAGCCCGAGCATCGTCACCCGCGACGGTCAGGTGAGCCTGATCCTGGGTACGCCGGGCGGCTCGCGCATCTTCACCTCGATCTTTCAGGTGCTGAACAACGTGTATGACTTTGGCTTGCCACTGCAAAAAGCCATCGATGCACAGCGCGTGCACCACCAGCTATTGCCCAAAGACACGATCTACTACGACGCCTATGCGCCGCTTACTGGCAAGGTGGCCGATGAGCTGAAAAGCATGGGCTACACCCTTGAAGACCAGGGCTGGAACATGGGCGATATTCAAGCCATCAAGGTAACCGGCAGCCGCCTGGAAACAGCGTCAGATCCACGTGGTCGCGGCGTCGGCCAGGTCGTGCCGCGTTAGCAGGCAGCACCCGAGGTCGGTCTAGCGGCCGACCTCGCCGCTTTCCAGTTTGCGCCAGAGCAGACGTACCGAGGCCTTGCGCACCAGAGCGCAGCGGTACAGGCGGATTTCCAGCGGCGCTTGCCACTGTTCATCGCCGCACACCACCAACTCGCCACGGGCCAGTTCGGCGGTCACGCTCAGGCGTGGTACCCAGGCCACACCCATACCCTGCAAGGCCATGCTTTTCAGGCTGTCGGCCATCGCCGTTTCGTACACCGTGGTCGAACGCAGCGCGCGTTGGCGCAGCAGCAGGTTGACCGAGCGACCGAGAAAGGCCCCGGCGCTGTAAGCCAGTAGCGGCACACTCTGGCCACTGTTGAGGTCGAACAGCGGCGCGCCGTCTTCGCCCACCGCGCACACCGGGAGCATTTCCGTGCGCCCCAGGTGCAGCGAAGGGAAGATTTCCGGGTCCATCTGCAGCGCAGCGTCCGGGTCGTAGTAAGCGAGGATCAGGTCGCAGGCGCCTTCACGCAGCGCATGCACCGCTTCGCCGACGTTGGTCGCCACCAAGCGGGTGGTCAACGGCAGACCTTCACGGCGCAGGCGGGCGATCCATTCGGGGAAAAATCCCAGGGTCAGCGAGTGCGCGGCAGCAATCTGCATCACCTCGCCCTGCTGGCCTTCGAGGTTATGCAGGTGACGCACCACCTCGCCGAGCTGCTCGACCATGCTGCGTGCCGTGACCAGAAACAGCTGGCCGGATTCGGTCAGCTCAATGGGCGTGCAGGCGCGGTTAACCAGCGTCAGGCCGAGCATGTTCTCCAGGCTGCGGATGCGTCGACTAAACGCCGGCTGGGTGACAAAGCGCTTTTGCGCCGCCTGGGAAAAACTGCGAGTGGCGGCCAGGGTGACAAAGTCTTCCAGCCATTTGCTTTCAAGGTTCATCGTCACTCCTGTTTTTGTAGGGTGGATGACGCTCTTTTCATCCACCACCCAGCCGGCATTCGCTTGTGGTGGATGGGTAAAGCGTCATCCACCCTACGTCTACGTTTGCTACCACATCGCGGTCACGCCAACGTTATGCCGATTATGCATGACCCAGCGCTTAACAGCATTGGCCAGCATCAAGCTGCAGCCCCTAACCTACGGGCCATCGCGGCATATGCCGTATATCCTGAGATGACCTTGATCATGTCCCCTGCTGCATCTACTCGCCTCGAAAAAGACCTGCTCGGCACCCTCGACGTTCCTGCTGACGCCTATTACGGCATCCAGACCCTGCGCGCCGTGCAGAACTTCCGCCTGTCCGGCGTGACGCTGTCGCACTACCCGAAACTGGTGGTTGCCCTGGCCATGGTCAAGCAGGCCGCCGCCGACGCTAACCGCGAGCTGGGCCACCTGTCCGCCGCCAAGCACACGGCGATCAGCACCGCCTGCGCACGCATCATTCAGGGCGAGTTCCACGACCAGTTTGTGGTCGACATGATTCAAGGCGGAGCTGGCACCTCGACCAATATGAATGCCAACGAAGTCATCGCCAATATCGCCCTCGAAGCCATGGGTTTCGAGAAAGGTGACTACAAGCAGCTGCACCCGAACAACGACGTGAACATGGCGCAGTCGACCAACGACGCCTACCCCACCGCCATCCGCCTGGGCCTGCTGCTCGGCCACGACAGCCTGCTCACTGCACTGGACAAGCTGATCCAGTCGCTGTCGAAAAAGCAGCTGGAATTCAGCCATGTGCTGAAGATGGGCCGCACCCAGCTGCAGGATGCCGTGCCGATGACCCTCGGCCAGGAATTCCGCGCCTTTGCCACCACCCTCGGTGAAGACCTGCAGCACCTCAAGCTGCTCGCCCCGACCCTGCTCACCGAAGTGAACCTGGGCGGCACCGCGATTGGCACCGGCATCAACGCCGACCCGCAGTACCAGCTGCTGGCGGTCAAACGCCTGGCGATCATCAGCGGCCACCCACTGACCCCGGCCGCCGACCTGATCGAAGCCACCAGTGACATGGGCGCCTTTGTGCTGTTCTCCGGCATGCTCAAGCGCACTGCGGTGAAGCTGTCGAAGATGTGCAACGACCTGCGCCTGCTGTCCAGCGGCCCACGCACCGGGATCAATGAAATCAACCTGCCGCCGCGTCAGCCAGGCAGCTCGATCATGCCGGGCAAGGTCAACCCGGTGATCCCGGAAGCGGTCAACCAGGTGGCCTTCGAAGTGATCGGCAACGACCTGGCGCTGACCATGGCGGCAGAAGGCGGCCAGCTGCAGCTGAACGTGATGGAGCCGCTGATCGCCTACAAGATTTTCGACTCGATCCGCCTGCTCACCCGCGCCATGGATATGCTGCGCGAGTTGTGCATCGACGGCATCACCGCCAACGAAGCGCGCTGCCGTGAACTGATGGAAAACTCCATCGGCCTGATCACCGCACTCAACCCCTATATCGGCTACGAGAACGCCACGCGCATCGCCAAGGTGGCGCTGGAAACGGGCCGCGGCGTACTGGAGCTGGTGCGCGAAGAGAAGCTGCTGGGCGACGCCGAACTGGCCGACATCCTGCGTCCCGAGAACATGATCGCCCCGCGCTTAGTTCCGCTAATGCCGGGCTGATCCAAGAGCACCACACGCGCCGTCTCCGCCAGGAACGGCGCGTTTTTTGTAACCAGCGCCCAGCATCTGGGTAACTGGTTTTCCGCCCTCGCCTGCCGGGCGGCACCGCTCAAGGCCGCACAGACGGCCCCACAAAAACGATAATCCGGGTGATAACCATGAGTCAGAGCAGTACTTCTTCCCTAAGCTTTTTGCGGCGCATGCCGCTGTGGCAACAAATCCTTATCGGCCTCGGCCTTGGCGTACTGACTGGCGTGCTATTCAAGGCCGACGCCCTGCTGCTGGCGCCCATCGGCACGCTGTTCCTCAACGCAATCAAAATGCTGATCGTGCCACTGGTGTTCGTCTCCCTGGTGGCCGGTATCACGGCCATGAGTGACAGCGCCAAGCTCGGCCGCATCAGCGTCAAGACCATCGCCATCTACCTGATCACCACCGCCTTTGCGGTGAGTATCGGCCTGCTGTTCGGCGCCCTGTTCACCCCGGGCGAAGGGATGAATATGGTCGCCAGCGGCGTGCAGGAAACCAAGCAGGCGCCGTCGCTGGTGCAGATTCTGGTGGGCCTGGTACCGACCAATCCAGTGGCCGCTTTTGCCGAAGGCAATATCCTGCAGATCATCGTCTTCGCCATCGCCCTGGGCGTGAGCATGAACCTGATCGGCGAAAAGGCCGCACCGGCAGTCAAGCTGTTCGACAGCCTGGCCGAGGTGTTCTACAAGCTCACCGACCTGGTGATGCGCTGCGCACCCATCGGCGTATTCGCGCTGATCGCCGGTGTAGTGGCCTCCCACGGCATCGAAGTGCTGCTGCCGCTGGCCGGCGTGATCGGGGTGATCTACCTGGCCAGCATCACCCATATGCTGCTGGTGTATGGCGGCCTGCTGGGCTTGCTCGCGCGGCTTAGCCCACTGCGCTTCTTCAAGGGCGTGGCGCCGGCATTGGCCGTGGCCTTCAGTACTTCAAGCAGCGCCGGCACCCTGCCGGTGTCGATTGAATGTGCGCGCAAGAACCTCGGCGTGTCCCAGGGCGTGGCCGGTTTCGTGCTGCCGGTGGGCGCGACCATCAATATGGACGGCACCGCCATTTATCAGGGCGTACTGGCGCTATTTATCGCCCAGGCCTTCGGCTTCGACCTGAATGCCGGCCAGTACCTGATGATCATCCTCACCGCCACCCTGGCTTCGATCGGCACCGCCGGTGTACCTGGCGCCGGGCTGATCATGCTCGGCCTGGTACTGACCTCGGTCGGCCTGCCGCTGGAAGGCGTGGCGCTGATCGCCGGCATCGACCGCATCCTCGACATGGCACGCACCACAGTCAACGTCGCCGGCGACCTGATGACCACAACGCTGGTCGGCAGCAGCGAGAAAGAGCTGGATCGCGAGATCTACAACAGCGACAACGCGCAGTAAAAGCAACCGAGCAACCGCATGCCAGTGGCTATCGCGGCTGAGCGTTTACCCACCTCACCGCGGAGTCACGCAACAACAGGCGGCAGCAGGTAAGCCCTATGCCGCTGGCACCGAACAGCCCACCTGGTCAGCGCCGTGGCGACATTTTGTGTCGGCACACACCCTTTCGCCACCGCGCTGACCAAGCGGGCTTTCTGATAGCAACACCCACGGCATCGCCGGCTCGCCTTACCCGGGCGGCCGGCGATGCCGCCTCAGACAACAATAAAAAGGGAGAAACCCCATGTTGCAGCTTCTTCAACACCTGTGGAACAAACCTGGCAACGGCCTGGCAGTTCTGCTGCTGAGCCTGCTGTTCAGCCCCCTGAGTCAGGCCGCCTTGCCGCCCGATTACAAGATGGTGCTGCTGACGGAAAACTTCCCGCCCTTCAACATGGCCGAGCACGGCAAGAACTTCGCCCGCGATGCGCAGATCCAGGGCGTCAGTGCCGATACCGTGCGCGAGATGTTCAAGCGCGCCGACATCAACTACAGCCTGACCCTGCGCTTTCCCTGGGACCGCATCTACCAACAGACCATGACCAAGGCCAACCACGGCCTGTTCTCCACCTCCATGAGCGAGGCGCGCAAGCCGTTGTTCAAGTGGGTCGGGCCTATCGCCCAGTACCAGAGCGTGCTGGTCGGCCGCAAAGGCAGCCACCCGCAACTGAGCACCCTGGAACAGGCCAAGGCCTACCGCATCGGCGCCTACCAGAGCGCGGCGGTCAGCCAGCATCTGGAGCGCCTGGGCTTCACCCCGCAAAACGCCCTGCGCGACCAGGAAAATATCCGCAAGCTGCAACGCGGGCAGATCGACCTATGGGCCACCTCCGATCCGGTGTGGCGCGCGTATGCCAAAGAGCAGGGCGCCGATGATCTGCAAACCGTGCTCAGCTTCGAAACCTCGCAGTTGTACCTGGCGCTAAACAAGGACACCCCGGACGAAGTGGTCGAGCGCCTGCAGGCCGCGCTGGAACAGATGCGCAGCGAAGGCTACGGCAGCTGCGCGAAAAATCCTGAGCTGTGTTGAATGCCGTTCACTTAAGATCAGTGCTGCGCTGCCCTCGCCAGGCAAGCGGCATTGGTTCGGGATTTGAGCCCGTAGGATGGGTGGTAACCCATCAGCCAGCAGCCAGTTGATGGGTTACCACCCATCCTACGCCTGAGCACCTCGCACGGCTAAAGCTGCCAGGCCTTGCGCAATGCCTGCAGGGCCTCGGCGATTTGCGCCTCCGGCACCGCAGCAAACCCCAGCACCAACCCGGCGCGCTGACCTTCCGCGGTGCTGCTGTCAGGTAGCCAGTAGCTACTGAGCGCACTTATCTCCACCCCAACCCGTGCGGCGGCGCTGATCAGCTCGCGCTCGCGGGCCAAGCTGTCGACCCGCACGCACAGATGCAACCCGGCCTCCACCACCGGCAACGGCGCGCAGCCCGGCACCGACTCAGGCCAACCGGCCAACAGCGCATCGCGGCGACTGCGGGCGGCCGTGCGCATACGGCGGATATGCCGTTGAAAATGCCCGGCGGCGATAAATTCGGCCATCACCGCCTGGGTGCCAATTTCCGAATGGCGCATATCTAGGGCGCGGCGTTGGGCGAAGGCTGCGGCCAGCGCTGGCGGCAATACCAGATAACCCAGACGCAACGCCGGAAAGGCAATCTTGCAGAAGGTGCCGACATACAGCACCCGGCCCTGCCTATCGAGAGCGGCCAAGGGCGCCAGCGGCGTGCCGCTGTAGCGGTACTCACCGTCGTAGTCGTCCTCGATGATCAGGCCGTTATGGCGCTCGGCCCACTCCAACAGCTGCAGACGCCGCGCCAGCGACAGGGTGACGCCGGTCGGGTACTGGTGCGAGGGCGTCAGGTAAACCAGCCGACAGTCCTCAAGCTGCGCCAACGCCGGAACATCCAAGCCTTCGCCATCCACCGCCACGCCGCACAGGTGCGCCCCGGCTATCGCCAGCGCATGGCCGGCGGCGCGGTAACCGGGGTTCTCCAGCGCCACCCGCGCGCCAGGCGTCACCAGCAGTTGCGCGCATAGGCTGATGGCCTGCTGCGCGCCATTGGTGACCACGATCTGCGCCGGATCGCAGTGCAGGCCACGGCTGTTGCGCAGGTAGGCGGCGATCAACTCGCGCAGCTGCCAGTCGCCCGCCGGGTCGCCATAGCCCAGCCGCGCGGGCGAGGGCTTGCGCCAGAAGCGCGCGGACAACCGCGCCCAGGTCTCGAAGGGAAACAGATCAAAAGCCGGCACGCCGACGCGAAACGCCCGAGGCGCACCGCTCAAGGGCGGGTTCAGATGGTGCGTCTGCAACAACTGCAGCGCCGCGCTTTGCGGGTTGTCGGACGCGTGCACCGTGGGCGGCGCGGAAGGCCGCGCCACCGCATTCAACTCAGCCACATAGGTGCCCGCGCCGATGCGCCCCTCGATATAACCCTCGGCGTACAGCTGATCGAAAGCGCGGGTCACGGTATTGCGCGAGATGCCCAGCAGGCTGGCCAGGTCGCGGCTGGCCGGCAAGCGCGTGCGGCGTTGCAGACGACCATCGAGGATGCGCTCACGCAGCGCCTGATACAGCTGACGCGCCAGCCCCTGCTGCGCATCGAGCTGAATGCCGGACAGATCGACCGGCAGCGGCGGAGCGGACGAAATTGGCATAGCGATTGGCTCCATAAAAGTCGCAGAAAGTGGATCTTACAACAGACCAATACGCTGCCTAGTATGGCTTCACCAGCTCAGGAGCCTGCCCATGTACACGCCCACCGCCTTTCGCCAGGACGACCTCGCCACGCTGCACCAGCAAATGCGCGCCACGCGCCTGCCGACGCTGGTCAGCCACGGCAGTCAGGGTTTGCTCGCCAGTCACCTACCGCTGTTGTTAGCACCTGACGAAGGTGAATACGGCACGCTGTACGGTCACTTCGCCCGGGCCAACCCGCAGTGGCGCGATTTGGCTGAGGGCAGCCCGGCGCTAGTGATCTTCCAGGGCGCGGAGGCCTATATCAGCCCGTCCTGGTACGCCGCCAAGGCCGAGCACGGCAAGGTGGTGCCGACCTGGAACTACATCAGCGTGCAGGCCCATGGCCGCGCCGAGGTGTTCGATGACGCCGAGCGTCTGCTGCAGCTGGTCAGCCGCCTCAGCGCGCTGCATGAAGCCGAGCGCCCGCAACCCTGGGCGGTCAGCGATGCACCGCGCGACTATATCGACAGCATGCTGCGCGCCATCGTCGGCTTCGCCCTCCCCATCGAACGCCTGGAGGGCAAATGGAAGCTCGGACAGAACCGCAGCCAGGCCGACCAAACCGGCGTGCGCGAGGGCCTGCACGCCAGCCATGACCCGCGCGACCGCGCACTGGCCGCACAAATCAATACCCAACACCTAGCCAAGGAAGCGCCATGAGCATTGCAATCCGCCCCGTCAGCACCGCTGATCACGCCGCCTGGCTACCGCTGTGGCAGGGCTATCTGCACTTCTACCAGAGCGAGCTGCCCGCCGAGGTCAGCGCCATGACCTGGCAGCGCTTTCTCGACCCAAGCGAACCCACCCATGCCGCCCTCGCCTGGCGCGACGGCCAGGCTGTGGGGCTGGTGCAGTGGATCTTCCACCGCACGAATTGGTCGGTGGAACACAGCTGCTATCTGCAGGATCTGTTTGTCGACAGTGCACAGCGCGGCGGCGGTATCGGCCGGCTGCTGATCGAGCACGTCTATGCTCAGGTCCAGGCGGCCGGCAGCAGCCGCGTGCATTGGCTGACCCAGGAAACCAACTACCCAGGTCGCCAACTCTACGACCGCATCGCCGAGCGCTCGGGCTTTATCCAATACCGCAAACAGTTCTGAACAGGAGCCGCCGCATGCCCCAGCAACCGCTACACGACTGGCAGCCCGTGCCCACCCCGGCCCGCCAGTCCTTGAATGGCCAGTATGTGCGCCTCGAACCCCTTGACCCGACGCGCCATGGCAACGACCTGTGGCAGGCCCTGCAAGGCCCGGAAAGCGACCCACGGCTATGGGACTACCTGCCTTACGGCCCCTTCAGCGAACGCGCGGCGTTCGATGCCTGGCTAAGCGGCAACGCCGCCAGTCCAGACCCACTGTTCTTCACTGTGATCGAGCCAGACAGCGGCCGCGCGCAAGGCCTGCTCAGCTACCTGAATATCGCCGCGCAGCACGGCAGCATCGAGATTGGCCATATCTGCTACGGCCGCGTGATGCAGCGCAGCGTGCAGGCCAGTGAGGTGATCTACCTGCTGGCCCAGCACGCCTTTGCCAACGGCTACCGCCGCCTGGAATGGAAGTGCAACAACGACAACGCGCGTTCCAAGCGCGCGGCCGAACGCTTCGGCTTCAGCTACGAGGGGCTGTTCCGTCAGCATATGGTGATCAAGAACCGCAACCGCGACACCGCCTGGTACTCGATTATCGACAGCGAGTGGCCGGCACTTGCCGCCGGCTACGGGCGCTGGCTGGCGGCGAACAACTTCAGTGTCGACGGTCAGCAGAAACAGCGCTTAGAGGACCTGCGATAACAGCACTGCTGCTTATTCGATCTCAAACAAACCATTCTTCAGCGGCGTTACCGACAGGCGCTGGCGCACATCGTCGTCGATGCGCGGATCATCCGGGCGGTACAGGCGCACCTGGCGGTAGGCGCTGATGCGGTTGATTTCGGTGCCCAGGTATTCCCAGACCACACGGGTGCAGGCCGGGCTGCGCCGGTCGCCGCTGGAGACGCCGGTTTTCAGGCCATTCAGGCGGGTGATGCGGCTCTTGTAGCTGGGGATGAGGATGGTCTGGCTCATCTCGTTGAGGGTCAGCGATTCGTAGTCCATCAGAAACAGCCGATCTTGCAGCTGGAACGCGGCGCCCAGGTAACGGCAGCGCACCCAATCCTCACCCTGCACGTCGGCGCTGGCGGAACGCTCCTGACGCTCCTGGCGCTCGAACAGAAAGTCGCCGTCTTCCTCCCACAGCTGCACCAGCGACAACAGCACGGTGCCCGGCACCGACATGCAGTTGGAGTATTCGAAGTAGTAGCCGCAATAGCGCGACAGGTTGCCGGCATGCGCACGCAGCGGCTTGAGCAATTCCATCAGCGCATCGCTGCGCGCGCCGGCATCCTGGCCCGGCGTGCGCGCGCCAATCAGGTCGGCAAACTGCTCGGCAGGCAGGCTCAGCTCGTAGGCCTCAACGCCGAAAAAGTCGCAGATGCGCTTGAGGTTGTAGGCCGTTGGTCGGCTCTGTCCGCTCAGGTATTTATTGAACTGGGCGCGATTGATCGCGAGCTTGCGGCAAACCTCGGCGATTGACCGGTAATGGCCACACAACAGCTTTAGATTGGGGCCTAGATGGTCGGACATGGCGGTTTCCTGGTGATGCGAGCGGCGCGATTCTAGCATCAACTCGCGTCAGTTCGCCGCCATCCGCGAAATTGCACGACAAGCGCGTCTGCTCAACCATTCGGCCCCGCCCATATTTCCTTCACAAAACAACAAGAGAGACCTCACTGCCATGCTCGATATTCTCAACGACCTGATCTGGAGCAAGCTCCTGATCGTGATGCTGATCGGCCTTGGTCTGTACTTCACCATTGCCTCGCGTTTCGTCCAGTTCCGTTACTTCGGCAGCATGTTCCGCATCTTCGCCGAAGCCTTCCAGCGCCAGCCTGGCCAGCTCAGCTCGTTCCAGGCGCTGATGCTCTCGGTAGCCGGCCGCGTCGGTGCCGGCAACATCGCCGGTGTCTCGGTGGCAATCATGCTCGGTGGCCCGGGCGCGATCTTCTGGATGTGGGTCGTAGCGTTGGTCGGCATGGCCACCAGCTACTTCGAGTGTTCCCTGGCGCAGCTGTACAAGCGCCGTGAAGACGACGGCACCTACCGCGGTGGCCCGGCCTTCTACATCCAGCACGGTCTCGGCCAGCGCTGGTTGGGCATTGTGGTGTCGATCCTGCTGCTGGTGACCTTCGGCTTCGGCTTCAACGCCGTGCAGTCCTACACCGTGGCCAGTTCGATGCATGACACCTTCGGTCTGCCGACCTATGTCAGCGGCCTGATCCTCACCGTGGTGATCGGTCTGATCATCTTCGGCGGCATCAAGCGCATCGCCAAGTTCGCTGACGTGCTGGTGCCAGTGATGGCCTTCTCCTACATCGCCATGGCGCTGTTCGTGATCGGCAGCAACATCGACGCCGTCCCGGCGACCCTGGTACTGATCTTCAAGAGCGCGTTCGGCCTGGAGCCTGCGTTTGCCGGTGGTATCGGCGCGGCCATCCTGATGGGCGTGAAGCGCGGCCTGTTCTCCAACGAAGCGGGCCTCGGCAGTGCACCGAACGTCGCCGCCGTTGCTGAGGTCAAGCACCCGGTAGCCCAGGGCATCGTGCAGTCGCTCAGCGTATTTATCGACACCATCATCCTGTGCAGCAGCACCGCACTGATCATCCTGCTGTCGGGCGTGTATCAGCCAGGCACCGAAATGGCCGGCGTTGTGCTGACCCAGACCGCCGTCGCCAGCGTAGTCGGTGAGTGGGGCCGGGTGTTCGTCACCGTCGCACTGCTGCTGTTCGTGTTCACCACCCTGATCTACAACTACTACCTGGGTGAAAACGCCCTGGGCTTCTTCAGCAAGAAGCGCGCACCGGTAGTGGTCTACCGCGTGCTGGTAGTGGCTCTGGTACTCTGGGGTTCGGTACAGGATCTGGGCACCGTGTTCGCCTTCGCCGACGTGACCATGGGCCTGCTGGCAATTGCCAACCTTATTGCCCTGGTGCTGCTGTTCAAAGTCGGCCTGCGCCTGATGCGCGACTACGACAACCAGATCAAGGCCGGTATAGAGTCGCCAGTATTCGATGCGAAGAACTTCGCCGATCTGGACCTCGACCCAGCTGCCTGGCCTAACGCGGCGCAAAACGCCCCGGCCAACCATGCGGAAATCGGCAACAGCGTGCATCAGCGCTAAGTCGCTGCTAAAGCTGCATTAGCTGTAATAAACAGGGGGCTTGGCCCCCTGTTTTCTTATAAGAACAATGAAAGTACGGAGACCCCTGATGGGTTGTGAAAAACTTCTGGTGCTCTACACCGGTGGCACCATCGGTATGCAAATGAGCGCCACGGGCCTGGCCCCGGCGTCCGGCTTCGATGAGCGCCTGCGCCGCCAGCAAGTGCTGGAAGCCCAGCCGTTGCCGCAATGGACCTTCCGCGAGCTGCTGCCGCCCATCGACAGCGCCAATATGAACCAGAGCAATTGGCTGGCGATGGTCGCGGCGATTCGCGCCGGCATCGAGCAGGACGGTTGCGATGGCGTGCTGCTGCTGCACGGCACCGACACCCTGGCCTACAGCGCCGCCGCCCTGAGCTTTCTGCTGCTGGGCTTGCCGGTACCGGTAATCCTCAGCGGCTCGATGCTGCCGGCGGGTGCCGAGGGCAGCGATGCCTGGAGCAACCTGTTCGGCGCCATGCGCGCGCTGCAGGCTGGCGTCACCCCAGGCGTGCACCTGTATTTCAATGGCGCGCTGCTGCATGGCGCGCGGGTCAGCAAGCTGCGCAGTGATGCCTTCGATGCCTTCCACGTGCTGCCGCGCCAGCGCCAAAGTGCCCGCGCCGAGAGCATCCCGGTCAGCATCGACTACCGCCAGCCGCGCAAGCCGGTCAACCTGGCCGTGCTGCCGTTCTATCCGGGCATCCAGGCCAGCCATCTGCGCGCCCTGCTGGATAGCGGCGTGCAAGGCCTGCTGCTGGAGTGCTACGGCAGCGGCACGGGCCCGGCGGACGACGGCGAACTGCTCGACGTGCTCAAAGCCGCCCATGAGCGCGGCGTGGTAATGGCCGCAATCAGCCAGTGCCCGCACGGCCATGTCGAATTCGGCGTGTATGCCGCCGGCAGCCAACTGGCCAGCGCCGGGCTGATTTCCGCTGGCGGCATGACCCGTGAAGCCGCGCTGGGCAAGCTGTTTGCCCTGCTCGGTGCCGGCCTGAGCCAGGCCGAGGTGGAGCACTGGTTTGCCTTGGATCTGTGTGGTGAACGGGCCGAATAAGTAGCTGCTTGCCGACGTACAAGTCGCTATAGTCGCGCCCCCGGCGAGCCCGCTCGCCAACCTACAGACCACTCAACCACCGACTTACAAGGACGTACCTGCATGTCGTCGCTTCGCCTCGTCACGTTTCTGCTGCTCGCGCTGGCCATCACCGGCTGCTCCACCAAGGCCTACTTCAAGCTGCCCGAGCACAGCACCATCAGCGTCAACCAGCGCACCGAACAACACCCGCAAGGCCTGGTGAAAACCCGTCCGTTCTTCTGGAACCGCACAGCGGGCGTGCCGTATCGGCTGACCAGCGTCACCGGCGAAACCCTGGCCGAAGGCAAGCTGCGCACGCGCTTTCGCGTGGTGTCGATCTTCTGGCCGCCCTACAGCATCATTTACTGGCCCATGGGCTTCGGTCAGCGTTGCTACGACCTAAGCAGCCATCTGCCGGCCGAATGCTCGCGTGAAGACCTGGGAATGCTGATCCAGGATTACCGCGCCACACGCTAATGGAGTGAATGGCGGCAAACAGGGTCAAACCATCTACCCTGTTTGCAATGCCTATCACCCAGCTACTGACGCCAAGGAGGTTGCCGCCATGCCCGTGCGCATTCCCGTCGAGATCCGTCCGGTCACCAGCGCCGACCATGCCGTCTGGCTGCCCCTGTGGCAGGGCTATCAACGCTTCTATATGACCGAGATAGCCGCCGCGACCAGCGACATCACCTGGCAGCGCTTTCTCGACCCGGCCGAGCCGATGCACGCGGCGCTAGCCTGGCATGACGGCCAGGCGATTGGCCTGGTGCACTGGATCTACCACCGCTCGACCTGGACCCCTGGCGACTACTGCTACCTGCAGGACCTGTTTATCGCCAAGGATATCCGCAGCAACGGCGCCGGCCGTCAGCTGATCGAACACGTCTACCGCGAGGCTCAGGCTCAAGGCTGTTCGCGCACCTACTGGCTGACCCACGAGAGCAACAGCAAGGCCATGCTGCTGTATGAGCGCATCGCTGAACGCTCGGGCTTTATCCAGTACCGCAAGCTGTTCTAAGCGCTGACCTTCTGGTCAGAAATTCCACCCTGCGCTCTTGCCGCAGGCAGATTCCGGCGTTATCGTTTGCGCCACGCCCGGCCACCTGCGCCGGCCGCGCACCTGGATCAGCAGACAGGGTAAACACTGAGCTGGCTAACCTGAACCCAACTTCAGAGGAGCCAACTCAATGGCTGCTACACGTATCTGGATCAAAAACCCCCTCGCCATCTTCACCGCCAACACCCTCGACGCTGCCGGCGGGCTGGTGATCGAAGACGGTGTGATCAGCGAGCTGCTCAAGGCCGGCCAACAGCCGAGCCAACCCTGCAATCGCACCTTCGATGCCCGCGAGCATGTGGTGCTGCCGGGGCTGATCAACACTCACCACCACTTCTATCAAACCCTTACCCGCGCCTGGGGCCCGGTGGTCAATCAGCCGTTGTTTCCCTGGCTGAAAACCCTGTACCCGGTATGGGCACGCCTAACTCCCGAGAAACTCGCCCTGGCCAGTAAAGTGGCCCTGGCCGAACTGCTGCTCTCCGGTTGCAGCACCGCGGCGGATCACCATTACCTGTTCCCCGGCGGCCTGGAAAACGCCATCGACGTGCAGGTCGAAGCCGTGCGCGAACTGGGCATGCGCGCCATGCTCACCCGTGGCTCGATGAGCCTGGGCGAAGCCGACGGCGGCCTGCCGCCGCAGCAGACCGTACAACAGGGTGAAGTGATCCTGGCCGACAGCCAACGGCTGATCCATGACTACCACCAGCGCGGCGATGGCGCCCAGGTGCAGATCGCCCTGGCGCCCTGCTCGCCATTCTCGGTCACCCAGGAAATCATGCGCCAGAGCGCCGAGCTGGCCGAGGAGCTGGACGTGCGCCTGCACACCCACCTGGCGGAAACCCTCGACGAAGAAGACTTCTGCCTGCAGCGCTTCGGCCTGCGTACCTTGGATTACCTGGACAGCGTCGGCTGGCTCAGCTCGCGCACCTGGCTGGCCCACGGCATCCACTTCAACCCGGATGAAATCGCCCGCCTGGGCCAGGCCGGCACCGGGATCTGCCATTGCCCAAGCTCGAATATGCGCCTGGCCTCGGGCATCTGTCCGACCCTTGAGCTGGAAGCGGCGGGCGCACCGATCGGCCTCGGCGTGGATGGCTCGGCCTCCAACGATGCCTCGAACATGATCCTCGAAGCGCGCCAGGCCCTGTATATCCAGCGTCTGCGCTACGGCGCCGAGAAAATCACCCCGGAATTGGTACTGGGCTGGGCCAGCAAAGGCTCGGCCAAGCTGTTGGGGCGCAGCGATATCGGCGAGCTGGCCGTGGGCAAGCAAGCCGACATGGCCTTCTTCAAGCTGGATGAGCTGCGCTTCTCCGGCAGCCACGACCCGATTTCCGCGCTGCTGCTGTGCGGCGCCGACAAGGCCGACCGGATGATGATTGGCGGCCAGTGGCGGGTCATCGACGGGCAGATCGAAGGCCTGGATGTGGCCAAGCTGATCGCCGATCACCGCCAAGCAGCCAAGGAGCTGATCGCCGGCTAAAACGCCGACTATTCCACCGCGCTGCCAGGTGCCTAATACCAGGCAATAAAAGACCGGCCCTAGAGCCGGTCTTTTTTATCGCGCAGATCAGTGCCACATGCCCTTGATCTGACTCAACGTCAGGCCATTGATCAGGCAGTGGTTGGGGTTACCGCGCAGTGGGTCCTTGACCACATGGCCACCGAAGTTGATCACGGTGGTGGTGTTGCCGCTCATATAAACGCCCCAGACTCGGGTGGTATCCGTGGCCACCAGGGCGGCAGCTGTCTGGCTGCCGCTGCTGGCACACAGGGCGGAGACCTGACGCAACCGGCCATTACTGTCCTGGTCTTCCTTGTCGTAGTTAGCGTTCGTGTTGGCGGCGCCGCCGCGCACGATCAGCACACCCTTGGCAACGTCTTCGGCCTGCGCCGGCGATACGCTGCCCGCGCACAGCGCGGCAAGCAGGATGCAGGCGGCAATATTTTTGTGGCTATTGAGGAAATTTTGCATGGTTGCTGCCCTCCATGGGCTAAGCGAGTCAATTAATGCTGGGACCTGGACGCCTGCCCTGGCCCCAGCCGATGTCACATCGCGATATCGTTGGCGTGGGTCTGACCCGGCCAGACGCCGGTCATCTCGATCTCGCGCTGGCCGGTCAGCCACTGGCCAAGCGGGTTCGGCCACTTGAAGCTGTACTTGTCGCTGTTGATCACACCTTTGAAGCTGATCTCGGCGGCGATGTTGGTGGCACTCAGCGGGATATTGCCGATGGTCTTGGACAGGCCACCGCTCAACGAGAACGACTCGTGCTGCGGCCCTTGTGGGGTGTCGTAGCTCAGCTTGATATCGGTGATATAGGTGCAGCCCGGTTTGTTGTTGAACAGGATCTGCAGCGCACCCAGGCGGGTAATCCAGTTGGGGATCAGCAGGCTGCCGTCGTAAGAGGCGAAGGTGTAAGCAATCGGCACCGAGCCATTGGCCAGGCTATTCGGGGTGGTGGGCCAAAGATGCTGGTCGATCTGCTTGGTCTCCTTGGAGGAGACATACGAGCCTTTGCCATTGGCGCCGGCCAGCATGTCCTGCACAGCACCGGCCGAACCGCTGATGGAAAAGGACGAGCTGTTGTCCTGAGAGCCGATATTCAGGCCGCTGTTGGCGTAGATCACGCTGGTGACCACACCGAAACCCTGAGCGATATTGCCGCTGCTACCCATGCTCACTGCGGACGCCTGCTGGGCCATCCAGCTCAGGGTTTCCGGCTTGCTCAGCACGGTGAGGTCACTGATAAAGCTCTCGCTGGAAATGCCGAACTCCGAGGCCATCGAGCCGACATTGGCGAACTCCCAGGTGATTTCCGTGCCGGCGGTGATTTTGGTGCCGCTCTCCGGATCAGTGGCCGAACCATCCAGGTTGACGTTGGCCTGGCTGCGTTTGACGTTGCTGGAAGAAAGCTTCCACTGGTTAGGCACACCACGGCTGCTGATGGCGATGCCCGGCGTGGCTTCCTGCACCAGGGTGAAATCCCCGCTATCCGGAGAAACAATACCGACAGCACCGACCTTGAACTTGGGGTCGAGGGTCCAATTGCCCCAGTAAGCAGGACGGCCGGCGCGCAGAAGATCGGTAAACGTACGATTCCAATTCATGACTGTAATCCTTGCAGTTATCTAAATGGAGTGCACCGCAACTCATGCCGCGGCACGTACGCCGAATAAGGCAACTCGTTTGCAGCCCTGATGAGCCCCATGGAGTTAGTCGACGATTAAACTCTGGCGACTAACCGGATAACTGGATATTGGGCAAATTCGGTATATCTGGGGAAGTATTTCCATCTCGGTCTATTACTTGGCAAACGCTAACTTCCGTTCCTCTCTGGCGCATCAGAAAGGATTGACAATGTGCTTACGCCGCGCGAGGTTCAGGCCCTGTCACTTATCGCCCGCGGCTGTACTGACCGGGATATATCCGCACTATTATGCGTGTCCATAAGTACCGCCAGAAAACATCGCGAACACTTGCACAGCAAACTTGCACTGAACAAATCAGCGCAGCTGGCTATTTATTATCTGGAAACTTTCCCGACACTTGAAACAACTAATAAAACACCGCTAAAGAGCGGCAAATTAAGTGAGCGCGAATTACAGATCGTGCAGCTGTTTGCCCAAGGATTGAGCGATAAGGAAGTTGCCCGCCGACTTGGCATCAGCGACCTGACCGTGCGCAAGCACCGCAGCAATATGCAAGGCAAGCTGGCCGCCGCGAATATCTGCGAGTTGCTCTATGAAGCAGTGGTAAGCGGTTGGCTGGTGCTACCGCTGAGGGCACCAACGAAGGCGGACAACGCAGCTGATCGGGCCAACCCCACAACAGTTGGACAAGGCCACGGGCGGCTGCTTAGTTGATTATTCGGGCCGCTGCTAACGGTGGCGGCCTTTGCCCGTCGCCCTGCCTGGAGCCACAGCATGAACAGACTGCCCACCCTCATCGCCCTGTTAACGGCCAGCGGCCTGGCCCATGCCGCCAATCTGCCGGCATTCGAGGTCACTTGCCCGACCGACCTCAGCGTGCGCGCCGAGGCCGGCGGCCCGGTATATATCAACGACAAACAGATCGTTCTGCACAAGCTCAGCGAGCAGTTCTTCGAGGCCAAGGGTGAAGGCGTGACCCTGTCCATCAGCCTGAATGCTGCCGGCGCGCCGACGGTCTCCTACACCGGTAAACAGGGTGCCAACGGCATCTGTGAAAAGACCGAGAAAGCGCCGCAGGAAGAGGCAACAGCAACCGACGAATCAGCGGAGCCAATGGCCGACTGATCCGTCATAGGCGCGATAGGCGCGGCGCCGTCAGAACACCGACCAGCCAATCCGCTCGCTGAGCAGTTCCAGCGCCTTGATCCCGGCCAGAGAGTTGCCGGCGGCGTTCAGTTCCGGCGACCACACGCACACGCTGAAACGCCCCGGTACCACGGCGACGATGCCGCCGCCGACGCCGCTCTTGCCCGGCAGGCCGACGCGGTAGGCAAAGTTGCCCGCCTCGTCGTACAGGCCGCTGGTGGCCATGATCGCGTTGACCTGCTTGCTCTGCCGCGCGCTGAGAATCTGTTGCCCGCTGTGCTTGCAGAAGCCGTCGTTGGCCAGAAAGCAGAACGCCCGCGCTAGGTCGACGCAGCTCATACGCAGCGCGCAGTAACTGAAGTAGCTGCGCAGCACCGCCTCCACGTCGTTATGAAAATTGCCGAAGGACTGCATCAGATAAGCCGCCGCCGCATTGCGCGCGCGGTGCTGGTATTCCGACTCAGCCACGTGCCGGTCTACCACCACCTCGGGATTACCGGCCAAACGGCGCACAAAGTCGCGCATCGACAACACCGGCGCGGCAAAGCGCGACTGGTTGATATCGCAAATCACCAGGGCGCCGGCGTTGATAAACGGATTGCGCGGGCGGCCACGCTCGAACTCCAGCTGCACCAGCGAATTGAACGGTTGGCCAGACGGCTCGTGGCCCAGGCGCTGCCAGATATCCTCACCGGAATGCTCAATCGCCTGCACCAGACTGAACACCTTGGAAATGCTCTGCACCGAGAACGGCGTGTCCGCATCACCGGCGCAGTACAGCTCGCCGTCGTTGCTGTACACCGCAATGCCCAGCTGGTTAGCCGGCACATCGGCCAGCGCCGGGATGTAATCGGCCACCTTGCCTTGCCCGATCAGCGGGCGGACTTGATCCAGAATTTCATTCAACAGCGCTTGCATGCTCAGGCTCGCCACAAGGTCCGAGCGCGCCTCGGACAATGGCAGATAGACGCCCACCCGGCGCAGCGGATCACACCGCAATGGCGTCCCGCAGCCTAGATCCTCTGTCGAGACCCCGTAGGGTGGATGACGCTTTTCTCATCCACCGTCGCAGTTTGGTGGATGGATAAAGCGTCATCCACCCTACGCCCCAGAAGGCGCCTGTTAAAATTTCTCCGCGCGCAGCACTTCAACCTGAGCCAGGTAGCAGACCATGGCAAAGTTGGCGTAGTAGCGCGCCTGTAAGTGGCCGGCGATGCGTTCGGCGACATCGCGGGTGCAGATGATCTCCACGCGGATATTGCCTTCGGTGTCCCAGCCGGCGCTGCGCACGCCACGGCCACCCCGGCCACGGGCATCGGAGATGGTCCAGCCCGGCGCGCCGAGCTGTTCCAGGTCAGCCACCAGCTTTTTCTCCAGCGCCGCTTCGCAGATCACGGTGAGCAGAGTGCGGATATGCGCGTCCATCTAGAGCCCCCAGGCCATCAGCTGTTCGGCCAGCATCAGGTACAACGGGATGCCGACGATGATATTGAAAGGAAAGGTGATACCCAGCGACGCCGTCAGCGACAGCGACGGGTTGGCCTCGGGCAAGGCCAGGCGCAACGCAGCAGGCACGGCGATATAAGAAGCCGATGCCGCCAGCGTGGCCAGCACAGCGGTGCCGCCCAGGCTCAGGCCCATAAAACGGCCCAGCAGCGCGCCGATCAGCGCACCCAGCAAGGGCATCAGCAAGGCAAAACCGAGCAGGCGCAGGCCAAACTGTTTGAGCGATCCCAGCTGGCCGGAGGCGATCAGGCCCATCTCCAGCAGGAACAGCGCCAGCACCGGTTTGAACATGCTGGTGTAGAACGGCTCCAGCGGCTTGATCGCTTCCTTGCCGGCAATCGCACCGATGATCAGGCCGCCAAGCAGCAGCATGATGCTCTTGCCGAGAAAGATTTCCCGGCCCAGCTCGCCCCAGTCGGTGTCACGGGCAATGCCCTTGGCCAGCAGGATGCCGACCAGAATCGCCGGGATCTCCAGAATGGCGACAAACAGCGGCATATAGCTTTCGAACTCGATGCCCTTGGCCAGCATGTAGGCCACCACCACGGCAAAGGTCCCGGCGCTGACCGAGCCATAGTGCGCCGCCACCGCTGCAGCGTTGACCCGGTCAAAGCCCAGGCCGCGCAGCACCGCAAAAGCCAGCAGCGGCAACGCCACGCCCAGGCCCAACACCCAAGCCGCCTGACCGAGCAACTGCCGGCTGGCTTGCTCGGCCAGCTCCACGCCGCCGTGCAGACCAATGGCCAGCAGCAGAATGATCGACAGCGTTTCATACAGCGCAGGCGGCAGTTTCAGCTCGCTTTTCAGCAGACCGGCCAACAGACCGAAGACAAAGAACAGCACCACCGGGTCCAGACTCACCGCGCATTGCTCCTGTATTGACTGCTATTCAGACGCCTGCCGCGTCACCACCTGCTCGAATAAAAGGTCATGCCCCCACCACGCGTTGTGCTGATACCCGCAGTTTTGCCCAGTCTCCTGCTGATAACAGCAGAACCCTGCACAGCGGGGCATAACCGAAAAAAAGGAGCCATGCGGCTCCCAGGGGACTCAGGCACTTGGCCCAAAACCCTTGCCGGCGCGATGAATAAGCCGCGCCGGCGGTATAAAAAGAAGCCCCAAAAAAACCATTCAAATGCCTGTTCAAACAGCCGGGGCTTCCGAGGTTAACCTTCGATTTCCACCAGTACGTCGCCCGGGTTGACCCGGTCGCCCTTGGCCACATGCACCGCCTTCACAGTACCGGCAATCGGCGCCTGCACTTCGGTTTCCATCTTCATCGCTTCGCTGATCAGTACCGCCTGGCCGGCCTTGACCGTGTCGCCGACCTTGACCAGCACATCAACGATATTGCCCGGCATGCTGGTGCTGACATCGCCCGGCGCGCTGGCTTGCTTGCGCTTACCGCTGGCACCCGCGACGAAATCATTCAGCGGCTCGAACACCACTTCTTCCGGCATGCCATCGATGGACAGGTAGAAGTGGCGCTTGCCGTCGCTCTTCACGCCAACGCCGGTGATGTCGACGCGGTAGCTTTCGCCGTGCACATCCACCACAAACTCGGTCGGCACGCCCTCACCACCGGCCGGGGCCACGCCGCCGGCTTCCGGGATTGGCAGCAGCACTTCCGGGGTCAGGGTGCCGGCGGCGCGTTCTTCAAGGAACTTGCGCCCGATATCCGGGAACATGGCGTAGGTCAGCACGTCTTCTTCGGATTGCGCCAGGCTGCCGATTTCTTCGCGCAGCTTGGCCATTTCCGGCTTGAGCAGATCGGCCGGGCGCACTTCGATCACGTCTTCGCTGCCAATCGCCTGCTTGCGCAGTTGCTCGTTGACCTTGCCCGGTGCCAGGCCGTAACGGCCCTGCAGGTACAACTTCACCTCGTTGGTGATGGTCTTGTAGCGCTCGCCAGCGAGCACGTTGAACACCGCCTGGGTGCCGACGATCTGCGAGGTCGGGGTTACCAGCGGCGGGAAGCCAAGGTCTTCACGCACCCGCGGGATTTCCGCGAACACTTCGTTGATACGGCTCAGCGCGCCCTGCTCTTTCAACTGGTTGGCCAGGTTAGACATCATCCCGCCCGGCACCTGATTGACCTGCACGCGGGTGTCGACGGCGGTGAACTCGCTTTCGAACTGGTGGTACTTCTTGCGCACCGCGTGGAAGTACAGGCCGATCTCCTGGATCAGCGCCAGGTCCAGGCCGGTGTCGTACTCGCTGCCCTTGAGCGCGGCGACCATCGACTCGGTGCCCGGATGGCTGGTGCCCCAGGCGAAGCTGGAGATGGCGGTGTCGATATGGTCAGCGCCCGCTTCAATCGCCTTGAGCTGGCACATCGAGCCCATGCCCGCGGTGTCGTGGCTGTGGATAAACACCGGCAGGTCGACTTCCGCCTTCAAGGCCTTGACCAGATCAGCCGTGGCATAGGGCGTCAGCAGGCCGGCCATATCCTTGATCGCGATGGAGTCGATGCCCATGGCCTGCATGGCCTTGGCCTGCTTCACGAACGCTTCAACGGTGTGCACCGGGCTGGTGGTGTAGGCGATGGTGCCCTGGGCATGTTTGCCAGCGGCCTTCACCGCCTCGATGGACACGCGCAGATTTCGCACATCGTTCATCGCATCGAAGATGCGGAACACGTCGATACCATTGACCGCCGCCTTGGCCACAAAGGCGCGCACCACGTCATCGCTGTAGTGGCGATAACCGAGCAGGTTCTGCCCGCGCAGGAGCATCTGCAGGCGGGTGTTAGGCAAGCCGGCCTTGAGTTTGCGCAGACGCTCCCAGGGGTCTTCCTTGAGGAAGCGCACGCAGGCATCGAAGGTCGCGCCGCCCCAGACTTCCAGCGACCAGTAGCCGACCTGATCAAGCTTGGCGCAGATCGGCAGCATGTCGTCCAGGCGCATGCGCGTGGCGATGATCGACTGGTGGGCATCGCGCAGGATGGTATCGGTGACAGTGATCTTCTTGCTCATGTTCTCTGCTCTCCTGTAGCCCGGATGCAATCCGGGGCCGCAGTTCCCGGATTACATCCGGGCTACGATTCGTTAAAGGCCGGCGTGGGCAGCAATGGCGGTGGCAATGGCGATGGCCAGGTGCGACGGGTTGCGCTTGATCGAGTACTCGGTCAGCTCCGGGTGCGCCTCGACAAAACTGGTGTTGAACTGGCCGCTGCGAAACTCCGGGTTACGCAGAATTTCCTGGTAATAGGCGGCGGTGGTTTTCACCCCCTGCACGCGCATGTCATCCAGGGCGCGCAGGCCACGGGCCAGGGCTTCTTCCCAGGTCAGCGCCCAGACCACCAGCTTCAGGCACATGGAGTCGTAGTACGGCGGAATGGTGTAACCGGTATAGATCGCCGTGTCAGTGCGCACGCCGGGGCCGCCGGGGGCGTAGTAGCGGGTGATCTTGCCGAACGAGGGCAGGAAGTTGTTCTTCGGGTCTTCGGCGTTGATGCGGAACTGCAGGGCATAACCACGGTGGATGATGTCTTCCTGCTTGACCGACAGTTCCAGGCCGGAGGCGATGCGGATCTGCTCGCGGACGATGTCGATACCGGTGATTTCTTCGGTGATGGTGTGTTCCACCTGCACCCGGGTGTTCATCTCCATAAAGTACACCTCGCCCTCGGCGAGCAGGAACTCCACGGTGCCGGCATTCTCGTAACCCACTGCCTTGGCCGCACGCACAGCCAGGTCGCCGATATAGGCACGCTGCTCGGGGGTCAGCTGCGGGCTGGGGGCGATTTCGATCAGTTTCTGGTTACGCCGCTGGATCGAGCAATCACGCTCGAACAGGTGCACCACATTGCCGAAGCTGTCACCGAGGATCTGCGCCTCGATATGCTTGGGGTTGACGATGCATTTCTCCAGGAACACCTCGGCACGACCAAAGGCCTTGGTCGCCTCGGAGATCACCCGTGGGAACGCCTGCTCCAGCTCCTCACGGCTGTTGCAACGGCGAATACCGCGCCCACCACCACCGGAAGTGGCCTTGAGCATCACCGGATAACCGATGCGGTCGCCCTCGCTCAGCGCCTCGGCGATATCCGCCACGTTGCCTTCAGTGCCTGGGGTGACCGGCACGCCAGCCTTGATCATGCTGCGCCGCGCTTCGGTCTTGTCGCCCATGCGGCGGATCACTTCCGCACTCGGGCCTATAAACTTGATCCCACGTTCGGCGCAGATGTCCGCCAGTTCGGCGTTTTCGGAAAGAAAACCATAGCCAGGATGCAGCGCATCACAGCCGGTTTCCACCGCCAGATTGACCAGTTTGCGCGGGTTCAGATAACCGGCCAGCGGGTCGGCACCAATGCCGTGGGCCTCGTCCGCACGTTTGACGTGTAGCGCCTGGCGGTCGGCATCGGAATACACCGCCACCGAACGAATGCCCATTTCGGCACAGGCCCGCACGATGCGCACGGCAATCTCACCGCGGTTGGCTATCAGAATTTTCTTGATCACGAGCCAGCATCCTCGATCACGTGAGCAGGCAACCGACAAATCCGGTCGACGTGTGACCGCAGCAGCAGTAGCGGTCAGGCACTCACGCTACGCCGGCTTGGTGATTAACCAAAATCAATAATTATTGGGTTAGCCATTAGTTAAAGCTTATAGTTGAGCCTGATCGACTCCGACACACAGGTGCTAATCATGCGTAAGTCTTTGCTGCGTATGACATTTCGTCAGATTCAGGTGTTTCGCTCGGTGTGCAGCCACCTCTCCTACAGCCGCGCAGCAGAGGAAATGGCCCTGACCCAGCCGGCGGTCAGCCTGCAGATTCGCCAGCTGGAGGAGTTGATCGGCCAGCCGCTGTTCGACTATGTCGGCAAAAAGCTCTACCTGACCGAGGCTGCCGAAGCGCTGCAACGCGCCAGCGCGGATATTTTCGGCCGACTGGAGAGCCTCGACATGCAGCTGGCCGACCTGCAGGGCTCGCTGCAGGGGCAGCTGAGCCTGGCGATTGAATCCAGCGCCAAGTACTTCGTTCCGCACCTGTTCGCCGCTTTTCGCCAACAATACCCGGAAGTCAACTTACAGCTGGTGGTCACCAACCACAGCCAGGCACTCAGGCGCCTGAACGCCAACCGCGATGACCTGCTGATCATGTCTCGGGTGCCTACGGACATGAATCTGGAGTTTCTGCCCTTCCTTAATAACCCGATCATCGCTGTGGCGCCGCCCGATCACCCGCTGTGCACGCAGGGCCCTCTGAGCCTGCAGGACCTCACCGCCTTTCCGCTGTTGATCCGCGAAGCCGGCTCCGGCACACGCCAGGCCTGCGAGGAGTATTGCCACCAGAAGCGCGCGCACTTCGCCCAAACGCTGGAAGTCGGCTCCATGGAAGGCCAGTGCGAAGGGGTGATCGCCGGCCTTGGCCTGGCTTTACTGCCACGCCACGCGGTGCGCCGTGAGCTGGAATGCGGCGCCCTGCGCGAGCTGCCGGTGGCCGAACTGCCACTGCTGCGCAGTTGGTGCCTGGTGCACCCGCGCAGCAAATACCTGTCACCGGTGGCCCAGGCGTTTTTCGCCTTCGTGCGCGATCAACGCAGCCTGATCAACGCCCTGGCTGAGCGGTTTGCCGCGCCAATCGGCGACGTTACTCCCAGGCATATAACCAGCCCACCGCACTGACCCGCCCTTCACTGAAGGCCACCAGCAGTTGATCATGCTGGCCACGCCAGTGATAGCTCCACAGCAGCGGCCCCGGGCTGCCTTGCCATTCAGTGCGGCGTTGCCAGTCGGCGTAGTCCGCCTGATCGATCGTTACCCTGGCATCAGGCTCGCCCAGCAGCGCCAGCACAGCCGGTGTATCGCTGCGCGCAGCCAGCACCTCGGCGACCAACGCCTGCATCAGTTGGTGCTTACGGCCCTGCCAGGCATCCAGATCCTGGCGCCACTCGCCCCCGGC
The DNA here is from genome assembly GCF_029269135.1 of Pseudomonas sp. 1928-m. NCBI lineage: Bacteria > Pseudomonadati > Pseudomonadota > Gammaproteobacteria > Pseudomonadales > Pseudomonadaceae > Pseudomonas > Pseudomonas sp. 1928-m. Next base: position 334,166 of record NZ_JARIXO010000001.1, on the reverse strand, counting down.
AAAATGCCCCTTGGCCTGCCGCAGCTGCGTCCACTCGGCCGCCATCGCGTGCGCCTTATCTGCACCAACCTGCTGCTCGGTTCCGCCTGAAGCACAGCCCACAGCCAGCCCCAAAGCTAGCAACAACACACCCATGCGCAATCCGTTGATCCTTTGCATACATCCCTCCTACGCGGTTGCCATACATAGCCAGTAGCCATCATTTTCACGGGCATCGTGTCGGCTATATGTCGTGAAAATACGAAAAACGACAGCGATCTACGAAGAAATTGACAGCCTGCAAAGCGCCTTCTAAGTTCCTTTGCACTCTTGTACCAGATCGGCCTGCCTCCCATAACAAGATGTTCAGGGGCATGCAGTAGCGCCAACGCATTCGGCATCAAGAGCTTCCACTGCCAAACATCCCTCGCCCTCCACAAGGGGGCAAAAAACACACCGTTCCTTACCGGGGACGGATAAACAATAAGTGAAGGATAGGAATCTCAAGAATGAGAAAGCGGAAGTTAACCCTCGCCATCAGTGCCAGCATCACCGCGCTTTGCATGCTCAACACGGTTCAGGCACAGGCCCACCCCCAAGAAGACTTTATGCTGCTGGAGCAGGAAAAAGCCGCCAACCAGGTGTACAAGGCGTTTTTCCCCAACGAAGACCTTGCCCGCAAAGCGGCCATCAGCTTCCACGGCCAGTTGCTGGAATCGCACTATGAGCAGGGCTACCTGATCATGGAGCTGACCGAGGAAGAGCAGGAAAAACTAGCGGTCTTCGGCTTCACCTTCGAACCGGCCAACGAGTTTATTGCCAAGCGCAATGAAGTCCTCACGCTCATCCAGAATCGCCTGCAACAGCGCAGCCTGCAAAGCGCAACGGCGATGAGTGATGCAAGCCTGGCCAGCATCCCTGGCTACGCCTGCTATGAAACCCTGGAGAGTACCTACAGTGTGGCCAGCGGCATGGCCAGTCAGTTTCCCGGTATCGCCCAGTGGTTACTGGTTGGCCAGTCCTGGGAAAAACTTAATGGCCAGGGCGGGCACGACATCGGCGTGCTCAAGCTGACCAACAAAGCCATTACCGGCAATAAGCCCAAGCTGTTTATCAACAGCGCCATCCATGCCCGCGAGTACACCACCGCGCCGCTGGTGCTGGATTTCGCCCGCTGGCTGGTCAACGGCTACGGCACCGATGCCGACGCCACCTGGATTCTCGATCACCACGAGGTCCACTTGATGCTGCAGACCAACCCGGACGGTCGCAAGAAAGCCGAAACCGGCCTGTCCTGGCGCAAGAATGCCAACCAGAACTACTGCGGCGCCAACAGCAACAGCCGCGGCGCCGACCTCAACCGCAACTTCACCTTCGGCTGGAACAGCACCAACGGCCAAGGTTCCAGCGGCAGTGCCTGCAATGACACCTACCGCGGCCCCAGCGCCGGCTCCGAACCGGAAATCCAGACCCTGGAAGCTTATGTGCGCAACCTCTGGCCGGATCGTCGCGGGCCCGGAAAAAACGATGCAGCGCCAAGCGACACCAGTGGCATCCACCTGGATATCCACAGTTACAGCGAACTGGTGCTGTGGCCGTGGGGCGATACCAGCCAGGCCGCACCCAATGGCAGCGCGCTGCAGACCCTGGGGCGCAAATTCGCCCTGTTTAATGGCTATACGCCGCAGCAGTCCATTGGCCTTTATCCAACCGACGGCACCAGTGATGGCATCAGCTATGGCGAACTGGGTGTTGCTGCCTACACCTTCGAGCTGGGCACACAGTTCTTCCAGACCTGCACGGTCTACCAGAACACCATCAAGCCGAAGAACCTGCCTGCCCTGATCTACGCGGCCAAGGTTGTCCGCACGCCTTACATCACCCCAGGCGGCCCGGACATCAGCAGCCTGGCACTGAGTGGCAATGCCTCCAGCGGTGTGCCTGCCGGCACCCTGGTGACGTTGAGCGCCACCGCGAGTGACCTTGGTTTCAGCACCCGCAATGGCACCGAGCCCACGCAGAACGTCACCGCTGCCGAGTACTACATCGACAAGGCGCCCTGGGAATCAGGCGCTCAGGCCATGCCTCTGCAACCCCTGGACGGCAGCTTCAACGGCAAGACCGAAGGCCTGACCGGCAGCATCGCCACCACCGGGCTGCAGCCTGGCAAGCACACCGTGTATGTCCGCGCGCGGGATGCGTCCGGCACCTGGGGTGCGGTCTCGGCGGCATTTCTGGTGATCGGCACCGGTACGCCGCAGCCGAACTACTGCAGCGCAGCCAGCGGTAACGCCAACGATGAGTGGATCAGCCAGGTCAGCTTCGGCAGCTTCACCCGCAGCTCAGGCGCCAGCACCTACAGCGACTTCACGGAACCGCGCATTGGCCAGGTGGTTAACCTGCAGCGGGGCAGCAACAGCCTGCGCCTGACGCCGCAGTTTGCCGGCTCGGCTTATAACGAGTACTGGAAGGTATGGGTCGACCTGAACAAGGACGGCGACTTCACCGATGCGGGTGAAGAACTGTTCACCTCCGCACGCGCGCTCAGCACGGTGATGAATGGCAACCTGGTGATCCCCGCAGGCGCCGCCACCGGGAAAACCCGCATGCGCGTAGCCATGCGCTACAACACCGCACCCGTGCCGTGTGGCACCTTCAATTACGGTGAAGTGGAGGATTACACCGTCAATATCGAGTAAGGCCTGGCAGCCTGGGGCCGTCGTATGCGGCTCCAGGCTTGCTACTCACCGGCACGTTTCAGCGCGCCGTTGCTGCCGCGTCTTTCTTAGACCCCGCCTGCAGACTGTGCAGGTAGCTGGTCGCGATCAACTCCGGAAAATCGATCAACTCATGCTGCAGCTGACGCTGCTCGGCATAGCTTTCAATCGCGCGGCGGTATTCCATGCGGCGCTGATCCAGCAGCTTGCGCCGGGCCTTGGCGTCGCTGCTTTCGTGAGACTGCGGTTTATCCAGATAGCCAGACATAGGGTGCAACTCCCAAGCTGAATAAGGGGAGTACCAGCATCGACCCTGGATATGACGCTTTGATGGCCACGCGATAACGTGGCGATGAAATTAGCGGCGCAGAAACCTGATTCAAGGTCTCGCGAGCTAGAGCGAGACAAGGCAAAAACGGCCGAGGACGCGGAGTTTACTGTTGTAAATGAGCAGGCCGAGGCCGGTTTTAACGCAGGATCGCGGACGCGCAGCAGATCCTGAACAGGTTTCAGTCTTCGACGCTCTTATGCGCCTTGGGCGACAGCCGCAGGCTACGCAGACTGCGCTTGACGCTTTTCAGGTGGTTAACCAGGCCTGGGCCGCGGGCCATGGCCACGCCCATGGCGAGCACGTCGATCACCACCAGATGGGCGATGCGCGAAGTCAGCGGAGTGTAGATTTCAGTGTCTTCCTGCACGTCGATGGCCAGGTTGACGGTGGCCAGATCAGCCAGCGGCGTCTGGCTCGGGCACAGGGTGATCAGCGTCGCGCCGGTTTCACGCACCAGGTTGGCGGTGATCAGCAAATCCTTGGAGCGCCCGGACTGGGAGATGCAGATGGCCACGTCGGTAGGCTTCAAGGTCACCGCACTCATTGCCTGCATATGCGGGTCGGAATAGGCCGCAGCGGTAAGCAGCAGGCGGAAGAACTTGTGCTGGGCATCCGCCGCCACCGCGCCGGATGCGCCAAAGCCATAAAACTCCACGCGCTGGGCGTTGGCGATGGCGGCAATGGCCTGCTGCAGCGCCTGGGTGTCGAGCTTCTCGCGCACCTCGATCAGGGTGTGCAGGGTGGTGTCGAAGATCTTCAGGCTGAAGTCCGCCACCGAATCGTCTTCATGGATGGCGAACTGGCCGAAACTGGCGCCGGCAGCCAGGCTCTGCGCCAGCTTGAGTTTGAGGTCCTGAAAGCCGGTGCAACCAATCGCCCGGCAGAAGCGCACGATGGTCGGCTCGCTGATGCCAACGCTGTGCGCCAGCTCAGCCATGGAGCTGTGCATGACCGAGGCCGGGTCGAGCAGAACATGGTCGGCAACCTTGAGTTCCGATTTGCGGAGTAGATGACGCGACTGGGCAATGTGCTGCAACAGGTTCACAGGTTTAGGCTCGACATTTGGCTAACGAATCCATCTAGCACGCCGCATAGGAGTCATGACTCGGTTATGATCGGCGAAAGACAGGTTGTAGTGGTCTTGTAGTTATACTACATGGCCGCCGCCGCCGCACTGCTAAACCGAGTCGGAGTTCCCACCTTGAGCATTCCCTGCGACATGCTGGTGTTTGGCGGCACCGGCGACCTGGCCTTGCATAAGCTGCTGCCAGCGCTCTATCACCTGCATCGCGCCGGTCGTCTGCATGGCGACACACGCATTCTTGCCCTGGCGCGCAGCGCCCATAGCCGCACAGCCTTTCAGGCCCTGGCCGAGCGACACTGCCGCGCTCAAGTGGCGCGCAAGGATTTCGACAACGACACTTGGGCCAACTTCGCCGCGCGCCTCGACTACTTCGCCATGGACGCCAGCCAGAGCGCAGACTTCGGCCGCCTGGGTAAGCGCCTGGGGGAAGACCATGAACGGGTGCGCATCTACTACCTGGCCACCGCGCCGGATCTGTTCGAAGACATCGCCTCGCACCTGAAGGTCGCCAGTCTGGCCGGCCCCAAGGCGCGCATCGTGCTGGAAAAACCCATCGGCCATTCGCTGCAATCGGCGCAAGCGATCAACGCCGCCATCGGCGCGGTGTTCGATGAGTCGCGGGTGTTCCGCATCGACCATTACCTCGGCAAGGAGACGGTGCAGAACCTGATGGCGCTGCGCTTTGCTAACGCGCTGTTCGAGCCGATCTGGCGCGCCGGGCATATCGATCACGTGCAGATCAGCGTGTGCGAAACCCTCGGCGTGGAAAACCGGGGTGCCTACTACGAAAAAGCCGGTGCGATGCGCGACATGATCCAGAACCACCTGCTGCAGCTGCTCTGCCTGGTGGCCATGGAGGCGCCGGTGCGTTTCGACGCCGAGGCGGTGCGCAACGAGAAGGTGAAAATCCTCGAGGCGCTAAAACCCATCACCGGTCTCGACGTTCAGGACAAGACCGTGCGCGGCCAGTACACCGCCGGCAAGATCGGCGGCCAGGAAGTGCCGGCCTACTACTTCGAGAAAAACGTCGACAACGACAGCGACACCGAAACCTTTGTCGCCGTGCAGGCCGAGATCGACAACTGGCGCTGGGCAGGTGTGCCGTTCTACCTGCGCACTGGCAAACGCCTGGGGCACAAGACCTCGGAAATTCTGATCCAGTTCAAGCCGGTGCCGCACCAGCTGTTTGGCGGCGGCGAAGCCAATCGCCTGCTGATCCGCCTGCAGCCGGAAGAGCGCATCAGCTTGCAATTGATGGGCAAGAGCCCAGGCAAGGGCATGCACCTGCAACCGGTGGAACTCGACCTAAACCTGGCCGATGCCTTCCACAAACAGCGGCGCTGGGACGCCTACGAGCGCCTGCTGCTCGACGTGATCGAAGGCGATTCCACGCTGTTTATGCGCCGCGACGAAGTCGAAGCGGCCTGGAACTGGGTCGACCCGATCATCAAGGGCTGGCACCAGCACTACCAGAGCCCGCGCCCCTACGCGGCCGGCAGCGATGGCCCGGAACAGGCCAGCAATCTGCTGGAACGCCATGAACGGCAGTGGATGGAATAGCGGGCGCGGTCTAGGCCCACTGCTGCTCAAAAACCTGCAGCACCGCCTCCGGTAGCTGCTTGCGCAAGCCATCGCCGCTGATCAACAGCAGCAGCGGCAACAGTTTGCGCAGGGTTACGGGGGCCAGCCCAGCGCAGACATCCGCCTGCCGCGCCAGTGACAAGCCGCCCAGCACCTGAGCGGCTACCGGCAGATTGCGATCCACCACTGCCGCTTCGGTGAGTTTGCACAGGTAGCCGGTGGAGAAACTGCGCAGACTCTCGCTGATCAGCGGCATATCGACGATATGCCGGGCAATCTGCAGCACATGGTCGACATCGTTGATGCCGTAGATCAGCACCTTGATCTGCTTGGCCGACAGGCACTCGGCATACAGCGCAGCGGTGGCAAAGGCGCCATCGGCGCAGAGCTGGCGCGCCACCTCCAGGTGCAGGCTGTCCGGCAAGCTCAGGTAGGTGTCGAGGATCAAGCGCGGGTCGAGATGCGTGGTCACCGCTGCGGCAAACTCGATGGGCATGGCCATGATCAGCTCACGCAACTGCCCGGGTGGCATATGCGGTGCCAGCAGCGCGGCCTTCTCGGCCCCCAGTTGCTGCACCAGCCCCAGCTTGACGCTCAACGGGGCCATGGCCTGGGACGCCAACAGCAGGCGCAGGCCGACACTCAGGCTCGCGGGTTTGCGCATACGCACCTCTAATTCAATCCGGACAGGCCCGCAGGATTGTCCGCGCGCGGCACAAAGGCAGCCATCTTTGATCCGGTTGAACGCCTGCCGGGCAACCACCGCCCGGCGCAGGTGGGAATAGAGGAAACACCCCCGGCGAAAAGCCGGCGACTTATGCCGCGTTGGCCGCCGGCCGTGCGCTACGCCAGAAGTACAGCAGCACGATGGGCAGTCCCAGCAGCCCCAACACGCCGGCACTGATAAACAGACTGGCAAAGCCCAGCTGCTCGGCCAGCCAACCGCTGGTGGCGCCTACCAGCCCGGCCAGCAACAGCTGCACACTGGCCTGCAGGGTAAAGTCCGCGCCCTCATGCTCGGGCCGGCACTGGCGCATCATCACCGCGAACAGCGCCACCGTGGACATGCCATCGGCGGTCTGCTCGAACAACGCCACCAGATAGACCAGACCGATGCTGCCGCCGGCATTCACCAGCAAAGCCATCGCCGCGATCCCGCAGGCCTGCAACAGACCGAACAACAGCAGCGCGCGCAACGCGCCGATGCGCGCATACAACAGACCGCCGAGAAACGCCCCGGCGATGCCGGCCAGGCTGCTGATCAGGGTCAGCTGGCCCAGCTCGGCGTTGCTCCAGCCCTGGTCCACCAGCATCGGTTTGATCATCGGCGAGCCCAGCGCATCGCCCAGCTTGAAACTCAGCAGCACCGCCAGCCAGAACAGCATGCCGGGCTGCAGCAGCAAGCCGCGGTAATGCCGCAGCAGCAGCCCAGGCCCGGCCGGCTCCGCCTGCGCGGGCTGAAACGGCAGCTCGCGTCGCTCGTTAAAGCGCCAGATCGGCAGCGTCATCAGCACCAGCAGCAGCGCCACCAGCGCCAGACTCAGGTTCCAGCCCAGCGCATCCATCGCCAGCAGCAGACCACTGCCGCTGACCAGCATGCCGACCTTGTAGCCTCCCACCTGCAAGCTGTTGCCCAGCCCGCGCCAGCGCTCCGGCAACAGCCGCACGGCAAGGCCATCGGTGGCAATGTCCTGGGTCGAGGCAGCCAGGTTGACCAGCAGCAACAGGCCGATCAGCAAGAGGAAGTGACTGTCGAACAACCGCTCGGGATTCATCAGCGCCAAGGCCGCCACTACGGTGATAACACCGAGCTGCAACGGCAGAATCCAGCCGCGGTGATGGCCCAGACGCGGCGAAGCCAGCCGATCCACCCACGGCGCCCAGAGCACCTTGAGCAACCAGGGCAAGGCCAGCAACTTGAGCAGGCCGATCAACGCCAGATCGACGCCGTGCTGACGTAACAGCACCGGCAGCGAATGGGCCAGCAGACCCGAGGGCAAGCCCTGGGCGCAATACAGCGAGGCCAGCAGGATCAGAGTGGCATTGGCCGGGCGAGCCGCGGCGGCGGAAGAAGTGGGCTGCATGGAGCATCCTGCAAATCAGCGAAAGCGCGACAGTAGCGGCCAGGCCGGCGGCAGACAAGCCGCCGGCCGGCCAATCAGAACTTGCTGGCCTGCTCGCGCAGCAGTTGGGCGAACTGCTCGGCCGGCACCGGTTTGCTGATCAGGTAACCCTGGATCTCGTCGCAGCGCTGACTCTTGAGGAAGTCCATCTGCGCCTGGGTTTCCACGCCCTCGGCGACCACCTTGAGCTCCAGGCTGTGGGCCATGGCGATGATCGCGCGGGTGATCGCGGCGTCTTCGCTGCCAGGGGTCAGGTCGCGGATAAAGGTCTGGTCGATCTTCACGTAATCCACCGGGAAGCGCTTGAGGTAGCTGAGCGAGGAATAGCCAGTGCCGAAATCATCGATCGCCAGTTTTACGCCCAGTTCGCGCAATTGCTGGAAGGTGCTGATCACGCTTTCGACGTTATCCAGCAGCTGGCTTTCAGTCAGCTCTAGTTCGAGGAACTGCGCGGCCAGGCCGGTTTCATCGAGCACCTGGCGCACCAGGCTGAGCAGGTTGCCCTGGCGCAGCTGATGCACCGAGAGATTCACCGATACGCGAATCTGCGCCAGCCCCTGCACCTGCCAGGCACGCGCCTGCAGGCAGGCCTGACGCAGGACGAATTCGCCAATGGCGCCGATCAGCCCGGTTTCTTCGGCCAGGCCGATAAAGTCGCTCGGCGGCACCAGGCCCAGCTCCGGGTGGCGCCAGCGCACCAGCGCCTCGGCGGCATTCAGGCTGTCGGAGGCCAGGCACAGCTTGGGCTGATAGAAGACTTCCAGCTGGCCTTCGTTGATGCCTTTGCGCAGCTGGTTTTCCAGTTGCAGGCGCTCCAGGGTGCAGGCCTGCAGGTTGTCAGTGAAGAACTGGAAGGTGTTGCCACCCAGGTGCTTGGCATGTTGCATGGCCATATTGGCCTGGCTGACCAAGGCGGAAATTTCCCGCGCGTTGTCGGGCAGCAGGCTGATACCCAGGGAGGCGCTGACCACCAGCTCATGGCCGCCCACGGTCATCGGCACGCGCAGTTTGCTCAGCAGGCGGCTGGCCAGGCGCGCCAGGCTGGAGAGGCTGCCGTAGGAATCGATCAGGATGGCGAATTCGTCACCGGACAGGCGCGCCAGAGTGTCGGCTTCCGGCACCGCCTGGGTCAGACGGCGGCTGACCTGGCGCAGCAGTTGATCGGCCACTTCATGGCCGAGACTGTCGTTAAGCAGTTTGAAGCGGTCCAGGTCGACATGCAGCAGGGCAATGCTGCGTCCGCCCTGCCGTGCGCGCTGGCTGGCCTCGTGCAAACGCTCCTTGAACAGGCTGCGGTTGGCCAGGCCGGTGAGCTCGTCGTAGTGCGACAGGTAGCGCAAACGCTCTTCGGCCTCGCGCCGCGACGACAGATCGGCGAAGAAGCCGACGATATGGCTGACGCTGCCCCGCGCATCGCGCACCACGTTGAGCTGCAGCCACTGCGGATACAGCTCGCCGTTCTTGCGCGTTTCGATCAACTCGCCGCGCCAGGTGCCACTGTTTTCCAGCTCCAGGCGGATCATCTGATACTGCCGACGGCTGTCGCCACTGCTGATCAGGCTGATCACGCTTTTGCCGACCACTTCGTCCTGGCGATAACCGGTCACGTCGCTGAAGGCCTGGTTGACCGACAGCAGGCGGTAATCCGGGTCGAGAATCACGATGCCTTCGCTGGCGGCCTCGAACACCGTGGCGGCCAGCTGTTGCTGCTGTTCCTGCACCTTGCGCGCGCTGATATCGCGACGGGTGCCGAGCATGCGCAGCACGCGGCCCTCGGCGTCGCGCTCGACCGCACGGCCGCGGTCTTCGATCCACACCCAGTGGCCGGCTGCGTGCTTGATGCGGTATTCGACCTGATAGTCGTCGCTGCGCCCCTTCATATGCTCGACCAGCGCGCGGCGCAGCACCGGCAGATCATCCGGGTGCAGGCGCGGCTTGAGGTCGCGCAGCATCACCTGCACGGCCTGCGGCTCCAGGCCGAAAATTTCCTTGAGGCGCGAGTGGTGCACTTCATCGCTCTGCAGGTCCCAGTCCCACAGGCCCAGCTCACTGGCTTCGATGGCCAGGGTCAGGCGCGCGCGGCTCTTGCTCAGGGCGTAGGTGGTTTCATCCAGCTCCAGGGTGCGCTCGGCCACGCGCATTTCCAGCTCACCATGGGCCAGACGCAACTCGCGCTCGGCGCGGCGGCGCTGTTCCACCTCATGGGCCAGCTCGCCGTTGAGCCCTTCGGCCTGCATCTTGGCGTGCTCCAGGTTGCTGATCAGCGCCTGGTTGTGAAAACGCTGCAGCAAGCTGCGCTGCACCAGGCGGTTGACCTGCCAGGCCACCACCAGCAGGGCCAGCAGCAGAATGCTGCCGAGCAGGCCCCAGCCGCGCTGCAGCGGGTTATCACTGAGCAGCAGATAGCCCACCGAAGGCAGCAGGCAGGGCAAGGCAAAACTGAGGAAGGCGGTAAAACTGATGGCATAAGCCACGCTGGCCGAGAGAATCGCCGCAGCAATCAGGCCATAGACCACTGCCTGCAGGTAGAACACATCCGCCGGCACCAGGGCGATGGCGGCAAACGCCAGGGTCAGCCCGGAAGCGCTCGCACCAAGCAGAAATAGACGGCGCCAATGACGTTCGGCCTGACGGCTGGGCAAGGCGTTATTGAAGGCGCGCACCTGCACCAGGCGCAGCACGGCAAGGATCACCAGCCAGACCGACCAGCTGACCAGCAGCACTGGTGGCAGCACGCCCCACAACAGGAAGGCACACACCACGCCGCTGAGCAGCATAAACAGGGTCGGCACCTGCGAGCCCTGATAGAGCATGCGGGTGCGTTCGGCGGCGATGTCTGTGGCAAACAGCTGAGCCACTTCCCGCCCGGGAGTCGGCCTGAAGCCATTGGCGCCAGCGGATGAAGTCGATGCGGTCATAGGCGATTTTCTTATAAGTGGTTGCCTAAACGTCGGCGCAGCATACGCGAGCTAGACGCATCGCCCAAGCCAGATGTGCGCTAATTCACAGTACAAATACCTAACTTTCGGCGAGTGCAGGCGCGGCCTGTCTGCGCCCGCAGAGCTGACTCACCAGTCGTTCACTAAAACCCCGGCGCCGATCCAGGTCATACCCTGGTTTGCCCTGCCTGGCGCAGCCCCCTAGAATGCCGCGATGCAAAATGACCCCGAACTCCTGATTGCCTCTCTTAATGATGCCCAACGCCAGGCTGTAGCCGCGCGCGTGGGCCGCCAACTGGTGCTGGCCGGTGCTGGCTCCGGTAAAACCCGCGTGCTGGTGCACCGCATCGCCTGGTTGATCCAGATCGAGAATGCCTCGCCGCACAGCATTCTGTCGGTGACCTTTACCAACAAGGCCGCTGCCGAAATGCGCCACCGCATCGAGCAGATGCTCGGGCAGAGCCCGGCCGGCATGTGGGTCGGCACCTTCCACGGCCTGGCCCATCGCCTGTTGCGCGCGCACTGGCAGGAGGCCGGCCTGGCCGAGAACTTCCAGATTCTCGATTCCGACGACCAGCAGCGCATCGTCAAACGGGTGATCCGCGACCTCGGCCTGGATGAACAGCGCTGGCCGCCGAAACAGGCGCAGTGGTTTATCAACGGGCAGAAAGACGAAGGCCTGCGGCCGAAGAATATCCAGCCCGGCGGCGACCTGTTCCTCGCCACCATGCTGAAGATCTACGAAGCCTACGAGGCCGCCTGCGCCCGCGCCGGGGTTATCGACTTCTCCGAGCTGCTGCTGCGCGCCCTCGACTTGTGGCGTGACAAGCCGGGCCTGCTGGAGCACTACCAGCGGCGCTTCCGGCATATCCTGGTCGACGAGTTCCAGGACACCAACGCCGTGCAATACGCCTGGCTGCGCATGCTCGCCAAGGGCGGCGACAGCCTGATGGTGGTGGGCGACGACGATCAGTCGATCTACGGCTGGCGCGGGGCGAAGATCGAGAACATCCAGCAGTTCTCCGATGACTTTGCCGACGCCGAAGTGATCCGCCTGGAGCAGAACTACCGCTCCACCGCCGGCATCCTCAAGGCCGCCAACGCGCTGATCGCCAATAACCAGGGCCGTCTGGGCAAGGAACTGTGGACCGAAGATGGCGACGGCGAGCCGATCAACCTGTATTCGGCGTTCAACGAGCACGACGAAGCGCGTTACGTGGTCGAGACGATCGAGGACGCCCTGCGCAAGGACGGCCTCAAGCGCAGCGAAATCGCCATCCTCTACCGCTCCAACGCCCAGTCGCGGGTGCTTGAAGAAGCCCTGCTGCGCGAGAAGATTCCGTACCGCATCTACGGCGGCCAGCGCTTCTTCGAACGCGCCGAGATCAAGAACGCCATGGCCTACCTGCGCCTGCTCGACGGCCGCGGCAACGACGCCGCGCTGGAGCGAGTGATCAACGTGCCGGCGCGTGGCATCGGCGAGAAGAGCGTCGAGACCATCCGCGAGTACGCTCGCGCCCATGATGTGTCGATGTGGGAAGCGATTCGCCTGATGGTCGCCGCCAAGACCCTGCCTGGCCGTGCTTCGAGCGCGCTGGCTGGGTTTATCGAGCTGATCGAAAACCTCGCCGCCAAGGCGCTGAGGATGTCGCTGCACCTGATGACCCAGACGGTGATCGAGCAAAGCGGACTGATCGCCTACCACAAGGCCGAGAAAGGCGAAAAAGCCCAGGCGCGCATCGAAAACTTGGAAGAGCTGGTCAGTGCCGCGCGCACCTTCGAGAATAACGAAGACGACGAACTCAGCCCGCTGCAGGCCTTCCTCAGCCACGCCTCGCTGGAAGCCGGCGACACTCAGGCCGCGGAAAACGAAGACAGCGTGCAGCTGATGACCCTGCACAGCGCCAAGGGCCTGGAGTTCCCCCAGGTGTTTCTGGTGGGCATGGAAGAAGGCCTGTTCCCGCACAAGATGAGTCTGGAAGAGCCCGGCCGTCTGGAAGAAGAGCGCCGCCTGGCCTACGTAGGCATCACCCGCGCCATGAGCAAGCTGGTGATCACCTACGCCGAAACGCGCCGTCTGTACGGCAGCGAGACCTACAACAAGGTGTCGCGCTTCGTCCGCGAGATCCCGCCGCAGCTGATTCAGGAAGTGCGCCTGTCCAATAGCGTCAGCCGGCCGTTTGGTGCGGTCAGCCGCAATATGGGCGGCAATAGCATGAGCGGCGACAGTATGTTCGCCGGCAGCGCCGTACCGGACACCGGCTTCAACCTCGGCCAGCGTGTGCAGCATTCGCTGTTCGGCGAAGGCACCATCCTCAACTTCGAAGGCTCCGGCGCCCAGGCGCGGGTGCAGGTGAATTTCGAAAGCGAAGGTAGCAAGTGGCTGATGCTGAGTTACGCCAAGCTGCAGGCGCTGTGATCGACCGTCTACTCAAATAATAAGGAGCCTCCATGATCCGCCGCCCTCTGCTGCTCGCCAGCGCCCTGCTCGCCGCCATCGGCCTGAGCGGTTGCAAGGAAGAACCTGCCGCGCCGCAGACAACCGCCACGCCTGCCGCAGGGACGCCTGCCGCAGAAAGCTTCCACTGGAAGATGGTCACCGCCTGGCCGAAGAACTACCCAGGCCTGGGCACCGCCGCCGAGCGCCTGGCCGAGCGGGTCAAGACCATGAGCAACGGCCGCCTGACCATCAAGGTGTATGCCGGTGGCGAACTGGTGCCGCCGCTGGAAGTGTTCGACGCCGTGTCGCGCGGCACCGCTGAGCTGGGTCACGGTGCGGCCTATTACTGGAAGGGCAAGGTACCGGCGGCGCAATTCTTTACTGCCGTGCCGTTCGGCCTGTCCACCAGCGAGATGAACGCCTGGCTGAGCAAGGGCGGCGGCCAGGCATTGTGGGACGAAGCCTATGCCCCCTATGGCGTAAAACCCATGGTGGTGGGCAACACCGGCATGCAGATGGGCGGCTGGTACAACAAAGAAATCAACTCGCTGGCTGACCTCAAGGGCCTGAAGATCCGCATGCCGGGCCTGGGCGGCGAAGTGCTGAGCAAACTCGGCGCCACCACCGTCAACCTGCCCGGCGGCGAAGTGTTTACCGCCCTGCAGACCAACGCCATCGACGCCACCGACTGGGTTAGCCCTTACAACGACCTTGCCTTCGGCCTGCACAAAGCCGCCAAGTTCTACTACTACCCAGGCTGGCAGGAGCCGCAGGCAGTGCTCGAACTGCTGATCAACCAGAAGGCCCTCGACAGCCTGCCGGCCGATCTTCAGGCGATCCTCAGCGAAGCCGCCCGCGCCGCCAGCCAGGACATGCTCGACGACTACGTCTACCACAACGCCATGGCCCTGGATGAGCTGACGCAGCAGGGCACTCTGCTCAAGCGCTTCCCCGACGAAGTGCTGGCCGCCATGCAGCGCGAGTCCGAAGTGGTACTCGGCGAACTGGCCGCGCAGAGCGAGCTGAACGGTCGTATCTGGGCCTCGATGCAGGCCTTCCAGGCCCAGGTCAGCCAAATGCACCAGCTGTCGGAGAAAGAGTTGTACAACTGGCGCTGACAGCCGACTGCAATCAGCACAAACGGAACCTTCGGGTTCCGTTTGTCGTTTCAGGCCTGCCCTACCGCGCTCGCCGCCCATACTGCTTGGCGAGGTGAGCCGATGAAACGCGCAACTGTTTCCGCAGCACAAATACTCGATAGCGCCTTGCAACTGGCCGATGTCTGCGGCTGGGAGCGCCTGCATCTGTTCGATGTGGCTGCCGACCTGGGTGTGGGGCTGGATGCCATCGCTGTGCATTACCGCGAGAAGGATCAGCTGGTGGAAGCCTGGTTCGACCGTGCCGACCAGGCCCTGCTGGCGCGCGGCACTGGCGCAGACCTGCTAACGCTGGAGCCGGCCAAACGCCTGGAAGAACTGCTGATCGCCTGGCTCGACAGCCTGGCCGCACATCGCGCGGTCAGCGGGCAGATGCTGCTGTACAAGCTGGAACCGGGGCATATCCACCTGCAGATTGGCGGCCTGCTGCGCATCAGCCGCACCGTACAATGGTGGCGCGAGGCGGCGCGGCGGGAAACCCTGCACCTGTGCCGTATCGCCGAGGAAAGCCTGCTGACCGGCGTGTACCTGCGCTGCTTTATCCACTGGTTGCGCCACCCCGAGGAAGACCCCGCCGACTTCCGCGCCCTGCTACGCAGACAGTTACGCTGCGGGCCGCTGCTGGTGCTACTGCGCCGCTGACTCAGTCGCATGGGCAAAAGCCGGAAACATTCTAGGCCTAGCCAGCGTCGCTCATGCCGGGCAAGATGCCGCGCGTAGATCCAATCACCAAGAGACAGCTAACCATGCAGCGTTTCCTTAGCATCGCCCTGGCCATGTTCCTCAGCCTGGGACTGACCACCATGAGTTTCGACGCCGAAGCCAAACGTCTGGGCGGCGGCAAATCCTTCGGTTCTGCGCCAAGCCACCAGGCTCGCCAGGCACCGGCCCAGCAAACCGCTGCACCGGCGACCGCCGGTCGTCAACCTGCTGCGGCTAGCGGCGCCTCGCGCTGGTTGGGCCCGTTGGCCGGTTTGGCCGCGGGTGGTCTGCTGGCCTCGATGTTTATGGGTGACGGCTTCGAAGGCCTGCAGATCATGGACATGCTGATCTTCGGCCTGATCGCCTTCCTGCTGTTCCGCTTCCTCGCTGCCCGTCGTCGCCAGGCCCAGCCGGCTGCCGCCGGTGGTGTGCCGTATCAGCGCGAAATGCCGACCCAGGCTGCACCTAGCTCGATTTTCGGTGGCCGCAGCGCCGCAGCCGTTATCAAGCCGGTGATCAACGCCCCAGCCTGGTTCAACGAGCAGAGCTTTATCAACGCCGGTCGTGAGCACTTCCTCAGTCTGCAACAGCACTGGGATGCCAACGAGATGGACAAGATCGGCGAGTTCGTTACTCCGCAGCTGCTGGAATTCCTCAGCCGCGAACGTGCCGACCTGGGTGACGGCTTCCAGTCCACATACGTCGACAACCTCGACGTGCAGCTGGACGGCGTCGATGACCTCAGCGACAAGACCGTCGCCACCCTGACCTTTAGCGGCGTGGCCAAAACCTCGCGGTTCGACCAGGGCGAAGTGTTCAGCGAAAGCTGGCGCCTGGAGCGTGCCGTCGGCGACAACCAGCCGTGGCTGGTCGCCGGTATCCGCCAGAACGGTTAATACCTGCTGCAATAAAGAAAACCCGGGCAAGCCCCGGGTTTTCTTTGTCCATCATTCAGCAAACGCATGGGCTGGCGCCCGATCCACTCAAGGTGCAATCTGCCCCTAGCTTAACCACCATGAGGACTGAGCAATGATCGGATACACCACGGTTGGCACCACTGACATGGAAAAGGCCAAGGCTTTCTACACCCCATTGCTGGCTGAAATGGGTGCAAGAGTGGTCATGGATTTGGGCCGCATCGCCTTCTACGGCATCGCCAAAGGTCAGCCGATGTTTGCCGTCTGCCTGCCCTATGACAAGCAAGCGCCTACCCCAGGCAACGGCCAGATGATCGCCCTGCCCGGCGGCTCACGCGAAGGTGTGGACAAGCTCTACGCCAAGGCCATCGAGCTCGGTGCAAGCTGCGAAGGCAAACCTGGCGAACGCATACCGGGGTTCTACGGTGCCTATTTCCGCGATCTGGATGGGAATAAGCTGGCCTTCTACCAAATGGGTTAAGAACTAGCCCGGATCGACGCTGGTACCCGGCGGCTTGGCCGCCGGGGCAGGCTGCTGGGCCTTGTCGCTCCAGGCCTGAATATCTTCGCTGCGCTGCCGGCTGTTGAGCTGGGCGCGATCAATCGCTTCCTCGTAATGCGCCAGCCAGCTGCGCGAGCCCGGCAGCATATTGGCCAGGTCACGCATACCGGCCTTCAAACCCTGCATCACCTGCTGATAATCGCGCTCCTGGGCCTGCAGCACCTTGCTTACTTCGGCGATGCTGTCCGGGTTCTCCACGCGCTCGAACATTCCCGTCAGCTGCGATGCCTGCTGACTGGCCAGCAGTTCTTCCTGGTTGCTCAGCGCGGTCTGCTGCACCGCCAGTTGCTGCTCAAGCCGCAGGATCTGCTGTTCCAGCGCCTGAATACGCGGCTCGTCGCCGGCACTGAACGCGCTGTGGATATTCAGCCCGACCGAAACCAGCAGCAGGCTACCCAGTACCCCGGCCAGCGCCAGGATAAACAGGCGGTTGCGCTTGCCAGCGGTAGTCAGCAGCTGTAACCGCTCTTCCTCGCTGAGTGCACCGTCTTCGGACTCTTGCGTTTGACTTTTCATGACCCGACCAATTTATGACGTTCAAAAATTGACGCACTGTTCATCTGCACAATAGCACTGTGCCAGCTTTTTGCTTAGACCCGTCTAGGGTATAAGACGCTCCCGTATACCCCGTAATAAATGAGGCAAACACCGTGGAAGAAGTCATCGAACAGTTGCGCGAACTCAACGAGCCGGTGCCCGTCCCGCTGGAATTGCCAGAAGAAGAAACCCTGGTGGAGATTCAGGAGCAGATCCTGATCCACCTGCCCTTCGCCCTGCGCGAGTACCTGCTGCAGGTCAGCGACGTGGTTTACGGCCGCCTGGAGCCGGTGACCGCCAGCGACCCGCAATCGCACACCTACCTGCCGGAAGTCGCCGCTACCGCTTGGTCCCTGGGCGTGCCGCGCGAATTCGTGCCGCTGTGCGAAGACCACGGCAACTACTACGTGGTGGAAGAAGACGGCACCGTGCTGCTGTGGGAAGCGGAAACCGGCGAAATCAACGAAGACGAAACCTGGGAGTCGGTCTGGCATTGGGTGCGTGACGTCTGGCTTGAAAGCTAAGAACTTTTTACGACCTGCAATGCGGCCCTGCGGCGTTAACCACGACGCAGGGCCGCAGTCGTTTCAGGGCAGATAAATCCGAAACACCCCGCCACCCAGTGGCGCGCCGTTGGCCAGTTCGATATGGCCGCGCACGCCATTGCGTTCGTGCAGTTCGGCGATGCGCCCAGCGAAGTACAGGCCCAGGCCGGTGCTGCCGGTGCTGTGCTTGAGGCCAAGGACGTAGTTGGATTGCTGGCTGAGCATCTCTTGCGGATAGCCCTGGCCGTCGTCGCAGATCGCCAGCACCAGTTTGCCGCCTTCCTCCCAGGCCCGAATCAGCAAGGCGCTGTGGGCGTAGCGGATGGAGTTGGTGACGATATTGGCGACCACCGAGCCAAGCAGTTCTTCATCGAAGAAACCCATCAGGTCGAAGCTTTCCACCTCGCATCGCGCGCTGATCTGCCGGCTTTGCAGCACTTCAAAATGCCGCGCCAGCTGCGCCTGGAGAAAATCCTCGACCTCGTGATAGCCGGGGCGCATCGGCAGCTGGTTGACGCCGAGCTTATACAGGCCGAGCAGCTGCACCAGCATGCCGTTGAGGCGGGCAAACTCGTATTCGATCACCCCCTGCTCGCTGGCCTGTTGCTGCTCCGGCGGCAGCTGCGCCTGCCACTGCGCATGGGCGCGGGTGAGCATGGCCAGGGAGTTTTTCATGTCGTGCACGGTGGAGGCGATCACCGTGGAAAAATCCAGCCCGCCGGGGGAATCACTCATTGGCCGCACGCCCGCCGCTGCAGCTGCAGGTAGCGCGCATGCCGGGCATCGGTCTCGGGCATCTGGCTGACCACCTCCAGACAGCGCTGGCATTCCTCCAGTAGAGCCGGCGACATTTCACCACCCGCCGATTGCAGCAACGATTGCGCGGTATTGAGGGCGATGCTGATGTTCTTTGGTTGCAGAGCAAAGGCCTGACGGAATAGCCGGAGCGCCTCGTCGTACTGCTTTTGCTGGTAGCAGCGTACGCCCTGGCGGTTGAGCTCCACGGCCTCTTTGCCGCCGGAGAGAATCTCGGCGTTGTCAGTCTGCCGGGCCACGCCCTGCATCACCTGTGGGTCGTCGCCGTAAACCTCGACACAGCTTTTCAGCAGGGCATCACTGGCTGCCGTCTGGCCCAGCGCGCGCAGCTGACTGGCGACGCGTAGAGCGGTATCGGCGGCAAACAACTGCGGCAGTTTTTCCATCGCCGCAGCGGCTTCGGCGGCCAGTTGTGCGGCGCGCTTGGGTTCCCCGGATTTATTCAGGCTACTGGCCAGGGCCAGGCGTGAACGCACCTGCACATTGGGGTCATTGGCGTAGGTCTTATCCAGCTCACCGAGAGCCTGGCTGACTTCGATCTGCAGGCGCTTGTCCAGCGTGCCATCGCCGGCCTGGGCAGTGATCGCCTGGGCCAGCCCGAGGTAGTTTTCCGGGCTCTTGAACTTGGAGGTACGGCCCTGCTCCATGGCTTGCCGATAGGCTTTGCCGGCGCTGTCAAAATCCTGGTTATCCATCGCCAGCTTGCCCAGCTGCATCTGCCGGCGAATCGCCAGCGGAGCCAATTTGACTGCATCTTCCAGGACCTGCTGAGCGCGTTGGCTCTCGCCCTGAGCCAGCAGCACGGCGGCCAGGCCGTCGTACAGCGCCGGCATCATCGGGAACAGCTGCAAACCCTTCTCGTAGAGGCTCTGCGCGCGGCTCAGCTCACCGCGTTTGTGCATCAGGCTGGCCAGCGCCACCTGCGCCCAGGGCAACGGTCGCTCGGCCAGTACGCCATTGAGCAGCTGCTCCAGCTCATCCAGCCGGCCCAACTCGCGCAGCGCCGTGGCCTGGTAGCGCTGGCACAACGGCAGGTAGCGCTTGTCCTGCTGGCTGAGGGTCTTGCAGGCATCCAGCACCGCGGCCGGGTCCTGTTTGTCGAGGCCCTGGAGAATGCCTTTAAGCGCGGTCTTGCGCTCCACCAGCTTGTCCAGGCGCTGATCGAGGCTGGCGCGGTTGAACGGCTTGGTCAGGTAGGCATCAGGCTCGTGTTCGAGGGCACTGAGCACCATGGCCTGACTGCTTTCGGCGGTGACCATAACGAAGATGCACTGGTGGCTGATCAGCTTGCCGGCGATCAACTCTTCCAATACCTGCTGACCATTCTTGCCGCCGCCCAGGTTGTAGTCATGCAGGATGATGTCGTAGCGCTTGTTGCGGCACATGCTCAGGGCTTCTTCGCCGCGGTCGGCGGTGTCCACATCACGCGCGCCCATATCGCGCAGCATGGCCTTCAACGAGCTGCGAAAGTCGGTGAAGTCATCGACGATCAGGATGCGCTTGCTGCCGTAATCCAGCATTGAAGAAGTCCTTGTACTGCAGTCTCAGAGTCGCATCAGTGTAGTTGTCGGCCATCGCGCTGCCAGTGCGTCAACGCTGGCCCGGCTCCAGGTCGAGCAGGTTGAGCAGAAAGCGCGCGAAGTAGGTCAGGTCCTGTTCCATGGCCTGGCGCGCGGCCTTGGCGTCACCGGCTTCGATGGCGGCAAAGGCCTCCTCGTGAAAATCATTGAGGCGCAGCGACAGATCGGCGCCGGTGAACAATCGGTTGAAAAACGGCCCAACCTGCAACCACAGCGATTCGATTGAGCGCAGCAACACCGGATTACCGCAGGCGCTGTAGAGGTGCAGGTGGAACTGGCTGTTGGCGTCCAGATAGGCCTGGATCTGCCGCTGCTCGATGGCCTGATCCATCCGCACCACGCAATCGCGCAACTCAGCCAGGTCGGCCGGGGTCAGGCGCGGCGTGGCCAATTCCACGGCCAGGCCTTCAAGGCCCAAGCGCACCTGAAAGATATTCTGATAACGCTCGCGGGTCATCGGCGGCACGCGCACCGAGCGCTGCGGCTCGCCTTCCAGCGCGCCCTCGGCGACCAGGCGCTGCAGGGCGGCGCGTACCGGCATCGGACTGGTGCCCCACTCGGCGGCCAGGTCACGAATTTTCAAGCGCTCACCGGGCTGGAAACGCCCAGCCAGTAGGCCTTCCCGAATACGTTGGTAGAGCTGGTCCTGCAGGTTATCGGCCATATTCGTTCAGCCCTGTAGCGGTGGCGCGGGGAGTTGAGCGAGGGTTAGCGAGCAGTTATGCATGAAGTTCTCCTATGTTTAGAAAATGGTCTGAGTGGTTCTGCTAGAGGCAGGCTAGGCGCAGGGGTGCTTGAAAAGCGGAGTTGACTGCAGTCAATGAGCATTTTCGAGTATCCCTGCAACAACGCCTGACCGACGCAGAGGCACTCAGGGAGCTTTGTTCTCGATCAGGCAGTTACCACCGTCGACTACCAATACTTCGCCGGTGATATAGCTGGCCTCGGGCGACGCGAGAAAGGCCACGGCGGCCGCGACTTCTTCTGGCCGGCCGGCGCGGCGCATTGGCGTGTATTGCGCCGCATGACGCTCTTCTTCGGTACTCGAACCCGTAGCGATCCAACCCGGTGCCACACTGTTGACCGTAATACCCTGCTTGGCCACTTCCAGCGCCAGACCCATGCTCATCCCCAGCATGCCGGCCTTCGCTGCGCTGTAGGCCGCCTCGCCAGGGTTGCTGCCACGGGTGCCGGTGGTCGAGCTGATATTGACGATGCGCCCGTAGCCGCGCGCCCGCATGCCTGGAAGTACGGCACGGGTGAGCAGGAAGGCAGTGCCCAGGTTGCGCGCGATGGACAGGCTCCAGGTCGCCAGGTCCATATCCGCCAGTTCGGCGAACGGCTCGGGGCTGCCTTGCATGGCCATGCCGGCATTGTTCACCAGAATGTCGATCTGCCCCCACTGCGCCTGCGCCCAGTCGAGCAATTCAGCGACTTGAAGCTCATCGGTCAGGTCGGCCGCGCGGCCACGTGCTTGAATACCTTCAGCACACAACTCGGCGACCCGTTGCTCAACCCGCGCACTGCTGGCAGTCAGCAACACCCGCGCCCCGGCACGGCCCAGACGGCGAGCGATGGCCAAGCCGATGCCCGATTCACTGCCCGCGCCGCTGATCAATGCAACGTGCTGTTGAAAGACCATTTCACAATATCCTGTGATCACAAATATGGCAGTAATCTAGCAATAAAGCCTGATCAAACCAATGCTTGAGTTTTCTGTGATCACAAAATAGCATGTGCAGATATTCGAACGAGGTGTTCAACATGACTGCCAGTGGTATCAGCCCATCCGCCGTAGAAGCCTTCGCCCAGCGTGAGCGCGAGCGTTTTATCGCGCGCAACCCGAAATCCGTGGCCCTGGCCGAACGCGCGCGCAACTCGCTGTACGGCGGCGTGCCGATGCACTGGATGGCCGACTGGTCGACCCCGGTGCCGCTGTTTGTCGAACGGGCCAAGGGCGCGCGCTTCTATGATGTCGACGGCCACGAATACATCGACTTCTGCCTGGGCGACACCGGCACCATGTTCGGCCACTCGCCGGACCCAATCGCCAAGGCCATCAGTGAGCAGGGCAACAACGGCCTGACCACCATGCTGCCGGGCGAGGACGCGGTGGTCTGCGGCGAGCTGCTGGCCGCGCGCTTCGGTCTGCCGTTCTGGCAGGTCACCGCCACCGCCACGGATTCGAACCGCTACGTGCTGCGCTGGGCCCGCGCGATTACCCAACGCAAGACATTGCTGGTGTTCGACGGCTGCTACCACGGCACCGTGGACGACGTGATGGTGCGCTGCATCGATGGCGAAACCGTGCCGCGCTCCGGCCTGGTCGGCCAGGCCTACGACCTGACCGAGTACAGCCGCTCGATTCCGTTCAACGACGTGGCGGCGCTGGAAGCGGCGCTGGCGCAGGGTGATATTTGCGCCCTACTCTGCGAGCCGGCGATGACCAATATCGGCATGGTTCTGCCCGAGCCGGGCTTTATGCAGAAATGCCGCGAGCTGACCCGTAAATACGGCGCACTGCTGATCATCGACGAGACCCACACCATCTCCACCGATATGGGTGGCTGCACCAAATTGTGGAACCTCGACCCGGACTTCTTCGTGGTCGGCAAGCCGATTGCCGGCGGCGTGCCGTGCGGCATCTTCGGCTGCAGCGCGGCGATGGCAGAGGCCATGACCGCAGCGCGCAAACGCGCCAGCGAGGGCAGCCACGGCCACGGTCACAGCGGCATGGGCACCACATTGTCGGCCAACGCCCTGGCCATGCACTGCATGCGCGCCAACCTGGAGCAGGTGATGACGCAGGCCGCCTATGACCACATGCTGCCGTTGGCCAAGCGCCTGGCCGATGGCTTCCGTTCGCTGATCGGCAAGCATGAGCTCAAGTGGTCAGTGACCGAGCTGGGTGCGCGCAGCGAGTTCCAGTTCTGCCCGGTTTCGCCGAAGACCGGCGCCGAGGCCGAAGCCGCGTTCCACGACGAGCTGCAGATGGCCCTGCACCTGTACCTGATCAACCGCGGCATCCTGATCACCCCGTTCCACAATATGACCCTGTGCTGCCCCAGCACCACGGCGGACGATGTGGATAAGCTGATCAGCATGCTCGACCAGGCCCTGACCGAGCTGCTGGCCATCCCCGGCGCCCGCGAGTAATTCATCGATCAGCCTGTGGGAGGGGCCTCAGCCGCGACAATCGCCGCTAAAGCGCCTCCCACGAGATAACGACACACAGTGAGAAGCGCCATGCAATTCGCCAATCCCCAGGAAGCCCGTGACTTCCTCGCCGCCCACCCCGAAGTGCGCAGCATCGAGCTGATGCTGATCGACGCCAACGGCATCCCGCGCGGCAAGTTGCTGCACCGCGACGAGCTGCTGGCCATCTACGAGAACGGCCGGCCGCTGCCCAGTTCGATTTTGGCGCTGACCATCCAGGGCGAGGACGTGGAAGAAAGCGGCCTGGTCTGGGAAGTCGCCGATGCCGACTGCTGGACCTATCCGCTGCCCGGCAGCCTGACCCTGCAACCCTGGCGCACCACGCCTACTGGCCAGCTGCAGGTGAGCATGCACCCGACCCAGGGCCTGCCAGCCGCCCCGGCCGACCCTCGGCATGTGCTGGTGCGCGCCATCGACCGGCTGAAGGCCGACGGCTACCACCCGGTAATGGCGGTGGAACTGGAGTTCTACCTGCTGGACAAGACCCGCGACGCCAACGGTCGTCCGCAGCCGGCGCTGCAGATGAACGGCGTGCGCCCGCAGGCGCCGCAGGTGTACGGCGTGTACGAGCTGGAGCAGCTGCAGCCGTTCCTCGACGACCTTTACGCCGCCTGCGAAGTGCAGGGCCTGCCGGTGCGCACGGCGATTTCCGAGTACGCGCCCGGCCAGGTCGAACTGACTCTGGAGCACCGCTTCGACGCCCTGCAGGCCATCGACGAAGGCGTGCGCTATAAACGCCTGGTCAAGGGCGTAGCGAACAAGCACGGGCTGCAGGCCTGCTTTATGGCCAAGCCGTTCGGCGACCAGGCCGGCAGCGGCCTGCATATGCACGTCAGTCTGGCGGATGAAAACGGCAACAACCTGATGGCATCCGAAGATCCACATGGCACGCCGCTGCTCAAACACGCCATCGGCGGCATGATGGCCACACTGAATGATGCCCTGGCGATCTTCTGCCCCAACGCCAACTCGTTCCGCCGCTTCCAGGCCAACAGCTACGCGCCGCTGGCCAAAAGCTGGGGGGTGAACAACCGCACCGTGTCGTTCCGCGTACCGGGTGGCCCGGCTAACAGCCGGCATGTCGAGCACCGCATCTGCGGCGCCGACGCCAACCCTTATCTCGCAGCGGCGGCAATCCTCTCCGGCATCCATCACGGCATCCAGAACCAGATCGACCCGGGTGAGGAAATCATCGGCAACGGCTACGAACAGGCCCGCGAAACCCTGCCGACCGATTGGCTGACCGCCCTGCGCGCGCTGGAAAACTCCAGCTGGGCCAAACAAGCACTGGGCGAGGACTTCCTCAAGGTGTTCCTGGCGATCAAGTGGAATGAGTTCCGCCAGTTTATGGGCGAGGTCGGCGAGCAGGACTGGCGCTGGTACCTGACCCACGCCTGACGCCTGGGGCGCTACCAGCTACGCTGTACAGATTCTGAGCACCCTGGAGTGGCCCATGCGCCTCTGCATTATCCTGGCCTGCTGGCTGTACAGCGCATTTGCAACGGCCGAACCGTTGCGCGTGGGCCTGGAGAATCACGACTACTACCCCTATTACAGCGCGGTAGAGGGTCAGGGCTTCGATGGCTACTGCATCGCCCTGCTGCAAGCCTTTGCCAAGCGCGAAGGCCTGGAGCTGGAACTGCGCCCGCAACCGGTCAACCGCCTGTACCGCAATATGCTCAGCGAACAGAACCTCGACCTGCTGTTCCCCGACAACCCGGCCTGGGCACGCGAAGCCCGCGATGGCCAGACGCTGTATTACAGCCAGCCAGTGGTGCAGGTTGTCGACGCCACATTGGTGCGCCCGGAGCGACTGGGTAAGGGCCTGGCTGCGGTTAAACGCCTGGGCATCGTCCGTGGCTTTACTGCCGAGGCCTGGCAATCTGTGCTGGCCAAGGGCGGTGTTGAGCTGGTGGAAGTGCAGGATATTCACAGCCTGATCCGCATGCTCGAGCGCGGCCGCCTGGATGCCATCTACGCCAACCCGCAGGTGGTGCAGCACCAGCTGCGCCAACTGGGCCTCGACCCAGGCCACGTGCGGCTCGACCCGCAACTGCCGCAGGTCAACACCCACTT
Organism: Pseudomonas sp. 1928-m; assembly: GCF_029269135.1. NCBI lineage: Bacteria > Pseudomonadati > Pseudomonadota > Gammaproteobacteria > Pseudomonadales > Pseudomonadaceae > Pseudomonas > Pseudomonas sp. 1928-m. The sequence goes on along the minus strand of NZ_JARIXO010000001.1, from coordinate 308,864 downwards.
TCACCTGAGCAGCTACCAACACCCCGACCTGATCAAGCGCTTTGACCGTTTTCTGCTTGAGGACACCGCACAGTTGAGCCAGCTGCGCCAGCAGTTCAACCTGCCTTAAACGCAGCCAACCGCCAGCGTCAGCTGCTATGGTTGGGCAAATCCCTGCACAGAGCCTGTTATGGAACCCGGAAACGCCCAGCTGACGATGACCGTACTGATGACCCCAGACATGGCCAACTTCTCCGGCAATGTGCACGGCGGCACCCTGCTCAAATACCTAGATGAAGTCGCCTACGCCTGCGCCAGCCGCTATGCCGGCTGTTACGTGGTGACCCTGTCGGTGGACCAGGTGATCTTCCGCGAGCCGATCCACGTCGGCGAACTGGTGACCTTTCTCGCCTCGGTCAACTACTCCGGGCGCACCTCAATGGAAGTTGGCATCAAGGTGGTAACGGAAAACATCCGCGAACGCTCGGTGCGCCACACCAACAGCTGCTTCTTCACCATGGTCGCTGTGGATGAACTGGGCAAACCCGCACCCATTCCCGCGCTGGAGCCGACCACCGCCGACGCCGAACGCCGCCAGCGCCAGGCCCTGCAGCGCCGGCAGATCCGCCACGAACTGCAGCAGCGCTACCAGGCGCTGAACGAAGAAAAAAGCTGAGCGAGCAGACAACCACACGCGTCCCCGGCACAATCGCGCCCTGCGCATAACACCGAGTAAGGCCATGGAAAGCCTGTATTTTTCCCCCATGCTGCTGGGCCTGAACCTGATGCTGGCGAGCGCCATTGCCTGCAGCGGGCTCTGGTATTTCTCACGCCCCTACCGTGGCCCCGGTTTGTGGATGCTGGGCAGCTGGACCCTGATCATCGGCATCCTGCTGTTCATGGGTTTTATGGCCAGTGGCAGCAAACTGCTGAATATTCTTGGCAATGCCCTGCAACTGGCCGGCGAGGCGATCATCCTGCTCGGCGTGTTCCGCTTTCTCGGCCTGCCGCTGCCCTGGTGGACGGTGCCCGCCAGCGCCGGATTGATGAGCCTGGCCCTGAGTTGGCACTGGTGGCTAAGCCCCATCAACTCGGAATACCTCGTCGCGCTGTACGCCGCAATTGGCGGTCTACTGCCCCTGCAAGCCTGCTGGGCGCTATGGCGTACGCCCAGCGAGGTGGAGCTGCGCGGCGTCTGCCAGTTTGTCGCCATCGCCTTGCTCGGTTATGCCCTGGTCACCCTGCTGCGCGGTGTGATCGGCATTCACGATGGCCTGCAAGGCATCGTCCACGATGACGTAACGCGCTCGGTGAGCTACCTGCTGCCCTATAACTTCGGCATTCCGCTGTGGCTTGTGGCCCTGGTCGGCCTGGTGCTACTGACCATGCGTCGCATCCTCGCCGACAGCCAGCGCAACGCCCAACAGGCGGCTGCCAACGCCGAGCGTTTCGAACGCCTGATGAGCGTGAGCAACGCCGGGGTGATGGTGCTCGACGGCGAACGCATCATCGACAGCAACCCCAAGCTGGAACAGCTGTTTGCGCAAACCCGCGAACAACTGCTCGGCCAACCGCTATCGCGGCTATTCGACAGCAGTAGCCAACAGCCACTTAGCGAACTGCTGCAACAAGCCGATGGCCGCCCCCACGACCTGCTCGCCCAGCGTGCGGACGGCCAGCCGTTCGCCGCCGAGCTGAGCATCGCACGCCTGGCCGAAGCGCAGCAGCAGGTTGCCGAAATCCGCGATGTCAGCCAGCGCAAGGCTCTGGAAGAACAGCTGCGCCAACTCGCCACCACCGACCCGCTGACCAACGCCCTGAACCGCCGCGCCTTCCAGCAGCGTGGAGAGCATGAATTGGTGCGCAGCCAGCGCCAGGGCACGCCGCTGTGCCTGGCGATGCTCGACCTCGACCATTTCAAGCGGGTCAACGACCAGTACGGCCATGCCGTCGGCGATCAGGTGCTGGTGGCCTTCAGCGAACTGTGCCGGCAGCAGGCGCGTAGCACCGACCTGTTCGCCCGCTTCGGCGGTGAGGAGTTCGTCATCCTCCTGCCCGACAGCGACCTCAACGCCGCGCAACAGCGCCTGGAACGCCTACGCAATGACCTGCAGGCGCAACCGCTCACCACCGCCCAGGGCCCACTGCACGTCACCGTCAGCATCGGCCTGAGCTGCGCCCAGCCCGGCGACACCCTGCAACAGCTGCTGCAGCGGGCGGACGCCCAGCTATACAACGCTAAAGCGCAGGGGCGAAACCGTATCTGCCTGGATAGTTGAGGCGCTAAAGTGGCTGGTTAGCGGGCAGACAACGTACCTGCTTGGCATCCGGCAGCGGGCCGTTAAAGCACATACGTTGGTGCTTATCATCCCAAACCGGCTGCTCGTTGGGCTGGTAGGGATTACCGCTCTCCCGTGCAGGCCGCCCTAGGCGATTGAACAATACAAGCTTGGCGTCTAAGTCATGCAGCCGGGCCAGATAAGGCCTGAAATCAGGGATCGCCACACCAACCAGAATCCGTCCAACAGGGTTGCGCACGCGCCGCCAAGTCGAAACGACAGAGGACGCCGGCTCACTCAAAACTCCGACAAAAGCCTCTGCATCCAAAAGAGACTCGCTGGCCGAGCGAGCATAGGCAGGTAAGCTGTCGTTGATACTCATCTGTGGCTTGTAGACCCACTGCAGGCGCCAAGCACTGACACCCAACTCCTGCTCGAGATTTGCCTGATATCTAAGCTCCATTAGACCAGTAGCCACCATGGCGAACTCACGCTGCATGGAGCTCAACAACGAGCGCTCCTCACCGCTCAAAGGCTGTTGAATGTCCGGCTGAGGAATCAGACCGACCTGATACAGCACCGCTAACGCATCCAAGCTCTGCGCTACAAGCGTTACGGTGGTCATTTTCATGATCAGGTTATCGGCATCCGACAGCCAGATACGCAGCAGGCGAATATCCTCCTGAAGCAACGCCAGAGCATCTTCACCCCGGCCCTCTTCAGCCAGTTGCAACGCCTGCAACGCACGTAATCGATTACCCCACAGTACCGCTGCATAGTTGGGTATGGGCTCATCCAGACCAGGCCGTGCCACGGTATGCGGCGTATCAAGCATCAACAACTGCTGATAGCGCTGCAGCAGTTCACGGTGCTGGCTGAGCAACGCTTGACGTTCTGCAGGCTCCTGCCTCAACCCTTGCAAGCAACCCTGCGCACCGAGCACGCACAACGCCTGCCCCGGCATCGCCAGTGGCGCTATGTCTGCACCAAGTTGTGGTTCCTGGCTAAGCAAACGCTGGTTATAGAGCGCCACACGCTTACGACCTTCAATCTGCGGGTCGCGACCAGCAGGCGCATCTATCCCCATAAGCTGGTAATAGGCGGGACTTTCACCCGCATCGGCAGCCGCCTGCTCAAGCCAATCCTTGGCCTTTGGGCTTAACGCTTCATCGCGCGACCACAACCAACCAACGGTAACCAACAACGTCAGGCCCGACAGCGCCGAAACAGCCCACTTATTCATATGCAGCGTCCTGCTCCACGAACAGCCTCAGGGTCACTCGTGACCGATATAGAACAGCAGCTCACGGCGCTGCGGGTGATCTTTCAGCCAGCTGCGAATATCGTCCGCGCGGGCAATGGCTTCATCGCCGACCAGGCGGGTGAAGCGTTGGCGACGCGCCTCCTCTGAAGCTTGCTGGCGTACCTTGCGCTGCCAGGCTTCGGTGAAGATGCTCGGCATCTTGTGGCTGAGCTCCAGCGCCTTGAGCAGCTGCCACTCGCCGTTATCCAGCCAGGCTTCATCACAGCTGCCGCACAGATCCAGACGGTTACCGTGGGTGCCGCTGATCTGGAATTTGCTCATCAGCTTGGCGCATTTTGGGCAGCTCAGGACCTGCTGGCTTTCGCTGGCGGCCTCAGCGGCAACCTGCGCCTGCGGCTCATCATTCTGCGGCTGACGCTCAGCCCAGTCGCGGTAGTACAGCAAGGCCACCAGGGCGCCGGAACACTGCGGGCAGCCGTGGGCCAGCAGGCCGCCATCCAGCTTAGTGGGTTGCAATCTGGTGGTACGGCAGGCAGGACACTGCATGGGAAATTCCTTTTCGGGTTGGCGTGCGCGGACGCTAAAGCAACTGCTTAACGGCGACAAGCCCAGCAGCAAGAACTGTGCGGCAATCGGTTAAGCTCTGCACTCTGCCGCCGGAGCCGCCATGATCGACCTCTTCGATGTTTTTCTGCTGATGCTGTTCGCCACCGCCTGCGCCTGGCTGTGGCATGCCCATGGCCTGCGTGAACACGCATTGGGGTTGGTGAAACAGCACTGCGCCAAATCCGACATCGAGTTGCTGGATGAGAATGTCGCCCTGCGTCGGCTCGCCCTGCTGCCCGATGCACGCGGGCGCAAGCGCCTGGCGCGGGTGTATGGCTTCGAATTCACGGTCACGGGTGAGCAGCGCCACGCCGGCAGCATCGTCATGTTCGGCAAGCAGGTGGGGCGTATCGAACTGGCGGCCCACCCCTTCCGCGAACCGCCGGCAGACAGTGCCCAGGTGATTGAAATGGCAAAGTGGCGCAACCAGCACCATTTGCCCGACGACAGCAGCCCGCGTCAGTGAAAACACCGCCTCACTCACCCTAGGCGGCACTGCCAAAGCACTAAGTCGAACCGCCCGCAGGTGGCTCGGCCAAGTATCCGAGAATCTGCTGCCATTCACTCTGGCAGCCGTAGGTCATCGGCCAGCGCAACAGCCGGCATTTGCAGCGATGCCAACGCCCACGCTGCTGGTTGCGCCGGCAACCGGCGAGCAACCACTGCGAATCGAAACCGCCCCACACACCGGTAAAGTTCCAGTGATTGAGCCAGACCACGGGAGCCACTTCATACAACAAGATTGCCTCCAGCTGCACCCTGCTCAGGCCGCTACGCCGCAAGACATCAGCAATCCCTGCCAGCCAGCGCTGATCCAGCTCGGTATCCAGCCACAGGTCGGACAACATCAACCAGACGTCCTCCCGAGTCGCGGCCTGCATGCTCAGCCACGCTGCAGCAAAAAGTCGCTAACGCGCGCTGCAGCGGCCTCCGGCTGCTCCTGCATAAAGCAGTGCCCGCCGGGCACCACATGGCCACTGACATGCCCATTGCTGGCGCACCAACGGGCCACCGACTTGGCCACAAAGGGGTAGCTGCGCTCGCCATAAAGCACCTGGGTCGGGGTGGTGACTTTGCCCAGCGACGGCCACAGGCGCTTGGGGAATGAGCTGAAAATATCCGCCTCGCGACTCGGCCGGCAACGCAGCTCGGCGCCCTTGTCGCTATCTTTCAAGGCATGCTGGATATACGCGGCAAACGCTTCTTCGGTCCAGCCACGGAACATCCCACGGCCATGCAACGCGTCATACGCAGCGGCGCGATCTGGCCAGCTGCTGCGGCGCTTGAGCGCCTTGCTGGCCAAGGTTGTGCGCCGGCTCAGGCCAACTACATCGGACAGCGCCATAACGCCGATCATCGCTGGGCTGAACAGCACCGGATCAAGCAACACCGCACGCTGAAACAGTTGCGGTTGCTGGGCCAGGATCAGGCTGGTCAACACCCCGCCAAAGCTGTGGCCCAAGGCATAAGCCGGCGCACCGCCAAACCGCTCACGCCCGGCGTTAAAAGCTTCTACCGCCAGTTCGGCGCTGCGGTTCCAACCGTGGAAGCGGCCACCGTGATCACTCTCACCATGCCCCTGTACATCGCATAACCACAGGTCGAAATCCTCGGCTAACAGCGCCAGCAGTGGTGTGTAGACCCTCCCGCAGTAGCCGTTGCCATGCAGAAAATGCAGCACGGGCTTGCCCGAAGGCGGTGAATGCCAACCGCGCAAGGTAAAGCCGGCGCTGCTGTCGTGTGACCAGGGGTGGAGATGCATGAGCGTGCCTTGCGTGATCGTATTCAGGTGGGGATTATCCGCATCGCCAGAGGACTCGTCAGTTCTATCTGACTCCGGCATCCTGGCCGCAGACCTATCAGGGAGGACGTCAGGGTGTTTGTTTTACTGGAATCCAGCCATGCAGGCTTTATCGAGCACCTGCAAGAACAACTCAGCAGCGCCGGCATCGACTGCCATGTACTGGACATGGGACGCGCCGCAGATGGCGAACTGCACTTTGCTATTCGCCTGCCGCTTTACAGTCAGATGAGCCACGCTCGGCACCTGCTGTACCGCGACAGGCTATTTGCCCTGCGCATCGACCCTGCGTTCCGCCAAGAGTGGCATGCACTGCGTGAAGCACCCAAACAGCAGGCGCTGCAGTGGATCACCTCACCCCTGGCTCTGCGTATCAGTGCCCTGGCTGTGCTGATTCTGCTGTTCGGCAGCCTGGCCGAAATGCTCTGGCGCTAATGCACAGGCCGCGAACCCGGCCTGCAACGCCGACACCTCCTGCGCCTCGCTGAAGATCAGCTCCAGCCGCGAGTCCTTGCGCCATTCGCTGTTTTGCCAATGCAGGGCATCACCGTTTAGGGCGTTGGCGGACAGCCAGCCGGCGTTGGTGTGCAGCACCAGCTTGGCGCGGCGCCAGGGCAAGCTGCTCAGCCACTGTTGCACGCTCAGCAGCTCGAACTGCTGGCTGGGGTGCCAGCGCCAACCGATGCTCCAGCCATCGGCCTGCTGCTGAGCCTGGCAGATCGGCTCGCTTGGACTGCGCCACGCTTGCGGCAATGGCGCAGCTGCTGTGGGCAGGTTATCCGGCGTAGCGTCGCCATCGGCCTGGGCGCTAAAGCCGGGCAGCGCTGCGAGCGGCAATGCACCCTGACTGGTCCAGTAAATCGGGCGCGCGGGCAGTTGCGCCTGGATGCGCGCCTTGGTGGCTTCATCTAGGTCTTCGGCCTTGTTCAACAGCAGCAGCCCGGCGCGGCTAAGCGTCGCCTTCTGGCTCTCCGGCAGCGCTTCACCCGCAGCAAGGGCCTGAGCGTCCAGCACCAGCAACGGTGCCTGCACCGCCAAAACCCCAGCCCAGGGCATTTCACGCAGTTGCTCAAGCAGTACCAGAGGATGGCCGAGGCCGGACGGTTCGATCAGTAGGCGATGCGGTTTGGCTTTGCGCAACAGCCGGCCGAGGCCAACCTGAAACGGCACCCCGTTGACGCAACACAGGCAACCGCCCGCCACTTCGCCCAGGGCCACGCCATCGTCATCGGTGGTCAGCAACGCGGCGTCCAAACCAACCAGGCCGAATTCATTGATCAGTACTGCCCAACGTTCGTGCGCCGGACGCTGCGCCAGCAGATTACGGATCAGGCTGGTCTTGCCCGCGCCGAGCGGCCCGGCAATTACGTGAGTAGGGATATTTTTCAGCATGGGCCTATGGTGCGGGTTTGCCGGCCTGGGGAGAACCCCGGCACGGGGCGCAGACTGAATAAAAGCAGCATGCTAGAGTCGCCGGCATATTTTTTGGGGGATCGGTCGATGCGTGTTTTTCTGTTACTGAGCCTGTTCACATTGTCCGGCCTGGCCTGGGGTGAAGCCTGTGTGGTGCATAGCCAGGCCGAGCGCCTGGATGTGAAGGTCTGCCAGCAGAACCGCAGCATCCCGCCCAACCTGTTCCGCACCGGTTTCTGCCAGCCGCAGCTGCAGGGGCAGAAGGTCGAAGTAGAGTTTGTCGAACAGTGCCCGATGGGCTCCTTCGGCGTATGCCGCAATTCAACGGTGGGCGGCACGCCCTATAAGCAGGATGTGCATTATTATGGCGTGGCCAGCGACGCCACCTACCTCAAGCCCTTCTGCGAGCAGCAGAGCAAGGGTGTATGGATGGCGCGCTAACCGTCATCAAAACGTAATCCTGTCTATGTTTTAGTGGCCTTGGGTACCTCACCCCTGCATACCGGGTCACGCGCCGGTGTGCCTTTCTGGTGCTTAAGGCTGCTTTCTCGCAGCCTATTTTTTTGCCTGAAATTTAAGCCAGCCAGTCCAGGGTCAAGAGCAATCGACGCTCACCGGCCGGCGGTTGCGGCGAGCGGTGGATCAAGCCGCCACCCTCGTTGCCAATCCACTTCTCGCCCTTGGCCAGCAGCACATGGCCCGCCTCGGCGCGCTCGATCAACGCGGCATCGCTGGGTTCGGCTGCCGGGTCGCCGAGGCGACGACGCGCCATTACGCGCTCCTGCAGCCACTCACTGCCAACCCCGGCGTAGCTGGTAATCAGCCGCACCGGCACGTGGTCAACGTGAAAGCGCGGGCACATGGCCTTGTCGAGAATACGCAGGCGCAGGCCGATGCGTTTGGCATCGAACAGGCAGGCAAAAGCACTGATCAGCCAACTAACGTCCTGCAAAAAGGCCGCCTGCCCCGGCAGATCGCTGTAGGTATCGACCAGGCCACTGAGGTTCGGCTCGCTCTCCGGGCTGGCCAACTCCAGCACCATGGAGTGGCCCAGCGGTTCGCCCTGAGCCAGCAAAGCGCTGGCGAAATCACTGATCTGTGCCGGCAACTGGCGTTGCCAGACGGCCAAGTTGACCTCGTCACGCAGTACATCGCCAAGCACATCAATCTGTTGGCTGCTGACCTGCTGCAGCGGATGACGCAGCACAGGCGCGAGCATCAGGCGGCTTCCTCATGCCAGGGGCCAAACGGGTCGAGCAGCGCCTGCCAGGCATCCACGCCCAGGGCCATTTCCGCATCGGTCAGCAGGCAGGCATCCAGTTCGGCGGTCAGCAGGGCGAAGTCGATGTTTTGGCCGATAAACACCAGCTCCTGACGGCAGTCGCCGGTTTGCGCCTGCCAGTTTTTCATAATTGCCTGTAGCCCTTCTTCGTCGGTCGGCCATTGCGCCTTGGGTACGAAGCGCCACCAGCGCCCGGCAAAACCGTGGCGCATCAAACCGCCAGCCTGGGACCAGCTGCCGGCCTCCTGGTACTTGCTCGCCAGCCAGAAGAAGCCCTTGCTGCGCAGCAAGCGGCCATTGGTCCATTCGCGGTTGATGAAATTGAAGAAGCGCTCTGGATGCAGCGGCTTGCGCGCCCGGTAAGCCGTGGAAGCAATGCCGTATTCCTCGGTTTCCGGGACGTGTTCGCCGCGCAGCTCCTTGAGCCAGCCGGGTGCCTGGGCGGCGCGCTCGAAGTCGAAACGGCCGGTGTTGAGGATCTTCTCCAGCGGCACCGCGCCCATGGCCATCGGCACGATTTCGGCGTGGGTATTAAGGCCCTTGAGGATGGCCATCAGCTCTTCACGCTCGTGGCTGCTAATCAGGTCGATCTTGCTGATCAGCAGCACATCGGCGAATTCCACCTGTTCGATCAGCAGGTCGGTGATCGAGCGCTCGTCCTCCTCACCGAGGGTTTCGCCGCGGCTGGCCAGGCTTTCGGCCTCATGGAAATCGCGCAGAAAGTTCACCCCGTCGACCACCGTCACCATGCAGTCCAGGCGCGCCACATCGGCCAGGCTCTGGCCGTCTTCACCGCGGAAGGTAAAGGTTTCCGCCACCGGCAGCGGTTCGCTGATCCCAGTGGATTCGATCAGCAAGTAATCGAAACGCCCATCGCGGGCCAGGCGGCCGACTTCTTCCAGCAGGTCTTCGCGCAGGGTGCAGCAAATGCAGCCGTTGCTCATTTCCACGAGCTTTTCTTCGGCACGGTTCAGGCTGACATCGCGCTGAACTTCGCTGCCATCGATGTTGATCTCGCTCATATCGTTGACGATCACCGCCACCTTTAAACCCTGGCGGTTTTTCAGAATGGCGTTAAGCAGGGTGCTTTTACCGGCGCCGAGAAAGCCGGACAACACGGTTACGGGAAGGCGATTGGTCATGGTTGCAGGCTCCATCAGAATTCTGCGTGGCGCAGGTGTTTTTCGCGTTGTTCCTGACGCTCTTTGGCTTCGATGCACAGGCTGGCGGTGGGCCTTAGCAACAGGCGCTTGAGGCCGATTGGCTCACCGGTCTCGACGCACCAGCCGTATTCACCACGAGCCAGCCGCTCAAGGGCTTCGTCGATTTTGTCGAGCAGCTTTTTTTCCCGCTCCAGCAAGCGCAGTTGCCACTGACGCTGTTCTTCGGCGCTGCCAATGTCAGCGGGATCGCTGCTGGTTTCGCGCTCGCGCAGGCCTTCGAACTCTTCGGCAATGCGCGTTTGCAGCTCGCCGCGCTGGGTGAGCAGCAGCGCGCGGAAGAACTGCTGCTGCGCGGCATTCATGTAGTCATCTGCCGGCTGGGCGAGCAGTTCGGCGTGGGTAAGCGGCGTTTCGGTCATCGTCAGGATTCGCTGGCTTTGTAATTTACTTGTTATAACATAACATTTAAACCCACAGCCGAGCGCCGATTTCTGATGAACGCACTGACACTGCCGGACATAGCCGCGCAAACGCCCGCCCATGAACAAGCCCTGGACTGGGTTGGCATGCAGGGCATCGCGTTGCCGGTGAACCTGACCGGGCAACGCATTCATGCCAGAGCCGATGTCGGGGTTAGCCTGGATGATGACAATGCCCGCGGCATCCATATGTCGCGCCTCTACCTGGCGCTGCATGCGCTGGAACAGCGCGAACTGAACCCGACGACGCTGCGAGAGTTGCTGGGCGAGTTTCTCGACAGCCATCAGGGTTTGTCGCTGCAGGCGTCGATTACCTTGCGCGGTGAGGCGTTGCTCAGCCGCCCAGCGCTGGTCAGCCCCCTCTCAGGTTGGAAGGCCTACCCCTTCGAAGTGCGTGCACGCCAGGATTCATGGGGGTTTCACGTGGAACTACAGGTAGAAGTGACCTATTCCTCGACCTGCCCGTGCTCCGCCGCCCTGGCGCGCCAGCTGATTCAGCAGCGCTTTGTCGAGGACTTTGCCAACCAGCCGCTGGACCACGCACAATTGCTGGCCTGGCTCGGCTCAACCCAGGGCATCGTCGCTACACCACATAGCCAACGCAGTACCGCCACTTTGCAAGTGCGCCTGCACGGCGACAGCGCGAAGTTGCCGCTGGTTGCGCTGATCGACGCCGCCGAACAAGCCCTCGGCACCGCCGTGCAGACGGCGGTAAAGCGCGCCGATGAGCAGGCCTTTGCCCTGGCCAACGGGCAAAACCTGATGTTCTGCGAAGACGCCGCCCGCCGCCTGCACAGCGCCCTGCGCGAACAACCGGCCTTCAGCGCCTTTCACCTGCGCGTGGTGCATGCGGAAAGCCTGCACGCCCACGATGCTGTTGCCGCCAGCACGTGGAACTGGCGCTGAGGCGATTTACCTGGCCCATACGCGGCGCTAACCTGCAGGGCAAAACCTTGCTGACCACTCCGATGACAACCCAGCCGTCCGCCGCATTCAACTTACGGGCCTACCAACCTCAGGATTTACCCGCCCTGGTCGCACTGTTTCAGGCATCGGTCAGCCAGTTGACCACTCAGCATTACGACGCAGCGCAGCGACAGGCCTGGTCTCCCGAGGTTGCAGACCTATCAGTCTGGCAAACACGTTTGGCGTCACTTGAGTTGCTTATCGCCGAAGATGACTGCGCTATAGCCGGTTTTATCGGCTTTAGCCTGGATGGATATATCGATCTGCTATTCACCGCACCCGGCTTTGCTCGCCAGGGTGTGGCCAGCGCCTTGTATGCCGCTGCCGAGCAACGCTTGCGCGCGGCGGGGGTGCGCGAGCTGTTTACCGAAGCCAGCCTAGTGGCCCAGGCGTTTTTTACCGGTCAGGGATTTTCTGTGCAGCAGGCACAGACGGTGACGCGCGGCACTGTTAACTTGCCGCGCATGCTGATGCGCAAAACTCTGGAGCTGCGATGAACACCCTGACGATTATCGTGCTAACCGCCGTGGTGCTGGCCGCCTGCGCCCTGGCACTGTGGAGCTGGTACAACCAGCGCAAACTGGAAAAACTCGATGAACGGATCAACCGGCAGAGCGAGCTGATCGCACAACTCGACAGCGTGCTGGAAAACCCGCAACTCAGCGAAGCCGAGCAGTTGGCGAAAACCGAAGCCTTGCTGGCCAAGCTGCAGGAAACTCGTAAGCCTTAGCACACGACAGTTGCCGCAACCTGTAGGAACCGCGGGGATGCCTAATCCATGCGTGCGAATCGCGGGCATGGCCCGCTCCTACAAGCCGATGGCCGGAGCAGCCTTGGCCGCGATGTTATTGGATTGACTGTGATCGCGGGCAATAACTGGGCGTCCCCCCCGCTCCTACAAAAGCTGAACCGCGCCCTACCAACCGCCGCCTCCCCCTCCGCCACCGCCGCCACCTGACGAACCGCCGCCAGATGAACCACCACCGTCTGACGAGCTGCTCGACGGTGGCGATGAGGCAAGCGCCGTGGCGCTGCTTAACCCGGCTGCCAGGGCGGTGCTCATCGCCAGCGGGGTGCTGAAGCTGCTGCGGCTGTGGTACCAGTCGGGTTGATAGTCACGCTGCGCCGGGTCGATCAGGCCGCTGGCCAGCGCTGCGCTAAAGCGTGCGCTCCATTTGTCTTCCACGCCCAGGGCCATGGCGTAGGGCAGGTGTTTTTCGTACAGCGCAATGCTCATCGCCGGGGCATTGCCGGCCAGGGCTAGGGCATCGCTTTCCGCCAGTTGCAGGTAGTCGCGATAGCCTTCCAGCTGATCAAGCAGGCGCCGCCCTTCAATCGATGGCGCCGGCAACAGGTAATAGAACAACACCACCACCAGCACATACACACAGAGCAGCAGCAAGGCCGGCACCGACGCCGCATCACTGAGCATCCACAGGCCAACCGGCACCGGCCAGACAAACATCAACCCCGCCAGACCCAGGCCGATCTGCTTGCCCAAACTGGGCTGATGCCAGGCCATATACAGCACAAACAGCGACGGCACGCCAAAGCCCAGGGTGAACACCACACCGGCCAGGCCGACGGCCACATCGTCCTCGCTACGCGCGCCGGTCAGCACCATCACCAGGCAAGCGACCAGCGTCCACACCAGGCCCCAGGTCCAGATGCCGCGGTTATTGCTGAACCAGGCCTTGCCCTGGGTGTGCAGCTGGGTTTTCAGCCCGGCCACAGCATCGGCCAGGCGCGGCTCGTAGTCGCTGCCAATCGCCAGGGCGATGCCTTCCTTGTTGGCCGGAAACAGGCGCTTGCGCAGCTCGCGGTCAGACTCGCTGAAGTCAGCCCGTTCACCCTTGCCACGGGCCAAGGTAAAACCGCCGCCGCGCGGCTTGTCTTCAATATGCAGGTGCTTGCGGATGGCCATATCGGTGAGCCACACACTGAACGCCCGCGCCTCCTGATAGCGGCCCTTCAACCCGCGATGCCAGAGGTAGCCGGCCTGCACCGCGCTCATGCCCCGTGGGGCCTCGAACAGCGGAATGATCAGGCCCTTTTCAGGGTCACGGCCGACCCGATCCCAGGCCCGCAGATAAAAAATCACCAGGCCGACCAGCAGCAGCGCGCCCAGGCACAGACCGAGGTTATCCAGCAGCAGAGAGCCCAGGCGCTGCGCTACACCCGGCCGCGCCACCAGGCCCGCCGGCCAATCCACGGCCACCGTCAGGCCGTGGTAGGCCGGCAAGGCTTCGGTGGTGGCCAGGCGCAGGTAGTCGTCGCGCTGCTCAAGCACCTCGTAGGCCTGGCCCTGCTCACCATCAGCGCCGGTATAGGCGGCCAGATCACCCATCCGCGCACCCGGCGGCAGCTTGACCTCGACCGAGGCATGGAGAATCGGGAACACCCACTGATTACCGGTGACGTTCCAGTACAGCTCGTCGCTATTGAAGTGGTGCAACAGCTGGCGCTCAACCCGGTAACGCAGCTCGTACTGATAACGCCCCGGCTGCAGCAGATGGTCGGCCGAGCCGAGGTAATAGCGCACCCAGCTGCCGTTCTGTTCGACCCGCGCCCGCTCCGCCTGGCCATCGCGGCTCACGCCAAGCAGGGTGATCGGGCTGCTCTGCAACAGCCCCAGGGGCAAGCTGTAGCTGACCGGAAGATCGCGGTAGATACCGCGCTTGATCTGCTCACCTTCGGCCTGCACGGTAATCCGCTCGGTCACCAGCAGGTTGCCGTCGGCCTGCACCTGCAGGGTCACGGCAAAGTCCTCGATCACCTCGGCTGCTGCGGCCCACAACGGCAGCAGGCACAGGCTCAACAGGGCAAAACGCAGCACTCGCAGCATGTCAAAACTCCATTTTTGGCGACTGGGCGTCACGCGGGTCATCCAGGCTGAAATACTCGGCCTGGGTAAAGGCAAAGGGCCGCGCCACCAGGTTGCTCGGCACCGACTCGACCAGCACATTCAGCTCGCGCACCGCGCCGTTGTAGTAACGCCGGGCCATCTGGATATGCTCCTCGACCTCGCTGATGTTGCGCTGCAGATCGAGAAACTGACCGTCGGCCTTGAGCGCCGGGTAATCCTCGACCAGGGCAAACAACTGGCGCAACTGAGTACCCAGATGCGCCTCCACCGGCGCCCGCTGGCCCAGCGGTGAATCGGCCAGTTGCACCGCGCGCATGCGCTCCTGCACCAGGGCCTGCAGGGTGCCCTGCTCGTAACTCATGTACTGGCGCACGCACTCGACCAACGCCGGAATCAGGCTGGCGCGACGCTTGAGCTGCACGTCGATACCGCTCCACGCCTCGGCCACCCGCGCGCGGTTGAACACCAGGCGGTTGTAGTAATAAATCGTCAAACCAGCGAGCGCCACCAGCAGCGCCAGCACCACCCAGAATCCCGCCCCTTGCATAGCTACTCCTTGATAAAAACCCGCTGATTGCCTGCGCTATCCGCCTACCACCTCACACCATAGCCGCCACCGACCGCGCCTGCCGGCACACCCGGTAACGCCAGCAAGGCGGACAGCACCCGGCAATCGCCGTATCCTCTAGTGCCTGTTACTGCGAGGCCACCCATGCAGATCGAGTTACTGGAGATCCGCGACCACCTGCAGCGCTTCCCGCCCTTCGATGCGCTGCCCGACGACAGCCTCGACGCCATCGCCCGGCAGGTCGAGGTGGCCTACTTCAAGGCCGGCACGGACATCCTCCTGTACGGCGCGGCGATTCACGAGCTGCACTATGTGCGCAGCGGCGCGGTGGAAATCTACCGGCGCAGCGGCGAGCTGTACAACCGCCTGAGCGAGGGCGACATCTTCGGCCAGGCCGGCCTGCTGCGCAGCAACAAAGTGCGCTTCCCGGCGCGGGCGATTGAAGACAGTCTGATCTACTTTATCCCCGCCACGCTGTTCGCCCAGCTGTGTGAAGAGCACGACGGCTTTGCCGAATTCGTCGAAGCCGAAGGCCAGTCGCGGCTGAAATCGGCGGTGGAAAGCCAGGGCCAGGCCAGCGAACTGGTTCAGCTCAAGGTGCGCAAACTGATCTCGCGCCAGCCGGTCTGCGTCAGCCTGGACACACCGGTGCAACAGGCCGCCCAGTTGATGACCGAGCAAAGCGTGTCCTCCTTGGTGATTGTCGAGGGCGATGCGCCCGGCGCGGCGATGGTCGGCATCCTCACCGACCGCGACCTGCGCACCCGCGTACTCGCCGTGGGGCTGGCAAGCAGCGCGCCGATCAGCCAGGTAATGACCCCCGAGCCCTTCACCGTGCAGGCCGATGACAGCGTGTTCGACGCCATGCTGTGCATGCTGCGCCACAACATCCACCACTTGCCGGTGATGCAGCGACGCCGCCCCATCGGCCTGATCAGCCTGAGCGACATCATCCGCTACGAGTCGCAAAGCAGCCTGTACCTGGTCAACTCGATCTTCAACCAGCCGAATGTCGCCGGCCTGCAGAGCCTGCTGGCGGACCTGCGCGGGACCTTTGTGCGCATGGTCAACGAACACGCCACCGCGCATATGGTTGGCAGCGCCATGGCCGGCATCGGCCGCGCCTTTACCCAGCGCCTGCTGGAACTGGCCGAGCAGAAACTCGGCCCGCCGCCAGTGCCCTACTGCTTTATGGTCGCCGGCTCCATGGCCCGCGACGAACAGCTGCTGGTCACCGATCAGGACAACGCCCTAGTGCTCGATGACCGCTTCGACCCAGCGCAGCACGACGCCTACTTCGCCGCCCTCGCCCAGTTTGTCAGCGATGGCCTGGCCGCCTGCGGCTACAGCTACTGCAAGGGCGGCATCATGGCCAGCAACGCCCAGTGGCGGCAGCCGCTGAGCGTCTGGCGCGGCTACTTCAACCAGTGGATCGACAAACCCAAGCCGCAAACCCTGCTGCACAGCTGCATCTTCTTCGACCTCGACGGCGTGTATGGCGAGATCGAACTGGTGGAAAACCTCAAGGACCTGCTCGCGCAGAAGGCCAGCAGCAACCCGGCCTTCCTCGCCGCCCTGGCGCGCAACGCCCTCAACCGCACGCCGCCGCTGGGCTTCTTCCGCACCTTTGTGATGGAAACCGACGGCCAGCAGAAGAACATCATCAACCTCAAGGGCCGTGGCACCGCCCCACTCACCGACCTGATCCGCGTGCACGCCCTGGCCTGCGGCAGCAAGGCGCAGAACTCCCTGGAGCGCCTCGACGCCATCGGCAAAACCAAACTGCTGCAGCCAGAAGCCCTAAGCCAGCTGCGCTACGCCCTGGAATTTCTCAGCCTGGTACGCGCCCGCCACCAGGCCATGGCAGCGGCCGACGGCGCACAGCCGAACAACTACATCGAACCGGAAAAAGTCTCCGCCAGTGATCGGCACAACCTCAAGGAAGCCTTTCAGGTGATTAGCAACGCGCAGAAATTCCTGCGCTTTCGCTACCCCGCGCAACCGGGCAAAAGCCTGTGACAACACCCGCCACAGCACTGGACTGGGCCGCGCGCTTTACCGAACTCGCCGCCAACGCCCGCGACCCACGCCTGCAAGCCTTCTATCAGGCCGGCTGCGTAACCGCCGACACCCCGCTGCAACAGGTACCGCTGCTGGCCCTGGATGTGGAAACCACTGGCCTGGACGCCAGCCAACACGCCATCGTCAGCCTCGGCCTGCTGCCCTTCAGCCTGCAACGCATCCGCTGCGGCGCGGCGCGCTACTGGGTGGTGAAGCCGGCCAGCGAGTTGAGCGGCGAATCGGTGACCTTCCACCACATCACCCACTCGGACATCCGCCATGCGCCGCGCCTGGGGCAGATCCTCGACGAGCTGCTGACCGCCATGGCCGGCAAGGTGATGGTGGTGCACTACCGCAACATCGAACGCAGCTTTCTCGACCAGGCGCTGCGTCAGCAGTTGGGTGAGGGTTTGCAGTTCCCGGTGATCGACACCATGCAGCTGGAAGCGCGCCTGTATCCCAAGCGCCAGCCGGGCTGGGTGGGGCGGTTGTTGGGGCGGCAGCCAGTGTCGATTCGTTTGGCTGACAGTCGCCTGCGTTACAACCTGCCGATGTACCAGGCGCACCATGCATTGACTGATGCGCTGGCAACGGCTGAGTTGCTGCAGGCGCAGGTGGCGACGCGGTATTCGGGGGATACGCCGGTGGGGGAATTGTGGAGTTGAAGCGTTATCTCTGCTGGTGTTCGACATTACATCGCGTGTGCTGATGTTTCTGGTTGCGCCCCCTCGGGCGCGTCACTTGATTCGCTGCGCTCACCCTTCGGGCCAGCCTGCGGCTGTTACTACGCTTCGCTTCGTTGCTATTGCTGCGCACAAGAGAAAGTAACCAAAGAGAATGCGCCCCTGCATCCGGGTTTCGCTGCGCTCAACTTCCCTCCCTCCGGTGCTGCTCCGGGGGCCGGCGTACATGGGCCATCCCTGGCCCATTACGCCTCTCGGCTCGGGCATCCTGCTTCGCTCTACCTCCTGCATCCATGCAGTCGTCGCCGCATCCATGCGGCTCGCCCCCCTACGCAACACCTCCACTCGGCCTCCTGACGGGTATTTGGCGCGCGGCTGATGCTTCGGTGGCTGGCGGAAGAAAAGCCAAGGCAAAGCCTGGCCGCATTTCCGCCATGGACAGTTTCGTCTCGAATGAATTAGCTTCTGGTTCAAGCCTGCCAGCATTTCGCCAGTAGCTCGTATTTACCGTCCACCATGTCGTGCTTTCCTCTAGGTGCTGTCGCGTTGCTGCGAACACCTGCAAGGCAGGCATGGCCTTAGCCGACGACCAGGAAGTTTATGCGAAATATATAGCGACATACCTGCGGCATAAATAATAGTTGTGCGGAAACATTCGGACGAACCCCTTAAGCATTGTCGTTAACACAGGCATCACATGAAGGTTAAATAAATGTCGCGCGGCCCAAAATACTATCCATCGAAGGGCGTATGTATTTACTGCAGGTCAAGTGATAGCCAGTTAAAAGACGAACATATAATCCCTTACTCTCTTGGAGGGTTGCATGTTTTACGCAACGCCAGTTGCGCGATTTGTGAAGACATGACGAAAAAATTTGAACAAAAAGTAGCAAGAGATCTTTGGGGAGATGCTAGAACTAGCTTCAATGCGCCGACTCGTAGAAAAAAACAGCGTAAAAGCCATATAGAATTAGGCACTGGAAGCCGAAACTCAATGATGCGCATCCCTGCTTCGGAATATCCAGCCGGCTTTGTTTTCTACAAAATGGGGTTGTGTGGCTTACTTCAAGGCCTTCATGAAGAAAATGACATGTCTACAGCGTGGCAACTGGTTGTCATTGATGATGAAGAAAGGAGAAATATGTACTTCCACAACTATGGGCATTATCCCCCAATAAAATTTAGGAATGTGCCGTACGAGTTTGGTCGCCTACTGACAAAAATTGGATATTGCCAGCTTTTAACTTCGCTGGACTTAGAGGACTTCCATCCAATCGCACTTCAATATATTACTGGAGCCAAGAAAAATGTCTCTTATATAGTAGGAAGTAAGGATGGAGAGCCAGAAGCAGAAAATGGTTATAGACTAACCACTATGTATACAGAAAACACAAACCCTATGCTACTAGTCGTAGAAATTAGGCTGTATGCAAATACAGGCTCGCCAACCTATCATGTAGTCGCCGGCAGCCAATCTGATCCAGAGAAAATTCTGTTAATCAAGAAAAAGCTGTTGGCCGCCGCATAGCAATTTGTTCAAATGGTTCGCTTCGTTCACTGTTACAGGCTAAAGCACGCCCCTTATCCAAACGTTAACTTTATTTGGTTTCAATAAATAAATCTATGCGATTATATAAATACTACAGACCAGATTTTTACTTCGAAAAATCACTTAGATATGATGAAATATTTTTTGCATCAAATGAACAGCTGAATGACCCACATGATCTAGTGATAAAACCATATTTTGGTAACAATAAGGAGGCGTGGAAGAGCATCTTAAAAAGTAATGCGCCTTTTGATACATGGTGCCTATCTAAAATTGTTGATATAGATAATGACAACCTAACTCGAGAATTGAATGACGAGTTCGAGGGGGTGGTGGTAGATGATAGCTCTAGCATTAGCTCTGTGCTAGATAATCAAAGTGCTTCTTTAGCACAGATATTTGAAAAATATTTAACACCTCAATGTAATGCCATGTTTAAAAAGCCTGAGGCTGCAAGCGCGGCATGCGTACAATTTCTAAAAGAAAAACTCGCTCGCGGTTGGGATAAACGATACTACAGTTGTTCATTTTCTAAAAATCCTTTGGAGCCCCAGATGTGGGCTCATTATGGTGGAGGATTTAGAGGGTGTGTTTTAATCTATAGAGGATTAAGCGATGGTTCAATCAACCTTCGTAATAATATTTATATAAGTGACTCTCAAAATTTTAAATTTGCGGATGTTAATTATCAAGACAAAGATAAATTGGTTGATATATTAGACTTAAACTCAAGGGTTAATATTATCGAGCAGAACCTGTTAAACAAAAGCTCATTTTGGTCGCATGAAAAAGAGATGCGCCTTTTGCTAAGTGAAAGTTTTGGCTCTATTAGAGTTTCTATTGCATCCGGAATGCCTAAGAGCACTAAAACTCAGATTTTCCATCATGCCCCCGATGCTATAGAAGGGGTTATTTTTGGCTCAAATTGCTCAGAAAGTTACAAGGAAAAAATAACTTCCATGTTGGCTGAAAAGTATTCTTTTTTACTTCCCGCAGGGGTGCCTGCATTCCTAACTTTTGACTCTAGATTGACTAGTCAAGGTAAGGTAGAAATAAATTATGGGGCGAAGTGTATTATACGTGAAGTTCGCTCAAGTCAAGTGATAAAGGAAATATTGGAAAACGAACGTTTAAATACAATGCTAAAAGAGTTAGGTATTCCTCAATTTAATTGATAGTTAACAAGTCGCTCAAAGCGGACAAACACAGTTGGCTTTTGCTGGCTCCTCGCTAATTTTGGTCAACTATTTTACCGTTTAGCAAGGCGTTGTATATCACAGGAGTAAATCGTGCTATCTCATACAACCGTAATAGTTGATTGGCGCGGGCCTTACAGCTACACCGATATTAAAGAAAACTCAGAATGGAAAAATGGCCTTTATCTCGCAACAGGAAAGCTAAAATACGAAAGAGAACCCTCTATTCAGTATTGCGGCATCACTGAAGGAAGCTTCATTGGAAGACTTAAAACCCACCATAAAGTGCACGAAATTAACAGAGACCAAGAATTTTGGTTGGGCACCATACAATACCCTGCAGAAGCCTCACGACACTTTCTAGAAATTGCAGAATCAATAATAATTTATTTCTGGAAGCCAACTCTTAACAACAGAAAAAAGGTATACGCACCAAAACCAATTACGTTGGTTAATAAATGGTTCAAGAAAGATGGCTCGCCACGCCACAGACAACACACGATGTGCAAAGATCTTGACGATGTAATTTCCTGGGACGGTGAGTTGTGGCGAAGCGGTAACCTACAGGTCTGGGCGGAGTGAAATATAACAATGTGCTCACTGGGACCGGCTAAAGCCGCCCCTTAACCAAACGTTAAGCAAACAGCATGGAGAGCTAATAGTGACTATAAATTCATCGAAATTTGAAGACGTCTCATTAGCCGAGGCGAGCTTTAAAGACGTCAACCTGACACTTGCTAACTTCACTGACGTTAACCTTGCCGGCTCGTCGTTCTCCGACGTTTCGTTAACCGGAGCAAAATTCCATAATGTCGACTTAAGCAACGTCGCAATCACTGACGCAAATCTAGATGGCATGGTGATCAACGGTATTCTTGTGACTGAATTGCTTCGCGTATATGGCGCATAACAAACTAAATATGAGAGCGAGCGCGACTTTTGCCGTTCGCTTTTAGTTTTCCAGTTTATTAACTCCAAACGTGCAGACGCGCACCAAATCCCCCGTCAGGAGGGTGAACAGAATCATTGCGGAAGGGGTTGAGCGGCATGGATGCCGCGAGAGCTGCGATGGGCCAGGGATGGCCCTTCGCAGCGGGCCTCTGGAGCAATGATGGCGTGAACGTACCCTGCCGCAGGCAGGGCCGGATGCCGGGGCGTGTTTCTTTTGCTTACTTTTCTTTGCACGAGCAAAGAAAAGTGAGGCGCCCGAGGGGGCGCAACACGAGCCATCAGCGCACGCGGTGTAATGCCGAACACCGATGGCAAAGCGTCGCGGCTAAAGCCCCTCCCACAGATGTGCCGAACAGCAAAAGCGCCCTCTCCCCCAGCCCCTCTCCCGCTTCACGGGAGAGGCGTGAAAAACAAAGCATCGCGGGCAAGCCCGCTCCTACAGGCGCCAGCCCACCCAAACCCCGGGCATAAAAAAGCGCGCCCAAAGGCGCGCTCTTGTACTACCTACCAACAGCGGTCAGCGCGGTTCGCTCATCAAGCCTTTGACGATCGAAATACAACCCACCAACAACACGATGGTAAACGGCAAGCCGGTCGACACCGCCATGGCCTGCAAGGCCACCAGGCCGCCACCGAGCAGCAGGGCGATGGCGATGATGCCCTCGATAATCACCCAGAACACCCGCTGCGGCACGGGCGCGTTGACCTTGCCGCCGGCAGTGATGGTGTCGATCACCAATGAGCCGGAGTCCGACGAGGTGACGAAGAACACGATCACCAGCACGATGCCGATAAACGAACTGATCTCCGCCAACGGCAATTCCGCCAGCATGGCAAACAGCTTCAGCTCCAGCGCCGCGTCCTGCACGCCGGTAAAGCCATCGCCGACCAGCTGACTGATGCCGGTGCCACCGAAAGCGGTCATCCACAGCACCGACACCAGCGACGGCACCAGCAGCACGGCAATCAGAAATTCGCGCACGGTGCGGCCACGGCTGACGCGGGCGATAAACATGCCCACGAACGGCGACCAGCTGATCCACCAGGCCCAGTAGAAGGCCGTCCAGCCTTGGCTGAAGTTGGCGTCTTCACGGCCGACCGGGTTGGCCAGCGCCGGCAGGTGTTGCAGGTATGCGCCGAGGTTGTCGAAGAAGCCAGTGAGGATGGCCAGGGTCGGCCCGGCGATGATCACGAACAGCAGCAACAGAATGGCCAGGCCCATGTTCAGCTCGGACAGGCGTTTGACGCCCTTGTCCAACCCCGCCAGCACCGACACCAGGGCGATGGCGGTGATGCCGATAATCAGCAGCACCTTGCTCGCGTCCGTGGCGGCGATGCCGAACAGTTTGTCCAGGCCAGCGGCTGCCTGTTCCGCACCCAGGCCCAGGGAGGTGGCCAGGCCGAACAGGGTGGCGAACACCGCGAGGATGTCGATGATATGCCCCGGCCAGCCCCATACGCGCTCACCGAGAATCGGGTAGAAGATCGAGCGGATCGACAGCGGCAGGCCCTTATTGAAGGAGAACAGCGCCAGCGCCAGGGCGACGATGGCGTAGATCGCCCAGGGGTGCAGGCCCCAGTGGAAGATGGTCGCAGCCATGCCCAAGCGCGCAGCGGCTTCAGCATCACCGGCAGCGCCGGCCAGGGGTGCCCAGTCGGTGCGTATGCCGTCTTCACCGACGCTGACCCCGCCCATGGCCGCCGAGAAGTGCGACATCGGTTCAGCCACGCCGTAGAACATCAGGCCGATGCCCATACCGGCGGCGAACAGCATGGAGAACCAGCCAACGTAGCTGTAGTCCGCCGTGGCATCCATACCGCCAAGGCGCACCTTGCCCAGCGGCGAGACGATCAGGCCGAAGCAGAGCAGTACGAAGATGTTGGCCGAACCGAGGAAGAACCAGGCCAGGTGATGGGTGAGCCAGCCGCGCATGGCGCTGAACAACGGCTCTACATGGTTTTGCAGGGCCAGGGTCAGCACCACAAACAGCACGATGGTCAGTGCCGAAATGCTGAAAACTTTGCCGTGGATGTCGAGGGCGAAGGAGAACTGCCCTTTGATGTTGTCCTGACCGATGACGTAGTCGGTGTCGATCAGATTAGCCTCGCCCGAGGGGGCGGGGATGCCGTCCAGAATTGCCGCTTCTGGTTGCGGGGTCGTGTCAGACGAAGGGTCTTTTTCCATATGGAATGCTCCTTTGGCGTGTGGCACGCATTACGCGCACGAGGACGGGATTGCCCTACTCGTACAGCCGCCCAACCGGCAGCTGCGGGGTACAGGGTAACAGCCATAGCCCATGCGTGCAGGCGCAAAGCCAGTATTGGCGGCCATTGCAGCCCGTTGCGGGGTGGTTATTTGCTCTGCCTGGTCAGTTTTTCTCGGCACTTACCTCCCGCAGGGCGAGGCGATTAGCTATGGTTGGCCTATGGCCTGCTCGGGGTCGCTGTTCGAGATGTCGCTGATGAGAGCATTGCTGACACTGCTGGCCTGCCTGCCTTTTACCCTGGCCTCGCTGACACAGGCCGAGACCTTCAAGGTTGGGGTCGAGCTGCAGCCCTACTTGCCTTACTCCAACGTGCAGGATGGCCAATACCTGGGCTACGGCCGCGACCTGCTCGACGCCTTTGCGGCGCACCAGGGCCATGAATTTATCTACCAGCCGCTGCCGGTGCGGCGCCTGCTCAGCGACTTTCTCAGCGGCCGGGTGGATTTCAAATACCCGGACAACCCGCGCTGGAACGCCGACCTGAAACAAGGCTACAAGGTGCATTTCAGCCAGGCGGCCGCGCCGGCCATCGATGGTGTGCTGGTCAAGCCCGAGTTTCTCGGCAAGGGCAAACAGCGCCTACTGCGCCTCGGCACCCAGCGCGGCTTTACCCCCTGGCCGTATCTGGATGAGATCGAGGCCGGCAAGATTCTGCTGATCCAGGCCAACCAGATCGACTCGCTGCTGGCCATGGCCATGAACGACCGGGTCGACGGCGTTTACCTCAACCCGCAAGTGGTGCGCCACCAGCTCTACAACAACGCGGAAAGCGGCCTGGTCTTCGACCCCAAACTGCCCTATCAGGATGACCACTACTTCCTTTCGAGCATCAACCACCCCGAAGTGATCGAACAGTTCGACGCCTTCCTCACCAGCCAGGCCGAGCTGGTGCAAACGCTAAAGGAACGCCACGGCATCAGTGATCCGCTGAACGGGCAGTGACCTCGGATGCTTATTGCGGCTGCAAGCTGCCGCAATCCGCTGCCACCCAGCGCGCATGGCTTTGCATGCTGCTGCTCTGGCCATCGAAGATGCCGTTGACCGTTGACATGAACTCCTTGTCGCTGACAAAGCGCGTCTCGCCTTCGCCCTCGCCGTTGGGGCAGCTGAAGCGGAATTTCCACAACTCGGCGCTGCGTTCGGTGACTTCATTGCTGCAGCCGGATTCGGGGTCTTGCATGGGGATCTGCTGAGCCTTGATCTGTGCCTCGCTCATGCAGATGCGCACGCCCTTGTCGCCCAATTGCACGCCTTGCTGGGCCAGCATCTGCTCCATCATCTGGCGTTGTTCGGGCGGCAGGTTTTTCATCTGTTCGAGCATTTGCTCCATACCCGGCACTGCCTGGCCGCCGACCTGCATATTGTTCGAGCTGATTTCCCAGAGGCCGGGCTGGATATCCACCGCGCTGGCCAGGGCGGGCAGCAGGCAGAGGCTGAGCAACAGAGGTTTGCTAAGAACGCGGCGCATAAGCGGCTCCTGAAATAAGTGGGCGACCCTGCAAGCGTAGACCGCTGCACCCGCCCGTGCGCCTGATGGGTTATGCCGCGCCGGAGCATGCGACAGAGCATCTGCCGCTGCCGCGCGGTTAAGCCCACCCGGCCTTCGAAGGCCGGAATGTAGCCCGGATAAGCGCAGCGTAATCCGGGGCACCGCGATCCCGGATTGCGCCAAGGCTTATCCGGGCTACATAGGTTCGTCGTAGCAGCAGTGGAGGCGTCCAGGTGCTAACCCATCAATTGGCTGACGGGTCAGCCCCCCCTCTACGGGGTGACTTCCTCTTGATAGATACGCAGGCCACGCGCCTGGTAGTTGGCCAATGCGCTGGGGTGATCCAGGCTGCAGGTATGCACCCAGACCTTGGTGGTGCCTGGCCAGGCCCAGGCGGATTGCAGGGCGTGAGTGAGCAATGGGCCGCCAAAACCCTGACCGAAGAAGGCCTCGGCCAGGCCGAAATAGAGAATCTCCACCGCGCCGTCGGCATCGCGCAGCAGCTCGTAATAGCCGGCGATGGCGCCCTGGTGATAGGCCACCCAGGTGCGGTGATTGGCCTGTTCGATCAGCTCGCGCCACTGCGCGTCGGTCCAGCTGAGTTTGTCGGTCCACTGCCAGGGCTCGCCGACCAGCTGGTAGAGAAAGCGGTTGAGCTGAAACTGCTTGAGCTGGCATTCCACCACACTCAGGTCGGCCGGCAGCGGCTTGGCGCGGATCTGCTCGGGGTGCTGCATATCCAGGTAATAGGTGATGGTGCCGCCCTGCTCGCTCATGCCGTCTTCCGCCGCTCTGTTAAGGCCATCTAGCCCATGAAAAAACGCAGGCTAATGACCCGCGATGGGTTCGGCAATCCTGTTAGCAAGGTAGGTTGGGGCGGGGCGCGTAGCCAGAGGAGCGCAGCGACGAAGCCCAACACGTCCAGCCACCCATGTTGGGCTTCGCTGCGCTCAACACCAACCTACACATGAACAAAACCCCCACCGGCTACGCCAAATGGGGGTTCTCCTCTACAACAACCAAGGCTTGTGGCCCGGGAGCAGACGCAGCCTTAGCCGTCGTCCTGGCCTGCCGCCGAGGCGGCCGGGGAGCTTTGCTCACAGCTCCAGAGTTCCAACGCCGGCTGGGTCGCTTGTGGCGGGCCGAGCCATTCACTCATCAAGTGGCAACGCTGGTTGAAACACAGTTGGTAATCCCCTGCCTCGGGGGTTCGCCCCAAACGCAGTGGTTGCAAGGGTGGTAGCTGACGCTGGTAATGCCAGCTGCCCTCGCGCAGTTCGGCGCCGTCTGGAATCTCCATACCGGCCCCGGAACCCTTGACCCGCGCCTCGCCGAGGAGCAACCCCTCAGGCGTGACGCGGTAATCCTCTTCCCAACGAATCTTCTCGATGGTGTGTGTCCAGGCCAGGGTAAAGCTGGGTGTGGGCACTTCTGCCCACACCGCACCGGCCAAACCCAGGCACAGACCAATCATGCAGTGGCCACCTGAGCACGATGGGCACGCCAAAAGTGCTGGGCGATAAACAGCGCCGCCAGGGCGAAGCCGATCTCGTCACTCATGGGCGTAGCCAGAATCAGGCTGGCACCGGCGGCAAAGCCCAGCGCGCGCTCCCACCAAGGCATCTTGGCCTGCAGATAGCCGGTAAAGATTGCGCCCCAGATACCAATCGCCAACGCCGCCTTGGCCACCACATACAGCGTGGCCAGCAGGCTATCGCCCTGCAGCATCAGCGCCGGTTCGTACACCGCCATAAAGGGCACGATAAACCCGGCCACGGCGATACGAATGGCCCACAGGCTGATCTTCAGGCCGCTTTCCTTGGCAATCGGTGCGGCTGCGAAACAGGCCAGCGCCACCGGCGGCGTAAGGTCGGCCATGATGCCGAAATAGAACACGAACATATGTGACACGATCAGCGGCACGCCCAGCTCCAGCAACGCCGGCGCGGCAATCGAGCTGGTGATGATGTAGTTGGGAATGGTCGGAATGCCCATGCCCAGCACCAGGCAGGTGAGCATGGTAAGGATCAGCGAAAGGAACAGGTTGTCCTGGCCGATGGCGAGGATATAGCCGGCGAAGGTCGACGCCACCCCGGTCAGCGAGACCACGCCGATAATCACCCCGACCAGGGCGCAGGCGATGCCCACCGGCACGGCATGCCGTGCACCTTCCACCAGTGCGTGCAGGCAGATCCGCAACGTGTCGCGGCCACCTTTGATAAACCAGCACACCGCCACCAGCAGCGCGACCACACCGAACACCACACCGATGCCGAGCTGGAAGAAGCCGGCGCAGAGCACGCCCAGGGCAATCCAGAAGGCAAAGCGCATGACCTTGGACGACACCCGCAGGATGATCGCCGAGCCAAGAATCACGATGGCCGTCAGGGCCAGACCAACCATCCCGGAGAACAGCGGCGTGCGCCCGGAGAACAGCAGGTAGATCAGGATGAACAGCGGAATCAGCAGGTACCAACGCTGCTTCACCGCCGCCCAGGGATTCGGGCACTGGTCTTTCGGCAGGCCGCGCAGGTTGGCGCGCTTGGCTTCCAGATGGACCATCCAGAACACCGAGCCGAAGTACAGCAGCGCCGGGATCAACGCGGCCTTGGCCACCTCGAAGAACGGCACGTTGATCGTTTCGGCCATGATAAAGGCCACCGCGCCCATGATCGGCGGCATGATCTGGCTGCCCATCGACGAGGTCGCTTCCACGCCGCCAGCAAACGCCGGCTTGTAGCCGAAACGCTTCATCAACGGGATGGTGAACTGGCCGGTGGTGACCACGTTGGCCACACCCGAACCGGTGATGGTGCCCATCAGCGCCGACGACACTACGGAAACCTTGGCCGGGCCGCCGAGCTTGTGGCCGAACAGGCCCATGGCGAAATCGGTGAACAGCTTGATCATCCCGGCCTGTTCGAGGAACGCGCCGAACAGGATAAACAGGAAGATATAGGTGGCCGATACGTAGGTCGGCGTGCCGTACAGGCCCTCGGTGCCGAAGGCCAGCTGGTTGACGATCTGGTCGATGGCGTAGCCACGGTGCATCAGGTCGCCCGGCAGGTACTGGCCGAACAAGCCGTAGACCAGAAACAGCGCGCAGATCAACGGCAGGGCAATGCCCATCACCCGCCGCGCAGCCTCGAACACCAGGACGATCAGCAGCAGACCGACGACCATATCGCTCTGGGTCAGATCACCGGAGCGCTGAATCAGATCGGCTTCGAAATACCACTGGTAAAACGCCGTGGCCATGCCGGCCAGGCCCAGTAGCCAGGCCAGCGGCTGCCATGGCTGCTCCTTGCCACGGGCGGGAAAACAGAGAAACACCACCAGCAGCAGAAAGCCCACATGCACGGCACGCAGAATTTGGCTGGATACCGGATGGAAGGCCGCGGTGATGATCTGGAAGATGGAGAACAGCAGCGCGACATAAAACAGCGCTTTTGGCCAATCACTGGGACTGCCGGCGAGGCCTTGGTTTTGCTCACTCATGAAGGTCACACCCTCGTTACAACGTCGATAGCACAAGAGTCGCCAACAAAACCTGCCGTGCATGCACGCCGGTTTTATTCGTAGCTCTATGTCGGTTGATGCTGGCCCGTAGGATGGGTGATAACCCATCATCGCTTGATGGGTTATCACCTACGCGGCCCGACCCATCCTACGAACTCAAACCGTGCAGCATGGGTCGGACCGCGCAGGTATCGCGATGCTCCACCCATGCTACCCAGCCAAACCTTCAGCAGCCTTACAGTGCGCCGGCTTCTTTGTAGAAGCGCTCGGCACCCGGATGCAGCGGGATCGGCAGATCCTTGGCGGCGCCTTCCAGCTTGATGTCCTTGGCCGCCGAGTGGGCGTTGCCCAGGCGCTCGAGGTTGTCGAACATCAGCTTGGTCATCTGGTAGGCCACTTCATCGGACACGCCTTCGTGGCTGACCAGGATGTTGTTGATGGCCACGGTCGCGACATCGCTGTCCTGACCGTCGTAGGTGCCGGCTGGAATCGAGGCAGCCTGGTAGGCGGCGTTGTCGATCTTCGCGGTAACGTCGGCCGGGATGGCCACGAAGGTGATCGGCAGGGTTGCGGCCAGGTCGCGAATCGCCGCCATACCCAGGCCCGAGGACTGCAGGGTGGCATCCAGCTGACGGTTCTTGATCAGCTCAACCGACTCGGCGTAGGGCAGAAACTCGACCTTGCCCATGTCTTCATAGCTCAGGCCGGCAGCCTTGAAGATCGCGCGGGCGTTCAGCTCGGTGCCGGATTTCGGCGCGCCAACGGAGATGCGCTTGCCTTTCAGGTCGGCCAGGGTAGTGATGCCGGATTCCTTGCTGGCAACGATCTGGATGTAGTTCGGATAGGTGCCGGCAATCGCCCGCAGTTTTTTCAGCGGGGCCTTGAAGCCGGCGTCTTCCACGCCATTCCAGGCATCGGCAACCGAGTCACCAAGGGCGAAAGCCAGCTCGCCGCGACCGGCTTCGAGCAGGTTGAGGTTTTCCACCGAGGCCTTGGTGGCCTGCACCGAGGTCTTCGCGCCCTCGATGCCGTTGCTGTACAGCTGCGACAGGCCCACGCCGATTGGGTAGTACACCCCGCTGGTGCCCCCGGTCAGCACGTTAATAAAGGTCGGAGCGGCGAGTACCGCGGTGCTTGCGGTAAAGGCTGCGGCAGCAGCAAACAGGCTGAAACGTTTGGTCATTCGCATGGAAGAATCTCCGTCGTTGTTATGGCTTTATGCAGAGGTTTTCACTGTAGACGCTGCGCGCCACCCAGGCGGCGGTGCAGCGCCGGGACTAACGCAATGGCGAAAAGGAGCAGAGGCTCACGCGCGGCCTGAGCCGAGCGCACAAGAGATGGGCGGTTGATGCCGGACGCGACGAGCGCGCAGATGCTGCGGGGCAGTGCATGGGATTCACCTCTTGTCTTTCTTATCGATGGCGAGGCAATCGAGTGCCTGGCTGACAAGAGCTATAGCAGATGCCGTGCCAGCGAAAGAAAAGCCCGTGCTAGAGCCTTTGTGTTGAGCTATACGGCCATCCTACCCACCGTAACAAGCGGAAATCCGCCAGTGCAAAAACCGGGATAAGCGAAATTCCGCCGAGGCCGGCACCGTAGCCCGTATAAGCGCAGCGCAATCCGGGGCCGCGACCCGGATTGCGCCAAGGCTTATTCGGGCTACGAGCGTTGAGCGTAGGGTGGATGACGCTTCACCCATCCACCAACTGCCATGGTGGATGAAAACAGCGTCAGCTACGCGCCCCGATCCACCCTACACAGCTGTTGTAGCCCGGATGCAATCCGGGGCATTGATGGCGGCCATAGGCGTCCCGGATTGCATCCGGGCTACGACTTTAATCCTCGTCGCTGCTGCCGGCCGGCCGATAGCTGCTGCGTTGCAGGCCGTGGCGCTGCATCTTCTCGTTAAGGGTGCGACGTGGCAGCTGCAGCAGCGCCATCACCTCGGCGATATTGCCCTGGCAGTGCTGCAAGGCGCGGTGCAGGCATTGCGCCTCGAAAGCCTCCATCTGCTCGGCCAGCGATTGCTGCGACAGACCATCGCCACTCTCCACCCCACCACTCAAGCCCAGGGCATGGCGTTCGGCGGCGTTGATCAGCTCGCGCACGTTGCCCGGCCAGTCATGCCCGAGCAGCCGGGTCAGCTCGCTGGGTGGCAGGCTCGGCGTCTCGCGGCCATGGCGTTGCGCGGCCTGGTTGGCGAAGTGTTCGAACAGCAGCGGAATGTCCTCACGGCGTTCACGCAGTGGCGGAATACGCAGGGTGGCGACATTCAGCCGGTAGTAGAGGTCTTCACGGAAACGCCCGGCCTTGACCTCATCGAGCAGGTCCGGCTTGACCGCGCTGATCACCCGCAGGTCGACCTGAATGCTGCGGTTGGAGCCCAGGCGTTCGAGGGTTTTCTCCTGCAGCACACGCAGCAATTTGACCTGCTGGGCCAGCGGCAGGCTTTCCACCTCATCGAGAAACAGCGTGCCGCCGTCTGCATGCTCGATGCGGCCGATGCGCTTGCCCTGGGCGCCGGTAAAGGCGCCGCTTTCATGGCCGAACAGCTCGCTCTCGAACAGGTGCTCGGGAATCGCCGCGCAGTTCAGCGCGACAAACGGCTTGCCGGCGCGGTTGCTGAAATCATGCAGGCAGCGGGCAACACGCTCCTTGCCGCTGCCGGTGTCGCCGCGCAGGAGAATGTTTACCGAAGTGCCGGCCAGTTCAAGGATCTGCCGGCGCAGGGTTTCCATCGGCTTTGATACGCCAAGCAGCTGCGCCTCGATATGGTCCTTGAGGGCGAACTGCTGACGCAGCTGGCGGTTCTCACAGACCAGCCGGCGCTTGTCCAAGGCGCGGCGCACGCTGTCGAGCAGGCGTTCGGGGGTAAAGGGCTTTTCGATAAAGTCATAGGCGCCCTGGCGCAGCGCCTGCACCGCCATCGGCACATCGCCATGCCCAGTGATCAGAATCACCGGCAGGTCGCGGTCGCGTTCCAGCACGCTGTCGAGCAGTTGCAGGCCATCGATGCCAGGCATGCGCACATCGCTGATGATGATGCCGGGGTAATCACGGTCGACCAGCGCCAGCGCGGCCTGCGCCGTGGCGCAGCTGTGCACGCGAAAGCCGGACAGCTCCAGCCACTGCTGCACCGCCTCGCGGATGGCTGCTTCATCGTCGACGACTATTACGTGCCCGGTCATATCACCTCCTGATCAATCGGCGGCAGTGTAGCCCGGATAAAATCCGGGAAATAACCCGCACTACGCATTCGGCGCTGCCGGCAGGCGCAGGGTAAACACCGCACCCTGCTCGCCATTGGCCGCCTCCAGGCTGCCGCCCAGTTCGCGGACGATACCGTAGGACACCGCCAAGCCGAGGCCCAGCCCGGCACCCACCGGCTTGGTGGTAAAGAACGGCTCGAACACATGACCCAGCGCCTCGCTGGCGATTCCGCCACCGCTGTCGGCGATGCTCAGCAGGCACTGTTCGGCCTGGCGCTCGATGCGGATCTGCAACTGCCGCGACTCGCTGGAGGCCATGGCATCCAGGGCGTTGTTCAGCAGGTTAAGCAACACCTGCTCCAGGCGAATCGCATCGCCCAGCACCCGCGCCTCGGTGTCGATCTCACTGTGCAGCTGCACCTGTTCGCTGCGCAGACGCGGCGCCAGCAATTGCAGCGCCTGCTCCAGCACATCGCTCAAACGCAGACGCTCGCTCAGGCCTGCCGGGCTTTTGCGGGCAAAGGTTTTCAGGTGGCCAGTGAGCCCGGCGATGCGTTGCAGCAGGCCATCAATGCGCTGCAGCCCCTCGCGGACATCGTCCTGGCGACCGCTATCGAGCAACAGGCGCAAGCTGCCCAACTGCATTTGCATGGCAGTCAGCGGCTGATTGATTTCATGGGCCATGGCCGCCGACATCTGCCCCAGCGCCGCCATCTTCGCCGCGTGCACCAGGCCTTCCTGAGCCTCGCGCAACTCGGCGGTGCGCAGCGCCACTTCACGCTCCAGGCGTTCACGAATGCCGGCCTGCAGACGCTGAGTCTTACGCCGCTGGGCCAGGTAGAGCAGCAGAAAGGCCAGGGTCATCCACACCCCGGCGGCGGCCAGGCGATAGCTGCGCACGCTGTCGACCAGGGTTTTTGGCTCGTGCAGCAGGTGCAGGGTCCAGCCTTCATCGCCCAGGGCCTGGCGTTGCCAGAGGTAGTCACGCGGGCCATCCGGGCCATCGACACGGCGCCACTGGCTATCGCTGTCGATCTGCCGGCGCAGCGTGCTGGCCAGCGGTTGTAGCGCCTGTTCGGCGTATTTGCGCACCTCCACCAGCTCGGCGCGGGCCTGCTCGCTCAAACTGTCGAGGGCAAGAAAACGCCAGGCCGGGCGATTGCTGAGGATCACCACCGAGTAGCTGTCCGCCACCAGCAGCACGCCGGGCTGGCTTGCCCACTCGCGCTGCAGCTCTTCCAGCTCCAGCTTGACCACCAGCACGCCGAGCACCGCGCCGTTGTCGTCGCGCACCGCATGGGAGAGGAAATAACCAGGGATGCCGGTGGTCACGCCCACGGCAAAATAGCGCCCGGAGGACTGGCGCACGGCATCCTGAAAATACGGGCGGAAGGCGTAGTTGTTGCCGACAAAACTGCTCCAGTCGCGCCAGTTACTGGCCACCAGGGTTTCGCCTTGATCGTTGAGCAGGTACAGCACGTTGGAGCCGGCAGCAGTATTGAGCTGCTCCAACCGCTCATTGAGCTTGCTGCGCAACAGGCTGTCCGTCGGCGCACGCAGCAGCGACTTGATATCGCTGTCCAGCGCCAGCACCTCGGGCACCGAACGGAAGCGTTCAACCAGGGTATGAATCGACTGCGCATACAGCTGCAACTGCCCACGCGCCTCCACACTGCGCTCCTGCCAGGCACGCTGCTCGGCATAACGCCCGGCCAGCCAGATGCTCGCCAGCAGGCCGAGCATAATCAGCAGGACGATCAGGGCAACGCGGTAACGCAGCAGAAAGGCAGACATGCGCGGCTCGCAACGGGGCGGAGCCGGCATGGTAAGGCAAAACGCCTGCCGCGATCAGGCCGGATAGACGCGCTGCAACAGCCCGTCCGCCAGCCACTGGCGCAACCAGCTCACCGCTTGCGCCGGCGCCTGTTCACCCAGGTGTGCCAGCTCGCCGCACAGCTCAGCGAAGCTCCAGCCGTGCACGACCATGCCCTGCAGTGCCGTCGCTTCATCGGCCGCCAGGCTGCGGTAGCGGGTAATCAGCTGATCGCGCCAGACCACACAGGTCTCTGTCGTAACCAGTGGCTGGCTGCCAGGAAAGTCACCCTGCTCCTTGCACGCACGCCAGATCGCCAGGCTGTTATGCCGGCACGCCAGCCACTGCACGCTCGGTAGCAAACGCACCTGCAGGGTCGGCCAGTCTTCGGCGGGCAGTTCGGCCATCTGCGTCAGGCTCAGGGGCTGACCTTCAGGTGCATCAAAGGCCAGGGTAAAGGCCCATTCCAGCCGCGCCAGTTCGCTGAGCGGCGCTGCCTGTGCGGGAATCAGGTAGCCGTCGATAAAGTCCGCCAGCTGCGCGCCGAGCCAACGCAGGCTGAAATGCTGCGAAGGGTGCACATTCAGATAAGCCAGGGCCAAGGCATCGAACTCCTCGTCGCCCAGCCAGCCATGCACCGCCGGATAGTCACCGCGCAAGGCTTCCAGCAGGCGCGCGCGGTAGGCGTTGTGGTAAATCGCCAGGCCCTGTTCGGCACTCAGCGCCGCACTACCCAGCAGACTGGCCTGCAGCGCCGGATTGGGCTGGGCATCGGGGTTGAGCAGGTAGGCCTGCACCTGCGCCTGCCAGTCACTCAGGCGCATTGCGGTGAGCCTTGCAACGCTTGGGCGGCGAACCGGCGCGCGGTGTTCAGCTCGTCGAGCAGCACATCCAGGTCGGGAAAATGATCGTCGCGCTCCAGCAGTGTGGACACTGGGCCGAGGTGCTGCAGGGTGCGTTGATAAAGCTGCCAGACCGGACCACTGACCCGCTGATCATGGGTGTCGATCAGGTAGCTGCCGTAATCGCTGTGGCCGGCCAGGTGCAGCTGACGGATACGCGACTTGGGCAGGCTGCTGATAAAAGTCCAGGCATCGAAGCCATGGTTGCGCGCACTGACGTAGACATTGTTGACGTCCAGCAACAGCTCGCAGCCGCTCAACTCGCTGAGTGCGGCGAGGAACTGCCATTCGCTGAACTGATCATCGGCGCAGCGCAGGTAGCTGGAGACGTTTTCCAGCACCAGCGGCCGTTCGATCACGTCCTGCACCTGGCGCACGCGCGCGGCCACATGCTGCAGGCTCTCCTCGGTATAAGGCAGCGGCAGCAGGTCGTGCAGCTGGTGGGCATTGCCCCGGCTCCAGCACAGGTGATCGGAGATCCATGCCGGCTGCACGCGCGCGGCGAGGTGTTTGAGCTGGCGCAGGTAGTCGCGGTCCAGCTCATGCGGGCCGCCAATCGACAGCGACACGCCATGCATCACCAGCGGGTACTGCTCGCCGATGGCATCGAGAAAGTAGAGGGCCTTGCCGCCCGCTACCAAGTAATTTTCCGAGACGATCTCGAACCAGTCGATCGCCGGCTGTTGTTCGAGAATGGCTTGGTAATAGGTGCTGCGCAGGCCCAGGCCGAAACCCAGATTGCCGCGTTGAGCGTTCATCGCTGACTCCTTGCCAGGTGATGCGGGGCAACCGCGCGGCGGCCGCCCCGGCTCACTTACTCGCCGACAGTACCGCCTGCCGCATCGCACTCGGCCTGGGTCATAGCCTTGAAGCCGTGGCCTTTGCAGACAGCCTGACCCTTGCAGCTGTTTTCGGCAGTCTTGCAGTCATTCTGGCCTTTGCAGGACGTGACGCCGTAGCAGTGAACCTTGGCTTCTTCAGCCGCGACGACAGTGCCGGACATGCCGGCGAACATGGCAGCAGCAGCGAAGGCGATGGCAGCACCAGTAGCAGCGGTAGATTTCATGGTCATGTGCGTATCCTCGGGTGATCTGGGTGAGCCGGACGAAAAGGGGTTTGTGTGCCGGCATTCAACTAGAGCGACGAGACGAACAGGCGTTACAGCAGCGCTGAAAAAAACTTTAGCGATTCAGCGCCGACGCAGTAAAAGCACGAAAAACACCCCGCCAATCGCCGCCGTGGCGATGCCGATGGGCAGGTCCTGCGGCGCCAGCAGGGTGCGCGCGGCGACATCCACCCAGACCAGAAACAGCGCGCCAAGCAGCGCACTGACCGGCAGCAGACGCCGATGCTCGGCACCCACCAGAAAGCGCGCGACATGCGGCAGGATCAGCCCGACAAAACCGATGGCGCCACTGAGCGACACCAGCACCCCAGTCAGCAGCGAAGCGCAAACAAACACCAGCAGACGCACCCGACGTGGCTCAAGACCCAGGCTGACCGCGCTGTGTTCGCCTGCCATCAGCGCATTCAGCGCCCGCGCCAAACCGAGCAACAGCAGCAAGGCCAGGACCAGGCACAGCGCCGGCAGCCAGAGCAGTTCCCAGCGCGCCAGACCGAGGCCGCCGAGCATCCAGAAAATCACCGAACTGGCGGCATGGTGATCGCCGAGAAACAGCAGCAGGTTGCTCGCCGCCATCATCACAAACGACACCGCCACCCCGGCCAGCAGCAGGCGGTCGCTCTCCAGCCGACCGCCGCGACTGGCAATCGCCAGCACCAGCAGCATGCTCACCAGCGCACCTACAAAGGCCGCCAGCGGCAGGCTGAGCAGGCCGATAAATTCCCCCAGATACAGCACCACAATCACCGCACCGAGCGCCGCGCCGGAACTGACGCCGAGTAGATGTGGATCAGCCAGCGGGTTGCGGGTGACTGCCTGCAGCGCCGTGCCGACCAGCGCCAGCCCGGCCCCGACCAGCGCACCGAGCACCACCCGTGGCGCGCGAATCAGCCAGACGATGCTGTCCTGGGCACTGCTCACGGCCTGCGCCGGCTGCAGATCAAACAGGCGCTGGCCAAGAATCTCCAGCACGCGCATCAAGGGCACTGGCGCTGCGCCAAAGCCCAGCGAGGCGGCGCAGGACAGCGCCAACGCCAAGGCCAGCACCAGCAGCAACAGGCGGTAAGCGCGCGGACTACGAATCATTGGGCAAAGGCCTGCGGGTGCAGCGCGGCGGCCAGGGTCTCGATGGCAGCGGCGTTATCCAGGCTTGGCGTCACCGCCAGATACGGCAGCACCACAAAGCGCTGTTCACGGATCGCCGTCAGCCCCTGCAAGGCCGGGTGCTGCAGCAGGAAATCACGCTTCTGCGCCGCACTGCGCTCGCCGTAATCGACGATCAGAATCACCTCGGGGTCGCTGCTGATCACCGCTTCCCAACCAACGCGCACCCAGCTCGCGGCCAGCTCATCCATCACATTGCGCCCGCCAGCGGCTTCGATCAGCGCCTGTGGCATGGCCAGGCGGCCGGCGGTAAACGGGCTTTCCTCGCCGCTGTCGTAGAGAAACACCCGTGGCGCCCGGCCGCTGTCGGCCAGGCGCTCACGCACCGCCGCCACCCGTTGCTGCATGCCCAGCACCAGCGCCTCGGCGCGCGACTCAACCGCGAAGATGCGGCCGAGGTTATGCAGATCGTTGTAGACATCCTCCAGACTGGCCACCCGGCGTGGCATGACATGGGCGCAGGACTCGCTCAGCTCGTACACCGGGATGCCGAAACGCGCGAGGCTGGCCGGGGTAACCTCACCACCGACGCGCATGCCGTAGTTCCAGCCGGCGAAGAAGAAATCCACCTCGGCGTTGAGCAGGTTTTCCAGTGACGGGTGCCGCGCGGCCAGCTCCGGCAAATCGGCCAGCTGCGCCATCAACTCGGGGTTGGGGGTTTTCCAGGCACTGATGCCGCTGTAACCGACCATCCGCGACTTCAGCCCGAGGGCCAGCAGCATGCCGGTCAGGTTGATGTCCTGACTCACCGCGCGCTGCGGCGGTTGCTCGATGGTCAGCTGGCGGTCGCAGCTGGTGACGGTAACCGCCTGGGCGGACAGGGCGGGGCCCAGTAGCGGCAGGCACAGGGCGTAAGGCAGAAAACGCTTCATGGATTGATCCAGGTAATACGCGGATGCCCCGCGAGGGGATGACGGTCGACCAGCGCCTGCACGCCATACACCTCGGCCAGCAGTGTTTCAGTCAGCACTTCGGTTGGGGTGCCGCTGGCCACCACGCGGCCATGGTCGAGCACATACAGGCGGTCGCAGAAAGCCGCTGCCAGGTTGAGGTCATGGAAGCTGGCCAGGGTCGCCAGGCCAAGGGTCTTGATCAGCCGCAGCAGCTCCAGCTGGTAGCGCGGGTCGAGGTGGTTGGTCGGCTCGTCGAGGATCAGCAGCGTCGGTTGCTGCACCAGCGCGCGGGCCAGCAGCACACGCTGCTTCTCGCCGCCGGAGAGATGAGCGAAGGCCTGGCGCTTGTGCTCAGTCAAACCGACCCGCGCCAGCGCCTGCTCGACCAGAGCGAGATCGGTCTGATCATCGCCATCAAACAGGCCCTTGTGCGGCGTGCGGCCCATGGCGGCGACTTCGGCCACAGTGAGGCCGAAGTCCTGGGGAAACTCCTGCAGCACCACCGCCACCCGCTGCGCGCACCAGCGCGGCGAACGGCTCCACAGCGCTGCGCCGTCCAGCTCCACCGAGCCCTGATCGGGCCGCTGAAAGCGGTAGGCGCAGCGCAGCAGGCTGGTCTTGCCGCTGCCATTGGGGCCAATCAGGCCGACCAGCTGGCCATCGCCGACCGCCAGTTCGATGCCATCGAGCAAGGCCTGCTCGCCATTGGGCGACCAGGCTAGCTCGCTGATCTGCAAGCGCGGCATCAGAAACGGTAATCGGCAGTGACGAACAACGAACGCGGCGCACCCAGGTACCACTGCTGGCCATCGCTGCTGCCGGTGGTGGCGTACTGGCGGTCGAACAGGTTGTTCAACTCCAGGCCCAGACGTACGTCCGCCTGCACCTGCCAGCCGATGTTGGCATCGACCACGGTGTAGCTCGGCAGCGTCACATTGTTCGCCGTGTCGGCGTAGCGCGAATCGACATAACGCGCGCCGACACCGGCCTGCACCTGCTCGCTCAGCGCCTTGCTCAACCACAGGTTGGCGGTGCGCCGTGGCACGTTAGTCGGCCGATTGCCGCTGCGGTCACCACTGGCCTCGCGGAAGTCGTCGTACTCGGCGCGCACCCACGCGGCGTTGGCCGACACCTGCCAACCCTGGCCCAGCGCCAGCTCCAATGTGGCTTCCAGACCATCGGAAGACTGCTGGCCAATCTGTTCGGTCGGCGCAGTCGGGGTGGCGCGACTGAGCAGCTTCTCCTTGACGATATGGTAAGCGGCCAGCGTCCATTCGCCCTGGCCATTCCAGAACGCCTGCTTAAGGCCGATTTCGGTTTGCTTGGCTTCGCTCAGGTCGAACTGCTGCTGGGTCGGATTGAGCGTCAGCAGGTTGCTGACGCCCTCGGTGCTGGTGGCGTACTGGCCGTATAGTGACAGCTCCGGCGTGACCTCGAATACCAGCCCGGCGCGCCAGTTATCGCCCGTCAGGCTGCGGTCGGCGCTGCTGTCGGTCAGCAGGTTGTCGCGCTGGATATGCACCTGATCGCGGCGCACGCCGCTGACCAGCGACAGGCGTTCGGTCAGCTGGGTGCGGTTCTCGGCGAACAGCGAGAACTGCCGCGCCAGGTTGCGTTCGCGCGGGCCGTAGCCGAGCGGATCGGTGCTCTGATACTGACCGCCACCGCTGCCGGCGAGCGGCACTGTGTCAGTGAAGCTGCTGCCGAAATCATGCTGGCGGGCGAAGTGGATGCGGTTGTAGTCCACGCCCACCACGGTGCGGCTATCCAGACCGAACAGGGCGTGCTCCAGAGTGAAGGTCTGACGGTCGCCGACCTGCTCCTGGGTGTGCTTGATCTCGTAGAAATCGCTGCGTTTGACCTGATCACCCGGCTGCCAGCGGTAGGACTCGGCATTGCGCCAGTAGCGCTGGGTCTTGATGTAGTACAGCTGGTTGCTGGCAGTCAGGGCGTCGTTGATGCGCCAGTCGCTGACCAGTCGGGTGATCTGGTCGTTGTAGCGAACCTCGGCGTTCTCGACGTTGTAATTGCGCTCGCGCAGGCTCTCGCGGTACTTGCCAGCGACCAGCGGTGTGCCCAGGTAGCGCTGCGGGTCCTGATCGCCCTGATCATGGGACAGGGTAAAGCTCAGCGCATCACTGGCATCCCAGCGCAGTGCTGCGCTTATCGCCTGGCTCTGCGACTCGCCATCATCGACCCAGCCATTGCCGGCCTGCTGATTGAGGTTGAGGCGGTAGCTCAGTGCATCGCTGAGCGAGCCGCCGCTGTCCAGCGCGGCCTGGCGGCGGTCATCGCTGCCGTAGCCGAGGCGCAGCTGGTTGCTGATGGCGCCGGTAAAGGGCTTTTTCGGCACCACGTTGATCACCGCGCCGGTTGCGCCTTCGCCATAGAGCACCGAGGCCGGGCCGCGCAGCACGTCGACGCGCTCCACCGACCAGGTGTCGACCGGGAAGGTCACCGTACCGGCCCCGACATACTGGCGGGTGCCGTCGTAGAGCTGCATGGTCGCGCTGTGCCCGGTAAAGCCGCGCGCCGACAGCGCGGTGCCGCCATTGCCAGGGCTACCGATGCTGCTGATACCGGGGGTGCGGGTGACTGCCTCCTGCACGCTGAGGTTGTTGCGCCCGCGCACCTGCGCGCCGCTCAGGCTGCTGGTACTGGCCGGGGTTTGCAGGGCGCTCAGGCCCAGGCGCGAGCCGCTGCTGGTGGGCGTATGCAGATCGCTTGCGCCCTCCGCAGCAGCCTTGGCCTGCACGGTAGTGGCCGGCAGATTGACCGGGGACTCGCCCGCCACAGCCGTACCGGCCAGGCACAGGGCAAGGGAAACAGAGAGTTGAGACAGGGGATAGCGCGCCATGATGCTTCCATCGCAAAAGGGATAGGCACGGCAATCCCGATGGAAACGCGCAACAGCAAAACACGGGCGCGCAGGCACCCACGATCGGCGTCAACGCCCGCCCACCGCGGGTTGCCAAACAGTTGGGAGTTGCCGCTGCATAACGGGCAGCGTGCAACATCCCTAAGAATCAGGCCGGTCTCCGGGCTCGCGAGGGTCATGAAGCCATCGCCTTCCCATGCAGAAACTGCACAGTGGCATCGTGATGACGTCGCTCGCTTACCGTTGCGGGGGCAGCGTCGGACTAGCCCAAAGGGCGCACCGACTTCCCGTTTAACCTTACGCACGGCGGCGTAAGACACCTGAAACGGCGCGGATATGACCATTCAGGCCGATCCGCGTCAAGTTTTTAGCTGTTGCCGAATGGCTCTACAGCGGTCTTTTCAGCCTTGATCAAGGCGTAAGCGTAGGGTGGACAACGCGAAGCTTGTCCACCAGGCGTGGCACAGCGACTCAACCCTGATCAATCCGCAGCTCAGGCACGGCGCGGCCAGCCACCAGCCGCTCATCGACCAGGCGGATCAGCTCGGCCTCATCGCGCACGCGAAACCACTCGCCGGCCGGGTAGAGGCTGGCCGTCGGGCCCAGGTCGCAGGGGAACTGGCACTGCGTGCGGGTGATATGCACCCCACCCTCGCACTCCAGTTTGCCGGCGGCCTTGAGGCGTAGGCGCAGGGTTTTCCACAACTCCAGCGCACCACGCCGGGTGCAGCGCGGGCCATTACACAGCAGCAGGCGCTGGGCGTGCGGCGGAATCTGCGACCAGGCGTGATGCCCCGGCACGGCGGCCACACCGACACAGGGCAGGTGCAGCTCAGGGCGCTCGATCAGCGCGCAAGCGGCCTCCACCGGCAAGCCTTCAGCCTGGCCAATGGCACTGGCGACAAACAGCTGCTCAGGGTTGGCCTGCTGGCCTAGCTTGCTGCGCAGCCAATCGAGGTGCGGGCTGCTGCTCTGCGGCTCCAGATCGACCACCAATAGCGGCCGCTCACCCTCGGCCACGCGCTGCCAGAGCGGCGCATAGCCTGCGCTGGTGTCGACGATATCGGCCAGCGCCGCTTCACCGCGCAGCTCAACCAGACGCCGGCGAAATAGCTCGGCAAACGAGCCCTCGGCCAGGTCGGGGCCGACAAACAGAATGCGGGCGTATGGGGAAACGGGCGTGGTCATGGCGGCCTCCAAAGCGGGGCGGCAGTCTAACAGGGGATTTTTTGCTTGAGTGGCAGCACGTAGCACGTAGGGTGGATGACGCTTCACCCATCCACCAACTGCGATGGTGGATGAAAACAGCGTCATCCACCCTACCTTGCACCTACCCCCCCTGTAGCCCGGATAAGCCTTGGCGCAATCCGGGACGCGGTCCCCCGGATTGCGCTGCGCTTATCCGGGCTACATTCCGGCCTGCTGAAGACCGTAGGATGGGTGGGGCCGCCTAGGTGCTAACCCATCAATCCGCTGATGGGTTAGCACCCATCCTACTCAGCTATATCCCGAGAATCTGCAGCGCCTCGGCCAGCGCTTCGAGGCTGGCAAACTCGCGCTCCACCGCTGGTAACTCGGGCCGGCGCAGCAGCAGCACCGGCAGACCCAACTCCCGCGCCACCTGCAATTTCGGCTCGGTGGACTGGCTGCCGCTGTTCTTGCTGATCAGCACATCGGTGCCCAGGCGGGCGAATAACGCGCGTTCCTCATCCAGCGCGAACGGCCCGCGCGCCCCGATAATTTCCGCACGCGGCACGGCTGTCTGGGCCGTCAGGCAGCGCACGGTCCAGTGCTGATGCAGGGGAATCTCATGCAGATGCTCCAGTGGCTCGCGGCCAAGGGTAAACAGCGGGCGCTGAAAATCCCGCAGCGCCGCAACCAAACCGGCCCAGTCGTCCACTTCACGCCAGTCATCACCCTCGCCGGCCTGCCAACCAGGGCGGCGCAGCGCCCAGCAAGCAATTCCGCTAAACTCGCAAGCGCGCGCTGCGTTGGCGCTGATCTGCGCGGCATAGGGGTGGGTCAGATCGAGCAGCAGTTCGATGCCCTGTTCGCGGATAAATCGCGCTAAGCCTTCAGCCCCGCCAAAACCGCCGACGCGTACCTGGCAGGGCAAGTCATCCGGCACCCGGCCCAACCCGGCCAGGCTGTAGATGGCTTCGGGACTCAGCCGCCGCGCCAAACACAACGCCTCGGTGGTGCCGCCCAATAGCAGAATGCGCGGGCTCACAGCTTGCGCACCGCCAGCAGGGTGATTGGCAAGGCGCTGCGCCAGGTGTCGAAGCCGCCCAACGGCTGCGCCTGGGCCACGCTGATGCGGGTCAGTTCGCCGCCGACCTGCTCACGCCAAGCCACCAGCGCCGCTTCGCTTTGCAGGGTCACGGCATTGGCCAGCAAACGCCCGCCCGGTTTCAGGCTGGCCCAGCACTGCTCCAGCACACCGGGGATGGTCACCCCGCCGCCAATAAAGATCGCATCCGGCGCCGCCAATCCGGCCAAGGCTTCGGGCGCGCGGCCGGCGACCAGTTGCAGGCCCGGCACGCCGAGAGCATCGCGGTTGTGTTGGATATGCGCCTGACGACCGGCATCGGCCT
Organism: Pseudomonas sp. 1928-m; assembly: GCF_029269135.1. NCBI lineage: Bacteria > Pseudomonadati > Pseudomonadota > Gammaproteobacteria > Pseudomonadales > Pseudomonadaceae > Pseudomonas > Pseudomonas sp. 1928-m. The sequence continues at coordinate 265,907 of NZ_JARIXO010000001.1, read as the reverse complement.
CGATGGCCAGCGCTCGGCAACTTGTATGCGCGCGCATCCATTCGATGCCAATGGAGCCGCAACCCGCGCCGACATCCCAGAGCAGCTCACCCGGTTGCGGCGCCAGGCGCGCCAGGGTGATGGCGCGCACATCGCGCTTGGTCAGCTGGCCGTCGTGCTGATAGGCGTCGTCCGGCAACCCCGGAGTGAGCGGCAGCAGGCGCACATCGGCACCAGCCACACAGTCGATTGCCAGCAGATTGAGATCGGCGACGCGTGATACGGCCCAATCGCTGGCCAGACCATCGATGCGCCGTTCCTGATCGCCGCCCAGGTGCTCCAGCACGGTCAAACGGCTGGGACCAAAACCGCGTTCACGTAGCAACTCGGCCACGGCCGCCGGGCTGTCGCCGTCATTACTCAAAACTAACAGCCGCGCGCCGGGGAAAATCTGCGCCTGCAGCGCCGCCAACGGCCGCGCCACCAGCGACAGCACCGTCACCTCCTGCAACGGCCAACCCAGCCGAGCAGCAGCCAGTGAGACGGATGAGGGCGCAGAGAACACCCGCAATTCCTCGGCCGGCAGTTGCCGCGCCAGGCTCGCGCCAACGCCGTAGAACAGCGGATCACCGCTGGCCAACACGCAGACCGGCGTACCGCGCCGCGCCAGGACCTGCTCCAGGCTGAATGGGCTCGGCCAGAGTTCGTGCTGCCCCGGCAGATCGCTAGGCAACAGCGCCAGCTGCCGTGGGCTGCCGACGATCCACTGCGCCTCGCCCAACGCCAGCCGCGCCGCCTCACCCAGGCCGGCATAGCCGTCTTCACCGATACCCACCAGGGTTAACCAGGCCGTCATGCGCTTTCCTCAAACCGTCATCAGCGCGTCGCCCGACCAGCTGGCTGTCGTGCCCGCGCGCAAAGCGGGCATAATAGCGCCTTCGTCGGTGCCCACCGCCATTGTGCATAGGGCCTAAGAGGGAATCCGGAGCGATCCGCTGATCGTGACCGAGCTGCCCCCGCAACTGTAAACAGCGAGTCTGCCGCAACTGTGCCACTGGGTAACCGGGAAGGCCGCGCCAGATGATGACCTGTCAGCCAGGAGACCTGCCGACGACGCTAGTCGCGAGTGCCAACATCGGGCGGGGTGTACCGATGCCATGAAACCCCCTGTGGGCGGGTTTCGCTGGTTCGGTCGCCGCGTCGTAGTAGCTGGTGAACCGTTTGCGCGACTGTCTAACCTCCGCCGATCTGCCTGCCCCACGCCCCGAAAAACCGGGATCGGCGTGCCCCGGCCTGCTGCGTATCGTTCCGGCACTGGACGGTGGCATCTGCCGGGTCAAGCTGGCTGGCGGCGTGCTCAGCAGCCAGCAGGCACGGGCTATTGCCGAGGCAGCAGAGCGCTGCGCCAGCGGCGTGCTGGAACTGACCAACCGCAGCAATCTGCAAATTCGCGGCGTGCTGCCAGGCCAGCAGGCCGAACTGATCGAGCGCCTGCTGGCCGCCGGCCTCGGCCCAAGTAACCCGGCCGCCGACGATGTGCGCAACCTGCTGCTCAGCCCCGCCGCCGGCCTTGATCCGCACGCCCTGCTCGACACCCGCCCGCTGGCCGCCGCGTTGCTTGAGCTGCTGCAAGCCACCCCTGCGCTGCATGGGCTATCGGCCAAGTTCGCTATTCAGCTGGACGGCGGCGAAGCCCTGGCCATGCTCGAACACCCCCACGATATCTGGCTGAGCGCCCTGCCCGGCACGCCGGCTCGCTTGGCCTTTGGCTTGGCCGGTTGCCCGGGTGATCAGCCGCTGGGCGTGGTCGACGTTGAGCAAGCCGTACCGCTGGTGGAACAACTGCTCAGGCTGTTTCTCCAGCTAGCGGGTAATGAACATAGCCGGATGCGCCAGCTGCTCGCCGCAATATCGCCCAGCCAACTGCTGCAACAGCTGCAAACGCGCCTGCCCTTTGCCGTGCAGGCGCCACCGACCGATTGGCAACACAAACCAGTCAGCCCACGCGCGCCGATGGGCATTTATCCACAGCAGCAAAACGCCCTTTGCATGGTTGCCGCCGCTTCACGTCTGGGCCGGATCGACGCTGCGCAACTCAAAGCACTGGCCGATCTGGCTGAGCAATATGGCGATGCCAGCCTGCGCCTGACGCCCTGGCAGGGTCTGCTGCTGCCCAATATCCCCGAGCAATCGGCAGACAAGCTGCTGCACAAGCTGACCGAACTGGGCCTGCTCACCGATGCGCAGGAACCGTTAAGCCATCTGATCGCCTGCACCGGCTCAGCCGCCTGCGGCAAAGGCCTGGCCGACAGCAAAGCTGATGCCTTGCGCCTGGCCGAACGCCTGCGAGCTAGCACGGCGCGCCCGCAGGTACATCTCAGCGCCTGCCCGCGCTCCTGCGCCGCCGCGCATACCGCGCCCTTCACCCTGCTGGCCAGCAGCGCCGGGCATTACCAGCTTTATCAACGCACGCCCGAGGCGGCCGGTTTCGGTCAGCTGCAGGCCAGCGCCATGACTATCGACGAGGCCGGCGACTGGTTCGCCGCCCACTGCGCAACAGGAAACAGCGATGCTTGAGTACATCCGCGACGGCCAGGAAATCTACCGCCAATCCTTCGCCACCATTCGCGCCGAGGCTGACCTGTCGGCGATCCCGGTAGACCTGGAAAAGCTCGCGGTGCGGGTTATCCACGCCTGCGGCATGGTCGATGTGGTGCAGGACCTGCGCTTCTCCCCCGGTGCCGGCGCTGCTGGCCGCGCTGCGTTGGCCAAGGGCGCGCCGCTTCTCTGCGATGCGCGGATGGTCGCCGAAGGCATCACCCGCCCGCGCCTGGCCGCCAACAACCCGGTGATCTGCACCCTGCATAACGACGGCGTAATTGAGCAGGCCCGCGCACTCGGCAATACCCGTTCGGCAGTCGCATTGGAACATTGGCGCGAGCATCTGGAAGGCAGCGTGGTGGTGATCGGCAACGCCCCCACCGCGCTGTTTTACCTGCTGGAAATGCTCGACGCTGGCGCGCCGAAACCAGCGTTGATTATCGGCATGCCGGTGGGCTTTATCGGCGCGGCGGAATCCAAGGACGCCCTCGCCGCCGACAGCCGTGGCGTGCCCTATGTGATTGTGCGCGGCCGTCGCGGCGGCAGCGCCATGGCGGTGGCAGCGGTCAACGCCCTGGCCACGGAGGTGGAGTGATGAGTATGCAAAAAGGCCGCCTGCTCGGCATCGGCGTCGGCCCCGGCGACCCGGAGCTGATCACCCTCAAAGCCCTGCGCCTGCTGCAATCGGCAGCGGTGGTCGGCTACTTTGTGGCCAAGGCCAAAGCCAACAAGGGCCAGGGCGGCAACGCCTTCGGCATTATCGAACAGCACCTGAGCGACACACAGCAGCGCCTGCCGCTGGTGTACCCGGTGACCACGGAAAAACTCGCCGCGCCGCTGAGCTATGAAGATGTGATCAGCGATTTCTACGACACCTGCGCGGTGCAGATCGCCGCCCGGCTTGACGCCGGCTTTGATGTGGCGGTGATCTGCGAAGGCGACCCGTTTTTCTACGGCTCCTATATGTATTTGCACGACCGCCTGGCCGACCGTTACGACGTGGAAGTGGTGCCCGGCGTGTGCTCCATGCTCGGCTGCGCCTCGGTGCTCGGCACCCCGCTGGTGTACCGCAACCAGAGTTTGAGCGTGCTCTCCGGCGTGTTGCCAGAAGACGAACTCAAGCAGCGCCTGCACAGCGCCGAAGCCGCCGTGATCATGAAACTGGGGCGTAATTTCGAGAAAGTCCGCCGCGTGTTGCAGGAGCTGGGCATCGACGACCGCGCCCACTACGTTGAGCGCGCCACCATGGGCAACCAGCGCATCGTGCCGCTGGATGAGGTTGAACCGATGTCCTCGCCGTATTTCTCGATGATCGTGATTCCCGGCGAAAAATGGCGCGGGTAACGCGACCGTAGGGCGGATGATGCTTTTTTCATCCACCATCGCGGTTGGTGGATGGGTGAAACGTCATCCACCCTACCCAACTGAACGTAGCCCGGATGCAATCCGGGAAACCGCACGCCCCGAATTGCATCCGGGCTACAGGATTCAAACATGAGTATCGCCCCCGCCATCATCATCCTCGGCCCCTCTGCCCTGCCTTGCGCACGGCGCATCCAGGCGCTTTATCCCCAGGCCGAAATCCACGGCCTGCACAGCCGGGTGGTGGACGTCGAGCGGACTTATGACGACTTCGGCGACACCCTACGCACGCTCTACCGCGCCGGTACGCCGCTGATCGTGCTGTGCGCCGCCGGTATCGTGATTCGCAGCCTGGCCGCTGTACTGGGTGAGAAAGACAGCGAGCCGCCAGTGTTGGCCGTGGCCGAAGACGGCAGCGCCGTAGTACCGCTGCTCGGCGGCCTGGGCGGGGTCAACCGCATGGCGCGGGAGCTTGCCGCGCACCTGGAGGTCAGCGCGGCGATCACCACCAGCGGTGAACTGCGCTTTGGCACCTGCCTGCTGGAACCGCCGGCCGGCTATGTGCTGGCTGATCTTGAGCAAGGCAAAGGCTTTGTCAGCGACCTGCTCGGCGGCCAGGCCGTGCGTATCGAAGGCGACGCGCCCTGGCTGGCCCAGGCCAAACTGCCGGTGGATAACAGCGCCAACCGGGTGATCCATATCAGCCCACATAGCCGCGCGGCCAATGCCGATGAACTGCTGATCCACCCGCAGCAGGTCGCCGTATGGGTCGAACGCGTCAGTCCTGAATTACTTAGCGAACTGCAGCAGGCGCTGCAAACCAGCAACCTGGCCGCGCAAAGCCTGGCCTGCCTGCTGGCCGCGCCAGAACTAATGGCCAACGCCGAGCTGCACCACGCCGCCGCACAGCTCAAACTGCCGCTGCGCTTTATCGATGACGCGCAGCAACTGCCACCACTGCACAGCCAACACGCCAATCTGCGCCTGCTGCTGGCCGCAGCGCCTATCGACGCCAACCAACTCGGCCGCCCCCGTGGCCGCCTGACGGTGATTGGCCTCGGCCCCGGTGCCGCCGAATTTATGGTGCCCGCCGCGCGCCAGGCGCTGGATGAAGCGCAGGACCTGCTCGGCTACGAAACCTATATCAATATGGCCGGCCCGCTGCGCCCGGAGCAGGTGCGCCACTGCACCGATAACCGCGAGGAAATGCAGCGCGCCCGCCATGCCTTTGAGCTGGCCGCCAGTGGGCGGCGCGTGGTGGTGGTGTCGTCCGGCGACCCTGGCGTATTCGCCATGGCCGCCGCCGTGCTGGAAGCCCTGCATGAATCGACCGACGCCGAATGGCAGCGCGTCGACCTACAGGTATTCCCCGGCGTTTCCGCTGCGCTGGCCACCGCCGCCAAAGCCGGCGCACCGCTGGGCCACGACTTCTGCCTGATCTCCCTGTCGGACAACCTCAAACCCTGGGCGATTATCGAAAAGCGCCTGGCCCACGCCGCCGCCGCCGACCTGGTGATGGCCTTCTACAACCCCATCTCCAAAGCCCGCCCCTGGCAGCTCGGCTCTGCGCTGGATATCGTCCGCCAGCAACGCATCCCGGAAACCCTGGCGGTACTCGGCCGCGATATCGGCCGCCCCGGCGAAACCCTACGCACCCTCACCCTGGGCGAACTAACACCAGAGATGGTCGATATGCGCACCTTGGTAATTATCGGCTCCAGCCAGACCTGCCGCTTTGCGCGGGCTGAGGGTGGGGAATGGGTGTATACGCCGCGGAGTTATCCACTCTCGTAGGAGTGTGGTTGAGCTTGCGATACCCATCAGGAGTTTCGATGGACACAGCCTGGGTATCGCAAGCTCAACCCACCCTACAAGCTCACCCTTGCCGCCGCATATATTCCGCGAAAAGTGGAACCGTAAAGTTCAAATAGCCATGATCCGTACTGTAGATCATGCCCTTAGAAATAATGTTAGCCCGAGTGGGGCCAAGCGATGACTGGGTTCGCGCCATTGCTTTGGCAATATCAGCCATCGCATAAGGACCATCGCCCAATTCCGACATAGTTTTAACAAACTGAACCTCTGACTTTGTCAGCCTATCAATGCGTACCCTGAAGAAACCCGCATCAAGCGAAGCTAAAGTCTCGGCATAGGATTGGCTCACGTCATCAAGGGTAATTTCTGGTCCCTCTGCATTGTTCCAAGCTGTGGAGGCCCACTCTTGAAGGAAGAAGGGATAGCCGCGTGTCCGTTCGACGATTTCGCCGAGTGCAGTCGGTTCGATAGTGGCTTCCTCATCCACTATCGGCTTTTCAACAGCTTGAATAGCAGACGGTTGATCGAGAGCACCAACTTCCGGATAAAGAAAAAGCCGCTCTGCATAGGACTTTGCTTCGCCTGCGAGCCGCGCGACTTGTGGAAGACCAGCACCGACAAGAAGTACCGGGAGGCCTTCCTGAGACATACGATGGATGGAAACGATTAGTGCTGATAGATCTGCCTCGGAAAGGTACTGCACTTCATCAATTAGAAGAATCCATCCCTTACCTGCGGCTTGTGCTGCTCGACCAATTACATCAAAAAGGTCCGGAAGGTCGTACTGAAGATCTCCACTATCAGCGAGACCGGGCTCTGGCTCAACGCCGACCTCAACACCAGCAATATCAATCTTGAAGATTGCCGCAAAACTGCGAAGGCCCTTTAATCCACGGCTAGCGATTTGCTTAGCTGCTTCGATACCCGAAAGAGAGCGCATGACCTTTCGCATTTCAGGATAGAGAAGGCGTGCAAGACTCTCACGTTCTGGAGACTCGACCTTAGAAACCAGAAGGCCTTCTTCCTGAGCGATTTTCCCTATTTCATTAAGCAGGACTGTCTTGCCGGTCCCCCTCAACCCAAGGAGCATGATGGATCGGGCGCTCCGCCCTTTAATGGCGCGGCCACATGAGATCCTTGCGGCCTCAAGGGTTGCATCGCGCCCCGCAAGTTCAGGCGGCCTACTTCCTGCACCTGGCGCAAAAGGGTTACGGTACGGATCCATATTTCTTGCCTCCACTGATCTCTAGCAAAGCATAGGCAAATATAGTTAATTTGGCTATACACGCATATATTTTGCTACTTACACGAGTTGCAAGCGCGTGGTGAGTGGCCACCCCCAATCTCACCCCTGCTCCAGCCTGCTCAGCTAAATCTGGCACTTACTCAACACTAAGTTACACTTACCGTCACTTTCTGTTGAGTGATCCCGATGAGCCAGCCCCGCGAAGCCGCGCAACCCATACGCCGCCTTTATCATGGCCTCGACGCGCTGGCGAGCCCTGAGCGCTATCTGTTTACTCCTTCAGATATGCGCGCCCTGGTGCCCGATATTTCTGCGCAGGCCTACCGTGCGCTGCTTAGCCGCGCCGCCAAGGAAGGCAAGCTGGAGCGCATTTGCCGTGGGCTCTACTTCTACAAACCCGCAAAACCAAGCTCCGGTTTGCTGCTGTTTCATGCTGCGGCGCGGCTGCGGGCGCATGAGTTCAATTACATCAGCCTGGAAACCGCGTTAAGCGACGCCGGCATCATCTCGCAGGTGCCGATGAACTGGATCACCCTGATGTCATCGGGGCGCAGCAGCCAGATCAACTGCGGCCAATGGGGCACCCTGGAGTTTGTCCACACCACGCAAAAAGCCGAGGCGCTGGCCGATCAGCTCAGCTACGACAGCAGATGCCGAATGTGGCGAGCCAAGCCAGCGCTGGCCATTCGCGATATGAAGGCCGCAAAAAGAAATCTCGACCTGATCGATTGGAGCATCGCCAATGAGTTTGTTTGACCAGCTGGTAAACCAGGCCATCGGCAACAATACCGACCTGGCCAACTTGCGCGTGGTGGTGGAAAAGGAGCTGCTGCACCACGACATCATGCTGGCGCTGAGCGAAGCCGGCCTGCTGGAAAAACTGTGCTTTATCGGCGGCACCTGCCTGCGGGCGTGCTACGGCTCCAACCGCCTGAGCGAAGACCTCGACTTTACCGGCGGCGCTGACTTTAACCGGGACGACCTGGCCCAGTTGAAAGCGACCCTGATTGGCAAGTTGCAGGCGAAATACGGCCTGCATGTGGAAGTCAGCGAGCCGAGCAAAGAGTCGGGCAATGTCGACACCTGGAAGCTGCGGGTACAGACCCGCCCTGATGCGCAGCACCTACCGGCTCAGCGCATTCATATCGATGTCTGCGCCATCCCAAGCTATATGGGCGTACCGAAAACGCTGCTCAACCCCTATGGCGTGGATATGGGCACCCAGGGTCTGATCCTCAACGCGGAGGCGCTTGAGGAGATCTATGTGGACAAGATTTTGGCATTTGCCCTGAGACGCGGGCGGATCAAAAGTCGTGATCTCTGGGACTTGCTGTGGCTAAAGCAGCAGAAAATCGAGCCAGCGTTGCAGTTGATCCCCAACAAGCTCAGGGATCACAAGGTAGAGCTACCGGACTTTCTGCAAACGGCCGCGCAACGCTCAGCCGCGTTAACTGACGACCCGCAGGTGAAGCAGGATTTTCGCAATGAAATGCAGCGTTTCTTGCCGGCGCAACTCGTCGCGCAAACGCTGAACAACGATAAGTTCTGGGCTTACCTAACAGACGAAATTCCATCGTTAATGCGCCGCGCCGAAGCCAGCCTAAAGCCACAGGCCGATTCGAACGACTTTATGATGTAAGCCCCTTGTCGCTTCTGCGCAGCAAATAGCTATCCATAATCCAGCCATGCTGCTCGCGCAGCTCGGCGCGGCGGCTGCGGATGGTCTCGGCGACCTCGCTTAGCGGCCCAGCGATCAGCACTTCATCCGGCGTGCCGATATAAGCGCCCCAATAGATCTGCATGGGCTGGTCGACAAAGCGTTGGTAGGTGTCCTGGGCGTCGAGCATCACCAGCACGCTATCCAAGCCCTCAGGAAAACCGCCTTCGGCCAGGCGGCGGGCCGGGGTGATCTGGAAGGCCTGGCCGATGCTGTTAAAGCAGACCTTATGCTTGGCCGCCAGGGCTTGCAGGCTGGTGATGCCGGGGATGACTTCGTACTCAATCTGCTCGCTGCTGTTGCTGACTATCTGTTCGACGATGCGTAGGGTGCTGTCGTACAGCGCCGGGTCGCCCCAGACCAGAAAGGCGCCGGTTTCGCCATCGCGCATCTGCTCGCGGATCATGCCTTCGAACACCTGCTGCTTGTCCTGATTCAGGTCGACCACGCTGCCGCGATAGTCCGGCACATCGCGCACACGCTCCGGGCAGTCGGCGCTGGCAAAGCGGTAGTCGCGGCCCTGGATAAAGCGCTCGCAGATGGTCTTGCGCAGGCCGATCAGGCTGTCTTTGGCGCTGCCTTTGTCCATCAGGAAGAACACGTCCGTGCGGTTTAGCGCGTTGATCGCCTGCACGGTCAAGTAGTCCGGATCGCCGGCGCCGATGCCGATTATCAACAGGGTTTTCATAAGGCTGTCTCCAGGCTGCCGGCCAGTGTCGGCAGCGAATCGATATGTCGGTAGTCGGCGCCCAGCTCAGCAGCCAATTGGCGCGCGCGGCCGAGGCGGATTGGCGCGCTTTCGATATCCACCAGCAGCGCCGGGCAGGCGTTCGGGGTTAACGCCGGCCAGTCACGCAGGCGGCCATCGGTGATGATCAACACACGCTGCCGCTCGGCCGGATGCAGCCGCTGACGCCGCGCCTGCCAGTCGGCGGCCTGCTGTATGGCCGCCAGCAACGGCGTGCCGCCGCCTGCGCCCAGCTCGGCCAACCAGTGCTGCAAGGCCTGGGAGGCTTTCTGCCCCTGCCAGAGCCATTGCGCCTGGCGACCGGTGGCGTGTAGCAATGCCAAGCGCGCGCGTTGCCGGCGCGCCTGCTCGAACACCTCACTGAGCAGGCCTTTGGCTTTGCTCAGTGCGCCATGCCGGCGAGTCGAGGCCGAGGCATCGACAATTACCAGCCAGAGTTCAACTGGCTTGGCGCTGCGTGGACGCAACAGCAGATCCTGCCGAGTTCGCGGGCGGCCTTTAAGCAGGCTCGCCGGCCAGTCGATACGCCCCGCGGCACCACTGCGACTGGCACCGTTGCGACCATTGCCTAATGTGCCGGGAGCGGCCCGGGCATCCGCGCCTGGGGCTGTGCGCGGGCGGATGCCTAGGGCTTTTTTGCCCAGCGCGGCGGTTCACGCCGTTCGCCAAGGCTCTGTACCTGAGCGGGTAACTCGCCCCATTGGCCTTCGCCTTGCGGCTGCTCGCTGGGCTTATCGTTGCTGGGCTGAGATTGCGACTGGGGTTGTGGCGGCTGCGCGGCAGGCGGCGGGTTATGCCGGCGACGGTGACGCAGAACGAACTCCGCCACCGCATCGATATCCACTGCCTCGATATGTTCTGCGCCACGCCAGGCGGCATGGGCGCGGGCGGCGCGTAGCCAAACCAGATCGGCGCGCAGGCCATCGACGGCGGCGGCGAAGCAGCGCTGGCTGATCTGCTCCAGGGCGGCGTCATCTAATGGAATCGCCGCCAGCCGAGCACGGGCGCTCTGGCAGCGTTCGCGCAGCTCGTCTTGCTGCACCTGCCAGCGCTGCAGAAAGGCCTGCGGGTCGGCATCAAAAGCCAGCCGGCGACGGACGATCTCGGCGCGCTGGGCCGGTTGCGGCTGGGCGTCCAGGGCCAGGTTAAGGCCGAAGCGATCGAGCAGTTGCGGCCGTAGCTCACCCTCCTCGCCATTCATGGTGCCGATCAGCACAAAGCGCGCGGCATGCCGATGGGAAATGCCGTCGCGCTCGATATGGTTGACCCCACTGGCAGCGGCATCCAGCAGCAGGTCGACCAGATGATCGGGCAGCAGATTGACCTCGTCCACGTACAGCACACCGCCATTGGCCTTGGCCAACAGACCGGGGGAGAACTGCGCGCGACCCTCGCCCAGCGCGGCGTCCAGATCGAGGGTGCCGACGATGCGCTCCTCGCTGGCGCCCAGCGGCAGGGTGACAAAGGTGCCGCTGGCTAGCAGATCGGCCAGGCCACGGGCCAGGGTCGACTTAGCCATGCCGCGCGGCCCTTCGATCAGCACGCCGCCAATCGCCGGATCAATGGCCGCCAGGCACAGCGCCAGTTTCAGGTCATCGGCGGCGACCACGGCGGCGAGGGGGAAGTGGTGTTCGGTCATGGACGTGATCCGTGGAGTTGAACGTAGCCCGGATGAAATCCGGGGCCGTTTATGGCGTAGTCCCTGGATGGCATCCGGGCTGCGGGCTCATGCATGTGCCGTGGGAGGCGCTTCAGCGGCGACAAGCTCGCGGCTAAAGCCCCTCCCACAGCCGATCCGTTGTGCGCCATGCTCAGTTGCCGATACCAAATATGCTCAGTGGAAACAGGACGATCCCGAGAACCCGGGGAAACAAGGCAGCCAACCCGGCGCAGTTTATTGCACCAAACAAAGCCCAGATGCCGAGCTCTGTGAGGCTCGCCTGACCACCGTCAAACAGAATGAACGCCAGCAAGCCGATCCATATGCCAGCCATGGCACCGATGCAGGCTGAACGAACCCGATCACGTCGGGTAATCGGACGTTGCCACCAGACTCGTATTCGGGCCAGTGTTTCTTTCACACACCCTCCTCGCTATCAATCAACAGATTTTCCAGGGCCTCGCGATACTCGCCCGGTTCCTGCCAGAGGCCGCGTTGCTGGGCTTCGAGCAGGCGTTCGAGGATGTCCTGTAGGGCGCCGGGGTTGTGCTGCTGGATAAAGTCGCGGGTACTTTTGTCGAGCAAATAGGCATCGGTGAGCAGCGCGTACTGATGGTCGTCGACCAGCTCACTGGTGGCATCGAAAGCGAACAGGTAGTCGATGGTTGCTGCCAGCTCGAACGCGCCCTTGTAGCCGTGGCGCTTCATGCCGTCGATCCACTTGGGGTTGGCCGCGCGGGCGCGCACCACACGGTTGAGTTCTTCCTTCAAGGTGCGGATGCGCGGGGTGTCGGGCTGGCTATTGTCGCCGTGATAGCTGGCCACCTTGGCCCCGCGCAGGGTTTCCACGGCGGCGAGCATGCCACCCTGGAACTGGTAGTAGTCATTGGAATCGAGGATGTCGTGCTCGCGGTTGTCCTGGTTGTGCAGCACCGCTTGCATCTGCTCTAGGCGCTCGGCGAACTGCGCGCGTGCCGGGGTGCCTTCGCTGTGGCTGCCGTAGGCATAGCCGCCCCAATTCAGGTAGACCTCGGCGAGGTCCTCGCGGGTTTGCCACAGACGTTCTTCGATGGCGTTCTGCACGCCCGCGCCATAGGCCCCCGGTTTGGAGCCGAACACCCGCCAGCCGGCCTGTTTGCGCGCCTCGGCTTCATCCAGGCCGCTGTCCTGCAGGGTCAGCGACTCACGCCAGACCCGCGCCGACAGCGGATTCATATCTTCCGGCTCATCGAGATCAACCACCGCCTGCACTGCGTCATCAAACAAGCGGATCAGGTTGCTAAAGGCATCGCGAAAAAACCCGGACACGCGCAGGGTCACGTCCACCCGTGGGCGGCCGAGCTGCGCCAGCGGCAGCACCTCGAAGCGCTCGACGCGCTGGCTGCCCGCCTGCCACACCGGGCGCACGCCCATCAGCGCCAGAGCCTGGGCCATATCGTCGCCGCCGGTGCGCATGGTCGCCGTGCCCCACATCGACAGGCCGAGCTGACGCAGGTGGTCGCCGTGATCCTGCAGATGCCGTTCCAGCAAGCGATCCGCCGCCTGCACGCCGATGCGCCAGGCAGTCGGTGTGGGCAGGTTGCGCACATCGACGCTGTAGAAGTTGCGCCCGGTGGGCAGCACATCCAGCCGCCCGCGACTCGGTGCGCCACTCGGCCCGGCGGGAACGAAACGCCCGCTTAGCGCCGCGAGCAGGCCGTGCATTTCGGCATCGCCGCAGGCATCCAGCAGCGGTGCTATCTGCTCACGCAGGCGTTGCAGCACCTGAGTGCTTTCCGCACCAACAGATTCGAAACTCGTTGTATCGATCAGCTGCAAGGCCAGCAGCTCAAGGCGCTCGCGGGTATCGCCGGCACTGCGCCAGGCATCGCTGCTCAGCTCTGCCAGCACGGCCGGGCGCGGCCCCAACCAAGGCGCGGCCATCTCACAATCGAGCGGATCGAAGTCCAGTTCCAGGTCGCGAGCCATGGCGCGCAACAGGCTGGCGTTGCCGTTCTGGCCATCGCCACGGGGAATGCGCAGCAGCGCCAGCAGGGTGTCGCGGCGTAGGCTGCCGACGGGCGATTCGCCAAATACATGCAGGCCATCGCGGATTTGCGATTCCTTGAGGTCGCACAGATAGGCGTCCAGCTGCGGCAGCCAGCTGTTGGGGTCTGCATTCAGTTGCAGGCCCAGCTCGCGGTCGAGGCTGGCCTCGCGCACCTTGAGCAGAATCTCCCCGCGCAGCTCGGCGGCGCGCCGCAGGTCGAGCTGGCTAGCTTCGTAATATTCGTCGGCCAGGCGCTCCAGATCGCGCAACGGGCCATAGCTTTCGGCGCGGGTCAGCGGCGGCATCAGGTGGTCGATAATCACCGCCTGGGTGCGCCGCTTGGCCTGCGCGCCCTCGCCCGGATCGTTGACGATAAACGGGTAGATATTCGGCAGCGGGCCGAGAATCGCGCTCGGCCAGCACTGCGCGGACAGCCCGACGCTCTTGCCCGGCAGCCATTCCAGATTGCCGTGCTTGCCTACATGAATGACGGCGTTCGCCGCAAATGCCCTACGAATCCAGCAGTAAAACGCCAGGTAACCGTGCGGCGGAACCAGATCCGGGTCGTGATACACCGCCGCCGCATCCAGCTGATATCCGCGCGCCGGCTGGATGCCGACAAAGGTCAAACCGAAGCGCAGGCCGGCGATCATCAGCCGGCCGCTGCGGAACACCGGGTCGCTTTGCGGCTCGCCCCAACGTTCGCGCACCGCCTGCTGGCTGGCCGCCGGCAGGCTGTGGAAGAACGCCAGGTACTCATCCAGCGCCAGGCTCTGCGCGCAGGGCCGCGCGTCGAGGCTGTCCAGATCATTAGTCACACCGCCGAGCAGTTGGTGGATCAGTGCGGTGCCGCTCTCGGGCAATCCTTCCACCGGATAGCCCTGCTGTTGCAGCGCCTTGAGAATATTTAGCGCCGCCGCCGGGGTGTCCAGGCCAACGCCATTGCCGATACGCCCATCGCGGGTCGGGTAGTTGGCGAGGATCAGGGCGATGCGCTTGTCGGCGTTGTTTTTGTGCGCCAAGACGACCCAGTTGCGCGCCAGCTCGGCGACGAAGTCCATCCCCGGCAGATGCGGCTGGTAACAGACCACATCGCTCTGGCTGCGCTCGCTGCGCCAGGCCAGGCCCTTAAAGCTGATCGGCTGGGTGATCAGGCGGCCGTCCAGCTCTGGCAGCACGATATGCATGGCCAAGTCACGCGAACCCAGGCCCTGGGCATTGGCTTGCCACTGTGCATGGTTATCCAACGAACAAATGGCTTGCAGCACCAGGATATCGCGGCGGAAGGGCCTTGCGCTCGGCGCTTCCGGGTTGGACAGGGCGAAGGCCGTGGTGTTGATAATCAAGCGGGCATCGGCTTCGTCCAGCCAGTCCTCGACTTGGGTAAGACAGGCCGCCTCCTTAAGGCTGGCCACGGCAATCGGCAGCGGATTAAGGCCCTGGGCCTGCAGCCGCTGGCAGAACACGTCGATAAACCCGGTATTCGCCGCCTGCACCTGAGTGCGGTAGAACAGCAGCGCCGCCACCGGCGCATCAACCTGCCAATTGGCTTGCCAATCGGCCAAGCTCGGATTGGCCAAGTGCGGGTGATACAGGCCAACGCGTGGCAGCGGCTGCGGTTCTGCCCAAGAATAATCGCGCTGCAGCCACTGGCTGGCGATGCAGTTAAACAGCTGCAGCGCATTGCCCGCACCGCCCTGGCGTAGGAACTGCCAAAGCCGCTCAGCCTCGGTCACTGACACAGTGCTCAAGGCCATCAGCTCCGGATCAGGGTTGTCGCAACCCGGCACCATAATCACCTGCGCACCGCGCTCGGCCAGTTCGACCAACCGCTCGATGCCGTAGCGCCAATAGCTGACGCCGCCGTGCACGGAAATCAGGATGACCTTGGCGTGCTGCAGCACCTGCTCAACGTAGAGATCCACCGAGGCGTGATTGCTCAGCTGCGCCGGGCTGGCCAGGCGCAGGCTGGGGTAATCCGCCGGCAGCTGCCGCGCCACTTCGGCCAGCAACGACAGGTGCGAATCGCCGGTGCACAGAATCACCAGCTCGGCCGGGGTCTGGCCGAGGTCGGCGATGCTGTCGACCGGCAGCTGGCTGCCGGGCTGGGTGCGTAATAGATGCATGGGCAATTCACCTGTGGGAGGGGTCGGGCGGCGAACCGCTTTAGCCGCGACAGGCCCTATAAGGCTCGCGGCTAAAGCCCCTCCCACATATTTAGGCCAGCGCTGCTTGCAGCTCGGCTTCGATGACGGCCTGATCCAGTGTCTGGCCAATCACCACCAGGCGGGTGATGCGCGGCTCATCGGCCTGCCAGGCGCGGTCGAAGTGTTTATCGAAACGCTGGCCAACGCCTTGCAGCAGCAGACGCATCGGCTTGCCGGGAATCGCCGCAAAACCCTTGATACGCAGAATGCCGTGTTTGCTGACCGCATCCTTCAGCGCTTGCAGCAGACGGGCTTCCTCGGCTTCAGGCAGTTCCACGTGGAACGAGGCGAACTCGTCGTGATCGTGGTCTTCATGGCCTTCCAGATCATGGTGGGTCTTTCGGCCCTCGATATGCAGCTCGGTCTCGCAGTTCAGGCCCAGCAGCACGTCCAGCGGCAGCTCGCCGCCATGGGCTTCGATGATTTTCACCGCCGGTGGCAGCTCCTCGGCCACTTCCGCACGCACCGCAGCCAGGGCGGCGGCGTCGAGCAGGTCGGCCTTGTTGAGGATCACCAGGTCGGCGCTGGCCAGTTGGTCGGCGAACAGCTCGTGCAACGGCGATTCGTGGTCCAGATTCGGGTCGAGCTTGCGCTGCGCATCAACCTGATCGGGGAAGGCGGCGAAGGTGCCGGCTGCCACGGCCGGGCTGTCGACCACGGTGATCACCGCATCCACGGTGCAGGAGTTGCGGATTTCCGGCCAGTTAAAGGCCTGTACCAGCGGCTTGGGCAGTGCCAGGCCGGAGGTTTCAATAAGGATATGATCCAGCTCACCGCGACGCGCCACCAGCTCGCGCATCACCGGGAAAAATTCTTCCTGCACGGTGCAGCACAGGCAGCCGTTGGCCAGTTCGAAGATGCGCCCGTTGGCTTCTTCTTCGCTGCAACCAATGGAGCACTGCTTGAGGATTTCGCCGTCGATGCCCAGCTCGCCGAATTCGTTGACGATCACCGCAATGCGCCGCCCGTCGGCGTGGCCGAGCATGTGCCGCAGCAGAGTGGTTTTGCCGGCGCCGAGAAAGCCGGTAACGATGGTGACGGGAAGTTTGGCGAGGGTTTGCATGGCGAGTCCTGCGTGACGTCGAAAGAAAGACGAGCAGGAGGCGGCACAGACATGACAGCCACGGGGCGTCAGCCAACACCACCGGATCACCCCGCCCGGTTGTCGAAAACGTGACGAGGCAGGTCTCCTGGCTCACGACCGGGCTGGCGTAGGTACACCGGCTACTCCCTTCGCCTTCCCGCGCTGACGCAGTGGCTGTTGTGCTGCAGCGCTTGGGCGGCAGAACAACGCAAGGGTACGAGTCGTTTACAGTTGCGGGGGCAGCCAAGGCATCAACCTTGTTCCCTCTTAGCTTCGTGGGCATGCCCACGAAGAACCTCGAACGCGACAAGGCTACGCAGGCCATGGCGGCCGGTCAATCACGGTTGACCACTGCCGGCCGCCATGTTGAGCTACGCCGCTGCACACACCGAGCGCTCTTAGATGATGCCCAGCCCTGCCGATACTCGTCCCGCGGCCACTATTCAAGTGGTCGCCGGGCTTGGCTGCCGCAGCGGCTGCAGCGTTGAAGATTTATCCACATTGCTGGTTCACAGCCTGCAGGCGCACGGCCTGACTGTGGATAACCTGGCCGGGCTGGCCAGCATCGCGCATAAACGTGCCGAGCCGGGCCTGCTGGCACTGGCTCAGCGCCTCGGTTTGCGGTTGAGCTGTTTTAGTGCGGAAGAACTGCTGCCCTATCAGCTCCTAGTGCAAGGTTCGTCGCTCACCCTGACCGCCACCGGCAGTCCTGCCGTCGCCGAACCCTGCGCCCTGGCCCTGGCGGAACGCCTGAGCGGCCAACCGGCCCGTCTGCTCGGCGAGAAAACCCGCAACGCCAGCGCCACCTGTGCGCTGGCGTCGATTGCACCCAAGGATCTGTCATGACCGTTTACTTTATCGGCGCCGGCCCCGGCGACCCCGAGCTGATCACCGTCAAAGGCCAGCGCCTGCTACGCAGCTGCCCGGTGATTCTCTATGCCGGTTCGCTGGTGCCAGCAGCAGTGCTCGAAGGCCATAACGCCGAGCAGGTGATCAACACCGCCGAGCTGCATCTGGATGAAATCATCGAGCTGATTAGCCAAGCCGATGACAAAGGCCAGGATGTGGCCCGCGTGCACTCCGGCGACCCCTCGCTGTACGGCGCGATTGGCGAGCAGATCCGCCACCTACGCCGGCTGGGCATTGCCTTCGAGATCATCCCCGGGGTGACCGCCACTGCGGCCTGCGCTGCCCTGCTGGAAAGCGAGCTGACCTTGCCCGAGGTGTCGCAGACGCTGATTCTCACGCGCTACGCGAGCAAGTCGAATATGCCAGCGGGCGAGGCATTGGGCGACCTGGCCCGCCACGGCGCGACCATGGCCATCCACCTGGGCGTGATGCATCTGAGCAAGATCGTCACTGAGCTACTGCCGCATTACGGCGCGGATTGCCCGATTGCCGTGGTCCATCGCGCCAGCTGGCCGGATCAGGATTGGGTCAGCGGCACCCTGGCCACCATCGAAGAACAGGTGCGCGCCAAAGGCTTTCGCCGCACCGCGCTGATCCTCGTCGGCCGCGTGCTGCACGCCGAACAGTTCGCCGACTCGGCGCTGTACAACGCCGAGCATCGGCACCTGTTCAGGTCAGCGGACGACTAGCTTAGAGATGAATTTCCGCACCCTTGATGCCGAGTAGGCGCAGCTCTTCGATCAGGCCATTGAGGTCGGCGAAGGACTCCACCTGCTCCTGGTCATCGACCAGAAAGAAGCTGGTGCCTGCGCCTTTCTTCAACAGCACGATCCATTCCCGGGTATTGGCCGGGTTGGCGATGATATGGGTATCAAAGAGCACGCCTTGCGCCTGCTTGCTCTTTATATCTTCACGCCGCATCAGCTGGCTCCTGCTTACTCAACCGTGACGCTCTTGGCCAAATTGCGCGGCTGGTCGACGTCGGTGCCCTTGAGCACGGCGACGTAGTACGACAGCAGTTGCAGCGGAATGGTGTAGAGGATCGGCGCCAGGGCGTCGTGGATATGCGGCATGTTCACCACGTGGGTGCCCTCGCCATTGCTCATACCGGCCTGCTCGTCGGCAAACACCACCAGCTCGCCACCACGGGCGCGCACTTCCTGCAGGTTGGATTTGAGCTTTTCCAGCAGCTCGTTGTTCGGTGCCACGGTGACCACCGGCATATCGCTGTCGACCAACGCCAGCGGGCCGTGCTTAAGCTCGCCAGCCGGGTAGGCTTCGGCGTGGATATAGGAAATTTCCTTGAGTTTGAGCGCGCCTTCCATTGCAACCGGGTACTGCGCGCCACGGCCGAGGAACAGGCTGTGGTGCTTTTCGGCGAACAACTCGGAGACCTTCTCCACCACGCTGTCCATGGCCAGGGCTTCGCCCAGACGCGTTGGCAGGCAACGCAGTTCATCCACCAGCTCGGCTTCCAGACCTTTATCCAGGGTGCCACGCACCTGACCGAGGGACAGGGTCAGCAGCATCAGCGCGACCAGCTGGGTGGTGAAGGCCTTGGTCGACGCCACGCCGATTTCCGGGCCGGCCTGGGTCAGCAGGGTCAGGTCAGATTCGCGCACCAGGGAGCTGATGCCGACGTTGCAGATCGCCAGGCTGGCCAGGTAACCGCCCTGGCCAGGCGCATGCTCCTTGGCATTACGCAGGGCTGCCAGGGTGTCGGCGGTTTCGCCGGACTGGGAGATGCTTACAAACAGGGTGTCCGGCTGCACCACCACCTTGCGGTAGCGGAACTCGCTGGCCACTTCGATCTGGCAGGGGATACCGGCCAGGCCTTCCAGCCAATAACGGGCGACCATACCGGCGTGATAACTGGTGCCGCAGGCAACGATCTGCACGTTGCGCACCTTGGCGAACAACTCGGCGGCCTGCGGGCCGAAGGCCTGAACCAGTACGTGGTCGGAACCCAGGCGGCTTTCCAGGGTGCGCTGCACCACCTTGGGCTGCTCATGGATTTCCTTGAGCATAAAGTGGCGGTACTCGCCCTTGTCGGCGGCTTCCGCACCTTCGTGGTATTGCACGCTCTCGCGCGTCACCGGCTGCCCGTCGACGCTCCAGATCTGCACGCTGTCGCGCTGGATCTCGGCGATATCGCCTTCTTCCAGGTACATAAAGCGGTCGGTGACCTGACGCAGAGCCAGCTGGTCGGAGGCGAGGAAGTTCTCACCCAGGCCCAGGCCGATCACCAGCGGGCTGCCGCTGCGGGCGGCGAGCAGGCGATCCGGCTGCTTGGCGCTGATCACCGCCAGGCCGTAGGCTCCATGCAGTTCCTTGACCGCTTCTTTGAGTGCTGCGGTCAGGTCCGGCTGAGTTTTCAGCTTGTGGTCGAGCAGGTGCACGATCACTTCGGTGTCAGTATCGGAGCTGAACACGTAACCCAGACCCTTGAGCTGGGCGCGCAGTTCTTCGTGGTTCTCGATAATGCCGTTGTGCACCACCGCCAGATCATGGCTGGAGAAATGCGGGTGGGCATTGCGCTCGCTAGGTGCGCCGTGGGTGGCCCAACGGGTGTGCGCGATACCCAGGCGGCCGGCCAGCGGTTCGGCGCTCAGCGCGCTTTCCAGCTCACTGACCTTGCCCACGCGGCGGCGACGGTCGAGGTCGCCTTTATCCGTCAGCAACGCCACACCGGCGCTGTCGTAACCGCGGTATTCCAGGCGCTTGAGGCCTTCAACCAGCACAGCGGTGATATTGCGTTCGGCGACTGCACCTACGATTCCACACATAATCTTCTCCTTAAGCTTCAACAGCCGCGCAGATCAGCTTGATGCCGCGCTGGGTCAATTGTTCACGGGCCTCAGGGCTGAGGCGCTCGTCGGTTATCAGGGTATGGATGCCGCTCCAGGGCAGCTCCAGGTTAGGAATCTTGCGGCCAATCTTGTCGCTCTCGACCATCACCACCACTTCACGCGCCACATCCGCCATCACCCGGCTAAGCCCGAGCAATTCATTAAAGGTGGTGGTGCCACGGTTAAGGTCGATGCCATCGGCGCCAATAAACAGCTGGTCGAAGTCGTAAGAGCGCAGCACCTGTTCGGCGACCTGGCCCTGGAACGACTCGGAATGCGGGTCCCAGGTGCCGCCGGTCATCAGCAGCACCGGCTCATGCTCCAGCTCACTGATGGCGCGGGCCACGTTCAGCGAGTTGGTCATCACCACCAGGCCAGGCTTGTGGCCGAGCTGCGGGATCATCGCCGCGGTGGTGGTGCCGCTGTCGATAATGATCCGCGCATGTTCGCGAATGCGCGCCACACCGGCGCGGGCGATGGCCTGCTTGTACTGGGAGATCGGCTGGATATCGCTGATCAGCTCCTGCGGCATGGGCACCGCACCGCCGTAACGGCGCAGCAGCAGGCCGCTTTTTTCCAGGGCGGCGAGGTCTTTGCGAATGGTCACTTCGGAGGTGGCGAAGGCTTTCGACAACTCATCCACGCTCACTTCACCCTGCTCGGCGAGCAGGGCAAGAATGGTGTGACGACGTTGCGGAGTGTTGCGTTTCGACATGCTAAGTTTCGATTCGAAAGATAATTGCGCGAATCAAAACCTAATGAAGCTTTTTCGTCAAGCCTGAAAACGATAAAAGGCGGCCAAGGCCGCCTCTTATGCTGCTGCTCAAGCAGCCGTCACAGCAGCTTACTTGGTGATTTTCACTGGACGCTTCCAGCCTTCGATATTGCGCTGCTTCGCGCGCCCAACGGCCAGGGTGTTATCCGGCACGTCGCCGGTAATCACCGAACCGGCGCCAGTGGTGGCGCGATCACCCAGCGTCACGGGGGCGACCAGGGCGCTGTTGGAGCCGATAAACACGTCCTCACCCATTACGGTCTTGAACTTGTTGGCACCGTCGTAATTGCAGGTGATGGTGCCGGCGCCGATATTGCTGCGCGCGCCGATCTCGGCATCGCCTAGGTAAGACAGGTGTCCGGCTTTAGCACCCTCGCCCAGCTTGGCGTTCTTCAGTTCGACGAAGTTACCCACATGGGCTTTGGCGCCCAGCACCGAACCCGGACGCAGGCGAGCGAACGGACCGCAATCGGCACCCTCACCCACTTCGGCACCTTCCAGATGGCTGTTGGCTTTGACGATGGCACCTTTGCGCAGGATCGAGTTTTTGATCACGCAGTTCGGCCCGATCTGCACACCTTCCTCGATAACAACCTGGCCTTCGAGTATCACGTTGATATCGATAGACACATCACGGCCTACCGTGACTTCACCACGCAGGTCAAAACGCGCCGGGTCGATCAGGGTCACGCCCTGCAGCATCAGGCGGCGGGCGGCGCGGTACTGGTAGTGGCGCTCCAGCTGCGAAAGCTGGATACGGTCGTTGGCGCCCAGCACTTCCATCTCGTCAGTCGCCTGCTCGGTGGCGACTACCAGGCCGTCGGCCACGGCCATGGCGATCACGTCGGTGAGGTAGTACTCGCCCTGGGCGTTGCTGTTGGATAGACGACCGAGCCAGTCGCCCAGTTTTTTTCCCGGTACGGCGAGGATGCCGGTATTGCCTTCACTGATCAGGCGCTGCTCGGTGCTGGCGTCCTTGTGCTCGACGATGGCTTTCACCACGCCGCTGTCATCGCGAACGATGCGACCGTAACCGGTCGGGTCTTTCAGATTGACCGTGAGCAACCCCAGCTGCTGCTCGCTGACTTGTTGCAGCAGGCGCTGCAAGGTTTCCACTTCAATCAGCGGCACATCACCGTAGAGAATCAGCACGCGCTCGGCGCTCAATGCCGGCAGCGCTTGAGCCACGGCATGGCCAGTGCCGAGCTGCTCGCTCTGCAGCACGAAATTCAGGTCATCCGCCGCCAGTCGCTCGCGCACCCGTTCCGCGCCATGGCCGATTACCACATGAATGCCTTGCGGTTTCAGCAGGCGGGCGGTGTCGATCACATGGCCAAGCATGGCTTTGCCGGCAACCGGGTGCAGAACTTTCGGCAAGGCAGAACGCATGCGGGTGCCTTGGCCGGCGGCGAGGATAACGATATCGAGCGACATGGAGGGCAAATCCTATTGAGTAGCCCGGATGCAATCCGGGGTGATCGTCCCGGATTGCATCCGGGCTACCTGCTAAATGACAGGCAAAGAAAAAGGGTAGCCAAGGCTACCCTTTTACTCGTTTGCGATGAAGCGCCGGAATTAACCGCCGAACTTCTTGCGCAACTGCTGAACGGTACGCAGCTGAGCCGCGACCTCAGCCAGGTGAGCGGCTGCGGAACCGTAATCGAACTCCGCGCCCTTCTCATTCAAGGCATTCTCGGCAGCCCGAAGGGCTTCCTGAGCAGCAGCTTCATCGATATCGGCAGCACGCTGCACGGTATCGGCGAGAACTTTCACCACACTCGGCTGAACTTCGAGGAAGCCACCGGAGATGTAAAACACCTCGGTTTCGCCACCCAGCTTGACCAGACGAATCGGACCCGGTTTGAGGTCGGTGATCAGCGGCGCGTGGCCTGGAGCGATACCGATATCACCCAGGTTGCCGTGCGCAATCACCATCTCGACCAGACCGGAGAAGATCTCGCCTTCTGCGCTGACGATGTCGCAATGGACTGTCATAGCCATGTCTAACCTCACGTATCGATCTGCTTACACACTACTGCGGTAAACAGACCGTAAGCGCCCATTGCCGGGCGCACGGGTGATTACAGTTTCTTCGCTTTCTCAACAGCTTCTTCGATGCTGCCAACCATGTAGAACGCCTGCTCTGGCAGGTGATCGTAGTCACCTTTCAGAATGCCGCTGAAGCCGGCAATGGTGTCCTTCAGGGAAACGTACTTGCCTGGCGAACCGGTGAAGACTTCGGCCACGAAGAACGGCTGGGACAGGAAGCGCTGGATCTTACGAGCACGGGATACCAGCTGCTTATCTGCTTCGGACAGTTCGTCCATACCCAGAATCGCGATGATGTCCTTCAGCTCTTTGTAGCGCTGCAGTACGTACTGCACGCCGCGAGCGGTGTCGTAGTGCTCCTGGCCGATAACCATCGGGTCCAGCTGGCGCGACGTCGAGTCGAGTGGATCGACCGCTGGGTAGATACCCAGGGAAGCGATGTCACGGGACAGTACAACGGTGGCGTCCAAGTGGGCGAAGGTGGTCGCCGGGCTTGGGTCGGTCAGGTCGTCCGCAGGTACGTATACGGCCTGGATCGAGGTGATCGAACCGGTCTTGGTCGAAGTAATACGCTCTTGCAGAACGCCCATTTCTTCGGCCAGGGTCGGCTGATAACCCACTGCCGACGGCATACGGCCGAGCAGTGCGGATACTTCAGTACCGGCCAGGGTGTAGCGGTAGATGTTGTCCACGAAGAACAGCACATCACGGCCTTCGTCACGGAACTTCTCGGCCATGGTCAGACCGGTCAGTGCTACGCGCAGACGGTTGCCTGGCGGCTCGTTCATCTGACCGTAAACCAGGGCTACCTTGTCGAGAACGTTGGAATCCTTCATCTCGTGGTAGAAGTCGTTACCCTCACGAGTACGCTCACCCACACCGGCGAACACGGAATAACCGCTGTGCTCGATGGCGATGTTACGGATCAGTTCCATCATGTTTACGGTTTTGCCTACACCGGCACCACCGAACAGACCGACTTTACCGCCCTTGGCGAACGGGCAAACCAGGTCGATAACCTTGATGCCGGTTTCCAGCAGCTCGTTGGAGCCAGCTTGTTCAGCGTAGGAAGGCGCGGCACGGTGAATGCCCCAACGCTCTTCTTCACCAATCGGGCCAGCTTCGTCGATTGGGTTGCCCAGCACGTCCATGATACGGCCCAGGGTTTTCACCCCAACCGGTACCTGGATACCTGCGCCAGTGCTGCCAACGCTCAGGCCACGCTTGAGGCCCTCGGTCGAACCCATTGCAATGGTACGTACCACGCCGTCGCCCAGCTGCTGCTGAACTTCCAGGGTGGTTTCGGCGCCGACTACTTTCAGCGCTTCATAAACACTCGGCACTTGATCACGCGGGAATTCCACGTCGATAACGGCGCCGATGATTTGAACGATACGTCCGCTACTCATCTTTGGTTCCTCTGAATATTTGAACCGTGCTTAAACCGCGGCAGCGCCGCCGACGATTTCCGAAATTTCCTGGGTGATCGCTGCCTGACGTGCCTTGTTGTAAACCAACTGCAGGTCTTTGATGATATCGCCAGCGTTGTCGGTGGCGTTCTTCATCGCGATCATCCGGGCCGCTTGTTCAGCCGCGTTGTTCTCAACCACTGCCTGGTACACCTGCGACTCCACGTAACGCACCATCAAGCCGTCGAGCAGCTCTTTGGCGTCGGGTTCGTACAGGTAGTCCCAGTGGTGCTTGAGTTCTTTATCCGGATCAGCCACCAGCGGAATCAACTGCTCCACTGTCGGCTTTTGCGTCATGGTATTGATGAACTTGTTCGAGACCACGGACAAACGATCGATGCGACCATCGAGGTAGGCATCGAGCATTACCTTGACGCTACCGATCAGATCATTGATCGACGGTTCTTCGCCCAGGTGGCTGATCGCAGCAACGATGTTGCCACCAAAGTTGCGGAAGAACGCCGCGCCTTTGCTGCCAACTACGCAGAGATCAATCTCTACGCCTTGCTCGCGATTGCTCGCCATGTCTTTGACCAGAGCCTTGAACAGGTTGGTGTTCAGACCACCACACAGACCACGGTCCGAGCTCACCACAACATAACCAACGCGCTTTACTTCGCGCTCGATCATGAACGGGTGACGGTATTCCGGGTTGGCGTTGGCCAGATGACCAATCACCTGGCGGATACGCTCCGCGTAGGGACGGCTAGCAGCCATACGCATTTGTGCTCTGCGCATTTTGCTGACCGCCACCTTTTCCATGGCGCTGGTGATCTTCTGCGTGCTTTTGATGCTCGCAATCTTGCTGCGAATCTCTTTTGCGCCTGCCATTTGACACCTATCGGGTTAGCAAGCGGGGACCTCGCGGCCCCCGCTGCGGCTTACCAGGTTTGGGTGGCCTTGAACTTCTCGATACCAGCTTTCAGGCCAGCGTCGATTTCGTCATTAAAGTCACCCTTCTCGTTGATCTTCGCCAGCAGTGCGGCGTGATCCCGGTTGAAGTAAGCAATCAGGGCCTGCTCGAATGCACCAATCTTGGCGACTTCGATATCGACCAGGAAACCACGCTCGGCGGCATACAGCGACAGCGACATGTCAGCAATCGACATTGGCGCATATTGCTTCTGCTTCATCAGCTCAGTAACGCGCTGACCGTGCTCAAGTTGCTTACGGGTGGCTTCGTCCAGGTCAGAAGCGAACTGGGCGAATGCTGCCAGTTCACGGTACTGAGCCAGAGCGGTACGGATACCACCGGAGAGCTTCTTGATGATCTTGGTCTGTGCAGCACCACCCACGCGGGATACCGAAATACCGGCGTTGACCGCAGGACGGATGCCCGAGTTGAACATGGCCGATTCCAGGAAGATCTGACCGTCGGTGATCGAGATCACGTTGGTCGGAACGAACGCGGAAACGTCGCCAGCCTGGGTTTCGATGATCGGCAGAGCGGTCAGGGAACCGGTCTTGCCAGTCACGGCGCCATTGGTGAACTTCTCAACGTACTCTTCGGAAACGCGGGAAGCGCGCTCCAGCAGACGGCTGTGGAGATAGAACACGTCGCCTGGGTAGGCTTCACGGCCTGGCGGACGGCGCAGCAGCAGGGAAATCTGGCGGTAAGCCACTGCTTGCTTGGACAGATCGTCATACACGATCAGCGCGTCTTCACCGCGGTCGCGGAAGAATTCGCCCATGGTGCAACCGGCGTACGGTGCAATGAACTGCAGTGCAGCGGATTCGGAAGCGGAAGCCGCGACCACGATGGTGTTAGCCAACGCGCCGTTTTCTTCCAGCTTGCGTACCACGTTGGCGATGGTCGATTGCTTCTGACCAATGGCTACGTAGACGCACTTAATGCCGCTGTTCTTCTGGTTGATGATGGCGTCGATGGCCAGAGCGGTTTTACCGATCTGACGGTCACCGATGATCAGCTCACGCTGGCCACGGCCAACCGGGATCATGGCATCGACCGACTTGTAACCGGTTTGCACCGGCTGGTCGACCGACTTACGCCAGATCACGCCCGGCGCAACCTTCTCAACAGCGTCGGTAGCGACGTTGTTCAGCGGGCCTTTGCCGTCAATTGGGTTACCCAGTGCGTCGACAACGCGACCCAGCAGTTCCGGACCAACCGGAACTTCAAGGATGCGACCGGTACACTTGGCGCTCATGCCTTCGGCCAGGGTGGTATAGGCACCCAGGACAACTGCACCGACGGAGTCTTGCTCCAGGTTCAGTGCCATACCGTAGACACCGCCCGGGAACTCGATCATTTCGCCGTACATCACATCGGCGAGACCGTGAATGCGCACGATACCGTCGGAGACGGACACGATGGTGCCTTCGTTACGGGCTTGAGAGGCGACATCGAGTTTCTCGATACGCCCCTTGATGATTTCACTAATTTCGGAAGGATTGAGTTGCTGCATAGCTCTGCTGCCCCTTCAAACTCAAGATTTCAATGCTTCGGCCAGCTTCGCGAGTTTGCCACGAACTGAGCCATCGATAACCAGGTCGCCGGCGCGGATCACGACACCACCGATCAGGGTGGCATCCTCCGCGGCGTGCAGACGCACTTCTCGGCCGAGCCGTGCACTGAGAACCTTGGCGAGTTTGTCTTGCTGTTCATCGCTCAATGCGAAGGCACTGGTAACGTCCACGTCGATCGACTTTTCCTGCTCGGCCTTGTACAGCTCGAACAGTTCAACGATCTGTGGCAACAGGGCCAGGCGATCGTTTTCAGCGACGATGTGAATGAAATTGCGTACCTGGGCGTCGAACTTGTCACCACACACGTCAATAAACGTGGTGGCCTTGTCTGTACTCGTCAAACGCGGAGCCTTGAGCATGCTCTGCATGGTGCCGTCTTGCGACACCGCTGCAGCCAGGCCAAGCATGGCTGACCAATTGGCCAGCTGCTGGTGGGCCTGGGCATACTCAAAGGCAGCCTTAGCGTAAGGTCGGGCCAGCGTGGTCAGTTCTGCCATGATCGCGCCCCTCGCTTAAATTTCGGCTGCCAGTTTGGAAACCAGCTCCGCATGCGCGTTTTGGTCGATAGATGCGCCCAGGATCTTCTCGGCACCGCTAACGGCCAGGCTACCCAGTTGGGCACGCAGCGCGTCTTTGACACCATTCAGTTCCTGCTCGATCTCGGCCAGAGCCTGGGCCTTCACACGGTCAGCTTCGACGCGGGCCTGTTCACGGGCTTCGTCGACGATCTGGGTACCGCGTTTCTTGGCTTGCTCAATGATCTCAGCTGCTTGGCCTTTGGCTTCGCGCAGTTGCTGACCCGCTTTCTCTTGGGCCAACTCCAGGTCACGAGCCGCACGGCTAGCAGCGTCCAGGCCGTCTGCGATCTTCTTCTGACGTTCTTGCAAAGCCGTAATGACCGGAGGCCACACGTACTTCATGCAGAACAGCACGAAGATGAAGAAGGCAACGGACTGGCCAATCAGGGTTGCATTAATGTTCACGCCAACACCTCGCTCGTTCGTTGTCCATCAAACCAATTCACTCGTAAATCGAGTGAATTAGCCTGCGATTTGACCAACGAAGGGGTTCGCGAAGGTGAAGAACAGTGCGATACCAACACCGATCATGGTCACGGCGTCGAGCAGACCGGCGACGATGAACATTTTCACTTGCAGCATCGGAACCATTTCCGGCTGACGCGCAGCGCCTTCCAGGAACTTGCCGCCCAGCAGGCCGAAACCAATGGCGGTACCCAGGGCACCCAGGCCAATCAGCAGTGCTACAGCGATAGCGGTCAGACCAACTACAGTTTCCATCTTTCCTCCCGACTTTTTATGTCGTATTGGTTAAGGTTTTCTAAGGTAAAGCGGTAAAGCAAAATCGGTACTTCTGGTTGCCCTTGCGGGCGTCCACTGCGAGCGCCTAAACGCTCTTAGTGGTTGTCTTCGTGCGCCATCGACAGGTAGACGATGGTCAGCATCATGAAGATGAACGCCTGCAGCACGATGATCAGGATGTGGAACACAGCCCACGCCCACTGCAGGGCAATACCCAGCGCGCCCAGCAGCAGACCGCCGCCAAACATGATCGCGATGAGGATAAAGATCAGTTCGCCGGCATACAGGTTGCCGAACAGACGCAGCGCCAGGGAAATTGGCTTAGCGATCAGGGTGACGAATTCAAGCAGGAAGTTGACCGGAATCAGCAGCGCCTGAACCACGATGTTCTTGCTGCCGAACGGGTGCAGGGTCAGCTCGCCGATGAAACCACCGAGGCCTTTGACTTTGATGCTGTAGTACAGGATCAACGCGAAGACCGACAGGGCCAGGCCCAGGGTAGCGTTTGGATCGGTGGTCGGTACCACACGGAAGTACAGGTGCGGGTCGCCGGAGATTTTTGCCGCCAGCATTGGCAGCCAATCTACTGGGATCAGGTCCATAAAGTTCATCAGGAAGACCCAGACGAAGATGGTCAGACCCAGCGGTGCGATCAGCGCGTTGCGGCCATGGAAGGTGTCTTTGACGCTGCCGTCAACGAACTCAACCAGGACTTCAACGAAGTTCTGCAGCTTGCCCGGTTGCCCGGAAGTGGCGCGTTTAGCAGCGGCACGGAACAGCAGGATAAAGAACAGGCCCAACACGACAGACACCGCCAGGGTGTCAACGTGAAATGCCCAGAAGCCCATTTCCTGAGCTTCTTTTGCGTTGTGGGCGAAACTCCAGCCGTTGACCGGGTGCTGACCGTAGGTCAGGTTGGTCAAGTGGTGCTGGATATAACCCGAAGCGGTTTGTGCTGCTGCCATATATCCCTCGAGCGCTAAGGTCTTAAAAGTCTTGTTTTCATCAGCAGGGGTGAAAACCAATTGACCAACTGGGTCAGGAAGAACACGCCAAATACCGCCAGCGGTTCCAGAGGCTTAACACCTGCAAAGGTCAGTGCAAACAACACTGCCGTTAAAACCAGTTTGCCCGCCTCACCGGCATAAAAAGACCGGACGATGGCTTGAGCAGCCCGCGCTCCACTGAAACGGAACGCCTTGTGGGCGAAGTACACGTTCGGTAGCCAGGCAATCAGGCCACCACACAACCCGGAGTAACCGGCTACTGCACCTTGCCACTGCCACAACACCAGGGCCAGCAACAGCAATACCAGCAGTTGCACCAGCAGTACCGGGAAAACAGCCAGACGATGGAAGGGCAGGCGATTCGGCGTGCGAACGTCCATCTTGTTTTCCTGAAAGCTGAACTCGGGCGTCGGCACCTGAAATCAATAACTTGGCATACTTTGTGCCGACGAAATGCGCGCAGAGTATAGGGGCGCTTCCCCCCCCATTCAACTGCCGGGTAGTGATTTCCGACTAGTCGCTACACGCTCAATTGTTTCAACGAATGTGGGCGAGCACACCCTGCAGTTCATCCAGCGAGCTGTAGCTGATCACCAGCTGACCTTTGCCTTTCTGCCCATGCTTGATCTGCACCGGCGAGCCCAGGCGCTCAGCCAGGCGCTGTTCCAGGCGGGTGATGTCCGGGTCTGCTTTGACCACCGCCGCCGGCTTCTCTTTGCTGTTCAACCACTGGCGCACCAGTGCTTCGGTTTGGCGCACAGTAAGGCCGCGTGCGACAACATGTCGCGCACCTTCGGTCTGCTGTTCGGCCGGCAAACCGAGCAAGGCGCGGGCATGACCCATTTCCAGATCGCCATGGGACAGCAGGGTTTTGATCTCTTCCGGCAGGGCAATCAGGCGCAGCAGGTTGCTGATGGTCACCCGCGACTTACCCACCGCATCGGCGACCTGCTGCTGGGTCAGCTGGAACTCCTGCTGCAGCCGCTGCAAGGCCATGGCTTCTTCGATGGGGTTGAGGTCTTCGCGCTGGATGTTCTCGATCAGCGCCATGGCGATGGCGGCTTCATCCGGCAGCTCGCGGACCATGGCCGGAATCTTGTCCAGGCCGGCTTGCTGACTGGCACGCCAGCGGCGTTCACCGGCGACGATCTCAAAACGTCCTTCGCCAATCGGCCGCACCACGATCGGCTGCATCACGCCGTGGGCCTTGATCGACTGCGCCAGTTCTTCCAGGGCAGTGGCGTCCATGTCGCGGCGCGGCTGGTATTTGCCGCGCTGGATCAGGTCCAGGGGCACGTATTGCAGTTCACGGCTGTCGACCTGCGCGGCCTCTTCCTGCAAGGCGCTGACACTGGTGCCGCCCAGCAGGGCATCCAGACCGCGTCCCAGTCCTCGTTTTTTCACAGCCATGGGTATTTCCTTATGCGGTTGCGGTGTGGGCACTTGCGCGCTGGCGGCGTACCAATTCGCCGGCCAGCGCCAGGTAGGCAATGGCACCACGGGATTGCTTGTCATACACCAGCGCCGGCATACCAAAGCTTGGCGCCTCGGCCAGGCGCACGTTACGCGGGATGACCACGTCGTACAGCTGGTCAGGGAAGTGTTGCTTGAGCTGCGCCGACACATCGTTGGTTAGGCTGATGCGCGGGTCGTACATGGTGCGCAGCAGGCCTTCGATCTTCAGCTTGGGATTGAGTATCTCGGCGATGCGCTGAATGCTGTTGACCAGATCACTCAAGCCTTCCAGTGCGTAGTACTCGCACTGCATGGGGATAATCACCCCATCGGCGGCCACCAGGGCGTTGATCGTCAGCATCGACAGCGCCGGCGGGCAGTCGATGAGGATGTAATCGTAATTCTCGCGGATCGGCGCCAGCGCATAACGCAGGCGGCTTTCCTTCATTTTCATTTCCAGCAGCGAGACTTCGGCGGCTGTCAGGTCGCGGTTTGCCGGCAGCAGCTGGTAGCCACCGTGCTCGGAGAACTGCATGGCATCGACCAGGTTGCATTCGCCGATCAGCACGTCGTAGATCGAGTGCTCCAGGCCGTGCTTATCCACACCGCTGCCCATGGTCGCGTTGCCCTGGGGATCGAGGTCGATCAGCAGCACACGGCGCTTGGTTGCCACCAGAGAGGCAGCCAGATTGATGCAGGTGGTGGTTTTGCCCACGCCGCCTTTCTGGTTAGCGATTGCGAATACCTTAGCCATGCTGCGTTCCCCCTAAACCGAGCGACGCAGTATCAACAGATGGCGCTGACCTTGGCAACCGGGAACCTTGAGTACATGGGTGGCGGTGAGACGAAAGTCCGCTGGCAGCGCCTGCAGCTCGTCATCCGGGTGTACGCCTTTCATCGCCAGCCACCGCGTATCGCCGTTTCCTAGGTGCCGGGTCCAGTTGCTGAAATCCTCCAGCGAACTAAACGCCCGCGAACAAATACCAGCAAAGGGCACTTCAGGCCGGAACTCTTCGACACGGCTGTGGATAACTTGCAGGTTGGCCAGTTTCAACTCCAGCTTCACCTGGGTCAGGAAGCGGGTCTTCTTGCCGTTGGAATCCAGCAGGGTGAACTGCCGCTCAGGAAACAAGATGGCCAACGGAATGCCCGGCATACCGCCGCCACTGCCGACGTCCAGCCAGTTATCCCCAGCCTCGGTGACGAAAGGCACCACGGAGAGACTGTCGAGCAGATGGCGCGAAACCATTTCATTCGGGTCGCGCACTGCGGTGAGGTTGTAGGCCTTGTTCCACTTGATCAGCAGGGCCAGGTAGGCCAGCAGCTGTTCGTGCTGCTGCGCACTGAGTGCAACACCCAGCTCCAGCGCGCCCTGGCTCAGTTCTTCGGCGTGACGTGCAGTAACCAACGACATCAGGCGCTGTGCTCCAACTGCTGACCGGCAGTGCGCTTTTTCAAGTGAATCAGCAGCAGGGAAATCGCTGCCGGGGTAACGCCCGGAATCCGCGAAGCCTGGCCCAGTGTTTCTGGGCGGCTGTTACCGAGCTTGTGCTGGATTTCCTTGGACAGCCCGGAAATTCCCGCGTAGTCGATATAGAGCGGCAGCTTAGTGTCTTCACTGGCGCGCAGGCGGGCGATTTCATCCTGCTGGCGGTCGATATAACCGGCGTACTTGGTCTTGATCTCGACCTGTTCAGCCACCTGTGGGTCCTGTGCGCCGCCGCCGGTAATGGCTACCAGCCCGGTGTAATCGATTTCCGGGCGAGCCAGCAGGTTGAGCAGGTTGTATTCGTGGGTCAGCGGCGTGCCGAAGTGCGCGGCAATCGCATCGCCCTGAGTCGTACCCGGGCGGACCCAGGTGCTTTTCAGGCGCTGTTCTTCCAGAGCGATGGCTTCGCGCTTGGTTTCGAACGCGGCCCAACGCACGTCATCGACCAGACCCAACTCGCGGCCTTTCTCGGTCAGGCGCAGGTCGGCGTTGTCTTCGCGCAGGATCAGCCGGTATTCGGCGCGCGAGGTGAACATGCGGTATGGCTCCTGGGTACCCAGGGTAATCAGGTCGTCGACCAGCACGCCGATGTAGGCCTCATCACGACGCGGGCACCAGCTGTCCTTGCCCTGGGCGCGCAATGCGGCGTTGCAACCTGCGAGCAAACCTTGCGCACCGGCTTCTTCGTAACCGGTGGTGCCATTGATCTGCCCGGCGAAGAACAGCCCGGCGATCACCTTGGTTTCCAGGCTGTACTTGAGATCACGCGGGTCGAAGTAGTCGTACTCGATGGCGTAACCCGGACGGACGATATGCGCGTTCTCCATGCCGCGAATGCTGCGCACGATCTGCAATTGCACATCGAACGGCAACGAGGTGGAGATGCCGTTGGGATACAGCTCATGGGTATTCAGGCCTTCGGGCTCGATAAATACCTGGTGGCTGTCCTTGTCGGCGAAACGGTGGATCTTGTCTTCGATCGACGGGCAATAGCGCGGGCCGACGCCTTCGATCACCCCGGAATACATCGGTGAACGATCGAGGTTGGCTGCGATGATTTCGTGGGTGCGGGCGTTGGTATGGGTAATCCAGCAGCTGACCTGCCGCGGTTGCTGCTCGGCGCGACCGAGAAAAGACATCAGCGGCGTTGGCGTATCGCCTGGCTGCTCGGTCATCACCGAGAAATCCACCGAACGGCCGTCGATGCGTGGCGGCGTACCAGTTTTCAGGCGACCGACACGCAGCGGCAATTCACGTAGACGTTGCGCCAGCGCAATCGACGGTGGATCACCGGCGCGGCCGCCAGAGTAGTTCTGCAGGCCTATGTGGATAAGTCCACCGAGGAAGGTGCCCGTGGTCAACACCACGGAATCTGCGAGGAAACGCAGACCCATCTGAGTGACTACGCCTTTGACTTCGTCGTTTTCGACGATCAGGTCATCGGCGGCCTGCTGAAATATCCACAGGTTGGCCTGGTTTTCCAGGGTTTCGCGAATCGCCGCTTTGTACAGCACGCGATCAGCCTGGGCGCGAGTGGCGCGTACCGCTGGGCCCTTGCGGCTGTTCAGTACACGGAACTGGATACCACCTTTGTCGGTGGCTTCAGCCATGGCGCCGCCGAGGGCGTCGATTTCCTTGACCAGATGGCTTTTACCTATCCCGCCAATAGCCGGGTTGCAGCTCATCTGCCCGAGTGTTTCCACGTTGTGGGTCAGCAGCAGGGTTTTTACCCCCATGCGTGCAGCTGCCAACGCAGCTTCGGTACCGGCATGACCGCCGCCGATGACGATCACCTGAAAACGGGAAGGGAAATCCACCACGCACCTCGTGCCTGTTGAGAAATGGGGGGCTTTTTGGGTTGAAAAGCGGGAAAGGCGGCAAGTATAGGGATTTAGCCGGTGTGAAAGAAGCCTTTTGCACAAAAAATAGCCAGCTGGCTTGAGGGCTGTTTGGCCGTGTCGGTTAATAAAGAATAAAAGAGAGAATTTTTATAAAGCCTTGTTTATATGTTTATTACTTAGCAACGGCTTTTCTGTGGATAGATTGCTACAGACCAATGGATTCAGTGTCTACAGCGTTTAAAAAGTCTGTGCTGATCCTGCCATCTGCCTGTTCAGTTGCCGTATGCAAGCTGTGGATTAAATGCATGGTTATCCACAGGGGCGGTTATCCTCCGTTTTATCACCGGGTTATAGGCAGGGCTTAGGCCGGGTTTTCCACAGGGCTTAGGTGGATAAATAAGTGACTGAGCATGCATATTTCGTCCAGGCGAAGGCCTTCCCGAACGACATTAGTTGGGATTTCAGGACGTAGGATGGGTTAGGCGCAGGAAGGGTATTGCGGATGCGGGGCATGATTCGATGCGCCGTAACCCATCAGAATGCACCACGTCATGATGGGTTACGCGACGCGGGAGGACTTGTGTTGCTCGTAGGTTAGGTGTCCTGCGTAGCTAACCTACGCGGCCCGACCCATCCTACTTGCCGATACAGAAGCTGGAAAAGATCCGCCCCAGCAGGTCATCGGAACTGAACGCGCCGGTGATTTCGCCCAGGGCCTGTTGGGCCATGCGCAGGTCTTCAGCCAGCAGTTCGCCAGCGCCGGCCAGGGTCAGCTGAGCATGGCCGTGTTCCAGATGTGTGGAGGCCTGGCGCAATGCTTCCAGATGCCGTCTGCGTGCGCTAAAGCTGCTCTCTGAAGTCTGTTCATAACCCATACAGGCCTTGAGGTGTTCCCTGAGCAGGTCCAGGCCCTCGGTGGATTTGGCCGACAGGCTGATGGTGACGTGGCCGTCATTGCAGACTTCCAGCACCACCGACTCGCCGGACAGGTCGGCCTTGTTGCGAATCAGGGTGACCTTGGCTGGATCAGGCCGCTGGTCGAGAAACTCCGGCCACAGGGCAAAGGGGTCGTCGGCTTCCGGTGCCGTGGCATCCACCACCAGCAGGATGCGGTCGGCTTCGCCAATGGCTTTCAGGGCACGCTCGACGCCGATGCGCTCGACCTGATCTTCGGTGTCACGCAGGCCGGCGGTGTCCACCACGTGCAACGGCATGCCGTCGATGTGGATATGTTCGCGCAGCACATCGCGGGTGGTGCCGGCGATCTCGGTAACGATGGCCGCTTCGCGACCGGCCAGGGCATTGAGCAGGCTGGATTTTCCGGCATTGGGGCGACCGGCGATCACTACAGTCATGCCATCGCGCAGCAGGGCACCTTGGCCGGCCTCACGCAGCACGCCGGCGAGGTCAGCACGCACGCCATCGAGCAGGTTGAGTACGTGGCCATCGGCGAGAAAATCGATTTCCTCTTCGGGAAAATCGATGGCCGCTTCGACATAGATGCGCAGGCTGATCAACCGTTCGGTCAGACCATGCACGCGCCGCGAGAACTCACCCTGCAGCGAGCGCAAGGCATTGCGTGCGGCCTGCTCGGAGCTGGCTTCGATCAGGTCGGCAATTGCTTCGGCCTGGGCCAGGTCGAGTTTGTCATTGAGAAAGGCGCGTTCGCTGAATTCACCCGGGCGCGCCAGGCGTGCGCCGAGTTGTACACAGCGGCGCAACAGCAGATCGAGCACCACTGGCCCACCGTGGCCCTGCAGTTCCAGCACATCTTCACCGGTAAAGGAGTTGGGGCCGGGGAAGTACAGCGCCAGGCCTTCATCCAGTACCTGCTGGGCGTCGGCGAAGAACGGCCCGTAGTGGGCGTAGCGCGGTTGCAACTCGCGTTGGCAGATCGCCTGCGCCAATTTACTGGCCAGCGGCCCGGAAACTCGCACGATGCCCACGCCGCCACGGCCCTGGGCGGTGGCGACGGCGGCAATGGTTTCAGCAACGGGTGGCATGCGCTTCTCCTGAATACGACATAGCAAAACGCCCCTGAAAAGGGGCGTTTGTTACAGCTTAGAAGCAATCACTGCTTAGGCGTCTGCGGCCTTGGCTGCGGCTTCGATCTTGCGGGTAATGTACCACTGCTGGGCGATGGACAAGACGTTGTTGACCACCCAGTACAGCACCAGACCAGCCGGGAACCAGAGGAAGAAGAAGGTGAAGATGATTGGCATCATCTTCAGTACCTTGGCTTGCATCGGGTCCGGCGGCGTCGGGTTGAGCTGCTGCTGGATAAACATGGTCGCGCCCATGATGATCGGCAGGATAAAGAACGGGTCTTTAATCGCCAGGTCAGTTATCCACAGCAGCCATGGGGCCTGACGCATTTCCACGGATTCCAGCAGCACCCAGTAGAGCGCGAGGAATACCGGCATCTGCACCAGGATCGGCAAGCAGCCGCCCAGCGGGTTGATCTTCTCTTTCTTGTACAACTCCATCATCGCCTGGGACATCTTCTGGCGATCATCACCGTGCTGCTCTTTCAACTGAGCGAGTTTCGGTGCAACGGCACGCATGCGCGCCATGGATTTGTAGCTGGCGGCGGATAGAGGGAAGAAGATCAGCTTGATGATCACGGTCAACATGATGATCGACCAGCCCCAGTTGCCGAGCAGGTTGTGGATAACTTCCAGCAGCCAGAAGATCGGCTGAGCCAGGAACCACAGAATGCCGTAGTCGACTGTCAGCTCAAGACCTGGCGACAGAGTCTTCAGATGGCCTTGTAGCTTCGGGCCGGCATACAGAACTGCACTGGTTTCACCCTGAGCGCCGGCAGCAACCTGAATGGCCGGGCCGGTAAAGCCGACAATGTAGTTGCCTTGGCTGTCTTTGCGGGTCTGTACTTGGTTAGTGCTGTCTTTGCTTGGAATCCAGGCAGTGACGAAGTAATGCTGTAGCCAGGCAACCCAGCCTCCTTGAACGGTTTCTTTGAAGGCTTGTTTGTCGATGTCTTTCATCGACACTTTTTTGTACGGCTCTTCGCTGGTCCACAGCGCACCACCGAGGTAGGTCGCAGTGCCGGTCGCAGTGGTGGAGGACGGATCGTCGCTGCCATCACGCTTGAGCTGGGCAAACATGTTGCCGCTCCAGGCCTGACCACTCTGGTTGTCGATCAGGTAGCTGACCGTCACCTGATAGGACGAAGGATCAACGCAGCCAGGTTTCTTCTGCTGCTGTTCCTTGGCGGAACATTCAGCGTTCAGACCACGCTTGAAGGTGAAGCGCTTGATGTAGTTGACGCCGTCTTCGCTGAGCTTGAGGTCAACCTGCAGCTGATCCTGACCATCGGCCAGTTCATAGCTCTTCTGCTCGCTGCTCCACAGAGCACGACCGCTGGATTTATCCGGCGCGTTGCTGCCGATCAAACCGCTCTGCGCCAGGTAGGTACGCTCGCCGCCGTTGTCGAACAGCTGGAACGGTACATCCGGACGATCCTGACGACGCGGGTACTGCGGCAAACGCAGTTGCACCACATCACCACCACGCGGGTCGATGGCCAGATCCAGCACATCGGTCTTCACCCGAATCAGCTCATCGTTGGCTGCAGCCGGTGCAGCACTGATGGCGCTGGGTTCAACAGCCGTGGTGGCGCTCGGAATATCGTCGCTGCCAGCTGGGGTTGAAGTGCTGGCAGTGGTATCCGGCAAGCCGGGTACAGTGCTGCTGGTCGCGGCAATTTCTGTCGGCAGGGCAGCTTGACCGTAGTCCTGGTTCCACTGGAGAACCATCATATAGGACACGATTGCCAGGGCGACGATCAGGATCGAGCGTTGAATATCCATGATTATTCGGCCATCGAAGAGGAACGGGAGGTTTTTGCGCAGGGAACCGGGTCGTAGCCACCGGGATTCCACGGGTGACAGCGGCCAAGCCGACGCAGGGTCAGCCAGCCACCGCGCATGACGCCATGATGTTCAATGGCTTCAAGCGCGTAGCAAGAACAGCTTGGGTAGAAACGACAGTGGCTGGCCATCAAGGGGCTGATGGCGTAGCGGTAGAACTGGATGGGTAGCAATACCAGTTTACGCATGGGGACTGTCGTTCACCCCAGGTGTTGCGACGGCTTCCGGGCTTGGCTTACTGCGTTCGAGGCGTTTCCAGAGTTTGCCAAACTGACGAGCCAGTTCGACATTTTCCAAATCACCAAGGCCTTTACGCGCAACCACCACGATGTCCCATCCCACCAGGTTGTCCTGATTGAGACGGAACGATTCGCGGATCTGGCGTTTCAGACGATTGCGCTCAACAGAGAGCTTGACGCTCTTCTTGCCGATCACCAATCCCAGACGGGGGTGATCAAGTTCGTTGTTGCGCGCCAGCAGCAGGACATTTTTGCCCGGAGCTTTGCCGCTAGGGGAGTCGAAGACTGCCTTGAATTGCCGGGGGGTTAGCAGACGCTTTTCCCGACTGAAGTCTCGACTCACCACAAGACCGAAATTTAGACGGCGAGACGCTTACGGCCCTTGGCGCGGCGACGCGACAGGACAGCACGGCCGTTCTTGGTGGCCATACGAGCACGGAAACCGTGGGTGCGAGCGCGTTTGATAGTGCTGGGTTGGAAAGTACGTTTCATGGTGCGGTACCTGGGTGGTCGACTACGGGCCGGAATGGCCCCCGTTTTAAGAGACCGGCAATTCTAGAGAAACCCGAGGGTCAGGTCAATTTCCAACCAGGCTTTTCCTGCATAAAGAAATATAAAGAAGAGAATATTTAAAGATGTTTAGTAATGTTAGTAGCTATTAGCTGGCCATCGATCTGTGCATAAGTGCTTGAAGGCCAACAGCTTAGCGCTGTTCAGCCAAGGGTAAGTCTGTCGAAAAGGCGTGCTGCAACTGTGTGGAAGCCGTCCATAAGCTGAGGATGGAATGTCATTTTACCCACAGCAGGGTTTTCCACCGGGTTTCACCCCGGGTTATCCAGCGAGCTTATGGGCGGTTATCCACAGCCTTTCTCGAGCCTTGCGTTATAAGCCTCCAACGCTAATAACACGTTGATTTTCCTTGCGCATAAGCAAGCTTACATGTGGATAACTCAAGCCTCGGCGGCTACAATGACGGCTGTTTTTTGCCTCGCGCCTTGCGATTTAGGGGATATCCGTGTCTGTGGAACTTTGGCAGCAGTGCGTCGAGCTTCTGCGCGATGAGCTGCCTGCTCAGCAATTCAACACCTGGATCCGTCCACTGCAGGTCGAAGCCGAAGGCGACGAGCTTCGCGTTTATGCGCCGAACCGTTTTGTCCTCGACTGGGTCAATGAAAAGTACCTCAGCCGTTTGCTTGAGTTACTCAGCGAACGGACCAACGGTCTGGTTCCTGCGCTCTCCTTATTAATAGGCAGCAAACGCAGTTCGGCTCCTCGTGCGGCGCCGGTCAGTACGCCGTCAGCTGCGCCGAGCGCGCCTGCATCCAGTCCGGTTGTGACAGCCGCAGCTGGCCCTGCCCAGGCAGAACCTTCGCGCGCAAGCTTCGATCCCATGGTTGGTGCGGCTAGCCAGCAGGCGCCGGCCCGTACTGAGCGCACGGTACAGGTCGAAGGCGGGTTGAAGCACACCAGTTACCTGAACCGCACCTTTACCTTTGATAACTTTGTCGAAGGTAAATCCAACCAGTTGGCCCGCGCGGCTGCCTGGCAGGTGGCGGACAACCCCAAGCACGGTTACAACCCGCTGTTCCTTTATGGTGGTGTGGGCTTGGGTAAGACTCACTTGATGCATGCGGTGGGTAACCACCTGCTGGCGAAGAATCCGAATGCCAAGGTGGTGTACCTGCATTCCGAGCGTTTCGTCGCGGACATGGTCAAGGCCTTGCAGCTGAATGCGATCAACGAGTTCAAGCGCTTCTACCGTTCGGTGGATGCGCTGCTGATCGATGACATTCAATTCTTCGCCAAGAAAGAGCGTTCCCAGGAAGAGTTTTTCCACACCTTCAACGCCTTGCTCGAAGGTGGTCAGCAGGTGATTCTCACCAGTGACCGCTACCCGAAAGAAATCGAAGGCCTGGAAGAACGTCTTAAGTCGCGTTTCGGTTGGGGCCTGACGGTTGCCGTCGAGCCACCTGAACTGGAAACCCGCGTGGCGATTCTGATGAAGAAGGCCGATCAGGCCAAAGTCGACCTGCCGCACGATGCTGCCTTCTTTATTGCCCAGCGCATCCGCTCCAACGTACGTGAGCTGGAAGGTGCATTGAAACGCGTTATCGCCCACTCGCACTTCATGGGCCGGGACATTACCATCGAGTTGATCCGCGAGTCGCTCAAGGACCTGTTGGCCCTACAGGACAAGCTGGTCAGCATCGACAATATCCAGCGCACGGTCGCCGAGTACTACAAGATCAAGATTTCTGATCTGCTGTCCAAGCGCCGTTCGCGTTCAGTCGCGCGCCCGCGTCAGGTGGCCATGGCTTTGTCGAAAGAGCTGACCAACCACAGCCTGCCGGAAATTGGTGATGCCTTCGGCGGCCGCGATCACACAACGGTATTGCATGCATGCCGTAAGATTGCTGAACTTAAGGAATCCGACGCGGACATCCGCGAGGACTATAAGAATTTGCTGCGTACGCTGACAACCTAATACGCAACTCACTAGGCAAGGGACTAGACCATGCATTTCACCATTCAACGCGAAGCCTTGTTGAAACCTCTGCAACTGGTCGCCGGCGTCGTGGAACGCCGTCAGACCTTGCCGGTTCTCTCTAACGTGCTGCTGGTGGTCGAAGGCCAGCAGCTGTCGCTGACCGGTACCGACCTGGAAGTCGAGCTGGTTGGTCGCGTCACTCTGGAAGAGCCTGCGCAACCCGGTGAGATCACCGTGCCGGCGCGCAAGCTGATGGACATCTGCAAAAGCCTGCCGGCTGACGCCCTGATCGATATCCGTATCGACGAGCAGAAGCTGCTGGTCAAAGCCGGCCGTAGTCGCTTCAGCCTGTCCACCCTGCCCGCCAATGATTTCCCCACTGTTGAAGAAGGCCCAGGCTCGCTGACCTTCAGCCTGGTGCAAAGCCGCCTGCGCCGCCTGATCGAACGCACCAGCTTTGCCATGGCCCAGCAGGACGTGCGCTATTACCTCAACGGCATGCTGCTGGAAGTACAGACCGGCATCCTCCGCGCGGTGGCCACCGACGGTCACCGTCTGGCCATGTGCTCTATGGAAGCGGCGATTGAGCAGGTTGAACGCCACCAGGTCATCGTGCCGCGCAAAGGTATTCTCGAACTGGCTCGTCTGCTCACCGAGCAGGACGGCAGCGTCAGCATCGTTCTTGGCCAGCACCACATCCGCGCCACCACCGGCGAGTTCACCTTCACCTCGAAACTGGTCGACGGCAAGTTCCCGGACTACGAGCGTGTGTTGCCGCGTGGTGGTGACAAGCTGGTGGTTGCTGATCGTCAGGGTCTGCGTGAAGCGTTCAGCCGTACCGCGATTCTGTCCAACGAAAAGTACCGCGGTATTCGCCTGCAACTGGAATCTGGCTTGCTGAAAATTCAGGCCAACAACCCGGAGCAGGAAGAAGCCGAAGAAGAGATCGCCGTGGACTATAACGGCAGTGCATTGGAAATCGGTTTCAACGTCAGCTACCTGCTCGACGTGCTGAGCGTGATGACCACCGACCAGGTGCGCCTGATTCTCTCCGATGCCAACAGCAGTGCCTTGGTACAGGAAGCAGACAACGACGACTCTTCCTATGTCGTTATGCCGATGCGTCTGTAACCGCTGAATGTCCCTTACTCGCTTTACCGTCACCGCGGTGCGTAATCTGCACCCGGTGACCCTCTCTCCCTCCCCGCGCATCAACATCCTCTCCGGCGACAATGGCAGCGGCAAAACTAGCCTGCTCGAAGCCATTCATCTGCTGGGTCTGGCTCGCTCCTTTCGCAGCACTCGCCTGCTTCCGGTCATTCAATACGATCAGCTCGCCTGCACGATTTTCGGTCAGGTGCAGATGTCTGATGGTCGGCAAAGCAATCTGGGGGTTTCGCGGGATCGTCAGGGCGAGTTTCAGATTCGTATCGACGGGCAGAATGCGCGCAGCGCTGCGCAACTTGCCGAGACCTTGCCGCTGCAACTGATCAATCCGGACAGCTTCCGTCTACTTGAAGGTGCGCCGAAGATTCGTAGGCAGTTTCTCGATTGGGGAGTGTTCCACGTGGAACCTCGGTTTCTGCCGGCCTGGCAGCGCCTGCAGAAGGCCCTGCGTCAGCGGAACTCATGGCTGCGGCATGGTACACTTGACGCCGCTTCGCAGGCGGCCTGGGACCGAGAGTTGTGCCTGGCCAGCGACGAAATAGACGGTTATCGGCGTGCCTATATCCAGGCCCTGAAACCGGTTTTCGAACGCACCCTGAATGAGCTGGTTGAGCTGCAAGGTTTGACCCTCAGTTACTACCGCGGTTGGGATAAAGAGCGCGAGCTCAATACGGTGCTTGCCTCTACCCTCGCCCGCGATCAGCAACTGGGTCACACCCAGGCAGGTCCGCAGCGCGCCGATTTAAGGCTGCGTTTAGGGGCACACAATGCTGCCGAGATACTCTCGCGCGGCCAGCAGAAATTAGTTGTATGTGCCCTGCGCATTGCGCAGGGCCATTTAGTCAATCAGGCCAAGCACGGCCAATGCATCTATCTGGTGGATGACCTGCCGTCAGAACTGGATGAACAGCACCGCCGTGCGTTGTGCCGATTGTTGGAAGACTTGCACTGCCAGGTGTTTATCACCTGTGTAGACCATGAATTGTTGAGGGAAGGCTGGCGCACGGATACGCCAGTTGCCATGTTCCACGTGGAACATGGTGGCATTACCCAGACCCACGACCACCGGGAGTGAAGGCATGAGCGAAAACCAAACGTACGACTCCAATAACATTAAGGTCCTCAAGGGCCTGGATGCCGTACGCAAGCGGCCTGGTATGTACATCGGCGATACCGACGATGGCAGCGGTCTGCACCACATGGTGTTCGAGGTGGTCGACAA
Organism: Pseudomonas sp. 1928-m; assembly: GCF_029269135.1. Taxonomy (NCBI): domain Bacteria; kingdom Pseudomonadati; phylum Pseudomonadota; class Gammaproteobacteria; order Pseudomonadales; family Pseudomonadaceae; genus Pseudomonas; species Pseudomonas sp. 1928-m. The sequence continues at coordinate 222,804 of NZ_JARIXO010000001.1, read as the reverse complement.
CTCGATTGACGAGGCGTTGGCTGGGCATTGCAGCGAAATCACCATCACCATCCACCCGGATGAGTCGATCAGCGTGCGCGATAACGGCCGTGGTATTCCGGTCGATATGCACAAGGAAGAAGGCGTTTCCGCAGCTGAAGTGATCATGACCGTGCTGCACGCAGGCGGTAAGTTCGATGACAACAGCTACAAGGTTTCCGGTGGTCTGCACGGTGTGGGTGTGTCCGTGGTTAACGCCCTGTCCAAGGAACTGATCCTGACCATCCGCCGTAGCGGAAAGATCTGGGAACAGACCTACGTGCACGGCGTGCCCCAGGCACCGATTGCAGCGGTCGGCGACAGCGATGTTACCGGTACGCAGATCCACTTCAAGCCGTCCGAAGACACCTTCGCCAATATCCATTTCAGCTGGGACATTCTGGCCAAGCGTCTGCGCGAACTGTCGTTCCTCAACTCCGGCGTAGGCATCCTGCTCAAGGATGAACGCAGCGGCAAGGAAGAGCTGTTCAAGTACGAAGGCGGTCTGCGTGCCTTCGTTGAATACCTCAACCACAACAAAACCCCGGTCAACCAGGTGTTCCACTTCACCGTTCAGCGTGAAGACGGTGTCGGCGTAGAAGTCGCCCTGCAGTGGAACGACAGCTTCAACGAGAACCTGTTGTGCTTCACCAACAACATTCCACAGCGCGACGGCGGCACTCACCTGGCCGGTTTCCGCTCGGCGCTGACGCGTAACCTGAATACCTATATCGAGCAGGAAGGTCTGGCCAAGAAGCACAAGATCGCCACCACCGGTGACGATGCCCGCGAAGGCCTGACCGCAATTATTTCGGTAAAAGTACCGGACCCGAAGTTCAGCTCGCAGACCAAAGACAAGCTGGTTTCCAGCGAAGTAAAAACTGCGGTCGAGCAGGAAATGGGTAAGTACTTCTCCGACTTCCTGCTGGAAAACCCCAACGAAGCCAAAGCAGTGGTCGGCAAGATGATCGACGCTGCGCGCGCTCGTGAAGCGGCGCGTAAGGCTCGTGAAATGACCCGTCGTAAAGGCGCACTGGATATCGCCGGGCTGCCGGGCAAACTGGCCGACTGCCAGGAAAAAGACCCTGCCCTTTCCGAACTCTATATCGTGGAAGGGGACTCCGCGGGCGGCTCTGCCAAACAGGGTCGTAACCGCAAGACCCAGGCGATCCTGCCGCTCAAGGGCAAGATCCTCAACGTCGAGAAAGCGCGTTTCGACAAGATGATTTCCTCCCAGGAAGTCGGCACCCTGATCACCGCCCTGGGCTGTGGTATCGGCCGCGATGAGTACAACATCGACAAGCTGCGCTACCACAACATCATCATCATGACCGACGCCGACGTCGACGGTTCGCACATCCGTACCCTGCTCCTGACCTTCTTCTTCCGCCAGCTGCCGGAATTGGTCGAGCGTGGCTACATCTACATCGCTCAGCCGCCGCTGTACAAGGTCAAGAAGGGCAAGCAGGAGCAGTACATCAAGGACGACGAGGCCATGGATGAATATATGACCCAGTCGGCCCTGGAAGACGCCAGCCTGCACGTCAACGAAAGCGCGCCCGGCCTGTCTGGCGAGGCGTTGGAGCGTCTGGTCAACGATTACCGCCTGGTGATGAAGACCCTCAACCGTTTGTCGCGCCTGTACCCGCTGGAGCTCACCGAGCACTTCGTCTACATCCCGCGCGTGGAAACCGAGCAACTGGCGGACAAGGCAGCCATGGAGCAATGGCTGGGCCTGCTTGATGCGCGCCTCAAGGGGATGGAGAAGTCCGGTCTGATCTACAAAACCAGCCTGCACGAAGACCAGGAGCGTCACCTCTGGCTGCCGCAGGTGGAACTGGTATCCCATGGGGTCTCCAGCTACATCATCTTCAACCGCGACTTCTTCGCCAGTAACGATTACAAGACCGTTACTACCCTGGGCGATCAGCTCAACAGCCTACTGGAAGAAGGTGCTTTCGTGCAGCGCGGCGAGCGCAAGAAGCACGTCAGCACCTTCAAGGATGCACTGGCCTGGCTGATGGCGGAAAGCACCAAGCGCCACAGCATTCAGCGCTATAAGGGTCTCGGTGAAATGAACCCGGATCAGCTCTGGGAAACCACCATGGACCCAGAAGTACGCCGCATGCTCAAGGTGCGTATCGAAGACGCGATCGCTGCCGATCAGATCTTCAACACCCTGATGGGGGACGCTGTAGAGCCGCGTAGGGACTTTATCGAGACCAACGCCTTGGCCGTGTCCAACCTGGACTTCTAAACGGCCTGAAGGAGGCCAGAGCGCTTTCTGGCCTCTGCATAAGAAGCCCCTGCTGATTAACCTCAGCAGGGGCTTTTTTGTTCCACATGGAACATGCAGCTGCAATGCGACGGCTACGGAGATTTGATCGATAAAAAAGCCGGCACTAAGGCCGGCTTGAGATTGCGCTGGAAAACTTATGCACGAAACACGGTTAGCCAGACCTTGATGAAAACTGCTTATGAATCATTGCCTTGAAAGGCTTAATGGCACTCTGCCGGTATTTCGCGCACAGGTTATCCACAATTGGCCTAGGCTGGCTCCTGGGTTTCCAGCGGTTGGCTCTGGGCATCCAGTGAGCCGATATCGCGTTGCGCCTGGCTGACCCAGGCAAAGGCGCGGTCGTTAAGTTCGGCGATGGCGCGTGGGCCTGTGCCTTCGGCGTACATCGGTGGGCCGATAATCACCTGCACGGTGCCGGGGGTTTTACGCCAGCCCTGCTTGGGCCAGAACTCGCCGGCGTTGTGCGCGATTGGCAGCACCGGCAGGTTGGCATTCACTGCCAGGGAGGCGCCGCCACGGCTGAACTTGCCGATCTGCCCCGGTGGAATACGTGTGCCTTCCGGGAATACTAGCACCCAGGCGCCCTGCCCCAGACGTTTGTGGCCGAGTTTGGCCAGCTGTTTTAGCGCCGCTTTGGGGTTACTGCGGTCAATGGCGATGGGCTTGAGCATGGCCATCGCCCAGCCGAAGAACGGCACATATAGCAGCTCGCGCTTGACCACCTGGCTCAGCGGTTCGAAATAGCCGCAGAGGAAGAAGGTTTCCCAGGTGCTCTGGTGTTTGGCGAGAATCACGCAGGGCTTATCGGGGATATTCTCCAGGCCCTTGATCTCGTAGTTGATGCCGACCACCACCTTGGCCAGCCAGGTGGCGCAGCGGCACCAGTTCTGCACGACAAAGCGGTAGCGTGCACGAAACGGCAGAAAGGGTGCGACGAAGACGCTGAGGGTGCACCAGAAGAACGAGCTGGAAGCCAGCAGCAGATAGAAGAGGAAGGTTCTGAGGGTCTGCACTGTCGACATGGGAGCTTTTACCGTCGCAGGCAGAGCCTGCTTTATAAGTGGAGAAGCTGAGCGGCAACCGCCGCCAGATCATCGAATACCAGGGTGCCCGCTGGCAATCCTTTGGCCAGGGTGCGTTCGCCCTTGCCGGTCTTTACCAAAACTGGCTGACAGTCGACGGCGCCGGCCGCTGTCAGGTCACCGCTGCTGTCACCGACAAACCACACGCCCTTGAGTGCTACGCCATAGTACGCAGCAATCTGCTCAAGCATGCCGGGTTTCGGTTTGCGGCAGGTGCAGCCTTCATCTGGGCCATGGATGCAGTGCACGATCAGGCCCAGCTCACCGCCCTGCGCCGCCACCAGTTCGCGCAGGCGTGCGTGCATGGCCTCCAGCGTGGCCAGGTCGTAATAGCCCCGGGCAACCCCGGATTGATTGGTGGCCACGGCGACCGTCCAGCCGGCTTGCGACAGGCGCGCGATGGCTTCGATGGCGCCGGGCAATGGAATCCATTCGGCGACGCTTTTGATATAGGCGTCGGAGTCGTAATTGATCACGCCGTCGCGGTCGAGAATCAGCAGTTTCATGGGGGAATCCGTAACCGGTTGGCGGTGATGGCCGCCAGCCGGTAAAGGTGATGATGGGCTGCGCGCAGCCCACCGGACAATCAACAGGCGTTAGCCGAGTACCGAAATATCCGCCACACCGAGGAACAGGCCACGCAGCTTGGCCAGCAGCGCATAACGGTTGGCGCGCACAGCGGCGTCTTCGGCGTTGACCAGTACGGCCTCGAAGAAGGCATCCACTGGCTCACGCAGGTTGGCCAGTTGGCTCAGCGCCAGGTTGTACTGGCGCGCTGCGGCCAGCGGCCGTACCGCATGTTCGGCCTGCTGGATGGCGGCGTTGAGGGCGAACTCGCTGGGGTTGTCGAAGTGATGGGCTTCGACGCTGGCCGCGACCTGGCCTTCGGCCTTGCTCAGCAGGTTGGACACGCGCTTGTTCGCTGCAGCCAGAGCGGCCGCCTGCGGCAATGCACGGAAAGCCTGCACGGCCTGCACGCGCTGATCGAAGTCCAGCGGCGAGGTCGGGCTGACCGCACGCACAGCCTGGTACACGGCCACGTCGACGCCTTCGTCTTCGTAGCGAGCGCGTAGTCGGTCGAAGATAAAGTCCTGCACCTGAGGAGCCAGGCCATCGGCCTTGATCTTGTCGCCGAACTGGCCGATGGCGAAGCCGACGGCTTCAACCAGGTCCAGATCCAGCTGCTTCTCGATCAGGATGCGCAGCACACCGAGGGCGGCACGGCGCAGGGCATAAGGGTCCTTGCTGCCGGTGGGCAGCATGCCGATGCCGAAGATCCCAACCAGGGTATCCAGCTTGTCGGCCAGGGCCACGGCGGCACCGGTGAGGGTACTCGGCAGCTCAGCGCCGGCGCCGCGCGGCATGTACTGCTCGTTCAGCGCCAGGGCCACGTCTTCAGCTTCGCCGTCATGCTTGGCGTAGTAGTAACCGGCGATGCCCTGCATTTCCGGGAACTCGCCGACCATCTCGCTGGCCAGGTCGCACTTGCAGAGGATGCCGGCACGCGCCGCGCGGGTGGCGTCGCCACCGATGCGCTGGGCGATAAAACCAGCCAGGGCCGAGACACGCTGGGCTTTGTCGTAGACCGAGCCGAGCTGGGCCTGGAATACCACGTTGGCCAGACGCTGGTTGAAGCTTTCCAGCTTCTGCTTCTTGTCCTGCTTGAAGAAGAATTCAGCGTCGGTCAGGCGCGGACGCACCACCTTCTCGTTGCCGGAAATGATCTGTGCCGGGTCTTTGCTCTCGACGTTAGCCACGGTGATAAAGCGCGGCAGCAGCTTGCCGTTGGCATCGAGCAGGCAGAAGTACTTCTGGTTGTCCTGCATGGTGGTGATCAGCGCTTCCTGCGGCACTTCGAGGAAGCGTTCCTCGAAGGAGCAGACCAGTGGCACTGGCCATTCGACCAGGGCGCTGACTTCATCCAGCAGCGCTGGCGGCACGATGGCAGTGCCCTGCTCTGCTGCAGCCAGTTCATTGACCCGCGCGATGATCTGCGCGCGGCGTTCGGCGAAGTCGGCAATCACATAGGCGCTGCGCAGGTCTTCGGCGTAGTTGGCCGGCGCGCTGATACGCACCTCGTGGTTGGCGTGGAAGCGATGGCCACGGGACACCCGGCCGGCTTGCTGGGCGAGGATTTCGCAGTCGATCACCTCGTCACCGAACAGCATCACCAACCACTGGCTCGGGCGGACGAATTCAGTTTTGCGCGCGCCCCAGCGCATGCGCTTGGGAATCGGCAGCTCGTTCAGCGAGGTTTCGACGATGGCCGGCAGCAAGCCAGCCGCAGCCTGGCCCGGAATGCTCTGGCTGAATTTCAGCTTGGGGCCGCTCTGGTCGATCTGGCTCAGCTCAACGCCACACTTCTTGGCGAAGCCCAGTGCTGCCTGAGTCGGGTTGCCGTCCTTGTCGAACGCCGCCTGTACGGGTGGGCCGTCGAGGTTCTGGGTGCGATCAGCTTGCTGCTCTTCAAGCTGCTCAATCAGCACGGCCAGGCGGCGTGGCGCAGCGTAGTAGCGCACGTGGCCATAGTTCAGGCCGGCAGCCTTCAGGCCTTTCTCGATACCGGCGAGGAAGGCCTCACCGAGGGTTTTCAGGGCTTTTGGTGGTAGCTCCTCGGTGCCCAGTTCTACCAGGAAATCACGCGCACTCATTCTGCTGCCTCCAGCTTGGCCAGTACTTCATCACGCAGGTCGGGGGCGGCGAGCGGGAAGCCCAGTTTGCGCCGCGCTTGCAGGTAGCTTTGCGCCACCGAACGGGCCAGGGCGCGCACGCGCAGGATGTACTGCTGACGCGCGGTCACCGAGATGGCTCGGCGCGCATCCAGCAGGTTGAAGGTGTGCGAGGCCTTGAGCACCATCTCGTAGGTTGGCAGCGGCAGCTCCAGCTCGATCAGGCGGTTGGCTTCGCTTTCATAGAAGTCGAACAGCTCGAAGAGTTTCTCGACGTTGGCGTGTTCGAAGTTGTAGGTCGACTGCTCCACCTCGTTCTGGTGGAACACATCGCCATAGGTGACCTTGCCGAACTGGCCGTCGGTCCACACCAGGTCGTACACCGAGTCGACACCCTGGATATACATGGCCAGGCGCTCGAGGCCGTAGGTGATCTCGCCGGTCACCGGATAGCATTCGATACCGCCAACCTGCTGGAAGTAGGTGAACTGGGTGACTTCCATGCCGTTCAGCCAGATTTCCCAGCCCAGACCCCAGGCGCCGAGGGTTGGCGATTCCCAGTTGTCTTCGACGAAGCGGATGTCGTGCACCAGCGGATCAATGCCGATGGCTTTCAGCGAGCCTAAGTACAGCTCCTGGAAGTTTTCCGGGTTCGGCTTCAATACCACCTGAAATTGGTAGTAGTGCTGCAGGCGGTTGGGGTTTTCGCCGTAGCGGCCGTCAGCCGGACGACGGGAAGGCTGCACGTAGGCGGCGTTCCAGGTCTCTGGGCCAATGGCACGGAGAAACGTGGCGGTGTGGAAGGTGCCCGCGCCAACTTCCATATCGTAGGGCTGCAACACCACACAGCCCTGCTCGGCCCAGTACTGTTGCAGGGCGAGGATCAAGTCTTGGAAGGTGCGCACGGCAGGCGTAGTCTGGCTCACAAATTTCACCCGTACTTTGGCGGCTTCAGAAAGTCCGCGATTATACCGAAGCTGAGGGTCTGTTGCCGTTTCGTCGCGAGCCGCGTTGCTGCGAAAAATCTCGCCAGGCTAGGCGGAGGACGCAGGTAATGGTTGTTCCCTTGCCAAGTCCTCCAACACCGCATGGCGAGATTTTGCGCGCAACCCGCAGGGCCGGGCCTGTTTTAGCGCGATACTGCGTTTCTCGACACTCATTTGGAACAACCAAACTTCGTGTCTCGTGCCTTGCCTCGCGCTAAAACAGGCTCCGGCGCGGCCGCGAACGAAACGGCAACAGACCCTAGGAAAACCCGCATGCCACGCTGCTCTTGGTGCTCCGACGACCCGCTGTATATCACCTACCACGACCAGGAATGGGGCGTGCCGCAACGCGACCCCCAGGTGCTGTTCGAGTTGCTGCTGCTCGAAGCCTTTCAGGCCGGCCTGTCGTGGATCACCGTGCTGAAGAAGCGCGAGCGTTACCGCGAGGTGCTGTTCGGCTTCGATGTGCAGCGCCTGGCGGAACTTACCGACGAGTACATCGAAGAAACCCTGATGCAGGACCCTGGCATCATCCGCAACCGCCTCAAGCTCAAGGCCGTGCGCAAGAACGCCCAGGCCTGGCTCAAGCTGGAAGACCCGGTGACGCTGCTCTGGTCCTTTGTTGGCGGCGCGCCGAAGATCAACCACTTCAGCGAACGCGGCCAGGTGCCGGCGGTAACCGCCGAGGCCGAGGCGATGAGCAAGGCACTGAAAAAGGCCGGCTTTACCTTTGTCGGCCCGACCATCTGCTACGCCTATATGCAGGCCACCGGCATGGTCATGGATCACACCGTTGATTGTGACCGCTACGCGCAACTGACCACTCGCTAGCCCGGGTGGTTACAATAAGCGCCTTTTGATCGGCTGGAGTTGCCTGTGGAAAAGCTCAAAGGTGCCCTAGTGGTGGGCTTTCTGCGTTTGTTTGCCTTGCTGCCGTGGCGCGCCGTACAGGGCGTGGGCGCGGCGATTGGCTGGCTGATGTGGAAGCTGCCGAATGGCTCACGCGAAGTGGCCAGCATCAACCTGCGTAAATGCTTTCCCGAACTGGATGAGGCCGCGCACCAGCGTCTGCTGGGCCAATCGCTGATGGATATCGGCAGAACCCTGACCGAAAGCGCCTGTGCCTGGATCTGGCCGGCGCAGAAATCCATCGGCCTGGTGCGTGAAGTCGAAGGTCTGGATGTGCTCAGGGACGCCTTGGCCAGCGGCAAAGGCGTGGTCGGCATCACCAGCCACCTGGGCAACTGGGAAGTGCTTAACCACTTCTACTGCGCGCAGTGCAAACCGATCATTTTCTATCGCCCGCCGAAGCTGAAAGCCGTCGACGATCTGCTGCGCCAGCAGCGCGTACAGCTAGGCAACCGTGTTGCGCCGTCAACCAAGGAAGGCATCCTCAGCGTCATCAAGGAGGTGCGCAAAGGTGGTGCGGTGGGCATTCCGGCTGATCCCGAGCCGAGCCTGTCTTCCGGAGTCTTCGTACCCTTTCTCGGCACCGAGGCGCTGACCAGCAAGTTTGTGGCCGGTATGCTCAGTGGCGGCAAGGCCTGCGGAGTGTTTCTGCACGCGCTGCGTCTGCCGGACGGCTCGGGCTTCAAGGTCATCTTGGAAGCGGCACCGGAAGACATGTACAGCACCGATACGGCCACCGCCGTGGCGGCGATGAGCAGGGTTATTGAGGGTTATGTGCGTACGTACCCGAGCCAATACATGTGGAGCATGAAGCGCTTCAAGAAGCGCCCTGCCGGTGAGGCCAAGTGGTATTGAATAGGTCTGAGTTGCAGGTGGAGCCTGCTCTCGACTAGGCTGGGGGAACTCACTCTGACGGACGGCGCATGAGCAATAGTCGAAAGAATGTCCGCACACCCCTCAAGGTACGCCTGCGTATCGACCACCCGGTGCACGGCGAGCTGCTGGTCACCACTCGGGATATTTCCGAATGCGGCGTCTATGTGCTGATGGACCAGGCGCAGAATATGCTCAGCATGGGAGAGCAGGTGCAGGGCCAGGTGCAGGGTCTGCCGATGGAGGCGCCGATTCTCACGCTCGAAGTGGTGCGCGTCGAAGCCCTGGGCGTTGGCCTGCGCTTTGTGCAAACCGAGGAGTAGCCCAGGCTATTTCCTGAGTTACCGAGCCGGCTTATCCAGGCGCTTTAGAAACACGCTGATTTCCTTGCCCGCCTGCTTGTCACCCTTCTCTTCTGCTACCCGCAAGCCTTGCGTCCAGGCTGCCCGCGCCTCTGCACTGAGCCCTTGCTTGTTTAGCGCCTGGCCGAGCAGCTTCCAGGCCGCTGAGTACTGCGCATCGAACTCAACGCAGCGCTGCAAATGCTCTGCCGCCCGAGCGAACTCCGCCGCATCCAGATAGCCCTTGCCCAGGCCGAAACGCAGCAGGGCGTTGTCCATGCCTTTGGTCAGCATTTTCTCCAGGGCTTCGGTGCTCATGGTCGATTCCTAAAAGAAGGTCAGGCCGACCTGGAACAAGCGCTCGGCATCGCGGATGTATTTTTTATCGACCAGGAACAGGATCACATGGTCGCCCGTCTCGATCACCGTGTTGTCATGGGCGATCAACACCTCTTCGTTGCGGATGATCGCGCCGATGGTGGTGCCCGGCGGCAACGCGATATCGGCGATGGCGCGGCCGACCACCTTGCTCGATTTGGCGTCACCATGGGCAATCGCCTCGATGGCTTCGGCGGCACCGCGGCGCAGGGAGTGCACGCTTTCGATATCGCCACGGCGCACGTGGGTCAGCAGGGTGCCGATGGTGGCCAGCTGCGGGCTGATGGCGATGTCGATCTCGCCGCCCTGCACCAGGTCAACGTAGGCCGGGTTGTTGATGATGGTCATCACCTTGCGCGCGCCGAGGCGCTTGGCCAGCAAGGACGACATGATGTTGGCTTCGTCGTCGTTGGTCAGCGCGAGGAAGATGTCGGCGTCGCTGATGTTTTCTTCCACCAGCAGGTCGCGGTCTGAGGCGCTGCCCTGCAGCACGATGGTGCTGTCGAGGGTTTCCGAGAGATAACGGCAGCGCGCCGGGTTCATCTCGATGATCTTCACCTGGTAGCGGCTCTCGATGGCCTCGGCCAGACGCTCGCCGATGTGCCCGCCGCCAGCGATTACCACTTTTTTGTAGCTGTCTTCCATGCGGCGCATTTCGCTCATCACCGCACGGATATGCGCCTTGGCGGCGATAAAGAACACCTCGTCATCGGCTTCGATCACCGTGTCGCCCTGCGGCATGATCGCCCGGTTGCGGCGGAAGATCGCGGCCACGCGGGTGTCAACATTGGGCATATGTTCTCGCAGCTGACGCAGCTGTTGGCCGACCAGTGGGCCGCCGTAGTAGGCCTTGACCGCCACCAGCTGGGCTTTGCCTTCGGCGAAGTCGATCACCTGCAGGGCGCCGGGGTATTCGATCAGGCGCTTGATGTAGTTGGTTACCACCTGCTCGGGACTGATCAGTACGTCGACCGGGATCGATTCGTTGCTGAACAGGCCGCTGCGGGTCAGGTAGGCCGCTTCGCGCACCCGGGCAATCTTGGTCGGGGTGTGGAACAGGCTGTAGGCCACCTGGCAGGCGATCATGTTGATTTCATCGCTGTTGGTCACTGCCACCAGCATATCGGCATCGTCCGCGCCGGCCTGGCGCAGCACCGTGGGGAACGAACCACGGCCCTGAACTGTGCGGATATCCAGGCGGTCGCCGAGATCACGCAGGCGGTCGCCGTCGGTGTCGACCACGGTGATGTCGTTGGCTTCGCTGGCCAGGTGTTCCGCCAGGGTGCCGCCAACCTGGCCTGCACCGAGAATGATGATCTTCATGCAGTCTGTTCCTCAGCCGCGCGGGGCGGCAGCGATTTTCATCAGCTTGGCATAGTAGAAGCCGTCGTGACCGTCGACTTGCGGGAATAGCTGGCGACCGTGGGCGGTTTTATGGCCGAAGGCACCGGCAATATCCAACTCGCGGGCACCCGGCGTGCGGGCGAGGAAGGCAGCAATATTCTCGCTGTTCTCCGCCGGCATCACCGAGCAGGTGGCGTAGAGCAGGATGCCGCCGACCTCCAGGGTCTGCCACAGGCTATCCAGCAGTTCGCCCTGCAGTTTGGCCAGGGCGGGGATGTCATCGGCTTGGCGCGTCAGTTTGATATCCGGGTGACGACGAATCACCCCGGTGGCCGAGCAGGGGGCGTCGAGCAGGATACGCTGGAACGGCTTGCCGTCCCACCAGGCCGCCAGGTCGCGGCCATCGGCGGCAAACAGCTCAGCGTGCAGACCCAGACGCTTGAGGTTTTCGCGCACTCGCACCAGACGCTTTTCTTCCAGATCCACCGCCACTACGCCAGCCAGTTCGGGCTCGGCTTCCAGCAGGTGACAGGTTTTGCCGCCCGGTGCGGCGCAGGCATCCAGCACGCGCTGGCCGGGGGCCAGATCGAGCAGTTCAGCGGCCAGTTGCGCCGCTTCGTCCTGCACGCTGACGCGCCCTTCGCCGAAGCCAGGCAGGGTGGTGACATCACAGGCTTGCAGCAGACGGATGCCATCGCGGCTGAATACACAGGGTTCGGCCTCGAAGCCGATGCGGCGCAGTTCGGCCAGGTAGTTATCACGGCTGCCGAGGCGGCGGTTGACCCGCAGAATCAGCGGCGGATGGGCGTTGTTGGCCGCGCAGATGGCTTCCCACTGTTCCGGCCACTGAGCTTTCAGGGCTTTCTGCAGCCAGCGCGGGTGGGCGGTGTGCAGCACAGGGTCGCGTTCCAGGCTGGCGATAATGCTTTCGCCGTCGCGCTGGGCATTACGCAGCACGGCATTTAGCAGGCCCTTGAGTGAGGGCTTTTTCAGCTTGTCGACGCAGGCCACGGTTTCGCCAATTGCGGCGTGGGCCGGGATGCGCGTATAGAACAGCTGATACAGGCCAATCAGCAGCAGCGCCTCGACATCACGGTCGGCGGCTTTGAAGGATTTTTGCAGCAGCTTCTCGGCGATCAGCGCCAGGCGCGGTTGCCAACGTGCGGTGCCGAAGGCCAGGTCCTGGGCCAGGCCACGGTCACGTTGCTCGACCTTGTCCAGCAACGGCGGCAGGCTGCTGCCGAGCGAAGCCTTGCCAGCCAGCACACTGGCCAGGGCGCGGGCGGCGGCGAGACGTGGGTTCATTGGCCGAGCACCAGGCCTGGAGTGAACTGCTCGCGGCGGCTGTTGTACAGATCACTGAAGTTCAGTGCTTTGCCGCCGGGCAGCTGCAGGCGGGTCAGGCGCAATGCACCTGCGCCACAGGCCACGGTCAGGCCTGATTTATCGGCGGCGAGGATGCTGCCGGATTGGCCCTGCCCTTCGCCCAGTGCGGCGGCGTGCACCTTGATGGCTTCGCCATTTAGCGTGCTATGGCAGATCGGCCAGGGATGAAAGGCGCGTACCAGGCGCTCCAGCTCAGTGGCCGGGCGGCTCCAGTCCAGGCGCGCTTCATCCTTGTTCAGTTTGTGCGCGTAGGTGGCCAGGCTGTCGTCCTGCACTTCGCCAACCAGATTGCCGGCGGCCAGACCGCTGATGGCCTGAATCACCGCCTGTGGGCCGAGGCTGGCGAGGCGGTCGTGCAGGCTGCCACCGGTGTCTTCGGCAGAAATCGGCGTGCTGACTTTCAGCAGCATCGGCCCGGTATCCAGGCCGGCTTCCATTTGCATCACGGTAACGCCGGATTCAGCATCACCGGCCTCGACCGCACGCTGGATCGGCGCGGCACCGCGCCAGCGTGGCAGCAAGGAGGCGTGACTGTTGATGCAGCCCAAGCGCGGGGTATCCAGCACCACCTGCGGCAGAATCAGGCCGTAAGCCACCACCACCATCAGGTCGGGTTTGAGCGCCGCCAGTTCGGCCTGGGCAGCGGGGTCGCGCAGGGTCTGCGGCTGGTACACCGGAATATCGTGCTGCAGGGCGAGCTGCTTGACCGGGCTGGGCGTGAGTTTCTGCCCGCGTCCAGCCGGGCGATCCGGTTGGCTGTACACGGCGATGATCTGGTGTGGCGTGTCGAGCAAGGCCTTGAGGTGTTCGGCGGCAAATTCCGGAGTGCCGGCAAAGACAATACGCAGTGCTTCAGTCATGGGGGCTCGCTAAAGAAAAAGGCTTGCCGCAGCAAGCCTTTGAAAGGTGTGGCTCAAGCCTGCTGGCGATGTTGCTTTTCCAGCTTCTTCTTGATGCGGTCGCGTTTGAGATTAGACAGGTAATCGACAAACAGCTTGCCGTTGAGGTGGTCGCATTCGTGCTGGATGCACACGGCCAAGAGGCCTTCGGCGATCAACTCATAGGGCTGACCATCGCGGTCCAGCGCCTTGATCTTGACCTTCTGCGGGCGGTCTACGTTTTCGTAGAAGCCCGGCACCGACAGGCAGCCTTCCTGGTACTGATCCATTTCCTCGGTCAGCGGCTCGAACTCGGGGTTGATAAACACCCGGGGCTCGGACTTGTCTTCGGACAGGTCCATCACCACCAGACGCTTGTGCACGTTGACCTGCGTCGCCGCCAGGCCGATGCCCGGTGCGTCGTACATGGTTTCAAACATGTCATCGATCAGCTGACGCAAGGCGTCATCGACTACGTCCACCGGCTTGGCGATGGTGCGCAGGCGCGGATCGGGAAATTCGAGGATATTCAGGATCGCCATATGCGTTTGTGATGCACTTGTGGAATAAAGTCAAAATCCGCTGCTAAGATGATGAGCAGCATTGAAAAACGGCTTCACGCCGCAGCACGACTGGGTTTTGTCGCGGCGCTAGGGCGCTCCACGTGAAGGCACATAATAAAGGGATTCACCGCATGAGGAAATCACTACTCGCCCTGCTGCTGCTTGCGGCAAGTGGCTTGGCCCAGGCCGAAGTGCAACTCAAGGACGGTCACCCAGACCGTTATACCGTGGTCAAGGGCGATACCCTCTGGGATATCTCCGGTAAATTTCTTAGCCAGCCGTGGAAGTGGCCAGAAATCTGGCACGCCAACCCACAGGTGGCCAACCCCCATTTGATCTATCCGGGCGACCAACTTAGCCTGGTGTATATCGATGGTCAGCCACGCCTGATGCTCAATCGTGGTGAGTCGCGCGGCACCATCAAGCTATCGCCACAGGTACGCAGCACGCCGATGGCCGAAGCCATTCCGGCAATTCCGCTGGAGGCGATCAACAGCTTCCTGCTGAGCAACCGCATCGTCGATACCCCTGAGCAGTTCCAGGGCGCGCCCTATATCGTGGCCGGCAACGCCGAGCGCGTCGTCAGCGGCGCCGGTGATCGTGTGTATGCCCGTGGCAGCTTTGATGAGTCGGCGCCGGCTTATGGCATCTTCCGTCAGGGCAAAACCTATACCGACCCGGAGACCAAGGAATTCCTTGGGATCAACGCCGACGACATCGGCTCGGGTGAGATCGTGGCCGAGGAAGGTGATGTTGGCACCATGGCCCTGACCCGCTCAACTCAGGAAGTACGCCTTGGCGACCGTCTGTTTGCCACTGAAGAACGTGCGATCAATTCGACCTTTATGCCGAGTGAGCCGGCCGGTGAGATCCGCGGTGTGATCCTCGATGTGCCGCGCGGCGTGACCCAGATTGGTCAGTTCGATGTGGTAACCATCAACAAGGGCGCCCGTGACGGCCTGAGCGAAGGCAACGTGCTGGCGATCTACAAGACCGGTGAAACCGTACGTGACCGCGTAACCGGCGAATCGGTGAAGATTCCGGACGAGCGTTCGGGCCTGCTGATGGTGTTCCGCACCTACGACAAGCTCAGCTATGGCCTGGTGCTGGGAGCTTCTCGCTCGCTGGCGATCATGGATAAAGTGCGTAACCCGTAACACCGAAAAGCCCCGCGAATGCGGGGCTTTTTTATGGCGTGCCATCTCTGACCGCCACCCTGCCGCCTGTGTGGCGCGACCGATCAAGGATGATCCGCATGTCGCAACCTTTTGTCATTTCCCCTGCTATTTCTCCAGCTGAACTGGAAGCCCGTCTGCGCCTGCATTGCTTGCCGGAGTTGGGCCCTCGGCGTTTTCGCAAACTTCTCAGTGCCTTCGACAATGCTTCTGCTGCGCTTAGCGCGCCGGCCAGTGCCTGGCGCTCTCTGGGATTGCCGCAAGCCTGCAGTGACGCGCGACGCAGTGCTGAGGTGCGTGAGCGCGCCGCGCAAAGCCTGGCTTGGCTGGACGCCGATACGCACAACCTGCTGATGTGGGATGAGGCGATCTACCCGGGCTTACTGGCCGAGCTGGTGGATGCACCGCCGCTGCTATTTATTGAAGGTGATCCGACGCTACTGGAGCAGCCGCAACTGGCCATGGTCGGCAGTCGGCGTGCATCGCGGCCAGGGCTGGACACTGCGCAGAGTTTTGCCCGCAGCCTGGCCGGTGGCGGTTTTGTGATTACCAGCGGTTTGGCCCTGGGCATCGATGGGGCGGCCCATCAGGGCGCACTGGATGCCGGCGGCAAGACGGTGGCGGTGCTTGGTACCGGCTTGCAGTGCCTGTATCCGGCGCGGCACAAGAAACTCGCCGCAGATATCGTCGCTTGTGGTGGTGCGCTGGTCTCCGAGTTGCCGCTGGATTGTCCGCCCCAGGCGAGCAATTTCCCCCGGCGTAATCGCATCATCAGCGGTCTATCAGTTGGCGTGCTGGTGGTGGAAGCCAGTCCGTCCAGCGGTTCGCTGATCACCGCGCGGCTGGCCGCCGAGCAGGGCCGTGAGGTCTATGCGATTCCCGGTTCGATTCATCATCCCGGCGCCCGTGGTTGCCATCAGTTGATCCGCGAAGGCGCGACGCTGGTGGAAAGCATTGAGGATATTCTCCAGGCCCTACGCGGCTGGCAGGCGCAGCCACCCGCAAGTGGCTCGCGTAAGCCAGAGCCGCTCAGCCATCCATTACTGGCCCTGTTGCATGCCGCGCCGCATAGCAGCGAGGCGCTGGTGGCCGCCAGTGGTTTGCCGTTGGCCGAGGTGTTGGCGGCGCTGACTGAGCTGGAACTGGACGGTCGAGTGGCCTGCGAAAATGGCCGCTGGGTGGGCCGCGCACCTTGAACAGGGTCTTGGCTTGGATACACTGCCCGTCAAGTGTTTAGCGGAGAGCAGTGAATGGTCAGCAACTGGCAGATACAGCAGGCTGCACGGGTGGTGCGCAATGGTGGGGTGATTGCCTATCCGACCGAAGCGGTATGGGGGCTGGGCTGTGATCCCTGGCATGACGAAGCGGTGGAGCGTTTGCTGGCGCTGAAGGATCGCCCCGTGCACAAGGGGCTGATTCTGGTGGCCGCCGATATCGAACAGTTCGACTTTCTTCTCGAAGACCTGCCGGAAATCTGGCTAGCGCGCTTGGCCGGTAGCTGGCCGGGCCCGAATACCTGGCTGGTGCCGCATCAGAACCGCTTGCCCGAATGGATCAGCGGCCAGCACGACAGCGTTGCCCTGCGCGTCAGCGATCATCCGCAGGTGCGGGCGCTGTGCCGGCTGACCGGCCCGTTGGTGTCAACTTCGGCCAATCCGGCAGGCCGTCCGTCCGCGCGTTCACGCCTGCGTGTCGAGCAGTACTTTCCCGGTCAGCTGGATGCTGTGCTTGGCGGGGCTTTGGGCGGCCGCAAGAACCCCAGCCTGATCCGTGATCTGATCAGCGGTGACGTGGTCAGGGCGTCCTGATCACAGCCTAACCCGGCTAGGGCAGCAGGATGCTTGAGCCGGTGGTCTGCCGCGCGCTCAGGGCGGTTTGTGCCAGCGCCGCATCCTTGAGTGCATAGCGGTTGCTGATCTCCACCTGCAGCTGGCCGCTGGCGATCATGGTGAACAGTTCGTCAGCCATCGCCTGCAGCCGGGAAGGCGTATCGGCGTAACCGGCCAGGGTTGGGCGGGTGACGAACAGTGAGCCTTTTTGCGCGAGGATGCCTAGGTTGACCCCGCTGACTGCGCCAGACGCATTGCCGAAGCTGACCAGCAGGCCGCGCGGCGCCACGCAATCTAGCGAGGTTTCCCAGGTGTCCTTGCCGACGCCGTCGTAGACCACCGGGCACTTCTTGCCGTCAGTCAGTTCGAGCACGCGCTGGGCAACGTTTTCATGGCTGTAGTCGATGGTCGCCCAGGCGCCCTGCTCTTTGGCGCGTGCGGCTTTTTCGGCCGAGCTGACGGTGCCGATCAGCTTGACCCCAAGCGCCCTGGCCCACTGGCAAGCGAAGGAACCAACCCCGCCGGCGGCGGCATGAAACAGAATGGTTTCGCCGCCCTGCAGCGGATAGGTCTGGCGCAGCAGATACTGCACCGTCAGGCCCTTGAGCATCACCGCAGCGGCCTGCTCGAAGCTGATTGCATCCGGCAGTTTCACCAGCTTCTCGGCCGGCAGCACATGCAGCTCGCTATACGCGCCCAGCGCTCCGGTGGCATAGGCCACGCGGTCGCCCACCTGAAAACCGCTGACCGAAGCACCCACCGCCTCGACGATGCCCGCACCCTCGGTGCCCAAGCTGGACGGCAGCGCTGGCGGCGCATACAGGCCGCTGCGGAAATAGGTGTCGATAAAATTCAGGCCGATCGCCTGGTTCTGCACCCGTACCTCATTCGGACCTGGGGCTGCGGGTGTGTAGTCGGTGTAGTCGAGAACGTCCGGGCCGCCGTGACGGTTGAACTGGATACGCATGGCCATTTTCAGAGTCTTCCGCGATTGAATGCCTGGATGATGCCCGCACGGGCAGAAACGTGCCGTTATCCAATCGTCTGCATTGACCGCCGTCAACTGCGGCCGTGGGGTGGCTGGTGTTATGCTGGCTGCCCATTTTCCCCCGCGGCCACGTGCCGCCTGGCCTTACCCGTTTTCAAGGTGCCGCCGTGAGTGACCGTACTGAGGCTGTCAAAGCCTACCTGCTGGATCTGCAAGACCGTATCTGCACTGCCCTGCAAGCCGAAGATGGTGGTGCTGAATTCTTCGAGGATGCCTGGCAGCGGCCAGCCGGTGGTGGCGGGCGCACGCGGGTGATGGAGAACGGTGCGCTGATCGAAAAGGGCGGGGTGAACTTCTCCCACGTGTTCGGCGACAGCCTGCCGCCCTCGGCCAGTGCGCATCGGCCGGAACTGGCCGGACGCGGTTTCGAGGCCCTTGGCGTGTCTCTGGTGATCCACCCGGAAAACCCCTACGTGCCAACCTCCCACGCCAACGTGCGTTTCTTCAGCGCCGAGAAAGCAGGTGAAGAGCCGGTCTGGTGGTTCGGCGGCGGCTTCGACCTGACGCCTTACTACGGCAATGAAGAAGACTGCCGGCACTGGCACCAGGTCGCCCATGACGCCTGTGCGCCCTTCGGTGCCGAGGTCTATCCGAAGTTCAAGGCCTGGTGTGATCGCTACTTCCACCTCAAGCATCGTGGCGAGCCGCGCGGCATTGGCGGGCTTTTCTTCGATGACCTGAACCAGTGGGATTTCGACACCAGCTTCGCCTTTATGCGCGCCATCGGCGATGCCTATATCGCGGCCTATCTACCTATCGTGCAGCGCCGCAAGCTGACCCCCTATGGCGAGCGCGAGCGTGAGTTCCAGGCCTTCCGCCGTGGTCGCTATGTCGAGTTCAACCTGGTGTTTGACCGTGGCACGCTGTTCGGCCTGCAGTCCGGCGGACGTACCGAATCGATCCTGATGTCGCTGCCGCCGCATGTGCGCTGGGGCTACGACTGGAAGCCGGAGCCGGGCAGCGAAGAAGCGCGTCTGACAGAGTATTTCCTGACAGATCGTGACTGGCTGAATGAGGCGGGCCGCTGATGGACCGCTACGGCGTATTCGGCAACCCCATCGGCCACAGCAAGTCGCCGCTGATCCACCGTCTGTTTGCCCAGCAGACCGGCGAGCAGCTGAGTTATGAAGCCCTGCTCGCGCCGCTGGACGACTTCCCCGGATTTGCCCGCGCGTTCTTTGCCGAGGGTTTGGGTGCCAATGTCACGGTGCCGTTCAAGGAACAGGCGTTTGCTCTCGCCGATCAGCTCAGCGCCCATGCTCAACGCGCTGGTGCGGTAAATACCCTGAAGAAGCTTGCCGACGGCAGCCTGCTTGGCGATAACACCGACGGCGCCGGCCTGGTGCGTGATCTGACGGTGAATGCCGGGGTAAACCTCAAGGGCAAACGCATTCTCCTGCTCGGTGCCGGCGGTGCCGTGCGCGGCGTGCTGGAGCCATTGTTGGCCGAGCAGCCGGCGGCGCTGGTGATTGCCAACCGTACGGTGGAAAAGGCCGAGCAACTGGCCCGTGAATTTGCCGACCTGGGCCCGGTGGTGGCCAGCGGTTATGACTGGATTGATGCGCCGGTGGACCTGATCATCAATGGCACCTCGGCCAGCCTGGCCGGCGAGTTGCCGCCGATTGCACCGAGCCTGATCCAGCCGGGGCATACCCTGTGCTACGACATGATGTACGGCAAGGAATTGACTGCCTTTAACCGCTGGGCTGCCGAGCACGGCGCAGCGCGCACTCTGGATGGCTTGGGCATGCTGGTCGAACAGGCCGCCGAAGCCTTTGCCCTGTGGCGTGACGTACGCCCTGCCAGCGCCCCGGTGTTGGCCGAACTGCGCCGCCTGCTGGCCGAGGGTTAAGCGCGTATGCCGCTGAGCCCGACTGAACTGGCGCAGATCAGCGCGCTGACCCTGCGCCATTATCAGGACTGCGCCGAAGACTTTCGCGAGGGCACCCGCGATCACGATGTCAGCCAGAATATCGCTGCCCTGCTCGCACATATCCAGGCCACTGCGCCCTACCAAATTCTCGATTTCGGCTGCGGCCCGGGGCGCGATCTGCGCACCTTTAGCGCCATGGGCCACACCGCCGTCGGTTTGGACGGCTGCTCGCGCTTTGTCGAAATGGCCCGCGCCGACAGTGGCTGCGAAGCTTGGCAGCAGGACTTTCTTGCCCTTGATCTGCCGCCTGAGCGCTTCGACGGCGTGTTCGCCAATGCCTCGCTGTTCCATATTCCCCGTCAGGAACTGCCACGGGTGTTGAAGCAGCTGCATGCCGCCCTTAAGCCGGGCGGCGTGCTGTTCAGTTCCAACCCCCGTGGTGAGAACCAGGAAGGCTGGAATGGCGAGCGCTACGGCGCCTATCACGACCTGGCCAACTGGCGCGTGCTGCTCACCTCCGCCGGCTTTAGCGAGCTGCAGCATTACTACCGTCCGGCGGGCCTGCCGCGTGACCAACAGCCCTGGCTGGCCAGTGTGTGGCGGCGGAGCTAACGCTCGGCTGTAGCCTGGATTAGCGCAGCGTAATCCGGGAAAGGTGGCTCGGTGATGCCGTGATACCCGGATTGCGCCTTCGGCTTATCCAGGCTACGAACCAGGCGCAGAGCCTGGTTCAGTCCGTAGGGTGGACGTTGTTTTTCACGTCCACCGCAATGGTGGATCGATGAAGCGTGATCCACCCTACTCAATACACATCACGCAGATAACGCTTCTGTTCGGCCAAACGGCGAATATGCTCGGCGGCTTTTTCCTCGCTCAAACCACCGTGCTCGCGCGCCACATCCCGTAGTGCCTGTTCGACATCCTTGGCCATGCGGTTGGCGTCGCCGCAGACATACAGCTGCGCACCCTCCTCCAGCCAGCGCCAAAGTTCGGCGCCCTGTTCACGAATACGGTCCTGCACATAAATCTTCTGCGCCTGATCGCGGGAGAAGGCCAGGCTGAGGTGGGTCAACAGGCTGTCGTGCTGCATCGCGGTCAGCTCGTCGCGGTAGTAGAAGTCGCTGGCCGCATGCTGCTCGCCGAAGAACAGCCAGTTCTTGCCGGCATCGCCGCGTGCGCGGCGTTCGTGGAGGAAGCCGCGAAACGGCGCCACGCCGGTGCCGGGGCCGATCATGATCATCGGCACGTCGCCATCTTGCGGCACGCGGAAGTATTTGTTGCTCTGCACAAACAGCGGCACCTCGCCGTTACCCACACGGTCGGCGAGAAAGGTCGAGGCCACGCCCTTGCGCTTGCCGTAGCGCACCGCGGACACGGTCAGGTGCACTTCGCCGGCATGCGCCTTGGGGCTTGAGGAGATGGAATACAGGCGCGGTTGCAGACGTTTAAGGCTGCCTAGCAGCTCGCCTGCAGTGTGTTCGGCCGGATAGGCCTGCAGCACGTCGGCCAGTTGGCGGCCCCATAGCCAGTCCTTCAATTCTGCCTTGCGCTCGCCAAGCAGGCTGCGCAGCTCGTTGCTGGCGCTGCGTTCGGCGACCAGGGCGAGGGCCTCGTTGCTCGGCCGGGCGATTTCGAAATGGCTGGTCAGCGCCTCGCGCAGCGGCAGCTCGCCGACCTTGGCCACGTTGACCAGTTGCTCGCCGTCCAGGTGCGCCAGTTCGAGCACTTCCTCGACCAGCTCCGGGCAGTTGCGCGGCCATACGCCGAGGGCATCGCCGGCTTCGTAGGTCAGGCCGGAATCGCCCAGGGCGAAGGCGAACTGGCGGGTGTCCTTGCTCGCGCCTGCAGCGTTCAGGCGCAGGTTAAGCGCCAGACGCGCGGGTAGTGGCTGGTTCTTGCTGACTAACTGTGTGCTGACGGGCTCAGTTGCGGCTGTGTTGTGTGCAGGAGCTGCTGCTGCGGTCGGGCGCAGCAACGGCAGCAGCTCGCTTAGCCAGGCCGCCGCTGCGTCGTCGAAGTCGCTGTCGCAATCCAGGCAGGGCCTTAGCGGTGTGGCGCCGAGTTCTGCCAGGCGGCGGTCGAGGTTTTTGCCGTGCTGGCAAAACTGCTCGTAGTTGGGGTCGCCAAGGGCCAGCACCGCATAACGCAGATTTTCCAGGCGCAGGTCGCTGGTCTGCAGGGCATTCCAGAAGGCTTGGCCGTTGTCCGGTGCATCGCCGTCGCCGAAGGTGCTGCTGAGCAGTAGTACCGAGCCGGCGCTGGTCAGTTGCTGCGGCGGGTAATCGGCCATGCAGCTGAGCGCCACGGCAACCCCGGCTTCGTTCAGGTGCGCGGCCAGGCGTTCGGCCAGTGCCTCGGCATTGCCGGTCTGCGAGGCCCACAGCAGGGTTACTGCAGGGCTCGCTGCCAGCGCCGAGGGTGCGACGCGGCTGAATATTCCGGCGAGCATGCCGTCGAGCCACAGGCGGGTCGGCTCGGCCAGGGGCGCCTGGCTTGGCAGGCTGGGTACACCGCCGCCGGGGTTGCTGCGCAAGCCGCTGATATAGCCAGCCATATAGCTGCGCTCGCTTTCGCTGAGGGGCGGCGGTGCGCTGCAATCTACGCCGACCAGGGCCGCAAAGGTTTCGATGCTCGACATCGCGAGTTCCTCGGGCTGGTGAGATAGGCGAGTGCTGTCTACTGCCTCGGCAGCGGGCGTATCGAGGTGTTGATGGGCGATCAGCTCGATACGCCGCAGGCTGACTGCGCAGAACTTGAATTCCGGCTGCTGCGAAATGGGGTCGATGGCGTCGCTGGTCACCGCGTTGATCGCCAGGTTGTCGCCGTACACATCGTTCCAGTGGAACGGCGCAAAGCAGCCGCCGGGCAGCACGCGGTCGCTGATCTGCACCGGCAGCACGGCATGGCCACGCCGCGAGCGGACCTCCAGCTGGTCGCGGTCGCGCACGCCGAGGGCGGCCGCGTCCTGCGGGTGCACTTCGATAAAAGGGCCGGGGTTGAGCTTGTTCAGTGTGGCGACCTTGCCGGTCTTGGTCAGGGTGTGCCACTGGTGCTGCAGGCGCCCGGTGTTGAGTACGAAAGGGAAGTCGTCATCGGGCATTTCCGCCGGGTCCAGATGCGGGCGCGGGAAAAACTGCGCCTTGCCGCTGGGCGTGGCAAACGCCAGGCGCGGCGTGCTGCCGTCTGCGCGAATGTGCAGATGCTGGCTGATTCCGTCGTTGATGTAGCGCAGCGGCATACGCCCGTCGCCCGCCTCGCTGGCGCAGGGCCATTGCAGCGGCGTTTGGCGCAGGCGCGGGTAGCTGGCGCCGCGCAGGTCATAACCGGTTTTGGGATTGTGGAAGCGTTTGATTTCCTCGAACACCTGCTCGGCCGAGCTGTAGCTGAAGCCGTCGGCAAAGCCCATGGCGCATGCCACCTCGGCGATGATCTGCCAGTCGGCCATGGCCTCGCCGGGCGGCTCGACGGCTTGCGGCATCAGCGTCAGGTTGCGTTCGGAGTTGATCATCACGCCTTCGGCTTCGGCCCACAGTGCGCCGGGCAGGAGGATGTCGGCGTAGCGATTGGTTTCGGTGTCGAGAAAGGCGTCCTGGGCGATCACCAGTTCGGCGGCCTTCAGCCCTTCGATCACCTTGCTGCGGTTGGCCATGCTCGCCACCGGATTGGTGCAGATGATCCAGCAGGCCTTGACCTTGCCGGCCGCCAGATCCTCGAACAGCGTCACGCTGCCGCCGCCCAGGCGTGTATGCAGGGTGCCAGCCGGTACGCCCCAGGCTTGCTCGACAAAGGCGCGGTCGTCGTCCACCAGCACACTGCGCTGGCCCGGCAGGCCGGGGCCCATATAGCCCATCTCGCGGCCGCCCATGGCGTTGGGTTGGCCTGTGAGGGAGAACGGCCCGCTGCCGGGGCGGCAGATCTTGCCGGTGGCCAGGTGCAGGTTGCACAGGGCGTTGGTGTTCCAGGTGCCGTGGGTGCTCTGGTTGAGGCCCATGGTCCAGCAGCTCATCCACTCGCCGGCTTCGCCGATCCAGCGTGCGGCCTGGCGAATGGCCGCTTCGCTGAGCCCGGTGTGGGCGGCGACGTATTCGGGGGTGTAGCTTTCGAGGAAGTCCGGCATGACCTCCCAGCCTTCGGTGAACTCGGCAATAAAGGCTGGATCGGTGTGGCCGTTCTTGTGCAGCAGGTGCAGCAATCCGTTGAGTAGCAGCAGGTCGCTGCCCGGTTTGATCTGCAGAAACAGGTCGGCCTTGTCCGCTGTGGCATTGCGCCGGGGGTCGACGACGATCAGCTTGGCGCCGGCCTTGACTCGTGCCATCAGGCGCAGAAACAGGATCGGATGACAGTCGGCCATATTCGCGCCGATCACCAGCAGCACATCCGCGCGGTCGAAGTCCTGGTACGAGCCGGGCGGGCCATCGGCACCCAGCGACAACTTGTAGCCGCTGCCGGCGCTGGCCATGCACAGGCGCGAGTTGGATTCGATCTGATTGCTGCCCAGGTAACCCTTGACCAGCTTGTTGGCCAGGTACTGCGCTTCCAGCGACATCTGCCCGGAGACATACAGGGCGATGGCGTCGGGGCCGTGTTCGTCGAGGACCGCGCGCAGGCGGGCGGCGGCGGCGCTGATGGCGGCATCCATGGCGATTTGCCCAGGGTCACGGTTACGTTCGCTGCGCAGGTAGGCGTGCTGCATGCGGCCGGATTCGTTCAGCGGCTGGGCGCAGGTGCTGCCCTTGGTGCACAGGCGGCCGAAGTTGCTCGGATGCTGTTGGTCACCGCTGACCTTGGCGATCTTGCCGTTTTCCACGTGCATGACGATGCCGCAGCCGACGCCGCAATAGGGACAGACACTTTGCACGGTTTTGTTCGCCACACCCCTCTCCTGCACCTGAAACGCAAAACGCCATGCAACCCTCCGTCGAAACGGGAGTGGCACGGCGTCTTTGTCGTGGATGGGCAATCAGCGTTGATTACCTGGGTTGGTCTAAAGCAAGGCACGCGCCAGGGTTCGTCAGGGTGGCTTGAATGCCCGCGCGGCAAGGCCTGGCGAGGTGTGTGCGGGACTGCTGGCCATGTTTTGCGCGACTCATAATGGGGCGCAGGCTGCTCTGCTCGCCTCTTTTTGGGTCTTTATCGCGCCAGGCAGGTCAGCCCTCAACTGTGCCTGTAGCCCGCTGCAATGCGGGCCGCAGGCCGCTGCGGGGAAACTGGCACAGGCGCTGCATGAGCCCCAGCGAGCCCGCCACATTCGGGCCGCCCATTCGATCAATGGCGATCGCCAGCCTCTATAGGCAATGGGTATCAGGTGCCACTCGCTGGCACCGCACAGAACAGGCAAAGGCGCCTGAAACCGCAAGGTTTCAGGCGCTTTTTTTATTGCCGCAGAAAAACCTGATGAGCTTCGGCCGGGAAATGCCATGAACAGCACAGATACCTCCACAGACCAGCAGCGGCTGATCATCATCGGCAACGGCATGGTCGGCCATCACTGCGTCGAGCAACTGATCGAGCGTGGCGCGCTGGCGCAGTACCGCGTGCATGTCTTCAGCGAAGAGCCGCTGCGCGCCTATGACCGCGTGCACCTCTCCGAGTATTTCACCGGCCGCGATGCCGAATCTCTGGCCCTCAGCGGTGCCGAGCTGTACCAGACGCCGGGCGTGACCCTGCACCTGGGCGTGCCGGTGCTGGAGATCGACCGCGAACGCCGCGAAGTGATCACCGCCGAAGGCAGCTTCCCCTATGACCAGCTGGTGCTGGCCAGCGGCTCCTACCCCTTCGTGCCGCCGATTGAAGGCGCCGAAGGCGATTCGCGCCTGGTCTACCGCACCCTGGCCGATCTCGACACCATCCAGGCCGCCGCCAAGAGCGCGCGCCGTGGTGTGGTGGTCGGTGGCGGCCTGCTCGGCCTGGAAGCGGCCAACGCGCTGAAATCCCTGGGCCTGGAAGCCCATGTGGTGGAATTCGCCCCGCGCCTGATGCCAGTGCAGCTGGATGATCACGGCGGCCTGGCGCTGAAGGCGCAGATCGAAGCCCTGGGCGTTAGCGTGCACCTGTCGCGCGGCACCCAGTCGATCACCCCGGGCAGCGAGTACCGCTACCGGATGAATTTCGCCGGTGACGCTGATGGTAAAAACGAGTGGCTTGAGACTGACCTGATCGTGTTCTCCGCCGGTATTCGCCCGCAGGACGCCATCGCCAAGCAGTGCGGCCTGGAACTCGGCCCGCGCGGCGGTGTGGCCATCGACAGCCAGTGCCGCACCAGCGACCCTGCCATCTACGCCATCGGCGAGTGCGCGGCGTGGAATGGCGGCATCTTCGGCCTGGTTGCGCCGGGCTACCAGATGGCCCGCAGCGTCGCCACCCAGCTGTGCGGCGAAGACAGCGAGCCGTTTATGGGCGCGGACATGTCGACCAAGCTCAAGCTGCTCGGCGTCGACGTCGGCTCCATCGGTGATGCCCACGGCGCTACCGCCGGCTCGCGCAGCTACCGCTTTATCGATGAAGCCAACGCCAGCTACCGCCGTCTGGTGGTATCCGCCGACGGCAAGCAGGCCATCGGTGCCGTGCTGGTCGGCGACAACAGCTACTACGACACGCTGCTGCAGTATGTGCAGAACGGCATCAAGCTGCCGGCCGATCCGTCCTGCCTGATCCTGCCGCAGGGCGAAGGCGCCCCGGCGCTGGGTGCCGATGCGCTGCCGGACACCGCGACCATCTGCTCCTGCCACAACGTCAGCAAAGGCGCGATCTGCGCCGCCATCGATGGCGGTTGCGGTGATCTGGCCGGGCTCAAAGCCTGCACCAAGGCGGCCACCGGCTGCGGCGGCTGCTCGGCGCTGCTCAAGCAGGTGTTCGAGCACGAGCTGACTGCGCGCGGCGTGGTGGTGGACAAGAGCCTCTGTGAACACTTCGCCTACACCCGCCAGGAGCTGTACGGCATCGTCCGCGTCGAAGGCATCGAGAGTTTCGAGGCGCTGCTGGCCAAACACGGCCGCGGCCATGTCGGCTGCGATATCTGCAAGCCAGCGGTGGGTTCGATTCTCGCCTCCTGCTGGAACCGCTCGATCACCGATCCGGCGCTGGTGCCGCTGCAGGACACCAACGACACCTTTATGGCCAACATGCAGAAGAACGGTACCTACTCGGTGGTGCCGCGTATTCCTGGTGGCGAAATCACCCCGGACGGCCTGCTGGCCATCGGCGCGGTGGCGAAGAAGTACGACCTCTACACCAAGATCACCGGCGGCCAGCGCATCGACCTGTTCGGCGCGCAGCTACACGAACTGCCGGATATCTGGGCCGAACTGATCGCCGCCGGCTTCGAGACCGGCCACGCCTACGGCAAGTCGCTGCGTACGGTTAAGTCCTGCGTGGGCAGCACCTGGTGCCGCTACGGCGTGCAGGACAGCGTGGCCATGGCGCTGCTGCTGGAGGACCGCTACAAGGGCCTGCGCTCGCCGCACAAGATCAAGTTCGCCGTCTCCGGCTGCACCCGCGAATGCGCCGAGGCGCAGAGCAAGGACGTCGGCGTGATCGCCACCGAGAACGGCTGGAACCTCTATGTCGCTGGCAACGGCGGCATGCGTCCGCGCCACGCCGAGCTGTTCGCCACCGATCTGGATGACGCCACCCTGATCCGCTACATCGACCGCTTCCTGATGTTCTACGTGCGCACCGCCGACCGCCTGCAACGCACCTCGGTGTGGCGCGAGTCGCTGGAAGGCGGCCTGGATTACCTGAAGGCAGTGATCATCGACGACAGCCTCAATCTCGCCGCCGAACTGGAAGCGCAGATGCAGCTGGTGATCGACCGCTACGAGTGCGAATGGGCCAACGCCCTGAAGGACCCGGAGAAGCTCAAGCGCTTCCGCACCTTCGTCAACCAGCAGGGCGGCGACCCGGATATCCAGTTTGTCGAAGAGCGTGGCCAGCGCCGCCCGGTGCGCGCTGACGAGCTTGCCCTTATTCCGCTATTCGAGGAGGTCGTCTGATGAGCCAGCCGAGCGCAACCGCAACAGTCGAACAAACCAGCGTGCAATGGCGCGCCCTGTGTAGCCGTGCCGACCTAGTTGCCAACTCCGGCGTGGTCGCCTGGGTCGACGGCGCCCAGGTGGCGCTGTTCTATCTCCCAGGCGAGGCCAGCGACAAGCAGCTGTATGCCGTGGACAACCGCGACCCCAAGTCCGGCGCCAACGTTATCGGTCGCGGCATTGTCGGCAGCCTGGCTGGCGACCTGGTGATCGCCGCGCCGCTGTACAAACAGCACTACCGCCTGGAAGACGGCAGCTGCCTGGAGTATCCCGAGCAGCAGCTGCGCACCTGGTCGGTACGCTTGCAGGGTGACCGGGTGGAAATTGGTCTGAGCTAAAGCCACAGGGCACACCGGGCTGAATAGGGCGCTACTTGACTATTGAGTCAGTAATTGGCTTTATGCGCCTCAGCCCGCAGCGCTGATGCCTGTGTAACAGGGTTGTCGATTATCTCGGCAACCCTGTTTTTGTTGCTCTACAGAGTGTCTTGGTACGCAAATCGCTATATCTCGTGAGATATAGCGAAGGTAGAGTAGCCAGGCGAATCAGCGCCGACAGAACAGCCGTTGGCCCTTGGCCGCACACCCAGGAGGTATCCATGCACGCGCGTATCGCGGCGTTATTCGCCGTTTTTGCTATCAGCAGCAACGCCCTGGCCGAGCAGGTCCAGGTGGCGGTGGCCGCCAACTTCACCGCGCCGCTGCAGGCGATTGCCGCCGAGTTCGAGAAAGACAGCGGGCACAGCGTGGTTGCCTCCTTCGGCGCCACCGGGCAGCTGTATGCGCAGATTCAGCATGGCGCGCCGTTCGAGGTGTTGCTCAGCGCCGATGCAAGCACCCCGGCCAGGCTCGACAGCCAAGGCCTGGGCGTTAGCGGTTCGCGCTTTACCTACGCAATTGGCAGCCTGGTGCTGTGGTCGGCCACGCCGGGTTATCTGGATGGCAGCGACGCGGCGCTCAAGGCCAACCAGTACCGGCACTTGGCGATTGCCGATCCAAAAACCGCACCCTATGGCCTGGCGGCAACCCAGGTGCTGGCCAAGCTCGGCCTGACCGAAGCGGTGCAGGGCAAGCTGGTAACGGGGCAAAGCATTGCCAAGGCATTGCACTTTATCGCCACCGGCAATGCCGAGCTGGGCTTTGTCGCGCTGTCGCAGGTGTATCAGGACGGTCAGCTCAGCAGCGGTTCTGCCTGGATCCTACCGGCCGAGCTGCATTCGCCGATCCGGCAGGATGCGCTGATCCTCAAGAAGGGCGAACACAATCCCGCCGCTGCGGCTTTCACCGCGTACCTGAAGGGTGAAAAAGCGGCCGCAATTATCAAGTCCTACGGCTACCAACTCTAAAAGGCGGTTGTGATGCCACTGACTAAAGCCGATCTCGCCGCCGTACTGCTGACCCTGGAGCTGGCATCGCTGACCACCCTGTTGCTGCTGCTGATCGGTACGCCGATTGCCTGGTGGTTGGCGCGCACTGATTCGCGCTGGAAGCAGCCGATTGGCGCCATCGTCGCCCTGCCGCTGGTGCTGCCGCCGACGGTGATCGGCTTCTACCTGCTGGTGAGCATGGGGCCGCACGGTGTTATCGGCCAACTGACCCAGAGCCTCGGCCTCGGCACCCTGACGTTTACCTTTACCGGGCTGGTGATCGGCTCGGTGTTCTATTCCCTGCCCTTTGTCGTGCAGCCGCTGCAGAACGCTTTCGAGGCGATTGGCCGTGCCCCGCTGGAGGCTGCGGCGACGCTGCGCGCCGGGCCTTGGGATGCGTTCTTCACGGTGGTGCTGCCGCTGGCCAAACCGGGCTTTATCACGGCGGCGATTCTCGGTTTCGCGCATACCGTGGGCGAGTTCGGTGTGGTGCTGATGATTGGCGGCAATATTCCCGGCAAGACCCAGGTGGCGTCGGTGCAGATCTATAACCATGTGGAAACCATGCAGTACGCCCAGGCCCACTGGCTGGCGGGCGGCATGGTGCTGTTCTCCTTTATCGTGCTGCTGGCGCTCTACTCTGGTCGAAGCAGCGGGCGCAGCAGCACACGGGTGTGGCAATGATCTGGCCATTGGCGCGGCGCAATCCGGCAATTCGCACAGTCGCCGGGGCGGGTGAAATCCACGCGCGTTTCAAGGTTGAACATGCCGGTTTCAGCCTGGATGTTGAGCTCAACCTGCCCGGTCGCGGCGTCAGCGCCCTGTTCGGTCATTCCGGCTCGGGCAAGACCAGCTGCCTGCGCTGCTTTGCCGGGCTGGATCAGCCGAGCCAAGGCTACCTGCAGGTCAACGGCGAGCTGTGGCAGGACAGCGCCCAGGGCATTTTCGTCCCGGCGCATCAACGAGCCGTGGGTTACGTGTTTCAGGATGCCAACCTGTTTGCCCACCTCACGGTGCGGCGCAATCTGCAGTACGGGTTGAAGCGCATCCCGGCCGCGCAGCGGCGGATTGCCCTGGAGCAGGCGGTCGAGTTGCTTGGCATTGAGCATCTGCTGGAGCGCTTGCCGGGCAAGCTGTCCGGCGGCGAGCAGCAGCGCGTTGGCATTGCCCGCGCCCTGCTGACCAGCCCGCGCCTGCTGCTGTTGGACGAGCCGCTGGCGTCCCTCGACCTCAAGCGCAAACAGGAGGTGCTGCCCTATCTGGAGCGCCTGCATCAGGAGCTGGAGATTCCGATTGTTTACGTCAGCCACTCGCCGGATGAGGTGGCGCGCCTGGCCGATCATCTGGTGTTGCTGGAAGACGGCAAGGTCAGCGCCAGCGGTCCCTTGAAGGAAACCCTGCTGCGCGCCGACCTGCCGTTTGTCTTCGAGGACGATGCCGAGGCGGTGGTTGATGGCGTAGTTACCGCCCATGACCATGCCTACGGGCTGCTCTATCTGCAATTGCCGGACAGCCAGATTAACCTGCGCTTGCCCCACGGGCCGCTGCCGCTGGGCCAGTCGGTGCGGATCAAGGTTAAGGCGCGGGATGTCAGCCTGAGCCTGCAGCAGGCTGAGGACAGCAGCGTGCTCAACCTGTTGCCCGCGCGGGTACTGGACTGGATCAATGTCGCCGAGCAGGCCCATGTACTGGTGCGCGTGCAAGTGGGTGGCGAGCAATTGATCGCCCGCATCACCCGCTACTCCTTCGACCGTCTGCAGATCCAGCGGGGGCAATCGCTGTGGGCGCAGGTCAAGTCGGTGTCATTACTGAGCACTCACTGATGCCTGGGCAAACGACCCGGGGACGACCTGCGAGCGCTTCAGGCCGATCAGCTCCAGCTCGATAAACACCAGCACGGCCACGGCCTGGACGATCACGAAGGCGTAGCCGAGCAGGTTCGGTGTGACCCAACCGCTGAGCAGCAACAGCACGCTGTGCACCACCCACAGTGCGTTCAGGCCAATTACCGCGTAGACCGCCGCCCGCGACATGCTTTCACGGCGCGACAGCCAGAGCAGAAAGGCCGCCAACGGCAGCAGCACCAGGGCGGCGCCGAGTAGTAATTCACGCGGCAGGGCCAGTAGGCCGCTGAGCCAATCAGCCAGCAGCAGAAGTTGCGCGGCAGTGATAACACCGACCAGCCCATCGGCGAGCAGGGCGCGGCGCAGTAACAGCGAAGGTTGCAAGGTGGTCATGGCGAAGTCTCCACAAAGGACCGCCGAAATGGCGGCTTACCCTTAGATTTCGCCGATCCGCGCGCCGCGTCGATTACCTCGCAGGTAATGGCTGCAATGACCTCGCTGATCTATCGTCGATGCTCATGAACAGTCCAATCCAGCCCGTCGGGGCTCTGCTGCGCCAATGGCGCCAGCACCGTCGTCTTAGCCAGCTCGACCTCGCTTGCGAGGCCGACATCTCCACCCGCCACCTGAGTTTCGTCGAAACCGGGCGCGCCCAGCCCAGCCGCGAGATGCTGCTGTTGCTCGCTGAGCAGCTGGATATTCCGCTGCGCGAGCGCAATCGTCTGCTCAGCGCCGCCGGCTATGCGCCGCTGTTTACTCAGCACGCGTTGTCCGAGCCGGCCATGGCGGCCGCGCGAACCGCCATTGAGCTGCTGCTTAAGGCTCACGAGCCCTATCCGGCGTTGACCATCGACCGCCACTGGAACCTGCTGGCGGCCAACAGCGCTGTCGCGCCGTTTCTGATTGGTATCGCTCCAGAGTTGCTGGAGCCGCCGATCAATGTGATGCGCCTGAGTCTGCATCCGGGCGGGCTGGCCCCGCGTATCGTCAACCTTGGGCCGTGGCGCGCCTATCTGTTGGCGCGGTTGCAGCGCGATTTTCAGGCCAGCGGTGATGCCCAGCTGCAGGCGCTGTGGGATGAGCTGAATGCTTATCCGGGGCCGGCGGCGCCCGCGCAGTTCGACAGCGACACGGTGCTGATGCCATTGCAGTTTGCCAGCGAGCAGGGCGTGGTCAGCCTGATCGGCACCACCACGGTGTTTGGTACTGCCAACGACATCACCCTGGCGGAGCTGGCCCTGGAAACCTTCTTCCCGGCCGATGCCTTCAGCGCGCAGTACCTGCGTGACTTGGCCGAATCGGCGCATCTTTCCGACGAAATCACTCTTTAGGCTGCTTTTCTCCAGTATTCAGTGCAGTACCCTGTGGCGCGCGATTGTATAAGCTGACTTGGTTCAGCACTGCTCACAAAAATAATAAGGAGCACTCCACGTATGCGTTCTACAACGCTGTCTCGCTCGCTATTGCTCGCGGTTATCGGGCTGTTGGCCGGCCTCTCGCCGCTGACTTTTGCCCAGGCCGTTACCCCCCAGGAACAAGTTCAGGTGCAGGCCAGCCGGGTTACCAGCAGCCTGATGCTGTTACGCGGTGAGGGTTTCCAAAAGAAACACCAGGACGCCCTGGAAACCGATCTGCAGGCCCTGGCCGCAGCGGTGCAGAGCCTGCCGCAAAACAGCGATGCCCTGCGCAGCGCCCATCAGGAACTGGTGGTGCAGATTCGCCGCGGCGTGGCCTTCGGCCCGAGCGAAGATGACATGCCCTGGCGCTACCCCGAGGACCTCAGCAAAGCCCTGCTCGGCGTGCTTGAGCAAACCCGCAAGCTGGCCGGCCCAGATGACAGCGAACTGTCCGCCAAACTCGAATACCTCTCGGTGCAGTACCTCAGCCGCGCCTACTTCGGCAATTTCGAAACCGCCCGCGAACAGCCCGACACCTACCTCGGTCAGGATGAACGCAAGATCGTGCCCTCAGTGGATGCGCAGCTTGCCGCGCTGGATGGCAAGGCCGACCCGCAGGTCGGCAAGCTGAAAACCCGCTGGGAATACCTCAAGGCCGCGCTGGTCGACCTAAACAGCCAGAGCAGCGCCTTGCAGAGCGCCTCGGGCCGGCCATTTGCGCCAATCACCGTGCATCGGCAAACGCGGTCGCTGACCACGCAATGGATGGCGATGTACTAAGTCCGTCTTCGATCTGCTGCGCGTTGGTGATCGGGGTTAAGCAGGTGAGCGGCTGCTTTGTAGCCCGGATGCAATCCGGGACGTTTGGGCGAGCCGCATCACCGCTCCCGGATTACATCCGGGCTACGGCTTAACGGTCTTGGCAGTCTCAGGCAGTGGCTTTCTTCTCACGAATACAGGTCGGCCCGGCGCGCTCGACGATGGCGTGCTCGACCTCTTTGCGCAGGCCCAGCAGGAAGGCCGCTTCGGCGGCGACGAACAGGGGGCCGATCACCAGGCCCATGACGTCATCGACAAACGCCGGTTTGCGCCCTTCGTAGTAATGGCCGACAAACTGGATGATCCAGCCGATCACGAACAGGCCGATGCCGCTGCTTAGCCACACCGCCGTCGACTGCACGGCCAGGCCCGCTGCCGCCCACAGGCTAAGTACCAGCAGCAGCGCCATCAGCATGCCAAAGCGCAGGTCCAGGCGCAGGTAAAACACCCCTGCCGCCAGAGCCACCAGCAGGGCTGGGGACAGCCACAGACCGAGCAGCTCGAAGCCGGGGCGCGATAGCAGCACGGCCACCGCCACAACGATCAGTGGAATACCGATAAAGTGGCTGAGAATATTGCGTTGGTCGCGGTGATAGGCCGCGTATTGAGCCAGATGATCAACCAGGGTTTTCATTATTATTTTCCTTATGCAAGACAGGTGGCCAGCATGAACCCACGCCCACGTAGTGCTCTGTCAGCTAGCCGACAAACCTCATGGCGCCGTCGATGAACAGCGGCCACAGCTATCAGGCGCGCCTGCGTCAGGGCCACTGGTTCAGCGCCCTGCCCGCTGCATTGCAGGAAGCGCTGCTGGCCGCCGCCCAAGTGCAGCAACTGGCGCCCGGTCAGGTGCTGTTCCGCCGGGGCGATAAGCCCTGCGGCCTGTA
Organism: Pseudomonas sp. 1928-m; assembly: GCF_029269135.1. Classification (NCBI taxonomy): domain Bacteria; kingdom Pseudomonadati; phylum Pseudomonadota; class Gammaproteobacteria; order Pseudomonadales; family Pseudomonadaceae; genus Pseudomonas; species Pseudomonas sp. 1928-m. The sequence goes on along the minus strand of NZ_JARIXO010000001.1, from coordinate 188,810 downwards.
TGCGGTGGTCGAGGGTGGCATGCGCATCGGCGCGGTCAGCGCCAGCGGCAAGGAAGCGCTGCTGACCCTGGTCGAGCCACCCTACTGGTTTGGCGAGATTTCCCTGTTTGACGGTCAGCCGCGCACCCACGATGCCTTTGCTGAAGGTGCCACCACCCTGCTGCTGGTGCCGCAGGCGCGGCTGCTGGCGCTGCTCGAACAGCAGCCGCAGTATTGGCGCGACTTCGCCCTGCTGATGAGCCACAAGCTGCGTCTGGCGTTTATCGCCCTGGAAGAGATGAGCCTGTTGCCCGCCGCCCCGCGCCTGGCCCGGCGGCTGCTGCTGATCGCCGAAAACTACGGTGAAGGCGAGCCGCGCCGGGTTCTGCATCTGCCCCAGGAACAGCTGGCGCTGATGCTGGCGATCTCCCGGCAGACCACCAACCAGATCCTTAAGGAACTGGAAGGCCAGGGCATTCTGCGCCTGACCTATGGCGAGATCGAAATCCTCGATCTGCCGCGCCTGCGCCAGGCGGCGCAGTGAGGCAAACCGGCCGGGCAGGCTGCAAAGACTGAACCTGTGGCGCAGAATGGCGCTCTATTGCCGACCTGCATGCCACCAGAGCCCGATGTCCTGATGCCGATAACCGCTGTTACCCCCACTGTCGCCCACGCTGACCTGCCCCTGGTGTTGGCCGGCCCGCTGCTGCGCCGCATGGAGCCGCAGCGCTTGGTGTTGTGGCTGGTCGGCAGCCGGCCGCTGACCCTTACCCTGCAGCTGAGTCATGGCGAGGCGCCAGAGCCACAGCGCTTGCCGCTGACTGGCGACAGCTGCCAGGTTATCCAGATCGGTGAGCAGGCGTTTATCCATCTGCTTGATCTGAAACTGGATGCGCCACTGCCCTGCGATGTGCAAATCGACTACGACCTGCTGATCGAGCAGCCGGATCAGGCCGCGCTGGGTATCGCCGATTGGGCGCCGCACTTGCTGTACGAGGGCGCGACCCAGGCCAACTTCGTGCTGCGCGCACAGCTCGACCACCTCCTGCACGGCTCTTGTCGCAAGCCGCATCACCCGGCTGCCGACGGCTTGCTTTGCGCCGACCGTCTGCTGGCCGAAGCGCCTGCCGCCGAGCAGCGCCCGGCCTTGCTGCTGATGAGTGGCGATCAGATCTACGCCGATGATGTCAGCGGGCCGATGCTGCGGGCGATTCATCAGGTGATCGAGCGCCTTGGTTTGTTTGGCGAGCACCTGGAAGGCGCAGTGGTCGATGACAGCACGGCGCTGTACCAGCACCCCGCCAGCTACTACCAGCGCGCCGAGCTGCTGCCGGCGCTAAAGAGCAACGAAACCCTGCGCGAGCGGTTTTTCGGCGGTGTGGAAAAACCGGTGTTCACCACCAGCAGCGCCGACAACCACCTGGTGACCTGCGCCGAAGTGTTGGCCATGTACCTGCTGGTCTGGTCGCCGGTGCCCTGGACCTTGCTGGATGCGGAAATGCCGGCGCTCAGCGCCGAGGAAGTGCCGCGTTATCAGGCCGAACGTGGGCGCATCGAAGCCTTTCGCGGCGGTCTGGGCCAGGTCGCTCGCGCCCTCGCCCATTTGCCGACGCTGATGATCTTCGATGATCACGACATCACCGATGACTGGAACCTCTCCGCGCAGTGGGAAGAGACCGCCTACGGCCACCCGTTTTCCAAACGCATCATCGGCAATGCATTGATCGCCTACCTGCTGTGCCAGGGCTGGGGCAACAACCCCAATGTGTTTGCTGAGCCGCTGCAGATGATCCGCGCGATGACCGAGGGCCGCGATGCTGCCAACCATATGGACAGTCAGCCGCAGGATGCGCTGATCGACAGCCTGCTGAGTTTTCATCAGTGGCAATTCGTCCTGCCGAGCAGCCCGGCGCTGGTGGTGCTCGACACCCGTACGCGACGCTGGCGCAGCGAGCGCAACCTCAAGCGGCCGTCCGGCCTGCTGGATTGGGAAGCGCTGTGCGAGTTGCAGCAGGCGCTGCTCGATCATCCGTCGGCGATCATCGTCTCCCCCGCGCCGATGTTTGGCGTCAAGCTGATCGAGACCATCCAGAAGGTTTTCAGCTGGGCCGGCCATCCGCTGCTGGTCGATGCGGAAAACTGGATGGCCCACCGTGGCGCGGCGCAGGTGATGCTGAATATCTTCCGCCACTCACGCACGCCAGGTAACTACGTGATTCTCTCCGGCGATGTGCATTACTCGTTCGTCTACGAGGTGCTGATCCGCCAGCGCAAGCGCGGCCCGCAGCTCTGGCAGATCACCAGCAGCGGCCTGAAAAACGAATTTCCGCCGCGCCTGCTCGACTGGTTTGACCGCCTTAACCGCTGGCTCTACGCGCCCTGGTCGCCGCTCAACTGGCTGACCACGCGCCGGCGCATGCAGGTCAAACCGCGCATCCCCTCGCGCAGCAAGGCCGGCGAGCGCCTGTGGAATGGCGCGGGGTTGGGTCAGGTGTTCTTCAACGAGCAAGGCCAGCCGAGTGCGATCTACCAGCTAAATGCCGATGGCTCGCCGGCGGTGGCCTTTGTTGATGATCGTGACGAGGCGCCGGCCAGCCAAGCCGTACTCAGTTGCAATCGAGCGGACTAGTATTTCGGATCTCGCGAGCTAGAGCGAGACAAGGCAGAAATAGCCGAGGACGCGGAGTTTACGGGTTGTAAATGAGCAGTACTCGTTTCACTCGCCCTTCGGGTCGCGCTAAAGCGCGTTAGCCTCAAGGGCTTTCCGAGGCCATTTCTAACGCCGTATCGCCGACGCGCAGCAGATCCGCGGGAGTCTTAACGCAGCTTTTCCAGCATCTGGTAGTACCACATGCCGGCGGCCAGCATCGGGTTGCCGAACACGTCGCCCAGCGGCACCTTGATGTGCTTGCAGGCGGCGAAGGTGTCGTAGTGGCCCAGGGTGCCGGTCAGGGCGTTGGCCATAATCTCGCCCATGATGTGGGTGGTGGCGATGCCGTGGCCGGAGTAGCCCTGGCAGTACCAGACGTTGTCCGAGAGCTTGCCCAGTTGTGGGATGCGGTTGATCACAATGCCCATGGCGCAGCTCCACTGAAAATCAATGGCGACGCCCTTGAGCTGCGGGAAGGTCTGTTCGATACCGGGGCGTAGTTCACCGGCGATATCCCGCGAGTCGCGCCCGGAGTAGTTGCAGCCACCGCCGAACAGCAGGCGGCCGTCGGCGGTCATGCGGTAGTAGTCGAGGACGAAGCGGCAGTCGTACACGGCCAGGTCCTGCGGGTTGATCTGCTTGGCCAGCTCGCCCAGCGGCGCGGTGGTGACGATGCCGCCCATGGCTGGGAAGATCATGCCCTTGAGCTTTTTCGGCTCCAGCTTGTGGTACACGTCGCCGGCTAGCAGCAACTGCTTGGCATTGATCCGGCCTTTGGCAGTGACCACCGCTGGCTTGGCGCCGTGGATGATCTCCAGCACTTCGGAGTGTTCGAAAATCAGCGCGCCCAGGCTGGCGGCGGCCTTGGCTTCACCGATGCACAGGTTCAACGGGTGCAGGTGCATATTGCGGGTGTTCTTCAGCGCGCCGTTGTACAGGTCGCTGGCCAGGTGGCTGCGTACGCCGGCGCGGTCGAGCAGGGTCACGTCAGCGCCCATGCCCCGGCGCTGCGCTTCGGCGTAGGTGGCTTCTAGTTCCTGCATATGCACGGGCTTCATCGCCGCGTGCAGGTGGCCGTGTTTGAGGTCGCACTGGATGGCGTACTTCTCCACACGGTTCTTGATGATCTCGTGGCCGCGCCAGCGCAGGTGCCAGATAAAGTCTTCCACCTCTTCGCCGAGGGTGTTGCGCATCTGCTTGGTCATCGCCGCATCGCCTGACAGGCTGCCGGTGACCTGGCCGCCGTTGCGCCCGGTGGCGCCCCAGCCAATCTTGTTGGCCTCGACAATCGCCACCTTGAGGCCGCGCTCGGCCAGCTCCACCGCAGACGCCACGCCGGTAAAGCCGCCGCCGATGATCACCACATCGACGCTGACCTCGCCCTGCAGGGTCGGGTAGTCGGTTTCTTCATTGAGGGTGGCGCTGTAGTAGGACGGGCAGCGCTCGGCGGCGGGCGTTACGGGTTTGATGGCGGCGTTCATAAGGCAGTTCCTGGGTGCGGCTGGCAGGGCATGAGCCAGGCTGGCTCAGCGACGGCAGCCAGGGCTGCTGGCTGCGGGGCGATCAGTGGCGTGCGGCCAGGGCATCCGGCGGGCGCGCGTGGCGGCAATGCCACAGGGCCCAGAAGGCGAGGATTTCCGGTAACAGTGGACTGAGCCGATCAATACCAAAACGCCTCTCGGCCTTGCACAGGCAGAAGCGGAAGACGCGGCGCAGATCGGCTATCGGTTCACTCATACCGGCAGACTCGCACGCTGACGACTGTTGGTTAAATCGTGTTTTTCACATATTCAGATTGCTTCTGGCTAAACAATCAGGGGCTCGGACCAGGCTTATGGTTGATAGCGAAACGGCACCCTGAGGCCGCTTTCGATCTGCCCGGACAGCTGATGCACGCCGGCCAGCACACCATGCTCGGTGCTGCGCATCAGCCCCAGCCACTCATCATCGAAGGCGGCGTTGAGGTTCTTGCGCAGCTGCGCCTCGCTGGCGGGCCGCGCATTTTCCCGCGAGACGGCGGTAAACAGCGCCACGCCGAGGGACACCGTGGTCCCGGCCGGGCCGCCGATCAGCGCCGATAAGGCGCCGGCCGCACCGCTGACGGCGAGGTCGTCCACCAGGCGCTCGCTGGTATGTTGTGCGACGGCGGAGATGCCCGGGTCCGCCGACCAGTCACCGAGGCCGCGCGGGGCATTGCGAATGCGCTCGATAAAGGCGCTATAGGCCGGCAACTCGGTGAGCGGTTCGGCGTGCAGCAGCTCATACAGCGATGCGCCGGGTGCCTGGGTGATGGCTGGAATGGCCTGCAGGCGCTGGTGGAACTGCTCGCGCGGCACGTCATATTGTTGGGCAATTCGCGGCAGGTTTTCATCGAGGTGTTGGAGGTAGATCCAGGTGCTACGCGCCATGATCTGCTGCGGATCGTCGGTCTCGGCGACCGGTTCCAGCACGCGCTCGCGGTACTGTTCCTGCAGGTACAGGGCCAGGCGTTTGACGCTGGGGTCCTTCGCGCCACCGCTGCTGAGGCGGTACCAGGAAACCTTGACGCTCATCCACTGCTGGGTCCAGTAGCCGGAAAACCAGGGGATAAATTCCTCGTCGGTCTGTTGGTACACCAGGTCCATCCACTGCTCCATCGACAGCAGGGCATGCTCGCGTGCCTGTTGCGCGGCGCTGCGTGAAAGAGTGGTGATCTCACGATCGACCTGCTGCCAGGTGCTCGCAGTAACCGGCACCGGCGGATCGCTGGCGCAACTCGCCACTGCCAGCAGCAGGGCGAGCAGAATGACGCGCGGACTCGACATGGCAAGCCTCCGCCTGCTGGGTGCCAGCCCCTACTCCAATGGAGTGCTGAAGTAATTCCCCCTGTGGTTTGAGTATAGGCGCGCGGCTAGCAGCTTCCGCTGGCAGCAGACGGCAGGTATGGACCTACTGACTGGTATGCGTGTCACGCAGATTGGCCAGTACCCGCTCGGCGTTTTCCGTGCAGGGCATGCCTTCTGGTTTGCTCTCGATGGTGGCGATGATGGTCAGCAGCTGCGCCTTGTTCTGCGACAGACGCTGCTGCATCGCCTCGATCTCGCCGACCTTGCGTTGCAGGCTGCCGAGCATCTGCTCATGCGCCCAACCCTGCGGGTTGGCATCGGGCAGCAGGCGGCGAATTTCCTCCAGGCTGAAACCGGCCTGCTGCGCGCAGCTGATAATGCCGAGGGTCTGCAGTGTCTGCTCCGTATAGCTGCGATAACCGTTGGCCTGACGCTGGGCGTTGATCAGCCCGCTGGCCTCGTAGAAGCGAATACGTGAGGCGGCCAGACCGCTGCGGGTGGCTAGTTCACCAATTTTCATCATCTGTGCTCCGGGCTATTGACCTTAAAGTTGACTTTAACCTTAGGCTTGCTTCACCTGCTACCCCGGAGTACGCCATGACTGCCTTCCAACCGTTGCAACTGCCCAACGGCACCACCGTCTTCAATCGCATCGCTAAAGCGGCGATGGAAGAGAACCTCGCCGACGCCAGCCAAGGCCCATCCGCTGAATTGCTGCGCCTGTACCAGGCCTGGGCCGAGGGTGGTGCTGGGTTGTTGCTCACCGGTAACGTGATGGTCGACCGCCGCGCCATGACCGGCCCCGGCGGCGTGGTGCTGGAGGATGAACGACAGCTGGACAAATTCCGCGAGTGGGCGCGCATCGGTCGTGCCCAGGGCGCGCAGTTCTGGATGCAGATCAACCACCCCGGCCGACAGATGCAGGCCAACCTCGGCCAGCAGACCGTCGCGCCCTCGGCCGTGGCCTTGGAGTTGGGCGGCCTGTCGAAGATGTTCCCCGTGCCCAAGGCGCTGGATGAGGCGCAAATCCACGAACTGATTCAGCGTTTCGCGCGTACCGCGCAACTGGCCGAACAGGCCGGCTTTAGCGGTGTGCAGATCCACGCGGCGCACGGTTATCTGCTGAGCCAGTTTCTCTCGCCGATCAGCAACAAGCGTACGGACAGTTGGGGCGGCACGCTGGAAAACCGTGCGCGCCTGTTGCTGGAGGTGGTCAAAGCGGTACGCGCGTTGGTGGCGCCGAGCTTCTGCGTGGCGGTGAAACTCAACTCCGCGGACTTCCAGCGCGGCGGCTTCGATGCGGCCGACGCCAAGCGCGTGGTGCAGCTGCTCAATGAGTTGGATGTTGATCTGGTCGAACTGTCCGGCGGCAGCTACGAAGCCCCGGCCATGCAGGGCGATGCCCGCGATGGCCGCACACTGGCGCGTGAGGCGTACTTTCTTGAATTTGCCGGCGAGATTGCCGCTGCGGCAACCATGCCGGTGATGGTTACCGGCGGTATCCGGCGTTTGCCAGTGGTCGAACAGGTATTGGCCAGCGGAGTGGCCATGGCCGGGATCGCCACCGCGTTGGCGATCAACCCGGCGCTGCCCAAGCAGTGGCAGGCCGGGCAGCAAAGCAGCGCCGAGCTGGCGCCAATCCGCTGGAAGCACAAGGCGCTGGCCTCGCTGGCCTATATGGCCGTAGTGAAATTCCAGCTGCGCCAGCTGAGCCTGGGTAAGCACACCCACGCCGGGGTTTCGCCGCTACGGGCACTGCTGCTGGAGCAACTGAAAACCGCGCGGCGCATCCGTCAGTACAAACGGCTGATGGCGGCTGGTTAACTTAGTTCGGGTTTAGGGCTCCGGCTTGTAACCCAGGCGCAACCCACCCCAATGCCGACCCTGGAGCATGATCGGCACCGACAGGTCGTGCATCAGTTCGCCGGTGTCGCGCATATAGGTCTGCAGCAGCAACGGCTGTTGATGGCTGCCGCAGCGGATGCCGGTGCGGTCGTTGAACAGGCGCTTGCTGCGGCTCTTCAGGGTGTCCACGGCGCGGTCGCCGCAGGGTGGGTGGTTGAAGGCGTTGTTGTGCGTCGGCACATAGCCTTCGGCGGTGCAGGCGATGGCGAAGACCAGGCCTTCGTGCTGGCTGAGCAGCGGCTCCTGAATGGCCGGCAGCACCTGATCGGCGTAGCTGTCGAAGCGCGTCTTGTACTTGGCCGGGAAGCTGCCGGCAATCGGCTGGTAGTGACGGTCAAACAGATCGCTGGCGCTGATCCGGCCGCTCTGCAGGTCTACTTCGAACTGCGCGGCAATCTGCGCCGCAGCGCTGCGGGCGAGGTCATAGATGCGCTGGTGGTAGTCATCCAGGCCGACTTCGGCGAGCTGTTCGCTGACGCTTTCCGCCTGGCCAACTAAACGTTCGGCGGCGCTGCTGAGCTGGCGGGTCTGCCCTTCGCTGTCGCCGACATCGCCGCGTAGCTGGCCGACCGCTACCGAGAGTTCGGCCAGGCGTTCGTGGTTCTGTCGGGTGCCAGTGTCGATCTGGCTGACCTGGCTTTCCACATCCACCGCCAGTTCGGCAATTCCCTGCAGCTGTGCGCCGGTGTGCTCGACCTGCTGCGCGGCGAGGGTCAGCTGCTCGGCCTGCTGCTGCATATGGCTGACCACCGCTGCGCTCTGCTGGCGGATATCGCTGACGATCTGCCCGACTTCCTCGGTGGCACTGCTGGTGCGCCCGGCGAGGTTGCGCACCTCATCGGCGACCACGGCAAAGCCCCGGCCGAGTTCACCGGCGCGGGCTGCTTCGATGGCCGCGTTGAGCGCGAGCAGATTGGTCTGACTGGCGATCGACTGGATCACCTGAGTGACTTTCTCGATCTGCTCGGTGCGGGCGCTGAGGCCGTCGATCAGTTCGCGGCTGGTGGCGGTCTGCGCGCTCAGGTGCTGCATGGCATCAATGGCCTGACGCAGTTCCTGCTGCCCGCTGCTGCTGTTCTGCCGCACGCTCTGCGCCGCCAGCAGGGTTTGCTCGGCGCGCTGGGCGTTGTCCTGTTCGGTGTGGGTGATGGCCTCGGCGGCCTGGTTGATCTGCTCGGTGGCGCTGAGCTGCGATTGCAGTTTGCCGGCCAGCTGCTGCGCTGCATGCGCCACTTCGGCGGCGGCCAGGGCGTTGTGACAGGTGTGCCGAGACAGGCTTTGGCTCAGGTTGCTGAAGGTGTCGTGCGGCGCATTGGCGGGCGCCGGCTGGTCTTCATGCTGGCGCTGCCAGGGCCCGAGCCACGGCCACAGGGCCAGCAGCAGAAAGGACGGAATGCTGATAAACCAGGGCAGCTGGATCTGCTGGTACGTCACCATCAATCCAGCCAGCCCAATGGCATGCAGCAGGCAGGCCTTGGGATAGGTAATAAACGCAGAGCGCATGACAAACCTCATTATTTTTATTCTGGTCGAACCACGACCAGAAACTGCCTGTGGCGCGCCGCCGTGGAGTGGGCGGGCCATGCCTGCTGGAACTGGAGTGCGTGCAGCTGGATATGCCTGGGTAGGCAATCGGCCGCTGTCGGCGAATCTATAGACCATAGCGGGTGACGCTCCCTGCGGCCAACCTTTGGTGGGAGGTTGATTCGAGCACCCATGGCGGTTGAGAGCCATGGCACTTTGGTCGCAGGTGATTCGTGTTTAGAGCCGGTGACGCTGGATAAAGCCCTTGTCGAGGAAATCCTTCCAACGCCCGTAGAAGCGCCCGCCGGCACTGTGTCCGTGCCAGTCCAGCAGCGCGCCGCCGTCGCCAGTGGCGAGCAGGGCCAGGCTCTGGCGTTGCGGGCGATAGCGCTTGAGCGCCAGGCCGCGTAGCGCGGCGTTGAGATTGGCGGCCAGCACCGGGCCCTGACGTACCGCGTACACCCCGCTCTTGCGTGCGCCGGGCAGGCTGGCGCAGTCACCCACGGCGAAAATCGTCGGGTGGGTGTAGCTCTGCAGCGTCGGGGCGATCAAGACAAAGCCCTGCTCATCGCAGCCCAGACCACTGTGCGCCGGCCAGGCAAAGGCCTTGGCGCCGCTGGCCAGCAACAGCCGTTGACCACGCCAGACCGGCTCGTCGCCGCTGAACAGGCAGTCGTCCTCGATACGGCTGATCGGGCAATCCTCGCGCACCCAGACGCCGCGCTGGCGCAGATGGCCGAGGGCACGCAGACGCACGCCAGCGGACAAACCATCGAGCAGATGACCTGCGCAGAACAGCGCCAGTTGCGGCACTTTTCCGGCCAAGGCCAGCGCCAGTTCAACTCCCGCCGCGCCGCCGCCGAGAATCGCCAGGGGTTGCGGCGCTGCCTGCCACTGTTGCCAGCCGTCGAGAAATTCTGCGAAGGGTTTGACCGCCAGCAACTGCATGGCATCGCCCTGCTGCGCTGGTGCAGCAACTTGCGCGCCGACATTTAGCGACAGCCAGCTGGCGTTGAGGGTTTGCCCATCGGCCAACTGCACCTGCTGCTGGGCGGCGGACAGGCTCTCCACCGGACTGATGATCAGCTCGACCTTGGCCGCGCGGCACAACGCCTGCAGCTCGACCTGGCAATCCTCCGGCCGATGCCGCCCGGCCAGCAACCCCGGCAGCATGCCGGAATACCAGGCCACCGGCCCGGCACTGAGCAAGGCGATACGCCCCGGCGGCCGTTCGATCAACGCCCAGCGCCGCAGCACGCCGAGGTGGGCATGGCCGGCGCCGATCAACAGCAGGTCATAGTGATGAGTCACGCAGGGCTTCCATGGGTTGCGCTGAGACAGAGCCCGCATGGTAAAGACTTAAGCGCGCGGTTGTCGCCCATCAGGTTGTTGCGATATAGCTATCCGCGCCGGGCACCGTGATGTGCTTGACCTGCTGAAAGGCTGACAGCCCCCAGGGTCCCAGCTCGCGGCCGATACCGCTGGCCTTGCCGCCGCCCCAGGAGGTGTGCGGGTAAATCACCTGCGCCGAGTTGATCCACACATGCCCGGCTTCCAGGGCCGCGGCCACGCGCAAGGCGCGCTGGCGCTCGGCGCTGACCACGCTGGCGGCCAGGGCGAAGTCGCAGTCGTTGGCCTGGCGCAGGGCGTCGGCCTCATCGCTAAAGCGCCGACTGCAGAGCACCGGGCCGAAGATTTCCTCGCGCCACAGGCGGCTGTCTTGCGGCACATCGGCGTACAGCGTGGGCGCGACAAACCAGCCCGGCCCCGGCAGTTGCTGGGCGCCACCGAGGCAGTGCAGGCCTTCCTGCTCGGCGATGGCGAAATATTCCCGCACCTTGTGCAGTTGCGCCTGGCTGGTCATCGGGCCCATTTCGCAACCTTCGCTGTGCGGGTCGCTGACCTTGAGTGCGGCCATGGCGCTGGCTAACCGATCCAGCAGCGCATCGGCGATGCTGTCCTCGACCAGCAGGCGCGAGGTGGCTGAGCACATCTGCCCGGCGTTCCAGCAGATGCCGGCGATAATCCACTGCACCGCCTGATCCAGATCGCAATCGGCGAATACCAGGATCGGCGACTTGCCGCCCAGCTCCAGCGCCACGGGCATTGTGCGTGCGCTAGCTGTCTGCATCACCTTGCGCCCCACCGCATTACTGCCGGTAAACGACAGCTTGGCGATCTGCGGGTGGTTAACCAGCGCCGCGCCGGTAGTGGCATCGCCTGGCAGCAGATTGAACACCCCCGCCGGCAGGCCAATGGCGGCGGCGATTTCGCCCAGTTGCAGCTCGATCAGCGGGGTCAGTTCCGAGGGTTTAAGCAGCACACAGCAGCCTGAGGCGAGCGCCGGCGCAAGCTTCCAGGCGCTGGTCACCAGCGGGAAATTCCACGGCACGATCAGCCCGACCACGCCCAGCGGCTCCAGGCGGGTAAAGGCCTGGTAGCTGTTGTCCGGCAGGCCTACTGCGGCGTTCTGCCGGGCATCCAGGCCGTCGGCCAGTTCGGCGTAGTAGGCGAAGGTAGCGATGGCGTCGCTGATATCAAGCTCGGCCTCATGCCGTGGCTTGCCGCTGTTGCGCATCTGCAACGCGATCAGCGCTGGGCTGCGTGCCTCGATCTCTGCGGCGAAGGCGCGCAGGTACTCGGCACGCTCACTGGCCGGCCGCTGGCTCCAGGCCGGGAAGGCGCGGCGCGCGGCCTGCACCGCCAGCTCGACATCGGCTGCTGAGGCGCACGCGACGCTGGCGATCTGCTCGCCGTTACTGGGGTTGAACACCGGCAGGCGGCTTGCGCAGCTGGCGGGCTGCCAGCTGCCGTCGATAAACAGTTGTGCGGTCATGCGTCACCTTGAACAGCTTCTAAGGACGAAGGGGGTTGGTTTTAGGTGTGTAAGTGCGGGTGCTCGGCAAACCAGGTGTCGATCAGCAGACGCATACGCTCACCGGAAAAACTCGGGAAGTGGCCGCCATGCACTACGCGTACCGGCAACTCGCGCAGGCGCGCCAGGCTATGGGCGTAGTGCTGCAGATTGGAGTGGTAGGCATCCTCGATCAGCGGGCCGTCGTAGAGGATGTCGCCGGAAAACAGCGTCTGCGTTGCCGCTTCCCACAGGCTGATGCCGCCCGGCGAATGGCCGGGGGTGTGCAGCACTTGCAGCACCCGGTCGCCCAGGTCGAGCACATCGCCTTCCTCGATCAGCCGGGTCGCCGGTGCGGCGCGCACGCGGTATTCGGCATAGCACAGCGGGCAATCCGGGTGGGCCTCGAACATCTCATCGCCGACAAAGGCCGTGGCCAGGGTGTTGGCCCCGGTCGGTGCGGCGAGAATCTCGGCCTCGGCCGGGTGCACCAGGCGTTCGGGGAATTCGTGGTGGCCGGCGATATGGTCGAAGTGGCAATGGCTGGCCACCGCCAGCAGCGGTTTATCGGTGAGCCAGGGCAATTGCTCGCGCAGGCTGACCAGACCGGAGCCAGAGTCGATCAGCACATCGCGCGCGCGGCCCTGCACATGCCACATATTGCAGCGGTAGAAGGGCCGCACAAAGGGCTCGTGAATCAGCTGTACGCCGTCATCCAGACGGCGCACTTCAAACCATTGTTCGCGGGTGACGATTTTCATCTCGGGCCCTCAACACGCTGGCGGGGCAGCCCGCCACGCTTATTCAACCTAGGCCAGCTGCGCTTTGGGCACCAGCACCCAGCGGCGCAGTACGGCGTAGCTGGCGGCGGTGATCAGAAACACCGGCAGGGAGGCACCGAAGGCCAGTGGCGCGACCCAGCCCCAGTAGTAGGCCAGCACGGCACCCAGCCCATAGGCGGCGAAGGCGGCCGGGTTAAAGCCACTGACATAGCGATAACGCCCGCCGTCCTCGCTGAGCAGGTCACCGACGTTGTAGTGGCCGCGATGGATCAGGTAGTAGTCGGCGATCAGCACGGCAAAGGCCGGGATAAATACGCTGCCGATGATCAGCAGAAAGTTCTGGAAGTTGTCGAGGATGCCGGGGATCTGCGAGCCGAGAATCGACAGCACGCCGATGCACAGCGCCGGTTTCCAGAAGCGCGTCTTCGGGCTGATATTCAGGTACGACAGCGAGGCGCTGTACACGCACATCACGTTGGTGGTCATCACCGAGAGGAATACGACTATGGCGGCTGGCAAGCCGAAGCCGAAACCGGCCAGCAGTACCGCCGGATCGTAGGTTTGCTCCATGCCGCCGAGTACCGAGAAGCCTGATACCGTGGCGCCCAGGCCCATGGCCAGCAGCGTGGCGGCGACATAGCCGACCCAGGTGCCGACTGCGGCCACGCCCTGGCTGCGGCAGTTGCGGTTGTAGTCGGCGGCCAGGGGAATCCAGGAAAACGCCGTGGCAATCACGATATCGAAGGCGATGCCGGGGCTGATCTCGTTGCGTGGCTCCACCGGCATGCTCAGCAAATTGCTGAATTCGAACTTCTGCCCCATTACATAGAACACCGCGCCGGCCAGAATGAGCATGCCGACGGCGGCCCAGCGCTCGACCCGCTCAATGCCCAGATGGCCGCGCAGGGCAATCAGCAGCACCAGGGTTTCACAGAGGATGGTGAACAGCGGCAGGTTGGAGTAGCCGGTCAGATGCTCGACCGCATAGTTCAGGCTCATGCCGGCCAGCAGTGCCTGAATCCAGCTCCAGGCCAACAGGGTCAGCAGGTTGACCAGCGACGGCAATTTCGCCCCCTGCGGGCCATAGCTGCCGCGCGCCAGCACCATGGTAGTCAGCCCCGAACGCTGGCCCATCAGGCCGACCAGCACCAGCGGCAGAATGCCGACGGCTGAACCAATCAGGACAATCAGCATGGCCTGCACAAACGGCAGGTCGGGCACCAGCAGCATGCCGGTGAGGATGGTGGTCACCACCACGTTGGCCCCCAGCCACAGGGCGGTGGTGCCGCCGAGACCGAGGCTGCGGTGGTCGTGGGCGGTGGGCGCAAGGCCGTCCTGCCCGAAGTAGCTGCTTAGGTTCTTGAACATGGTGTCGACTTCCCGGTGTTTGATTATTGGTCTGGGTAACGCGGCAGTCAGTGTTTGTAATGCTTCTTGTGGTTATGGCCGTAGCCCGGATGCAATCCGGGAAACGCTGTCCCGGATTGCATCCGGGCTACGGGGATTGATTCAGGGATGAAAGGGCGCTTGTTCCAGCACTTCGATAATCAGCGGCCGGTCGCTCGGTGCGCCGCGCAGCAGCTCACTCAGATGCGCGTGGTCGCGGGCGCGTTCGGCTAGGCAGCCAAAGCCACGGGCGATGGCGAGCAGGTCCGGGGTGTAGATATCCACGCCAATCGGGGTGATATCGCGCTTTTCCATATAGCGCTTGATCTCGCCGTAGCCGGCGTTATTCCACAGCAGCACGATGATGCCGACGCCGGCCTCCACCGCGCTGGCCAGCTCTGGCAGGGTGAACTGGATACCGCCGTCGCCCATCAGGCAGATCACCGGGCGCGAGGGTTCCGCCAGCTTGGCGCCGATGGCCGCCGGCAGGCCGTAACCCAGGGTGCCGTAGCCGGTGGAGGCGTTGAACCAGCGCCGCGCGCCGTCCAGTTCCACCAGATGGTTGCCGCTGTACACGGTCTGCGTCGAGTCGCCGACAAAGCGCGCCTCGGGCAGCACCTCAAGCACTGTGTCGAACAGCTGGCGGTAATGCGCCCAGCCGCTGAAGTCCTCGGCCAGTTGCGCTTGCACGGCGGCGGTGCGCATGGAACCGGGGCTGTTGTCACAAGGTTCGCCGGGGTTGAACTCGGCCAGCAGCATGCGCATGGCCAGGCGTGCATCGCCCTGGATGGCCAGGGTTGGGCTGAAATTGCGCTGCAGTTGCTGAGCGTCGATATCTATGCGGATCAGCGCGCCACCGAGCTTGAAGTTGCCGTCGAACACCACGTCGTAGTCGGTTTCGCCCAGTTCGGTGCCAATCGCCAGCACCACATCGGCGGCCAGTGCCAGTTCGCGTACCGGGACCAACGCCTGGTTGCTACCTAATAGCAACGGATGGCCCGGCGGCAGCAGGCCCTTGGCATTGATGGTCTGCGCCGTCGGCGCATCCAGGGCTGTTGCGAGCGCGCGGGCTTCGGCTTGCGCGCTGACGCAACCGCCGCCGAGCAACAGCAGCGGGCGTTTGGCGTTTTTCAGCATGGCTGCTGCTTCGCGGATCAGTGCGCGATTGGGGGCCGGGCGCTGGATGCTCGGCTTGGCGGCCAGCTGCATATGCGTGGCATCGGCGGTGATGATGTCCAGCGGCAGCTCGATATGCACCGGCCGTGGTCGCTCGCCTTCGAACACGGCGAAGGCACGGGCCAGCACGCCGGGCAGCTCCTCCACGCTCATCAGGGTATGGCTGAAGGCAGTCACCCCGGCGCTCATCGCGCGCTGGTTGGGCAGCTCATGCAGATAGCCTTTGCCCAGGCCGAGGCGGTCGCGCTCGTTGACGCTGGAGATCACCAGCATGGGGATCGAATCGGCGTAGGCTTGGCCCATGGCGGTAAGGATATTGGTCATGCCCGGGCCGGTGATGATAAAGCACACCCCCGGCTTGCCCGAGACCCGGGCATAGCCATCGGCCATAAAGCCGGCGCCCTGTTCGTGACGCGGGGTGATATGGCGAATGCCGCTGTGCGGCAGGCCGCGGTACAGCTCGATGGTGTGCACGCCGGGGATGCCGAATACGGTGTCGACGCCCCAGGCTTCGAGTTGTTTGACGAGAAATTCGCCGCAGGTGGTCATGTCATCTAATCCTGTGCTGTCGTTGTAGGAGCGGGGGGACGCCGAGTCCCATGCCCGCGAGCAGCTGTGCTAAGCGCATCGCGGGCATGGCCCGCTCCTACGTCAGAGGTTTTAACCGACGATCCAGTGCGCCATCAGCGCGATGATCGGCAGGGTGATCAGGGTGCGGATGATAAAGATGGCGAACAGTTCGAGGATGTTCAGTGGCAGCTTGGCCTTGATGATCAGCACGCCGACTTCCGACATATAGATCAGCTGGGTCAGCGATACGCAGGCCACCACGAAGCGGGTCAGTTCACTCTCGATGCCCTTGCCCAGCACCGCCGGCAGGAACATATCGGCAAAGCCCACCAGCATCGCCGGCGCGGCCTTGGCTGCTTCCGGCAGTTGCAGCAGTTCCAGAAGCGGCACGATGGGTGCGGACAGCCAGTTGAAGATCGGCGTGTACTCGGCAATCGCCAGGGACAGGGTGCCAATGGCCATTACCAGCGGCAGCAGGCCGAGCCAGATATCCACCACGTTGTGCACGCCAACCTTGACCATCTGTGCCGGCGAGGGGTTGCTGTTGGCGCGTTTCACCGCCTGCAGCACGCCCCAGCGCAGCAGCGAGGTGCCGGCCGGTACGTCTTCCTTGATCTGCTTGCCGACGCCGGCGACGTAGTCGTCCTTCTTCCACGACAGCGGCGGAATGCGCGGGGTGATGATCGCCGCCGCCAGGCCCGCCACTACTACGGTGAGGTAGAAGGGCACGAACAGGTGGTCGAGCTTCATAAAGCTGGTGATCAGCAGGCTGAAGGCGATCGAGGCGACCGAGAAATTGGTGGCGATTACCGCCGCTTCGCGGGCGCTGTAGAAGCCTTTCTGGTACTGCTGGGCGGTGATCAATACGCCGACCGTGCCGGAACCAAGCCAGCTGGCGATGGCGTCGATGGCCGAGCGCCCCGGCAGGCCGAAGACCTTGCGGAATACGTTGCGCACCAGGGTGCCGCAGAACTCCATCAGGCCGAAATCGGTGAGCAGCGGCAGGATCAACCCGGCCACCAGGAAGAAAGTGATCAGCACCGGGGCCAGGTCTTTCAGTACCACGCCGCCGGTGTTGGCGTTCCACACCCACTCCGGGCCGAACTGCCAGAAGGTCATGGCGGCAAACACCGCGCCGAGCACCCGCAGGCCAAGCCACAGCGGGCTCAGGTTGAACATCTCGTTAAGCGTATGGCGCTCGGTGATCCACTTGGGCTTGAGCAGGCTGGCGAACAGACCGAAGGCGGCGGAGAACAGCAGCAGGCCGGTGGCGATAGCCGGCAGCCAGGCGCTTAGCCCGACCTTCAAGGCATCGGCCATCACGCCCAGGCCGATGGTCACCTTGTCTTCATAGACGATGGGGGTGAGAAACAGCAGCACACCGAGCAGCGAGGGGATCAGAAAGATCAGCAGCTGGCGCAGGTTATAGGAGCTTTGAGCGGGCGGCTGGTCGTCCAGCAGCGGCATGCTTTGTTCGTGGTTCATC
This sequence comes from Pseudomonas sp. 1928-m, assembly GCF_029269135.1. Lineage (NCBI taxonomy): Bacteria > Pseudomonadati > Pseudomonadota > Gammaproteobacteria > Pseudomonadales > Pseudomonadaceae > Pseudomonas > Pseudomonas sp. 1928-m. The sequence continues at coordinate 171,673 of NZ_JARIXO010000001.1, read as the reverse complement.
GTGGCACCCTATTTATTGTTGTAGTGCACGGGCACCGTACGAGGTGCCCGATCAGTATAAAAATTGCCGGGAGCGATTTTTAACGTAGCTTGCGACGGCCCGAAGGGGGCCGCCATGGATGGCAGGCCATAAAAAGCCGGACCCGCTTCAGCGGTGCTGAACACCTGGCAATACGCAGAGCATTTCGTAGAGCAGGTTGGCCCCCAGCAACGAGGTGTTGCCGGTGGTGTCGTAGGGCGGCGAGACCTCGACCAGATCGCCACCGACCAGCTGCAGGCCCTGGCAACCACGGATGATTTCCATGGCCTGGATGGTGGTCAGACCGCCGATTTCCGGGGTGCCGGTGCCGGGCGCCCAGGCCGGGTCGATGCCGTCGATATCGAAGGAGAGGTACACCGGGCCGCCGCCGACCTTGGCGCGCACTTCTTCCATCAGCGGGGTCAGGGACTGGTGCCAGCACTCTTCGGCCTGGACTACGCGAAAGCCCTGTCTGCGGCTCCAGTTGAAGTCCTCGGCGGTGTAGCCCTGGGCGCGCAGGCCGATTTGCACCACGCGGTCGCAGTCGAGCAGGTCTTCCTCCACTGCGCGGCGGAAGGTCGTGCCGTGGGCAATCTTCTCGCCGAACATATGGTCATTCACATCGGCATGCGCATCGATATGCACCAGGCCGACCTTGCCGTGCTTCTTCTTGATCGCGCGGAGAATCGGCAGGGTGATGGTGTGATCTCCGCCCAGGGTCAGTGGGATGATGCCCAGTTCGAGGATCTCGTCGTAGGCCTCTTCGATGATGCGGATGGCCTCGGCCATGTTGAAGGTGTTGATCGGCACATCGCCGATATCGGCAATGTTCAACGAGTCGAAGGGTGCGGCGCCGGTGGCCATGTTGTAGGGGCGGATCATCACCGACTGGGCGCGGATCTCGCGCGGGCCGAAGCGGGTGCCGGAGCGCAGCGAGGTGCCGATATCCAGCGGCACGCCGACGAAGCCGACATCCAGCTCGCGTTTCTCTTCGGGTTTCTGGATATGCGGCAGGCGCATCATGGTGGCGATGCCACCGAAGCGCGGCATCTCGTTGCCGCCCAGGGGCTGGTGCAGAATCTTGTCCACGGCTAGGCCTCAGCATTGTTGTGGTTATTAGTGAGGCCGATTCTTGGTCAGGCTACGCTTGCGACAAATCGCTGCAGGCAAAAACTTAGTTCAGAAATTTCTAAACTAATACGCGCCTCTGTAGGATGGGTCGGGCCGCGCAGGTTAGCGGCGCTGGACCGCGTCGTTACGGCCGCCGCGAGCTTGCCGCGCCGCGTAACCCATCAAGGCGGATGCCGGTGCATACCGATGATGGGTGGAGCCCAGCGCTATCCATGACACCGCTGTGATGGGTTACGCCTCCGGCTAACCCATCCTACGAGGAGCCCGCGCCGATGAGCCAATCCCTGCCCGATCTAAAACTGCTGCGCATCTTCATCTCGGTGGTGCGTCATCAGGGGTTTGCCGCCGCGCAGCAGGAGCTGAACCTGTCGACCTCGGCGATCAGCACCTATATGAGTCAGCTGGAAAGCCAGCTGGGTTTGAGTCTTTGCCACCGTGGTCGTGGCGGCTTTAGCCTGACCAGCAAGGGCGAGCTGTTCCACCAGGAAACCCTGCGCCTGCTCGGTGAGCTGGAAGGTTTCGAGCGTTACTCGGCGGCGCTCAAGGGCGAGCTGCGCGGCACCCTCAACCTCGGCGTACTGGATTCCACGGTGAGCGACCCGGCCCTACCCCTGGCCGAGGTAATCGGCGCTTACAGCCAGGAGCACCCGGCTGTGCACCTGCATCTGTCGGTGGTCAGCCCTTACGAGCTGCAACTGGCGGTGCTGGATAACCGCCTGGACCTGGCCATCGGCGCGTTCTCCACGCGGATGAATGGCCTGGTCTATCAGCCGCTGTACCGCGAGCAGCATTGGCTGTATTGCAGCGAGCGCCATTCGCTATTCACCGAGCGGCGCATCCCCGAGGAAGTGATCGCCCAGCAACGCATGGTTGGCCGTGGTTACTGGAGCCAGGCCGAGTTGGCTCGGCACGGCTTCAAGCACAGCGCGGCGACGGTGGAATCAATGGAGGCGCAGCTGATTCTGGTGCTGTCCGGCGCCTATATCGGCTACCTGCCAGAGCATTACGCGCAGCCTTGGGTCGAACAGGGCCGGCTCAAGGTGCTGTTGCCAGCGACCTTCGGCTATCAGGCGCCGTTCTCGTTGATCCTGCGTCGCGGCCGCTCGCGGGAACCGTTGATCCAGACCTTCCGCGACCTGCTTAAGGCTCAACTTAATCAGGGGTAGAGCCTGTTTAGGGCGTCGTACTGCGCAATTGTGGCGCAGCGAAATAGCTTTCTGCCGATTCCCCGGTGTTGTCGCTGTCGGCGGCGAAGACTACGCCGAGGATCTTGTGTGGCGCGCTGCCAAAGGCGGCGATGGCGTCTGCGTGCAGATCGCGGTTCTCGCTGAGCCATTGCCCCAGTGGCGCCTCCGGGCCGCGCAGCACGTGCATTTCCACCGTCTCTGTGTAGGCGCTGCGCGCGTGGCTGCCCGGCGGTTTGCGGTTGTCCCAGACGTAGCTGAGGGTTGCCGCCGGCAGATCCGGATCAAAGAAAGTGCGCGCCAGACGCAACTTCTGCCGGGTGACGAAACTCAGCGAGTCCAGCGGGTAATCCAGCAGTACATAGACCCGCGCGGCGTAGTCGTCGCCTTCGCGGGTGGCGAAGCGTGCCTTGTCCAGTCTCTGCTCGCTGCGCCACTGCCAGCTCAGTTGCCAGGGCTGATCGCCGGGCAGGTCCAGCGGATGCAGCAGACCGCCAGCGGCGGCACTGGCCTTGATCCGTAGCACCTGCTTGCCGTCCTGCTCGACCAGCGTACGCGCGGATGGTTTGAGTTTGGGGATATCCGCCAGGCGCCAGGGCACTGACCATTCGCCGTTGGGCGGGCCGGCCGTCCAGGGCGTCAGTTGGTTTTCGGCCTGAGTCAGCGGCGACAGCATCAGCAGGGCCAGCAGTAACCCGCGCATCAGCTGCGGCGCCAGCTATGGAAACGCTCCACTAACCGCAGCAGCCCCTGCGGCGCATGGGCGCGTTTCCATTCGCCGGCCGCGTATTTGTTGGCCTCGGCCATGGTCGGGTAGGTGTGGATGGTGCCGAGAATCTTGTTCAGGCCCAGGCCATGTTTCATCGCCAGCACGTATTCGGCGAGCAGCTCCCCGGCGTGTTCGCCGACGATGGTCACACCGAAAATCTGGTCCTTGCCCGGTACGGTCAGCACTTTGACAAAGCCGTGGGCGGCTTCGTCAGCAATCGCCCGGTCCAGGTCGTCGATGCCGTAGCGGGTCACCTCATAGGCGATGTTCTGTGCCTTGGCCTCGCCTTCACTCAGGCCGACGCGGGCGACCTCGGGATCGGTAAAGGTGCAGGCGGGAATCACCCGGTAATCCACCTTGAAACGCTTAAAGCCGCTGAACAGCGCATTCACCGCGGCATACCAGGCCTGGTGCGCGGCGACATGGGTGAACTGGTACGGCCCGGTGACATCGCCCACCGCGTAGATATTGGGAAAGCGCGTGGCCAGGTATTCGTCGGTTTCCAGGGTGCCGTTGGGCCGCACGGTGAGGCCCAACTCCTCGACGCCGTAACCGGTGACATTGGCCACTCGGCCGAGGGCCAGCAGCAGGCCGTCGAAGGCGATGGTCACTTCCTCGCCGGTGTCCAGGCGGCGGGCGACCATGCGCTGCTCGCCGTCGACCACTTCAAAGCGTTCGGCCTTGTGTTGCAGTCGTACATCCACGCCGTCGCTGCGCAGGCTGTTCAAGACCAACTCGCTGGCATCGGCATCCTCGCGCGGCAGCAGGCGCTCGGCCAATTCCACCTGAATCACCTGGCTGCCGAGGCGCTGGAAGGCCTGGGCCAGCTCGCAGCCAATCGGCCCGCCGCCCAGCACCAGCAGCCAGCGTGGTTGTTCACGCAGGTTCCAGATGCTGTCCGATGTGTAACTCTGCACCTGCTCCAGGCCGGGAATCTTTGGCACCAGCGGCCGCGCGCCGGCAGCGATAACCAGGTTGCGGCTGGTCAGGGTCTGGCCGTTGACCTCGACGCTCCAGGGCGAAAGGATCTTCGCTTCGCCCTGAATCACCTCCACGCCCAGGCCGCTGTAACGCTCCACCGAATCATGCGGTTCGATATCGGCGATCACCCGCTGGATGCGCTGCATCACCGCCGAGAAATCCACCGTACCCTGCACGCCGGTAAAGCCCAGCGCCGGGCCCTTTTTCAGTTCATTGGCCAACTTGGCCGAACGCAGCAGCGCCTTGGACGGCACGCAGCCGGTGTTCAGGCAGTCGCCGCCCATCTGGTGTTTTTCGATCAGGCTGACCTTGGCCTTCACCGCCGCGGCGATATAGGCACTGACCAGGCCGCCGGCACCGGCGCCGATCACCAGCAGGTTGCGGTCGAAGGTTTTCGGTTTGTGCCAGCCGGCATACACCCGCCGCGCCTGGATCAGGCCGAGCAGCTTGCGCGCAATCAGCGGGAACACCCCGAGCAGCACAAAAGCACCCAGCAGTCCCGGCGAGAGGATGCCGGCCAGCGAATCCAACTGGCCCAGCTCGCGCCCGGCGTTCACATACACCAGGGTGCCCGGCAGCATGCCCAGTTGGCTGACCCACCAATAGGTGCGCGCCGGCAGGCGGGTCAGGCCCATGGCCAGGTTGATCAGAAAGAACGGGAACAGCGGCACCAGGCGCAGGGCAAACAGGTAGAACGCCCCTTCCCGCTCGACGCCCTTGTCGATGCCAGCCAGGCGTTGGCCAAAGCGACTCTGCACCCAATCGCGCAGCAGAAAGCGGCTGCTGAGCATGGCCAGGGTCGCGCCGAGGGTCGAGGCGAAGGACACCAGCACAAAGCCTTCGAGCAGGCCGAACAGCGCGCCGGCCAGCAAGGTCATCAGTGCCGCGCCGGGTAGCGACAGCGCCGTAACTGCCACATAGGCGAGGAAGAACACGCCAGCGGCGAGCCAGGGCTGCGCGGCCACTTGGGCATTCAGCGCCGCTTGCTGCGCCTTAAGCGCGTCCAGATTGAGGTACTGGCCGATGTCGAAGACAAAGAAGCTGCCCAGCAGCGCGAGGATCAGGCCCATCAGGGCCAGTTTGCGGCTATTCATCAGTCAGCGTCTCCAGGGCGCACAGGCTTTGGCACAGGCTGAACCCGGCCAGCAGGGCGTGCTCGGGGCGCTCGCTCAGCTGGCCGAGTACCCGTGCACGATAGGACAACGCCGCCGGGCTAGGGGCAGGCCACTGGCGGTCGAAGTCGGCGAGAAAAGCAGTGTGGTCGTAATTCAATGGCAGCGCTTCGATAAACAGACCATCACGCTGGCAGCGGTACAACGCTGCCGGGTGCGGCGTCGTGGCGATGCGGCTAAGCAGGCCGTAGCGGCCGCCGGCAAAGTTTGGCAGCCCGGCCGCGCCGTTATTGATCAGCGCGCCGTGCTCAAGGTTCAAGGCCACCGCCGAGCAGGTATGGCTGGTGGCGAGCACCTGTACGCTGTTCGCGGTAAACCAGGCATCCAGTTGCTCCTGACGCTCAGGCTCGCTGAGTGATTCCCGCGAGCAGCTCCAGCCAGCCAGGGACTGCTCGTCACCATGGCTGATCGCTACGCGCTGGCCGGCCACGCTGACCAGTGCTGTGCTCGGGCGCGCCGCGAGGTGTGCGGTCATACCGGGCAAAGCCTGCACGGTTCGGTTCAACTCCAGTTGGATGGCATTGGAGCGTTCGACCACTGCCTCATCTACCGTCATTGGATAAGCGCAGCCGCAGCCGGCACCGCTGTCGTCGGCACGACCGAGTTCGGTTTCGACATTGCCGCGCAAGGCCAGATGGGCGCTGATGCCTTGCTCGATCTGCTGGAAAATCTCGGGGTCGCGGTCAAACCAGTGCGCGTCGCCGTTAAATACCACCCGCGCATTGGGCTCGGCGGCCAAGCGCCGTTGCAGCGCCGCCAGGGCCTGGCGATTGCCATACAGGCCGCCGACCACATAGAGGGTTTCACACTCAAACGCGGGCTCGCCGCTAAAGGCATCCCGCGTCAGGCGGTAGTCCAGCGGGCAGTCGCGACCGGCGCGCATCAGGCATCACCTGCTTTGCGGCGCAGCAACCAGCCGGGCAGCAGATAGCCCAGCACACAGAGGCCCAGGCCATACAGATTGGTGCCGAGCAGCAGCGCATATTTGCCGTCGCCGATGGCCCAGCTCTGCGGAATCCAGTTCAGGGTCAGGGCCACACCGAGGCCCAGGCCGGTCCAGAAGCTCAAGTGAAAGCCCAGGCGAGTTGGCGTGGTCAGGCCGTGCAGAACAAACACCGGCGCCAGACCGATGACCATGGTGCCGCTGATGGTGGTGGCCTTGAGAATGTCAGTACCGGCGATCATCGGCAGGTTGCCGAGCAGGGCGAACACCACCATCACCGCCATGCCGACGCCAATGGCTTTCTGCCCGAGGTCGCGGCCGGCCAGTTTCGGCAGCTCGCGCCCGGCCAGTTTGGCCAGGCTGGAGAAGGTCGAATCCAGGGTCGAGCCGGCGGCGGAGACCATCACCACGGTCATGATCAGCAGCGCGCCGATGCCCAGGCTCTTGGCCAGGGCAGCGGGCACGTTATCCGAGGCGGCAACACCGACCAGCTGCGCGTGCACGCCGATCAGGCTAAAAGCCAGAATGGCGATAAAGCCGAGAATGCCGGCAATCAGAAAGGAGCGGCGCATGGCCTTCTCCTCGCTGATAAAGCCACGGTCTGTCAGCACCGGGTCATGGAAGCCGTAGCTGAAGGCCTGCAGACCGGCGACCAGCAGCAGGTCGACGCCGGCATTCAGCGCCCAGTTGCTGGTGCTGGCCAGCTCAGTCGGCGAATGCTGCGGCAACACCAGGCCGAGCACCCAGACCAGGGCGATAACAAAGATCGCCGCCTGCGCCGCATCGGTAAGGATCGAGCTGCGCAGCCCACCGCGCAGGCTGTAGGCCAGGGTCACGGCGGTAAATAGCAGCGCCGAGGCAATAAACTCGAAGCTGCCGGAGTCGCCGTAATAGCCGCCGACCACGGCGGTGTTGCTCCACACCTCGTTAAACAGGCGAATCAGGATGGCCGCCGAGAATGCCAATGCCGCGCCCCGGCCGTAATGGCTGCTCAGGAAGCTGACCAGGCCGGTGGCGGCAAAACGTCGACGCAGGCGGTAGATAACAAAGCCAGTCAGCGGAATCGACAGCCAGTACATGGCATAGGCCAAGCCGCCGACCAGGCCGTATGTCGCCCCAAGATTGGCGGCGTTGGTCACCGATTTGGCGAAGATCCAGCTGATAAAGATGCTGGAGGTGATCAGCCAGGGGCTGGCGCTGCGGCCGCGGCTGTCCTCGCCATTGAAGAAGCCGCCGAGGGTTACTGCGCGTGGCGACAAGGCCAGCATCAGCGCGCCGTAGACCAGCAGAAAGCCCCAGAAAAACAGCCCGGTAAGACTGGTGGGTTGCATGCTTCGATCCTTAAGAAGTGAGGCTGCCGCCGCAGCTGGAGCCCTGGCCGGCGGTGCAGGCGTAGCAATGATCACGGGTCACGATAGGGTTGCCGCTAAGCGATGCATTAAGCAGGTCACGCAGATGCGGCCGATCACGGCCGATCAGTTCAGGCAACTGCAGCGGCAAATCGAGCATCTGGTTGAAGTCGCAGTCGTACAGGTAGCCCTGCCAGTCGACGCTGACCAGGCTGCGGCACATCAGTGGGTCGAGGTTTTCCGCGCGGTAGCTGTCGCGCAAAAGCTGCATATAGCCGTTGAACTGGCCCTTGCTGACCAGCGTGCTGCCAAAGCGCGCAATCGGCTGGTTGGTGATGGTCAGCAGGTGGTTGAAGACGATGCCGAAGTCCTCGACCAGATGACGTTTGTAGTCGGCTTCCAGCGCCACTTGTGGCGGCGGCAGGCTCGGGCCTTGCGGGTTGTACACCAGGTTGAGGATCAGGCCGCTGCCGGGCTGGCCATAGCCCAGGGCATTAAGTTGTTGCAGGCCTTTGATGCTGGCATCGAACACGCCATCACCGCGCTGCTTGTCGACGTTGTCGCGCGAGTAGCAGGGCAAGGACGCACTGATTTCCACACCCTGGTCGGCGAGAAACTGCGCCAGGTCTGCATAACCCGGCTCACTGAGGATGGTCAGGTTGCAGCGGTCGATCACCCGCAGGCCTTCGCGGCGCGCATGCACCACGATCTCACGAAAACGCGGGTGCATCTCCGGCGCGCCGCCGGTGAGGTCGAGGGTGTGCACTGGATGGGCGTCGATCACCTGATGCAGCAAGGCCAGACTCTCGTCGGTCATGGCCTCGGTGCGGGTCGGCCCGGCATTGACGTGGCAATGCAGGCAGCGCTGATTGCAGCGGTAGGTCAGGTTGATCTGCAGCGCTTCCAGCTGGCCACGGCGGATTGCCGGAAAGGCCAATTGGTCGAGCAAGGGCAACATTGCATGCACGGTGTTGGGTTCCTTGATGCTGGCCGCCGGCTGATTGTGTCAGCCGCTAAGTAGCCACTATAGAGAGTGGCCGAGGGCTTTTGTTACGCGTGTGGCCAGAAGAATGTTGCGCAATTAGTTATACAAATCTTATACAGATAATGCAGAATCTGCAGCTGTTACCCTGCCCGCTGCTTGCGAGGATCTGTTTATGTTAGTCCGCCTTACCTATGCCAGCCGTGCCAGCCATTCGGTTTCAGCCGAGCTGATCCGCGAAATTCTCGACAGTTCACAGCGCAACAACCCAGGCAAAGGGCTGACCGGGATACTGTGCTGCAACGCCGATATCTTTCTGCAGGCACTTGAAGGGCCGCGTGCAGAGGTGAACGCTTTGTACAACCGCCTGGCCGATGACAGCAGGCACAAGGACCTGACCATCCTCGATTACGCCGAAATCAACATGCGCCGCTACAGCAACTGGAGCATGGGCTGGGCTGGGGCCAAGCAGGCCAATCGCGAGTTATTTCTGAAATATTCGGCCAGCGACCGCTTTGATCCGTTCAACATGAGCGCCGAGCAGATTACTGGCCTGCTGCTGGAGCTGAGTGAGACCGTCAGCGCAATCAAATCGCCAGTTCTCAGCTAGAATTCCCGAGCGTCAACTCGCCTCGCAGGCGAGCTGTGTTCACCCTGAGCCTTGGCGCACCTCGCAGTTTATTGAGGCGCCAGGATGCTCCGTCTGCTCAACCTTCCCCTGCTGGCTGCGCTGCTCTGCTTTGCATTGGGCAGCGTCTCGGCGCATGCCGAACTGCCATTGCTGGTGCTCAGCAGCGAGCAGCTCAAGCAACCGGTGGAGGTGCCCGCCAGCCTGGTGCTGGAAGACCCCAGCGGCAACCTGACCGCCGGCGAGGTGCAGCAGCGGATTGCCAGCGAGGGCAAGCGGATCGATGGTGTGCCGCGCCTGGGGTATTCGGCCAGCGCCTGGTGGCTGGCGTTTCGCCTCGATGCGCCGGTGGCCGAGCGCCTCGATCTGATCATCGACCGGCCCTTTCTCGACGACATCGAAGTCTGGCTGTATGACCGCGAACGGCTGATCGCGCCCTTTTACAGTGGCGATCACCGCGATTTTCTTCAGCGCGGCGCGCCCTCGCCGCACTTTCTGCTCAACCTGCCGCGCCTTGGCGAAGGCCCGCACACCCTGCTGCTGCGGGTGCAAAGCGGCTCGGCGGTGAGTGTGCCAATGCAGCTGGTGGCGGCCGAGCAAAGCCCGCTATTGCTGGCCGAGCACTGGATGCGCAGCGGCCTGCTGCTGGGTGCATTGCTCAGCCTGACCCTGTTCTTCCTGGTGAAATTCAGCGCCCTGCGCGAAACGCAGTTGGTGTGGTTCTGCCTGACGGTGGCCAGCGTGGCGCTGTACAACGCCAGCCTGCATGGCGTCACCAGTCTGTTGGGGCCGCAGTGGGTGTGGTTGTCGACCCAGCTGGCCAACCTGGCCAACCCCGGCATGCTGATTTTCAGCAGCCTGTTTCTCGCCAGCTCACTGAAGCTTGAACTGGGCCGCGTGCGCCATCTGCGCAACGCGCTGTTTGCCGTGACCCTGCTGGTGTGCGGCTGGACCATCGTCAGCTATGGGCACTTCCGCTCCTACCAGACGCTGAACGTGCTGATCCTGCTTAACGGGCTGTTCCAGCTGTTGCTGCTGATCCTCGGTGTGCGCCAGCGCCGGCCTTACGCCATCGGTTACCTGCTGTGCTGGAGCTCGGCACTGCTGCTGATGCTGCTGGTGCCGCTGGGGCGCAGCGGGGTGATTCCGCTGCCGCCGGGCTTCAACTACATGCACGCCTACCTGCCGGTGCTGAGCATGCTGCTGTTTGGCGGCATTCTCGATAAAAAGCTGGAGCAGATCCGCCGTGCCCTGCTGCACAGCAAGGCCCAGGCCCTGGGCAATCTGGAGCAGTACCAGGCGCTGTTCAGCAGCAGCGGTGAGGGGATTTTCCGCTGCACCCGCAGCGGTGCGTTGATCGAAGCCAACCCGAGTTTTGCTGCGCTGCTGGGGCTGGCGCAAGACAGCCGCGAGCTGTCCATGCAGCAGCTATTGGGCGCCGAGCAATGGGCCGAGCAGGTGGCGCAGCTGCACAACGAGCAGCCGGCGATCAGTCAGGAGTGCGAGATCCATGGGCTCGATGGACAGAGCCATTGGGTCTACCTGTCGCTGCATCTGCGCCCGACCCAGGACTGCATCGAAGGCATCGTGGTCGACCTCAGCGAGCGTCGCGCCCTGGAAGAGCGCCTGCAGTACCTGGCCGCACATGACTCGCTGACCGGCCTGCTCAACCGCCGCGAACTGGAGCGCCTGTTGCGCGAAAGTCTCAAGGGTCAGGGTAAACCGCGCTACAGCCATATGCTGTGTCTGGACCTGGATCAGTTCAAGCAGGTCAACGACCTCTGCGGGCATTCTGCCGGCGATCAGCTGCTGCGCCAGCTGTCCAGCCATCTGTTGCACCAGCTGCCACGGCATGCCGAACTGGCGCGTATCGGTGGCGATGAATTCGCTGTGCTGCTGCGTGAAATCAACAACGAAGCGGCTCTGGAGCATGCGGAAAGTCTGCGTCATTGCGTCGAGCAATTTGTCTTCAGCTGGCAGGGGCGGCCGTTCCGCGTGCAGGCCAGCATCGGCATGCTGGAGCTGGACAGCGGCGTCAGCGACTGGGAAACCGCGCTGAACTGGGCCGACAGTGCCAGCCAGTTGGCCAAGCACCTGGGCCGTAATCGCGTACAGCAGTTCAACCCGGCCGATGGCGTGCTGCTGGAGCATCAACGCCAGCTGCAATGGATCACCCGTTTGCGCGAGGCCATCGAGTTGGGCCACTTCGAGCTGTTCTATCAGCCGGTGGTGGCGTTGCAGGGCGCCAGCGACGGCCTGCGCTATGAAGTGTTGTTGCGCTATCACGACCCGCACAGTGGCGAGTGGGTCAGCCCCGGGCAGTTTCTCGGTGCGGCAGAACGCTACGGCTTTCTCGGCGCCATCGACCGCTGGGTGGTTATGCGCCTGCTGCAGTGGCTGGCGGACAACCCGCGGCATGTGCAGCAACTGGCCCAGGTGAACTTCAACCTGACTGCCAGCTCACTGCTTAACGCGCACTTCCACGAGATGCTCCACAGCGAATTGCTGCGGCACAACCTGCCCGCGCACAAGCTGTGCATCGAGGTAACCGAAATGGTCGCCCTGGGTGAGCTGGGGGTGTCATCGCAGTGGATCAAACAGCTGCGCAGCCTGGGCCTGAAAGTGGCGCTGGACGACTTCGGCAGCGGCTTCGCCTCTTACGCCTACCTGCGCCACCTGCCGCTGGATATCGTCAAGATCGACGGTAGCTTTATCCGTGGCCTGGAGAGCGACCCGATCAACCAGGCCATGGTTGGCTCAATGCAACAGATTGCCAACCAGCTGGGCCTGAGCACCGTGGCCGAGTTTGTCGAAACCCAGGCCACCCTCGACTGCGTACGCGCGCTCGGGCTCGACTATGCCCAGGGTTACTGTATTGGTCATCCGCAGCCACTGACTCAGCTAAGCGATGCGGCCGATGCGGAAGTGCAGATGCAGCTCGCCCTCGAGCGTCGTTGATCCAGCTCAACCTTTATCTGCGGCGGCCGGAATAAGCTGTATCGTCGATAGTATCGGCTGTTGTCTCCTGCCGTCTTTTTGGAGTTGCGTGCACCATGTTCGACCGTAAATGGCGTTTGCGTTGTGAGAGTCTGGAGCAGGAGGTCAGTCGTCTAGGTCAGGAAAAATCCGCCATGCAGCGCGAGCTGGACGAGCTGCGCAGCCTGCATCAGCAGAGCCAGCAGGAGCGCAACGAGTTCAATGGCGTAACCCGCTATCAGCATGAGCTGCACGGCAAGCTAAGCCGTTTTGAAGACTCCCTCTCGCAGACCCGCGATGGCGTGGTGGCTCAGGCTGAAAAGTTGAGCCGTGAAGTTGCCAACCTCGAGCAGCACAGCGGGATTTTTCAGCAGACCTCGACGTTGCTCGGCGGCTTTGCGGACTCGCTCAGCAGCATGGCGGTGCAGGGCGTCAGCAGCGTGCAGAGTGTCGACTTGCTGCAACAGCGGGTGGGTGAGATCAGCCGGATCGTCGAACTGATCAAGGCGATTTCCGATCAGACCAACCTGCTGGCCTTGAACGCAGCCATCGAAGCCGCGCGAGCCGGCGAACAGGGCCGGGGCTTTGCCGTGGTGGCTGACGAAGTGCGTGCGCTGGCGCAGCGCACCAGCCAGGCCACTCAGGAAATCAGCACCCTGGTCGGCAGTATCAACCAGGAAACCGACAGTGCCAGCCGCTCCATTGGCAGCCTGTCCAGCGAGGCCACGCGCTTGTCCGGCGATGTATCGCGCTCGGCGCAAACCCTGGATGAGATGGTGGTGCTGGGTGAGCACATGAGCCAGCTGATCGAAGGTATCGCCCTCGGCTCATTCTGTGAGGCGGTCAAGCTCGATCACCTGCTGTTCAAGCTCACGGTCTACCAGCGCTTGTTCCTGCATGACGGCAACACCCAGCTAAGCAGCCACACCAGCTGCCGCCTGGGGCAGTGGTATCAGAGCAGCGACACCACCGCGCGCTACGGCAAGCAGCGCAGCTTCCAGCAGCTGGAGCAGCCGCATCGGGTGGTCCACGAGAGCGCGCATGAGGCCTTGCATGCCGCCCAGGCGAAGGAGTGGAGCAAGGTGCTGCGCGCGGTCAGTGATATGGAGAAGGCCAGCATGGAGGTCAACTCGCTGATTTCGGAGCTGGCGGGTAGCTGATTTGCGTGGGTGAGATAAGGTTTGCAGGCGACGGCCAATGTCTTTGACGCTGGGCGCTTCGCATCACTGCACGCGTTCGGCATAACTGCAGGCGGAGTAGTAGATATCGCAGTTAGTGGTTTTCTGCTGGCAATTACTCAGCGCCGTCGCTTCCGCATCATATACGTCGGGTGAGCGTGCCCAGAGACTGCCTCCGTCGCCCCAGGCGACTGCGACGCACTGGTTGTAGTAAGCGACTTGGAGCTTGCAGGTCTTGTCGCGGGACTGGGCCTGGCAGTCGGCCATCGCGTGTTGCTCTGCACTGTCTTGCGAATCCATCCCCTCTGAAACACCAAGGGCACCATTAGCTGTCGCCACCGCGCCCCAGCGGGTTTCCAGCTGGGGTTCCGGTTCTTGCGCGCCATCGGCTCCGGGTCCCATCGGCGCACAGCCTTCCCAGCCGGCGCTACCGCCACCAATTGGAAAATAGCCATCCGGACAGCGCCCTTCAGCGCGGGCACCTGCATGCATCAGCAGAACCAATAGCAGAGGGAGGTGAGGGGGCAGTTTTTTCATGGCATCAACACCCCGATGAGTGACCGCGCAAATCATCAGCGCGGTCGAGTGTAGTGAGCGCAATTCCCGGCCAGGGCTGACCGGGAAACCCTGGCAATCAGCAGCGTCCGGCCGCCTGCAGCAGGGCATTGCAGCTGCTGCCGGAATTATTGCTGCGTTGCCCGCTAGCGGCTGGCGTACCGGCCATGGCGGTGCAGATGGCATCCGAATGCGGCGTCATGCCAAAGCTCATGGCCTTCTGGAAGCCGGTGGCCGAGTACATGTAGCAGCGGTAGGTGCCGCCGTCCTGGGTGTTGACGTTGTAGTTGATGCGCCCGCCGGTTTCCTCGGTGCGCTCGGTGATGCTGAACTGCCCGACGGGTTTGCCGATGGCCTGGGCGGTGCGTTGTTCCAAGCCACTTTGGTTGATGGTGGCGGCGCAGCCGGACAGCAGCAGTGCGGCGGTAGTCAGTGCGGTGATTGGGCGAAGGTACATGGCAAGCTCCAATGTTTTTTATGGGTGCAACAGAGGGACGGACCAGCAGGTCCGGGTGGTGAAAATCGTCAGTTACGGTGGGTTATGCAGGCGTTGATCAGACCTTCAGCGGCGGGCTATCGGGCTTACGCGCCACGATAAACACCCGACTATCTTTGCCCTTGCTGCCATGGCGCTCGACAGCCAGGATTTGCAGACCTTGCGCGGTCATGGCCGCCTGTAGCTGGCGGGCGTCGAAGCACAGCACCGGCGGCGCTTTGCCGATGGCGCGCATCAGCGGTAGGGCCAGCTTGGGGATCAGTGGGTTCATCTCATTCAGGCAGGGCGTCTTCGAGATCAGCAAACCGCTTGGTTTCAAGGCGTTGATGGCCGAGCTCAACGCCTGCGGCAGGTCTACTACGAGGTGCAACAGGTTGAACGCCAGCACGGCATCGTAGGTGCCCTGTTCGGCCACGGGTGCGTCGGCGTCGGCCACTTTGAAGTGCAGCTGTGGCATGGGTTGGCTGGCGAGCTTCGCGTTTGCGATGGCAATCATCTGCTCGGCTACATCGGTGGCCACCAGCCGCCGCGTAGCGGGCGCCAGACGCAGGGCGGTAGTGCCCGTGCCACAACCGACTTCCAGCACCTCATGCTCGGTAGACAGCAAGGCTTTCACGCGCTCTAGCGTCCGCTCGTAACCGGCCTGATCCGCAATCGGATCATTCGCGTATTTACGCGCAATGCGGTTCCAGAAGCGTGCCTTGTCGGCCATGGCAACCTGTGCTGCAGCTGCAGAGCAAGGGTCGACGGCTGTGGTGATGGGTGAGTGCATGGTGCGCGTCCTGTGCATGGAGGTAAGGCGAAAGCCAACACAGTGCGGATGCTATCCTTGCGAATCACCACGGGGTATTGCGATAAATTGCAGACAACATATGCATTTACGTATGGATAAGGTCGACTGGAACCAGTTGCGCGCCTTTCTCGAGACGGCAGAGACCGGTTCGTTGTCGGCGGCCGCGCGTAAGCTCGGGCAGTCGCAACCGACACTCAGTCGCCAGGTCGCAGCCCTGGAGCTGGCGTTGGGCGTGACGCTGTTTGAGCGGGTTGGCAAAGCCATGGCGCTGACCACCACCGGGCAGGAGTTGTTGGGCCATGCTCGGGTGATGGGCGCGGCGGCGCATGAACTGGGCCTGGCCGCGACCGGGCGCTCGGAAGAGGTGGCGGGCGTGGTGTCTGTGGCCACCAGCGACGCGGTGGCGGCGTACCTGATGCCGAAGATCCTCCTGCATATCCGCCAGGCGGCACCCGGAATCCAGGTCGAGGTGGTCGCTTCGGACGGTTTCAGCGACCTGCTGCGCCGCGAGGCCGACATTGCCATCCGCCATGTGCGCCCCGAACAACCGGAGCTGATTGGCCGCTTGGTGCGGCAGAGTTCCGCCTGTTTTTATGCATCCGAAAGCTGGGTGCGCGTACATGGCCTGCCGCGTACTGCCGAAGAGGCTTTGCAGCACGACTTTATCGGCCTGGACCGCGCCGGCCATTACCTGCATCACTTGCGCGCCGTGGGCCTGCTGCTGAGTAACACGAATTTTCGCAGCTACGCAGACAACTCCGTCACCTACTGGGAAATGGTCCGCCAGGGCCTGGGCATCGGCGCAATCATGGAGGAGATCGCGCGGGAAACTCCGGGTATGGTGCGCGTGCTGGAGGATGTCGCGCCCTTTCAACTGCCGATCTGGCTGGTCACCCACCGCGAGCTGCGCACGGCGCGGCGTATCCGTATCGTCTTCGATCTGCTGGCCGAGATCCTCGCCTGATCCGTGTTCGCGGCTGCTGTTGTCAGGCCGCGGCAGCCAGAGGCATGCGCTCCAGCAGGCTGAGGTCCAGGCGCAGCATGCGTACACAGCGCTCCTCGCGCAGCTCTTTGGGCGACTGGTTACTGCGCAGGCGCAGCACCTGGCAGACCAGGTTGAGCACCAGCGCCTCGCGGCTAAATACGCCACTGCCGAGGTTGTAGAACGCCGCGATCAGCTCACGCAGGCCGAACGGCAGGCGCCAGCGGATGCGCAGCGCCGAGCCGAAGCTGGCGGCGCGTTGCTGGAAGCTTTGGTGAATATCCTCATCACGCAAGGTGCCGCCGGCGTCCTGCCAGTCCTGCAGGCTGCGCAGCAGGGCCAGCTCGCCGATGTTGTGCAGCAGTGCGGCGGTAAAGCACAGCTCGGCATCCAGTTGCAGCTCGCCCGCCAACCAGCGCGCCAGTTCGGCGCTGCGCTGGGCGCTGTCCCAGGCACTGCTGGCCAGCTCGGCCAGGCGTGGGTCGCTGAGTAGCGCATTGCGTTGCACGGCCATGCCCAATACCAGATTCAGCGTGCGCGCCAGGCCCAGGCGCGGCAGCGCCTGGCTCAAGGTCTGGCAGGGCGCGCCCTGGTGCTGCGCGGCGCTATTGGCGGCGGCGATCAGCCTTGCGGTGATCTGCGGGTCGCGGGCGAACACCTCTTCCAGCTCGCGCAGGTCGCTGTCGTCACCGTTGAGACACTGGCTCACTGAATCGCGTACCGAGGCCAGCAACGGCGCGCCCTGACCTTCTTCGCGCACCGCATTGAGGTAATCATCCAGGCTGTCGACCAGCAAGGGTGCCGCTACCGCTGTCTCGCTGGCGGCGGCATTACCGAGAATGCCGAGCAGGCGCTGGCGCAGTTGTTCGGCATTGAACGGTTTGGCCAGATAGGCCGCTGGTGCCAGCGGTCGCGCGGCGCGTACGCTGCTGGCGTCCAGACGGCTGCTGATCAGGATAAACGGCAACGCCGGGGTGCGTGGATGGCGGCGCAGCTGACGCAACAGCTCCAGGCCATCCAGGCCCGGCAGGTCGCCATCGGCAATCACCAGGGCCGGCAGGCGGCGTTTGCATTTGGCCAGTGCGGCTTCGCCATCGCTGACTCGGATAATTCGCGCGTCGGCGCGCACATCGAGTACCAGTTGCACGAGCAGATCGGCAGTCCAGGGGTCTGCTTCGGCGATCAAAATCTCCGGAGCCTTGGCCAGGGCAGTCATGAAAACCTCAGGGGAAAGCGTGATGGCAAAATAATGGCGCCATCGATATGGCGGCGCAGTGTAAGGGTTGGTTGCTTTAAAACCAGCGTCGGCCGACGAAATGCTGAGCGTTTCGTCAGCTTTGCAATTCTGCCTGAAAATACCGCAATAGAGCGGTCGGGTTGTCCTACAAAGCACCATTGAGGCGCTGTAGGCGCAGCGCTGGCGGGATGATGCCTAGGGTGCTTGCCCGCCGGCTAATAGCACCTGGCTATCAGTTTGATGGCCTGTGCCGGCGCAGAACGCAAAAGACCCGCCGAAGCGGGTCTTTTGTATCAGCGCTGCGGGCTTACGCCAGTTCGGCGAAGCACTCGGCGATAATCGCCAGGCCCTTGTCGAGCAGGGCGTCTTCGGCGGTCAGCGGTACCAGTACACGCAACACGTTGCCGTAGGTGCCGCACGAGAGCAGGATCAGGCCCTTGTCGCGCGCCTTGGCCACCACAGCGGCGGTCAGTGCGGCGTTTGGCTTGTGCAGGTCGCCGCCTTCGAACAGCTCGACGGCGATCATCGCACCGAGGGCGCGCACATCACCGATGGCCTTGTGCTTGGCCTGGATGGCCTTGAGGCCTGTGACCAGACGCTCGCCAACCGCCTTGCAGCGATCCAGCAGTTGCTCTTCCTCAAATACTTGCATCACCGCCAGGGCCGCAGCGCAGGCAATCGGGCTGCCAGCATAGGTGCCGCCCAAACCGCCTGGGGCGATGGCGTCCATGTACTCGGCCTTGCCGCACACACCCGCTACCGGGAAACCGCCGGCGATGGATTTGGCGAAGGTGGTCAGGTCGGCAGCGACGCCCATCTGTTCCATGGCGAAGAAGGTGCCGGTACGGCCGGCGCCGGTCTGCACTTCGTCGGCGATCAGCAGGATGCCGTGCTGATCACACAGCGCGCGCAGGCGCAGCATGAAGTCTTTCGGCGCGACGTAGAAACCGCCCTCGCCCTGCACCGGCTCGATGATGATCGCGGCAATATCGCGCGGCTCGGCGTCGTTCTTGAAGATGCGCTCGATACTGGCGATGGCGTCATCCGTGCTCACGCCGTGCAGTTCACAGGGGTACTGGGCGCGGAAGATGCCGCCGGGCATAAGGCCCATACCGGCCGAGTACGGCACGACCTTGCCAGTCAGGCCCAGGGTCATCATGGTACGACCGTGGTAACCGCCGGTGAAGGCAATCACGCCAGCACGGCCAGTGGCAGCGCGGGCGATCTTGATCGAGTTTTCCACCGCTTCAGAGCCAGTGGTGACCAGCAGGGTCTTCTTGGCGAAGTCGCCCGGCACCTTGGCGTTGACCTTCTCGCACAGCTCGACGTAGGGCTCGTACGCCAGCACCTGGAAGCAGGTGTGGGTCAGCTTGGTCAGCTGTTCCTGCACCGCAGCAATCACTTTCGGGTGCAGGTGGCCGGTGTTGAGCACCGCGATGCCGCCGGCGAAGTCGATAAATTCGCGACCTTCAACGTCAGTGACGGTGGCGTTCTTCGCCGATTCGGCGAAGATCGGGTGGATCTGGCCCACGCCGCGCGGAACGGCAGCGGTGCGGCGTTGCATCAAGGATTCGTTGGTCTTGCTCATGATGTCCTCATTCGCCGGTTAATCTCGGCGTGGTTCAAGGATGTGTCACCGGCGGCGGCTTGGCAGTATTCGATGATCGACTGTCACAGCACGCCCGGCCACAGCTATGTCCATATAAAGCCGAAGGCGCAGCGCTCTCGTGCGTCTTCGGCGGGGTTACTGCTACTTCGCCAGGGTTAGATACCCAGGCAGAGGTATTTGATTTCCAGGTAATCCTCAATGCCGTACTTCGAGCCTTCACGGCCGAGGCCTGAGGCTTTCACGCCGCCGAACGGTGCGACTTCATTGGAGATCAACCCGGTGTTAACGCCGACCATACCGTATTCCAGGGCTTCCGCCACACGGAACACGCGACCCAGGTCACGGGCATAGAAATACGAGGCCAGGCCGAACTCGGTGTCGTTGGACATGGCGATCACTTCGGCCTCGTCCTTGAAGCGGAACAGCGGCGCCAGTGGGCCGAACGTTTCTTCCTTGGCCACGGCGGCGTTCTTCGGCACGTCGACCAGAATGGTCGGCTCGAAGAAGCTGCCTCCCAGGGCGTGCGGCTTGCCACCGGCGAGCAGGCGTGCGCCTTTGCTCAGCGCGTCGGCGATGTGTTCCTGGACCTTGGCCACAGCCTTGTCGTCGATCAGTGGGCCAGTGGTGGTGCCTTCATCCAGACCGTTGCCGATCTGCAGCTTGGCCACGGCGGCGGCCAGTTTTTCGGCGAAGGCGTCGTACACGCCGTCCTGAATATACAGGCGGTTGGCGCAGACGCAGGTCTGGCCGTTGTTGCGGTATTTGGAGATCAGCGCGCCTTCGACGGCTTTATCCAGATCGGCATCGTCGAACACGATAAACGGCGCGTTGCCGCCCAGTTCCAGCGAGACCTTCTTGATGTCCTTGGCGCATTCGGCCATCAGCTGGCGACCGATTTCGGTCGAGCCGGTGAAGCTCAGCTTGCGCACGATCGGGTTGCTGGTCAGCTCACCGCCAACTTCGCCGGCGCTGCCGGTAACCACGCTCAGTACGCCTTTCGGAATGCCGGCGCGCTCTGCCAGGGCCACCAGGGCCAGGGCGGAGAACGGCGTCTGCGAAGCCGGCTTGATCACCATGGTGCAACCGGCGGCCAGGGCCGGGCCGGCTTTACGGGTGATCATCGCCGCCGGGAAGTTCCACGGGGTGATGGCCGCTGTTACACCAATGGGTTGTTTAATGACGATAAGCCGCTTGTCTGGCTGGTGACCAGGGATTACATCGCCGTAAACGCGCTTGGCCTCTTCGGCAAACCACTCGATAAAGGAGGCGGCGTAAGCAATTTCGCCCTTGGCTTCGGCCAGCGGCTTGCCCTGCTCCAGGGTCATCAGGCGGCCGAGGTCGTCCTGGTTTTCGATCAGCAGTTCAAACCAGCGGCGCAGCTTGTTCGAGCGCTCCTTGGCGGTCAGGGCACGCCAGGCCGGCAGCGCACGGTCGGCGGCTTCGATGGCGCGACGGGTTTCCGCTGCGCCCATCTTCGGCACGCTGCCGATGATTTCGCCGGTTGCCGGGTTGTTGACCTTGATGGTCTGGCCGCTGTCGGCGTCCAGCCAAGTGCCGTCGATATAAGCCTGCTGACGGAACAGCTGGGTGTCTTTCAGTTGCATGGCAGTCTCCTAAATTCCGACACCCTGGTATCGGCACTTGCGCTGGGTGCGCCGCCAAGCGGCGCGTGTAGGTTCGGTGTGTGCACCCTTGCTGCAGATGTATGCCTCGCGGATGACCAATCAGCCGGAATTGCACACAGTTTTAGCAAGAGCGTTTGAAATCTCAAACGAATCCTAGGGTCAAGAGGGTTAAAGGGCAATAGCCTGTTCGAAAAAATTAACGGAATATTGCACGTATTCACCCGCTTTATATGGTTAGACAGCTAGCCAGCCGTCACCGTGCAGAATTGCGAACAAGGCAGCAGCATGGACGCCCGCCAGCGAGATGCGTATGATTGCGCCCGCGCTGCACCAGTAGCTCAGCTGGATAGAGTACTGCCCTCCGAAGGCAGGGGTCGTGGGTTCGAATCCCGCCTGGTGCGCCATATATAAACGAAAGCCCCAGGTGAAAACTTGGGGCTTTTTTGTTTGCTGTTCGCCCTGCGCCCTGCATAAGCCTTAGTCGGTATCGCGCCTTTGCGGGCTGACTTCAACAAGGCCCATCCCCTTAGATCCTCGCTACGCCGTCCTCCGAGAAAAGGACGTTTCGGCTCCCCGATGTCCGGCTCAATAGCTGCTCAGCTTCTTGAGACTTCAGGTGCTCCCCGAACACCCGCTGGCCGGGTTGAATGTGTGAGAACTATCACAGCGATCAGTCAGAAAACTGACCGGCTTAGCAGCTTTAATTATGCTCGCGCGCTCTCTTATGCCGGTTTCCATTCAAGGTGACGGCGCATAGAAAAATCATCGAGTGCATGGATGCGCGAAACCATATCGAGCCGCTCGCATGTTTCGAGTTTTTCAGGGGTTACCGCTCCCGCGTGTTCTTGCCCGCTACTCCTGCCTATCCCATGACGTTTACCCATATGTCGAGCTGCCTCTGCGCGGCCTGGGTGACTGTGCGGCCGCTATTACGATTTTCCAGAATAAGGTTGAGAAATCATGCTTCGTGTAAGCCTGTTGTTGCTGGCGCTGGTTAATCTGACAGGTTGTCTGGATCTGGGTGGCGGCGGTGGTGGAAGCAGCAGTGGCGGCGGTAATAACACTGGCAGTCGCCCGCCGGCGACTGAGCCGCCCGTGGTTACGCCGCCGGTCGCGCCGCCGGTTGAACCCCCGGTCGTGGAGCCGCCCGTCACGCCGCCAGTGATACCTCCAGTAGAGCCGCCGGTGGTTGCACCACCGCCTGGTGAGACCTTCCCCGAGCCGCCCGCTGCGGTGGTTGATGAGGTCAATGCGCAGGGCTTTTACGATGTTGCGGCAGACGGCCAGCCGCGCGCGGTGCGCAATGATCTGAGCGGTGATCTGGCGGCCATGCTGCAGTTCGTGCAGAGCCATTCGGTCGATCCGCAGGGCAACGAGGCGAAGAACATGCCGCGCCTAACCAGCGAGCGTGAGGCGCTGTTGCTGGTAACCCCGCTGCCGACAGAGCCGCTGCCGCAACAGCTGCGTGTGCAGGTGACGGTGGACGGTGATCTCAAAGGTGAACTGGTATTGAGCGAGCCGGACCGGCTGCCCAGGGCGGACCGCACCGGGGCGGATAGCCGCCCTGATGTGGTTTATTCACGGCGCGCCTGGTCTGCGGTGTTGCCTTGGGATTGGGTCCGGCCGGGGATGAGCCTGCAGGTTATCGATGAGCGCGGCCGGCGTGGCGAGCGCAGCGCTGCGGCCTTCGATTTTGCCGCGCCGGCCGAGTTGGTGGTGCAGTCGATTCGCTTGGGTATGCTGACCGAGCCGCCTACCGGTAATGGTCACTGGTTTCGCGCACGCACTGCCCAGGCCGCTACCGAGTACTTCCAGACCGTGCCTGTGGCCCGTCTGCTGGCAAGCTATTACGAAGACGTAAAGCTGGATCGGGTGATGGTCGGCAGCGGGGTTATCTATGACACGGCGAGTGCGGTGAACGGCGATGTTTACAGCGGCGATATGCGTGAGAACACCGCTAAATCGACCTTCAGCACCGGGATCAATCTGGCCAATTGGGGTATCACCAGTGCGGGAATGGTCAGCCAGCAGCAGCCGCAACTGACGCAGAGCGCGGTGGCGCACCATGCTGCCGGCAATTACACCAATGGCGTACAGAGCCATGGATTGAGCGGTGGCAATGGCATCCTCACGCTTTACAGCTCGGTGGGGAATGAATTCAGCCATGAAATCGGTCACCACTACGGCATAGGCCATTATCCGGGCGAGAAAGACGGCAACTATTTTCTGGCCGTGCATCACCACGACAGTGGCTGGGGTTATATCGCCTACCGCAAGCGCATGCGCGCCAACCTGCTGTGGGCGCGTAACAAGAGCGCAGCCATGAGCGGTACGCCGCTGTTTGCCGATGCCTACGCGTTTGCGCCTGATGCCATGTCGGGCGGCGATTTCACCAGTGCGTTGTCCAGCTATACCCATTACACCGGCTACAGCACCAAGAACTGGATTCAGCCGAACCTGAATAACCGTGCAGTCTGGGCAACCGATTCGCCCACGGGCTACCGCAAGTGGGATGCGAGCACGCGCAAGATGGAGGTCAACCAGCCCAAGGTGCCGAGCTCGAATCAGGTCTGGTACAACAGCGCCGATGGCAACTACCGCAAGCCACGTCTGTTCGGGGTGCCGGTTTTCACTCTCCTCGGCGGCTATGACCCGGTGGCCAACAGCGGTGTGCTCTACCCGGCGCTGCGTGGTAACTGGGGCCAGGTGTATGAGCTGCCTGCCCCCAATGACGCTGCGGCCAGCAAGCAGTGCTGGTTGAAAGTAGATTTTGTCGGCGGCGCCAGCCAGCGCATCGCCATTGCTCCGCTGCGCATGGGCAGCAACGCCAACAAGCTGCATATCAACCTGGCGCAGGCCGAGCGGCCGCTGGCGGCTACCCTGCAGTGCCGCGAAGCGCCGGGCGACACCCCGGTTGATCTGGCCAGCCTGGCCATTGCTCAGGGCTTACCCGCGATGCCGGCTCCCGTAGTGGTGGGTCGCGAGGAGCGTTTCAAGGCGCTGTTCAACGAAGAGCGGCCGAAGCTGCAAGCGGCGTTGGAGGCGATTGCCAACCAGCCGGTGCTGGCCTTAACCGGCGAGGCTCGTCTGCTCTATGACAGCTATGCCGAGCAAACGGAGGGGCTGTCGGCGACTGCTCAGCAGGTGATGCAGCGGCTGAAAAGTCAGGAGGAGCGTGCACTGCGCCTGAACCGCTGGCTGGATGCCCATGGTTCTCGACTGGCGAGCAGTGATGCCGCGCGCGCGGCACTCGACGCGCTATTGCTAACCCTGCAGTTTGATCAGCGCCCTCTGCTCCCAGCGCCGCAAAGCTTCGCCATGAACAATGGCAACTGTGTGCGCGCAGAGCTGAAGGAGGGGGTGTGGAGCCCCTACGTAGCGGCCAAGGCGCAGTGCACGGGCGGAGTTGATGAACAGTGGCTGGTCGATGCCAGCGGGCGTATTCGCAGCGTTGCACAGCCGAGCAAATGCCTGACGGCAACCAACGACATCAGCCTCAGCGACTGCGATGCGCAGCGCGATACACAAGCCTGGGACTTTGCTGCTCTGCCCCAGTTGAAGTACGCCGGGCGCTGTGTGGACCTGTCCCAGGGCTTCCTCACCAATGGCCGTGGCAAGCTGATCATGTACGGCTGCACCGGCGGGGTTAATCAGAAGTGGTTTGGCTTGTCGCTGAATGACCATGCCTTGCTGCCGCTGCTGAAGAGCCGCAATCTGGTGAGCTTTATCGACTACGCACAACGGCGAGATCCCGTGCCGAGCCTATGACCGAGTGCAGCGTAATCACCCGGCGCATCAGGGTTGCTATGAGCCGAGTGGTGCTGGGTTTGTGCCTGACATTTCCGGTGGGCGCGGTGCAGCTGCCGAGTGATCTGCTGCCTGACGATTCGCTGTGGATACTGCCTTCGTCAAAGCCCCTGACGGGCCTCGAGCATTGGCAGCTGCATGGTCTGTTTCGCCAGAGCAGTGGCGGCGGCTGGGCACTGCTCAGCATCGGTCAGGCGGACGCGCAGCGGGTTGAGTTCGACGCGGTATTGCCGGGTGGCATACGCCTGGCGGCCATCGAGAATGAAGGCATCTGGCTGCAGCGCGGTCAGGCACGAGCCTTTCTGCGACTCGGCGGCACGCTGCAAGCGGGTGTGGTCAGCGAGGTTGTCACGGATGCGTCTCCGCCGTCTGCTACGCCTTCAGCAACCTGCCAGCAGTACCTGTCCGGCGGGGTGCCGTTGGAGGAGCTGGCAGCCCTGGGAGTGTGCCCGCCGGGCAGCACGGGTTTGTAACTGCTGCGCTATAAATGCATCGGGACAACCAGCCCCTTGCTGCGGTAATCATCTATATGAATGCCAAAGGCGCCGCTGCTGTGCACTTCGTGGATGCGGTAGGGTTTGCCGCTGGGGTCGTTGGCGGTTTTGCCCAGGTCGATGATGCTTTCCTTGCAGGGCTGCTTCTGCGCATCGAGCACGCGCAGCACCCGGGGTTTGAGCTTGTTGCCAGGTGGGCAGCCGATGATGATGGCGACTTCGCCATTGGTCAGCTCGACGATTTCCCCTGGCGGGTAGATGCCGACCATGCGGATAAAACTGCTAACAATCTCTTCGTCGAAATGGCTGTTGACCGCCTCCAGCAAGATGCGCAGCGACTCCAGGCTGGATTTGCCCTTGCTGTACACGCGGTCGCTGTTGATCGCGTCATAGCTATCTGCCACGGCGATGATCTTGGCGAAGTAAGGGATCTTGCTGGCATTCAGGCCGCGCGGATAACCCTGGCCATCCAGGCGCTCATGGTGCGAGTAGGCGACGTCGACCGTGGCGGCGGTGACCTGCTGGTTGCTCATCAGCAGTTTGCGCCCTTCGGCAGCGTGGCTCTGCATGATGCACAGCTCTTCGGCGGTCAGCGCACCGGGTTTGTTGAGGATCTCGTTGGGCACCTTGATCTTGCCGACATCGTGGAGCATGCCGCACACGCCAATCTGTTCGAGCTGATAAGCCGGCAGGCCCAGCTCCTTGGCCAGGGCAATCGAGAGAATGGAGACGCGCAGCGAATGTTCGGCGGTATAGGCGTCGCTGTTCTTAATGCGCGCCAGCCAGAGCATGGCGGCCGGGTTGCGCAGGATGCTTTCGACACAGTCCTTGATGACGGATTTAACCGCCTCGACATCCAGCTCCTGGCCCAATTTGACCGCCCGCAGAATCCGCAACGACTCTTCGCGCGCGGCGTTCCAGGTGGGGGCGGCCTGGAGCATTTCCAGGTTGAAATCGACCTTGGCGATGACCGGATGCAGTGCTTCCGGCTGGGCGATATTGGCCGCGACCTGATCATGCACGGCGACGGATTGCCGAGCATCCACCCAGACGTAACTGCAGACTTCCTGCAGCAGGCGAATGTCCTGTTGCTGACGAATGCGAAAGCCTTGAAAGAGAAAGGTGGTGTCCGTCCATGGTCGGTCCAGTTCGACCACGTACATACCGATGGTCAGGTTGGCTGCGTCGACTTTGATACGGTCCGCTTTGGCTTCGTCGGCCATGGAGGCTCTCCAGGGGAGTAGCTGGGTGATGGCCATTAGCTACCCATGCCGTGCGGGCAGCAAATTGCATTTGCCTATTGGTGGTGTGGGTTTTCCGCGCGCGTTGAGCAAGTGCCGCACCCGCCTTGAAGATTAGCCACGGAACCGCCGTTGTGTGGTGCGGCGCGGGCTAATGGCGGATTAATTTTGCAGACCCAGGCGCTTGGCCAGGCGGATCAAGTTGGCGCGGTCGATGCCCAGTTCGCGGGCGGCGGCGGCCCATTTGTTTTGATGGCGGTTGAGGGCCTGGCTGATCAGCTGTTTCTGGTAGGCGTCGAGGGCTTCGCGCAGCGGCAGTTCGTTGTGCGGTTCTGCTGCGCCTTGAGTTACAGGCGCTGCAATGGCTTGGCTGGTCGGCAGGTCCAAGTGCGCGCTGTCGACGCTGAGGATGCGTGGGCGCTCGCTGCAGCCGGCCAGGGCCTTGAGGGCTGCGCGGCCGATCAGGTGCTCGAGTTCGCGTACGTTGCCGGGCCAGCTGTAGGCCAGCAGGCTGGCCTGAGTGTCGGCAGTCAGGCGCAGGCTGCGTAGGCCCAGGCGGGCGCGGTTTTCTTCGAGGAAGTAGCCGGCCAGCAGCAGGACATCGCGGCCGCGTTCGCGCAGTGCCGGGACTTTCAGCGGGTAGACGCTGAGGCGGTGATACAGGTCGGCGCGAAAACGCCCGGCGCGTACTTCCTCGGCCAGGTCGCGGTTGCTGGCGGCCAGCACGCGCACGTTGACCCGCTGTTCCTGATCGGCACCGACCCGTTGCAGCTGGCCGCTCTGCAGCACGCGCAACAGCTTGGCTTGCGCGGCCAGCGGCAGCTCGCCGATTTCATCGAGAAACAGGCTGCCGCCATCGGCCAGTTCGAACTTGCCGCGGCGTTCGTTGTGCGCGCCGGTAAAGGCGCCGCGCACATGGCCGAACAGTTCGCTTTCCACCAGGTTGTCGGGCAGTGCCGCGCAGTTGAGGCTGATCAGCGGCTTTGCTGCGCGTGGGGATGCGGCATGCAGGGCTTCGGCAACCAGCTCTTTACCGACCCCGGTTTCACCGCTGATCAGCACGCTCAGTTCACTGTTGCCGACCAGCGCAATCTCCGCTGCCAGGCGTTTGTGCACGGCGCTCTGGCCGATCAGCTCACGCGGGCGTTGCTGGCCGGCGGCCTGCTTATAAGCCTCGGCCAACTGGTGCTGATCCTCGGCGCGTTGCAGCAGCGCGTTGATCCGTTCACTGGCCATCACCGTGGCAGCGGCCAGGCTGGCGAAGGCCTGCAGGTTATCCAGATCGACCCGGCCGAAGCTCGCAGGGTCCAGCGAGTCGAGGGTCAGCAGGCCCCAGGGCTGGTCCTGTACATACAGTGGGCAGCCGAGGCAGTCATGCACGGGCAGGTGGCCGCGATGACCGTCGACCAGGCCGTCATAGGGGTCGGGCATCTCGCAGTCGGTGGCAAAGCGGGTCGGCCCACGTTGCGCCAATAGCGCCTGCAGGCGTGGCTGTTCGTCGAGTTTGAAGCGCCGGCCGAGGGTGTCGGCGCTCAGCCCTTCAACGGCCAGCGGAATCAGTACATCGCCATCGAGCTTGAGCAGCGCCACGGCATCGCACGGCAGCAGCTGCCGCAGCGCCTGGAGCAGGCGGCGATAGCGCTCGGCTTCCGGCAGCTCGCGGGACAGATCGGCGACCAGGGGAATCAGGGCGGTAAGCAGTGGATTTGCTGTCATAAGGACACGTTAGTTGTCATTAAGACTCGTAATGCTTGCTGTCATAAAGACACAAGTATTTATAAGTCTATGATTTATATAAACAAAATATTTGGCACGCTTCCTGTAGTAGTCAGGGTGATATGAACCGAAGCGCTGCGCAAGTGCAGCGTGTCGCCCTGACGAGGAAGCAAAATGTTGACCCCTGCCCAAAACGCCCTGATCAAAGCCACCGTACCGCTGCTGGAAAGCGGCGGTGAAGCACTGACTCGGCACTTCTACCAGATGATGCTGAGCGAGTACCCCGAGGTGCGCGCGCTGTTCAATCAGGCGCACCAGGCCAGCGGTGGCCAACAGCGTGCGCTGGCCAATGCGGTGCTGATGTATGCCCGGCATATCGACCGGCTGGAGGCGCTGGGGCCTCTAGTAGGACAGATCGTCAACAAGCATGTGTCGCTGCAGATCCTGCCCGAACATTACCCGATTGTCGGCAGCTGCCTGCTGCGGGCGATTCGTGAAGTGCTCGGTGAAGAGATCGCCACCGATGCAGTGATCGAGGCCTGGGCTGTGGCCTATGGGCAGTTGGCGGACATCCTGATGGGTGCCGAAGAGGCCGCCTACAACGCCAACGCCAATGCTGAGGGTGGCTGGCGCGGCGCGCGCAGTTTCCGCCTGAGCCGCAAGGTGCAGGAGAGCGAGGAGATCGTCTCGTTGTACCTAGTGCCGGCCGATGGCGGCGCTTTGGCGGCCTTTCAGCCGGGCCAGTACATCGGCCTGCGCCTGTTGCTGGACGGTGGCGAACAGCGCCGCAACTACTCGCTGTCGGCCCTGAGCAATGGCCGCGAGTACCGCATCAGCGTCAAGCGTGAGGTGGGCGGCAAGGTGTCCAATTACCTGCATGACCAGCTGCAGGTCGGCGACAGCCTGGAGCTGTTCGCCCCGGCGGGGGATTTCGTCCTGCGCGAGTCGGCCAAGCCGCTGGTACTGATCACCGCTGGCGTCGGCATCACCCCGGCGCTGAGCATGCTGGAGGCGGCGCGCGACAGCGGCCGCGATATTCACTTTATCCACTGCGCGCGTCACG
The DNA here is from genome assembly GCF_029269135.1 of Pseudomonas sp. 1928-m. Taxonomy (NCBI): domain Bacteria; kingdom Pseudomonadati; phylum Pseudomonadota; class Gammaproteobacteria; order Pseudomonadales; family Pseudomonadaceae; genus Pseudomonas; species Pseudomonas sp. 1928-m. Next base: position 142,744 of record NZ_JARIXO010000001.1, on the reverse strand, counting down.
CCGGTGTACATGCCTTCCGTGACTGGGTCGATGCGCAGCGTGCTGAGCGTCCGCAGCTGCGTCACTACGTGTGCTACAGCGAGCCGCGTGAGGGTGATGCGGGCGATGCCGAAGGCCTGCTCAGTCTGGGGCAGCTGGCTGAGTGGTTGCCCGAGCAGCGTGATCTGGATGCCTACTTCCTCGGCCCCAAGCCGTTTATGGCGCAGGTCAAACGGCATCTGCACAGCCTCGGCGTACCGGCGGCGCAGAGCCATTACGAATTCTTTGGTCCGGCCAGCGCGCTGGATAGCTAAAACAGAGGCTTAACAGCCTGGGAGGTGATTATGTTGGCGTATCTGTCCTGCCCATCGCGGGCACTGCAACTGGCGAACCGCATGCTGCTGGCCGGCGTGCTGCTGTTGCTCAGCGGCCTGCTGGGCGCCTATGGCCTGGAGGCGCAGCTGAGCATGGGCAGCCTGGTCACGGCGCACTCGCTGACGATCATCGGCCCGGGTCTGCTCAAGCTCGGTTATGTGCTGCGCCTGGCCGCGCAGGAGCATTTGCGCAAGCAACAGGAGCCTTGCTGTGCAATTGCGTGATCGCCAGCAGGAGCTGGCCATTGCGCCACTGTGGCGGCTGGGCTTTCGCCCGTTCTTTCTCGGTGGCGCGTTGTTTGCCGTATTGGCGATTGGCCTGTGGGCGGCGACGCTGCTGCGCTATCTGCCGGGTTGGCAGCCGGTGGGCGGCAGCTTGGCCTGGCACCGGCATGAGCTGCCGTTCGGTTTTGCCGGGGCGATTATTGCCGGCTTTCTGCTTACCGCTGTGCAGAACTGGACGGGGCGGCCGGGGCTGAGTGGCTGGCCGCTGGCGGCACTGTTCAGTCTCTGGTTAGTGGCGCGCCTCGCCTGGTTGCTCGGCGCACCGTTGCCACTCTTGCTGGCGCTGCAACTGCCCTTTCTACCGCTGCTGGCGTTGTTGCTGGGACGGCAGCTATGGGCGGTGCGCCAGTGGCGCAACTACCCGCTGGTGGTCGTGGTGTTGCTGATGGCCGGCTGCGAGTGGCTGCTGCTGTATGGCCTGGCGCTGGGTGATGACGCATTGCAGCGGCGCGGTGCATTGGCTGGGTTATGGCTGATCGCGGCGTTGGTGAGCATCATCGGCGGGCGGGTGATTCCGTTCTTTACCCAGCGCGGCCTCAACCAGCGTGCGCCTGCTAGCCCAAGACCACGGTTGGATGTGCTGGTGCTCGTGTTGTCGCTAAGCCTGGCGCTGCTATTTGCCGGTGGTTTGGCCTTGCAGCCATCGCTATGGATGTTGCCGCTGTTGCTGGCCCTGACTGCACTGCACGCTTTGCGTCTGTGGCACTGGTATGACAGCGGAATCTGGCGTGTACCGTTGCTCTGGTCATTGCACCTGGCCTACGCCTGGTTGCCGTTGGCGTTACTGGCCCTGGCGGCCTGGCATGTCGGCTGGCTGCATAACGTCAGCCTGGCCTACCACGCCCTGGCGTTGGGCACGGTCGGTGGGGCGATTCTGGCGATGCTGGCGCGGGTCAGCCTTGGGCATACCGGGCGGCCGTTGCAGCCGCCTACGGCAATGGGCTGGGCGTTTGCCGCTTTGCAATTGGCGGCTATGGCACGGGTGCTGTTGGTGCCGTTCGCCCCAGCTGCAGGGCTGGGCCTATCCAGCTTGCTGTGGATCGTGGCCTTTGCCCTGTTTGTGCGCCATTACGCGGTGATGTTTTGCACGGCGCGGGTGGATGGGCAGCCGGGTTAGCCGGTCACCTCAGAACTGGTACTGCGCACTCAGCCAACTGGTGGGCACCCGGTCACGGCTGTCGGACTCCGGCTTGCCACCTGCGGTGCGCCAGGCCACTGTGGCTTCGGCTTGCCAAGGCCCTTGGCTAAAGCGCAGCCCGGCACCTGCGCCGGACAGGCTGCGATGGTTGTCGCCCGCCTGCCAGGTGTCATGGGCAATGCTGACCCGGCCACTGTCATGGAAGACGAACGGGCTGAATGCGCCCATGGCATAACGCAGCTCCAACTGGCTCAGCCAGCCTTCATCGCCATAGCCTTCGCCTGATGGATAAGCGCGCACGCCCGTGGGGCCGCCCAGGCCGAAGTCTTCCGAGGAGTCGAGGTTGTCGTTGGCCAGTTGGCCGCTGAATCGCCCGTAAAGGCTGAAACCGGCCGGCAGCAATTGCAGGCGGGCAACGTCCAGATTGAGTTTGTCGAAGCGCCCGGCGCTCTTCGCACTGAGCCGGTCGGCGGCACGCAAACCACTGTCGAGGTGCAGTTCACCGGGGGTCCAGGTCAGTGCGCCGAACGTGATGCCACCCCCGCCCAGGCTGTCGCGTAGATCGAACTGCAGACTGACTGGCAGGCTGTCGCTGGACTTGTCCAGACGGGTATAAGTGCTTTGGTATTCGTCGCGCAATTGCTTGTGTTGGTAGGTGGCGCTCAGCAGCAGGTTGGCACGTTGCGAGCGTAGCAGCGGGTAGCTCAGACCAGCACTGCTGACCTTGGCCGTGCCACGGGCATCGAGGTCGGCGAACTCCTTGCCCAGTTCGTAGTAGGTATGGGCATAACCCACTTTGCCGCGCAGGCCGGAACCGCCCAGCGGCAGGCTGTAATCGAGGCTGCCGTACCACATGCCTTCCTCGGTGTAGAGGCTGCGCAGATTGAACTGATCGCCCAGCATAAATGGGCTGCTGGCGCGTAAGTTGAAGAAGCCGCGCTGTTCGCCGGTATAGCGGTTGCCATGGTTATCCAGGCCCACCTCACCACTGAGCAACGGCTCACGTTCGACCAGCACTTGCAGGTCACCGCTACCGACCTCCTGGCCGGGGCGCATGATCGGCGTGGCCTTGATGCCGGGCTGGTCATCGAGAATCAGGGTGGCGCGCTCCAGCTTGTCATTGGCAATCACCGTACCCGGCCGCAGGTCACCGAGGAAGGCATCGGCCTGTTCAGCCAAGCGCCCTTCACCCTGCGCACTGACCTGACCATAGCGGCCTTCAACCACCTGTAATTGCAGCACGCCGTCGGCCAGGTTCTGCGCCGGGATGAAGACCCGGGCGAAGGGGTATCCCGCAGCGCGGTAGTGCTCGGTGAGTTGGTTGGCCAGGCTGCGCAGGCCGCCCAGGTCATAGGACTGGCCGGCGGGTTCGCCGAGTACGGCGAGCAGCTCGGCCTCGCTGAACAGGCTGTTGCCACTGAGTTGGATGCCTTGCAGCTGCACCTGTGGACCACCGCTCTGGGGTGTGCTGCTGGAAGGGGCGGAAAAGTTGAAATTGGGCGAGGCTTTGGGCAGCTCCAGCGCTGGCGCTTGTTCTTGCAGAATGCGCCCGGCGTCAGGGGGCGTTTGGGCCTGTAGCGGAGTGGCCAGCAGTGCGGCGAGGGCGATCAGCGTCGGGCCGAAGGGTACAGATTTAGTCATGGATCGAACGCTTCCTGATGGCTGAACAGGGCGGTAGTCGGCTGAGCCGGACATCAGATGCCCTCCAGGCTTTCATCGTCGGTGCTGACTTCGGGGCTACTCGGCATATTGATACCGCCATTAACCACAAAGACCTGCATAAAGCCTGAAGGCTGCACGCCACCCTGAGTGGATGAGCCCGTTGCAGCGGTCGCATCGGTTTCCACGAATTCCAGGCCACTTTGCGCACTGGCGGCGAGACCGTCCGCATTGGCTATTACGCGGCTGCCACTGGTCGGCGAGTTGGGCAAGGTGACTGAGGCCTGGGCGGTGGTGACGGCCGCCAACAAGGGGGGCTGTACAACGGGCTGCTCACTGGTAGGGGCTGCATCGCCGATGATCGAGTACTCACCGGTGGATGCGCTGTTGTCGGCAATGCCATAACCCAGGATGTTGCTTAGCCCGCCGGTATAACTGATCTGGTAGCTACCGGCATTGCTGCTGTCCGTCGCATCAGTGCTGTAACTGGCAGTGCCGCTGAGGCCGGCAAGGGTGGCGTCGTCGCCATTGGCATACCCACTGATTGTTGTGCTGATGCCATCGAGGCTGACGGTAGCGCCCAGGGCGCTGCTGGCAGAGCCTGGTGTCACCAGCAGCATGGGTTGCTCCCGGTAAACCGCATACAGCCCGCTGCCCAGTGCGGCGTTCAAGGTGTCGTAACCGCTGCTGGCTTCATCACTGTTATAGCGGAAGCGCCCGGAACCTGAACCGACCAATGCAGCCAGGCCGCTGCTGCCGGCAACACTGCCGGTGAACAACGTGGCACGGCCATTAGCACCGGTGCTGAGCGTACCGCTGCTGTGGATGATGTTGCCGCCAGTACTGCTGCCGGCCGCCGCATTTTTACCAGCGTTCAGGACGATGGCGTCTGCTGCTGTGGAGGCCGATTGCAGATTGCCGTTGAGCGTCAGGTTGCCAGTCAGCGTGGCGATATTTAGCGTGCCACTGCTGGTGATCGCGCCCAACTCCAGCGCATTGGCATCCACATAGGTGATGCTGCCGGTATTGCCGATCAGACGGCTGACATTGTTGGCGGTATTGGTCAGCGTGTAGCTCACGCCACTGCCCAGCAATTCCAGCTGATTGGCATTGATCGAGCCTTCATAGCTGATAAAGGTGTTGGAATTCAGGGTGATATTGCCGGTGTAGGCGTTGATACCGTCATAACCGAGGCGGCTGCTGCTGTTGCCGGGTGAGACATTGATACCGGCCACATTGCTGTTGGCGGAGGTACCCTCCAGCGAGATATTGCCGCTGCGCGAGACAATCATTTCCTGGCCCGAGCCAAAGGCATAAATGCCGCCATATTGGCCGTCATAACCGCTGCTGTTGAGTTTGCCGACGATCTCGATCGCGCCGCTGTGCGAACCGATACTGACGGTGCTCAAGAGGTTACTGAAGGAATACAGGCCCAGGCCGGAGCCAAAGGTGTTTTCACTGAAGTCGGTTTCAGCGTTGATGCGAATCGCCCCGCTGGTGGAGCTGATGCTTGATGTCGTGCCATTGTCCAGGGTGCCCATCAGCAGGCCATAGTGCCAGGAGCCATCGTTGTTGGAGCCGGTAGAAATTGCGGAAATATCAATATCACCCGCGCCCGAGCTGATGCTCGACTGCTCCTGGTAGATCCCCATGTAGCCGTAGGCGCCGCTCTGGTTGGCCGACTTGCCATACAGCGCAATATCGCCTCCCGCGCTGTTCAGGCTGCTGCGATAAAGTGAAATACCATTTTTGAAATTCTGCGCACCGATTGCCTGTGCAGTACCGCCCATGGCATAGCCATCACCAACCGTTAGCCCGTTCCAGGTTGTGCTGCCGCTACCACCACCCAGCCACAGATGGCCGCCGTTGCTAGTGATCGCCGAGCCGTCCATCAGGTAGATCGAGCCAGCGCCGCTGCCATCGCTGTCGGCCCAGAGCACCAGCGCGGCATTCTGCCCACTGCTGCCAGTCAGGCTGGCTCCGGCATTCAGGGTGATGTCGCCCGCGCTTTTCAGCGTCAGGTTGTCGGAATAGCTGGTGCTGCCGGCGACATTGATATCGCCTGCCGTGGCACTGCCGAGGATGATGCTGGCAAAGCCATCGACGATATTGCTCGCCAGATGCGAGTCGCTGATCTGCAGCATGCCGCTGCCAGAGCCAACACCCAGGGTGGTGCCAGCCGTCCCCGGTTTGATGGTCAAGGTGCCCGTGCCGCTGAGTCTTGGGTTGGCATCCAGTTGCAAGGTATCGCTGACGAGGGTTATATCGCCGGCGTTGGTGCTGCGCAGCGTGCCGCCAGCGGCATGGATGCCTTGGGAGTTGCTATTCAACCCAGTAGTGCCGTTAAGCATCAGGGTGCCGGATTCTGTTCGAATGTCGCCGCTGTTGATGCGAATGCCGTCGTTATCCAGGTTGTTTGCTTCCGTACTGCTACCGCCACCTGTGCCTGTGATAGTCAGATCAGCGCTGCCGGTAGCGGCGAGCGTGGAGTTATTGATGAATACGCCATGGTTGCCGCCGCCGTTGGCATTCTGCCCGCCACCGGTGCCGGTGATATTGAGCCCCGCAGTGGCATTCAGCGTGCTGTTTTCCAGGCCCACGCCCCAGTTACCACGATCCAGATTGACGTCAGCATTACGCAGGTTCTGCGAGCCATGGCCAAGCAAGGTCATGCTGTTGCCCGCGATACCCATACCGCTCAGGCGCAGGCCGATGCCGAAGCGATAGCCGGTCTGTGTGCTGGTGCCGTTCAGGTAGATATCGCCGCTGCCAGTGTCGATATCGGTAAAGAGTGCGTTGATCCCGGCGTAGGTTTGCGTCACCCCCGTGGCTGTCGCACTCAGGCCAATAGCGGCCGCATTGCCAACGGTGAGCGCATTCCAGGTTGTTGAGCCACTGCCACCGCCGATCCACAGATGGCCACCGTTGGTGGTGAGGATGTTGCGGTTGGCTGAACCGCCATCCAGCAGTACACCGCCGCTGTTATCGCCGTTGCTGTCTGCCCAGAAGATGGTGTCCAGCACGCCACCGCGAGAGATGATGCTGCGGCCTTGGCCGAGGACGATATCGCCTGACGATTTCAGGGTCAGGGCTGAGCGGCCCAGCACTGAAACGCTGTCGATATTTTGGTTGAGTACCAGTGACGGATTGTTCTCCAGGCTCAGGTTGCCGTTGAGCATAAAAGCATCGCTGCCTTTGGCCTTGAGCATGGGCGTAGCCAGCCCTTCCAGGATCGTCCAGTGATCGCTGAACGCCGTAAAGCCGTAGCTGGCTTGCTGCGTCTGGTTGGCGCTGATGCGTGTGCCGCCAGCGCTGGTCGCAAGGCCATCGAGCCAGTAACTGGTGGTGACGTTGCTGCCGTCGACTTGGGCGTTTTTGCCGATCAGGCCGCCTTTGGGGTCGGCAACGCCGCTGGTGCTGACACTGCCGCGCGCATAGCTATTGGCAACGCTGGCCTCAGCTGTACGTATTTCACCAACCAGCCCCCCGACCCCTGTAACACCTCCAGTGTTGGCCTGAGCACTGACATTGCCCCAGGCGTAGCTGTTGTTGATGTGGCTGTTACTGCGCAGGGCACCGACCAGCCCGCCTACGTTGCCCTCGCTGCCACTGGTGGTGACATTACCGGTGGCGAACGCGTTGTTGATGCTGCTGCTTGACGTTACATCACCGACCAGTCCGCCGGCATTGCGGCCGATGGTTGTAACCGCGGCTGATGAGCTGCTCCAGGCGATCTGACTGCCCACTGAATACCCCACCAGTCCACCAGCGTCTGCGGCTGAACCGCTGGCTCGGGTCGAGGTGATCTGGCCGCTGCTGTGAGCATTGAAAATGTGGGTATTGGTGGCATTACCGACAAGTGCGCCGACACCGCCTGCCGAGTTGCGCACATCGACATCAACCAGACGAATATTGGCCAGGCTGGCACCGTTGCTGCTGCCAAATAACCCAGATCCGGATGCACTGTGGTTGACCGAAAGCCCGGAGATGGCATTGCCCAAACCATCGAGGGCGCCGCTAAAAGCGCTGATCGGTGTCCAGTTGCCGCTGAAATTCAGGTTGCCACCCAACACATACTTGCCGCCGAGGTTGCCACTGATGGCGGCCATGTCGGCCTGCGAGCGCAGGATGCTGTAGCTCTGGTCGTTGATACTGAGGCTGTTGACGCTGCTGTCTGCCAGGTCCACCCGGCCGTGCACCACGAGTCGGCTGCCGTTGTTGGCATAACTCGGATTAAGCTGCGCGCCATCCCAACCGTGATTGAGTGCCAAGCCGGCGTTGCCGCTGGCCCGCAGGGTTGAGTTGAGCAGCAGATCACCATGGGCGGTCAGGGTCAGGGTGTTGGCCTGCCAGCTGAGGTCGGCATTGACATGAATGTCGCCCGCTTCAGCGCCGGCACTGCTGGTTTGTATCTCCACGTTGTTGTTGGCCAGGGCGCTTTGCAGGGTCGAGGCGCCAATACCCGAGGTACTTTGTACGGCCGAGCCCGCACTGACGGTGAAGTCAGTCGGATCAATCAGCCACTTGCCCGTCTTGCCCGTGCTTGCAGCCGTGGTGATCTTTACCGCGTTGTCGATGGCCACATGTGCCGCCGATGTTTCGATAAACCCGCCATCGCCACCCTTCGGCGCGCTGGCATCCAGCGTTCCGGCGACCTGAATGCGGTCATTGTGCATATCCCCCAGCAGCACAATCTCGCCCTTCTCGCCGGTGCTGAGGGTGTGTGCTTCGGTAATCCCGGTGTGGTTGATCACGGTGCTGGCCAGATCGCCAGCGGCCTTGGCCGTCAGGTAGACGCGGCCGCCATCGGCTTTGATGGCGCCGCCCTGTTCGATCAGTGCATCAATGGCGGATTGCTCCACCTCCAGTTTTACCGGGCCTCCCAGGTCGAGGGTCACGCGGCTACCGGCGCCGAGCAGGACATTGCCACCGTTGGCAGTCAGGCTACCGGTGTTGCTGATCGTGGCGGCGATCAGGGCGATGGTGCCACCGTTTGCGGACTGGATATTGCCCTGGTTGATGATGGCGTTGCTGGAATTGCCATCAAAGCGGTAGTTGCCGGCCATAAAGTCGGCAGTGCTGATATTCAGGGTAGAAGCCACAATGCTGCCAACATTGACCTGAGCTGTTGGGCTGAACAGCACGCCATTCGGGTTGACCAGAAACACTTGGCCGTTGGCATTAAGTGCGCCCTGAATCACCGAGACATCGCTACCCAGCACCCGGTTGAGCGCCACCGAGCCGCTGCCCGGCTGATTGAACGTAACGCTGTTGCCGGCACCGATGGAGAAGCTCTGCCAGTTGATCGCCAGCTTGTCGCTGCCCTGATTGATGGTCATGGCATTGCCGCTTTGGCTGATGCTGCCCGCTCCTGCCTCCACCGTACCGCCGGTGGGCAATGTCGCCAGGGCTGGCAACGGCAGGCAGCTCAATAGCAGCGCGGTGGCGCCAGCTGTGCCGCCTTTGCGCTGCGTGCGGGCCAGTTCGGCAACCGCGACAAAGGCCCCCAGTGCCTTATTCCAGACCAGGCGATAACTGTGATTGAGGGTGGCACGTTTCATCGGTATTCCTCTCTGCAGACAGGACTGTCGGCAGGAGGCACAACGCGCAAGACAGCCTTTAATCCATGCTAGCCATTTGCCAGGCGGCGAACCTGACCAAAGCTGACATCTCAGGCGCCGTTATGCAGCCGAGCCGAGAAGCTATAACCCTTGTTGCGCCAGGCTTTCAGCGGGCAGCCAGTGCCGCTGGCCTGACTGATCTTGCGGCGTAGCCGGCTGATCATGGCCTCCAGGCGGCGCTCGTCATACAGATAGGGGTCTTCGCCGAGGGCGCGGATCAATTCTTCGCGGCTGGCCTGATGCTCTGCTGCCTGTTGCAGGCAGTGCAGCAGCAGGCTTTCGTTATGGCTGAGGCTGATGACCGCGCCCTGCGGACACAACAGGCTGCTGTCCGCCCGACGCAATTGCCAGAATGGCGCTGCCAGATCCGGCAGGCGCCGACTCAGGCTGGTGATGACCGCCAGCAGCTCGGCAAGCTCCACAGGCTTGCACAGGTAATGGTCGGCCCCCTGGTCATGCCCGAGCAAACGTTCATGCAGCTGGGTGCGCGCGGTAAGCATGATGATGCCCAGCTGTGGTTGCTGCTGGCGCAAGCGTGCAGCGATGCTCAGGCCGTCTTCGCCGGGCAGGCCCAGGTCCAGCAGTAGCAATTGCGGGGCAAAGTTCGCCAGCGCCGTTTCCAGCGAATCGCCGTCAGGCAGACCGAGCACTTCATGTTGGTGATGGCGTAGCTGGAAGCACAGCTCTTCCAACAGGTCCGGATGGTCTTCGATGACCAGTATGCGGGTCACGGGGTGGCCTCCTCAGGGTAAGGCAGCTGCAGCCTGAAGCGCATGCCGCCGCTGTCACGGCGCTCGGCTGTGACGCTGCCGCCATGCAGCTCGGCAATGCGTTGCAGCATGTACAGGCCCAGACCGGAGCCGTCGACATCGCCGCCCCCCGGTACTCGATAGAAGCGCTGGAAGATATGCGGCAAATGCGCATCCTCAATGCCGCCCCCCTGGTCATTGACCTCGCAGCAGAACCAGTCGCCCTGGCGCGTCAGGCTTAGCTCGATAGGCAGCTCAGGGGCAGAGTATTTGCTGGCGTTACTCAGCAGGTTGCCCAGGGCAATGGCCGCGAGCTGTGGGTCGGCGTAGAACCTGGGAGTGCCGATATGCAGTTGCACGCGCTGTGCAAGGTTCTGATCCTGGATAAGTTGGCTGCAGAACGCCTGACACTCCAACCATTGCGGCACCACTTGCAGGTCTGCGGCATCCAGTCGTTCGCTGTGCAGAAAATGCTCTAGCAGGTCATTGATTCGGCGCACGCCGCGACGTATGCGCGAATGGCGCTGTTGTACCTCGGGCTTGTTTGCATCCGCCATCAGCTGCAGCGACTGCGCTGCGCCATCGATCATTGCCAGAGGCGTTCTGACTTCGTGCGAGAGCAGGCTGATAAAGTCGGCTTGAGCGCGTCGTGCCTGCTGTTCGATTCGCGATTGCCGCTCGAAACCAAGGGCGCGTAGTTGTTCTTCGTGCCATTGCTGTTCCATGGCGCGCACTCGCCAGACCATCACCTGGGCACAGGCCAGAATGCTGGCCAGGCTGCCGATCTGGAAGCCATGTACCAGCCACAGGTCGCCGGGTAACCAGCCGAGCAGGGCCAAGCCTGCCGACAACGCGCCCATCAGGCTAGTGAAGTGGGCCAGGATCAGTAAGCCTGCGGCCCGGTTGCCGGCGCGCCACAGGCTGATGCTGCGCAACGTGCCGAGGGCAATCATCAGCAGCGTCAGGCTGACGGCGAGCCCTGCCGCCTCCACATACAGGCCCAGGGCCGGGGTTGGCAGTAACAGCAGATGGCTGTACTGAATCAGCTTGTAGCAGCGATTCAGCCAGGGGGTGCGGGCATCGATCTGCAGCACCAGGCGGTAGAAGTAGGCGCCACTGGCGTACATCAGAAAGCTGCTGTACTGCGTCCAGTAATGTCCGATCCAGGGATGCTCAGGGAGTATGAACTGCGAAGCCAGACCGTTGACCCCGAGCATAAACAGCAAGATCCCGCTGGCATACAGCAGGAACGCCAGGAATAGCCGATCTTTGCGCCACAATCCCTGCCACAGCATGACCAGAATCAGGGTCAGGAGCAGGCCGTAGTACAGGCCGAGAGCGCCATATTCACTGACCTTGGCACTCTGGAACTCTGTTTGGTTCCAGAGCCTGGCGATCAACAGTGAGCTGCTGCTGGTGTGCAGGCGCAGATACAGCATGTTGCCCTGTAACGCTTCAGGTGGCAGGCGAAATACCGTGCTGCGGTAGGCGTAAGGGCGCTCATTCAGGGGCAGTAAGTCACCGCCGCGTACTTCCTTGTAGCCACCGGGCGCCAGTGGGTCTGGGAGGTAGAGGCGCAGATCGTCGAGATACGGCGGCTGAATTTCCAGCAGCCAGTGTTCGTCACGGGCACGCAACGTATCCGTCTGCGCCAGGCTTAGCCGAAACCAGAAAACGCTGCGGCTATAACCACCGGAAAAGCCCTTGTCGAATGGCCTGAACAAAGCCTGGCGGTCTGGCTGTTGAACACTTGTCAGGGTTTCGCGGTGCTGGGCATCTTCCAACACGGCCATCTGCAGCACTGCGGGTGGCGCCGCCAGTGCCGATTGCAGGCCCAGCATCAGCAGCAGCCATAGGTAGCGTCGCACGTGGGGCGTCCTCGCCGTTTTTGCGGGATGGTTTTGCCGGCAGAGATTACCCGAGAACGCAAAGCCTGTTGGCTAGATAACCACTCAGAGCACCCCCGCTTCGCGCAATGCAGTGATCTGCTCGGTGCTTAGACCCAGGTGGCGGGTGAGTACCTGCTCGGTGTGTTCGCCGAGCAGCGGCGGTGCGTTGCGGTATTGCACCGGGGTTTCGGACAGGCGCAGTGGGCTGGCGACCTGGGGTGTTGTGCTGCCCAGGCTGTTGGGCAGGTCGATACGCAGGCCGCGTGCTTTGACCTGTGGGTCGTTGAAGACCTGGGCCAGGTCGTTGATCGGCCCGCACGGTACGCCGGCGGCTTCCAGCAGCGTCACCCATTCGGCGGTGGTTTTGAACACCGTGGCCTGACGCAGCAGCGGAATCAGCTCGGCGCGATGGGCGACGCGGGCCTGGTTCGAAGAAAAACGCGGGTCGTCGGCCAAAGCCGTAAGGCCGGCAACCTCGCAAAGCTTGCGGAACTGCCCGTCGTTACCCACGGCAATAATGAAGTTGCCGTCGGCCGAGGGGAAATCCTGGTAGGGCACGATATTCGGGTGGGCGTTGCCCAGGCGTTTGGGTGATACGCCGGTGTTGAGGTAGTTCATTGCCTGGTTGGCCAGGCAGGCAACCTGCACGTCGAGCAGTGCCACGTCGATATGCTGGCCGATGCCGGACTGTTCACGCTGGTTGAGCGCCGCCAACACACCGACCGTGGCGTACAGGCCGGTGAGAATATCGGTAAGGGCGACGCCGACCTTGATGGGGCCGGCGCCCTCCTCGCCGTCGGGTTTGCCGGTCAGGCTCATCAGGCCGCCGAGGCCCTGGATCATAAAGTCATAACCGGCGCGCTTGGCGTACGGGCCGTCCTGGCCGAAGCCGGTGATTGAGCAGTAGATCAGCCGTGGGTTGATCGTCTTCAGTGAGGCGTAATTGAGGCCATAGGCCGCCAGGCCGCCGACCTTGAAGTTCTCCAGCAGCACGTCGCAGTTCTGTACCAGCTCGCGCACCAGGCGCTGGCCTTCGGGCTGGGTGAAATCCAGGGTTACCGACTGTTTGTTGCGGTTGGCACTCTGGAAATAGGCTGCTTCGCGCGAGTCGTTGCCGTCGGCATCTTTCACATAAGGCGGGCCCCAGTGGCGGGTGTCGTCACCTGAGCCGGGGCGCTCGACCTTGATTACCTCGGCACCGAGGTCACCGAGAATCTGCCCGGCCCAAGGCCCAGCCAATACGCGGGACAGGTCGAGTACGCGGATATGCGAGAGGGCGCCGGGCATGGTGAGCCTCGTAAAAAATGAAGGGGGTGAATCGGTTTAAGATCGTCGCGAGCGCAGGTCAGGCAAGGCGAAAACAGGTGAGGAAGCGGAGTTGACTGTAGTCAATGAGCATTCCGAACCTGTTTTCAACGCAGCATTACCAAGCGCAGCAGATCTTCAACCGATTCTAGAAGAACGCCTGCAGGCCGGTCTGCGCGCGGCCGAGGATCAGCGCGTGGACGTCTTGGGTGCCTTCATAGGTGTTGACCACTTCCAGGTTGACCAGGTGGCGGGCCACGCCGTATTCGTCGCTGATACCGTTGCCGCCGAGCATGTCGCGGGCCATGCGGGCGATATCCAGGGACTTGCCGCAGCTGTTGCGCTTCATCATCGAGGTGATTTCCACCGCGGCGGTGCCTTCGTCCTTCATCCGGCCGAGGCGCAGGCAGCCTTGCAGGGCCATGGTGATCTCGGTCTGCATATCGGCGAGTTTCTTCTGGATCAGCTGGGTTTGCGCCAGCGGACGGCCGAACTGTTTGCGGTCGAGGGTGTACTGACGCGCGGTGTGCCAGCAGAACTCGGCCGCCCCCAGCGCGCCCCAGCTGATGCCGTAGCGGGCGGAGTTGAGGCAGGTGAACGGGCCTTTCAGGCCGCGCACGTCGGGGAAGGCGTTTTCTTCCGGGCAGAACACGTTGTCCATGACGATTTCACCGGTGATCGACGCACGCAGGCCAACCTTGCCGTGAATCGCCGGGGTGCTCAGGCCCTGCCAGCCTTTTTCCAGCACAAAGCCGCGGATTTCGCCCGCATCATCTTTGGCCCAGACCACAAATACATCGGCGATTGGCGAGTTGGTGATCCACATCTTCGCGCCGGTCAGGCGGTAGCCGCCGTCGACCTTCTTCGCGCGGGTGATCATTGAGCCTGGGTCGGAGCCGTGATCCGGCTCGGTGAGGCCGAAGCAGCCGATATATTCGCCGCTGGCCAGCTTGGGCAGGTACTTCTGCTTGGTCGCTTCGTTGCCGAATTCGAAGATCGGCACCATCACCAAGGAGGACTGCACGCTCATCATCGAGCGGTAGCCGGAGTCGATGCGCTCGACTTCGCGGGCGATCAGGCCGTAGCACACGTAGTTCAGGCCGCTGCCGCCGTATTCGGCGGGAATGGTCGCGCCGAGCAGGCCGGTGTCGCCCATCTCGCGGAAGATTTTCGGGTCGGTCTGCTCGTGGCGGAAGGCTTCGAGCACGCGCGGGGCCAGCTTGTCGGCGGCGAACTGCTGGGCGCTGTCACGCACCATGTGTTCTTCTTCGGTCAGTTGCTGGTCGAGCAGCAGCGGGTCGATCCAGTTGAAGCTTGCCTTGGCCATCGCGAAAACCTCGAAATCAGACAGTGGTAGGGCGGGTATCTGCGCAGCCGCGCTGCGTTCGCCGGTGAGTGGATTGATCCTAGGCGGCTTGTGGCAGGCAGGCAAACGAGTATTGCGCACGCAGTTGTGCAAATCGCTCACTTCGAGATAGCTTTAATCTGCCTATTTGATAACTCTAAGTGAGAGTGACGCACAGATGCGCCGCAAAATCCCCAGTACCGCCGCCCTGATCGCTTTCGAGTCCGCTGCGCGGCACCAGAGTTTTACCAAGGCGGCGCAGGAACTGAGCCTGACTCAGGGCGCGGTGTGCCGGCAGATTGCCGCGCTGGAGGCCTTCCTTAACATCGAGCTGTTCCGCCGTTCGCGGCGTGGCGTGCTGCTCACCGAGGCCGGGCAGTCCTACGCGCGGCGAGTAGCCGGCCAGCTCGATGCCGTGGAGCGCGACACCTTGGCGGTGATGGGGCAGCAGGGCGCAATGAGCATCGAGCTGGCGGTGGTGCCGACCTTCGGCACGCAATGGTTGCTGCCGCGCTTGAAGGATTTTCAGCGCCTGCACCCGCAGATCACGGTCAACCTGACCAACCGCACGCGGCCCTTTCTGTTCGCCGATACCGAGTTCGACGCGGCGGTGTACTTCGGCGATGGCGATTGGTCCGGTACCCAGGCCCATCTGCTGATGGGCGAAAATCCGATGCCGGTGTGCAGCCCGGTGCTGCTGGCTGAACAGACGCAGCTAAGCGCCGAGCAGATCGCCAGCCTGCCGCTGCTGCAGCAGACCACACGGCCCTATGCCTGGCGTCAGTGGTTCAACGCTCAGGGGCTGAATACCGCGCGGGATATGGCCGGGCCGCGTTATGAGCTGTTTTCCATGCTGGCCCAGGCGGCCATGCACGAGATGGGCGTGGCGCTGATCCCGCCGTTTCTGATTCGCCGTGAGCTGGATGAAGGTCGCCTGGTGATTGCCGCGCCGCTCAGCCTGCCGACGGACAAGGCGTATTACCTGATGATCCCCGAGCGCAAGCTGGAGTCGGCGGCATTGTTGCTGCTGCGCGACTGGCTGGTGTGCGAGGCCCATGCCTATGCCCTGGCCCATGGCTTGAAATAGACAACAGCCTGTCGGGTTGTTGGCGCAAAAGGCCGTCAAAGCTTCGGCGGCAATTTGTCGGAAATTACTTTACCTCGCGAGACAGGCCGCCTAGAGTGCGCGCCGGAGTTATGTTGACCCCGTAGTCAGCTATCTGGGTGGCTACACTTGCTCTGCGCTTGGTCGGTATTGGGTGTTGCATTTTTTGCACACAAACGCTGCTGCAGCCCAATGAAACGGCGCTTTATCCCGTAATAGCTGGCGCCGCCGTTGATCTGATGGCGCTGTATTTGTCTCGGGAATGGATAAGCGCTGTTTTACCCCGCTGAATGCGCTACAGGCCTTGCCCCAAAAGGGCTGCCATGAATTAGCTGCCTGTAAGGTCATGCAGTGACTTGTAGTTATCACAAGGTTTTACTTCATAACGCCTTGAAGGCTATGGCTATCGCCTGCAAAATGCCGCGCCCCGCCATTGTGCAACTGTAGCCTGAGCGGGTTTGTGCTGATCCTCCCCAATGCCCGCGTGCCATCCGCAGTGCGCCGGTTCACCAAAAAGATCACGCAGGAGAATTGAAGTGCACATCGGTGTTCCTCTCGAAACCCATGCTGGTGAGACGCGCGTTGCCGCAACTCCCGAAACCATCAAGAAGCTGATCGGCCAAGGCCATCAGGTGACTGTACAGACCGGTGCTGGCGTGAGCGCAAGCATTCCGGACAGCGCCTATGAAGCGGTTGGCGCGGCTATCGGTAACGATGCTGCTGCCTTTGGCGCCGATCTGGTGCTGAAAGTGGTCGCACCGACCGACGCTGAACTGGCGCATATGAAAGCCGGTGCCGTATTGGTGGGCATGCTCAACCCGTTCAGCAACGAGACCATCGCGCGCATCAATGCTCGCGGCGTCACCGCCTTTGCCCTGGAAGCTGCCCCGCGTACTTCCCGCGCACAGAGCCTGGACGTGCTCAGCTCGCAAGCCAACATCGCCGGCTATAAGGCCGTGCTGCTGGCCGCGCATCACTATCCGCGCTTTATGCCGATGCTGATGACTGCTGCCGGTACCGTGAAGGCCGCGCGTATTCTGATCCTCGGTGCCGGTGTGGCCGGTCTGCAGGCTATCGCCACGGCCAAGCGCCTGGGTGCGGTGATCGAGGCCTCGGACGTGCGTCCGGCGGTGAAGGAGCAGATTGAGTCGCTCGGTGCCAAGTTCGTCGACGTGCCGTTCGAGACCGATGAAGAGCGCGAATGCGCCCAGGGCGTTGGCGGCTATGCCCGTCCGATGCCGGCTTCGTGGATGGAGCGGCAGGCCAAGGCGGTGCACGAACGTGCCAAGCAGGCCGATATCGTTATCACCACCGCGCTGATCCCAGGCCGCAAGGCTCCGACCCTGCTGCATGCCGCCACCGTGGCGGAAATGAAGCCTGGCTCGGTGATCATCGACCTGGCTGCAGCGCAAGGCGGCAACTGCCCGCTGACCGTCGCCGAGCAAGTGGTGGTGCAGCATGGCGTGACCATCGTCGGCCACAGCAACCTGGCGGCCCTGGTGCCGGCCGATGCTTCGGCGCTGTACGCACGCAATCTGCTGGACTTCCTCAAGCTGGTTATCGACGGCGAAGGCAAGTTCCACCTCAACCTTGAAGACGACATCGTCGCCGCGTGCCTGATGTGCCGTGACGGCAACGTCGTGCGCACTAACGGCTAAGGGGAGCAACGCTCATGGATATGATTTCCGACGGCATCTACAACCTGATCATCTTTGTGCTGGCCATTTACGTGGGCTACCACGTGGTATGGAACGTGACACCAGCCCTGCACACCCCGTTGATGGCGGTGACCAACGCAATTTCCGCCATCGTTATCGTCGGCGCCATGTTGGCTGCCGCGCTGACCGTGACCCCGCTGGGCAAGACCATGGGCACCCTGGCGGTAGCTCTGGCTGCGGTTAACGTGTTCGGTGGCTTCCTGGTAACCCGGCGCATGCTGGAAATGTTCAAGAAGAAAGCGCCTAAGGCGCAGGTGGAGAAGCACTGATGAGCATGAATCTGATCACTGTTCTCTACCTCGTCGCCTCGATCTGCTTTATCCAGGCGCTTAAAGGTCTGTCACACCCGACCACGTCGCGTCGCGGCAATCTGTTCGGCATGATCGGTATGGGCATCGCCGTGCTCACCACCGTTGGCCTGATCTACAAGCTCGGTGCTGAAATCGCCACTGCCGGCATCGGTTACGTGCTGGTTGGCCTGCTGGTAGGCGGTACTGCCGGTTCGATCATGGCCAAGCGCGTGGAAATGACCAAGATGCCGGAACTGGTCGCCTTCATGCACAGCATGATCGGCCTGGCCGCGGTGTTTATTGCCATTGCTGCAGTGGTTGAGCCGCAGTCGCTGGGTATCGTTGCCGCATTGGGCGACGCGATTCCGGCCGGTAACCGTCTGGAGCTGTTCCTCGGTGCGGCCATCGGTGCCATCACCTTCTCCGGTTCGGTGATCGCCTTCGGCAAGCTCTCGGGCAAGTACAAGTTCCGTCTGTTCCAGGGCGCACCGGTACAGTTCAAGGGCCAACACTGGGTCAACCTGGCCATCGGCCTGGCGATTCTCGGCCTGGGCCTGGTGTACACCTTCACCGGTGACATCACTGCCTTCGCCATCCTGCTGGCCCTGGCGTTCGTGATCGGCGTGCTGATCATCATCCCGATTGGCGGCGCGGACATGCCGGTAGTCGTGTCGATGCTCAACAGCTACTCGGGCTGGGCAGCGGCCGGTATCGGCTTCTCGCTGAACAACTCGATGCTGATCATTGCGGGTTCGCTGGTGGGCTCATCAGGTGCGATCCTCTCGTACATCATGTGCAAGGCGATGAACCGTTCGTTCTTCAACGTGATCCTCGGTGGTTTCGGTGGCGCGGCTGAAGCAGCAGGTCCTGCCGGTGCTCAGGAAGCGCGCCCGGTTAAGTCCGGTTCGAGCGACGATGCGGCCTTCCTGCTGACCAACGCCGACACCGTGATCATCGTGCCGGGCTACGGCCTGGCGGTAGCCCGTGCCCAGCACGCGTTGATGGAACTGGCGGAGAAGCTGACCCACCGTGGCGTGACCGTGAAGTACGCGATCCACCCGGTTGCCGGTCGTATGCCTGGCCACATGAACGTCCTGCTGGCCGAGGCCGAAGTGCCTTACGAGCAGGTGTTCGAGATGGACGACATCAACTCCGAGTTCGGCCAGGCCGACGTGGTGCTGGTGCTGGGTGCCAACGACGTGGTCAACCCGGCGGCGAAGAACGATCCGAAGTCGCCAATCGCCGGCATGCCGATCCTCGAGGCTTATAAAGCCAAGACCGTGATCGTCAACAAGCGCTCGATGGCCAGCGGCTACGCCGGCCTGGACAACGAACTGTTCTACCTGGACAAGACCATGATGGTCTTCGGCGACGCCAAGAAAGTCATTGAAGACATGGTTAAAGCGGTCGACTAAACCTCACCGCTGCGTTGTAGAAAAAGCCCGGCTCGCTAGCCGGGCTTTTTTCTGTCTGCTCGATCAGGAAAGTGGTTTTGCCAGGGAAAAATCTGAAAAACAGGTCAGCTGTCACATAAGTGCAATTTGCAACTGTACCTATATAGATTCACTGAGTTTTAGCTATATATGTAGGGTTTTTATCTGCTTATAAAAGCTTTTTAGGCTAAAGCACTTATGGCCAGTACAGTTGAGTGCAAAACAGGCTAAACAGTTACAAAGCAAACTATCTATTTGTGCTGCAATTTCATCCAGCTGTGGCTACAGCGAAGCGGGGGCAATGGCAATAATTCTCCCATCGCAACACACCACTGACCCGCCACAAGCGGAAGGATGACCATCATGGAACGTACCCTCAGTTCCGACCTGTTTTTCGATCACAGCCAATCCACCGGCTCCAGCGCTCTGCCGCTGCGCATGCTGGCTTCTGTTCTGCAATGGCAGCGCCGCGTTGTTAGCCGCCGCCAGCTTGCTCGTCTGGACTCCCGTCTGCTCGCAGACGCCGGTATCAGCGAAGCACAGCGTCAAGCTGAACTGAGCAAGCCTTTCTGGCGTTAACTGCCGCCAGACACCGATTTCTGCTCCTCCCTTTATGGGATTTTTGAAAGCTCCAGCGCCCTGCGTGCTGGGGCTTTCTTTTTATGTGGCGGGAAAAGTGCCCAGGCAATGGCTTGGCTGTAACAGTCTGCTACGCTGTTAAGCAGTACAGTTCTTTTAAAAAGCTAACTGCGCCATAACAATTCCTGTGCGCTGTCTCTGCATCTGCTGCTCCCGTCCGCGCACCATAGGCTGCCCTCTTCTGTCTTTGACAAGGAATTGCGCCATGGAACGCACGCTCAAACACCAGCCCTCGCAAGACACTCAGGTAAAGCCCCCACTCTGGTTACGCGCCTATGCAGCGCTGTGTAGCTGGCAGCGCAATGTGCGTACCCGCAGCCAACTGGCGCGCCTCGATTGCCGCCAGCTGGCGGACGCAGGCATCACCGAGGCGCAGCGGCAGGCTGAACTGGCCAAGCCGTTCTGGCGCTGAGCCGCCTGGCAACCAACCCGTACAGTCAGGGTCTACACTGAACCCAGCCTGTCTGTTGGGCCTTTTCAGGAGTGTGGATATGAATGCGATAAAGACCTTGAGCCTTGCGGCATTACTGGCGCTGGCCAGCACGGCAAGCGCCACCAGCTTTGTGGTCACCACCGATGCGGTGGTCGGGGCCGTCGGGGCGACCTCGGAAGCGAGTTCCGATGTGTCCTCGTCCTTTACCGATGACAAGATCGTGCTGGCCGCGCGCGATGACGCTGCCGCCTTTGTTGCCAGCCAGGGCGACATCCGTGGGGTGCGCCTGGAGGCCGCTCTGCAGCATATTCGTCAGCAGGTGCCGACGCTGCAGGGCGACGATATGCAGCTGGCGACGGCGATCCTTAGCCTTTGAGCGCGCTCCGCCAGCGCTCCGCCAGCGCTTGGCCAGAAGCGCTGGCGGAACTGTGTGGCACACTGCCCGTCTAAGCCAGTCCAACCGATGTGATGGCTGATTATTGGAGATGCATATGCGCCCTATCTTGCTCAGTGCCGTAGTTGCAGTTGTTCTGCTTAGTGCCACCGCACAGGCGCAAACCCTGGTGGCGACCAGCAATATCATCGTGCGTGCGTTGGATCGCACCTTCGATTTCACCTCGGATACCACCACCTCGGTGCGCGATTCGAAAGTCGTACTCGCGGCGCGTG
This sequence comes from Pseudomonas sp. 1928-m, assembly GCF_029269135.1. Taxonomy (NCBI): domain Bacteria; kingdom Pseudomonadati; phylum Pseudomonadota; class Gammaproteobacteria; order Pseudomonadales; family Pseudomonadaceae; genus Pseudomonas; species Pseudomonas sp. 1928-m. The sequence continues at coordinate 122,113 of NZ_JARIXO010000001.1, read as the reverse complement.
ACGATGCGGCCAGCTTCGTCGCCAGCCAAGGGCAGATCCGTGGCGCGCAACTGGAAGCCGCTATTGGCACCATCCGCAGCCAGGTGCCTGAAGCGCAGGGCGCCTCCGACCTGGTATTGGCCGAAGCCATCCTGGCACTGTGAGTTGGCCGCGTGCCTGGCTGTTCGGGCTGGCGTTACTGGCCAGCACCTGCAGCCAGGCCGAGTTGCGCCTGCAGCTAGCGGATGCCGAACTCAGCCCTGCTGAACGTCAGGCCAGCCAGCAACTGTTGCAAGACGCGCTGGCCGCCTTGCCGCCACAGCTTAACCAGCAACTCGACCGCCGCGTCAGCGTGCGCTGGCGCAATCTGCCCGCGCAGGTGTATGGCCGCGCCGGGCGCTTTAGCGGTATCGAACTGAATGCCGCGTTGCTGCCAGGTTTGAGCGACGGCAGCAGCGCCACCACCCTAACCAATCGCCCCCATGGCACTGTGCGCCGTGAACTGCTGGCGACTGTGCTGCATGAAATTACCCATCTATATGACCGTGCCCAGCTCTGGCCGCAGGCGGACAGGCAGCTGCAACGCCAGTGTCGCCAGCGTGAACAAAGCTCAGGAGTCGTTGGCCTGCCGGATCACTGCCGTGGCCAGACGGCGCGGCGCTTTACCCTGAGCGATGATCCGCTGCTGCTCGATCTGGCTGGCTGGCCGCAGCAGGTCGGCCGGCGTGGCGCGCGTGAGCAGGACAATCATCAGGTCGCGCGCAGCCCGGATAGCTATGAGCTGAGCAATCCACGCGAGTTTCTCGCCGTGAACATGGAGTACTTCCTTCTCGACCCCAGCTACGCCTGTCGTCGGCCCTCGTTGGCGCGTTACCTGAGTGCGCATTTCGCCTGGACGCCAGCGAATCAGCAGCCCTGCGCCGAAGGCTTGGCCTACCTGAATGCTGGGCGCGACTTCGCCCGCCAGCCGCTGGGTAGCATCGACCCGCAGCGCGTCTATCAGGTGGATTACCTGTTGGCCGAAGCCAACGACGCGCTGGCCAGCCGCTGGGGCCACAGCATGCTGCGTTTAGTCATCTGCGCGCCTGGGCGGCCGCTGGGGCCGGATTGCCGGCTGGATCTGCAGGAGCATCTGGTGCTGTCCTACCGCGCCTTTGTTGGTGACGTGCAGCTGTCCAGCTGGGATGGTCTGACCGGGGTTTATCCGTCGCGGTTGTTCGTTCTGCCGCTGGCCCAGGTGATCGAGGAGTACACCAAGGTTGAGCTGCGCAGCCTGGCCTCGGTGCCGCTCAAGCTGGACCGCACGCAGCTGGAACAACTGGTGACCCGCGCCGCCGAGCAGCACTGGAGCTACGACGGCGACTACTGGTTTATCTCCAACAACTGCGCCGTGGAAACCCTCAAACTGCTGCGCAGCGGCAGCCAGCACCCGCGCCTGCATGCGCTCGACAGCATCATGCCCAACGGTTTGCTCGACACCCTAGTGGCGCGCGACCTGGCCGACCGCAGCGTGCTGGACGATTCCGCCGAAGCCCTGCGCCTGGGTTATCGCTTTGATTCGTTTCGTGACCGTTACCAGGCCATGTTCAGCGTGTTGCAGGCGCAGCTGCCGATTGAGCAGACGCAGGTCGAGGACTGGCTGATGCAGCCCGCCGAGAAGCGCCAGCCCTGGTTCGCACGGGCCGATCTGCGCACCAGTGCGGCCTTGCTGTTGCTCGAACAGGCGGCACTGCGTCGGCAACTGTTACTGGCTCAGGATGAACTTAAGCGTCGTTATCTAAGCGGCCGTGATGGCATTGATCCCACGGTAAACAAGGCGGGCGGCGCGCTGCAGCAGATCCTCGCCAACAGCGGTTTTCTCAGTCGCCCGGCTGAATTGCTTGAGGGCGGTTATGGCCTGCCACAGCGCGCCGAATGGCAGCGTCTGGAAAGCGAAAGCCAGGCGCGGCAACAGCAACTGCGCCAGCTCAGCGACAACCTCGACCAGGAAGTACGCACCCTGCTGGAGCCGACACGCCTGGTCGAATTGCAAGCCACTGAAGCCAACCTGACGCAACTGGGTAAACATCTGCGCGCGCTGCACAAGGCGGGTGGTGGCTTGATGTTGCCGTAACCCGCATAAAATCCGGGGGCAAATATTGCGCCGCCACCATCGCCTCCCGGATTGCATTCGGGCTACCGGAGCACGAAGCCTTGCGCGCCCTACGGGATATGTTCCTGCTGCTCTTGCGGCAAATGCTCGTCCAGGTGCAGCCAAGGCAGGCGGCTTTGCACCCAGATATGCCGATCCGCGGGGGCCAGTTCAGGCTGGTCGAGGGTGGCGATGGTGATATCCAGGCTGTGCGGGCTGAGTGTGGTGAACAGCGTCAGGTGCGCGCCGCAGGTGGGGCAGAAACTGCGCGTACAACTGGACGACGAGGCGTATTCGCGCGCGGTGCCGGCTAGCCAGCGAAAGCTCGCCAGCGGCACGCTGATCCAGGTGGTGACAATGCCGCCCGTGCTGCGCCGGCACACCGAACAATGGCAGTGCGCGATGTCGCGCAGCGGCGCCACAAACTCATAGCGCAAGGCCCCGCAGTGGCAACCGCCTTGATGAATATCGGGCATTGGGCATCCTCGTCGTGATCGTCAGGTAAAGCAGCCTAGCAGGCCGTTGAAAAACGTAGGCGAGGCAGCTGAGACAAGGCGAAAACAGGCGAGGAAGCGGAGTTTACTGGCTGTAAATGAGCATTCCGAGCCTGTTTTCAACGCAGTATCAGCAACGTAGGTAGTTTTTCAACGGCCTGCTAATACCGACATCGACCTTGCGTCACCCCATGCGGCTGCTCAAGATGGCGGCTTGCCTGTGGCTGGAGGTTGCCGTGCTGGAGTTGTTGTTGGCCTTGTGGCCATTGTTCGCTTTGATTGTCGCCGGGTATTACCTGCGCCGCTTGGCGTTCCCCAATGAGGCGTTCTGGCCGGGTGCCGAGCGGCTCAACTACTTCATGTTGTTCCCCGCACTGCTGTTCAGCAGCCTGGCCACTGCGCCACTGGATAACCCGGCGTTACCGCGTCTGGGGTTGGCCGTGTTGCTGGCGCTGGGCATCGCCTGGCTGGCGCTGTTGCTGGTGCGGCGCGTGCGGGGTTGGCCGGCGGGGCGCTTCGGCGCATTCAGCCAAGGCATTCTGCGCTTCAACACCTACCTCGGTCTGGCGGCGGTGGGCAGCCTGTTTGGCCAGGAAGGTCTGACCCTGGCGGCCATCATGCTCGCCCTGATGGTGCCGACGGTAAATGTGCTGTCGGTCTGGTCGCTGACCGCTGAGCGTGGCGTCAATGCGCGCAGCCTGTTGCTGCCGATTCTGAAAAACCCGCTGATTCTTGCCTGCCTCGGCGGTGCGCTGGTTAACCTCAGTGGCCTTGGTCTGCCGGGCGGCAGTGATCGGCTGCTTAGCCTGCTGGCCGCCGCCAGCCTGCCGTTGGGTCTGCTTTGCGTTGGTGCGGCGTTGAAGCCTGAACAGTTGGGCGGTGAGATTCCGGCACTGGCTTGGAACAGTCTGCTGCGCCTGTTGGCCATGCCGATGTTGGCTTGGGCGGTGGCCTATGGTCTGCACTTACCGGCGATGGAAAGCACGGTGCTGGTGCTGTTTTTTGCCCTGCCAACCGCGCCAACGGCTTACGTGCTGACCCGTCAGCTGGGCGGCGACAGCCAGTTGATGGCCGGCATCATCACCCTGCAAACCCTGCTGGCGGCCGCCAGTTTGCCGCTGTTATTGCTGCTGGTGGCGGGCTGATTAAGGCGCCACGTGAGGTGGTCGGCTGACGACTGGCGCTTGGTGATGTAAACAAATTACTGTATTTATATACAGTAATTTGTGGAGTCAGCCCATGTCCGTTTCTCTGCCGCCGCGCGGTCGCGGTACCGCCAGTAACCCGCATAACCGCTTTGCCCCGCAGCGCATCATCGCCAGCGATGACGGCTGGTTTCAGGAAGTGCCGCCCAGCCGGGCGACCGAGGTGCGCAGCGAAACCGCGAAAAGCATCATCACCCGCAACCAGTCGCCGGACTTGCCGTTTGATCGCTCGCTTAACCCCTATCGTGGCTGCGAACACGGTTGCATCTACTGCTATGCGCGGCCCAGCCACGCGTATTGGGATCTGTCGCCCGGGCTGGATTTTGAAACCAAGCTGATCGCCAAGACCAATGCCGTGGCGCTGCTCGAACAGCAGCTGAGCAAGCCTGGTTATGTCTGCGCGCCGATCAACCTGGGTTCCAACACCGATCCTTATCAACCGATCGAGCGCCAGCACCTGCTGACGCGCAACAGCCTCAAGGTGCTGCTCGACTACCGCCACCCGGTGACCATCGTCACCAAGGGTTCGTTGATTCTGCGTGACCTCGACCTGCTCACTGAGTTGGCGCAGCAGCGTCTGGTGGCGGTGATGATCAGCCTGACCACCTTGGATGATGAACTCAAACGCATCATGGCACCGCGTGCAGCGGCACCGGCGGCGCGCCTGCGGGCGATTCGTGTGCTGCGCGACAAGCGTATTCCGGTCGGGGTGCTGTGTTCGCCGATGATCCCGATGATCAACGACATGGAGCTGGAGCACTTGCTGGCAGCGGCCAAGGAGGCCGGCGCGCAGAGTGCCAATTACATGCTGCTGCGCCTGCCGCGCGAAGTGGCGCCGTTATTCGAGGAGTGGTTGCAGGCGCACTATCCGCAGCGCGCCGAGCATGTGCTCAGCCTGATCCGCCAGAGCCGAGGTGGCGCGCTGTATGACAGCCGCTTCGGTCAGCGTTTTCGCGGTGAGGGGGCGTTTGCCGAACTGCTCGCACAACGCTTTGCCCTGGCGAGTAAGCGCCTGGGCCTGAATCGGCGTGAAGCGTTCAACCTCGACTGCACGCGCTTCTGTCCGCCGGGTGGTCAGCTGGCGCTGCTCTAGCAGTCTCGCAAGGTTGACGGTTGCCGTCAGGGCCTGGGGCAGTAACACTTGGCATGTGACTCGCTAGCGGCCTTGGCTGTCGTTTTAGCAGCGTTTATTCAGGTTCACAGAGGTCGCAAACATGCCATACAAGCATCAGTTGATTCCGCTGCAGGGGCGCACAGGCACTGAGAGTGCCGAGGAAGCGCTACAAAGCATCGTCGATGGCTTCAAGCGCTTTCGCAGCGAGATATTTCCGCAGCAGGAAGAGCTGTTTAAGAAGCTCGCCACCGCACAGAACCCGCGCGCGATGTTTATCACCTGCGCCGACTCGCGGGTGGTGCCGGAGCTGATCACCCAGAGCTCGCCGGGCGACCTGTTCGTCAACCGCAACGTCGGCAACGTGGTGCCGGCCTACGGGCAGATGATGGGTGGGGTATCCACCGCCATCGAGTACGCGGTGATGGCTCTGGGAGTGCAACACATCATCGTTTGCGGCCACTCTGACTGCGGTGCGATGAAGGCCGTGCTGGCCCCCGAGACCCTGGAGAGCATGCCGACGGTGAAGGCCTGGCTGCGCCACAGCGAAGTGGCGCTCAAGGTGGTCGAGGCGAACTGCGGCTGTGAAGGCCATGACCGGCTGGGCATTCTCACCGAGGAGAACGTGGTCGCCCAGCTTAATCACCTGTGCACCCACCCGTCGGTGGCGGCACGGGTGGCCAGCGGCCAGTTGTTTATCCACGGCTGGGTGTATGACATCGAAACCAGCGAGATCAAAGCGTACGACGCGGAGAAGGGCGAGTTCCGTCTGATCGGCGAGGGCCCGCTGCCGATGGCCACCCCGCGCGCACGCTATCTGCCAAGCAGCTAGTCAGTAACCAAAAACCGCGCGCGAGGTGAGAGCCTGCTAACCCGCCGCGCGGGTTTCATCCAGCTGCAGCTCAACCCCGAGCTGCCGTGACAGGCACGGCCAGCGCTGCCAGGCGGCGTCGGTCTGTGGGTTGTGCAGCTGTTCGCGATAGGCCTGCACCGAGTCCAGGGCAAAGCTGGCATCGTCGAGCATGCCGTCGACTGCATGGTGTACGGCCTCATCCAGTTGGTTGGCAAAGGCTTCGCCGATCAGCTGGTGGGCGATCAGATTGGCCACCGTGGTATCCAGTGGGATCAACGGCGCGCCCAGATGGGTGATGTAGCGATCATTCACTTCTTCGACCAGGCGATGAGCCAGATAGGCCTCGTCGAGTAATCCCTCCAGCCCTTCATGGCCGGCCATCAGCGCTGGCGGTTGTAGAAAAAACTGTTCGGCAACCTTGAGCACCGGTTTTATCTGCGCCTCGATACCCGCTTCCTGAGAAACCTGATGGGCGGCTTGCAGCAGCTCCGGCACCTGCTCGATATAGGCGCTGACAAAACGCTGCAGCACGCCTTGGGTGTCTTCGTTGGGTAGGCGGATGGACGGGTGCAGTTGCCCCAGGTGGGCTTGCATCTGGCTGGCCAGGTGACCCGTGCTGGCTTCGTGTTGGTGCGCACGCTGGATCAATGCGTGCAAAGCGGCGATGTTCATGACTGCTCCTGAAATGAGGACATGGGCGAGAACCTTAGCTGGCTGAGCGCATCGGCTAAGACCCGATTGTCATAATTATTAAACAGTTATGCGAGTCGGCTATATGCCGCACTCGCCGCCCCTGCCTATCCCGCGCCAGCCGCGGTCTCTAGCGCGTGCCTTGCAGTCTGTTGCTCATTTCGGCTTTCGCATTGCCAGGTGCAAGTCCGTGTCTATACTCGAATTCGAAAGGCAGTACCTGATAACTCCGAATCGACTGCGGCATGGACAGTCTTCGCAGGCATTTTCACCGTGAAATGTGCGAAGGCTTAGCCACTGAGCGATTCGGCGGGATAACAAGAAAAATTAAGGGGAACCCGCAATGATGCGACATCCACGAGTCTGGATGGGCCTCCTGTTGTGGTTGGTATTCAGCACGGCGCACGCCAGCTGGGGCGTCAATATGACGCCGGGTGCCACCGAGGTCAGCCGCTCAGTATTTGACTTGCACATGACCATCTTCTGGATCTGCGTCGTGATCGGCGTGATCGTGTTCGGCGCGATGTTCTGGTCGATGCTCGTCCACCGCCGCTCCACCGGCCAGCAGCCCGCGCACTTCCATGAAAGCACCACGGTCGAGATTCTCTGGACGGTCGTGCCGTTAGTGATTTTGGTGCTGATGGCGATACCGGCGACCAAGACCCTGATCGAGATCTACGACTCCAGCGAGTCGGAGCTGGATATCCAGGTCACCGGTTATCAATGGAAATGGCACTACAAATACCTGGGTGAAGACGTCGAGTTCTTCAGCAACCTGACCACCCCCCAAGATCAGATCAACAACAAGGCCACCAAGGGTGAGCATTACCTGTTGGAGGTCGATGAGCCGCTGGTGGTGCCGGTCGGCACCAAGGTGCGTTTTCTGATCACCGCCGCCGATGTAATCCACTCCTGGTGGGTGCCGGCCTTGGCGGTGAAGAAGGACGCCATCCCCGGCTTTATCAACGAATCCTGGACGCGCATCGACGAGCCCGGCATCTACCGTGGCCAGTGCACCGAGCTGTGCGGCAAGGATCACGGCTTTATGCCCGTGGTGGTCGAGGCCAAGTCGAAAGAGGACTACGCCGCCTGGCTCGCCGAGCGCAAGCAATTGGCTGCCGCCGAGAAGGAGCTGACCACTAAAGAGTGGACCATGGAAGAGCTGATTACGCGTGGCGAGAAGGCCTACAACACCGCCTGCGTGGCTTGTCACCAGGCCAACGGTGAAGGGCTGCCGCCGATGTTCCCGGCGTTGAAAGGTTCGGCCATCGCCAAGGGTGAGGCCAAAGGGCATATCGACATCGTGGTCAACGGCAAGCCGGGCACTTCGATGGCCGCCTTTGGCAAGCAACTTTCGGAAGTCGATATCGCCGCGATCATCACCTATGAACGCAATGCCTGGGGCAATGCGGTAGGCGACATGGTCACGCCGAAAGACATCCTCGCGTTCAAACAGGCTCAGGAGTAAGGACATGAGTGCAGTGATCGATCCGGGCCACGCAGGCCACGGTCATGCCGGACATGACCATCACCACGGCCCGGCCAAAGGCCTGATGCGCTGGGTGTTGACCACCAACCACAAAGACATTGGCACCATGTACCTGTGGTTCAGCTTCGCCATGTTCCTGCTTGGCGGCAGCATGGCCATGGTGATTCGTGCCGAGCTGTTCCAGCCGGGCCTGCAGATTGTGCAGCCGGAGTTCTTCAACCAGATGACCACCATGCACGGCCTGATCATGGTGTTTGGCGCGGTGATGCCGGCCTTCGTCGGCCTGGCCAACTGGATGATTCCGCTGATGATCGGCGCGCCGGATATGGCCCTGCCGCGGATGAACAACTTCAGCTTCTGGCTGCTGCCAGCGGCGTTTGGCATGTTGATCAGCACATTGTTTATGGAGGGCGGCGGACCCAACTTCGGTTGGACCTTCTATGCGCCGCTGTCGACCACCTACGCGCCGGAATCGGTGACCTTCTTTATCTTCGCCGTGCATCTGATGGGTATCAGTTCGATCATGGGGGCGATCAACGTGGTCGCTACCATCCTCAACCTGCGCGCCCCCGGCATGACCCTGATGAAGATGCCGCTGTTCGTCTGGACCTGGCTGATCACTGCCTTCCTGCTGATCGCGGTGATGCCGGTACTGGCCGGTTGCGTAACCATGATGCTGATGGACATCCACTTCGGCACCAGCTTCTTCAGTGCCGCCGGTGGCGGTGACCCGGTGCTGTTCCAGCACGTGTTCTGGTTCTTCGGTCACCCCGAGGTGTACATCATGATCCTGCCGGCGTTCGGCGCGGTCAGTGCGATTATTCCGGCCTTCGCCCGTAAGCCGCTGTTTGGCTACACCTCGATGGTCTACGCCACCGCGTCGATCGCCTTTCTGTCGTTTATCGTCTGGGCGCACCACATGTTTACCGTCGGCATCCCGCTGACCGGTGAGCTGTTCTTTATGTACGCGACCATGCTGATCGCCGTGCCGACCGGGGTGAAGGTGTTCAACTGGGCCAGCACCATGTGGCGCGGCTCGATGACCTTCGAAACGCCGATGCTGTTCTCGGTGGCCTTCGTCATCCTGTTCACCATCGGCGGTTTCTCCGGCCTGATGCTGGCCATCGCTCCTGCGGACTTCCAGTACCACGACACCTACTTCGTGGTGGCGCATTTCCACTATGTGCTGGTGCCTGGGGCGATCTTCGGCATCTTCGCCTCGGCCTACTACTGGCTGCCGAAGTGGACTGGGCATATGTATGACGAGACCCTCGGCAAGCTGCATTTCTGGATGAGTTTTATCGGTATGAACCTGGCGTTCTTCCCGATGCACTTTGTCGGCCTGGCCGGCATGCCGCGGCGTATCCCGGACTACAACATGATGTTCGCCAACTTCAATATGGTCTCGAGCATCGGTGCCTTTATGTTCGGCGCCACCCAGTTGCTGTTCCTGTTTATCGTCATCAAGTGCATCCGTGGCGGCAAACCCGCTGCGGCCAAGCCTTGGGATGGTGCCGAAGGGTTGGAGTGGACAGTGCCGTCGCCCGCGCCTTACCACACCTTCAGCACGCCGCCGGATATGAGTGGCGAACACGAGCATCGCAAAGGTCTGGCTCATGACTGAGGAGCGTCTGACCCGCCGCCTGGTTATCCGTCTGTCACTGGTGGTGGTCGGCATGTTCGGCTTCGGCTTCGCTCTGGTGCCGATTTATGACGTGATGTGCCAGGCCTTTGGCATCAACGGCAAGACCGCTGGTGCCTATGAGGCTGGGCTGCAAAGCACCGATCAATCGCGTCAGGTGCGGGTGCAGTTTCTCGCCACCAATTCAGCCGAGATGGTCTGGGAATTCCGTCCGCTGGCCGATGAGCTGACGGTTCATCCCGGTCAGAGCACCGAGATGGTCTATGTGGCCTACAACCCCACGGACAAACCGATGAGCGCCCAGGCGATCCCCAGCGTGGCGCCGTCCAAAGCGGCTGCCTACTTTCACAAGACCGAATGCTTCTGCTTTACCCAGCAGGTACTGCAACCCGGTGAGCGCATCGAAATGCCGGTGCGCTTTATCGTCGACAGAGACTTGCCCAAGGACGTGAAGCACCTGACCTTGGGCTACACCCTGTTCGATATCACCGCGCGCAAACCGCCGGTGGCACAAGCGACCCTTACCCGGGCGACTCCATAAGGAGAACAATAAATGTCGAGTCACGAAAGTCACGAAAGCTATTACGTCCCGGCCCAGAGCAAGTGGCCGATCATCGCCACCCTGGGCATGCTGTTCTCGGTGTACGGCGTAGGCACCTGGTTCAACGATATGAAGGCCGATCGCGCCGACTCCAACGGCCCACTGATCTTCTTTATCGGCGGCCTGTTTCTCGCCTATATGCTGTTCGGCTGGTTCGGCAATGTGATCAAGGAAAGCCGCTCCGGCATGTACAGCCCGCAGATGGACCGCTCGTTCCGCTGGGGCATGAGCTGGTTTATTTTCTCCGAGGTGATGTTCTTCGCCGCCTTCTTCGGCGTGCTGTTCTACGTGCGCACCTGGGCGGGCCCTTGGCTCGGCGGCGAGGGCGACAAAGGGGTGAGCAATATGCTCTGGCCGGGCTTCGAATACAGCTGGCCGCTGCTCAATACGCCTGACCCGAAACTCTATCCGGCGCCGAGTGGCACCATCAGCGCTTGGGGCTTGCCGCTGATCAACACCATTCTGCTGGTCACTTCCAGCTTTACCCTGACCTTCGCCCATCACGCGCTGCGCAAGAACCACCGTAAGCCGCTGACCCTGTGGCTGGCGCTGACGGTGATTCTCGGCATCGCCTTTCTGGTGCTGCAGGTCGAGGAATATATCCACGCTTACACCGAACTGGGCCTGACCTTGGGCTCGGGCATCTATGGCGCGACCTTCTTTATGCTCACCGGCTTCCACGGTGCTCACGTGACCCTGGGCGCGCTGATGCTGAGCATCATGTTGATTCGGGTTATCCGCGGCCATTTTAGCCCCGAGCAGCACTTCGGCTTCGAGGCGGCGGCCTGGTATTGGCACTTTGTCGATGTGGTGTGGATTGGTCTGTTCGTCTTCGTTTATGTGATTTAACGGCATCACCAGGTGACTTGGGAAACCAGTTGGCCGCTATAGAAGCCCCAGGCAATAAGGGCAACGGTTAGCGCGGTAAGGGTCACGCGCACAGTCAGCGCGTTGACCACCCGGGAGGTTTTACCTTCGTCCTTGACCAGAAAGAACAGGCCACTGAATAGGCTGACCAGAGTAGCCAGTAGTAACAGGACGATCGCGGCTTTGAGCATGCGTGACTCCCAAGCGGAACTTCGGGGGAAGGGAAATGCGCTTCAGCTGCAGTATAGCCAGCTTGTTCAGGGCTTTAGGAAGGTTGCTATGAGCGCCTTCCGTCCTGGCTGGCTGCCTAGCGTACTGGTGCTGCTGCTATTTCCCTGCCTGGTCGCCCTGGGCTTCTGGCAGCTGGCACGGGCTGAAGAAAAGCGCGAGCTGTTGGCCGCGCATCAAGCCCAGCAACAGACCGCACCGATCAGCATCGCTGAGCTGGAGCGGCATCCCAACCCGGCTTACCAGCGCGTGCAGCTGCAGGGCTTCTTCGATGCGCGGCATACCCTGCTGCTGGACAACCGCACCCGCGACGGCAAGGTGGGTGTGGAAGTGCTGCAACCCTTCTATGACCAAGCCAGCGGCCTCTGGCTGTTGCTCAATCGCGGCTGGCTGCCTTGGCCGGACCGTCGCATCAGCCCAACCTTCGCCACCCCGGATACGCCGCTACGCCTGCAAGCCACGGTGTATGTGCCGCTGGGTGAAGCGTTTCAGCTGCAGGGGGCGCAACCGGCTCCTGGCTGGCCGCAGGTGATCAGTGAGGTCAAACCGGATGACCTCTGGCAGCAACTGGGGCGTGGTGGCCTGAGCTATGAGGTGCGCCTCGAACCGGGTCCAGCGTCATTTCAGAGCGATTGGCCGGTTATCGCCATGAGCCCCGACAAACATCTTGGTTATGCCGTGCAATGGTTCGCCCTGGCGGCGGCCTTGCTCTGCCTGTTTATCTATTTAGGTCTATCTAACGCGCGGGAGACTCGCCATGAACCCAGCCATCGCCCTGCCTGAAGTGTCGCCCAGCCAGCGTCGCCGTGGGCGGCTGCAACTGATCCTGATTCTGGCCGTGGTTATCGGCCCGATGATCCTCGCCAGCGCCATGTATCAGTGGCGCTTCTGGGTGCCGGAAACCCGCAGCTACCACGGCGAACTGATCGGTACCGGACAAACCCGCGCCGACCTCGGCGTGGTCGGTGCCGATGAGCAGCGCTGGCAACTGCTGGTGACCGTGCCGGATGTCTGCGATGCCGCCTGCAAAGAACTGGTGTTTCTCGCCCGCCAGGTGCATATCGGCCTAAACCGTGATGTCGCCCGCGCCGCCCATGGCCTGGCCACTGCCCAGCCCATCGCGGGCGACTATGACGCCCAGCTGCGCCGCGAATACCCGCAACTGGCGCGCTATCAGCTGCAGCTGGATACCTACGGAAAAACCGCCGGCTCCGCCTCCGGCGCGCAGCTGTGGATTGTCGACCCGCGCGGCAACCTGGTGCTGCGTTATGACGCCACCAGCAAGGGCAAGGAGATTCTCAACGACCTGCGGCACCTGCTGAAAATCTCGCAAATTGGTTAATGCTGCCCACGGCTAAGGACTGATGATGAGCAAGCCCGGTTACCGTTTTGCCCTGTTCGCCACTCTGCTGGCGGTCGTGGTGGTGCTGCTCGGTGCCTATACCCGCTTGACCCACGCCGGCCTCGGTTGTCCGGACTGGCCCGGCTGCTACGGCTTTATCGGCGTGCCGATGAGTGAGCATAAACAGACCCTGGCCGAGGCGCGTTTCCCCGAAGCGCCGGTCGAAGTCGCCAAGGGCTGGTACGAGATGATCCATCGCTATTTTGCCGGCGCCCTGGGTTTGGTGATTCTCGGCTTGGCGATACAGGCGCTGCGCCGCCGTGGCGAGGTGGATCAGCCACTCAAACTGCCCCTGCTGTTGCTCGGGCTGGTGACGTTGCAGGCCGCCTTTGGCATGTGGACGGTGACCCTCAAGCTCTGGCCACAGGTGGTGACGGCGCACCTGCTCGGTGGTTTCGCCACCCTTAGTCTGTTGTTTCTTCTAACGCTGCGTCTATCCGGTAAGGCGGCCGCCTTGGCCAATCTGCCCGCGCGACTGCGCAGCCTGGCGGCGCTTGGTTTGCTGCTGGTTGTTGGGCAGATCGCCCTCGGTGGTTGGGTCAGCAGCAACTACGCGGCAGTGGCCTGCGTAGATCTGCCGACCTGTCATGGCGAATGGTGGCCAGCGATGGACTTCGCCAATGGCTTTCACCTGACCCAGCATATCGGCCCCAACTACCTCGGCGGCCAGCTCGACAGCGACGCGCGCACCGCTATTCATATGACCCATCGTATCGGTGCGCTGTTGGTGACCCTGGCGCTGCTGCTGTTGGCCTGGCAACTCAAGCGCCATGGTCAGTTGCGGCTGGCCGGCTTGCTGCTGCTGGCGCTGGTGGTGCAGGTCAGCCTGGGCATCAGCAACGTGGTATTCCATCTGCCGCTGCTGGTGGCGGTGGCGCATAACCTCGGCGGCGCTGCTTTGCTGCTAACCCTGGTGCTGATCAATTATCGGCTGCGCAGCCGCGTACGGCTGGCATCCCCGGTGACAAGTGCGCAGGCTGGTTTTGCCGCGCTGCCCGGCAAATAACAAGAACAATCGAGGAGAGACCCTATGGCTACTCTAGCGCGCGAACACCAAGCCCACGCCAGCTGGCGCGACTACCTGGAGCTGACCAAGCCGCGGGTGGTGGTGCTGATGCTGATCACCTCCTTGGTCGGCATGTTCCTCGCCACACGGGCGGGCGTGGCTTGGCAGGTGTTGATCTTCGGCAACCTCGGCATCGGTCTGTGTGCCGGCGCGGCGGCTGCGGTCAACCATGTGGTGGACCGGCGTATCGATTCGATTATGGCGCGCACCCATAAACGGCCCGTGACGGCCGGGCGTTTGTCGCCGACCGCTGCGCTGGGTTTTGCCCTGTTGTTGGCGGTGGCGGGGATGGCGCTACTGCTGACCTTTACCAACGAACTCGCAGCCTGGCTAACCCTGGCCTCGCTGCTCGGCTACGCGGTGCTCTACACCGGCTTTCTCAAACGCGCCACGCCGCAGAATATCGTCATCGGCGGCTTGGCCGGCGCTGCGCCGCCGCTGCTCGGCTGGGTCGCGGTTACCGGGCATATCAGCGCCGAACCGCTGCTGCTGGTGCTGATCATCTTCGCCTGGACGCCACCGCACTTCTGGGCCCTGGCCATCCACCGCAAGGAGGAGTACGCCAAGGCCGATATTCCCATGCTGCCGGTGACCCATGGCGAGCACTACACCAAGGTGCATATCCTGCTGTACACCCTGGTGATGTTTGCGGTGACCCTGCTGCCTTATGCCATCCATATGAGCGGGCTGCTCTATCTCGCCTGCGCCGTGCTGCTGGGCGGGCGCTTTCTGTACTGGGCGGTGGTGCTGTACCGTGACAGCAAACCGCATGCGGCGATCAGCACCTTCAAGTACAGCATCTGGTATCTTTTCGCGCTTTTTATCGCCCTGCTAGTCGATCACTATCTGATCATGTAGAAGCTACTGCGCTCGGTTCTGCTGCGTTGAAATCAGCCTCGGAATGCTCATGTACAACTCGTACACTGCGCTTCCTCGGCTGATTTCGCCTTGCATAACCGTCGCTCGCGACGCTTCTAAATGACCAGACTCTGCTGTTAAACCTGTAATCGTTGGTGCCATGACCCGAACCCAGATCACCGTTTTTGTTCTCGTTGCCATCGTCGCCCTGGTGCTGGGCCTGACCGTCAACAAGGTGCTGACCAGCAAGGGCCAGGGTGATCCCACCGTTCTGCTCGATGCCGGCATCGTCCTGCTGCCACAAAGCCGCAGCCTACCGGAGTTGAACCTGACCAATCAGGATGGCCAGACAGTGGCGGTCGATCAGCTCAAGGATCAGTGGAGCCTATTGTTCTTCGGCTACACCTTCTGCCCGGACATTTGCCCGGCCACCCTTGCCCAGCTGCGCCAACTGCAAGGTCAGCTACCGCCGGAAACCCTGGCTAAGTTACGCATCGTGCTGGTCACGGTTGACCCCAATCGCGACACGCCGGAGCAGTTGAAGAAGTACCTGGATTATTTCGATGCCGGCTTTATCGGCCTGACAGGCGAGGAAGCGACCATCCAGAAACTGGCCAACGGCGTCAGCATTCCGTTTATTCCGGCCGACACCAGCAAAGAAAACTACACCGTCGACCACAGCGGCAACCTGGTGCTGATCGGCCCCGACGGCAAGCAGCGCGGCTTTATCCGTGCACCGATCAACAACACCAAGCTGGCCGCGCAGCTGCCCGGCCTGCTCAATACGGTGAATTGACTTAATGGGTTGCCACCCACCCTACAAAGGCCAAGACCGTAGGATGGGTGATAACCCATCAGCCGACCCATGGATGGGAACGCATGACCGAATACCGGCGAATCTACCGCCCCGGCGGTATCTACTTCTTTACCCTGACCCTCGCTGACCGCCGTCAGGACTGGCTGACTTCCCATATCGCTGCACTTAAGCAGAGTGTTCGCCTTGAACAGCAGCGCGCGCCTTTCAGCTTGCAAGCCTGGGTGGTGATGCCTGAGCACTTGCACCTGTTGATGCGCTTGCCTGATGGTGATCGCGATTTTTCCAACCGTCTCCGACGAATCAAAGGCAACTTTTCCCGGCAGTTACCGAGAAATGATGCACGCATGAGCCAGTTGCTAAAGGGTGAGCGAGGTATTTGGCAGCGACGCTTCTGGGAACATCTGATTCGCGATGAACGGGACTGGCAACAGCACTTCGATTACATCCACTACAACCCGGTCAAGCACGGTCAGGTGCAGCGGGTGATCGACTGGCCGCATTCATCCTTTCATGCCTATGTCGACCGGGGCATTTATCCACGGGACTGGGCCAGTGATCAGGCGGAAGCATTTCAGGCCGGCGAATGATTTTGATGGGTTATCACCCATCCTACGTCCCCGCCCGTAACGCGCTATTTGGCAAAGAGCTGGCTGATGTCCTTGAACGCCTTGAACTCCAGGGCGTTGCCGCACGGGTCGAGCAGGAACAACGTTGCCTGCTCACCGACCTGGCCGGCGAAGCGCACATAGGGTTCGATTACAAATTGCATGCCCTTGGCCTGTAGCCGCGCCGCCAGCGTTTGCCAATCCTCCCAACTCAATACCACACCAAAATGCGGTACCGGCACGTCGTGGCCGTCCACCGGGTTGCTGTGTGCGGCTTCCTGATACGTCATCTTCGGCGCCTGGTGAATCACCAACTGGTGGCCGAAGAAGTCGAAATCCACCCAGTGCGCACTGCTGCGACCCTCCGCGCAGCCGAACACCTCGCCATAGAAATGCCGTGCGGCAGCCAGGTCGTAGACGGGAATAGCCAGGTGAAAGGGTGCGAGCGCCATGCTGAGATTCCTTGAAAGGACGGTCTGTTGATTCTCAGCAACAGCGATTCTGATTAAAAGCGAATATCCTTGCTCGCAAGCACAAACAAAATTGATCAGTCGAGGCGTCGATGCTGCGCGAGTTGAAAACCTTTGTGGCGGTGGCGCGGCATGGCACCTTCGCGGCGGCGGGTCAGCAGGTTGGCCTGACTCAGTCGGCGGTGAGCGCGCAGATGCGTGTGCTGGAGCAGGGGCTGGGCGTCCGCCTGTTCGAGCGCAGTGGACGCTCGGCGGTGCTCAATGCGGCCGGTCGGCATGCCTTGCCGCTGGCGGAGCAGATGCTTGGGCTCTATGCGCAGATGGCCCTGCCGACCAGCGCGGCCGAGTGGCAGGGCGAGCTCAAGGTCGGCGCGATTGCCACGCTGCAGACCGGTTTGCTGCCCGAGGCCTTGCCGCGATTTCGTGCAGCCGCGCCACGCGTCGAGCTGAAGCTGGTGCCGGGGGTGTCGTTGAACCTGCTGAGCCAGATCGATGCCGGCGAACTGGACCTGGCGCTGCTGATCAAGCCGCCGTTTGAGCTGCCCAAGGAGCTGCTGCAGATCAGCTTGGCGCGCGAGCCGTTTGTGCTGATCACTCCGCTCGGCGTAACGGCGGATGATCCATTGCAGATCCTCGCCGAGCAGCCGTTCGTGCGTTACGACCGACGCTCGTTTGGCGGGCGACGGGTCAACCAGTTCCTCCGCGAGCAGCGTCTGGTGGTGCAGGAAGCGCTGGAACTGGATGAGCTGGAGGCCATCGTAAGGATGGTCGAGTGCGGGCTTGGTGTGTCACTGATTCCGCGCGCGGGTCTGTGGCTGCAGCGGCCAACACAGTTACGGGTGATTGAGCTGGGCGAGCTGACCTTCCACCGCGAACTGGTGGCGATATTGCGCCGCGCTCAGCGTCAGCCCGCTCTGGACTGCCTGCTGGAGTGCCTGCGTGACGCGGCCGCCTGGCCCTAAACGACAAACCCCGCACGAGGCGGGGTTTGGCAGGGGGTGCAGCTAACGCGGCGTCTTAGAACGCCGGAACTACGGCGCCCTGGTACTTCTCAGCGATAAAGGCTTTCACTTCGGCGCTGTTCAGCGCCTTGGCCAGTTTCTGCAGGGCCGCTTTGTCCTTGTTATCGGCACGCGCAACCAGGATGTTGACGTACGGCGAGTCGTTACCTTCGATGATCAGCGCATCCTTGGTTGGGTTGAGCTTGGCTTCCAGGGCGTAGTTGGTGTTGATGAGCGCCAGGTCGACCTGGGTCAGCACGCGCGGCAGAGTAGCCGCTTCCAGCTCACGCACCTTGATGGTTTTCGGGTTCTCGACGATGTCTTTTGGCGTGGCGAGGATGCCGGCTTCCGGCTTCAGGGTAATCACCCCGGCCTTTTGCAGCAGCAACAGGGCGCGGCCGCCGTTGGTGGCGTCGTTAGGGATCACCACGTTGGCGCCTTGCGGCAGGTCAGTGAGATTCTTGTGCTGGCTGGAGTAAGCGCCGAAGGGCTCGACGTGCACGCCGGCTACGCTGACCAGCTCGGTGCCACGGCTCTTGTTGAATTCATCCAGGTACGGCTGGTGCTGGAAGAAGTTGGCATCCAGGCGCTGCTCGGCAACTTGTACGTTCGGCTGCACGTAGTCGGTGAACACCTTGATGTTCAGCTCAACACCTTCGGCGGCCAGGGCCGGCTTAACGAACTCGAGGATTTCCGCGTGGGGTACGGCAGTGGCGGCGACGCTCAGGCTTTCGGCCTGGGCGGAGAAGGCTGCCAGGGCAGCGAATGCAGCGATCAGTTTTTTCATCGTAAAGCTCCTTGTGGGATGTGTGCGGAGGCCGGCAGGTAACCGGTATTCCGCGATTTTGTGTGCCCGTGGGGCACCTTATTTTCTGGAAAAGTGCACCACCAGCTTGTCGCCGACGGTTTGCAGAATCTGTACCAGCACCAGCAGGAGGATCACCGTCACTGCCATCACGTCCGGCTGATAACGCTGATAACCGTAACGCACGGCCAGGTCGCCGAGGCCGCCGCCGCCAATCAGGCCGCTCATGGCGGTGTAGGACACCAGAGTAATTGCCGTCACGGTGATGGCCGCGATGATGCCGGGCAGCGCCTCGGGCAACAGCGCGTTGACCACGATCTGCCGGGTGGTTGCGCCCATCGCCTGGGTCGCTTCGATAATGCCGCGGTCGACTTCACGCAGGGCGGTTTCCACCAGGCGTGCGAAGAACGGCGTGGCCCCAACTACCAGGGGCGGGATGGCCCCGGCGACGCCCAGTGAGGTGCCGGTGACGATCACCGTGAAGGGGATCATTACGATCAGCAGGATCACGAACGGCACCGAGCGCAGGATATTCACCAGCAGCGACAGGAAGCCGTAGAAGGCTTTCTGCTCGAACATCTGCCGTGGGCTGGTGAGAAACAGCAGCACACCCAGCGGTAGGCCGAGCAGAACGGTAAACAGCATGGAGCCGCCGAGCATGCTCAGGGTATCCAGGCTGGCGTAGCCGATTTCCGCCCAATCGACGTTGGGTAGCAGGCGAGTCAGTAAGGCTTCCATTAGCGCAACACCTCCAGGTGCACGTCGGCGGCTTCAAAGCGCGCCAGTGCGGCGTCCAAGTCGCCGCCGGTCAGGGCCAGGGTCAGCTGGCCGTAGGGGGTGTCCTTGATGCGGTCGATACGCCCCGCGAGGATGCTGTAATCCACTCCGGTTTCGCGGGCCACGGTGCCCAGCAGCGGTGCGTAGGTGGCCTCGCCCTGGAAGGTCAGGCGCAGGATGCGCCCGGCGACATGGGCAAAATCGTCACGCTGTTCGTTCTCGTCGATCTGCTCGGCTTCCTGCACGAAACGCTTGGTGGTGGCGTGCTGCGGGTGCAGAAACACCTCGGCCACCGGGCCGGATTCGACGATAACGCCGGCATCCATTACCGCCACGCGGTCACACACGCGGCGGATCACGTCCATCTCGTGGGTGATCAGCACAATGGTCAGGTTCAGCTCACGGTTGATCTCGGCCAGCAGCTGCAACACCGAGGCGGTGGTTTGCGGGTCAAGGGCGCTGGTGGCTTCGTCGCACAGCAGAATCTTCGGTTCGGTGGCCAGGGCGCGGGCAATGCCGACGCGCTGTTTCTGCCCGCCAGAGAGTTGCGCCGGGTACTTGTTGGCGTGATCCTGCAGGCCGACCCGTGCCAGCAACTCAGCCACGCGGGCATTGATCGCGCTGCGCGGCAACTCGCCGGCCAGTTTCAGCGGCAGAGCGACGTTGTCGGCAACGGTCTTGGAAGACAGCAGATTGAAGTGCTGGAAGATCATCCCGACCTGTTGGCGGAAACGCCGCAGGCCTGTGGCATCGAGCGCGGTGACATCTTCACCGTCGATCTCGATGCGCCCGCCGGAGGGCTGTTCCAGGCGGTTGATCAGGCGCAGCAGAGTACTTTTACCGGCCCCGGAGTGACCGATGATGCCGAACACTTCGCCCCGGGCAATCTGCAGATCGCTCGGTTGCAACGCGGGGATGTCCTGACCACTGACGCGATACGCCTTGTGGACCTGGTGAAAATTGATCACGGGATAAACCTTTTGGGTTTTTCGGGCTGCCGGGTAGGCCGAAACGGCGGCTAGTCTACCCGGCGCTGTTTAGGTCGCAAAAATCTTTGTAGACCTATGGTTATAGCTAAATTGCATTAGATGGTTAACTGCTCTGGGCAGTGTAGCCAGCGCCAATGCAAACGACCGGGCAAGCCCGGTCGTTGTGCTGCCCAAGCCGTGTCAGCGCTTGGGGGTGAGCACCAGCTGCGGCACCTGAGCGGGCTTGATCACCTGGCTCATGCGTGGGTTGAAATTTGGGTCCAGGCGTTTGATCCGCGCATTGAGCAGGGAGGCGACCCAGGGGAAGTCCTTGGCCTGGCGCACTTCGATGCGCACCGCGCAATTGAACGCGACCATATCCGCCGCGACACCGTCGAGCAGGCTGCGCAGGCGCTCGTTGTCCTGGTTATCCAGCATCGGCATGCCGATCACGCTGCTGGCGGCGGCTGGGTCGATCATGCGCGCTTGCGGTTTGGCTGGCGCTGGTTTTTCTGCGGGCGGGGTATTGGGCAGCTGAGTCGCCTGAATTGCGGCGGCCTGCCGTTCGGCAGCCAGACGCAGCTGGCGCGCCTGCTCGAGGCGGGCGGCTTCGGCACGGGCGTCGGCCTGCTCAGCAGCACGGCGCTGCTGTTCGGCGGCGGCCAGTTCGGCTTCACGGGCCTGGGCGATTGCACCATCCAAGCCGGTGGTCAGCGCCGGCGCCTGTGGCATCAGGCTGCGGGCGCGGCTCAGGGCTTTGGTGGCGTTGTCCAGATCACCGGACTGCAGGGCTTTCTGGCCTTGTTGCAGATGGGCTTCGGCGAGCTGGCGCTGGTATTGCTCCAGGCGCGTATCGCCGGCTGCGCGTTGCTGCAGGTTGGCGAGCTGGCTTTCGGCGCCGCTCAGGTCGCCACTGGCGAGGCTCTGGTCGAGCTGGCGAAAGGCGCTGACCAGGTCATCCACCGGCAGGTTGGCCGGTTGCTGCGGCGCGCTTTGGCAGCCGGCCAGCAGCAGAACCAGAATCAGGGGAAATCCACGGAAAACGAACGATTTCATTACTGCGCGTCTCGAATTGTGCAAAAAACGCGCAAGTCTACACTGCGCTCGGGGGCATCACCAATCTTTCAGGCGGTTCGCCTTGGCAGGCTGCGTAGGGTGGGTTAGCGACGCCATGCCTCGTACTTCCAGGCATCGCCCCTTTGGCGCGTCGCGTAACCCACCAGATGATCTGCCGTGTTGCGTCGATAGTGGGTTACGGCGCAACGGCAAATCGCACCGGCCATTCAGCTTGTAACAAGCGCCTAACCCACCCGACGAGAAGCCGTTTAACCGCAGGTTTCAGGCGGTTCGCCGTGGCAGGGCAAAGCTCAGTAAAAACAGGGTTGCCGCGCTGACCACGATCGACGGCCCGGCCGGAGTGTCCTGAAACCACGACAGGCTGAGCCCGCCGCACACCGCGACGATGCCCAGCAGGCTGGCACCGAAGGCCATCTGTTCCGGGGTGCGCGCATGGCGCTGGGCGGCGGCGGCGGGAATGATCAGCAAGGAGGTGATCAGCAGTACGCCGACTATCTTCATCGCCACGGCGATTACCACGGCGATCAGCAGCATCAGGCTCAGGCGAATCGCCGCCACCGGCAGGCCTTCGACCTTGGCCAGCTCTTCATGCACGGTAATCGCCAGCAGCGGCCGCCACAGCAGCGCCAACAGCACCAGCACCAGGGCGCTGCCGCCGATGATCCAGGCCAGGTCGGTCGGGCCGACGGCCAGCAAATCGCCGAACAAATAGCCCATCAGGTCGATGCGCACATCCTGCATAAAGCTCAGCACTACCAGGCCCAGCGACAGGGTGCTGTGGGCGAGGATGCCGAGCAATGTATCGGAGGCCAGCGGCTGGCGGCTTTGCAGGGTCACCAGCAGCACAGCCAGGAGTACGCAACCGACGGTTACCGCCAGGGTCGGGCTGACGTCGAGCATCAGACCGAGGGCGACGCCGAGCAGCGCGGCATGCGACAGGGTGTCGCCGAAATAGGCCATGCGCCGCCACACCACAAAGGAACCCAGTGGGCCGGCAACCAGCGCCAGGGCCAGGCCGGCGAGCAGGGCGTTGAGCAGAAAATCAGCCATGCTTGCAGCCATCTCCATGGATATGCGGTTTTACCGGGCCTTTGATGCTCAGGCCGGCCGGCGTTTCAGTGACCACCGCGCCATGCAGGTCGTGCTCATGGTCGTGGTGGTGGGTGTAGACGGCCAGGCTCTTGGCGTCCTCGCCGAACAGCTCGACAAAGGCCGGATCAAAGCTGACCTGCTCCGGGTGGCCGGAACAGCAGACGTGACGGTTGAGGCAGACCACCTGATCGGTGGTGCTCATCACCAGATGCAGGTCGTGCGACACCATCAGCACGCCGCAGCCATGGCGGTCGCGCAGTTGGGTGATCAGGCGGTATAGCTCGGCCTGGCCGGCGACATCGACGCCCTGCACCGGTTCATCCAGCACCAGCAGTTCCGGTTCGCGCAGCAGGGCGCGGGCCAGCAGCACGCGCTGCAGTTCGCCGCCGGAGATGCTTTGCAATGGACTGTCGATCACCTGCTCGGCACCGACTTCGGCCAGTGCTGCTTGTACATCCGCGCGCGTGACTCCTGGCACCAGCCGCAGAAAACGCAGCACCGAGAGCGGCAACGTGGCATCGACATGCAGCTTTTGCGGCATATAGCCGACGCGTAGCTTGGGCTTGCGCCAGACGCTACCAGTGTCGGGCTTGAGCAGGCCGAGCACGGCGCGCACCAGGGTGGTTTTACCGGCGCCGTTGGGGCCGATCAGGGTGACGATTTCACCCGGCTTTACGCTGAGCTGCACATCCTGCAGCACGCTCTGCCCGGCGAAAGTCACGCCCACGCCGGCGAGGCGGATCAGGGCGTCGCTCATGCCTGCTCCCGGCAGCCTGCGCAGAGGCCGACCACTTCCACGGTCTGGCTTTCCACGGCGAAACCGACCCCGGCTGCGCTGCTGATAATGGCGTCGCTGATCGTCGCCTGTTCCAGCTCGATGGCCGCATTGCAGCCCCGGCAGATCAGGAACTGGCCCTGGTGGGCATGTTCCGGGTGGCTGCAACCGACAAAGGCGTTGAGTGAGGCGATGCGGTGCACCAGGCCGTTTTCCAGGAGGAAATCCAGGGCGCGGTACACCGTGGGCGGCGCGGCGCGGCGGCCGTCTTCATCGCTCAGCACGCCGAGAATGTCGTAGGCGCCCAGCGGTTTATGGCTGGCCCAGACCAGTTCCAGCACGCGTTTACGCAAGGTGGTCAGGCGCAGCCCCTGGCGCGTGCAGATGCTTTCCGCCTCGGCGAGGGCATGATTGACGCAGTGGGAATGGTCGTGTGGGCGTGAAGCCAGGGGCGCTTGAGTCATGGGCAACGACGAATAAGGTGAGAGACGTTATTATATTACCTGTTCCTTCCCGCTTGAGTGCTCCCCGTGTTGCGTCTTTTTCCGGCCTTTGCCCTGTTGTTGATCAGTTTTTCCCTGAGTTGCGCGGTTCAGGCCCAGTCGCAAAGCCAGCTGCGCGTGCTGACCAGTATCAAGCCGCTGCAGCTGATTGCCGCTGCCGTGCAGGACGGCGTTGGCCAGCCCGATGTACTGCTGCCGCCAGGCGCTTCACCGCACCACTACGCGCTGCGCCCCTCCGATGTGCGCCGCGTGCGTGATGCCGACCTGCTGTACTGGATCGGCGCGGATCTGGAAAGCTTTCTGCCGCGCGTGCTGGCCGGTCGCGACAAGCCAAGCGTGGCCGTGCAGGATGTGCCGGGCATGTCCCTGCGCCATTTTGGCGATAGCGCCGAGCATCAAGATGATCACGCAGATCACGCAGATCACGCAGATCACGCAGATCACGCGCACGCCGCCGACCAGCACGACCACGCTCACCGCCCCGGCAGCCTGGATGCGCACCTGTGGTTGCTGCCAGCCAATGCCCGGGTGATTGCCGGCAAGATCGCCGCCGACCTGGCACAAGCCGATCCGGCCAATGCCGCGCGTTATCAGGCCAATGCCAAGGCGTTCAGCGAGCGTCTGGATGCCCTGGATCAGCGCCTGAAAAGTCGCCTGAATGGTCTGGCTGTCAAGCCCTACTTCGTTTTCCACGAAGCCTACGACTACTTCGAGGCCGCCTATGGCCTCAAGCACGCCGGCGTGTTCAGCGTACTGGGTGAAGTACAGCCGGGCGCCCAGCACGTCGCCGCCATGCGCGAGCGCCTGCAACAAGCCGGGCCGACCTGCGTTTTCAGTGAGCCGCCATTCCGCCCACGTCTGGCGCAAACCCTGACCGCCGGCCTGCCGGTGACCCTGGCTGAACTGGACGCAATAGGTGGCGCCTTGCCGGTGAATGCAAACGGCTATGAGGCCTTGCTGGAGAATCTGGCGGGTGAGCTGGCGGGTTGTCTGGAGGCGCTGTAGTCAGCGCCCGGTTCTTTAGAACGCGAACGGTAACGCCAGATCAACCTGCTGGCGCTGGGCCAGGCGGCGTTGGAACTCGTTTGGATCATGGATCAGTACTTCCTGGCCAGCGAAGGATTCGGCGGCGATCAGGCGCGACAGCCAGAAGCGCACGCAAGCGATGCGCAGCATGGCCGGCCACAGCTCGGCTTCTGTCGCAGTAAATGCCCGCAAGCCGGCGTAGGCACCGAGCAGCGCCTGTGCGCGCTTGCTGTCCAGGCTGCCGTCATCCCGTGAGCACCAGTCGTTCAGGGCAATCGCCAGGTCATAGAGCATCGGCCCTGAGCAGGCGTTGTAGAAGTCGATTACTCCGGCCAGATGATTGCCGTCGAACAGCACGTTGTCGCGGAACAGGTCGGCATGCAGATTGGCCTGCGGCAAGGCGAGGATGCGTGGCTTGAGCGTGTGGATTTCCGCCAGTGCATCGCGCAGTAGCGGCAACTGCGCATCAGGCAACTTCAGCGCCAGGCTTGGCCCTTCGGCGAGCATCCAGTCCAGACCCCGATCACTCTTGCGCGGCAGCGGCTGGTTGCGTGTGGCCAGGTGGATGCGCGCCAGCAGTGCGCCGACTTCCTGGCAGTGATGCGGATTGGCCTCATGCACATGCTTGCCGGCCAGGCGCGGCTGCAACAGCGCCGGCTTTTCCGCCAGGCTGCGCAGTGCTTCACCGCTGGTCGTGCGCAGGGCGTAAGGCACCGGCAGGCCGGCGTCGTGCAGCACGTCGAGCAATTCGATAAAGAACGGCAGGTCGGCGCTTGGGCCGCGCTCGATCAGGGTCAGCACGAATTCGCCCTGCTCCAGGCTGACGAAGAAATTGCTGTTCTCGCTGCCCGCAGCAATGCCCTGGAAGTCGCGCAAGCGACCCAGGCCATAGGGGGCGAGAAACGCCTCGAGCTCGTGGCGCTCAAGCGGGGTAAACACCGACATTGCAGAACTGCCTTCTTACCAGCTGAAAATTTCCCAGGCCGGAATCAACATATCCGGGCTGTCCGAACGGACGAAGTTGCCATCGCTGCCATCGGCACGTACCAGGAAGTAAGGTTTGCCGCCTTTGGGGATGACCTTGACCGCGTAGAGAAAACCGTTGACCCGGTATTCATGGATGGTCTTGTCGCCGTCCTGGCGAATGGTTACATCCGGGTCGGCCGAAACCGGGTCTTCGGCGTGGGCGACCAGGGTGGTGAATGCCAGCAGGCTGGCGAGCAACAGGCGATTGAGTGCGCGCATGATAACCTTGTCCCTTTGATTCCAAT
The DNA here is from genome assembly GCF_029269135.1 of Pseudomonas sp. 1928-m. Taxonomy (NCBI): domain Bacteria; kingdom Pseudomonadati; phylum Pseudomonadota; class Gammaproteobacteria; order Pseudomonadales; family Pseudomonadaceae; genus Pseudomonas; species Pseudomonas sp. 1928-m. The sequence continues at coordinate 96,310 of NZ_JARIXO010000001.1, read as the reverse complement.
GGTGCAGCCATTCTACCGCTGCCCCCGCCGAAAAGGTTGATCCTGCTCATGAGCCAAGCCCCTCTCGTTCTGGTTGACGGTTCTTCTTACCTTTACCGAGCCTTCCACGCGCTGCCGCCGCTGACCACCTCCAAGGGCTTGCCCACGGGGGCGGTGAAGGGCGTGCTGAACATGCTCAAGAGCCTGCGCAAGCAGTACCCGAAAAGCCCGTTTGCCGTGGTGTTCGACGCCAAGGGCGGGACCTTCCGCGATGAAATGTTCGCCGAGTACAAGGCCAATCGCCCGTCGATGCCCGATGAATTGCGCGTTCAAGTCGAGCCGCTGCACGCCAGCGTCAGGGCCATGGGTTACCCGCTGCTGTGCGTCGAGGGCGTCGAGGCCGATGACGTGATCGGCACCCTGGCCCGTCAGTGCGCCGCCGAGGGTCGCGACGTGGTGATCTCCACCGGCGACAAGGACATGGCGCAGCTGGTGTGCCCGCACGTTACGCTGGTCAACACCATGACCGGTAGCGTCTACGACATCGATGGCGTGAAAGCGAAATTCGGGGTCGGTCCTGAGCTGATCATCGACTACCTGGCGCTGATGGGCGACAAGGTCGATAACATTCCCGGCGTGCCGGGCGTGGGCGAAAAGACCGCGCTGGGCCTGCTGGTCGGCGTCGGTGGTGGCCTCGATGTGCTCTATGCCAACCTCGATAAAGTGCCGGAACTGCCGATCCGCGGCGCCAAGACCCTGCCGGCCAAACTCGCCGAACACAAGGACATGGCCTACCTGTCCTATGCCCTGGCGACCATCAAGCTGGATGTACCGCTGAATATCGCCATCGACTCGCTGCACCCGGGCGAGATGGATGTGCCAGCCCTGGTCGAGTTGTACGCCGAGCTGGAATTCAAGACCTGGCGCGATGAGTTGCTGCGTAGCAATCCGGCGCCTGCGGTCAAAGCTCCGGCCGCAGCGCCTGTCGATGACCTGTTTGCTCTGGCGCCTAGCGCCAGTGCGGCACCTGTCGCGGCATCGGCCGCTGCAGCGCCGGTAGTCGAAGCGCCCGGCGCCGAGCTGCCCGCGCCGGCCGCCTTGGGTGATTACGTGTGCATCCTGGAGCAGGCGCAGTTTGATCAATGGCTGGAGAAATTGCGCAACGCCGAGCTGATTGCCTTCGACACCGAAACCACTGGCCTGGATGCGCAACAGGCGCAACTGGTCGGCCTGTCCTTTGCGGTTAAGGCCGGCGAAGCAGCCTATATTCCGGTCGCCCACTCTTATATGGGCGTGCCGACCCAACTGGATCGCGATGCGGTGCTCAAGGCGCTAAAGCCGATTCTCGAAGACCCGAACAAAGCCAAGGTCGGTCAGCACGCCAAGTACGACATCAATATTCTTGCCAATGCCTCGACGCCAATTGCGGTGCAGGGCGTGGCTTTCGACACCATGCTCGAATCCTATGTGCTGGACTCCACCGCTACCCGTCACGATATGGACAGCCTGGCGCTCAAGTACCTGGATCACAGCAATATCCGTTTCGAGGACATCGCCGGCAAAGGCGCCAAGCAGCTGACCTTCGACCAGATCGACCTGGCTCAGGCTGCGCCCTATGCCGCCGAAGATGCTGACGTGACCCTGCGTCTGCACCAGCACTTGTGGGCCCAGCTGTCGGCCGAGCCGAGCCTGGCCAAGGTGCTGCATGAGATCGAGATGCCGCTGGTGCCGGTACTGGCGCGTATCGAACGCCAGGGCGCGCTGGTGGATGCCAAGCTGCTCGGCCTGCAAAGCAACGAGCTGGGCGAAAAGCTGGTGGCGCTGGAGCGTCAGGCCTTCGAGATTGCCGGTGAAGAATTCAACCTGGCCTCACCCAAGCAGCTCGGCGTGATTCTCTACGAAAAACTGGGTTTGCCGGTGCTTAGCAAAACTGCCAAAGGCCAGGCCTCGACCGCCGAAGCGGTGCTGGCCGAACTGGCCGAGCAGGATTTCGAACTGCCCAAGGTGCTGATGCAGTACCGTTCCTTAAGTAAACTGAAAAGCACCTACACCGACCGCCTGCCGGAGCAGATCAACCCGCGCACCGGGCGTATCCACACCAGCTATCACCAGGCGGTGGCGGCCACCGGACGCCTGTCGTCCACCGACCCGAACCTGCAGAACATCCCGATCCGCACGGCCGAGGGCCGGCGTATCCGCCAGGCCTTTGTCGCACCCAAGGGCTATAAGCTGCTGGCAGCGGACTATTCGCAGATCGAGCTGCGTATCATGGCCCACCTGGCCAAGGACGAAAGCCTGCTGGATGCCTTCCGCCACGGCCGTGATGTGCACAAGGCCACCGCTGCCGAGGTGTTCGGCGTGCCACTGGATGAGGTTACGGGGGATCAGCGCCGCAGCGCCAAGGCGATAAACTTCGGCCTGATCTACGGCATGAGCGCCTTCGGCTTGGCCAAGCAGATCGGTTGCGACCGCAAGCAGGCGCAGGCCTATATCGATGTGTATTTCTCCCGCTATCCCGGTGTGCTGGCCTATATGGAGCGCACCCGCGAGCAGGCGTCCGAGCAGGGCTTTGTCGAAACCCTGTTCGGCCGTCGTCTGTACCTGCCGGATATCCATGCGAAGAATCAGGCGCTGCGCAAAGGCGCCGAGCGCACCGCGATCAACGCGCCGATGCAAGGCACGGCAGCGGACATCATCAAGCGTGCGATGGTCACCGTGGATAACTGGCTGAGCGAATCCGGCCTGGATGCCAAAGTCATCCTGCAGGTACACGACGAACTGGTGCTGGAGGTGCGCGAGGACTTGGTCGAGCAGGTGAGCGAGCAGATCAAACCGCTGATGGGCAATGCCGCCGCGCTGGATGTGCCGTTGCTGGTGGAGGTGGGTGTGGGCGATAACTGGGATGAAGCCCATTGAATTGATTTGCGCCCCACAGCCCAGCTGCAGCGCCCGGATGGCGGGCGCTAAAGGCGCATGAGTATCAATACGGGGCTGCTTATAACTAATTAATTACGCCACGATCCTGAACTTTGCCTCGGCTTAACCACTCAGAGTTTATGAATGGCCTAGACCGCCATTCGATGCTCCTTTGTTGTGTTAAGTGTTGGCAGATTCTGGACCCCGCCCTAGCGGTTCAGATGTTGAACCCCGAAACTTCCCTCCCCCATAAGAAGTTTCGGGGTTTTTTTATGGCTTGCCATCCATGGCAGCCACCCTCCGGGCCGTCGCTGCGCGACGTTAAAAATGACTCCCGGTCATTTTTTATGCCAGTGATTCATGGCAGGCCCATCGGACACGCCGTTTCATTCGTGGCGTCTTTAATCAGGCGTCGACTTCTTCGTCTTCCGGCAGGGCAAACTCACCCAGTTGCATCCATTGCGCCAGTACTTCCTGAGCGTCTTCGATGCCAATGCGCTTGGGCGCAGAGAACAACTGGATGCTCACGCGATCACCCCAGCCCTTTTGAATATCTTGGCGAACCTTGAGCAAGGTGTTCTTCGCTGCACCAAAAGCCAGCTTGTCGGCCTTGGTCAGCAGGATATGCATGGGCATTTCGCTGGCAACTGACCAGTCCAGCATAAGGATATCGAACTCGGTCAGCGGCTTGCGGATGTCCATCATCAGCATCAGGCCGCGCAGGCATTCGCGGCTGCCCAGATAGGCTTCCAGGTGTTTCTGCCAGTGCAGTTTCAGCGGGATGGGCACCTTGGCGTAGCCATAACCCGGTAGGTCGACCAGGCGGCGCTCTTCATCCAGCTTGAAGAAGTTGAGCAGCTGGGTGCGCCCCGGCGTCTTCGAGGTGCGTGCCAGGCTGGCGTGGGTCAGGGTGTTCAGGGCGCTGGATTTACCGGCGTTGGAGCGCCCGGCAAAGGCCACTTCGTGGCCGAAATCTTCAGGGCACTGATCAACTTTGGCCGCGCTGATAAGGAAAGTAGCCTGTTGGCACAGACCGATAATGGGGTTCTTGGCTTGCATCTGGGTATCCGTGAGGGCGAGCGTAGAGTGACGTTACAGGCGCGATGCCCTTGCGACATTTGCGCGCAGCCTGCCTGTTGGCGCATAGCGCGGCAAGCTGCGTCGTTTCCGTTTCAATGACGCCAGTATATAATGGCGCAGATTTTGTGTGCGCTTTCTCCCGCTGTTGGATAAGTGTTCACGGGAACGATTTAGATCATCTGCCCCTAGAAAGCAGTACGTTCCCCTCCCTGATGAGGTTGATCTGATGAAAAACTTGCTGATTGCAGCCAGTGTATTGATGCTGTCGTTGAGTGCTCAGGCTGCACAGGACCCGGAAGCCGTTTATGCGCGTTCTTGTGGGGTGTGCCATAACGGGGCGATTCCCACTGCGCCGCTGAAAGGCGACAAGGCTGCCTGGGAACCGCGCCTGGCCAAAGGCACCGATGCACTGGTACAGAGCGTCACCAATGGTTTGGGTGCCATGCCGCCACGTGGGTTGTGCATGGACTGCTCGGCCGAGGATTACCAAGCCGTCATCAAGTTGATGACCGAGTAAGCCCGGCTTATAAACTCTTTCTCTTAGCCGTAAATTGGATTAGCTGATGAACAAAGTACTCGTGAGTCTGCTGTTGACCCTGGGCATCACCGGCCTGGCACATGCCGCAGGCAATGCTGAAGCCGGTCAGGGTAAGGTTGTTGTGTGTGGTGCGTGCCATGCTGCCGATGGTAATAGCGCTGCACCGAACTTCCCGAAACTGGCTGGTCAAGGCGAGCGTTACTTGCTCAAACAGCTGAAGGACATCAAGTCCGGCGCGCGCCCTATCGTGGAAATGACCGGTCTGCTGGATAACCTCAGCGACCAGGACCTGGAAGACATCTCCGCCTACTTCGCCAGCCAGCAGATGAGCGTTGGCGCAGCCGATCCGAAACTGGTCGAGCGTGGTGGCGAGCTGTTCCGCGGCGGCAAACTGGCTGAAGGCATGCCTGCTTGCACCGGCTGCCATTCGCCGAACGGCGCTGGCCTGGATGCCGCCGGTTACCCACAGCTGGGTGGCCAGCATGCAACCTACATCGCCAAGCAGCTAACGGACTTCCGCGAAGGCGACCGTACCAATGACGGCGACAGCATGATCATGCGTTCCATCGCAGCCAAGCTGAGCAACAAGGATATCGAAGCGGTATCCAGCTTTATCCAGGGTCTGCATTGATCCGCTAACACCGCGACATGTCGTAATGAAATAGGGTGGCTCAGGCCACCCTTTTTCGTTGTGCGCATCGCTACAATGCACGGAACCCCAGATTGCTTCGCGGGTCGAACTTCGGTTCGTCATCACGCACCGTTTATAGCCAAGGAGTAACGCATGCGTAACCTGATCCTCAGTGCCACTCTCGTCACCGCCAGCCTGTTTGGCCTGAGCGCTCATGCCGAGCCGATTGAAGCGGGCAAGCAGTACGTCGAGCTGAACAACCCGGTCGCGGTTGCCAAGCCAGGCAAGATCGAAGTGGTGGAGCTGTTCTGGTATGGCTGTGGCCATTGCTACAAGTTTGAAGAAACCATCAACCCGTGGATCGACACCCTGCCGGAAGATGTCAATTTCGTGCGCATCCCTGCCATGTTCGGCGGTATGTGGAACGTCCATGGCCAGCTGTTTATCACCCTTGAAGCGATGAAAGCTGAGCACAAGGTGCATGCCGCAGTGTTCGACGCTATCCACGTGCAGGGCAAGAAGCTCGCGACCCCTGAAGAGATGGCCAGCTTCCTGGCGGCCGAAGGCATCGACAAGGACGCCTTCCTCAAGACCTACAACTCCTTCGGCGTGAAGAGCCAGCTGGAAAAGGCCAAGAAACTGGCCATGGCCTACCAGATCACTGGCGTGCCGGTGATGATCGTCAATGGCAAATACCGCTTCGACATCAGCAGCTCGGGCGGTCCGCAGCAGGCTCTGCAAGTGGCTGATCACCTGATCGCCAAAGAACGCGCCGCGCAGTAATTGGCGTGCGCGGATAACGCGTAATGCTCAGGCGCTGGCCGGCCAGGCGGGCGATTGACCTGTGCGATCCACAGGTCAATCCACGTTGCGCGCCAGCAGATGATTGGCCGCAGAACGGCAGCCTGCGGCTGCTCAGTTTCAATATCCAGGTGGGCATCAGCACCCAGCGCTACCACCACTACCTGACGCGCAGCTGGCAGCATGTGCTGCCGCATGCCGGGCGCAGCGGCAATCTGCAACGGATTGGCGATCTGCTCGGTGATTTTGACCTGGTCGCGCTGCAGGAAGCCGATGGCGGCAGCCTGCGTTCGGGCTACGTCAATCAGGTCGAACACCTCGCGCACCTCGGTGCTTTCCCTTTCTGGTACCAGCAACTCAACCGCAATCTTGGCCGCTTGGCGCAGCACAGCAATGGCGTGCTCAGCCGTTTGCGCCCCAGTTTGCTGGAGGATCATCCGCTGCCCGGCCCACCCGGCCGTGGCGCGATGTTGCTGCGCCTCGGCGAAGGGCCGGATGCAGTTGCCGTGGTGATGATGCACCTGTCTCTGGGCGCGCGTACCCGCACGCGCCAGTTGGCCTATATTCGCGAACTGCTGAGCGACTATCGGCACATGGTGCTGATGGGGGATATGAACACCCATGCCAATGACCTGCTGCAGCATTCGCCACTGCGCGATCTTGGCCTGCTCGCCCCGCAGATCGAGGCGACCTTCCCCAGCTGGCGGCCGCAGCGCTGCCTTGACCACATTCTGCTCAGCCCCGGCTTGCCGCTGGAGCGCTGTGAAGTGCTGTCGCAGCCGATTTCTGATCACCTGCCGGTGGCGGTGCAAATTCGGCTGCCCACTTCACTGTATGGGCCGGCAGCGCCTATGCTGATTGAGCCCTGAACGTGGACTGCAACCATGACCGATGATGCCCAGCGCTGGAAAAGCAAGTACCTGGAAAGCCTGGAACAGCAAGAGAAACTCGAACGCAGCTGGGATGCCCGACTCGACCTGCTAAGACGCGGCTTGGTGCGCAGCTCGCTGGCCGCCGAGGGCAGTGATAAGTCGGTTGACCAGTGCATGCAGGAGCTGCGCGATATTCTGCGTCGCGACGATATCGATGCCGGCCTGTCGGCGCTGATTCCGCGCCTGGAAAAAGCCGTGCTGGATTCGGAAAAGCGCCGCCAGGACCGGGTCGAGCAGAACATCTCCGGGGTCACCAGTCTGACCGATCAGCTGCTCGCCCTGGAGCCGCCGCGCGAGGTGCGCAAGGCGCTCAAGCAATTTGCCAAGCGCATTGAGGAACGTGCCAGCCAACCGCGCGAACTGCCGGCGCTGCTCAGCGAATTAAGCAGCCTGCAGCAGCAGGCCCTGGCCGCGCTTGAGGCTGAGCCCAACCAGGCGCGGCCGGGGTTCCTCCAGCGTCTGTTCGGCGGCAAGGAGCCTGCATCTGGCAGCCCTGCCGCTAGCGAGCTGGCTCTGGTCGATATAACGCAACCCGCAGCGCCTGCCCCGACTGTTGCCGCGCAATCTCAACCGCAAACCACCCCAGCGGCTGCTGAAGCGGTGGTAAAGCCGAACAACGAGGCGCCTGCGCCCGTCGCACCGGTCACCCCGGGTTCTGCGGCAGAAGCACAGCCTGTGGCGGCCGAAGTGCCCAGCACAGCAGCAGCGCCTGCAATCGTTGCAGCAGCCCAGGGTTCTGCTGATCCGGCCTACGCCCTGCCGGAAATTCCTGAGCCGGGTTACAGCGCCGTTGCCCCGCATATCGGCGACAGCCTGATGGGCCTGCTTGATGAACTGGAGCTGCCGGAGCGTCATCAGCCTCAGGGCGAAGCCTTGCGCCAGCGCGTGCAGGGCGGCCTGAACTGGTATGAGCTGGTGTCGGTGCTGGATGACCTGGCGGTGCTGGTGCTGGCCGTGACCGACAGCGGCCAGCGCGAGTTTGCCAGCTACCTGAAACAGCTCAACGAACGCCTGGCGTCATTTCTCACCACCCTCAGTGAGGCCCATGAGGGCTACAGCGAGTCGGTGGAAAGTGCGCGCAGCTTTAATCTGGAGCTGCGCGAGCAGGTCAGTGGTTTGCAGGCCAGCGTGCAGGATGCGGTCGATTTGCCAACCCTTAAGCAATCCCTGGAGGCGCGCCTGGAGGGTTTGCTCAGCACGGTCAGCGAGCACCAGAAGCACCGTGACGGCCATGAGGAAGAGGTGGCGCAGCGCCTGCAAAGCCTGACCCAGAAGGTCGCCGATATGGAGCAGGAAGCGCAGAGCTTCCGCGATCACCTCGAAGAACAGCGGCAGAAGGCGATGATCGACCCGCTTACCGGCCTGCCCAACCGTGCCGGCTGGAGCGAGCGTCTGGAGCTGGAAATGGCGCGCTGGAAGCGTTATGGCGGCGAGCTGCTACTGGCGGTGCTGGATATCGACCACTTCAAGCGAATCAACGACGGTTACGGCCACCTGGCCGGCGACAAGGTGTTGAAGATCATTGCCGGCGAGCTGGCCAAGCGCTTGCGCAAGACTGACTTTATTGCCCGTTTCGGTGGCGAGGAATTTGTGCTGCTGATTCCCTCCACGCCTATGGAAGGCGGTCACCAGCTGCTGCAAACCCTGCTCGATGGCGTCGAACAGTGCCCGTTCCACTTTCGTGGTGAGCGCGTGACCATCACCCTGTCGGCTGGGCTGACCGCCTTTGTTGGTGATGAAGGCAGTGACAAGGTGTTCGAACGCGCCGATCAGGCGCTGTACCGCGCCAAGAGCGGCGGGCGCAATCGAGTCGAGTTGAGCTAACTCGGTTCACGCCACTGCGTGCAGGTAAGGCTTCCAACTCTCCGGAATGCTGTCCAGCTGCGGGTAGCCGAGGCTGCGCAGATGCCCGCCAGCGAGCAGGAAGGGCGTATGCCGCAGCGCCTGCGGTACATCGCGCAGCTCCGGTAGCCAGAGGCTGACGTACTGCGCCTCGGGGTCGTATTCACGGGCCTGGCGCAGGGCATTGAACACCCGGTTGTGCCGTGGGTCGTTGCCTACGCCAGCCAGGTAAGCCCAGTTGCCCCAGTTGCTGGCCGGGTCGTAATCGATCAGGTGTTCCTCGAACCAAGCCGCACCGTGGCGCCAGTCCTGCTGCAGGTCATTGATCAGATAGCTGGCGACCACCTGCCGGCCGCGATTGGACATAAAACCGGTGGCAGCCAATTCGCGCATATTGGCATCCACCAGCGGCATGCCGGTGCGCCCGCGTGACCAGTCCTGAAAGCGTTGATCCAGCTGCTGCGGTGCCCGTTCGGTGGCTTTCAGGCCACCGGCCTTGAACAGCGCGCTGCCGTGGCGAATCAGGGTCCAGCGGAAGAAGTCGCGCCAGAGCATTTCCACCCACAGCCAGTGAGTGGAGTCGTTGCGTTTGAACTGCGCCTCATGCCGCCGCAGCTCGGCCACTACACGGCGTGCAGAGAGGCTGCCATTGGCCAGCCAGGGCGAAAACTTCGATGAGTATTCGCTGCCGATCATGCCGTTGCGGGTGTCCTTGTACTGCCGCACGCCCTGGGTTTTCCACAGGTAGTCACGCAGCCGGCCCAGCGCCGCGGGCTCGCCGCCGGAGAAGGGGAAGGCGCTGGCTGGCACGCTAAGCGGCTCGCCAAGGCCCAATTGCGATAGCGTCGGCAACGGTTGCATCAGCGCCAGCGCACCATCGGGCAGCCCTGGTAAACGATCCGGCGCATGACGTGGCTGGAACACCTGCAGGCGTTCCTCCACCAGACTGCGGAAGCGGCTGAACACATGCGGCAGTTGTTCGACACTGAAAGGCAGTTCATCTGTGCGCAACAGGTTGTTGGCCGGCGCCTGCTGCAGGGGAATGTCACCGAGACGCCGGGCTACGCGGGCCACCTGGGCGCGCTCGTCGGGGGCAATTTCCTCCAGGGTCAGCACCTGGTTCAAGTTGAACTGGGCAACCAGCTGGGGAATCGCCTGCTCCGCCGAGCCGATCACCAGCAGCAGGTGCGAGCCGCGCTGGCGCAATTCGCCCTCAAGCGCCACCAGACTTTCCAGCAGAAAGCGCGCGCGGTGCACGCCCATACGGCGCATGCCAAATTCGTTGAGCTGCAGCAGTGCCGGGTCCAGCACATACACCGGTAGCAGGCATTCGGCGGTCAGGCCCGCCTGCAGGGCGGGGTGGTCATCAAGGCGTAGATCCTGTTTGAACCACAGCAGTGCGCGCATGGTGGTGATCTCCTAATCAATACAAAAGCTGTACAGAATCTCCATATTTGTACAGATTTCAGTCTAGCAGCGTCCATCACGCCTTGCCCAGGCAATAGACCAGCGTGGCGTTTCTGCCTGATCAAAGGCGTTTTCTGCCGGCATACGCACTAAACTCTGCCGATCTGTTGAGGAGCGTTTCATGGAAATTTTCGGCATCGCCGCGTTGATCTTTCTGGTCACCGACCCCTTCGGCAATATCGCCATCTTTATCGCCGCGCTGAAGAACGTGCCGGCCAAGCGCCGCCTGTGGGTCGCCGCGCGTGAGCTGTTGTTCGCCCTGGCGCTGTTGCTGCTGTTTCTTACCTTTGGTGACAAAGTGCTCAGCGCCCTGGGCCTGTCGCGGGAGGCAACCGCGATTGCCGGCGGTATCATCCTGTTCGTGATCGCCATGCGCCTGATCTTCCCCGGCCCACAAGGGGTGTTGGGTGATGTGCCGGATGGCGAACCGATGCTGGTGCCGCTGGCCACCCCGGCGGTGGCCGGGCCTTCCGCCCTGGCGGTGTTGATGACCCTGCGCAATACCCATGACGGGCCGCTCTGGGAACTCTACGCCGCGGTGCTGCTGGCCTGGGCGGCGACCGCCTTTATTCTGTTGCAGGCCTCGTTGCTGCAGCGTTTTCTCGGACCTCGCGGGTTGACCGCAGTGGAGCGGCTGATGGGCATGCTGTTGATCATGCTCAGCGTCGACATGCTGCTGGATAACCTGCAAAGCGTGTTGCATATCAGCCCATGAAAGTTCTGTGTTTAAGTTTTCTGGTTTTGTTGCTGGCCGGTTGCAGCAGCGGTTTACGCATCGACGATAGCCATACCGCCAGCGGGCAGAACAGCCGCGTGCAGTACATCGTGCTGCACTACACCTCCACCGATCTGGCGCGCTCGCTACAGCTACTGACCGAGACCGACGTCAGCAGCCACTACCTGATCGGCGAAGCGCCGCCGACCATTTACCGCCTGGTCGATGAAAACCGCCGCGCCTGGCATGCCGGCGATAGCCAGTGGCAAGGGCGCACCTGGCTCAATGGCACCACGATTGGTATCGAGCTGGTCAACCAGGGTTTCTACGACACCCCCAGTGGCCGCTACTGGCAGCCCTTTGCCCCGGCGCAGATCGATGCGCTGATCGTGCTGCTCAAGGACATCATGCAGCGCCACCAGCTGGCTCCCGGCAGCATCCTGGCGCACAGCGATGTCGCGCCGCAGCGCAAGGTCGACCCCGGCCCGCTGTTCCCCTGGAAGCGCCTGGCCGATGCCGGCCTGATGCCTTGGCCGGATGCTGCCGAGGTGGCGCGTGAGCAGGCGCTGTTCAGTGCCAGCCTGCCGAGCGTGCAGTGGTTTCAGGAGCAGTTGGCGCGCCAAGGCTATGCCGTGCCCAGCCATGGCGAGCTGGACCAGGCCACGCGCAACGTGATCGCCGCCTTGCAGATGAAATACCGCCCGGCGCGCTATGACGGCGAGCCGGATGCCGAGACGGCGGCTTTGCTATTAGTGCTTAACCGCCAGCAGTAAGCAGGCCGTTAGCGCGGAGTGGTGGCAATCAAGCGCGAGTCAGCCAGGGCGGCCGTGCGGTGTTCGGTTGCCGCGCGGTACTCCGGGTCGGCGAGCATGCTGAGAAAAGCCGCTTTGGATGGGTAGCGCACCAGCAACAGTTCATCCCACTGCTCATCGGCCGGGGCAATCAGGGCGGCCTGCGCGGCGGCCATGACCTGCACCTCGCCGCCCACGCCACGGACCTTGCGCAGCGCCGTCTGGCTGTAGCGCGCATAGGCTTCGCGGCCGCTGCACGGCGCATGGCTGCTGCCACTGGCATAGCTGGCCTGGGTTTGGAAACGCAGCAGGTTGAGCATCAGCAGCGGCGTGTCATCCGCCACCTTGGCGGTGAATGCAGCCAGTTGGGCGGGGCTGGGATTGATGCTCGGCATGGCGGCGCTCCTCTCTTGGCGACACTGCAGTGTCGGCAAGCATTGGCCAACAGGCAATCGCCATCAGCCAGGCTGATACCCGGGAATGCCTTACACCGGTAGTGCCACATAGAACTGCGCACCTTGCCCTGCGCGTGAGTGCACGCCGATCTGTCCGCCATGCAGCTGGACGATCTCCTTGCACAGCGCCAGGCCCAGGCCGGCGCCGCCTTTTTTGCGGCTGACCTGGACGAAGGGCTCGAAGATCCGCGTCTGCTGGCGATAGGGGATGCCCTCGCCGTTGTCTTCCACGCTGAGTACCACCCGATCATCCTGCTGCCGCGCCTGCAGGCGGATATGCCCGCCGGGGTGGCTGTGGCGCAGAGCGTTGCCGATCAGGTTGTCGAGCACCCGTTCGATCTGCAGCGGGTCGATCTGCACGTCCGGCAGTTCGCCGTGTACCTCACAGGCCAGGCTGACCTGCAGCTCGGCGGCCTGGGCGCCGAAGCGCTCCTGGGTCTGTTGCAGCAGCGGGGCCAGGGCGCAGGCGGAGAGTTCCAGGGTCTGCAGGCCGTTCTGGTAGCGCGAGAAATTCAGCAGGTCGTTGATCAGCCGCAACAGGCGGTGCATTTCCTCATCCACGGTATTCAGCAGGTCGGCCTCGCGGGTTTCGGCGCTGAACTGCAGGCGCTCCTGCAGTAGCGAGAACGCCATCAGCATGCCGGTCACCGGGGTGCGCAGTTCATGCGAGGCGCGCAGCACGAATTCGCTGCGCACGCGCTCGAAGGCGCGCTGTTCGGTGACATCGCGCAGCACCATCACCGCGCACATAAAGCGCCCTTCGCTGTGGTGAACGCCGGACAGGCTGTAGGCCAGCACACGTTGCTCGCCGTCGACCTCGGTCTGCACATCATCCAGCACCTCGTCCAGGCTTTCGCCTTGCAGCACCTTGTGCAGCTGCTCGGCCAGGTCGGGGCGTTGCATGGCCACGTCCAGTTTCTGTCCAAGCTGCTCGTCGCCCCAGTTCAGCTGGCGCTGTGCCACCGGATTGATGTGCTCGATGCGCGCGGCGCAATCGAAGATCAGCAGGCCGTCATCAATGCTGTCGAGTACCGCCTGCAGGCGTTGCTGGCCGGCTTGCAGGGCTTCGACATCGCTGTTCTTGAATTCGCGCAGGGCTTCGGCCATCAGGCCGAAACGCTGGCTCAGGGCGGACATTTCCGCCACCGGGGTCAGCGGCAGGGTGACCTGAAAGTCGCCCTGGCCGATTTGGTCAGCAGCCCGCGCCAGGGCCTCAATCGGCCGGCCGAAGCGCTGGGCGATGCTATGCGCGGTGACAAAGCCGATCACCAGCACCGCCAGGCCGATCATCCCGAGCAGGCCGGCGATCAGCCAGGCGCGCTCGCGGGCGCGCGCTTCTTCCTGCTCCACGGCTTTGACGTAGCGCGTTTGCACCGCGTTGATGCGGTCACGCAGGGCTTCGATGGCGCGGCCGAAGCCGTCATTGCGCAGCAGCTCGCGGCGCACGGTCAGGGGTTTGGCCAGCAGGTCATCGAAGTTGGCGTAGGCGCGCTCGATCTCGCTAACTGCCTGGCGGTCGCTGTCATTGGTGGCGCTCTCGGTGGCGCGTTGCAGCCAGACCTTGAACTGCTGATCGGAGGCCTGCAGGGCCTCGCGGTCGAGTTCTTCGGCGAGCAGCAGAATCACCTGCTTGCCCAGCTCCTGGCGCAGGCCCAGGCTGGCGTCGATGATCTGCAGATTTCGGGTCATCGCCTGGCTCTGCACCTGAGTCAGCTGCAGCACGCTGAACATCCCCAGCAACAGCCCGACCAGGGCCACGGTGAGCAACGCGCTGCTGCTGATAAACAGCCGGCTGCGCAGGTTCACAGGCTGAGCTGCTTGCGTTTGCGGTACAGGGTCGAGGCGTCGATGCCGAGGGTTTTCGCCGCCTGGTCGAGGCTTTCGCTGTTGGCCATCACGGCGCTGATATGGGCTTTTTCCAGGGCCTCCAGGCTTAGCTGGTCACCGATCTGCGGTGCGCATTGGCTGCTCGAAGCATTCAGCCCGAGGTGGCTGACCTGCACCAGCGCTTCCGTGCAGATGATGCTGGCGCGCTCGATCACGTTGCGCAGCTCGCGGATATTGCCCGGCCAGGCGTAAGTCAGCAGCGCCTCGCGCGCCTCCTCGCTGAAGTTGCGCGCCGGGCGTGCGTACTCGACGACAAAGCGCGCGAGAAAGCGCTCGGCCAGGTCGAGGATGTCCTCGCGGCGCTCACGCAGCGGCGGCAGGGTCAGGGTGATGACGTTGAGGCGATACAGCAGGTCTTCGCGAAAGCGCCCCTGTTGCACCATCTCATCGAGATTGAGGTTGGTTGCCGCAAGAATCCGCACATCGGCCTGACGGGTCACCGGGTCGCCGATGCGCTCGTACTCCTTGTCCTGAATAAAGCGCAGCAGTTTCGGCTGCAGGGCCAGCGGGAAATCGCCAATTTCGTCGAGGAACAGGCTGCCGCCATCGGCCTGGTTAACCCGCCCCAGGGTGCTTTCGCTGGCGCCGGTAAAGGCCCCGCGGTTATGCCCGAACAGCTCGCTCTCCATCAGCTCGGCGCTGAGCGAGGGACAGTTGATGGTGATGCAGGACTTTTTCGCGCGCTTGCTCCAGCGGTGAATGGCCTGCGCCAGCTCGCCCTTGCCGGTACCGGACTCGCCGAGAATCAGAATATTGGCGTCGGTATCGGCCACCTGTTTGGCCGTCTGCAGCACCGCCATCAGCGCCGGGCTCTGCGAGTCGAGGCCGTCGCCGGGCTTGCGTACATAGCCTTCCAGACGCTCCAGGCGTTCGATCAGCTGGCGTGCTTCCAGCTGCTTGGCGGCGGCCAGACGTAGCTGCTCGGGGCTGCAGGGCTTGACCAGATAATCCGCCGCGCCGGCCTGGATGGCATCCACGGCGGTGTCCACTGCCGAGTGCGCGGTGACTATCACTACGCGCATCCAGGGCGCCTGCAAGCGCATCTGCGCCAGCACCTCCAGGCCGTCATCCGCGCCCAGGCGCAGGTCGAGAAAGCACAGATCGAAGACCTGGCGCAGCAACAAGGCATCGGCCTGGGCCGCGCTGCTCGCGGTGCTCACCTGATAGCCCTGGTCTTCCAGGCAATAGCGGAAGGTGCGCAGGATGGCCGTCTCGTCATCCACCAGCAGAATGCGCCCCAGGCTGTGTTCCTCTGTGCTTGCGTGCATAGCCATCTCCTTCTTATCCCGCACCCAGTCATTGCGTGCACAGGGTTAGTCCGCGCGGCGTCGTGCAAGTTGCACGGCCGTTCGCCGGCGATCATGCAAGGTGCACGCATGGCATACCTGGCTAGTGTTTATAAGTGATTGATATTTAATGGTTTATTGTGTTTCAAGAAGCTGGCATGGGGCTTGCGATCTATCAGTAACGGCAGCGACAAACGGCTGCCAGCTTGATCGTTATCCATTGGAGGAACTGCCATGCATCAACTGAAAACTCTGGCCCTGGCCACTGCGACCGCCGGCCTTATCGGCCTGGCTCCTTTCGCTGCCTATGCTGCCGAGGGCGATACCAGCCGTGAGCTGAGCGAGGCGCGCCAGGAAGGCTCGATCTGGACCGCGTTTGCCCTGAACCGCCATCTCAACCCCTTCACCATCGATGTGGATGTGGAGAACGGCAGCGCCAAGCTGACCGGCAAGGTGGAAACCGATGTCGAACGTGACCTGGCCGAGCAGATCGCCCTGGGTATCGACGGGGTGAAAAAGGTCGACAACCAGCTGACCCTCGACCCGGCCTTCGAAGCCAAGGCCAGCACTGAGCCGAGCCTGTCGCAGCGTTTTGACGACGCCACCCTGGCCGCCACGGTGAAATCCAAGCTGCTGTGGAACAGCAACACCGAAGGTCTGGACATCAAGGTCGCAGCGGCTAACGGCATGATCAGCCTGACCGGTAGCGCGCAGAGCGCCGAAGCCAAGGACTTGGCCGGTCGCCTGGCGGCCAACACCGATGGCGTGCGTGAGGTGAACAACCTGCTCAGCGTCAGCGCCACCGATAGCACAGCGGCCAAGGCGCAGAACGCTGCCGATGACACCGCTGTGGCGATCAGCGATGCCTGGATCACCAGCAAGGTGAAATCCAGCTTTATCTACAGCCGCAACCTCGACGGCCTGAATATTTCGGTCGACACCCAGAAGGGCATGGTCAGCCTCAGCGGCAGCGTGATGAGCAACGCCGAGAAGCAATTGGCGATTGAGACCGCACGCAACATCCGTGGCGTGCGCGGCGTTGATGCCGATGCTTTGCGCGTCGCCAGCTAACAAGCTGTTGAAAACTACCTGCGTTGCCATCGCAGCGTTAAAAACAGGCTCAAAATGCTCATTTACAGCTCGTAAACTCCGCTTTTTCGCCTGTTTTTGCCTTGCGCTGGCTGCCTCGCCTACGTTTTCAACGGCTTGTTGATCCATCCGGGCAGCGGCCATGGCGGCCGCTACCTGTTGTCTGAGGCTGCCCCGTCATCTGGGCAGCCGCTACAACTCACAGGAGAATCACCATGAGTACTACCACCGAGCAACTCAACGAACTGATCGAAATCACCCGTGACGGCCAGCGCTTTTATCAGCACGCCCACGATGAAGTGAAGGACGTGCGCCTGCAGGTGCTGTTCCGCGATATGTCGCAGAGCAAGAGCGAGCTGATCCGCGCGCTGTCGGTAAAAGTTGCCGCCAACCAGGAAATCCCGGCCAGCGGCGGCACCTTTGTCGGCAAGCTACGTCAGGTTTACGCCGATACCAAGGCGACCCTGGTCAGCGACACCGAAGCCACCTACGTGGCGCAGCTGGAAGAAGCCGAAGACCGCATCCTGCATGCCTTCGAGGATGCTCTGGAAAGCGCTGAGCCGGACGTGCAAGCCCTACTGACTGCAGAAATGCCGAAAGTACGCGCCAACCATGACCGCATGCGCACCCTGAAACAGTCCATGCAGTGAGTCCGTTCCGGTGTGGTGTGTGCCACACCGGGTCTTCACGCGCTGCGGCGCACACCTGAGTAAACAAGGAGTATCGCCATGCTGAGTTGGGCCATTACCTTTCTGATTATCGCCATCATCGCTGCAGTCCTGGGCTTCGGTGGTATCGCCGGCACCGCCACGGGTATCGCGAAGATTCTCTTCGTGGTGTTCCTGGTGATGTTTATCGTCTCGTTCATCATGGGTCGTCGCCCACGTGGATAGAGGAGCCGCCATGACCATCAAGACGCTGCTTGCCGCCCTGTTACTGGGCGGCAGTGCGGCGGCTTTGGCCGCGGACACCGATGGCCAATTCCGCCTCAATGAATTGCTCGCCAGCGACCCTGCTTATCAGCAAAGCTGGCAGGAGCTGGTGCAAGAGGAAAGCCGTCTGCCGGACTGGGTGATGAACCTCAACGGCATCGCCAGCCCCATGCAGGGCCTGGATGACGACGGTGACAAGTACCTGGTCGGCCAGCTGTGTGAAGAGCACAACTGCTTCAATCAGCGCCTCTATGTAGCCTTCAGCTGGGACAAGGAGGACGCCTACGCCCTCTATGTGCAGTTGCCCGACGGCCTGCCGACGGACAAGGCCCCCAGCCAGCACGCCACCCTGCGCTGGCTCGGCGACCCGGACGAAGCCACCCAACAGTTGCTGCAAGAGCAGCTGAGAAGTGACCCGAACTGGTACTAAGACTCTCTTTCCGATCTGCTGCGCGTCGGCTCTGCTGCGTTAAAAACAGGCTGGTGCGCCAGCCCGGTCGGAAGCCGCTTGCGGCTAACGCGCTATTAGCGCGGCCCGAAGGGCGAGTAGAGCGAGTAATGCTCATGTACAACACGTGAACTGCGCTTCCTAGATTTTTTGTCTTGTCTCGGCTGTCTCGTCTACGTTTCTCAACGGCCTGCTAAGCGGCGCAGCTGCGTTATGGCGATCTATGGATGCAAGAATCCACACAATCGCCATAGTGACTGCAAACTCCCACCACAAAGCGACCTCAGCATGGCTCCCGTGTGTGCATAACTTACGGGGAGCTTCGCCATGTTTCATTGTTTATCCATTCCTAAGGTCAGCGTCGGTCGCCGGCTTGTACTGCTGATCGTCTTGGTTCTGTCGCAGCCCGCGCTGGCCAGTGAGCAATCCGCCGCCGAGCACAGCGAAAGTCCTTATTTCGCGGTACAGAGCGACGATCCCGCAGTGGATCGTTTACCGCTCAAGGCCACCAAAGTCGAGGTGCGGGTATTGGGGGTGATCGCCGATGTGCGGGTCGTTCAGCAATACCGCAACGAGGGCACGCGGGCGCTTGAGGCGCGTTATGTGTTTCCCGGCTCGACCCGCGCGGCGGTGTACGGCATGACCGTACGCCTGGGCGATCGCGAGCTGCGCGCGCAGATCCGCGAGAAGCAGAAGGCGCAGAAGGAGTACCAAGAGGCCAAGAGCGCTGGCAAGACCGCGGCCCTGCTCGAACAGCACCGCGAGAATGTATTCCAGATGAATGTCGCCAATATCCTGCCCGGCGATGTGGTCGATGTGGAGCTGCGTTATACCGAGCTGCTGCTGCCCACCGATGGCGTATACAGTTTCGTCTTTCCCACCGTAGTCGGGCCGCGCTACAACGGCAGTGCCGGCAGCGAGAGTCACAAGGCCGGGCCCTGGGTCAGCACGCCTTATCTGGCCGAAGGCGAAGCGACGCGTGATGCTTTTTCGCTCTCGGTCGAGTTGCAATCGCCGGTGCCGCTGTCCGATATCCGCTCGCCGAGCCACAGGATCAAGGTGCTGCAGGCCAAGCCGAGCGAGGCTACCGTCAGCCTGGGCGCCGACGCGGGGCAGAGCAACAACCGCGATTTCGTCCTCGACTATCGCTTGAGCAGCGCCAGTTTCGAGAGCGGTGTGCTGCTGTCCACGGGCGCCGAGGAGAACTTCTTTCTGGCGCTGATCGCACCGCCGGCGAAGGTGCAAAGCAAGATGCTGGTGCCGCGCGAATATATCTTCGTGGTGGATATTTCCGGCTCCATGCATGGCTTCCCGCTGGATACCACCAAGCGCCTGCTGAAGAATCTGCTCGGGCGTTTGCGCCCGGTCGACAGCTTCAATGTGCTGTTGTTCTCTGGCAGTAGCAGCATGCTCGCCGACAAGTCCCAGGCGGCCACCTCGGCGAATATCGCGACTGCGCTGGATATGCTCGATACCCAGATGGGCTCGGGCGGCACCGAGTTGCTGCCGGCGTTGCGCAAGGCTCTGGCGGTGCCGAGCGATCCCGAGCGGGCGCGCAGCTTTGTCGTGGTCACCGATGGTTTTGTGTCGGTGGAACGCGAGGCCTTCGAGCTGGTGCGCAACAATCTAGACAAGGCCAATATGTTCGCCTTCGGTATTGGTAGCTCGGTCAATCGTCAGCTGATCGAGGGCCTCGCGCGGGCCGGGCAAGGCGAGCCCTTCGTAGTCCTCAATGATGCGGCGGCGGACGAGCAGGCCGAGCGCTTTCGGCAGATGATTGATGCGCCTGTGCTGGCCAACCCCCAGGTGCGCTTCGATGGCTTGGAGGTTTATGACGTCGAACCCGTGGCCTTACCGGATCTGTTCGCCCAACGGCCGCTGGTGGTGTTCGGCAAATGGCGCGGCGAGGCGCGCGGCAGCCTGCAGGTGGAAGGGCGCGGCGCTGCCGGGCCGTATCGAGTTGAAGTGCCGATCAGGCCCGAGATGGCCAGCGCGAGCAATCAGGCGCTGGGCTATTTATGGGCACGGCATAAGGTTGCCAGCCTTACCGATCAGGAAACCCTCGAAGGCGACTACGCCCATAGCCAGGCGATTCTCGACCTGGGTCTGAAATACAACCTGTTGACGGCCTACACCTCGTTTATCGCCGTGGACGAACAGGTGCGCAACCCCGATCCGGCCGCTGCCGCCAGCGTCAAACAGCCT
The DNA here is from genome assembly GCF_029269135.1 of Pseudomonas sp. 1928-m. Lineage (NCBI taxonomy): Bacteria > Pseudomonadati > Pseudomonadota > Gammaproteobacteria > Pseudomonadales > Pseudomonadaceae > Pseudomonas > Pseudomonas sp. 1928-m. The sequence continues at coordinate 76,316 of NZ_JARIXO010000001.1, read as the reverse complement.
TTGCCGCTGCCTCAGGGCGTGAGCAACCAGGCAATAGGTGCGCTGGTGTCGAGTACGCCTGAACCGAGCGTCTGGCTGATGTTGCTGGTCGCGGCCCTGGCCCTGGGCATGCTGGCGCGCCAGCATGCCCGCCAGGAGCAGGTGTAAATGATGCGCGAGCTCCCCGTGGCTTGGTCGCGCGCGCCGGCGTGGCTGTGGTTGCTGCTGCCGACCCTGGCGCTATGGCCGGTGTGGCAGTGGAGCGCGCGGCGCATGAGCGATGGCTCCGACGATCCGTTCGGCATAGTCGCGCTGCTTGCGTTAGTGCTGATGCTCTGGCGCGAGCGCCGTCAGTTGCTGGACGCTCCGCGGCTGCCCTGGCTGCTGCTGACATTGCTGCTCTGTGCTGCGACCGGGTTGGCGCCAGGCTTGCCGCCGCTATTGCGCGCGGTGCTGGCGGTGCTGACGCTATTCGTCGCGGTGTTGGCCCTGCGCGCGCCGGGTCAGGCGCTGCTGGCCTGGCTGGGGTTGGGCTTGTTGGCGCTGCCGATCATGTCGTCCTTGCAGTTCTTTATCGGTTATCCGCTGCGGGTGCTGACCGCCGAGGTCAGCGCCTGGTTGCTGCGCGCCGGCGGGCTCGAGGTACAACGCCAAGGCAGCACCCTGGAGGTGGCCGGACAACTCATCATGGTCGATGCGCCCTGTTCGGGCATTCAGATGGCCTGGGTCGCCTACTTCACCGCGTTCGCCACCGCCGCCTGGCTACGCATGGGTGATCGCCAGTTACTGCGCCGTTTGCCGCTGCTCGGGGTGCTGATACTGGCCGGCAATATTCTGCGCAATAGCCTGCTGATTCTGCAGGAAACCGGGCGTTTGGATTGGCCGAGCTGGATGCACGAAGGCACCGGCTTGTTGGTGTTCGTCGGCGTTTGTGCGCTGGTGCTGCGCTATATGATGGCGAATGGCATGGCCCACGAAGTCACGCTTGCGCCACAGGCGACTGAGCTGCCGGGCCACCGGCCGTCGCTGCAGCCGGCGTTGCAAGTGGTGTTGCTCACGGCGTTCGTGGCCGTGGCGCTATGGCCGCTGTTGGCAGCGCCTGCGGCTGTTGAGCCAAGGTACGGCAGCTTTGTCGAGTGGCCGGCGCAATACGCTGGTGAGCCATTGCAACCGTTGGCCTTGTCAGCGGTGGAGCAGCGTTTCGCCGCGCAGTTTCCCGGCGCTATCGCCCGTTTTAGCACGGGCGCGCGGGCGGTCACGCTGCGCCATGTGACTCGCCCCACGCGTAAGTTGCATCCGGCTGCGGATTGCTACCGCGGTTTGGGTTATCGCATTCAGGCCATCCATCTGGAGCAACGCAGTGATGGCGCCGGCTTGCAGCGCTGTTTTGTCGCCAGTGGTCGTGGCGTCGATCTGCGTGTATGCGAGTACATCGAGGACGCCGCCGGGCAGAGTTTTAGCGATAACTCAGCTTGGTACTGGTCGGCGCTTAGTGGGCGTTCGGTGGGGCCATGGCGCGCTGTGAGTACGGCTGAGCGGTTGTGAAAGCGCCCGCTGCGGCGGACAAAGCTTCGCCATCTCCGCCCTCCGATTGCTAGTGGTTGTATGGCTCGCGGCTTAAGCGCGGCATATCGGTTAACCCCCCACCCCAGCCTCTCTTAACAGGCCGTTGAAAAACGTTGGCGAGGCAGCCAGCGCAAGGCAAAAACAGGCGAAAAAGCGGAGTTTACGAGTTGTAAATGAGCATTACTCGTTCCACTCGCCCTTCGGGTCGCGCTAAAGCGCGTTAGCCGCAAGCGGCTTGCCGAGGCTGTTTTTAACGCCGCGATGGCAACGCAGGTAGTTTTTCAACAGCCTGCTAAGCCGCGCTATCATCGCGCCCATTGATCTGGGGGAGATACGGCATGCTCAATTGGCTGTGGCTGGGGTTTTTCGTGGTGGCGGCGCTGGCCGGGCTGTCGCGCTGGTTGCTCGGTGACGACCCGGCGGTATTCGCCGCCATGGTCGAAAGCCTGTTTGCCATGGCCAAGCTGTCGGTTGAGGTTATGGTGCTGCTGTTCGGCACCTTAACCCTCTGGCTCGGCCTGCTGCGCATCGCTGAGAAAGCCGGCTTGGTCGATGCCCTGGCGCGCATGCTCGGTCCGCTGTTTGCGCGGCTGATGCCGGAAGTGCCGCGCGGCCACCCGGCCCTCGGCCTGATCACCATGAACTTCGCCGCCAATGGCCTGGGCCTGGACAACGCCGCCACGCCGATTGGCCTGAAAGCCATGCGCGCCCTGCAGACCCTCAACCCCAGCAGCACCACGGCGAGTAATGCGCAGATCCTGTTTCTGGTGCTCAACGCCTCGTCGCTGACCCTGCTGCCGGTGACCATCTTTATGTACCGCGCCCAGCAAGGTGCGCCTGATCCGACCCTGGTGTTTCTGCCGATCCTGCTGGCCACCAGTGCCTCGACCCTGGTCGGCCTGCTGTCGGTGGCGCTGATGCAGCGCCTGCGTCTTTGGGACCCGGTGGTGCTGGCGTATCTGGTTCCCGGCGCGCTGCTGCTGGGCAGCTTTATGGCCGTGTTGGCGACCATGTCCGCCACAGCGCTGGCGGCCCTCTCGTCGCTGGCCGGTAACCTCACGCTGTTCGGCATCGTCCTGCTATTTCTGCTGCTCGGCGCGCTGAAGAAGGTGGCGGTGTACGAGGAGTTTGTCGAAGGCGCGAAGGAAGGCTTCGACGTGGCCAAGAGCCTGCTGCCCTACCTGGTGGCGATGCTCTGCGCGATTGGCGTGCTGCGAGCATCCGGTGCGCTGGAATTCGGCCTCGATGGCATTCGCTGGCTGGTCGAGGTGGTGGGTTGGGATACGCGTTTTGTCGACGCGCTGCCCACCGCGCTGGTCAAACCCTTCTCCGGCAGCGCCGCGCGCGCCATGCTGATTGAAACCATGCAGACCCAGGGCGTCGACAGCTTTGCCGCACTGGTGGCGGCGACCATCCAGGGCAGCACGGAAACCACCTTCTATGTGCTGGCCGTGTACTTCGGCGCGGTCGGCATCCAGCGCGTGCGCCACGCCGTGGGCTGCGCACTGCTCGCCGAGTTTGCCGGCGTGGTGGCGGCCATCTTCGTCTGCTACTGGTTCTTCGGCTAAAGCCAGTACAACCCTGTAGCCCGGATGCAATCCGGGGAGCGATTGTTCTGCTGACAGCGCTTCCCGGATTGCATCCGGGCTACGACGCTCAAATAGGTTTATCGGTGGTTATTCCACCACCTTAAACCGCAGCACACCGATCATCTGCCCGGCTTCGGTCAGCACCTGCACCTGCCAGCGGCCCACGGCGTCGGCGGGGAAGTTCTTTTTGTGGGTCCAGGCACGGTAGCCTTCCTTGCGCCCGCCGTGGATATCCAGGGCGATGCGCTCGACTTCACCGCCATCGCGGCGCCAGACGTGATAAATCCGTTCGTTCAGGCCGCGCGGCGCATTGATCGCGGTGTAGGCGAACAGGCCCTGGCTGCGCAGTTGCGCCACGCTCAGCTGCTTGATGCTTTCGCCCGGCGCGCGCTTCAGGTTGTCGAATTCGCTGGTCACCGCCACCTCGGTCAGCCACAGGGTTGCCGGCGGCACCCAGGCGCGCGCCAGCCAGCCGCCCGCGCCGATGGCCAGGGTCATGCCCACCAACAGCAGGCCGCGCCACCAACGTTGCACGGTGATGATCGCAAACAGCGAAGGGAACGACAGCAACACCGCTGCCGCCAGGGCCAGTTGATAACTCTGCGGCGTGGTCAGCTTGAAGATGATCGGCAGCGCCGTGAGCAGCACGGCGAACAGCGCCAGGGTGTGATAGGCGAGAAACAGCCAGCGCTTGGGCGCCAGCCAGCGGTAGTACAGCGGGTCGATAATCGAAATCAGCGCCGCGCTGGCCAGCAGGCCGCTGAACAGCAGCTGGCCGCTGTTCCAGGTGGTGGTGATAAAGAAGAACGGCAGAACGAAGAACAGGCTCTCCTGGTGGATCATCTGCGTCGCGTAGCGCAGCAGCGGCGGCGGCAACTCGAAGCCGAACCACTGGGCGATACGCTCGCGCAGGATGTTTTCCAGAATCAGCCACAACCAGCTGACCAGCATCACCAGCGCCAAAATCTGCGCCAGTTCGGCATGCCGCTCGACCAGCAGAAAGCTCGCCAAGCCCGAGGCAAAGCCAAAGATCGCGACCAGCCCGGGGTTGCGCTGAATCAGCGCCACCAGCTTGAAGATCAGTTGTTTCCACGCAGGCATAAATTGAACTCGATTATTCCGACCAGACAGCCAGGCGATTACCGCTTGGGTCGCTGAATTCAAAGCGTCGCCCGCCGGGGAAGCTGAAGATTGCCTGAGTGATCTGCCCACCCGCTGCGGCCACCTGGGCACACACGCCTTCCAGATCCGTGGCGTAAATCACCACCAAAGGGCCGACACCTGCTGCGCTGTCGGTGGTAAAGCCGCCCGTCATGCGCCCGTCGGTAAAGCTGCTGTAGTGCGGGCCGTAGTCGGTAAAGCGCCAGCCGAAAACCTGTGCATAGAACTGCTTAAGCGTCGGCAGGTCGACGGCGGCGAACTCGATGTAGTCGATACGCAGGTTCTGTTCGGCTTGGCTCATGGCGGGCATACCTGGGCGAATGGCGGGCGCAGAGCATAGCGCGCCCAGCCGGCCAGGGCACACGCATCTGTCGCCTTTGGCCACGCTGTTTGGCCAGCCTTGCCACTGCCGCCCCATAACCCAGCGGATAGCCTGCAATGGGTAAACACATTCGCTGAAAACACAGCGCCCGCGCCATGGGGCCGCGCTGCGTTATGGAGAGTTACATGCGCGTCTTGATCACAGGTGCAGCCGGTTATATCGGCCAGCAGCTGCTTAACCAACTGGCCATTCAGCATCCGCAGTGGCTGCTGATTGCCGCCGATATCCGCCCGCAGAACCGCGCGGGGATGAAGCTGAATATCGAACCGGTGCTGCTCGATATCAGCCAGCCGGCGGCCGTGGAAGACTGCGTAGCGACCTGGCAGCCGCAGGCGATTGTTCACCTGGCCTCGGTGGTCACGCCGCCGCCGGGTATGAGCGAGGCGCAGTTGCATGCCATCGATGTCGGCGGCACCCAGGCGCTGATCCAGGCGGCTGCGGCCCATGGCGTCGAGCAGCTGATCGTTACCAGCTCCGGCGCCGCCTACGGCTATGACCCGCAGAATGCCGAATGGCTGGATGAAGACCAGCCGCTGCGTGGCCATGCGCAGTTCGCTTACGCTAAGCACAAACGTGAAGTCGAGTTGCTGCTGGCCGAAGCGCGGGTGCAGCATCCGCAACTCAAACAGCTGGTGCTGCGCCCCGGCACCATCCTCGGCAAACAGGTGAACAACCAGATCACCGAGCTGTTCAAGAAACCCGCAGTGCTGGGCATTCGCGGCAGCGACAGCCGCTTCGTGTTTATCTGGGATCAGGATGTGGTGGACATCATCTGCCGCGGCCTGCGCCAGCAGAGCGCCGGCATCTTCAATCTGGCCGGTGATGGCGCGCTATCGCTCAAGGAAATCGCCGAGCTGCTTAACAAACCCTACCGCGCCTTACCGGCCTGGCTGATTCGCACCGCGTTACGCGTGCTCAAACCCCTGGGCCTAAGCCCCTACGGCCCGGAGCAGGTGGATTTTCTGCGCTATCGCCCGGTACTGAGCAACCGCCGGCTAAAACAGGACTTCGGCTTTAGCCCACGCTATAGCTCGCGCGAGGCGTTTCTGGCGTTTTTGCGGGCGCAGGGGATTTAAGGATTTGTGAGGGGTGGGCTTTAGCCCGCCCAGAGAGCGATTTGAACCACAGCATTTCCCATTCCTTCTGTTAAGCGCTGTATCTATGAAGGCCGAAATCAGTTCTGAGAAGGCGACGACTGAGGAAACACTGATGCGGATTTGGTGCTCAGCTCCATGAGCCGTTTGAAAAGCTTCTCTTCTGCCTCAAGCGGCGCGCGCATTTGTTGCTTTTCGAAGAAGGCGGCCAGGTAACCACATCCAGCGTGAAGAACTGCAATGAATACCTCCTCCAGCTGCCGAACCGTTCCTGCAACGAATGCCTCGGTGGAGTGCTCTCCATTGAGGTGGGCTGAGTAAAAGAAGCTCGCGCCAAAGGGAGAACCGTGAATAATCTCTGATGAGAGTGAGTAGGTCAGCCCATATGCCGCGAGTAACCGCGATCCAGCTTTACGCCCCGCAAGTTCGCCTACCCGTCTGATACGGCTTGGCATATCTAGGTTGGTCCAGCTTCCGTTTCCTTTGCCCGTGAATTCGGGAAATTTGGTAGCGAGTGTTGATGCTGGGTCAGGGTCTGAGCGAACTTCAATCGAGTATTCACCACTTCCAAATTTTCGATTGTGTTGCCGCCAAGTGGCGAATTCGATGTACCTAATGGCTCGGTCTGCAACCACATTTGACTCTGCAAGGAGGTAGCTGGCATTCACGAAAGACTCGATTGCCGAGCGTGCGATTGGGTAGGCGTCGCGGACAGGAATTCCGCGTTGTTTAGCAATGTGCAGGAGTGACTGGACGGATTGCCCTGCTCCCATTGCTAGTAGCGTGCTTGTGCGTCGTTGTGCGTCTGGAAGGCTGCAAGTTAGCGTTTCACCTTCGTAGGTACTGGGGCCTTGGGATGCCACGAAAAGTGCAAGGCGCAAGAACTCTAGCTGAAGCATTGCCAGGCCTCGAAGTGCATCCAGTAGTGATAATTCCTCTTCAGCGTCCATAAGTTGTCTTCCCTAACAGCGAGTTACTGAGCTTTCTGCCGCGCCCGATATTCACCCGGCGTTAGCCCAGTCCATTGGCGAAACGCGCGAAAAAATACGCTGGGCTCCGAGTAGCCCAGCAGCAGGGCGATTTCTGCGGCGGGTAAGTCGCCGCTGCTGAGGTGTTGTTCGGCCAGTTGCTGGCGGGTGTCATTCAGCAGTTGCTGGTAGTTGCAGCCTTCGTCGGCCAGGCGTCGTTGCAGGGTGCGTTCGCTCAGGTGCAGATGGCGCGCCAGTTCGCTGCGATCCGGCTCGCCGCGCGCCAATTGTTCACCGAGCAAAGCCACCACGCGGGCGCTTAGCCCTTCGCTGGGCAAACGGGCGAGCAGGGCTTCGGCGTGCTGGCGCAGCAGGTTTTGCAGTGGCGGGTTGGCCTGGATCAGCGGCGCGCGGGCCAGACTGCGCGGCAGGACGATGCCGTAATCACTGGCGGCAAACTGCAGTGGGCAGGCGAAGGTGTCGCGGTAGCTGTCCAGCGTCGGCGGCTCTGGGTGAACAAACTGCGCGCGCAACAGCTGCCAGTTATCCAGCAACGGATGCAGCATCTGTACCCAGCAGGCCATCAGCGCCAGTACGCGGGTGCGGGTGGCCGGCAGTTCGGGATGCAATGGGCGATACAGCAGTTGCAGTTCATCGCCCTGTTCACGCAGTTGCACCTCGCCGCCTTCGCCGACCAGGCGCTGATAGCGCAGCCCGGCGGCCAGCGCGTCCCCGAGGGTCGGGCTACTCTGCAGCAGGTAACCGAGCACGCTGAACGGCCCGGGGGCGAGGTTGCAGCCCAGGGCCAGGCCGGGTTCGGCATGCTCGATACGGCTAAGTTGTTGCCACAGCTGTTCCTGAGTGGCGAAGGGCACGCGCGCATCGGGGTCGCTAAGCTGATTGTCATGCAGCTCGCAGGTACTCATCAGTTGGGCGCGATCAACGCCCAGGCGGCTGGCGGCATGCAGCACCGCGAGGGTGATGCTGGCGCTGACCGAGGTGTGTTGTGACTCGAGTGTGTGCTTGGACATGGCCTGATTCTGCCCAAAGCTGTGGCTTGGCGGTAGCGTTAAGACGTCTAGCTAAACACTTGGTTACTGCTGCGGCCGGTATTACTCCGTGCAACCTGTGGCTGAGCGGTTAGACTCTTGTCCTTCCGGGCGCACTCAAAAGGTGCGACCGGCTCAACAATAAACAGAAAAGGAGAACTCCCATGAAAGGTAAATCCCTGGCATGGGCCCTGTCGGCTGCACTCGCAGGTATTACCCTGAGCAGCGCCGTACAGGCCGAAGAGAAATTCGTCACCATCGGCACCGGTGGTCAAACCGGCGTTTATTACGTTGCCGGTCAATCGATCTGCCGTTTCCTCAATCGCGGTGCGGCTGAGCACGGTATCAAGTGCAACGCCCCAGCCAGCGGTGGCGGTGTGGCCAACGTCAACGGCATCCGCAGTGGCGAGTTCAACTTCGGCATCATGCAGTCGGACCACCAGTTCAAGGCCATGAAGGGCGTTGCGCCGTTCGAGAAAGAAGGCGCCATGGAGGACATCCGTGCGGTGTTCTCGCTGCAGAGTGAGGTGTTCACCATCCTCGCCCGCCGTGATGCCAAGATCGCCAGCTTCGATGACCTCAAAGGCAAGCGCGTCAACATCGGCAACCCAGGTTCCGGTCAGCGCGACACCCTGGAAGAGATCATGCAGGTCAAAGGCTGGGACCGCTCGGCGTTCTCCCTGGCTGCCGAGCTGAAGCCGGCCGAGCAGGCGTCTGCCCTGGGCGACAACAATATCGATGCGATGACCTACTTCGTTGGCCACCCAAATGGCGCGATCCAGGAAGCCACCACCACCACCGACGCGGTGCTGGTGCCGGTGACGGGTGCAGAAATCGACAAGCTGCTGGCTGAGAAGAGCTACTACACCAAGGCCGATATTCCCGGCGGCGTGTACAAGGGCAACGATGCGCCAACCCCGTCGATTGGCGGCAAGGCGGTACTTTCCACCTCGGCCAAGGCCAGCCCGGAAGTGGTCTACCAGCTGGTTAAGTCGGTATTCGACAACATTGATCGCTTCAAGCGTCTGCACCCTGCATTTGCCGACCTGAAAGAAGAAGACATGATCAAGGTTGGCCTCAGCGCCCCGCTGCACGAAGGCGCAGTGCGTTACTACAAGGAGCGCGGCTGGCTGTAAGCCTGTGTAGCCCGGATAAGCGCCAGCGCAATCCGGGACCGCGTTACCCGGATTGCGCCTAGGCTTATTCGGGCTACGTGACTGCCCGTGCAAACGGGCTAGTGTTTTCAGATAAGCAAACCCGCAGCTGCAAGGCTGCGGGTTTTGCCGTTTTCCGTACTCTCGAATGCAGGTTCAACCCATGCATGACAAGCAACTGTCCACCGAAGAACTGATCGCCCAGGATGTCGGTGCGCGCACCCCGCTGGGGGCCATGGCCCAGGTGATCACCGGCCTGGCTCTACTCTGGTCACTGTTTCAACTGTGGATCGCCTCGCCGCTGCCTTTCGTGTTCGGCATTGGCGTGTTCAATGACACCGAAACCCGCTCTATCCACCTGGCGTTTGCCCTGTTGCTGGCGTTTCTCGCCTACCCGGCCTTTCGCAAATCGCCGCGTGACCGCATACCGCTGCTGGATATCGCCCTGGGCCTGGTCGCTGCCGCCAGCGCCGCCTACCTGTTTATTTTTTACCAGCAGTTGGCCTTGCGCCCCGGTAGCCTGACCACTGCGGACATGCTCACCGCGTGCATCGGCATCCCGTTGCTGCTGGAAGCCACCCGCCGCGTGCTCGGCCCGCCACTGGCGATCATCGCCCTGCTGTTCCTCGTTTACAGCCTGGCCGGGCCCTATATGCCGGGGATGCTGGCGCACCGTGGGGTCAGCTTCAATGCCATGGCCAACCACCAGTGGATCACCACCGAAGGGGTGTTCGGCATCGCCCTCGGCGTGTCCACCAGCTTCGTGTTTCTCTTCGTGCTGTTCGGCGCCTTGCTCGAGCGCGCAGGCGCTGGGCATTACTTTATTCAGCTGGCCTTCAGCATGCTCGGTCACTTCCGCGGTGGCCCGGCCAAGGCGGCTGTGGTGGCATCGGGGTTGACCGGGCTGATTTCCGGTTCGTCGATTGCCAACGTAGTGACCACTGGCACCTTCACCATCCCGATGATGAAGCGCACCGGCTTCTCGGCCGAGAAGGCCGGTGCGGTGGAAGTGGCCTCGTCGGTGAATGGCCAGATCATGCCGCCAGTGATGGGCGCGGCGGCCTTTCTGATGGTCGAGTACATCGGCATGCCCTATGTCGAGATCATCAAGCACGCCTTCCTGCCGGCAGCAATTTCCTATATCGCCCTGCTGTATATCGTCCATCTGGAATCCCTCAAGCTCGGCCTGCAGCCGGTGCCCGGGCATCAGCCCAAGCCCTGGCTGCGCCGCCTGACCGGTTTCGCCTTCGGTGCGGCGCTGATCAGCGGGCTGTCGCTGGCGGTGTATTACGGCCTCGGCTGGCTCAAGCCGGCGCTGGGTGAATACGCCCTGCCGGGGATCGGCGCGCTGCTGGCGCTGGTCTACCTGGGCCTGTTGAAAATCGCCGCCAGCGTGCCGGTGCTGCCGGCTGAAGACCCGGACGCGCCGCTCGACAAGCTGCCGCAAACCCGCGCCGTCTTGCTCTCTGGCTTGCACTTTCTGCTGCCGGTGGTGGTGCTGGTCTGGTGCTTGATGATCGAGCGCCTGTCTCCCGGCCTGTCGGCCTTCTGGGGCAGCGTCATGCTGGTAATCATCCTGCTCACTCAGCGTCCTCTGCTGAGCTGGTTGCGCACCGATGGCACGCATGCCCACGGCTCGTTTATCGATGGCGTAATCGACCTGCGCGAGGGCCTGATTGCTGGCGCGCGCAATATGATCGGTATCGGTATTGCCACGGCGGCCGCCGGGATTATCGTCGGCGCGGTATCGCAAACCGGGGTTGGCCTGGTGCTGGCCGATCTGGTCGAGCTGCTGTCGATGGGCAACCTGTTGCTGATGCTGGTACTGACGGCGATCTTCAGCCTGGTGCTGGGCATGGGCCTGCCGACCACCGCCAACTACATCGTGGTATCCAGCCTGCTGGTGCCGGTGATCGTCACCCTCGGCCAGCAGAATGGCCTGATCGTGCCGCTGATCGCCGTGCACCTGTTCGTTTTCTACTTCGGCATCATGGCCGACGTGACGCCGCCGGTGGGCCTGGCCTCGTTCGCCGCTGCTGCAGTGTCCAAGGGCGATCCGATCAAGACCGGCATTCAGGCCTTCTACTACAGCCTGCGCACGGCGGTGTTGCCGTTCCTGTTTATCTTCAACACTGACCTGCTGCTGATCGACGTGGACTTCTGGCACGGCGTGCTGATTTTCATCGTGGCAACCATCGCCATGCTGATCTTCGCGGCCGGCACCCAGGGCTACTTCCTGGTACGCAGTCGCTGGTATGAAGGCGTGCTGCTGTTGTTGGTGGCCTTTACCTTGTTCCGTCCGGGCTTCTGGATGGACATCGTGCACGACCCTTACCGCGACATCCCGCCAGCACAACTGGCCCAGGCCCTGGGTGATGTGGCCGACGGCAGCCAGCTGCGCCTGCGCATTAAGGGGGAGAATGCGGTGGGCGATGCCCGTGAGTTCAGCCTGCTGCTGCCTGTGCCGGACGGTGCCAGTGGCGAAGAACGCCTGGAGAAACTCGGCCTGCTGACCTATGAAGAGGGCGGCAAGGTGTTGGTCGACAGCGTCACCTTCGGCAGCCCAGCAGCCGAAGCCGGACTGGAGTTCGATCAGCAAATCATCAGCGTTCGCGCGCCAACGGATCGCTGGACCAAGGAGCTGATGTGGATTCCGGGCTTCCTGCTGTTCGCCCTGGTGGTCTGGTTGCAGCGGCGTCGCCGGGCTAACGGCACGGCGTGAGCCGAGCCTGAGGTGCCAGCCTGCTGCGCAGTTTATTGCGCAACAGGCTGTTGGTAAGTCTGTGGGTATCCATCTACAGGCCTTGCTGATACTGACGTGTAGCCTGCTGCGCAGAAAATTGCGCAGCCTTGCGCAACAACTTGCTCAGCTTTCAGTGATCCAGTGCGCATTGTCTTGAGCTATATAAATTTATTTTCACTAAGTCGCTGATTTATAAGGAGTTTATTTAATTGGCATGCTTATCGCTATAGGGGTAGTTCCCGGATCACTGCAGATCCATGACCCAAGGCAAGGAAAGCACTCATGCCAACACCCGCGTATCTGTCCCTCGAAGGCACCAAACAAGGCCTGATCACCGCTGGCACCTTCACCGAAGATTCCGTCGGTAACATCTTCCAGGAAGGTCATGAAGACCAGATCCTGGTTCAAGCCTTCAACCACCAGGTCATCATCCCGCGTGATCCGCAGTCCGGTCAGCCGACTGGTCAGCGCGTGCACAAGCCGCTGATGATCACCAAAGTCTTCGACAAATCCTCGCCGCTGATCTTCAACTCCCTGACCTCCGGTGAGCGTCTGTCCAAGTGCCGTCTGGAGTGGTACCGCACTTCCTCCACCGGTACTCAAGAGCACTACTTCACCATCGAGCTGGAAGATGCCGTGATCGTTGATGTGCAGTCGCGTATGCCGAACTGCCAGGACCCGAACATGTCGCACTTCACTCACCTGGAAGACGTGTACTTCACCTACCGCAAAATCGTCTGGACCCACGAAGTCTCCGGTACTTCCGGTTCCGACGACTGGCGTACCCCGATCTCCGCCTAAGCATTGGCTGAGTTCACGCAATACCGCTTCGGCCAGGCTTGTCCTGGCCGCTGCGTTTTCAGTGAGACCTGCTTCGCCAAACACTGACAGGCATCGCGCAAAACCGCGAACACGCACGGCTGCCGGGCTTGGCCTGGGTTAGAAATGCGCAGTGGTTCGATTCATGGAACGAAACAAGAGGAACAACGAATGTTCGCCCCCGCCAACCAGACTCATTTCAGCCTGACGATCGAAGGTGTAAGCCACGACCTGCAGGTGCTCGAATTCACCGGTCGCGAGGCGATCAGTCAGCCCTTCGAGTTCGAGCTGGAACTGGTCAGCGAACGTCCCGATCTGGATCTGGAAAGCCTGCTGCATCAGGCCGCTTTCCTCGCGTTCGATCAGACCGGCCACGGCATTCACGGGCAGATCTACCGCGTCGCCCAGGGCGAATCCGGTAAACGCCTGACCCGCTACCACGTAACCTTGCGCCCACAACTGGCGTACCTGGCACACCGCAGCAATCAACGCATCTTCCAGCACCTTTCGGTTGCGAAGATCATCAGTCAAGTGCTGCAAGAGCACGGCATTCAGGCCAACGCCTACCAATTCCAATTCGGCTCGATTTACCCCGAGCGTGAGTACTGCGTGCAGTACGACGAATCCGATCTGCACTTCGTCCAGCGCCTGTGCGAGGAAGAGGGTATTCACTATCACTTCCAGCACAGCGAACAAGGCCATGTAGTGGTCTTCGGCGACGACCAGACGCCGTTCCCCAAGCTCGCTCCTACCGCTTATCAGCAGGACAGCGGTTTGGTCGCTGATAAGCCGGTGATCAAGCGCTTCGGCGTGCGCGTGGAAACCCGTTCAAGCCGGGTGACCCGCCGTGATTACGACTTTGAAAAACCCAAGTTGCTGATGGAGGCGGACGCCAAGAGCGCGTTCAAACCCGACCTTGAGGATTACGACTACCCCGGCCGTTTTGTCGACCGCGAGCGCGGCAAACACCTGAGCCAACGCATTCTCGAACGCCATCGACACGACTTCGAACTGGCGCAAGGCGACGGCGATCAGCCCCTGCTGGTCAGCGGCCACTTCCTGGCCCTGACCGAGCACCCGCGTTCGAGCTGGAACGACCTCTGGCTGCTCACCGAAATCCACCACGAGGGCAAACAGCCGCAGGTGTTGGAAGAGTCGGTGACCAGTCACACCGAAGTTAGCGACGGTTTCCAGCAGGGCTACCGCAACCGTTTTACCGCCACACCCTGGACCGTGTTGTATCGCCCACCGCTCAACCACCCGAAACCGCGCATCCTCGGCAGCCAAAGCGCGGTGGTCACCGGACCTGCGGGTGAAGAGATTCATTGCGACGAGTACGGCCGGATCAAGGTGCAATTCTTCTGGGATCGTGAAGGCCAAGCCGACGACAAAGCCAGTTGCTGGCTACGCGTGAGCTCAAGCTGGGCCGGCGACCGCTACGGCGGCATCGCCATCCCGCGCGTGGGCATGGAGGTTCTGGTCACCTTCCTCGAAGGCGACCCCGATCAACCGCTGGTCACCGGCTGCCTGTACCACGCCGAACACGTGGTGCCCTACGCCTTGCCGGCGAACAAGACCCGCAGCCTGTTCAAGACCCTCAGCAGCCCCGGCGGTGGCGGCTATAACGAGCTGCGTATCGAAGACAAAAAGGGCGCCGAACAGATCTACATCCACGCCGAGCGCGATTGGGATGAGAACATCGAGCACGACCAGAAAATCCGCATCGGCAACGAACGCCACGACACCGTAGAAGCCAACAGCTACAGCGAATTCAAAGCCGAAGAACACCGCACCACTCATGCTGACCGCAAAAGCGAGGTCAAAGCTAACGACCACCTCACCGTCGGCAACAACCAGCACATCAAAATCGGCACCGGCCAATTTATCAACGCAGGCCAAGAAATCCACCTGTCCAGCGGCCAGAAAGTCGTACTCGAAGCCGGCAGCGAACTGACCTTCAAAGCCGCCGGCAGCTTTATCAAGTTGGATGCTGGCGGCATCACCATGATCGGCCCGATCATCAAATTCAACTCCGGCGGCGCGCCGGGAAGTGGGTCGGGGGCGGCGCCGGTGTTGCCGGGCAAGGTTAAGCCGGCGGATGCGGATGTGCCGGGAGCGTTGCTTAAGCAACGTCTGCGTGAGGATGTTCCAATCGTAGAGCTGTGTCAGAAGCCGGTAGGCGGAACCCCTTTGCAATGCCCGCTGACGGACTGTCCATGCCGAGCTGCTTTAAATGCAGGTGCTGGCGCATGACAGGTTCTCAACGCTGGCTGTTACTTGATTACCGCGATGACCTGGCGGAAAGGCTTTATCGCGCGGGTGGTAACCCTGATCCGCATCGCCTATTCGACGATACTGAACTTGCCTCGTGTGCAGATCAAAGTCCGCTCTTGATCAGTGCTGCCGAAAACCTTTCAGTCGCCGCCGACTTTATTGCGCAGCCAGAAAGTTGGGCGGGCTTGCAGATCGACAGTGCTCAGCCTGTGCAAGCGGTGTTGCAGCATCTGCGGCATATCTTGGTTATCGGTTTTGATGGTGAGCGGAAAGGCGTGCTGCGTTATTCCAGCCCACGCACTGCAAGCTACTTCTTTCCTGCTGTTGAGGAGAGCGCTTTACCTATTTGGCTAGGCCCTATTCGTAGGCTCTGCTGGCATGCTGCTACCTGGCGCGAAAGCGCAGTGCAGCAAACGCATTGGTGCAGTGTAGAAAACCTGGATGCAGATCAATGGCGACCGCTCGCTGAACGAGACGGTCTTCACTTGGGCAAGAGCCAGACTGAAGCGCTGCAACACCAGCAAGTCGAGAAATTCCTGTTCTATTGGTGGCAGAAACAATCCCGGCTTTCCTTTGATGAAGCCTTTGTTTATCTGGATGAAGGCATGCAGCACGGCTTTCTTTCTGCGGATTCACTGAGCAGGTATCTGGAAATACGCAGCATCTATCAGGTCGCTATGCCCCCAATCACGTTGCCGCATGGCGGTGACGAAGTCCGATTGGATTACCTCAAAACCAGCCTGGAACGCAGTGCGACTGACAAGGAACGCCACGCATGAGCGCAAATGTATCCTCCCTGAGTGCAGGTGCAGCCTGCGAACCCGCCAAACTGATTGTTCAGGTCGTTGGTAAGGATCACCCGGACAGCCAGCGCCTGGTTATCTATGACGAAACCGGCCAGGAGCAGCAGGAGTGGCTGACCAAGCAGGACAAACCCGAACAGCAAGAAAGCGCCATCTTCAGTAGCGTGTTGCATGTGTGGACTTGGGACGGTCAGCCCAAACGCCGCCTATGGCTTGAAATTGCAGCGAGCGAAGGCGGCCCGATACGAATTCCGTTATTCGATGATGTTCGCCCTACTCCACGTCAGGACGAGCATCAGCAGCAGTGGAATCAGATCGTACCCATAGTGCCCATGACAGCTTTACCTGGAACTAAAAGTTTCTATGATCTGGGCACCCCGGTTTTATTGCGCAGTGGCTATATCTACGTGTTCTATCGGAGCGCTCTCTGGCGTGAACTGGAGGTGCGGGTCAAGGACAATAAAACCACCTACCACGATGTCCATGTTGAGCGTTATCGACAAGGCAAAGCGTTCAAGAACGGTGCACGCAAAGCCACCGGACAAGCTCTAGATGACATCTGGCTGCCCTCGCAGTGGAACAATACGCAACAAACCGATCTGCAGCTGTGCTTTTCGGAGGTGCAACTCAGCGCGGCTCGTCTCAAGCGCCTGGAGCAGGACAAGGGCTTGCGCAAACAGCGCTGCCATAGCCCCGATTTGCGGGTTTCCCAGCGTGGGCTTAAGCGCCTGTTCGAGGGGCAGTCCAACGGTAAGGATATGCTTGAGGCCTTTGCAGCTTTTGATGTGCGTGACTATGCCAACCAGAGTTCAGTAGCTAAAGCGCGAGTGGTGCGGCTTAACCTCGAAAGCAACGCGTTCCCGGTGAGTCTGGTGGCACCACAGCGTGCTCGTGAGCCAGGCTATGAGCGGTTTTTGGATCACCCTGGCCGGTATATTTGCGACCTCAGCGGCCAATTTCCCGTCCAGAGTAAGAAGGCCGCCCAGGCTTATCTCGATAGCTGTGAGAAGGGCACTCCGCAAGAAGATACTCGTTTGCTCGAACTCGAGGCGTGGAGCAGTTGTGTGGTGACGCTCGTCAAGTCCAAGCAGCTTGCGAGCAGCGATAAAGACACGACCTCGGATGGCGCGGTGCTATGGACAGCACAGGCTGCGACAACCGATGTACTAAGCAGTATGCGTAGTCGTCAGCTCTGTGGCGTGTTGCTGGATGACCATATGCACCGCATTCGTCATCTGGTGTCACGTATCACGGGCCTGCAAAACACCCTAGCGTTTTGTGCACAACGTGCTGCCTTGCATCGCAACCATAGCAGTGCCTTGTTGCTACAACAGTTGGTGGTGCCAAACAGTTTGCAGGGGCAGCGCAACCCGCTGCACCAGGCATTGGAAAAGATCAACGAGCAAGGCAAGCGTGAGATCAACCGCTGTACCGCGACCCCGGAGCGAATCCTGCTGTGGCGCGAACTGGCTTACATGCAGAGCAACCTGAGCGATTACCTGGGCAAGGTCGACTATCAACAAGCCCTCGCTGATCACCTAAGTCTGGATGGCTTTGACTACCTGGCGGCCTCGTTTGCCATTACCAGCGTACTGGCCGCACTCGCCGCCAGCCCCGCGCAGAGTGATCCGTTGGCAGTGAACAGTGATCTGACTGATGCTCTTAAGGGTTATAGCCTCTACAGCCCGAAAGCCAGTCAAGGTCAGGTGTTTCTCAGCAAACTGGCCAATAATAAGCAGCACCCGCTGTACGCAATGCTCTGGCCGACTTTCGATCTGGATGCTCTATACGCCCCTTACAAGGCGCCTGTGAAGAAAGAAGAAAACCAGGGTGACGGACGCTTTCGAGCAACGGAATTGGCGCAGTTTGAAAGCCAGGGCGCACCTGCGGCTAAACCTGACGACACGCTGGATACCAGTGTGCTAATCGGCTTGATGGCCTCCGGCAGTTTAAACAGTACTCTAACCATACAGCTCAAAGCAGGCGCAAGCGCACTGGTAAGTCTCTACGAGCGCATTCAGGGTGCGGTCGATAACGCGCAGGCCGCAGTGGATAGCGCCAGTGATGCCCTAAAACCCATGCAAAAAGACGCTCAGGCCAGTGCCCGTAAGCATGCGCAAGCCAACCAAGCATATGAGCAGCAGCGCAATGCACTCGCCAGCCAGGGCCGGCGCATCAACGTGACCTTGCATGGGCAGGGGCTCGGCTTGCTGCGCAGTACCTTGCCGCAGCTGTTTGGCGGGGCTGTATTTATCCGCAGTGGCCGGGTCAATGTTAGGGAGCATTACATTTTTGGTTTGGAGGATCTGCCCAGCGCCCCGACGCATCAAGCCACGCGCTTTTATGGTCAATATTTGGACGCGCAGGGCAATTTGCTGGCCACCACCAACGGGCGGCAAGCCACTCGTGCCGGCCTGGATCAGACCAGTGACCATGTACTGGTGGCCATCCCGCGTAACAGTACGACGTCCCGCATGATTAGTACCTTGAACCAGCAGTTCAACCAGGCCAGCCAGGCGGCTACCCAGGCCCAGGGCACCCAAGCCCGTCTAGTGCAAGGCCAAGGGGGGCTGCAGCAGGCTGTCGATGACCTCACCGCGCAAAACGGCTCCACTGCCTACCGGGTGCTTAACGCGCGGCCCTTTGCGGCGGGGGTGCTGATGTTGGAACTTTGGAATGTGCGGGCGGAGTGGAACTCACTTAAAGCAACGGCTGTGGAGAAAGGTGTTTTTCGTGCTGTTGGGGGAGGTGCAGGTGCACTAGTTGACCTCGCAATTGCCATGGAAGCCCTTACCGTCAAGTTCGTCAGCAATCAGTCCATTCTCGCTTCGGCGCGCAAGGTGTTGTTTACAGTTTCCGATGATGCCGCTAACCGTAGGTTGGGTTCGACGCTCGGGGCGAAATTCGCCAAAGAATTTACTGGCCGCCTGGTCGGCCAAACCTTCGCGGGCTTTATCTTCCTCGGCCTTAACCTATACGACGCCTGGTATGCTTGGCAGTGGGGCGACGAGGCCATGTGGGGCTACCTGCTGATGGCCGGTGGTGGTGCAGTCGGGGTGGCCGCCGGGTTGTTTACCGCCACGCCTGTGCTGGGTCTTACCCCCCTAGGTTGGGTGGCCCTGATCATGATCGTCGCGGGTGCCGGTGTGGCCTATTGGCTCAGCAGTAACCCCATCGAAGACTGGATGGTCAATGGCCCTTTCGGCACTGGCAATAAAGCCGCCACGGCGCACTTGCGTGACCCGCAAGAGGCTTTCTACCGCTTGCTTGGGCTGTTCGCCGGCATCCGTATCCAGGTCGGCCCCAACCCTGACTACGACCCCAAGGCTAAGCTGGATGTCCATGTGGCTCTGCCCTATCGCATCAGTACTGCTACCACTGTAGTGCGTATCGAAAGCAATCTGCCAGGGCTGGTCGGGCAGCTGGGCAGCCTAAGCCTCAAGAGCGAGGCCCGCCTGCGCACCACCACCTCAACCTCCAGCCGCGCAGGCCATGTTGAGAGTTCGCAGGTCGGCAGCGCCACCAAACCAGTGGCCCAGCGGCCCTGGCCCAACGCGCTAGAACTCTACTTCACCACGCCAACCGCTCAGCAGCGCACGAATATGGGTTACCTGCACCGCACCTCCTACAGCTGGGCAGTCAAGGCGCAGTTCCGCGTGAGCGATGCACAGGGTAAAACCTGGTACTTTCCTGCGCCCTCACCCAAAACCGTGGTGCTGGCCAGCGAAGCGCACAAACAGCCCGACTTTAGCAACCGCGAGCAACCCTTCTGGGCCTGCGAATAAGTTTTGGATACCACCGTGCCACACGACAACAGTTACTACGCCAGCACCGCCTATAGCCCGACCAAAATTCCTGGCCAACCCGCTTCAGCCGAACGCGCCTGGTGGCGCAAGCTGGGCGGCAGTCGCCTGCCTTGGGGTAATACCCAAGAGGTGGCGCCGGAAAAAATCATGACCGATCCTACTCCCAAAAGCATGCGCTTCTGGGAGCAGGCTGATAAAAAGCGTGAAGAAGAAAAGGCCCTGGGCACGTATAAAAAGAGGCCCATGGAAAGTATTGACCTGCATTGGGTTTATGACCACGAGCGTTATCGTTATGCAGTGCTATCCAAGCGTTCGCATTTTTGGATGTATTTATGTGGGGGGGGGCGGTTTCTATTTTATTTCAATACTGTGATATCAATTTTCACCTATGCAATGGTTGTAAGTGCACTAAACGACCCCTGGCTAAAAACAACAGTTGATACCGCCCCGTTTTTTGCCTTTTTCATAGGTGCACCACTACTTTGCTGGGCCCTCGGTTCATTAGTTATCCATAAATTTCCCCACCTATGGTTTAAACCCTCTCGTGGCCCTCTTTGGGAGCTCAGCCGGCGTACAGGCCTGGTCACTGTTTTCGACTATGACAATAACGGCGAGTACAAAGAAAACGGCACTATTGGTGAAGTCACCGCGCCCTTCCACGAGTTTGACGCCTACCTCGCCACCTCGCCGGACCGCCAGGGCCTGCCGATGAACTTTCTTTACCTGGCCCACCGTTACCGCGATATCACCATCAATTTCGCCTCGCTGATGGCACCTGATCGCCTTGCGCAACCACCGCTCGCCCTGTGGGACTTCTTTCAGAACTACATGGACACCAGCCGCCCCTTGCAGGAGCTGCCCTGCTTCGAGAAATACCGCCACCTCGACCCGGTTACTGTTGCGCATGATCAACAGACGGCGCGCGCGCCGCGTTACTGGATCGATATGGACGACGAGACCTTCGCGGAAAAACTCAAGGAGATGGATGGCCGTATTCGTCTTATCGACACCATGCACCGCCCAAACCTCATGGCGCAGTATGTTGAGTATGTCGATTGATAGGCGAAAGTAGGGTCAAAAGGTAGAGCAGGGGTTTGCGATCCGAGTCGAGAAATCGGGCCGGTTGCATAAATATGCTAAAGGAATGCCTATGCAGCAGAAACGGATTCGCCTCTTCGCTAACAATGTTCAGTTCACCGATGATGAGTTCAACCGGTATGAGCCGCTGGTGCGTCAGCCTAGTACTCATCATGGAAAGCTCGTCTTGTTATGCGCCGCAACCCTACTTTTTTTGTTCACATTTAGCGTGGTAACCGAGCGCGACTGGTTGGCAGGGATCACGGGAATTGCAACGCCAATTATGCCATTCGTAGTGCTGTATTTGCTTGGTCGTGGAGTTCCCGAAGACAAGGTTGAAGTGTATGCAGAGCAAGGTGGGTTGCTGCTCACGTTTGAGTGCGGCCGATTTCCTGAGCTCAGTGTCGATATCCGAGTTCCATTTGCCGAGATTGACTCGATTACTCTGGAGTCAAAAGTGGTACATGAGGGGCGCCTCGGTACCCATCGCTGGCGGCAGTATCGAATTCGGACATCCCGCTCTGGCGAAACGCCGCATCTGTTGATCAATACTTTTCGGCCGATGCATTTAGTTTTGAAAGATCTACAGCGGTTATCTGCGCTGCCTGGTTTTGGTCGTATCGACAAGCATCTGGTTGCTCCTCAAGAAGAACTCGATGCACTCATCACTGAGTAGGCAGGATGCTTAATTTGTTATCTCGGGTGCAGTCACTAGTACTAAGCACGGGTTGATTGATCTGAAATAGGGTAAGCGGGCCCTGCGAAACAATACTAGGGTCAGCCTCCGGGGTTAATGTCTTTAGTGGTAACCTCATCGCTTACGAACTGGCGCTGTATCTGCTTTTCCTGTAGATATTTACTCAACTCCGGCATCTCCCTCTGCAGTTTGCTCTGCAGCATTTTCAGCTATTCCAGCGCGGCGCGGGGTTGGAATCCAATGGGACAGAATTATTTGTGAGCTCGCACCAGCAGCCGAAAAAACCCCCGCCTCCTGTCGAGCAACTAAGTGGTTGCTTTCTTGTAGGAACGAAAGTTTAGAGCGGTCGGTAGGGTGAATATGACTTCGCTTTTAATGAGTTGTTGATATGCAGGTTTCTTTGTTTAAAGTAAGCGCCAGATCGGATGGTATTAAGGATTTCCTCAACACCCACAACATGGATGATATCGATGCGTACAAAACCATCACTTGCGATTATTTCTTTGGCGCTGTTCAGCCAGTTTTCCTATTCAGCTGTTTTATACGATGCTCGCTTTGCCTCGCCGCCAAATATCGAAGGGCAGTCCATCGTTGTTGACGGTACCCCGCAAACGCCAAGCCGAGTCACCATGGGTGCAGTGGAGATGCGTTCGGGTTTCGCTGGCCAGCCGGGTAACTGGGCGGTCTTCAATGCGCCAAGCTGCAGCTACGACCAGATTCAGTTCAACCTACCGGCGGGGATGTCCAAAGCCTATGTTAGTTGGGACATGTTTCCGAGCATGCTTAATAACAGCGACAGTGCCTTCAACGTGCATCTGGACAGCACGGGTTATGGCGCTCGTAGCCTGTCGATGCATGGCGGGCTGAATAATATTCAGCTATTCAATTTCGGCAAATCGGCAACTCTTGCCAACCTTACCAACCTGAAGAAATATCGCATGCTGGCTCGGGTGGATGCGGCCAGCGATCTGCTTGAAATTTTGATTGACGGTACTCCGGTGTATAGCGGGACGTTTGGCAGCTCCGACCTTACTAGCGTGCGTATGACTCTCTCGCCCTGGAAGGGTGGGGCGACTCAATGCAATGACGCCGCCACCGCCGTCAGCAATATCCTGATTTACGAGGAGCCAAGCGACATCGAGGTGCTTCCTCCACAGAACATCGGGGTGACCTTTAATCTGGCGTCAGGTTATCCGACCTCAGTATCGGCTAATGGGGGCTATCTCAGTTACCGTCGAGGTATTCAAAACCGTGGTGTTGCGCCGTTGAATCTCTTCACCTGGATCACTGTCGACTTACCCGACGGCACCGGTTTTCCGTTGCAACAGGCCCACTCCGTAAACCTGCAGGCGGGCGCCAGTGTGGCCACAGTGCAAAGTTCCTTTTACATCTCCAAATGGTTCCCCGCTGGTGACTACAAGGCACGAATGGTGGTGGTCAACCAAGTGACCGGAGAACAGTTTAATCACGATATCCCTTTCACTAAGCGACCCTAATCGACGCTCAGCACTCCTGAACAGGCGCCCCGTTAATGGGGCGTTTGTCTGTGAGTCGCGTATAGGGTTTAGCCTTGTAAGATTTCCACCTCAGTCCTGTTTTCGGGCTAATTACCCTTAGGGTAATTTTGCTGAGCCCGGCAACAACTCCGGCCTCTCCCTCTGCAGTTTGTTCTGCAGCATTTCCAGCTGCTCCAGCGCGGCGCGGGCCTCAATGAGTTCGCTTGGGCTGCGTTCGCCGGATTGCGCGGCTTGTTCGATGCGCTCGCGGATTGCGGGGATCTGCTGGACGCCGCTGGCGTAGGCCATGATCTGGTCGCGGGTTTGCTGGTCTTCGAAGGCGCTGTATTGCGCCGGGTCGGCAAGCTGGGCGGCGGATGCGGGTTGGCGCGGTTTCAGTTGGCCGAGGGCGGGGCTGCGTGGGTCGCCTTGGTCGGCCATTAGCTGGATCAGCATTTGCGCTTCCTGGGCATTCAATTGCGGTTCGCTGGGCGGTTCTTCCACCGGTTTTTCTGCAGGCGCTGGGATTGCTGCCGGCTGCTGTGTCGGCTGAGCGGCGGGCATATCGGGCAAGCGGATGGGCTGGCTGGTCGGTGTTGCGGCCTCTGCTGCAACGGCTGGCGCGGTGTCGGCCTGGGGCATGCGCATAACGACGATGGTCACCGCGGTGATCACTCCGAGCATGCCGATGCTGAGCCAGGCCTTCATAGCCCTTCTACCTTGGCGTTGGTCAGCAGAGCGTCGACGCGGGCCTGGAAGGCTTGGGTCAGCTGTTCCTTGGCGACGGCCTGGTTGACCTCATAACGCACGCTCGGATCGCTGAGTGGCAGTTGCTTATCCTCACGGCTGCGTACCTGAACGATCTCGAAGGCGCCGTCGATCAGCATCGGCTGGGAAATGCTATTGGCCTTCTGCAGCAGGGCGGTTTTGCGCAGAAAGTCCAGCTGCGCATCCTGCGGGCGAATCAGGCCGAGGTCGCCGGGCGGTGTTTGATTCTTGTTTTCGGCCAGTGAGTAGCGGCGCACGGCTTCATCGAAGCTCAGGCCCTTTTGCAGTTCGGCATATACCCGGTCGGCACTGGCTTGATCAGCCAGGCGGATATGGCTGGCCTGCACCTGAGCAACGTTCAGGTAGAGCTGCAGGTTGCGCTGGTAGTAGGCCTCGGCATCCGCATCGCTGACCCGGCTTGCGCGCTCGCGCAGGCTGGCGGTTTCATGGTGGAAGTCATTGTGCAGGCCGAGCTGGTGCAGGTATTTGTGGCGGACGAGTTTGTCGCGCACCAGCTGGCGGATGCCGGCCTGGTCGTCCGCGCTGAAGCCTTTCTCTCCGAGTTGATACCAGAGGTAGTCACGCAGCGCCTGCTGACGCACCTGTTCGGCCAGGTACACCAGGTTGCCCTGCTGCAATTCCACTCGACCTTGTACGTTATCGCCCTGATACAGCTCGAGCAGATTCAGGCGTTGTTCGGCCTGACCGGGGAATTGCCAACTGATCAGTTGCACCTGCGCGGCGTCGGCTTGCTGTTGGGGACTCAGTTGCAGGCTATCGAGCACCACGCCTTGCGTCTGCGTGGTCAGCACCTGGCGTAGCCGTGCACTGCTCAGCGCTTGCGGTTGGCGCAGAAAGGGCCGTACATCGTGGTCGAACTGGCGGCCGTAGACCTGCTCAATCAGATTGCTCGCCTCACGCTCGACCAAGGCATTTAGGTCGCTGCTGTATTTGCTGCTCAGTTCGGCTTCCACCTCACGGGCCAGCAGGTGGTTTTCCGCCAGCCCCGTGCGCAGCAGGCGCAGGTCGGTGTTGAATTTGACCCGGGTCATGGCCTGCTCCAGCAGGCCGATGCTTTTGCCGGGCAGGCGTTCACCGTTGATACGCATGTCCTGGCTGCCCAGGGCTGACAGGCAGATGCCGGTCAGCCCCAGTACCAGCAAACTGCGCTGGATAAGCCCGCGCACCTTACAGGCCACCCTGGCCGTAGAAGGTGTTGGCACCCTTGGTCAGCACGCTGACGGTGAGGGCGATGGACTCCGGAATCAGCTCCTTGGCCACCCGCAGGCGGGTGGCGTAGCTGGTGTCGTACAGCGGCTCGGGGCGCTGGTAGGCGACTTGGGCCGTCTGGGTCAGCAGATCGCGGATCGGCTTTTGCGGATCGTAACTGCCGACCCGGTTGGCCACGGCCGCCATATTGTTCAGGCCTTCGCTGAAGTAGTGGTCGTCCACCCAGCCTTCCCAGCCGGAGTGGCCATTGCCCGAAGTGACCCAGGCATGGTGCGGCTGTGCGACATCGCCGGTGGTGTGCAGTGAGTAGCCGATGGTCTGCAGCGAGGGCGCGTTCTTGAACTGATCGAACCAGTACTTGGCCAGGTTATCGATGGGCTGGAAGGCCGCCGTCTGGAAGTCGCCGTAGTGCGTCTGCCAGTTGGAGTAGGTGCCCTGACGGTAATGCGCTTCGGTGGTGTCGAAGTCGCTCTTCTTCAGCTCGCGGTTGTACAGATAAACCATGGCGTACCAGTCAACGTCGCCGCTCCAGCTACCGTCCACCTTGCGGTAGCGGTAGTCGTAGCCACCGTGGTCGTTGCCGTGGGCGTCGCCCTGGCGGGCCATGTTGATAAAGTGCCAATAGGAGGTGTAGTTGACCAGCGAAGCCGCTGCGCCATACACCGGCGCGTGCTCGTAGCCGACCCACCAGCCGCCCAGGCGGGTGTCCTGGAAGTCGTCGACGTCGTAGGCGGCCTGGCCGAGGATTTCGCCCGCGCGGGCTTCGCTGCCAGCTGCGCCGACGTAGAACTGGTAGGCGCGCTTCATCTCGGGCGTGGCATGGGCCGAGTTGAGGAAGGCCAGGGCGTCCTTGACGATATTTTTGTGCGTAGGTTGCGACCAGGCGCTGGCGTGGCTGGCACTAAAAGCCAGGACTAGACCAACGACCAGGGAGGTGAGGGTTTTCATAGGGAAGGCGCTCTTTTGTTGTTGGAGTTGAGCAGTATTAGCGAGCATTGATGGCAGAACTGTTGCAATGCCGCACTCCAACTTAAAGCCTATGCCCTGGATTGCCTCAACCCAACTAAGGTTTGGTGGTATAGACCAATTTGCTTGTGCTGTTACTCCGCGCCGCCGTCCTCGTGATGCAGAGCCCCTGTCTCGCTGCTTTCCAGCACCACATAGGCGCTGGCGCAGAACAGTGAGTTGAGGCGCTTCATGTCGGCAATCAGCTCCATATGCAGGGCGCTGGTTTCGATGCTTTGCACCACCTGATGGTGCAGGCGGCTGACATGGGCGTGGGCCAGGCGGCGTTCCTGGGCGCGGAAGCGGCGTTTCTCGCGCAGCAGTTGGCGCGCGCTTTCCTTGTCTGCGGAGAGAAACACCGACAGGCCCAGGCGCAGGTTGGCCAGCAGCTGGGCGTGCAGGGCGGTGAGTTCTTCCAGGCCGCTGTCCGAGAAGGAATGGCGCTGCGCGGTCTTCTGATCCTGCACTTTGCCGAGCATGCGTTCGATGATGTCGCCGGCCTGCTCCAGGTTGACCGCCAGTTCGATGATCTCCGCCCAGCGCCGGCTGTCGTGCTCACTCAGCACTTCGCGCGGCACCTGCGCCAGGTAGAGTTTGACCGCGCTGTAGAGCGCATCGACATCATCATCCAGGCGGCGCAGTTCCTTGCCCAGGGCGGTTTGCCCACCGTGCAGCACTTCCAGCAAATGGTTGAGCATGGTCTCGATCAGGTCGCCGATGCGTAGGGTTTCGCGCACCGCATTGGCCAGCGCCAGGCTCGGTGTGGCCAGCGCGGTGGGGTCGAGATGGCGCGGGCGGGCGACGCCGTTTTCGTCCGGGCGATCCGGCAGCAGCCAGTTGCAGAAGCGCGCCATCAGCCCGACCGTGGGTAGCATCAACAGGCAGCGCAGGCCGTTGTAGAGCAGGTGAAAGCCGATCACCAGCTCTTCGGGGCGCCAGTTCAGGCTGTCCAGCCAGTTGGCCAGCGGGTCGAGGAACGGCATCACCAGCAGCAGGCCGATCAGCTTGTACAGCAGGCTGCCCAGGGCCACGCGTCGCCCGGCTGGGGTTTGCAGGCTGCTGGTGAGAAAGGCCAGCACGCCACTGCCGATATTCGCGCCAATCACCAGGCCGATGGCCACGGGCAGGCTGATCAGACCGGCACCGGTCAGGGTGGCGGTGAGCAGCACGGCGGCCAGGCTGGAGTAGGAAATCAGCGCGAACAGTGCGCCGACCAGGGCATCCAGCAGCAGGTCGCCAGTCAGCGAGGCAAACAGCACCTGGATGCCGCGGGTTTGGGTAATCGGTGTGGCGGCGGCAACGATCAGCTCCAAGGCCAGCAGCATCAGCCCCAGGCCGATGGCCACGCGGCCAAGCTGGCCGGCGCGGGTTTGCTTGCGCGAGAGGAAGAACACCACGCCGAGAAAGATCAGCAGTGGGCTCAACCAGCTCAGGTCGAGGGTCAGCACCCGCGCCATCAGCGCGGTGCCGACGTCCGCGCCGAGCATGATCGCCAGCGCTGGGGTCAGCGCCATCAGCCCCTGGCTGACAAATGAGGTAACCAGCAGCGCGGTGGCGTTGCTGCTCTGCACCAGCGCGGTCACGCCGATTCCGGCGGCAAAGGCCAGCGGCCGCTTGCTGACGTTATGGCTGAGTACCTTGCGCAGATGCGAGCCATACACCCGCAGGATGCCGGTACGGACGATATGGGTGCCCCAGATCAGCAAGGCGACGGCAGACAGAAGATTAAGCAGGGTGAGCATGGTGCTGCTCCCTGGCGCGTCAGCCCGGTTGCAGCGTGACGCGTGGTTTTTACTTGTTATAAAGGCCCATCTTGTAGAAGCGCAGGCCCTGTAATTAGCTTTAGCTGGGGTTGGCCATCCGCGCCAGCGCGCGACACAGACTGTCGCGTAATCCCGCCAGGCTGCGTGAGCTGATAACCTTGCTCGCTACTGAACGGATGCCCGCTGATGCTCACTCTCTACCACGCCCCTGACCTGGAAACCCTTGGCGAGCTGGCCACCACCCTGCTCGCCACGCCGATGCGTGAGCCTTTTGCGCCGGCGTTGGTGGTGGTGCCGAGCCAGGGCATGGGCCGTTGGTTGACCCTGGAGCTGGCGCGCAAGCAGGGCATCGCCATGCAGCTGGAGGTGCAGCTGCCGGCCAAGTTTGTCTGGGACTTGTCGCGCCTGGCTTTGGGCCAGCTGCCGGAGCAATCGGCGTTCAGTCCCAGCAGCCTGAGCTGGCGCCTGTATGACTGGCTGTGCGAACCGGCCCACCTGGTCGAAGCGCCGCGTCTGGCGCATTATCTGGACGGTGGCGATGAACGCAGAAGGCTGTCATTAGCCGTTAAGATCGCCGACGTATTCGACCAATACCTGCTGTATCGCGACGACTGGTTGGCCAGCTGGGAGCGCAACGACTTGCTCGATCTCGGCCCGGATGAAGCCTGGCAAGCGCTGCTCTGGCGCGAGCTGACCAAAGACGGCCATCCACATCGCGCGCGTTTGCTTGAAGAACTGCTGGCCCGCCTCTACCAAGCCGAGCCCATCGCCGGCCTGCCCGAACGCATGCTGGTGTTCGGTATCAGCTCGCTGCCGCCACACCACATGCGTGTGCTCGAAGGCCTGGCGCGGCATACCCAGGTGATTGTTTTCGCCCTTAACCCATGCCGTGAAGCCTGGGGGGAAATTCGCGATATCCGCGAACTGGTGCGGCAACCCGAAGCCAGCCCCGAAGACTGGTATCTGGATGTTGGCCATCCGCTGCTGGCCAGCCTGGGCAAGCAGGGCCGCGACTTTTTCGACAGCCTGTTCAGCCTTGCTTCCAGCGAGGGCAGTCAGGAAATCGGCCTGTATTCCGAAGATGCTGACCTGCACGACGCCAGCCTGCTGCAGGCATTGCAGAACGACATCCTGCGCCTGCGCACCCGCACTGCTGATGAGCGTTTGCTGCTGCGCGAAGACGACCGTTCGCTGGAGCTGCACGTCGCCCACTCGCCGCTGCGCGAGGTGGAAATTCTGCATGACCAGCTGCTCGCGCGCTTTGCCGCCGAGCCTAGCCTGACCCCGGATCAGGTGGTGGTGCTGACCCCGGATATCGAGCGTTATGCGCCCTATATCGAAGCGGTGTTCGCCCCGCGTGAAGGCGTACCGCGCATTCCTTTCAGCCTTGCCGACCGCAGCCTGCGCGCGGAAATCCCCCTGCTGGAAGCCTTCCTCAACCTGCTGGCGCTGCCGGATAGCCGCTTTGCCGCCGAGGAAATTCTCGCCTGGCTGGAACAGCCCGCCATCGCCCGTCGCGTCGGTATTGAGGCAGAAGACTTACCGCTGCTGCGCGACTGGTTGCGTGACGCCGGCGTGCGCTGGGGCCGCGATGCAACGCACCGTGAGCAACTGGGCCTGCCGGCGGATGCGGCCTTTACCTGGCGCCAGGGCCTGGATCGCCTGCTGTTGGGCTTTGCCGCGCCGCCGCAGCTGGCCGGCCTGCAAGCCCCGCTGCTGGGCGATAGCTGGCCGCTGGATGCGCTGGAAGGCGGCCGCGCGCAACTGCTCGGGCGCCTGGCCGGTTTTGTCGAGCGCTTGGCCGCGCTGGCGCAGAGCCTGCAACGGCCACGCGCCCTGGGCGAATGGGCCGAGAGCCTGCAAGGGCTGATCGATCAGCTGTTTGATGAGCGCGAGGCCGGCGAGACCCTGTTGCTGCTGTCCAAGGCCTGCGCGGCGCTCAAGGAACAGGGCGATGCCTCGGGTGTTGAGCGACCAATCGAGCTGGCGCTGATCCGCCAGCAACTTACCGCTGCCTTGGAACAGGGCAGCGCCGCCTCGGGTTTTCTCACTGGTGCGGTGACCTTCTGCACCATGGTGCCGATGCGTAGCCTGCCGTTCCGTCTGGTCTGCCTGCTTGGCCTGGATGATGGCGCCTTGCCGCGCCGCACCCCGGCAGCGGGCTTTGACCTGATCAGCCAGAAGCCCCGCCGTGGCGACCGCGCACGCCGTCTGGATGACCGCTATCTGCTGCTGGAAACCCTGCTCTCGGCGCGTGGCGGCCTGTACCTCAGCTACGTCGGCCGCGACCCGCGCAGCAATGCCGAGCTGCCGCCGTCGGTGTTGGTCAGCGAATTGCTGGATGTGGTCGACCTCACGGCGATAGATGACAACGGCCCGGCCAGCGCCCATATCACCCATCACCACCCCTTGCAGCCCTTCGCCCCCGGCAACTTCGCCGGCAACCGCCATGCCGGCTTTGCCGCGCCCTGGTTCTACGCTGCGCAGCGCTTGAGTCAGGCGGTGCAAGCACCCGCGCCCTTTGCCAGTCCGTTGGATGCACCGGATCAAGATTGGCTGAACATCGAACCCAGCCAACTGATTCACTGTTTTAAACACCCGGCGCGCTACCTGCTGGAACAGCGCCTCGGCCTGCGCCTGGCGCAGACCGAAGAAACCCTGGCCGGCGACGAGCCGTTCAGCGTCGAGTGGACCAGCCAGCACGGTCTGCGCCAGTTGGCGTTGCAGGCCATCGAGAACGGCTGGAGCGAACGCCAGGAGCGCGCCGTAGCGGCGGCCTCTGGCTGGCTGCCGGTGGGCGAGCTGGGTCAGGCGCACTGGGGGCAGATTCGCGGGCCGATCCGCGCCTTTGCGCCGACGCTGTTCGACGAACGTCCGGAGGATGCACCGCAACCGCTGTTGGTGGATCTGCAGCTGGCCGGCGTACGCATCCACGGCTGGCTGGATGGCGTGACCAGTGCCGGGCTGTTCGACTACCGCCTGCGGGATCTCGGCGCCTGGGAGCTGGCGCCCTTCTGGCTGCGCCATCTGCTGCTTAACTGCGCTGCCACCCCCGAGATCAGCCGCGATAGTCGCCTGCTCTCGCCGAAAAGCGAATGGCGTCTGGGCCCGCTGGCCAGTGCCCGTGAGCTGCTGCAGCCCTGGCTCGAAGCCTACAAAAGCGCGCTGTGCGAGCCGCTGCCGCTGTTCGCCAAATGCAGCCACGGTTTTGCTCGCAAATGGCGCAACCCCGGGCGCAAGGAGCCTATTGACGCCGCCCGCAGCGAAGCGCGGTTGATGTGGCAAGGCAATGACTTTATGACCGGCGAAGGTCAGGACCCCTGGAATGCCCTGGCCTTCCGCGACCGTGAGGCGTTGGACGAGCGCTTCGAAGCCCTCGCCGAGCAGCTTTACGGCCCAGCGCTGGATGCCCTGCAAGGCAGTGAAGAGGACGGAGCATGAGCAGCGCCAGCCTTAACCTGCTGCACGACAGCTTCACCGGCCGCTCGCTGATTGAGGCCAGTGCCGGTACTGGCAAGACCTGGACCCTGACCGCGCTGTACGCCCGCCTGTTGCTGCAGAAGCAGCTCAGCGTCAGTCAGATTCTGGTGGTGACCTTTACCACCGCTGCCACCGCCGAGCTGCGCGAGCGCATTCGCAAGCGCCTGGCCGAGCTGCTGGCGGTGTATGACAACGGCCCGGGCGGCGATAAGTTGCTCAATGATCTGCATGCCCAGTATCCGGGCCCGGCCAGCCATCGGCGTTTGCTCTTGGCCGTGCATGGCTTCGATGAGGCGGCGATTTTCACCATCCACGGCTTCTGCCAGCGTGCTTTGCAGGACGCTGCGTTCGAGGCCGGTGGCGATTTCGACAACGAACTGACCCATGACGACCGCGAGATTATCGACGCCCTGCTCGCCGACCTCTGGCGGCATGAGCTGGCCGCCGCCGAGCCGGAATGGGCGGCGTTTCTGGTGCAGCAGAAGATCACCCCGCAGGTGCTGCGCCAGCGTTTGCGCAATCACCTGGGCAAGCCGTATCTGCGCATCGAACCGCAGCCGGGCACGCGCAGTGAGATGAGCGCCCTGCGCGCCGCCTGGCAGCAGGCACAGCGCTGCTGGCTAAGCGAAAGCGCCACCTGGCTGGCGCAGCTAAAGGCCTTCGACGGCTTCAAGAGCAATATGTGCAACCCGGCCAAGCTGGGCGTCTGGCAAGCCGAGCTGGATGGTTATTTCAGTGATGCCGCGGCGCTGTTCAGCAAGACCGAAGCGCACCGCCGCCTGGCTCGCGAGGGGCTTAACAAGGCCAGCAAGAAGGGCTGCGAAGCCCCGGCCAATCCGCTGGCCGCCGCGCTGCAGGAACTCTGCGATGCCCTGGATGCGGCACAGCCCGAGGCCGAGCAGCGCCTGATCGACCTGCAGGTACGCCTGATCGGCCAGCTCAACGAGCAACTGCCGGCGCGCAAGGCGGCGCAGCGGTTGCTGGCCTTCGATGACCTGCTTAACAAGCTGCAGCAGGCGCTGCAGGGAGAGGGTGGTGAACACCTGGCTAGCACCTTGCGCACGCAATACCCGGTGGCGCTGATCGACGAGTTTCAGGACACCGATCCGGTGCAGTACCGGGTGTTTCACCGTATTTATCAGGACGCCGGCGACCTGTGTTTTGTCGGCGACCCCAAGCAGGCCATCTACGCCTTCCGTGGTGCGGATCTGGCGACCTACCTCAAGGCCCGCAGTGAAGCCGCGCGCCAGTACAGCCTGGCCACCAACCACCGCTCCACGCCTGAGCTGATCGCCGCGCTGAATCAGCTGTTCGGCCGGCCCATGCCCTTTGCCGAGAAAGGCTTGGATTACCAGCAGGTCGGGGCCAGCAACAAGGCGCGGGCGCAGCTGGTGCTGCCGCCTGCTGAGGATGAAACCGACGCACCGCTGGCCTTGGTCTGGTTGGATAACGACTACCTGGGCAAGGGCGAAGCGGGGGCGTTAGTCGCTCGCGACACGGCGCGGCGCATTGCGGCGGTGCTGAGCGCCAGCAGTCAAGGTCAGGCATATTTCGAGGAGAACAGCACGCGCACACCGCTCAAAGGTGGTGATATCGCCGTGCTGGTCGCCAGTCACCGCCAGGCCGGCGAAGTGGCCGCCGAGCTGTCCGCCCGTGGCGTGCCCAGTGTGCGCCGCGGCAAGGAGAACGTCTGGCATAGCGAGGAGGCCGATGAGCTGTCCGCCGTGCTCGCCGCCTACGCCGAACCGGGCCGCGAGGGTGCGTTGCGTTATGCCCTGGCCAGCCGTTTGCTGGGTCGTAGCGCCGCCGATCTGGCCGCCTGCAGCGAAGATGCCCAGGCCTGGGACCGCGAGCGTGAAGCCGCCGAACGCTACCACCAACTCTGGCAGCAGCAGGGCTTTATGCGCGCTTTCCGCGCCTGGCTGGATGAGCAGCAAGTGGCTCAGCGGCTGCTGGCGCTGGTCGACGGCGAGCGGCGCCTGACCAACCTGCTGCACCTGGCCGAGCTGTTGCAAACCGAAAGCCTGCAACGCCCCGGCCTGGAGCAATTGCTCGCCTGGTTTAATGCCCAGCGCAGCGCCGAGGCCCACGGCGAGGACGCCCTGCTGCGCCTGGAAAGCGATGCCGAGCGGGTGCAGATTGTCACCATCCACACCTCCAAGGGCCTGGAATACCCGCTGGTGTTCTGCCCCTACCTGTGGGACGGCGCGCTGCTGCGCCAGCATGAGGACATCAGCTGCCACGCTGACGACGGCACACCACTGCTGGACCTGGGCAGCGAGCAGCTCGACACACACCGTGAGCGCGCCCGTCACGAACGCTTCGCCGAAAAACTGCGGCTGACCTATGTGGCCCTGACCCGCGCCCGGGATCGCCTGTGGCTGCACTGGGGGCCGGTGGACTGCAAGCCGAAAAAGGACGGCACCCTCGCTGACAGCGGCCTGCATAGCAGCGCCCTGGCCTGGCTGCTGCACGGTCGCCAATTGCCCGGTGAGGATGCCCTGGCCGAGCTTGCTGTCCATCTGCAAAATCTCAGTCCGCAGGGTTTGCGTGCGGAAGTCGAACAGTTGATCGCCAGCAGCCAAGGCCAGATGGCCATTCAACCGTTGCGTGAAAGCGAGGCCAGTGCCGCCGGCGAGCAGCGCGCCCCGGCCCCGCAGCAACTCGCCACGCTGCAGCGCAGCCTGCACAGCGCCTGGCGTATCGGCAGCTTCTCCGGGCTGGCCGCCGGTATGCATATGGAAGCGCCGGATCGCGACGGCCTGGTGCTGCCGGATGCCAGCGAACCGGGCAGCGGCTTCTTTGCCTTTCCCCGCGGCGCGCGGGCCGGTACCTGTCTGCATGCCATTCTGGAAGACTGGGCGCGCGGTAAAGCTGCGCTGAATGAACTGATCGAACCGGGGCTAAGCGGCCACGGTATCAGCAGCGACTGGCAGGCCGTGGCGCTTGAGCATCTGCAACAGGTGATCGACGCCGATCTGGATGGCCAGGGTCTGACCCTCGCCGGCCTCAACCCGGCGCGGCGTTTGCCTGAGCTGGGCTTTACCTTCCCCCTGGCCGGGCTGGATGTGCAGCGCCTGCGCGCGATTCTCTGCGACCCGGCTCATGGCCTGGCCGAGCCGATGCGCGAGGCGGCAGCGCGGCTGGAGTTCGACAGCCTCAAGGGCTTTCTCAAGGGCTTTATTGACCTGACCTTCGAGCACGATGGGCGCTGGTATATCGCCGACTACAAATCCAACTGGCTCGGCCCGGATGCTGGTTACTACGGCGGCGAACGCCTGCTGCAGGCCCTGGCCGCCGAGCATTACTACCTGCAATATCTGATCTACCTGGTGGCGTTGCGACGCTTTCTGCGTCAGCGTCTGGACGACTTCGACAATGAACAGTTGGGCGGTGTCTATTACCTGTTTCTGCGCGGCATGCCGAGCGCCGGGGTGTATTTCTCGCGGCCGAGCGATAGGCTGCTCGATGCGCTGGATACCTTGTTTGCGGAGGGCCGATGATGCCGCTTCGTAACCCGGATGCAATCCGGGAAAGGTCATCGTGCCGCCTCACGCATTCCCCGGATTGCATCCGGGCTACGGGCTATGGATCTTGCGTAGGAGCGGGCCATGCCCGCGAAAATGTGGCGGCGCAAAAACATCGCGGGCATGGCCCGCTCCTACAGGGGTATCGCCATGCTGTCTGATCTACCCCTTGGCCCATTGGAACGCGCGCTGGTCGACAGCTTGCAGCGCCTTGATCCGGCGGCCTCACCCGTGGTGCTGGCCTCGGCGGCGCTGCTCTGCACGGCCCTGGATAAGGGCGATGTCTGCCTGCCACTGGCGCGATTGGCCGGGCAGCGGCCCTGGCCCGAGCACGCGTTTAACGTGCCGGCGTTGGCTGAATGGCAGGCTCAGCTTGAGGCCTCAAGCCTGGTGGGTGGCGACGGTGATTTCACCCCACTGATTCTTGTGCACGGCCGCCTCTATCTGGCGCGTTATCAAGCCTATGAGCGCCAGTTGGCCGAGCAGTTGCTGCAACGTGCCGCCGACCTGCCCGAAGTGGATGAGGCCCAGCTCAGTGAAAGCCTGACCCGGTTGTTTGCCTTTAACCAGCAGCAACCCGACTGGCAGCGCCTGGCCGCCGCTCAGGCGGTGCGGCGTAAGCTGGCAGTGATCTCCGGCGGCCCCGGCACCGGCAAAACCACCACTGTGGTGCGTCTGCTCGCCGCGTTATTAGAGCAGCCCGGTTGCGAGCACTTGGCCATTGGCCTGGCCGCACCCACCGGCAAGGCGGCGGCACGGATGGCTGAGGCCATTCGTAATGCCAAAGCCGAATTGCCGGTCAGCGAGGCGATCAAAGCCGCGCTGCCCGATGAGGCGCGCACCTTGCACCGCCTGCTCGGCAGCCGGGGCGACAGCCCGCAGGTGCGCCATCACGCGGCCAACCCGCTGGCGCTGGATGTGCTGGTGGTGGACGAAGCCTCGATGGTCGACCTGGCGCTGATGGCCAAGCTGCTCGATGCCCTGCCGCCCACTGCGCGGCTGATTCTGCTCGGCGACAAGGACCAGCTGTGCGCCGTGGAAGCCGGTGCTGTATTCGCCGAACTCTGCGAGGGCCGTGGTTTCGATGCCCAGGCCGCCAGCGAGCTACAACGCATCACCGGCCAGCAGGTGCCGGTCAGCGAGCCCAGTTCACAGCTCGGCGACGCCGTGGTGCTACTGACTCATAGCCACCGCTTTGCCGGCGACAGCGGCATCGGCGAGCTGGCGCGCCGGATCAACGGTGGCGATGTCAGCGGTACCCTCAACCTGCTCAAGGAAGACCGCAGCGATTTGGATTGGACGGCCCAACCAACGCCCAACGAGCTGCTGGAGCGTCTGGATCAAGGCTATGCGCCCTATATCAACGCCGCCAAAAGCGCCGACCCTGCAGCGGCTTTCGCCGCGTTCAATACCTTCCGCGCGCTTTGCGCCCAGCGTGAAGGTGCCTGGGGCGTGGCCGGGATCAACGAGGCCTTGGAGGCACGGATCAAGCGCCGCAGTCATGTTGCCAGCCGCGAGCGCTGGTACGTTGGTCGGCCGATTATGGTGCGGCAGAACGACTACGCCTTGGGTCTGTTCAATGGCGATATCGGCCTCTGCCTACACACTGAGTACGGCCTGCGAGTGTTTTTTGAGGGTGAAGAAGGCTACCGCCCCTTCGCCCCGGCGCGCTTGCCCAGCCACGACAGCGCCTTCGCCATGACCGTACATAAAAGCCAGGGCTCGGAATTCGCCGAAGTGCTGCTGGTGCTGCCCGAACAACCCAGCCCACTGCTCAGTCGCAGCCTGTTCTACACCGGCATCACCCGCGCCAAACACAAGGTGGAAATCTGGGCCCTACCCGCCCGCCTCGGTGAAGCCGTGGCCACCCGCGCGGAACGGGCAGCGGGGTTGGCTGAGCGGTTGGCCACAACATATGCAGCCGCACAGGTACATGCCCCCACCGCGACCAATGGCCAGCTAGGGTTATTTGACTAGTTATGCGCATAGTGCCGCCTACACTGGAGTCAGGATCACTGCTGCTCTGCGTTGCGCGTCCCGCGCTAAGGTCAGGTTGATGCCTGCACGAACACTTATCTGTCTGTTCTTAAGCCTAGCGCTCTGCACCAGCGCCCTGGCGGCGCCGTTGCGTCTGGTTACTGGCGATGACTACGCGCCCTTTACCGGTAGGGCGCTGCCTGCAGGTGGCATGCTGACGCAGGTGGTGCGCGCGGCATTGCAGCGCAGCAGTATCGACAGCAGCCTGGATTGGCAGCCATGGAACCGCGGCTACCTGAAAACCCTGCGCGGGCAGTACGACGCGACTTTCCCTTACGTACGCACCCCACAGCGCGAAGAGGTATTTCTCTACTCGGAGCCGCTGTTTATCGCCGAACAGCATATTTTCAGCCGTGCTGGTGAGGTGATCGAGGTCGACGATGTATCGAGTATGCAGGGCCGCCGCCTGTGCTATCCACTCGGTTGGCAGCCACCGCCGATCATTCAGCAGTTGCTTGATGATGGGCAGTTAAACCGGCACTCCCCGACCGGGCTGAATGAGTGCGCACGCCTGCTATTGATGGATCGCGATGATTTCTTTATCTCCGATCGGCGCCTGGGTGAAACCGCGCTGCAATTGACCGGAGTGCCTAGCGAACGCTTTCGCCGCTCCAACAGTGCGATCAGCAGCAGTACCTTGCACCTGATCGTGCCGCGCAGCCATCCGCAGGCGGCGGTGATCATTGCGCAGTTCAATCAGGGCTTGGCGCAATTGCGTGCCAGTGGCGATTACCAACGTCTGCTTGATCGGCATCAGCAGCAGGGCGAAAGCGCTACGCCTTGAGCTGGCGTAGCGGCTTTATGACCTGACATCCCTGGCGGCCACTCGCTATTTTTTCAGCTTTGGATTGGGGAAGAACTGCACAACTTGCACCTTGGGGTCGGCGACCTTGGGTTTTAGCGCGCTGATATTGACCCGCGTGGGCAGCTCGCGCGGCACCGAGTTACCGCGTTCATCCAGGGTGTCGGCGTAGCCGCAGGCGACGCATTCGCGGTGCGGCACGTTGTCGACATTCCACATCTGGATCTTGTCCATTTCGCTGCACGCCGGGCACACCGCCCCGGCGATAAAGCGTTTTGCGCTGATATTTACAGGTGCATCTGTCATGCGGCCTCCTGGCTCAGACCGAGGTGGCGCAGCAGGGCGTCGATGGAGGGCGGGCGGCCACGGAAGTCGACAAACAGCACCATCGGTTCCTGCGAACCGCCACGGGCCAGGATCGCCTCACGGAAGGCGCGGCCGGTGGAACTGTTGAATACGCCTTCTTCCTCAAACTTGGAGAAGGCATCGGCGCTCAGCACTTCGGCCCACTTGTAGCTGTAATAACCGGCCGCGTAACCGCCGGCGAAGATATGCGCGAAGCTGTTGGGGAAGCGGTTGTAGGCCGGCGGGCGCAGCACCGAGA
This sequence comes from Pseudomonas sp. 1928-m, assembly GCF_029269135.1. NCBI lineage: Bacteria > Pseudomonadati > Pseudomonadota > Gammaproteobacteria > Pseudomonadales > Pseudomonadaceae > Pseudomonas > Pseudomonas sp. 1928-m. Next base: position 38,443 of record NZ_JARIXO010000001.1, on the reverse strand, counting down.
CTTCCTGGCGGATGCCTTCGAGTACGTCGAGCACGCTTCGGCCGTCGCCGTGGGTGGCGTGCAGTTCGAAGTCGAACAGGCTGAACTCGATCTGCCGCACCATCATCAGCCCGGACTGGAAGTTCTTCGCCGCCAGCATCTTGTCCAGCAGGTCCTGCGGCAGCGGCTCGCCGGTCTCAAAATGGCCGGAGATCAGCGCCAGGCCCTCCGGCTCCCAGCACCAGTTCTCCATAAACTGGCTTGGCAGCTCGACCGCATCCCAGGCCACGCCGTTGATGCCGGACGCGCCGGCATGTTCGACGCGGGTCAGCAGGTGATGCAGGCCGTGGCCAAATTCGTGGAACAGGGTGGTGACTTCATCGTGGGTCAGCAGCGCTGGCTTGCCGCCGACGGCTGGAGTGAAGTTGCACACTAGGTTGGCCACCGGGCTGATCAGTTCACCCTGGGCTGAACGACGCTTGTCACGCGCGCCATCCATCCAGGCGCCGCCGCGCTTGTTGGCGCGGGCGTAGAGGTCGAAGAAGAAGCGCCCGACGTGCGCGCCGTTCTCCTTGATTTCGAACAGGCGCACATCAGAGTGCCAGCTGTCGAAGCCGCTCAATTCCTCGATCTGGATGCCGTAAAGCTTTTCGACGATGGCGAACAGGCCGCTGAGCACCTTGTCGATGGGGAAGTAGGCGCGGAGGATTTCCTGGGAAATGCTGTAGCGCTGCTCGCGCAGTTTCTCGCTGTAGTAGCCCACATCCCAGCTTTGCAGATCGTTGCAGCCCTGTTCGGCGGCGAAGGCTTGCAGCTCGCGCAGGTCCTGCTCGGCAAAGGGTTTGCCGCGTGTGCCGAGGTCTCGCAGGAAGTGCAGCACCTGATCGGTGGTCTCGGCCATCTTGCTGGCCAGGCTCAGCTCGGCGTAGTTGCCGAAGCCCAGTAGTTTGGCCAGCTCCTGACGCAGGGCGAGGATTTCCAGCATCACCGGGCCATTGTCGTTTTTCCCGGCATTCGGCCCTTGATCGGAGGCGCGGGTGCAGTAGGCGGCATACAGCTCTTCGCGCAGGGCGCGGTCGTTGGCGTAGGTCATCACCGCGAAGTAGCTGGGGAATTCCAGGCTGATCAGCCAGCCGTCCAGGCCCTTGGCTTCGGCAGCCTGCTTCATTTGCGCCTTGGCCGAGTCGGTCAGGCCATCCAGCGCGGCCTCGTCGGTGACGTGCTTGGTCCAGGCCTGGGTGGCATCGAGCAATTGGTTGGAGAACTTGCTGGCCAGCTCGGAGAGCTTCATCTGGATTTCGCCGTAGCGCTTCTGCTGCTCGGCTGGCAGGTCGATGCCGGACAGGCGGAAGTCGCGCAGGGCGTGTTCGAGAATGGTCTTCTGCGCCACGTCGAAACCTGCGGCTGCGGGACTTTCGGCCAGCGCCTGATAGGCCTGGAACAGCGGCTGATTCTGGCCGATTTCGGTCCAGTACTCGGACAGCTTCGGCAGGCAGGCCTCGTAGGCGGCGCGCAGCTCGGGGCTGTTACACACGGCATTCAGGTGGCTGACCGGGCTCCAGGCCTGACCCAGGCGTGCGCCCAGCTCATCCAGCGCGAGCACCAGGCCATCCCAGCTCGGTGTGCCAGACTGTTGCTCCAGTAGCCGGCTCATGGCCGCGCGGTTGTCGGCAAGAATGCTGTCCACCGCCGGCTCGACATGCTCCGGACGGATGGCGGCATAGGACGGCAGATCGAAGGCTTGCAGCAGTGGATTGTTGGCAGTCACGACAGGTCACCTGTAACGAAATGGGTTTGCAGCTGTGACCCCGGCGGGCGCAAAAGGCTCCCAGGGGCAGGCTTGAGTGGATACCGCCATCGACAAAACAGCGCGCATATCCTGAACATGGGTGCCATCTTAATTACAATCAAGGCCAGACGCAGCCTAAGAGGTTTCTATCGTGGCGATTCGTACTTACCAACAGTTCACCCCATTGCTCGGTTCACGGGCCTTTGTCGATGCCTCAGCCGTGGTGCTCGGCGATGTGGAAATCGGCGCGGACAGCTCGGTCTGGCCGCTGGTGGTGATCCGTGGCGACATGCACAGCATCCGCATTGGCGAGCGCAGCAGCATTCAGGATGGCAGCGTGCTGCACATTACCCACGCCGGGCCCTTCAACCCGCGCGGCTACCCGCTGAATATCGGCGACGATGTGACCATCGGCCATAACGTCACCCTGCACGGCTGCAACATTGGCAACCGGGTACTGATCGGCATGGGCAGCATCATCATGGATGGCGTGGTGATCGATGACGAAGTGATGCTTGGCGCCGGCAGCCTGGTGCCGCCGGGTAGCCATCTGCAAAGTGGCTATCTGTACGTCGGCAGCCCGGCCAAACAAGCTCGCGAGCTGAGCGAGAAGGAGCGTAGCTACTTCCGTTACAGCGCCGACAACTATGTACGGCTGAAGGATCAGCACCTGATGGAAGGTTACGGCAGCTGATGACTCAAGCGGCTTTGCATTACTCGACCATCCTGTTTGACCTCGATGGCACCCTCACCGACCCGCGTGAGGGGATTACCCGTTCGGTGCAGCATGCGCTGGCCAAATTGGGCATTGATGAGCCTGACCTGCAGGCGCTTGAGCACTTTATCGGCCCGCCGCTTTTGCAGTGTTTTATGCAGACCTACCAGTTCGACGAGGCCACGGCCTGGCAGGCGGTGAATCATTATCGCGAGCGTTTTCGTGAAGTGGGGCTGTATGAGAATCAGCTGTTCGACGGTGTGGGTGAGCTGTTGCAGCTGCTGCAGAACCAGCAGCGCACGCTGTATATCGCCACCAGCAAGCCGACGGTGTTTGCCGAGCAGATTGCCCGGTATTTCGGCTTTGCCCGGCACTTCAAGGTGATCTACGGCAGCGAGCTGGATGGCACGCGCACCGACAAGGTCGAGCTGATCGCTCATCTGCTGGAAAAGGAACAGCTTGCGCCAGAGGCGACGCTGATGATCGGTGATCGCAAGCACGACCTGATCGGCGCCAGGCGCAATGGCCTGGATGCGGCAGCGGTGGGTTATGGCTTTGGCAGCTTTGCTGAGTTGCAGGCCGAGGCGCCGACCTATCACTTCCACAGCCTGGCCGAGTTGCACCAGGCGTTTGTGGGCTAAATCGGTGATGGGCGGCGTTCCCAGCGCTTTTACGAACCCCCTGTAGCCCGGATAAGCCTTGGCGCAATCCGGGATCACGGCACCCCGGATGATGCTGCGCTTATCCGGGCTGCATTCCGGTCTTTTACAGACCGTATGGGTTAGCCGCAGACGTCACCCATCCGCGAGTCAGCCATTTTTCTGATAGATGATCTTCTTGGTGCCGCCGTCGCAGCTGCCGACCACCATATTGGGATCCTGGGCTTCTGCGTTGGGCACGATTTCCAGGGTGTAGCTGGCAACGCCGGCGGCCTGGATTTTCACTTCAATCTCCGCGCGCAGCTCTTCGCAGGGCTTGGGTGCGGCCAATACGCTGGTGCTAAGTAGACCAAGCAGCACGGCCAGGGTGAATTTGTTCATTGCATCGCTCCTTTTGCGTGAACAGAAACTACAGGGGTTGGAGTGGTTTTTAGGTACGTAAGTTCTAAGAGCCTGAAGATAAGTCGGCCAGTGCCTGATGCCGTTCTACCTCGGGCAGTTTGCCCAAGGCGGCGACACGCTGATAGAAGCGTGGCCAGTCGCGCTCAACCTGCTCGAATAGCGCGGCGAAGGCCGACACCCATTGATCATAGAGGCCAAACGGCAGCAGCTTGGCGTTGTTTATCGGCGCGTTGATCCAGTCGTCGTAACGTCCGTTGTCGCCCCACTCGCGCGCGCTTAGCGCATGGTATTCGGCGCGCAGGCGGGCGATCTCGGCCTGCTTGCGACTGCGCATCTGCGTGGGCGGCAGGTCGCTGGCGTAGAGCTGCTGCAGCCGCGCCCGGCTGGCCAGCACCAGGGCAATAAATTGCTCACGCTGCTGTTCGCCTTGCGGGTCGTTGGGCTGCAGGCCCTGCTTGGCGCGCCATTGGCGCAGGCCTTCGCGTTCGACAAAGCTGGCGAAAGACTCATTGAACGCGGTGTCGTCCGCCACATACAGCTGCTGGTGCGCCAGTTCGTGGAAGATCACCGCCACCAGGCGCTCGTCACTCCAGCGCAGCATGGTGTTGAGAATCGGGTCATCGAACCAGCCGAGGGTGGAATAGGCCTCGACGCCGCCCAGATAGGTATCCAGGCTTTGCTGCTTGAGCAGTGCCGCAGCGCCCCGCGCCCGATCTTGGCTGTAGAAGCCGCGATAAGCCACGCAGCCCGCAATCGGAAAGCAGTGCAGCTCAGGCGACAGGGAAAACTCCGGGGTGGCGAACACATTCCACACCACAAAGGGCCGCTGAATATTGGCATACAGGCGGTAGCTGCCGTTGTCGGGCAGGGCCAGCTGGGCGCTGGCGAAATCCCGTGCCTGCTGAGCCAGGGCCAGGCGCTGCTTGAGTTCAGGGTCGGCCGCCGGGTTCTCCAGCAGCTCGGCAATCGGCTCGCGCGCCTGCAGCAGTTGCAGATGCCCGCCAGCCAGATGGCTGTAGTAGTCCAGGGTGCTGCAACCGCTCAGCAGCAGCGCAGCGGCCAGTGGAACCCAGCGCCAGAGCAGGGCGTCGAACATGGATCAGTCCCCGTGAGTAAACAGGCTGCCACGCTAGCGCATCAGCGCTGCTGCCTCCAGCACGGGATCGGCGTAGGCTAAGGGTTGTTGTGATTTGTGGAGGTTCCCATGCGTTCTCTGGCTTTGCTGGGTGCTGTGCTGGTGCTCAGTGCCTGCGCATCACCCGTACCAGCGCCTGACCCAAACCAGGCTTGGGTTGAGCTGCGCAGTAGCGGCGGCACGCTGCTGATGGCGGATCGGCTCGATGGTCAGCGTTTGAGCGATGGCCGCTACTTTCAGGTGCCCGCCGGGGCCCATGAGTTGCTGGCAAGCTTTCAGTTTGAAGTGAACAGCGGCGGTGGCCTGGATGGCGCCTATGAGCCCCGCCAGGTGACCTGCGAAATTCGCGTGCGGCATGACAACTTTGTCGCCGGCCAGCGCTACCGGCTGGAAGCCAGGCCCTTGCTAATGAAGGCGCAGGCCTGGCTCTACGATGAGCAGCGCAATGTGCTGGCGCGGGGTAAGGTACTGCGCTGCGGCACCTTCTAAGAACCTGCCCACGATCTGCTGCGCGTCGGCCCTGCTGCGTTAAAAACAGGCTCGGAAGCCGCTTACGGCTAACGCGCTTCAGCGCGCCCCCGAAGGGGCGAGTGAAACGAGTAATGCTCATGTACAACAGTACACTCGTGTGCGAGCCCAGTCCGCTTCCTCGCCTGTTTTGACCAGCCGGAGGCTGTTACTAACGTAGCGCCTTGCAGTGCTCTAGCTCGCTAGATCGTGAGCAGGTTCTGAATTAGAGGCTGCTATCGAGCACCGCTTCCAGGGTGATCTCGGCGTTCAGCACCTTGGACACCGGGCAGCCGTTCTTGGCAATTGCCACGGCCTTCTCGAAGGCCGCACGGTCGGCGCCGGGGATGCGTGCCTTGAGCGTCAGGTGCACGGCGGTGATGGCAAAGCCGCCATCTTGTTTATCGAGAGTCACTTCGGCGCTGGTTTCAATGCTCTCGGCAGTCATCCCGGCTTCGCCAAGTTCCTTGGACAGGGCCATGGAGAAACAACCGGCGTGGGCGGCGCCGAGCAGTTCTTCCGGGTTGGTGCCCGGCTGCCCTTCGAAGCGGGTATTGAAACCATAGGGCGCGTTTGCCAGGGCGCCGCTCTGGGTCGAGATCGTACCTTTGCCGTCCTTGATGCCACCCTGCCAATGAGCTGAGGCTGTCTTCTTCATCCGAGTACTCCAGTGCGTGGGTTACAAGGTTGAGAGCAGGCTGGGGCGGCACAAGTTCGAAAAATAAGTCCCGGCAGTCGGTTAACGCAGTTGCGTGACCAGCTCGAACGCATGCAGACGGTCGGCAAAGTCATACAGGTCGCAGGTGAAGATCAGCTCATCGGCGCCGGTCTGTTCCAGCAACAGCTCCAGACGCGCGCGGACTTTGTCCGGGCCGCCGATCATCGCCATGCCGAGGAAGCTGCTCACCGCCTCTTTCTCATGCGGCAACCACAGGCCCTGCATGCTGGTAACGGGCGGTTTCTGCACCAGGCTCTGGCCGCGAATCAGCGCGAGGATGCGCTGGTAGGCCGAGGTGGCCAGGTAGTCGGCCTGTTCATCGCTGTCGGCGGCAATCAGTGGTACGCCGAGCATCACGTAGGGTTTGTCGAGCACTGCCGAGGGCTTGAAGTGATTGCGGTAGACGCGAATCGCTTCATGCATATAGCGCGGCGCGAAGTGTGAGGCGAAGGCGTAGGGCAGGCCCTTTTCGCCCGCCAGTTGGGCGCTGAACAGGCTGGAGCCGAGCAGCCAGATCGGCACATTGGTGTCAGTGCCAGGCATGGCGATCACCCGCTGATCCGGCGTGCGCGGGCCGAGGTAGCGTTGCAGTTCTTCGACATCTGCGGGGAAGTCATCGGCGTTGCCAATCCGGTCGCGGCGCAGCGCCTGGGCGGTGAAGTGATCGGCACCCGGTGCGCGGCCCAGACCCAGCTCGATACGGCCGGGATAGAGCGTGGCCAGGGTGCCGAACTGCTCGGCAATCACCAGCGGCGCATGGTTGGGCAGCATCACTCCGCCAGAGCCCAGGCGAATCTTCGACGTACCGGCGGCCAGATAACCCAGCAGCACGGCGGTGGCCGAGCTGGCGATGCCATCCATATTGTGGTGTTCGGCCACCCAGAAGCGCTCAAACCCCAGGCGCTCGACATGCTGCGCCAGCGCCAGGGAGTTATGCAGGGCCTGGGCGGCGTTGCCGTCGTCACGCACCGGGGCGAGATCGAGGGTGGAAAACTTGCTCTGTGCGAGTGCGCTCATCGAGCCTACCTGTTGGTTATCCGCTTGTTCGGGCGCAACAAAGCGCCAATACCTGAGTTAGATAGTGGGGCTTGTTCTGCAGATTCCAAGGGGCAGGTGGTCCAGCGGCGATAACCGGGCCGTGCGCAAGCGACGGCCCGTGGTGTGGGTCAGCTACTGCTCAGGCGGAAACCGATTTTCAGGGTGACCTGATAATGGCCGACCTTGCCATCAACGATATGCCCGCGGGTTTCCACCACCTCGAACCAGTCGAGGTTGCGTACCGACTTGGCGCATTCGGCCAGGGCATTTTCGATGGCATCTTCGATGCTGACTTTCGAGGAGCCGACGATTTCGATTTTCTTGTAGGTGTGATGATCAGACATGGGCGTTCTCCACAGGTTGATGATTCAACGCTAGTTGAGTCGCCGCAGTTCTGCCCGCTCAGTCGCTTAGCCTTCCAGCTCGTGGTGCAGCCACTTGGCCAATTGCTCGGCGCGCTTGTCCAGGCGGCGTGCCGGCACCCACAGGGCCAGGCGAGCCGAGGTTTCGACAAAGCCCCAGGGCGCGACCAGGCGACCGGCGGCCAGATCGTCGGCCACCAGTTGTTGCGGTGCAATGGCCACACCCAGGCCAGCGGCAGCGGCTTCCAGCAGGTAATACAGATGCTCAAAGCCCTGGCCGAGCTTTAGCGCGCTGGCATCCAAGGCATTGCTGCTGGCCCAACTGGGCCAGGCCTGCGGGCGCGAGCTGGTATGCAGCAAGGGTTCACCGAGCAGCGCGGCGGCAGGGGCCTGATGCAATTCGGCGAACTGCGCATAACGCGGGCTAAGCACCGGGCCGATGCGCTCCACAGTTAATTCATAGACCTGCATATCCGCCGGCCAGGGCGGTTCGGCGAACCACAGGGTGGCGTCCACGCCGCTGCGGCGCGGGTCCAGCTCGCCTTCGCTGGCGGACAACTGCAGGCGCAGTTCCGGCAGCTCGCGGTTGAGCCGGTCCAGGCGCGGGATAAACCAGCGTGCCAGCAGGCTACCCGGACAGGCCAGAACGAAGGGCGCATCGGCCTTGCCCTGTTGCAGCTCGGCGCAGGTGCTGCGCAGGCGGCTGAATAGATCGGCGCTGACATCGCGCAAGCGAATGCCCGAATCTGTGAGTTTAAGGCCGCGACCTTCCTTGCTGAACAGCGCCACACCCAGGTGTTCCTCCAGGGCACGCACCTGCCGACTGACCGCGCCATGGGTGACGTGCAGTTCATTGGCGGCCTGGCTGATGCTGTTCAGCCGCGCGGCCGCTTCGAAGGCGCGCAGAGCGTTAAGCGGTGGAAGGTCCTGGCTCATCTGTGATTTTTCCTGACAGGTTGCGGCGATCTTATCGCTTTTGCCGGGCGTGCCACAGCTTTATCCTGTGCTCATTGCTGTAGGAGCGCCCCATGGGCGCGATTCGCGGGCATGGCCCGCTCCTACCCTTTTTATCTTGCTGTGGAGAACGCCATGACTTCCTTGCGCACTGGCCCTGACGCCAACGGCCTGTTCGGCTCGTTCGGTGGCCAATATGTTGCCGAAACCCTGATGCCGCTGATCCACGACCTGGCCGACGAGTACGAGAAGGCCAAGCTCGACCCCGAGTTCCAGAAAGAACTGGCCTACTTTCAGCGCGATTTCGTCGGCCGGCCGAGCCCGCTGTATTTCGCCGAGCGCCTGACCGAGATGTGCGGCGGCGCGAAGATCTACTTCAAGCGTGAAGAGCTCAACCACACCGGTGCGCACAAGATCAACAACTGCATCGGCCAGGCCCTGCTGGCCAAGCGCATGGGCAAGAAACGCATCATCGCCGAGACCGGTGCCGGCATGCATGGCGTGGCTACAGCCACTGTTGCGGCGCGTTTCGGCATGGAATGCGTGATCTTTATGGGCACCACCGACATCGATCGCCAGCAGGCCAACGTGTTCCGCATGAAGCTGCTGGGCGCCACCGTAATTCCGGTGGTCGCCGGCACCGGCACGCTCAAGGATGCGATGAACGAAGCGCTGCGCGACTGGGTGACCAACGTGCACAACACCTTCTACATGATCGGCACCGTGGCCGGTCCGCACCCGTACCCGGCGATGGTGCGCGACTTCCAGGCGGTGATCGGCAAGGAAACCCGCGAGCAGATCCTCGCCCAGGAAGGCCGTCTGCCCGACAGCCTGGTGGCCTGCATCGGCGGCGGCTCCAACGCCATCGGCCTGTTCCACCCCTTCCTTGATGACAAGGATGTGCAAATCGTCGGCGTTGAAGCGGCCGGCTACGGCATCGAAACCGGCAAGCACGCCGCCAGCCTCAACGGCGGTGTACCGGGCGTGCTGCACGGCAACCGCACCTTCCTGCTGCAGAACGACGACGGCCAGATCATCGACGCCCACTCGATTTCCGCCGGCCTGGATTACCCCGGCATCGGCCCTGAGCACGCCTGGTTGCACGACGTTGGCCGGGTTGAATACACCTCGGTAACCGACGACGAAGCCCTGGCCGCCTTCCACACCTGCTGCCGTCAGGAGGGCATTATCCCAGCCCTGGAAAGTGCCCATGCCCTGGCCGAAGCCTTTAAGCGCGCGCCAACCCTGCCCAAGGAGCACCTGATGGTGATCAACCTGTCCGGCCGTGGCGACAAGGATATGCAGACCGTTATGCACCACATGGAAAACACTTCGCAGGAGAAACACTGATGAGCCGCCTGCAAACCCGCTTTGCCGAACTGAAACAGCAGAACCGCGCCGCCCTGGTGACCTTCGTCACCGCTGGCGACCCGAACTATGACGCCTCCCTGGCCATCCTCAAGGGCCTGCCGGCGGCTGGCGCCGATGTGATCGAGCTGGGCATGCCGTTTACCGATCCGATGGCCGATGGCCCGGCGATCCAATTGGCGAACATTCGCGCTCTGGACGGCGGTCAGGACCTGGCGAAAACCCTGCAGATGGTCCGTGAGTTCCGTGAAGGTGAGCAGGCCACGCCGTTGGTGCTGATGGGTTACTTCAACCCGATCCACAAGTACGGCGTCGAGCGCTTTATTGCCGAGGCCAAGGCCTCTGGCGTCGATGGCCTGATCGTCGTCGATCTGCCGCCAGAGCATAACGTCGACCTCTGCGACCCGGCGCAGGTCGCGGGCCTGGACTTTATCCGCCTGACCACCCCGACCACCGACGACAAGCGTCTGCCCAAAGTGCTTAACGGCAGCTCCGGCTTCGTCTACTACGTCTCGGTGGCCGGTGTGACCGGTGCTGGCTCGGCCACCCTGGATCATGTCGAGCAGGCGGTTGTCCGTCTGCGTCGCCACACCGATCTGCCGCTGTGCATCGGCTTCGGTATCCGCACCCCGGAGCATGCCGCGACTATCGCCCGTCTGGCCGAAGGCGTGGTAGTCGGCTCGGCGCTGATCGACCAGATTGCCAACGCAACAAGCGACGAGCAGGCGGTGGATGGCGTGCTGAGCCTGTGTGCGGCGCTGGCTGAAGGAGTGCGCGGCGCGCGTGGTTAACGCGGGCTTGTAGGGTGGATGACGCTTCACCCATCCACCAGTGCATTGGTGGATGAAAAAAGCGTCATCCACCCTACGTTCCTGGTAGCCCGGGTGCAATCCGCAGCATTTAGTGCCAGTAAAACCCTTCCCGGATTTTATCCGGGCTACGGGTTCGGTGTAGGGTAGGCGGCGAAATGTCATCCGCCCTATTTCCTTGCTCCGAGTCTCGCCATGTCACGTCCGCCTGTTGCTCGCAAACCCCGCGCCAGTAGCCAAAGCCGCATTGCCGGTATTCTGGCAGCTGCCCGTGAATTGCTCGCCGAGCAAGGCGTAGCCAGTCTGTCGATCTACAGCGTGGCTGAGCGCGCGCAGATTCCACCGTCTTCGGTCTATCACTTCTTCGCCAGCGTGCCGGCTTTGCTGGAAGGGCTGACGGCGGATATCCACAGTGCGTTTCGCGCCTGCCTGCAGGAGCCGATTGAGCATACGCAGCTGCGTGACTGGCGCGATCTGTCGCAGTTGGTCGAGCAGCGCATGCTGGCGATCTATGCCGCTGATGCCGCCGCACGGCAGTTAATCCTGGCGCAGCATGGCCTGGCGGAAGTGACCCAGGCGGATAGGCAGCACGACATCGAGCTGGGCCAGCTAATGCAGCAGTTGTTCGACCGCCACTTCCCGCTGCCGCAACTGCCGGATGATGTCGATGTATTCGCCCTGGCCATGGAGCTGGGCGACAGGGTGTATGCGCGCTCGGTGCAGCTGCACGGCGAAATCACCCCGCGTATGGCCGAGGAAGGCATGCGCGTGTTTGATGCTTATCTGGGTTTGTATCTGCCGCCCCATCTACCGAAACGCAGCCAGTAAAGCACCCGCTGATGAGGAGTAGCCCGGACAAGCGCAGCGCAGTCCGGGGCATGGTTTTGGCGGCGTTATGTTTCCCGGATTGCGCTAGGGCTTATCCGGGCTACGGGTGGGTTGGCACAATGGTTATGTACCGCTGGATTCACAGCGCCTTTTCAAACACCTGCGAGTTGCGCTGGTAGTTGTACAGCGAGGCGCGGGCGGCCGGCAGGCGGTCGACGCTGCTGGGCATAAAGCCGCGTTCGCGGAACCAGTGGGCGGTGCGCGTGGTGAGCACGAATAGGGTTTTCAGGCCTTGGGCGCGCGCGCGTTCTTCGATGCGTTCGAGCAGCTCATCACCACGGCCGCCATGCCGGTAGGCCGGGTTCACCGCCAGGCACGCCAGCTCACCGAAATCCGAGTCGGCAATCTGGTACAGCGCGGCGCAGGCGATGATCAGCCCTTCACGTTCAACAATGCTGAACTGCTCGATCTCGCGCTCCAGCACCTCACGCGAGCGGCGCACCAGAATGCCCTGGTCTTCCAGCGGGGTGATCAGCTCCATCAGCCCGCCGACATCCTCGATGGTCGCTTCGCGCAGCGATTCGAACTGCTCCTGGGCCACCAGGGTGCCGTTGCCGGTGCGAGTGAACAGTTCGCTAAGCAGCGCCCCATCTTCCGCATAACTGACGATATGGCTGCGACGTACCCCGGCCTTGCAGGCCTCGGCGGCGGCGTCGAGCAGTTCGCCCTGGTAGCTGCTGCCCAGGCGCTGCAAGTGCGCCGGTACCTGTTGTGGGCGCAGTTCGCGCACCAGCTTGCCGGCTTCGTCGAGCAGGCCGCATTCGGCGCCGAACAGCAGTAGCTTGTCGGCGTCCAGGTCGATGGCGGCGCGGGTGGCGACGTCTTCGCAGGCTAGGTTGAAAATCTCCCCGGTGGGCGAATAACCCAGCGGCGACAGCAGCACGATGCTGCGCTCATCCAGCTGACGGTTGATGCCCTTGCGGTCGATGCGCCGCACTTCGCCGGTGTGGTGATAGTCGACGCCATCGACCACGCCAATCGGCCGCGCGGTGACAAAGTTGCCGCTGGTGATGCGCAGGCGCGAGCCCTGCATCGGCGAGCGCGCCATGTCCATCGACAGGCGCGCTTCGATGGCGATACGCAGCTGGCCGACGGCGTCGATCACGCACTCCAGGGTCGGGCTGTCGGTGATCCGCAGGTCGCGGTGAAAGCGCGGGGTCAGGCCGTTGCTGGCCAGGCGCGCCTCGATCTGCGGGCGCGAGCCATGCACCAGCACCAGGCGCACGCCGAGGCTGTGCAGCAGCACCAGGTCGTGGACGATATTGCCGAAATTCGGGTGGGCAACGCCCTCGCCCGGCAGCATCACCACAAAGGTGCAGTCACGATGGGCATTGATATAGGGCGAAGCGTGGCGGAGCCAGTTGACGTGATCGTGCATTGTTTGAAGAACCTGTGTCGAAGACGGAACGCATGGGAACGGCGCAGAGTTGCGCCAGGCGGCAGCCGAGAGCAGCGGTTTTATCGTCGCAGTTGGGGCAGCTTCACGCGTTCTCTCCTCCGGATGACTCAGGTTGTTTGGCTTGTAGGCAGTAATGCTGGATCAGCTGTTGCAGCAGACGCACAGTAGGCTGCAAACGTGACATTTCCAGGTACTCCCCCGGTTGGTGGGCGCAGTCGATATCGCCGGGGCCGAGCACCAGGGTTTCGCAGCCAAGCTGCTGAAGATAAGGCGCTTCGGTGGCAAATGCCACTGCGGCGGCCGTATGCCCGGTCAGACGTTCGGCAATGCGCACCAGCTCACTGTCGGCGTTCTGCTCGAAGGGCGGCACGCTGGGGAACAGAGGGGCGTAATCGATCTGCACCTGATGCTGCTCGGCCAGCGGCTGCAGCTTCTGGCGGATCGCTGCGCGCAGGGTTTCCGGCTGCATGCCCGGCAACGGGCGCAGGTCGAATTCCAGCGAGCATTGGCCGCAGATGCGGTTGGGGTTGTCGCCGCCATGGATGCAGCCAAAATTCAGGGTCGGTTTGGGCACGCTGAATTGAGGATTGTTGTACTCACGCTGCCACTGCGCACGCAGGCCGCGCAGCTCAAACATCACGTCCTGCATGGCTTCCAGGGCGCTGTGGCCGAGGCTCGGGTCGGAGGAATGGCCGCTTTGCCCGAGAATATCGATGCGCTCCATCATGATGCCCTTGTGCAGGCGGATGGGCTTGAGGCCAGTCGGCTCGCCAATCACTGCCGCGCGGCCCAGCGGCCGTCCGGCTTGCGCCAGGGCGCGTGCGCCGGACATCGAGCTTTCTTCATCGCAGGTGGCGAGAATCAGCAGCGGCTGCTGGAAACGCTGCTCCAGCAAGGGTTGTACGGCTTCGATGATCAGGGCGAAAAAGCCCTTCATATCGCAACTGCCGAGGCCCACCCAGCGGCCATCGACTTCGCTGAGCTTGAGCGGGTCGGTCTGCCACAGCGCTGCGTCAAAGGGCACGGTGTCGCTGTGTCCTGCCAGCACCAGGCCGCCTGGGCCGCTGCCATAGCTGGCGAGCAGGTTGAATTTGCCGGGGGCGACTTGCTGCACATCGCAGGCGAAACCGAGGTCGCCGAGCCAGCTCGACAGCAGTTCGATCACCGCGCGGTTGGACTGGTCCCAATGCGCCTGAGTGCAGCTCACCGACGGGGCGGCGATCAGGGCGGCGAACTGTTCTTTGAAGGAAGGCAGGGGCATCGGTCATCTCCGCAAGCGAGGCCCATCATAGGGCCATCGCTTGCGCAGATAAAACCGCTACGGGTGTTTAGAGGAAAACGCCGCGCAGGATATAGAAGAAGAAAATCGACAGCGCAGCACCCACGGGCAGGGTGATCAGCCAGGACATAAAGATCTTGCCGATCACGCCCAGGTTCAGCGCGCCGATACCGCGCGCCAGGCCGACACCGAGTACCGCACCGACCAGGGTGTGGGTGGTGGACACCGGCAGGCCGATGGCCGAAGCGCCAACCACAGTGGTGGCGGTGGCCAGTTCAGCGGCAAAACCACGGCTTGGGGTCAGCTCGGTGATTTCCTTGCCGATGGTGGCGATCACCTTGTAGCCGTAGGTGGCCAGACCGATGACGATACCCACGGCGCCGAGCAGCAGCACCCAGGCAGGCAGGGCGGCTTTGGCGCCGACGGCTTCGCCGCCGGACTGGATCACTCCGACAATCGCTGCCAGTGGGCCGACGGCGTTGGCCACGTCGTTGGAGCCGTGGGCAAAGGCCATGGCGCAGGCGGTGAAGATCATCAGCACGGCGAAGACCTTCTCCACGCTGGCGTAGTGGAAATCCTTGTCCGCTTCGACGTCGATCTTGATCCGGCTAAGCAGGACGATACCCAGCAGCATGATCAGGCCGCCGACGCCCAGAGAAAGGAAGAAACCTTCCGAGCTGGAGAGGTTCAGGCCGATATGCTTGAGGCCCTTGGTCAGGGTCATGACGCTGACCATAAAACCGGTGGCAAACATATACAGCGGTACAAAGCGCTTGGCGTTTTGGAACGGGTTGTCGGTGTCGATGATCAGCTTCTGTACGCTGACAAACAGACCGAAGGCGACGATGCCGGACAGCACCGGGGAGACTACCCAGCTGGCCACGATGGGGCCAACGCCGCCCCAGTGCACCGCGTCCATGGACACGCCGACGGCCGCAAAGCCGATGACCGCGCCGACGATGGAGTGGGTGGTGGAAACCGGCCAGCCCTTGGTAGAAGCTACTAGCAGCCAGGTGCCGGCTGCCAGCAGCGCCGACATCATGCCCAGGACCATCAGGTCCGGGGTGATCATCGACGCATCGACGATGCCGCTCTTGATGGTTTCGGTGACTTGGCCACCGGCCAGGTAGGCGCCGGCAAACTCGAAGACCATGGCGATCAGGATCGCCTGTTTGATGGTCAGTGCGCGTGAGCCCACCGAGGTGCCCATGGCGTTGGCCACGTCATTGGCGCCTACGCCCCAGGCCATGAAAAAGCCGAAGAGACAGGCAAGCAGCAGCAATACGAGGCCGTAGTCCGCAATCAGAGACATAAATAATTAATCCGTAGATTCCAGAAAGGACACTGGCGCTTAGCGCGCCAGCAGTTGTTCCAGTCGGTTGCCGACACGTTCGGCACGATCGGCTACGTCGCCGATCCATTCGATGATCTTGTAGAGGAACATCACATCGACAGGGGGAAGGTCCTTCTCCAGTTTGAACAGCGCACGACGGACCTCGATTTGCATCTTGTCGGTGTCGCGTTCGATCTGTTCCAGCTCCATGACCATGGATTCGACCAGCGCTGCTTCACGGCCGCCAAAGCCGGTTTCCAGCAGCTCGTCGAGCTCGTTCATGGCTTTCAGCGCTTGCGTGCTGGCATCCACGGTACGCTGCACAAAGGCCCGCATTAGCGGCTGCAGAGCTTGCGGAATGGCCATTTCACGGCCGAGCATCAGCCCAGCGATGTCCTTGGCGCGGTTGGCGACTTTGTCCTGTACACTCAGCAGCTCAAGCAGATCCGAGCGCGGTACGGGCAGGAACAGGCTCTTGGGCAGGTGCAGGCGCACGCTTTTCTTGAGCTTGTCGGCCTCATGTTCGAGGCTAGCCATTTCCTGTTGTACCTGTTCCACCTTGGCCCAATCTTCCACCATCACGGCTTCGAAGAAGGGCACCAGATTGGCTGCGCACTCGTGGGCTTTGGCAAAATGTTTTTGCATCGGCCCAATCGGTGAGCGGCCAAACAGGCTGGCAAATGGATTGACTGGCATAGGGTGAACCCCGGCGTTAAGAAGGCGGCAAGTATACGGATCAGTCCGCAGGCTCGCCAGCGCAGGTAATCGGACTGTCACAATTTCATAGTAGGCGTTGATCCCCACCATCATGAACAAAGAAACCGAAATTAAACTGCGGGTTAGCCGTGCAACCCTGGCCGCCCTGCGTGATCACCCGTTGCTGAAGAAACGCAACAAGAGTGGTTGGGAGCAGCGCGAACTGTTCAATCAGTACTTCGATACCCCCGAGCGCGATCTGGCCGCCGCCAAGGTGGCCCTGCGCGTGCGCCGTGATGGCGAGCAGTTTATCCAGACCCTGAAAACCCGTGGGCAAAGCGTGGCCGGTTTGTCCGAGCGCAATGAGTGGGACTGGAACCTGGCCAAGGCCAAGCTGGACCTGAAAAAACTCGATGACAGCTGCTGGCCGGCGACCCTGGCCGACCTGGACAAGAAGCAGCTGGTGCCGATCTTCACCACCGACTTTATCCGCGAGAAGGCGGAAATCGCCTGGGGTCGCGGCAAGGCCCGCGTGGTAATCGAGGCCGCGCTGGACCTGGGCAAGGTGATTGCTGGCGAAGGCGAAGAAGAAATCTGCGAGCTGGAGCTGGAGCTGCGTCAGGGTGAGCCTGAGGCGCTGCTGGAACTGGCCGCCGAGTTGGCCGCCGACCTGGCGCTGATGCCTTGTGATATCAGCAAGGCCGAGCGCGGTTACCGCCTGTTCGATGCCGGCAGCTACAGCCTGAGCCTGCCGGCGCCGAGCCTGAGCGCGGAAACCAGCCTGGATGACAGTGTCGCGGCACTGGCCTGGCACCTGCTGGGCAGCAGCCAGCGTCTGGCCGAGCAGTACCGCTTCAATGGTCACTGGCGTTTGCTGGTCGACTGGCTGGAGCAACTGATCGGTCTGCGTGCGCTGCTCAGCAGCCTTGGTCAGGCCGCGCCGCGTGCCAGCAGCCATGCCTTGCGTGAATTGCTGGATGCCTTGCTGCTGGAGTGGCGCCCGCGCGTGCTGGCAGGGCAGGACGATGACAGCCTGCGCAAGAACGCCCCGGCGTTGTTCGCCGCCGAACTGCAGGGCAATCGCTGGGGGTTGTTCTCGCTGAACCTGTCGCGCTGGCTATTGGCCCGCAGCTGGACTGCGGAGCGCAATAACCGTGGCAATCGCCAGGGCGCTGCGCCGCTGGGCAACTGGCTGCCGACGCTGATTGCCGAAGAAGGCGCGGCCCTGCAACTGCGTCGTTATCAGCAGCAGCCGGAAGATTTGGCCGAACAGCTGCCGCGCATCGAGCGCCTGTTGGTCTGGCTGCATCTGGCCCGCGAGGTGCTGGACGTGGCGGAAGTCGACCGTCTGTACGGTGAACTGAACAAGCTGGCGGAACTGGCCAATCAGCCCATCGACCCGGAAGTACTGGCTGCGCGCAAGGCGCAGTTGCTGACCATCGGTTCGTTAAAGGCCTGGCGTCAGCTGGTCAAGTAACTGCCACGGCGCTGTAGGCTTTTTGTAGGAGTCAGGGGCGCCTAGTCCTAGCTGGCGATGCTGTTGATCCGCTGATCGCCAGCAAGCTGGCTCCTACAGTTGCTAGCCCGGATTACATCCGGGCTCCTTCCACATCACTCAACTGCCATCACGAAAACGCGTCCATACGGCATCGCGGGTCGCGCTGTGCTTTTCTGGCAGGGTTTCCAGCGGGTGCAGGCGGCGTTTGGTGTCGCGGTCCGGGTAGAGGTCTGGCTGGTTGCGCAGGGCTTCGTCGAGAAACTCGCGGGAATCGGCGTTGCCGCTGGGGTACAGGGTTTCCGCAGTGATCAGCGCGGCAACCTTGGGCTGCATCAGGTAGTCGATAAAGCGGTGTGCCAGGTCGACGCGCTTGGCGCTGCTGGGGATTACCAGATTGTCGATAAACAGGATCGAGCCTTCATCCGGCACTAAAAAACGCACGGGTTGACCCGCATCGGCGGCGGCCAGTGCATCACCGACCCAGGCCATGGCCACGCACAGCTTGCCCTGGTTGAGGTCGTCGATATAACGCTCGCTGTCGACGTAGCGCAGGTTCGGCCGCAGGTCATGCAGCACCTGGCTGGAGCGTTCGATGCGGCTAGGTGCGCTGCGCGCCAGGCTCCGGCCCTGGTAGTTGAGCAGCAGGGTCAGGGTCTCGTCAGGAGCGTCCAGCACGCTGATGCCGCAAGTGGCCAGGCGCGAACTCTGCTCGGCATCGAACAGCAGGCTCCAGCTATTGGGCAACGGCCCGCCAAAGGCGGCTTCGGCCTGTGGTGTGTTGATCGCCAGGCCTACGGCGCCCCACAGGTAGGGCAGTGCATGGCGGTTGGCCGGGTCGAGGGCGACCAGGGTGCTGAGCAGCTGCTTGTCGAGGTGCTTGCGGTTGGGTAGCAGGTTGAAATCCAGCGGCTGCAGGGTGCCGTTCTTGATCATCGCCGGCAGGGCGTCATGCGACGGCACGGCGACATCGATGGCCTCGCCGCTGGCCAGCACGGCTTCGAGTTCTTCGGCGGTGCTGTAGGTCTGGTAGTCGACGCGGATGCCGGTTTGCGCCTCGAAATCCTTGAGCACCTGCGGGGCGATGTAATCGTTCCAGTTGTAGACGCGAATCACCTCTTCGGCGCTGGCCAGCAGCGGCGTCAGGGCAAGCAGCAGTGAGGCAAGCAGGCGAGGCATGGAGATCTCCTGAATAGGTTGATGTCGCGTCAGCAGGAATTCGCGGCGCAGGTTGCCCGTCATCGCGCCGAGGCGTGAATAAAAGGGCAGGTGCTACGCAACGTGTGAAATAGAAAACGCCGGCTCAAAGGCCGGCGTTTGGGTGTTGCATCAAACCGTGTGCAAGTACCAGTTGTATTCGAGGTCGGAGATCGAGTTTTCAAACTCGGCCAACTCGCTTTCCTTACAGGCGACGAAGATATCGATGTATTTCGGGTCGATATAACGCGCCAGCACTTCACTGTCGTCCAGCTCGCGCAGGGCATCGCGCAGGTTGTTCGGCAGGCTTTGTTCGTTCTGCTCGTAGGAGTTGCCTTCCACCGGTGCGCTTGGCTCGATTTTGTTGGTCAGGCCGTGGTGCACGCCTGCCAGCACGGCCGACATCAGCAGATAGGGGTTGGCATCGGCGCCGGCAACGCGGTGTTCGATGCGCACGGCATCGGCCGTGTCATTCGGTACGCGCAGTGCGACGGTGCGGTTGTCGATGCCCCAGCACGGCGAGTTCGGCACGTAGTACTGCGCGCCGAAACGACGGTAAGAGTTGACGTTCGGGCAGAGGAAGGCCATCGAGGCCGGCATGGTTTCCAGCACACCGCCGATGGCGTGGCGCAGGGCGTCATTCTGTACCGGGTCGTCGCAGGCGAAGATGTTGTTGCCCTGCTTGTCGAGAATCGAGATGTGTACGTGCAAGCCGTTACCCGCCTGGTTGGGGTAGGGCTTGGCCATGAAGGTGGTGTCCATCTCATGGTCGTAGGCGATGTTCTTGATCAGGCGCTTGAGCAGCAGCGCGTGGTCGCAGGCCTTGATCGGGTCGGCGACGTGGTGCAGGTTGACCTCGAACTGCGCCGGGGCGCTTTCCTTGACGATGGCGTCGGCAGGGATGCCCTGCTCCTTGGCGCCTTCGAGGATGTCCTGCAGGCACTCGGCATATTCGTCGAGGTCGTCGATCAGGTACACCTGGGTCGACTGTGGGCGCTTGCCCGACAGTGGCGACAGCGGCGGCTGTGGACGGCCGTTCACGTTGGCCTGGTCGATCAGGTAGAACTCGATTTCAAAGGCTGCGCAAATGGTAAGGCCCAGTTCGTCGAACTTCGCAACCACCTGGCGCAACACTTCCCGTGGGTCGGCGAAGAACGGCTCGCCTTCCATTTCATGCATGGTCATCAACAGTTGCGCGGTTGGGCGCTTCTGCCAGGGCTCATTGCTCAGGGTGTTGGGGATGGGAAAGCAGACCCGGTCGGCGTCGCCGATATCCAGACCCAGGCCGGTGCTTTCCACCGTCGAGCCGTTGATATCCAGGGCGAACAGAGAAGCCGGGAGATTAATGCCGCGTTCGTAAACCTTATGCAGGCTCGCACGCTCGATACGCTTGCCGCGCACCACACCATTCATATCTGCGATCAGAAGGTCGACGAACAGGACCTCAGGATGTTTCTTAAGGAACGCGTTCGCTTCGTTAAGCTGAACGGCACGCGGGGGTACCGACATGATGCAACACCTTTTTTGTTAAAAATATCAATCATGCAACTGCACGGGTGTGAGTCAATCTTAAACACCAGATGCTGTCAAGAGAGGCGCATTTTGCCCCAAAAGGGGGCTCGATGGCCAGTTTTAGGGCATTACAGGGCAATGCAGCCCTGCTGGAGGCCTTGTCTGCCGGGGTGCTCAGTCGGGTGTGTTCAATTTTTTACATGACTATTGTGAAAAAAAATGAACAAGGCTAAGCTCGGTCGAAACCCATAACAGCAATAAAACGGGTGTCTCATGTCGCGCCAGCCGATTATCGGCGTTAGTGCCTGCACCAAGCAGATCGGGCACAACATCTACCACACCGCAGGCGATAAATACTTGCAGGCCATCGTTCAGGTGGTTGGCGGTATGCCAGTGATCATTCCCGCACTGGGCGAGCAGCTTGATCAGGCTTACCTGCTGCAGCACCTCGATGGCCTGGTGTTTACCGGCTCGCCATCCAACGTTGAACCGCACCACTATGCTGGCGATGCCAGCGAACCCGGCACCGCCCATGACCCGGCGCGTGACAGTACAACCCTTCCCTTGATTAAAGCAGCAATTGCCGCCGGTATCCCGGTGCTCGGCATTTGCCGTGGCTTTCAGGAGATGAACGTAGCTTTTGGCGGCACTCTGCATCAGAAGGTGCAGGAGGTCGAAGGCTATATGGATCACCGCGAGCCTGAAGGGCTGCCGGCGGATCAGCAATATGGCCTGCGTCACGCGCTGCATGTGCAGCCGGGCGGGCTGCTCGCCGGCATCGGCTTGCCGGACGAGTTTCTTATCAATTCCATTCATGGCCAGGGCGTTCAGCGTCTGGCGCCGGGCCTTCGCGTAGAAGCACTGGCGCCTGACGGGTTGATCGAAGCCTTCTCCGTCGAAGGTGCCAAAAGCTTCGCATTGGGGGTGCAATGGCACCCTGAATGGCAGGTACGATCCAACCCGAATTATCTCGCCATCTTCCAGGCCTTTGGTGAGGCTTGCAGGAAGACGGCGGGGCAACGCTGAGCCGACTATATATAGGTCGGCTCTAACCAACCCTGAGGTCTCTATGAGCACCAAATTAGACCAGCTTTCGAGCTGGCTGAAAGAACGCAAAATCACCGAAGTTGAATGCCTGATCAGCGATCTTACCGGCATTGCCCGTGGCAAGATTTCGCCGACCAACAAGTTCCTCGACGAGAAAGGCATGCGCCTCCCCGAGAGTGTGCTGCTGCAGACCGTAACCGGCGACTACGTCGAGGACGACATCTATTACGACCTGCTCGACGAGGCGGACATCGACATGTTCTGCCGCCCGGACGAGAACGCCGTGTTCCTCGTGCCTTGGGCCATTGAGCCGACTGCGATGGTGATCCACGACACCTTCGACAAGCAGGGCAACCCGATCGAGCTGTCGCCACGCAACATTCTCAAGAATGTGCTCAAGCTCTACGCTGACAAGGGCTGGAAGCCAATCGTCGCGCCGGAAATGGAGTTCTACCTGACCAAGCGCAACAGCGACCCGGATTTCCCCCTGGTCGCGCCGATGGGCCGTTCCGGGCGTCCGGAAGTGGGCCGTCAGTCGTTCTCCATCGATGCCGCCAACGAATTCGATCCGCTGTTTGAAGACGTCTACGACTGGTGCGAAATCCAGGGCCTGGACCTCGACACGCTGATCCACGAAGACGGCCCTGCGCAGATGGAAATCAACTTCCGCCATGGCGAGGCCCTGCACCTGGCCGACCAGATCACCGTGTTCAAGCGCACCATGCGTGAAGCGGCGCTCAAGCACGACGTGGCCGCCACCTTTATGGCCAAGCCGATCACCGATCAGCCGGGCAGCGCGATGCACATCCACCAGAGCGTGGTGGACATCAAGACCGGGCAGAATCTGTTCTCCAATGCCGACGGCAGCATGAGCGAACTGTTTATGCAGCACATCGGCGGCTTGCAGAAGTACATCCCCGAGCTGTTGCCGCTGTTCGCGCCGAACGTCAACTCGTTCCGCCGCTTCCTGCCGGACACCTCGGCGCCGGTGAACGTCGAGTGGGGCGAAGAGAACCGCACCGTGGGCCTGCGCGTACCGGAAGCCACGCCGCAGAACCGCCGCGTGGAAAACCGCCTGGCCGGTGCCGACGCCAACCCTTACCTGGTACTCGCCGCCTCCCTGCTGTGCGGTTATATGGGCATGGTCGATGGCCTGCAGCCAAGCGTCCCGGTCAAAGGCCGTGGCTACGAGCGCCGCAACCTGCGTCTGCCGATCACCATCGAGCACGCGCTGGAGCGCATGGAAGCCTGTAAGGAAGCGGAGAAGTACCTGGGCGACAAGTTTATGCGCGGCTATGTCGCGGTAAAACGCGCCGAGCACGAGAACTACAAGCGGGTCATCAGCTCTTGGGAGCGTGAGTTCCTGCTGCTGTCGGTGTAATCCTCAGGCGGCTGGCGCGGGTGATCCCTGCGCCAGCCACTGCCAAGAATTTTCTGCGGCTGCGGCAACACGTAGCCGGTGTAATCAAGGTGTTGTTATGAACAGTCAAGTGACCAACCCGAAAACCCGCGAGTGGCAGGCCATGAGCCGTGATCACCACCTCGCGCCGTTCAGCGATTTCAAACAGCTGGCGGAAAATGGGCCGCGCATCATCACCAAGGCCGACGGCGTGTACCTGTGGGACAGCGAGGGCAACAAGATCCTCGATGCCATGGCCGGGCTCTGGTGTGTGGCAATCGGCTATGGTCGCAAGGAACTGGCAGACGCCGCCGCGAAACAGATGCAAGAGCTGCCCTACTACAACATGTTCTTCCAGACCGCCACGCCGCCGGCGCTGGAGCTGGCCAAGGCGATTTCTGAGCTGGCCCCGACAGGGATGAACCATGTGTTTTTCACCGGTTCGGGCTCGGAAGGCAACGACACCATGCTGCGCATGGTGCGCCATTACTGGGCGGTCAAAGGTCAGCCAAACAAGAAGGTCATCATCAGCCGGGTCAACGGCTACCACGGCTCCACCGTGGCCGGCGCTAGCCTGGGCGGCATGAAGTACATGCACGAGCAGGGCGATCTGCCGATTCCCGGCATCGTGCATATCCCGCAGCCGTACTGGTTCGGTGAGGGCGGCGATATGAGCCCCGAAGCGTTCGGTATCTGGGCCGCCGACCAGCTGGAGCAGAAGATCCTTGAAGTCGGCGAAGAGAACGTGGCCGCCTTTATTGCCGAGCCGATCCAGGGCGCAGGCGGGGTGATCATCCCGCCGGACAGCTACTGGCCGCGCATCCGCGAAATCCTCGCCAAGTACGACATTCTGTTTATTGCCGATGAAGTGATCTGCGGTTTCGGCCGTACCGGCGAATGGTTCGGCAGCGATTACTTCGGCAACACCCCGCACATGATGACCATCGCCAAGGGCCTGACCAGCGGCTACATCCCGATGGGCGGGCTGATCGTGCGCGACGATATCGTCGAGGTGCTCAACCAGGGCGGCGACTTCAACCACGGCTTTACCTATTCCGGGCATCCGGTGGCCGCTGCGGTGGCCCTGGAGAACCTGCGCATCCTGCGCGAAGAAAAGATTGTTGAGCGGGTCAAGGCAGAAACGGCACCGTATTTGCAAAAGCGTCTACGTGAGCTGGCCGATCACCCGCTGGTCGGTGAAGTGCGCGGCGTTGGCATGTTGGGCGCCATTGAATTGGTGCAGGACAAGGCCAGCCGCACGCGTTTCGCCGCCGATGTCAGCGTGGGCATGGTATGCCGCAAGCACTGCTTTACTAACGGTCTGATCATGCGCGCCGTGGGCGACACCATGATCATTTCGCCGCCGCTGGTAATTAGCCATGCGGAGATCGACGAACTGCTGGAAAAGGCCCGTAAATGCCTCGACCTGACCGCTGCAGAGGTGCTGGTTTAAGGTTTAATAATCTTTGGTTTCAGATGCTTACGTCTGAAAGTTGTCAACCGAGGGTGACCTTGCCAGACTGCGCCAGTGCGTAGGTCAGGCTCGCCGGAAGGTGCTGCAGATGGCTGCGCATCTTCCGGAAACGACTACAACAACAGGAGCTGTACGCATGAACACATTCGGCAAAACCCTTCTCGCGTTGTCCCTTGCTGGGGCTGTAGTGAGTGCCGCGCACGCGGATAACAAGGTCCTGCACGTTTACAACTGGTCCGACTACATCGCAGAAGACACCCTCGACAACTTCCAGAAGGAAACCGGCATCAAGGTCGTCTACGACGTCTTTGACAGCAACGAAACCCTGGAAGCCAAGCTGCTGGCTGGCAGCTCCGGTTATGACATCGTCGTGCCGTCCAACCCGTTCCTGGCCAAGCAGATCAAGGCCGGTGTGTTCCAGAAGCTGGACAAATCCAAGCTGCCAAACTGGGAAAACCTCGACAAGGGTCTGCTCAAGGCGCTCGACCCAAGCGATCCGGGTAGCCAGTACTCGATTCCCTACATGTGGGGCACCATCGGTATCGGTTACAACGTCGACAAGGTCAAGGCGGCACTGGGCGAAGACGCTCCGGTCAATTCCTGGGACCTGGTGTTCAAGCCGGAAAACATCGCCAAGCTGAAAGACTGCGGCGTGTCCTTCCTTGATTCGCCGACCGAAATCATCCCGGCAGCGCTCAACTACCTGGGCTTCAAGCCCGACAGCACCGATGCCGGCGAGCTGAAGAAAGCCGAAGAACTGTTCCTCTCGATCCGTTCCTCGACCTCCTACTTCCACAGCTCCAAGTACATCGGCGACCTGGCCAATGGCAACATCTGCGTGGCCATCGGCTACTCGGGCGACCTGTATCAGTCCAAGTCCCGTGCTGAAGAAGCCAAGAACGGCGTGAACATCTCCTACAGCATCCCGAAAGAAGGTGCTGGCAGCTTCTTCGACATGATGGCCATCCCAGCTGATGCGAAAAACGTCGAAGCCGCTCACGTGTTCCTCAACTACCTGATGAAGCCAGACGTCATGGCCAACATCACCAACTTCGTGCAGTTCCCTAACGGCAACGCCGCGGCCACCCCGCTGGTTGACGAAGCACTGCGTAACGATCCGGGCATCTACCCGGACGCGGCCACCATGGCCAAGATCTACACCTTCCCGGATCTGCCAGCTAACGCGCAGCGCGCGATGAACCGCAGCTGGACCAAGATCAAATCGGGTAAGTAATGCCATAGCCCTAATGGTGTGCGGCGGGTTGCTCCGCCGCATTCACCCACAACAATAAGGAAGCTCCTATGCGTCGTACTCCACTTCTGGCCGGCCTGCTGGCCGCCGCCGTCAGCATCAGCGCCGTGCAAGCCGCTGAGCCTGTGGTCAATGTCTACAACTGGTCTGACTATATCGGCGAAACCACCCTGGCCGATTTCCAGAAGGCTACTGGCATCAAAGCCATGTACGACGTGTTCGACTCCAACGAAACCCTGGAAGGCAAACTGCTGGCGGGCCGTTCCGGCTACGACATCGTGGTGCCGTCCAACCATTTCCTCGGCAAGCAGATCAAGGCGGGCGCGTTCCAGAAGCTCGACCGCAGCCTGCTGCCGAACTGGGAAAACCTTGACCCGGCTTTGCTCAAGCAGCTGGATGTCAACGACCCCGGTAACCTGTATTCGGTGCCGTACCTGTGGGGCACCAACGGCATTGGCTACAACGTGGCCAAGGTCAAGGAAGTGCTCGGGATCGACGAAATCGACTCCTGGGCCACGCTCTTCGAGCCAGAGAACCTGAAGAAGCTCAACGCCTGCGGCGTGGCCTTTATGGACTCGCCCGATGAGATGTTTCCTGCCGTACTCAACTACCTGGGCCTCGACCCGCGCAGCACCGATCCAGAAGACTACAAGAAGGCCGAGGCCAAGCTGATGGCCGTGCGTCCTTACGTCACCTACTTCCACTCCTCGAAGTACATCGGCGACCTGGCCAACGGCGACATCTGTGTGGCGTTCGGCTACTCCGGCGACGTATTCCAGGCGGCCGCTCGCGCCGAGGAAGCGGGCAAGGGCATCGAAATTGCCTACAGCATCCCCGAGGAAGGCGCCAACCTGTGGTTTGACCTGATGGCCATTCCAGCCGATGCGAAGAACGTCAAGGAAGCGCACGCCTTTATCAACTACCTGCTCGACCCGGCGGTGATTGCCAAGGTCAGCGACTATGTCGGTTACGCCAACCCTAACCTCAAGGCGGGTGAGTTGATGGACCAGGAGGTGCGTAACGACCCTTCGGTTTATCCAGAGCAGGCCGTGTTGGACAAACTCTACATCTCTGCTGAGCTGCCACCGACGATCCAGCGTGCGATGACGCGCGCCTGGTCGAAGATCAAGTCGGGTCGCTAAGCGGAAACTGCAACACAGCGTACGGCAGGCCTGGCCTGACCGTACGGCCCGCTGCGCCACGCGCGGCAGATTATATTCGGGTCCACGACCCATTCTTTGCGGGAGTTTTGGTAATGGCAGTTGCTTCCAGTGCCTATAAAAAGGTTCTCGAGGGTGATCAGCAACCGAAAGAGGTGCTGGTCAAGATCGAGCGCGTGACCAAGAAATTCGACGAAACGATTGCTGTCGAAGACGTTTCGCTGACCATCAACAAGGGTGAAATCTTCGCCCTGCTCGGCGGCTCCGGCTCGGGTAAATCGACCCTGCTGCGCATGCTCGCCGGCTTCGAGCGTCCGACCGAAGGGCGCATCCTGCTCGACGGTGAAGACATCACCGACCTGCCGCCCTACGAGCGGCCGATCAACATGATGTTCCAGTCCTACGCGCTGTTCCCGCACATGAGCGTGGCTGACAACATCGCCTTCGGCCTCAAGCAAGACAAACTGCCGAAAGCCGAAATCGACGCCCGCGTCGAAGAAATGCTCAAGCTGGTGCACATGACCCAGTACGCCAAGCGCAAGCCGCATCAGCTTTCCGGTGGTCAGCGTCAGCGCGTGGCCCTGGCTCGCTCGCTGGCCAAACGGCCGAAACTGCTGCTGCTCGACGAACCCATGGGTGCTCTGGACAAGAAGCTGCGTTCGCAGATGCAGCTTGAGCTTGTCGAGATCATCGAACGCGTCGGCGTGACCTGCGTGATGGTGACCCACGACCAGGAAGAGGCCATGACCATGGCCCAGCGCATCGCCATCATGCACCTGGGCTGGATTGCCCAGATCGGCAGCCCAGTGGACATCTACGAAACCCCGACCAGCCGCCTGGTCTGCGAATTTATCGGCAACGTCAACCTGTTCGAAGGCCAGGTGGTCGAGGACATGGAAGGCCATGCGCTGATCGCCAGCCCGGACCTGGAACGCAATATTTTCGTCGGCCACGGCGTCAGCACCTCGGTGCAGGACAAGAGCATCACCTACGCCATTCGCCCGGAAAAACTGCTGGTCACCACCGAGCAGCCAACCTGCGAGCACAACTGGTCGCGCGGCACCGTGCATGACATCGCCTACCTTGGCGGCCACTCGGTATTCCACGTGCTGCTGCCAAGCGGCAAGGTGGTGCAATCCTTCGTTGCCAACGCCGAACGGCGTGGCGCTCGGCCTACCTGGGACGATGAAGTGTTCGTCTGGTGGGAGGACGATAGCGGGGTGGCATTGCGCTCATGAACATTATCCGAAGCATCAGCCGCCGCATGCCCACGGGCCGGCACCTGGTTATCGGGGTGCCGTTCCTCTGGTTGTTCCTGTTCTTTATGTTGCCGTTCTTCATCGTTCTGAAGATCAGCTTCGCCGAAGCCGACGTGGCCATCCCGCCGTACACCGACGTGTACACCTGGGTGGAAAACAAATTCACCCTGGTGCTCAACCTGGGCAACTACATCTTCCTCAGTGAGGATGCGCTGTACCTGGCGGCCTATATGGGCTCGCTGAAGATGGCCACGATCAGCACGCTGCTCTGCCTGGTTATCGGCTTCCCGATGGCCTACGCCATCGCCCGTGCCGACAAGGACAAGCAGATGGTGCTGTTGCTGCTGATCATGATGCCGACCTGGACGGCGATCCTGATCCGCGTGTATGCCTGGATGGGCATCCTCAGCAACAATGGCCTGCTCAATGGCTTCCTCATGTGGCTGGGGCTGATCAACGAGCCGCTGCAGATCCTCAACACCAACCTGGCGGTGTACATC
The DNA here is from genome assembly GCF_029269135.1 of Pseudomonas sp. 1928-m. Lineage (NCBI taxonomy): Bacteria > Pseudomonadati > Pseudomonadota > Gammaproteobacteria > Pseudomonadales > Pseudomonadaceae > Pseudomonas > Pseudomonas sp. 1928-m. The sequence continues at coordinate 10,118 of NZ_JARIXO010000001.1, read as the reverse complement.
GGTATCGTCTATTCGTACCTGCCCTTTATGATCCTGCCGCTGTTCGCCAACCTGGTTAAACACGACCAGAGCCTGCTGGAAGCGGCCGCGGACCTGGGTTCGAGCACCTACAACAGCTTCTGGAAAATCACCGTGCCGCTGGCCAAGAACGGCATCATCGCCGGCTGCATGCTGGTGTTTATCCCGGTGGTGGGTGAGTTCGTGATTCCAGAACTGCTCGGCGGCCCGGAAACTCTGATGATCGGCAAGGTGCTGTGGCAGGAGTTCTTCAACAACCGCGACTGGCCTGTTGCCTCCGCTCTGGCTGTGGTGATGCTGGCGATCCTGATCGTCCCCATCATTCTGTTTAACCGCAACCAGGCTAAAGAAATGGAGGGTCGGCCATGAAGCAGTTCCCTGGCATAGCCTCCATCATTCTGTTTAACCGGCTTTCCACCCAGAATCGGGCCAAAGAGATGGAGGGTCGACCATGAAGCGTTTCAGTTTCTCCAACTTTATGCTGTGGGCCGGCCTGACCTTTATCTACCTGCCGATGCTGATTCTGGTCATCTACTCGTTCAACGCCTCGCGGCTGGTAACGGTGTGGGGTGGCTGGTCGGTGAAGTGGTACGTCGGCCTGCTCGACAACACCCAGCTGATGAACTCGGTGATGCGCTCGCTGGAAATCGCCTGCTACACCGCGATTGCCGCCGTAGCGCTGGGCACCATGGCCGCCTTCGTGCTGACCCGCGTTACCCGCTTCAAGGGCCGCACGCTGTTCGGTGGCCTGGTCACCGCGCCGCTGGTAATGCCCGAGGTGATCACCGGTCTGTCGCTGTTGCTGCTGTTCGTGGCCATGGCCCAGCTGATCGGCTGGCCTGCCGAGCGTGGTGTGCTGACCATCTGGATCGCCCACACCACTTTCTGTTCTGCCTATGTGGCGGTGGTGGTGTCGTCGCGGCTGCGTGAGCTGGACCTGTCCATCGAAGAAGCGGCCATGGACCTGGGTGCCAAACCGTGGAAGGTGTTCTTCCTGATCACCATTCCGATGATTGCGCCTTCGCTGGCAGCCGGCGGCATGATGTCCTTCGCCCTGTCGCTGGACGACCTGGTACTCGCCAGCTTCGTTTCCGGGCCGGGTTCGACCACTCTGCCGATGGAAGTCTTCTCTGCCGTGCGTCTGGGCGTGAAGCCGGAAATCAACGCGGTGGCTAGTCTGATCCTGTTGGCGGTGTCCTTCGCCACCTTCCTGGTGTGGTTCTTCGCCCACCGCGCCGAAGAGAAGCGCAAGAAAGCCCTGCAGCAGGCCATGGATGAAACCACCGGTGCCGCGCTGATGAACGGCCCGGACAGCCGTCGTGACCCATCCCAGGTGCATGCCTGATCGCACCTCGGCGTAACCCACAAGGGCCGCATTAGCGGCCCTTGTGCATTCTGCGGCAGTACTGGCCAGTCATCCGCCCTGCGGTTGCGTCGGTTGCCGATCTTGGTTACAACCTGCGCTATACCTCGCCCGGATTGCTCGCCATGCCTAACTCGATGATTACCGATAGCGCGGTGTACAAGACCCTGCTGGAGTCGACCAAGGCCATCCCCTGGAAGATCGACTGGGCCAGCATGACCTTCGCCTATATCGGCCCGCAGATCGAAACCCTGCTCGGTTGGCCGCAGGCCAGCTGGGTCAGCGCCAACGACTGGGCCGAGCGCATGCACCCCGAAGACCGCGACAGCGTCGTGGCTTTCTGCGTGTCGCAGTCCCAAGCCGGCACCGACCATGAAGCCGACTACCGCGCCCTGACCCGCGATGGCGACTACGTGTGGATTCGCGATGTGGTGCACGTACTGCGCAATGAGGCTGGCGAAGTCGAGTCGCTGATCGGCTTTATGTTTGATATCAGCCAGCGCAAGCAGACCGAGCAGCAGCTGCTGCAATTGCAGCAACAGCTCGAAGAACTGTCCTACCTCGACGGTCTCACCGGCGTGGCCAACCGGCGCATGTTCGACAGCCGCCTGCAGGTGGAGTGGAGCAACGCCCAGCGCACCGGTCAGCCACTGTCACTGATCCTGCTGGATATCGACTATTTCAAGGAATACAACGACCACTACGGCCATATCCAGGGCGACGATTGTCTGAAAAGTGTCGGCCAGGCATTGAGCGGCGCAGCCGTGCGCCCGCGTGATCTGATGGCCCGCTATGGCGGTGAAGAGTTTGTTCTGCTGCTGCCGGAAACCGATGCCCAGGCCGCCGCCCAGGTCGCCGAGCGCTGCCGCCAGCTGATTCGCGAGCAGAACATCCAGCACGCCCACTCTCAGGTCAGCCCCCTGCTGACCTTAAGCCTCGGCGTCGGCACCCTGACCCCCGGCCCGCTCGATCAGCCCCAGGCCTTTCTCGAAACAGTGGACCGCCTGCTCTACAAAGCCAAACACCAGGGCCGCAACTGCGCGGTGCTGGCCGCAGCGCCATAAGCCAGAGCGTAGGGTGGATGACGCTTTACCCATCCACCAGCCGCACAATCGTGGTGGATGAAAACAGCGTCATCCACCCTACAGTGCTCAGACATTTCAGGATTACATGACGCTAAGCGCTCTAGCGCTTGATCCGTAGCGCCAGCAGGAAGATCAGCGTGGCGCTGATCACCAGGATATCCATGATGATCGCTGCAGCGGCCTTGCTCAGAAACGCCTGGCCATAAATCAGCACCAGGGTGACGAAAATCGCCTTGCTCGTTGCCGCGATGGCGGCGCAGAAGGCTCGGTGGTTTTCGTTCAGCGCGCCATAAATCAGGATCACGCCCATCAGGCCAACCAGTGCTGACCAGCTGCGAATCACGATGGACTCCAGCTGGCCGGTAAACGACGCCCCAAACATCGATTCAAGCGCAGCCTGCGGCGCGAACAGGCCGTAGAACATGCTGGCGGTGAGCACGCCGGACACCAGCATCAGCCATTTGAAGTTGCCTAGTACAAAGTTCATACGTTCCCTCGTGTGTTGTGGTTGGTGTGCGTGGCGTTCAGCGTAGGTGGTTCAGTGAGCCGGAGGCTGCTTAAACATAGCGATATAGCCGTTCAGTGTTGCAGTCGTACTCGCGGGTATCTTCTGCGCTCAACCCGATACAGCGGCCACTTTGGCCCGTGCCGCGTGCAGCTTCTTGTAGCTCTCAATCAAGCGCAGATGGCGGTCCAGCCCCTCCAGCTGCATATTGGTCGGCGTCAGGCCGTGGAAGCGCACGCTGCCGTCTAGCGAGCCCAGCACCGCATCCATCCGCTCATTGCCAAACATACGGCGCAAGTTTGGCTCGAAGTCGCTCATCTCCAATTCATCGTCCAACTGCACTTCCAACGCTGCGTTCAACGCCTGATAGAACAGGCCGCGCTCGACAGTGTTGTCGTTGTACTGCAGAAAGGCCTCGGTCAGCTCCTTGGCGTCGTCGTACTTCTTCAGCGCCAGGTGGATCAGCAGCTTCAGCTCAAGAATCGTCAGCTGGCCCCACACTGTGTTGTCGTCGAACTCGACGCCGATCAGCGTGGTGATATCGGTGTAATCGTCGACATCGCTGTTTTCCAGGTTGCGCAGCAGGGATTTCAAGCCGCGATCATTCAGGCTGTGCAGGTTGAGGATGTCCGCGCGGAACAGCAGTGCCTTGTTGGTGTTATCCCAGATCAGGTCTTCGACCGGATAAATTTCGGAGTAACCCGGCACCAGGATGCGGCAGGCCGTGGCGCCCAGGTGCTCATACACCGCCATATAGGCTTCTTTGCCCAGCTCTTCGAGGATGCCGAACAGGGTTGCGGCCTCCTGCTCGTTCGAGTCTGCGCCCTGACCAGAGAAGTCCCACTCGACGAATTCGTAATCGGCCTTGGCGCTGAAGAAGCGCCACGACACCACGCCGCTGGAATCGATGAAATGCTCGACGAAGTTGTTTGGCTCCATCAGCGCCTGGCTTTCAAAGGTTGGCGGCGGCAGGTCATTCAAACCCTCGAAGCTGCGGCCTTGCAGCAGCTCAGTCAGGCTGCGCTCCAGCGCCACGTCAAAGCTTGGGTGCGCGCCGAACGAGGCGAACACGCCGCCAGTGCGTGGATTCATCAGGGTTACGCACATCACTGGGAATTCGCCGCCCAGGGACGCATCTTTTACCAGCACCGGGAAGCCCTGAGCTTCCAAGCCCTGAATGCCGGCGAGAATGGCCGGGTACTTGGCCAGCACCTCCTGCGGCACATCAGGCAGGCACAGCTCGCCTTCGAGGATTACGCGTTTGACCGCGCGCTCGAAAATCTCCGACAGGCACTGCACCTGGGCTTCGGCCAGGGTGTTGCCGGCGCTCATGCCGTTGCTTAAGAACAGGTTCTCGATCAGGTTGGAGGGGAAGTACACCACCTCGCCATCGGACTGACGCACAAAGGGCAGCGAGCAGATGCCGCGCAGCGTGTTGCCGGAGTTGGTGTCGTACAGGTGCGAACCGCGCAGCTCGTCGTCCGGGTTGTAAATCGCCAGGCAGTAGTCGTCGAGAATCTCCGCCGGCAGCGCGTCCTTGGGCCCCGGTTTAAACCAGCGCTCGTCCGGGTAATGCACGAACGCAGCCCCCGCGATCTCTTCGCCCCAGAACTGATCGTTGTAGAAGAAGTTGCAGTTCAGCCGCTCGATAAACTCGCCCAGCGCCGAGGCCAGTGCGCCTTCCTTGGTTGCGCCCTTGCCGTTGGTAAAACACATCGGCGAATGCGCATCGCGGATATGCAGCGACCATACGTTGGGCACGATATTGCGCCACGAGGCGATCTCAATCTTCATGCCGAGCTTGGCCATAATCCCCGACATATTGGCGATGGTCTGCTCCAGCGGCAGGTCCTTACCGAGAATGCGCGTGCCCTCGCCGGCAGTCAGTGCAGGCATCAGCAGCGCCTGGGCATCGGCATCGAGGTTTTCCACCTCCTCGATTACGAACTCCGGCCCGGCCTGCACCACCTTCTTCACCGTGCAGCGGTCGATGGAGCGCAGAATGCCCAGGCGGTCCTTCTCGGAGATATCCGCCGGCAACTCGACCTGAATCTTGAAGATCTGCTGGTAGCGGTTTTCCGGGTCAACGATGTTGTTCTGCGACAGGCGGATGTTGTCAGTGGGGATACTGCGCGTGTCGCAATACAGCTTCACAAAGTACGCCGCACACAGCGCCGAAGAGGCCAGAAAGTAATCGAACGGCCCCGGCGCCGAGCCATCGCCCTTGTAGCGGATGGGCTGGTCAGCCACCACCGTGAAGTCATCGAACTTGGCTTCAAGTCGGAGGTTGTCGAGAAACTTGACCTTGATTTCCATGCGGGATTACCAGAATACGGGCTAAACGAATGGCGGCCATTATCCGGGTTTTCAGCGGGAAGTCTTGCGCGGCGCGGGTTTAGCAGGCCGTTGGAAAACGTTGGCGTGGCAGCCAGTGCAAGGCAAAAGCAGGCGAAAAAGCGGAGTTTACGAGTTGTAAATGAGCATTTTGAGACGTCGTGTCCCGGCCTGTTTTTAACGCCGCAATGGCAACGCAGGTAGTTTTTCAACAGCCTGCTAGGGCTGACGAGCAAGTAGTACGGCCTGCAATAGTTCGGGTAGCCATTCGGGTTTCAAGAGTGACGGCGGCGCTTGCTGCAGATGCGCCAGAGCCCACCATTGCCACTGCTGAATCGTGCTCTGCTCTTCCTCCGTCCAGTCGGCGGCAAACACCGGTGTATTGGCCGGGCACTCCACCAGGAAGTACTGCTCAAGCCATCTGGCCGGCACCGAACGGGCTACGGCGTAAACCTCATCGCGCTCTTTCAATAACGCGCCGATTTCCAGCCTGAGCCCAGTTTCCTCATACAGCTCGCGGGCGGCTGCAGCCCGGTAATCTTCACCCGCCTTCAACTCGCCGCCAGCGGTCGCCCAAAAGGGGGCTTGATGCTCGTCCTTGTAGTTAAACAGCAGCAGCCGGCCATCGGCATCGACGATCAATAAGCGTGCGGATTTTCTGACGTCCATGTTTGTCTCGGATTTATTGAAGAGGAATTGGGCGGTTGATAGGCGGCCAGTCAGCCTATGCGCCCAGCAGTGGCAAGTGTTTCAGGCTCTGATACTGCAGCGCCAGCAGCAGGCAATGCCGGAGCGGCACCTGCTCAATATCGCTATCCAGAGGGATCACTACAGCTCTGTTGCCCTCATAGACGAACGCATCGCGGTAGATTTCCCTGAAGGTGGCCACCAGGCGCGTCTGGCAATGGAAGAACACCTTGATCGCATCCGGCTGTTTGGCTTTCCAGTCGATGCGAATCGGCGAACCGCCCTTGACTGAATAACTGGCCTCGGCCCACTTCAGCGTCTCCTCGACGTCGCCCAGCTTGTACTCAGCGGCAATGGCCAGAATCAGCGCGCGTACCCGCTCAAGCTGCTGCTTAGCCGCTATAGGGTAACTATCAAATCTGGCCTGAATCTCTGGGTTCATAGGTAGTCGTATGGCATGCCAATAAGCGGTAGAGGCTGCGTTTCCCCGGCGCTTGGCGGCTGTGATCAGCGCAGTGCTACAGCGTGGGCAGCGTTGCAGTGGGAATGGCGTCGGTATCGGTGATGATTTGGCGCTGCGGTATGTAATCAAGTAGCAGGTCTGTTTCCTTTTTGACCACCGAATAGCACTCGCAAGTCAGCGCTTCCAGTTTTGGCCGATCAAGTACTTTGATCAAGCCGCGTGAATATGAAATCACGCCGAGTTGCTGCAACTTCAACGCGGCCTGGGTGACGCCCTCGCGGCGAACGCCGAGCATATTGCCGATAAATTCCTGGGTCATGGTCAAGTGGTTGTGTGACAGGCGATCCATGGAGAGCAGCAACCAGCGGCAGAGCTGCTGGTCGATCGAGTGATGCCGGTTGCAGACCGCCGTCTGCGAGACCTGCGTAATCAGCGCCTGGGTATAACGCAGCATCAGCATCAACAGCTGGCCATGCCGGTTGAACTCCTCTTTCACCCGCTGCCTGGGGAGCCGATAGGCGTAGCCGGCGCTCTGCACCAGCGAACGGCTCGGCGTGCTTTCCCCGCCCATCAGCAGGCTGATGCCGAGCAACCCCTCATTGCCCACCACCAGGATGGCGGTCGACGCCCCGTTCTCCATCACGTACTGCAGCGAGACGATGGAGTCCGTCGGGAAGTAAACGTGACGCATCGGCCGGCGGGATTCATACAACACTGCGCGCAACGGCAATGGCACCAGTTCCAGGTGCGGGAACAACCGGGATTGCACCTCGGGCGACAAGGCTGCCAGCAGATGATTCTGCTGGGGTTCGGGCTGGGGTTTGGCGGACATTTCGGTGCTCTGCAACTGAATCGGTGGCGGTTACTCGCTCAAAGCGGCCTGAGCGTACGTGTTGACCCTGTGGATTCAGTGCAGCAGCCCACAAAGGCTTGGGCTCTGCTAGCCCACATGAGACGAGCCCATGCGTGACCTTAGCAGTTCGGCGTGGCGGGAGTTGGCCGTTGCGCTATGCAATAGTTGAAAGTAAAGCGCTTGCAGAGGAGAGGGGCCTGGCCAGTTGCAGTGAGCGGAGTGAACGGTTCAAAATATTTTTTATAGCGTTTCATACTGCGTGGTGTGTTTCAGTTCACGCTTCTTTCCGCTATATGAATCATACAGACGCCTGTGTCGACTAAGGCCGTACTCATCTACTCGACTTTCATATGATTTAACCCAGTCGATCAGATTGTCTAGATTTTCATCTTGCTCTTGGCGGGAGTTGAATTTCTCAGGTTCCCAAGGCCTTGAGCGACAGTGGGCAATACAGGTATCTATTCCTGGGTTCAGAAATATGAGCTCATCGCATTCATGTACGACAGCCTCGATTATGTCGGCATAACAGCCTTCAATTATCCAGTGATTATGTGACTGTATAAACTTTTCAACATCAGCAATGCTTTCTTCGAGCGGGCGGCGCTCTGCGCCGTTATGAAATGCAACCTCATCAAGTGATAAGCGTGCTGCCGGCTCTCTAGCAATAAGTTTTTTTGAAAGTGTGCTCTTTCCTGAGCCGGCATTTCCAAGAAGTATAAGTTTCATGGGGTTTCCTTTCAGGTATAGCGATTAAGCTGAGGGGCGGGCATTAGCTCGTCCCAGTGAGCGAAAAAAGCGGTTAGCTATTCTCAAACATATAAGCGCGAAGCTGCCGCTCTTCTCTCATAACAAAGAGGATGAAAACATGGTTGCCGTCTTCACGATAAAGAACCCGGCAGGGTGGTGTCACTAGCTCTCTATAAACGGAGTTTGGAAGTTCTGGCGGAGTTCGACCTGATTGGGGAAAGCTTTCCAGACGTTTGGTTTTTTCGAAAACAGCGCTGACTAACTGATTTGCTGCTGTGGGATTATCTAGGGCAATGTACTCAGCGATGGCTTCCAGCTCTTGGAGGGCGGGCTCCGTCCAGATTACTTCAGCCATTTGCTCATTTTCTCCATGGCCTCACTTTGGGTGTACGTTCTCCCTTCAAGTACAGCGCGCTCTCCACGCGAGAGCGCTTCAAGCAGTGCCAGTCGGCGTTGCATAAACTCGTAATCCTGTACATCGACGAGATACGCAGATGGCTGGCCATGCTCGGTGATCAGTACCGGCTCCTTTGAAACATGCAGATCTGCGAGGATTTTCGTGGCTTGGCGCTTGAGATTGGTAACGAGCTCAACTTTCATGGTGGCACCCATAGTCTATGCGGGAGTGATACTATAGTGTCACTCCCAAAATGAGGCAAGCAAGGCTACGTTTGGTTAAGGGGCCGGCTTCGCCGGTCCCCGCGAACGGAGTGAGCGCTTTGAGCGCATTGTTAGACGTTGCTTACTAGGACATTAACTTCGCCTTCAGGTGTGTGACAAGCAATGCAGATTTTGTTGCCATCAGGATCTCTGAAGTATGCGCCGTAATAATTTTCATGATACTCAGGGCGCAAGCCTGGTTTACCCTCGCAAATACCACCATTGATTAGCGCTGTTTTATGGGCGGCATCAACTATTGCACGGTTTTTTGCTTGAAAAGCCACCATGCTGCCGTTGCCACAACTATGCGGTTTTTCATTGTATGGTTTTCCTATAAGGAAGAGGGGTTGAGTGCCGCCAGCGCTATGCCAGCCGGCCCAAGGCCTATTTCGATCACAAAAACGAGTTTCTAAGCCCAAGCAAGACATTAAAGAGTTATAGAAAACTAAAGCACGCTCAAAGTCAGTGACACCAAAAAATATATGCGAATACATGAGGGCTCCCTGCGGTGGCTGTGCAGCGTCTAACGTTTGGTTAAGGGGCGGGCTTTAGCCCGTCCTAGTGAGCGAAGCGAACGATTTGAACCACTAGTTAGGCGTTCAAGCATAAATACTTTATGACCTGCGAAATCTAGGTAGAACCGGCGGAAATACCCAGGTTGTGAAAGCTGTAAAAAAAACAGGTATAAACCATTGCCAGATACTAGGGGTCACGACCTTCAAAACCGAATGGTCTGGATTTTTCTCGCTACTGTAGACACTTACTTTTTGGTTTTCAGTCAGTGAGAGAAATTCTCTACTACTCTCTTCGTTCTTGCATGTGCTCTTATTCCATAAATCACTTGAAAAATATGGAATTTCATTTATTTCATACCTGTAACTTACTTTAATTCTTGAGCAGCTCCTGAGGGTACCACCATGCACCTTTGTGGAGATTACTGTGCCCTCATATACTTGATCATATTTGTATTTAATGCTTTTGTATATGTTTGCTATAGGCCAGTTGAAATGGAAGCTAAAGGCTATATGTGCAAAAATTATTGCGCAAAAAATAGAATTTTTAATGAAAGGTGAATTCATTTCAGTGATTCATAGATTAGTGTGTTGCCTAACGATTAAGGTAAGGGGCGGGCTTTAGCCCGTCCCAGCGAACGAAGTGAGCGATTTGAGCGCATTGTTAGAGGCCGCTTCGCATGGCAATTTTTTTGTTGTATACCTCGCTAAGAATATATGGATTTCCCATGCCTGTTTTAATGCGCCACTCATTATTGGTGTTAGTGAGAGTGAAAACTTTTTTCTCAATATCGCCCTTGGCGTGTTTTTTAATATTTTGATCCTGGATGTTGCTGGTGTCGAATAATTCGTAAGTTACTATTGATGCGCAAAATTCAGGGTGGCATATAG